>NZ_JBPWQX020000004.1:0-883660 GCF_051810745.2 Rhizobium sp. F40D2
ATGCAGCCGAGTCTTGCTCTCCAGGACGATCAAGAGCATCTCCCCTCGCTTCTGGCAACAGATGCGAAGGAGTTGTCCTATCAACTTCAGCAGCATCAGGCAAAAATCTTCCCGCCGCTTTCTCAAAAGACCATCAGAACATTTTCGCCGGCCGAAGCTGCGGCCTTCATCGGCATCGGCGAAGGTTATCTCCGGCAGGTGGCTGCCGATGGCCATGGGCCCGATCCGCTGGCAAACGGACGGCGGCTCTATAGCGCAACGGATATGGATCGCATTCGCCGGGTTCTCGACGAGCGAAACGGAACGCCGAAATATGTGCCGGCCCGCAGGCCCGGAGAAAAGCTCCAGATCGTCTCCGTCATGAATTTCAAAGGCGGCTCGGGCAAGACCACGACCGCGGCCCATCTGGCGCAGTTCATGGCGTTGCGAGGCTACCGCGTGCTTGCCGTCGACCTCGACCCGCAGGCTTCCCTGTCCGCCTTGTTCGGTCATCAGCCGGAATTCGACGTTGGAGAGGGCGAAACGATCTACGGCGCGATCCGCTATGAGCAGCCGCGCCCCATCGCCGACATCGTGCGCGCCACCTACACGCCCAATCTGCATCTCATTCCCGGAAATCTCGAGCTGATGGAGTTCGAGCACGAGACGCCTAAGGCGATGTCGTCGGGGACGGCGGAGACGATGTTCTTTGCCCGCATCGGTGAGGTCCTGACCGAGATCGAAAGCCTCTACGACGTCGTCGTCATAGACTGCCCGCCGCAGCTGGGGTTCCTGACAATGTCGGCGCTTTGCGCAGCGACGTCAGTCCTGATCACCGTCCATCCGCAAATGCTCGACGTCATGTCGATGTCTCAGTTTTTGACGATGACGAGCGAGCTGATGTCGGTCGTGGAAAAGGCCGGCGGGCGCACCAGCTATGACTGGATGCGCTATCTGGTGACGCGCTTCGAGCCGAACGACGGGCCGCAGAGCCAGATGACCGGCTTCATGCGGGCAATCTTCGGCAATCGAATGCTGCACAATGCCATGGTGAAGTCGACGGCGGTCGCCGATGCCGGCGTCACCAAGCAGACACTTTACGAGGTCGAGCGGTCGCAATTCACCCGCGGAACCTATGATCGGGCCCTGGAGTCCCTCAACTTGGTGAACAGCGAGATCGAGGCGCATATTCGCTCCACCTGGGGAAGGAAATAGTCGATGGCGCGCAAGAACCTCATCGAAATCTCTGCTCCGAGCCCGGCCAGGGTAGAAACTGTCGCGCCGCGCGACAATCGCCCGATCGCGGGATTCGTGCCGCAGGAGCGCAGTACCGCACCCGTCGGCGGTATCACCAAGACGCTCGGCAACATTACCGAAAAAATGGAACGGGCGAGTGAACTGGAACGGCAGCTCGCCGCCGGCCAGACCATCGTCGATCTCGATCCCGGCCTGATCGACGCGTCCTTCGTCAGCGATCGATTGGCGATCGACGCAGCCGAGCTCGCACAGCTCGTCGAACAGATCCGCGAGCACGGGCAGCAGGTTCCGATCCTTGTGCGTCCGCATCCTGAAATCAGGGGACGCTATCAGGTGGCTTACGGCCATCGTCGCCTGGCCGCCGCCAGAGAAATCGGTATCAGGGTGCGCGCGGTCATCCGCGATCTCACCGACGGCCAACTGGTCGTCAGCCAGGGACAGGAAAACAGTGCTCGAACCAACCTTTCCTACATCGAACGTGCGCTCTTTGCATCGAGGCTCGAAGAACGCGGCTTCGGCCGCGATGTGATCATGGCGGCTCTCGGCGTCGATAAGGCGGCGCTGTCGCGAATGCTGATCGTCATACGACAGGTTCCGCTTGATCTCATCAACGCCATCGGCGCGGCGCCCGATATCGGCCGCCGGCGGTGGCTGGAACTCGGCGATCGGCTTGACGGTGCCGATATCGAGAGGATCATCGCCGAGTTGTCCGCGGACGACGCTCGAAAAATTCCGAGCGACGAGCGGTTTCAGCGCGCATTTGTGCTGGCAACCAAGCGGGCATCGGCGCCAAAGCCGGCGATTGCCAAAACCCAGGTTAGCGGCGTGCCGGTGACGGTGAAAAAGACAGCGTCCGGTGCAACCTTCGTCTTCGACGGCAAGACCGCACCCGGTTTCGATCAATTCGTCCAGGAAAGGCTGAAGGGCCTATTCCAGGAGTTCAACAAGGACAGAGGAGCGTAGCGCGCAAAAGAAAAAGGCCCCCAACGACGCCGTCGTGGAAGCCCTTCTCAGATCTTAAGCACATCGAGAATCGCATTTCCACGAATCACAGTCAAGCGTCTTAGGCACCAAATTGGTGGATGGTTTTCTTTTGCCTGAACGAAGGTGAAGGCAAATGGAGAGTGGATATGTGACGACGCCCTTTGGGCGGCGGCCGATGTCGCTTGGCATGCTGGCAAGCCAGCAACTGGCCGGGACCATCGAGCCGGGGATGAAACGCAGCAAGTGGAAGCTGTTTCGGGCAATCTGCGAAGCGCGGCCGGCGCTCGGCGTGACCGATCGGGCGCTGACGGTGCTCGACGCGCTGTTGACCTTCTATCCCGATGACGAAATCTCCGAAGAGAAAGGCCTGATCGTCTTTCCGTCGAACGCGCAGCTGTCGCTTCGCGCCCGCGGCATGACGCCGGCAACGCTCAGGCGGCATCTGGCGGTGCTGGTTGAGGCGGGTCTTATCCTGCGCAAGGACAGCCCGAATGGTAAGCGTTATGCCCGGCGCGACAGGGCAGGGGCGATTGGCGAGGCTTTCGGCTTCAGCATCGCGCCGCTGCTTGCACGCGCGGTCGAGATCGAAGGTCTGGCCGCCCAGGCGATTGCCGACCGGGAATTGCTGAGAGCCACCAGGGAGCGCCTGACGGTCTGCCGCCGCGACATCTCCAAGCTGATTTCAACGGCCATCGACGAAGCGGTTCCAGGCGACTGGGAGCAGATGACGATGATGTTTCGCGCTATCGTCGCCAGAATTCCGCGTGTCGCGAGTATCGAGGACCTGACCTCACTGTTCGACGAGATGGGCCTGTTGCGGGACGAAGCTGTTAACTTGCTGGAAAGGCACATTAAAGGAGAAAAAATAGACGCCAATGAGTCTCAGATTGAGCGTCACAGACAGAATTCAAATCCCAACTCCATATCTGAACTTGAACCAAGCTTCGAACCGAAGCAGGGCGAAAAGGCGGCGACAAACAACGAGAGGATTGCCGAACCGCCGGCTGAGCAAAGACCGAGGTCGCTCAAGCCGGCGGCTGGAATGGTCGGCAAGGTATCGGACGCCGCCGCTCCGGTGTCCGGTCCAAGCCTGAAATCCTTCCCGCTCGGCCTCGTTCTCCAGGCCTGCCCTGCCATTCTCGACTATGGGCCGGGAGGCGCGATCGGCAATTGGCGCGATCTGATGTCGGCCGCTGTGGTGGTGCGCTCGATGCTCGGCGTCAGTCCCTCGGCCTACGAGGAAGCCTGCGCCGGTATGGGGCCGGAAAACGCCGCGACGGTAATCGCCTGCATCCTGGAACGGGGCGGCCACATCAATTCGCCCGGCGGCTATCTACGCGATCTCACCCGAAGGACCGAAAGAGGCGAGTTTGCGATCGGGCCGATGCTGATGGCGCTTGTGCGAGCAAACGGGCCGACAGGAAGGCATGTCGGTTGAGGCAGACAGGGTGCGGCAAACGTCAGAAGCGTCCGCATGCAATCATCTCTTTACAACTAACATGTCACTCTGCTACGTCTGATGCCGATAATCGGGAGGGATATGTTTGATCCAGAAATTCGGGCTGTCAGTCGCTCTCGCCACGCCGTTCGACGGCCATGGCGATATCGCGATCGGTGTCATGATCGCGCAGGCAAGGCGATGCCTTGACAGCGGTTGCTCCAGCGTCACGCTTTTCGGGACGACGGGTGAAGGCTCGTCGATCGGAAGCCGGGAACGTGAGCGCGTCTTCGCGGCCTTTCTCGACGCAGGGATCGCGCCAAAAAACATCATCGTCGGCGTGCTGGTCGACGCCGCCGAGGACGCGGCGATGCAGGCCGATCTTGCTCTTTCCAAGGGCGCTCGGAATATCCTTCTCGCTCCGCCGTCCTATTTCAAGAATGTCAGCGACGACGGTGTCTTCCAGTGGTTTTCGGCCGTCTTCGCCATGCTGGGCGACAAGGCGCGCGATATCATCGTCTACAACCTTCCTTCGCTCACCATGGTTCCGCTGACCGTGTCGCTGATCGGACGGCTGCGGATCGCCTTCCCCAAGATCGTGACCGGCGTCAAGGATTCTTCCGGCGACTGGCCGTATACCGAAAGCCTGCTCAAGGCGCATGGCGATCTCATCATCCTGATTGGTGACGAACGCCACCTTGCCAAGGGCGTACGGCTCGGCGGCCAGGGGGCGATCTCCGGCATGGCGAATTTCGTGCCCCGCGACGTCAAGCTGATGGCCGAAGAAGGCAAGGACGACCCCCGCATCGAGGGTTTCGTGGCCGAACTGCTGAAATATCCTGTTGTCCCTGCCGTGAAGACGATGGTGGCGCACGTGATGTCGGAGGAAATCTGGCTTGCGGTTCGTCCACCACTCGCTTCACTATCCGGTGAAGGGCAGGCGCAACTCGCTCTTGCTTTCGATAAGCTTTTCCAGTCGAAAGCAGCATAGGTCAGGCATGCTACGGGAAGAGGCGATGGACGGAATGGACGAGCAGCCGACGCTGCGGGAAAAGGCGTATGCGAGCTTCACGCGCCATCTTCTTGCGCGTGACGTGCGTCCCGGCCAGTTCGTGTCCCAGCGCCGTCTTGTGGAGCTGACGGGACTGACGCTCGGCGCCATCCGTGAGCTCATCCCCCGGCTTGAAGCTGAAGGCCTAATCAAGACTGTGCCGCAGCGGGGGTTGCAGATCGCTCACATCGATCTCAATCTCATCCGCGAGGCATTCCAGTTGCGCGTGTTCCTGGAGAAGGAGGCCGTGGCACTCTTCACCCGGTCGGCATCGGATGAGACGATCGCCGGGCTTTTGAAGCAGCATCGGGATATCGCCGAAGCCATTCGAAGCGGCGATGGCTCGCATGAACTGGAACTGCGCGCGCAGGCCGTCGACTGGGGCATGCACGACGCCTTTATCGATGCGCTTGGCAATACCATCATTTCGAACGCCTACCGCGTGAACTCGATTAAGATGCGCCTGATCAGCCAGGATCGGTTTCGCATCGACGGTCACGTCGGGCCTGTCATGGGCGAGCACCTGAAGGTGCTCGAGGCGATCGAACGACGATCGGCGGAGGACGCCGTCAACAGCCTTGTCGCACACATCAACGGTGCAAGGGACCGTGCGCTGAGGATATAATCGGGAATAATCAGCCGGAGATGAGGAGATCGCCGGCAAAAGGAGGAGAAATCATATGCCATCATTCTTGAATCCGACGCGGAGAGGCTTTCTGGCGGGCACGGCCGCGCTTGGCGCCAGCAGCATGCTCGGCATGCGCTCGGCATCTGCTGCCGTCGATTGGAAGCGCTTCACTGGTACCACGCTCGAGGTCAATCTGGTCAAGAGCCCGCGCAGCGAAATACTAATGAAGTACCTGTCCGAATTCGAGGAACTCACCGGCATCAAGGTCAATGCCGAAGCGACACCCGAGCAGCAGCAGCGCCAGAAGACGACGATCGAGCTCAGTTCCGGCAAGCCGAGCTTCGACGTCGTGCATCTGAGCTATCACGTCCAGAAGCGGCAGTTTGAAAAGGGTGGCTGGCTGGCCGATATCAGCGGCTTCCTCAAGGATCCCGCGCTGACCGATCCATCGCTGACGGAGGGTGACTTCGCCGAAGCCGGCCTCTCCTTTGCCAAGGACGCCGGCGGCGCTCTGCGTTCTCTTCCCTTCTCGGTCGATTACTGGATCATCTACTGGAACAAGGCGCTGTTCGAGAAGAAGGGGCTTTCCTACCCAACGACGTTCGAAGAGCTGGCAAGTGCAGCCGAAGCCCTCACCGATCCGTCGACCAACACCTACGGCTTCGTCGCCCGCGGCCTGAAAAACGCCAATACGCCGGTCTGGACGTCGCTGCTGCTCGGTTACGGTTCGAGCCCGCTCGGTCCTGACGGCAAGCTGCGCACGACATCGCCGGAAGCGATCGATGCCGCCAAGCTTTACCAGAAACTGATGACCAAGACCGCTCCTCCCGGCGTCTCCGGCTTCAACTGGGCCGAGGCCCAGTCGGCCTTCCTGCAGGGCAAGATCGGCATGTGGCTCGATGGGGTTGGCTTTGCGCCGCCGATCGAGAATCCGGAAAAGTCGCGCGTCGTCGGCCAGGTCGGTTACGGCATCATGCCGAAAGGCCCGAAGGCGCAGGCTGCGGGAACCTTCGGGGACGGGCTTGGCGTCGTCGCGGCCAGCCAGAAAAAGGAAGCCGCCTACCTCTTCTGCCAATGGGCGATTTCGCATGACATGGGTGCCCGCCTGCTGCAGGCCGGCGCCGGTGTGCCTTTCCGCCAGTCCGTCCTTGAGGATGCGAAGGTCCGCGAAGGCGTCAAGATGCCGGGCGCCTGGCTCGATGCCGTCGTCGGTTCCGGCAAGATCTCGCAGCTCGCGCTGCCGGTCATCATTCCGGTCACCGAGTTCCGCGACATTTATGGCGTCGGTCTCACCAATATGATTGGCGGCGCCGATCCGGAAGCCGAACTCAAGGCCGCGACGGCGCAGTTCGAACCGGTCCTGGCGAAAAGCGAGGGATAATGGCCTCGGCAAGCATCGAAACGGCCGCAGCCGCCAAGGCCGCCTCGAAGGGAAGGAGCAACGCGGCTCGCGTTGCTCCCAACTATTGGCCCTTCGTGATCCCGGCGCTGATCGTCATTGCGGCGGTCATCGTTTTTCCATGGGTTTTTACCCTTTGGATGAGCGTTAACAGTTGGACGCTCGGCCAGTCCCAAGTCTTCGCCGGGCTGGACAATTACGCCCGTCTGGCCGTGGACATGCGCTTCTGGGAGTCGCTGTGGCATACTGTGCTCTATACGATGCTCTCCGTCGTGGCGCCGCTTTTTCTAGGGACGCTCGCCGCGCTGATTTTCGATACGCAATTTCCGCTGCGCGGCCTTCTGCGCGGCATATTCGTGATGCCGATGATGGCGACACCGGTCGCCATCGCCCTTGTCTGGACCATGATGTTCCATCCGCAGCTCGGCGTCCTCAATTATCTTCTTTCCTTCATCGGCATCGGCCCGCAGGAGTGGATCTATAATCAGAAGAGCGTCATCCCCTCGCTGGTGCTGGTCGAGACCTGGCAATGGACGCCGCTGATCATGCTGATCGTGCTCGGTGGCCTGGCGGCGGTTCCGCGCGAGCCCTATGAAAGTGCGGAGATCGACGGCGCCAATATCTGGCAGAAATTCCGCTATCTGACGCTGCCGATGATCGCGCCCTTCCTGATGATCGCCGTGATCATCCGCAGTATTGATGCCGTGAAAAGCTTCGACATTATCTATGCCATGACCCAGGGCGGCCCGGGCACGGCGTCGGAAACCATCAATATCTATCTCTACAACACCGCTTTCGCCTATTACGATATCGGCTATGGCTCGGCCATGGCTGTGGTCTTCTTCGTCCTCATCGTCTTGCTCTCCTTCGTGCTTCTGATGCTCCGGCAGCGTGCGAACTGGTCCGACGGGGAGGCACGCTGATGAAGCGCAAGACACTCGATCGCATCGGACTGTTGTTCGTCGCTCTGGTGATGATCTCGCCGGTCGTGCTGTTCTTCCTCTGGATGATCTCGCTGTCGCTGAAATACGAGATCGACAACGGCGCCTATCCGCCGATCTTCATTCCGGAGCGTTTTGCCTGGACGAATTATCTGAAGGTCTTCGAGGAGAACAACTTCTTCCTCTATCTGTGGAATTCGGTGCTGGTGACGGGGGCCGCGACGCTTCTGGCGCTGCTGATCGGCGTGCCGGCCGGCTACGGCATTGCGCGGCTGAAGGCGGAGAAGTCGGCGATGGTCATCATGATCGCGCGCATGACGCCCGGCCTTTCGTTCCTGATCCCGCTCTTCCTGCTGTTCCAGTGGCTGAACCTGCTCGGCACGCTGATGCCGCAGATCATCATCCATCTCGTCGTCACCGTGCCGATCGTCGTGTGGATCATGATCGGCTATTTCGAGACGACGCCGATGGAGCTGGAAGAGGCTGCAAGCATCGACGGCGCGACGCCCTGGCAGATTTTCCGGCTGGTCGCCTTGCCGATCGCCAAACCCGGCATTGTCGTCGCCTTCATCTTGTCGGTCATCTTCTCCTGGAACAACTTCGTCTTTGGCATCGTGCTCGCCAGCCGCGAGACGCGAACGCTTCCGGTCGCGGTCTACAACATGCTCTCATTCGAACAGGTCAGTTGGGGCCCGCTTGCGGCGGCGGCGTTGATCGTCACCTTGCCGGTGCTGATATTGACGGTGTTTGCGCAACGGCAGATCGTGGCGGGGCTGACGGCCGGAGCCGTCAAGTGAGCAGGTGAGACTACGGTTTTGACGAATTCTTCTGCCTTCGATCCGGCCCGCAGCGTTTTGTGCGTCGGCGCTGCCGTCCTGGACACGTTGTTTCGCGTGCGCTCGTTGCCGACCGGCCAAGGAAAAATTCTCCCTTACGATATGCTGCAGATCGCCGAAGGTATGGCGTCAAGTGCGGCCTTTGCGGTCGCCCGGCTGGGCGGCCATGCCAGCCTCTGGGGTGCGGTCGGTGATGATGCCACTGGTGAACGCATCATTGCCGACCTCGGCAAGAGCGGTATCGATACGAGCGGCATGGTCCGTGTGGCAGGCGCCCGCTCGGCCGTCTCGACGATCCTTGTCGATGATCAGGGCGAGCGTTTGATCGTGCCCTTCTACGATGCGGCCCTGCACGAGACGGTCAAGCCGGTCACAAAGCAGGACCTGTCCGCTTTCGATGCGGTGCTGGTCGACGTTCGCTGGCCGAAGCTTGCATTGCGGACGCTGTCGGCCGCCGGAGAGGCAGGCAAGCCGGCCATTCTCGACGGTGACGTTGCAGGCGACGGCGTCATCGAGATGCTGGCACCGGCTGCAAGCCACATCGTGTTCTCACAGCCGGCCGCCGAGCGCCTTACCAGAACTGCCGAGCCAGCGAAGGCCGTCGGCCTTCTCAAGCGAAAGTTCGAGCACGCCTTCATCAGCGTCACCTCAGGGGAAAACGGCTCCTTCTGGTTCGACGACCGAAACGGCGCAATCGCCCATCTTGCCGCGCCGAAAGTGAAGGCCGTCGATACGCTCGCAGCGGGCGATATCTTCCATGGCGCTTTCGCTCTGGCGATCGCAGAAGGCATGCCGATCGCCGAGACGATGCGCTTGTCGTCGATGGCGGCAGCGCTCAAATGCCAGGTGTTCGGCGGCCGTATCGGCGCGCCCACCAGAGGCGAGGTCCGCGATGCGCTACGGGGCTGGGACGCGCTGGTGACGAAGATGAAAGATCACTAAGCGCATTTTGCGCATCGCATGCAGAATTCCTGCCCATTTTGGGCGACATCACTATTGAAAGAGGTCCGAAAGCCAATAGCAGAGCGCTGAAATGGTTGCTGCGGCTGGAAGTGTGACAATCCAGGCAATGACGATATTGCCGGCCAGGCCCCAGCGAACGGCAGACAGTCGTCGGGCGGCACCCACGC
The DNA here is from genome assembly GCF_051810745.2 of Rhizobium sp. F40D2. Taxonomy (NCBI): domain Bacteria; kingdom Pseudomonadati; phylum Pseudomonadota; class Alphaproteobacteria; order Hyphomicrobiales; family Rhizobiaceae; genus Rhizobium; species Rhizobium sp. F40D2. The sequence goes on from NZ_JBPWQX020000004.1 coordinate 9,644, forward strand.
CGATGATTGCGCCGGTGATGGTGTGTGTCGTCGAGACCGGGATGCCCAGCCAAGTTGCGCCGAACAGCGTCAATGCTCCGCCGGTTTCGGCGCAGAAGCCCTGCATCGGGTTGAGGCGCGTGATCTTCGACCCCATCGTGTGGACGATGCGCCATCCGCCGCAAAGCGTGCCGAGCGCCATTGCGCCTTGGCATGAGAGGACAACCCAGAGCGGCACATGGAAGCCGCCGGTCAGATAGCCTTGCGAGTAGAGCAACACGGCAATGATGCCCATCGTCTTTTGAGCATCGTTGCCGCCGTGGCCGAGGGAATAGAGCGAGGCGGAGACAAACTGGAAAACCCGGAATGTCCGATCGACAGCGAAAGGCGTCTGTCGCACGAAGATCCACGACACGATCAGGATGAGCAGCAGCGCAAGGAAAAACCCGATCGCCGGCGACATCACGATGGCGCTGGCCGTTTTCAACAATCCGCTCCATACGATCGAACTAAAGCCGGTCTTCATCAACCCGGCGCCGACCAGCCCGCCGACCAGCGCATGGGATGAACTCGAAGGGATACCGAAGACCCAGGTGACGATATTCCAGACAATCGCGCCGACCAGCGCTGCGAAGATGACCTGCGGTGTGACGATGGCCGGATCGATAATGCCGGTCCCGAGCGTTTCTGCGACGTGCAGACCGAAGAACAAGAAGGCGATAAAGTTGAAGAAAGCCGCCCAAAGCACCGCATATTGCGGACGCAGCACCCGCGTCGACACGATCGTGGCGATGGAATTAGCGGCATCGTGCAGGCCGTTCAAGAAATCGAAGAAGAGTGCAACAGCCACGAGAGCGGCAAGAAGGGGAAGGGCGAGGGTGGCTTCCATCAAACGTTCTCGATGACGATGCCACTGATTTCATTGGCGACATCCTCGAACCGGTCGACGACCTTCTCAAGCTCGCCATAGATTTCGCTGCCGATGAGATAAGCCATCGCATTTGACGCACCGTGGCGGCGGAAAAGATCCTTCAGCCCCTGCTCATGCAACTCGTCAGACCGGCCCTCGACGCAAGTTACTTCTTCCGCGAGAACGGCCAGACGGGGGGCGTTGGTGCTGATCCGGTCGAGAAGAGGAATGGCCTCGGCGATCAAATGTGCCGCCTGGACGATCGTCTTTCCCATTTCCTGCATCAGAGGATCGAAGCTTTTCTGCTCGAACAGCCGGATGGTCTTCACCGTCTTCTGCATCATGTCGATCGCATCGTCCATCGACTGGATGAGATCCTTAATGTCGCCACGATCGAACGGCGTGACAAAGCTACGGCGCACGGCAAGCAGTACTTCTCGGGTAATGTCGTCGGCTTCATTCTCCAGCTGGATGATCCGGGCGCAATGGCCTTCAATGTCTGACCCGCCCAAAAGCTCGTTGAGCGCTTCGGCCGCACTGACGACAGTCTTTGAGTGTTGAGCGAAGAGATCGAAGAAGCGATCTTCCCGCGGCATGAGTCTTCGAAACCAGCTTAACATCGGTGCTCCATCGGCCGTCACAAAAGCGTCATAAAGCACGGCGGCTGCCATGGAAAGCCGTGAGATTGGGGAAGTGACCTCGCCAACAGAAACCAACTGCGGGGTCCGGGCATTTGGTGTAGATGTTCATTTGAACATTTCATCATTGCAATGTGAACAATGCCTGTTACCATTGCCGCACGTCTGGAGCGGGAGGCTGCGGACCGAAAGCAATGGGGAGTGAAGATGAACAAGATCGCTTTTTTCCTGTCCGCAGGATTAACCAGCCTGTCCTTATCCGTTCCGGCAATGGCGGCCACGAAGATCCAGTGGTGGCATGCGATGGGCGGCGAGAATGGCGCGAAGCTTGAACAGATCGCCAAGGGGTTCAACGCATCTCAGTCCGATTATGAGATCGTGCCGGTCTACAAGGGCACCTATGACGAGACGCTGACCGGCGCGATCGCCGCGTTTCGTGCCAACCAGCAGCCGGCGATCGTCCAGGTCTATGAAGTCGGCACCGGCACCATGATGGCGGCACAGGGTGCGGTCTATCCCGTTTACCAGCTGATGAAAGACCAAGGCGAGGCCTGGGACCAGAGCAAATTCATTGCCCCGGTCGTCGGCTATTACTCGGACACCAGCGGCAACGTCCTGTCGCTGCCCTTCAATTCCTCGACGCCGATCATGTATTACAACAAGGACGTCTTCAAGAAGGCCGGACTCGATCCGGAAACGCCGCCGAAAACGTGGGCTGAGGTGGAGTCCTTCTCGCGGACCATCATGAAATCAGGTGCCGCCAAATGCGGTTTCACCAGCGCGTGGATTTCCTGGATCCAGACCGAAAATCTCAATGCCCTGCACGATAAGCCTTACTCGACCAAGGCCAATGGCTTCGGCGGTCTCGACGCCGAATTCACCTTCAACAACGATCTGACGATCCGCCATTGGGACAATTTGAAGAAGTGGCAGGACGAAGGTCTGTTCAAATTCGGTGGACCGGTCGGCGGCGACAACGCACCTCCGATGTTTTATTCGCAGGAATGCGCGATGTATATGAACTCGTCGGCCGGCCGGGCCGGCGTCATCAACAACGCGAAAGGCTTCAAAGTCGGTTTTGCACCACTTCCTTTCTACGATGACGTCATCAAGCAGCCGCTCAATTCAATCATCGGCGGTGCCACGCTCTGGACGCTGAAGGGGCGGCCGGAAGAGGAATACAAGGGTGTGGCGAAGTTCTTCACCTACCTTCAGAAACCGGAAGTTCAGGCCGATTGGCATCAGTTCTCCGGCTACCTGCCGATTACCGAAGCTGCTTATAAGCTCGGCCAGGATCAGGGCTATTATGAGAAGAACCCCGGCGCCGATATCGGTATCAAGCAACTGACGCGCGTGACGCCGACCGAAAATTCCAAGGGCATCCGCTTTGGCAATTACGTCCAGGTGCGCGGCATCATCGACGATGAGTTTGCCGCATTGCTGGGTGGAAAGAAGACGGCGAAAGAAGCGGTCGATGCCGTCGTCGCACGCGGCAACGAACAGCTTCGCGATTTCGAGTCCGCCAACTAATGAGCACCGTGACGGGGGCTGGTGCAAGACCGGCCTCCGCTTCCCATCCGTCAGTGTGAGGGCTCATGCAAACCAAACGGACCGTATTTCCCAACAAGTTTTTGCCTTACCTGCTCATTGCCCCCCAGATTTTCGTGACCTTGGTATTCTTCCTCTGGCCCGCGGCAACTGCATTCTGGCAATCCTTCCTGCGCCAGGATGCCTTCGGCTTCAAAACCAACTTCGTCTGGTTCGAAAACTACCGTCGGCTTTTTGCCGATCCGATTTACATCAATGCTTTCGGCCACACGCTCATCTTCGCCATTCTGGTGACGGTGCTGTCGACGTCGATCGCGCTGCTCCTGGCAGCCGCGGCAATGCGCGTGCTCCGCACCTCTCGAATTTATTCGACCCTGCTGATTTGGCCCTATGCCGTCGCACCGGCGATTGCCGGTATTCTCTGGTGGTTCATGTTCAATCCGTCGATCGGCATTGTCGCCTATATGTTGCGAGCGATGGGCGTCGACTGGAACCATCTGATCAACCCCGACGATGCGATGATCCTGATCGTGATTGCCGCCACCTGGAAACAGATTTCCTATAACTTCCTGTTCTTCCTGGCGGCACTGCAATCCGTGCCCCGCTCGCTTCAGGAAGCCGGGGCCATCGATGGGGCTGGCCCGATGAAGCGTTTCTGGACGATTGTCTTCCCGCTGATTTCGCCAACGACCTTCTATCTGATCGTCATCAACATCGTTTACGCGATGTTCGATACTTTCGGCATCGTTCATGCGACCACCCAAGGCGGGCCGGCGCGCGCGACCGAAATCCTGGTCTACAAAGTGTATTTCGACGGTTTCATTGGACTGAATCTCGGCTCGTCGGCGGCGCAGTCGGTCATTCTGATGGTGATCGTCGTCGCACTGACGGCAGTGCAATTCCGCTTCATTGAACGCCGCGTGCAATATTGAGGGAGTCCAAGGATGGTTGAAAATCGCCCTTTCCTAAATTTCCTGGCCCACCTTGTCCTCATCCTTGGCGTCACGATCGTCGTGTTTCCGGTCTACGTGGCATTCATCGCATCGAGCCACGGGCCCAATGACTTCCTGTCGGGCGTCGTGCCGCTGACTCCGGGGAGCCACATCATCGAGAATTATTCGACGATGCTTTCTTCCGGGATGACAAGCTCGGGAGCGCCGCCGATCGGGCCGATGATGATCAACTCGCTGATCATGGCGGTCGGCGTCGCCGTCGGGAAGATCGCCATCTCGATCCTTTCGGCCTTTGCAATCGTCTATTTCCGATTTCCGTTCCGGACCCTGGCATTCTGGATGATCTTCATCACGCTGATGCTGCCGGTCGAGGTGCGCATCGTGCCGACCTACAAGGTCGTGGCCGACCTCGGAATGCTGAACAATTACGGCGGCCTCATCGTCCCGCTGATCGCCTCGGCAACGGCCACCTTCCTGTTTCGCCAGTTCTTCCTGACGGTGCCTGACGAATTGATGGAGGCCGCCCGTGTCGACGGGGCAGGGCCGATGAAGTTCTTCCGCGATATTCTGCTGCCGCTGTCGATCACCAACATCGCCGCCCTGTTCATCATCCTCTTCGTGCTCGGCTGGAACCAGTATCTCTGGCCGCTCATCATAACCACCGACCAGAGTTTCTACACCGTCGTGATGGGCATCCAGCGCATGGCAGCGGTTGCCGATGCCGAGCCGCGCTGGAATCTCGTCATGGCAGCGGTCATTCTGGCCGCCCTGCCACCCGTCCTCGTCATCGTCGCCATGCAACGCCTTTTTGTCAAAGGCCTGGTCGAAACGGAGAAATGAAATGGCCACGATCAATATCATTGACGTCAAGAAGAACTATGGCGCCGTTCCGGCGGTCAAAGGCATTAACCTGGCGGTTGCAGACGGCGAACTGATCGTGCTTGTCGGCCCCTCCGGCTGTGGCAAATCAACCCTGCTTCGCATGATTGCCGGGCTGGAAACGATCAGCGAGGGCGATGTCGAGATTGCCGGCCGCAATGTGAACAGGGCGGAGCCGGCTGACCGCGACATTGCGATGGTCTTTCAAAATTACGCGCTCTATCCGCATATGACCGTGCGCGGAAATCTCGAATATGGTTTGAAAAACCGTGGCACAGAGCGGGCTGAAATCAACCGCCGCGTGGCGGAGGCGGCCGAGATCCTCGAAATCGGGCCGATGTTGGATCGCAAGCCTCGTGAACTCTCCGGCGGGCAGCGCCAGCGCGTGGCGATGGGACGCGCCATCGTCCGTGAGCCGGCCGCCTTCCTGTTCGATGAGCCGCTTTCCAATCTCGATGCCAAATTGCGGGTGCAGATGCGCGTCGAAATTCGCCGGCTGCAACGGCGCCTGAAGACCACCAGCATCTACGTCACGCACGACCAGCTTGAAGCGATGACCCTTGCTGACCGGCTGGTCGTGATGAACGGCGGGCTTGTCGAACAGGTCGGCACGCCCGTGGCGGTTTACGATCGACCGGCAAGTTTATTCGTCGCCAGCTTCATCGGTTCGCCGCCTATGAACCTTGTCCCCGTCGACGTGCTGAGGGCCGCCGACAGCGCAGGCACTCTGGCATTGCCTGCCGGCACCGACATGGTCGGCCTTCGCCCCGACGCGTTACTCGTCACCAAGCCGGCGGAGCCTACCGTTCGCCTGAATGCGACGGTCGAGTTGCTCGAGCCGATTGGCGGAGAAAGTCATCTGCATGTGCGATTGGGTGAGAGCCAGCGGACAGTGGTCCTGACCGTGCCGGGTCGCCCGGACTTTGCCGAGAATGCGAATATCGACGTTTTCGCCCGTGTCGACGCGATGCACCCTTTTAACAGCGATACCGGAAAACGCACGGATTGACGCAGGATTTTTGTTCCTTCATCCAGCAGAAGACGGAAAGTGATGAGACGATGACGACGGTAGAGCCACGATCCGGCCCGAGACGCAGTGAAGTTCAGGCGCATCGGGGCGCCTCTGCCGTGGCGCCCGAAAATACCATTGCTGCCTTCCGGGCAGCCGCCGAACAAGGCGCGGAATGGGTCGAACTCGACGTCGCGCTGCTTTCCGATGGAACTCCGGTAGTGATCCACGATGTTTCCATCGATCGCTGCTCGTCGTCGAAGGGAAGTCTCGCCGACCTCACGGCGTCGGATCTCAAGGCCATCGACGCCGGCGCATGGTTTGGCCCGCAATTCAAGGGCGAACCGCTGCCGACGTTGGCGCGCGTCGTTTCGGCACTCGGCGAACTTGGCCTCAACGCCAATGTCGAGATCAAGCAGCATGCTCATCACAAGTCGCTCGACCAGTTGGTCAATGTCGTCGATCAACATCTGAAGGCAAGGGCGCCGCACACGAAGATCATGATCTCGAGCTTTGATGCCGCTGCTCTGAAAGGAATGCATGGGCTCGATCCGGACTACGAGCTCGCCATGCTGTGGAGCAAGGTGCCTGTGGATTGGTTGGACATCCTTCGGCCGCCCGCCTCGGCATCAAGGTGCGGGCATGGACCTGCAACGAGCCGAACCGGCTCGCATCTTTCTGGGGCGTGGGTTTGACCGGCGTGATAACAGACGACCCCAGTGTCTACCTCACCTAAGGAGCGGCGATGGGGCAGCGGATCATATCGAGCCGACAACGCGAGATCCTTGCGCTGATCGAGACCGAAGGTGTCCAGTACATCGAGGAATTGGCACGTCGGTACGATTTGACGACGCAGACCATTCGTCGCGATATCAACGCTTTATGCGATCTGGGCCACGCGCGCCGCTTCCACGGCGGTGTCGACCTGCCGGTCGAGGGAAGCAACATCTCGCTCAATGCCCGCGCCCAGCTCAACCGGCGAGCCAAACGGCTTATCGCACGGCGCGTCGCCGCCGACATCGGGGCGGAGGCGACGGTGTTCCTCGGCATCGGCAGCACAGTTCAATTCGTTGCCGACGCGCTGCGCGACCACCAGGGTCTGACGGTGATCACCAACAACATCCACGTCGCCTTGAGCCTTTGCGACGCGCCGAGTGTCGAGGTCCATTTGACCGGCGGTCTCTTGCGTCACGATGACCGTGACGTGGTCGGCACGGATGTGATCCGGTTCGTCGAAAAATTCTACGCAACCCACGCGGTGGTCGGCGCAGGCGCTTTAAGCCCGCTCACCGGGCTGATGGATTTCAGCTATAGCGAAGCGCAGATCACCAACGCGCTTCTAGAGAATTCACAAACGCAGATTCTCGCGGCAGACGTCAGCAAGTGGACGCGCACCGCCTCCGTGCGGGTTGCGCCGTTCAGCAAACTCACCCGTTTTTACACGGACCGGCTGCCGGGGAAGCGTCTGCCACCAATGCTCTCGCCGAAAGCGGCTTGGACGTGGTGACATGCAGCGAGGAGACGACATGAGCTACGTAGACCTGGCGCCGTCAGCGCGGGAGCTGCAGGACGTGCGTTACCTGTTTACCGACATCGACGATACCCTGACGACAGAGGGCAAACTTCTGCCGCAGACCTACCAGGCTCTGTGGGATCTCAGCAGTGCCGGCATTGCCGTCGTGCCGGTCACGGGCGGCTCAGCTGGTTGGTGTGAACATATCGTCCGCGCCTGGCCGGTGGCCGCCGTCATCGGCGAAAGCGGCGCATATTGCGTCACCCGCCGGGATGGCGAGGTCGTCTTCGACTATTGGGAGGACGCCGCGCGGCAGGGGGAGCGCCAACGCCAGCACCTGCAGGCGGTCAAAACGCTAATCGCGCAAAAGAGCAGGTCGTTTGAGATCGCTCACGACCAGATCTTCCGGCTGGCGGATGTCGCAATCGACATACGGGGTCACAATCCGCATGACGTCGAAGATCTCGCGTCCAGCATCAGAGCCATGGGCGGGACGGTGGCGATCAGTTCCATCCACATCAACACGTGGATCGGCGACTACAACAAGCGTTCGATGAGCGAGCGGGTTTTAACCGGGCTGTTTGGTGTCGACACGACCGAGACACCTGCTGTTACAGCCTTCGTCGGCGACTCTCGAAATGACGCACCGATGTTCGGTTTTATCCGCAACTCCTTCGGCGTCAACAACATCCTGCCGATCCTTCCGCAGTTACAATTCGCGCCCAAGTGGGTCTCGTCGCAGCCCGCCGGCCTCGGTTTTTCCGACATTGCCCGGACGATCCTGCACGCGGTCGGCGACGCTTCGCAATAGGCCACGGCTGATTTCAATGCCTAAGAAGAATTGGATCCAAGCTCGGCAGGCTTGGTCAGCGCGGACCGCTCCGGTCTTCGTCCTTCCGGCCGCGCTCAGCTTTTGACCGAACCGGCGGTCATGCCCGCCAGGAAATAGCGTTGGGCAACCAGGTAAAGCACCAGGAGGGGTAGGGAGCCGAGCACGCTCATCGCCATCATTTCATTCCATTCGAAAGCGTGCTGGCCCATCAGCAACTGGATGCCGATCGGAACGGTTCTGAGATCCATCGATTTTGTCAGCGTCAGCGCGAAGAGGAATTCGTTCCAGGCCAGCAGAAACGTATAGACCGCGGTGGCGACGATCCCGGGGATGGAGACCGGCACGATGACGCGCCATAGCGCCGTCCAGCTCGAGCCGCCGTCGACAAGCACGGCCTCGTCCAATTCCTTCGGCAAGGTGTTGAGGTAGCCAGTCATCAGCAGGACGGCGTAAGGCAGGGTGAAGACCATATAGGTGAGGATCAGCGCCAGATAGGTGTCGAAGATCCTGAAGGCGACGACCATACCGAAATAGGGGATGAGAAGGGTGATCGGCGGAACGGTCTGTGTGCTGATGATAAAGATGTTCAAGGTGTTCTTGAAGCGGAACGAGTAGCGGCTGAAGCCGTAGGCGGTCAGGATGGCGATGACGAGGGTCAGGCAGGTGACGACGCCGGCGACAAAGTAACTGTTGATGAAGAACCGCACTTTCACCGGATCATTGAAGATCGTCAGATAGGCGGCCACGGTAAAATCCTCCGGCAAAAGCCGCGGCGGAAGAGCGAAGATTTCCGTGTTCGATTTCAGCGAGCTGAAAAACATCCAGACGATCGGGAAGGTCGAAAAGATGAGACCGACCGCCAGCCCGAGATAGGTGAGGATGGTCGGCAGTATCGAGTTCTTGGAACGCTTTGCCATGGCGGTCACCTGCGCTGCTGGTGTTTGATGTAGAAGTAGGTAACGCTCATCGAAATGATGAGGATGATCATTGCGCTCGCCGAAGCCAACGAAAATTCATATTGGGAGAAGGCAAGCTTGTAGGTGAAGGTGGAGAGCACTTCCGTCGAATAGATCGGACCGCCGCCCGTCGTCATCCACACGAGCGGAAAAACCTGCATTGTCCAGATGAAGTCGAGAAGCGCGATGCTGATGATGATCGGCATCAGTTGCGGAATGGTGATGTACCAGAATTTTTCCAGTTCGTTGGCGCCGTCGATCCCGGCTGCCTCGTAGAGTTCCTTCGAAATGCCTTGGAGGCCGGCAAGCAGGCTGACCATGTAGAGCGGATAACCCGCCCAGATGTTTGCAAAGGTCAGGGCGTGAATCGCGGTGTGGGTCGAGGAGAACCACTCGACTTTGAAGTTGATGATATTAAGCGCCATCAGCACGCTGTTGACGACGCCGTTCGGGTCGAGCAGCAAGCGCCAGATGATGGCGATGATGACGGCGGTGAACAGCCACGGCAGGATGAAGAGCACACGCAGTATGCTCCTGATAAGCGGATCGACGCGGTTAGTGTTCAACAGCAGCGCGAAAGCCAGGCCGATGATAAAGTGGAAGACGACGCTCATGATCGTGAAATACATCGTCTGGCCGACCGATTGCCAGAAGACCGGATTTTCGAAGATAGTCAGGTAATTCTGGACGCCTGCGAAGGCAGCGTCCTTTTTCATGATGGCGCCGTCCATCAGTGAATATTTGAAGACCATCACCATCGGGAACAGCATCAGCAGAACAAGCAAAAAGGTCGCCGGCGACACGTAGAAATACGGCACCAGCTTCCTCAAAGTGCTGTAACGAAGCCATCTTTTCTTCCGCGCGTTGACTTGCGCAGCCACCAGAGCCGGAGCGGAATGATTCATGAGCTGTGACTTCCCATTCTGCCGAGATTTGACGACTTACGCCGGCAGCGCCACGTCGCGCTGCCGGCGATCTCGTGAAAGCGATGTGCTTTAGTGCTTTGTGCTATGCATGCCGTTATCCCGGAACCGCTGCGCACTTCCGGGCGACAGGCATCAGAACTTCGCGAGCCACGCCTTCTCGGTATTGGCAGCCGCGTCCTTGGCCGACTGGCCGCCATCGAACATCTTCTGAACTTCGACGTTCATGTCCCGCATCAGCTCTTCAGCAACAGGAAGGCCGACGAATTCGTTGGCAGGATAGCCGCTCTGGAAGATTTTGAAAGCTTCGGCGAAGATCGGGTCCGATGCCACGAAGTCCGGCTTGGCATGGACGTTGCCGGGGAAGGCGTTGGCAATCGACACCAGGCGGCCGTTGACGTCGGGACTCATCAGATATTCCACCAGCTTCCAGGCTTCTTCCTTGTGCTTGCTGCCCTCGCTGATGCCGATGCCCCAGGACGCATAGGGCATGCCGCGTTTGCCGGTATAGCCGTCGGTGGCCGGCAAGGCGGAGATGCCGAATTTGAGCTTCGGATTGCGTTCGCGGATGAGGTTCACATGCGCGAGGGAATCGACCATCATGCCGACGCGGCCGTTGACGAATTCCTCAACCTTATCCTGTTCCTTCTTGGCGAAAATCCCGGGAGAAATAACGCCTTCCTTGTTGAGGGAAGCCAGATAATCTAGCGTGCCGACGACGGCCTCATTTTCGAGGTCAGGCTTGCCGTCCTTCATCATCGAGGCGCCGGAGGCCCAGACCCAGGACATCACGTCGTTCTGGATTCCGCTCGGAGACTGCAGCGATAGCGGCAGAACCCAGCCATATTGGTTCTTTGACGCGTCGGTCATCTTCTTGGCGGCTTCGGAAAATTCCGTGCGCGTAGTCGGCAGCTTGTCGACGCCCGACGCCTTGGCAATATCGAGGTTGACGAAGACGGGGTAGACGAAGGATGCCAACGGGAACATCACGCTCTTGCCGTCGACCTTGACGATATCGGTGATCTGGCTCTTGTCGTATTTCGCCTTCTCCATCAGTTCGTCCATGGAGGCGATGGCGCCCTGCTTGGAGAGGCCGTTGACCCAAGCGCCATCCAGGCCGACGACGTCACTTAAGGTCCCGGAGGCGGCGCCGACCACGATCTGGTCACGGGTCGTGGCATAGGGACCGCTGACGAGCGTCACCTTGATGCCGGGATTTGCCGCCTCGAAATCGTTCATGATGCCGCGCAGTGCGCCGGACGGCATTTCCGGTTCCCACCATTGGATGAATTCGATGGTGGTGTCGGCGAATGCCGAGGTGGCGCAAAGCGCCCACACCGCCACGGCAGCCCGCATGGTCACGCTGAATTTTCTGATATTCATCTGTGCCTCCCATAGATTTTCAGTGATCGATCCTCCTCAAGACCGTAGGCAAATAAGGTTCCCTGAGGCGGCTATCTGTCAATGAAGAAATGCGATGCAGAAAAAAATTGACGTGGGCATAGGCGATCTATGGATGTGTAAATTACTGATAAATAAACATATTATCTAATATTGCGGCCGAGATTTGTTTGCGGAATTTGTGTTGCTTGTGATGCATTTTTTCTTTACTTTCGTAAACAAATGAAAGTTTGCTCAGTAGATGGGAAGGCTCTCGCCACCGTCGTCTTCGTAGCGAAATCCCGAGTTTTTGATCCGAAACGAGCGTCTTTATTGTCAATCTGATCCAGCGTGATCACTCGCTGTTAGGGAGCTGAATGGCCAAGAAGAGTTATAAATCGATGGATGATTTCGCGACCGCCTCCGGCGTGTCGCGTCCGACGCTGTCGAAATATTTCAATGATCCCTCGCAGATCAAAGAGGTGACACGCAAACGTATCGAGGCGGCTCTCAAGAAGTCGAATTTCGAGCCGAACCTTTTCGCGCGGCATCTCAATCGCAAACGGACCAGGAATATCGGGATCCTGGTCCCGACCATGTCGGACCCCTTTTATGTGCAGGTCGTGTCGCTGATCGAACTCGAGTTGCGCGACAAAGGATTTTGGCCGGTCCAAATCTCATCGCACACGCGGCCGGAGCTGGAGGCGGAGGCGGTGCGGACCTTGCTGTCGCTGAAGGTGGCAGGCGCGATCGTGGCGCCGCTCGGGGCCGGCTCGCGCCGCTCCGCGCTGGAAAGACTGAAGGACGCGATCCCTGTCGTCTGCTTCGACAATCCCGCCAACGGCGATCTTCCTTATGTCGGCAACGACAACGCCCAAAGCATGGCAGCCATTGTGCAATATCTCTGCCGGTCCGGTGAGCCGCCGATATTCCTGGAAATTCCGCATCTGACGGAAAACGCCGGCGAGCGGCAGGCGAGCTACCGTGCGACCATGACAAGGGAAGGACATTCGCCGCTGGTCATCGATTGCGACGCACCGCCGTCCTGGGAGTTCGAGCGTCTCGGATACGAGCAGATGCAGAGGATTCTTACGCGTGGCGGCCTGCCCGGCAAAACTCTGCTCTGCGCTAATGACCGCTTCGCTTTCGGCGCCATGGCGGCGGCCTTCGCGTCCGGCCTGAAAATCGGCCGCAGCGACGGCTGCGACGTGCGGATTGCCGGGCACGACGACCACCCGCTCAGCCGATACACCTGCCCGTCGCTGACGACGATGGCGCAGAACGCGCCGGAGATCGCGGCAAAGTCGGTGGAGCTGCTGCTTTCTCATATTGAAAGCGAGGACGAGGGGACGACCCCTTCAACGAACAGGGTGATCCTGGAAGCGACGCTGGTGATGCGCGACTCGGCTTGAGATCAGTTGTCGGTTGCGGCTGAACGGGCCAGCGCAGGGTCCATGGCGCGCCATGCCGTTGCAATGGCTTCGAGAGCCTCCTGCGCCTCCGGAATGGCCCGCCGCTTCGAGACGAAGCCATGGATCTGTCCGGGCCATGTCCGGCTTGTCGCCTGGGCTTCCGAACTGAGCCTCTCGGCATAGAGGGCGCCTTCGTCGAAAAGCACGTCGTGACCGGCAAGGATGACGACGGCGGGCGCCACGCCCGCCAGCGACGCCGCCCGCAGCGGCGAGGCCCGCCAGTCGGACCCGCTTGCACGGTCCGGCAAATAGTGGTCGCGGAACCATCGCATCGCCGCTGCCGTCAGACCGAAGCCTTCTGCGTAACGCAAATAGCTGTCGGTTGCCTGCAACTGGTCGGTCACCGGATAGATCAGCATCTGGCCGATGACGGCAGGCACCTGTCCGTCCCGCGCCAGAAGAGCGATGACTGCGGCGAGATTTCCGCCGGCGCTGTCGCCGCCAACGACAATTCGTGCCGGATCGATGCCGAGTGCATCAGCCTGATCCCTCATCCAGATGAGCGTGGCCGCACAGTCCTCGATCGCTGCCGGAAAGGGATGTTCCGGGGCGAGGCGATAGTCGGGCGAAACCACGACGGCGCCGGCCATATTGGCAAGGCTCCGGCAGATGTCCTCATGGGTTTCCGGCGCGCCGATCACAAAACCGCCGCCATGGAGATACAGCAAGGCGGGGGCCTGCTGGCGCGGCGCGGCGCGGCCGCGCCAGATCTTCAAACGGGTTGCGCCGGCATGCCTTTCCAGGATCTCCGCCACATCCTCGAGCGGCCACTGGATATCTGCGAAACCGTCCAGATACTGTTGCCGCGCCAGCGCCGGCGTACAGCTTTCCACCGGCTCCTGCGGCTCGCCAGGCCAGGCCAGTGCGCGTCTTGCGGATTCATCCAGTTGCGTCATGCGAGCAGGCTCCTTGCTTCGTCTTCCCGCAATTCCGCTGGTTGGGCAACGGTGCTCGGGATGGTCTGGGCGACACCGGTTTCACCTGCCCGGAGGATTGCTTCCATGACGTCGAGCACATGCAGTGCGAGATCGCCCGAAGCGCGGGGCGTACGGGCCCCGATGATGGCGCGGGCGAGATCGGCAAGGCCAAGCATGCGGTAGTTGGCGCGGTCCGGCGCTGCAATCGGCCAGTTGACGGCGCCGAAGAGTGCGCTTGACGTATCGGTTTCCAGCCAGGGCGCGCCACGGCTGGAGAGCGCGACGCGGCCGCCGAAATTGTCCGGATCGGGCAGGCGCAGCGAGCCCTCGGTGCCGTGCAGCTCGATGGGGTGGTTGGAGTGGCGGAAGACGTCCCATGAGGTGCCGAAGGTGACTGTGGCGCCGCAATCAAATTCCAGCAGCGAAAGCACGCTGGTCGGCGTACCCACTTTGAACGTCGTGCCCTGTTTCGGCCCTTCGGCGGTAATGAGCCGTTCTTCCTGTCCGCTCGTGGCGACAGCCTGCACACGGCGGATCGGCCCCATGAGATTGACCATCATCGTCAGGTAATAAGGGCCCATGTCCATCACCGGGCCTGCGCCGGCCTGGTAGTAAAAGCTGGGATCCGGGTGCCAATGCTCCATGCCGCGGCCCATCATGAAGGCTGTTCCCGTTACAGGCCGGCCGATAGCCCCGGCTTCCATCTGCCGCCGGGCATGGCGTCCGGCCGCCCCAAGGAAGGTGTCCGGCGCCGAACCGAGCATGAGGCTCTTTTCGGTGGCAGCATTGACCAGCAGGCGCCCTTCCGCGGCCGTGACGCCGAGTGGCTTCTCGGTGAAGACGTGTTTGCCCGCCGACAGCGCCCGCATCGAAACGTCGAAATGCGCAGCCGGGATCGTCAGGTTGAGGATGAGGTCGATATTCGTGTCGTCAATGATGGCGTCCACGTCGGCCGCGCGCAAGTTGAACTCGGCTGCGCGCCGCTTGGCGGCGTCTTCGCTGATATCCGCACAAGCAGTGATTTCGACGCCGCGAAACAGCGGCGCATTGCGCATATAGGCGAGCGAAATGCTGCCGCATCCCACAACGCCGATCCTGAGTTTCATATCATTGGCCTGTGCCATCGAAGTACCTGACCTTGCCGTTCCGCGCTCGGAGAGTTGGGATATGTTGCGTTAAATTCGCGAGGAATAAATTATGTTGACGCACGCTAACATTTTCCCCTACGAAATGACAAGACGCTGGGAGGCGTCGCAATTCCCCGGGGAAAAACCTTTGTTCGGGATACCGACCCCTTCTTGAATAAGGCTTTTTGGAAATGCCGGATACCAGGCGCCCCGATGTCGTCGGCGGGGCTCTGGCTTCGATATCGTCTGTCGCCAACGAAATAGGTCAGGACCAAGTCATGAACGATGCTGCGCTGAAGATCGGCTGCCAGACATTCACCTGGGAAATGCTGGGCAAGGGATGGAGCGGCGGGCCGGATGATCTGGTGCGCGCCATTGCCGATGGCGGATATGCGGGTCTTGAGATCACCGACACGATGATCGGTCACTACGCGCTTGATCCAGCCGGCTTTGCCCGGACGCTCGCGGATGCCGGTCTGACGCTGGTTTCCTTTGCCTTCGGCTCCGCCAGCGGCTTCACGGTGGCGGAAAAGATCGCCTCCGATCTGGAGACGGCCCGGCGATGGCTGGATTTCGTGGCGCATTTTCCCGGCGCGATGGCGTCGATGGGGTCGGCCACGGTCGTCTCGGATGGTCCGCGCGAGGAGAAGTTCGCCATCGCGGCGGAGTGCTATAATCGTGCGACCGAGATCGGACGGTCGTCCGGCGTCGCTGTTGCCGTCCACCCTTCCTCGCACCACAATACGCTGCTCTTCACCAGGGCCGACTATGACCGGCTGTTTTCTCTCCTGGATCCACGCGTGGGTTGGGTGCCGGATACCGGCCATATCTTGCGTGGTGGCCAGGAGATCGACGACACGCTTTCGGCCCACCGTGACCGTATCCGCTACGTGCATCTGAAGGATGTCGATGCCGGCGGGATCTGGGCGATGCTCGGTGAAGGCGTCTGCGATGTGCCCGCGGTGATTTCGGCCGTTCGGGGGGCGTCCGACTTCACCGGCTGGATCGTGGTGGAGGAAGAGTCTGACCATGCCGGAACCGATCCCGCCGCGGCGGTTCGCATGAACCGCGAGACGCTTCGACGACTGGGGTTTTAGGCGACTTCGCTTCGCCGACCGCGGCCGAAAACCTTTCGTGAGCGCCCAAACTTCTCCCGGCCCCGTTCGCCCGTCATGCGTAGCGCACCTCCACGCCGAGCTTGTCCAGTCGGTGGCGGATGCTGTGCGGCATGTTGCTGTCGGTGATGATCAGATCGACGCGCGACAGAGAGAAGGCTTTGGAAGAGGCGCCGATGTCGAACTTGCTCGAATCCGCCACGAGCACGACGCGCCGGGCCATGCGAACCAGGTTGCGCTTGGTGCGCGCCATATCCTCTGAAACATCGACGACGTCGAAGGCCTGATCGATCGCATGAGCGCCGACAAAGGCCTGGTGGGCGACAAGTCCGCCGACCGCCTTGTCGGAATCCGAGACGATCGTGCTGACGGTGCTGGGGAATACTCGGCCGCCGATCATATGCACGTCGAGCCCGGGCCGGTACATCAGATGCTGGGCGATGTTCATCGCCGTCGTCGCAACCACGACGTTGTTGACCGGCGGCATCTGCATGGCCACCTGCAGCAGCGTCGAGCCGCTGTCGAACACGATCGACTGGTTGTCGATGATCTGCCGCGCGGCCATCTGGGCGATGCGCCGCTTCGCATCGAAATTGCGCTGCATGCGCTCTTCGAAGGCTGCGGCCGGCGAGTCGGACGGCAGGGCGATTGCACCGCCATGCGTTTTGATCAGCTGCTTCTTCGCGTCCATGATTTCGAGGTCGGAGCGGATCGTCACTTCCGAGACCTCGAAGAATTCCGCGAGCTGGCGGGTGCGCGCCTGGCCGACCCGTTGAAGTTCCAGCATGATCTGCTGCCGCCGCTGTTCTGCAAGCATATGCGATCCCGACTGCGCGCGCCTTTGAAGCAGCGCACCTTTTGAAAAACGAAAGATTGCCGCATCATCCTGCAGCCTCATTCGCAAAAATAGCCGCTAAGCCGCAGAAATGCACGCCAAAAAATCTCTTTCCGTGGGAAAAACGAAAGAATTCGAAATATTGAACATTTGTTTGCTTTCGAGTTAGGATTTTCTCAGCAACGACGGGCGGGAGTCGCAATGCCGCAATCGCAAAGGGAAGTCTCGCCATGGGTCTCGGAACCAAAGTTCGCCTCGCACGCCTGTTCTCGAACCCATCGGGCCATTTGTTTGGAGGCGCGGTCGATCATTTTGTCGGCTATGGCAATGTCCGGGAGGGCGGGCTTGCCGATCTGCCAGGGGCGCTCAGGCGCGTCATGGCCGGAGGCCCCGACTACATCAGCATCCAGCCGGGCGCGGCCCGCCACCTCTGGTCGGACTATGCCGGAAAGGCAGCCCTCGTCATTCAGGGCGGCTGCTTCACGGCCGACGACCGGATTCGCCAGCTCATCGCCACCCCGGAAGACGCAGTCCGCTACGGTGCGGATGCTCTGGCTGTCGCCATCCCCGTGCGCGGCGCCACCGAAGGAGAGTACATCCGCTGGCTCACCGATACGGTCAACGCTGCCGCCCGTTTCGAGATGCCGGTCGTCGCCCACGTCTATCCCCGTGATTTCTCCGACGGCGGCAAGATCGTGTTCACCCCGGATGAAATCGCCTATGCGGTGCGCATCGGTTTCGAGGCCGGCGTCGACGTGATCAAGGTCGGCTACACCGGAGATTTCGAGTCCTTCCGGGAAACCGTCGCCACCTGCCCGATTCCGGTCGTGATCGCCGGCGGCCCGAAGACCGACACGCTGCTCGGCGCGCTCGTCCAGACATCGGAAGCCTTGCGGGCTGGCGCCAAAGGTGCCGTCGTCGGCCGCAACCTGTGGGGCCACGGCGATACGACCATGGCGGCGCGCGCCTTCAAGCTGGTCATTCATACGGGGATGGCGCCAGAGGAGGCGCTGGCGGCTGCCGGTGCTTGAGACGTGTTGCGCCCGCTCCAGGTTCTGGGCTTCGGCGCCCTTGCCATCGATGACATCATCTATGTCGATCGCGGGCTTTCGGCCGGCAAGGGGAAGGTGACGAAGCGTGCCACGGACCACGGCGGCAACGTGGCGACGGCCCTGGTTGCCGTCGCTCGGCTCGGCGGGCGCGCCGGCTTTATCGGCTGGCTCGGCGACGAGCCTGCGACCGATCCGGCCGGCGCCGAACTCGAGCGAGAGGGCGTCGACATATCCCTGGCGCCCCGCCACGCCGCTGCCGCGCCGATCCGCTCCGTGATCACCGTCGCTCCTGACGGCGACCGGTTCATCGCCTATGACGACGATGTGCTGCACGGCACATCCGATGCGCTGCCCGATGACGTTTTGATGCGGGCACCGGTCCTGCTGATCGATGGATATGCCACGCATTCGGAAAGCGTCGTGGCGCGGGCGCGGGCGCTCGGGCTTGCCGTGATAGCCGATATCGAATGGACGGTCGGGGCAGCGACGGACCGGCTCCTTGCCTTCGCCGACCATCTGGTGCTGCCGCTCGCTTTCGCCAGAGAGTACACCGGTGAAGATGATCCAAGGACCATCCTGGAGAAGCTCTGGTCGGCGGATCGGTCCGCTGTCGTGCTGACAGATGGCGAACGAGGCACCTGCCTCCGCCAGAATGGCGATCCCACCCGGTGGCTTTTGCCGGCCTATCAGGTTCAGGCGGTCGACACGACCGGCGCCGGCGACTGTTTTCACGGGGCCTATGCTCTTGCCCTTGCCGAGGGCAAAACCCCGCTTGATTGCGTAGCCTATGCCACAGCGGCTGCTGCCATTTCGGTGACCGCACGCGGAGGGCGCCGGGGCCTGCCGAACAACCGGACCTGCCTGGCATGGATGGCAGGGGAAAATGCGCCGGCTCCGCGCCCGATTCCTGGATGTCACGATTAGCGTGCCGTTGGCCATTGTCGACCTGGCTGGCCGCCCGAGCAGAACCACACATTGATCGCAGGGTTCGAAGATCCTTCAAAGTTGCTGCGCCGACTAGAAAAGTTACGCGCGTAAAAAAATATTAGCGCGCAGATTAATCTTATTTTTCGGATTAAAGGTGAAATATTTCAAATAGATATGGTGAGATATCGACGAAGATGGCGTGTAATGTGCTCGATTCTTTTGTTGACATTGAAGCTCAGGCCTGAGCTTTCTTGTCGAAAGGATCGGAGGTGGCGGGGGAAGCGCCGGTCGAAGACGTGAGCGGACTGACATGGGAGGATGAGACGTGGCTGTGGTTGTACTGGACAAAATCTGCAAGACCTATGGAAACAGCTACCATGCGATCAAGGATCTGAGCCTGACGATCCATGATGGTGAGTTTCTGATCCTGGTCGGCCCGTCCGGATGCGGAAAATCGACCGCGCTCCGCATGATTGCCGGGCTTGAGGAAATCAGCAGCGGAACCTTGAGCATCGGCGGTCAGGACGTCGTCGATCTCGCGCCCAAGGACCGGGACATTGCCATGGTCTTCCAGAGTTATGCGCTTTATCCGCACATGACCGTGTTCGACAACATCGCCTTTTCGATGAAGCTGGCCGGAAAGACCAAGGCCGAGCGAACCAAGCGCGTTCACGAGATCGCCAAGATCCTGCAGCTGGAAAGCCTGCTCGGCAACAAGCCCGCCCAGCTTTCCGGCGGCCAGCGCCAGCGTGTTGCGATGGGCCGCGCCATGGTCCGCGAGCCCGCGGCATTCCTGATGGATGAACCGCTTTCCAACCTCGATGCCAAGCTGCGTGTGCAGATGCGCGCCGAGATCGCCAGTCTGCAGCGGCAGCTGGGCGTGACGACGATTTACGTGACGCATGATCAGACCGAAGCTTTGACGATGGGCGATCGCGTCGCGGTACTGAAGGGCGGCGTGCTCCAGCAGGTGGACACCCCCAAGGCCCTCTATCATCGCCCGGTCAATGCGTTTGTCGCTGGCTTCATCGGCTCGCCGTCGATGAACCTGTTCGAAGGGCGTCTGGAGGGCATGCGGATCCATCTGCCGGGTTTCTCGATCCCCTTGTCCGACAGCGCCTTCGAGCGGGCTCCCGGCCTTTCCGCCTTCGAGGGGAAGGCGCTGATCTTTGGGGTCAGGCCCGAGGACCTCTATGACAGCCGGTTGCCGTCCGGAGCCTCCTATCCGACGATCCCGGTTGTCGTGAAGTCGATCGAGGAGCTCGGCTCCGAGTTGATCGTGCATTTGAAGATCGAGGCGGTCCGGATCGACTCGGGCGACCCCGATGCCGTCGAAGACTTGAGCGGTGCCGCCAACGCCGTCGCCCGCTTCGAGGCCGTCAGCACGGTCGAGACGGGCCAATCGATCAATCTGGCAATCGACCCGGCGAAACTGCACTTTTTCCATCCTCAAACGCATATGGCTTTGAACTGACGAGGCAGATCCGGGAGGTGCTGATGGCAGTTCGACTAAGGGCCATTCCTTTCGGCGCCGAAACCGGCGTTTATCTTCAACATTCGACCTAGAGAGTTTATCGATGCCAGCAAAACAGCAACAACGCCTCCGCATCGGCGTACTGGGAGCGGGCCAGATTGCCCAGGGGGCGCACTTCGAGAGCTGCACGAAGGCTGTGAATGCCGATCTCTATGCGATCTGCGACGTCGCCGCGGATCTGCGCGAACGTATGGCAATCACCCATGGAGCTGGTAAAACCTACGACGACTACGACAAGATGCTCGCCGATCCCGACCTCGATGCGGTGATCATCGCGACCGCCGATGCCTTTCACGTCCCGGCCTCCATTCGCGCCCTTCAGGCGGGCAAGCATGTGCTGTGCGAGAAACCCGTCGGGGTCACGGTCGAGGAATGCCTGGAACTGAAGGCTGAAGTCGACAAGTCGGGAAAGGTGTTTCAGGTCGGGCATATGAAGCGTTTCGACGCAGGGCTCCAGGCGGCCAAATCCTTCATCCGTGACGAGATGGGTGAGATGGTTGCCCTGAAAGCATGGTATTGCGACAGCACGCACCGTTATCCGATGACCGATGCAGTCCAGCCCCTGATCGTTGCCAGCGCCAATGCGCGTAAACCCTCCGGCAATCCGAAAGCCGATCTGCGCCGCTACTACATGCTGGCGCATGGTTGCCACCTGATCGACACGGCCCGTTATCTCGCCGGCGATATCGTTTCCGTCGCCGCTCGTCTGTCCGAACGAGCCGGTATCTGGTGTTGGTTCGTCGATGTGGAATTTGCCTCCGGCACGCTCGGCCATCTCGATCTCACCGTCCAGGTGCGCATGGATTGGCACGAAGGTTTCCAGATCTATGGCAAGAACGGCAGTATTTTGGGCAAGACCTATAACCCGTGGTACTACAAAACCAGCGAGGTCGACATTTTCCGGGAAGCCGATGGCGCGACCCACCGCGTTCTCGGTGCCGACGGCCATTTCTATCGCCGTCAGGTCGAAGGCTTCGCCCGCACCATTCTGGACGGCGCTGTGATGGAAGGTGCCGACATCGATGACGGCCTGGCTTCAGTCCGGGCCATGGTCGCCGTCGCACGCTCCGCCGAAAGCGGCAAGCCGGTCGCGCTGGCTGATGTCACGGGTGGCGTGTGATGAAGCTCGGCATTTTCGCAAAGACCTTCGACGGGACAGAGCCCTCGACTGTCCTCAATTCGGTTGCGCAGGCCGGGTTTACGGCAGCACAATACAATATGGCCTGCTCGGGTCTGCCGCCGATGCCCGAGACGATTACCGAGGCTGAGGCCCGCGCGGTGACGGAGGCGGCGCGCAAAACTGGTGTCGAGATCGTCGCCGTTTCCGGCACCTACAACATGATCCATCCCGATCCCGCCGTGCGCGAAGCCGGCCTTCGCAGGCTGGCGACGCTGGCCGCGCGCTGCGCCGGCATGTCGACCGCCCTTATCACGCTTTGCACCGGCACATGCGACCCCATCGACCAGTGGAAGGCGCACGCCGACAACGACACGCCGGCGGCCTGGCGCGATCTCCTAGAAGCGATGGAAGCGGCCATCGCAATCGCCGAGCGCCATCATGTGGATCTCGGCATCGAGCCCGAGCTTGCCAATGTCGTCAACTCGGCTGAGAAAGCCCATCGGCTGATCGCCGCGCTGAAGAGCCCTCGCATCAAGATCGTGCTCGACCCGGCCAATCTTTTCGAGGTTGCGACGCCGGAGGAGCAGCGGCGCATCGTTTCCTCAGCCATCGATCTTCTGGCCGATCGGATCGTCATGGCGCATGCGAAAGACCGCAATCCAGACGGCAGTTTCGCGACCGCCGGCAAGGGCGTCCTCGACTACCCGCATTATCTCGGCCGTCTCAAGGCAATCGGCTTTGGCGGCAGTCTCATCACACACGGTCTTTCGGCCTCGGAGGCGGCCGGTGCGGCATCCTTCCTGAAAAAGACTCTCGACGGCGAAGGCGTGGGGAGAGGACGATGAGACGGGCTCAACCGTTCGCAGCCAGCGACGGGACCATTCTCAACATCGACACGGCGGGCGAGGGCGCCCCGGCAATCTTCCAGCATGGTCTATGCGGAGACGCGGCGCAGACGGCCGAGGTCTTTCCGCTCGAAACCGGTTATCGCCGGGTGACGGTCGAAGCCCGCGGCCACGGCCGTTCCGGGGCCGGGAACGCCGAGCAGTTGTCGATTTCGTCCTTCAGCGATGATATCGCCGCCTATATCGAGCAGAACCTTGAGCTGCCGGTTGTGGTCGGCGGCATCTCGATGGGGGCCGCGATCGCCTTGCGTCTGGCGGTCAAACGGCCCGATCTCGTCAAGGCGCTGATCCTGGCAAGGCCGGCCTGGCTGACGGCATCGGCGCCGGACAATATGGCGCCGAATGCCGAAGTTGGCCGGCTTCTGAAAACCCTGCCGCCGGATGAGGCAAGGCAGGCATTTCTTGCCGGGCCTGTGGGCATGCGGCTCGCCGCCGAGGCGCCGGACAATCTGGCCTCGCTCGCCGGATTTCTCTCGCGCACGCCTCTGGATGTGACCGCCGAACTGCTGACCAGGATTTCCAACGACGGTCCAGATGTGACCGATGATGAAGTCGGCAATCTCGCCCTGCCGACGCTGGTCATCGGCCATGATCGCGACAGCATTCATCCTCTTGGCCACGCGCATGCTCTTGCCGCGCGGATTGCCGGCGCGCGTTTCGTGCAGATCACGCCGAAAACCGAGAGCCGTCCGCAATATGTCGCCGACTTTCGGCTTGCCGTCGGCAATTTTCTGAAGGAACTCTGAAACGATGTCTACCCCCTCCAAGAGCTGGATCGAAGATCTTCCGAAGGATCGGCTGATTGCCGAATTCTCCGTCTGGTCGGCCGATCTCATGCGTCTCGCCGATGATCTCGGACGTGTCGATCCTCATGTCGACATCCTCCATATCGATGTCGCCGATGGCCATTTCGCGCCGGCGATGTTGT
Organism: Rhizobium sp. F40D2; assembly: GCF_051810745.2. Taxonomy (NCBI): domain Bacteria; kingdom Pseudomonadati; phylum Pseudomonadota; class Alphaproteobacteria; order Hyphomicrobiales; family Rhizobiaceae; genus Rhizobium; species Rhizobium sp. F40D2. The sequence goes on from NZ_JBPWQX020000004.1 coordinate 33,096, forward strand.
TTTTCCCCGACCTCGTGGCCGGCGTGCGCAAAGCCTCCGCGCGCCCCATTCATGTTCATTTGATGGTTGCCGACAGCATCATCCTGTCGCAGATCGAGCAGTTCGCCGATGCCGGCAGCGACTTGATCAGTTTTCATGTCGAGAATGAAAGCGTCGCGAACGAGGCTCTCGATCTTCTCGATCGCCGCGGTATCGCAGCCGGCATGGTTCTCAAGGTCGACACCCCCGTCGAGCGGATCGAGACATACGCTTCCCGGCTGCGTTTCGTGACGCTGCTTGGCACGGCGATCGGCGTGAAGGGCCAGGGCCTCGACGAGAAGGCCGGCGCCCGGCTTCAACAGGCCAAGCGGATCATCGCCGGCTGCGGTGCGGCCGATCGGATCGTGCTGGCGGCCGATGGCGGCATTCGCGAGCACACGGTGCCTCTCCTGCGCCAATCCGGAGCGGAAACGGTCGTTCTCGGTTCCCTGGCCTTCAATGCGCCGTCGCTCGATGAGCGGATGGCATGGATGCGCGCACTCTAACCGGTGGTCTTCACATGCAGCAGGTTGCCATCGGCATAGACCTCGGCGGAACGCAGGTGCGCGCTGCCCTTGTCGACGAGCAAGGCAGGATCCTGACGCGTTTGGCCGAACCAACGGACGCGCTGGCCGGCCCCGGCCGGGTGCTCGCCCAGATTTGCGGCCTCGCCGATCGGTTGCTCGCAGCATCGAAGCCTGCTTCGGTGGTGGGCGTCGGCGTATCTGCCCCAGGCCCGCTCGACACGGTCGCCGGTATCGCAACCGATATCCCCACCCTTCCGGGCTTCGTCGATTTTCCGCTGAAGGCGGAGTTGCAGAATCGGTTTGCCTTTCCGGTCGATCTCGAAAACGACGCCATTGCCGCTGCGATCGGCGAGTGGCAGTTCGGTATCGGCAAGGGGCTTGATAACCTCGTTTATGTCACGGTCAGCACCGGGATCGGCGGCGGCGTTATCTCGGATGGTCGCGTGGTGCGCGGCCGCAAGGGCATGGCAGCCCATGTCGGGCACATGTCGGTCGTGCCGAATGGCGAGCTTTGTCCTTGCGGCAACAGGGGCTGTTTCGAGGCCTATGGATCCGGGCCCGCATTTGCGCGGCGCGCGCAAATGCGGGCGATGGAAAGCCGCGACACGACGTTAGGCAGCAACGGCGGCGCCATCGACAGCCGCAGCGTTTTCGCGGCGGCTAGAAATGGCGATCGGCTCGCCAATCAACTGGTCGACGAGGAAGCGGAAATTCTCGGGCGCGGCTTCACCAGCCTGATCCACATCTTCAGTCCCGATATCATCGTCATGGGGGGAGGGCTCTCCCACGAATTCGGCCGTCTGCAACCGGGCATTCAAGCCTATATCAGCCAATGGGCAATGCCGGCATTCAAGGATGTCAAGGTGATGCTGGCGGCATTGGATCAGAACTCGGGCCTTGTCGGCGCTGCGGCTCTGGCGTTTCTGGCGGGGGAGGTCGCTCCGATCGATCATCTCTAGAGGGCACTCGGGTCCTCTACGCGTCGAGAGATTGCTTCGTCAGGGCGGTGGGGCGGTACTTTCCCTGAGGATCAGTTCGACCGGCCACAATTCATGGATCTCATCCGCGGCACGTCCGGCGATAAGCTGTAGCGTTAACTCAGCACAGCGCGTGCCCGCGGCACGCATCGAGGATCGCGTCGTCGAGAGCGACGGCACCATGTTTTCGGCCGTCAGATAAGGGAAGACGTCGTCATGGGCGATGACCGACACATCCTGCCCCACTGTCATCCCAAGCGAACGCACGGCGCGGTAAACACCAAGCGCCGTCATCGTGGAGCCGGCGACGATGGCGGTCGGTGCATTGGCTCTCTCAAGGAAGGAGCGGGCATGGCGAAAGCCGCTTTCGTCGGAGAATTTATCGCAGACCATCAGGTTGGGATCGGCAGTCAGCCCAAACTCTTGATGCGCCAGCCGAAAACCCTGCTCGCGATGGATCGAATAGGTCTTGCCCCTGAGGCCGTTGATCATGGCGATGCGCCGGTGCCCGAGGTCGAGCAGGTGTTCGGTGGACCTGCGCACAGCATTTTCATTATCGATATCGAGCCAGGCGTGAACGTGCTCGGTCTCCGAGCGGCCGTGAACCAGGAAAGGCACGCCGAGGCTGTTCAGCATCTCGATCCGAGGGTCTCGGGGGCGTGGCGAATGAACGATCACTGCATCCACCCGGCGGCTTTCGACCAGGCGTCGATAGGCCTGGATCTCGTCGTCATCATTGTGGGCGGTGATGGGCGTGATGAGAATATCCGTATCGGCCGTTTCCAGCCGCTGCGCCATTCCCGACACGAATTCAGCGAAATGAATTTCTCCCGACCGTCCCATCATAACGCCTATCGCTCCGGCTCGTCCGGTCTTTAGCCGCACGGCATTGATATCGGGGCGATAGCCAAGCCGAATTGCTTCGCTTGCAACGCGGGCGCGCGTGGCTTCGCTCACCTCTGGGTAGCCGCTGAGCGCACGGCTCACCGTCGTCGGAGAAAGCCCAAGCTGCTTTGCAAATTCACGAAGTTTCATCGGATGTCTTCTTTATCTAGGCAATCAATGGACGATGCTTTGGCGATGCGCAACGGGCAAGCGTCTAATTCAACGGCGATTGAAATCGATTTCAATTCTGCTGACTCGGAGGATCGCCCGTAGGTACCAGAAATTGCCTCTTAAGATGTATATGATGTCACTATTGACATGCTGCGCAACTTTGAAGTGCTAATTTGGCGGCTTGACGCCACCAAGACCTTCTGCAATGTTCTGCGGGTCAAATCGATTTCAATTTCTGGGAGGAGATCATGAAGCAGTTTGCCTTTGCCTTATCCGTGCTCGCCGTCGCGCTCGCCGGCCCGATCCGCGCCGCCGACATTTCGTTCGCCGCCAACACCACCGGGAAAAGCATCGAATTCCTTCAGAAGCAGGTGGCGGTTTTCGAGAAGGAGACCGGCAATCATGTCAAGCTCGTCACCATGCCATCATCGAGCAGCGAGCAGTTCTCCCAATACCGCCTGTGGCTTGCGGCCGGAAACAAGGACATCGATGTCTATCAGACCGACGTGATCTGGGCGCCGCAGCTTGCCGACCAGTTCATCGATCTGAAGGAGGCCACCAAAGACGTGGTCGGCCAGTTCTTCCCGTCGATCATCGCGTCGCAGACCGTCAATGGCCGGCTCGTGGCGCTGCCGTTGTTTACCGATGCTCCGGCGCTGTTTTACCGAAAGGACCTGCTCGAAAAGTATGGCAAGCAGCCGCCGAAGACCTGGGACGAGATGGCCGCAACCGCCAAAGAGGTTCAGGATAAAGAACGTCAGGCCGGACAGAAGGACCTCTGGGGCTACGTGTTTCAGGGCAATTCCTACGAAGGGCTGACCTGCAACGCGCTGGAATGGGTGAAGTCGTCGGGCGGCGGCCAGATCGTCGAGACGGACGGGACGATCTCCATCAACAATGAGAAGGCGGCTGCAGCAATCGAACGCGCCAAGGGCTGGATCGGCACGATCTCACCGCCAGGCGTGCTCGCCTATCAGGAAGAAGAATCGCGCGGCGTCTGGCAGACCGGCAACGCTGTCTTCATGCGCAACTGGCCCTATGCCTATTCCCTCGGCAATGGTGCCGACAGCGCCGTGAAGGGCAAGTTCGACGTGATGACGCTACCGGTCGCGGCCGCCGGCGACAAGCCGTCTTCGACGCTCGGCGGCTGGAATCTGGCGGTGTCGAAATACTCCGAAAAGCAGGAAGCGGCCATCGAGCTGGTAAAATTCCTGGCGTCGAAGGACGTTCAAAAGGCGCGTGCCGTCGAGCTGTCCAATTTGCCGACGCTGACGGAGCTTTATGACGACAAGGATGTTGCCGCGGCGCAACCATTCATGCCGAACTGGAAACCGATCTTCCAGGACGCGGTGCCGCGTCCTTCGGCGACGGCCAAAGTCAAGTACAATGAAGTGTCCTCGAAGTTCTGGACTGCAGTCCACAATACACTGTCCGGCAGCGGCTCAGCTGCCGAAAACCTCGAGCTTCTCGAAGCCGACCTGACGACCCTCAAGGGCGACGCCTGGTGACTATCGGGACCGGCGGCTGCCAAGCCGTCGGTCCGGTCTTCGGCCTGAGCCAACGAGGAGAGGCGTTTCATGACAGAAGTCGTAGTTCCACAAGCAGTTGAACCAAGGCTTTCCAAGCTCAGAGCCTCTACGGAGCTGCAATCCGAACGCATTCGCTCGGCCTGGATGTTTCTGGCGCCGACGCTAATGATCCTGGCGATCGTCGCCGGATGGCCGCTGTTCAGAACAATCTACTTCAGCTTTACCAATGCGTCGCTCAACGATCTCGGCAATGCGCAGTTCGTCGGCTTTTCCAATTATCTGTCATGGGTGACGCTGAAGAGCGGAAGGACCGTCTATCGCGGGCTGCTTGCCGATCCGGTCTGGTGGCATGCCGTCTGGAATACCGCCAAGTTCACCGTCCTTTCGGTCGTGATCGAGACCGTGCTCGGGCTGATCGTCGCCCTGGTGCTGAATGCCCGGTTCGTCGGCCGTGGGATCGTACGGGCCGCAATCCTCATCCCTTGGGCGATCCCAACGATCGTCTCGGCCAAGATGTGGGCTTGGATGCTCAACGACCAGTTCGGCATCTTGAATGACATTCTGCTCGGCTTCGGCCTGATCAGCGAGAAGATTGCCTGGACTGCCAATCTGGAAACCGCAATGATTGCAGTACTGATCGTCGACGTCTGGAAGACGACGCCTTTCATGGCGCTTCTGATCCTTGCGGGACTGCAAATGGTTCCGGGCGATATCTATGAAGCCGCCAAGATCGACGGCGTCAATCCGATCAAGGTGTTCTGGCGTCTGACGCTGCCGCTGATCCGGCCGGCCATTATGGTTGCCGTGATCTTCCGGATGCTGGATGCGATGCGCATCTTCGATCTGATCTATGTGCTGACGCCCAACAACGCGCAGACGAAGACCATGTCGGTGATGGCGCGCGAGAACCTGTTCGACTTCGACAAGTTCGCCTACGGCGCCACCGCCTCAACGGTGCTTTTCCTGATCATTGCCTCCGTCACCGTCCTTTATATCTGGCTCGGTCGCGTCAAGCTCGGTGGGGAGGAACGCTAATGCTGCTGTCGATCACCAAAAATACGCTCTTCTACCTGCTCGTCACGATTATCGTCATTATTGCGGTGTTTCCGTTCTACTATGCCATCCTGACGAGCCTGAAGACCGGCACGGCGCTTTTCCAAGTCGATTACTGGCCGACCTCGATCTCTTTCGCCAATTACACTTCCGTGATGGGCCAAGGCGGGTTCGTTCGCAGTCTTGCGAATTCCGCGATGGTCGCCTGCGTCGTGGTTTCCACATCGCTGTTGCTTTCGATCACCGCCGCATTCGCGTTAGCACGGGTGAATTTCCGCGGGCGGGCGCTGTTGATGCTGACCATCCTCTCGGTGTCGATGTTTCCGCAGATCGCCGTTCTTGCCGGCCTCTTCGAACTCATTCGCTGGTTCGGCATCTTCAACACGCCCTTCGCGCTGATCTTCTCCTACATGATCTTCACCCTGCCGTTCACCGTCTGGGTGCTCACGACCTTCATGCGGGAATTGCCGATCGAGATCGAGGAGGCGGCGATCGTCGATGGCGCCTCGCCATGGGTCATTATCACCCAGGTGTTCATGCCGTTGATGTGGCCGGCGCTGGTGACGACCGGGCTGCTTGCTTTCATCGCCGCGTGGAACGAGTTCCTTTTTGCGCTGACATTCACTTCATCGGATACGCAGCGAACCGTCCCGGTGGCCATTGCCCTGCTGTCGGGCAACAGCGAATTCGAGATCCCATGGGGCAACATCATGGCGGCGTCGGTCATCGTCACCGTCCCGGTTGTAGTGCTTGTTTTGATATTCCAGCGCCGGATCATTTCCGGACTGACCGCCGGCGGCGTCAAGGGTTGAGGGAGTAGGACATGGCAGAAATTCGACTGGAGAACATCCGCAAGAGCTTCGGTGCCTTCGAGGTGATCAAGGGCGTAACGATGGAAATTCGCCGGGGCGAGTTCATGGTGTTTGTGGGGCCGTCGGGATGCGGTAAGTCCACGCTGCTCCGGCTTATCTCCGGCCTGGAGGACATTACCTCAGGAACCCTCTCCTTTGACAGCACGACGGTGAACCAGCACGCGCCATCGAAGCGAGGGATCGCCATGGTGTTCCAGTCCTATGCGCTCTATCCGCATATGACGGTCTTCGACAACATGGCGTTCGGTATGAAGCTTTCCGGGCGCACCAGAGACGAATGCCGCCAGCGTGTTGAAGAGGCGGCCGGTATGTTGCAGCTCTCACCCTATTTGGATCGCTTGCCGCGCCAGCTTTCCGGCGGACAGCGTCAGCGCGTCGCAATCGGCCGGGCGATCGTCCGCGATCCCAAAGTCTTTCTTTTCGACGAGCCGCTGTCCAACCTCGATGCGGCGCTTCGCGTCGCGACCAGGCTGGAAATCGCCAAGCTCCATCGCAGCATGCACGACACGACGATGATCTACGTGACGCATGATCAGGTCGAGGCGATGACGCTGGCCGATCGGATCTGCGTGTTGAGGGACGGCGTCGTCGAGCAGATCGGCACGCCGCTGGAGCTTTACGAAAGCCCCAATTCGCTCTTCGTTGCCGGCTTCATCGGTTCGCCGAAAATGAACTTCCTGTCGGGCGGGCTGGCGCAGCCCTATGACAGCCATACAATCGGCGTGCGCGCAGAGCATGTTCGCATCACGGCCGAGTCGCCAGTTTGGACCGGCACGGTCATTCATTCGGAAATCCTCGGCTCCGATAGCTTTGTCTATGTGGATATCGGGGCGGATGAGCCGCTCATCGTGCGGGAGACCGGTGTCTCTCCTCACGAGCCAGGCCAGACGCTTGGCCTTGCACCGCTTGCCGGCCATGTCCACCGTTTCGACCGCTCAGGCGGGGCGCTCGAGCGGGCATCCCTGCAGGCTGCCTGAATCTTCCCAAGGCTCGATCCGTTTAACTACCAGGAGTGAACAACTTGACCATTCGCACCATTGTCTGGGGTGAAAACATCCATGAGAACACCAATGAAATCGTCCGGGGCATCTATCCCAAGGGCATGCACACGGCGATCGCCAATGCGCTGAACACCGACCCCGGCATTTCGGCGACGACGGCGACGCTGCAGGAGCCGGAACACGGGCTGAGCGAAGCCCGCCTTGCCGAAACCGACGTATTGACCTGGTGGGGCCATAAGGATCATGGCGCGGTCTCCGACATCGTCGTCGAGCGGGTCGCCAAGCGCGTCTGGGAAGGCATGGGTCTGCTTGTTCTGCATTCCGGCCATTTCTCGAAAATCTTCAAGCGGTTGATGGGCACACCCTGCGCGCTGAAATGGCGCGAGGCTGGCGAGCGCGAGCGGCTGTGGACCATCAACCAGCGCCATCCGATCGCCGCCGGCATCGGCGAGCATTTCGAGCTGGAGAACGAAGAAATGTACGGCGAGCAGTTCTCGGTGCCGGAGCCGCTCGAAACGGTGTTCATCTCTTGGTTCCAGGGCGGGGAAGTGTTCCGCTCCGGCCTGACCTGGCGGCGCGGCGCCGGCAACATCTTCTATTTCCGGCCCGGCCACGAGACCTATCCGACCTATCACGACGCCACCATCCAGAAGGTGCTGATCAATGGCGTCAAATGGGCGTACAACCCGCAAGGGGCGTTGACTGGCATTATCGACGCCCCAAATGTGCCGGTAGAAAAGGCACTGGAGCCGATCGTCGAACGCGGCCCGAAACTGCACCAGGCCGGCGAAGCCGGTTACCGCTGAGGAGCTGAGACACCTTATTCGCGCGGACGCCAAGGCAGGGGATTGGCCCGGAAGAAACGGGCCGATCTCTTTCTTGGCAAGAGCGTCGGGCGCTTGCGAAATGATGACCGATGTTGCTGCCAGCAATTCGACAAACAAATGAGGATAAAGATGCGCTTGATCATTCTCGGAACCGGAGGATGGGCAAATACCCATGCCATGAATTTCTCGGAAATCGCCGGCGTCAAGATTGTTGCCGCCGTCGATACGGACGAGGTCCGGCTGCGGGCTTTCGCGCTCAGGCATGCTATCCCGCTGACATTCACATCGCTCGATGATGCCCTTGCCTGGGGGGAGTTTGACGCCGTGACCAATGTCACGCCGGATCGCGCCCACTATTCCACGACGATGAAATTACTTCGCGCCGGCAAGCATGTGCTCTGCGAGAAGCCGCTGGCGGTCAACTACCGCGAGGCCAAGGAGATGGCCGACGCCGCGGCGGCGTCCGGCAAGGTCACGATGGTAAACCTGACATATCGCAACGTGGCGCCGCTGCAAGCAGCGCGCAAGATGGTGCTTGACGGGCGTCTCGGCGCGATCCGGCACTTCGAAGCCTCCTATCTCCAGAGCTGGTTGGTCTCAAAGGCCTGGGGAGACTGGACGAAGGAATCGCAATGGCTTTGGCGGCTGTCGACGAAACACGGCTCCAATGGTGTGCTGGGTGATGTCGGTATTCATATTCTCGACTTCGCGGTTTTTGCCGCCGGAAGCGACGTCAAGGCGGCGGCATCGCATCTTAAAGTGTTCGACAAAAGCCCAGGGAACCGGATCGGGGAATACGACCTCGATGCAAATGACAGTTTCCTGATGATGGCTGAACTCGAAAATGGCGCGGCCGGCGTCATCCATGCAACGCGATGGGCGACTGGCCATCTGAACGAATTGCGCCTGCGCCTGCATGGAGACAAGGGCGCGCTGGAGGTGGTGCATACGCCCGAAGGTTCGACCCTCCGGGCGTGTGAAGGCGCCGACGCCGACAAGGCGATCTGGCGCCAGATCGAAGTCGAACCGGTCATCACCAATTTCCAGCGATTTGCCAACGCCGTGCGAAAAGGACAGCCGGACGAACCAGGTTTCGGCCACGCTGCCAAGCTGCAATTTGTTCTTGATCACGCGGTGAAGACGGCGGGCGCTTTGACTGAGCTTTAGAGTCTGTTGGTCGATCGGCGTCGGGTCTCGTGGAGGCCCCTCGCCAAGGGAACAGCACTGGGGCGGCCGGCCCCGTCAAATTCGGCGGTTCAGCTCGTCTTCGCTGACGCCGAAATGGTCGAGGATGATGCCGACGTTGCGGCGATGAGACTTGAAATAGACGTCGAAGAGATCGCCGATCAGCGGAACTGTGCCGCAGGCGGCGTCGACACCGAGATTGGCGGCCATGCGGGCGAGTTTGTGGCCGGGAAGGCCAAGCCGCCTTGCCTCATCGATGATGAAAAGACCGATGAGGGATCCGGCAATGTCGCCGACGGCCGGGATGAGGCCGAGGACCGAGTCCGCGCCGATCCGTACACCTATGACCGGCAATCGAACGGCCGTATCCATCAGACGGGCTATGCCGACAGCGCGCCGAATTCGCCCGAGTTCGGCAGAGGTGAGGTATGTCGTCTTGCCCGTGTCCATGGCCGTGAAACGCCGCAAAACCGATAAGGTTCGCCTGCCGCGCGACAAGCGATCGCGCTTATCTCTAAAGCATGTCGCGCAAAAGTGCGCAGCGGTTTTGCGGCAAACGACATGCGCAAAAACAAAGAGCTAAAGCGCGGGGAGCGAATCTGAAAGATTGCGACGCGCTTTAGTCCGGAACCACGACCAGTTTGCCGACAAAATTCTTCGCCATGAAATCGGTCTGGGCGCGGTGGAATTCCGACAGCGGATAGACGCCGCCGACGAGAGGCCGGATCTTCCGGCTTTCGATATAGCCGACGAGCCGGCGGAAATCGGCGCGGCTTCCCTGGCTGGAGCCATGCAGCTCCAGCTGCTTCAGATACATGGTCCTGAGATCGAGTTGGACGACCGGGCCGGCGATGGCGCCGGCGGTGGTATAGCGGCCTTCGGGGCGCAGGATCTTCAGGAGGTCATTGAACAGCGGCCCGCCGACGAGATCGGCGACGACGTCGATCGGCTGTCCAAGGCTTGCGGAATGGACGGCTTCGACCAGATCGCCCTTGCCGCGGGTCACCACAGCTTCGGCCCCGATCTCAAGCATTGCCGCCTCCTTGCCGGGACCGGCGACGGCGATCGGGATGGCGCCGCGGGCGCGCGCCAGCTGGATGATCGCCGAGCCGACGCCGCCCGAGGCGCCGGTGACGAGGACGCGTTCGCCGGCGGCAAGCCTTGCCCGTTCCAGCATACGTTCGCCGGTCAGATAGGCGCAGCAGAACGTGGCGAGTTCGACGTCGGTCAGATCGGTCGCGACGACATGGGCGTTCTCGGCCGGCAGCGCCATATATTCGGCATAACCGCCATCGCGGCCATGGCCCATATAGTCAATGTCGGCAAGGCTGTCGTCGTCGCGGTTGTAGATCGAGAAATCGACCATGACACGTTCGCCGATGCGTGCCGGATCGACGCCGGCGCCGACGCCGACGATATGGCCGACCGTATCGGTGCCCTGAATGCGCGGGAAGCTCAGCGTATTGCCCTGCCGGCGCCAGGTCGAGACGGCCGATGGATCGTCCTCTGTACCGTAGGCGCCCTGGCGCACCCAGACATCGGTGTTGTTCATGCCGCAGGCGGTGACCCGGATCAGAACCTCGCCGTCGGCAGGCGTCGGGACGGGCGCGTGCCTGTCATAAACGAGCTTGTCCAACCCGCCATGGCCGGTCAGCAATACGGCCGCCATCTTTTCCGGGATCGTCATGCTGATCTCCTCCTCAGACAGACTTGAAGACGGTTTCGATGGCGTCGGCCGCGGCCTTGACGACGATATCGGCCTCCTCGCGTGTCAGGCAGAGCGGCGGAGCGAAGCCGAGGATATCGCCCTGCGGCATGGCGCGGCCGATGACGCCGCGTTCGAGAAGGGCGGCGGCGATTTGCGGGCCGAGCTTGCGGCCGGCATCGAAAAATTTTCGGTCGTCCTTGTCCTCGACGAATTCGACCGCCGCCATCAGTCCGTCGCCGCGGACCTCGCCGACATTACGATGGCCGCCGACCGCCTTTGCCAGTTCCGAGCGGAAATAGGCGCCGGTCGCGCCGGCATTCTCGACCAGGCCGAGGTCGTCGATCAGTTCGAGATTGGCAATGCCGGCGGCGGCACAGATCGGATGGGCGGAATAGGTCCAGCCGTGGCCGATCGCCCCCAGCTCGTCGGAACCCTGCACCAGCACCTGCCACATCTTGCTAGAAACGATCGTGCCGGAAAGCGGAGCATAGGCCGAGGTCAGGCCCTTGGCGATGGTGATCAGGTCCGGCTTCATGCCGTAATGATCCGAGCCGAACATCGTGCCGAGACGGCCGAAACCGGTGACGACTTCGTCGGCGACGAGCAGGATGTCGTATTTGTCGAGCACGGCCTGGATCTTCTGCCAATAACCCTTCGGCGGCGGCACGATGCCGCCGGTGCCGAGGATCGGTTCGCCGATGAAGGCGGCGATTGTGTCCGGGCCTTCGGCGAGGATCATCGCCTCGAGTTTGTCAGCGCAATATTGCGAGAACTGCTCCTCGTCCATCGAGCGGTCGGGCCGGCGGAAATAATAGGGCGCTTCGGTATGAAGGATCGGCGCGCGCGGCAGGTCGAACGCATTGTGGAAGAGTGCCAGGCCGGTGAGGCTGCCGGTCATGACGCCTGAGCCGTGATAACCGCGCCAGCGCGAAATGATCTTCTTCTTGTCGGGCCGGCCGAGGATATTGTTGTAATACCAGATGAGCTTGATGTTGGTCTCGTTGGCGTCCGAGCCCGACAGGCCGAAATAGACGCGGCTCATGCCCTCAGGCGCACGATCGATGATCATCTTCGAAAGCGTGATCGAGGCCTCGGTGCCGTGGCCGACATAGGCGTGGTAATAGGCAAGGTTCTTCGCCTGTTCGGCGATCGCGTCGGCGATCTTCTGGCGGCCATAGCCGACATTGACGCAATAGAGCCCGGCAAAGGCGTCGAGGCTTGTCCGCCCTGTCGTGTCGGTGATGTAGACGCCTTCGCCGCCGGCGACGACGCGGGTCGGCGTTTCGCCGCGGGCGTGCATGCCCATATGGGTGGAGGGATGGAAGAAGTGATCGCGGTCCCAGGCGGTGAGTTCGTTGCTTTTGTCGAGCATGTCCTGTCCTCTTTTTGAAATGGCGCTCAGGAGGCGGTGTCGATGCAGAGATATTTGAGCTCGGTGAAGGCCTCGAGCCCATGGCGTGAGCCCTCGCGGCCGAGGCCGGACTGCTTCCAGCCGCCGAAGGGAACAGGGCCGCCGGTGATCTTCACGCGATTGACCGCCACCATGCCATATTCCAGGGCGCGGCCGAGACGCATCTGGCGCGCGCCGTTTTCGGTGACGATATAGGCGACAAGGCCGTATTCGGTATCATTGGCGCGGGCGACGACCTCTTCTTCCGTGTCGAAGGTGGTCAGTGCCGCCACGGGCCCGAAGGTCTCCTCGCGCATGATCAGCGCATTTGCCGGCACATCGGTCAAAAGCGTCGGTTCGTAGAAGAGCCGGCCGGCCTTATGGCGCTTGCCACCGGTGACGAGGCGCGCGCCCTGCGCCAGCGCGTCGGCGACCTGCTCCTCGACCTTGACGACGGCGCGCTCATGCATCAGCGGTCCGATCTCGGCGCCGCCCTCGAGCCCGGCGCCGACCTTCAGCTCCCCGATGCGGGCGGCAAAAGCCTTGGCGAAGGCATCGGCGATGCCGCGCTGGACGAGGATGCGGTTGGCGGCAAGGCAATCCTGGCCCGATGTGGCGAACTTGGCGTCGATAGCGATCTCGACCGCCTTGTCGATATCGGCATCATCGAAGACGATCAGCGGCGCGTGGCCGCCGAGTTCCATCACCAGCCGCTTCAGGGTCGGCGCGCATTGGCTGACAATAAGCTTGCCGATGCTTGTCGAACCGGTAAAGCTCAATGCACGTACTCGGCTGTCTTCACAGACGGCGCCCACAATCGGCGCGGCTTGGCCGGTCACGACATTGAAGACACCTGGGGGAATGCCGGCCCGCTCGCCGAGTTCGGCAAGAGCAAGTGCGGAAAGCGGCGTCTCGGAGGACGGGTGAGCGACGACCGTGCAGCCGGCGGCAAGGGCGGCGGCAGCCTTGCGCGTGACCATGGCCGAGGGAAAATTCCAGGGCGTGACGATGCCGACAACGCCGAGCGCCTCGCGCCGGACGATCATCTCCGCGCCCGGCAGATGGCTCGTGACGCTTTCGGCATTCAGCCGCTTGCCTTCCTCGGCATACCATTCGAGGAAAGAGGCGGCATAGTCGATTTCGCCGCGCGATTCCGAAAGCGGCTTACCTTGTTCGAGCGTCATGAGCAGCGCCAGATCCTCCTTGGCCGCGAGCATCAACTCGTGCCACTTCCGCAGGATCGCCGCCCGGTTCTGCGGCAGCATGGCGCGCCAGGCGGCAAAAGCCTCTGACGCTGCATCGATCGCCGCCTCTGTCTCGTCCGTGCCAAGGCTTGCAACCCAAGCCAGCGTCGCGGAGGAGGCCGGATCGGTAACTTCGAAACTTTCACCGGTTTTGCCGGCGATCCAGCGGCCGCCGACATAGGCGAGATCGCGCAGGAGATGGCGGTCGGAAAGCCGCGACAGCGCATCATGATAGGCGGGGCGGGCAAAAACGGCGGTCATGTCCAGTCTCCTCATGGCGGTGATACAAGTCTTCCACAGGAGGGGACGAGAGATAGTCCTTTGGCGATGGCGAAAAGAGAGAAACGGTCTAAAGCACAGCCGCCGGATAGAGAGATTGTCTACAACGCGCTCTGGTCCTCGCTGGATCCGGTAAAGGAAGAGACCGGGAGCACCGTTTCCTCCTTCACCGTCTTGGTGACGATGTAGGTGAAGTAGCGGTCGATGCCTAGTTCGCGATTGAGGAGCCCGTCGACCAGCCGCTGATAGGCGTCGATATCGGGCGCGATGATTTTCAGGATATAATCAACGCCGCCGCCGACCGACCAGCAGGCGACGATCTCCGGGATTGCGGCGACGGCGCGCTCGAAGCGCTCGAAATCCGACTGGCGATGGTTGGCGAGGGTCACCTCCATCATCACGCTGGCGACCGGCGCGATGCGCCGTGGAGCGATGCGGGCGTGGTAGCCGGTGATCACGCCCGCCTTTTCGAGCTTGCGCAGCCGCATCCAGCACGGGGTCGGCGACAGGCCGGCCTTTTCGGCCAGCGCCAGCTTGGTGATGCGGCCGTCGCGCTGGACGGCGTCGAGAATGCGCAGATCGATGGCGTCGAGCTTCATCCTACCTCCCGCCAAGATCAGCGCCTGCGCTCGTCAAATGCCCGAGAAGGTCTCCGCCTTTTCCGCTTCCATCTCTGCGATATCCTGGAAGCGGTCGGCGATGCGCGCATGTGCGCGACCGCTATCCGAAGCGCCAATCGCCACGATGATCTCGTCGGGACCAGGCGCGTCGGCAATCTGGAAATTGGCAGTCAGGAAATGAGATCGCTTGCCGTTTTCGCTCTTGTGCATCATCGGCAAGGAGAGGAGAGCCCCCGGTGCATTGCGCGTGTTGGCAAATTCGAGATAGTTCATGCCGCCGATCGCTTCGCGGAAAGGATTGCCGAAACGCAGTGTGTGGATCATTGCCGAGGCATGCTCGATTTCGCCATCGATTCCGACCGCCGCCGCTTTCCCACAAGCCTCTATCTGCTCGGGGCCTATCTGGCGCAACAGCCGACTGGTCATTTCGTGGCTGAGCTTGCCGGCAATGCGGATGATCTCTGGCCTGAGATCTTCGACAAAGCCGCGGCCGGCCCAGGGATTTTGGATCACGGCCGCGACCACGACGATATTGACGGGGCGCGACGCGGCCCTGCCGCCTTCGACGAGGGTCTCTTCCAGGAAGGTGGTGAATTTTCTGATGCCGAGGGTCATGTGAAAAACCGCTAAAAATGAAAACTTGCGCTAGGCTACAGCGGCGCCGGAAAATTTCTTCCTCCGTCCGGAGGAAGAGGCCGCGGAAAGATCCTGCGAAAGCAAGCAGGCTCCAGTAATGCATCACGTGACGAACGCGACATGCAATCGGCAAAAGCGACCATAGCCGAATTGGAAGGCGTTCCTACGTGTCGCCGGAAGACAGATCAAATTGCTTCCTATGAAACCAAGTAGATTTGTGCTCTGAGCGCGCGCATACTCGCTGATGTGTCAACGAGGCGAAGCGGTTGGATCAGAGGTCCCGTGTACTGTCGCTGCGAGACGTCGCCAGCCAAATTAACAGCGGCGGCGATCTCCAGGCCATTCTCCAGCAACTGATTGCCGCCGCCTGCCGCCATGCCGATTGGGCGTTGGGATCGATCATGAGCATCGATGCCGCGCATGGTTATGCCTATGTCATCGTCCGCTATGATCCGACACTGATAGAACGGCAGCTGCCGGACAAATGGGAGTTGGCGACAAGCCCGTCGTTAATTGCTCTGCAGCGAAACGAGCCCGTCTATATCCCCGATGCCCGCGAGTCCGCCGAGTTCCCCGGCTATCGGGCGGAAGCGTTCGAGCGTGACTACCGCACCGTCTTGGTTTTGCCCATGAACTGCAAGGATGCGGAAGGCCGCCCGATGGTCCTCAGCGTCATCGCCCGACAAATCACCGAAGTATCGGAGGACGATCTTGCCTTCCTCGGCACCATCATTCATCTGGGTGCAATTGCCGTGGAGCGCGAACACCGGCTTGAAGCAGAGAAGCGGTCAGCGCAGCGGCTCGAGAAAGCCCTGAAAGCGCATACGTCACTGCTTGAGCATGTTTTAAGCGACGGGTCCGTCGCTCCGCTTTCGGCGATGGTTGGAATGATGTTGCCGAACCCGACGGTGGTCATCGACTTCACCGCCAATCAAGTGATCGCCGGGCGCCCGCCGAACGCACTATACGATGAGACCTCCTGGCCGGAAGCTGCTTCGACCACTCTCGCCCGGCCGCTGATGAAGGCGGCGCGCGATGCAATCGAACACGGCACGACGGATGCGGCCAACCTGTTTCTCGACGACGGCACGCAGCGGTTCAGGATATCAGCCCGCATCGAGGCGTTGATGGTCGACAACCAGCTGGTCGGAGCGCTGATCATCTTCCCCACCTCCCGGGAATTCAGCGATCTCGATTTACTCATGCTCGACAGTGCCAAATTTGCGTTGAGCGTCCAGATGATGCGCAGCTTCATCCGGTTCCGCTTTGAAACCCGTACTCAGACCGAGCTGTTCTTCGAAATCGTCGCCGGGCCTTCGGAACCTTCGTGACGGGCGTGACCGTCATCACCACGCGCGACGAGGATGGGACCCCGCGCGGCATGACCGCGAATTCATTCACGTCCGTATCGCTCGATCCGCCGCTGCTGCTCGTCTGTGTCGCGAAGTCGGCTTCCAGCTACCAAGCCTTTACCAGTTCGGGGTGCTTCGCGGTCAATATTCTTCACGAAGGGCAGGTTGATGTGTCCGGCACTTTCGCCTCGAAGTCTCCCGACAAGTTCCAGTCCGTCACCCACGATCACATCCATACCGGCGCGCCAGTTCTGACCGACAGTCTGACATGGTTCGACTGCACCACCTACAGTGCCGTCGATGCTGGCGACCATACGGTTCTCATCGGGCAGGTCCGGGCCTTCGGCACCAGCCCGACCGCACCGCTCGGCTTCTGTCGTGGCCGCTATGCCAGCGTCAAGGATCCGCTGCCGGCCGGATGGCTTGCCTCGCACGGGATGATCATCGGCTACTTGATCGAGGCCGGCGACGGTTTGTTGCTGCGCTCGAATGGCAAGGGTGGCTGGGTGCTTCCCTCGGCGCGCCGCCGCAAGGCCGATAGTCAGCTGGTGGTCGAGAGCGGCGATGCGCTGAGCCTCGTGCCGGAAGAGACCTTCCTCTACTCGGTCTTCGACGTCGCCGACAGCGATCCCGGTTATCTCGTCTATCGTGCCCGGCTGGCGGGCGAGGGTGCGGGCGTCAACCTGCCTGCCGACCTCCGCTTCTTCGGCATCGACGATCTGCCCTACGAGGCGATCGCCACCCATGAACTACGCTCTATGCTGCGGCGCTATGTACGCGAGCGGCAGGCGGGCCGCTTCGGCATCTACATGGATTCAGACGACGGCGGCCGCATCGCGATGATCGATGGTGAAGCCCGGGCCTGGATCCAAGCCTCCCAAGACCAAGGACAGTGACATGAAGTCGACAGTCAGCTCCATCGAAGGTTCGCGACAGGGCCTGTTCATCACCGGTGAATTCGTGGCGCCGAAGGCCGGCAACTACATTGCCAGCTACGACCCGACGACTGGCGAGCGATGGTACGATCTGGCGGAAGCCGACGCCGATGACGTTTCTGCGGCCGTTGCCGCTGCGAACGCCGCCTTCCGCAATCCCGCCTGGCGGCGGATGACGCAGACCGACCGCGGCGCGCTGGTCCGCAAGCTCGCAGAACTCGTCCGCGCCAATGCCGATAGGCTGGCCGAGATCGAAACGCGCGACAACGGTAAGCTTCTCAAGGAAACCCGGGCGCAGATGCGCTCGATGCCGGACAGCTATCACTATTTCGCTGGCATGGCCGACAAGCTGCAGGGCGATACGATCCCGATCAACCGGATGGATACGCTGAACATCAACCTGCGCGAACCACTCGGCGTCGTCGGCATGATCACGCCCTGGAATTCGCCGCTGATGCTTCTGACCGGCACGCTGGCGCCGTGCCTGGCGATCGGCAACACCGTCGTCATCAAGCCGTCGGAACATGCGACCGCCTCGACGCTGGCGCTGGCCGAACTCATCCATGAAGCCGGCTTCCCGGCAGGTGTCGTCAATGTCGTCACCGGCACCGGCAAGAGCGCCGGCGAGGCGCTGACCCGCCATCCGGGCGTTGCCAAATATGTCTTCACCGGCAGCACCGCGACCGGCCGCCGCATCGCCGGCAATGCCGCGCAGAACCTCGTGCCTTGCTCGATGGAACTCGGCGGAAAGTCGCCGCATGTGGTCTTCGGCGATGTCGAGATCGAGCATGCCGTCAACGGCGTCGTCTCCGGCGTCTTCGCCGCTGCCGGGCAGACCTGCGTTGCCGGTTCGCGCTGCTTCGTCGAAGCCAGCATCTACGACAAGTTCATCGATGCGCTGATCGCCCGCACCGCCCGCATTCGCGTCGGCCTGCCGACGCTCGATGATACCGATATCGGTCCGCTGGCGCTCGCCGACCAGCTTTCCAAGGTCGAGGGTTACGTCGCCTCGGGCGTCAAGGAAGGCGCCAAGGTGGCGGCCGGTGGCCGCCGTCCGCAGAAGGAAGGGCTTTCGAGTGGCGGCTGGTACTACGAGCCGACTGTCATGGTCGATGCGCAGAACGACATGGGCTTCATGCGCGACGAGATTTTTGGCCCCGTGGTCGGCGTCATGCCGTTCCGCGACGAGGCTGAGATGATCGCGCTCGCTAACGACAGCCATTACGGCCTCGCCTCCGGCATCTGGACCAAGGACATCGATCGGGCGCTTCGCTTCGCCAACCAGATCGAAGCCGGCACCGTCTGGGTCAATACCTACCGCTCGGCCTCCTTCATGTCCGCCAATGGCGGCTTCAAGGAAAGCGGCTACGGCCGGCGCGGCGGCTTCGACGTGATGCATGAATTCTCGCGGCTGAAGAACGTCATCATCGATTATTCCGGGGCGATGCAGGACCCCTTCGTCATCCGTCTGAAGTGACGGCACGCACAAAACTGAACCCGCAAGGGAGGCAAGCAGATGAAATTCGCAGTATCGCTGACCATGGAACGCTTCTCGCCCGACGTTCCGATGGCGACGGCCAAGAACAATCTCCTGCAATTGGCACGGATGGCCGACGAGGGCGGTTTCGAGGCGCTCTGGACTGCCGAGCACCACACGATCGAATGCACGATCTCTCCTAATCCGTTCCAGACGCTCGTCTGGCTGGCGCAGCACACGCAGCAGATCCGCCTGGGCACCTCGACGCTGGTCGCGCCCTACTGGACCCCGATCCGGCTCGCCGGCGAATCCGCGCTCTGCGATCATCTGACCAACGGCCGCCTGGAATTCGGCATTGCCCGCGGCTCCTACCAGTATGAGTTCGACCGGATGGCCGGCGGCATGCCGCAGCAGGAAGGCGTCGCCTACATGAAGGAGATCGTCCCGGCTGTGAAGAAGCTCTGGGCCGGTGACTATGCTCATGACGGGCACTATTGGAAATTCCCGACCGCCACTTCGGTGCCGAAGCCGCTGCAGCAGCCGCATCCGCCGATCTGGGTCGCGGCACGCGATCCCGGCTCCTTCGACTGGGCGATCGCCAATGGCGCCAGCATTCTCTCCACGCCCTCTCGCAGCCGGCAGCCGAGATCCAGGTTCTGGCCGACAAGTTCAACAAGGCGGTTGCCGATCATCCCGAGGTGCCGCGCCCGCGCTTCATGATGCAGCGCCGCACCTGCGTCTACGACAAGGCCGACGGCTGGGAACTGGCGGTTAAGCACAGCATGGATTACGGCCGCGCCTTCGAAAACCTGATGCAGAATATCGGCAATGTCCGCGAAGGCTTCCCGGAAGCGGTGCCCTATCAAGCGGTCAAGGGCAAGGACAACTACAATCCGGACAATATCCGCAAGAACCTGATGTTCGGCACGCCCGACGAGGCGATCGAGAAGCTGCTGGTCTATGAAGAAGCCGGTGTCGATCAGTACTGCCTTGGCCTGACCTTCAACCTGCCCTTCGAGCTGCAGAAGCGGACGATCGAGCTGTTCGTCAAGGAAATCATGCCCTTCTTCGCCGCGCGCGAAAAGGACAAGCAGCGCAAGGCGGCGGCGGGCTGACATGGCAGAGGCACAGCGCCATACCGTCGGAGACGTGACGCTCAACTACCGCATCGACGGCAGCGGCGACCCGCTGGTCTGTATCCACGGCGTCGGCTCCTATCTCGAAGCCTGGTCGGGTGTAGTCGAGCGCCTGAAAGACAGCTTTACGATCCTGACCTTCGATCTGCGAGGCCACGGCCATTCGAGCCGGGTCAAGGGCCGCTACGAGATCGACGATTTCGTCGACGAGGCGCTGGCGCTGGCCGACAAGGCTGGATTCCAAACCTTCAATCTCGCCGGCTTTTCGCTCGGCGGGCTGATCGCCCAGCGCCTGGCGCTGACCCACCTGGACCGGCTGCGCAAGCTGGTGCTGCTCTCCACAGTGGCCGGCCGCACGCCGGAGGAGCGGACGCGGGTTCTGGAGCGCCTGGCGGCGCTGCGGGCGGGTACGCCCGCCGATCACCACAATGCCTCGCTATCGCGCTGGCTGACCGAAGAATTCCAGGCCGCGAACCCGGAGGTTATCGCAAGGCTTCGCCAGCGCGATGCCGAGAATGATCCGGAATGCTATGCGGCGGCCTACCGGGTGCTCGCCGAGACCGACTTCGGCGGCTTCCTCGACCAGATCCGCTGCCCGACGCTGATTGCGACTGGCGAGGACGATGCCGGATCCAATCCGCGCATGGCCCGCTACATGCACGAGCGTATCACGGGCTCGACGCTCAGCATCCTGCCCGGATTGCGCCATTCCATCCTGGTCGAGGCGCCGGAAACGGTCGCGAATTTGATGCGCGGTTTCCTGACCCGCGAGGAGACGAACCATGGATGAGACACTCAGAAGGAGCGGCGAGGCCGTCAGGCGCAAGGTTCTTGGCGACGACTATGTCGACCGGGCGATGAACAATGCCGACAGTTTTTCTGCTCCGTTTCAGGACGTTCTCAACGAATATTGCTGGGGTGCGGCCTGGACTGACGAAGGGCTCGATCTCAGGCAGCGCAGCCTTCTCAATCTCGGCATGCTGGCGGCGCTTAACCGCATGCATGAATTCGGCATCCACTTTCGCGGCGCCATTCGCAATGGGCTGACTGACGACGAATTGCGGGCCGCACTCGTGCAGATCGCAGTCTATTGCGGCATTCCCGCCGGCGTAGAAGCCTTCCGGGTTGCCTGCTCCATTCGCGACGAGATGCGCCAGAAAGGAGAGTTCTGACTTCCCCGGTTTGAAGGAACGAGCGGCCGGCCGCTGCTTCCGTTCGCCGGAAGACGCAAAGGTGTCTTCGACTGGAAGATTGCTTGACGGTACGGGAATGAGCCCGGACCAAAACCAAGAATGACAATAAAGGGAACCATCGCATGAACAGACTGACCAAGATGACTGCAGCCGCCGCGTCGCTCGCCCTTGTACTGGCTGCCGTTCCGGCCAATGCCGGTGCCGTGCTCGACCGCGTGCTGGCGGCCGAGAACCTGAAGGTCGCGACCGACGCCAACTGGGCGCCGCAATCCTTCATGAACGACAAGAACGAACTTGACGGTTTCGACATCGACGTTGCCAAGGATATCGGCGGGCGTCTCGGTGTGAAGGTCGAATTCGTAACGCCTGGCTGGGACATCATCACAGCCGGCAATTGGGCAGGCCGCTGGGACATGCATGTCGGTTCGATGACGCCGACCAAAAAGCGTGCCGAGATCTTCGACTTCCCGGCCGTTTATTACTACACGCCGGCTGCCGTTGCCGCGCACAAGGACAGCAAGGCGACCAAGCTCTCCGATCTTGACGGCAAGGTCGTCGGCACCACGGCCACCTCCACCTTCGAAGCCTATGCGAAAGGCGACCTGACGCTTGATGCCGCCGGTGCGCCTGCTTTTAAGTACGAGTTCAAGCCGGAGGAAGTGAAGTCCTACGCCAACTCGACCACCGCCTTCGATGATCTGCGCCTCGGCGACGGTGCCCGTCTCGATGCAGTCGTCTCGTCGCTACCGAGCATTCTTGATGCCGTTAAGGCCGGCTACCCGATCAAGCAGATCGGCGACCCCGTTTTCTACGAGCCGCTCGCCGTTGCAATCGAACATGGCGACAAGGAGTTCAACGACAAGATCGCCGAAGCCGTGAAGGGTATGCAGTCCGACGGCACGCTGAGCAAGCTTTCGGTGAAATGGTACGGCGTGGACTATACGGTCGTAAAATAACCGCCACCAGAACCAGACGGTCCGGACATCCGGACCGTCGATTTGCCGCAAGGGGCAAGAAATGCTTTATTCCGATACAGTCGAATCCGAAGTACTCGTCCACAAGCCGTGGTTCATCGCGACGCTGTTTGCTGTAGCGCTGGCGTTCTTCCTGATGTTCAACATGACCGGCACGGCTATGGGCGAATTGATGCGTCCGGTCATCGGCGATCCCACGGCCAGCGGCTTTTACGGCCGCTTCGCCATTGCTTTCGTCATCGCCGTGCTTTTTGTGCTAAATGTCGTCCTGATCGGCTTTGCGTCCCTGCGGGTGCAGATCGCCATTGTCTGGATCGAACTGCTCGGCCTCTTTCTGGCCTTCTTCGCAACCTTTCATCTGAGCCTGCCGTTCATCGCCGAAAAACTGCCGTTCATGGTCACCCAGGGCCTAGTGACGACGATCTACGTCTCTGCAGTCTCGATCGTAATCGCCTCGGCAATTGCTATATTGGGTGCTGTCGCCAAGCTTTCGACCAACGGCTTCGCCTATGCGATTGCCAGTTTCTACACCTCGTTCTTCCGCGGTCTTCCGCTGCTGATGCAGGTCTATTTGATCTATCTCGGCTTGCCGCAGTTGGGCTTCGTCATCGATGCAGTGCCCGCCGGCATTCTTGCGCTCTCGCTTTGCTATGGCGCCTATATGACCGAGATCTTCCGTTCGGGCATTCAGAGCATCGATCGCGGCCAGTGGGAGGCCTCACGTTCGATTGGTTTCGGCTTCGGCATCACCATGCGCAAGATCATCCTGCCGCAGGCATTGCCCGTCATCATTCCTCCGACCGGCAACCAGTTCATCTCGATGCTGAAGGACAGCTCGCTGGTCTCTGTCATTGGCGTCTGGGAACTGATGTTCCTGGCCCGCACGCTTGGCCAAAAGACCTTCCAGCACATGGAAATGCTGATCTCCGCCGCGATGCTCTACTGGATCATGTCGATCTGCCTCGAACTCATCCAAGCGCGCATCGAACGTCATTATGCCAGGAGCAAAGTCCGATGAACGGCGACAAGATCATTGAAGCGAAGCACGTTTCGAAGTGGTACGGCGCCTTTCAGGTGCTGAAGGATATCAATCTCACTGTCAGCAAGGGCGAGCGAATCGTCGTCTGTGGTCCTTCGGGATCCGGCAAGTCAACGCTGATCCGTTGCTTCAATCGGCTCGAAGCCCATCAAGAGGGAGAGATCACCGTCAACGGCATCACCCTGCACAACAAGATGCGCAATGTCGGCGAAGTCCGGAAGAATGTCGGCATGGTGTTCCAGCACTTCAATCTCTTCCCACATATGACTGTGCTGATGAACTGTATGGTCGGGCCGATGTGGATCAAGGGTGTGCCGGCGGCCGAGGCGAAGAAGACGGCGCTGAAATTCCTCGAGCGTGTGCGCATCCCCGAACAGGCCAACAAATATCCGATCCAGCTATCGGGCGGCCAGCAGCAGCGCGTCGCAATTGCCAGATCGCTCTGCATGCAGCCGGCTGTCATGCTGTTCGACGAGCCAACTTCGGCGCTTGATCCGGAAATGGTGTCGGAGGTACTCGAAACCATGACCGGTCTTGCCAAGGACGGCATGACGATGGTTTGCGTCACCCACGAAATGGGCTTTGCCCGGGCCGTCGCGGACCGTGTGATCTTCATGAACACAGGCCAGATCGTCGAGCAGGGCGTGCCCGAAGAATTCTTCGACAATCCGCAGCATGAGCGGACAAAGCTGTTCCTCAGTCAAATCCTTAAGCACTAGCAACATGCGGCGGAAGCGCGGATGGTCCGAAGACGTGCCGCGTTCCTCGCTGTAGATTACACCTCAGGCAGCGTCGGCCGATTAGATAGGATCTCTCGTCGCGATGTGGCTTGGCGACGGGCACGCCTGCAGTTTCCATCCGGACCGGCAGAGAGATTGTCTATGACGCGCTCTGGTCCTCGTCGGATGCCGCAAAGGAAGAGACCGGAAGCACTGTTTCCTCCTTCACCGTCTTGGTGACGATATAGGTGAAGTAGCGGTCGATGCCGAGTTCGCGGTCGAGAAGACCGTCGACCAGCCGCTGATAGGCGTCGATATCGGCGGTGATGATTTTCAGGATGTAATCGACACCGCCGCCGACCGACCAGCAGGCGACGATCTCCGGGATTGCGGCAACGGCGCGCTCGAAGCGCTCGAAATCCGCCTGGCGATGGTTGGCGAGCGTCACTTCCATCATCACGCTGGCGACCGGCGCGATGCGCCGCGGGGCGATGCGGGCGTGGTAGCCGGTAATGATGCCCGCCTTTTCGAGCTTGCGCAGCCGCATCCAGCACGGCGTCGGCGACAGGCCCGCCTTTTCAGCCAGTGCGAGCTTGGTGATGCGGCCGTCGCGCTGGACGGCGTCAAGAATGCGCAGGTCGATGGCGTCGAGCTTCATGGTACTTTCTTTAGAAAGAAATCATTTCAAACGCAGCGAAAAGACAATGGAAGCGCATTTTTGCATTGTCAATTGAACTGATTTTCAGCAGTGTTAAATCATGACAAAGTGGCGCCCCGATCCCTCGCAACTCCGCCGGCCGGCTTACCTCTCGCTTGCCGAGCAGATCGCCAATGCGATCACCGACGGCAAGCTCTCCGACGGCACGCAATTGCCGCCGCACCGTAAGCTGGCCGACGATCTGCATCTTTCGGTGCAGACGGTCAGCCGCGCCTATGACGAACTCAGCCGCCGGGGGCTGATATCAGGCGAAATCGGCCGCGGCAGCTTCGTCCAGACCAGGCCGCGCGAGCCGGAGCCGCCTTATCTGCCGGAACGGCTGGGCGAGGTGATCGATTTGTCGATCCTGAAGCCGGTCTGCGAGCAGATCCACCTGGAAAAACTGCGCCAGGCCTTCGGCTGGCTTTCAGAAAACCTGCCTTCCAGTTCCGCCCTGTCGTTCCGTCCGAACATGGTGTTCCCGCGCCACCGCACGGTCGCCACCGAATGGCTGGCGCGCTGCGGGCTGGACGTGTCGCCGCTGAATATCAGCGTAACGAATGGCGCCACCTCGGGCATGACGGTGGCGCTGATGAGCGTCGCGCCGCCCGGCTCGACCATCGCGACCGAAGCGGTCAGCCACCACACGCTGGTGCCGCTCTGCGGCTACCTCGGCCTGCACCTCGAAGGGCTGGGGATCGACGAGGAGGGCATGATCCCTGAGGCGCTCGATGAAGCCTGCCGCACGGGGCCGATCCGGGCAATCTTTCTGCAGCCCTCGGTCATCAATCCGATGGCGGCGCTGATGAGCGCCGAGCGCCGCCAGGCGCTGGCCGCCGTTGCCGCCAAGCATGACATCGCGATCATCGAAAACGATATTCTCGGTCCGATGGTCGAGAACCGGGCGCCGCCGATGGCCGCCTTTGCGCCGGAGCGGACGCTCTACATCACGAGCTTCACGAAGATCACCGTTCCCGGCCTCAGGATCGGCTATCTCGTCGCACCCGACCGCTATGTCGCCGCCGTCGCCAACCGGCATCTCGTTTCCAGTTGGATGGCGACGCCTGCCATGGCCGAGATCGCCACCCGCTGGGTCAGCGACGGCACGGCGATGGAACTGGTCAACTGGCAGCGCCGCGCCCTTGCGAGCCGCCACGCGATCGCAGCAGAGATGCTGGCCGGCCTCAGCTACCGGGCGCATCCGCAAAGCCTGCACGTCTGGCTGCCGCTCGCTGGCAACCATGCCGAGGATGGTTTCGTGTCACAGGCGAGGCTGCGCGGCGTGGCGATCGCGCCAGGCAAATCGTTCCGCACCGCCGACCAGGGCTCGACGCCGGCCGTGCGCATCTCGCTCGGCTCGACGACGGAAAGCGAGCTGCGGACCGGGCTTGGGATCGTCGCTTCATTGGCGCAGGGAAATCCGGAAGAGCTGCTGCTGGCGATTTGATGGCACTGGCCCTCATTTGAGCATTCGCAGAATAATTGTCATGATATTATTTTACGAATTGACATGATTTCAATGGGCCGTCATCGTTAGGGCATTGCTTGTCTCAACAGGGAGAGACATGAATGCCTCAGCCCATCATCCGCATCGACAACATCGTCAAGAGATACGGCCCGCTGACCGTGCTCGACGGCCTGTCGATGAATGTCATGCCGGGTGAGAAGCTGGCGCTGATCGGGCCGTCCGGCTCCGGCAAGACGACGATCCTGCGCATTCTGATGACGCTGGAGACGATCAGCGGCGGCCATATCGAGGTTGACGGCGAACAGCTCTACCATATGGCAGGCAGCGGCGGGCTGGTGCCGGCCGATGAACGGCACCTTCATCGCATGCGCGAAAAGATCGGCATGGTCTTCCAGCACTTCAATCTTTTTCCGCACAAATGCGTGCTCGACAATGTGACGCTGGCGCCGATGCTGACCAAGGGCATCAAACGTCCGCAGGCCGAAAAGCGGGCAATGGAGTTGCTCGATATGGTCGGCCTGGCCGACAAGGCGAAAAGCGTCCCGGCGCAGCTTTCCGGCGGACAGAAGCAACGCGTCGCCATTGCCCGGGCGCTGGCGCTGTCGCCGAAGATTATGCTGTTTGACGAAGTCACCTCGGCACTCGACCCGGAGCTGGTCGAAGAGGTGCTGAACGTCATGCGGCGGCTGGCCTCCGAGACCGATATGACCATGCTTCTCGTGACCCATGAGATGGGTTTTGCCCATGACTTCGCCGACCGCGTGCTGTTCTTCGATCGCGGCAAGATCGTCGAGGAAGGCAAGCCGGGCGATATCTTCCGAAATCCGACGCAGGAGCGGACGCAGACCTTCCTGCGCAAGATCATTGCGGCTGGGCACCGCGTCTGACCTCAGACATTGCCCGCAAAGAATAAAACTCAAAGGAAAGCCAGAGGAGTTGGGAACGATGAAAGCAGGATATGTTTTGAGCGCCGTCAGTCTGTCGGTGCTTCTGGCCGCGGCCGCCGGCCCGGCTTTCGCCGCCGATGACAAGCTCGAGCAGCTGAAGGAGCAGGGTTTTGCCCGCATCGCCATCGCCAACGAGCCGCCGTTCACGGCCGTCGGCGCCGACGGCAAGGTGTCCGGCGCCGCGCCCGATGTGGCGCGCGTGATCTTCGAAAAGCTGGGCGTCAAGGAAGTGGTTGCCTCGATTTCGGAATATGGCGCGATGATCCCCGGCCTGCAGGCCGGCCGCCACGACGCGATCACCGCCGGCCTGTTCATGAAGCCCGAGCGCTGCAATGCGGTTGCCTATTCGGAACCGATCCTCTGCGACGCCGAAGCCTTCGCCCTCAAGAAGGGCAACCCGCTGAAGCTGACCAGCTACAAGGATATCGCCGACAATCCCGATGCCAAGATCGGCGCACCGGGCGGCGGCACCGAGGAGAAGCTGGCGCTCGAGGCCGGCGTGCCGCGCGACCGCGTCATCGTCGTTCCGGATGGCCAGAGCGGCATCAAAATGCTGCAGGACGGGCGCATCGACGTCTACTCGCTGCCGGTCCTGTCGATCCACGACCTGATGGCCAAGGCGAATGATCCCAATCTCGAAACCGTCGCTCCGGTCGTCAATGCACCGGTCTATTGCGATGGCGCCGCCTTCCGCAAGCAGGATGTCGCGCTGCGCGACGCCTTCGACGTCGAGCTGAAGAAGCTGAAGGAATCGGGCGAATTCGCCAAGATCATCGAGCCCTACGGCTTCTCGGCCAAGGCGGCGATGTCGACGAGCCGCGACAAGCTCTGCGCCGCAGCCAAGTAACCTGATGAGAGCAGCCGGCCATGCGTCCTGCCATGGCCGGCTTGCCCTTCGAACGATCTCCAGCGAAGTGAGTTGCCGATGTCGGTATGGTCCGGCTATCTGACACTGATCCTTGAGGGCGCCCTGGTCACGCTCCAGCTGACGGTCATGGGCTCTGCGCTGGCGCTGGTCATGGCCTTCCTCGCGGGGCTCGGCCGCCTGTCACGCTTCTTTGCCGTCAGGGCTCTGGCGACCGGCTATATCGAGTTCTTCCGCGGCACCTCGATTTTCGTCCAGCTCTTCTGGGTCTATTTCGTGCTGCCATTTGCCGGCTTGACCCTGACGCCGCTGCAGGCGGGTGTCCTGGCGCTTGGCCTGAATGTCGGCGCCTATGCGGCGGAAGTGGTGCGCGGCGCCGTCAAGGCCGTCGGACGCGAACAATCGGAAGCCTGTGTTGCGCTCAACCTGTCGCGCTACCAGCGCATGCGACACGTCATCCTGCCGCAGGCGCTGCCGCTGATGCTGCCGACCTTCTGCAACAATGCGATCGAGCTCCTGAAGGGCACGGCCGTCGTGTCGTTGATCTCGCTGACGGATATGACCTTCCAGGCGCAGGTGGTGCGGGCGCAGACCGGCAGTACGCTGGTGCCCTTCGCAACGATCCTCATTCTCTATTTCCTCATGGCCTTGGCGATTTCGGCGGCGATGCGCTGGCTGGAGCGCCGCATGGCCCGCAGCCTCGACGGCATAAGGACCTGATCGGATGGAATGGGATTGGGACTTCGTCTGGCAGATCATGCCGACCCTCCTCGAAGGGTTCAAGATCACCATTCTCGCGACCATCCTCGGCGCTGCCGTCGCCATGGTCGCGGGCCTCGGCCTTGCCATCGCGCGGCGGTCACCGGTCACTGCTATCTCCAGAACGGTCGGCTTCGTCTCGGAATTCATCCGCGGCACGCCGCTCCTGGTGCAGCTTTACTTCATCTTCTACGTGTTGCCTGATATCGGCATCCGGCTGTCGCCGCTTACCGCCGGCGTCATCGGCATGGGCATTCACTATGCGACCTACACGGCGGAAGTCTATCGCGCCGGCATCGAGAATGTGCCGCGCGGCCAATGGGAAGCGGCCAAGGCCACCAATCTGACGACGCGCCAGGCCTGGATCCACGTGGTCCTGCCGCAGGCAATCCCGCCGATGATCCCGGCGCTCGCCAATTATTTCATCGCCATGTTCAAGGAGACGCCGCTGCTGTCGGCGATCACCGTGCTCGAATTGATGAACCAGGCAAAGAGCATTGCCAACAGCAATTACCGCTACATTGAGCCGATGACGCTGGTCGGGGTCTTCTTCCTCGTCATCAGCCTGATCTCGGTCGTGGGCTTGCGCTGGCTCGAAGAACGTTACGCCAGGATGGATGATTGATATGATCGCAGCAATCGAGATCATTCCCGCCGGACGCCGGCCGCGACTGGACGACCGGCCGCTCGAAAAGCGCATCGGCCTGATCATCCTGGCGACCGACCATACGACCGAGGTCGACTTCCGGCGCATGGTCGCCAGCGACCGCATCGGCGTTTATGTCAGCCGCATCCGCTACGCCAATCCGGTCACACCGGAAAACCTCCTGAAAATGCAGCCGTCGCTGACGGAAGGCGCAGGGCTGATCCTGCCGGATGAGACGCTGGATGCGGTGATGTATTCCTGCACCTCCGCCTCTGTGGTGATCGGCGACCGCAACATCGAAGCGGCGATCCATGCCTCCAAACCCGGCGTTCCGGTGGTGACGCCGACGGCGGCGGCCGTGAAAGGCCTGCAGGCGCTTGGCGCAAAACGCATCTCGGTGCTGACGCCTTATACGATCGAGACCAGCCGGCCGATGGCGGATTATTTCGCCTATCTCGGCTTTGCGATCGACCGTTTCACCTGTCTCGGCCTGAATGACGATCGTGAGATGGCGCGAATTGCGCCGGATGAAATAGCAGCCTTCGCGCGTGAGGCGCTGGATCCGCAATCCGATGCGCTGTTCATCTCCTGTACCGCCGTGCGCGCAGCCGAGGTCGCCGCCCGCATCGAAGCCGAGACCGGCAAGCCCGTGGTCACCAGCAATCTCGCAACCGCCTGGGCGTGTCTGAGGCTTTGCGGCGATGACCGGGCGCGGCCCGAACTCGGACAATTGATGACCAAGCCCTACGGGAAAGGCTGAAATCATGGTCCGCACCTTGCCCGTTTCGCTGGAGGATATTCGCGCGGCGGCGCGGCGGATCGCCGGCCGGTTTATCGAAACGCCGATGGTGCATTCGGCATCGCTTGCCGACATTGCCGGTGTGCCTGTCCATCTCAAGCTCGAACATCATCAGACGACTGGCAGCTTCAAGCTGCGCGGCGCGATCAATGCTGTGCTGTCCTTGTCGCCGGCCGAACGTTCGCGCGGCGTCGTCGCCGCCTCAACCGGAAATCACGGCCGGGCGCTTGCCTATGCGGCGAAGGCCGAAGGTGCGGTTGCAACCATCTGCATGTCGCGGCTGGTGCCGGAGAACAAGATCTCGGAAATCCGCCGTCTCGGCGCCGATGTCCGCATCGTCGGGCGATCACAGGACGAGGCGCAGCAGGAGGTCGACCGGCTGGTCCGCGAAGAGGGGCTGGTCATGGTTCCGCCCTTCGACCATCAGGCTGTCGTGGCCGGGCAGGGGACTCTTGGGCTTGAGATCATCGATGCTTTGCCGGACGCGGCCACGGTGCTGGTGCCTCTCTCCGGCGGCGGCCTCG
The DNA here is from genome assembly GCF_051810745.2 of Rhizobium sp. F40D2. Lineage (NCBI taxonomy): Bacteria > Pseudomonadati > Pseudomonadota > Alphaproteobacteria > Hyphomicrobiales > Rhizobiaceae > Rhizobium > Rhizobium sp. F40D2. Next base: position 63,548 of record NZ_JBPWQX020000004.1, read on the forward strand.
CGGCGGGCGTTGCCGCCGCGATCAAGGGCGTCAATCCGAAGACGCAGGTGATCGGCCTGACGATGGAATGGGGTGCGGCGATGAAGGCAAGCCTCGATGCCGGCCGGCCGGTGCAGGTCGAGGAAAGGCCGAGCCTTGCCGATCTGCTCGGCGGCGGCATCGGCCTCGACAATCGCGTGACCTTCGCCATGTGCCGCGCGCTTCTCGACGACGTCATCCTGCTGACGGAGGCGGAAATCGCCGCCGGCATGCGCCACGCCTATTCCTGCGAGCGGGAGATCGTCGAAGGCGCGGGTGCGGTCGGCATTGCCGCCCTGCTTGCGGGAAAGATCCGCTCCGGCGGTCCCGTCGTTGCGATCCTGTCCGGGCGGAATGTCGACATGGAACAGCACCGACGGGTGATCAACGGCGAGGCGGCGATGTTCGGGGAGGATGGGTCATGAGCCGGATGATCATTCTGACGGAAGCGGAGCTCAGGAAAATCATCGGCCTTGACCTGGATGCGGTAACCTGCGTCGAGCAGGCCTTTGCAGCGCTTGCGACCAAGGCCGTCGCCATGCCGCCGATCCTGCGACTCGACATTCCCGAACATCGCGGCGAAGTCGATGTGAAGACGGCCTATATCCCGGGGATCGAAAGCTTCGCGATCAAGATCAGCCCCGGCTTCTTCGACAATCCCAAGATTGGGCTGCCGAGCACCAACGGCATGATGGTGCTGTTGTCGAGCCGGACCGGGCTGGTACAGGCACTGCTCTTGGACAATGGTTATCTCACCGACATACGCACCGCGGCGGCCGGCGCGGTCGCGGCCAAGTATCTGTCGCGTGAAAATGCGTCCATGGCCGCCGTCTTCGGGGCGGGCATGCAGGCGCGGCTGCAGCTTGAAGCCTTGACGCTGGTGCGGCCGATCCGCGAAGCCCGAATATGGGCGCGTGATGCCGCAAAAGCCGAGAGCGCCGCAGCGGAACTGACCGCAAGGCTCGGCTTTCTCGTCACTGCGATATCGGATCCAAGGCGCGCAATCTCCGGCGCCGATATCGTCGTGACCACCACACCCTCGGAAGCGCCGATCGTTCAGGCCGGGTGGCTGGAACCCGGACAGCATCTGACGGCCATGGGCTCGGATGCGGAGCACAAGAACGAGATCGATCCGGCCGTCATCGCCGAAGCCGGCCTCTATGTCGCCGACAGCCTGAAGCAGACGCGGCGTCTCGGCGAGTTGCATCACGCAATCGGCGCCGGCCTGGTCGCGCCCGATGCCGTCTTCGCCGAACTCGGCCAGATCGTCGCCGGTAGGGTGCCGGGACGGACGAGCGACGACCAGATCACCTTCGCCGACCTCACGGGAACCGGCATCCAGGACACCGCCATTGCCACCCTCGCTTTTGCCCGCGCCAATGCGGCAAACGCCGGGACCACATTCGAAAGCTGGACGGAAAAGAAGGGAAGAAACATGACCCAGCCCAATCTGAAGTTTTCGCTCGGCGAATATGCCGCGCGGCTGGAAAAGACACGGCGCGCCATGGAGGCGAAGGGCGTCGACCTGCTTGTTGTCAGCGACCCGTCGAACATGGCCTGGCTGACCGGCTATGACGGCTGGTCCTTCTACGTGCACCAGGCGGTGATTGTGCCGCCTGAGGGCGAGCCGATCTGGTTCGGCCGCGGGCAGGATGCCAACGGCGCCAAGTTCACCACCTATCTGAAGCACGATAACATCGTCGGCTATCCCGATCATTACGTGCAGTCGATCGAGCGCCATCCGATGGATTACCTCTCCGGCATCCTGACCGAGCGCGGCTTTAGCAAGCTGATGATCGGCGTCGAGATGGACAATTACTGGTTCTCGGCGGCCGCCTTCGCCGCGTTGCAGAAACATCTGCCGAATGCGCGCTTCGTCGACGCGACTGCGCTGGTCAACTGGCAGCGCGCGGTCAAGAGCGAGACCGAAATCAAATATATGCGCAATGCCGCCCGCATCGTCGAGGCCATGCACGCCCGTATCTTCGACAAAATCGAAGTTGGCATGCGCAAATGCGATCTGGTCGCGGAAATCTATGATGCCGGCACCCGCGGCGTCGACGGCATCGGCGGCGATTATCCGGCGATCGTGCCGCTGCTGCCGTCCGGCGTCGAAGCATCCGCCCCGCATCTGACCTGGGACGACCGGCCGCTGAAAAAGGGCGAGGGCACCTTCTTCGAGATTGCCGGCTGCTACAACCGCTATCACCTACCGCTGTCGCGCACCGTCTTCCTCGGCAAACCGACACAGGCTTTTCTCGACGCCGAGAAGGCGACATTGGAAGGCATGGAGGCCGGTCTTGCCGTCGCCAAGCCCGGCAACACCTGCGAGGACATCGCCAACGCCTTCTTCGCGGTGCTGAAGAAATACGGCATCGTCAAGGACAACCGCACCGGTTACCCGATCGGCCTGTCCTATCCGCCGGACTGGGGCGAGCGCACGATGAGCCTGCGACCGGGCGACCGGACGGAATTGAAGCCCGGCATGACCTTCCATTTCATGACCGGCCTCTGGCTCGACGACATGGGCTTCGAGACAACCGAGAGCATCCTGATCACCGAGAGCGGCGTCGAATGCTTCGCCAACGTGCCGCGCAGGCTGATGGTCAAGGATTGAGGCTGTCATGACAGAGATTGGCTTGCGGCCGTCGCCGATCAGCGCGACGGTGGATTTCGCCGCCGAGGGCGTCCAGCATGGTTTCCTGAGGCTGCCTTACAGCCGCGACGATTCCGCCTGGGGCTCGGTGATGATCCCGATAACGGTCGTCAGGAACGGCCGGGGACCGACGGCGCTGCTGACCGGCGGCAATCATGGCGACGAGTATGAAGGACCGATCGCGCTTTTCGACCTTGCCCGCTCGCTGAAGGCCGAAGAGGTGAACGGCACCGTCATTATCGTGCCGGCGATGAATTATCCGGCATTCTTGGCGGGAACCCGGACCTCGCCGATCGACAGGGGCAATTTGAACCGCAGCTTTCCGGGCCGGCCGGACGGCACGGTGACGCAGAAGATTGCCGACTATTTCCAGCGCGTGCTCCTGCCGATGGCCGATCTGGTTCTTGATTTTCATTCCGGCGGCAAGACGCTCGATTTTCTGCCGTTCTGCGCGGCCCATATCCTGCCGAACAAACAGCAGGAGGCTCAGGCTTTGGAATATGTGACGGCCTTTGCCGCGCCCTATTCGATGAAGATGCTGGAGATCGATGCGGTCGGCATGTACGACACCGCGGCCGAGGAGATGGGCAAGGTCTTCATCACCACGGAACTCGGCGGCGGCGGCACGGCTACGGCCAAGAGTGCGGCGATTGCCAAGCGCGGCACCATGAATGTGCTGCGCCATGCCGGGATCGTTGCGGGTGCTGTCGATGCCAGTCCGACGACCTGGCTCGACATGCCGGGCGGCCGCTGTTTCTCCTTCGCTGAGGAGGGCGGGTTGATCGAGCCCGTCATCGATCTCGGTGAAGCCGTCAGTAAGGATGCTGTCATCGCCCGCATCTATCCGACCGGGCGGACCGGAGTGGTCCCCCACGAGATCCGCGCCGGCATGAGCGGCATTCTCTGCGCCCGGCATTTCCCGGGCCTGGTCAAATCAGGCGATTGCGTTGCCGTTGTGGCAACCGTCGACGAATGAGGCGACGAAAGGAGCCCGACCGGCGCGTCAAGCGGCTTGACGCGGGCTTGACATGCTGGCTGCCGCGTCGATCTGAAAGCGTTTGACGACCCCTTCCAATGTCTGCGTTTGGGTGCCGAGCGCGCGGCAGGCCGAAGCGGTATCGACGGCCATCGTCGCATTATGTTGCGTCACCTGGTCGAGAGCATTGACGGAGGCATTGATCTCGCGGATCGCGAACGCCTGCTCGGAGGATACAGACACGATCCGGGCAATGAGCTCGGCAACCTGCTCGACCTGTCCTTCGATTTCCTGAAGCGCCTTGCCGGTGCGGTTGACAAGTTCCACCCCGTTGGAAACCTGCGACGAGGATGTGGAAATCAGAGCCCTGATCTCCTTGGCGGCGTTGGCCGAGCGCATGGCGAGTTCGCGCACCTCCTGCGCCACCACGGCAAAACCCTTGCCGGCTTCGCCTGCGCGGGCCGCTTCAACCCCGGCATTCAGCGCCAGAAGATTGGTCTGGAAGGCGATTTCATCGATGACGTTGACGATGTCGCCAATCTGCGAGGACGAGCCCTCGATCCGTTCCATGGCGGCGATCGCTTCGCGGACGACGGACGCCGAATGTTCGGCGCTGTTGCGGGTCTCGGCCATCATGCCGGTTGCCTTGCCGGCATGATCGGAGGCGTCTTTCGCCTTGGCATTCATCTCGCCGAGCGCGGTTGTGGCCTCTTCGAGCATCGCGGCTTGCTGTTCCGTGCGCGATGCGAGGCTCTCGGTTGCACCCGTAATCTCGGCAGAAGCGCTATCCACTTGTTTGGAGGTCTGGGCGATCTCGGCCATCGAAGCGCAAAGCGCGTCCATGCTGTCGTTGAACTTGGCGCGCAAAGTCTCGTAGGCGGCGGCAAAGGGTGTGGCGATCCGGCAATCGAGATTGCCGTGCGATAGCTGGTCCAAGCCGTGGGTCAGTTGAGCGATTACCGTTTCGCGAACCTGCTCTTCGGCGGACTTTTCGGCCATCTGGCTGCGTTCGCGTTCGAATTCCGCATCGCGAAGCGCCGTCTCGCGCTTCTGCGCCTCCTGCCGCTCAAGGGCGTTACGGCGGAAGACCGCCACAGCCTTCGACATGGCGCCGATTTCGTCTGAACGGCTGGCATAGGGAACCTCGGTCGAAAAGTCGCCGTCTGCGAGGTTGCCCATATAGGCCTTCATGCCGTCGAGCGGCACAATGGCGCGGCGGCGCAGGAGATAGAGGCCGACCAGCAACAAAGCGAAGGATCCGAATCCAGCGCCACCAGCATAGATCGTCCAGGTGACGATTTCCGAGGCGGCATTGCGCTCCTCGCCCTTCAGGAAGGCATCGGAATTGGCGACGAGTTTCTCGACCGCGTCCTGGTGCGAATGGAAGGCGACGCGCAACTGCTCGATCGCCCCATGCGCCTTGTCCTCGTCTTTGGCGGTCAGGGCGGGGATGATCTCGCGGTTCATCACGTCCCAGAATTTGTCGCCCTTGGCGATGACATCGTTTTCAAGCTCGTCCTTCAACGCCTGCGGCAGTCGGGTGGTCTTCCAATAAGCGCGGCGATCGTCATAAGCGGCCTTGAGATTAGCGATCTTGGCAAGATTGGTGTCGGTGAGCTCGGGAAATTTGCTCGCCTCGAAGGACAGCATGTAGGATTCGACCACAAAGAGCGGCGGGGGCAGAATATCGGCGATAAGATCTTTGCCATAGACCACTTGCTCGTAAACCGGACCGTTAACTTTCAGTCGTTCGAGCGCAGATTGCTGTAATCCGATCGACATGAAAAGGCCTGCTGAAACGGCGACACCAAATGCCACCAGGCTACGGGCGATAGTAAAAGCCAAGGCTTTGCTCCAGCTAACTTGTGGCCTTTCCATGTGAGAGGCCTGATCTACGTACAGCATTCTGCCGCAAGACCACTGAAATATGGTTAATTCTCTTGGGGCTCCCGGGCTGATCTCGCTTTTTCTTGCCTGTCAATCGTCCAAAAATGGGATGATGATGTGGTGTTGCAAAGAATCTGTTGGTACCAAGCTATCAATTGCCATTTTGACGGCCCCTGGCAGCGGTCGCTATATTGCCAAAAAGGGAGACCGAAATGGTCGAACCGCAGCTTTCCGTACGAAGCGCAAAGGCGCGTGATATCGCACACCGGCTTGCTCGCCGCGAAAATCGCTCGATAGCCGACATTGTCGAGCGTGCTCTCGAATCATACGAAATACGCGAAGCTGGACGAGAGCCGGCTGCGTCCTTTTATGGCAGGCTCTCGCAGCAAAGCGGGACGGACATCGACCTTGAGGCTGTCACCAAGGAAGGCCGGCAGGTTCATAAGGGCATCGCGCTTTGATTTTTCTCGATACCAACATTGTTTCGGAAACAGAGGTGGCTCGGTTGGTCTGAACAGAGCCTGATCCGGCGTCTGCCGGTCAGGGGATGAATGTGGGCGCCGGGTGGTGTACAACAGGGTGACGGAACACCCACGGGACCGAGGTTCGGGAGCTTTTATATCCGTGGCATCCCTGGTCTGGGCGGCTTGTCCATATCCATTTTTGGCGGACAAGGGGTCTGCTGTGTTCCGCTGCAGCCTTTCGGGTTCGACGTCATGCCGGTTGCTTGAAGTTCCGGTGTGGATGTTTGACCGAACACTGAGTGCACGGTGGTTGGCCTTACCAATTGCGTATGCCGATTTTGCTTGCCTGCTTGCTTTGGCAAATTTGCAGGAAGAGGCAGGCACTCCCTCACAAGGCGCGGATATGAGCGCAGCATTGATCTCTCACGAACGGAGGTGAACTGCGACCCCTGATCCGTATTGAAGATGTCAGGCTTGCCATATCGGGCAAGCGCTTCCTCGACTGCCTCGATGCAGAAAGCGGTCTCCCATCGTGATCGACAGCCGCCACGACAGAACCCGGCGACTGAACCCATCGACGACAGCACAGAGATAGACGAAGCCCCGCGCCATGTCGCCGTCCTGCTCCTCGCTGGAGCCGGACTGTCCGCTAAGGCCGTTCATTTTCAGCGCCATCAGCTGGGACATGAGTTTTTCGGCGCTGTTGGTCGCGTCTTCGCCGAGCTGCTGGCTTGCGGTTGATTTTTTTGCCGAAACCGTATTACAGGATAGGAGGTCCTGGGACGTGGATGTCGAGTTCTTGCTATGGGAATAGGAAGGAATCGATGGTGCGGCGGAGATGGTCGTCATAAGCGCTCCATCGCTAAAGAGGGTGGGGTGCAATGCATTACAGAACGTGTGAGTTCTTTAAATCGAAATTGCAAATGCAACAACCGAAGAATTCATCCCTTAGAAATCGCAATCCGCTTTTCAGGGCCGTCGGCGTGCGCTTCGGTACAGCGGTTTAGATCGTCATGGATGGCGTCAATGAGCCCGCAGATGAACCGCGCAAGCGAGGCCGGCCGAAAGTCTCCAGCGATGAGGACAAGCGGACGCATATCGTCGAAATCGCCCGCCGTGTTTTTACAAAATGCGGCTATGCCGGAAGCACCACTGCGGTGGTCGCCACCGAGGCTGGTGTCTCGAAACAGACGCTCTACAAGCTGTTTGAGAGCAAGGAAGAGCTGTTTGCCGCCGTGGTCGGCGCGCATCGGCGCCTGATGCTCGACCTGCCGAGGCCCGCGGAAGACCTTCCGATCGCCGAAAGCCTCGAACATATCTTCATGATCGACATGGATGAGGAGAAGGATGCGGACCGCGCCGGTTTTCTGCAGCTCGTCTTTCGTGAAGCGGCGCAGTTTCCAGAGCTTATCGAAATTCTGCAGCGCGATGGAATGCTTGCCAGCCGTCAACACCTCGCCGACTGGTTGAGCGATCGCCGGGCGGAAGGCAGATTGACGCTTGATGATCCGGTGAGCGGAGCCCGGATGCTGATGGACATGATCTTCGGCGGTATGGGCCCGCCGGAAGGGCGCGCCCTGGCCTGGCCCGACCGGGCCGGACTGCTCGCCCATCTTCGCCGCTGCATTGCAATCTTCGCCGCCGGCGTCGGGGCCTCGTAGCCCCGAAAAGCGATCCTTCGACTTTTGTCAAGTCGGTCGATGATTTCCTGTCGAGTTCGAGACTGGAGAATTATGCGCTGACGGCCTTCGGTCTCAGCACCGATTACACTCCCGCAGTTTCCTGAAGCAGGTTTTGACGAGCGAAAGCCTTCAACTTCAACGGGGACGGCTCTAGAGACGGCGAAGCGATGTCGGAAGTCTCGCTGGTGACGAGCGGCTATGCGGTGACCTCTTCGACCATTGCCTCTTCGGACACCGGAGAGGCCTATGACACTTATTTCGCGGCGGAGATTGGTAACATCACCTCCGTCGATCAGTTGATGAGCGACGACAAGCTGGTCGGCTATCTCAGGATCGCCTACGGGCTGACCAACGACGAATCCGACACCTTCATTTCCGCAGCGCTGAAAAGCGCCGATATTGCCGACGCGATCGGCCTGTCGGATCTGCACGACGCCTTCAATTTCGATGAGGACGGCGCGCTTGCCGATGGCGACACGGAAGATGCGGTCGATGACTACACGACGCGCATCGCCAGCGTCACCTCGATCGATGATTTCCTCGTCTCTAATGACGATGACGATGATGACGACAATGTCGATCTCCCGGAAATGTGGGAAAGGGTGTGCGGGCCTTCGACATCGATCCGGACAGCGTTTCGCGAAGCCGGGTGCGGAAAATTCTCAAAAGCGATCCCACGGACTCCAAAAGCAATGTTAACAGCCTGGACGATGACCGGTTCGTCGCCTTTCGCAGAGCATTCAACTTTGACAGCGATGGTGGCGTCACCGTTCCCTTGCAGGCCATGTTGGAACCCGTCGTCGAAATCCGGCTGAGGGTCTGGCGTCACGCAAGCGGCGCCATAGAAAAGAGCCGGCTGGTTTCAGCCTTGGCCGGCAGGCGAGTCCATCAAGAGCAAATATCCCGATAAATAGCAGCGGCGCTCCTGCGCCCTTTGTAGTTGGTCTCAGCTAGCCTCGCTTCCGTTTGCAGAAACGGCCGGAGCGCAGCCAGGCGATCAGCCTCGGCAGCGGCAGGAAAATGCTGCGCTGCCAAAAAAATCGCCACCTGCGCGTCTGCGCGTTTTTTCAGCATGACCCATTGACAATTTGTCCTCGATGGCACTTGATAGGCTATTCCAGTAAAACAGACAGTAGTCCATTATATTGGAATAATGGGAATTATCTATAAGGGGAACGCCATGACTATTTCCTTTCGCACAGCCGTGATGTCGCTGGCCGCCGCCGCGCTGCTCGCCACGCCTGCACTGGCCGACGGCAGCAAGCTAGATGAAGTGCTGGCCCGCGGCCATCTTGTCCTAGGCACGGGCAGCACCAACGCGCCTTGGCACTTCAAGAGCGCCGACGACAAGCTTCAGGGTTTCGATGTCGACATGGGCCATATCATCGCCAAGGCGCTGTTCGGCGATCCTGAGAAGATCGAATATGTGAACCAGTCCTCGGACGCCCGCATCCCGAACATCACCACCGATAAGGTCGATATCACCTGCCAGTTCATGACCGTTACCGGCGAACGTGCCCAGCAGGTCGCGTTCACCATTCCTTACTATCGTGAGGGTGTAGGTCTGATGCTCAAGGCGGACGGAAAATATGGCGACTACGCCGCCCTCAAGGCCGCTGGTTCCTCCGTCACTATCTCGGTTCTCCAGAACGTCTATGCCGAGACGATGGTGCACGCGGCATTGCCGGAGGCGACCGTCGATCAGTATGATTCCGTCGACTTGATCTATCAGGCCCTGGAGTCGGGACGTGCCGATGCCGTCGCCACCGACCAGTCGTCGCTCGCCTGGTACATGACGCAGAACCCGGGCCGCTACAAAGACGCCGGCTACGGTTGGAACCCGCAGACCTACGCCTGCGCCGTCAAGCGCGGCGATCAGGACTGGCTGAACTTCGTTAACACTGCCCTGCACGAGGCCATGACTGGCGTCGAGTTCGACTTTTACGCCAAGTCCTTCAAGACCTGGTTCGGCAAGGAGCTGACGCCGCCGCAGATCGGCTTCCCCGTCGAGTTCAAATAACGGCCATGCGGAGCGGGACCTGTCTCCCGCTCCGCTGCAGCGCCGCGCGTCTTTCCAGACGCACAAAGGACGCTGTAACACTTTGAATCTGCGCATCGTGCACGATGCGTTAGTCTGAAAGGGCGGCCCGCATGGGTTACACTTTGAACTTCGGTGCCGTCTGGCGCAATTTCGATTTTCTGTTGAGCGGGCTTGCGCTCAGCCTCGGCCTGGCGGTGATCTCGATCCTGATCGGGGCCGTGATCGGCCTCGTCGTGGCCTTCGCGCTGACGTCCAAAAACCGCCTGGCGGTGGTGCCGGCGCGGGTCTATGTGACGGTCATTCGCAACCTGCCGATTCTCGTCCTCGTGCTATTCGCCTTTTTCGCGCTGCCGCAGATGGGCCTGCGCCTCGACAAGATAAAAAGCTTTGTGCTCGTTTTATCCCTCTATTCCGGCGCCTATCTGGCCGAGGTGTTCCGCGCCGGCCTGCTGTCGATCCCGAAAGGGCTGACCGAGGCCGGCCTCGCCATCGGCCTGACGGGGATGCAGATCCGCAGTTCCATCATCGCTCCGCTGATGCTGCGCAACGTGCTGCCGTCGCTGTCCTCGACGATCATCTCGCTGTTCAAGGACACCTCGCTTGCCGCCGCCATCGCCGTGCCGGAACTGACCTTTGCCGCCCGCAAGATCAACGTCGAAAGTTTCCGCGTCATCGAAACCTGGATGGTCACCTCCGCCCTGTATGTCGCGACCTGTTTCCTCATCGCTGCCGTGATGCGCTTCGTGGAGCGCCGTCTGGCCCTGCCGAGATAGACCCGATGTCCCACACCTTTCTCGAACAACTCTGGATCGCCCGCTACGTCATCATCCACGGCATCGGCGTGACCGTGTCGATTTCTCTGCTGGCCATTCTCGCAGGGTCCGTGCTCGGCGTCTTCGTCGGCCTGGCGCTCGTTTATGGCGGCGTTGTTTTGCGTCTGATCGTGCGCGCCTATACCGATATCATCCGCGGCACGCCGGTGCTCGTGCTGGTGCTGGCAAGCTATTATGTCTCCGCCGCCGTCGGGCTCGATCTCGGGCCGTTCTCCGCAGGCGTGCTCGCCCTTGCGATCTTCTGCTCCTCGCATGTCGGAGAAATCGTCCGTGGAGCGCTGCAGGCGATCCCGAAGGGGCAGACCGAAGCCGCCAAGGCGATCGGCCTGACCTTTACTCAGACCTTCACTTCGGTGCTGTGGCCGCAGGCCATGCGCCAGTGCCTGCCGGCCTGGGTGAATACGGCGGCCGAAATGGTGAAGGCCTCGACGCTGCTCTCCGTCATCGGCGTCGCGGAGCTGCTCCTACGCACGCAGGAGATCATCTCCCGCAATTTCATGAGCCTCCAGTTTTATTTCCTGGCCGGCGGTCTCTATTTCATTGTCAACTACGGCATCGAGCACTTCGGCAAATATGTCGAGCGCAAGACCGCCCTGCCGTCCTGAGGAGTTCCCCCGATGGCCAAGACCATTCTCGACATCAAGGGTCTGCGCAAGACTTACGGCGTCCACGAAGTCCTCAAAGGTGTCGATTGCGCCGTGGAGGAAGGCGAGGTCATTTCCATCATCGGCTCGTCAGGCTCCGGAAAGACCACCTTGCTGCGCTGCGTCAACATGCTGGAAGAATTCCAGGGCGGTACGATCAGCCTCGATGGCGAAGAGATCGGCTACCGCATCGACGGCGCAACCCGCCGCCGCAAGGGCGAGAAAGAGATTGCCCGCCAGCGCGCGCTGACCGGCATGGCCTTTCAGCAGTTCAATCTCTTCCCGCATATGAGTGCGGCCGAAAACGTCATGCTCGGCCTCGTCAAGGTGAAGAAAATGACCAAGCCGGACGCCCGGGCCGTCGCGGAAAAGTGGCTCGACCGGGTCGGCCTTGCCGCCCGGACGAACCACTATCCCGGTCAGCTCTCCGGCGGCCAACAGCAGCGCGTCGCCATCGCCCGCGCCATCGCCATGTCGCCGCGGCTGATGCTGTTCGACGAGGTGACCTCGGCGCTCGACCCCGAACTGGTGGGCGAGGTGCTGCAGGTCATCAAGGGGCTTGCCGCCGACGGCATGACCATGCTGCTCGTCACCCACGAGATGCGTTTCGCCTACGAGGTTTCGTCCCGCGTCATCTTCATGAACCAGGGCGTTATCTGCGAGGAGGGCGATCCGAAGGAAATGTTCGTGCGGCCGAAGACCGAACGGCTGGCGGAATTCCTCAAGACCTCGAGTTTCAACTAAGACGGCCGAGGTGTGCGGCAGCGCGGCGTCGTCGGGCGCCGGCGCCGCTAGTTGGATCGGAGATCCAGAGATCGAGTCGGCGAGGGCCATCTCGCTTAAATTACGTTCAGTCTGCATCCCCGGCAGGCATATTTTGCGCAAAGCATCCGAGACATGCTGAAAATCCTGAGCACGGGATTTTGGCATGGGCTTTGCTTTCTGCCTTGTATGCAAGATAGCCACACATACGAGGCCAACCAGAAATCCATCGAAGCAACCATTGTCTCCGGCATCCTGTCTGCCAGGATTCGGCCCGGTACGCGGCTTGGCGAAAATCAGCTGGCGACGCTCTTCGGTGTGTCCCGAACCCGCGTCCGTGAAGCCATGATGCGCCTGGAGACCCGCGGTATCGTGCATGTCAGCCCCCGGCGGGGCTGGTTTGTCGTCGAGCCGTCCGCCGAAGATGCGATCGCGGTTTATGAAGCGCGGCGTATCGTCGAGGCCGGCTTGCTGCGCAGCATGCGCGTGCTCATGGAGGAGGGCCGCAAGGCGCTCGAGGCGCATCTGAACGAGGAGAGAAATGCAATGGCGGCGGGCGACCGCCAACGACTGACTTATCTGATGGGTGATTTCCATATCCGCATCGCGGAATTGAGCGGGAACGCCATCATCGTCGATATCCTGCGCGACCTGACTGCAAGGACCATCCTCATCTCGATGCTCTATCAATCTGAATTTCATGCGATGCAGTCCCATGAGGGGCACTGCCGGATTTTCGAGGCCATGCAGGCGGGCGACTTCGTCAAAGCTGCGGCGCTCTCCGTCGAACACCTTGATGAAGTCGAAATGGGCCTCGACCTCACGGCACGACCAGATCCGCTTTTGGATCTGCGCAATTCCCTGTCGCTGCCGCCCAAGACCGCGTCCGCCGTCTCCCAACAGCCAGACTTAAAAGCCACAACCTCAAAGGAGCAATGAACACATGCTGACAAGACGAGTCTTCTTCGCAATCGCCACCCTGGCCGCGACCTTCGGGTTCAATGCGCCGTCTCACGCCGATGCCCTCGCCGATATCACGGCGCGCGGCACGCTGCGCGTCGCTGTCCCACAGGATTTCCCGCCCTTCGGCAGCGTCGGCACCGACATGGCGCCCATGGGCTATGATATCGACATGGCCAATCTCATTGCCGAAAAGCTCGGCGTCAAAGCCGAGCTTGTGCCGGTCACCAGCGCCAATCGCATCCCCTATCTGCAGACGAACAAGGTCGATCTCGTCATATCAAGCCTCGGCAAGAATGCGGAGCGCGAAAAGGTGATCGATTTTTCGGTCGCCTACGCGCCCTTCTTCAACGGCGTGTTCGGACCGGCCGATCTTGCGGTGGCCAAGGCAGAAGATCTCGCAGGCAAGAGCATCGGCGTCACGCGCGGCGCGGTGGAGGATCTCGAACTGACGAAGATCGCGCCAACCGACGCGACGATCAAGCGTTATGAGGACAATAACGGCACCATCTCGGCATTCCTGTCCGGCCAGGTCGACATCGTTGCCACCGGCAATGTCGTGGCGGCTGCTATCCTCGCCAAGAATCCTCCCAAGCGCCCTGAGCTCAAATTCCTGATCAAGAACTCGCCTTGCTACATCGGCCTCAACAAGGAACAGTCCGCCCTGCTGGAGAAGGTGAACGGCATTGTCGCCGCCGCCAAAACCGACGGCGCGCTGAACGCGATATCGCAGAAGTGGCTCGGCGCCGATCTGCCGTCCGATCTGTAAGCAAGCCTGGATCTTGTGCATGTCTCCCGCGCGCCCCGCGGGATGACATGCGCTCCGTCGCGGAAAAAGGGGAGATGCCTTGAGCTACCATTTCGAATTCGGCTGGCTGCTTCAATATTACCCTGAGATCATCAAGGGCATTCTGATCACCTTGGAGCTTGTCGCGGTCGGCGGGGTGCTCGGCATTTCGCTCGGCATTTTCTGCGCCTGGGTGCGGGCACTCGGGCCGGCCTGGCTGAAGCCGTTCGTTGCGGCCTATGTCGAGCTGATCCGCAACACGCCCTTCCTCATCCAGCTCTTTTTCATCTTTTTCGGTCTGCCGTCGCTCGGCCTCCACCTTTCCGAACTGACGGCAGCCAACCTTGCAATGGTCGTCAACCTTGGCGCCTATAGTTGCGAGATTATCCGCGCCGGTATCCAGGCAACGCCGAAGGGCCAGTTCGAGGCAGGCGAGAGCCTTGCCATGACCCGCTTTGAAACCTTCCGGCATGTGGTTCTCGCGCCTTCGCTGCAGCGCATCTGGCCGTCGCTGTCGTCGCAAGTCGTCATCGTCATGCTCGGCTCGTCGGTCGTGTCGCAGATCGCCGCTGAGGATCTGACCTTTGCCGCGAACTTCATACAATCGCGAACTTTCCGCGCCTTCGAGGCCTACATCGTCTCGACAGCGATCTATCTGGTGATGGCGATCCTGCTGCGGCAGGTACTGGGCGTGATCGGCGGCCTGATTTTCCCGAGGAGAGAAGCACGATGATCGAGTTCACACTCTGGGACATCCTGCGCAACCTGCTGCTTGCCACCCGCTGGACGATCCTGCTTTCGCTCGTCTCGTTCGCCGGCGGCGGGGCGGTCGGACTGGGGCTGCTGTTCCTGCGCATCAGCAAGCGCAAGGGATTCAAGGTGCTGGCGAATTACTATATCGAACTTTTCCAGGGCACCCCTCTGCTGATGCAGCTCTTCATCGCTTTTTTCGGTCTCGGCCTCTTCGGCATCGACGTACCGGCCTGGCTTGCTGCGGGATTAGCGCTCACTCTCTGGAGTGCCGCCTTCCTCGCCGAAATCTGGCGAGGCTGCGTCGAATCGATTGCGAGGGGCCAATGGGAAGCTTCCGCCAGTCTCGGCATGGGGCGGTTGCAGCAAATGCGTTACGTCATCCTCCCGCAGGCGCTGAGAGTTGCCATACCGCCCACGGTCGGTTTCTCCGTTCAAATCGTCAAGGGTACGGCGCTGACCTCGATCATCGGTTTCGTCGAACTGTCGAAAGCCGGCACCGTGGTCACCAATGCGACCTTCCAGCCGTTCACGGTCTACGGGCTCGTCGCCCTCATCTACTTCGCCCTTTGCTGGCCTTTGTCGAAAAGCAGCCAGATCCTGGAAAGGAAGCTCAATGTCGCTCATCGAAATCACTGAAGTCCGCAAAAGCTTCGGAACCACCGAGGTGCTGAAAGGCATCAATCTCGATGTGGAGGCCGGCGAGGTCATCGCCATTATCGGCAAAAGCGGTTCGGGCAAATCGACCCTGCTTCGCTGCATCAATGGCCTGGAGAGCATCACCGACGGCTCCATCTCCGTGGCCGGCGCGCAGCTCGTCGATGACGAAGTGCATCTGAAGGCATTGCGGCTCAAGGTCGGCATGATCTTCCAGCAGTTCAACCTCTTCCCGCACCTGACGGTCGGAGGCAACGTCATGCTGTCGCAGACCGTGGTCAAGAAGACCCCGAAGACCGAAGCCGAGGCCACCGCCCGCAAAATGCTGGAGCGAGTGGGGCTGGGTCACAGGTTCGAGGCCTATCCGGACGAGCTCTCGGGCGGCCAGCAGCAGCGCGTCGCCATCGCCCGCGCACTCGCCATGCAGCCGACAGCGCTTCTTTGCGACGAGATCACCTCGGCGCTCGATCCGGAGCTGGTTGCTGAGGTTCTGGCCGTCGTGCGCGAGCTTGCCGCCGAGGGAATGACGCTGCTGATGGTCACGCACGAGATGAAGTTTGCCCGCGACGTCTGCAACCGCGTCGTCTTCATGCATCAGGGCCGAGTCCACGAAGTTGGCGTCCCGGAGGAAGTCTTCGCCAATCCACAGACTGCCGAGCTGAAACAGTTTTTCGGCGTCAACTAACGCATGTCGCTCGAAAGTGTGCCGGCGAGCGTCCCAGGAAGATCAATCGGGCGATGCTGATCAAGACGCCGGCCATCGGACCTTCAGCCATTTTACGAAGATCGTGGTAAATTTCCGCGTGGCCGCTGCGTCTTTAAGAAAAAGATCCGCCGACGGGGCAGCCGCTCATCATCGATTAGGAGGAATATATCAGTTCGCCTTCTCCTGTCCTCATATCCAAACATCAGAAAACGTTCATGACTACTCCTGTCGGTGCCTATTCAATCCCCGGAACGCGGTTTTTCGATCTGGCTCCGGCCGCAGGCGGCGAGCCTTATCGGATATTCCTGTCCATTCCGGTGGAGAAACCGCCGGTGGAAGGATGGCCGCTTCTTATTATGACCGATGGCAACGCCACTTTCCCCTTCGCGGTTGCCAGCCTGGTCACGCAGGCACCTTATCCCAGCGGCACGAATGTCGGTTGGGGGGTGATCGCGGCGATCGGCTACCCATCGGACGAGCCCTATGACGCCCTCCGCCGGTCTTGGGATCTCGGCCCTCCGCCGGTCAAATCCTATCCGCCCTTTGTTGAGGGCGGTCCCCCGGTTGTCATCGGAGGGACCGGTGAACTGGTGAATTTCATCGAGAGCGAATTGATACCGCGGATTGCGGAGATGGTGACCCTGGATCCGCTGCGCCGATCGCTTTTCGGGCATTCCTTCGGTGGTCTCTTTACCCTCTATGCGCTGTTCGAGCGTCCGGATCTGTTTGCCAATTGGATTGCGGCAAGCCCAACCATCTATTGGGAGAACAGTGAAATCCTCAATAATGAGGCGCGACGTCAACTCATACCGGGGCATGCGGCCTTCCTGCATTTGTCCGCCGGAGAATATGAAGGCGACGAGCTGGCACCCTTTCAGCATCGCAACGACGATGCCGCCATCCGCCTGGAGAAGAGGAAATCGGAGCGGACCATCCTCCTGGCGCAGGAGATGGCGGAGCGACTAAGCGGCACGGCCGACGGATTGCGTGCCGAATTCGAGCTTTATGCCGGCCAGACCCACATGTCCGTTCTTGCGGCGGCTGTTAACCGTGCGGTCAGCATTGCGTTCGCCGTCGGAGGCTAAAATCGTCCTGTTCTACTGACGTTCTTTGTCAAGGCTTCGTCGGCGGGCACGATCCCGGCGGTCAGACGATCGCGTCCCGCTGGAGCCTATTGAGCGGTCGAACCCGACTTTTCCGCTCCGATGCCCGGATTGAGATCGGGGGGCCGGCCCGCATTTTGATCAACAGGAACCTGGTCCGTGCCGATTGGCTGCGGCGTGATCTTTCCGTCGGACGACGCAACGCGCCAAACGGTATTGCCGGCGTCATCGGCAACGAGCAGGGCTCCCGTCCCGTCGATCCCGACGCCGACCGGCCGTCCTTTCGCCTGATCACCCTGGAGAAAGCCCGTGACGACATCCTGCGCCTTGCCGGATGGCTTGCCGTTTTCAAATGGCACGTACACCACCTTATAGCCGTTAAAGCTGTCCCGGTTCCAACTGCCGTGCTCGCCGATGAAGGCGCCGTTGGCGTATGCGGTTGGAAGCGACGAATGCATCGAGAAGGTCAGTCCGAGCGCCGCAACATGGCTCGACAGGGCATAATCCGGCGGGATCGCCGTTTCGACCATGTCGGGGCGCTGCGGATGGACACGCGCATCGACATGGTTGCCATAATAGCTCCATGGCCAGCCGTAAAAGTCGCCTTCCTCGACCGATGTCATGTAGTCGGGAACGAGGTTTGGGCCAAGTTCGTCGCGCTCGTTGACAACGGTCCAGAGCGTCCCCGTTTCGGGGTTGAAGGTCAGGCCGTTCGGATTGCGCAAACCTGACGCGAAGATACGCGCTGCTCCCGTTTGTCGGTCGACCTGCCAGATCGCGGCGCGGCCCTTTTCCGCTTCAAGCCCGTTCTCGACGATGTTGGAATTCGATCCGACCGATACGTAGAGCATCTGACCATCCGGGCTGAGCGCCAGATCTTTTGTCCAATGGTGATCGATCGGACCACCGGGCAGGGGGTGAGAACCTTCGGCCGTGCAGTGATTTCATTCTGCCCGAGTTTATAGGGGTAGGCGAGAATGGCGGCCGTCGAGGCAACGTAAAGGGTATTGTCGATCCACGCGACGCCGAACGGCGAATCCAGCTTCTTGAGGAGATCATGCTTCTCATCCACCTTGCCGTCGCGGTTCGTATCACGCAGCAGTGTGATGAGGTTGCTTTCCTTCTGCTCGCCGCCACCACTGCCGTGTGCGATCGACATTATCCAGCCGCGGATGAAGTCCTTGGGCCGCGAGGTAGGCTCGCCTGACGGCGCGCGAGACTGGACTACCAGCACGTCGCCGTTCGGCAAGGTATGAACTGTCCGGGGATTGGCAAGATCCTTGGCATAGGCTGTGACCGTCAAGCCATCCGGAGCGGTCGGCGCCTCGCCATTTTTCCAACCGACGACCTCCGCGACTTTCAGGTCAGGCAGCAGGGGAGAGGGGCAGGATCCGGAAGGACTGGGTTCGGTCCGATCTGTTGAGAAACGTCAAAATTTCCGCTCTGCGCGTAAGCCGCAAGGCCGACGCCCGCAAATATCGACAGAGCCGAAGCACCGAGAATCTGCGACTTCATCATATCCTCCAGGCCAGTCTGGCATACTTACGGGCGGAAACGGCTGCGGCGACCAAGCACAAAAAGAAGGTGACAGCCGAGAGCGCCAGCCCGTAGGGAATGACAGCCGTCCATCCGTCGCCGGCATGGACCAGACTGTTGGCAAGGGCGAGCGAAAGTATGACCAGGTAGAGGAGGGAGGACAGGAAGGGCGGCCGCAGCGGGCGGGTGCGCGGACGCAGCAGATCCATCAATCCGGCCACAATGGCAAGTGCGCCGAACACCAAGCCGGCAAACAACAGCCATGCGGAGAAGTTCTGCCACATCACATTGCCGCTCTGCCAGAAGGCGATATCGGTCGCGAGTGCAAGCGTGAAGCAGACGAGGGGAAACGGGACGAAGAGCGACTGTATCGGATAGGCCGCCGCGTCTCGATCACTGGCGGAAAGTATAGCCATGACATACTCCGTAGAGATGGATCTTGGAGATGCCTATCAAACCGCCGCGACAGGAGATGGTTCCGTGCGGTGCATAGCGCTCAGACGAAAGCACGTCGCGATCCTTCAATTCGCTGGCGCTTGAAGCCTTGGTTTCTCGCATGTCGTTATCGCAAAACGCTGGATAGGTTGCGCGGCCTGTTTCTGGCCCAAAGGGAATAAACGCGTGTGAGAATGCCGATGGGTTTATCGCCGCTCAGCGCCGCGCTGCCCGATCCCCGGCGTGAACCCACGTCCTATGGCGAGGTTTGAGCGCCATCGAGGATCCGCCGCGCCTCGGCCCGCGGCGCGGCGACGGAGTGGCGCTTGACGAGCGAGCATTCGAGCTTGGCAATAGGATAGCGCTTGCCGGGCATGGTTTCCGGGTTGAGATGTTCGATTGCCCATTGCCCCATGGCAAGATGTGGAAGGACCGAAGTGGTCAGCGGCGGGACGAGATGCCGTGCAATTTCCTCGTCGTCATAACCCACCACCGACATGTCCTGGGGAATGCGAAGCCCTGCATCCTTAAGCGCTTCGTAGCAACCGATGGCGGTGCGGTCGTTCTGGCAGAAGATCGCGGTCGGCGGCTCTTTCAGAGCAAGCAGTTTCATCGTGGCGGCATAGCCGGCACCGGCAGACCAGTCGCCTTCGATGACCAATTCCGGATCGAAGGGTATATCGGCGGTCGCCAGCGCGCGGCGATATCCCGTCAGCCGGTCCTGCGCGGCCTGCATCCAGATTTCGCCGGTGATCGTCGCGATGCGATGGTGTCCGTGCGTGATGAGATGCCGGGTGGAGTTCTGCCCTCCCGCGATCTCGCTCGGCACGACGGCCGGAAAAGCATGGTCCGCCGTATAACAATTCAGCAGGACCGTCGGGATGTTGAGCTTGCTGACATAGGACGGAAGCTCCACCTGACGGGTATAGATTGTCATATAGATGAGCGCTGATATGCCTCCGCTCGTCAACGCCTTGATGGCTTTCGGCTCCATGATAGGATCACTGAGCGTCTGGGCGACCAGGAGGACATTGCCGGCGTTCCAGGAAGCTTGCCGCGCGCCTTCGATCGCAACGATCGCTTCCGGGCTTGTGGCAAGTTGATCGACCGCGAAACCGATCACATTGTCCAGCCCTGAATAAGAGGCCTTCGCCGTATACGTCGTCCCGGTATATCCCAGAGCCCGCGCCGCCTCCCATACGCGGTCGCGGGTCTGCTGCGAGATACGGGTGCCGGGTGTGTCGTTGAGAACGAAAGAGACGGCTGCCTGCGAGCAGCCGGCCGCCGCGGCAATATCCATCATCGTCACGCGGGCAGGCTTGTCCACGGCGGGCTTATTGCTCTTTTGGGTCTTGGCTTGTCGCATTCGCGGAAAACTGTCTCTTTGTGCCTGGATTTATCATTTTGGTAATTACTATTAGCATCTATCTGAAAGCGCTGGCAATTGCATCAACTGCTGCAATGCCGGCAGTTACTCGCTATTGTCGGTACAAAATTGCATCCCGGTCGGTGCACGATGAAATGTTTTGATCTGCATTGATAATACTATTTACTAATTAAAATTCTTCTATACCGTCACGGAGCGATCGGAACCAATGCCACTCGTCGCTTTGCGACGGCCCTGGGAGGGGGCGCATCCGGCCGGCCGTAAGTCGAAAACGGGCCCATGCGACTGCGGCCCCTCGGGAGGTGTATTATGAAACAGCTGAAACGCAATGCAGCCCTGTTCTTTGCCGGTTTGATGCTGAGCGCGGCGCCGGCTGCCGTATCGCATGCCGCCGACAAGCCGACACTGGCATTCGTCGTCAACGGAGCGTCCGACTTCTGGAAAGCTGCAGAGGCCGGCGTAAAGAAGGCGCAGAGCGAGATGCCGGATTACCAGATGGAGCTGAAATACCCTGAGCAGGCGGCTGTCGCCATTCAGCAGCGTCTCATGGAAGATCTGGTCAGCGCCGGCGTCAAAGGAATCATGGTCTCCGCTGTCGATCCCAAGACCCAGACGGACGGCCTCAACAAGATCGGCTCGCAGACGGCTCTGTTCACCACCGACAGCGACGCGCCGAAGACCAACCGCGTCGCCTATATCGGTTCTTCAAACGTCGACGCCGGCAAGCAGGCCGCCGAAATCGCTAAGAAGGCTATGCCGGACGGTGGTAAGTGTATGGGTTTCGTCGGTCTGCTCGGCGCCGATAACGCCCGCGAACGCATCGAAGGGATGAAGGAAGGGCTCAAGGGCACGAAGATCGAGCTTGTCGATGTTCGCGGTGACGACATCGACCAGACGCGCGCCAAGAAGAACGTCGAGGATGCGCTAGTGGCCAGCCCCGACCTGACCTGCATGGTCGGCTTCTACTCCTACAACACGCCGCGCATCTATGAGGCGCTGCGCGACGCAGGCAAACTCGGCCAGATCACCGTCGTCGGCTTCGACGACGATCCGATCACGCTCGGCGGCGTCAAGGAAGGCACGATCGCGGCAACCGTCGTACAGCAGCCGTTCGAATGGGCTTATCAGGGCATGAAATTGATGGCCGCCTACCTCAAGGGCGACAAATCAGGCGTTCCCGCCGATGGCTTGATCATCATCCCGACGGTAATCATCGGCAAGGATGACGTTGACAAATATGCCGCCAACCTGAAGGCCATGGCTGGAAAGTAACCTCTTTCGCGGCGGCGGCACTCGCCGCCGCGAAACGCATTTCATGCCGACAGCATCAGCAGCCATGGACAGCCGATGAATTATAGTTCCGACATCCCGTCACCGAGCGCGCCCGGAACGCCATTCCTTTCGCTTTCCGGCGTTGGCAAGACCTATCCAGGCGTCGTTGCGCTCGAAGGCCTGTCAATGGACATCATGCCGGGCGAGGTCATCGGCCTTGTCGGCGAAAACGGGGCTGGAAAATCGACTCTGATGAAGATTCTCGGAGGTGTGATCGCGCCCGATCGGGGCACGATCCTGCTCGACGGGGCAGAGCTTCGTTTCCTCACTGTGGAATCGAGCATCTCATCGGGCATCGCCTTCGTGCATCAGGAACTCAATCTCTTTGAGAATCTCGACGTCGCTGCCAATATCTTCCTGGGGCGCGAACCGCTGAAGGCGGGACCTCTTAAGCTCGTCGATCGCGATCGACTAAGGGACATGGTGAAGCCGCTTTTGAGGCGCGTGGGCGCGCATTTTTCCGCCGACACACCCGTGGCGTCGCTTTCCCTTGCCGAGCAGCAGATGGTGGAGATCGCCAAGGCGCTGTCCATCAACGCCAGGCTCGTTATCTTCGACGAGCCCACGTCCAGCCTGCCGCTGGACGAAACCGAGCGGCTGCTCAGCATTATCAAATTGCTGAAAGCCGATGGCATCAGCGTCATTTTCATCTCGCATCGCCTTCACGAGGTTGAGCGCGTCGCAGACCGGGTCGTCGTGCTGCGCGACGGCACGCTTGTCGGCACGCTAGCCAAGAAGGACATCGGCCACGACCAGATGGTCAAGCTGATGATCGGCCGGGTGCTTGCGGCCCGGACCGCAAAACCGCAGCGCTCGCCAGGCTCGGTCGCGCTGAAGGCCAGTGGCGTGCGCACCGAGGCCTATCCTGGCCGTCCGGTCGATCTGGAAATCCGCTATGGAGAAATCATGGGGCTTGCGGGCCTCGTGGGGTCCGGCCGCACCGAGCTTGCGAGGGTCTTCTTCGGCATCGACCGGAGCTACGGCGGAACCATCCTGCAGGACGGGCAGGAAATTTCCGTCCGTTCCGCCCGCGATGCCGTCGCTCGCGGCATTTTCCTGGTGCCGGAGGATCGCAAGCGCAACGGCATACTTCTCGATTTGCCGATTGCCCAGAACATCACCCTTGCCAATCTTCCCAAGCTCTCCCGCCGCTTCATGCTTTCTGCTGACCGGGAGGCGGCGGCGGCCGAAAAGCAGCGGGTTCGCCTCGCGATCAAGGCGCCCTCCGTTTCGACGCGAACGGGCACTCTCTCCGGCGGCAACCAGCAGAAGGTGGTGCTTGCCAAATGGCTGTCGATGAGCCCGAGGGTGATGATCTTCGACGAGCCGACTCGCGGCATCGATATCGGCGCCAAGAACGAGATTTACGGCCTGATGCGCGCGCTTGCCGATGCCGGGGTCGCGATCCTGATGATCTCCAGCGACATGGAAGAGGTAATCGGCGTTTCCGACCGTATTGCCGTCATGCACGAGGGCCAGATCGCCGGCATATTGGAAGAGGACGAATTCAGCCAGGAAAGCGTCCTTTTGCTTGCTGTCGGCAAAAGGGTAAAATAGCGGCTGCGGCCAATGTACAAGTATCGGGGAATGGATCTCGAATGGTCAAAAAAGATCTCGGACTGCTGCTTTTGATCGTCGTCGTCGGCATCGTCGTCGCCATCATCAATCCGCGCTTCCTACTGCCGATCAACCTCGCCAACACCGCCAACCTGATCGGCCTGTTCGGCATTCTGTCGATCGGCCAGGCCTTTGTCATTATTACCGGCGGTATCGAGCTTTCCGTCGGCTCGCTCGTCGCACTTCTCGGCGTGCTGTTCGTCGATTTCATCGCGGTCCAGGATATGTCTTGGATGCTGGCGCTGCCGCTCATACTCGCGCTTGGCGCGGTCATAGGCGCCGTCCACGGCTGGCTGATCACCCGCCTCAACCTGCAGCCCTTCGTCGTCACCCTCTGCGGCCTGCTGATTTATCGCGGGGCAGCACGTTTCTACACCGCCGATGGGACGGCTGGCTTCGCATTTGGCCAGAATTTTCCGCAGCTCGAATTCCTGACCGCCGGACGGTTCTACGGCGTTCCCAACTCCTTCATCGCCCTCGTCATTATTGCCGTTGTGATGTGGATCATGCTGCATCGCTCCGTCTTCGGGCGTTATCTTTACGCGATCGGCAAGAATGAGGAGGCGGCCCGCTATTCCGGTATCCGTACCGGCCGCATGATCATGTCGGCCTATGTCATCTGCGGCCTGCTGACGGCCCTTTCGGCGATTTATTTCGCCATGTACACACGCTCGATTTCGCCGGCCAGCCATGGCCAGTTCTACGAGCTCTACGCGATTGCCGCCGCCGTCCTCGGCGGCTTTTCGCTCCGCGGCGGCGAGGGCTCGATCGTCGGCGTCGTGCTCGGCACTGTCCTGCTCCAGGAGCTGCAGAATCTCGTCAACCTGCTTGGCATCCCGTCGTCGCTGAATTTCGCCGTCATGGGCGGGGTGATCCTCATCGGCGTCCTGATCGACCAGCAATGGCACGCCATCCGCGCCAAGCGCCGCCTCGTCTCCGCCGCCCGGCATACCGAAACCCGTCATTCGAACGAAGGCAGTTTGCCGGTGGCTGCCAATCAGGACTAAATCAGATGACAAGCCGTGCCGCCCGGCCGAGTTTGCGCTCCGGATTGTTATAATCCTCCGCGATCGACCGATTCTGTCATGAAGCCCAACCGCGGCCCGCGGACCGAGAAAGCGGTCTGATCGAGCCCGCTTGTCGCGCTCGGGCTTTCAGGATCAGGTTGACCGATCGCGGTGGATGCGGCTCGACGCTAATGTTCCCTAATACATATACGCCTCATCATCGGCAATGTTGCCAGCACGGTGGCCATGATGAGCCCGGCCGTGGTCTTGTCGCAACCGCCCATCAGCACCACGCCGTCGAGCGGGTCCGAGTGGATCATCTCCTCCGTCTCCATCGCCAACATGTTGCGGTAATGCATGGAAGTCGGCTTGGTGAAACGCTCATCGACGGAGAGCGACGGCATCTGTACCGGGAAGCCGCCGGCGTGGCTGACGCCGCGTTGAGATGCGAAAACAGGTGTCGAGTTCCGACCAGTATCGAGAATGCGGATGATCGGCTTATCGCGAAAGTCCTCTTCTGCATAGCCAAGCTGCATCATACGCGACCGGTGGCCGAAGCTTCGCAGGGCCTTCGCAGCGTTTCGGGCGTCTTTGTTTTCGTCTAGGAATGACCTTTTCGGGAATGCGAAGGAACAGCTCAAAGCTCACATGAGGATTTTGCCGTCAAGATCAATCATAGTTTCATAGCTTGTTCCCTTCAATTTCGTTTCGAACCCATGGTCTGAGCCACTTTGCTTGACGCGGCACGTTTCCGTCACCGGTTCAAACTCACATACGGTCGCCGTTTGGTCCGGCAGCACCATTATCCCGCTTGCGTAGCGGCAAGGCTCAGGAGAACGGGACCAATCTAAAGCGCGGCATTTAAAGCCCGACTTTGAGGCGGTTCGCTCACCTGGATCCGCCAGGAGTGATCAGTCCTGGAAGATTTGTGTGTTCGGCAATCTTTTGGGGTCGTCAGGCGGTCTTCATGACAGCCCCCTCGATGACAACACCCGCAGTGACAAACTTCCACAGTGCGATAAGGAGTTTGCGCGCAAGGGCCACTATCGCGGCTTTCTTTAAGCGTCCACCATTCGACTGAACCCGATCCACAAACCAACGGCTAAGCGCTGATGCTGGCTGATTGCGTAGCCAAAGCCACGACAGTTGAATCATCGTGGTGCGCAGCCGAGGGTTTCCTGCCTTTGAGACACCCTGCGTGGTCGATGGTCCCGCTCATCCATGGCGTTGGTGTCAAACCTGCATAGGCGGCAATCTGCCGCCGATTATCAAAATGCCGGGACAGTGCTTCGGTCCAAAGAACGGCGGCAAATTCAGCGCCGACACCCTTTAAGGACAGCAGCATCGCTGCGGGCGAGGTTGCCTCAACCGCTGGCTGCTCATACGTCGATAGGAGAGAATTACGCTCGCTTTCCACTGTAGCAATCTGTTCAAGCAGCAACTCGAGACGGTCGAGTTCGCGATTGATTTGAGCCTTTAGGTGTTTCGGCAACTCGCGCCCATCTCCCGTCTGGAGCTCCTCCAGGCGCTTACGGCGATCCTTACGGAGCGGTTGATAGCCGCTGACGCCTTGAGCGAAGAGCAGCCCCTTCACTCGATTGACATGCCTGACCCGTTCAGCAATCAAAACTTTGCGTTCCCGGCAAATCCGACGCCGATCTTCGTCCTTCGGATCTGGCGCTCTGACCATCGCACATACGCGTGGCTCGCCGCGCTTGAACGCGAGCAATGTGCGCGTCAGAGCCTCTCCATCAATCTTGTCGGTCTTCGCACGCCGACGTCGACGGGAGGTCGCGATCGAAGCTGCGTCGACAACGTAACTTTCGATGCCGCGAGCCTCCAGCACGCGGTGTATCCAGAAGCCGTCCAATCCGGCCTCTTGGATCGTCACGATGGGAAATAACTTCCCTGTTCTCAACCGCGCCTTCTGTTGTAGCTGCTCAAACCGATCCAGCAGCTCGGCCACATTGCCACCGGCCACTACATGCTTCGACATCTTCTCGCCACTGCCCGGCGACAACGAAGTGATCAACCAGGTCGATCGGCTCAGTTCCAATGACACAAAAATTGCGCCAAGATCAGTGCGGACAGCGGTCGGATGAATGGATGCAGGTTTCATAAACTTCTCCTCCTGAGCGAGTGTTTTGATGCAACCTCACTCTGCCAGAGCGGCGGCCGCTGTTCACTCCTCATGGGATCTATTCCTTCATGCCCCATTTCTGGATGGTGTGACGCTCGATCGCCTGGAAAACCAGGTTTTCGACGATCAGGCCGATGATGATGATGACGGTGAGCAGTCCGGCGAATACGGCTGGGATGTCGAGCAGGTTGCGGTTCTCGAAGATGAACCAGCCGAGACCGCCCTGTCCGGACGAGACGCCGAAGACAAGTTCGGCGGCGATCAGCGTGCGCCGGGCAAAGGCCCAGCCGATCTTGAGGCCGAAGGAGCGGCATCCTCCAGCTCTGGGCAAACGTTCGACGCCAGAGCGTTCACCTCGATCGATTGCGCCGCTTGAACCTCCCAATGCCTGGAAAGATGCAAATGGTGATCGCTGACCACGAGGCAATCGTCGAGGCTATAGCGTCCGGCAAGCCTGAGGTGGCGGCGGCAGCACTAAAGAAGCATTTGTCAGGTACCCTTTCCGTCATAGATGTTATCAGCGCAGAATTCCCTAACTATATTCGAGTTTGATTGCATGTCTGCACATCTTGATCACCGGCAAACCGACGCTTAACCGTCGCCGTCGCCAATATCGCTAATGAAGGGCACATAGGTTGTAGAGCCGAACATCTCCTGCCTGCTCACGACCGGTCGCGAGATAGATTACAGTATTCGTGATGCGGATTGTGGCGCGATTTAGTGGTTCCATAATTCAGCTTATGCGATTACTATTTGTAGCCGCAAAGTTAAAGTGTCCTGTTTCTGCAAAGTTGGAATGTCAAACTGCCCGCCCGCTTTTTCTCTTCTATGCGACAAAACCAATTTCAAGCTGTTTCGGGACCGAAATCCGATAAACCGAACATCGACATCTGCACGCCGTAGGGGAACAGGATACTGTTGAGAAGGCAGAGCGCATTCTCGCTTCGGTGACCGGCGAGCGAATAGTAGATCGTTTGGGCTTCGCGCCGCGCCTTGACGACCTGCTGGCGTTTGAGCACGTTTAGATGATGTGACAATGCCGACTGGCTAAGCACCACCCGTTCGGCTAGTTCCTTAGCCGGGATTTCACCCCGGGCAGCATGCGAAGCACCGACAAACGATTGGCGTTTGCCAGCGCGGAAAAATAATCCGCGAGTTCACCGTCGTTGGCGATCATCCGCACCTCCTCTGAACACGATGCATAATAGCGACGGATGGAACTTGCTCGTTGACCTAGCGCAAAATTGCCGTGCCGGTGGGGACATTCCTCCGACGCAAGCCTGGCGCTGTATGTTCGGCCTTCAAAATGCGCTGAACATCAGGACGGCGGAAAACGCGACTAAGGTTGCGGATCCGCATCGCCGTGCAAATAGGGGTATTTGTTTTTGCCTCCCAGCCCCATTCTGAGGCAAGTTTGACGCCTTGTGCGACAGAGGGTGGCTTGCAGAAAGGGAGTGGCCAGGCTGGAAACCGGAAGTACGACCACAAGATCAGCGAGCACGACCGTGGCAAGCAGCATCATTGCGCGTTGAGCGGTCACGCCCTGAGAAACCATTGGCAGCGTGGTATTGGTCGGCCCCGGCAGAATGAGAAACATGCAGACGCCGGCTGCGAAAGGCAGAAAGATTCACTGGTTAGAGCCTTCCTGTTCCTTCCTCCTTTGCATGACCGGTCTATCCCTTCGTCGACAAGGATCGTTTTACGTCAGGAACATTTTCGAGGCACGGTCGTTACTGTTCACCGCGTTTGAGGTGCTGTCATGCCTCGCCTGATAAGGTTCATGCTCACTCGATTGGCCACGGGTTTCGCGATTGGATGCGTCGTGGGGTTCCTGGTTTGGCCGAATGATGCTTTGACCTCCGGCGCCATGTCAGGGCGCGTTGAGAACTACATCGCTCAAGGGCTGTTCATTTACCTGTTCGCAAGCACGATAAGCATGGGTTATCTGGCGACGGCTCTCCTGCTGGAAGCAGAATGACTCGGTTTGATATCGTCGAAGATCCGTTATGCACGTGCTCTGCAATAGATGAAGCTTGCACGGACAGAGACTTGATCAATTCGCTGAACGGCAGCCGGTTCTTTTGCAAGGCCGGAATCGGCCCGCATCTCCAGGGCGCGACGTCCGGCCGCGTGGCCAGTCGCCGTGTCTCCTTGGTACTTGCTTCAGCCCCTTCTCGCCCGGGCGAGGATTCCGGTGTACTCAGGCGACCATTCGCGCCAGCGCGCAGCGCGACCAAAGCGAATGCAGCGCTTCGACCAGATGGGCGATGTCGGCATCGGAATGCAGCGGCGTCGGCGTGATGCGCAGGCGCTCGGTCTTCTTCGGCACGGTGGGATAGTTGATCGGCTGGACGTAGACGCCGCAATTGTCGAGCAGCAGGTCAGAGATCCACTTGCATTTGGCAGCATCGCCGACCAGCACCGGCACGATATGGCTCGGATTGGGCACATGCGGAATGCCGCTCTGGTCGAGCAGCATCCGGAGCTTGCGCACCCGGTCCTGATGGCGGGCGCGCTCGAACTGGCTGACCTTCAGGTGCTGGATCGAGGCGACGGCGCCGGCAGCAAGCGCCGGCGGCAGCGCCGTGGTGAAGATGAAGCCGGAGGCGAAGGAACGGATGAAATCGCAAAGCGCTGAAGACGCGGCGATATAACCGCCCATCACCCCGAAGGCCTTGCCGAGTGTGCCTTCGATGACGGTCAGCCGGTCCATCAGCCCCTCGCGCTCGGCAATGCCGCCGCCGCGCGGGCCATACATGCCGACCGCATGCACTTCGTCGAGATAGGTCATCGCGCCGTATTTGTCGGCGAGGTCGCAGATTTCCTTGATCGGGGCGATATCGCCGTCCATCGAATAGACGCTCTCGAAAGCGATCAGCTTCGGCGCCTTCGGATCGGCGGCCTTAAGCTTGGCTTCGAGATCGGCGACGTCATTGTGCTTCCAGATCACCTTGTCGCACTTGGCATGACGGATGCCCTCGATCATCGAGGCATGGTTCAGCGCGTCGGAGAAGATGACCAGGCCGGGGATCTTGGCGCCAAGCGTGCCGAGCGCTGCCCAGTTGGAGACATAGCCCGAGGTGAAGATCAGCGCTGCTTCCTTGGCGTGCAGATCGGCAAGCTCACGCTCGAGCATGACGTGATAGTGGTTGGTGCCAGAAATATTCCGGGTGCCTCCCGCACCCGCGCCACAGTGGTCGATGGCGTTTTTCATCGCCTCGATCACCTTCGGGTTCTGGCCCATGCCGAGATAGTCGTTGGAGCACCAGACCGTGACTTCCTTTTCGCCATCGGTCGTATGGCGCGTGGCGCGCGGAAAATTGCCGCGGTGACGCTCGAGATCGGCAAAAACGCGGTAACGGCCCTCGGCATGAAGCCCGTCCAACTCGTTTTTGAAAAACGCTTCGAAATCCATCATCTGCTCCTTTTGTGCACGCCAAGCGATACCCAAAGCGGCCTTTTGCGTATTTGATCTCTGTCAAGTTCACTACAGGTTTTGATCTTCGTCTTCGTTCTCGTTGACGAAGATCAATATGCGCGGGCTGGTTTGAAGCTAGATCGATCTCATGAACACCGTCCTCCAGCTCAGGAACGCGATCACCGGTTTGTCGCAACCAGCCAGATTCGCGTATTTCGCCGATCGCTCGATCCCCTACCTGATCGGTCTCACGGGCGTCGGCTTTGGTATCGGCTTCTATCTGAGTTTCGCTTCCGACGTGGATTATCAGCAGGGCGCGACCATCCGGATTATGTATGTCCACGTGCCGGCAGCTTGGCTCTCGCTGCTTTGCTACACGATCATGACGGTAAATGCGGTCGGTTCGCTGGTCTGGAGACATCCCCTAGCGGACGTGGCGGCGCGTGCGGCGGCTCCCCTTGGAGTAGCATTCACCTTCGTGGCCCTGGTGACCGGCGCCCTGTGGGGAAAACCGATGTGGGGCGCATGGTGGGTATGGGATGCAAGGCTCACCTCGATGTTCATCCTGCTAATCATGTATCTCGGCATCGTCGCAATCAATCGTGCGATCGACGAACCGACGCGCGCTGCGCGCGTCGTCGCGGTTCTGATCATCGTCGGTTTCGTCAACATTCCGATCATCAAGTTTTCGGTCGATTGGTGGAACACGCTTCATCAGCCAGCAAGCGTCCTGCGCATAGGCGGACCGGCGGTGGACATTGAGTTTCTCCGCCCCCTGCTGACGATGGCTACGGCGTTCACCGCCTTCTTTTTCACGCTCTACATCGGCGCGATCAGAAATGAGATCTGGCGCAGAAAGCTGGTCTCGCAGCAAAGATTGGCAGCACGGGCGGCTGCCCAAAGGGAGGCCTGAAATGAACCATCTGAACTACGTGATCGCGGCTTACGCCGTTGCCGTCGGCGTGCTGATCATAACCGCCTTCAAAATATGGCTGTCGGCGCAAACCTTGCGCCGGCAGATCAAGGTGCTCGCCGAGACCCGTCGCCTGCATGCCAGGAACGGGAGCTAGATGCGACGCTTCATCCTGGCTGGATCGCCTCTGGTCATATTCCTCGGTATCGCCTGGGCGGCCGCGGATGTCCTGTGTAGGGAATCCGGTCAAGGGTATTCGCCGGCAGTACTGCCGTTCGCACTTATCGGACAGGTGCATCCCGCACTGACGCTCCCGCCGGTCGGCGGCTTCCCGGTCCCGGCGCCGGCGGATGACGATCTACGTGGCCAGGTGGTCGTCGTCAATATTTTCGCCTCCTGATGCACCCCCTGTCGGCGGGAACACCCTGCTCCGATGGAGCTTGCGCGAAGATGGGCGCATCAAGCTGGTCGGCATAAATTACAAGGACAACCCGGAGAACGTGGGGCATTTCTCGATGCCGACGGCAATCCTTTTGCAGCGATCGGGGCCGACGCATCAGGAAGGGCTGCGATGGACTGGGCGTCTACGGAGTCCGGAGACGTTCGTCGTCGACCTCTCGGGGCGGATCGTCTTCAAGCATGTCGGGCCGGTCGACGAGAACAGCCTGAAAAACGAAGGTAGGGCTGTGAGTGGGGAATTTCCGTGTCAATCAGAGAAGTTGACAGATGGCTTGCTCAGCCTCCGTAAGGTCGGGCTAGCCTCCTCGCGCCGGATTCAGCGGTCGCTCGCGCGCAGGGAGGCGCGTTGCCGTCGAGATGGATTACCAATCCTGGCTGTGAACTGGAGCGACGAGCAGTTGGTCCTTATAGCCGGCAATCCCGCTCAGGCCTTCGACGAGGACCTTGACCGCCTTGCGCTTCAGCTCCGATTCCACCTGACCATCAACGGTCACCTGGCCGTTCGTGACGGACACCTGCACCCTTTGAGCGGTCAGTCCGAGGTCAGATCTCAGCCTGGTGCGCACTGCCAGCCTGATGGCCTCATCCCCTCTCGGCAATGCGGTGGTCGGCGCCTCGGCAATAAAGCGCAAGATGTCTCTTCGGCTCACGATCCCGACCAGGCTTTCATCCTCGACGATCGGCAGCCGTTTGATGCGATGCGCCTGCAGGCTTTCGGCAATATCGGACACTTCGCTGTCGGGCCGCGCCACGATGACATCCTTGGACATGACATCCGTGACGCACCAACCGTTGCTGCAGATGTACCGTTCCAGATCGATCTCTGAAATAAGCTCCGGCGCCCGTGCCGCACGAGACGTGAGCCGGACCTCCCGGCGCAGAAGCAGATCACCTTCGGTGATCATGCCGCAAACGCGGCCCTGATCGTCGACGACGGGAAGACCGCTGACGTGGTTCTGCAACATCATGGCAATCGCATGACGCACGCTGACCGCCGGGCCGATCGAAATCACCTTCGTGGTCATAATATCCCTTGCCTGCATGGTCGCTCCCTCGCTGGTCATTACTATCGTGAGGAATATGCTAGACGCCGATCGGCTGGACCGCGTTGATCTTCGTCAACTGCTGACCAGCCGACTTTACATTCGGTCCGATCGCAGGATGACCTCCAGCCTGGCGCGTTCCTCCTCGGTCAGGACCGCAGAGGTCCTCGTCGGCGATCGTCTCGCCATCGCGACCAGGCCTGCGCTTGCCGCACCCGCAAGCAACAGAGGCGTCATCCAGAGCAGGCCGGTCTTGATACTAAACCGCGGTTTCAGCAGCACGAATTCGCCGTAGCGCGAGACGATATAGTTCAGCACCGCCTCGTCGCTGTCGCCGTCGGTGATGCGCTCGCGCACCAGCAGGCGCAGATCCTTGGCGAGATCGGCATTGCTATCGTCGATCGACTGGTTCTGGCAGACCATGCAGCGCAGCTCCGCCGAAAGGGCGCGCGCCCGCGCTTCCAGTGCCGGGTCGGCGAGCACCTCGTCCGGGTTGACGGCGAAGGCGGGCGCGGCCAACAGCAGCAAGACGAAAGCCAGCAGGAGACGCGGCATCATTCCGCCGGCTCCATTGCAGGCTCTACAGGCTTTGCCGCCTTCGCCTTCCGGCGCGGAGCACCGACGCGCAGGCGCCGGTCGGACAGCGAGACGAGGCCGCCGGCAGCCATGATCAGAGCGCCGCCCCAGATGCAGAGGATGAACGGCTTCCACCAGATGCGCACGACAATGCCGCCATCCTTGGTGGCGTCGCCGAGCGAGACGTAGAGCTGGCTGAGGCCGAAGGTCAGGATGCCCGCTTCCGTCGTCGGCATCTGGCGGGCGGTGTAGAGGCGCTTGGCCGACCAGGTGTCGGCGACCGCGACGCCGGCGCGACGGATGGTGAAGTGGCCGCGCTCCTCGGTGTAGTTCGGCCCGGTCGCCGGCTGCATGCCGTCGAAATGCAGGCTGTAACCGCCGGCGTCCGTGGTCTCGCCGGGCTTCATCTCGATGACGTGCTCGGTCTGGAACGTCGTCACGGCAACGATGCCGAGCACGGTGACGCCGAGCCCGGCATGGGCAAAGGCGGTGCCGAAGGCCGAACGCGGCAGGCCGGTCAGGCGGCGCCAGGCGACACTGCCCGCAACCTTGCCGATGCCGGCGCGATACCAGAGATCGGCAACGGCGCCGAAGACCAGGAACAGCCCGGCGGCGAGGCCGAGCACCGAAAGCACCGGCCCGCCATGCTGCAGATAGAAGAAGATCACCGCGGCAGTGAAGGCGATGCCGGCGACGACATAGAGCCGCTGCAAAGCGCCGAGCAGATCGCCGCGCTTCCAGGCGAGCAGCGGCCCGAAGGGCACGATGACGATCAGCGGCGCCATCAGCAGACCGAAGGTCAGGTTGAAGAAGGGCGGCCCGACGGAAATCTTGTCGCCGGTCAGCGTCTCCAGCAGCAGCGGATAGAGCGTGCCGGTCAAGACCGTGCCGCAGGCGACCGTCAGGATCAGATTGTTGACGACCAGCGCGCCCTCGCGCGAAATCGGCGCAAACAGTCCGCCGGCCGAAAGCTTCGGCGCGCGGAAGGCAAACAGCGACAGCGCGCCGCCGATGAAGATCAGCAGGATGCAGAGAATGAAGACGCCGCGGGAGGGATCGCTGGCGAAAGCATGCACCGAGGTCAGCACGCCGGAGCGGACCAGGAAGGTGCCCATCAGCGACAGCGAGAAGGTTAGGATGGCCAGCAGCACCGTCCAGATCTTCAGCGCCTCGCGCTTTTCCATGACGAGGGCCGAATGCAACAGCGCGGTGCCGGCAAGCCAGGGCATGAAGGAGGCGTTTTCCACCGGATCCCAGAACCACCAGCCGCCCCAGCCGAGTTCGTAATAGGCCCAGTAGGAGCCCATGGCGATGCCTGATGTCAGAAAGGTCCAGGCGGCCAGCGTCCAGGGCCGCACCCAGCGGGCCCAGGCGGCGTCGATGCGGCCTTCGAGGAGCGCTGCGACGGCAAAGGAGAAGCAGACGGAAAAGCCGACATAACCGAGATAGAGCAGCGGCGGGTGGATCGCCAGACCGACATCCTGCAGGACGGGATTGAGATCGCGGCCCTCGGCCGGCGCCGGATCGAGCCGCAGGAAGGGATTGGAGGTCAACAGGATGAACAGCGTGAAGGCGACCGAAATCCAGGCCTGCACGGCAAGCACATTGGCCTTCAGCGTCTCCGGCAGATTGCGCCCGAAGACGGCGACCAGCGCACTGAACAGCGTCAGGATCAGCAGCCAGAGCATCATCGATCCCTCGTGATTGCCCCAGACGCCGGAATATTTATAGATCAGCGGCACCAGCGAATGCGAGTTCTCCCAGACGTTCTCGACCGAAAAGTCGGAGACGACATGGGCATAGGTGAGCACGCCGAAGGAGAAGGCGACAAGCGCAAACATCGCCAGCGAACCGATGGTTGCCACATCCATCATCGCCCGGTCGTGGCGGCGGGCGCCGATGACCGGCACGATCGAGAGGATGAGCGCCGTTGCCAGCGCCAGTACCAGCGCGTAATGGCCGATCTCGATGATCATTGCGTCGCTTTCGCCTCCTGGCCCTGATTCTCCTGGCCCCGGCTCTCCTGGCCTTGACCTTCTTTTCCTGGGCTCTCCTGGCCTTGACCTTCTTTCCACAGCCCCTGCTGCTTCAGCCTGTCGGCCACGTCCTTCGGCATATAGGTCTCGTCATGCTTGGCAAGCACGGTATCGGCGGTAAAGACGTTGGTCCCCGGCGCAAACATGCCTTCGGTGACCACCCCCTGCCCTTCGCGGAAAAGATCCGGCAGGATGCCGGTATATTTGACCTTCACGGCATTGGCGCTGCCGTCGGTGACGGAAAATTCCACTGTCGAGCCGGCGCCGCGCACGACGCTGCCCTCACCGACCAGGCCGCCGAGCCGGATGCGGGTTTCCGGCGCCACCGGGGTCTTTGCCAGATCGGCCGGCATGTAGAAATAGGCGACCGACTGGCTGAAGGCGAACATGACCAGCAGCACGGCGGCGGCAATGAAGCCCATGCCGCCTGCGATCACCGCCAGGCGCTTCTGCTTGCGGGTCATTGCGTCGCTCCCTCCGTGGCTATGCCGAGTTCCTTGGCCAGCGCCAGCAATTGGCTGCCCTGTTCGCCGGGCGGCGGAAAGGCGGCAAGCCCGCGCTTCAGCGCAGCGGCGGCACGATCCTTGTCGTTCAACACGGCATAGGAACGGACGAGCCGCACCCATCCCTCGAAATTGTTCGGATCGGCGCTCAGCTTGGCATCGAGGCTCTCGACCATGCCGCGGATCATCTGCTGCCGGTCGCCGGCATTCATGCTCTGCGCGGCTGCGACATCTTCCTGCGTGGGATTGCCCGGGGCAGCCTGATCGACGCCCGGGGCAGCTGCCTGGCCGGCGCCTGCCGGCGCGCCGCCATTCATGGCGATATGCTCGTTGACCAGCGGCAGCCAGGGCGCATCGGCCGGCGATTGTTTCGCCAGCGCCTCGAAGGCCTGGCGCGCCTCGTCGCGTCGTCCTGCCTGCTCCATGCTGAGGGCGACGTAGAAGCGCGCGCGGGGGTTTTTTGGTTCGAGTTGTAGGATCTGCCGCAGAATGTTTACGGTTTCCGCGGTCACGGAGCCATCCGCCTTGGCCATCAAGGCCTCTGCAAGACCACCCAGACGCCGCATATCCGGACCCGAGAGCCGTAGGGCATTGCGGTAGGCCGCCTCTGCCTCGGAGGCACGGCCTGTCCTGAGATAGACTGGAGCGATCACATCCCATCCGCGACCGTCACCGGGCCGGCTCGCGAGATGTCGTTCCGTCTTCGCGACAAGGATCGCGATGTCCTGACCTGGATCTTCCAACCGTGCCTGCAGCGGCTGCGATGGCAAATCCGGCGACCCCAGGACGACATAGAGACCGATACCTGCCAGAGGAAGAAATGCGACGATGCCCGGCCTTAGCCATCGATAGGCATGTGGAAACTTCCGGCATTCTTCACGCTCCTGCCACTGTTCGCTCACCTTGAAAAGCCGCCGTGCAATCTCTGCCCGAGCATATTCATACTCATTGCGCCGGATATCATTCGCTCTCAGTTCCCGGTCGAGCTCTGCAAGCTGATCGCGATAGACCGGGGATCCGTCAGCCGCGCCGACGTCGACCCGGGCACGGGGCGACGCAAGCGGGTGGAGCAGAGAGGCGATGACGGCAGTCGTTATCACCGCGAAAACAATCCAGATAAACATATCGTCCAAGTGCCTTTTGCGCCTGAACCTATCGGGCCGGAAAATTGGCACATTGATGCCGACCAAATAGAGCAGTCCCGCAATCGATGGAAAAATTCAGCACGCCTTCCGAAGCAGATCGACGTTGTCGACCAGAATGGTCTTGCCTCTGACTTCGACTCCCGAAGGGACAAGTGCAGCAAACGCCCGGGAAAGAGCCTCGGGTGCAAGACCCAGCTTGCCGGCCAGAATTCTCTTCCGGTAGGGAAGGCGGAAGGTGACCGGCGAGGCGGATGCCGGGCATCGGCTCATCAGGTAATTTGCGACGCGTTGGGCGGCCGTGTGCAGGCGGTCTCCGGCGATACAATCCATCGCGCCGAGCAGATGACGGACCATGATGCGCATGACGTTTCGGTGCATGACCGGATGTTGTTCAGCCAGCGCCCGTAAGTCCGAGAGCTCGAACAACGCGACCTCGGCCCCGTCGGCAGACCACGCGCTGTAAGCGTAGGAGCCACCCCCGGAGAGAAGATATTCACCGAAGGTATCGCCTGGCTCGCATATTGAGATATCCGCTTCGCGCCCCGTCGTTTCCGCTTTCGAAAGCCGCACGAACCCGCTCGTGACGCAATAGACGAATGACGCTCGCTGGCCCTCGGCGATGATCTGCTCGTCGGCGGTGAAGGTTCGCATCCGGGCGGTTGCGGCCAGTTGCTCCGCGGTCGCGGGATCCAGCCCTGTGAACAGGTCAGACTGTAAAAGTACAGGATTTTTCGCAAGCATGGGTCTTCCTTTCCTGTTGGGCTCGAATGCGCTCAGGGGTTTTTTCGATCGGTTTCGTCGTCGGTGAGAATTCGCCAGGCGGCTCCTTGAAGGTCTTCGTACTGGCCGCTCTTCAGCGACCAGAGGAATGCCAGAAGCCCCATGCCGCCCATGAGGAGCGCGATCGGTATGAGATAGATCAGCATGTTCATGCGGTTTTCGCCTCCCTGCTGCCGCCGACCCGCCCGTGAATCTGCACAGCGGGTCGCTTGCCGAATGCATTCAGGCGCAGCGCGTTCGTTACGACGATGATCGACGACGTCGACATCGCCAACGCCGCCATCAGCGGTGTCGCCAGCCCAGCGATGGCGATCGGCACCGCCAGCAAATTGTATCCGATGGCCAGTGCAAAGTTCTGCCGGATGAGGCTGGCGGATCGTCGTGCTACGGAGATCGCAATCGGAACGGCGTCAAGTCGATCGTTGAAGAAGACGAGGTCGGCGGCTTGACGGCCGATGTCGGACGCCGTGGCCGGCGCCATCGAGACATGCGCTGCGGCAAGCGACGGAGCATCGTTGATCCCGTCGCCGACCATGAGCACGTGATGACCTTCTTCGCTTAGTCTCCGGCATTCGTCGACCTTCTGTTTCGGGGTCAGGGCGCCCATAGCCGTCTTGATACCGAGGACCTGCGCCGTATTGTCGACGACGCTGTGCCTGTCGCCGGACACCATCAGGGTTTCAAGTCCGGCTGCAGCAAGTTCATCAATCGTCTCGAAAGCACCGGGGCGAAGCGTGTCGTCGAAGGAGAACCGGGCGAGCGCGGCGCCGTTCCGCGACAGCACCACTTCCGAGAATGGACTATCGGCGGCGCCGAGAAGGAAATCGGCTCCGCAGGCGAATGTCGCGTTGCCCAGACGATAGACATCCGTGCCGTGTCTACCTTCCAGCCCCCCGCCGGGAATTTCCGCAACGCTATCGAAATTCGGCGCATGAACAAGTTCCGCGTCCCGCACCAGGGCTTGTGAGAGAGGATGGCGCGAATGCGCGGCCAATCCGCGGGCGATCGCGGCCGCGCCGTCTTCCATCGCCTCGACTCTGACGAGGCACGGCCTGCCCATCGTCAGCGTGCCGGTCTTGTCAAAGGCCACGGTATCCGCCTCCGCCAGTCTTTCGAGGGCCGAACCGTCCTTCACCATGATGCCCCTGCGGAAAAGCTCGCCTGCGGCGACGACCTGGACCACGGGAACAGCAAGGCCCAATGCGCAAGGGCACGTGATGATCAGGACCGCGACCGCGACCAGCATGGCATGTTTCCAGTCGCCGCCCAGGAAGCCCCAGGCGAGAAAAGAGACTAGCGCCAACAGATGTACGACCGGAGAATAAAGTGCTGCGGCGCGGTCGGCGATCCGTCGATAGCGCGCCCTGCCGCCCTCGGCGGCTTCCATGAGGCCGATGATTTCCGCGAGAAGCGAGTTCCTGGCAACTTTCGTCGCTCGCAAGGCGAGCGCGCCCGTCAGGTTCATCGCCCCCGAATTCACCTCGCTGTCGGGCGCGACGGCGACCGGACTGCTTTCGCCGGTAACAATGGAAAGATCGAGGTCGCTTTCCCCGCTGACGACGATGCCGTCGACGGGGACACGTTCGCCCGCCGCAATCAAGATTTTATCTCCCACCGCGATCTCTTCCACCGCGATATAGCGCCGCGACTCGTCGGGCATCATCAGCAGAGCTCCACGCGGAGCGAGCCGCGCAAGGCCATTGATGGCCGCGCGCGCCTTTTCGCGCATGATATGATCGAGGGTCCTCCCGATCAGCAGGAAGAACAGCAGGGAAACCGAAGCGTCGAACCACGCGTGCTCGCCATGGTGAACGGTCTCCCATAATGAAACGGCATAGGAGAGGGTCACGGCGAGCGAGATCGGAACGTCCATATTGGTACGTCCGCGCTTCAGCGCATTCCAGGCCGATTTGAAGAAGAAGCGGCCGGCATAAACCAACGCAGGCGCCGCGATCATCGCCGAGATCCAATGAAACATGTCGCGCGTCGCGGCATCCGCGCCGGACCAAACCGACACAGAGAGCAACATGATGTTGGCGGCCGCGAAACCGGAGACGCCGATCGCCAGCAGGAGCTGGTTGCTGATCCTGTCATTTTCGGGGGCTGCCGGCGTAAAGAGATGTGCGCGGTATCCGGCCGAGTTGATCGCTGTGAGGATCTCGGACGGATCGGTTGTGCGCTTGTCGATCTCCTCTTCGTAAACGCAGCTCACCCTGCGCGCGGTGAGATTGACTCGGGCTTTCCTGACGTAGGGAAGCGCCAAAAGCGCCCTTTCGATCGTCGAGATACAGCCGCCGCAATGGACATCGGGAACGCTGAGGTCGAGCTGGCGCAATCCTGCGCCGAGCGGATGGCTTGCAAGACGGGCTTCTTCGGCGCTGGAAGATGTGGCGCTGAGGGCAAGCACACTTTCCGTATCCATAGAGCAGCAGGTCACCGGCTCAACTCCGCGGTATCGATGCGTTTGGCTTCATGCATGACGACCACGCCGTTCCTTCGCGATATGATCTCGACGATCCAGTCGCCTCGGGCGACCGCATGATCCGCTTCGAACCGCCCTTCGCTGATTTCCCTGAGCGTCAAACGGAAATCCTCGTGGTCTCCGACAGGCCTTTTGAAATTCGCCACGACGTCGTCGACGATCGCGGGTGATCCGCCTTTGTCGTGGATGTCGTAGCGGATCTCCCGCCCCTTGATGGAGAGATCGCCGCTGATGCCGGAAGCGGCCATCGCTTTCATCGCCGCCGCTTTGTCGTTGAACTCCTGGCTGGCGACGTAGGTGTTTTCCACAACGAGGCCGCTCCAGCTGGAGGAGGCGTAGACAGCCATGGTGACGTTGACGGCAATCACCACGGCGAAGAATGCCGAGGTGGCAAGCAGCATGTGCAAACCGGTAAAACCTTGAGCCGAAACCTTCATTTCATGTCTCCCGGCGTATTGAACGCCGCGCGATATGTTGCCCGATCGGAACGATCCGTATCTTCGACGACGAAAAGGAATTCATTGACTGCGGCTCCATCGGGCTTGCGGGTGATGAAGACCTTGAGCGTCGTGGCCTGGTCGGGTTCGGCATGGACCGTAAAACTGCGGTCGTCCTGCTTCCCGAATTCGGGAATGCGAATGGTCGCCCCCTCCAGTCCGACGAGTGTAATGGTCACATCCCTTGGCGTTGGCACCATGTTCAGGACGCGAAGCGTGTAGCCGTTGCGGATCGAACCGTTGCTTTCAAGAACATATTGCGGGTTCCGGTCGTGGACGACGTTGAGCTCCAAGCGTTCGCGGAAGGCGAGATGGACGATCATGGCGACGCCGATCGACGCCCAGACGGCGGCGTAAAAGACGATTCTGGGACGAAAGATGATGCGCCAGTCGAAGTGCCTGACCGTGGAGACAAAGCTTCCATCTTCGTTTCGGACCCTGGACGGCTGGATGGCCGTTCTTCCCTCATCGGTCGCAAGCGCCATATTGGCCGAATACTCGCTGAGGGTCGCATAAGCGATCAGGCCACGGGGCTTTCCGAGCTTGTCCATGACGCCGTCGCAGGCATCGATGCAGAGAGCGCATGTGATGCATTCCATCTGCTGGCCGTCACGAATGTCGATCCCCATCGGGCATACTGCCACGCAGGCATTGCAATCCACGCAATCCCCGACGGGCAGGCCCGTC
Organism: Rhizobium sp. F40D2; assembly: GCF_051810745.2. Taxonomy (NCBI): domain Bacteria; kingdom Pseudomonadati; phylum Pseudomonadota; class Alphaproteobacteria; order Hyphomicrobiales; family Rhizobiaceae; genus Rhizobium; species Rhizobium sp. F40D2. Next base: position 104,467 of record NZ_JBPWQX020000004.1, read on the forward strand.
GCCTGGGCTTTCTTCGCATGGCGCGACCGTTGCTCGCCCCGCCAGTCGTTATAGGTGACGACAAGCGAATTTTCGTCGAGCATCGCACCCTGAATGCGCGGCCACGGACACATGTAGGTGCAGACCTGCTCGCGCATCAGGCCGCCGAGCACATAGGTCGTCGCCGTCAGAATGGCGACCGTGGCGTAGGCGGCTGCAGGAGCGCGGCCGGTGACCAGCGAGACCGCCAGGCTCGGTGCGTCGGCAAAATAGAAAATCCACGCTCCGCCCGTCGCGATGCCGATCAGGAGCCAGATCGAATGCTTGATCACTCTCTTCCTCAACTTGTCGAAGCTGAAGGGGCTGGCGTCGAGCTTCATGCGCGCGTTGCGGTCGCCTTCGATCGCACGCTCGACGACGAGGAAAAGATCAACCCAGACGGTCTGCGGACAGGCGTAGCCGCACCATGCGCGGCCGACCGCGGAAGTCACGAGAAACAGGCCAAAGCCGGCCATGACGAGGAGGCCAGCGACATAGTAGAATTCCTGCGGCCAGATTTCGATGAAGAAAAAGAAGAAACGCCGCGAAGACAGATCGATGAGGATCGCCTGGTCGGGTGCATAGGGGCCGCGATCCCAGCGGATCCACGGCGCGAGATAGTAAATGCCGAGCGTGATCAGCATCACGATCCACTTGAACCGGCGGAATCGTCCCTCGGCCCGCTTGGGGAAAATCTTATTCCGGGGCGCGTAGAGGGGCTGTCGGTAGCGACGGGCGTTGACCGGCTCGACGCTGACCCGCTCGATGTCGTTGGGATCTGGTGCAGTGTAGAGATTCATGGGACCTATCCGGTTTTCACCTGCTCTTCTCCCACCTGTCGGCCATCCGTTCCTTGATTCAGATCAAGAAGGTCGGTCTTGCGAGGGACGGGTTCCCTCTCAGACAAGAGGAAAGGCCACACCCCGGGGTAAGGGCGTGGCCTGGAGGAACTGCGGGGGAGAGCACCGCTGGGACGTCCTCGACAAGTCCAGAACTAACGGCTCGTCTGCTTGTGATCTTTGAGGCAGGTCAAACTGACGATCGAATTGCCGATCTTTGCCGGATCGTCCTGTTCGCAAGGGGGGACCATCTCTTTGGCGCGCGCCGACACGCGCGATCGAATGGTGGCGCGCGGCGTGCCGTAGAGACCGAGGATCGGATTGTGATCATGAACCGTCATAGCTTTTTCCCTTACGTGCCGCCGCCGAGCGAATGGACGAAAATGGTGAGCTCCTTGACTGTGGTGTCGCCGAGACGCCCTGCCCAGGCCGGCATGACACCATGTTTGGGAGAGGCCACCTGGCGAAGGATGGCGTCTTCGCCGCGCGACTTCAGCCAGATCGCGTCGGCGAGATCCGGCGCGCCCATTTCTGCTTTGCCTTTGGCGTCCTCGCCGTGACATGCGGCGCAATTGTCGAGGAAGATCTGTTTTCCAGCCTCGGCGAGACCGGCATCAGAGGGCGTATTGGTCAGGCCCCAGACATAGGCGGCGACCTGCTTCATCTGGATAGGCTCCAGAACCTCGGCGAAGGGCGGCATCTCGGAGGCATGGGTATCGGTATCGCCGTCGAAGCGGACCCCGTGGGCGATCGTGGTCTGAATGGTGTCGAGGTCCCCGCCCCACAGCCAGTCGTCGTCATTGAGGTTCGGAAATCCCGGACCGCCGCTCGCGCCCGAGCCATGGCAGGGCGCGCAGTTCACCTTGAATGCCGACGCACCGCCGGCGATCGCGAATTCACGAAGATCCGGATCGACATCGATCTCCTGCACTGTCTTGGCAGCGATCAGATCATGAAACTTCGTCTGGGATGCCTTGGCGAGATCGAGCTCCTGCTGCAGTTCGGCGCGCGTCGAATAGCCGAAATAGCCTTTCGTGGCGGAGGTAATCATTGGGATGGCCGGATAGGCGATGGCATAGCCGATCGCCCACAGGATCGTTGCGTAGAACGTCCAGACCCACCAGCGCGGCATTGGATTGTTAAGTTCGCGAATGCCGTCCCATTCATGTCCGGTCGTTTCGACGCCGCTGAATTCGTCAATATGTTTTTCCGACATCTCAATCGTCCTTCAAGGGAATATCGGCGGCCTCTTTCGCCGTCTGCTTGCTGCCTGGGCGAAGGGTGAACGCAACCGCGCCCACGAAGAATGCCGCCATCGCCAGAAGGCCCCAGCTGTCGGCGAAGTGTCTCATTGCGGTGTAGGTTTCCATGGATCACCTCATCGGTAGCCGGTCGCGTCGTCGTAGGTCGAGAAATCGACCAGCGTTCCGAGCATCTGCAGGTAGGACACCAGAGCGTCCATTTCGGTCAGTCTGGCGGGATCGCCGTCGAAATCACCGACCTTCGCCTTGGGATAGCGCGCAAGCAGGGCCGCCGTATCCGCGTTCGGATCGGCTTGCGCCTTCATGTCGGTCTCGGCATTCGCCAGCATATCGGGGTCGTAGGGCACGCCCACGTCCTCATTGGCCTTTAAGTCCATGCCGATATCCTTGACCGTTACTTCCTGCTCTTTGAGAAAGGCGTAACTCGGCATGATCGATTCCGGCACCACGGCGCGCGGATTTGCGAGATGCTGGACGTGCCATTCGTTGGAGTAACGTCCGCCGACGCGGGCAAGATCGGGCCCGGTTCGCTTGGATCCCCACTGAAAGGGATGATCGTACATGGACTCGGCCGCCAGCGAATAATGGCCGTAACGTTCGACCTCGTCGCGGAACGGTCTGATCATCTGGCTGTGGCAGAGATAGCAGCCTTCGCGGATGTAGATGTTTCGTCCGGCGAGTTCCAGCGGCGTATAGGGCCGCATGCCTTCCACCTTTTCGATAGTGTTCTGCAGGTAGAAAAGAGGAGCGATTTCGACGATGCCGCCGATGCTGACGACGAGCAGCGAGCCGACGAGAAGAAGCGTCGCGTTCTTCTCGAGGATCTGGTGTTTATCAAGTATCGATGCCATGTCTTCACCTCATTCGGCAGGCTGTGCTTGGGGCACGAAAGTCGCTGGGATCTGAGCTTCGTCGCGCAGGTGCCCGCGGATGGTCATGAACACGTTCCAGGCCATGACGAGGCCGCCCGCCAGGTAAAGCGCCCCGCCGACGGCGCGCAACACATAGTAGGGGATCATCGCTGCGACGGTTTCTGCGAAGGAATAGACCAGGAAGCCCTGGGAATTGTATTCGCGCCACATCAGCCCCTGCTGGATGCCGGCAACCCAGAGCACCGCCGCATAAATCACGATGCCGAGCGTTGCGAGCCAGAAGTGCCAGTTGACCATCCGCAGGCTGTAGAGACGCTCCCGGCCCCACAGCTTCGGCGTCAGATAGTAGATCGCCCCGAAGGTGATCATGCCCACCCAGCCAAGGGCGCCGGAATGCACGTGGCCGATCGTCCATTCGGTATAGTGGCTGAGTGAATTGACGGCTTTCACCGACATCATCGGGCCCTCGAAGGTCGACATGCCATAGAAGGCGATGGCGACGATCATCATCCGGATGATCGGATCCGTGCGGATCTTGTCCCAGGCGCCCGAAAGGGTCATGAGGCCGTTGATCATGCCGCCCCAGGAGGGCATCCAGAGCATGACCGAGAAGACCATGCCGAGCGTTTGCGCCCAATCGGGCAGCGCCGTGTAATGCAGATGATGCGGGCCGGCCCAGATATACATGAAGATCAGGGCCCAGAAATGGATGATCGAAAGCCGGTAGGAATAGACGGGCCGGTTGGCTTGCTTGGGCACAAAATAGTACATCATGCCCAGGAAGCCGGCGGTGAGGAAGAAGCCAACAGCATTGTGGCCGTACCACCATTGGGTCAGCGCATCCTGAACGCCCGAGAAGAACGAGTAGCTCTTGGAGCCGAGGAACGACGCCGGCACCGCCAGGTTATTGACGACGTGGAGCATCGCGATGGTGACGATGAAGCCAAGATAGAACCAGTTCGCCACGTAGATATGCGGCTCCTTGCGCTTCAGGATCGTTCCGAGGTAGACGGCGAGATAGGCGACCCATACGACCGTGAGCCAGAGATCGACATACCACTCGGGCTCGGCGTATTCGCGGGCCTGGGTGATACCAAGGACGTATCCGGTCGCAGCCATCACGATGAAAAGCTGGTAGCCCCAGAAGACGAACCAGGCGAGATTGCCGCCGAAGAGACGCGCGCGACAGGTGCGCTGCACTACATAGAACGACGTCATGATGAGCGCGTTGCCGCCGAATGCGAAGATGACAGCCGACGTATGAACGGGCCGCAATCTCCCGAAATTGAGATATGGCGCCAGATTGAGGTCGGGAAAGGCGAGCTGCAGCGCGATGACGACGCCGACGAGGAAGCCGACGACACCCCAGAACACCGTGGCGATCAGGCCGTAGCGTATCACCTCGTCGAAATAGCCTGAGAGGTCGATCTTCCGCCGCTGGTCAGCCGGCGCAAAATCCACATTCCTGATCAGGAGCACTGTTCCCACCAAAAGGCAGAAGCACAGTATGCCCATATGGACCGCAAAGAGATGGTCATGTGCGAATGCGGCCCCCAGCAGCGCTAGAAACGCCGCGACCGCGACCACCATCGTTTCCGTCGAGTAATTCATGATGTCGTCCCCAGTGCAAAGACGACCGTCTTGCGGCCGACTTTCTCGTCGTATGTGGCAGGACTGTCATGAAGGCTGGAATTGCTCCTTGATCTACATCAACCAGGGAGCAGGAAAGCGGAGGCGGGCCGCCGCTGTTACAGACTGTTACAATCTTTCACTCTTTGGCACTGTCCGATCATTCCTGTGTGACGCAGCGGCGTTCTTATGCACCCACAGCAACCAGGGGACACGACGATGCTGATGCAGAACAACCATGCATTCGAAAATGCCAAGAAGACGTGCGAAGCCGTTCAAGCGGGCCAATCGCTGTCGTCGCTTTTCGTAAGCTCGGCCGCCGAGCCCGTCGCAGCCGGCAAGGCGATTTGCTGGGAGGGCGATAAGGTGAACCATCTTTTCCGGGTGGAAGAAGGTGTCGTCCGCCTGCATCGCATCATCGGCGAAGGTCGCCGCGTGATAACCGCGTTTCATTTCGCCGGTGATCTCATCGGCGCGTCGCTGCAAAGCGATTTCCTTTTCACGGCCGAGGCCGTCACTGAATGCAAGATTCGCCGGCTGTCGCGCAAGAGCTTCCACGAAGAAGTCGCTCGGTCGAATGCGCTCGGCCCGGCCTACATCTCGCTGCTCTGTCGGGAAGCGGCCGTAGCGCATGAGCAGATGGTACTGTTGTCGAAGAAGAATGCCGAGGAGCGTCTCTGCAGCTTCATCGTCAAGCTTGCATCCCGCGGCAATCCCCGGTCGCGCCAGAGCCTGTTGCGCGTCCCGATGAATCGCCAGGACATCGCGGACCATCTCGGCCTGACCATTGAGACCGTGTCCCGGACGATCACGAAACTTGCGGCGCGCAACATCGTTGTTCCCGAAGGCAGGCATGACCTGCGGATCGTCAATCTCGCCCGGCTGATACAGTTGTCGGGCGACGCTGATGATTTTTCGGAGGATTCCTGTCATAGGGTCAAGCCACACTGATGCAACAAGCCGCAGGATCGACGTTCATGCCCCATCGCCTCGTGTCACCGAGAACCGCATCGCCGCAGGAGCTGGATGCCATGGTGCACGTGCTCGACGGAGCAGATATCCTGGTCCATCGTTTCGACGGAACGATTACGCACTGGTCCATCGGATGCGAAAATATGTACGGCTGGGCAAAGGAGGAAGCCGTCGGCGAACAGGTCTACGAACTGCTGGCGACGAAGTTTCCCGAACCGACGGAAAACATCCGCGACCAACTGAAGTCGCGCGGCTTCTGGCAGGGTGAAATCGTTCACCGTCACAAGAGCGGACACGACATTCATGTCGCGTCGCGCTGCGTGCTGGCCAATCTGCCGGATGGGGACCTTGCCGTCATCCAAACGAATAGCGACGTCAGCGCACTGCGGCGCGCCCAGGAGGCGGTCAAATCCCGCGAAGCGCATCTGAGCTCGATCCTCGACACCGTGCCGGACGCGATGGTGGTGATCGACCATAAGGGAACGGTACTCTCGTTCAGCAAGGCGGCGGAAAAGCTGTTTGGACTGTCTTCCGATCAGATCTGCGGCCGCAACGTCAGCAACCTGATGCCGAACCCCTATCGCGACGCCCACGACGGCTATATCCATCATTATATCGAAACCGGCGAGAAGCGCATTATCGGCTATGGACGTGTCGTTACCGGCCAGCGAGCCGACGGGTCGCAATTTCCGATGGAACTCCATGTCGGCGAAGCGACGGTTAAGGGCGAACGAATATTCACCGGTTTCGTCCGCGATCTGACAAGCCGCTTTAAAATCGAGGAAGACCTTCGCCAGGCACAGAAGATGGAAGCCATCGGGCAATTGACGGGTGGTATTGCGCACGATTTCAACAACCTCCTCACCGTCATAAGCGGCAATCTCGAAATGATCGAGGATAAGCTGCCGCCCGGCAATCTTCGTGAAATTCTCAAGGAGGCGCAGTCGGCGGCGCAGGACGGCGCGATCCTTACGGGCCAATTGTTGGCTTTCGGCCGGCGGCAGCCGTTGAACCCGAAGCACGCGGATCTCGGCCAGCTCGTGAGCGGCTTCTCAGACCTGCTCCGGCGAACGCTCGGCGAGGATATCAAGCTGTCGACCGTCATCGACGGGTCGGGCCTGAACGTTCTTGTCGACAGTTCGCAGCTCCAGAACGCAATTTTGAACATCGCCTTGAACGCAAGGGATGCCATGCCCAAGGGCGGCAGCCTCACGACGACGATCTCGCGGGTCCATCTCGATGCCGACTATGCAAAGATGTACCCGGAGGTGCGCAGCGGCAACTTCGTGCTTGTGACCATGACGGATACCGGCGTAGGCATGAGCGAAGAGGTCAGGAAGCGGGCGATAGAACCGTTTTTCACGACAAAGGAAGTGGGTTCGGGCACAGGTCTCGGCCTGAGCATGGTCTATGGATTTGTCAAGCAATCGGGCGGCCATCTCCAGCTTTACAGCGAAGTCGGGCGTGGCACGACAGTCCGGATATATCTGCCCGCCAACAGTGGAGCGAATGCTGGGGAATCTGTGCCGAACGGGGATGCCGGCGAGAGCCAGTTGCCGCGCGGCGATGAAACGATCCTGGTCGTCGAGGACGATGCACGGGTTCGCCGCGTCGCCGTCGCCCGGCTCGCCTCGATGGGTTATGCAGTGTGCGAAGCTGAAAACGGCCACCGAGCGCTCGACCTCCTGCAGGAAAACCCTGGCATTGCACTCCTGTTTACGGACATCGTGATGCCCGGCGGGATGACCGGCGACGAACTCGCACAGGAGGTGCGCGTTTTGCGACCTGATATTGCCGTGCTGTTCACGTCAGGATATTCCGAGCCAGGTCTGGCGGGCAAAGGCATCGTTCCCCGTGCGCAATGGCTGCGCAAGCCCTACACGGCAAGAGACCTCGCTTTGACGATCCGCGAGCTTCTCGACGCAAAGTGACAGGCGCGGCCGCCATCCGGCTTACCTATGGAACCGGCCCTGGCGGAGGCGATGGCGCTCTGCCAGGGCCGACCTTTTCGTCAGGTTAATACTCACCGTCGCCTCATCCAAACAGTCCCTTCAAACGGATATTTCAAGGCGAAATTGCCAGCTTTTTCCTGAATTTGACGAGCGTCAAAGAAGGCGGGACCAGCATATCCTAGAAGATGTTGACGAGGCCAAATCGGACCTCGCAGAACAGGAGATATGCAAATGAATTTGAAATTCGGTCTGATCGCTGCAACGGCAGCCCTGATTGTCTCGGCGGCGCCGTTGATGGCTGCCGACCACCAGGTTCAGATGCTCAACAAGGGCACGGACGGCGCGATGGTGTTTGAGCCCGGCTTCCTGAAGATCGCGCCCGGCGACACCGTAACCTTCATCCCCACGGACAAGACCCATAATGTCGAGACCTTCAAGGGGCTCATCCCCGACGGCGCCCCGGAGTTCAAGTCGAAGGCGAACGAGCAGTACCAGACGAAGTTCGACGTTCCGGGCGCCTATGTGTTGAAGTGCACGCCGCACGCCGGCATGGGGATGGTTGCGCTGATCCAGGTCGGCGACAGCCCGGCCAACCTCGATGCGATCAAGACCGCAAAGGTTCCGAACATGGCGCGCAAGCGGCTGGATGCCGACCTCTCGCAGATCACCCAGTAAGAAATCGGCAGTGCGGATGGCCGCGATTGCGCGCCATCCCGCACGATGGAGAACCATCATGTACAAGGCCATGACGATTGCTTTGGCGGCGGCGGTCTGCGCGGCGGGCGCAGCAAGTGCGCACATCACCCTCGAGCAGAACCAGGCTCCGTCAGGCAAGGCATACAAGGCGATCCTTCGCGTCGGACACGGCTGCGACGGCAAGGCAACGATTAAAATACGCGTGAAGATCCCGGAGGGCCTGCTGTCCGCCAAGCCGATGCCGAAACCGGGCTGGTCGGTCGAGAAGGTCGAGGCAGCCTATGAGAAAGGCTACGACCTATACGGAAAGCCCGTGAAAGAGGGTGTTGGAGAAATCACATGGTCCGGCGGCAATCTTGCCGATGATGAATATGACGAGTTCGTTTTCCGCGCGACGGTTGCCAAGGAGATTGCGCCGGGCACCCGCATCTACGTCCCCATCGTTCAGGAATGCACCGACGGGGCCGTCGAACGCTGGATCGAGGTGCCGGCTGCCGGCAAGTCGTCCGACGATTACGAGACCCCTGCTCCCTACTTCGACGTGATCGAGCAACCACGCTCGTAAACGGACAAGGGTGCCTGCCATGTGGTCCTCGAAGCTCCCAATCCGGGCGATGCCTCTTCTTCAAGCGGCTTGCACTGCCGCTGTCGTTACGATCGGGATGTTTTTGCCGACAGAGGCGCTTGCCCACGCCACACTCAAAAATTCGACCCCGGCCGCCAACGAGATACTGGGGCTGCCGCCGGCCGAAATCCAATTGCATTTCAACGAGCCTGTCAGGATCATCCGAGCGGCTGCAAGTGCCGGCGGTGGCGCAAATCAGGCATTAAAGGCAGAGACATCGGGTGCGGATGTCCGGCTGCGCTTTTCGAATCCGAACGTCCGTGGCACGGTGATCGTGAGCTATCGCGTCGAATCCGAAGACGGCCATCCGGTCGGCGGGACGCTCCTCTTCAATGTCGGCGCACCCTCGATGGAGCCGCCCGTTGCAGTTGGCGAGCGGTCGGCACTTTCCTTGCGGATTGCCATCTGGCTTGTGCACAGCACCACAATCCTTTTCCTGGCATGTGTCGTCGGCGGCACGCTGTTCGACCGCTGGCTGGGATCCGGCCATGGCCCGTCACCAGGCGCCGCCATCATACTGCCCGGAATCGCCCTGCTGGCGACAGGGCTTTATTTGCAAGGGCTGGACGAAACAGGAAGCGGTCTTGCGTTTGCCGGTGCGGAGCCATTCAAGATTGCCATGCAAAGCGACGCGGCAATTTGCGCCAGCCTGTTTTTCCTCTCGCTGCTCACGGTCGCCCTCCCCTGCGCTGGTCGCAATATCACGGGCCGTCTTCTTGCCTCAGCCGCCCTGATATTGGCTGCGAGTGCTTTTACCTTCAGCGGACACTGCAGTGTGGCCGACCCGCGCTGGGCGGCGAAGACCGCCATATTCCTCCACAGTGCAACACTTTTGTTCTGGACCGGAAGTCTTCTGCCGCTCTGGCAGCTCAGCCGAACGCCGCCAAACCTGCGACCGCTTAACCGCTTCTCGCGGGCAATCCCCCTTCCGTTCCTCATCATGATCGCTGCCGGCGGCCTGCTGGCGACCGTGGAGCTTCCGGCGCTCACCCAACTCCTGTCGTCGCCCTACGGCCAGATCCTGGCGATCAAGATCGCGCTCGTGGCGTGTCTTTGCATGGTCGCCATTTATAATCGTTTTTGGCTGACCAGACCGACGCTGGCCGGGGACCCGATTGCTCGAGAGAGACTGCGTCGAAGCATTGCCGTTGAATTCGTGCTGGCCATCGCGATCGTCGGCACGGCTGGTTTCTGGCGGTTTGCAGGTCCGGGGCCGGTGAAAGCCGCTGAGCTCTCTCCGGCCATATCGATACATCTGCATTCGGAAAGAGCGATGGCTCAACTGGAGCTCGGCGCCGAAGCAAACGGAACCAGGAAGGTTCACGTCGCCGTCATGGCTCCCGATTTCGGTGTTCTCGATCCGAAACAGGTTGTCCTTCGCCTGAAAAACCCGGGGGTGGCGATCGAGCCTATGAAGTTCGAACTCGCTAGGACGCCGCAGGGTGGATGGGATGCCGATGGAATTCCGGTGCGGGAGCCGGTGGGCTGGCTGGCGGATATTGAAGTGCTCGTCGATGACTTCCACGCGGTGCACATCGAGGGCCGCCTGTCGGAATAACGGCGGTCGCTTTGCTCAGGCCGCTTCTGTTTGATCGATTGCCGCCGGCAACAGCACTGCAGTTTCAGCCTCGATGGCCCGCTTTATCAATCTCATGAACTCGCGTTCCGATTTGACATGCCGGCGCATCGAGCAGAAGAACGAGCACAGTTGATATCCGACGGCTTCCCAGGAGAGCCGGCAGCGCCCCTCGCCAAGAGCTTCCAGCGTGACGACGATGTCCCGCGCTGCGCCATAATCGAACAAGCGACCCGCTCGCCGGCGTTCCTCCGCGTCGGTCCGTTCCCCGGCTTCCATGATCAGTCCAAGTCCCGATGAAATCAGGCGGTCTTCGAGCTGATGTGTCGTCAGCAAGAGAGGCAGCAGGCCGGTTGAAATACGGCCGCAAAGCCCTTCGTCGATACGGCAAGGCAGGAAGTCGGCGACGGCCCGCAGCGCGTCGCACCAGGACAGGAGCTGATCGTAGCAATTTTCGAGTTCCGCGAAATCGTTCGGGATCGGACTGTTCATCATATTACCTCTGCAAGAAGAAGCTGGCGGCGATCGCTATTGCCGCGAGAACCGCGGAGACGACACCCATGCGATAGAGGGCGATCGTGAAGGTTACGATCACGGGCGTTGCTATCGATAGTCCTATCTGAGCGTCGGTCATCAGAATCTCCGGTCAACAGAACCTAGGCTGGATGATCGGCGACCTCTTTGCGATCGATCAAAGAGAGGATGCGATATCACCCCCACCGTCGTAAGTATGGCCGCATTGATTTCATCCCAGCCCGAGAGCGAAGCTGCATCCCAGAACGAAACGCGTTCCATGTCGGGGCGGCTTTCTTCTTCGCCATATTCGTCGGGCTGACGGCGCACTGCCGTTGCTGCATCCCGACCGTATCGACCGATGAGGCGACGCTGACCGAAAGCGTCGCCAGGGGCAAGCGCATCTGGAAAAAGAACGCCTGTATCAACTGCCACACACACTGGACGGCGAAACGTCTGGATCCGCTGAGGCGGCGACAAGAATCCGGCAAGCGCCCACGAGGCGCTCCCACGCCTGGATGGCGGCACAACTAACGAGGAAGGCTCTACGCAGCCTTGCTATGCGTGCGTCCGTGAGAGCCGAAATAGGCGTCGAATGCCGCCGCGACGGCGCGCACCATGAAGCGCGCGTGCTGGGATACGACGATCCTCTCGCCGCAGATCGTCGCGACGCCTTCGGCCACGAGTTCGCTCAGCCGATCGTTGCGCTCGACAAGGAAACCGGTGTCGAAACCGGAATCCCTGCTCAACTTTCCGAGGTCGACTTCGAAATCACACATCAGCCTTTCGATGATCCTCGCCCGAAGCTTGTCCTCTTCGCTGAGAATATATCCCTTGGCCGTGGGCAGCACGCCGGAGGCGACCCGCTCGGCATATAGGCCGAGAGGCACGTGGTTCTGCATATAGCCGGTCGGCAGCCGCCCGATCGCAGATGCGCCGAGGCCGATGAGGCTGCCGCAGTCATCCGTGGTATAGCCCTGGAAGTTTCTTCTCATCGCACCGGTGCGCGCGGCGAGCGCCAGCTGATCATCCGCCAGTGCAAAGTGATCGAGCCCGATGCGCTGATATCCGGCTTTTTGAAGTTCCTCGGCGATCGCTTCCGCCTGTTCGTTGCGCTGTTTTGCGTCCGGCAGCGTGGCTTCGTCGATCAGGCGCTGGTGCTTCTTGAAGGCGGGTATGTGGGCGTAGCCGAAGACGGCGAAACGCTCCGGGCGCAGCTCTGCGGCCAGCCGGACCGTTTCGACGCAGGATTGGACGGTCTGCTTGGGAAGGCCATAAATAAGGTCGAAGTTGATGCTGGTCACCCCTGCCGAACGCAGCCCGGCGACCGTCGTCTCCGTCTCCTCGAAAGATTGCAGCCGATTGATCGCGGCCTGCACGATCGGATCGAAGCTCTGAACGCCGAGGCTTGCGCGGTCGACGCCGTTTTCGCCGAGCGCGTCGATCATGGGAGCAGCCAATGTGCGCGGGTCGATCTCGACCGCGACGCTGGCATCCGCCTCGAATGCGAAAGCGCTCCGGAGCTTTGCCATCAGGGAGGAAAATTCCTGCGGCTTCATGATCGTCGGCGTGCCGCCGCCGAAATGGACGTTCTTGACGGGCACGTCGTTTCCGGCGGCAAAGGAGACGAGCTCGATCTCCTGGCTCATCACATCAAGATATTCGACGACCGGGGCATCCTGCCGGGTGATGGTCGTGTGGCAGCCGCAGTACCAGCACATCGAACGACAGAATGGAACGTGGAGGTAAACCGAAACGGGGCCGGCTTTTCCAATATTTGCGAGGCCGCTTGCGTATTCATCGGGCCCCACCGCGGCTGAGAAAGCCGGCGCCGTCGGGTAACTCGTATAACGCGGAAGCCGCGCGTCGCCGTATTTGGCGACCAGATCATCGGACATTGTCCCATCCTTTTCAAAAGTAGGATGCTTTATGACCTGCGGCCGCGCGGTTTTCCTTGTCCCAAATCAATGATGATCCTTCGCCTGGAATCACCAGGATATTTGTCCGCTGTCAAAGTCAGCTCTTCCGAAGCCGCCTAAAATCTCGTTCTGACACGGGATGAGCCGCGATCCCGTCTGTTCGAAGGATGCGGTACAAGGAAACGAACAAGAATGACTGAAGCGCAAAATGCCCAGGGCCAAACCCCTCATATCGATGTCCGCATGCTGGCAGCCGTCGAGAGGCATCCCCGGATCTTCGGCACGCTCCGCGCGCTGGCTCCCGGCGCCAGTTTGCTGATCACCAGCGATCACGAGCCTCGGCCTCTGCATTACCAACTTGAAACCGGATTTCCGGGGAAGTTCGCCTGGGATTATCTGGAACAAGGCCCTGAAATCTGGCGGGTGCAGATCACCCGGCAGGATACCGGCTGTGACTGCTGCTGCGGCAGCCATTGAGTTCGGATCGGCGCGATGATGCCCGTCGGCACAACCCTGTCGCGTTGGACAATGTCCTATTTCGGCGCGGCGCTCATCTTCCTGCTTTTGGCGGAAAGCCTGCTTTCGGCGGGAGTTTGGGCGCCGTCCTCGCCGGTCGCCGAACCCCATGCGCTTATGATCGTGCATTCGATGACGATCGGCTGGCTCGCCCTGCTGATGATTGGGGCGCTGCTGCAGTTCACGCCCGTGCTGACAGGCCTCGGCCCGTCGACCGGGTGGCTCGACCTGCCCTGCCTTGCTGGCTCGGTCGCCGGCCTCGGACTTCTCCTATGCGGTTTCGAGCTGATCGACACGGGATCCGCTATGGCAGGCCCAGTCATGATCGCGGCATCGTCGGTGCTACCGGTCTCGCTCGTGTCGATCGCATTGGTGCTGTTATCAGGTCTGTGGCGCGGCAGGGCGGCTCATGCTGCCTCACCGCTAGTCATGCTCGGCATAGGCTGCCTTGCGATGACCGTCGCGTTGGGATCGCTGTTTGCCGTCACGGTTTCCGGACTGACAACGAGCCCCGGCATCAGTGAGTTCGTCGCCGATGCCGCGCCCTTCCACGCGAGCTTTGGCCTCGCCGGATGGATGACCTTTGCCGCGATCGGCGTCAGCTACAAGCTGCTTCCGATGTTCCTGCTTTCCCAGGAGATGAAGAAATCGCCGTTCGTCTGCGGCACGGGAGCGTTCGCCGCGACAACGCTTGGCGTTGCGACGGTCTCGACGATATTTGAACCCTCCCTGGGGCAGCGCGTCTTTCTGATTGGATCGCTGTTCTTCCAGCTTCCGATCGCGGCCTACCTCGCCGAGCTGTTGCTGACCTATCGTGCTAGACGCCGAAAAAGCCTCGAGTTGAACATGTCGGGATCCCTGCCCGCTTTCGTCCTGCTGGGCCTTTCGGTGCCGATGTTTGCCGTTGCCCTTGTCTATGACGCCGGCCAGCAGATTTTTACCGCCATAACCTATCTGTTCGTCTTCGGCTGGCTGACGGGCCTCGGCTTGTCGCAACTCCTCAAGATCGTTCCCTTCCTGACCTGGATCGAGGCCTTCGGTCCGCTTCTCGGACGCAGGCCGACACCCCGGCTGCCCGAGCTGATAAAGGAGCGACGGACTATGGCCTGGCTCTGCATCTTCTATCTTGCCGTCATTGCGTCAGCGGCGGCGATCGCGGCTGGATCGGATGCGGGTTTTCGTTTTGCCGTTACGGCTCAAACTTTTGCCACCGCTGCTCTCGCCATCGAGCTTGTCCTCGCACGTCGCCTGGCGAATGTCGACCCGGCCGCGAAGCAGGCACCCTTTCAACGGCCGGCGCTTTTCGTCGCCGCCAAACCACAGAGGTAACGCCAATGGTTCAGCTTCGTGAACTCGACGTCAGACAGATCCTGCGGGACGGCGGCATGCCGTTTCAGCTGATCATGGACACTTTCGCAGCCCTCGCTCCCGGCGAGGGTGTGCGGCTGCACGCCATATTCGAGCCCGTCCCATTGATCCGCCAGTTGGAGCAGCGCGGCTATTCGCATCTGAGCAAGCGCCTTGCCGACGACGACTGGGAGATCGATTTCGTTCCCGGGCAAAAGCCGGGCGGCAATGTCGAAGCGGCGACCGCGACGGCGGAGGCAATCTGGCCGGAGCCGAGATGGAATCTCGATCTGACGGACCTCGCTCCACCTGAACCAATGGAGCGCATTCTTTCGCGCCTGGAGACGATGGAGAGCGGCGAAGTGCTGTTTGCGCTTCTGAACCGCGAGCCTCTGTTCCTGTTCAATGAGCTCAAGGCGCGCGGCCATGAGTGGATCGGGAATTTCGACGCCAGCGGCAAGATCTACAGGATCATGATCAGGGCAACACCGGCGAGGGTTTCCGATGCTTGCCCCTAAGGCCTCCAAATCCACGATTCTGGCGGCGTTGCGCGCCATCGAGGATCCGGAACTCGGAACGGATGTCGTAGCGCTCGGACTTGTGTACGGCATCGAGATTTCGGACGATGGTGCCGTCAGAATAGAAATGACGACGACGACGCGTTTCTGTCCGGCCTCCGCCTTCCTCGCCGAGGCTGTGAAAGCGCGGACGGAAGGGATCGACGGGGTCTCGGCCGCCAGCGTCGACCTTGTCTACGAGCCGGCTTGGTCGCCGGAGATGATGGGGCGCTTGCCCGGCGAATAGATGCGGAAGCCATCACCTGAAGCGGCATTCGCCCTCATGGCTTTCTCGCGACGAGAGGTTTCCGGTCGCGGCATAGGAACGGTGCATGTTCGAGCGCAAACAGGCCGAACGCGACCGTCCAACCGATGGAAGACAGCAACAATATCTCCGTGGTGCACGCGGGCAGCAGCTCTGCCAGCGGCCGAAGGACAGCAACGGCGGCAAGCACGATATAGGATGCATTGGTCATTCGGCTCGCTTTGAGCTGCCGCCCCGTGTGGCCTCGGCTTGCACGCGTCATGACCGCCAGCATCATCATCGACATGACGCCGATTGCAAAGACATGAAGAATGGCGATCTGTGACAGCCCGGCGGCCCCGAGGGCGACGGCGGCATATCCCAGGGGAACGAAGCCATAGGCGGCGTGGAGCACGAAGAGAATCGGCTCCGGCCAGGTCACCCACCCCCGCCAGCGGACGAGGCGGATTGCGTTCATCACCGCTGCGGCGGCCGCGAACAAGCCGGTGGCGACGGCCTCGGGCCAGAGCGCCCAGGTAGTGAGAGAGATGGCGCCGGCGACGATCGTTGCCGCATCGAAACGGTTATAGGGAACCGGAAAATCCGTGCGGCCGCGCTGATTGATCCAGTTTCGCGTAAAGCTCGGCAGGATGCGCCCTCCAACGATCGTGACGAGCAAGACGTAGGCGCCAAGGCCGAGACGAATGGAAAGCTCCGGATTGCCGCCGCCGATCACTTGGAGATGAAAGAAGGAGTTGGCGACGGATAAGACCGCCAACCCGGCGACGACCTTGAGATCCTTCCATTTCTTTCCCGCAACCACCTCCCGGGCGCATAAGCCGAACATCAGGGGGAGGAACAGGCAATCGATGGCGGCGGCGGCCGTCACCCCGATGCCGCTGCTCGCTAACATGGCGATCCGGCCGGCGCACCACATTGCAAAAAGCGCCGCGAGCGGAGGCCCGGAAATCGGAAGGCGGCCTGTCCAGTTCGGAATCGCGGTGAGGAGGAAGCCGGCAAGAACTGCGGGGGCGAAACCGAAGAGCATCTCGTGAGCGTGCCAGTAGAGCGTCCCGTAATCGCTTGCCAGGGCAACGCTATAATTCAGGAATGCCGTCCAGAGGCCGATGCCGACGATCGCCCATATGGCGGCGGCCAGAAAGAAAGGGCGAAAGCCGTAAGAGAACAGCGCTGTTCCGGAACGACTCATCCCTCGCGGCTCCCTCGCCTCAACGTTCCTTGTACTCTGCATGATCGATGTCTCCATTTTGATCATGTAGAAATGCCGGCAGGCGAGACTGAAGTCGTTGAGATTACGCAAAGAAGATTTTTTGAACTTTGCGCCGGCACAAATAGCCAGTTTGCGCCACGTCAAAGAATTCCATCCGCTTTGTTCTACTCTCCATTCGACAGGGCGGCGTCCGCTCGGTCTTCGACGACAGGAGATTAGACATGACAAATACTCTGCAAATGACCCGGCGCACGATGCTGACGGGTGCAGCTGTTGCCGGAGCGCTGACGCCAATCATCATATCCAGCACGGTGCAGGCTAACGAAGAAGTTGCCTCGGCCGAGTCCCTCAAGACAGCCGGACAGACGAAGGTTGACCTCTCGAAGCTTCCCCGCGAGAAGGTCGAGCTCGTCAGGCCGCCCTTTGTCCATGCCCACACGCTGAAGGCCGAGGCCGGGCCGACGATCAAGGAGTTCACGCTGACCATCCAGGAAAAGAAGATGATTCTGGACAAGGACGGCACCGAGATCAACGCCATGACTTTTGACGGATCGGTTCCCGGTCCGCTGATGGTGGTCCATCAGGATGACTATGTCGAGCTCACCCTCGCCAATCCCGATACCAATACGATGCAGCACAATATCGACTTCCACGCTGCAACAGGCGGGTTGGGCGGCGGGGCGCTGACGGTGGTCAACCCCGGCGAGAGCACCGTTCTGCGTTTCAAGGCGACCAAGGCCGGGGTCTTCGTCTATCACTGTGCACCTCCCGGCATGGTGCCGTGGCACGTCACCTCGGGCATGAACGGCGCGATCATGGTCCTGCCGCGCGAGGGTCTCAAAGACGGCAAGGGAAAGCCCCTCGTCTACGACAAGGTCTACTATGTCGGCGAGCAGGACTTCTACATCCCGCGTGACGAAACGGGCAAATTCAAGAAATACGACAGCCCCGGCGAAGCCTACGAGGACACAGTCGCCGTCATGAAGACGCTGACGCCAACCCATATCGTCTTCAACGGCGCTGTCGGAGCTCTGACCGGAGACGATGCAATGACCGCGAAGGTCGGCGAAACCGTCCTGATCGTCCATTCGCAGGCCAACCGGGATACGCGGCCGCATCTGATCGGCGGGCACGGCGAATATGTCTGGGCGACCGGCAAATTTCTCAACCCGCCCGACACGGACCAGGAAACCTGGTTCATCCCCGGCGGTACGGCAGGTGCTGCCCTCTACACTTTCGCTCAGCCAGGCATCTACGCCTACGTGAACCACAACCTTATAGAGGCTTTCGAGCTGGGGGCGGCGGCCCACTTTAAGGTGACCGGTGAATGGGACGACGATCTCATGACTTCGGTCAGGGCACCGTCGGCGAGCTGACCTGGGCGGAGGGGGCGGTGCGCGGGCCAGGGGCGGCCCGCGCACCATTCATGTTTTAGGGGCGCGACTTGCGAAAAAATCATGGCCAGGAATGCTGCGATCGAACCCGTTTCAGGCATCTCCATAGCAATTCCACTTGTGCTGCTCGCGGCCCTTTCGGCCGCTGTCGCGGTACAATCGGGATTGATCGTGACCAGAGGTTCCCACCTGGCGTTTGCTGCCCCGCAGACGATCGTCGTTGCACCGCACAGTTTCGCCTATCGCGACGCCGCTGAATATTTCCGCAACGGCCTGGCCGTCGACGCGCCCAAGCTTGAGATGAGACTGACGTCCGCGCTCGAAATCATGAAGTATCAGACAACGCTTGGCGACTATAACCGCTGCGTGGCGGATGACCGCTGTGCGCCGGCCGAGGGTCGAAGCAGCGTCTCGCAGGACGAGCTTCCGGTAACCGGCATCAGTTACGACGATGCTATCCAATATGCCGCCTGGCTATCGGAACGCACGGGCGCCGAATGGCGCCTGCCGAGCGATGTCGAACTGGCATATGCCGCCGCCGACCGCTTTCCCGACGATGCCCTCGGCATAGACCCGAACGACAAGAACCCCGCAAACCGCTGGCTCGCTGACTACGAACGCGAAGCGCGCAGGGCAGCGTCGATCAATCCCAGACCTCAGCCACAGGGATCTTTCGGCGTCAGCCAAACCGGTCTGGTGGACTTTGCCGGCAATGTCTGGGAATGGACCTCGACCTGCAACAAGCGCATCGATCTCGGCAAGAACGACCGTTCAGAGAATCCAGATCCCGGGACCTGCGGCATCATGATCGCCGCCGGCAAACATCGGGCGCCGATGAGCAGCTTCGTAAGAAATCCGAAGGGCGGCGGATGCTCCGTCGGAAGCCCTCCCGATAATCTCGGCTTCCGGCTCGTGCGGCGGCCGGGTTTTCTGGAAAGCCTGAAAGATTTCGCGAGACGGGCAATGACGGACATGTTCGAAGCGGCGACGCCCTCCCAGGGCAGAGCAGGATGATGATGAAAGTTGACCGGACGATTTTGAAATCGTTGCCGCTCTTCGAGCGAATGACCGATACCGATCTCGACGCGATGCTGCAGCACGCCGCCCCGCGCCGCGTCGCCAAGGGGGATGCGGTTTTCGAACAAGGCGCTCGGGCAAAATTCTTCTTCCTGCTTCTGCACGGCCGCCTGAAGGTGACGCAGGTGACACAGGACGGACAGCAGATCATCGTACGGATGGTTCATCCGGGCGACTTGTTCGGCTTTGCGATGGCGTTACGAAGGGAGGATTATCCGGGGACGGCGATGGCGGCGGCCGAAAGCCTCGTCATCGGCTGGCCGACGGACATGTGGGCGCGTTTCGTCGAACAGAACCCGCGCCTTGCCGTTACCGCCATGCAGACGATCGGCCAGCGGCTGGAGGAGGCCCACACCCGCATTCGAGAAATGTCGACAGAAGAAGTGGAGAAGCGGGTCGCCCACGCCGTCCTCAGGCTTTCCAAACAGGCGGGACGGCCGGTCGAAACCGGCATTCGTATCGATTTCCCGATATCACGCCAAGACATCGCCGAAATGACAGGAACGACGCTGCATACAGTGTCGAGAATTCTCAGCGCATGGGAAGCGAAGGGAATGGTGGAGGGCGGCCGGCAGAAGCTGACGGTAACCGACCCTCAGAAACTTCTCAATCTTGCCGATGGCGAGCGGGATTAATGCCGATCAGCAATCCCCAGGCCAACCAGGAAAATGAATTTGACCATGTTTCTTGCCGCCTTCGCGCTTTTCGTTGCGCTTCACTCCATTCCGGCAATCCCCATCATCCGTTCCGGATTGATCCGCCATGTCGGCCGGGCGGTCTATTTTGTCGGCTACTCTACCGTCTCCACTCTGGCATTGATCTGGGTTTTCTCTTCGGCCCTCGCCATGGACTACATACCGTTGTGGGACCTGCGGCCGTGGAATGCCGCCGTTACGTTCATGCTTGCTCCCCTAGGCATTTTCCTGGTGATTTCAGGACTTTTGAGCGCCAATCCTCTTTCCATCACCCTGAACTCGTCGCCGATGCTTGGCTCGGTCACAAAAATCACCAGACATCCCGTTCTTTTGGGATTTGCTTCCTGGGCGGCCGGCCATATCGCCGCAAACGGCGATTTGCGATCGCTGCTGCTATTCGGAGGATTTGCCGCATTTTCATTGGGCACAATTCCAATGACCGAAAAGCGCGCGAAACGACGCCTCGGCTGCGCCTGGGCAAACCTGGCGGAACACACTTCGGTCTGGCCGCTCGCTGCCTATTTCAAGGGAGAACAGTCGACGATTGACATGCCGCTTCTGCTCGCAGTCCTGGCCACCGCGGCTTTGACGGTGTGGCTGCTGTTTTCGGGAGGTCACGCCTCGATGTTCGGCGCCGACCCCATTGCCATCTTCGCCTGAACTGAACCGCCGCCGCCAGCGACAAAGGCGGTGTCGCATTGATTAAGGTCAAAGTCTGTTTCAGCTCACGTCGTAACTTGAGAGAAATTTGGAAGCAACGCGGCGGCCGCCGATAACAGGAGCGATTGAATGCCGTATGAAGTCGTCGCAGCAAGCCTGAACGCGAAGGACAAGTCTGGGCGCATCGATGTGCGTTTCGGCGCCGAGATGAAAATCGTCGTCGTCTCACGACGCGCATTGCTGTCAGTCGCTTCGCCGCCTCGCGCAACCGAAGTGCGCCTTCTCGAATACATCGACATGTTCTGCGATATTGCGGCGAGCTGTTTCTGCTCGAAGGCGACGGGCGGTGACTCACTTCTGATTACCGCAAATGATGTCCGCAGATGGCGCCACGCGTGGCAATCATCCGAAGTGTCAGCGGGCGCAGAAGTGGCATACCGACCTCTTCCGGTTTGAAGCTGGAGTTTTTTTGCGCAATCGAATCAGCTTTATGGGGTCGGCGTAGCCCGAGGCCCCTCGCCCTTCGGCTTCATTCCTTCCTGTTGCCGATGAGAACAACTGCCCGGCCACTGATGACACCGGGACGGCGAGCATGTTAAAGACGATGCCACTGGATAGGACCTGCAACGAGCAACGGCTTGACGGATGGACGATGGCAACAGCTCAGCATGACGCGCATCTGCTCGTTGTCGACGACGATCCGCGCATTCGCCAGATGTTGACGCGTTATTTCGAAGAGGAGGGTTACACCGTCTCTTCCGCCTCCGACGGAACCGAGATGCGGGTACGGCTGCGCCAGCAAAGTTTCGACGCCATCCTGCTCGATCTGGTCCTGCCCGGCGGGACCGATGGTCTTGATCTCGCCCGCGAGATCCGCGCCCAGTCCGATGTCCCGATCATGATGCTGACGGGCCGGGACGATGTCGTCGATCGAATTGTCGGCCTCGAAGTCGGCGCGGACGATTATATCGCCAAACCCTTCCATCTCCGCGAAGTCCACGCACGACTGAAGTCGATCCTGCGTCGCCGGCAAGCTTCGCCGCGCAATGCCGAAGCGGCCGGCGAGGAAATCATTGGCTTCGAGGACTGGAAGCTCAATCTGAGTCGCCGCCAGCTTCTCGATCCGGAGGGCGCGGAGGTCGAGCTGACGACCGGCGAATTCGATATGCTGACGACCTTCGTGCGGCATGCCGGCCGGGTTTTGACCCGCGACGTACTGATGGATTTGACCAGGGGCCGAAACCTCGAGGCTTTCGACCGCACGATCGATGCCCAGATCGTCCGGCTGCGCCGCAAGATCGAGACCGATCCGAAGAAGCCGCAATTCATCAAGGCCGTGCGCGGCGTCGGCTATGTCTTCACTGCCAGGCTGGATTGACCGTTCGGAGATGGCGCGGCTGACGCCCGCCAGTTCTCCTCGATCTGGACGCCGGTCGCGTATCCTGCCTCACTCTGCAACTGACCGGCGTCCAGTTTCGGATCGGTCAGGACGATTCGTCCGCGCTGACGTTGTAACACTTTGAATTATTGCATAATTTTCTTGAATGTTTTCCGATTTAGGAAATTATGCAGGGCTCCTATCGATCCACACTGGGAACGCACGAGCAAGTTTGATCTGTCGCAATGATCCAGGTGGCACGGCCGCGGTTGGATTTCATGGATAAGGAGATCGAAATGCACGGGCGTCGTGGCATATTGGGCAGAAGTTCCCGCGAGGGCGGGTGGGCTGGCAATGTCTGGACCCTCGGATGATGATCTCATTGGTAACGACCGAGGCATTCCAAAGGCTCAGCCTGGCGCTTGCGATCGGTGTCCTCGTGGGGATCGAGCGGGGATGGCGCGAACGCGAGGCTGCGCCGGGCAAGAGAGTGGCCGGCATCCGCACCTATGGCCTATCGAGCTTCCTCGGCGGCTTTTGCGGTTTCCTGCAGCCGGTCACGGGACCGATCCTGCCGACGGCGATCTTCGTGTTCTTTTGTATCACGATCCTCGTCTTCAGCCGCCTGCAGGCAGCACGGGAGGAAGATTACAGCGCGACCGGCACCATCGCGGCGATAACGGTCTTCGCGCTCGGCTTTGGCGCCGTCGTTGCGGATATGACGGCGACGGCGGCGAGTGCCGTCGCGATCACTGCGCTTCTGGCGGCGCGGGAGCCGCTGCATGGATTCCTCCGGAAACTGACTTGGCTCGAATTGCGGGCCGCGTTGATCCTGCTGACGATGACCGTCGTCATTCTTCCCATTCTTCCCGACGAGGCGGTCGATCCCTGGCAGACGATCAACCCTTTCGAGCTTTGGATGATGACCATCCTGATAGGCGCGGTTTCATTCGCCGGTTACGTCATGATCAGGCTCAGCGACGCCCGGGCCGGAATATTGCTGACCGGGGCCTGCGGCGGTATCGTCTCGTCGACGGCGCTGACGCTTTCCTTCGCCCGCCAGTCGACGCAGACGCCCGCCCTCTCGCCGCTGCTTTCGGCCGGAGCGATGCTGGCCGGAGCCGTATCCCTGAGCCGGGTGCTTTTGATCTGCGGCGTCATCGCGCCTGATATACTGAGGGAGCTTGCGGCATCGCTCGGCCCGGCTGCCGCGATCCTTGCCATGGCCGGCGGCCTGACCGGATTGTCGCGGCGCTCCGATGGCGGTTCCGATTTTTCGCCGCGGAATCCGCTGGAAGTGATGGTCGTCATTCGCTTTGCGCTTCTGCTTGCCGTCGTGACCATCGTGACGCGGGCGACTTTGGCGGTCTTCGGAACGCAATCACTGCTCGCGGTCGCTTTCGTCACGGGGCTAGGCGATCTCGATGCGATAACCCTCTCCATCGCGAAGCTGTCGTCGCAGACCGTGCCCCCGGCCGCGGCCGCGCACGCTATAGCGGTCGCCGCTTTCGCCAATCTTCTGGCGAAAACCGGTCTTGCGGCAACGGCGGGAAGCATCGGTTATGCGGTTCGGCTGGCAATCACGACCGGCATAGCGACACTTGCGGGCGGCGCCGCCTTATTCCTGGTGTGAAGGGCTCACCGGCAACCCATCTGCATAGTGCAATCCACGCCGGGGCGGCTTGATCCGGCTCAGCACGTGATAGGCAACGGTTATTCGGTTCACCGCACTTGTGGTGTCGCGCAAGCGCTGACAAGCAACTCGGGAGACCTCATGTTCGATTTCGGAATCGAGTTCGCCCTTCCCATGCTTGATGCGCTAGCCGGGACTGATATAGCCTGCCAAGGCATAATCGCGGTCTCGTTTTGTGGGTACCCGACGCGCATGATGGGCCCGGGCAAAGGAGGTCGCCCACCAAGCTTCTTTCTCCGTCCACGACGAGAACCGCCCCGACATGGCTGGTGTCGAGCATTTCGATCGCTTGCCTGAGATCATGGATCTCGTCGATTGTCGTCGCGGGACTCACGAAGCTCGATGCTTCTCGATCGTCCTGTGTCGATTGATAACAGTAAGCGCCTCGTCGGCGATCACCTGCTCCTCGTTCGTCGGAATGACTAAGGCGGTGATCGCGCTGTGCCGGCCACTGATGACGGTCGCATTCGCCTTGTTTGCAGACTCGTTCAGATCGAGTCCCATCCATGCAAGATGGCGCGCAACACCGTTTCGGACCTCCGGCTGATGTTCTCCGACGCCTGCCGTGAAGACGATTGCGTCGACGCCGCCCAGCGATACGGCGAGCCTGCCTATCTCGCCGGCGACCCTGAAGCAGAAAAGATCCAGCGCTTCCCTTGCCGCAGGGTGGAAGTCTTCGATGAGCGCCCGCACGTCTCCGCTCACGCCGGAGACGCCAAGCAGGCCGCATCGGTGATAAAGGAAGTCTTCGAGCCGATCGGCGTCGTGGAATTCGGTCCGGAGAAGGTGGATCACGGCACCTGCATCGATCGATCCCGGCCGTGTCGCCATAGGCACCCCATCGAGCGCAGAAAACCCCATGCTAGTGTCGACGCTGACGCCGTCCACCATCCCGCAGAGGCTCGCGCCGTTCCCCAAGTGGGCGCAGACGACCCGGCCGCAGCCGAGATCAGGATCCAGTTTCCTAAGCTTTTCGGAAACGGACATATAGGAAAGACCGTGGAATCCGTATCTGCGGATGCCTGCATCATGCATTTCGCGCGGGATGGCCAGACGTGTGGCCAGACTGCATTGAGAGCTATGAAATGCCGTATCGAAAGACGCGGTCTGCGGCACATCGGGATATTTCGCCCGAACGGCTCGAATGATCTCCAGTGCCGGAGGCAGATGCAAGGGCGCCAGCGACACCAGTTGCTCGATCCGCGTTTGAGCATCCGAGTCCATCAGGACGGGACCAGTGAACTGGAGGCCCCCATGAACGATACGATGCCCAATTACCGCCGGCTGCGAGCCTTGAGGGAGGAGACGGGAAAGAATTTCGGAAATCACACCCGGTTCGACATGCCTGACGTTTGGCAGCTCGGTTTCCTGAGCACTTTCTCCGGCCTCATACGTGAACCGCGTTTCCTCGCCGATCTTCAAAGTGCCTCTGGCCGACGGCCGCGCCCGACCTGCCTCGATGCCGAAGACGCCGATCTTCAAGCTCGACGACCCGGTGTTGAACGTGACTGCAATGGCGCTCATCGAACCTCCTCAAGTATTGCCTAGCCGGCATGCCCCTCGTTTTCTGCTTCTTCCAGGGCTGCCTTCAACAACTGAAGCGCAAATTCCTTTGCGGCCTTTTCGTCGTCGGCACACAGCTTCAGTGGAATACATCTCTCTTTCAGATTGCGGATAAGCCTTCGGCGAAGTCTGGAGACCACATGCGAATCCGTTTCTGCCAGTAGCTCTTGCAAGCAGGTGACCGCAACCACTTCGAACATTAGAAGCTTGCCCTCGACTTCACCTTGCGAGGGAATAGGAAAGCGCTCACCGCCTCGTTTGAAGTCTCTTTCCGTCGACAGCATCTACGGCCTCCCATTTCCATTCTGATCAGTGTCGAGGTCCAACGCACGTTGAAGTCTGCGGAGGATCACGTCACGGCTTTTGCGATCGGCCTTAGCCTTCAACCGTTCGCTCAGGCTGAGGACAAAATTCTGATAGTCATTATGCCAGTCCTGACGCCCGATTTCTTCCGGTGGGAGACGCGCGGGGACCGACCTGGATAGAAGTCGCGCAGATGTGCCGTTGAGCTCGTAGGCATCGTCGAGGCGGGGGGACAATATTTCGACGTGCTGCGTTTTGGAAAGCCTGTTCGCCATCGCGTCTCTGGCGCTGTCTTCACCGTGAACGAGAAAAATGCCCTTGCGGATGGGGCCACGCTCGCTCACCCAAGCATCGAGTTCACTCGCATCGGCATGACCGCTATAAGCGTCGAGGGTCGCGATCTTCGCGCTGACCCGTATTTCCTCTCCCTGAATGCGCACGGTTGGCGCGCCGTCCTGCAAGATCCTGCCGAGCGTTCCGGCGGCTTGGAAGCCGACGAAGAGAACGGTGCACTCTTCGCGCCAGAGCCAGTTCTTCAGGCGATGCCGGATCCGGCCTGCCTCGCACATGCCGCTGGCAGCGATGATAATATGGAACCCCTTTACGAGGTCGAGGGCCTTGGACTGTTCGGCGGTCTCAGTAAACCGCACATTCGGAGCATTGAGCGCTCGGATGAAGGCGGCACCGTTCTCCATGCTTCCAGCATGTTTCTTGAAGGCTTCGGTCGCCCTGGAGGCGAGCGGCGAATCGATAATCACCGGGCTTCGTGGCAGCGTTCCGGCATCCATGAGCGCGACAAGGTCCGTCAGCACTTCCTGAGTGCGCTCTACCGCGAAGGATGGAACGAGCAGTACGCCGCTCGAGTGGTTTGCCTGAGCAACCAGCTTTTGCAAATGGATACGCCTTTCTCTCAGCGCATACTCCTCGCGTTCGCGGTCGCCGTAGGTGGTTTCACAGATGAGATAGTCGATTCCGCCCGGTGCTTGCGGACGGTTCTCCAACAGTTTGTGCCCTGGCCCCACGTCGCCGGAAAACAGCAGACGCATTGGCCCATCCGCGCCGCTTGCCTCGAGTTCGATGGAAGCCGATCCGAGAAGGTGCCCCGCGTCCCAGAAACGAAACTTTACTCCGCCTGTTGTCTCGCGCCACTCGCCGTATCGCACTGCGATAAACTGCGGCATGATGCTGCGCGCCTCGTCTGCTGTGTAGATTGGCTCCACAGTTTCCCGGGAACGTCGTCGATTCCTGCGATTGAGATGACGAACTTCCGATTCCTGAATATGCCCGGAATCCTGCAGCATGATGGCGCAAAGATCGGCCGACGCAGGCGTCGTGTAGATCGGACCGTTGAACCCGCCTTTGGCAAGCTTTGGCAGCAGGCCGGAGTGATCGATGTGAGCATGGGTGAGAAGCACCGTATCGATGGTCGACGGCTCGAATGGAAACGGCCTGTAGTTGAGTTCCTTCTCCGTCTTGGAGCCTTGGAACATTCCACAGTCGATCAGGATATGCGCCCCGCCGACCTTGAGAAGAAAGCAGGATCCGGTGACAGAACCTGAAGCTCCGTGAAATTCCAGAATTGGGATGTCCATAGCTGCTCCTCTCAATCAAGAAGCAGCCTACAGGCTAGAAATCAGTAGTGCTTTGACAAAGGTCAAGGAACCCGCTGCCATGGCGGCTATCCTCCACCATATCCAACCAGAGAGGTATATCGAGATGGCCATCAGGACAATACTTAGCATCCTCAGCGTCAGTCAGTTCGAGGAAGATCTCAAAACCGCAATCGACTTTTGCGGAGCGCAAGGCGCGCATTTGAGTGCATTGGTGATCTCACTCGGAGCGGCTCCGGTCATCGGGGAGTATAATGTCATCTCGCCCGTCTGGCTCGAGGAGCGTCAGCGGGAAATCGATGTGCTTTCCCAGCGGACCGAGGAGATCAAGACCATCCTCGGCCGAAGCGATATCTCCTATGAGGTCCAGGACGTCTACACGGAATTCGCATGGGCTGACGAAGATATCGCCGAAAGGGCTCTCTATGCCGACGTCGTCCTGGTCGGGCGGCAGGCTGCCCGAGACGAGCAACTGCGCAAGCGCATCCTTGATGGCGCGCTCTTCCGAACGCCGACCCCGATCCTCATCAATCGTGGAACGCGGGCGATGAATCCATCATCGAGATCAGTTCTTCTGGCATGGGATTCGAGTGATGAAGCTTCACGCGCCGCGCGTCAATCGCTTGATTTGCTCAAACAGGCCGACACCGTTTATGTGACGATGGTGGATCCGGTCGCAAGCCCCGGCGCAAATGGCGAAGAACCGGGAGCCGACATCGCCGCCTATCTCGCCCGTCATGGCGTCAAGGTCCAGGTGGATCGCATAGCCAGCGGCGGACAGCCAGCTGATGCGGTTCTGCGGCAGCATGCCGTCGATGTCGCCGCCGATCTAATCGTTATGGGCGCCTACAACCATCCGCGCTGGCAGCAAACGATCTTCGGCGGGGTGACGCGAAGCATGATCGAAGAAACCAAGATGCCGATATTCATGGCTCATTGACAAAGCCGACCTCAGGCGCGGTCCAAGCGGTATTTTGGCCAGGTCGCCAAATGACTGCTCGATTCGGCCGACAGGCATCAGCCGTCGGCCCTTTCCTTATGGGGCCGATGATCATCTATGAGGGCTCGCGCCGCAACCGCTTCGGTGACATCCTGAACGTGATGCAACAGAAAAACGAGTTTACTTTTGTCATCGAAGATCGGTCGATTTATCGGCCTCCAGAACTTCGTGACGAAAACACCTTGACGATTACGAGGTCATAGCGCTGTATCGCCATCGCATCTGCGGCACCTGTTTCGCCCACTCGCTTTAGCGAAGCAAAAAGTTTACTGACGCCGTCGGCGTTCAGGTCTTCCGGATTGTCGGGAAAAGCTTCGAACAGAGGAGTAGCCGCAATGCTTCCAGGCGATGTCATGGTCGCGTCGGCATAGGCTGCATTGAGCTCGACAATATGAACAGCCTTACGTGGGTCTAGCAACAGATAGGGGTTCGGGCGATGTGCGGAAGTCATTGCCGCAAAATCCTCCTTGCCGCCAAGACGTTCTAGTCAATTCTAAAGGCAGCGCGGCCCGACAACGTGCGAACAAAAATTCCGAAGAATATGTGTGGCGACTCGGCGAGAACCGGAAGCTCTTTCGGCTTCAGCGAACCGACTTCCCACCAATCCGAGTGCTTCTGCAACACCTCCCATGCATGTAGGCGTTCGTTCCGCCAGAGATCGGTATCGGAAAACTCCTCGAACTTTCCTTCGCCGATGACGCTTGTCCAGCCGGAGCCCAGCCGCTGATCCACCTGAAGGCAAACCTTGTCGTTTTGCCGCATCCACTCCAGCTTGCGGCCAGGCATCGTAAAACAATAGGCCACAGCTTTTTCATAAGAGAAATAGATCGGCACTACATATGGCTGGCCGTCTCTGCAGCAGGCCAAGTGTCCAAACCGCGCCTCTTCCAAAGCCGCATAGCATTCGGCCAGTGTGAGTTCTCGTAATCCTAGTGACATCGAGCGCTCCTTTCAGGTGATCGCACAACGATTATAGGCCGACGCGGGTTTCGCGCATTGACCAATCGCAATGCCGTAATCGACTGGACGAAATTGAACGCCGGCGTTGCCACAAGGGTCATTGAGGAGAAGACATCAACGGAAAAAGGGAGGGCGCGCGTCCCTCCCCTTCTCCGCCGCACCTTTTACGTGTCACCATCCGCGCGGCGGAAACGCAACCGGTCAGGCGGTCTTGATGGTGATCTTGCGATCCTTCTCCTGAGACTCTGCAGTCTTCGGCAGAACGATCTTCAGAACTCCGTTTAAGAAATTCGCTTCGATCTTTTCGCTGTCGATGCCGCGCGGAAGTTCAAGGCTGCGCCGGAAGGAGCCGTAACGGCGTTCGGATAGGTAGTAGTTCTTTTCCTTTTCTTCCTTTGTCTCGGTCTTTTCCCCCTTGATCGTGAGGATGCCATCGGCCAACGTCACGTCGACGTTCGTGGCGTCGACGCCCGGCAGTTCGGCGGAGACCTCGAAGCTCTTCTCGGATTCGACCACATCGAGCGCAGGAAGCTCGCGCGAAAACGCCGCTGGCATCCTACCGAACGTCGTTGGACCAAACTCGTGGAAGGCACGATCGATTTCTGCGCGAAGGTTCTCAAACGGCCTCCACCGCTCGAATGGAGCAACAGATTTTTCTTCTGTCTTCGCCAGTGGCTTTGTTCTTGTATCTGCCATTGCGTTTCTCCTTGAGTTATTGCCGCCGATCTCGGCAGCTGCACTTCATTGAACAATGTAACGGCCGAATGGTCTTTGACCGGTATCAATCAGCTTTCGAACGTCAGTTGGAAAGCAGCCGATTAAGTGAATTATCTTCAAGAAGGGATCTCGTGACGCCACCGAACATCCATTCCCTGAGACGGTTGTGACTATAGGCGCCCGCCACGATAAGATCGGCTTCGAGACCGCGCGCGACCGAGGTGATTGCAGCTGCGACGCTCAGCGAAGGACGATCCTCGTACAGGCTTCGTGCCGCAACCCCATGCCGAGTGAGGTTCTGCACCACGTCGCCTACGCTCCAGTCACGATCGGATCCCTGCTCCCGCACCGAGAGAACGACGACATCCTCGGCCTTCGCAAGCGCTGGAAGGGCATCCGATACGGCCCGACGCGCCTCCCTGCAGTTTTTCCAGGCAACAACCACGCGCGTTCCTTTGAAAGGCTCCATTGAGTGAGCGGCAAGGAGAACAGGTCTCCCGGAGCACACGAGCAAACGGCCGATATCGATCGTCCGACGGAAATCAGCGCGCTGCCCGAAATCCGAGGCGAAGACGACGGCGAGGTCGCTCCCACAAAGATGATCGAGTAGAAACGACGTCGGATCGAGCATCGATGTCGACCATTCGACGTGCAGTCCCTCGGCCGCTTTTGATCTCAGCTGGTCGTAGATCGCCCGCTGCTTTGCTTCGATGGCGGCGACCTCGGTATGCATGATTTGCGCCGCAGTCTCGATGGCCAGCCCGGATTCCAATATCTGAGCTGGTTCGGCTGCCGATACGAGAGAGGTCGCCGCGCCAAAGTTGGATGCGAAGTCGATTGCAAACTCCAAACGGGGATCAGGCGCGCTATCGACGTCGAGATGTGCGGTAATCGTTTTCCAGTTCATCGCCTGCCCCCAAGTTGATGTCTTGGAGCTTAGTTGTGGATCCCGTCGCAGGCTTTGATCCTCATCAATGGAGAATTTCGGAATTGGCGCCACGGGAGCCGAACCGCAGCGCGCACTGGTCATCGAGCCGGTTGCAAAGATCCAGGTGATTTCGCTGACAGACGATAAGCTTATCGACGACACCAGCCGCGCGCATCTTGTAGAGACGCATGGGAAACGCCGGCGGTGGCCATTCAGTCCGCGGCTATATCACCCAATGCCGATATTTTGATTGTCGGCGCTTTCGGACATTCAGAGTTCCGCGAGTTCATCCCGGGCGGAGTGAAAAGGGAGATGCTGGCAGACTGCGAGAGCCGGGCATTCAGGGCCGCTCTGGACGACAGCGGCATGGCCGGCAGCCGTCGAGGGGCGCTTCAGTCGAAGCACCCATCGATCGCCGCGGCCGAAATCGAGACAAGTTCCTGATACTCCAATTCTAACCCGACGTACGAGCACAGCTTACGCAATAAGGCGTGTAAGGAATAGCATCCAGCCGAGCGGGCTCGATCGGCGCGAGACATTTGACGCAGCGACCGAAGGTTCCACGTTTCAGGCGCTCGAGGGCTGCATCGATCGATACGATTTGCTCGCCCGCCTCTCTTCGCATTTCCGCCAGCACCTGATCATTTTCGACCTGAGTGATGCGATCCTCGCTATCCGGATCCAAGGCGGCGGAAAGATCGGCGTCAATCGCCGATAGCCGACGCTGCAGGTCCGTCTTCATAGTTTTCAAGTATTTTTCCGTGTCGTTCATGACGAACTCCTTCAGCTATACGACTTGTCGATAGTGTCATATTGCGGCCATTCATCGTTGATCTCGGTCAAGAGAACCCGAGATGTGCCTGGATCCATCACTGGGTCTGTGTATCCAGAGCCATGAAGAATTGATGATTTGATCGGCGGATCGTAACGAGGGAGCGGAGTTCCTCCTGAGCCAGCAGACTGACGACCCCCTCGATGTCTGAAACCGGCTTGCGGTCGAGCGCAATGATCATGTCGTCGGGCTGGAGTCCTGCCCGGGCAGCCGTCGTATCATCAGTGACCACCACGACCCTCACGCCGTGTCGGTCGGGATTGTCTTCGATCTCGACACCTGCAAAAGGCCCCCGCTCGATACGGACGGTCTGCGGTGCGGTCTGCTCGTCCGGGGATGCTGCTGCAATCAGGATCGAAATGTCTTTGCCTCGCTCGCCTGCCCGATCGATCTAAACGAGCGCCCTCGAGCCACGTACCGACCACTTTATGAAGGTCTGACGCGCTCCGCACGATCGTTCCGTTTAAAGATCGGATCGTATCGTCCGGGCGAATGCCGGCGGCCTCGGCGGGAGAACCTGGCCTGACTTCGTTCACCAACGCTCCCGGCCCTGCGTCGACGTTGAACGCTATCGCTAGGCTCCGCGTGAGGTCCTGCGCTGTCACACCCAGTTCCCCCTGATGATCTTCCCATGCAGTATGAGCTGCCGCATGACGGCCTCGACGGTTTCGGCAGGCTCGGCGAAGCCAATGCCGACGCTGCCACCCGCCGGCCCGATGATTGCACTATTGATGCCGACAACCAGGCCATCCTCATTCACAAGGGCACCGCCGGAATTGCCTGGATTGATCGAAGCATCCGTCTGAATAAAGTTCTCGTAGCCTTGCGTTCCCAGGCCTTCTCGAGCCGAGCGCGCTGACGATGCCCATCGTCGCTGTCTGCGCGAGCCCGAAGGGATTGCCGATCGCCACCACAACGTCTCCCACCTCCAGTGAGGACGCAGTTCCGAATTTTGCCTGGATCAGAGTGGTCGGAGGAATCTGCAGGACGGCGACATCGGTTTCCACGTCCGTCCCAACGAGCTCAGCTTCATAATGCGGTCCATCGGCGAGGGCGACCTCGATCTTGTTTGCGTCCTGATCAGCCTCCTCATCTACGTCGTAGCGGCAGCCCTGCTTCCGGCGAGGGCGGAGGCGTCAGGTCTGTCTGTTTAGTCCCGGCATTTGATGGTGCAATATTTTCCTTGGCATGGAGGGACGCACTATGGGCCAGGTTCTACACGGGAGCGCCACGACGACAGAGGCAATCCGTCGAGCAATACAAAATAGTGAAGAGAGCCTGAGAACGCTTTCGAAGCGATACGGGATCAACCAGAAAACCGTAGCAAAATGGAAGAAGCGGACATCGTTGGTCGACCTTCCTACAGGCCCGAAGGACCCACACTCGACGACCCTTTCCCTCGAAGAAGAGGCCGTTATCGTCGCCTTCCGCCGGCATACACTGCTGCCGCTCGATGATTGCCTCTACGCTCTTCAGCCGACCATCTCACATCTGACGCGTTCGTCGTTGCACAGGTGTTTGCAGCGCCACGGCATTTCACGTCTGCCGGAGGTCGGAGGCGACAAGGAACCGAAGAAGAAGTTCAAAAGTTATCCGATCGGCTATTTCCACATCGATATTGCCGAGGTGCAGACGGCCGAGGGCAAGCTCTATCTCTTTGTCGCAATTGACCGAACATCCAAGTTCGCGTTCGCAGAACTCTACACCAAAGCCGGCAAGATGAATGCCGCCCAGTTCTTACGCAATCTGATCGTGGCAGTGCCCTACACCATTCACACCGTTTTGACCGACAATGGCATTCAGTTCACCAACCGAGCTTGTGATCGAAATGCCATTCAGCACATCTTTGACTGGGTCTGCGACGATCACAGCATCGAGCATCGCCTGACCAAGGTGAAGCATCCCTGGACCAACGGACAGGTCGAACGGATGAACCGAACGATCAAGGAGGCGACCGTCAAGCGCTTCCACTACGACGATCATGCGCAGTTGAAAAAACATCTGGCCGACTTTATCGACGCCTACAATTTCGGGCGCCGGCTCAAGACGCTAAAGGGCCTCACGCCTTACGAGTTCATCTGCAAACGATGGACTTTGGAGCCAGATCGATTCATCATCGATCCCATCCATCAAATGCCGGGACTAAACACCTAACCCTTGGATTGAGGATAGTATTCAGATTTTGGACCGCTCGGCCTAGGATCATTCGGTTCTAGGGCTGCTTCCGGTGACGCCGCCCCTCATCGCCCGCCGCTGCCGGCCGGCAGCGTTCCTTGCGTGGGAGAAGCGAGCGCGGCTCAAACCTTTCTTATCAGGTGGCGAGGGGTCTTGAGGCTATCTCAAGAGCATGTACGAGCGCCCATGTCCTCGACGGTCTCATCGGCCAATTCGCGCACGACCTTTGCCGATGCCGAGACCATTCTCGACGCCATTCCCGCCAATCGCGCAGACTCTTGCGGCGCCTCGGCCAAGGCGTTCTGTGTAAAATCGGCCACCACCTCGAACGTATCGTTCAAGTCAAAGCTCTCGACAAGGTCGTCCAGGAAAGTTTGGTAGCGTTGAAGCTGATGACTACAGAACCTCAGGAGTTCGATTTGGTAACGCAGCACCGTCTTGGACGCCTCGACGTTCAGGCGGCACTGCGTGAGGAAAAGGCTTCTTGCGGTCGCGGGCATTGCCTGATTGGGCATCAAAAGCGTGTTGTTGAACATGGCAGACTCCTCTCGTCTTGCTCAAGGCTATCGTCGCACGGCAGGGATATCTTTGATCTGCATCAAGAAGGTTCCGGCAAAACAGAGCCGGATGGCTGCCAAAATGCGGCCCGGTGGGTCCCGCACCAATGCGACCAGTTGCGTCCCATGAGCCTAGTGATTGAGTGCAATGCGCGGGAGGCCATATTCGCGCGAAGATGACTTCACTAAACGGGCGGAAGGGGCTCGCCGTACGCAGAGGATCAACTGTCGCCGAATAGGCATGCCGAGATCTAATCTCGGCAATATGTCTGCATGCATTTATCCGAATTGTCGGCAGCCCGTCCTCAACCGGATAACGACCACTCACGCGTCCATCTTCAGATCGACGCATTGAATGCATCCTCGGCAGCCGGATAGAGAACTTCGTGCGCGAGAGCCTCGGGCTGCTTGCTGGCGTCGAGCACCTTCCAGTTCATCTCACCCATGTCATGCGCAAGCTGCTCCTCAAGCACATCAACGGTCGCATCCGAAACGCCGTGTGGCCGGCTAAAAACTCGCTTCCGCAGGACCGCCGGATCGGCTTCAAGCCAAATGCCCTGGAAGCGATCGCTTCCAATGTCAGCCGCTTCCTCGATCATCTGACGGTTGCGCGGCTTGTCGAAGACTGCATCCACGACCACGCAACCGCCACCGTTCAGAATGAAGCGGGCGCGCCAGGCTAGCTGACGATAAACCTTCGCGGAGATTTCCGGCCTGTAGGCTGCCGGCGGCAATTTGGTTTCAGGCGGAACGGCATGCATGGCCTTTCGCACTCTATCGCTTTCAATTATCCGCGCGCCGGGGCCGGCGCCCATCAGCGGAGCCAGGGCTTCGGCAAGCGTCGTTTTGCCCGATCCGCTGAGACCGCCGATGGCCACGAGCCGAGGCGCTACAGGCTGCAACAGCGCACGCGCGAGTTCGAAATAGGATTGCGCCTCCTCGATGAGCGAAAGCTTTCGATCTCCGCTGAGGTTTTCAGCCTGCGTAGCGGTTACGTGAGCCCTGACCGCCGCTCGGAGCGCCAAGAAAAACGGCAGCGCCCGGAAGCCCTCCTCGTCGTCGGTCTCGTCGAGATACCGGTTCATCAACCGGTTCGCGAGTGCCTTCTCCCGCCGATGCCAGAGGTCCATCACCAGAAACGCAAGATCGTAGAGCACATCGATCGTGGCGATCTCGTCATTGAATTCGATGCAATCGAACAGGCAAGGGTCGCCTCGGAACAGGAATATGTTGCGAAGATGAAGATCGCCGTGGCATCTGCGGACCTTGCCCTCACGCTCGCGCTCATCCAGCAGCTCGGCCAGCCCCGACAGACGTTCGTAAAAGATCGCAGTAAGCTGTCGCACTTGCTCCGGCGGAAAGATCTTGCTTGTCGCAAAACCCGCGTCGTTGATCGTCAAAACAGCCGCCACGTTGGACCGTCCGGAGAGCGCGTGAGACACTGGTGCTTGGCGATGGAACCCCACGACCGTTTTTGCCATGGCATCGACGATCGAAGATGTCAGCGCTCCTGACACGGTGACCCGATCAAGCAGCGCCGATTGATCGAAGCGTCGCATTTCGACCAGGGCCTCGCACACTTCGCCGATCCCATCGATGGCGTAATCACCGGACGGCTCGCGCGTTATCAGTCTGACTGCGAGATATATTTCTGGTGCGGTAACGCCGTTCAATTCGAGCTCTTTGCGGCATGCCGCCACCCTGGCCTCGGTTGAGGCGAAGTCGACATATGGCAATTTCACGGCCCGCTTCATCTTGTAGGCACGGTCGCCGGAGAGGAAAATGGTGGAGATATGCGTATCGATCACTTCGACCGGATGTTCATCTCGGCGCAAGACCTTCTCAAGATAGGTGCGCACCTGGGACTGATCCTGCGCAAGCATGACGATCTCCTCAATTGATCCTAGGATGTTCACCTATCGTCGATCCGGTGCATTGATGGAGACCAACGCGGGTGGACGCGCATCAGCGTCCATTTGGCTAAACTTAGTCGACGTCTAACGAATTTCTCGTCCGCTCATCGCGCCATGAAGACCGGGAGGTTGCAGTCTTCAAGGACGGAGGCCGTCACGCCGCCGAATATCCGCTCGCGGAGCCGGGAATGGCCGTAGGCTCCCATGACGATCATATCGCAGCCGAGCTCGCGGGCGTGACGCAAAAGAACGTCCTCGGTCGTGCGACCGCTGCTCGCCAGCTGCTTTACGACGACCTTGACACCATGACGCGCCAGAAAGGCCGCAATGTCTGCACCCGGCTCACCGCCGTTCTTGAAGTAGGAAATGTCGGGATCGACAAGCACAAGCTGTACGGCATCCGCTTTCATCAGCACTTCCAATGCTGCCTTGACGGCATGGGTGGCTTCCGGGCGCGAATTCCAGGCAACCAGCACGCTCTTCGGCTTCAGGCTTGCGCTACCGCTATTGGGAACAAGGAGAAGCGGCGTTCCAGAATCGAATGCCGTTGCCGCCACCACGGCTCGCCGCAGTCCGGTGTCGCCTCGCAAGCCCTGGCCAACCACGACGATATCCGCATACATGGCCCGCATGCCGATGTTTTTCTGCAGGATGAAGAGGTCTTCGTAGAGGCAGTCGACATCGAAGGAAATGTCGCTCAATTGACATAGATCTTCCGCCTGTCGCCCGATCAGCTGCAAGACATTCATCTCCTCCTCCATCTGTTCGATCCAAGCGGAAGCGATGGGATAATCTGCGCTTATCGGCTGCAAAGATGCGCCGACGACCAGAATGGACAGGTGGGCCTCTTGCTCGGTCGCAAGTTCGATCGCGCTTCTGATATCCGAGCCGGAGTCTGAGGCCCCG
This sequence comes from Rhizobium sp. F40D2, assembly GCF_051810745.2. Lineage (NCBI taxonomy): Bacteria > Pseudomonadati > Pseudomonadota > Alphaproteobacteria > Hyphomicrobiales > Rhizobiaceae > Rhizobium > Rhizobium sp. F40D2. The sequence goes on from NZ_JBPWQX020000004.1 coordinate 141,596, forward strand.
ACAATTGCGAGAAGAGTTTTCAAAGTCATGGCGAACCCCTTGGTTTGGCTTGTTGCTCCAGTGACCGAGGCTACGGCGCTGGCCGGATGCCGCAATGATCTGTGTCAACTGAAGGCAATTTCGTGCCGAAAGATCCATGGAGCCGTTCAAGATTGATCGCGGTCAAGGTGGAGCCGTCGAAACGGATGAAGAAGGTTTTTCCCGGCTTCGGCAGCAGGAGTGCCCGTTGAACGGCTATTGGAAAGTTGACCTTTCGGCTTGCTCGTCGGCGAGATCGCTATACGGAGGAGGAATTGGGGCATCGCTTATGCCTGAACGACGTCATGGGATGCTTACCCGAACATCTTCTGCATTCGTCATTCGGCAGCGGTTGTCGCTGGCGATCGCCTTGATCCGTGGGCCGGAGTTGCTCATCCTCGACGAACCGACATCTGGGGTAGACCCGATCGCCCGCGATGCGCTTGGGAAGCCGTGATCGAGCTGTCTCGCAAGGAGAGAGCCACAATCTTTATGTCCACGCACTTCATGGACGACGCGGTACGCTGGGACCAAATATTGCTGATGCGTGCCAGCCGCGTTCTGGTAACCGATACGCCCGATGCGTAGCGCGTCTGCCGCAGCGGAGCCCCACTCGATACGCCTTCATCAGCCATCTCCAAGACGTAATTGCCGGCGCCAGCGGAAGGAAGCGCCATTTCACGCGACGGGCCGACCAGGGCCACTGGCATCAACATGAAGGTCAAGGACCTGGCCTTCGCCGTGCTAGATCGGGGCGACACGGTTGACAGTCGCGAATATGTGGCAGACATTCGAGGCTCCAGCTATTTCATCGTGCAATCGCCGACCAGTGACTAGGCCGACCTCGACCGGCGCATGTGCGACGGTTCAGTCACAATGGGCGTGTGGCCATTCAGTCGAAATCGGCACCTGGAGCGATCGGGCCGTTCCGTCGCGCACAGTTACGAGGCACTGCTACATTCGGAGCGTGCATAGCAGGGCTTGCGGGGATCGCGGTCGTGCTGTTCGCATTCTCGTTGCGTGGTTTCCGCAGATCGTTGAGATGAATGCCGCCGGTGAATCTGCGGCGATCCCAATTGACGACGATCAACGAAACGCCGGCAAAGCGGCCGTATCCTGCTTTCAGTTGAGGAGGCTGAAAAATGCTGAAAGTTCGATCGATCATGACTCCTAGCCCGACGACGATCGGGCCCAATGCAAAGATCTGGGAAGCCGCCAACACGATGCTGGATCACCGCATCAGCGGCCTGCCTGTCGTCGATGACGCGGGACGCCTGCTGGGAATCATCAGTGAAAGTGATTTCCTGCAACGCGGGGAAATCCACACCGACGCTCGTCACGGCCTTTGGCGCGAATTTTTCTCTTCTCGCGGTCGCCTTGCAGAAGAATATGCAAGAAGCTTCGGAAATGACGTCGCAGAAGTCATGTCCTCTCCGGCGGCGACCATTCAGCCGGATGCATCCGTCGAAACCGCCGCCAAGCTTATGGCCGAGAAAAATGTTAAACGCCTTCCTGTGGTCGAAGGCGATGAAATCATCGGGATCGTTACCCGCTTCGATATCATGGCAGCGCTCGTCCGCGACGTTACCAGTTATCACGCCGAACGAGCCGATAGCGACATCCGAAATGCGTTGGAAGCGGAGCTGGCGCGACAGAAATGGGGAGATTCCGTCAATCTGCGCGTCGCCGACGGCGTGGTCACGCTCGAAGGCCGAGTGCTCGATCTGCGCGAGAAGAATGCCATGCAGGTCGCGGCGGAAAATACCGCCGGCGTGAAGCGGGTGGATAACCGGGTCCAGGTCGTCGCACCCCCTGATATGCCGGTGCCGCCCCCCGGCTTCTATCTTTGACGAGCATTTGAAATGTCCGCCTCCGTTGAGGACTGCATGGAATCTCTTGCAATTTCGTGGAGAAGGATTCGGAAATGGACACGGTCTCTTCTCACGGAACGCCGCTCTATTGGTCGGTACCGGCCGAGTCACTCTTGGCTGAGTTGCACACCTCACGGGGAGGCCTCTCCGCTTCCGATGCAGCGCGACGACTAAAGGATATCGGTCCCAACTCCCTTGGCCAGGAGCGGAGTCTTTCGGCGCTCGCGGTACTCTGGCGACAATTCCGCAGCCCGCTGGTACTGATCCTCGTCGGGGCCGCGACGATTTCCGCGTCCATGGGCGAAGGGCATGAGGCGATCATCATCTCGCTTATCGTGCTCGCTAGTTGCGTTCTCGGCTTCCTTCAGGAGTACGGGGCTTCAAAGGCAACGGAAAAGCTCAAACAGCGCCTGTCGCAGAAAACGGTCGTCGTGCGAGACGGCGCCGAAATCACCGTCCGCGCCGATGAAGTCGTGCCGGGCGATGTTCTGCGTCTTTCCGCCGGCAGCCTGATCCCAGCCGACGGCATCGTTCTGGAAGCGCGCGATCTCAACGTCAGCGAAGCCGTGCTGACCGGAGAAACCTTCCCGGTCGTCAAAACGCCGGGCGTTGCGGAAGATGAGGCACCCCTTTCCCGGCGCAGCAACAGTGTTTTCGCAGGAACGTCGGTGCGCAGCGGCACGGCCTCTGTCCTGACAGTCAAGACCGGCATCCACACGGAATTCGCATCGATCGCCGCGACCCTGGAACGGCAGCTTCCGGAGACGGAATTTTCCCAAGGCATCAGGCGTTTCGGTCTGCTGATGACCGAGATCATGTTCGTCATGGTCATCCTGGTTTTCTTCGCCAATGCGCTGCTTGGACGGCCGCTGATTGATTCAATTCTCTTTTCCCTGGCGCTCGCGGTCGGCCTGACACCGGAGCTTCTGCCGGCAATCATCAGCGTGACGCTTGCTCGCGGCGCCCGGGCCATGGCAGCCAACGGTGTCATCGTCCGTCGGCTTGAAGCGATCGAGAATCTCGGCAGTATGGATATTCTCTGCACCGACAAGACCGGAACACTGACTGAGGGTGTCATTAATCTTGATGGCTGCATGGATGCGAACGGGCAGCGATCCGACGACGTTCTGCTGCTGGCCCGCCTCAACGCAACCCTGCAAAGCGGCTTGGCCAATCCACTGGACGAAGCCATCATAGCCACGGCGACCGATACGCGCGAACAATCCTTCGTCAAGCGCGACGAAATACCCTACGATTTCACTCGAAAGCGGTTGTCGGTGGTCGTCACGTCTCCGGAAGGAGAGACGGTGTTGATCTGCAAGGGAGCGATCGACAACGTATTGGAAATTTGCGCCAGGGTCCGCACCGACGGAAAGGAGGTCTCCCTTGACACGGAGAAACGAGGTTCGATCGAGGAAAAGTTCCGAAACTGGAGCGAGCAGGGATTTCGGGTCCTCGGCCTTGCCACGCGGCGATTGACTTCCGCCGGCCCATCCGGGCGCGCGGATGAAGCCGGCCTTTGCTTCGAAGGCTTTCTGCTTTTTCTCGATCCGCCGAAACAGGGAATTCAGCAATGCCTTGCCGAACTGGCGAGACGCGGCGTGACGATCAAGATAATTTCGGGTGACAACCGCTACGTCGCGGCCCACCTTGCCGCCTCAATCGGACTGCCGTCCGGCCGGATTCTGACAGGGGCGGATCTGCCGCAGATTTCGTCGCAGGCCCTGGCGGCAAAGGCTGCGCATACCGACCTCTTCGCCGAAATCGATCCCAATCAAAAGGAAAGCATCGTAAGAGCACTCAGGTCGCGCGGCCACGTCGTCGGCTATCTCGGCGACGGGATCAACGACGCCCCTGCCCTGCATGAGGCCGATATCGGAATATCCGTCGACGGTGCTGTGGACGTGGCGCGGGAAGCCGCCGACATGATCCTGCTGAAACGCGATCTCGGCGTGCTGGTACAAGGCGTCGACGACGGACGAACCACCTTCGCCAACACAATGAAGTATATCTCGATCACCACCAGCGCCAATTTTGGAAACATGATCAGCATGGCGCTCGCCTCGGTCGCACTCCCCTTCCTACCGCTTCTCGCCCAGCAGGTCCTGCTCAACAACTTCCTTTCTGACATCCCCTCCTTCGCGATCGCCACCGATAATGTCGACGAGGCGGACAGGCGCAGGCCGCGTCATTGGGAGATCGGGTCGGTCCGGCGTTTCATGGTCACCTTCGGCCTGATCAGTTCGCTGTTCGACCTTCTGACCTTCGGCTTCCTCATCTTTTTGACCGGCGCCGGTGAACAGCACTTCCAGACGGCCTGGTTCGTCGAATCGCTGCTGACGGAGCTGCTGATCGTTTTCATCATCCGCACGCGGAAAAAATTCTGGCTGAGCCGGCCGTCGCGCCTGCTCATCGCCCTGTCTGTTGTCATTGTGACTTTGACCTTCGCGCTGCCCTTCCTGCCGGTCGCGAGCTGGTTCGGTTTTGTTCCTTTGCCCCTTCCCACCATCCTCGGCCTCGTCGCGATCAGCATGATGTATCTGCTGGCATCAGAGCGTGCGAAACACTGGTTCTTCGAACGTGAGGACCGGGCACGGCATCATCCGGGGCGACGTTCCCGCCAAGCATCGCGGCATCTCCTACCACCGCGCGTCTGAGGCAGATTCCGAGGGTTCGCAAACGAAGAGCTTGATGCGCGTCAATGCCCACATGCCCCGCACGGCGTTCAATTGGGAAGGCTCGATGACGAGCCGACCGGCCGCACCGACCCCCGCATGACACTTCGATGCGGCCTCCTTCTTGCTAGGCAGGAGACAAATCATGACAGATGCGAAAAAGCTTGCCGTCAAAAGCGAAGACAAGGCGGCCCAGTCGGCAGGAATCTGGACCCCGTTCGAGGCACTGCGTACGGAGATCGATCGTCTCTTCGACGATTTCGTGCCATCTTCCTGGCGATCGTCCGACAGGTCTCCCTTCGCGCGCGGCTTCCCATCGCTGAATGGATGGATCATCGCTCCGGCGGTCGACGTGATCGAGAGGGAAGACGCCTTCGAAGTGACCGCGGAAGTGCCCGGTCTCGATGAGAGGAATATCGAGGTCAAACTCTCGAACGGCTGCCTGACGATCCGCGGCGAGAAGCAGGAGGAAAAGGAAGACAGGCGGAAGGAATATCATCTTTCCGAGCGGCGCTACGGCTCGTTCCAGCGAACGTTCCGGGTCCCGGATGAGGTCGACGCCGATAAGGTGGAAGCCGTCTTCGAGAAGGGCGTTCTGAGGGTGAAGCTTCCAAAGAGACCCGAGGCCAAGAAAAACGAGCGCAAAGTGGAAATCAAGGCCGCCTGAATCCGCACGTTGCAGACGGGCGCACGTGTCGGTGCGCCTATTCTGAAAGCTTCTGAAGGCGCAGTCGCAGCGACGTTATCTTTGATCGCACGATGCCGAGACGACTGCCAGGCCTTGGAAAACAGAAGCGCGATGATAGACCCACCGCCGTCCGGTCGCAATTTATCTCTCAGGACGCCAGATGCTTCTCGATCTCATCGACCGGCAGGTTGACGAGATCTTTGTCGTATTCCGCTACGACGCAATTCCGGACCGTGTCGGACATGGCGCGACGCAGGTCTGCAAGTGCTTTCGGGGGAGCGACCACGAAAAGCTTGTGAATGTCATTGTCGGTGCAGATCGCCTCCAGCTTTTCGGCGACCATGGATGAAAACCGATGTTCTTCCAAATCGTGATAATCGGTCTGCCCGAGGCTGCTGCGATGGCTGCCGCTGGCAGTACGACCAGGCCTGTCTGTCTGTTCGCGGGCAGGAGCATTGTGCGGCGCCTCGATCACCTGCTCGACTTTGAGAGTGAGTTTGAAAGCGGTTCCGACATTTCGCAGAAGCATGGCTTTCTTAGAATCCGCGACGAGCACCCACGCGTTGTAAGCGATGATGTTGCTGTTCATAATACTCATCCTCTTCATTGATGGATCTCCAGAATAACCGCGTGCAAAAAGCGATATTTGATCAGTGTCAATCCACGTGGAGAGAGTTATGCGAAGTACGCCATCCATCCCGACCGCTGCAGAATCGCGCATGTTTTCAGACATGAAAAAGCACGCACCAACCTCTTAATCCGCTTGATAAATCATTTCTTAGATCATTCTGATTCAGGGAATTATGCGTTGGATGGCCGCAACTCCTTTTGAATCAAAACCAGGGTTTCGTCGTCGGGATAAGCTTTCGCGACGAAGCCCTGCTCCCGCTCCAGCTCTATCGCCTCGTGATTCTCCCTGCTTTCGATCGACTGCAGTATCTTGACACCTTTGGCCTCCGCGTCTCTTGCGACATGACGAAGCATTTCCCAGGCAACTCCTTTGTGCCTGTAGTCGGCATGAACGGCAATCGCCACTTCGGCCTCGGTCCCGGAAGAATTGCGGGCGAGCATTGCGGAAGCGATGAGGACCTTTCCTCCCTCGGAGAAGACGAGGAAGTTCTCTGTACGGCGATGGTCCACATGGGTCATCGAAATCAGCCGCTCGTGGCTCACTTCGTGAATGCCGCCCAGGAAACGGAATCGCAGATCTTGCGGCGTCAGATGTTTGAAGAATTCTGCAAGCACCTGTTCATCATCGTGCCGGACCGGACGCACGTAAAGCGAGAGGCCGGTACGCGTGCGAAGATAAATGCCTCCGGCACCGGTGTTTTCGCCAGTGACAGAAACCGACGCGCCTCCTCGTCGATTGCCGTTATCCATGTCGTCGGCAGCTTGCAGATCTATAATCACCTTCAGTGCGTGACTTTGCGCCGCATTGCTGAAGGTGTCGTAAGCATCAAGAATCTGGTCGAGCCTGAAGTGGTGGGAGATCAGGCGCGTGGGGTCGACCTTCCCAGATTTTACTGTTCGCAAAAGTGTCGACGTGGTAATCGTATCGACGAGCCTAGTTGTGATTGCGATGTTCTTCGACCACAACTTCTGAAGATGCAGATCAGCCTTCTGGCCATGGACTCCAATGTTGGCGATGGTCCCGCCGGGTGCGACGATTTCCTCGCAGAGCTCGAACGTCGCCGGGATACCAACTGCCTCGATCGCGGTGTCGACGCCAGTGCCGGCCGTCAGATCGAGAATCCTTTTCCGTGCATCCGGATTGTCCGCACGAATGACGTCGGTGGCTCCGAGACGCGACGCTATCTCGAGGCGATTGTCGTCAAGGTCCGCCATGATGACCCGGGATGGCGAGTAGAGTTGGGCGGTCAGAAGCGCTGCGAGGCCCACCGGCCCGCATCCGATAATCGCGACCGTGCCACCCGGCTGCACCTTGCCGTTCAGCACGCCGCATTCGAAACCCGTGGGAAGAATGTCGCTCAACATGACGAGAGCCTCCTCGTCCATGTCGGCGGGAACGGGATAAAGGCTTGTGTCGGCGTGTGGGATGCGGACGTATTCCGCCTGCGTGCCGTCGATGGTGTTGCCCAATATCCAGCCGCCGTTCACGCAATGCGAATACATTCCGCGCCGGCAGTAGTCGCATCTGCCGCAGGAGGAGATGCAGGAGATCAAGACATGATCCCCCTTCTGGAACTGCGTGACAGCGGCGCCAACCTGGTCGATAATTCCGACGCCTTCATGACCGAGCACGCGGCCCGGGGTGCAGCTCGGAACATCACCCTTGAGAATATGGAGGTCGGTCCCGCAGATCGTCGTCTTTGTGACTTTCACGATGGCATCGGTTGCGGATTCGATCACCGGAACCGGCCTCTCCGTGAGCGACTTTCTGCCGGCGCCTTCAAAAACGAGAGCTTTCATCACCCGTCTCCTGTTGATGTGAATCTGTTGTCATCCTGCGCCGAACACACTGCGCCACATTGACCGCGGTCAAAGGTCAAGTGAGACGGGAACGAGCGGGATGAAAGATAATCTGCATGGCGCCGCCGTCTCGGCTATTGTCAGCCTATCTTGCCAGCAGGATAGGCCGTAATGGCTGTTCCAGCGCCGATTTCGTCACTCCGCCGAGGATCCGTTCTCGCAGGCGAGTATGGCCATAGGCGCCCATGACGAGCATATCGGCCTGAACGTGTACCGCATGGTCTTCCAATGTTTCCGCGACAGTCAGACCCTTGCTTACGGCCTGGTCAAACGAGCTTTCAACTCCCTGATGCGAAAGGTATGACCGCAGTCCGGCCGCGAATTCGCAATCGCCCGCCGTGGGGTCGACCATCACGATCCGAACCGCGCGCGCTCGTTTCAGGAGGGGTACGCTTGCCCTGGCGGCTGCGGCCGCTTCGGGAGTGTCGGACAAGGCGACGAGGACCGAGTTCCCCTCCCACCGCATATTGCCGGCAGGGTTGATCAGCATCGGGACGCGAGCGCGAAAAAGCGCGCCGTCAATCACTGCATTGCGGACGCTTTGATTGGCTAGAGCGCGTCCATTGAACGCGGAATCGGAATTTTGGTGACATGCTTTGTTTGGCGTGATTCCCTGCCTTCGAATCAGGAGGTATGAATGTCACGAGCGTTCAGCGATGATCTTCGCATTCGAGTTCTGGCTGCGTCTTCGGACGGGATGTCTGCGCGTTCGGCGGCTGCGCGGTTTGGGATCGGGATTTCGACGGCCATTGCCTGGATCGCCAACGCGCGACAGGGTCAACTGACCGCGGGCAAACAGGGTCGACGCTCAGGGTCCAGACTGGATGAGCATGAGGCCTTTATCATCGGCCTTATCGATGACGAGAAAGACATCACGCTCAACGAAATGGTCCTGCGCTTGAGTGAGGAGCGGTCTGTCGTGATCGGCCGCAGTGCTCTTGACGTGTGGCTTCGCAAGCGGGGCTGGACCTTTAAAAAAAGACCGCACATGCATTGGAGCAGGAGCGAGACGACCTTTTGAAACGGCGGCAGGCCTGGTTTGATGGTCAGCTCGATCTCGATCCCGCCAAGCTTATTTTTATCGATGAGACTGGTCTCTCCACGAAGATGTCTCGATTACGCGGGCGATCCCAATGCGGCGAACGCTGCCGGTCAGCGGTTCCTCATGGCCACTGGAAAACCACGACCTTTACAGGGGCGCTTAGGCTTTCCGGAATGACCGCACCGATGGTACTCGACGGACCGATGAACGGCGTGGCATTTTTGGCCTATATCGAGCAGGTTCTGGTGCCGACACTCAGGCCCGGCGACACCGTTATCATGGACAATTTGCCTGCACACAAAGCCGAAGGTGTTCGGCACGCCATAGAAGTTGCTGGTTGCAGGCTGCTCTACCTCCCGCCCTACAGCCCCGATTTTAACCCAATCGAGATGGCCTTTTCCAAACTGAAAGCGCTTCTGCGGGCCAAGGCCGAGCGCTCCGTCGATGCCTTGTGGGATACCGTCGGTAAAATCGTTCCCCTCATCAAACCGCAGGAATGTGCAAACTACTTCGCCGCTGCGGGGTATGACCCGGATTAAAGCGGACGCGCTCTAGAACGCTAGCTCCAATCAGGACGGCATCGGCAAATTGCGCGCGACGGCCCACGATCTCGTCGATGCGGAAAGCTTCGGTGTAGGCCTCCTCCAACTCGTAAGGGATTCCACTGGAGGCCAGAAGCGAGTCGACCTCGCCGGCTCTTTTCCGAAGCTTGATTTGATCCGCCTTCCGTTCGGCGAGCCAGACCGTGGAAACGCTTTCTAAATGTGCTCCCACCGGCGGCGGCGCTGCAACATCTATCAACAACGTAGACAGATGGCTTGTAGTGTTCAGCGCCAGGCCGATCCCGGAATTCATCTCGGTGTCAGTCGCACTGCTTCCAGCGACATTCAAGATCGTGGCGAAAGTCATCGTCGCTCCTCCAGAAAAAGACTGGGATGAGGCAGCTTCGGTAAGCCGCTCGACCTCGGCCCACAGTGTCGGCAAAGCCTTTTTCTCTTCCCAGCCTCGAACGTCCTCCACAATAATGGTCGGAGCTCGGCCGGCTTTGACCAATCGCAAAGAAATGGTCGCAAACGACACTATGATTTTCCAAGCTGAGCGAGTTGGAACGATATAAACACAGAGGTTCGTCAAATGACCGCTACCGATGCGAAACGGCGCTTCCTTGAGGAAAACTATATCCTCGACTTTCAAATGCTTTTCAGGACTCGCGCTCGCCGCAACCAAATGCTCGCGGCCTGGGCCGCATCCAAGCTCGGACGAGCGAATGCCGATGCTTACCTCAAGGAAGTTCAGTTGGTCGATGCCGCCGTATCCGGAGACGATGATATCCTTCAGAAAATATTGGCGGATCTGCGCAGTGCCGGACAGAAAGTCGATGAAGACGATCTTCACTCCATGATGAATGAGATGATGTTCGACGCCGCCGAAGAACTCGAAGCTGAGCGCCAAAGAGCGGGATGATTGGTGGAATCCCCGGCGCGCGGAATGTCGAGAGCGATGATTGAAAGTCCGGCGACCAATCCTCTACGGGCCGACAAGACCTTCAATCGATGCACTCATCTCATGAAAGGGTTGATCCCGGGAAGACCCAAAGATGATGCTCAGCCGCCGAGAGCGATTGCTATTGCAACCAAAAGCAATCCAAGACAAGTCATCGTCATTCCTGCATAAAAAGGCCTGCCTCCCGAAAATCGTGCCCATGCATAACCCGTCACAAATAGCAGCATGATGAGAAACAGATTGCTCACTCTCAGGGCAAGATGGGCACTGTCGATGAGAAAGAAAGGGATAACCGCCGGAATGGCGGTGGCCGAGACCAGAAGGAAGACTGCAATCGCGGCAGACAGATCGCCCTTCGATAGGGATCGCTTCACAGGATCGGCCTGGCAAGCGAGCGTCAGAAGTGATCGATAGAGCGCGTCCGCATCGGCGGCCTTTGCAGAAAACGGCGCTTCTTCGATCGGGAATTCGTTGGCGAGCACCTTAAGCGCTGCCGATTCGGTTCCGGCGGCTTTGATTTGCCGAAAAAGGTGCCGCCGCCTGCTCCTGTAAAACGTCGTGCCCAGCGTAAACAGCACGGCATCAATGATCCCCCAGGCGACATTACATCCGATTGTCGCGACGATCAGTTCGTGGACATTTAACCCTTCTTCTTCAAAAATAAGCCTTGAACCGACCGTCCATGTCAGCGCCATGATCAGTCCGAAGATCACTTCGCCGAGCGCATCGCCAGGATCGATGATATTGGTGATACGATCGATCGGGTTCGAACTCATCAACTACTTCCCATCTAATCAAGACCATGACCTGCTGGCGACCAAGGCTGGCGACCGCGGAATTGTGATGGATATAGCGACTCGCTTCATTGATCGTGATCAAGACGAGGACGATTGCGGGCCTGGTGTTACGTCAAGGCTTCAAGATTGCACCGGACGTTGCGATCCTCTTCTGTCGCTAAGGTCGAAGGGGATGCGACCTTCAGTTGCCAGGCGACGTCGCGTGCGACTTCGTTTACGACCGCCTGTTCCGACTCGAACGCGGACCCGTTGCGCTGGCTGAACTCGTAGTCACCCGAACAAAGAGCCGTTCCATTTGCCTCTCGTATCAGCCGGATTTTCAAACGAGCGTTTTCTGCACTTACCCCGACACTGCCACGAAGAAGATAGCGCTCTCCTTGCGAACGTTCGAAAGAACTGGATTGCATGATGACGGTCAGCGCACCGCCGGTGACGAGCTTGACCACAATCTCATCCCTGAGAAAGCGGGATAGTTCTGCCGCTCGACTGTCGCTGCCTTGGACGTCAAAGGGTTCGATTATTGGACTCGGTGCCGGCGGCTTAGTGGCGGCTTCGGATGCTGTCTCGATCGATGCGTGATGGTGCGGGATCAGCAAGGTCATCAGGACCGCAGACGCACCAAGGCTTATGCCGCCCGCCCACAGGATTGCTCGTCTAGCCCTCTGATTTCCCGCCGCGGGATCAGTTGGCCTTCCAGGGCTCACGGACGGGGCGGCCGCCCGTGGCCCGCAAAATTCTTCATTGGCCGCAAACGACGGGACATAACCACCCTTCGGTATGGAGATCAGCACGGGTTCGGAACGTCGTGATAGGAGATAGAAGCGCTCCAGCTCCCTCCTTATCCGGCGAGCTTCGATGCGAACGGCGGGATCGTTCTCAGCGTCGAAATTCTTTCTCTCAAATACAGAGTGGGCAATGGTGCAGGCCTTCAGATATCTTGACCTTCCGGCAAGCGTCTCCTCCACAATGAACCGCAGGAAGCTTCGTGCGCGCTTTGGAAGGCAAAAATTCTCACTTGCGAGAATCCGCTCCAGCTGATTCTGCACATCAAGATTTGAGGGGCCAGCGGCAGCCTCCTGAACGGGTTCTTCATTCGTCATGACCCCCTCCATTCACCCACGCGCGACATTTGTCGATCCATCCCCAACAGGACGCAATGCGACGTCAACATCGAGAAAGGTACCAGCAGATCAAACTCGGACATTGAGCCAAATCAAAAAATCAGCTTCCCTCTTGATCGGCATCAATGCCCTATTGAGGCGATGAGGCATATTGTAAAGCGTAGTTCTCGCTCTCCCGGGAGCAATTAAGAAATGAGACATCGCCGATGAATTGGAACCGGTGGTATAGCTTCAGGAGTTACGTCAGATCGTCTCTCTGGGTTGTCCCTTTCATCGCTTTACTTCTTTATGTGGTTGCAATTCGTTTGGTCTATATCTTCGAGTACTGGGCTCCATGGATGGACGTTTGGCCTTGGGGAGTGGCTGGAACGCAAAGAATGCTCGAAACGATCATCACGATGACATTGACATTCGTCGTGTTCACATTCGGTTCCTTGCTGGTGGCGATTCAGGTTGCGGGAGGCCAGTTGACGCCCAGGATTATCGCTACGACTCTCTTGCGCGATAATGCCATCCGGTTCACCGTCGGTCTGTTCATATTTACATTACTCTTCGCAACCGGCGCCCTGTCGAGACTTGATGCGACCGTTCCTCATGGGGTCTCTGCGATCGCGGGGCTGCTTGGCTTTCTTTCGATTGCAGCGTTTCTGTATCTGATCGATTACGCAGCCCGCCTGCTTCGTCCCGTCAGTATCATCGTAAGCGTTGGCGAAAGCGGGCACGCAGTCATAGAGGATGTCTACCCCGAACCCGTCAGAAGCGACTATTCCCACGACGCAGCCGCTCCCTTCGCGGGTTTGCCTGACAAGATCGTCTATCATCTGACCAATCCTGCTGTGGTGGTAGCCGTCAATATGACCGCGCTTGTCGCCTTGGCCGAGAGAACGGATCTGATCATCGAACTCGTGCCAAGGGTCGGCGATTTCGTTGGCACAGGCGAGGCTCTTTTTCGTTTATATGGTCAAAACCCGCCACCCGAAAAAAGATTGAGGGCTTTGGTCGCTCTCGGGCCGGAACGCACACTTGAACAGGATCTGACGTTTGCCTTCAGGATCATCGCCGATATCGGCATCAAGGCTCTATCGAAAGCCATCAACGACCCCACTACGGCCGTTCTCGCAATCGATCAGCTTCAACGCCTGCTGTGCTTCGTCGGAGGAAGACATCTTCTCGGCGACGAGATCCGCGGCAAATCCGGAAAATTGCGGCTTATCCGCAGAACGCCGAACTGGGAGGACTTCGTGCAGCTGACTTTCAGCGAGATACGCCTGTACGGAGCCGAAAACTTTCAGATTGCCCGGCGGTTGCGTGCGATGATTGAATATAGCTCACAAGTCTTGCCGGACGATCGCCGCCCAGCCCTACTTGCGGAACTGGACATCCTCAACCGTACGTTGGAGAGGATCTACGTGTTTCCCGAGGACTTGAGGCTTGCGCGAACGCCGGACTCACAGGGGCTGGGCGGGTCAGCAAGAGAGACGAGCCAGGTTACTCCGGATTGATCTCCAGCACCCGGCTGGAGGACAATTTAGCCAACATCTTTGCTACGACAATTCCAACCAGAAGAGTGATGAAGGCGGCCAAAATGCACATCGTGCTCGATCGCGGATCAACATTTGGAACGGCCGAGAGCGGTGCGAGCGCTGCACCTACGTTTCTGGTGCAGATGCCGACCGTGACGACGCTCCGCCTATCTTGAGGAAGTCTGTAGGAAAGAGCATAGGCGCATATAGCCAACCCACCGTAGTAGATGAACTGTGCCGCTATCGCCCAGGTTCCTATTGCACTGAGAATGTGCTCAAAATTCTGCGCGAATGCGACAGACAGCAGAACAACAACGTTAAATGCCACTAGTTTCGCTATAATCGGATCGCATCTATCTGCCCATCTTTTGGAGATTTGACGCACGGCAATTCCGATGGCGAAAGGGGTAAGGACGAGAAGCAGGAGCGGCCGTGCGATCGAGCCCGCACCAGCATGAAGGCCAGGAGCAACGAAGGGAAGTGCGATGGGCATCAAGATGATTGTTCCAAGCGCCGCAATTAAAATCAATGCCGCCGAATAGGCGGGATCTCCTTTTGCCATATCCGACAGAAGCGGCAGGAAGGGCGCACACGGCGAAAGACCCAGCAACAGCAATCCGAGCGCATAAGGCTCCGGCAGTGCGAGCACCCTTGCAATGGCGACTGCAAGAATTGGCCCGACAACGAAGCCTGACACGACACTCGTGACGACAAACTCTCTGTCCCGCAACGCAGCCCAAGCATCCCTGATATCAAGCCTGAGGCCGACATCCACCAGACTGCCGAGCATGAATGAGATGAGTGCAACGTGTAAGGTATAGTTCAGCAATTCCGATATCACAATTGCCTCCTTCGCCGGCCTGGTACGCCTATCCGTTCTTCAGTCTCATTTCTTTTCTGCTTCTGCTATTGTGCTGCTACGAGCTGATTGGTTGCGCTAAATAGTCCCGATTTTCCGGCCCACTGCTAAAAGAGATCCTTGCCATTTCGGCCAACGAATTCGGTTCGGAATCCCTTTTCATGCACTTCCTTTACAAAGGAATTTGCGCTGAGCGCGTCTGCCCGAATGACATCGTTGAACGACTGCGCAAAGGGGCAGCAGAGTTCATCACGCATCCATGCACGGGCGCGCTGCGACACGGCTATGATCTCCCAATCATCATTGTTTGCCCGTTCAAGACGAAAATCGACGCTGCAGGAAACGCGATGGGAGTTTCCAGCGCCGGCCAATAATGCCTCCGCGGTCCGTGAAAGAACTTCACTCATATCGTCTTCCTCTTTCAATCGGCGCATCGTCTGGCGAATTGCGTGGACAGTGTCGTCCTCGGGTGGTCAAGCTGCGTCAAAAACCTGCTCTCGCGAGCTGCCGAACTTCCTTCTTTGCAGAGCGCTCAATGACCCCAATTTGAGGATCTATTATCTCCGGTCCGAGGACACACCGAGCAAACAGCTTTCGATGCCTGTCGTCATTGATGTGCATCAAGATACGATCAGTGCTCACCTTTCCGCGCATCCTGATCGATGCGGTTCGCGTCGAGTGCGAACGCGGCTTTGCGGCGGCGCGAAGAGCTAACCCATCTTGATGTGCGTCAAAGCAGCTGTGGGCGGAAGGATTAGAACTAAAAGATGCTGCCTAGAAGGCGGGAGGCATGGTCTTGGGGTACAGGACGATTCTCACAGTGCTTGGGGTCAATGACCCTGAAGACGATCTTAACAACGCAATCGTCACTGCTCAGGCTGTCGATGCCCATCTGTCGGTCATCGTGATAGCAATTCCAGCGCCACCACCTTTTGGCGCATCTGCGGAAATGATCTCTGCAGTCCGCCTCGAGGAGCGTCAAGGCGACATGGCCAAACTGATAGAACGAACAAAGCAGGTGGAGGAGCAGCTCGCATCTTCCGGCCTTTCATTCGACGTCCAGGATCTCTACACCGAAAGCGCCTGGGCCGACGAGGAGATCGCCGAGAGAGCGCTCTACGTCGATCTTACGCTCATCGGCCGTTGCGTTGCCCGCGATGGCGAACTCTGTCGACGGATCGTCAGCGGAATCTTGTTCCAGGCGCCCGCTCCCTTGCTTTTGAACTTCACTGATCAGGCCACCGACCTCAAGCCTTGTTCCGTTATGGTTGCTTGGAATTCCCGGATCGAAGCAGCTCGCGCAGTTCAGCAGGCTCTTCCGATTCTCCGTCAAGCCAGGGAGGTGCGCCTGATTCTGGTGGACCCGCCGGCAAAAGCGTCGGCCAGTGGCGAAGATCCAGGCGCCGATGTCGCTGCCTATCTTGCGCGGCAAGGTGTGACGGTCACGGCCGAAACCGTTGCCGGCGGGACAAGACCTGTCGGAGACATCCTCAAGCAACGCGCAAGGGAAATTGGAGCGGATTTGATCGTAATGGGTGCTTTTGGACACTCCCGGCTGCGCGAAAAATTTTTTTGGCGGCGTCACCCGATCGATGATCGAGACGGCCGACCGCCCTCTTTTTCTCAGCCACTGAACCGATCGAGCGGCAGAAGGACATACAGCCACAAACACCAACAAAGAGGAGCATGCGGGCAATGTTCAGGGATAGACACGATGCAGGCCGGAGACTTGCTGCCGCTCTGCTTCGATATCGCGCGAGACGTCGTCGTAGCGGGCCTTCCGCGCGGCGGCATGCCTGTCGCGCTGGAGATCGCCAAGGCATTGGATGCGCCGATGACGATGGTGTTCGTCAGAAAGATCGGCGTGCCTGCAGTTCCGGAAGTGGCCATGGGAGCGGTCGTAGACGGACCATATCCATATGTCCTCAAAAACGGCGATGTCATTCGCCAGGCCGGCATATCGGAGGCCGTCTTCCAATTCGCCATGGATGCGGAATTGAGGGAAATCGAGCGCCGGAAATCCCTGTTCGAACGCATCTTGCCGAATATTGATATCGCGGGCAGGATCGTCATTCTGGTAGACGACGGCATCGCCACCGGCGCAACAATGAAGGCGGCGGCGATGGCAATCGAGCAACGCGGCGTAGAACGGATCGTCATTGCCGTTCCCGCCGCGCCGGCCGAGGTGGTCGCCGATCTTGAGGATGAGGTCGAAGAGGTGGTTTGTCTGGAAACCAGGTCACCCTTTGGCGCCGTCGGTAACTTCTATGTAAACTTTCCGCAGCTGTCTGACAGCGATGTCATCGACTGCTTCCACCAGCTTGCGCCGGCCGCGCGCTGAACAACTCAGTCCGGCGTGCCCTTCGCCTCACATCCCGTGCATTGCTTTGTCGCGTGCCTATTTCTCTGCTCCGCCTGCGCCACCTTCTGCTTGACCGCCACGAAGCTGTCGGGGGTGACGGATATGCTGTCGATCCCGCATTCGACAAGGAAGGCGGCAAAGTCGGGATAATCGCTCGGTGCCTGGCCGCAGATGCCGATCTTGGCACCCGCCTTTCCGGCTTCGGCAATGACGCGGGAAATCATCCATTTCACCGCCGGGTCCTGTTCGTCGAAAAGCTCGGCGAGATCGCCAGCATCACGGTCGACGCCGAGCGTCAGCTGCGTAAGATCGTTCGAGCCGATCGAGAAGCCGTCGAAATGGCGGGCGATATCGAGGCGGTTGCGACATGTGTGCCTTTGCTGGCGCCGCATGACCTCCTGCAAGTCCTCGGGACCGGTTCCCTACAACTGGGACCGAAGGCCATAGCGCTGGTCGAAAGGGACATCGAGGTCGCCATTGCCGTCCCAACCGCTCTTGGGTGGGCAGCGGCATGCGGGCGAGCCGCCGAAATGTCCTTTGGCGCGGAGGATGAGGAGGAGCTTCTCATCGTCAATATCATGCGGAGAGGGCCGGGCAGGATTTCGCTCGGAAAGGTCCTGACCTCGACCGGACTTGCCGCGCTTCACGAAGCACTGCGGCTTCACGCCGGTATGAATGCTTCCGGCTGGCGCGCGTCCGAAATTGTCGAAGCTGCTGCGCTTGACGAACCGGACCCTTATGCAAGCGAAGCTCTTCGACGCTTCGCAACCTGGCTCGGGCGCTTCGCCGGCGACATAGCTGCCGCCTACGGCGCGGCCGGAGGAGTCTATTTGGTCGGCAGCGTGCCGAACGATCTGCGCGACCTTCTGGCGGAGGCGGCTTTCGCCACTTCGTTCATGGCTGCCGGCGGTGCGTCGGGCTTCGCCTCGACCGTGCCGGTCTACATCGTCAAGTCGTCGGATGTCGGCTTGCGCGGCGCCGCGCTGGCGCTCTCCTGACCGGCGCGGGTGGACAACGCAACGTCGGCGGGGCCACCCACGTCTACATCTCCATCTGTGGTGCTGCCGGCTGCTGGAGCACCTCGGGGATTTCCGTCATCGTCGCCTCCGTCAGCAGCAATATGCTCGCAACGGACACCGCGTTTTCCAGTGCGACACGCACGACCTTGGTCGGATCGATGATGCCTTCCTGCAGGAGATCGACATAACGGTTTCGCGCCGCGTCGAAGCCGATCACCCCTTCGCCTTCGAGCATCCTGGCGACCACGACCCCGCCATCGACAGCAGAGTTTTCGGCAATCTGCCGTGCCGGGACTTCCAGCGATCGCTTAAGGATCTGCACCCCGGTGCGCTCATCGCCTTCGCAGAGATCCTCTTCTTCCGCCACGGCCTTGATACAGCGCAGGAGCGCGAGCCCTCCGCCGGGAACGATGCCCTCCTCGACGGCCGCCTTCGTCGCATTGATAGCGTCATCGAGCGCGTCCTTCCTGGCCTTGACCTCGGCTTCCGCGGGAGCCCCGACGCGAATGACGGCAACCCCGCCGGAAAGCTTCGCGAGCCGTTCCTGCAGCTTCTCCTTGTCGTAATCGCTGGTCGTGGTCTCAATCTCCTTGCGGATCTGCTCGGATCTCGCCTTGATGGCCTGTTGCGAACCGCCGCCGCCGATGAGCGTCGTCGCGTCCTTGTCGACGACGACGCGCGTGGCCGTGCCGAGTTGTTCCAGCGTCGCCTTATCGAGCTTGAAGCCGAGATCCTCCGAGATAAGCTGGGCACCGGTGAGGATTGCCAGATCCTGCAACATCGTCTTGCGGCGGTCGCCGAAGCCGGGCGCCTTGACTGCGCAATTGCGGAAGGTGCCGCGGATCTGATTGACGATCAGAGTCGCAAGCGCTTCGCTTTCCACGTCCTCGGCAATGACAAGAAGCGGTCTGCCGGACTTGGCGATGTCTTCGAGCAGGCCGACCAGATCGCCAAGCGCGGAAATCTTCCGGTCGAAAATGAGGATCCGGGCATCTTCGAGAATGCACTCCATCTTCTCCGGATCCGTCACGAAATAGGGGGAAATATAACCGCGGTCGAACTGCGTGCCTTCCACGACATCGAGACGGGTTTCCATCGTCTTGGATTCCTCGACCGTGATGACACCTTCCTTGCCGACCTTCGCCATCGCCTCGGCCACAAGCTGGCCGATGGTTTCATCGTTGTGCGCGGAGATGGCCGCGACCTGCTGCTTCTCCCTGTCCGTCGTCACCGGCTTGGAAATATCCCGCAGCGCCTTCACGGCCCGGCTGACGGCGCGGTCGAGGCCGCGCTTGAGGTCGATCGCGCTCGCGCCCGCCACCACATTGCGATGGCCGTCTGCCAGGATCGCATGCGCGAGCACCGTTGATGTGCTGGTACCGTCTCCGACCACCTCCCCGGTCCTTTCGGCCGCGGCGCGCAGCATGCGCGCGCCGAGATTTTCCTCGGGGTCTTTGAGGTCGAACTCCTTGGCGATCGTCACGCCATCATTGCAGACGATCGGAGCGCCCCATTTTTTTCTCGATCAGAACGGACTTGGAACGTGGTCCGAGCGTAATGCGAACGGCATCGGCAAGCCTCGCCGCCCCTTGGAGAACCTTACCCCTGGCCTCTGTGTGAAAGAGTACTTGTTTGTGCGGCATTTTTGTCTCCCCGAAGTGACATGACACGGCCTGGCAGGCTGGTCCGCCATCACTGACATGAATCCGCCGACATGGGTTTGACCGGCGTCAATAAGCACTCGGCAGACCGGCGGCTGAGGCAATTTGATCCTGCGCAATGCCTCCTGGCGCCAGCGTTTTAGACTATCGCTCCGTCACAGGATCAATAAAGCGCCATGAAGTTATCGGTTGCCGTGGCCACGCCTGCGACGGGAGGAACGTCATGAACCATTTCTCTGCTGGACGTTGGGTGCGCTGGCTCATTATCGATCATCTTCTATTGATCGTACTCGTTCTGATGCTCGCGGCCGTCTTCAGTATTCCGCTGGTCAGATCGATCATGCAACCGGATCAGCGAGACGCACCGTTGCTGCGCTCGACAACGCCGTAGCGTGCGCCGACCGGTCAGGCGAGACTGACTCACTCTGCTTCCAGCGAGCGATAGATCTCTTCTTCCTGCGCAAAATGCAGGCGCATGATTGCTTCGAGCCCGTGCAGCAGCCGTACGACGTCATGAAGCTGTGCCTCAGTCGGCGCCTCACGGTCGAATGCCTTGCACACAACATTCAGATTATGGACCTGCCGTTGAATCTCCATGTGGGTCCGGCTCATTCCGGCCAGGGCGTCCGGTGCGGCGCTCCGCCGGCGGAGGCGCGCATAGACCTGTTCGTCCTGTTTCTCGTGAGGAAGAAGCCGTTCGCGCAGTTCGCGATTGAGCCTATCGAGCTCCTCCTTCGCCTCCTTCATGGAAAGGCCGCGAAGTCGATCCGCTGTTAAACGAATGTCGTCGACCACGTCGACCAGTGCCACATGCTCCGCCTCCAGTCGCACAAGCTCCTCGTTGGTCAACCGCGGCATCATGTTGAGGGAGATAGATGGGCCCAGCGCACGTAGCGCGTTCAGGATGACGGCCACGTCGATCGCCTCCTGGAAAAGTGCCCCTTCCACCGGGGTAAGATAACCAAACGCGGCCGCTATCATGCCGGCCATCGAGAGGCCCATGCCAACGTAGACGCTTTGCAGCGCAATCTTACGCGAGCGACGTGCAATATGGAGGGCATTAACCAGCCGATCCAAACGATCGACCAGGATCACGACATCTGCTGCTTCGGATGACGCCGCGGCACCGCGCGCGCCCATCGCTATGCCCACATCGGCGGCTGCAAGCGCCGGCGCGTCGTTGACACCGTCACCGATCATCACTACGGGGCGGTTTCTTGCCGTCTCCGCCCGGACGGCGATTGCCTTGTCCTCGGGCTTCATATCGCTGATCACCTCATCCACCCCGACAAAGGCGCCGACACCAGCAGCGAGATCGGCCCGGTCGCCGGTGACGAGCACGATCCGCGTCACGCCAGCCTCCCGCAAATGCCGCAGCACCGAACCGGCTTCGGGACGAATCTGGTCCGCCAAGAGGATGGCTCCAGCAAGCACGTCATCGATTGCCACGGCGACCGCGACCGTTCCCTCCCGCTGTATCCAGGCTTCGATCTCGCGGCTGAAATCCGAGTCTTTAATTTTCGCACGCGTGAAGGCCCATCCTCCGACCACAATGCGCTGCGCGCCGACACGCCCGGTCAAGCCAGAACCGGGCGCCTCGCGGACATCTGCAGGCACATTGAGCACGAGCCCTCGTTCACGCGCCGCCGCCACCAGAGCCTGGGCCACCACATGGGGAGAACTTTGATCCAGTGATGCTGCGAGCCTCAGCACCTCGAGCGGTTCGAGGTCGGCGCGTATCTTCATCTCGATCAGGCGGGCGCGACCATCGGTGATTGTTCCTGTCTTGTCCAGAAGAACCGTCCTTGCGGCCGCGAGCGCTTCGAGGGCGCCTCCATCCTTCACAAGGATGCCCTTTTTTGCGCAGCGCGAGATGCCGGAGACGATGGCGACCGGCACGGCGAGGATCAGTGGACAAGGCGTCGCAACGACAATGACGGCGAGAGCGCGGGAAGCATCGCCAGTAGATGCCCACGCCAAACCAGCGATCGCCAAAGTGAGAGCCAGGAATCCCAGACCGAACCGCGCCGCCAATCGCACCATCGGCGACTTGGTCTGCTGGGCCGCCTCGACCAGCCGGATGACGCCGGCATAGGTGCTGTCGGCGGCGGCGCTGGTCGCCTGCAGATCAAACGCATCCCCGGCATTCGTGGAGCCGCTCATAACCGCCTGCCCGGATCTTCGCCGGACAGGCAAGGCTTCGCCGGTCAGTGCAGACTCATCGAGAACGGCGCCAGTTCCTGAGACGATGCCGTCGACGGGAACAAGCTCCCCGCGGCGGACCAGAATGCGGTCACCGGGAACGATGGCCGACAAAGCGACGTCGCGAAGTCCGCCGCATTCATAGCGGGCGGCGCTGTTTGGCATCCGGCCGAGAAGCGCCGTCATCTCCCGGCTGGCCCGGCTATGGGCGAAGTTCTCCAGGAACTGTCCGCCCGTAAACATGAGCGCTACAACGATCCCGGCCAGATATTCACCGAAGACGAGAGCTCCGCCCATCGCCAGCGCCGCAATGAGATCGAGGCCGAATTCCTTCCTGTGCAGACCGATCCCGATATCGACGACGAGAACGGCGAAAATAACCACAGTGCCCGTCGCCCACACCTGCGCGGCAAGATCCTCCTGACCGGCCAATCTGGCGATCCCGCCGGCCGTGAGCGCCGATGCAACCAGCGGCAGCGTCCATAGTTTGACCCCACGCCAGCCTGCCGTCAGCATTCGGATTTTGTTCCGTTCCTGCAACTGGGGTCCTCCTGAGGGCGAGTTTGACCGGCGGCAACGGCCAGCGAGATTCCAAAAATGATCATCCGGCGCCGGGATGGCCGCCTTGATACAAATCAAGAAAGCGCGGTCGGTAAGGACGAGCATTTGAGATGCGACGGCCACGGCGGAGCGCGCGTGTGCGCCGAAGGAAAGGGATTGGCCGATCGCAGGCGGACATATCTTTGCTGCAGCATGCCCCATGAGTTTCTGGCCGGACAACGGCTTCGCTCATCGCGCTGGGACGTTCTTCATCAGCCTTCTTTGATCTGAATCAAAGAGCCCGAGTCCATTTCACGTATAGTTAACATAAGAACTGAGCGACAAGCATATCCAATCTATATGCCAGATTACTCGCATGGCCGAGTAATACGATAATTGTTGTTGCCCATATGCATCCGGCCACAAAGGAGAGCTGGATGTGTGCTTTGAATGCCGCAGTCGGACGCGAGGGCCGCGACTTCCGAATTCGACGCGAAGAGGCCAGACACGGGACGATACGGGCACTGACGCCGCGAGCGTCGCATTGGATGCGTGCGAACTTCGCCGATCATTGTGCTGAGGAAGACCAGATTATCAAGACGGATCTGATCAACGCGAACGCGCTGATCAGCAAAGCTCGTTCGGTTGGTTTGCTGACGGAATATGTCGGGCCGGATGCCACCTTCTATTTTTGATGGGGAAGAAGATGCGCATATCAGCAGCAATTATCGTTTCTTCTCTCGGTATCATCGGTCTGATGAGCCTCGACGAGGCACGCAACCAGGTTTCGATGGGTCCGCGGATAGTTTTGCCGGCGATGGTTTCTCCGGAGCAAAACCGGACCCAGCAATCGCGCCTACGGCTTGATAAATTGCGCGGAGCATTGCTCCAGCAAAAGCAACGGCTGCGCGCGAAATCTGCAAACGACGGGATCGTGCTTCCCACTTAACGGATGCGCCTTCGTCGGTTGCCTGACAGAAATCCCTGAAGCTGAAAGGAGCAGGCCATGGACGATATTACCCTGAGACAGAACACTCCCGGTTTAGCTTGAATGGTTGTTGAAATGGCATCTGGAATCATCAGCTTCACGATCCGCCCGCTTCAGGTAATTCAAATCGAGCGGGCCTACGTAGTGGCCCAGGCGGCGATGCCAGATCTGACACTCGAGCAATTCCAGCAAGAGTGCGCTGCCGTCTTGCATCCTGAATTGGGTGACGATCGAGTGATCGAACATTTTCGCCAGTCGCAGCAAATTCGAGATGCTGGCCCTTCCTGGCGCTATGTCGATAGCGGAATGGAAGGGTGCAACTTCACCGTCGCGACAGACATCAACGATCATATCCGCGGTTTGTGTTACGCTCGAATTGAAGCACATCCGATCGCGGGGCGCTTGTTCGATGTTCCGATCTTCATTGTCGTGAGCCTGCATCAGGAGCAGGAGATCGCCGCAAGGCTTTTTGCCTTCATGAAGAGAAGGGCCGTCGACACCCGATGTGACTATCTAAGGGTCTGGGCCCTCAGGCGAGAAAATTGGAGCCTGCTTAATGACGATCAATTCCGTGATCGGTGGGATCATGGAACGATCTACCCGCTTTGATCCGCCCTCCAGGACCGCGGTTGGTCGCAGATCGACCGTAACGAGAGTCGACGAAGGCGTTGGATCATACGGCGGCCGCCAGCGCACATCCGGTTGGATCGCGCCAACCCGTTGCCTGTTACAGACTGTTACACAAATGCACCGTCTTTAACACGCACGGCATCGGCATGTTACCGGCAGCCCGTCAATTGTCGTCATTGACAGTACGGAGGGATGAAGATGCTGCACACCGCCAATTTTCACCACGCGAAGGAAGTCGCCAATGTGGCATTTCTCGGCTCCGAGGCGACCTGCCTGCTGGGGCTATTTAAGAAACTGCCCGTCGAGCGTTTGGCGGCCGGCCAATCGCTGTTCTTCGAGGGCGATGCAGCCAAACATCTCTTCGAGGTCGTCGAGGGTAGCCTGCGCATCTTCAAGATCATCTCCGACGGCCGCCGCGTCATCACAGGATTCCTGCATGCAGGAGACATCATCGGCGTGTCGCTGAAGGACCGCTATCTCTACAGCGCCGAAACCGTCACCGATACCAGGATCCGACGCATCTCACGCAAGAGTTTCGATGCGGAAGTCGCCAATTCGCCGGATTTGCGGCCGGAGGTCTTCGCCCGCCTCTGCGACGAGATGGCCGCGGCTCAGGAGCAGATGGTGCTCCTCTCCCGCAAGAATGCCGAGGAACGGGTCTGTAGCTTTCTTCGAAAGGAACTCCTTCGCGTTTGCGAAGAGCGAGCCGATCTGGTCATCGAGCTGCCGATGACCCGTCTCGACATTGCCGACTACCTCGGGCTGACGATCGAGACGGTTTCGCGGACGATGACAAAACTGAACAATAAGGGGATTGTCGCGCCAGCAGGCCGTCACTCGATCCGCATCCTGAAACGGTCTGCCCTGACACAACTCGCCGGGAATGACGATGGTTATCTCGACAACACAGTGGAGCTGGCTGCATATGCCCGGCGGCCACACCATTGAGAATTGTGATCTCGCCGGCCACAGCAGCCGAAGACGAAATAACAACTTCATTCGAGCGGCGGGCTTGGCCCCGTACTGCCAGGGCTATGGCTCATTCACCGCCAGGCGAGAAAGGATTGATCGCTGTAGACTGGCACGACGATGATCGAAATGGAGCACGAGAAGCGCGCATATCACACAACCGCCGTTCAACGAACATCGCGTGCGATGCTGTAACCCCTTATCTTATCGTCACGATCGGCAAATAAAGATCGAAAATGTGACCCTGCAGAGAAACTGAACGGCGCAATGATCCATCATGAAGTTCCGCAATGCGTTCAACAATCTTCAATCCGATTCCAAATCCCTCAGTATTCTGAAGTGGGCAGCTTGAATCGTTCCGCCTGTCCTCGACCTGGATACCGGATTCCCCCACCCTGATGATGATGTTCGTCGAGGCGGGCGTGTGGCGAACCGCATTCTCAACGAGGTTGCGAAGGGCATCTTTCAACAGGGCCGGCATGGCCCTGACAATCGCGGTCTCGACATGAGAAAACACTTCGAGCGAATGCCGGTTCTCGTAAACCCAAGGCGCGAGCTGTTCGGCTACGCTTGTGCAAAGGACAACGAGATCAACCTCTTCGAACATGCTGTGATCGAAAGTGTCCAACCGCGCCAGCCCAGTCAGCTGGCTGACGAAATGCACGAGATCGTCGAGATCGGCTTCGGCCTTCCGCGCCCTTGGATGGTCGATGCGGCCAAGTTCGAGCTTGATCGCCGCAAGCGGCGTGCGAACCTCATGCGCAATGCCGGATGTCAGTATCCTTTGCGACCTCATGAGTTCCCCGATGCGCTGAACGGCACGGTTTACAGCCACGGCAAGATGAGCGATTTCACGCGGCATTCCCTCGAACGGCAGATGAGATCTGGAATCCAGCGGATCGATGAGTTCGGCGGCATCGGCCGCCACCTTGACAGGCTTGAGCGCGCGGCGCACCGATAACAGGGTCGCGCCGAGCACAAGTCCGAGCAGAATACTCATCGGCACGATCATGTGTTCCAGGATTTCGTTCCAGAAGACATCGGATGCAAGGTTCTCCGGATCGCCCAAGGTAGCGACATCGACCACGATCCGCTGCTCGCCGATATTGAAAGCGCGCCCGCCGACCAGCGTAAGCGGCTTCCCCGGCTTGATGGTCCGAAGCCAGAAGTCCGGCGGATTGACCTCCGCAGGCAGGAAACGGCTTTCGCAGGCATCATCGCAAGATTCAAAGATCAGATCTCCGCGGCCGTCCCTTATGCGGGCGACATAACCGGTCTGCGGATGAGCATAACGTCGGCCTACGGCTTCCGGCAGCCTGTAGCTGACGGCGCCGTCGCGACTACCCACGCCCGAGACAAGCCGTTCGGTCTCCTGTTCGACATAAAGGCGGGAAAGCTCGCCCACATTCCAATAGTAATCGGAAAAGATGACAGCGAGCTGGACAAGCATCGCGAGCATGGCGAAGAACACGATCCTCCGCGTCAGAATGGCTGTCAGCGTGGGATTGGACCTGATCAAACGTACCCCTCGCGCAACATGTAACCGACGCCTCGCACGGTTTCGATGACGGCATCGACGGGGTGTCCCTCCAGCTTACGCCGAAGCCTCGAAACCGCCAGCTCGACGGCATTGCTGCTGCGTTCGTCGCCGAATTCGGAAAACGCATGCTCGATCTTGCGCTTGGAGACCACCTTCCCGCCATTGCGCATCAGCAGTTCGAGCAGCGACTTTTCCGATGGAGCGAGCGCGATCTCGATACCGTTGCAAGTGACCTGGCGGGACGCCATGTCGAAGCGAAGCGCAGCAGATTCCAGTGTCGGCATGGTCGTTACCGGCGAACGACGCATCAGAGCGCGAACCCGGGCGATCAACTCGCCGTTGTTGAACGGCTTGACGAGATAGTCGTCCGCACCGGCGTCCAGCCCGGCGATCCGCTCGTCGATGGCTCCGCGCGCCGTCAGCACGAGCACGGGGATCTGTTGCTTCGCCAGACGCAGGGATTTAAGAATGTCGAGCCCGTCCTCATCAGGCAGCCCGAGATCGAGAAGCAGGAGATCGTAGCTCGCCGCCTCAAGCGAAAGCCGGCCTTCGCTTGCCGTCGCAAAGGCATCGATTCGCCACCCGGCTTCGCGGATGGCTTCGCATAGAAGCTCGCGAAGCCGGGCGCTGTCTTCGATGAGAAGAATTCTCATGCTTTCTTTCGACCTGTCACCATCGACCAGACGAGATTTTCCTTATGCCTCCAGCTCTCGATCACTGCCGCTCCGGCATGGATGAAGGCAAGCATCATGATGCCGTTGGCAATGGCACCGTGCACTTCCTCCAGCCATTTGTCTCCCCAGAAGGCGTCGAGTGTGGTCATCCAGCCGGTCAGTGCAGTGGCGGCGAGAAGCGCCATCAGACCCAGCATCATAATGGATGCCACGGGATTGTGGCCGATATAGCGTCGTTCCCTGCCCTCTATCATGCCGAGAATCTGGGCTCTAACTTTGCCTGGCGTCGGAAAAAAGTCCCCGAAGCGCGCATGCCTGGTTCCGATGAAACCCCAGATGACGCGCAGCACGATGGCCACGGCAACCACATAGCCGGTTTGACGGTGCCAGTATTTCCCTTCTTCCAGGATAAACAGGTTGAGGATGCAGGCACTAACGATGGTCCAGTGAAACAGCCTGACGATCGGGTCCCAGACCTTGACGGTGCCGCTTGCGGCCTCGGAGGGCCTTGAGCCCTCCTTCTTCTGCAACTGAACGGCCGTCATGATCAATCGCCGTTCTGGACGATTTCGCCCGACACCGGATTGAAATAGACCTCGGCGCGGTTGCCATCCTTGTCCTTGCCGTAGATCTCGTAGCAGCTTCCGGTGATTTCGAAGGTTTTCACCTTGTAGCCCATCGTGTCGATCTTTGCCTTCATGGCATTCTCGGGCATCCATTTGGACTTCGGCTCCTTGGTGCAGCTTGGGCTGGCGAGCGCCAGAGCCGGAGTTGCGGCCAGGATTGCGAGGGCGGCAATTAATTTCATCTTCATGGTTCGATCCTTTGCTTCTGCCTTCTGTGAGGCGACGAGCCATTGGATATTGGCCGGAAGCTGTCTGTTCGCTGTCTACGAAACCATTCAGTTTCGTGGACACGACCATTGCAGCTCAGTCCAATAGCTCCCGAAGCCGGATCATTAGCGCGCGGGCCGTGTAAGGCTTTTTAAGCCAGCTCGCGGATGAGGCCAGCTCGCGGCCGGCGATCGTCGGTTCGGCATAGCCGGACGTGAACAAGATCTTGATACCGGGATTGCGCGTCCTCACAACACCGGCAAGTTCGTCGCCGGTCATGCCCCCGGGCATGACGATATCGGTGAACAGCAAGGCGATATCGGGATGCTCGTCCAGGCGCTCGAGCGCTTCGAGACCCGTTGCCGCCTCGACAATCTCGTAGCCGGCGCCAATGAGCCGCGAGACTGCGACCCGGCGCACGCGCGGATCATCCTCCACAACGAGGATTTTTTTCGCTACCGCCAGGGATGTTCGGCTGAGGCCACTGCTCCGCCGCTGGTTTGCCAGCGTTCTCAGGTGCCTTGTGCGCCGCCGGCAGGAAGACGCGCACGCACGTGCCCCGGTCGACCTCGCTGTATAGCTGGGCATACCCGCCTGACTGCTTGGCAAAGCCATAGACCATGGAAAGCCCGAGGCCTGTGCCGGCGCCGACGCCTTTGGTTGTAAAGAAGGGCTCGAACGCCCGCTGCTTGACCTCGGCCGTCATGCCGCCCCCGGTGTCGGTCACCGAAACCAGCACATACTCGCCGGTTCGCACTTCAGGATACATCTTGGCGTGATCGGCATTGCGCTTTACACGCGAGATCCCGATCGAGACCTGCCCGCCGCGGGGCATGGCGTCCCTGGCGTTAATCACCAGGTTCAACAATGCATTTTGCAGCTGCGAGCTATCGACCAGCGCCTTGTTCGCGGAGCCGGTGATGATGGTGCGGAATTCGATTGACTCGCCGAGTGTGCGTCGCAGCAGTTCCGAAAAGCCTGAAACGAGGTGGGAGACGTCGACTAGCTTGGGATTGAGCGGCTGGCGGCGGCCGAATGCGAGCAGTTGGCCCGTCAGTTTTGCACCGTCGTCAGTGGCATCCTGCGCCTCACGCAACAGCGGCCGCAGTTTTTCGTCCGACAGCTTGTCCTCTATCATTTCGAGGTTGCCGCTGATGACGGTCAGAAGATTGTTGAAGTCGTGCGCCAGCCCGCCCGTCAGCTGGCCGATCGCCTCCATTTTCTGCGACTGGCGCAGTTCTTCATCGATCCTCTGGCGGCTCGTCAGGTCGCGAATGAAGCCGGTAAAGATCTGCTTGCCGTTGGCGATAGCCTCCCCCACCGAAAGCTCCATGGGGAATACCGAGCCGTTCTTGCGTTGCCCTGTCACCACCCGGCCGTAGCCGATGATTCGCCGCTCCCCGGTCGTTAGGTAACGCGAGAGGTAACCGTCATGCGCATCCCGGTCCGGCTGTGGCATAAGCATCTTCACGTTCCTGCCGAAGACCTCCTCGACGGAATAGCCGAAAAGGCGTTCGGCCGCAGCACTGAAAGAAGAAATGGTGCCGGCTTTGTCTATGACGATCATCGCCTCCGGGACGGTATCCAGGATGGAGCGCAAATGCGCTTCTCGCCCTGCGAGGTCGTCCTGGACTCTTCTGATTTCGGTTACGTCGTTGTTGGTCTGGACGATCATCACGTCGGAAGAGGAGAGATTGATCCCGACCCAGCGTGTGGCGATGAAGAGCCTGCGCCCGTCCTTGTGGCGATGCTTCACCTCCCCTTCCCACGCTCCTTCCCTCCGAACGGCCTCGCGGATTTCTTCTACTGAACAGGGGAACTGCGTTGCCAGGAGCTCATGAACGACCCGCCCAAGCGCCTCTTCCCGCGACCAGCCGTAAAGATTTTCGCAGCCGCCGGTCCATCGGCTGACCACTCCGTCGAAGCCGTGAATGATCAGATTGGCTCCATCGAGCAGACGCGCGACCTCGATGAGTTCACTTTCGGTTGTCGGGCCGATCATCTCCTCACCGTTCATGGCACTTCTTCGTTGCAGCATCAGTGGCGCGGACTTCACGGTAAGCGTTCATGCCTCGTTTGTCGCCATCATGTTGGCCGTTATCGCCACAGATTATAGCAGTGTTCTACATTTTTCACGATGTGGAGGGAGTGGCACCCGGTCAGGCGAGGCTGACTGACCGGCCGGCTTCGTCACTATCTCCGAAACCGCGCCGATGGTCAGGTCGAGATAGTCCGCAACCTTGGGGCCTATTGAGGGCAGGCTCTGTGGAGAGTGTGGCTTCCTGGTTGTATTCTGACGATGTCACCGACACGCTGAAACGCTCACGGCCGGAGCGGCGCATGACGTCGCACGCGGCGTCCGCTCTCCCGCGAGCGGGATCGATTGTTTCGGGAGTTGGCGAAGAGTGCCCTCGCCGCTCCGCGTCAGTTTACTGAGATGCGATTGTCGACCCTGGTGACGCCCGGAACAGACCAGGCAGCCCGTTCAGCAGCTCGGCGCTCGTTCCAGGAGTGAACGCCGCCTTCCAATGTCACGTTGCCGTCGATCACGCCAGCATGGATGCCGGAAGCTTCGATCTCCGCATTGCGACGCAGCGCGTTCTCGATCCGCTCCCCGATGTCCGCGGCGCTGGCGGTGGGACGAATGGTCACGAGATTGACGATGGCAACGACGCCGCCGAGTTTCCTGACTGCATTCTCCGCTGCAATGCGCTGGAAGTGCCAAGGCACTTCACCGGTCAGGGTCACGCAGCCCCGCTGGACGGTTACGCCGATTGCAGCATCCGGAAGCGCCGTATCCCAACTTATGATCTTCAGCGCTCTTGCTGCGATTTCATCGTCGGCATGTTTCTTTCGCTCTGGATACCGGATCTGAATTTCTTCGGCGATCGCCCGCACGCCCCTGACTCGTCGTACGGCAGCTTCGGCAGCTGCTTTTTCCGCATAGCTTCCGACATGGCCGGACAAGGTGACAATGCCGTTTTCGACAGCAACGCCGATATTGGCGGCGTCAATGCTCGGTTCGAACTCCAGCTCATCCAAGACGTCCTGGTGAATGGTTGTGTCGTTCATCTGCTCTCTCCGCTGTTGAGTTGATAGGGGTGGCACCTCAAACGAAGTCTGTACCTATCCAGGCAGCTCTGCATTGCGATCGATCAAAGATCGGCGCTATCGCTGAACGCCGCTCAAGGCGTCAGCACGGCTGCTCCGATCAACCGGCCGGCCCTGAGATCGTCGAGCGCCCTATTGGCCTCCAGAA
This sequence comes from Rhizobium sp. F40D2, assembly GCF_051810745.2. NCBI lineage: Bacteria > Pseudomonadati > Pseudomonadota > Alphaproteobacteria > Hyphomicrobiales > Rhizobiaceae > Rhizobium > Rhizobium sp. F40D2. The sequence goes on from NZ_JBPWQX020000004.1 coordinate 172,860, forward strand.
GTGGATAGACGGTCGTATGGGTCCTGACGCCTGCCTCGCTGGCGACGGGAAAGAATTCCTCCGCGTCCCTGCGGGTGAGATTTGCGACGGAAACCACGCTGCGCTCGCCCCAGATCAGCGCATAGGGCATTGCCGGAAGATCGCTCATATGGATGCCGCCGCAGACGATCCTGCCTCCTTTGCGCACGGCCTTCAATGCAGCTGGTACGAGTTCGCCGACCGGTGCGAAGATGATCGCCGCGTCCAGCATCACAGGTGGAGGTTCATCCGAGCTTCCCGCCCAGACCGCGCCGAGGCTGAGTGCGAAGCGTTGCGCCGCATCATCGCCGGCGCGAGAAAAGGCATAGACCTCGCGTCCCTGCCAGCAACAGATCTGCGCGACGATGTGGGCGGCCGCGCCGAACCCGTAAAGCCCGATCCTGTGGCCGTTGCCCGCCTTCTTCAGCGACCGCCACCCGATAAGACCGGCGCAAAGCAGCGGCGCCAACGCGATGGGATCGGCTTGGCTGTCGAGCGCGAAGGCGTAATCGGCGTCCGCAACGACATGTGTGGCAAAACCGCCATCTCGGGTGTAGCCGGTAAATTGCGGCTGGTCGCAAAGATTCTCCTCGCCGTTGCGGCAAAAGGAGCAGCTGCCGCATGTATGCCCAAGCCAGGGCACGCCGACCCGTTGGCCGACCCGCGATGAAGGCACCCCGGCACCGACGGCCTCGACGATGCCGACGATCTCATGCCCGGGAACGAGCGGAAGCTTCGGATCGGCAAGGTCGCCATCACAGACGTGGAGGTCGGTCCTGCAGACGGCGCAGGCCTCCGTTCTCAACATCAATTGGCCCGCTCCGGGCACGGGATCTGGCCGCTCGATCGCGCATAGGGGCGATCCGACCGCTTCGAGTATCATTGCTCGCATAACCTCTTCCTCATCTCGTCGATTGCGAACCTCCGGCAGAGACTATCCTCTTGCCGCTCTCGGATGAAGCAAGATCAGGTCGGCAAAACGCGTGGGCTTTGATCGGCGTCAAGGATCAAGGGCGAACCGGTTGAGAAATGCGCCGCTCTTCGCGTTGGTCGATGTCGGGAATGCGGGCCGCCTGTATAATCCGCCGACGACCGTGGGCGGCTCGATCGTCGGCACGCGCCGCGACCTCGACGACGTCAAAAGTATATTTTTTGGCCGGCCGCGAGGCGGGGACGATCGAGGGGCCGAATGGCGTTCGATTTCGCAGGAGAGGCAAGCGTATTCGAATGCAAGTCCGCAACATAGCTGGCGGCGCCGCCCGATGTCTCCGCCGTCCGGGGAAGCGGCAGAGACATCCGCGTTTCCGGCCAGAGCAGCCGTCCCGGAGGCTGCACCGATCGCCGAGCCCAAAGTTTGATGCCGATCAAAGTGTTCCACCTGCATCGTATTACATTGGTTCCACCGTTTCAGAGCAACTGCCGCCTCATTCACGATGCTGGTGCGCTGAGTTGGCCGGCGGGGTGCCAAACATGCGCTCACATGGAGTCGAAAAATGCTCGTTCAAGCCATCATGACATCACCGGCCATCACCGTGACTGCATCCTGTTCCGTCGCAGAAGCAGCCAAGCTGATGCTCGATAACAGAATCAGCGGGTTGCCGGTCGTCGACGCCAACGGCGCGCTCGTCGGCATTGTCAGCGAAGGGGATTTCCTGCGCCGTAGCGAGTTGAACACGGAACGCAAACGGTCGTGGCTGCTCGAATGGTTGACGAGTCCGGGAAAGATCGCCGCCGAATATGTCCGCACCCATGGGCGGCGGGTCGAAGAGGTGATGACCTCGCCGGTCAGTGCGATTGCGCCAACCGCCCCCATTTCCGACGCAGTGAAATTGATGGAACGTCAGGATATCAAGCGCCTGCCCGTCGTCGCCGATGGCAGGCTTGTCGGCATCGTCGCCCGCTCCGATCTGCTGCGCGGCCTCTCGCAGGCCCTGCCAGCCAGCCCGGTTTGCGCCGGGGATGCGCAGATTCAAGCGGCCGTCGAAGCTGAACTTGCAAGGCAAAGCTGGAGCCGCAACGGCTTCATCCATTGCCACGTCGCCGATGGCGTTGCCGAACTGACAGGAACCATCTTTGACGAGCGCGAGCGCCTGGCCGCAAGAGTCGCGGCTGAGAATGTTGCAGGCGTCGCGTCGGTCAGAGACCTGCTCGTCTGGATCGACCCCTATTATGGAATAGCGTTGCCGCCGCCGGACGCCGAGGCCAGTCAGGCCTGAAATTTGAGGAGACGAAACATGGAACATCCAGCCTTCAACGATCGTACGGCACGATTGCTTGCCGCGTCGATGCTAGCAATGTCGGCCCCCTCCCTGCTTCTCCTTCCCAATTTGGGAAAACTTGCTCTCTCATCAGCAAATTTTGCCCTCTGTGGGCTGCTCCTGTACACAGGCCGGACACGTCCGGATGCTGGAGCGCGGCAATGGGAACGGGGGGCGATTGCCACATGGCTTGCCGTCTCACCGTGTCTGCTCGGCTTCGAACACGTCACGATGAGCCTCTGGGTAACTGTCGCCTGCGCCGTCCTCCTCTTTCATCCCGCCGCCTGGATGGCCGGTCGGCGGGAAGCGCCACAAAGCGTGGAGACCCGGGTCCGCCACTCGCAGTGGCGCCGGCCGTTCTGATCAAAGAGAGGCTGGCCGTTGCGGCAGAGGACAGGCCGCAAATCGGCGGCTGTTGTTGGAAACTATTAGAAGCACCAATGGAGGCCACGATAAAAATGCCGAAAAGCCTGTTCGGTTTCGTGCTCCTCATTGGCCGCTATCACCAGATCGGGATCGCTGCCCTTTCCATTATCTTGTTTCTCGCCGGCACCGCGCCGTTGGAAATCCAGAGGCGCATCATCAATGCCGCCACAGACGGCGCTCCCTATCAGTCCATCCTGATCCTCGTCCTTGCCTATCTCGGCCTCGTCCTGCTTGAGGGCCTGACCAAGTTGATGCTGAACATCTATCGCGCCTGGATCGGCGAAGTCGCGGTGCGCTGGCTGCGCAAATCGGCGCTCGCCGCCTCCGAGCGCCAGGACGAGGCTCCCCTCGATGCGCTTGTCGAAGGCGTGCAGCTATCGATCGTCATCGCCGAAGCCGAACCAGTCGGCGGATTCGTCGGCACCAGCGTCTCCGAGCCGCTGCTGCAGGCCGGTATTCTTGTCGCTGTCGGCGGCTATATGATATTTCTGCAGCCCCTGATGGCGCTTGCCGTCGCCATCGTCTTCCTGCCGCAGATCGGCTTCGTGCCGCTGATGCAATCGGCGATCAATCACCAGGTAGAAACCAAGATCACCGTAATGCGCCATGTCAGCCAAAGCATGGTGCAGCATGTTGCCACCAACGATGCGCTCGATGCCCAAGGCGCGCGGGTGGAAAGGCTCTTCTCGCTGAACATGAGTATCTACAAGATCAAGTTTACGATGAATTTCATGATGAACCTGATGACGCAACTTGGCTATGCCGGCATCTTTGCGCTCGGTGGCTATTACGTCGCTACGGGCAACACCGAGATCGGGACGGTAGTCGCCTTCATCTCCGGCCTTTCCAAGATTCGAGATCCGTGGGGCGAATTGATCGATTGGTATCGCGACCTGAGGGTTACGCAGGTCAAATATGCCATGATCCGCGATGCAAGCGCTGCCAGCGGATCACAGGACGAGGCATTCGCTCCCGATACGGCATCCACCATCGATGCCTTGAAGGCCTAAAGCGCGTCGCGATCTTTCGGGCTCGCTCTTCGCTCTTTAGATCTTTGTTTTTACGCATGTCGTTATCGGAAAACCGCGGCACACGTTTGCGCGACATGCTCTATAGCAATTCCAGCAAAATCGTGCCGCGGTTTGCGTCCTGGTTTGCATAAAACACAGAGACGGAGCATCTTCGCGATTTGAAGAAGGACGAACGCGCTTCAAAGCCGCGCGGCGGCTACGGCAACATCTTTCCCGTCCGGCGCAGGCTGTCGTGCCACGCAAGAGCTTCCTCGATGAGATGCGGAGTGTGACCGCCGCGCAGCAAGGCCCGCCGGTAATAACCTCTCAGGGCTTCGCGATAGATTGGATGCACGCAGTTGGCGATGATGATTTCCGCCCGCTCGCGCGGCGCCAGCCCACGGAGATCGGCAAGTCCGATTTCTGTCACCAGAATATCGACATCATGCTCGGTGTGGTCGACATGGCTGACCATTGGCACGACCCGCGAAATCGTTCCGTCCTTGGCCAACGATTTCGTCACGAAGATGGACATGGAGGCATTGCGGGCGAAATCGCCGGAGCCGCCGATGCCGTTCATCATCTGCGTGCCGCCGATATGGGTCGAGTTGACGTTGCCGTAAATATCGAATTCCAGCGCTGTATTGATGGCGATAATGCCGAGCCGGCGGATGACTTCAGGGTGATTGCTGATTTCCTGCGGGCGCAGGATGAGCCGACGCTTGTAATGCTCGAGCTCGGCAAGCACGCGCCGGTGCTTTTCGGTCGACAGCGTTATCGAGGATCCTGAGGCGAAACTGAGCTTGCCGGCGTCCATGAGATCGAAGGTCGAATCCTGCAGCACCTCGGAATACATGGTGAGATCGTGGAAGGGCGCCTCGGTGAAGCTGTGGAGCACCGCATTGGCGATTGTACCGATGCCCGCCTGTAGCGGCAGCAGCCTTTCTGTCAGGCGGCCACGTCGGACCTCACGCAACAGGAATTCGGTGAGGTGGCTGGCGATTAGATCAGTTTCAGCATCCGGCGCCTCCACCGGAGAATCGCTGTCGCTGCTCTGGGTGACGACGATCGCAGCGATCTTTTCTGCAGGGATTGGAATGAAGGGCACGCCGATGCGGCTGTCAGGCGCCATGACAGGGATCGCCTCGCGGCTCGGTCGCCTTGTCGGGATGTAGATGTCATGAAGTCCCTCCAACCCTTCCGGTTGCGACAGGTTGATCTCGACGATCACCTTTGGCGCAAGGATGGCGAAACTCGCCGAATTGCCGACGGAGGTCGTCGGCACTATACCACCATCTTCGGTGATTGCGGTCGCCTCGACGACGGCGATGTCGACCGCAAGCGCGCCGTTGCGCAGGAATTCAACCGTCTCCGACAGGTGCTGATCGATAAACATCACCTCGCCGGAGTTAATGGCGTTGCGCAGGATGGGATCAGATTGGAACGGCAAGCGGCGCGCGATGACATGGGCTTGAGCCAACGTGCTGTCCAAATCGTGGCCGAGCGATGCACCGGTCATCAGTGTGATCTTCAGCGGATCTCGCATTGCTCGCTCCGCTAGCGCCAGCGGCACGGCCTTGGCCTCGCCGGCCCGGGTGAAGCCGCTCATGCCAACGGTCATGCCGTCGGTGATCAGGCGCGCGGCCTCCTCGGCATCGACGATGCGATCCCAGAGCCGTTTGCTCCGAAGCCGGTTCCTGAACATTGCATGCGCCCCTCAATGCGACAGCAGAACCGGCAGGGTGATGTTGGTCAGCACCGCCTGGGTCGCCCCGCCGAGCACGAACTCGCGCAGACGCGAATGACCGAAGCCACCCATCACGAGGAGATCTGCTCGCAATTCGAAAGCCTTGCTCTGCAGGGCCTCTCCGACCGGCTCACCGCGGGCGCGCACCCGCGTCGCCTCCGCCATCACGCCGCTCTTCAGCAGATTCTCAACGAGATAATCGCCCGTCTCGTAGGTTATTGGCTTTTCGTCGATGACCGAAAGCAGATAGACCTTCGACGCCTGCTCCAGGAAAGCCGAAGCATCGTGGGCCGCCCGCGCAGCCGCGCGACTGCCGTCCCAGGCGATTGCGACATGATCGATCCGGCCGCCAAAAGGTGCGGGCGGATAAAGGATGAGCGGTCGCCCGGATCCGAATAGCACTGCCTCGACGATCGGGCGGGAGAGCCCTGCTAGTTCCAGCAGCACGAGATCGTAGGCGCGCGAGGCTTCCGCCAGCGCATCGACGACGAAAGGCTCCTCGACCGTGATTTCGCGCGTACGCACATCGACGGAAGCCGATTGCGCCTCATCGACCGCCCGCTGGGTCAGCACCGAGGCGCGCTTGCGGCTCAGCGCCTCGGCATCCCGCGCCATCTGCGCCGCATCGATGATCAGCGACGACAGCGCATTGGAGACATCGGGAACGGAAATCCCGACCGCACACACGGTCAGCGTCGCCCGCATGTGGTGCGCAAGTGCGACTGCATTGGAGATCATGAATTCCGAAGTCGCATCCGGATAGGTGAGGAGCGGAAGAAAGATGTGCCGTTTCAATGATGGTACTCCGAATGGATAAGCCGAGAGCGGATATTCGTCATTCTGATACTTGCTCCAACTTGAGCATTGACATGGCTCAATGGAACAGCCTGCCGGCTTCACGCGAAGAGAGGCTTCGTTCGAGCTAAATTTGATCTGTCGCAATGATCCAGGCGGCACGGCCGCGGTTGGATTTCATGGATAAGGCGATCCACCTGTTTCGGAGCCGCCGATCAATAAAGCCAGCCGTCCGAGATTGGCTCTGTCAATATCGTCTGGAAGAAGGCGCGTCTGCTGCCCGGATCGCCGCTGTCGCGCGTGCGTTAGCGGTCCCGGCATGATCTTTCCAGCGAATCGGGTTCGGATCATGGTCGCGACCAAGCCGATCGACTTCCGCGAAGACCACGATGGATTGGCAGCGCTGGTCAAGAACGAGCTGCGCAAAGACCCGTTTACTGGGACAGTCTTCGAATTCCGGTTGCGGAGGGCAGAACGGCCGAAGCTGATCTACTGGGATGGAAGCGGTCTGGTGATGGCCTACAAGCGGCTGGAGGACCACACCTTCATTTGGCCAAGTGTCCGGGACGGCTTGATGACCTTGGGCCATGCTCAATTCGAGGCACTTTTGCGCTACTTGACTGGCGTCGGGTTCGTGCTGTTGAGGCAAGAATGCGAACACTGCAGGTGGTATGACTTGCTACAGGATCGCAGAACGCTTATGGATAACATATACAGGTAAACTGTATATGTTATCGGCATTTGTTTGAGGGATCGATGATGTCAACCGATTGCAAAGAGGTGGTTCGCCGCTTCAACATTGAGGTCATTCAAAATGGGAGCGAAACCGAATTTCATGCCTTGATGGCTCCTCACTTTGTGAATCACGCTGCGCCGCAAGGAATGCCGAACGGCCCGGAAAGCATGTGGCACACCTTCCAGAATGTCCTTCGCCCAGCGCTATCAAACCTAGCCGTAACGATCCATGACCAGATCGCCGAGGGAGATAAGGTCACAACGCGCAAGACAATAAGCGGAGTTCATACCGGTACCCTGCTGGGCGTTCCGGCGACGGGACGGGACGTTTCCATTAGCGTTATAGATATTGTGCGAATTCAGGACGGCAAATATACAGAGCATTGGGGAGTGAACACCTTATCCAACGTGCTCGCTGACTTGTCGAAGGATTGATGCGACGAACTAGCACAGCCGTTCGATAACACCGATTGCGGCTTCGAGCGTTCGTCTGTCCGTGGCCGACAGGCGTTCCTCGATCAAACTGGCAATCTGCAATGTTCGGGCTTCGCGGGCGCGGGACAATTTCTCCTTTCCCTTCTCGGTAATGGAAAGAAGCTGGCTCCGCCCGTCTGCTGGATTTGGCATTTTGCTGATCAGGCCTTCAGATTCCAACTGACCGGCAACCAGCCGCATGCTCTGATGCCTGACGTTGCGGCGGTCTGCCAGTTCGGCGACGCTGAGCGGACCCGCCCGATCCAGAAGCGACAGCGTTTCTGACTGCGAGGTCGTCGGTGTATTTGCCTGCGTCTTTACGCCGCGAACGAATCTGCCGAGCGTGACACGAAGATTTTCCGCAAGCGCTAGCGCATCGCTATCTTTTTCGGAGCTGGCTTCTTCGCTGGCCATTTTCTTCTTCCGCCTAAACTGCACCCTCTAAACCTTTGCATAGACCGTGAAGAGCTAGAAGAGAAATAGCTTCGGCATGACCGCTTATGGCGCGAAGGGGAAGACCGCAGTTGGCCCAGAGCGGCCATGCTTCGATTACGCGCGGGCGTGGACCATGAACTTGGGAAAGCCGGACCGTTCGCACGATCGCTTCGCCCCAGCCTACGGAAGTTCGATCTCGCCGTCCACCACGTGGTTGAGGCCGGTGCCTTCCGCCGTTAGCGTCATGCGGACCTTCAACGTCTTGCCGCCGACCTGCCCCTTGCGCACCGTCTCCTCGATCTTGCGCTGGGACGTGACGCCGACTTCCTTCAGGAACTTGCGGATCGACATGTTGAAGGCGTCTTCGCTCATGGCGGAACTCCTCTATGTGCGGAAGGGATTGTAATGGAAGGTAAATCGTCAAGGAAGCCGCAATGACGCCCCATGCCCCAGAATCTGACGTGAAAAATTTCGGCGACAGATGACCGCTCCCGGCCCGAAGCGGTCACTAAAAGGCTGATCCAAACATGACTGAAAAAGGGTGGAAACTTGCCGTATGAGGCGCCTGTCGGAACGACGTGCAAGGAGCGGGCGTGGCCTCGCATATGCGCTGAGGCGTGCTCACTCCAGCGCCGGGTCACTGCGCGGGGCATTGAATGGAAATCGCTATGAAGCTTACGGCAGACCTTAGCCGCCGCGCCTAAGTATCTCGATGATGGTTCAAACCCACAGAATCATACAGGACGGTGTCGTCGAACGAGTTTTTCAGCAGCTTATTAATGTGCGACTTGGGAAGCTGCTGACATTAATTCTTCGGTACTCGGCGCCCGGCATACATTTTGGCCTCCCTCTTCGGCTTCTGTGAAACTCCAGCGAACAGTGCCTTCCCGATCGAGCAGGAACTCGCCGATAAGCGGCATGTGACCGGCGATCATAATCTGCTGGTCGGCCTCCGTCATTTCATACCGGTCCTTTTTCTCAAGAAAGTCGCCCGCCGCAGCCGGGTTCATCGGCAAGGGCAACTCCCCCGGCAGATCGATCCGCATTGTCATGACCGCGTCCATTCCCAGCTTGTGCGGCCATTCGGTTTCATTCTCCGTGAGCTCGAGGATGGGCAAACCGAAGGCGCGATGCGAAGCCCCCTCCGGGTCGGATGCGCTAAGAAGGTTGGGTAGCGGATGGTAACGGAAGTAGAGCCGCGCCCGTTCGACCGGCGTCTTGACCACGGCGAGACATTCGATCCCTTTCTCCTTCAGGGCCGGATTGAGTTGCGCCATCGCCGAGACATGACGCCGGCAGAACGGACAGTGTAGGCCTCGAAACAAACCGATCAATAACGGGCTACGGCCTCGAAAATCATCGAGCGCGATCTTGCCTTCGCGCGAGATCGCGTCGAGTACAACATTCGGTGCCCGGTCGCCCGGCTGCAGCGGGCGGTTGACACTACTCGTGGACATGAACAACCTCCTCGCCCCGGATCAGTCAAAAAAAGGCGGCATACGGGGGTCGAGCCCGTGCTGGGCGCAAACTCCCTACGCCGGGGCAAAGTAGCGTTCGGCCTCTGCCATATTGCCGACCTCGAGATTGAGCCTTGCAAGCCTATCATAGCACGGAAAAGGCATCTGCGGGTCGCCCGTTTCGCGAGCCATCTCGAGCGCCTCGTTCCCCAGGACGATCAACGGCCAGCGCGAGGTGTTCACGTTGGTCGAGCGCGCACGGTCGATCTCGATTGCCTTCTCGGCGGCGGTACACCTCACACGAGAGACTCCCGAATGCTATTGCGTTGAAGGTCAGGTTCCCGACCTTGTTTTGGACGCTCAAGTCTGCGACCACCAACGTCGTCAACGGGTCGTGAGCTGCCACACATGAAAGCTTATTCTGATGGCGGCGCAATCCTGCCATCTTTATCACCGCAGCAGTGCTCGAAACGGGCCGACGTTATTGAACGATGTGGGAGCATAACAGCGCTTGCGCATTCCAAAGGCTCAGTCTGGCGCTTGCGATCGGTGTCCTCGTGGGGATCGAGCGGTAATGGCGCGAACGGAGGCTGCGCCGGGCATCGGTTATGCGGTTCGGCTGGCAATCACGACCGGCATGGCAACACTTGCGGACGTAGCCGGCTTATTCCTGGCGTGAAGGTCTCACCGGCCAGACGCTTTTGGGCTACCCTCGTCAGGAAGTGGGAATAGCAGCAGACCCATCCTGCATGCTCTCGCCCCTTCTCAGGCGACGAGGTCATTCGCACTGATACGGATACGTCCATCCCGTTCGACATCGCCGCGATCGTACTTCGCAGAAGCAATCCGGCTGAAAAGATCGATATTTTCCTGCAGCCGACTCTCGTCGCAACGCGGCGGGTCATCGACGTCGAGAAGAGCTTCCCTGTCGATGACAACCATCTGATTCATACCGTCCGCATCCATTATCAGTAACGCTTCGTCGCCGGAGGATTTCATCATTCCGCTGACCAATTTCAATGACATTGCTCCATCTCCCGACTGGATGATCTCCCAAGAAAATCCTTCCACAGAAAAGCTTTTGGCCGTTCGGGCAGGCTACCGGTAGACTTATCCCGCCGCCGCGATACCTACCTTGATACATATCAATGGAAATGGCGTGGGGGTGGCCGGACAGCCTGACCAAGCGCGCATCTGGCGAAAACAGCATTTTCCGAATGCTATGGCATCACCTCAGAAATCCGGACTGTTGATGGCCGCAAATACAGACCAGATTGATCAGGCACTCTAAAGTGCATTCCTGATCGGAAACATGTCTTCGCCGTAATGGTGAAGCCTCGTGTGGTGCCGTCGGCATAACCACCGCACTCTTAAGGGTTCGTCGTATTGATCATGATGGGCATCGACTGCTTCGACCCCACAGACTTCACAGGTTTGTTTTTCCAGCTCGCCTGCCTTGACTGCTCGCTGCACGGCGAGGTGAGCATCATATTTGCCTGGATTGGCACGACGCCAATTCGCTTGGCGGGTATCGGTTTTCAGCATCGCTGCCTCATATAAGTCCACGCTCTTGTCGGAGAGATATCTGTATCACGATTTCGCGTGCCGGGCTTCCGGGGCGAAAATCCCGACAATTGCGAATCTACCTTGGCCGGCACGAGACTATCACATCCCCCTATGTCGCCGTGTCATCAATGGCTCCGCGCCGCACTCAGTAACACCCGTCAATCGCATCCGAATGAGGATCTGTTCGGGCTGCGGCCGGTTGGACGAATTTAAGGAGGGTCCGCGACCAGCGCAATTTCGCCAAAGACATAAGCGCAGCCTCCGTGGCAACGCCGGCTCAGCTTCCCACCACATGGGCGAGCTTTTCGGGATTGCGCACGAGATAGACCGCAGCGACCCGCCCCTCGGCATCGAGGTCGATGGCCATCACCGTATCAAGGCCAACCTCGGAACTGATCAGCATGCCGGCGCCGCCATTCACTTGGGTCGGTCCGAAACGCCATCCGCCGTCCGGCTGCTTGCGGGCGATATGCATCAGGAAATTTGCGACTTCCATCGGGCCATGAAGAACCCTGAGTGCCGCTATCACCTTGCCGCCGCCGTCCGAGATCAACTCGATATCCTCGGCCAATGTGGCGGCAAGAGCGTCGACGGAATCGCTCTGCACAGCAGCGCCGATCGCCATCAGCAGCCGCTCAACGTCGGCCGGTCTCGCCGCAAAGCGTGGCCGCCCCTCCTTCACCGCCTGCCGGGCACGCGAGGCGAGCTTGCGGACGGCGGTGGGCGAGCGGGCGAGCGTCTCGCCCACAGTGTCGAAATCCATGCCGAACAGGTCATGCAGAAAGAAGGCTGCGCGTTCGAGCGGCGACAGTGTCTCGAGCGTGCGCATGACGGCGAAGGAAATGTCGAGCTCGCGATCGCTCGGGCTCTCCGCCTCGATCACCGGCTCCGGCAGCCAGGGTCCGATATAGGTCTCCCGTCGTGCCTTGAGCTGCCTCAGCCGATCGAGCGCGGCATTGGTGACGACGCGGGCAAGCCACGCCTCGCGGTCGCGGACACTTTCGCTGGCGAGGAGCTTGATGGACGCTTCCTGTACGATGTCCTCAGCGTCGGTCACCGAACCGAGATAGCGATAGGCGAGCCGCACCAGCCGGCGGCGCAGCGCCTCCGGCATCGGCCCGACATCCCTCTCCTTAAGCGCTCTCATGCGACCTCCCGAAACTCAGCCGGCAGCAGGTCGCAGCTCAGTGCCGCGCCGATGCCCCGCTTTAAAGTGGGGTAGAATTGGCCAGCAGCGACGGCAGAAGCAAGGCCCCAGAGGCCCTTTTCCCCGAAGCGACACCGCGCCGCCTCGATCATTTCAGCAAGGTCGAACGAGTTCGCGAGAACGGCTGCCGCATAGTCGGCGGCAAGCCGCATGTCTGCATCCGCCGAACCCGGCCGGGCGATCGAGGCGAGCTGCTGTGCGCTGATGCCGGCTTCCTCCGCCATGCGAACCACCAGCATGGCGCAGGGCCCACATCCGGCCGTGCGCGCTGCGATGAATTTCGCAGAATAATATGGTGCAGCCGGCAGGCCGAAACGCTCCTGGGTGAAGGGTGTGAGCAAGGCGAGCTTGGCAAATCCGCCCGGGCTCAACTCGGCCAGATCTTCCATATAACCGACATCATAATCATAGCGCGCGCCGAATTTGCGCGCGGCATTCCGAAAGAGCCGCCTAAACATCGGTGGTCCTCCGCATAAACACGGCAAGCGGCATCAAGGCCGGCACGACGATCAGAGCGATATCCCGCACCGCATAGGCCGGACCGGTTCCATGCAGCCCCAATTCGGCGAGATGCAGCAGCCCATGGCCGAGCAGGAAGACGCTGGCAACAGCCACCAGAGGCCGTGCAATCGCCGCATACCGGCTCGCCATGCCGAGCGCGCAGCCGGCGCTCAGATAGCCAAGGCCGATGTCTAGAATGAAATGGGAATTGAACGGGCCAGTCTCCGTGACACCGGGTATGACGTTATACCAGAGCCGTGGTGCAGCCAGCATCAGTACCCCGTTGAAAAGCTGGAGGACGGAAAGGGCAAGAAGTAGCGGTCGCATGGAAAATCTCCTTTCGCTCACAAGGACGAAGGGAGCGGGAAAATGTGACATGCCCTTGCCAGAAATTTGGCCTGCGCTCCTGCAGCACGACAGTGCGCGCGGGCTATCAACCGAAATCCACCGCTGTCAGTTTGCAAGTCAGAAAGCGCCGCGTTCGCCTGACGTTCCGTATCTGCAGAAACCCAAGCGGTGTTGTTAGAACGCCATCATGTGTGACCAAGTCTGTTGACCCAATTCACGACTCTGGGAAATGTGCCTCCAGTGAATCAACTGCGGCTGGCGGCGATCAGGGCGTGCGCCGCATCGCGAAGCAAACCGGTGGCCTCTGACGCTGCATAATTTGTAGGATTCTAACGAAAATATGCAGTATCAATAATATGCTGAATAACTCTCAATTGGGCTGTTTCATCGGCGCTCGGATTGCAGAGCTCTCCCATACGGTGGATTTCGACCCCCACAACATCTCCCGGCTTCATCCAAGCGGTGGCTGACGCTTGGCGCCAATGCGTGCCGTTGAGAATGACATCGCCCGCGTCCAGGCGCGTGAAACTGGAGCAAATTTCGATCTGCCGTGCGATGTCGAAAATCATCTGACGGAAGTGTATCCTTGGGTGGATATCGGATTGAGTTGAGGAAAGCTTAGCTCACCGCATCAACGTGCGAGCGTTAGCCAATCGCCGATCGTTGTCCCAAAACGCCGCATGGAACGTGTTGCGGGGATGGCGGGGCGCTCGGTTGCCATGGTCTTTCTGACTTCACGCGGGCTCAGCCCGAATTCATGGCTGAACGCGCGCGTAAAATTGGCTGCAACGTCGAAGCCGGCGGCCTCGGCAATCTCCGAGATCGGCCTGTTGTCGGTCGGGTTGGTCAGATCCGCATATGCCTGCAGCAATCGACGTTTGCGAATGTAGTTGAAGACGCCCCCGCTCGTTTCGAACAATTGGTAGAGCCGCGTCCGCGAAATACCAAGCGCACGGCACATGACGTCAGGCGTCAAGCTATCGGAATGAAGATTGAGGTGAATATAGCGATGCGCCCGCTCCATCAGCCCCATATTGGTCTGTTCCTGACCGCGATCCAAACTTGCGGACGATGCAGCGCATGCAACGACCATATCGCCGATCGTCCGAATGATCCGCGGCGCCTCCTCCACCGTCAAATTGCCGAGGTTCGCTTCCAGGCCGTCGATATAGCTGACGAGCAATTCGGCGAGGCTACCGGAGAGGGCGATGTTGTGGGCGTTCTGCAGAAGGGGCGCATCACGGGTCAACAGTTCATAGGGCAGGAAGACGAGCACCGCGGCTGAATCGGTCATCCGCCCACGGTAGGGATAACCGAGAGACCTGAAAAATATCTCACCCGGGCCGGTCTCCGTGACATGGCGATTGGCCTCGGTCCAGGCCCGGCCGCTGCGAAGTATGCCGACGTTCCAGTGATCGATTGGGCTCGATCGCAGCATGGCCTGATCGCGAATATAGCTGCATGCCTGCACGCGCTGCTGGATGATGAGGATATCGCCGAGATGCCAGCCGGTCTGTTCCGCGAGAAAACCGTCGTCCTCAGCTTGTCCGTTCGGCAGGTGAACATCCACAAGCGGCGCCATATGTGATCGCCAGGACTGGAATTGTTCTTTCGGCGGCAGGTCTCGCGTCGAAAACCGCAACGGCACCAATGCAGGCGGAGCGTCCACCCGACGTTCTTTCTGCGGGGACGGTTCGCGCGGCCAGCGCCGCCGCTCCAGGTGGGCCGGCCATTGTTTCCCAGCAGCGGGGTCATCCCCAGACTCCGTAACCATCGAATTTCTCCAGCGCATAAGCCGGCTGAAACGTCCGCGCAGCCCATCCGACAAACCGAATCGACTGAAGTCCTACGTGCATAAGCTACTTATCATATTCCTTTACGAGCAGAAATGGACGGACCGATAATTTTCGGGATGCGGCGATAACGACAATTGCGTCCTGTTCCGGTATTTAAATGAGCAAGGGCTAGTTCCGAAGGACGTTTGGAAAGCCCGAATACTCACTTGCCAGTGCACTGCAGTTTCAAAGCACTCTCAACGTGAACGACACTAAATCACAACAAAATATGCAAGCAGAGGAGGATAGGTCGTGAACTATCGGGGCAATATTCGTGCGCGCTTTGCGCGAGCATCGGCTTACGACATGAATTCCTATCCGCATAACCCTCAGGCGCCAGGAAAAATTCCTATCGCCAATCGTGCGGGTTTCCTCTGCTCACCTTCGTGCGAGACGCTCCTGAGGCCGGACATCGGCAAATAAGGACGCGAAGGAGTTGCGCGCAGGCCGAGGTCGTCTGTGTCGATGCGTAATGAGGCCGAGGCTTGCACGCAACCCTTAACATATCCACCCATTGGCGAATTTGTGACGCTGCCCATTGGCAGAACGGAGGCTAAGATGACGACCGCATGTGATGAGAAACAAATCGAATTGAAGCCGATTTCGAACTGCAGACGAGAGGTCGAAGTCGCAATGGTGGAAATGCTCGTCAGCTTGCAGAAGCATGGGTGGTCGGCTGCGGAATTGGCATTGGAGCTCGCAGATGCCTCCGAAGATCTCGTCATGCTGATCGCGACCAAAAAGCTTCGACCGCATTAGAAAAGCGCGTGGAACTTTGCATTCACGTTACAGTAACATCGAGGCACCGCGGTCGAGATAGGTATCGAGGAATTGTTCGAGGCGGGGATTTCTCGGCTTCTTAAAGACCTCCTGGGGGGATCCGCTGAAGAGTACCTTGCCGTGGTCAAGAAAGATGATCTGCTGGCCGACGGTCGCAGCAAAACCTATCTCGTGCGAGACAACAACCATGGTCATGCCCTCGGCGGCCAGATCGCGCATGACGTTCAAGACTTCGCCAGTCAGCTCCGGATCAAGCGACGAGGTCGGCTCGTCGAACAGCATGATCTTGGGCTTCAGCGCCAGGGCTCGGGCAATCGCCACACGCTGCTGCTGTCCACCCGACAGCTGCGAGGGATAGTGCCCGGCCCGGCCCTCGAGGCCAACCTTGACGAGTTGGGCCATTGCCCGCTCCTCTGCATCCTTGCGGCTCAGCTTGTGAACCGTCTTCAATGCTTCGCTGACATTGCCGAGGGCCGTCATGTGCGGCCAGAGATTGAACTGCTGGAACACCATGCCGATTTGGGCGCGGATCGCCCGGTTGGTCGCGGCCGAGACGCGCTCGCGCCGTCCTTGCGAATCTTCGGTAAAGCCAAGCATCTCGCCGTTGATGGAGATCGTCCCGCGCGTTGCCTCCTCAAGAAAGGCCATGCAGCGCAAAAGGGTGCTCTTGCCGGAACCCGAAGGGCCGATGAGGCAGGAAACCCGTCCGGGCTCGATGGCGAGATCGATACCATGAAGGACCGTCGTCTCCCCGAAAGTCTTGATGAGATTCCGAACTGATATCGCGGGGACGCTCATGCGTTGAAAAACCTGAATCTGGAAAGTTTCGTTTCAGCAAGGTTGCCAAGCCAGCCGGTGACTTCGACGAGCACCCAATAGAACAGCGCCAATGCGGAGAGCGCTTCGACGAAGGCGTATTGCTGCGACCCGATTGCACTGAGCGTCGCCGTCAGCTCAGGCACGGTGATAATGGACAAGACTGCCGTCTCCTTCATCAGGATGACGACCATATTCACGGATGGCGGCAGCACCAGCATGGTCATTTCGGGCAATAGAATGCGCGTGACGATCTGTCCCTTTGTCAGGCCGACACATTCGCCGGCCTCGATATGGCCCTTCGGCACGGCTTGGAAGCCGGAGCGGAAGATCTCGCTGAAATAAGCCGCGCCATAGACCGAAATTCCGATCAATCCGGCGGGCATGGGGTCGAGTTCAAGGCCGACAAATGGGCCGCCGTAATAGACCAGGAATATCTGGATGAGAAACGGCGTGCCGCGCAGTACGGCTACGACGGCACCCAGCGCCCTGTCGATCAGCACACCGCTATATCGCCTGGCCACTGCCATCAGGAAGCCGATGACGGCTGCAGCGATGGTGCCGAGGATCCATATCATGATCGTCACGCCAGCACCACTGACGATGGCGGGCCACTGCCCGATGAGGACATTGATGTCAAATGTCACCGCGGCGCCCCCGGCAGTCTATTTTCGATCAGGCCGCCGGCATGCGCCACCAACCAGTTGATCACCAGATAGATGAGACCGGCGGATGCGAAGAGTTGCAGCGGCAGGAAGGTGCTGCCGGCAAGGTCCTGCGCCATGCGCGTCAGTTCGACGATGCCAACGACCGAGACCAATGACGACGCCTTGAGAATGAGAATCGCCTCGTTGACGAGAGCTGGAAACGTGAGGCGCAGGGCGATCGGAACCTTGATGCGTCGGAAGATCTGTCGCGGCGTCAGACCCACCATTTCCGCCGACTCCACCAGGCCTAGAGGCACGCTGGCAAAGCCGCCGCGCAGGTTCTCGGCCTGGTAGGCTGCCGTGCAAAGCGACAGGCCGATGATCGCGGCCACGATGCTCGGCACATTGATGCCGATGACCGGAAGCAGATTGTAGATCAGCAGCAGTTCTACCAACAGCGGCACGCCGCGAAAGAAGCTGATGAAAATCTGGGCAGGTCGCACGAAAAGCCCTCGCCCCGACAGCAGCATTCCCGAAAGGAGGATCGCAATCGCAAAGCCGATGAGGATCGACACAACACTGATGGTCACTGTGTAGATCGATGCCTGCAGAAGCAACTCGAAAAGTTTAACGGACATTGTTCAGATTTCGCTCGCTTGGCGGTGAGGAAGATCCGGTCGCATTGCTCGGCCACGCCCCTGCATCCCTGCGGGCATGGCCGATTTCCGATGACTGATCAGAATGCCGGGTCCTTAACGGAATCCGGTGTGTCGAAGCTGGCGCCGAACCACTTCTTCTGCAGCGTCGCCATCCGGCCGTCAGCTTTGATCTTCAGCATGGCGGCGTCGATTGCGTCCATCAGCGGCGCATGATCTGCATCCTTCAGGCCGATAAAGCCGAAGTAGGATTTTTTGCCAAACGGCGGCAGCACGACTTCGAATATGCCTTCACGTTGCTTCGCGACAAAAGCGATATTCGGCAGTGAGTTGGCAACACCGGCGATGCGGCCGGCCGCGAGATCCGCATAGGACTCGGTAAAGGCCGGGTATTCGCGGATATCGACCTTTGTCGGCAGGGTTTCGGAAAACTCCTTGAGCTGATCGAGTTGGGCGGTCGCCTTGCCGACGCCAATCTTCTTGCCAGCGATATCCTCCGGCTTGTTGATCGTCTGGTCGCCGGCCTTTTTCAGAATGGCGATGGTCGCCTCGGCAAGCGGCGGTGTGAAACGATAGCGCTCCATGCGCTTCTTGGTGATCGTCGCTGGGCCTGCGACGACGTCGAACTTGCCGGCTTCCAGCGCCGGGAAGACGCCATCCCAGGGAAGCGTTACCCATTCGATTTTCACGCCGAGTTCCTTGCCGATCTCGTTAAAAAGATCGACGTTCAAGCCGACATGTTCGCCAGCGTCGATAAAATCGAACGGTGCGAAGGCCGTCTCAGTGCCGACTTTCATGGTGCCAGCTGCCTTCACGGCGGCAAGCGTGTCGGCCCCATGGGCGGAAATCGTCGCGCCGAACAGAAATGCAGCGCCGACAAGCCCCTTCAGAAGCGAATTCTTCCTCATGTTTTCTCTCCAGTTTTTGCCCTTCCGGTGGAAGGTCCAAGTTCCCCAATCGTTGACCCGCCGAGCGGATTTCTCTGATCCGCTTTTGTCTATACAAATAGATACAGGCCGGCCTACACTGTCAAACGCTAAACTCGGCGGACGCAAGATTTGTGCCGCATAGCGCCGATAGCGGCTTTGGTGGAAATTGAATGTCATCGCTGGATCGAGGTGAGTTTTGGTCTCAATTCATCAGAGAATTTTCGAAGACATTGAAACCAGGATCATGGCCGGCGTCTGGCAACCTGGCCACCGCATCCCCTTCGAACACCAGCTGGTACAAGAGTATCAATGTTCCCGAATGACCGTGAACAAGGCTCTTTCAGCCCTGGCGGAACGCGGCATGATCACACGCCGCCGCAAGGTCGGCTCCTTCGTCGCCTCCCGGCAGATCGACCGCACCGTGATGGATATCCAAGATATTTCCACGGAAGCCGAATTGGCAGGGCATGACCACAGCTACAGGATCTTGCGGCGGAAGATCGAGACACTGGATGGTGCCACCGCGGCACAACTCGGCGAGACGACGGGAGCGGACATCCTGCGGCTTCACTGCCTGCACACCGTGGACGGCAAGCCAAATGCGCTGGAGCGGCGCATCATCATGCTCTCCATGGTACCGTCTGCCAGAGCCGAAAGCTTTGCTTCGGTTCCGCCCGGCAAATGGCTGCTGGACATGGTGCCTTGGTCAAAGGCAAGGCATGTCATTCGCGCGGTTTCGGCCGATGCCGCCACGGCACGCCTGCTTGAGACCGAACGTGGCAAGGCCTGCCTGACCCTGATCCGCCAGACATGGCAGAACAGCCGCACGGTCACTCACGTGGAGATCATCCATCCCGGCGACCGTTTCCAGTTCGCCGGCGACTTTCATTCGGCGGAGAGAGGCATACCGGATCAAGCGCCGCGGAGAAGCTCCTATTGACGATAAAACAGGTTATCAGGACAGTGCCTCTCAAGGGCCTGCAGGCGTTCGAAGCTGTCGGCCGCTGTGGCGGCGTAAGCGCCGCTGCCCTCGAGCTGAAGGTTTCCCCCGGCGCAATCAGTCAGCAGATCCGCAAGATCGAGAGCTTTCTCGGCGTCACCTTGCTGGAGCGCAACGGCCGCACTGTGGAGCTCACTCAATGGGGGCGGCTCTATCACCAGGAAATATCGAAGGGTTTCGAGCAATTCGCGCTTGCGGAACAGGTTTTGGAACGGGCGCGCAATGAGGATGCTCTGGTTCTGAGCGCCCTGTCTTCCGTCGTCAACAAATGGATAGGGCGCCGGATCTTCGACTGGCAGGCCCTTCATCCGAAGGCTCATGTCAGGATTGTCGGCCGCGACAAGGAACCGCGCATGGGCTTTGACGACGTCGATTTTCGCATCAGCTATGGATCGGATGTACTGCAGCATGAACACTATACCGAACTGTTCCGCGATTGGGTCGTGCCGGCCTGCTCGCCGGCGCTGATCAAGGGAAAGGCGCCCTCCGTCGCCCGCCTTCTCGAACATCCACTCCTGCATGTCGAATGGGAGCGGCATTTCACACCCTATCCAAGCTGGCGCGAGTTCGCTGCTAAGACGGGCACCAGGTTCGAGGAGAGCACGGCCGGTCTTTCCTTCACGCTGTCGAGCAGTGCGATTGACGCAGCCGTCAACAAGCGTGGCGTCGTCCTCGCGCAGATGTCTATGATTGCCGATGAGATCGAGGCGCAGACGCTCGTCATTCCCGTCGACACACGCATAGCACTGCGCGAAAGCTATTATCTCGCCTGGGATCGCGCAGCGTTGCAGAAGCCTCATGGGCGCGAATTTCGCGATTGGCTCGTGGCTGTTTCCCGTCAGCAGGCCCTGGCGTCCGCGCCCAGGCCAACACTTTAGAAAAACTAAAACAGAACTCAGCTGCGCAATATTGATGAGAAATCGCGCCTGACGATAATTTGCGCAGGCGGTTTCCCGCGGTGGTGTGACCGACATGGCAGGAGAGTTCGATGGCGCGACCCGATAAGATGAAACTCGGAACTTTCGTCTATACGTTCGGCTTTCATCCTGCCTCCTGGCTGCATCCGGCAAGCGACGTCAATGGCGCCAACGACTTCGCTCATCTGCTCGATGTCGCCAAACGATCCGAGGCTGCCAAATTCGATTTCATGTTCATGGCGGACTCTCCCGCCGCCGCCATCGGTGATGCGAATGCACTTGCCCGCATTCCGACCAAGATGAACCGTTTCGAACCCCTCTCGCTGCTCTCGGCTCTGGCGGTCACGACTGATAATCTCGGTCTCGTGGCGACAGTCTCGACGAGTTATTACGAGCCGTACAATGTCGCGCGTCTGTTCGCCTCGATCGACCATCTGAGCAGGGGACGCGCCTGCTGGAACGTCGTCACCTCCGACCACGACGAAACCGGTTATAACTTCAACCGCGAGGGGCTCGACCCGCATGCGTTGCGCTATGAGCGCGGCAACGAATTCGTCGATGTCGTGTTCGGTCTTTGGGACAGCTTCGAGGAAGGCGCGTTGCTTCTCGACCGTGAAAACGGTGTCTACTATGACAAGAGCAAACACCATACGCTCAATCACAAAGGCAAGCACTTCCAGGTTCGCGGCCCCCTCAACATCGCGCGAACGCCGCAGGGCCGCCCCGTCATTGCCCAGGCGGGCGGTTCGGAACCCGGAATGGACATGGCGGCGCGCACGGCAGAGATCGTCTTCAGCCTCGCCTCGAATATCGAGCGTAACCGGGCTTTCTACGAAAACGTCAAGCGCCGGATGCCGGCCCATGGACGTGATGCGGACGACCTGAAGATCATGCCGGGGATCGTTATCAACGTCGGTGAGACCGAAGCCGAGGCGAAGGCGAAGGTGGATTATCTGATCGATAAGATGCATCCGGATGTTGGCCGGCTGATGCTCTCCGAATTCCTCGAGGCGGACCTGCGCGACGTGGCCCTCGACAAGCCTTTCCCCATGGAGCGGCTGCCCGCCGCGCCAAAGGGGTCACGCGCTCTGTTCGACGAACTGGTCGATTTCGTAAGAAGCGGCCACACCGTCGGCGAACTCATCCGGCACTATGCCGAGAAGCATACCGGAAATGGCGTGACAGGCACGCCATCCCAGATTGCCGACTTCATGGAGGAATGGTTCGAGACGCGCGCCGCCGACGGCTTCATCCTGATGTTTCCGACCTTGCCGTCCAGTCTCGACGACTTCGTGCGGCTCGTCCTGCCCGAGCTTCGCCGCCGCGGACTGTTTCGCGAGGAATACGAGGGCAGAACTTTGCGCGAGAACCTGGGCCTGTCAATGCCGGCGAACCGCTTTGCCAAGACGCAATCATCAGGCCGATGAGCGCCCGGACCTTGATCAGCGAAGCGGACTTCAAGCTTTCGATGCGTCATCTGGCAGGTGCCGTCAGCGTCATCACCGTCGGCGACGGGGAAGACCGCACCGGCTTCACGGCGACGTCGGTCTCTTCATTTTCGGCGGAGCGGCCGTCCGTCATTGTCAGCGTCAATCGTGCGTCGTCCTCGTGGCCAGTGCTGCAACGGTACGGCTGCTTCTGTGTCAACGTGCTCGCCGCCGATCAGCAGACCGTGGCGCAATCCTTTGCTGGCGTTGATGGGCGCAAAGGCGCCGAACGTTATGGCGACGCGGGATGGTATCACCTGAAGACCGGCGCGGCCGTCCTTGAAAAGGCTCTTGCAGTGCTGGATTGCACGCTTGAAACCGCATTCCATCATCATTCCCATGCGATTTTGATCGGGCATATCTGCGCGATCCAAATCCGAAAGAGCATCGGGCCGCTTCTCTATTGGCGCGGCAATTATCATCAACTTTCGGCAGAGGCCGAGCGTCGCGGTCTAGAAAAGCCGCTCGGACAATAGGCCAATCGACGCGACATCCGCATTGGCAAAGGCAAGCCTGAGGTAACGCTCGTGTCCCTCGCCGAAATAGGCGCCGGGTAAACAAACGATTCCGGATTCCCGGGCGAGTTTTTCGGCCACCTCGGCAGACGATCGATCGGCGAAAGGGTGGCGAACAAAGGCGAAATAAGCGCCGATCGCTCCAATCTCCCAGCCTGGCAGCTTGGACACGACCAGCCTCAGCGCATCCGCCCGCCGAGCGATCTCTGCACGGTTGCCGGCCCGCCAGTCGGCGAGCAACGGGATGGCCGATGCAATGGCGGTCTGAGCCGAGCGCGGTGCGCAGATCTGCATGTTGTCCATCACCTTCGCGATTTCGGCGACGAGTTTGGGTCCTGCCGTGATCGCACCCAGCCTGTGGCCAGGAATGCAGAAGGATTTCGAGAAGCTGTAGAGAAGAACGAGCGTATCCTCCCAACCCGGCTCGGACAGCAGAGGGTGCGGCGGTCCGTAATCGGCGCCGAGGAAATCGCGATAGGTCTCATCGAGGATCAGCCAGGCGCCATATTTCCGGCAGAGAACAAAAAGCTCATGAAGCAGCTCCGGCGGATACACTGCCCCGGTCGGATTGTTGGGTGTAACGACCGCCAGCATCTTCGCGCCGGCCGCAAGTGCCGCCTCGGCCGAACGCGGATCGGGAAAGAACCCGTTGGAGGGATCGCAGTCGACCAATCGCCGCCCGATCCCCAGCATCGACAGCGTCGTGTCATGATTGAAATAGAAGGGATTGGTGAGTGCTACGGTATCGCCCGCACCGGCAAGCGCGATCGTGGCACACATGAACGCCTGATTGCAGCCAGCCGTAATGTGGATATTGCCGGCGGAAATGGCAGCGCCGTAAAGCTCGGCAACATGGGCAGCGTAGGTCTTGCGCAATAAAGGCTCGCCCTCGATCGGCCCGTATCCCGTCATCGCCTGTTGTCCGGCCGTCTCGCCGAGAAGCCGCAGCATCTCCGGATGCGCGGGATAGCCGGGCACGGCTTGTGACAGATCGATGAGTGGACCCTTTAGCCCTTTGTATTCACGGCCCCAGGCAACGACGGACGGAATGGGCGGGGCAGAAAGGCGGGAAACGAGCGAATTGGATTTTGCGGCGGTCATAACGATTTCTCTTTGATCCCGATTGCTACAACGATACCAATGGCTTTCTCAACCTCTTTGTTGGGTGAGACGAAACTGAGGCGGAGACGCATGCCGATGGTGTGGGACAAAATGCGGCTTGAACAGCTGCGCGCGGAATTTGCGGACACCAATGGCGGCGAGATATTCGATGAGAAGTTTCGGAAAGTGGCGGAGAAGATCATCTCCAAAAACGGCACGCGACTGGCGCCATATTCAGGAGTGCCAACTTTCCTCAGCGCACCCTATATGCAGGTCGCGGCCGAAGAGCCGGACTTCGGCAATCTCCAGGTCGCAATCACCGGAATCCCGATGGATCTTGGTGTCACCAATCGCCCGGGTTCCCGTTTCGGACCGCGCGCACTTCGCGCCATCGAAAGGATTGGCCCGTACAATCACGTTCTCGCCACGGCGCCGGTTTTTGATCTTCGGGTCGCCGATATCGGCGACGTTTCGTTCCAGAGCCGTTACCGGCTGGAGCTCAGCCACGACGACATCGAAAGGCGCGTTGG
The DNA here is from genome assembly GCF_051810745.2 of Rhizobium sp. F40D2. Taxonomy (NCBI): domain Bacteria; kingdom Pseudomonadati; phylum Pseudomonadota; class Alphaproteobacteria; order Hyphomicrobiales; family Rhizobiaceae; genus Rhizobium; species Rhizobium sp. F40D2. Next base: position 197,050 of record NZ_JBPWQX020000004.1, read on the forward strand.
CCAAATCGTTGATGCCGGCGTTGCCCCGCTTTCCGTCGGAGGCGATCATTCGATCAGCCATCCGATTTTGAAGGCCATCGGCCGGCAACAACCAGTCGGTCTTATCCATATTGATGCCCATTGCGACACAAGCGGCGCATTTGATCGGACGAAGTTTCATCATGGCGGACCTTTCCGGAACGCTGTACTGGATGGCGCACTCGACCCGACAAGAACAATCCAGATCGGCATCCGTGGTTCGGCCGAATATTTGTGGGAATTCTCCTATGCGTCGGGAATGACCGTGATCCATGCCGAGGAGATCAGCGGAATGGGGATCGCGGCGGTCGTCGCCAAGGCAAAATCCATCGTCGGCGACGGCCCAACCTATATTTCCTTCGACGTTGACAGCCTGGATCCAAGCTTTGCACCCGGCACCGGCACGCCCGAGGTTGGTGGATTGACCACGCGTGAGGTTCTTGAATTGATCCGCGGGTTGAAAGGCATAAACCTGGTGGGCGGCGACGTCGTCGAAGTTGCGCCGCAATATGACGCAACGAGCAACACTGCCCACGCCGCAGCGCAGGTGCTCTTCGAGATCTTGAGCCTGATGGTGTTCAGCCCATCGATCGGCAGACGCTGAGCGTTCTGTCCAAGGAATGCGGGCAGTCTCCGGGCCAACCTGTAGAAAGCCAGCGATCGGCGCTGCTGTCCAAAATCAGGCTGAGCCCCAAACCGACGAATGTCGGGAACTGCCGATCCCCATGTGTGCTAGTTGCTGTTGACCGCATTTCACAACTCTTGGAAATTTGCCTCAAGTGAATCAACTGCGGCTGGCGGCGATCAGGGCGTGCGCGGCATCGCGAAGCAAACCGGTGGCCTCGCCGGGTTCGAAGACCTGCATGCTGACAAAGGCGCCGTTGATCAGCACCGCGAGTTGCCCGGCAAGCCGGTCGGGTGCCGCGACCGCCAGTCTCCCGGCGATGGTCTTCAGGCGACGCCGCATTTCCCGCATGTGGGCTTCTGCGACTTTGCGGGCGGGGTGGCCGGCTTCCGGAAACTCGGCCGCCGTGTTGATCTGCGGGCAGCCCCGGTAATTATCCCGCCCGACCCGTTCGCCGATCCACTCGAAATGGGCGTCGAGTTCAGTCAAAGCGTCATCCGCATGCTGTTCTGTTACCTGGTCCCAGGTGCTCCAGAAGTCCAGGTCCTCGCGCTTCAGGAAGGCCGCGATCAAATCGTCCTTCGTGCCGAAATGGCGGTAAAGGCTGGTTTTGGCGACGCCGGATTTTTCAACCACCAGATCGACGCCGACGGCACGGACGCCGCGGCGGTAAAAGAGTTCTGATGCCGTCTCGAGAATTCTGTCCCGCACGTCGTTCACGGCTGGGGCGGGTGCGTTCACTGTGCTTTTCGTCATTCATGTATCTCCAATTCAGTCACCCTAGCAGAAAGTGGATTGACACGCTACAGACCTGTATGTTTTTTAAGTACAGACAGGTCTGTAGCGATGGAGAGAGCAATGACCACCACCCAACAAGCCGACATCATCAGAACACCATCCGAGGCCGTGGCGGTCCTTGGCGCGAACGGCCATACCGGCCGTTTTGTCGTCGCCGAACTGTTACGGCGCGGGCTGAAACCGATCGCGATCGGACGGAGTGCCGAACGATTGGTGGAGGCGGGCTTCGCGGAGCGCGGCGTCGAGTGCCGCGAAGCAGCGATAGAGGATGATGCAGCGCTGGACCGGGCGCTCGCGGGAGCGGCGGCGGTCATCAACTGCGCCGGCCCGTTCATGGACACAGCCGACGCCGTTGTGCGTGCTGCGTTGCGGACCGGCATCCATTACCTCGATGTCACGGCCGAACAGCCGAGCGTACAGGCGACGTTCGACCGGCACGAGGCTGCGGCCCGGAAAGCCGGCGTAGCTGTCATCCCGGCCATGGGATTTTACGGCGGACTGGCCGACCTGCTGGTGGCAGCCCTGATGGACGAATGGCAGCATGCCGACACTGTCGAAATCCGGGTTGCGCTCGATAGCTGGCTGCCCACGAAAGGCACGCGCGTGACCGGGGAAAAGAACACCGCAAAGCGCCTGGCGGTGAGCGGCGGCCAGCTTGGGCCCGTGCACCAGCCGCCGGCCGAGAAGGTATCCGTTTTGCCGGCCCCATTCGGCCGGCAGACATTCATCGAGCTTCCATTTTCGGAAATCCCGCTGATCGCCCGCCACGTTCGGACCAACGAGCTGCATACCTTTCTCAGCACGATTGCCCTGCGCGATGTTCGGGATCCATCGACGCCCCCGCCCCAGGCCATCGACGATACCGGACGTTCGGCGCAGCGCTTCGCCGTTGAGGTGATCATCACCCAAGGCGAGCTGCGCCGCCGGAGTCTCGCCCAGGGACAGGACATCTATGCCGTCACGGCGCCGATCATCTGCGAAGCGGTCCAGCGTATCCTGTCCGGGGACATCCGCGAGACCGGCGCCAAGCCGCCGGCGGCCATTTTCCATGCCGCGAGTTTCCTGAGCGCGCTCGGCCCCAATCTGTCGGTTGAGACATCGGAAACCTCGGATTTTCAGAAGGTCCATCCATGAATGGCGTGCGGGACCGAAGCAGTCCCTCGCAAAAACTGGGCATTTTGCGAGGGACCTCTGCGACACTCACAATCGGCATGCCGCCTAAAGCGACCCATCTTAATTCAGGCGATTGCCGCCTGTTCCAAACAAATGCACCTTCGACAGGTCAGGGGCGATCGAGATTTGCTGTCCCGGCTCAAAGTCGACCCGCTCGCGCAGAAGCAGCGTGATATCGGCATTCCCGAGCCTGGCGTTGATGTGGGTTTCCGATCCGGTCGGCTCGACGACGACGATGGTGACCGGCACGCCGCCCTCGCGGATCGATAAATGCTCGGGGCGGATGCCATAGGTGACGGCGTCCGCCTCTTGCCGGCCGGGCGGCAGAGGCAGGCTGGTTCCGTCCAAAACGAAGCGGCCGTTTCTGACTTCACCTTCAAACAGGTTCATGGCGGGTGAGCCGATGAAGGAGGCGACGAAGGTGTTTGCCGGTCGGTCGAAGAGCTCAAGCGGCTTGCCGATCTGCTCCACGCGGCCGCTGCGCATGACGACGATTTTGTCGGCCATGGTCATGGCTTCGACCTGATCATGGGTGACATAGACGGTGGTGGTCTTCAGCCGCTGGTGAAGCTCCTTGATTTCCGCCCGCATCGTCACACGCAGCTTGGCGTCGAGGTTCGAGAGCGGCTCGTCGAAGAGAAAGACCTGCGGGTGACGGACGATCGCCCGGCCCATGGCGACGCGCTGGCGCTGGCCGCCCGACAGCTGTTTGGGCAATCTGTCGAGGAGAGGCCCAAGCGCCAGAATGTCGGCCGCCTCCTTCACCTGCTTTTCGATCGTCGATTTGTTCCGGCCCTGAAGCTTCAGAGCGAAGCCCATATTCTCCGCGACGGTCATGTGCGGATAGAGCGCGTAACTCTGGAACACCATGGCGATATCCCGCTCTTTCGGCGCCACGTCGTTCACGACCCGGCCGCCGATGCGGATTTCGCCGTCGCTGATCTCCTCCAGCCCTGCGAGCATTCTGAGCAGGGTAGACTTGCCGCAGCCCGAGGGGCCGACGAGTGTGACGAATTCGCCGTCCTCGATATCGACGGACACGCCGTGGATCACCGGAACGGCACCATAATGCTTGCGGGCTTCGTCTATTGTAACCGATGCCATGTCGTTTCATCCTCCAGCGATTAAAGACCGAGCTGCCAGATTTCGGCAGCGAGCACATTGCCCTCGGGCGCAGTCAGACGCACCGAGCTTACGCACTTGAAGCCGGGCAACCGCTTGGTTCCCGTCCAGCGGCCATCGTCGGCAAAGACCTCGAGCGAGCCTGCATCGAGGAATATCCGGATGGTCGACGGGCGTGCGCCGGCGGCGATATAGCGCGGTGATGCCTTGGCATTCGTCACCAAAAAAGGAATGCTCAGCCCATCATCGTTCAACTGAACCGCAACAGTTGCTTCGGAATGTTCGAATTCCAAACGGAAGGCGTTGCCGGCTTCCTTCAGCGTCAGCAGGATTTCGACGGAGCCATTGGCGAGAGCGACGGCTTGGCCTTTCTGAAGGCCTCCGGCATCCAGTCGGTGCCGCCGCAGGCTTTCCGCAGCGGCGACCGGCGGCGTGATCAGCGCCCCGCTCTGCAATGCCAGCCGGCGCGGCAGGGTCATCGCCGTCGGCATGTCGATCTCTCTGGAAATATCCGTCCAGTTCGCAAGCCATGCGATCCCGATCGGGCCGGCATCGTCGACGAATGCCTGGAACGCGTAGGCATCAGTGCCGAAATCCAGTTCCTGTTCAAATTCTACGGAGAACTTTTGGCCATCGAAATGGCCGACGCTCGCAAGCGTCATATTGCGCCGGCCCGTTGCCGGGTCGCGGCTGGTCAGCAAACCGAAGATCAGGGCCCAGCGCGTCATGGGGTCGTTGGCCGGACCGTCGAGGGGTACCATGCAGGGGCACTCCGCCGCTGTCATGCCGAAGCGGTTCTCACGGTGAAGCATGCCGAGGAAGGTCCATCCGGTCGCCGCAGCCGGATCATCGGTTTCGTAGAGCAGAATGACGCCGCCCTCACGGTCCCGTGTACCCAGCAACATCTTCCATTTGCCGTCGGGGCCTGAAAAGACGTAAGGATCGCGGAAGTCGGTCGTCAGGCCGAGCCCGGCGGGACGCGCCGGCAAGATCAGGTTCGCCGGCTCGACATTGACAAGATCGCGGCTCGTGGCGGTGAACTGAACCTGTTCCTCCGGTTCCCGATCCTTCATGTGCTCGGTGAAGAAAATGCGAAGGCCGGCCTCATCGCCGGGAAGAGCGATCGCGGAGCCGGAAAACGCCCCGCCCCGCCCGTCTGCCCGCTGAGTGAGTTCATCGGAAGGGAAAAGAAAGATCGGGAGATGCTTCCAATGAAGATAGTCCTCCGAAACCGCATGACCCCAATGCATGTTGTTCCACCGAGGGCTATGGGGATAATGCTGGTAGAACAGGTGCAGCTTGCCGCCGAACCTTCCGAATCCGTTGGGATCGTTCATCCAACCAAACAGCGGACGGAAGTGATAGCTCCCCGGGACCTCAGGTGTGGCGGTGCATTGTCGGACATGCAGCAGCCGGATGCCTTCTTCCAGAACGACGGGTGGGAGAAAAGCATAGAGGACCGATATTTCGGTTGTAACGGGATCGTAGGAAAAAGCCGCCTCTCCGCCTCGTTCCAGCGTCAGCCGCCGAAACTCGAATTCATGCGGATTTGATGTTTCGACAGCACCGGCCGGGTCGCCATCGACATGTGCCGTCAGCCTTCCCGGGGCGCCGGCATGCGATGCCCTGATCCAGGCATGGATCGTGGCCCCCTCGGGCAGGACGGCGCGGATCGTCTCCAGCCCCACTTGATCGGATGGAGAAATCGCTTGGCTTGTCATCAATTCAACCTTTCACGGCGGAGCCAATAAAGGAGCTCACGAACCAGCGCTGGAATGCGAGGTAGAGCCCAAGGATCGGGATCATCATCAAAACGGAGGCGGCCATCGCACGATCCCAGTAGATGCTGTCCTGTCCGAAGAAGGTGGCGATGGCCACGGCGATCGGCCTGGCATAGTCGGTCTGCGTCACCAGGATCGGCCAGAGATACTGGTTCCAGGTCTCGATCCCCATGAGGATCGACACGGTGGCGAGTGCGGGCAGGCTGAGCGGCAGGAAGATGGAACGATACGCCCGGAAAAAGGACGCGCCGTCGATCTCGGCGGCCTCCAGCAATTCCTTCGGCAGCTGGGCGAAGAACTGGTGGAGCAGGAAAATATAAAGGGGGCTGGCGACCCAGGGCACGATCTGCACCGCGAAGGTGTCGGTCATTCCCGCCCTGGAAACCATGATCACGAGCGGCATGATGATGCTTTCCTGCGGGATCACATAGAGCGCGATCACGATCGACAGGATGACGGCGCGGCCCTTGAACGATCCCCAGGCCAGCACAAACGCGGCCATCGAATTCACAATCAGGCCGGAACAGACCGTCGTGACCAGGATGATCAGCGAGTTGATGAGGTAGCGCCCGAAGGCGAGTTCGCCTGAGAGGTGACCGACCTCGGCATAGTTGGAAAGCGTGGGGTTCGAAACCCAGAAGGCGCGGAAGCTGCCCATATCGGCCAGAATCTGGAACCGGTCATCCTTGAGGCTTGCCACGACCAGCAGCAGCAATGGAGACACGATCACCAATGCGATGATGAAAATGCATATCGTCTGGATGATGCGAAGAACCGTTGCGGGGGAACGGAGCCGCGCCGTGCGGGCCTGCGGGATCGAGAGTGCGAGATCAGACATCGAAGCGCCTCAGGAGCTGGCGCTGGATCAGCGCGATGATGAGAACGATCACAAACAAGATGACCGAAACGGCGGAGGCATAGCCCATCTTCTGCTCTTCGAAGCCGGAACGAACCATGTAGTGCACCACCGTTTCGGTGCTGCTCTTCGGCCCGCCCTGTGTGAGGATGGCCACCTGGGTATAGAGTTTGAACGCCTGGATGGTGGTGATCACCAGGACGAAGACATGGGTCGGCCGCAGGCCGGGCATGGTCACATGCCAGAAGCGGCGGAAAGCGTTCGCACCGTCGATCTTGGCGGCATCGTAGAGTTCGTCCGGAATGCCCTGAAGGCCGGCGAGGTAGACGATCATCTGGAAGCCGTAAGCCTGCCAGGCTGAAAGCAGGACGAGCGAAAACATTGCCCATTGCGGATCGCCGAGCCAATCGATCGGCTGGATCGCCCCGCCGGAGAGAAAGCCGAGGATCTGGTTGAGCGGTCCCGTGGGATACTGGAACAGGGTGCCCCAGATGACGCAGACCACGACCATCGAGGTGATCGCCGGCAGGAAGAACATGCCGCGCAGCAGATTGCGGAACGGCAGCTTCTGATGCAAGAGCAGCGCCGTCGCGAAGGCAAGGCCGCACTGCGCCGGAATGATCCAGAAGGTGAAGCGCGAGACGTTCCAAAGGGCAGTCCAGAAAAGATCGTCCTGGAAGATACGGATGAAATTGTTGAACCAGACGAAGCGGACGGGCGTCGGCCGCGGTACCAGAGGCTGGTTGGTCATCGCCGTCCAGAAGGACAAGAGGAACGGCAGGATGAGAAAGAGGGTCAACAGGATCACGGCCGGCGCGAGCATGGCCGCTTCCTGCATCAGCCGCCCCCTGTCATGCCGGCGCGCCGGAGCCTTTCGGACGGATGCCGAAGATATCGATTGTTGCATGACCATGCAGTTCCTCCTTTCAAGCCTAAAGCATGTCGCGCAAAAGTGGGCAGCGGTTTTGCCAGGCAAAGCGCTGAGCGCCTTTGCCGCAAACGACATGCGTAAAAACAAAGAGCTAAAGCGCGCGCGGAGCGAATCTGAATGATCGCGACGCGCTTTAGATGCCGGTCCCGCCCTGCGACGTCTGCTGGAGACAGCGCAGGGCTTCGACCTTTCGGCGGCGATGCTGCTTATTGCCCGTCGCCAAACGGCGGATACCCGTCATTGTCCTCGATATCCTCATCGATCTTCTTGGCGGCTGACGTCAGCGCCTCCTTGGGATCGCCGCCATTGAACGCCTCATCGACAGCCTGCATGAAGGCCGAGGTGATTGTCGGATAGGCAGGATGCGGCGGGCGCGAGACGGCCGTCTTCGACGCCTGTTCGAAGGCGATCGCCATCGGGCCGCCGTTTGCATAGAGCGGAGATTCGGCCGCAAAACTCTTCAGGCCGGGATAACCCGACTGGCTTGCGACGTAGGCCCGATATTCCTTGTCCTTCAGCAGGAAGCTGATGAACTTGGCGGCGATATCGGGATGTTTCGACGTCTTGGTGATCGCCCAGATCCAGGTGCCATTGGGGCTCGCACCCTTGGCGCCGAACTTCGGAAGCGGCAGGACGACGATGTTGTCCTTCATGGTCGCTACGGCCTCGGCATAGACCCAGTGTCCGCCGAGCGCCAGCGCTGCCGGATTGCCTTTGGCGAAGAACTGGTTGGTTCCGGCCGATTGCGGCACGACCCAACCGTTCTTGACCCACTTCTGCATCATGGCGAGAGCATCGACGCAGGCATCGCTGTCCAGCGTTCCCTCGGATTTCCAGGCCTTGCGGTCGATGAGATCGCAGCCGGCCGATTGCAGGATCGGACCATAGGCATAGGTGATCCATTCGGTCTTGATGCCGTAGCCGCGGAAAGTGTCGATCGGCCACTTCACCCCGTCGAGCTTGGACAACTTCTCGAGATAGGTTTCGAACTCCTCCCGGGTCCAGGCATCGTCGACGGATTTCGGAATACGGGCGCCGATTGCTTCGAGATATTTCTTGTTGCCGTAAAGAACCACCGACGAGTCGGTCAGGCCGATTGCATAGAGATCCTTGTCGATCGGGTATGTGCCCTGGGCGATGTTGGACTCCGTCATGTCGTCAAGGAGGTCCTTGTCGATCAGCGGCTTGATCGGCTGAAGATAACCCGACCAGACGTAATTTGCGAGGAACGGCGCATCGAGTTCCATGACGTCGGGCAGTTGCTTGGCCATGACGGCGGCGCTGAACTTCTCGTTATAGGCATCGTGCGGTGCATAGATGAACTGTATGTCGACATCGGGATTGGCGGCCTCGAACCGTTCGGCGACCTTGCCGTAGGCGGCGACAAAACCGGGATCGCCCTGATGCATGACCTGGATTGCGGTTTTCTCGGCTGCCTGCGCCCACGAGGCCGATAGTGCCGAGGACAGGACCAGAGACCAAAGTAAACGTTTACCCATTAGAATTCCTCCTCAATTGAATGGGACTTTCTCAATTTATACGGATGCCCGCTCCACCAGCTGGAACGGCAGTTTCTGCACCCCGACCGGAGCCCGGTCTTCGGCAAGCAGGATTTGCGCGGCCTGACGGCCCATGGCGCGATGGGGCAGCGCCATGGTGGTCAGCGGCGGGTCGAGACGCGAGGCGATCTCGACCTGGTTGTCGAAACTCGCAACGGCGACATCATCGGGAATGCCTGCGCCTGTCCGGCGCAGCGCCGCATAGACCTCCATCGCCACGCGGTCATTTCCGCACAGGATGGCATCGGGGCGCCGCGGGCCGTTCATCAGCGCATGGACATGCGGGCTCACGAGGCTGTGCGCCCGGTCGTTGTATATCGCCTTGCTGACGGCAGGCAGGACGATGGCGCCGGCTCCGTCGATACCCGCATGATCGAGCGCCTGCCGGAAACCGAGTTCACGCAGGTCCCCGGCGAGCAGCCCCGGCAGGTTGATGAAGGCAATATTCCGCCGGCCGGCATCGATGAGGTAGTTGGTGATCTCGATCGCCGCCCCTGTTTCATCGGGCACCAGCGAGGCCACGCGGCCGTTGGCATCGCGGCAGTTGATCATGACCCCGACCGCATCGGCAAATTCGGGCGGCAGGTCGACGCTCTTGTGATACATGGCGGCATAGGCAATCGCCCGCGGGCGAAACCGCCGCATCTCGTCGAGGATCGACGCCACGCTCCGATGGCCGCCCAACGTCATCGCGAAGACGGCCATGTCGGCGGTGCGCACGGCGCCGTCGAGCCCCCTGATGATCTCCGTCGCAAAAGGCGAGGTGATCAGATCGTCCGCAACGAGGCCGACGAGCGGCATCCACCCCTGCCGCATGCTGCGGGCGGCGAAGTTGGTGACGTATCCCAACTCCTCCGCGATCTCCTTGATCCGCTGCCGGGTGTCTTCCGACATGCGCGCCGAGCCGCCATGCAAGGCGCCTGACACGGTCTTGACGGAAACGCCTGCACGGGCGGCTATATCGTTGAGTGAAATCGTCACGGCTTCGCTTTGGGTTATCGATTACCCAAGTTGATACCAATCGCCTTTCTATGAGTCAAGGCTGTCTCGGGAATACCGCCGATAGGGCCGTGAAATGAGGCAAAACCCCGCCGCAGCGGGGTTTTGCCTGGGAAGCCGATCAGTTGTTATGGGCTGCGCAGGCTTCGTCCATCGGCGTGGCGTTGCTTGTGCCGCCCTGGGTCTGGAGTTTGGCGGAGTTGTTGACCGGGTTCGGGCACTTGGTCTTGTCCATTTTCATCGTGCCGTTGGTCGTGGAATTCGTCATAGTGGAATCGGTTGCCATCGGCTTCTTGGTATTCGGGTCGCTGGTTGCACCACCACCCTGATCGGCCTGGTTCTTATCCATCGTCGCGCCGGCCGGCGCCGGGTTGGACTGGGCGAAGGCCGATGTGGCCATGCCGATTGCGAAAAGCGAAGCTGCTACGAGTTTCATACGCATTCTCATATCCTCCTTGGGATTTTTGCCTGACGGGCCTATCCACAACCTCGCCGGCACATCATTGTTCCCAAGCAGTCGTTAAACAAAAGCGCCCTACTTCGCGTAAAGTGCGCGCGAGCGTTCGAGGTGTTTAAGCAGCGCGGCTTCCGAGCCGTCGACATCGTTGGCCTCGAGGCGGTCGACGATTTCGTCATGTTCGGCGAGCGTGAACTTTTCCTTGCCGGTCCAGATCAGCATCTCGGTATGATATTCCTTGAGCCAGGCGAGCATGGCTTCGCTGACGGCGACGTAGATCGGGTTACCGGAGATCTGGGCGATGCGGGTGTGAAACTCCATATCCGCGTCGATGAACGCTTCGGCCCGGCCGAGCGACATGCGCTGGCGCTCGATGATATCCCTGAGATCGGCGATGTCGTTTGCCGAGGCCCGCTGCGCGGCCTCGCGGGCCATGCCGCGCTCGAAGAAGATGCGGGCGCTCTTCAGATGTTCGAGCGAATCCGCCGATTGCGACAGCATGATCTTGGCGGTGAGATCGACCTGGCGGAAGATCGACTTTGCCGTCAGCCGCAGAACCTTGGCCCGTTCGCCGTGCGAAATGCTGACGAGACCCTTGTTGGCGAGCGACTGCATCGCCTCGCGGATCGCCGGGCGGCCGACGCCGAAGCGCTCCATCAGCACCCGTTCGGACGGCATTTCGTCGCCGGGCTGAAGCTCGCCTGAGGTGATCAATCGCTCAAGTCGATCAAACACTTCGTCGGAGAGTTTCCGGCGGACGATCTGTTCGAGGGGCTGGGTCATGAGATCTCGCTGGCTCAAAATGTCTCCTCCTAACAGTTTTCCGGACCAAGGACAAAGCTTGCGGTCGATAATTTGCGCGCCCGAAGATTCCGCTTTTCAACAGTTGGAATACTCATTATACCAGATCACAAGTTGACGCCATGACTATATGCGTTTGCCGAGAGGAGCAACCGTCCATTCATGATGATTACCCTGACCTACCGCATCGAAACGCCCGGCAGCGTCGAGGCGATGGCGGAGAAGATCGCCAGCGACCAGTCGACCGGGACCTTCGTGCCGGTTCCGGGCGAGACCGAGGAGCTGAAGGCGCGTGTCGCCGCCAGGGTGCTGGCGATCCGCCCGCTCGAGGACGGGCGTCATCCGACCTGGCCGGAGGTTGCTCCGGGCACGCTTCTGCACCGCGCCGATGTCGACATCGGCTTTCCGCTTGAGGCGATCGGCACCGATCTCTCCGCTTTGATGACGATTGCGATCGGCGGAGTCTATTCGATCAAGGGCATGACCGGCATCCGCATCGTCGACATGAAGCTGCCCGACGCTTTCAAGAGCGCCCATCCCGGGCCGCAGTTCGGCATTCCGGGCAGCCGCCGCCTCACCGGCGTCGATGGCCGGCCGATCATCGGCACGATCGTCAAGCCGGCGCTGGGGCTGCGGCCGCATGAGACGGCCGAGCTCGTCGGCGAGTTGATCGCATCGGGCGTCGACTTCATCAAGGACGACGAGAAGCTGATGAGCCCGGCCTATTCGCCGCTCAAGGACCGCGTCGCGGCGATCATGCCGCGTATTCTCGATCACGAGCAGAAGACCGGCAAGAAGGTCATGTATGCCTTCGGCATCTCGCATGCCGACCCGGACGAGATGATGCGCAACCACGACATCGTCGCTGCGGCCGGCGGCAACTGCGCCGTCGTCAACATCAACTCGATCGGCTTCGGCGGCATGAGCTTTCTGCGCAAGCGCTCCAGCCTGGTGCTGCACGCGCATCGAAACGGCTGGGACGTGTTGACGCGCGATCCGGGTGCCGGCCTGGACTTCAAGGTCTATCAACAGTTCTGGCGGCTCTTGGGCGTCGACCAATTCCAGATCAACGGCATCAGGGTCAAATATTGGGAGCCGGACGACAGCTTCGTCTCTTCCTTCAAGGCCATCAGAGCGCCGCTGTTCGACGCCGCCGACCGGCCGCTTCCGGTCGCCGGCTCCGGCCAGTGGGGCGGGCAGGCGCCGGAGACCTACCAGCGCACCGGCCGCACAGTCGACCTCCTCTATCTCTGCGGCGGCGGCATCGTCAGCCACCCCGGCGGCCCGGCGGCCGGGGTTCGCGCCGTGCAGCAGGCCTGGCAGGCGGCGGTCGCCGACATTCCGCTGGAGGTCTACGCCAAGGATCATCCGGAGCTTGCCGCTTCGATTGCTAAATTCAGCGACGGCAAGGGTGCATGACCGATATGGACGGACGTCTCGTCAGCTATTACGGCGATGATTTTACCGGCTCGACCGACGTTATGGAGGCGCTTGCCTCGAACGGTGTCGAGACCGTGCTCTTCCTCGACCTTCCCTCGCCGGAACTGCTCGCCCGCTTCAAACACTGCCGCGCGATCGGCCTTGCGGGAACGAGCCGCAGCGAGACGCCGGCGTGGATGGAGGAACATCTTGCGCCGGCCTTCGACTGGCTGAGTTCGCTCGGTGCATCGATCTGCCATTACAAGGTCTGCTCGACCTTCGATTCCAGCCCGGGGATCGGCAATATCGGCAAGGCGATCGAAATCGGCCGCAGGCGTTTCGGGCAATCCATCGTGCCGGTTATCGTCGGCGCGCCGCAATTGAAGCGCTATACGGCCTTCGGCAATCTCTTCGCCGCCTATCAGGGCCGCGTCTTCCGCATCGACCGCCATCCCGTCATGAGCCGCCATCCTGTCACGCCGATGGACGAGGCGGATCTTGCGCTCCACCTGTCGAAGCAGACCTCCCTCCCCGTCCTGCTCGCCGATCTCGTCGCGATCACCGCTGCGGACGCCGATCAGCGGATCGACCAATTAACGTCGAATGGCGAAGGTATCTTGCTCCTTGATGTCGACGCCGAGTCGACGCAGGCGGCGGCCGGTCGGCAGATGTTGCGGGAAGCCGGCCGCTCGGGAGGTTTCGTCGCCGGCTCCTCAGGGGTCGAATATGCGCTGATCAGCGTCTGGCGGCAGGCCGGCCTGATCGGCGAGGACAGCGCCGAATTTCCCGATATCGGCCCGGTCGATCGCCTCGCCGTCGTCTCCGGCAGCGTCTCGCCGACGACCGAGCGGCAGATCCGCACGGCTGCCGAGAACGGTTTCGAGAGCATTGCGCTCGACCCGCTCGCGCTGGTTTCCAATGGCGAAGCCACCGTGGAGGCGGCCGTGCAGGCGGGTGTCGACAAGCTGAAAGAAGGCAAGAGCGTCATCCTCCACACGGCGCTCGGCCCATCCGCGGACCGCGGCGCCGATATCGACCGGCTGCCGGACGCCCGCCACCGGCTCGGCAGCGCGCTCGGCACGATCCTGCGCCGTCTTGTCGAGGCGGAAGGGCTGTCGCGCGCCGTCGTTGCCGGGGGCGACACGTCCAGCCACGCACTCCGGCAGTTGAGGATCGACGCACTGACGACGCTTCTGCCGCTGCCCCAGACGCCGGGGTCGCCGCTATGCCTCGCCCATGGCGATTACCCGCCGACCAACGGCCTGCAAATCGCGCTGAAAGGCGGCCAGGTCGGAACGGACGGCTATTTCGCGCAGATCCGCGACGGAAGGAAAAACTGATGGTCGTCTGGGTCGGCACCAGTTTCAAGATGAGCAAGACGGTGGAGGAAGCGCTCGCTTTTGCGCACCGCCTCGCAGCGACGGATGCGGAACGCGATAGCCGCGTGCAGCGCTTCGTCATTCCCGCCTTTACCGCGATACGCGAGGTCAAGCGCTTGCTGGCCGAGATCTCGGGGAAGGTCGGCGCCCAGAACATGCACTGGGAGGACGCCGGCGCCTGGACGGGCGAGATCTCACCTATGATGCTGAAGGACTGCCGGCTCGACATCGTTGAACTCGGCCATTGCGAGCGGCGCGAGCATTTCGGCGAGACCGACGAAACCATCGGCCTCAAGGGTTCCGGCGATCGACGGGCTGAACGCGGAAAAACATGGGTTTTAAATGGCCAAAGTAATGATATGGTGATTGACTCATCATACCAGTATATGATCCTATCCAGAACTGAAAAGGTGAGGAAAACATGACCAACATTGCTCTCTTCGGCGCCGGCGGCAAAATGGGATACCGGCTTGCCAAAAATCTCAAAGGCTCGCGCTTTGAAGTGCGGCATGTCGAGGTGAGCGACGCTGGCAAGGCGCGTTTGAAGAACGACCTCGGCCTCGATTGCGTGCCGGTCGATGCTGCCCTCGACGGCGCTGACGTGGTCATCCTCGCCGTGCCGGATACGGCGATCGGCAAGGTCGCGGCCGGCATCGTCGACAAGCTCACACCCGGCACGATGATGGTTGCGCTCGATGCCGCCGCCCCATTCGCCGGCCATCTGCCGAAGCGCGACGACCTCACCTATTTCGTCACCCATCCCTGCCATCCGCCGATCTTCAACGACGAGACGGATATGCAGGCCAAGAAGGATCATTTCGGTGGCCTGTTCGCCAAGCAGCACATCGTCTCGGCGCTGATGCAGGGGCCCGACAGTGCCTATGCGCTCGGCGAGGAAATCGCCAAGATCATCTGGGCGCCGGTCATGCGCTCGCACCGGGTGACGGTCGACCAGCTCGCCATGCTCGAACCCGGCCTTTCCGAAACCGTCTGCGCCTCGCTGCTCGTCGTCATGCGCCAGGCCATGGACGAATGCGTGGCGCGGGGCGTGCCGGCAGAGGCCGCCCGCGACTTTCTGCTCGGCCATATGAACGTGCTCGGCGCGGTCATCTTCAAGGAGGTCGACGGCGTGTTCTCGGATGCCTGCAACAAGGCGATCGAGTTCGGCATTCCGGCGCTGATGCGCGACGACTGGAAGAAAGTCTTCGAACCGCAGGAGATCGCCGAAAGCATCCGGCGCATCACCTGAACCGGCCCGGGGAGGCAAGTCCTCCCCCTTAACCGCTCCGGGGAGACGGAGTAGCCGCTCCGGAAACGGGGCTTCATTCACAACGGGAGGAAAAAATGAAACTGACGCGCAGACTAACACTTGCAGCCTTTGCCAGCGCGCTAGCGCTCGGAACGGCCATGCCGGCCTTTGCGGCCGATCTCATCGCCATCATCACGCCGGCGCATGACAATCCCTTCTTCAAGGCCGAAGCCGTCGGCGCCGAAGCCAAGGCGAAGGAACTCGGCTACGAGACCCTCGTCATGACCCATGACGACGACGCCAACAAGCAGTCGGAAATGATCGATACGGCGATCGGGCGCGGCGCCAAGGCGATCATCCTCGACAATGCGGGTGCGGACGCTTCCGTCGCCGCCGTCAAGAAGGCGAAGGATGCCGGCATCCCCTCCTTCCTGATTGACCGCGAAATCAACGCGACCGGCGTTGCCGTCGCCCAGATCGTTTCGAACAACTATCAGGGCGCCCAGCTCGGGGCGCAGGAATTCGTCAAGCTGATGGGCGAGAAGGGCAATTACGTCGAGCTGGTGGGCAAGGAGTCCGACACCAATGCCGGCATCCGCTCGCAGGGCTATCACGACGTCATCGACGATTATCCGGAGCTGAAGTCCGTCGCCAAGCAGTCGGCCAACTGGAGCCAGACGGAAGCCTATTCGAAGATGGAAACCATCCTCCAGGCCAATCCCGATATCAAGGGCGTCATCTCAGGCAACGACACCATGGCCATGGGTGCGATCGCAGCCCTTCAGGCCGCCGGCCGCAAGGACGTGATCGTCGTCGGCTTCGACGGCTCCAATGACGTGCGCGACTCGATCAAGTCGGGCGGCATCAAAGCGACGGTGCTGCAGCCGGCCTATGCGCAGGCCCAGTTGGCGGTGGAACAGGCCGACGCCTACATCAAGAACAAGACGACGCCGAAGGAAGAGAAGCAGTTGATGGATTGCGTTCTCATCAACGCCGACAATTCCGGCAAGCTCGAGACCTTCGCCCTGACGAATTGATCAGCACCAATTGCGGAGGGTGCAGCGTTGCGCCCTCCGCAATGCATTTTGCAAGACGTCGAGGTTTACCCGCATGTTGAGAATGAAGGGCGCCCTGCTTGCCGCCGTCGTGGCGGCGGCCTTGCCCGGTTGCAAGATCATCAAGACGCCGACCGCGGAGGAGAAGGCGGCGGCAGCGGCCAAGACCGCTTTCGACCCGAATGCCAAGGTCGATGCGATCTGGCAGCCTGAGGTCGTGCCCTATTTCGAAAAGCGCGCCGGCGAGCTCAAGGACGTCATGCAGCTCGTTGCCACGAGCCCCGACGCCGCGGGCGAAAAATACGGCAATCCACGCAAGCAGAGCAGTTCGCCCTGGACCTATGCGGTGAAGATCACCGGCAAGGTTGTTGCGGCCGACACGGCCTCGCGCGCGGCAACGCTCGATGTCGACGCCGATGGCGACGGCAAGGCCGATGCGAAGGTGCAGATCGGACCGGCGCTGCGCGGCACCGCACTGCGCGACACGCTGGAGTTCGTCAATTTCAACGAATTCAAGAACCAGATCGAATGGGCGCAGTTCGGCAAAGCATTCAACGAGAAGGCCAATACCGCCTTTCTCTCCGCCGTTCCGCGCGACGGCCTCACCGGCAAGACGGTGACGGTGACCGGCGCCTTTCCGCTGCCGAAAAGCGGCGAGCTTCCGCTCGTGACCCCTTCGGAACTGAAGGTGGGCTCATGACGGCGGCAGAGACACAAGCGGACGACATCATCCTGCGCCTCGACGATGTGTCGAAGGTCTATTCGGGCATCGTCGCCGTCAAGCGCGCCAATCTGGAGCTGCGCCGCGGCGCGGTGAACGTACTGGTCGGCGAAAACGGCGCCGGCAAATCGACGCTGATGAAGATCATCGCCGGCGTCGAGCGCCCGACGCTCGGCCGCATCATCCTCGACGGCAAACCTGTCTCCTTCGACAGTCCGGCCGACGCGCAGGCCAATGGCATCGGCATGATCTTCCAGGAACTCAATCTCTTCTCCAACATGTCGGTCGCCGAAAACATCTTCGCAAGGCGCGAGATCACCCGCGGCCTGCTCGGCATCGATCACAAGGCGCAGGTCGAAAAGGCCAACGAATTTCTGAGGCGTCTCGATGCCGGCATCGAGGCTGACACGATGGTCGAGGATCTGCCGATCGGCCAGCAGCAGCTCGTCGAGATCGCCAAGGCGATGTCGCTCAATGCTCGCATCCTGATCATGGACGAGCCGACCTCCGCGCTGTCGGCGGCGGAAGTCGAGATCCTGTTCAAGGTGATCGCCGAGCTGAAGGCGCAGGGTGTGGCGATCGTCTATATCTCGCACCGGCTGGAAGAGCTGATGCGCATCGGCGACTACATCACGGTGCTGCGCGACGGCCAGATCACCGGTCATGCCATGGTGCGCGACATCGATACGCGCTGGATCGTGCGCTCGATGATCGGCTCGGATGCCAAGGATTTTGCGAAATCCGTCACCCATTCCGTCGGCAGCGAGATGTTCCGCGCCGAAAATATCAGCCTGCCCAGGCCGACCGGCGGGCTTGCCGTCAACGATGTCTCCCTGTCGGTCAAGGCAGGCGAGATCCTCGGCATTTACGGCCTGATGGGTGCCGGGCGCAGCGAATTCTTCGAATGCGTGATCGGGCGTCATATGCATTCGAGCGGCAAGATCTTCATCGACGGCAAAGAAGTGCGCGCCCGCGACACCACGCGGCGCATCCGCCGCGGCCTTGCGCTCATCCCGGAAGATCGGCAGCGCGAAGGGCTTGTGCAGGTGCTTTCCATCGCCTCCAACCTGACGCTTGCAAGCCTTTCGCGTTTCACTCGGCTTTTCCACATCGACAGCGGCGCGGAGAAGAGCGCCATTCAGGAGGCGATCCGCGATCTCTCGATCAAGGCGCCTAATCCGGATTTCGAGGTTACCTCTATGTCCGGCGGCAACCAGCAGAAGGTCGTCATCGGTAAGGCTCTGATGACCAATCCGAAGGTGCTGCTGATGGACGAGCCGAGCCGCGGCATCGATGTCGGCGCCAAGGCCGATGTCTTCCGCACCATGCGGCGGCTGGCGGCAAACGGGCTCGCCATTCTGTTTTCGACCTCCGACCTCGAAGAGGTCATGGCGCTATCCGATCGCATCGCGGTCTTGAGCAACGGCCAGCTGGTCGCTGTCTTCGACCGGGACGAGGCGACGGAAGAAGCCATCATCGCGGCTTCGGCCAAGGGACACGGACATCAAGGGAAACTCGCGTCATGATGGCGGCTACGTCTACCACTCTTGCGCCGAAAGGCGCCAACGGCTCCGCGCTTCTGACGCTGATGAAGCTCCGGACCTTCATCGCGCTTTTCGCCGTCATCATCTTCTTTGCGATCTTCGCGCCGAACTTCACCTCGACGGCGAACATGATCCTGATGTCGAAACATGTGGCGCTGAACGCCTTCCTGGCGATGGGCATGACCTTCGTCATCATTACCGGCGGTATCGACCTCTCCGTCGGTTCGATCGTCGGGCTGTGCGGCATGGTTGCCGGCGGCCTGATCCTCTACGGTATCGAACTGCCGATCGGCTACACCATCTATTTCAACCTCTTCGAGATCGTGCTGATCACGCTGTCGATCGGCCTTGTCATCGGCCTGATCAACGGCCTGTTGATCACCAAGCTCAACGTCGCGCCGTTCATCGCCACCCTCGGCACGCTCTATGTCGCCCGCGGCCTGGCGCTGCTGTCGTCGGATGGCCAGACCTTTCCGAACCTCGTCGGCCGGCCGGAATATGCCACCACCGGCTTCGATTTCTTCGGCGCGGGACGCATTCTCGGCCTGCCGGTCTCGATCTGGATCCTGATCGTGCTGGCGCTTGCGGCCGCCTATGTCGCCCGCTCGACGCCGATCGGCCGCCACATCTTTGCCGTCGGCGGCAATGAACGGGCAGCGCGCATGTCCGGTATCCGCGTCGATGTCGTGAAGATCTTCGTCTACATGTTCTCCGGCCTTTGCGCAGCGATCGTCGGCGTCGTCATCTCTTCGGAACTGATGGCCGCCCATCCGGCCACCGGCGAAAGCTTCGAGCTCAATGCGATCGCGGCAGCCGTTCTCGGCGGCACCTCGATGTCGGGCGGCCGCGGCACGATCGGCGGCACGATCATCGGCGCCTTCGTCATCGGCATCCTCTCCGACGGCCTTGTCATGATGGGCGTCTCCTCCTTCTGGCAGATGGTCATCAAGGGCCTCGTCATCATCATCGCCGTGGTCGTCGACCAGGCGCAGCGCCGCCTGCAGCAGCGCGTCACCCTCATGCAGATGGCAAAGGCAGGTTGACATGACCGAATTGAAAGGCGCGTTGATCGGCTGCGGCTTCTTTGCGATCAACCAGATGCATGCCTGGAACGATGTCGAAGGTGCTGAGATCGTCGCGATCTGCGACCGCGATCCGGAGCGACTGAAGATCGTCGGCGATCAGTTCGGCATCGAGCGTCGCTACAGCGATGCCGAGGCCTTGTTTGCCGATAGCGGCTTCGATTTCGTCGATATCGCCACCACCGTCCAGAGCCACCGCGCGCTGGTGGAAATGGCGGCTCGACATAAGGTGCCGGCCATCTGCCAGAAGCCCTTCGCCAAGACGCTGTTGGATGCGAAGGCGATGGTCGCGGCCTGCCGGGCGGCCGGGGTGGCGCTGATGGTGCACGAGAATTTTCGCTGGCAGACGCCGATCCAGGCGGTGCGCACGGCGGTCGATGCCGGCGCGATCGGCACGCCCTTCTGGGGGCGCTTCTCCTTCCGCTCGGGCTACGACGTCTTCTCCGGCCAGCCCTATCTCGCCGAAGGCGAGCGCTTCATCATCGAAGATCTCGGCATCCATACGCTGGATATCGCCCGCTATATCCTCGGCGACGTCAGCTCGCTCACCGCCCGCACCAGACGGGTCAATCCAAAAATCAAAGGCGAGGATGTCGCGACCATTCTGCTCGATCACGAGAACGGCGCCACCTCGGTCGTCGACGTGAGCTACGCCACCAAGCTTTCCAAAGAGCCGTTCCCGGAGACCCTGATCGAACTCGACGGCGCCGAAGGCACGATCCGCCTGAGCCAGGGTTATCGCCTCGAAATCACCAACGCCAAGGGCACCACCATTGCGGACGTCTCGCCGAAGCTACTGCCCTGGGCCTCGCGGCCCTGGCACAATATCCAGGAGAGCGTCTATGCGATCCAGCAGCATTGGGTCGAACAGCTCAAGCGCGCTGCCGAGCACTCGACGTCAGGGGCCGACAATCTGAAGACCTTCGCCCTCGTGGAAGCCGCCTATGACAGTGCTTCCAGGGGGCAGACGATCGATGTCGGGGCCATGCTGCCATGACGGCCGATGCCTTCCAGCTCTACGGCACCCATGTTGTGGAAACGCCGCCGATTCGCCTGACGGCCGGAAAACTGGCCGCCGATTTCGCCGATGGCAACCTCCGTACGATCCGCTACCGGGGGATCGAGGTGCTGCGGGCGATTTCCTACCTCGTTCGCGACCGGGACTGGGGCACCTACAGCCCCGTCATCGCCGATCTCAGGATCGAGCAGGGTGACGACCGTTTCGACATCGCTTATCGGGCGCGTTGCGAGGGACCGGACGGAACGAAACTCGTCATCGACGTCCGCATCAGGGGATATCCGAACCGGCTCGATTTCGAGGCCGAAGGCGTCTCCGAGACCGGTTTCGAGACCAATCGCTGCGGCTTCTGCATCCTGCATCCGATCGTCGACGTGGCCGGCTCATCGGCAAGGGTCGAACATGTCGACGGCCGGATCGTCGAGACACGTTTTCCCGATGTCATCGAGCCCTGGCAGCCGTTCAAGGAGATGCGTGCCATTTCCCATGTGGTCATGCCCGATGTGACTGCGGAATGCCGGATGGAAGGCGACACCTTCGAAATGGAGGATCAGAGGAACTGGTCCGATGCCTCCTATAAGACCTATGTCAGGCCGCTTGCCCTGCCCTGGCCCTACAAAATTCCCGTCAATCAACCGGTTCGGCAGAAGACGTCGCTCACGATCAGGGACATCAGCCGTTCCGCAGCGTTTTCAGCCGCGACGTCGAGCGGTGTCATAAGGCTCGAACTCGGAACACGGGCCGGCACCATGCCCGATATCGGCGTGGTCGTTACGCCAGAGGAGGCCGATGCAACGCTCTCGGCCTGTTCTCTCCTGTCGGAGATCGCGCCTCGCGAACTGCTCTTCCATTTCGATCCGAACGCCGGACATGGCGCCGAAGCGCTGCAGAAATTTGCCGCGATCACTGCCGCTCATCGCGGCCGCACGACGCTGGAGATCGCGCTTGCCTGCAAGTCCTCACCATCGAGCGAGGCGGCCGAGATTGCCCGCCAGATGCAGCGCGCGGACTTCCGACCGGATGCGATCCTGATCTCGCCTTCCGTCGATCGGCAATCGACGCCGCCCGGCAGCAAATGGCCTGACTGCCCTCCCCTAGAAGAGATCTATGCCGCGGCCCGCGCCGCCTTCCCGGGCATTCGCATCGGCGGCGGTATGCTGAGCTATTTCACCGAACTAAACCGCAAGCGCGTGCCGGCTGGCGAGATCGACTTCGTCAGCCATTGCACCAATCCGATCGTGCATGCGGCCGACGATCTCAGCGTGATGCAGACATTGGAAGCGCTGCCCTTCATCACGCGATCCGTCCGCGCGATCTACGGCGACAAACCCTATCGCATCGGCCCGTCGACGATCCCGATGCGGCAGAACCCTTATGGCAGCCGCACCATGGACAATCCGTCCGGTGGGCGCATTCCGATGGCCAATCGTGACCCGCGCCACAACGGGTGTTTCGCCGAGGCCTTTGCGCTCGGCTACGCGATCCGGGTGCTGGATGCCGGTCTCGAATGCCTGACGCTTTCGGCACTGACCGGTCCTTTCGGCCTGATTGCCGGCCCTGATGAACCGACCGAACGAGGCGGGCGGCGGCCGCTCTTCAACACGGTGCGGACTTTGTCGGCACTCGCCGGCGCGTCCTGGCAGGAATGCGTTTCGTCTTCGCCCTCCCAAGTGCTGTCTTTCGTGGCGCGGGATGCCGGCGGCGCCAGGATCTATGTAGTCAATCTGACCGGCGAAGAGCGAAGCGTCAACGGCGACGCATTCGCCAAAGAGGTGCGGCTCGCACCATTCGCCACCGCGATCTTGCCGCTCGCGGATTGACGTCCCGCGCGCCAGCCGCATTTATGCAGTCGGAGCTCGTTCTGGGAGGATCGGCGTGAAGACAAAGAAGCTTATCAATGCAGGCGCGGATGCCGTCGATGAAATGCTGCAGGGCGTCCTCGCGGCGCATCCCCGGCATCTTTATGCCGTGGATGACATGCCACGCGCGATCATTGCCAGAAACGGGCCACGCAAGGGCAAGGTCGGGCTGGTCATCGGCGGCGGATCCGGGCACGAACCGACATTCCTCGGCTATGTCGGCAAGGGGCTGGCAGATGCCGCCGCGATCGGCAATGTCTTCGCCTCGCCGCCGCCCGATCCGATCATCGCCTGCGCCAAGGCGGTCGACGGCGGCGCCGGCGTGCTCTTCATGTACGGCAATTATGCCGGCGACGTGATGAATTTCGACATGGCGGC
The DNA here is from genome assembly GCF_051810745.2 of Rhizobium sp. F40D2. Classification (NCBI taxonomy): domain Bacteria; kingdom Pseudomonadati; phylum Pseudomonadota; class Alphaproteobacteria; order Hyphomicrobiales; family Rhizobiaceae; genus Rhizobium; species Rhizobium sp. F40D2. Next base: position 219,874 of record NZ_JBPWQX020000004.1, read on the forward strand.
GGAAATGCTGGCGCTCGACGAGATCGAGGTGCGCACCGTCCTGACCAACGACGATGTCGCCTCCGCCCCTGCCGATCAGAGGGAAAAGCGGCGCGGCGTTGCCGGCAATGTCTTCATCTTCAAGGCGGCCGGTGCTGCCTGCGATCTTCTTTATTCCTTCGATGAGGTCGAGCGCGCTGCGCGCCATGCCAATGCGCGCACCTTTACGATGGGCGTGGCGCTCGCGCCCTGCTCGCTGCCGCAGACTTTGAAGCCGAACTTCCTGATCGGCGAGGAGGAGATGGAGATCGGCATGGGCATTCATGGCGAACCCGGTGTTGCCCGCGAGCCGTTGAAGACGGCCGACGCGGTGACTGACGAACTGATGGACAGCATCCTTCGCGAGATGAAGGCGCAGCGGGGCGATCGCGTCGCCGTGCTCGTCAACTCGCTGGGCTCCACGCCGATGATGGAGCTCTACATTATGATGCGGCGCGTCAAGGTGCGGCTCGATGAAGCCGGGCTTGTCATTCATACTTCGCTGGTCGGCAACTACTGCACTTCGCTGGAAATGGCGGGCGCGTCGATCACCGTCATGCATCTCGACGACGAGCTGCAGCGACTGATCGATCATCCCTGCGATTGCGCCATGTTTGCGAGGTAACCATGGCAATTACGACGAAAGACCTGCAGCACCTCTTTGCCCTGATCGCCGACGACATTGCGGCGCAGCGTGATCATCTCTGCGAACTGGATGGCGCCATCGGCGATGGAGATCATGGGCTTGCCATGGACGCCGGCTGCGAAGCTGCCGCCAAGGCCGTCGGTGCACTCGATGCCGCGCAGACTGCGCCGACGGCCGTCTTCAACGCGGCGGCAAAAGCATTTTTGAATGCGGTCGGTGCGTCATCGGGCCCGCTTTATGCGACGGCTTTCATGCGCGCCGGAGCCGCCGTCAAGGAAAGACCGGAGCTGAGCGACGAGGAGTTCGTGCGCGTTTTCGCGGCGATGGCGCAGGGCATTCAGGAACGCGGCAAGGCGGAGCCCGGCGAAAAGACCATGGTCGATGCCTGGAAGCCCGCGGCCAACGCGGTGCTCGATGCCTGGGCCTCGGGAACCTCCCTGCCCGAATGTTTCGAACTTGCGGAGCGGGCAGCGCGCCAAGGCTGCGAAGCGACCCGGGATTTGCTGGCGGCGAAGGGACGGGCATCTCGGCTTGGAGATCGGGTGATCGGCCATATCGACCCCGGCGCGGCATCGGCCGCCATCATCATCGCCTCCATCGCAAAATTCGCTCGAGGACTGATTGGTTAACTCAGGCTTGTCATCTCAAAATCTCGCCGATAGGTTGTTGGCTAACGATGAGGTAGCCAAGACATGCATATTCGAAAAGCCGTCTCATCCGACGCCGAGGAACTGAGCACTCTCCTGAACGAGATCATCCGGGCAGGCGGAACGACAGCGCTCGAGACTCCGCTTTCGGCTGCCGAATTCGCCGACTGGTTCATCGATGGCGAATTTTCCCTGGCCTGCCATGTGGTCGAGCACAATCAGGCGCTGGTCGGCTTTCAATCGTTGAGCTTATACGGCGATCCGCCGAAAGGCGTCGCCGACATTGCGACCTTTGCCCGCATGAACCCGAAGACCGTTGGCGTCGGCAGCGCGCTTTTTCCGGCGACCCGCGCGGCGGCGGAAGAATTCGGGCTCGACTTCATCAATGCGACCATCCGCGCCGACAATGTCAGCGGACTTGGCTATTATGCGAAGATGGGCTTTGAGACCTATGACAGGCTTATCCAGGTCCCGCTTCAGGACGGGACGCCCGTCGACAGGATCAAGAAGCGTTTCAGCGTAAACGCCATGGTCGCGCCGCGCCGCGCGCCTGACTGCATCGTTGGCGCTCTTGGGGGACGTTGATGCCCGAGGCCAGACCAGCTCCGGCGATGCTGCCTGCTTGCAGGTCAGATTCGCCCAGCGGTGGCGGCCTCGGTTGTCGTCCGGACTGTATTAAGCATATGACGTAACAATGAAGTTTTCCACAAGGGAAGCAAATTAGCATTTAACTTCCGTCACGGTTGCCGCCTGCTGAAGATGTCATCCTTTATCGAGATCGATCATGTATCGACAGATATGGCTCCGCGGACGCAAGGGGTTTAGCAAACGGAACGGATCGAAGTCCGGAGATGAGCCATACCGACTGCGACGTTCACGGCCGACGAAATTGCAGTGGTCCGCCGGGCCTACGCCCATCAGGTGGCGGCAACCGCCGGAACGACGAACCCGCCGATCGAGGCCGCCTTTGCCGTCGTGCCGCGCGAAAAATTCCTCGGTGCGCCGCCATGGCAGATCGCCAATCTGGGTGGCGGATATCGCCCGCTGCTTTCCTCCGATTTGGTTCTGGCCTATCAGGATGCGTTGTTCGCCTTGCAACCCGACAAGGGCGTCAACAATGGCAGCCCGTCGCTGCATGCGCGGCTGCTGGATGAACTGGACGTCCAAATCGGCGATCGCATCGCCCATATCGGGGCCGGCACCGGCTATTATAACACCATTCTCGCGGAGTTGGTGGGTGCTGCGGGTCATGTCTATGCCGTCGAGATGGATCCCGATCTAGCGGGTCACGCTCAAACAGCGCTTGCCGATCGGGCCAATATCAGCGTCATCGCCGCCGACGGCAATCAATGGCCGCAGCAAGAGGTGGATGCGATCTACGTGAACTTCACCGTCGGGCGTCCGGCGGCGCCCTGGATCGAGAGGCTGCGACCCGGAGGACGCCTGGTGTTGCCGCTTGGTGTACCGCGCCAGGGCCGGCCGTCGCGTGGCGGCCGTCATGCATCCCATGGCGCAGCACTTCGGATCGAGCGCGGCGCGAGTGGATTTGCGGCGCAGTACAGCCTATTTCGTCTGTGCCGATGGTGGATTGACGATCGACGACAGCGAGATCGAGGCGCTGATGGCCGCGTTCAAACGCGGCGGCACCGAGTTCATCAAGAGCCTGCTCCGGAAGACCGATCCGCGGATAGGGCGCTGCTGGTATATCGGTGATCAATGGGCGCTCTGCTACGACGATCCCTTAAGCATTCCGGCAGTGGGCAAATGAGGTGACGTTATCCGTCGGCGACGACAGCAGCCCGCCCAGATAACGAAAGCCCGGCGCGGGAGAGGGCGCCGGGCTTCGATAGTGACCGACAGCCTGGGAGGGGGAATGCTGTCCGTCGAACCGAGGCGGCTCGGAGGGTGAGCGCTTCGGTCCACCACGAAGTAATGCCGCAATGCGGCGAATTCAAGCTTGACAGCTGGGCGGCGTGGTGACGCCGGACGGGGGTCGAAATGGGCGCAGCTTTCGGTGAATGTTTGGGGATTCTGCGTGGCGTTGTCCGCGGACAACTTGCGCTGCCGCCCTGGAAGGGCCCCTGTTGTCCGCGGACAACGGCAAGCAATTTCGGGTTATCTCCGGCCGTTTTCATGTCTGGACCTCGCTTGCCATTAGCGCGCGGTATCCTGCAAGCTCCCTCGTGTGGAGGCTGGGGCGCAAGCATGCTCCAGCGCTGCCGCAGCATTTGCTTCGGCGTCGCCGCACTCACCTTGTCTTCCGAGCTCAATGCGGGGGCGGGGGACTTCTCGGGAGGGGTGGTGGGCCGGCATCCTCCAAGGGTCCCGCATCCTGAGGTGTGCAGGCCGGAGGCCGGAGCCTCGAAGGACGCGCTCCAGCGCTGCTCCCTGCATTGCTCCATTTCCGGCACGCCCGCCTTGTCCTTCGGGGCTCCTGCGGGGCACCTCGGGATGATGCTCTCTTGGATATTGGCGCTTGCCGCTCGGAAGATCATCGAGCGCACAGTTGACTGCAACCGAGGCAATAGCCGAGCCGCGGCACACTCCGACGGGGCTCATTCTCAGGTGCGGAAGCCGAAGGGTGCGCAGCCTCGAAGGGCACGCCGCAACGCCGCTTCTTGCAATTCACCAGACGGCGGAACGCCCGCCTCGTCCTTCGAGCCCCCTATGGGGCGCCTCATGATGCGGCTCTCTGGAATCTCGGCGCTTGCTTGCAGGATCATCGAGCGCACCGACGACGACAACCGAGGCGAAAGCCGAGCCGAGGCACCCTCCGACGAGCCCTATCCTAAGGTGCGGAAGCCGACGCCTTATCGCCGAAGAACGCGCTCCCACGTTGCTCCTTGCCTTGATCTGAGCGCCGCGGACAACGGATGTTGCGGGCAAGCGTTCAGGTATGCGATTTCGCGTGTCGCGTTGCGCCAACTATCCCGTTGGCCCCAAAATGAGCCTATGCCTTGATGGTGAAGTGTTTCTTTGTGGAGATCAGGAGAAGCCCTCGCGTGGAATGGGCGGGGCGTACCCGTCTCGACCTTCGAGGCCCCTGCGGGGCACCTGACGGTGAGGCTTAGGGCATTGGCGCGGCATCCTCCAAGGGTCCTCATCCTGAGGCGCGCAGACTGAAGGCCGGAGCCTCGAAGGACGCGCTCTTCGCTGCTTCTTGCATTCACCCGGCGTTGGCGCACCCGCCCCGTCCTTCGTGGGCCCTGCGGGGCACTCAAGCAACCGTGTTGTTGCGGCTCGTTCCAGGGTGTGTGTCTTTTGAGGATAGTGTTGATCATGATGATGAGTTTTCGCATGGCGGCGACGAGGGCGACCTTGGGCGGTTTGCCGGCGTCGCGCAGCCTTGTGTAGAAGGCCTTGATGGCTGGACTGCAGCGAATGGCCGAGAGCGTTGCCATGTAGAGGGCGCATCGGACGGTGGCGCGGCCGCCGGCGATGTGGCGCTGGCCACGCCAGGCGCCGCTGTCGTGGGCCATCGGTGCGACGCAGACGAGGGCGGCGAGTTTCTTGTCGTCGATGCCGCCGAGTTCGGGCAGTTCGGCGATGAGCACGGCGGCGCCGACCTCGCCGATGCCGGGCACGGTCAGCAGCAGGTCGCGGCGTGCGGCCATGTCGGGCTCGGCCTCGATGGCGAGCGCGATGGCGGCATCGACGCGGGCGAGCTGGGCCTTGAGGGCGGCGAGGGTCTCGCCGATCAGCACGGCGACGGCTTGCGGGGCATGTTCGAGGCGGTTCTTCTCGGCGACTGCCATGTCGATGAGCTGGCGGCGACGGGTGACGAGGGCAGCAAGCGCCATGCGGCCGTCGTCGATATGGGGGATCTGTGCCGGCCGCATCGCTCTGGCGAAGTGGAGAATGACGCGGGCATCGACCTGATCGGTCTTGGCCAGCCGGCCGCTGGCCCTGGCGAAATCGCGGATCTGGCGGGGATTGACGACGGCGACAGGAATATCGGCGGCCATCAGCGTCCTGACGGTCGCCATCTCGTAACCGCCAGTGGCCTCGACGACAACAAGCTCTGCGCCGGCGACCGCCGCCGCGAGCGCGGCGCGGCCTGCTGCATCGTTGTCGAAGCGGACAACGGTGCGTTTGCCTTCGACGGCAACGTCGAGATGGGCCTTCGAAACATCGATGCCGACCATGAAAGTTTTGGGGACATGCATGGGGTGCTCCTCCTTGCAACGCGGGCTCAAGGCCCAACCAACCGTTCGAGCGAAGACATGGCGACGGAGATGCTCGCCGAGGTGCGAGTTCAAAAACCAGGGATGACACGCATCCCCGCCGCACAGCCGCATTATACAGCAACGGCAACGTACAAGGATGAGGCTCTCTGGAATGTCGGCGCGGCGGCGTCGATACGCCAAGGGCGATGTTTGCCATGGACAACGCGAGCGACTATTGCCGGCTATGTCTGACGGGGCTATTGATGAGGGGAGGCATCGTTTATCGCGCTTAATGTCCGGCGTGCGCCTATGGCGGACGAAATTCGGGTCCAAATCGGGCTTTCCGAGATGCGTGGTGCCGAATTTGCTCTCCTAGTGGCCTAAAAATCGCCGCGTCGGCGGTCGCGCCCGGATATAGCCTAGCCCGCAGTGATGAAACTAAAGTCCGGTTTCCCTTCCGTATCGAATAACTTATCCAGTAAAATCAGTATATTATGATCCGGCGTTTCTGTCCGGCGCAGCCCTTGTTGCCGCGGCCTCCCCTCCCCTGCGCTTCGAATCTCCACAAGAAAGCAACGGCTTGCATCCTTTTGCAGCACCCGGCGTTATCCACGCAGCAAATCAGAGGATAGGGTAATGGCAGATGCGCTCCCGCTCAAGAGATTGTCCATCGCCGCTGCGATGATGGCAGCGGCGATCGGGGCATTTGTGTTGTTGCAGGCGAAGCAGGGTGGTGCGCCGGCCCCGTCGGCGGAGCCCCGCCGCCCGGTTGACGATCATGGTCGCAGCGCCGCCACGCCCGAGGCTATTCCGCTCAGCGGTCTTCGCGATGTGTTCTGGCGAGTTTACCATGAAGTCCTGAACGACCGGGTGACACTCGTTGCCGCGGGTGTGACTTTCTATCTGCTGCTGGCGCTGTTTCCCGCCATGGCGGCGTTGGTGTCTCTCTACGGGCTGGTCGCCGATCCGGTCACCATATCGGAGCATCTTCGCGAACTGGCCGGTCTGTTGCCGCCGGGGGCCTTCGACCTTCTGGCCGATCAGATCAAGGAACTCGTCAGCAAGCGCGACAGTGCGCTCGGCATCACCTTTTTCGTCGGTCTCGGCATTGCGCTGTGGAGCACGCATAGCGGCACGCTGGCGATCTTCGATGCGATGAATGTGGCCTATGAGGAAAATGAGAAGCGCGGTCTTATCCGGCTGAACCTCGTCGGCCTCTGCTTCACCTTGAGCGCGATGCTTCTGACGGTGGTCATGGTGGCGCTTGTCGGCGTCATGCCGGTCGTGCTCTCCTATCTCTGGCTCGATCAGTTCAAGGAGCACATGGCGCTACTCCTGCGGTGGCCGCTGCTTCTGCTTGTTGTGGCGGTGGCGGTGACCTCGGTCTACCGCTTCGGCCCCAGCCGGGAGCCTGCCAAGCTCCGGTGGATGACGTGGGGGGCGGCTCTGACGACGGTCGCCTGGGCGGCGATGTCGCTCGGCTTCTCCTTCTATCTCGATCATTTCGCCAATTATAACGCGACCTATGGCACGCTCGGTGCGCTGATCGGCTTCCTCATCTGGATCTGGCTTTCGGTCGTCATTCTCGTCATCGGCGCAGAGCTCAACGCCGAACTGGAGCATCAGACCGCGAGGGATACGACGACGGGCCCACCGCTGCCGATGGGCGCGCGCGGCGCCTATGTTGCAGACACTTTGGGCGAGGCCATCAACTGATCATTGAGGAGCATCATCGATGACTACGCCTCAGACGCGGATTTGATGTAATTTGTTTTTGGGCAATCCCGACAGAGGAGACGATCATGACGGCCCCGCATCCTTCCAAAACCCATATCGGCAATCATGCACTGCATCCCGAAACGCAGATGCTGAATTACGGCTACGATCCCGAACTCTCGGAAGGGGCGGTCAAGCCGCCGGTATTCCTCACCTCCACCTTCGTCTTCAATTCGGCCGAGGATGGCCGCGACTTTTTCGATTACGTCTCGGGCCGCCGCGAGCCACCGGCGGGAAAAGGCGCCGGTCTCGTCTATTCGCGCTTCAACCATCCCAATAGCGAGATCGTCGAGGACAGGCTTGCCGTCTACGAGCGGACGGAAAGCGGCGCGCTGTTTTCCTCAGGCATGTCGGCGATCGCCACGACTTTGTTCGCCTTCGTCCGGCCGGGCGATGCGATCCTGCATTCGCAGCCGCTTTATGGCGGCACGGAAACCCTGTTGGCCAAGACCTTCCTGAACTTCGGCGTCGCCGCGGTCGGCTTTGCCGACGGCGTCAGCGAGGGATCGGTGCAGAAGGCGGCTGAGGAGGCGATGGCCAAGGGCCGCGTTTCCGTCATCCTGATCGAAACGCCGGCCAATCCGACCAACAGCCTGGTCGATGTCGCGATGATCCGGCGCGTGGCCGACGCGATCGGCGCAAAGCAGGGGCATACGCCGATCATTGTCTGCGACAACACCCTGCTCGGCCCGGTTTTCCAGCGACCGATCGAACACGGCGCCGATATTTCGCTCTATTCGCTGACCAAATATGTCGGCGGCCATTCCGACCTGATCGCCGGCGCCGTCCTCGGCCGCAAGCCTGTCATCAAGCAGGTCAAGGCGCTGCGCGGCGCGATCGGCACGCAGCTCGATCCGCATTCCTGCTGGATGCTCGGCCGCTCGCTGGAAACGCTGCAGCTGCGCATGGAGCGGGCCAACAGCAATGCGCGGGCCGTCGCCGATTTTCTGCGCGACCATCCGAAGGTCGAGAAGGTTCACTACCTGCCCTATCATGATCCGGACTCGCCGGCCGGCCGGACCTTCGCCGCGCAATGCACCGGCGCCGGCTCCACCTTCTCCTTCGATATTCGCGGCGGCCAGCCGGCCTCCTTCAAGTTTCTGAACGCACTGCAGGTCTTCAAGCTTGCGGTCAGCCTCGGCGGCACGGAATCGCTTGCGAGCCATCCGGCGGCCATGACGCATTCCGGCGTGCCCGCCGATGTTCGCCAGCGCATCGGCGTGCTGGAATCGACGATCCGCCTGTCGATCGGCATCGAGCATCCGGACGATCTGATCGCCGATCTGGAGATGGCGCTGCAGGCGGCCTGAAGAAGAGCTAAGAAATATCGATGCCCGGCGGCGCCGGGCATCGTGGGTGACGTCACTTGTCGTCGGTCGTCAGCTCCGTCTCGTCCGAGTTCACCACGAAGACCGCAAGCAGTTTCGCCGGCGCGGTCTTGCTGCCGTTGGCGCTGACACTGTGGTGATCGCCGGGGAATTCGGGAAAGCTTTCGCCGGCCTTGTAAATCTTCACCGGGCCGTCATTGACCTGGCTTTTGATCGAGCCCTCCAGAACGGTGGCATAGATGAAGGCGGATTTCGGGTGGGTGTGGCCCGGCGATGTGCCGCCGGGCTTATATTCGACGAGCACGGCCTTGATGCTCTTGCCGGGAACATTGGGAAGCTCGTGGTCGTAGACGAGGGTTACCTTGGCTTTGCCGCCTGATGCAGCGAAAGCCTGCGCTCCGGCTGCGAGGGCAACGGCGAAGGCGGTGGCCGAAATAATCTTTCTGAACATATCTGGTCTCCTCAAGCGCTCTTTTTCTGCGGCGGCTGCCGGCTCAGCCAATCGTCGAAGCGGATCCGGCCGAGCCGCGCGCCGGTGCCGGTTACCAGCGAGTTATCCTCGAGCTCGACTCCGAAATAGCGGGCGTGAGGATCCGCCATTACCTGGCGCGGATCGTTCGTCGCTTTCAGGAGGCGTGCGATGATGTCGGTGAGACGGATTTTCTCCGGCCCGCCGATCTCGATCGTGCCGTTCACGGGTGCTGCGAGCGCCACCTCGGCCATGACGTCGGCGACATCGTCCGATGCGATCGGCTGAACATAGGCCGGCGACAGATGCACCATCTGGCCTGATGTGCCCGACTGGGCGATGCCGGCCATGAATTCGTGAAACTGTGTGGAATGGACGATGGTGTAGGGAATGCCGGAAGCCTTGATCAGCTGCTCCTGGGCCATCTTGGCGCGCATATAGCCGCTGCCCTGCAGCCGCTCCATGCCGACGATCGACAGGGCGATATGATGTTTTACGCCGGCGGCGGCCGCTGCCTTCAGCAGATTGCGGCCCGATGTCTGGAAAAATTCCAGGACGGCCTTGTCCTCGAAGGAGGGCGAATTGGCGAGATCGAGCACCACCTCGGCGCCGGCCAGCGCTTCGGCAAGCCCCTTGCCGGTGATCGTGTCGACGCCCGAATTCGGCGACGCCGCCAGCACCTCGTGCCCCTTGCTGCGCAATCTTTCCACGGTTTTCGAGCCGATAAGCCCGGTGCCGCCGATAATGACGATCTTCATGGGTAGTCTCCTTGTCCTAGCGAGGATTTCCTCTGTTGATCTCGGGTGGCTGCCGAAATCGCCGCCTCGGCGAGGCAGGCGACTTCATCGGTATGGGGACGCCACGCGAAATCTCCGGCGTGGCCGGCCGCAGCCGATGGGCAGGAGAATGCGCCGGATCGTCGGCCCGAACCATTCTCCCTCGGTCGCTGTCGTCCTATGCGAAGGCAGTAGCGCGGCTCGCCCTACGTTGGGGCGTTCGGCCGGGATGGAGGGACTGCGTCGTCAGGCGTTGCAAGGGACGGAGGCGGGGCGGCTAGATAAGTCCAGCGGAGTTTAGCGAGAAGCCAAACACACTCTCCGTCGTCCTCGGCCTTGAGCCGAGGACCCATGCCCCGGCTGCCGGTGGATGCGGCGTGGATGCTCGGCTCAAGGCCGAGCATGACGGAGGGTGGGGCTAAAGTCGCCGGAGAAAACTCACCTAGAGCGCGAACGAAGGCCAATGATGGTGTGCCATGCGCGCCCCTTGCATGCCGCCACCTTCTCCTCGCTCGCGGGAGGAAGCTGCCCTCTCCGGCCGCAGGGCACGCCGCCTCTCCCCGGTTTTTGGGGCGAGAGGGTTAGGGGCAAGCTTTGGCGCGAACCTGGCAAGCGGTAGCAGATGCAGGCGGTCCTTCTCAGGAAAGCGCGACTGCCTCGAATAGAGCCGTCAGGCCGAGGCCGCCGGCGATGCCGATCATGGCTAGACCAGTCGCACCGATCGCCTCCTTGTGGATCAGCTGGGTATATAGCCGGGTAACGAGGATCGCGCCTGATGCGCCGAAGGGATGGCCAAGCGCAATGGCACCGCCATTGCTGTTGACCGTGTCGGCAGGGATATCGAGCTGATCGAGCGATGCCAGAACCTGGGCGGCGAAGGCCTCGTTGAATTCGATGGCATGGATGCCGGAGAGCGAGAGCCCGGGCTGGCGCTGCAGCAGCTTTTTGGTCGAGGCGACGGGGCCGATGCCGAGCAGGTTGGGATCGACGCCGGCCGCGGCGCTGTCGATGAAGGCGAGGCCCTTGCCGATGCCGAGGCTTTTGGCCATCCGGCGGCTCATGACCAGCACCAGGCAGGCGCCGTCATTCAGCGGGCAGGCATTGCCTGCGGTCACCGAACCGTCTCGGAGAAAGACCGGCCGAAGATTTGCGAGCGCCTCGAGCGATGTGGAGGGGCGCGGGCATTCGTCGCGGTCGACCAGTCCGTGAGTGGTGGAGATGTCGACGATCTCTGGCTGAAAAAGGCCCTCCTCGGCGGCCGCGACGGCGAGGCGGTGGCTGCGGAGCGCGAATTCGTCCTGCCTCTGGCGCGTGATGGCGAATTGACGGGCGACGTTTTCGGCGGCAATGCCCATCTCGGGATCGCCGACCGCTTCAGGGGAAAACCGGGCGCGGCCGTAAAAGCGCGGCAGCGCCCCATTGGCTATCGGCCTTTCGACGCGCCAGGGCGCGGTGCTGACACTTTCGACGCCGCCGGCGAGATAGCAGGCGCCGGCTTTCGCCTGGATCAGGCGGGCGGCCATGATGATGGCTTCCAGGCCTGAACCGCATTGCCGGTCGATGGCCACACCGGGAACCGACACGGGCAGGCCGGCGGTGAGTGCCGCCAGCCGGCTGATATTGCCGCCGCCGCCAGCGGCATTGCCGACCAGCACATCGTCTATGGCCTCGGGCGCAACGCCCGTTTCGGCAACGATCCGGCGGATGATCGGCGCAAGCAAGCCTTCGGCTGCAACCGTCCCAAGCGAGCCGAAGGCCCGGCCGATCGGTGTGCGGTAAGCGGCAACCACGACCGGCTGCCAATCTTCGTCAGGCTGATAGGCGTAGGACAAGACCGTCTCCCGAAATGACCGCTGTTTCCACCTGGCCCCTGGAAATCTTGCCGCTGCTCGTCATCGGCCAGGAAGCAATATGGTAGAATTGCCTGGGGATTTTGAACCTGGCGAGCTGTCTTGCGCAATGGTCAGCCAGCATTTCCGCCTCGGGCGCATCTCCCGAGACGACCGCGACGATCCGCTGGCCATAATAGGCATCCGGCAGGCCGAAGACGACGGCATCTTCGATGCCTGGGCAGGCTTTCAGCGCGCTCTCGACTTCGGCGGGATAGACGTTGTTACCGCCCGATATCATCATGCCACCTGCCCGGCCGATCACCCGCAGCATGCCGTTTTCATCGAGTTCGCCGAGATCGCCGACCGTCGCTCCCGCCGGAGTGACCCGGAATGCCTGGCCGTCGTCGCCCCAGAGATAGCCGTCGGCGATCAGGTCGCTCCTGACGAAGATGGTTCCCGGCACATCGGTGCCGACGTCGCTTTCATCAGGGTCGCGAATGGAAATCTCTACGCCGGGATAGGCTTGGCCCACCCGGTCGATCGGAAAATCGACCGGGCCGCCGACGAGGGTCGAGACGGTCATGAAGCCGATCTCGGATGCGCCGTAATATTCGCGGATGCGCGCTTTCGGAAAAAGGCGGCGCATGGCTTCGACGCCGTTCATGTCCAATTTCGCGCCGGCGGTCAGGACGTCGCGCAGGGAGGTCAGAGCCGGTTCGGATGCCCAGGCTCTGGCAATGCCTGCTATATGGGTGGGCACGGCGACCAGCCGTTCGATCGCTTCGGCGGAGAGAATGCGCGCGACGGCAGCGGCATCCCATTTCCTCACCGATTGGAAAGTGCTGCCGGCATCGAAGGCTTCGACCATGGCGTAAAGTGCAAGGCCATGCGCCAAGGCGCCGGGGCACAGGGTGGACGGCGCGTCTCCGAGTTCGAAAACCATGCGCCCCCGGTCGAGGCTCCGGCGCCATTGCTCGCGCGAGCGATAATAGGCTTTCGGCTCGGCGGTGGTGCCCGAGGTAAAGCCGATCAGGAAGATGCCCTCGGCATCACCAGGCAGCTCGCCTTCCGTGTGGTCGAGATCGAAGGGTTCGGCTCCAGCGGTGATGACTAGTATGCCGAGCCTGCGTCCGATCTCGGCGCTTGGACCTCTATCGTCATCGACAACAAGCACGTCGGGCGCCAGCCGCTCGATGATGCGCTCGATTCTCTCAGGCGGCATCATCGGGTCGATCACCGCGCAGGCATTCGGCGCGGCGGTGGCGGCGATGAAATATTCGGCGAAGCCGATGTGGTTGCCGAGGCTCAGCGCCGCAAGCCTCTCGACGCCGGGCAGATCGAGCGTGCGGCGAGTCGAGCGCGGCAATTCCTGGAGGAAACGGTAAATCGCCTTGGCGCGCAAATGGAGTTCGCCGTAGCTCAGCGAGCAGCCGCCGATCGCCAGCGCCGGCTTATCCGGCCTTTCCGTTGCATGTCGAAGAAGCTCTGCATGGATCGGCATGGAAACCCGCTGGTTTGAAGATCGGCCGTCAGCCCAAGGCGGCCCTGGTGGCGTCGGGGATCGGCGTCGGGCGGCTGTCGGAGAGGCCGACGCAGACCCAGACGAACCCTGCCGAGGCGCAATGGGCGCCATCGCGCTGGCGAAAAAGCTCGATCGCAAAGGAGAGGCTCGTGCGCCCGATTTTCTCGACGGTCACCTTGGCTTCGACGACGTCGTCGACGTCGATGGGGTTGTGAAAAGTGATCTCCGCCTTCTTCACGTGATAGGCAACGCCCGAGGAGGTGTGGCGGAAGTGGCTGAGAATTTCCCGGTGCCGCAGGAACTCGACGACCGCATCCTCGCAATAGTCGAGGTAAACCGAGTTATGGACATGACCATAGATGTCGATGTCTCGCATCGAGACCCGGAAGGATGCTAAAGGCCTGTCGTCAACACTCATGCGGTCACCGAAAATTGGTGGGCTGTTCTAACCGCTGTTGTCTGGGGGATGCAATGCAATATCAGGCGGTGGTGCGAAAATTCGGCCCGGCTCAGGATGTCGTCGGGATCGAGCGGGCCGCATTGCCGGTGCTGCGCCGCGATCAGGTCCGGGTGCGGCACTTGGCGCGGTCGATCAATCCATCCGATATCATCACCATTTCAGGCGCCTATGCCGGACGCACGGCCCTGCCCTTCATCCCCGGCTTCGAAGCCTTCGGGGTGGTCGAGGCCTGCGGTGAAGACGTTTACGGGCTTACGCCCGGCACCCGTGTGCTGCCGGTGCGCAGCGCCGGCGGATGGCAGGAGTTCAAGGATACCGATCCCAGCTGGTGCCTTCGTGTTCCGGACACGCTCTCCGATTTCGAGGCGGCGACAAGCTACGTCAATCCGATGACGGCCTGGCTGATGCTGCACAAGAAGATCGGGTTGAGGCCGGGCATGCGTATCGCCGTCAATGCCGCCGCCTCTTCGATCGGATCGATCCTGATCGGCCTTGCCAATGCCGCAGGCGTGGAGCCGGTCGCGATCGTCCGCAGCGAGGAATCGCGCGCGCGCCTCAGCGGCCGCCTCGAGACCGTCATCGTCGACAGGGCGGACGGCGATCTGGCCGCCGGGCTTGCCGGCCGGCATGGGCTGGACGCAGCGCTCGATTGCGTCGGCGGCGCGCGCGCCTCAATCCTCGCTGCTGCGCTCAAACCAGGCGGGCATTTCGTCCATTACGGCCTGCTCTCGGGCCAAAGCATCCCGAATTCCTTCTGGGCCGCCCATCCCGGTATCACCTTCTCCTTTTTCCATCTCCGGGAATGGGTTCATTCCGAAGACATGGGCGAGGTCCAGCGCGCCTATTCCGAAGTGGCGGCGCAAATCGCTGCGAAGGTGATCGCGACCGAGGTGCGGGAGGTTTTTTCTCTTGAAAAGATCGGTGAGGCGCTGCGCGCCGCGCTTCCCTTCCGGGTTGGTGGCAAGGTGCTGCTCGCCTGACGGGCGCGCCCGCCTCGCCCTTCGAGGCCCCTGCGGGGCACCTCAGGATGAGACTCCCTTGAGCGTTGGCGGTGAGAAAAAGCCCGGGCGCAGCGGAAACCGCGCCCGGGCGAATGCTTACCAATCAGACGAGGTCGAAGCGGTCGGCGTTCATGACCTTGTTCCAGGCGGCGACGAAGTCCTTGACGAACTTCTCCTTGGCGTCGGCCTGACCGTAGACTTCGGCAAAGGCGCGAAGCTGCGAGTGCGAGCCGAAGATCAGGTCGACGCGGGTGCCGGTCCACTTGGCGGCGCCGGTCTTGCGGTCGCGGCCTTCATAGACGCCTTCCTGGCCGGCAGCGGGAACCCATTGGGTACCCATGTCGAGCAGGTTGACGAAGAAGTCGTTCGTCAGCGTCTCGGGACGGGCGGTGAAGACGCCGTGTTCCGGCTGGCCGGCCTTGAGCACGCGCAGGCCGCCGACGAGGACGGTCATCTCGGGTCCGGTTAGCGTAAGCAGCTGGGCGCGGTCGACGAGCGCTTCTTCCGGCTTCATGAACTGCAGGCGCTTGCCGTTCACATAGTTGCGGAAGCCGTCGATCCGCGGCTCGAGTGCTGCGAAGGAATGCGCGTCGGTCTGCGCCTCGGAGGCGTCCGCGCGACCCGGCGTAAACGGTACGCTGACGGACTGACCGCCGGCCGCAGCCGCCTTTTCGACGCCGGCTGCACCAGCAAGAACGATCAGGTCGGCGAGCGAGATCTTCTTGCCGCCGGTCTGGGCGGCGTTGAAGTCCTTCTGGAGGCTTTCGAGGACACCGAGCACCTTGGCGAGCTGGGCCGGCTGGTTGGCTTCCCAGTCCTTCTGCGGAGCAAGGCGGATGCGTGCGCCATTGGCGCCACCGCGCTTGTCGGAGCCGCGGAAGGTCGAGGCGGAGGCCCAGGCTGTGGAGACCAGTTCCTGCACGGAAAGGCCGGTCGCCAGAACCTTTTCCTTCAGCGCGGCGATGTCCTTGTCGTCGACGAGCGGATGATCGACGGCCGGGATCACATCCTGCCAGATCAGGTCTTCTGTCGGCACTTCGGGGCCGAGGTAACGCACCTTCGGTCCCATGTCGCGGTGGGTCAGCTTGAACCAGGCGCGGGCGAAGGCGTCGGCGAACTGATCGGGATTTTCGAGGAAGCGGCGCGAGATCTTCTCGTAGATCGGATCGAAACGCAGCGCCAGGTCGCTGGTCAGCATGGTCGGCAGGTGCTTCTTGCCGGCATCATAGGCATCCGGAATGGTAGCGTCAGCGTTCTTCGCCTGCCACTGGTGGGCGCCGGCCGGGCTCTTCGTCAGTTCCCATTCGAAAGCGAAAAGGTTTTCGAAGAAGTAATTGCTCCACTTGGTCGGCGTCTGCGACCAGGTGACTTCGAGGCCGGCCGTGATCGCGTCCTTGCCGACGCCGGTGCCGAACGAGCTCTTCCAGCCGAGGCCCTGATCCTCGATCGCGCCGCCTTCCGGCTCTGCGCCGATGAGGGACGGATCGCCGGCGCCATGCGTCTTGCCGAAGGTGTGGCCGCCTGCGATCAACGCCACGGTCTCTTCGTCGTTCATCGCCATGCGGGCAAAGGTTTCGCGGATGTCGCGCGCCGAAGCGATCGGATCGGGATTGCCGCCCGGGCCCTCCGGATTGACGTAGATGAGGCCCATCTGCACGGCGCCGAGCGGTTCTGCCAGCTGGCGTTCGCCGCTATAGCGCTCGTCCCCGAGCCAGGTTCCTTCAGGACCCCAGTAGAGCTCTTCCGGCTCCCAGACATCGGCGCGGCCGCCGGCAAAGCCGAAGGTCTTGAATCCCATGGATTCCAGGGCGACGTTGCCGGTGAGGATCAGAAGGTCGGCCCAGGAGATGCGGTTGCCGTATTTCTGCTTGATCGGCCACAGCAGGCGGCGGGCCTTGTCGAGATTGGCATTGTCAGGCCAGCTGTTCAGCGGCGCAAAACGCTGCTGGCCTTGACCGGCGCCGCCGCGGCCGTCGGTGATGCGGTAGGTGCCGGCGCTGTGCCAGGCCATGCGGATGAACAGGCCGCCGTAGTGACCGAAGTCGGCCGGCCACCAATCCTGCGAATCGGTCATCAGCGCGTGAAGATCCTGCTTCAGCGAGGCGAGATCGAGCTTCTTGAACTCCTCGGCATAGTCGAAGGCTTGGCCGAGCGGGTCGGCGCGGCCGGAGTTGTGGTGAAGAATCTGCACGTTCAGCTGGTTCGGCCACCAGTCGCGGTTCGACCGGCCGGCTGGAGCCTTGTGATGTGCAACAGGACATTTGCCTGTGCTGTCAGTGGGGTTGTCCATGATTGTCTCCTTCATTGCTTGATCTGTCTGCCGTTCAAACGTTGAGCCGAGTGGGCGCCCCGCTCTTCATTGCTGTCTTCATATCGGAACCATATGATAATTTTAAGTTGGATTTACTGATTGCTGCGATAAGCTGAGCTTATGAAAAACATGACTCTGAAACAGCTGCGTTATTTTGAAGCCCTGGCAAGGGATGGCCGCTTCCGGCGCGCTGCTGAAGCCTGCGCCATTTCCCAGCCGGCACTCTCAATGCAGATCAAAGAACTTGAGCAGGAGTTGGGCGGCGAGCTTTTCGAACGTAACGCGCGTGAAGTAAAGCTGACGGCCTTCGGCCAGACTTTCGCTCTCAAGGTCCGCGAGATCCTGCGGGGCGTGGACGAACTGGGGGAGTTGGCACGCGCCTCTCGCCACTCCTTCCTGGCGCGGCTGCGCATCGGCATCATACCGACCATCGCACCTTATTTGCTGCCGGTCATCATAAACGATCTGAACAAAACTTTCGCCGGAATTCAGATCGAGGTGCGCGAGACGCAGACGGCAAAGCTTGTTCAGGAGCTTACCCAAGGCCAGCTGGACACCGCAATCGTTGCCTTGCCGGTGTCGGAACCGTCACTGACCGAACTCGAGCTCTTCAAGGAAGAATTCGTGCTGGTGCGGCGGCCCGAAGACGAGGGCAAGCCGGTACCCGAACGCGAGGCGCTGCGCGAGATGCGGTTGCTGCTGCTCGAGGAGGGCCACTGCTTCCGCGATCAAGCCTTGTCGTTCTGCAAGATCGGCTCGGCCCGCCCACGCGAAGTCATGGAAGGCAGCTCGCTCTCCACCTTGGTCCAGATGGTCAGCGCCGGCATCGGCATCACTCTGATCCCGGAAATGGCCGTTCCCGTCGAAACGCGCTCAGCCCATGTGTCGATCTCACGTTTCCAGTCTCCGAGGCCCTCACGGACGATCGGCATGGTCTGGCGCAATTCGACCCCCATGGCCAAACAGCTGCTGCAGGTTTCCGAAGCGGTTCGCCGCTCGGCCGACATCATGCGCGAACGACAGCTCGCGCGGTGAGGGACATGATGATGTCCTGCTTCAGGACCGCCGCTTGAACGTATGCTCCGCGGCTGGAAATTTTCGCGATCGGACTTCGTCGGCATAGGCCGCGGCAGCCGCTGCAACCCTCTTGCCGAGTTCGTCGTAGCGTTTGACGAAACGCGGCGTGAAATCGTTGAAAAGCCCCAGAATATCGTCGGATACCAGAACCTGGCCGTCGCAGGCGGAAGACGCTCCGATGCCGATGGTCGGTATGTGGATGGCTGACGTCACCTCCCGGGCGAGCGGTTCCACCGTGCCTTCGACGACGACGGCAAAGGCACCCGAGCCGCCGATGGCATGCGCGTCGCGCCGGATCTTCGAAGTCTCGTGTTCGGAATGGCCGACGGAACGATAGCCTCCCGCGGTTTGGACCTGCTGCGGCATCAGGCCGATATGCCCCATGACCGGGATGCCCCGCTTCGTCAGAAAGGCGATGGTCTCGGCCATTTCCTCGCCGCCTTCCAGCTTGACGGCATCGCAGCCGGTTTCCTGCAGGATGCGCACCGCATTGCGGAAGGCCACCTCCTTCGATTCCTGATAACTGCCGAACGGCATGTCGACGACGACGCAGGCTTTGGCGACGCCGCGCATCACCGCCTTGCCGTGGGCAATCATCATGTCGAGCGTGACGCCTAGGGTGGTCTCCATGCCGTAGAGCACCATGCCGAGCAGATCCCCGACCAGCAACAAATCGCAATGCTCATCGAGCAGGCGCGCCATCGGCGTCGTATAGGCGGTGAGGCAGACGATCGGCTTGCCGCCCTTCATGGCTGAGATGCGGGTCGGCGTCAGGCGCTTTTGAGATCCGATGGCGCTCATTTCGTCACTCCCTTTCCCGGCTGGCCCTTCCCGCCGATCACCCCGGCAACCCGGTTGTTGCGGACGACTCGATTGTCGAGGAGCCGCGTCGAACCGAACCGAACGAAAAGCGCCACGACGACAGGCTCTTCGATCGAGCCGACCGGCTCAAGCGTCGAGGCGTCTCTGACGGCGACGACTTCGGGCTTTGCCAGAGGCTCGCGACCGAGAAAGGTCGTGAGCTTCGCTTCCAATTCCTTGGCGTTCGTCAAGCCGTCGGCAACCAGGCGCTCGGCCTCGTCGAGGGTCTGCGGGACGATTACCGCAGCACGCCGCTCCTCGGGGCTGAGATAGACATTGCGCGACGACAAGGCGAGGCCATCGCCGTCCCGGACGGTCGGCACCGATATCACCTGCACCGGCACCGCCAGATCATCCACCATGCGTTTGATGATGACGACCTGCTGGTAATCCTTCTCCCCGAAATAGGCGGTTTGCGGCTGCACGATATTGAAGAGCTTGGAGACGACGGTGGCGACGCCGGCGAAATGCCCTGGCCTGACCGCGCCTTCGAGTTCGCGGCCGAGATCGGGGACGTCGACCACGGTTTTCATCGGGCGCGCATACATGTCCGCGACGCCGGGAGCGAACAGGAAATTGACGCCGGCCTGCTTGAGCATGGCCGAATCGCGCTCCAGATCGCGCGGATATTTGCTGAGATCTTCGGCCGCGCCGAACTGCAGCGGATTGACGAAGATCGAGACGACGACGAGATCGTTCTCGGCCCGGGCGCGTGATACGAGCTCCATATGACCGGCATGGAGATAGCCCATCGTCGGCACCAGGCCGACGGTGCGACCCTGCCGCTTCAGCGCATCAAGCGTGTGGCGCAGCTCGTCAATGCTCGAGAAAACCCGCATATATCCTCCCCGCGGCCGGTCACTCATCTTGGGCGCGGATATGAAGTGTAATCCATGCTGGAGGTCAATGCATATTCCGCGATAAAAACGATTAGATGCAATGGCCGGCCGATAGGGCCGGCCTATATCCGCCCGGAAATGGCAGCTTGCAGCGGGGCTGGCAATATGCGAGCGGCAACGCTATTGCCCCTGTCCGTCAAGATACCATCACAGTCGGTCGCTATGGAGAATGCATGGAACCCTGGAAGATCAGCCGCGGGCCGATTGCGGCAACCGAGCTCGACATCGAGAAGGCAAACGCGATCAACACGCTGTTGATCCGGCCGGTGGGCGTGCTTCCGGCGAAGGCCGGAGATCCGATCCTCCCCTTTGCCGTCGGCCTCTTCAATGAATTGCGCCCGCTCCTGAAGCCCGACGCGGGCGTGACGACGTTGAGACGCGCGACGGCCGCCTATGTCCATTGCCGGCGCTACTATTTCGCCAGCGCCCAGCCCGATTCCATGCGCCATGGCGTGGACGGCGAGCCCGTCGAGCCGCTGTCGTCGGAAGACCGGCTGGTCGCGCAGAAACGTTTCCTCAGCCTCAAGCAGAATATCGGCAAGGCCGAGGCGCCCGAGCAGCCTGCACCGGTTCCCCCTCCCCTGTTGAGCAAGAACGAACAGATCCGCGCGGCCCTTCTCAATAGGAAGAGTTCGTCAGCCAGAGCGGGATGAGGCTAAATCGCGTCGTCGTCCATCTGCAATGAAGGAATAGTAACCTGCTGTTGTATTTCGCAGGGATAAATATCTGCGATACAACTCCAGCCGGCAAATCCTTCGTGCCTGCCTCAAGTATATTTTGCTTTACATACCATTAATGCAATTGCGCTAAATTTAGCATCAGCCAGAAACTTCCTCCGGACTTGCTAGAACGATGCGTCTCCAGATTGCAGCTTCCCTCTTCGCATTGGCCGCAGTCCAGCCCGGCGCGGCCGCCGATCTTTCCGCCTATAAACGGCCGTTGACCGTGCCCTTCGAGGGCGTAACGGCCTATTCCCCTCAACTGGCGACGCTCGGTAAGATGCTGTTCTTCGATCCCAGGCTTTCCGGCAATAAGAATATGACCTGCGCCAGCTGTCATAACCCGTCCTTCGGCTTCGAGACGCCTGTGAAGACGCCGATCGGCGCGGCCAATACCGCGCTCGGGCGCCAGGCACCGACGGTTCTGAACGTTGCCTGGGTCTCGCCCTTCTTCTGGGACGGCCGCGCGCCGAACCTGGAGCAGCAGGCGGCAGGCCCGATCACCGCTGCCGCCGAAATGAACGGCAAGCTCGACGACGCCGTCACAGAAATGCAGGATATACCCGACTACAAAAACTGGTTCGGCGAGGTCTTCCCGGACAAGGGCATCAGCAAGGAAACGCTGCTGACGGCGATCGCCACCTATGAGCGGACGGTGGTTTCCAACTGGTCGCCCTTCGACCGCTGGGTTGATGGTGACGAGAAGGCGGTTTCTGACAGCGCCAAACGCGGCTTCGAGCTGTTCACCGGCACGGCCGGCTGTTCCGCCTGCCATTCGGGCTGGAATTTCACCGACAACAAGTTCCATGACATCGGTCTGCCGAGCGACGATATCGGCCGCTACAAGATCGATCCGAGCAGCCCTGGCAATAAATATGCCTTCAAGACGCCCGGCCTGCGCAACACGCTCTATCGTGGTCCCTATATGCATGACGGCAGCCTGAAGAGTATGGACGAGGTGATCTCCCATTATGAAAGCGGCGGCGTCAGCCGCCCGTCGCTCGATCCCGACATGTCGGCCTTTCTGCTGACGGATCAGGAGCGCAGCGATCTGATCGCCTTTCTCGGAACCTTGACCGCCGAGAAGCAGGACATCCCCCTTCCGACGCTGCCGAACTGAGGTGCAGACGATGACACTCTCCATACGCATGCAGATTCTCGTGCCCATGGTGGCGACCATCGTCGTCGGTTTCGGCAGCGCATTCCTGATCGGCTACCAGTCGGTCACCGGCCAGACCCGGGTCGCCGCGGTGGTGCAGGAGGCGGTGAACGCCAAGCTGGCCTCCGCCCATATCGAACAGCAGTTCAGGCAGGCGACATCGGTCGTCGACCGGGTGCTGTCGATGACCAATTTTGTCTCTGCGGCCGAGGTCAAGACCGAATTCGACGAGAGCAACGGCGCGCTGACGCAATCGCTCGACGAGCTCGGCGGCATCGATCTTGCAGCGTCCTTGACCGAGGGCGTGCGCTCGCTGCGCCAGGCGCATGATGTCTGGGAAAAAGACGTCAAGGTCAGCCTCGGCCTGCAGCCGGCCGACGACGTGCCGACCACCGAGAAGCTGGCGCGCTCGCAGCAGGCGATCCTGACCGGCATTGCCGCCGTCAACACCATCGTCGATAAGATCGCCACCGAGAGCGTCGCCGAAGCCGGTAGCGCGCTCGAGACGAAAATCGAAATCGAATTGGCCCTGGCGGGCCTCGCCGCCATTATCGGCCTCGGCATTCTGATCGCCATAGCCCGGCATGTGTCGCGCCCGATCCAGCGCATTACCCACTCCATGCAGGCGCTCGCGGGCGGCGAGACCGACAAGGCAATCCCCTATGCCGGGCGCCGCGACGAGATCGGCCTGATGGCCGGATCGGTGGAAGTCTTCCGTCAGAATGCCATCGCCCGCACGCGGCTCGAAAGCGAGGCCGAGGAGAACCGGCGGCTGGCGGAAGCAAACCGGCTGGTCGATCAGGAGCAGGCCGAACGCAGCGCGGCCGAGCGGCTGACGATTGCCACATCAGGGCTGGCGGCCGGGCTGAAGCGGCTCGCGGCGGGCGATCTCGCCTTCAAGCTCTCGGAGCGGTTCGCACCGGAATTCGAACCGCTGAGGCATGATTTCAACGCTTCCGTCGAGCAGCTCGGCGGCACGCTGCTTTCCGTCTCCGAAAGCGTGTCGATCATCAATTCCGGCACCCGCGAGATCAGCAACGGCTCCAACGAACTCTCCGGCCGCACCGAACGGCAGGCGGCGACGCTGGAACAGACCGCTGCGGCGCTGAATGCCGTCACCGCCAAAGTCACGGAAGCCTTCGAGATTGCCGAAGAGGCTCGCAACGTCGCCGACGACGCCAATCGCAGCGCCCTGGCATCGGGCAAGGTGGTGGCTCAGACGGTCGACGCCATGGGCCAGATCGAGGAATCCTCCAGACAGATCAACAACATCATCGCCGTCATCGACCAGATCGCCTTCCAGACCAACCTGCTGGCGCTGAATGCCGGCGTCGAGGCTGCCCGCGCCGGCGAGGCCGGCAAGGGTTTTGCCGTGGTCGCCCAGGAAGTGCGCGAACTGGCGCAGCGCTCGGCCCAGGCCGCCAAGGAGATCAAGGAGCTGATCGGGCGGGCATCCGCCAAGGTCGCCGGCGGCGTCGAGCTGGTCAACCAGACCGGCGCAGCGCTTGGCGACATCGGCCGCTTCATCGTCGATATCAACCAGCGCATGGAAACGCTGGCAGCCTCGGCGCGCGAACAGGCCACCAGCCTGTCGGAAGTCAATTCGGCCATGCACCAGCTCGACCAGGTGACCCAGCAGAACGCCGCGATGGTGGAGGAAACCACCGCCGCCAGCGTCACGCTCGCCGGCGAGGCCGAGCGCCTGCGCGAACTGGTCACCCAGTTCGAACTGGGCAGAGCCGAGCCCGGCTCGCGGCCCTATCGCGACGCTGCCTGAACGAGATCTGTGCCGACCTCCGGCCTATGCGCCGGCCCGTCTGAAAACCGGTCCTTTGTCCGCAATAGCGCGATCAGCATCGGGCCAAGCGCGAATTCGCTGCGATGGGCGCGCTGGGTGAGGTCCCTGAGGTAACCGCCGGCGGAGTTGATGTGCCCTGCCCTCTGCAGGATGCAGGCCATGACGGTGGCGGCGGTCTCCGGTCCCATCACCGAGGCTGCTTCCTCATAGGCCGAAGGGCTGACGCCCAGCATCGAGCGCACGACGACCGCCGCCATCATCAGATCCCGCCAGCTGGCGATCATGCCGCCCGGCCCATAGTCGACGATATCAGGGCAGGCCTGGAGGACCATGCCAAGCGGGAAGGATTTCAATTTCCGGGCATTCGTCCGGACACTGGCCCGCGATCCCTCCCCGTCCTTGCCGGCCATTCCCGGTTCGCGCCTTTCCAGCTCAGGCCTCGGCTCGGGATCCCGGTTCCCCTCCAGCCCGGTTTCCAAGCCCGGTTCAGATTCAGATGTGGATTCGGGATTCGAATTCTGTATGTGGTGCTCAATCTGGGATTCATTGGTGCCCGCTGGCTGAACTTTCTCCTGTAAATCCAATGCGTTGATGATGCCGAGGCGGATCGTCTCGAGTTCTTCGAGGATCGGCGGGAGATTTTCGAGCGTTGCCGCCTTCGGGATGCGCTGCAGCAGTGCATGAAGCATCGAAGTGACATGCTCCCAGTCGCCGGGGATCGCTTCCTCGATGGCTGCGGAAACGAGCTTGACGATGTCGCGCCGGCAGATGGTCAGCCGCTCCTTCATCCCCCGCAGCATCTGCCGGTCGGCGGCAATGCGTGCGGCGATCGCTTCGATCTCGGCGGCGCGGGCAAGCAGCGGCGCCAGGCTGAAGCCGTAGGCCTCGCCGATGCCGCCTTCCCTGTTCCGCCTGATATAGCGCTTGCCGTTCGGACTGTCCTTGCGGGAAATGAGGCCGGCCTCGACGAGGACCGCTAGGTGCCGGCGCAACGTGGCGGCGGCCATGCCGCGGGCTCTCAGCGAAAGCTGCGCGTTCGAGGGAAAGACCACCAGCCCGCGTTCGCTGGAGAGTTCGTCCTCCGGATAAAAGCTCAGCAGTGCATCGAGCACCGTCAGCGCCCGGTCGGTCACGTCGAGCCCTGCCCGGGCTTCGCAGACCGATCGGAACAGCTTCCATTTGTTGCGTGTGGTGCCGGCCGCGATTGCTTCACCGCGCCGCTGTTTCAGCAGCATGGCAAGCGACATCGGCCGCCGCCCGAAGGGCGTCGTTACAGCTTCACTCTCCATTTCCTTCACCTCTCATCAGGCAAAAGAAATCCGCTCACCGAAACGATGCGAGGATAAGAGTGCTGGAGCGCCTTTTACGCGTCTGAAAAGACACGAGCAGCGCTGCAGGACTCTTGACTGGGATTCGTGAAAATGCGATTCTCTGTCTTGCTTAAGGATAGGAGAAGGGCTTCCACGACTCAGGTCGTTTGGGGGCCTTTTTCTTTTGCGGTTTCAGCTCCTTATTTGCTCTCCTCGGCGAGGAATTGCTCATAGAGCGCATCCAGCCTGCTGGAGAGAAATTCCCCGAAGCGGCCGGCATTCTTCGCTTTCATCGAAAGCGAGAACGCCTTGCCGTCATTCTTCATTTCCGCCTGGACGGCTTTGTCCCGCGGCTGCCATTTGACTTTCCCTGCCGCGGCCTGCGTCTTCCGCACCGGCCGGGCGCTCTTGTTCAGCGCCGCATAGAGCGCTTCGAAACGTTTGTCGGACGGCAGCCGAGGAAACTCGTCCTCGTCCATGACCTTGGCGATATCTGCCGCATTGGAGGCCTTGCCGGCGAGCAGCGAAAGCTCCACCCAGCGTTCACGGCCGATGCCGGGTGCGGGGCCGATCGCCCGGACGACCTCCGGCGAGATGCGGTCCATCACCGAAATCATCTTCGAGATCGACGCGGCATTGGCGGCAAGGGCGGTCGCGATGACCTCCCTGTCGTAACCAAGTTCTTCCAGCCGCCCGGCGAAGAGCGCCCGCTCGATGAAGGTGAGATCGGCCCGGGCCGAATTCTCCTGGCCCTGGGCAATGACATGGGTGCGGTCGTCGATCGACTTGACGACGGCCCTCACATTGCGGCCGAGCTCGCGGGCGGCGCGCAGCCGCCGGTGACCGAAGACCACCTGATAGCGGCCGTCGATCTTGGCGTGGGGTCGCACCAGAATGGGTGTGTCCTGTCCGCGTGCACGGATCGCTTCGACCAGCGCGCGGAATTCCTCGTCATCCTCCGTCAGGCGGTCCTTGACGAAGGAGGCCTCGACGACATCGGGATTGAGGTCGACCACCGCTTCGCCTTCCAGGAATTTCTCGGCCTGTTTGGCAAGCTCATCCAGCGAGCGGACGAGCGAGCGGCCTGCCCCGCGCATCGGATAGTTCGGCGCGCCTGCATTCTCGTCGGGCATGTCGGCCAGCCCTTCCAGGAGATTCTTTCGTGCCATCGCTTCCTCCGATGTCGGTCAATCAATTGATTCAGCTTGATGAAACCGTGAATTTGTCAGCCGACAAATTCACCGTCCCCATGCCTGATGAATAAGCTCTGCGATCTCCGCGTTGACGGCGTCCATCGCCTCCAGCGCCCGGTCATAGGTTCCCCGGTTCATCGACGAACGCTCGACCTCGTAGAGTGTCTGCTTGGTGATTCCGGCATCGGAGATCGCCGTCGATTTGACCATCTGGTTTCTCAGCATGAACTCATGGAACATGGTCGACATGAAGCCGACCATCTGCGCCTGCGGCACGTCTGTTGGTTCGTAGCGGGTAATGAGATAGCGATACCAGGAGAGGTTCACTTCGGCCCCGGCCGCGCGGATCGGCTTCAGGATGCCGCCGAGCATCAGCAGGAACTGACCCATCGACATGACGTCGAGCATCTGTGGATGGATGGTGATCAGCACGCTGGTCGCCGCCGTCAGCGCCGTCAGCGTCAGGTAGCCGAGTTGCGGCGGGCAATCGATGACGACGACATCGTAGCGGTCGTCGACCTCGGCGAGCGCCCGCGATATACGGGTGAAGAAGGTCTTGCCGTCATTGGTCGATTTGTCGGCCATGGCAAGCGGCGTATCGTATTCATATTCCTGCAGGTCGAGATTGGCCGGCACGATATCGAGGCCGGGAAAATTCGTCTTATGGATGATTTCCGAGAGCGGCTTCTTATCGCCGTCGTAGCGGATCGCTTCATAAAGGGACGAGGCCTGGTCGAATTCCGGTTGGAAGCCGTGCAGCGATGACAGCGATGCCTGCGGATCGAGATCGACGGCAAGCACGCGGTGGCCGGTCAGCGCCAGATGCTGGGCAAGATGGGCCGCCGTCGTCGTCTTGCCGGAGCCGCCCTTGAAATTGACGACCGCAATGACCTGCAGCTTCTCGTGGCCGCGGCGATGCGGGACATACATGCGGCTCTCGGACCGGCCGTGGGCATCGAGATAGCGCCTCAGCTCCAGCATCTGCTCGGCGGTATAGGAGCGGCGCCCGGAGGGCGATGTCTGCGGGCAGGGGCCCTTGCCTTCGAGATGCAGTTTCTTCAGCGTGCTTTGCGAGGCGCCGACGTAATTGGCGACCTCCGCCAGCGAGAAGTTACGCAACGTCTTCTTCGCATTCGGCGGAAAGCGCTGCACGCTGAGCAGATGGAGCTTCTTTGAAATCACGTCGCCTTGTTCGAGGATCATATCCTCGAAATGCAACGGCGCCTTGTTCAAGGCGGTCAAATTAGCGTTCATCGGCAGCAATCTTTCGGATAACGATTTTCGGGATCAGAAGCCCTTCTAACCGTTATTATCCGCGATTCTCCGATGCCGGCCAAGAATTTTAAGGTTAACGCGTATTAACCTTTTCAGCGCTGGTTCAGGCACTTGGCCGGTGTCTTAAAGCGCTAGGAGCTTTCGGGGCCGGGGGCGCGGAAGACGCGCCCCCCGGCCGCCGCCCGGCCGAAGGGGAGGGGGCATTCGGCGGGCTTACTCAAGCGGGGCTTCGCCTGACGTGATCCGCTGCTCGTCGGCGGCAAACAGGTGAACGGAATCATGGATCGGCGCGATCTTCAGAACGTCGCCGGGGGCGGCCCTGATCCGCTCCCGAAAGACGCAGGTTAGTGTCTGTGTGCCCAGCCGGACGATGACGAGCGTTTCCGAACCTGTGGGCTCTACCACCACTGTCGTCACCTCGATGCCGCCGGGGTCGAGCCTGATATGCTCGGGGCGAATGCCATAGGTCACGGCATCGCGCGGACGGCGCTCGCTCGGCAGCAGCAGGCCGTCGGCGGTTTTGAACCCGTCGTCTCCCATGCTGCCATGGATGAAATTCATTGCCGGCGAGCCGATGAAACCGGCGACGAACAGGTTGTTCGGCCGGTCGTAGAGTTCCAGCGGCGAGCCCGACTGCTCGATCAGACCATCCTTCATGACGACGATCTTGTCGGCCATGGTCATGGCTTCGATCTGGTCGTGGGTGACGTAGATGGTCGTCGTCTGCAGCCGTTGGTGCAGTTCCTTGATCTCCGAGCGCATCTGCACCCGGAGCTTGGCGTCGAGGTTTGACAGAGGCTCGTCGAACAGGAAGACGGCCGGATCGCGCACGATCGCCCGGCCCATGGCGACGCGCTGCCGCTGGCCGCCCGACAATTGCTTCGGGTACCTCTCGAGAAGGGTCTCGAGACCGAGGATCTTGGCGGCATTGCCGACCCGCTGGTCGATCTCCATCCTCGGCATGCGTTTCAACCGCAGGGAAAAGCCCATATTCTTAGCGACGGTCATGTGCGGGTAGAGCGCATAGTTCTGGAAGACCATGGCGATGTCGCGATCCTTCGGCGCAAGCTCGTTGACGATATGCTTGCCGATCTGGATCTTTCCCGAGGTGATGCCCTCCAGGCCGGCGATCATCCTGAGAAGGGTGGATTTCCCGCAGCCCGATGGGCCGACGAGGACGACGAACTCGCCGTCGCCGATATCGACCGACACGCCTTTGATGGCTTTGAATGCGCCGTAATCCTTGCGCGCATTGTTGACCGAAACATGAGCCATAACAGTCCTCCCGAAATCGCCGTCAAAGTCCGCTCAGGACCGTTTTGAGATAATCGAGGCCGAGACGCTCGCCCTCCTTGCGTGCAGCGAGATCCTTGCCGGGCCAGCCATAGGCGGCGTCCTCGTGCTCGATCGACAGCGTGCCGTCAAAGCCCGATGCGCGCGCCTGGCGCAGCAGCCGCGGCCAATCGATGAGGCCTTGCCCCGGCAGTTTGTATTGCCACCAGCCTTTGCCGTGGTAGCCGATGGCTTGCAGGGCCTCCGGATCTATTGCCGTGTCCTTGGCGTGCAGGATGGCGATGCGATCCTTAACCGCCTCCATCGCCCGATAGGGATCGATGCCGATGCGGATGAGGTGCGAGGGATCGAATTCCAGGCCGAAACGGCGATCCTCGATGCGGCGGAAAAGCTCCTGCCATCCCCGCGGCGTCGTTCCGATAAAATTGTCTCTGGGCCCCGGCCAGTTTTCGATCGCGAAGGTGAGGCCGCTTGATCGAGTCTCTGCGATCAGCCCGTTCGCGAAGTCGGCGAAGTCGTCATAATTGGCGCCTTCGCCGGCGCTGTCGTCGCGGCCCGGGAAGATCACGAAGATCGGAACGCCGGCCCCGCCGATCGCCTTGGCAAACTCGGCGGTTCTTGCCCGAAGCTGCCGGCGTTTGTCGCGGTCGGCATCCAGCTGATTGCCGAAACAGGTGACCGACGAGACGAAGAGGCCGCGGCTGCGGGCGAGCGCGACGGCGGCCTCCACCTGGTCGGGCGTTTTGATATGGCCGCCGATATCGATTTCGATGGCGTCGAAACCCGCCGAGGCGGCGAAGTCCACCACTTCCTCAAGCGGGCGGTCATTGAATGTCGAGGTGTAAAAGCCGATCTGCACCAAATCCTCCCATCTTCACCAAAATCCCTGGGGCCATGACGGCCGTTTCAGCTATTGAGGCGATCCATGTTTTTGAGCGGCGAACGTGTGCGTTGGACAGCGTCAGCCGATGCGAGCATCAGGGCTGCCGCCATCGGCATGGCTGCCGCCCCCATTGCGGAGGCATCCTCGCCGAGCGAGGCGCGATGGAGCGAGGGCAGGCTCGTGTCCTCGGCGTCAAGATGTTCGTGCACATAGCGCAGCAACTCGTCGACGATGCGGATCGGCAGCCGGCCGCCGACGAGGACGGCGTCGGGATCGACGATCAAGCCGATATGCTTCACCGCGACGGCCAGATGCGCGCTCATTGCCTTCAGCCACTGCGAAACCAGGCGCCTGCCATGCGCATCCAGCGAGAGCAGATCGTGCGGAACGCTCACCTCGACCTCGTGGCGGGCAAGAAAGTCATAAAGTGAAAACAGCGAGAATATTTCGCCGAGAAGCTGGACCTTATGGGCCTTCTCGTCTCGACCGTCGGCAATGGGAAGCCAGCCGATCTCGCCGCTGAGGCCCATGGCGCCGCGGTGACCGTTGCCGTCGAGCACGAGGCCGCCGCCCGGGCAGGCATTGATGGCGATGTAGAAGAAGCTACTGCTCTCGGCGCCGAGGCCGTAATCGAGCTCGGCAAGGGCTGCGGCATTGGCCTCGTTTTCGATGAAGACAGGATGCTGCGTCAGATTTTCGAGTGCCGCGCGCACGTCGAATGCCGTCCATTCCTGATAGGCCTTGGGCTTGCCGAGCAGCGAAATCTCCCCGAGCCAATCCGGCATCGCCAAGCCGATGCCGGCGAGCCGCGCATCGTCGATCAGCCGGCTGCGCTGGAAATGCGAAATCGCATCCGATGTCAGCTGCAGGAATTCCGCCGGCAGGATGAAGCGCTTTTCGTGGTGCACGCGGGCGCGGACATTGCCGACGGCATCGACCGCCAGGATCGTCAGATGGTCGCGGTCGATGTTGATGCCGATTGCAAAACAGGCATCCGGATTGATTTCGAGTTCGATCGCCGGTTGGCCCCGCAGCCCATGCCGCCGGCGGGCTTCCATGATCAGGCCCTCGTCCAGCAGCCGGTCGACGATGCGGGCGATCGCCGGTTTGGTAAAACCCGTCCGCCTCGCGATTTCGGCCCGCGAAGTCGGCGCCTGGCGGTGAATGCAGCGCAGGACGACCGCTCTGTTGTGCTCACCGGCATCCTCGACATTGGCGCCGGTCAGATCGGGGGAAGGCCTGGCGCCGAGTGTCTGGTTCATAGGGTCGAATCCTTCATCAATCATCGAGACTGAACCGACCCTCATCCCTTCACCGCGCCGCTGGTCATCGCGCCGAGGATCAGCCTCTGGAGCGACAGGAAGGCCACGATTGCCGGAACGACCGAGATCAGGCAGGCGGCGGCAAGCAACTGGATGGACGAGTCGGTCTGCATGCCGCGGAAGTTAAAGATTCCGACGCCGATCGGCATCAGGTCATTTTTGGTGAGCAACAGGAAAGGCACCAGGAATTGCGACCAGCCGGCAATCACCGTGATGATGAAGACCGAGGCGATGCCCGGCGCCGACAGGGGAAGGACGATGCGCCAGAAGACCGAGAAGCGGTTGCATCCGTCGATCATCGCGGCCTCGTCGAGACTGCGCGGGATGCCGTCGACGGTGCTCTTCAAGAGCCAGGTCGCCAGCGGAACGCCGAGCGCGATATAGACCATGACGACGGCAAAATGGGTGTCCAGCATGCCGAGCCGGTTCATGTAGCGGTAGAGCGGCACCATGATGACAAGCGGCGAGATCATCTGGAAGAGCAGCAGTCCCATCATCGACAGGCCCTTGCCGCGGAACTGAAAGCGGGAAAAGGCGTAAGCCGCGGGCAGTGCAACGATCAGCACGCCGATCCCGCTCAAGGCCGCAAGCTTGAGGCCGTTCCAAAGATAGATTGGAAAATAGCTGTTGTTCAGCACGGTGATGAAATTCTCGATTGTGGGGTTCTGAGGAATATAGCGCGCTGCGCCGCGATAGATCTCGCGCTTGTCACGCATCGCCATCGACAGGAGATAGGTGAGGGGGCCGGCGAAGAAAACGAACATCACCAGCATGAAAAGATAGCTCAAGGCATCGCCGAGCCGCGTTCCAGTCCGTCCACTCATTGCTCTTCCTCCTTCGGCAGGAACGAGGCATAGACGAAGGCAAGGCCGAGGCTGATGATCAGCATCAGCACGGAGAGCACGCTGCCGCCGGAAAGATCGTAGTTTCTGAAAACGATGTTGAAGACGTAGAGCGAGATCACTTCGGTCGCGCGCCCCGGCCCGCCGCCGGTCAACGTGATGATCGCGTCGAAGGTATTCACTGTCTGGATGGTGATCAGGATCATGTTGACGAGGATGGCGGCGCGCAGCTGCGGCAGGGTGACGAAGAAGAACTGCTGCGATGCCGTTGCGCCATCGACTTCGGCGGCCTCATAGAGCGAGGGATCGATCGCCTTCAGCGCCGCATACATTACTACCATCGAAAAGGCCGTGCCGCGCCATATGTTGGAGATCAGCGTCGACCATGGGGCCATGGCGGGATCGGAAAGCCAGGCGACGGTTGGCAAGTGCATCAGCCTGAGGATGCTGTTCAGCGCGCCGTAAGGCGCTTCGGAAAACAGCATCTGCCAGATGATGCCGCCGGCAATGCCCGGCACGACCCAGGCGATGAGCGCCGTTGTCCTGAGGATGGTGGTACCGAACAGGCCGCGCTTTTCGCCGCGGATGACGGTGACGGCGACCGCAAGGCCGAGGATCTGCTGACCGATGACGCTGCCGCCGACGAAGATCAGGGTCGCCCATAAAATGTCGGGCAGTTGCGGCGAACTCAGCGCATTGACGATCGAGCCCAGCGTGTAGTCCTGAGTGTCGCCGATCAGCGTCGCATTGGTGAAGGAAAGCCGGAAAACGTCGATCACGGGGTAGAGGTAGAATATGCCGATAACGACGATCACCGGCATGATCCAGGGCAGGGGCGCCCCAGCGAAACGGCGCATGAACGTTCTGCTTTGAGGCGGGCTGTCAACCTCGATGGCAATAGGGCTCATTGGCTTCCCTGTCCGGGTTTGGCAATGTCGACGGTGCCTGCGGGCAGGCGCCGTCGTTGTCGTGCGGATGGCGGCCCCTCACCCTAACCGACCAGGGTCGAGCCTCGGGCCTCGACCCGTCCTTCAGACCCCCGCTCGCGGGGAGAAGGTGGCGGCAGCCAGGGGCTGCTCTCGCCAATCTCCTGAGCTTAACCGCAGCATCACAGACGCTTGTAAGCCTCCATCGCCGCATTGAATGCAGCATCCAACGCATCCTCTGGCTTTTTGGTCCCAGAGAGCACGTCGCCCATCATGATCTGGATCTGGTTTGATATTTCCGGATAGATCGGCACGCCGGGGCGCGCCTGTCCGTCGACCAGAGCCTTGGCGAAGGTCTTGTTGGCTTCGGTCGAGAAGACTTCATACTTGTCGAACAGAGATTTGCGGGTCGGCAGCTGCTGCTGCAGTGCGTTTGCCGGCCCCATATAGACCTCGCGTGCGAGGTTGGCGCACATCTCGACCTTGTCCTTGTCCTTGCTGAACGAGGCGATCGTCCAGCCGCCGGTGCCTGTCGAGCGCTGATCGGCCGTCGGACCGGGGATCGGCGAGAAGGTCCAGTTCTTGAACTCGTCTTCGTCGAGCGTGGACTTCAGCTGGGCATATTGCCAATTGCCGCCGATGAAGAGGGCTGTGGTCGCGGCAGCTGCCGCGGCATTCATGTCGTCGTAATTGGCGATCGTGCTGACACGCTTGGGGGCCGCGCCGGAATCGACGAGATCCTTGAAATAGTTCAGCGCCTTCAGGAATTTCTCCTTGTTCTCGCCTTCGCCGAAGACCGGTTTGCCCGAGTCGTCGACGAGCTTGCCGCCGAGCGCCCAATAGTTCGCCAGCCAGTCGAAGGTCGTGCCTTCCCAGCGCCCGCCGTTGAAGAGCACGCCTTCCATTCCTTCCTTGGTGGAGGCAAGGGCGGCTCTCTTTAGATCGTCCCAGGTCTGCGGCGCATCTGATACAATCGACTTGTTGCGGTAGAGCACGCGAAGGTCCGTATCCCACCACCAGGCGCGCACCGTCTTGTCCTTGTCGGTGATGCCGTCGCGGATGAAGGGGAAGAGATCGTCCACTTCTTCCTTGGAGAAATAGGGCGTGAAGTCCGCCAGCACGTGGTTGACCATGAACTGCGAGAGCACGAAGGAGTCGACGGCGGCGCAATCCGGCGCATTGCCGGCCTTGGCCTGCTCCAGCATCTTGGCCTGTTCGGTGCCGATATCAGACGACATGAATTGCATCTGCAATTTCCAGTCGGGATGCTTCTTGATGAAATCGACGAAGAGCTTCTGATAGCCCTCGGCGATCGCCGGATCCGCATTGTTCGGGCTGTCGTTGGTCAGTCGGACGACGAGAGATTTCGGCGCATCGGCAAGGCCGATCCTGTCTTTGGTTGCAAGTTCCTGGGCAAATGAAACGGATGCTGAAAATAACATGGTGCTCAGCGCAAATGCGCTGACGGTGGCGCTCTTCATGATGGGTCTCCTCCCCATTTTGAACGGATACAGCCTGGCGGTCAGTTGACCTCTCCTCATTTCCGTGCTGCATTAATTAGATTAAGTTACTTTGATTTGATGTCAAGCCACAGCTTGAGAGGCCAGAGCCGGGAGGTTGAGATGCTGGCGACAATCAACAGCAGCTAGCGCAGAACTCCGGAAAATCGAGATCGATTTTTCGAAAAGGATTTGCGCCATCGACGTGACGGAGCGCGCTTTCGGACGCGTGGCGCATCCACCGCAATTTTCCTGAAGAAGCATGAGGCGATCGCGGACGGCCGCGATGGCGAGTGCGGTTTTTGCCCGGCTGCGCGGCAGCCGGAAGCGAACTCATGGAGGACAAGATGCGTTTACTCATTCTCGGTACCGGCGGCATGGCCAACCAGCATGCCTCGAGATTTAAGGCGATCGAAGGCGTCAGCGTCGTGGGCGGCGTCGATGTCGTTCCGGAAAGGCTTGCCGCCTTCTGCAACGACCATGGCATCGCCAACCATTTCACCTCGCTGGAAGAGGCTCTCGCCTGGGGCGAATTCGACGCGGTTGCCAATGTCACGCCCGACAGCATCCACCATCCGACGACACTTCAGGCAATCGCTGCCGGCAAACACGTCTTCTGTGAAAAGCCGCTCGCCACCGATGCGGTCAAGGCGATGGAGATGACCGAGGCGATCGAACGCTCGGGCAAGGTCGGCATGGTCAATTTCACCTATCGCAATTCGCCCGCCCTGCAGAAAGGCCGGCAGATGGTGCTCGCCGGCGAAATCGGCGCGGTGCGCCATGTCGAGGCATCCCATCTGCAAAGCTGGCTGGTCGGCCGTCACTGGGGCGACTGGAAGAGCGAAAGCAAGTGGCTGTGGCGGCTGAGCAAGAAGCACGGCTCGAACGGCGCGCTCGGCGATATCGGCATCCACATCGTCGATTTCGCCACGTATGGTTCCGGCCTCGACGTCGCCCATGTCTTTGCGCGGCTAAAGACCTTCGACAAGGCGCCGGGCCATACGATCGGCGAATACGATCTCGACGCCAATGACAGCTTCACAATGAATGTCGATTTCACCAATGGCGCGATCGGCACGATCCAGGCGACGCGCACCGCCGCCGGTCAGATGGATCAGTTGCGCCTCAGGGTCTATGGCGAAACCGGCTCGATCGAGATGATTTACGACACAGGACAATCGACGCTGCGCGCCTGTCTTGGCGACGACGTGCACACCGCGACCTGGCGCGACGTGCCATTCGATCCCGTCGAGACCAACTACCAGCGTTTCGTCCAGGCCGTGCGGGCCGGCAAGACGCAGGAGCCGTCCTTCCGCCGCGCCGCCAATATTCAGAAGGTTCTGGACAAGGCGCTGGCTTCCGACCTCAGCCACGCCGATGAAGCGCTGACCTGAGCATCAGGCCGAAGCCGGCGGCAGCAGCAAGGTGTTGAGGAAGGGGAGGAGAGCGGCTCCGAGTGCCACGCCGCCGCCGCTGAAGCTCGCCGGTTTCATCGGCGAGATCCAGGGTGTTAGCAGCGGTCTTGTCGAGGTGTCGCGCCGCTCGATGGAAAGTTGATGGATCAGCGCTTCGATCACGCCTTGCGGCAGATCGCCGCCTATCATGACGACGCTCGGGGCAAGGAAGCCGGCCATGGCGATGATCGGATCGAGCAGGTGGCCGGCGGCCTCGCGTATCCATTGCGACAGCAGGGGGCAGGAGAATTCCTCGCCGTTGAGCAGGCGGGCGAAATCCTCGTCGCCGATGCGTGAGCGTAGGGAATGGAATCCGACGACGGTGTTGAGCTGGACATTGTCAGGCCCGGTCAGCATTTCGCCGATGCTGCCCGCCCGACCATGCACGCCGGAATAGGGAACGCCGCGAACGAGAAAACCGGCCTGGACGTCGTCGTCGATGATGATCATCGCCAGGCAGCCCTCCGGCATGGCGCTGCCGATGGTGCGCTCGGCAAGCAGGCTTGCCGTGCATTCGTTCTCGACATAGGGACGCGCGACCGTCGACATCGCGGCGATCGCGTCGCTCTCGTCCTCCGTCCAATCTTTGGCGGCGATGCCGAGCCCGATGATCGGCAAGGCAGCGTGACGATCGACCATGTCCCTGGCGACGGCATGCACCGCGCCGACCCTGTCCGCTGGATCCACGTCGAAATAGACCCGGTCATGCACCTGGCCACTCAAGTCGATGAGCACAATCTCACCGCGCCGCTGGCGAAGCTTGACCCCGACCGAGAAGGCGCCTTCCGGCCGCAGAGCGAATTCCGTGGCGGTTGCGCCGCCGCCAAGGCCATTGCGGCGGTTTGACGTGACGAGTTTTTCTTCCGCCAGCCGACGCAGAATATTGGTAATGCCGGGCCCGGTCAGCCCGCTATGCCGACCAAGCTCGGTGCGCGTCAGCGGCCCATGCCTGCGGATCGCTTCCAGAATGACGCGAATATTCCGGTCGGCGATTTCGCCCGACCTCAGACCCACCGTTTTGGCGCGCGGAACGCCCGTCTCCTGGGTGTGAAGCCGACGCGGCCCTGACCGAAGATACCGCATGACCGTCTTTCCTAGAGCAACATCTCGGTGTGTATCACGCTTGATACGGTTCGTAACGATTTTCAAGTAGACGTGTATTCCATCACCTGCTTCAGGAGGTCGGAACGGCAGGCGGAATTCATCTATCTGACTGTCCGCAAAGACGCTGATCCGGAGAAAATTGGACAGTTACGCACGTGGCGGTCTGTTGAAGAGACCGTCGCGATACCGCACAGATGGATGCCGAGGTTCAGTTCAAGGGAAGTCAAGAACATCGTAAAGCGCTATTTTGAACGATCACGACAAAACTGAACCCGAATTGATAGTCTGCTTCCCGCGGCTACTGATGGCGCTCGTCAAGCGGCGGGGCGATCAATAGCTGCAAGGCCGGTCGTTGCCGAAGCCGTCCCGGCAGGCGGGTCTGAGGCCATAGTCGACGCTGCTGTATCCGACCGAACCGGTTTGCACCGAGTCGGCGGAACTCGTCGTGCAGGAGGACGAGACGGCGACCGCGACAATGGCTGTCATTGCAGCCAGCCATTTCCGAATTTGAAACATCCCCAACCCTCCCATCGCTGGCCGAGGGCCAGCATCTTTATCTTTGATGTGATTGCCAGGCAGATAGGCCGATACCCTTCTCGGTAAACTGCTGGCGTCGATCAAGATTGCGTTATTCCTTGGAAGTCTTGTAGCCGGTCCGAAGTCGAAAGAGTGTCTGTCGACGCCCCTAACAATCGTTCAACTATGGGACCGGTATCAGTAATCAACGGTGATAGCCAACCGTCGCGGCGCATCTCGTGGCGACCCAGGGAGCGCCTTGTACCGGCTCTGGGGGAACGGGCTCTGTCAAGTGCTCCCCAACTTCACGTGAAGCCAAACGCTCCATCGCGACATTTCTATCAATCCAGCACGCGCCTTTCATTCAAAGCGTCAAACTTCCTGACATCGCCTTTCATACGGCCCTGCCACCGGGCAACGAAAGCGACAGTATCGGCGGCGTCAAGATGAGCGCTGAGCGCGTCCTCATCGGACCAACGTTCCGAAATTAGTACCCTCCCGGCTTGCGGATCGGCCGGTGCGGCGTCGTACGAGATGTTTCCGGGCCGCTTTCGCGCAGCAATCGCAAGCTCCATCAACTCGGCAAGAAATTGCGTCACGTCAGCCGGATCGATGTGCATATATCCTGTGATTATCAGCATGACGCGTTCCTTGCGCTGTCGAGCTCTGAGGGGCGGCCTTTTTCGATCGGTGAGCTGAGGTCACCAAGCCACCTTGAGTACGACCTTGCCCTGGATACTCCCTTGCGAAGCGCGCTGATGGGCAGCCGCCGCTTCCGCCAATGGAAATAGGCTGTCGATGACGACCCGAATTGTGTCGTTGTCGAGCAGTCGACCGATCTCGGCCAGTTGCGCACCATTGGAGCGAACCTGGGTGGATGAGACTGTAATATCGCGTCTGCCAGCTTCCGCCTGACCGGAGAAACCTAGAGGATTAACGAGAAACAGAGCTCCGCCCGACTTGATGACGCTTAAGAAGCGCTCCATGTTCGAGCCGCCGACGGCATCCATCACCAGATCGAAATCCTGTGCGACGGACTCGACGGAAGTCCTAGTGTAGTCGATGAACTCGTTCGCGCCAAGGTCGCGGAGAAGCGCCTCGTGCTTCCCGGAGGCGACCGCGGTAACGCTTGCACCTTTCCACTTCGCAACTTGGACAGCCAGGTGACCAACACCACCTCCCGCGCCGTTGATCAGAACACGTTTGCCCTCGAGCGGAGATGGCGCATGAGGGAATGACTGGAATGGATTGGGTGCGTCATGGCCGAGAGCGACCAGAAACTGCCAGGCAGTAAGCACCGACATCGGCGCGCCGGACGCATGGACGTGATCAATTCCGGTAGGCTTTCTCGCCAGCTCCGATACGGGCACGCTGACATATTCGGCGTAAGCGCCGCTACCTTTCATCAGGTCGTCCGGGAAGCGGACCATAGCGTAGACCTCATCGCCGACACTGAATTGCGCGACATCCTCACCCATTGCTGCGACCACTCCCGAAACGTCAGTTCCCAGGATCAGAGGAAAGCTTGGAGTGGGCTGCCATTCCGGAGGCAAAGCCCGATAGCCGTCACGCAGATAGAGGTCCGGTGGATTGAGGCTCGTAGCATGGATGCGAACCAGCACTTCGTCACGTGCTGGCATAGGTCGAGGCGCGTCCTCGTACATCAACACATCGGGGCCGCCAAATTCATGTAGTCGAACTGCCTTCATCATTTCAGTCATGATCGCCTCTCTTCAAAGCTGGGTTGTTCTTCAGAAGATAGGCGATCGGCTGGATATTGATAATAGGGACAATGTTCGCTTTAATAATGCCATGAAGGAACAAATGGGCATCGACAGACTGACGGGACTTATTGCCTTTGCGAAAGCCGGATCGCTAGGCAGTTACACGGCTGCGGCCCGATCACTGTCCATTTCCCCATCAGCGATCAGCAAAAGCGTGCAGCGGCTTGAACAGAATCTTGGGGTCGCGCTCTTTACCCGCACGACACGCTCGCTGACCTTAACTAACGAGGGGCGCGAGCTGCATGAGCGTACGCTTCGGCTACTACGCGATGCGGAAGAAATCGAGCAGGTGGCAAAAGCGGCGCGCGCGGCGCCGTCTGGGAACTTACGGATTGCAACGTCTCTGCCGATCGGCCTGCATGTCATCGCGCCCGCGCTTGCGGAATTTAGAAGGCTGTATCCGACCGTTACGATTGACCTGCGGCTCAGCGACCAAATGGTCGATCTTATCGAAGAGGGAATAGATCTAGCTGTCCGTATTGGCGAACTTAGCGACTCGCGCCTTCTGTCGCGACGGCTGTCGCCGCATCGGCTCTGCTGCTACGCATCGCCCGAATATCTGGCGAAGCGTAGTATCCCGAAGCATCCGAACGAGCTCGAGGAACACGAGACGGTCAATATGCGCTATCAAAGCACGGGCCAAGTGTTTCGCTGGCCGTTCCAAATCGGGGCACGTGAGGTCGAAATCGTTCCATCCTCAGGCATCGTTGTCGATGCAAGTGAAGGCGTTATGGCCGCGATCGCTGCGGGCGCCGGCATCGGAATGGGCACGAGCTTTGCCGCCGCCGCCTGGGTCAAGCGCGGGGAGTTGAAACCGATCCTGTTGGAATTTGCTGTAGACCGCCACAACATCACCGCAGTCTGGCCCGAGAGCCGCCGCACCAACCCGGCTGTTCGCGCCTTTCTGATGATGTTGGCCGATTTGGCCTGACTCCAGGTGTTGCTGGCGGTTAGTCCTCGTCGCTCAAGGCACGGTCCACAAAGTCGTAAGGATCGACGGTGAAATCCCTGTAAAGCTTGAAATGACCCGTCTTACGTAGTTCCGTTTCCACAAGTCCAGCACGGGTAATCTCCAGCAGCCGAGCACCAGGAACGGCCATCAAGATCGGCGAATGCGTGGCCATGATGATTTGGGCATTCGCTGATCCCTGGATGGCATGAAGAATGCGAAGCAGTTCCAATTGGCGCTTAGGAGAAAGAGCGCTCTCCGGCTCGTCCAGCAGGTAGATTCCCTGTCTGGACATGCGTTCCTCGAAGAAGCGCACGAAGCCTTCGCCATGGCTCCACGACAAAAAGTCCGGCGGGGCTGCATTGGCGTCTCGAGCTGCTTCATCGAGGAAGCGCGCGACCGAGAAGAAGGATTCTGCGCGAAAGAACCAGCCCGCGGTGACCTTAGGCAGCCAGGCCGCTCGCAAAGCAGT
This sequence comes from Rhizobium sp. F40D2, assembly GCF_051810745.2. NCBI lineage: Bacteria > Pseudomonadati > Pseudomonadota > Alphaproteobacteria > Hyphomicrobiales > Rhizobiaceae > Rhizobium > Rhizobium sp. F40D2. The sequence goes on from NZ_JBPWQX020000004.1 coordinate 260,161, forward strand.
GGCAAGCAGGGCGCCGCTGCGATCGACAGCACGCGAATGATCGACCGGCATGTAGCCCTTGCCGCCCCCGGCTTCGTCAAAGCCGCACAAGGCTGCCACAGCCTCAATCAGGGTCGATTTCCCTGTGCCGTTCTCACCAACTATGATCGTCACCGGTGTCGCGAAATCGAGAAGGAAATCCGTATCAAGCCACGGCAGGTTGAACGGATACTGCTCGCCCAGGCTCGCATCCTCCTTCACCCAAAGGCGCTTGAGGAAGGGGGCTGGCAGGTTTGTCGATTTGTTCCTTCGCATGGCAGACATTGAAACCGCGCAATCTCTTCTCGTTCAGAACTGGGCCGGCGCGGCGCGGCCAGCTCATATCATAAGGTTCTTTCGTTCGCGCCAATCGTTCGGCGGACAGCAGGCTGGCGTGCCGAATGACGGGGCATGCCAGCCTCCTGTCAAACTTGGGTGGCGCCGCCATCGACACAGAGTTCCGCTCCGGTCGTGAAGCTGCTTTCGTCACTTGCAAGGAAGAGAGCCGCCGAGGCAACTTCGTCAGGCCTTCCCAATCGTCCCAGAGGTATAAGATGGGTCAGCGCCTGACGAACCTCCTCCGTCGTTGCAGCCATCATGGCCGTATCCGTCGGGCCCGGGCTGACGACGTTCACGCGGATACCCCTCGGCGCGAGTTCGCTGGCCCATGTCCGGGCGAAGGACCGAACGGCCGCCTTGCTAGCGCTATAGACGCCGTAACCCTTGGTTCCGACGGCGTCGGCGATCGAGCCGACAAGAACGATGGAGCCGCCTGATCCCATCAAATCAAGTCCGCCCTGGGCGGCAAACAGCAACGAGCGGACGTTCAGCGCGAATATCCGATCGAAATGGTCGGTAGTGATGCTGCCGAGCACAGAGTATTCCGAGATGCCGGCATTCAGCACCAGGATGTCAATCCGTCCGCGCTCGGCGCGAACGTGCTCAAAGACGGCAGCAAGATCGTCCAGATTGCCGGCATCGGCCCGAACCGGCTGGATGCTTCCCGGGTCAAGCGGTTGCCGGCCGCGGGCCTCTTCATCGCTCACCTTTCGGCTCGTGGCGTAGACGCTCGCGCCTTCCTTCGCAAAGCGCTCCGAAATCGCCGCGCCAATGCCGCTTCCGCCGCCGATCACGACGGCGACCTTACTTTCCAGTCTGCTCATGAAAACTCCTTCGCAAAAACGATGCCAGGAGAAGATATACGCGCTATATCTACGGTAAAATACGCACCGCAGGTAAAGTAGATATCGTGGAGTATATCGAATGTCCGAAGAAAGCAGCATACTCGCGCGCTCCAGGCCTATATCCAATCGCCCTGTGAAGCGCGTTATCGACGAAGCGCTCGTCGACGTGAGAGCAACACGGCCAATCCTGGAGCAGATTGGTAACAAATGGTCGGTTCTCATCCTGACCGTCCTTTGCACGCGGCCATCGCGGTTCAACGAGATCATGCGGCGCCTGGACGGCATCACGCACAAGGCGCTGGCCGAAGCGTTAAAAAGGCTGGAGAGAAATGGCCTGATAGAGCGTCACGTTCTGCCGACAGCGCCTGTCGGTGTCGAGTATACGATTACACCCCTTGGCCATTCCCTACGCGAACCATTTGCCGCGCTCTATGATTGGGCCCTATGCCACGGCCCGACCATGGAGCGAGCTCAAGAAGCCTATGATCGTGCGCGGGATGGACAGAACTGATCAGGCTTGCACGGCCAATTGTCGCTGCGCAGCCTTCACCTTTACGAAAAAGCCGAAGCGGCAAGGAAAGCATGAAAAGCCTTTGGTCGCGCGTGCCGCCGGCGCTGCAATGACTGCAAGTGTTCCGCGCTGCTGACGTGAACTATGCCGGCGGATAGAGAAGGGAGGAAATGATTCGATCTTTTGGAACTGCCTATCGCCGGTGTTCCTATAGCAGGCAGCCCGGGAGAGCCTCACAACCCATCACGAGAAGCTGAAACTTCCGATCCCGTTCGCAACAACGAATGAAACGACTGGGCTGAGCGTCCCACCGGCCGGAACGTTATCCCGCCGGGACAAGGGACTGCGCGCATTTCCCGTTAAAGGTTGTTGCATTTCAAAGCCCTGCTTCCAGGAACACCGAGAGCTCACGCGCAACTGCTTCGGGATCCTCCCGTTGTGGAAAATGTCCGACGTTCTGCAGAAGGATGCGTTCGAACGGGCCTGTGAACTTCTTGTAGAGGTCCTCGGACGTCGCAACCGGAGTGACCCCGTCTTCCATGCCGTGCACGAATATTGCGGGCAGAGAAAGTGACTTCGTTGCCTTTACCTGCTTCTCAAGCCAGACGCTTCGTGGATCCGGCTCTACTTCCTCCCACCGAACCCGGTAACTATGCAGGGTGACGTCCAGCCAGTCCGGATTGTCGAAGGACTTCGACACTTTGCCGAAAGTTGCCTCGTCGAACCATCCTTCGGGCGCCCAGTTCTCCCACTGAAGGCGGGCGTAGCCCGCGCGGTCCTTGTCGATGGCCTCGGCGCCGCGTTTCGTCGCCATGAACCATTGATACCAGTACAACTGGGCCTGTTTGAAGGGTGGCGTTCGCAGCCCGCCCATGCGCGGCGTCGAGGAAAGGAGCGCAATGCGCTCGACCCGGTCGGGCCACCCGATCGCCAGGCATTCGGCGACGTGAGATCCCCAGTCGTGGCCCACCACCGAAAACCGCTCGATGCCAAGTCCGTTCATCAGAGCGATGGCGTCCATGGCTAGGATGCCGCCATTTGCTGTTCTGGGTGCGTGGTCATTACGGAACCTGCTGGGCCCGAATCCTCGCAGATAGGGTATGACGAACCGAAATTTTCGATCCTTCAATCGTTCGATGACCGCCTCCCAAGTTGATGCGTCGTCCGGCCACCCGTGGAGCAGGAGTACGGCCTTGCCGTGCTGCGTTCCGGTTTCCATGAAGGTGATCTCGAGGTCTTCTGTCCGGAGTTGTGGCATGGATAGGTTCTCTGATCAGTTGGGCGGCTCGTTGACCGGTGTTCGGAAACGCTATACTTACCTAGGGGCTCGAAGTTCATGAAAGTACAGTGGTCGCAGAGGCTGCTCTTGGCAAATCCTGTTCCGTGAACGCGCGGAACGCGCACCAGTTCGTGTGGCCCCTCATCATGAACTACGTGTTTGATCCCAGGTTCCAAGCTTTTCCTCTCCTTCGCCGGGATCGTCATAGAGGCTATCATCCATTTCGAACATTTGAACCAATTCCCCCTTTTCGTGCGCATGCAACAGCAGGGTGGCCGCTATGGCCTGCGTTCCTAGCTAATCTTCCGATTCCTAATGTTTAGGATAAGGCGCGGAGAGTGGCTGGTCGCTGCTGTTGTGCGACCGGGCTTCTGAGGTTGTTGCGGTAGCGGAGGAGCTGTCTTCCTGGTTTGTACGGACCTGCATCGGCGTGCAAATGGATCTCGAGCGTGAGGCGGAAATCTCTCCTCGATGTCCTCGCCGACGGGGTGTTTCGGGAAACCTGCGCGTGGAGCAACCGAAAACAGTTGTTCCTCTGCGTACTTAGGGGACCACGCGAAACCCTTCAATTGCTGGAGCAATGGTCGGAAACCGTCATAGAGATCAGCATCGTCGGACGGCAGCATTCGCCTCCTCGGCGCCCGAGCGGCCAGTCAGCAACCGGCCCAGATCGGATTTTCTCCCACCGGAGGGATGTCAACTGCAGCCTTCGAGAAAAGGGCTTCATTAAAAGCAGGTCGTTGGTCCGGATCCCCTCAAGGCGGACAGTGAGCCGAAAACCCAGTAAGAAAGTAACCCGTTCCCGTTTTGTCACGGTGCTGCCTGTTTTCATGTCGAGCCCGCGGATGATCCAAAAAATGCAATAAGATCAATTATTAGGCTCATTGCCTAAAATTTATTCATAGATGAAAACGCCCATCATTTTGGCAGATTTTGCAATTTCTTTGGCCGAATATGAAACGTCAGGCCTATTGCCTCCCGGCCGCATTGCCGTTGTAATTCTTCTCGTCTGATCGACGCCTCCGGCATCATCGGACCAGCAAATAGCAACAGAGCCGCCCTTCAGCCCGGTCGTTCGCCCGGGATGGCGGAGGCGTGCGCGGACGGCGAGGGATGAGGCCATGGCAAAGCTTGCGACGACAATTCTGACCGGGTTTCTCGGGGCCGGAAAAACCACGCTTCTCAACTACCTGCTCACCTCGATCGAAGGTGAGCGCGTCGCGGTTGTTGTCAACGAGTACGGCGAAGTCGGCATCGATGGAAAGCTGGTCGTACCGACGACCGACGAGATCATCGAGCTGAACAATGGCTGCATCTGCTGCACCGTGAGAGGTGATCTCATCGCCGCGATTGGCGAACTGCTGCGCTCCGGCCGGCCGATCGACCGCATCATCATCGAGACCTCGGGTCTTGCCGATCCGGCGCCCGTCATCCAGTCCTTCCTGCTCGACGAAACGCTTGCCAAGCGGCTGCGGCTCGATGCCATCGTGACCGTCGTCGATGCCCGCCACATGAAGCAGCAGCTCTCGCAGGACGAGGCGATGGAGCAGATCAGCTTCGCCGACGTGCTGCTGCTCAACAAGATCGACCTGGAGAGCGTGGAGGATCTGGCCGCCACCGAGCAGCATCTGCGCGGGATCAATCCACTTGCCCGGATCATCCGGACGAGGGACTGCAAGGTCGAACTCCCCGCGGTGCTTGATGTCGGCGCCTTCGATCTCAGGAACATCCTGGCGATCGATCCCGATATTCTCAAGGACCATGAACACGAGCACGACCAGAGCATTGGCTGCGTGGCGATCCAGGAATTCGGTCAGCTCGATCCGGCGGCGCTGAACATCTGGGTCAATCGCCTGGTTCAGGAGATAGGCACGGACCTGTTCCGCGTGAAGGGCGTGCTGAACTTTCTCGACGAGCAGCGCCGCTATGTCTTTCACGGCGTGCACATGACGCTTGAAGGACGCCCGGGAAAAGCCTGGGGACCATCGGAAAAGCGGCTCAACGAAATCGTCTTCATCGGCAGGAACCTCAACGAGGCGATGCTTCGCGACGGCTTCATGCGCTGCCTCAGCCAGCCGCGCGCGCTGGCATCCTGATCCGCATCAACCCTCAACAAGGAGACAGACCATGCCCCCGCTCGTTGCCGCAATGATCAGCCTCGGTGTGCTCGGCGCCATCGACACCTATATCACCGCGACGATATTTCCCGTTCCCGTATGGGTCACTTTCATCGCCTGGGCATCGTTCTTCGCTTGCGGCGGCGGAAACCAGGGGCTGGTCAAATCGATCGTTTCCAACTGGACCGGCATCGGCATCGCCTCGATCACACTGCTGATCATCCAGTATGGCCCGGCCCATCCGATCTTCGCCGCGATCCTGGTTGGCGCCGGTACGGCGGCAATGATCCTCGTCTCGGCCATCCCGATCCTGAGCTTCCCTCCGGCGATCGTCTTTGGCTTCGCTTCACTCGTCGGCACCAGCGCGGCAACGGACACCACGATCATCACCGCAGGTCTCAATCATCCAACCCTCGTCGCCATGGCGGCGATGCTGCTCGGCGGTGTCTTCGGCCTGATCTCGGAAATCGGAACCCAGCTTCTGGCCGGCAAGAAATCCGCGACCGCCTGAGCATCCTCGTCGCCATCCACCACAAAGGAACGATCCCATGAAACTGCAGCACTATCTCGGCGGCCTTGAAGGGCTCGGTCCGGTCAGCACCGAAACGCGTGTTTTCGTCGATGTCTGGGAAACCAGAATCTTCGGCATCCATACGGCGATGATGGCTCTTTCGCCGCAGCTTCCGCTTCCCGAGACGCCATCGACGTTCAACACGATCTGGACCTGGGCGGACCTCAGGAAAGGGGCAGAGTCGCTCAATCCCTTCGATTATTTCAGGTTTCGCTACTACGAGAAGTGGCTCGGCGGGATATCGGGATACTTCATCGACAACGGCTATATCACCGCCGAAGAGCTCGATGCGCTGACCGAGGAATATTACAGCGAGCCGTCGAAGCCGCTGCCCGGCGCCGGCGATGAGGCAATCGACCAGCGCGTCGTGCAATATCTCGTCGAAGGCGACAGCCCCAAGCGCGACGTCACCGTGACCTTCGAATTCAAGGTCGGCGATACGGTAGCGATCCGCAATGTGCCGACCGTCGAACATACGAGGCTGCCCGGCTTTCTCCGCAACAAGTTCGGAACGATCGAGACCGTCTATGACGGGGCTTACACCTATCTCTGCGACACCGGCCCCGACGGCGTCGGCGCGGCGATGCCGGTCTACTGCGTTCGCTTCGAACCGAGTGACCTCTGGCCCGACAATGCCGAGAAGAATTTCAGTCTCTATGCCGATCTCTACGCCCACTATGTCGAGGCACCGGAAGCCGCCGAAGCCTCCAAAGCCGCATGAGCCACAGACCCGTCGCCGCTATTCCAGTCAAGGAGCGAATAACAATGATAGACCGTTTTCACTATCGCCAGGACCGGGAAGCCTACAGCGCCGCCCGCGTCAAGGCCCTGGAAGCCCTGCTGATCAAGAAGGGCGTGATCACCGACAGAACCGTCGATACCGTCCTCGACTTCTTCGAGACCAGGATGGGGCCGTTCAATGGCGCCAAGATCGTCGCGCGCGCCTGGGTTGACCCGGCGTTCAAGGACAGGCTGGTCGCCGATACGCCGAAGGCCATCGCCGAACTCCAGTTGCCCGAGGGCATGGCGGGCGCCGAGGGCGAACACATGCGCGCGGTGGCCAACGCCCCCGATGTCCACAACCTCATCATCTGCACGCTCTGCTCCTGCTATCCGTGGCCGGTGCTCGGCCTGCCGCCCTACTGGTACAAGGATCCGACCTTCCGAAGCCGTGCCGCCCGCGAGCCGCGCGCCGTGCTGACGGAGTTCGGGCTGGCGGTTCCCGATGCGGTCGAGATCAAGGTCTGGGATTCCAGCGCCCAGATCCGCTGGTTCGTCGTGCCGGAACGCCCGGCCGGCACGGATGGGCTTTCCGAGGCCGAACTCGAGGCCCTTGTCACCCCGGAAGCGATGATGGGTGTCGCCGTTGCCAGGGCAGCGTGAGGGGGCGCCGTGCTAACGCAATTCGAGCATTTCGCCGTCACCGAGATGATGGGCAGCACCGACAACCCGCCGCGGGCGAATGGCTCGCTCTGCTTCGGCAGCGAGTGGGAGCGAAAGGCCTTCGGCATGGCCCTCGCGCTCGCCAAGGACGGCTTCTTCGAATGGGACGAATTTCGGGACGAGCTGATCGGCGCGATCGGCGCCTGGGAGGCGGCCCATCCGGTCGATCGATCTTCCTGGAACTATTACGACCAGTTCCTGGCTGCCCTCGAAAAGGCCGTGGTGAAATCCGGCGTCATCGACGCAGACGAGATCAAGGCCGCCTTCGCGGACTGATCAGTATAGGGACGCACTATCACTTCGATTTTCAGAGTTATGCGCTGGCCCTCCAGTCAACATGTATCGGCGCCGAAGGCGCCATTTCGAAAGGTTTTCCGATGTCCACGCCCTCTATCGTCTCATTTCCGGCGCGTCGTGCCACCGCTTCCGCCACCAGGCTGCTTCACTCGGCGATTGCCGCTTGCCTCGGCCTGGTGATCGTCGGCTTTGTTGGCTTCTCGCATATCGAAGTGGTCCACAATGCTGCCCATGACACCCGCCACGCCAACGCATTTCCGTGCCACTAGGAGGGGAATGACAATGTCGCTGTTTCGCTCGATCGTCTTCACCGCGGTGCTTGCCGGCAGCATCGTCGGAACCGCTGTCACAGCCGTCCAGTTCTTCGGCACGAGCCAGCTCATCGCCAGGGCCGAAGTCTATGAGAAGGCCGGCGAGACGTCGCAGGCGGCCGATGCCGAAGCCGTCGTTGCCGCCGGGCACGATCATGCGGCGATGGCCGATCATGACCATGAAGAGGGAGGTTGGGAGCCGGCCGACGGCGTCGAGCGAACGGCCTTCACGCTGGCCGCCAATATTCTCACCGCCATCGGCTATGCGCTGGCGCTGACCGGGCTGATCTCGATGCGCGGCAAGGCGATCGGGTGGCGTGAGGGGCTAATGTGGGGACTGGCGGGCTTTGCCTGCGTGATGATCGCGCCGATGCTAGGGCTGCCGCCCGAACTGCCGGGCACGCCATCAGCGCCGCTTGCCGACCGGCAGGTCTGGTGGATAGCGACGGCAACCGCGACGGCCTGCGGCCTGGCGCTGATCGCCTTTCACAGGAAGCCATGGACCGCGGTCGCGGCCATCGTGCTGATCGCTGCTCCGCATGTGATCGGCGCGCCGGCTGCGCCAGAGGGCCAGCATGCGCTCGCTCCCGAAGCGCTGGAGCATCAGTTCATCGCTGCCGCCGCCATGACCAGCCTCGTCTTCTGGGCGCTGCTCGGATCGCTCACCGGTACGTTTTTCCGGCGTTTCGAGGCTTAGCGTGGAAAAGTTGCGCCTCACATGGCGCGGGGATATCGAAGCGCTGCAGTTTGCCGCCGACAACGGCGGCCAATGCTTCATCCACCGGCTTGCGCTGCGGAAATTGCTCGGCCATAGCCCTTCGCCGGACGAATGCCTCGCCTTCGCCAGGCAGAACGCTGCTGCTTTGCTCAGCGCCGCCCGTCAGAAGGTCGGGGCCAGCAAAACGCCGGTGCCGCGGAATTTCCATCTCGACAGCCGGCAGATCCGCGCCAGCCTTTCGTGAGCTGGCAGGCTAATTGCATGGATTGAAGATGCGGGCGTTTCCGGATCCGCATCGCATTAGGGGTCAAGGCAATGCGCATCGTTATTCTTTCCCCTCCCGGCGTCCAGTCTCTGGATATCGTCGGTCCGGCCGAAGTCTTTTGGGAAGCCGCTCGAAGGCTGGGCGACATGGACGCATACGACATACAGATCATGTCGACGGGAGCGCCGTCTGTCAGCGGAACCGGACAGCTTCGGTTCCTGGCCGACCGGACGATCTTCGACCCGGACGAGCCGATCGACACGCTGCTTGTCGCCGGCGATCCGTCGTTCCAGACGATCGATCCGGACGTGATCGCATGGCTGCAGCGGCGGGTGCCGATGGTCCGGCGCTTCGGGTCGATCTGCACCGGAGTGTTCCTGCTGGCGGCCGCGGGGCTGCTCGAGGGAAAGAAGGTGACGACGCACTGGGAATGTGCCGACAAGTTCGCCAGAGATTTTCCGGCAATCGATCTCGATCACGACGCGATCTATATTCGCGACGGCGCGCTCATCACCGCGGCGGGCGTCACGTCCGGCATCGATCTGGCGCTCTCGCTGGTCGAAGAGGATCACGGGCGCGACATCGCGATGATCGTCGCCCGCTACATGGTGATGTTCATGAAGCGCCCGGGCGGACAATCGCAGTTCAGCGCCCATCTCGTCGGCCAGATGTCGGAAACGACACTGATCCAGAAAGCGCAGGAATATGTGCTGGCAAATCTTGGCGCTCCGCTCGCCGTCGATGATCTTGCGCAGAAGATCGGGATGAGCAAACGCAATTTTGCCCGCGTATTCCGCCGCGAGCTCGGCATAACGCCGGCGGATTTCGTCACGGCGGCGCGAACCGATGCCGCCCGTCGCTTGCTGGAGGATACTGCCCAGCCGCTGCAGAAAATCGCCACCATGTGCGGCTTTACCGATGTCAATAAGATGCGCCGTGCCTTTACGCGAACGATCGGGGTCAGCCCGAACGACTATCGCTGCCGTTTTCAACGGCCAACGCCCACCAGCTTCGAGCGTTCGAAACACAGTGCCTACGAGACACGTCCGGCATCGCGGTCGGAACTGCAATTATGATGACGTCTGCCGGACATGAGGGGCTGCAAGCCCACCCGTACATTGGGCGGGCTTTTTAGGTCAACGCCCCTTTTTGTTGTCCATCGCCAAATATTTGTCGTGCTTAACGCGTTTCTTAAGTTGCGGCACAATCGGGTGCCATGGAGATGGTCATGACCAAGTTCGCGCTCTACGTTCCGCTCGAGGCAAAACCCGGCAAGGAACAGGAGGTAGCCGAGTTTCTGCGATCAGCCATACCGCTGGTCAATGCCGAGCCCGGCACGATTTCCTGGTATGCGATACAGGAAGGCCCAAGTTCCTTTGCAATCTTCGATACGTTTGAGGATGAGGACGGAAGGGATGCCCACTTAAATGGGCAAGTTGCTGCGGCCCTGATGGCGAAGGCACAGGCAGGAGACCTGTTCGCCAAAATGCCACAGATACACAAGCTGTCTATCCTCGCCGACAAGATGTCATAAGCTCCGCGCTTGCGGTCTGATGGAAATAAATTAACCGCACGGTCTCAACCGACGAAATGAGGTTGGCGTCAGCGCCATACGGTGGGAGTGGCGGAAGAGCAGAGCCGTGGACTTGGAGCCGTTCCTCCTCAACGCTCGCTACCGCCGCCTTGAGCCAGGGCGCCTTCATCGCTGAAGACGCCTTCTCCCCGGCAGGTTCGACGAATCTGCTTTAGTCATACTCGCCAACGTCTTCCGAACTAGGGCGTCAAAGATGCGGGACCAACACAAGCATTTGCCTTCGGATTGCGTGCCAGATTCTGACCGACGAGATTGGTCAAAGTGAGCTCGTTCCAACTTCCGTCTTGATCCTACTGCCGCGATAGAAGAAGCTTTGTGCCAAACCCGATGAACACCGTCGCAACTCCGACATCAATCTTGCGTTTTGCCCTGAGATAGCCGGCGGCCACAGCAGGATGGGTGATCAGGCTGATCAGGCAGCTGTAGTAGATGGTTGAGATCATCATCATCTCGGCAATTGCCGCCGCGCCGTAAAGAAACGGTGTGCCCACGGGCATCGTCGCGGCGAAAAGCGACGCGACGAAAAGCGCTGTTTTCGGATTGGCAAGGTTGGTTGCGAGACCCAAGCGATAAGCTGTGGCTAAAGGTACTTCGACGCGCGCCGGCGAAACGTCCGCATTGCCGCCGCGTGTTTTCCGTAGGTCGAGGAAGAGTTTCAGCCCTAGCCACACAAGGTAGAGCCCACCAGCAATTTTCAGGGCCAGATAGGCGAACGGAGCGGCCTGAAACAGCACGTTGATGCCCAACCATCCGGCCAGGCCCCAAATGAACGTCCCGGTGACGGTACCGCAAGCCGCGGCAAGCGCAACCTTGCGCGTCGATGTCAGGCAATAGCGGATGGACAGCAGCGTGTTTGGCCCGGGCGTCATGGAAGCAATGGCCCAGATTGCAGCAACTGAAAGGAAAAACATGCGGTCCTCGAGTTTACTTGTGGGCTGTGCGCCTTGGTTGAGCCGCAGGTAAAGACCAAGTAATGCGGCAGCTTCGTGTTTGATAATTCTACCTGCCCGGTCCCGCGAGCATCAGACGCGCCAAGTCACAAAATTGTCCTCGGGGATATTTGGCAAGGTAGGCCTCAATCATTGCAGCATTCCCATCACTGCGTACCGTGTCCCAGAAGGCAACTTCGACCGCCAGCTCTTCCGTAGAAGGCTTGCCGTTTTCAAGGCGAGCCTGCGCCAGATCGACAAACTTTCCGTTCGGATATCGCGTCAAATATTGTCGGTATTCATTGGGGTCATTGCTTTCCCGTACAGAGTCCCAGTAAGCGATCTCGACCTGCTGCATATCGTCCGGGGTTCCATAATCGGTCGATATCGGTTCGGCATGATGTCCCCAAGTGCCTTTGTCGCTCCTATCATCGAGATGCGGGAAGCGGGACTCGGGTCCATCGATGAGCGGGTCTGCCTTCTGGTCGAACTGCACCCGGAACACCCTCAGCGGTCTTGCGATGTTTTTGAATGTCTGCTCACCAAGATCTTCGAAGGTCGCGTCGACGCGGTCCCGCAGATGATCTCTGACACCGCGGGTGACGCAGATGCCGCCGACATCCGCCATGCCTTCCAAACGAGCCGCGATATTTACACCATCGCCGAAGATATCCCCGTTCTTGACTAAAACGTCACCGACGTTAATGCCAATGCGAAAACTCATCCGCTCCTCGTCAGGCAGAGCCTGGTTGGCGCGCCAGATGGATTGCTGCATCGCAACGGCGGCATTGAACGCGAGCACGATCGACGGGAATTCAGCAAGGACGCTGTCACCAGCCGTCCCGAAGATTTCCCCCTTTGCCCGTTCGATGATGCCGTCGACGATCGTGCGATGCGATGTCAGAGTTGCCAGAGTCCTCACCTCGTTTACATGCATGAGCCGGGAATAACCCTCCACGTCGGCAGCGAGGATGGCGGCAAGCTTTCGATCAAGAGGAGGAGCTTCCATGCACATGTCCAAAGTGGCCTCTCCGCAAAGAAAGGCCGGCGAGAGCTTTTGTTCCCTTCGCCTCAGCTATACTGATACCATACCTTAGATGGCTGGCCGAAAACACCATTGGCCTGGTGGGCTTCCGAAAAATCTCCAGCATAAAGCAATATCGCCTAAGCCGCGCTATAGAGGTATTGGCGAGGGTGGCTCTAACGATTCCACATTTGCGTCAGAGGCTTTCACCGAGCGGCCATGTACCCGATTACCTCTTCACCCCGAGCTTAATTGACGCCCGAACGCTCCGACATTGATCGTGACGTCGCGAATGTCACGTTGCTGCCGCCAACCGCAGTGTTACGTGGCCTTTGGCAGAATGCTGTGTGAAGGGTGAACCCGAGCCAGACGATCTCCCGAGTGGGCATCATAAATGGCGAGATCAACAACGAAGTCGCCGGACTTGCTAAGCAAATCCAGCATGGTCGCTGCCAGACGCGAGGCGCAAACCGGATTGATAGCGATATCCATGGTTTCGTCGCTGTTCAAAGCCAATCGAGCTAGAAGATCACCATTCTCCAGTTGCGCGAAGAGGCGGAAGCTATCGGCAATCAAATAGGCATCGGCCACGCCGTCGACCGGGGGAAGACGATCGTCAAATAGCTTCGATAGTTTTTGTTTCTTGTCAGTGGAAAGCATTCGTTTCTCCGTTTCGGAAAGGACCTTTTTTCGGACGACCGCCCGAGGCACATTGGCAGTCTAGTCGCTGAGGGCAGGCTGACTGCATATGATCAGCCATTAGGTAATTGCAAAGTAACTGCGCGGCGCCCCCGCTAACACACTGTAGCGAATGTGAAGAACGACCAACAGGTCAGGCGCTGCTTTGGTCTATCGATACCTCCACACGCCGACATTCATCTTGATTTACTGAGAGACCATCTTACAAGCTGTCGATTGCCTCATAGTGCCGCCAGAGCCTGCCAGGTCCGGCATCGGCCCGAAATTGGCGTCCGCTTAGTCTGTTCAGATGTCCAGATGGAAGGTGATCGCGCGAGGACCGGCCCAGTCTCTAACCCCCGGCTTGCTTGACGTTGATACGACCGCTTCAAAGGTCGAGGAGATGCCGAGGCTAGGCCAGCGAAGCGGATAATTTGTGCCAAAAGGGCCGGAGCTCCTGCGGTCGTTTCACAGGTCTCTCAGACCGTACCATCTGCTTCGAACGACATGGTGACCCTCGAAGAGGAGATCGCTGAGCTCCGGACACAGATGGCGAGCAAGCTCCGACTTCAGAAGCACAGCTTAAGAAGATGCGCGCACGGTTCGAGCGCTGATCCACGCGCGGTGCGCCTTTTTGAAGCGAGCCCAACTGCTGCAGGCTGTGTGGAGCGCAGCGGCGCTAGCGGCGAACGCTCGACTGTTTTGTTTGTCTGTCGTGCGGGAAAAGTCGCTTGAGATAGGGTGCCGTCCGGCTGTTCCGTGCAAATGCAATGTGCTCGGGTGTCCCGCTTGCGACTATCCGGCCACCTGCATCTCCCGCCCCCGGCCCGATGTCGATAACCCAGTCACTCGCCGCAGCGAGGGTCATGTCGTGGTCAACGACAATCACTGTGTTGCCATTTTCGACCAGCGCATTGAGCTGTGCGACCAGCCGCTCGACATCCGACGGATGCAAGCCCGTCGTCGGTTCGTCCAGCACATAAAGCGCGCCACCCTTCTGGGCGCGCTGCAGTTCTGTCGCAAGCTTGATGCGCTGAGCTTCACCTCCGGAAAACTCGGTCGCTGGCTGACCGAGCCGCAGGTAGCTTAGTCCGACTTCCGTGAGGACCTCCAGGGATTTCTGAACGCTCGGGGCATTATCGAAGAAGTCCCATGCCTCCGCAACGGTCAGGCTTAGAACCTGCGAGATGGTCTTGCCTCGGTACCTGATCTTCAAGGTTTCGGGGTTGTAGCGGGTGCCATGGCAAGTCGGGCAGGGGGCATAGACGCTAGGAAGGAAGAGCAGCTCGACCATGACAAAGCCTTCACCCTCGCAGCGGGGGCAGCGGCCCTTGGCGACATTGAAGGAGAACCGGCCGGCGTCGTAGCGGCGCTTCTTTGCTTCTGCAGTTGCGGCGAAGAGCGAGCGAACATGATCGAAGAGTCCGGTGTATGTCGCGAGGTTGGACCGGGGCGTCCGGCCGATCGGCTTCTGGTCGACTTCGATGAGGCGTCGGATCCTGTCCAGGCCAACTTCGATCCTGCCTTGCATTGGAAGGCTCGGCCCCGCCTCCAGGGCCTCGCCCTCCGCATCGTTTTCGACACGAACCGAAGCGCCGAGCGCCTCGCCGACGAGCTCGACGAGCACCTGACTGACCAGGCTCGACTTGCCTGACCCAGAGATGCCAGTCACCGTCGTCATCACCCCGAGTGGGAACGCGCAATCGACGTCTTGGAGGTTGTTTCGGGTAATGCCTGAAAGACGAAGCCATCCATCTGGTGCCCTGCGAGTTGCGGAGAACTTCTGAGCTCCCGCGAACAGATGCCTGGCAGTCTCAGATCGTTCGACCTTCCGCAGGCCTTCCGGTGGCCCGCTATAGAGCACCTCACCACCAAGCTCGCCAGCTGCGGGTCCGACGTCGACGACCCAATCCGCATGACGGACGACGTCAAGTTCGTGCTCCACGACGAACAGCGAGTTTCCGACGGACTTCAGACCGTCGAGCGCCCGCAACAGCGCTTCGGTATCCGCCGGGTGCAGCCCCGCCGACGGCTCGTCCATGACATAGACGACGCCGAAGAGGTTCGAGACCACTTGGGTGGCCAGCCGTAGCCGCTGGAGTTCCCCCGGAGACAGCGTCGGCGTGCTTCGCTCGAGGGTGAGGTAACCGAGGCCGAGATCGACAAGCACAGAGAGCCGTCGGCAAAGGTCCGCGGCGATGCGCTGGACCACCATCGCCTTTTCCGGATGCTCTTTCCTCATGGTCTTCAGCTTCCCGGCATCGACATTCGCGTAAGGCGAGAAGATGTCTTTGAACGCGGCCATTGGCAGCCTGTTTATCTCGGCATAGTCCAGGCCCTCGAAGGTGACTGAGAGTGACTCCTTCCGCAGCCGCTTGCCCTCGCACAGCGGACAGGCGCTGCTGATCATATACCGCGCAGCTCGCTTCTTCATCATGGCACTCTGCGTCGTCGCGAAGCTGTGGGTGACATGCCGTCGGGCGCTCGAGAAGGTGCCCATGTACGATGGCTCGTCCTTCCTTTTGATGGCCCGCTGAACCTGATCATACGAGAGACCCGGATAGACCGGAACGACGGGCTGCTCGTCGGTGAACAGGATCCATTGGCGGGTCTTCTCTGGAAGCTCCCGCCATGGCTTGTCGACGTCGATGCCGAGGGTGATGAGGATATCCCTCAGGTTCTGTCCACCCCATGCCAACGGCCACGCCGCCACAGCCCGTTCGCGGATGGTCAGAGAGGGATCCGGTACCATAGAGGTCTCGGTTACCTCGTGGACGCGGCCGAGACCGTGACATTGCGGACAGGCACCCTCTGGCGTGTTTGGAGAAAAAGCCTCTGCTTCAAGGTGCGGTTGACCCGCCGGGTAGGTACCGGTCCGCGAATAGAGCATCCGAAGGAGGTTCGAGATCGTCGTCACGCTGCCGACCGAGGAGCGTGTTGTTGGCGATCCCCGTTGCTGTTGCAGGGCAACAGCAGGTGGCAGGCCTTCGATTTGGTCGACGTCAGGTACGCTCATTTGGGTGAAGAGCCGGCGAGCATAGGGAGACACGGATTCCAGGTAGCGGCGCTGCGCCTCGGCATAGAGAGTGCTGAATGCGAGCGAGGATTTCCCGGATCCGGAGACGCCCGTGAAGACGACGAGCGCGTCGCGCGGGATGTCGACGTCGACGTTCTTGAGGTTATGTTCCCGCGCACCTCGGACGCGAACGACGCCTTCAGGCTTCTGGGCCGCAGCGACTGCACCATCAACATGTCGTCTCGTCATCGGATTTCTCGCAGTTGCTCGTCGCGCGGGGGGTAGTTCACCGGATCTCGCAATCAACGGCCCGGCGACGAGGTGATTAGAGCGCCTCCTCATTTTAAGGTGGCTCCTTCCTCTCGAGTTCGGCGGCAGTCGATCTCGTTCATGTCGTAGCCCAGTTTCGGCCCGACGCGGCGGACCAGCGGTTCCCACTGGCCGCGTTGATCGGCATAGCGCTGGGCGTATGGATTCGTCTTGATGCCGGCCCGTCGCAATGTCTCCAAGACCGCGGCACAACTGCTCGCGAAATCGCCGGTTCGCGACTGCATTTGTTTCTCACCGACTGTCGGGAAATTTCGATGAAGCGTCGCGAGCAGTAAGCGGGCACAGCTTTGCAGGGACACAACGGGAGCTGAGCGCACCAATGCGCTATGCTGCTGCCGATCGAGTGTCGTTTCGATCAGTGTCGTTAGGTCCAGCAAGATGAAGCTGAACCGCGACACCGAGTAGAATGGCTCACGGAAGCGGAAGTAGAACAGCAACGGATAGAAATGGTGCGCCTCCTTGGTCATCGCAAGCAAACGAGCAAGGTTACTCAGTTCGCTGGTGGCGTTGCTGAAATCGCCATCAGGGCCGAGCCTTGCCAGCATTTGAGCCGCGTCGCCCGTGCAGCCGGTCATCAGATCGACAGTGAGCGCCAGTGCGTTACGCTCGCGCAGCGCAGAGTAGACCTGCACAAGATAGCTGAGCATCAGCGACAGCACCGATGCTCCGATCAGCGAATTGGCGAGGAAGAGAATACGTGTGGTGGATGTATGCGGCGAGTAATCGCCGCCTCCCACAATTGAGAGGCTGTTGCCAGCCACCAGAAGAGCCGTCATGAAGTCCGTTGGCGTGCCGCCGCTGCTTGGCCGGATGGCGGCGCCGAGTTCAGGGCGGATGATGAGAGCGGCGCCAATCGTCAGCCCCAGGGCCCAGAAAGCGATCAGCATGATGACAATCACCGGGCCCCCAAACGACAGGGCTGAAGAATGACCGCGGCCGAAGAGACCGGCCACGCCACGGACTGATGCCCAGACCAGCTGGTTCCAGCGCGGCGCGAGCAACCCCGTACCAGCGCGCGCGTAAAGGACGGTGAGGAAAATGTCTGCCAGGAAGAGCACCATCAATCCGGCACCGGCGATCTGTTCGACAGTCATGGCTGCTGTCTCTCATGGTTTTTCGGAGCAGGGATAACCGGACGCGCCTGCCGATCCCTGCAAAGGCGATTTGCTTCAATCACCCGCACTAGCGGGTTTTTTGAGCGTGGCGCTCGCATCGGTTGGCGTCGGTCGTAGATCCGCCAACTGCTTGCGCGCGGCACCGCGAGCCGTCTCGACGCCTTTCGGAAATCCGCTGCGGTCATCGTAGCTGCGCCGCTGACCTTGGCGGCTTGTATGGCGGACACTGTTCGCGCCAGTGGCAATGATGTCGAGAAGAGTGATGCCGGCGACCATCGCCAATGCTAGGGCCGCATTTTCTCGCTTGTGATTGTCAGGACGCATAATGCTGGCCAAAGTGAAAATATCCAGCGCATCTCCTGCGACCCGGCCAGTAAGCCCAGCTTGCCTGTCAATCGACAATGTCATGAAGCCGGATGTGATCTCCCGCATCCCAAAGGTACGCACGAGATTTTCCTTGCCGCGCATACCAAGAGCATGGGTGATTTTTTTGGCCGCAAATATTTCGGCCAGCCCGAGCCCGATGCTAAACCAGCCAAGATTGCGGGCCAGTCGGTCCGAGGAACTGAGCGAGCTCGGGCCCGACTGCAGAACCTTCGGGTCACCGTTCGAACGGGCCAGATTTGTGAGAAAAGACATATCGAACCTCCCTTTAAGGTTTCAGCACAACTTTGATGCAGCTGTCCTGCTTGTCGCGGAACACCTTGTACATTTCCGGCCCCTGTTCGAGCCCGACGGTATGGGTAATGACAAATGACGGGTCGATCTGGCCATCTTCGATTCGGCGCAATAAATCGGCTGTCCAGCGCTTCACATGGGTTTGACCCATTCGGAAGGAGAGGCCCTTGTTCATTGCCATGCCCATTGGAATTTTGTCGACGAGGCCGCTGTAGACGCCGGGGATTGAAATGATGCCGCCCGGGCGGCAGACATAAATCATCTCGCGCAGCACATGCGGGCGATCGTTCTCCAGCATCACCACCTGCTTGGCGCGGTCCAGTAGCGTGTCCGGCTGACCCATCGAAACATGGCTTTCCAGCCCGACGGCATCGATGCACTTTTCCGGTCCCTTGCCGCCTGTCAACTCGTTCAGACGCTCGACGACGCTTTCCTCTTCGAAGTTGATGGTGATCGCGCCACCAGCCTCAGCCATGGAGAGACGCTCAGGAATGCGATCGATGGCCAGCACCTGCCTGGCGCCCAGAAGCACGGCACTCCGGATCGTCATCTGGCCAACCGGGCCGCAGCCCCAAACCACCACTGTGTCGGTGGGTTCGATGTCGCACTGGGCGGCGGCCTGCCAGCCTGTCGGGAAAATGTCGCCGAGGAAGAGCACCTGCTCATCGGTAAGACTCTCGGGAACCTTGATGTGGGTCTTGTCAGCAAACGGCACCCTCAGATACTCGGCCTGACCGCCAGGGTAGCCGCCGGTGAGGTGGGTATAGCCGAAGAGCCCGGCCGTGGCGTGGCCGAACGCCTTGTCGGCTAGGTCCTTCTTGCGGTTCGTTCGTTCGCAGATGGAAAAATTGCCGCGTTTGCATTGATCGCATTCACCACAAGTGATTGTGAATGGGACGACGATCCGGTCGCCCTTCTTGAGACTGCCGCTCGTTTCAGTGCCCACCTCGACCACTTCGCCCATCATCTCGTGCCCCATGATGTCGCCCGACTTCATCGCCGGGATAAAATTGTGGAACAGGTGAAGGTCGGATCCGCAAATCGCGCAGCTTGTTACCTTGATGATTGCATCGCGCGGATGCTCGATTTCGGGGTCGGATACTGTGTCGCACCGGATGTCTTCCTTGCCGTGCCAGACTAAAGCGCGCATGGGTCTCTCCTATCTGCGTTTGATGGTTTTGCCAGTGAGACGGCGCCAGAACGCGGAAGGGTTGGGTATGTGAGCGACTCACCGATCACCAAGCGAACTGGCGTCGGCAGCAAAGGTTCCGAGCGACGCTTCGAAATGGCAACTGAAAGTCGCCGGCGCCCAGACCTTTGCATCGGACTAGGACAAAGACGCACCTCCCGACGATCGATCTATGGGCGGCGAAATAGACCGACTGTCAGATATTCAAGGACCCTTTTTTGGGAGCTCAGGCCGTAGGCGCGAAGGCGGGTACGTCGATTTTTGCAAAAAAGACAAAGTCCTTTAGTGAATAGTGCTGATCGGAACCCAGAACTGCGACGCTTAGGTATTCATAGGTTTCGCCGAATACGGTCGAGATCTGAACGATCTCTAGTTCGTCGGCGCCATCCGAGAGGAATATATCTCGAAGCGCCCAATAGTACCCACTAGGCTCGAGGTCTGCGAGGTCGATCGGCTTCATGATTGCTCCGTTTGCGCCTGAACAGCCGCCTACATGGATCCGACCTGGACGCAAATGCGGCGACAGCGCGGTGCCCCTGTTTGGTACGATATCGCACGATGGGACATTGCCATATTGGTTGGCTCCGCGTCATAGGGGTCGAGTGTCGCCGAAACGCATTCAGCGTTCAGCGTCCCTGACCGTCGTTCAAGAGGCCTTGGCAATTTCGACACGACTGCAAGGCGATTTCAACGAATACAACACTTTCGATAACAATAACAAAACCCGGCATGTGGCTCGATGAGCGTGGCGCGATCCAGTGGCAACGTAGCTTCCGTCTATCCCGTGGTCTTGGCATTCGCTGGTTGAAGTAAGCAGCCCTTCGACCGACGCTAGTGCTAGCGATGGGAAATTGGGACCGCCCAAGTCGGTTCAAGCCTGCCGTCGCAGTCGCGACCATTGATCGGATAGATCCGGCTTGCTCCCGGGGCAACATCACCGTCATTTCAACGCTTGGCAGCGCAATATTCAACGCGCCGTAACAGCGAAGTCTAACTGGCCGGATGCCAGGCTGCGACCACCGCTCAGCGTATCGGACCAAGGTCTTACCTATGGAACACGCGGCGAGTTTGGCCGTTGATTGCCCGCGGTCAAATGCGCGTATTCAGATGGAGGTTCAAATGCTTCGCAAGATTATCGCAGGCGCGGCTGTTTCTGCAGCGCTCATGTCAAGCTCAGCGTTCGCCCAGTCTTCAACAGTTAACGGTGCTGCCGGAGGTGCTGTTACGGGTGCAATCGTCGGAGGTCCGGTCGGAGCTGCCGTTGGCGGCGTCGCGGGCGCAATCGTCGGCACGGCCATTGATCCGCCGCCACAGAAGGTAGTAACCTATGTTCGGGATGCCCCCGCTCCCTCGACCCGCGTCGTCGTCAAGGAAAAGGTGGTGGTTGGTCAGCCACTCCCCGAAACAGTTGTCGTGAGGCCCATCCCCGATGATCCGACCTATGCCTATGCGGTTGTGAACGACGAGCGGGTAATCGTCGAGCCGTCCTCCAGGAAGGTAATCCAGGTCATCAAGTGAGTCAGTAAGTTGCGGGCGCGGCGCTCGACGCGCCTGCATCTCAATGTCGACAGCGCATCTAGATTGGTGCGCTGAACATTATCATTCATTGATCCTGCGACCAACAGCTACCGCTCCTACGGCGGTGAAACACATAGCTGCAGGTCGCCATATGTCGCATGGCAACCCCGTTGGGATAGGCGCACAGTGAAGATCGATGCTCCCATTAACGAACCCGCCGCCGCAGACCATGCCACAACTGCCTGGTGCGCCGCCCGGTATACATCCGATAGAGAAGAGGACAACAGTTATCAGCCCTACGCAGGTCCGCGCCACAGACGCTTTCTGCTTCGCATGCAGATATCGCATCGGCTCAAAGCGAGAATGGTAACCGTTAGCCGGTTGGACAAGGTCGTCGCGGCTGAGACTATTTCTTATCGTCCTCTCCAATCAAGGATCCGAAGCGACGACGTCAGGGCTCTGCATTCCTGGGACTGGCCGCAAGAGGCTCTCCGTTTCCGGTTACAGTTGGCGTTCAGAAATATGAAGTGCGTCGGCGAGGCGAGAAGGTCGTATTTCCCGAGATCAGGCCAGTTCGAAAGCCTTGACTCAATTTGGGTTTCATCATTCAAAGTTGCGCGGCGTCCCGCGCACCGAGACGGACTAAGGAAAATTAATGTCGGAACTGCTTCAACCATCCTCCAATATCTGGCGGGCGGAGCGGGCTGACGAGTTCGCGATAATAATTGACGCGGACGACTACTTCGCCGCCGCCCGGACGGCGATGGCGTCGGCCCAAAAGTCAATTTTCCTCGTCGGATGGGATTTCGATGCGTCGATTACCCTCGGCCGTCCAGGCGACCATTATGAAGGACCGAGCCATGTCGGAGATTTTCTTCTGTGGCTGACCAAGAAAAACCCGGACCTTGAGATTCGGCTTCTCCTCTGGAACCCCGGTTTCCTCTCGAGCTGGGCGAAACTGTCGAACCTTCCCTATCTCCTTCGATGGAAGCTCCATCGCCAAATAACCGTTCTTCTGGACGGCAATCATCCGATCGGCAGTTCGCACCACCAAAAGATCCTTGTGATTGACGATGCGATTGCTTTTTGTGGCGGCATCGACGTCACGGCAGGGCGCTGGGATACGCGTAAGCACCTGGATGACGATCCGCTTCGCAGGCGGCCCAATGGAACGTCTTATGGCCCTTGGCATGATGTCTCGAGTTTCTGCGCGGGGCCGGCCGCAGAAGCGCTTGGCGATCTCTGCCGTTCAAGATGGCGATCTGCGGGCGGTGAACAGCTGGCACCGGTCGATTTCCCACATGAGCCCCCGTTCATCAACGGCGCCATTTCGTTCGGACCCGTCACTCTCGCAATTTCTCGCACAATGCCTGCCTATGGAGATCAGGCAGGTGTTGCGGAGATCGAGCGGCTCTATGTAGATATGATAATGTCAGCCGAGCGGTTGATTTACGCGGAGAGTCAATATTTCGCCTCCCGGGTTATCGCCCAGGCTCTTGCCAAACGTCTCGAGGAAAACGACGGTCCGGAAGTTATTCTCATCAACCCGGTTAAAGCAGACAACTGGCTGGGCGAGCTTGCAATGGACACAGCACGAGCGCGCCTGAGGGAAGCTCTGCGCCCGCACGATCGCCATAAGCGATTTCGAATTTATCATCCGATAACAACCGATGGTGTGCCGGTTTACGTCCATTCAAAGTTGATGATCGTAGATGATAAAGCGTTACGCGTCGGATCATCAAACTTCAACAACCGATCGATGCGGTTTGATAACGAATGTGACGTTGCCTTTGAGGCCGGGCAAACCAAACGACTATCGAGCCGACTGGTCGACCTACGCAATATTCTCTTGGCGGAACACCTCGGCGTTGATCCGGATGAAGTGGCTCAGACAATTAGACGCTCGAAGTCAGTTATTGCAGCCATCGAGGAATTAAGACATACGCCCAACGGGGATCGATCCGGAAACAGGCCAACCCTGGTCCCCTATGACACCCCGGCGATATCGGACCTGGAGGAATGGCTGGCGGATAACGAGATCCTCGACCCCGAAGGTCCTGAGGCGGTGATGGAGCCGATGGAACGGCGAGGGCTATTCCGTGGGTTCCTGACAACCCCGTTAAAAAGAAAGTCCAGATTGAGATCGCGTTAGGTTTACCTTGAAGGTGGGGTTCGCGCCGCCCCAGCTCAACAAAAGCGTCCTGTCGTAACGTGAAAAAGGCGATCGAGCCGGAAACCCGCCGACGTATCGGCGGGTTGTTTAGTCCCGGTAGCGTGGCGACGCTCAAGGTGTTCCTCAGATACCGGTGCTGCGGTCATAACGACGACGTTCTTGCTCGACTTCCGCCGGCGTATAGGGATCAAGCGTAGGATCGAACGATTTCCAGCCGCCTTCTGAATAAGCGTTGCGGCGAGCGGCAATATCGACACGGGGCGACTTTGCCAGGATGTCCTCTGCCGCACCGATTAGCGTATCGGGAACGCGAGCCGTGACCAAGGTACCGCCGCGACGAACTCCTTCAGCGTAAACATGAGCGTCTCTCTCATCGACGCCGGCATCCGTCAGGGCACCGATTAGACCGCCAGCAGCGCCCCCGACGACCGCGCCGGTTGCAGCACCAGCTAAGGTCGCTGCCAGCCAGCCTGCGGCGACCACAGGGCCGACGCCCGGAATGGCCATGATGCCAAGGCCGGTGAGGAGGCCGCCGGTGCCGCCGAGCACGGCGCCGATTCCTGCGCCTTTACCAGCATCTTCTGCGACATCATTACCGTCGGCATCGATTTTGTGGCGGCTATCGCTGTTGTTGGAAACGATACTGATCTCGTCGTGATCAATGCCGAGGGATCGAAGCTCTGAGACAGCGCTCTCGGCATCGGCATAAGAGTCGAAAAGTCCTGTTACGGTTCTCATGGGAAGTCTCCTTCAAGTTTCTCTAAGCGGTGCGCTGGCTACTTCGCGACGATGTTGCCCTGGTAGTCCAAACCGACCATGACGGACCTCGCACCCTTCTTGGCGCTGGCCTGCCAGATGCCCTTGTCATTGAGCTTAAGCCCCTTAACGTCGGAATAGCCGGCGTCTTCGATCCGCGACTTGGCCTGGCTTTCGGTAAAGCTGTTAGCTCCCTCGACCGGGGCAGTCGGGTTTTTCTCCGCCGGCGTCGCAACCGCCGGTGTTTTCGGATCCGTCGCCGGCTTGGGGGCGGTCTGGGCAAGTGCGGATGAGGCAGCAAGCGCGGCAGTGAAGGTCGCGAAAATTAACCTATTCATTGAGGTTCCTCCTGATTTCTTGAGATGATGACAGGGAGGGAACTCAATGCAGCTCTCTAGGTTCCACCAGATAAGGGGTCCCGGACTTTGGTCTGAGTGCGATGAATTTCAAGAAGTTAGCCATTTCGCCGGCGCATGGCATGTTGATCGCGGAGGGGCCGTCGGGGGGCTACGCAGAACCAAAAAGGACTGTCATCTTTCGTGGCACCCAGGGAGGTCCTTCTCAGTGACCTACAGATAGTGTTCCGTCAAAACACCCCGGGACTTGCCTAACCGTCAAATGCCAGTTGCCAAACAGCCAAACTTAGTCGGCGGCATACTGCGTCGGAATTTCGTGTGTTTCCGACCAAGCAGACGGGAACGTCGGCCTCGCGCTCATTTCGCTCGTCGAGCTGCAAAACGTCGGCTTTGTCTTGGCCTTCCCGCGAGCCCTTGTAGGATCGATGGCGCAGTTACGGTCCGCCGTCCAGACTGCTCACAAGGCATTAGCTGTGATCGCGTTCAGAACAGCCATTGCGGGTTGATCACACCGAATTGGTGCGGTTCAGAAGGGCAGTTTGAGGCAAACCTCCTTCGTATGGGAATTGATCAGTGATCAGGCCACGGGGATCAACTGTTCAAAGATGGACTAGCAAGGGCCTCGAACGCGGGCGATGCCGGTAGCGATGCTTGCGACATGGCCGTCAAGGCTTTTCGCCTGGCCCATCAGGTGGATGGATACCTTGTCGCCGGGGTGGATGCGCTGCAGCTTGGTCTCTTCAAAATAACCTTCGACGCGGAGCGAATCCGTATCGATCAGCGCGATCTTGGCGGTTCCGGCGCTGACATAATCGCCCGGACGCAAGCTGAGATTGGAGACCGTTCCATTGACCGTCGCTTTGATCTCCGAGCGTTCAAGGTTGATTGAAGCGAGGTCGCGGTTGGCGGTCGCCTGACGAAAGGCGGCCTCGGCCTGCTGTTCGGCCGTATGAGCTTGTTCCTTTTGCTGCAGCGAGGCGGCTTCGCCAAGGCGCTCTTGGCGCTCGCGCTCACGGTGTGCCTGATCGAGTGCGGCCTTGCTGCCTTCGAGTGCCGCTTCGGATTGTGCGAGCGCGATCGAGAAACGTGCGCGATCGACGCGGAAGAGGATATCGCCCTTCTTCACCGCCTGATTATCTCTGACGAGCACCTCGCTGACAAGGCCGGAGACATCGGGCGCCAGGCCGACGACATCTGCGCGCAGTCGCGCATCGCGCGTCCAGGGTTCGTCCATGTAGTGGCCCCAAAGACCGCGGCCGACGAAAACCGCGGCGACGACTACGGCAAGAGTGACTATGATGCGACCAATGAATTTCAGAAAAACGTTCATGCAAAATATCAGCGTGTGAAGGAGGAAACGGCTCCAAGGACAAGCACCATTCTCACAGAGATTGACGAGCTTTCCAGTTCTGGTTCCGTGGACACTGCCGCCTGCACGCTCGCAAGCCGATCGTGGGCGAGGCTTTCCGGCTCAAAAGTCATGACAGTCCTCCTTCGTATTGCGAAGGAAACAGCGGGAAGTTAATTTGGTTCGGAAGCCGGGACTTAGGTCCTAGCGACGGAATTACACAAGGACGACTTACACGTAGGCGGGTGAACCGTTCGTCGGCCCGCTCTGATGATCGCTCGGCAGATCGAAGGCCGCGGACGAGATGACCGACGGGAACCCGACGCCTCGTGATGAGTTCGCTCTGGCATCGCCGCCTAGATCGGAAGCGGGTTCGAGAAACACCGCCGCATGAAGGTTCGAAGATGACAAGCCAGTACAACGAGACGACGACACCCGCGCTCACTGGGATCAGGGGGCTCTGCCCGCGTTGTCAGCGGGGCCATCTCTTCAATGGCCTGCTGACCCTGGCCCCGGCCTGTGAAGTTTGTGGCCTGGACTATTCATTCGCGGACCCCGCTGACGGACCAGCATTTTTTGCGATGAGCATTGTCGCCGTGCCTGCGCTCGCATTTGCCTTGTGGCTCCAACTCACCTTCGATACCCCGCTTTGGGTGCATATCGTGTTGACGTTGCCGCTGTCGGTTTTGGCATGCGTTGCGTTGCTGAGGCCTTTGAAAGGCTGGTTGGTTTGTTCCCAGTATTTTCACAAGGCGGAGGAAGGAAAGATTGATAGGGAATGGCGAGGGTAGGAGGCGTTGCCAACGTAGCTGTCAAGGACGTCGGCAACACCTGCACGAGTGTCGCGGCCGTCCGACGTGTGGCTCTGTATTTGACCTGCAGGAATTTACTCCTGCTTGATGCCCATGACGGGCAGCGGAAACGGGTCACCTGTTCAAGGCTAAGGGCATTTCCCCCAAAGGATCAGGGGTCTGCCAATTGAGGTGAACGGGGAAGTCATAGGCGCGTCCGGCATAGCCTCGGGTACGGACGATGAGGACTTTGCCCTAGCAGAAGGGGCGGCTAGGGATGCCAGTTTGACCGGGGTAAGTGCCCCAGCGCTTGCCCCAGACAATCTTCCGGCCAAGCCAATCAGGGCCTCGGCGGTGGAACGAAATGCGCCTCCATGCCTTTCTCCCCGACTGAACCGAACCGAGAGATCGATCATGGGAAGCGCGTCCGACCAGTTCAAGGGCAAGGCCAACGAAGTCGCCGGGCAAGCGCGACAGCCGTTGGCAAAGCAGTAGGCAACCACCAAGTGCAGGCAAAGGGCAGCTCCAGGAAGCCAAGGGCAAGTCCCAAGTGGCAAAGGCGACGCCAAGGACGCCGTCAGGACGGTCGTCGATAAAACCTGATCTGACTAGGAAGCCCGGCGATCGCGCGGGGATTGCTGTTTTGGGGGACCCGATGAAGACCATACTGATGACATCAGTTGCTGTGCTTGCGTTTTCGATTGCCGCAGGAAGCGCGCCCGCGCAGGCGCCGGCCGATCCCGCTGTCGACGCCTGCAAATCGACAGGACTTCTTGCCCTTCAGGAACGATCACCCGATATTACCGATCTCGTCATGGATATGGAAAGCCTGGCGGTTACCAAGGCGGACACCAAGGTTGGCGACGTGCCCGTGAAGATGGTGGTGCTTGGCGAGGCGTACATAGCCCGCAAGGAGAAGACCGGAACGCCCGATCGCTTCGTGTGCCTGCTCGGCGAAAAGGGCAAAGTCCTTCTAACCTTCTTCACAGCACAATGAGCGAGCCCCCAATGAGTAGCGGCGACCTGATCGGAAAGCAGACCGGGGGCTGGCCTGCAAAGAAGCGATCATTCGACCTGAACGAGGCCAACGCCACCAAGGCGCCCGATAATTACTCGTTCGAAGGTGCCCCGCCCAGATCGATCCCTGCGCCGGAACTGCCCTTCGATCTCCACCCAGTTCCGAAGGTGATCAGGCGCTCCTGAATTCCAGCGATGCCGATCTTGCGTTCGTCGATGTAAATCTCGAGGACGGACCGACTGGACCGATCATCGGCCGAACGCTGGTGGACGCAAACGTTTCGGTGCTATTCATGACGAGTGATCCCGGGGCGATCAGAGGCGGTGTACCGGGCGCGTTGGGTGTCATTCAGAAGCCGGTCCTAGACCTCGACCTTGTAGAAGCGCTCCAATATGTTGCCGATCGGCGGGCGGGAAATACCAACGTCCCGCCGCCGAGATGCTTAATCGAGTTTTCGAGGGTCGACCCAGGCGCAAGCCCGTCTCGGCTGTAGAAAACATGCGCTGCTCCCGCATGAGCCGTAATCGCTCAACATCCAGGGGAGCATCGGGGGCAATGAGGGGGCGTAGCAGGTTCGGATGGGGCGACAAAGTCGCCGACGATCGCTGCAACGTCTAAGTCAGCAAAGCCCGCTTCTTCGAATTTTGGGCCAGGACGCATTAGGGGAAGCGAGTGGTCGAGTTTTGTAGGTTTACGGGGAATAGTGGCTAAACACGAAATCCGCTGATTGGTTCCAACTTGGAATGACAGGCAAAGCAGGAATTTAACAGAAGTTCGCTTGGCTTGCGATGCCGTTCTCGAACTGTCCGTATCCCCAGCCGCCGCGTCAGCATAGGCCTTCGAGTCCTTCACGCTGATCTGCACGTTCGTAGGGTCGCCCGCCACAAAGGACTGTGGCGCCGGGAACACCGCGTCGGTTTGGGGAGACGACTTGTAGACGTACGCCAGGCGGGCGATCACGGACCCATCGGGGAAAGGTCGCGTCCCGTCGCGAAATGCCTTCGCCGCGATGTACTTTGAACGCCTTCTGTTTGGTACCAAGCATCGGAACCATTTCGACGATGGCCGAACCGGGTGCGTCGTTGCTCAAAAGATATTCAAAGGACTGACTCCATCGACAGCACATCGCCGAATTGTTGGTATTTTATTAAAGATGTCAGTAAATACTCCCACCGAGGGGCGATCTAAATCTGGGCACGCGAGTTCAACTCGTAACCAGAACGGAGACGGCCATGTACAAGCGTACCGTACTTATCGTCGAAGACGAGCTTTTGATCCGCATCGTGCTTGCAGACACTCTTGCCGACGAGGGATACGACGTCATCGAAGCAGGAAATGTCCTCGAAGCTGTTGCAGTGCTTGGTCGAAGGAAAATCGACGCTGTCATCACAGACGTCGACATGCCGGGCGGACTGAGCGGCCTCGATCTCGCGCGCATGATATCGTCCTCCGACATGAAAGTACCTGTGATCATCACTTCAGGCGGCAGCATCGTTCGACCCGAGGAACTGCCCTCTGATACGGTCTTCATGCCCAAGCCCTATGGAATGAATGTCATCTCGGCGATGGTCAGAGAGATGACTGCGGCCGAAACCCGTAAAATGGCTAGCTGACGAAGGCACAGGGCAAAGCGGCCGCGAGCGATCTGTCGCCTGCTCACGATGACGAGGCGGCACCAATCATTTTCCTTGTGGGCTTACCCGCATTTTGGCAGCTTCGCGCACAAGCCGAAATCGCTCAAGTTCCAGCAGCGAGTCCGGGAGGGCGCGGTGAGCGGACGTTGCAGGCTCAGATTGGGCGATGACGTCGTCGACGAGGGCGGGAACGTCGGTGTCAGCCATACCCGCTTCTTCGAAGATGGCTTTAGCAACCTCGATGAAAAGATCGTCCGACTTCCGAACGCGAAGCGCATGGCGAGGTATGCCGCCGGCTCGGAGTAGAACGCTCAGCCACTTTCCATCCCAAGAGGGGGAGCTTGCGTAAAGGTCATGACCGGAAAGCGCCATCATCATTTCTTTTACGACGAAAGCGACTGAGACGCCTTGGCGAGCCAGTTGTTCGCGAGAAATGCCGTGGATCCTTTCCGCATCGGACGACCAGTCCGTCCAATTTGCGGCCGGCCGTATCAGTAGCGAACGTGACCGGCCGTCTTCGAACACCCAGGCAATTTCGACCGGGTAGCTGTGCTTGCCGAGCGACGAGGCTTCGAAGTCCAGAAATACAATCATCTTTGCTATCTCTAGTCGAAGTCGCCGGTCTTCCCTAACCGGAAGATGATTTCAGGATCGCCTTCCTCTCCGACCGAGGGCCTTCCGTCTCGCCGGACGCCGAGGACACCTGCATGATGGGTAGCGGCGTCTTTCGCATCTGCGATTGCTTCCGCTTCCGTCTCGCCGACTACGGTTTCCCACGTCCGAATCGGATCGCCGTGTTCGTTGAGATCGTAAGCGAATACGCTGATCGAGGAAAACGTCCCTGGCACCACCCGGTGCCGTGCTTCGGACGGGTGATCTGCTTTATAAAGTCGTCAGCGTCAGCCTTCGCATTTTCGTCGGCCATTCGCTCGAGCTTTGCCCGAATTTGCAGCGCTTCCTCTTCAGTTGCTTCGATGGGTTGGTCGGAATCGTCCGGAAGGCTGGGACCGGGTTGGCCTATCGTGGTGTCCTTGGGAGCGTCGTTGAGACCTGTCGCTATCTTTGTCATCTGGATGCTCCTATTCGGAAATCACAGGCCGAGGAGCGCGCTGGGCTTCCTCGTCTGCGTCGCCAGAAGCGGCGTCGCTGGTCGAAGTCCGGCGCTCGTCCTTATTGTCCGAGGATGGTCGCGGCAACAGGCGATCGTCAGCCTGTCGCTCAGCCGTATTCACTCTCGATTTGACGTCACCGGGGCCGAGACGCGATCTTGTGCTCCGCGACGTCCTGTCATCGGATCAGCCACCGAATTCGCGACTATTACCCCGTTGATCGGCAGAGAGCGCGGCGGTCGTCTAGGTTCGTTTAAGGGTTCGCCGTTCTCCATGTGTTTGTCGACGGACCTCGGAGGAGGCTTTGCAGAGCTGGGGACAGGGTCCTTCGCCATGGAGGCCCTCTTTCTTCGAAAAGAACTCTTAGGCACGGAGACAGCCCGCCGCTTGGGCCGGATACGCCTGAAATGGGCTCGCAGATCTCCAGCGCGACCCGATCCGTAGCGCCCGCGTAACGTGTTCCACGCCGAAACGCCGTTGAGTAATTAGCGACCCCTGAAATTATATTTACTCCAAATGCTTAGGCGGAAGGCTGCGGTTTCGTACCAAGCAGCCGGTCACCATGCAGTTTCTTATATTACTCTGTTCGCCGCTCAACGATCTGCTAGACCCTCGGCATTTACTTCTCCTGTGCGTTGGGCGGCCGCTGATCTTTAATAATTACCTCGCGGAAAGAGGGCGACGATGGCTCCGTTTCAAACCGCGCAAAAGAGACGCCGAGCGTGAGGAGTTGGCGAGCCGGATTATCCAGTCATTTCGACATGGAGAGAAGGACGAGGAATCCTTGGTGCGGCTCTTTATAATGATTCCAGCATGGTGCGGAACCCGTGGGACCTTAGCCGGTCAGGACTTGGATCGATCGGCCTTCCATACCAGAGCCATTTTAGTTCCTGCTGCAAGATGCGCTTCAACTCTCATATTTCCCCCAACTGCCCCTCTTCGGTGGGCCTTTTTTAACTGCCGGTAGCCTGACCAAGAGGATTGGATTTCTCGCAGGAGAAGCGTTAGCTAGAGGTATCGTCAGCAACCGAGAACGTGGGCGCCGGCGGCTGAAGGTGCTCATGTGCCTCCGCCTGCAAGTAGCGGGGTGCACCTATGGACAAGGGCCTTTTTCCAAGCTCCGGTTTCATCCTGACTTTCTCGACTGGGAAATCATCCAAACTGCTGAAATCGACCGGAAGGGACTGACTTCACCCTTAGATTTCAGCGAAAGGCAACTCCGCTGCACTTGGTTCAGAGCAACCAGATACTGGGTCTCGCGAAAGGCGACGCTCCCCGGGAAGAGAGGTGCAGACGAGGGGCCGGCACGCCTGGACGCGCTATTACTGTCGGCGGATCAGTTGCCGCTTAGGTCTAAGGCCGCGATGAGCCCCTTTCGCGGCAACCTTTTGCCTCGACGGAGTGGAACTGCGGAAGCAAAACTCCGTTTAGCTAGCTCTCGGAGGGCAGGCGATGCTGAAATTCCACTTCAATGTAAGGAGGGGCGAAAGGCTAGAATTGGACGAGGAAGGCGCTGAGTTTGCCAGTCTTGAAGAAGCATACGAGGATGCCTTAGAGGCCGCGCGCGAGATACTTGCTGAAGCGATCATGACTAGGCAGTCTATCGATGGTGACTCTTTCGAAATCGCATCCGAGGATGGCACGCTTCTGGCGATAATCCCTTTCACCTCGGTTATCCCGAACGGCTGAGTGCGCACTCAGGCCCAGTCCGTCTTGCGACGCGAGGACGCGCAACAGATCTCAGCTACACCAATCCATTCCCACTCTTGGCTGCCACTGCCGAACGAAACTCCAGAGGCGGCGACGCCGTGGCAGAAGCGCATCGGAACAAATTACCGCTGCTTATGGTTTATTAAGTGATTCCGGCTGGCCGGATGTCTCGAACCCAATCCTTTAGGGGGAAGTCTTTATGGAAGACGCAGGTATCGGCTGGATTGCAGCAATCATTATCGGAGGCATTGCAGGTTGGCTTGCCGAGATGTTCATGAAGAGCAACATGGGCGTCGTCATGAACATTCTCCTAGGCATTGTCGGCGCGATCATTGCCAATTTTATCCTGTCGCTTTTCGGCGTCGCGCTCGGAGGATGGGTCGGCTATCTGATCGCCGGCTTTATCGGCGCATGTATTCTGATCGCGCTTGCGCGAATGGTGAGGCGGACGACCTGACGGCCGCTCCGCTTTCGAGGCCGGTACGGTTGAGTTCGGCGGTCTCTCACCACGATCTTCACTCATAGCGAAACCTCGGTGATGGAGGGGAATAGCCTCCATCCACCAAAGCTTCCCCCTTGGTCGTATCTCTTACGGCACATTCGGATTTGCTCCTTCTTCTTCATGAGGACCGCATCGCGCGCTACCTCGCGGCTGGCAACAAATGCGAGCAAGTGGTCAGTTCGACGAGCGCCGTCGCCACTGAAGACTGCTGTAGTCTCTGAGAAGATGCCTGTCACCTTGAATGCCGACGTCATCAGCCAGGCTACTTCAGCGCTTGCTCGATCCGCTCGAGGTGATGCGCCGGAACGTCGTCACCGCGCTCAGCCGCGGCGATCTCGGCGGTCGTCAGGCCAGTGGTGATCGCCAGCTCTTCCATGCTGTATCCCTTGGCAACTCGTCCCTTCCGCAGGGCATTTGCCGGCTCGAAATTCTTCGATACGTGATCCATTTCATTCTCCGGTGTTTGAGATTGCATTGTTGAACGAGGATTTCTCTCTCGACGCAGCCTCTGATTGCTTCTGCGGCGTCGCCCCGGCCGCTGCTAGCCTAAGTCTGCGCAGCCGTTCGGTCTTCTCCTCGCGGCGGCAGCGTTCTTCGTCTGTTGCCTCTTGCGCGATTGTGTTCGTGCGCTCGACCGCGGCCGCGCGCTGGCCGACGGTCAAGGTTCGTTTGATCCTTGAAACCATGATGTTCATCTCATGTGAGTGGTTCCCAAAATATGGTGATCCGCGCCTGGATTCACAACGCATGGCTGCCCTTCGCTGCACGCGTAGATCGGCCTCTTGAAGCAATCGGCGATTCTCATCATCTAGGGTTCACACCCCGTATTGATGACCGTGCCGCCACGATCCCCTCTGTCGAACGTGCGCAGTCGTCCGGGTTGGGAGGGCGCTCCCCCGCGACGGGTCGAGCGCCCTTTGTGTTTCAGTGGGCCACGATGATCGGAATACGCCGTGATGAACGATCCATGTTTGGCAGTTGCTTCGCGTTCAAGCGGGCGCGCGGATTGCAGTATGGGTTGAAGAAGCTCGACGGCAATCTCGATGCCAGTGTGAGGAATGCCGAGCGCTTCAAGCGAGGAAGGCGCGCCAAGCGGCTGCCGAGATTCTGCAGGCAGCTTGCGGCGTCCGGCACTCTGAGCGCCCGCGCAAGGCAGGCATGGCGTCCAGCGCGGATCGAGCGTTGTAGGGCGGCGGCAAAGGGCAGCACTGCAGCAATGTTTCGGCATGCGGCAGGTTGAAAGCGCCGCCAAGGACATGACAGGCATTGTCGTGCAGACCCGTCGAGACGTCGGCCAAGCAGTAGAGGCGTAGCAAGGAGCCGTAGAGGGCTTGCCCGCCTGCACCTGCGGCGTCCTCCGCCGTCATTGCCGGCAGGCCGCCGCCCTGGGTCTTGATCCTTGCTGTCGCTATGATCGCGATAATAGTTTGCGTCCGGCTCATAGATTGCTTCGACTGCGGGAGCGATCGCATTGCCGAAATCGTGTGTCGGGCGTTCGATCCATCGAGAATGCGAAACGCTGGCTTGCGCCGAATTGAACCGTTTACCGCGATTGCTTCGAGTCTTTCTCGCAACACCTAAGCAGGAACTTTGATTCTGGACGGATTCGGCTGGATTAGAGCGTTACAGTTACGGTATCCGTGCGAGGGCAAAGCGATTTTCGCGAGCGGGACAGCTAGAGATGGCACGTCCTTATCTCCTAAAGCAGGACCTTGATGAACGCGGATATGATAGCCGCCTGGGCGGTTGAGAATGGATTCCAAGCAATGGATTCCGGAAATTATCGTCGCCATGACAATGCAGGCGTGATCACGATAGAGATAAAAAGGATGTCATTCCTCCTGATCGATGAGAGGCAAGGATTGCGACCGCGCCTCATATCGCGGTTGTTCAATGACATATCGCTCACAAGCGCGAGTGGCCGCTTGCAGAGTCTTCTTGATCGCAAATACAACCACTGAGCGCTGACGTTATCCGGCAGACCAGCCAATACAAATGGTGGATCGTTGTTGGGGCCGATGAGCACCGTCGCAGATTTCCGACACTTCAATATTTCTTCATGCGAACGATCTTGTTGCCGCGCGTCCGCTCACGACACGTGTTCGGTCGCGGTTTTCGCCAAGCAGGTTCCACCAGCGTTCCAAGCGATCAGCGCCGAAGGCACCGCTTGTGACCGCCGCCATGGCGGCGGGTTCAAACGCGCTGACTGCGAAGCTCGCATCGGTATAATTGTCGAAATACCCCGTTGATTTTCATAGTCATTCTCTTAAAGCGCGGTGTCTTTGCCTGATTTGCTGTTGAACTCATAGATCCAGCGCACGGGTTGATGCGTCAATTGTAGGTAGGATCGGGCGGCGATATCGGATAGAAAACACCCGTCTGTCGATGGCGGAGCATGCCGGGGGAACGCGTCGAGGACGTCTTTGAAAAGGGCGTATCGATGAAATTCAAGTTCCCGAAATCCTTGTCGCAAATCCTTAAATCGCAAAAGAGACTGCGCCGGATCCTGGAGAAAAATCTGCTTCAGCCGTCAATAGGACCCAAGAAAGCGCGGCGCCCTTCTGCAAAAATTGGACTAATTGAAGTTAAGGGTTTCGGCAGCAATCCGGGACGGCTCTTCATGAAGCTCTACGCGCCAAGTCGGATGGCCGCCAAGCTGCCTCTGGTGGTGATATTGCACGGATGTCGGCAGACACCCGAAGGCTTCGATGCCGCGAGCGGGTTCTCCGCACTCGCGCGCCAATGCGGATTTGTCCTCCTCTATCCGCAACAGAGCGAAGGAAACAACCCGCAGCGATGCTTCAATTGGTTTCGTCCGAGCGCGATTGCCCGGGATCGGGGCGAGTTGATGTCGGTGCGCCAGATGATCGAATTCACTTGCGACCGGCATCGGATTGACCGTTCCCGGATCTACCTCGCGGGATTGTCGGGAGGAGGCGCGCTTACCTCTGCCTTGGTTGCTACATATCCCGGACTTTTCGCGGGAGCCGCGATTTTCGCGGGCATGCCACTGGGAGCCGCCAGGGATGCGATGTCGGCCCTGCGTGCAATGAAATCCGGTGTGTCGCGCTCGCCCAGTGAATGGGGTGATCTCGTTCGCAACGTCTCGCCCGACCAAAAAGCGTGGCCGCCAATTTCGATCTGGCATGGAACTGATGACAGGGTGGTAAACTCGTCAAACGCGCGGGCGTCCGTCGCTCAATGGCTCACGGTCGGTGGTATCAACGAGGATGCCGGCCAAACGACGTTAAAGCCATGGGGTGAGCTCACCCACTGGAAATCTAAAAATAAGGTCCAGGTCTCGTTTTATTCGTTGAAAGGTTTCGGGCACGGATTGCCGGTTCGCCGTTCAGCGAAGGAGGGTCAAACAGCGCGGTTCGATCCCTATATACTCGATGCGAGCATTTCCGGGCCGCTGACGCTGCTGCGGACATGGGGGTTGAAGAAGCGACCTGGCCAGGCCCCTGAATGATGCCTTCGAGTCCCAGCTCGCAGGTATTCGCCAAATTGCTGCAGCATCCCCCTTGACGCGGCGAATGCCATAAACGTCGGGCATGAGAGTCCGTTGTGCGGGGGGAGTGCAAGCTGTCGGGATGCAGCGCGTATGACGTGCAGGAGTTTTAAGTCGATCAGGCACCAGTCCCTGAGATCTGATTTTGATGTCAGTACGGGGCGAGCGTGAGTCTTAGCGAATAAATGTCGCCCCTCGACGCTTTACTTGAAAGCCCTACGTTTCCGCGCAATGTCCACCTCGTCGGATTTCCATGGCACGAATTAGATCAGTCGTTCTTTTAGCGCTAGCGGCGACTATGCCCGTCGTTCTGCTAGGCGGCTTTTTCGGACAATATCTTCTAGAGCAGCAGAAGGCTTCATTCGATCAGGAGGTCTCGGGTAAGGCGACTGCGCTTGCCGTCGCCCTGGAAAGGGAGCTGGCTACGAACATCCAGCTGCTGGCAATCCTTTCTGAGTCTCCTCGCCTCGACGGCCCGATCGACGTCGGCGCGTTTGCTGAAATCGCCAGGCGCCTTCAAATACGGGTTCCTAATTGGTCACTTCTTCGCATAACCGACCTCGACGGATCTATTATCGCCACAGTACCCGCGCGCGAC
Organism: Rhizobium sp. F40D2; assembly: GCF_051810745.2. Taxonomy (NCBI): domain Bacteria; kingdom Pseudomonadati; phylum Pseudomonadota; class Alphaproteobacteria; order Hyphomicrobiales; family Rhizobiaceae; genus Rhizobium; species Rhizobium sp. F40D2. The sequence continues at coordinate 296,452 of NZ_JBPWQX020000004.1, forward strand.
GCGAAGACTGTTGCAGAAAAGAGCAGCCTTCGTCGGTTGAAGCTGACGGGGGAGCCTGTTGTTGGCAATCTCGTTAAAGGCCCGGTTGGGAATTTCGGATTTCCAGTGAGGGTTCCTATCACCCGCAATGGCAAGGCTTCTCTTGCACTAACCGCCGTGGTCCGGCCCGGCGCGCTATCGGCAGTTCTCTCCAAAGTAGGCCTGAAGGAGGGCCAGATCGCGTGGGTTACCGACGGTGCCGGGCTCATCGCAGCGTCGTCAGATGGTGCAAAGTCGGTTGGACTGCCCGAAGCCGCCTACGGCCTGCGATCCAATGACACTTCGGATGGACACGAAACGTCCGTGGCCGGCACTCTTCTCCGAACCCATTCCATGGCCATCGGCGATTATCCGTGGCGGGTCACCGTCGGAATGCCGCTTTCCCAGTTTAGCACATTATCTGAGATGACAACCGGGCTGCTCTGGGCCACCATTCTTGCGACAGTCTGCTGTGCCGGCTTTGCCTACCATCTCTTTCAGCGGGAGCGCACAAGCCTGAGGGAGCAGGAGAATACGGTTGCAAACGCCCAGCGAATGGATGCGCTTGGCAAGCTGACCGGCCAGGTCGCGCATGATTTTAACAATCTGCTCATGGTATTCCAGGCGGGCACCAGCGCCATACAGCGCGTGCCAGACGACGTCGCCCGCCGCGACAAGGTACTTGAATCGATGGCTGATGGCGTCGCGCGAGGCAGGGAACTGACCCAGAGGCTGATGTCCTTTTCAAGCAAGTCCAATAAGGCTGCCGAAGTGGCTGACCTCGTGCGCGCGCTTCAGGACGTCAAGCCCCTGCTGAGGCAGGCCGTCAACGACCTCATAACCTTTGAGCTCGCCGTGGATTCAGATCTCTGGACCTCGAAGATCGAGCGAAAGTCGCTGGAGATCGCGCTGATCAATATCGTATCGAACGCGCGCGACGCCATAACTGGGACGGGCCGCATCACGCTGCAGGCGAGAAACGTGCTTGACGGGGCGCGCGAGGCTGCACTCCCAAAGGGCCAGTATGTCGCGCTGACAGTCGTAGACACTGGAAAGGGAATGGAGCCTGCAGTGGCGGCTCGGGCGGTGGAGCCGCTTTTCTCTACCAAGGCCGGCTTGGGCGCGGGCCTTGGGCTGACGCAAGCATCGCGCTTCGCGGAGAGAAGCGGGGGGCGGCTTATCATATCGAGCGTCAACGGAGTCGGCACTTCGGTCACCATCTACCTGCCGCGCGCTCGCGATCTGGAAGGCCATAGCTACCCTGCGGAGGCAGGTACGATGCCACGGCGGCTGCTTGTCGTCGACGACACACCGGCGTCTCTGGAGTCCGCCAAGCTTTCGGTGGAAGGGGAAGTTGAGGAAGTGATCACCGCGAGCAACGCGCAGGACGCGCTGGTGCTTCTTCGGACACGCACCGACATCGATGGCCTGCTGAGCGACGTGATGATGCCCGGCATGTCCGGGATCGAACTTGCTGAGATTGCGCGGCGGATCCGGCCGTCCCTGCAGATCGTGCTGATGACAGGCTACAGCGACAAGATCGAAGACGGGCAGAAGATCGACTTTCAGCTCGTCGGAAAGCCGTTCACGCTCAGCGAACTTGTCAGCACGTTCGCAAATGCCAGTCGGGAACGTCATGCTCATACCTAACGGCGAACTTGATCCTGACACCTGCTAGGTGTCATCGGTGCGACGCTGTACCCGGAAACAGTTCCGCCGGGACGAAACGAAACGGTCGTTATACTTCGCGGGCGTCGCCCCGAATCGCCTCTTTCTCACACTCGGCGCCTATCGTCATAGTGATATGGTCATAGACCAGCTGACGCAGAGCCAACTCGACTTCGTTCACGACGTTTGCGGCGTTTGAAGCAGGAAGCAATCGTAGCCTCTTCCCCGCCGGCTGTTTAGCGCTGAATGTGGGCAGGTGACCCCAAATGGGCCGCGCAGAGGCGTGGAGAAGGAGTGGACCATTGACCTCCGCGCGGCCCGTACCCTTGGAAAGGGTAGATCGCGAACAGTGCAGGGCATACGCTATCCAACGATCCGAAGAGCCTAACCACTGTCCGAGGCTGCAGTTCCTTGTACGGTTCCGAACCAAACGTTTCGCCGCTTTGGTTCCATCGTGATCAGCGTTAATTTGCCTAATCCCTCTTCGTTTCCCTAACCCGACGGTGTCCGAGTTCGTGCGACGTATTTTGGTGCAAGAGGCGGATCGTCGCGATTGCGATCCCGAATTATCAGTCGAAACTGACCCCATCGTGAAGATCAGTTGACCCCAACTCTTTCCGCGCGCCCGCACAAGCAGTCCACCTTCGGAAAGCCAGCCAAGTTCTATGGGCCCGAAACCGAGATTTTCCGCAAGCGCCCCAATCTCCGCCGCGGCGCCGCCATCGTCGCTCGCCAGGAACAAGACTTTCCTGCCACCGTTAACGGCCAGGTCTTGGGCAGGACGGCAGCGGCCAGATGGTTGAAGCCCTAAACAAAGGCGTCCGTCAGAGAAGGCCTGTGCTACAACTGCGCTCGAGCAACAGACGTTCCACCCCTCGAGACACATGCCATCTGACGTTTCTGTGGCAGATTGATCTTCGACGTTACACGGTTAGACGGAGTTGACATGAATTTTCGGACAAAAGCCAGTCCTGAAGCCGGGATCTCGACTATAGGCAGCGCAATTCCTCGCCCTATCGCAGACCATGGAATAATTGGCGATCTCGCCACGCTTGCCCTCGTCGCCAAGGACGGTGCAATTGACTTCATGTGCTGGCCGAACTTCGATAGCCCGACGATTTTCGCAGGGCTTCTCGATCCAGAGCGCGGGGGCGCCTTTGAACTAGCCCCCGATATCCCCGATGCGCGGGTGGTCCAGCAATATCTGCCGGACACGAACGTACTTCTCACACGCTGGATGGGCGATCACGTAAGCGCTGAGCTGATTGACTTCATGGTCGTCAAAGAAGGCAGGGCGGATATTCCGACAACGGTAGCCAGAAGGCTGAGGGTGACCCGTGGTGAGGCAAGCTTCATCATGCGCTGCGCCCCGCGCTTTGATTACGCCCGGGAAACCGTGACTGCGCATGTGACGGCGAACCAGGCGGTGTGGCAGCCAGTCAATGCACATGGAATCCGATTGACGTCGAACATACCCCTTGCCGGCGACACCGACGGCGCTCGTGCGACCGCTCGCCTCGCAGCTGGCGAAACCGCTGATTTCCTCCTCGCGGGAATTGATGAAGAGCCGATCGAGCTTCCGGATATTCACGAATTTGAGAAAGCGACGATCGAATACTGGCAAGATTGGGCGGCGCAGTCATCGTACCAAGGTCGTTGGCGCGAAATGGTGACGCGGTCTGCGTTGACACTCAAGCTCATGACATCCCGTCGGCATGGTTCCGTCATCGCGGCGGGAACGTTTGGCCTGCCGGAAACGCCAGGCGGCGCGCGCAATTGGGATTACCGCGCGACATGGATCAGGGACGCATCTTTTACAGTTTATGCTCTCATGCGCCTTGGCTATCAGCAGGAAGCCCAGGCATTTACCACATGGATCGGCAAGCGCGCCACGAAGTGCCAGGGCAGCGGAAAGCTCGACATCATGTATACGGTCGACGGACGAAGGGTGCCCGACGAAGTCGCCCTTGAACACTTCGCTGGCTACGGCGGTGCCCGCCCGGTCCGCATCGGAAACGACGCGGTGGAACAAATCCAGCTCGATATCTACGGCGAGCTCATGGACGCGGTCTATCTCAGCAACAAATATGGCCATGCCATCTCTCACGATGGCTGGAACGGCGTGCGTGACGTCATCAATTATGTCTGTGATCACTGGGAAGAGTCAGATGCTGGGATTTGGGAAATGCGCCGCGAGCCTCAGCATTTCCTGCATTCGCGCTTGATGTGCTGGGTCGCAGTCGACAGGGCGATCAGGCTTGCAAACAAACGATCACTCGCGGCGCCGTTCAGTCGATGGATCGATGTCCGAAACCTGATCTACGAGGACATCTGGGCAAACTTCTGGGATGAACAGACCGGGCATTTCGTGCAGACAAGGGGCGGGAAGAGCCTCGACGCCTCCTTGCTGTTAATGCCGCTGGTCAGGTTCGTCAGCGCAACTGACCCCCGATGGCTCTCTACTCTCGAGGCAATCGGGATGGCTCTCGTAGATGACGGCCTTGTCTATCGTTATAGGAGCGACGATGGATTACACGGTCAGGAGGGCGCATTCTCGGCCTGTTCTTTCTGGTACGCGGAATGTCTGGCGCGGGCTGGCGATATTGCGAAAGCCCGACGCGTTTTTGAGGCCGTACTGACTTATGCCAACCATCTCGGCCTTTACGCAGAGGAGTTCGACACTCGCGCAAGCCTGTCGGGAAACTTCCCACAGGCCTTCACGCACATGGCGCTGATAAGTGCAGCCTACTATCTCGATCGCGAGTTGGACGGGAAAAAGGCTCAGGAATGGCGACCTTAATTTCGGCGGGCCGCTAGACGGGCAGAGTTGTGCACAACCACCTACGTGGGGTCTATAAGGGCCGGGCGGAAATGCGGTACTGTCTCGGCGTCATTCCCGTCTGTTTTTTGAAGGCGTCGTAAAACCGTGCGGTCGATCCGAACCCGCAATCATTCATGATATTCAAGATTGGATCGTCTGTTTCAGCCAATCGTTGCATGGCTCGCGCCAGTCGATAGCGACCGAGGTACTCCATAACCGAGATGCCGAGCACGGAGCGGAACGCCCGATTGGCGGTGGTCGGATGAACATGCGCGTGCCTGGCAATCGAGGGAAGCGTCAGCTCTTCGCTATACTGTCTGCTGATGAGCTCCGTTAGAACCTGCGCGTACTTTACCTCTGGACCTGATAATTTTGGAACGGGGGGAGGAGCGGCCCTTTTTCTGACGTGGTCAAGCATCAATCGCCGCACAACGATTGATGTCTCGTCCTTGACGAGTTGTCGGCGCGCGTTATCGCCTTTCAACCAATCATCGACCCAACGCTCACGCGCGGCAGAGGTGGAGCTGAAAGTTTCCACTTCGCTGATGAATGCGCCTTGCAGCACGGCTTGCCTCGAAGCCGCGTCGATGGGTAAGGCCAGGAAATCCACGAGAGGCAGGTAGATGCAGATCAGCGGTGACTCTGGAGTGACGAAGATTGTCTGATGGGGGATCGCTGCCCAGAAGAGGACGAGGTGACCCGCCTCCACGAACTCTTGCTTTCCGTTGAAAAGATAGGTCATCGACCCTTCCAGCAACAAATTGACCTCTATGTGGTCGTGCCAGTGGGCGGAGGCCATCGTGTCCGCGACGTGTCGCTCGACAGTGAAGGCACGGGGTGACCCTAACCACTCGCCTTGGCTGACGTCCAGGTTGTTGTCCAATGCGGTGCTCCGCTTCGATTCCAGAATTTTTTTCGATATAACAGGAAGAAATTCTCGGTGAGAAGAGGCAATCAGGCATCGGCAATCAACGCTGGAGAACCACATGCCGAAAATTTGCCTTATCGGGGCTGGGAGTACCGTCTTCGCCCAGAACATTCTGGGAGATGTGCTGTCCACGCCCTCAGACCATGACTACATCATCGGCCTTTTTGACATCGATCCAGAGCGCCTCAAAACATCCGAGATCGTCGCGCGGCGCATATGCGCGTCGCTGAAGCTCGACACGGTTCGGATCGAGGCAACGCTCAACCGCCGGGAGGCGCTGAAAGGTGCCGATTTCGTGATCCTGATGATGCAGGTTGGCGGCTATAAACCGGCAACGGTCACGGATTTCAACGTGGCGAAGAACTACGGCTTGCGCCAGACCATTGCGGATACGCTTGGCATCGGCGGCATCTTCCGCGGTCTCAGGACGATCCCAGTCCTCGAAAGCATCTGCGGCGACATGGAAGAGGTGTGCCCGAATGCATTGCTAATGCAGTATGTAAACCCGATGGCGATTAATTGCTGGGCGATCAAGGAAATCGCCCCGAGCATTCGCACCGTCGGTCTCTGCCACAGTGTTCAACATACGGCAGATCACCTTGCCAGGTGCCTCGGCGAGAAAATCGACAATATCAATTACCTCTCAGCCGGCATCAACCATATCGCTTTCTTCCTTAAATATGAAAAGCTCCATGGCGATGGCAGCCGCGAAGACCTTTATCCCAAGCTGAAGGCGCTGGCCGCGGAGGGCAAGGTTCCCGCAGATGACCGTGTCCGCTTTGATGCCCTGAAAAGGCTCGGTCATTTCGTGACCGAATCCAGCGAGCATTTTGCGGAATATACGTCATGGTACATCAAGAACCACCAACCGGAATTGGTAGACCAGCTCAACATTCCACTCGACGAATATATTCGCCGTTGCGAGCTGCAGATCTCACAATGGCATGTCCTGCGGCAGGACCTCGAAGGGGGAAGACCGATCGAAGTCTGCCGCAGCAATGAATATGCTTCAGGCATTATTCATGCTGCGGTGACCGGGAAGCCGGCGCTGATTTATGGAAATGTGCCGAACAACGGCCTGATTGAAAATCTTCCGCCAGAATGCATTGTCGAAGTTCCATGCCATGTCGATCGCAATGGCGTCCAACCGACGCGGATCGGTAGGATCCCTTCTCAATTGGCCGCCGTCATGCGGCTGAGCATTTCCGTGCAGGAGCTCACTGTCGAAGCGGCGCTGACAGGCAAGCGTGACCGCATCTATCAGGCCGCGCTGCTCGATCCGCACACCTCGGCGGAACTTTCGCCTGATAAAATCTGGCATATGGTCGATGACCTCATCGAGGCACATGGCGATCTGCTGCCGAACTACCACTGACACACTCTGCAACGTATTGGGGACGCGGCGCTTCTTTCGAGAGGCGCCGTTCCTTTTGGACACTCAGACTGAATTCGATCAGCAAAAATCAGATTAATGATTGACATTGATCTTTTTAAGTGAAAATCTGACGAAACGTAAACCTAAGGAAACAAACGTGTATCAGAGCGGCGGCCTAAAAACAGATCGGCTGGACCTCATCCGCAGCCATCTCTATGCGAACGGTTTTTCGACAATTCAGGACATTGCCGATGCCGTAGGCGCGTCTCTGGCAACCATTCGCCGCGATCTTCAGGTGTTGCAGGAATCAGGCGCGATTGATCGTGTCCACGGTGGAGCACGCATTGCCGACGGATCGTCAGTCGAGCTAGCGTTCCAGGAACGTGAAAAGCGTCAACTTTCCGCCAAGCGCGCAATCGCGAACGTTGCATACGAGCAGCTTGCTCCTCGGAGCGCGATTTTCCTGGATGCCGGAACGACCGTGCTTCAGCTCGCCAAGCTGATCCGCATCAACGCCATGCCGCTGCGAATTTTCACGAACGGCCTGATCGTGGCGCAGGAATTCATGAACGTCCCTAATCTGGAGGTCGTTCTTCTGGGCGGCCAGCTTCGCAGCGAAAACGCTTCTTTCGTCGGCCCGCACGCGGAAGCGATGCTTGAGACGATCTGGTTCGACCAACTTTTTCTTGGAGCCAGTGCTGTGAGCAACGATGGCGCGATCTACAGTGTCGATAGCGCAGAGGCGAGCCTCAACCGGAAAATGCTCGCTCGATCTGCCGATCGGTTCGTGCTGGCGGATTCTTCAAAGTTCGGCATGCATGCGACCCACAAGGTTGCACTTCTCAGCAGTGCCAAGCTGATCACCGACGCGGAGCTGTCGAACGATTGGCGCGCCATGCTCACCGAGTTTGCCGTTGAAACCTTATTTGCCGATCAGGGAGCGAAGTCTTGAGCGACGATCTGATCCTTGGCGTCGACGGCGGCGGCACTAAGATGATCCTCGCGCTTGCCGACAAGAACGGCTGCATCCTCCGGACCGCGCTGGGCGGCGGCATCAACCCGATGGGTAATCCAGGTTGGAGGACGGAACTCGAAAAATATATCGAGCCTTTTCGGAGTGAAAAGAAACTAGCAGGCGTCGCTGCGGCCCTGCCGGTGTATGGCGAGGTTGCTCACCTCTCGCGCCTGCTTGAAGAAACCATCAGGCAGGCCTTTCCGAAGGCGCAAACACGCGTTCTCAACGATGTCGATGCCGCTCACCTTGGCGCATTGGCAGGCAAGCCCGGTATTCTCGTCCTTTCCGGAACCGGATCCATGGCCTGGGCTCGGAATGCCGACGGCACGCCTGCGCGGACCGGCGGCTGGGGTGATGTTATTGGCGACGAAGGCAGCAGTTACTGGGTCGGCAGACGGGCGCTCAACCTCGTCAGCCAGAGCCTTGACGGCCGCTTCTTTCCGACAGCCCTGACCGAGGCCATATTCGCGTATCTGCAGCTCGATCCAGGCGATCCGATGGACAGTCTCGGCGGGTGGGCCACCTCGTCAGCGACGCGCTCAAGCATCGCAGCTCTGTCGGCAGTGGTCGATCGAGCCGCAAGGGAGGGCGACGAGGCGGCTATCGGTTTGTTTGAGCTCGCCGCAGACGAACTCGCAAAGCACTATCGCGCGGTTGCAGGGCACTGCGAGCCGGAGGCGGACTGGACATACGCCGGCGGCACCTTCCGGAGCAGCACTCTTCTGAAGGCGCTCGAGCACCGCATTGGCCGCCCCGCGGCTGCTCCGAGACTATCACCGATCGGCGGAGCGCTCTTGGCTGCCGCCCGACTTCTCGACTGGCCCATTGACGATGGCTGGATCGGGCACGTCGCCGCCTCGTCACAAGCGGCGTTTGCGCAATAATTCACGGAAAGCATCGATAACAAAGAAGGATGGGAACATGCGTAAAAAATTCTTATCACTGCTTGCCTCCGCCGCACTGGCTGTCGCACTTCCTGCCGCCGCCCAAGACAAGCCGCTCGCCGGCAAGTCGATCACCGTATTGATGCCATCCCCGCAGGGGCCGGACATCGCGTCCGCGTTTGAAGCCGAGACCGGCATTCATGTCGATCTCCAGACACTCTCCTGGGACGACATCCGCCCGAAGTTGGTGACGGCGCTTGTCGCCGGCACCGCGCCTGCTGACGTAACCGAATTCGACTGGTCCTGGACCGGTCAGTTCGCGGCGGCAGACTGGTATATGCCGCTGAACGATTCTTTCGATGCGGATACACTCAAGGACATCAGCGTTGCCAAGATCTTCACCGTCGATGGCAAGCTGCTGGGCATACCCTACACCAACGACTTTCGGGTGATGCTCGTTAACAAGAAGCACTTCGCCGATGCCGGCATAACCGAGATGCCGAAGACACTTGAACAGCTTGAAGCTGCCGCAAAGCAGATTAAGGAGAAAGGCGTCGCCACCTATCCGATCGGTCTGCCGCTGTCGGCCACGGAAGGGGCTTCCACAAGCTGGTATCTCCTGACCAAGGCATTCGGAGGCGAGCTGTTCGACAAGGACTTCAACCCACTCTTCACCAAGCCCGATTCCGCCGGCTACAAGGCGCTCGCCTTCGAACTGAAGCTGCTCAAGGAAGGTCTTGTTGATCCCGCGTCGACCGGCCTCAAGGACAGCCAGATCAACGAAGGCATGTTCTCCCAGGGCCTGACCAGCATCATGATTTCGGGCGAACCGGGCCGTCTCGGTCAGATGAACGATCCCAAACAGTCAAAGGTTGCCGGCCAGGTCGAGGCGATCCTGGTTCCGACCGAAAGCGGCCAGACGCGCAGCTTCGGTCTACCGGAGGCCCTGGCGATCCCGAACGTCTCGTCCAACAAGGAAGCGGCCGTCGCCTTTGTCAAATGGTTTACGAGCCGCGAGTTCCAGAAGAAGAACGTCGCCAATGGCTTCCTGCCGACCAGGACATCCGCCTTGTCTGAACTAAATTCGGAAGGAAAGCTGAACAGCGGCGATGCGCTCGTGGCGCAGTCGAAGACCGTTGAAGCGCTCTTTCCGCAGGGCACGCCCCCATGGTACCCACAATTCTCGAGCGGCGTGAACACCGCGATTAACAGCGCTGCCAAGGATCAGATGACGGTTGACCAGGCGGTCGAGAGCATTGCCTCTGCAGCAAAGCAGGCGATGGCACAATGACCGCCGTTGCCTACAGGGAGGCTCCAGCAAAGAAGGGTGTCGGCTTGAATGCCGACGCCACCCTCGGCGTGCTACTCGTATCGCCAATCCTTATGACCATGACAGCGCTCGTCTTCTATCCAATGGTGCGAACGCTGTGGGATAGCCTGCACCGGGTCAACCCCATGCAGGCTGGCACCCCCTTCGTCGGATTGGAAAACTACACGCGCATGCTTTCGGACGGGCAGCTCGCTGCGACCTGGGTCAATACCCTGATCTATGTCGTACTCGCCGTGCTGGCTGAAACGGTATTCGGCGTGCTTGCCGCCGCGTTGATCAACCAGTTGAAAGTGGGCCGGCAATGGGTTCTGGCGGCCGTCATCCTGCCCTGGGCGTTGCCTGGTGTGGTGAATTCCGTCATCTGGCTGTGGATCTATCAACCGGGTGCCGGTCTTTTGAACGGTATACTGTCTTCATTCGGCCTTCCTTTTGAAAATCACGTCTGGTTCAACGATCGGACAAGCGCAATCATCGCAGTTACGGTCGTGCATGTCTGGCGCATGATGCCCCTGACAATCGTGATCGTCCTAGCGGCCATGCAAAGCATTCCCGCGGATCTCTATGAGGCAGCGCGCATCGATGGCGCGTCGCGTCCGCAGATGTTCGCACTAGTCACACTACCCCTGGTGCGCAGCGCCCTTGCCGTGGCGATGACCAACGCGACCGTTAACGCCTTCAACCTCTTCGACGAGGCCTGGGTTCTTGCCGGTTCCAGTCTCGAGACACGGCCGATCCTCGTCCAGATCTACCTTGAGACCTTCCAGAACCTGCGGTTTTCATACGGCATGGCGCTTTCCGTCGTCATTACATTTGTCTCGCTGCTCGTTTCGCTCGTCTACGTCCTTCGGGTCTATCGCAACACAAGGTTCGACTGATGAAACCCACGCTGCTTCATCGCCTGTCGATATGGACCGGTGTCGTCGTGCTGCTAGTCTGGTCGCTTGGCCCGATCTACTGGACGGTCATGAGTTCCGTAACGCCGACCGACGATTTTTCCGTAAGGCCGATCCACTTCTTTCCGCAGCATTTCACCTTTGATCACTATTCCCGCCTTCTCGGGATCGATGTCGCTCGCATCGGCGGCGTCGAGGTGTGGCGTCAGTTTCGCGCAGCTCTTGTGAACAGCGTCATCACGTCTGCCGGGGCGACGCTGCTATGCGTAGCAATTTCCGCCTTGGGCGCCTATGCTTTCGCTCGTATCCGCTTTCCCGGTCGCAATGCCTTGTTCGGTCTGGTCGTCGCAACCCTCGCGATCCCCGCCTATGCCGTTTTGATCCCGCTTTATCAGATCATGATCAAGATGCATCTCGTCGATACGTATGTCGGCGTCGCGCTAATCTATGTCTCGGCCTATCTGCCGCTTTCCCTCTGGCTGCTGCGAAGCGTCTTCGATGCCTTGCCGCTCGCGCTGGAGGAAGCAGCACAGCTTGATGGCGCTGGACGGCTTTACATCTTCTTCAAGATCGTTCTGCCACTGGCCGGCCCTGGTCTGACGGCCGCAGCGATCCTTACTTTTCTGGGAGCCTGGGGCCAATACCTCGTGCCCCTCATCTTCTCGCCGCAGGCGACCAAGCCACTGACAGTTCTCATTCCTGAGTTCGTCACCAAAAACTTCATCGACTATGGGCTGATTACGGCCAGCGGATCCATCGCGATCGTCATCCCCGCTGTCGTCGTCATCTTTCTCAACCGATACCTTGTCAGCGGATTGCTGGCCGGCTCGGTCAAGTAATCGGAGCTGATATGAACACCACCGAAAAAGTAATCCGCGAACAGTTCCCATTTTGGGAAAAGGCGCTGAGCTTAAACACCACGACCACCCGCGATGCCGTCCTCGTCTACGTCGGCTGCGGAACGTCGTACTATCTCGCCATGTCGCTTGCCGCATACGCCAACGGCGCCGGCCGCCGTGCAATCGCCGTGCCCGGCGCCGAGTGGCTGAACCGCGCCGCCTTCTTCTGGCCCGACTGGAAGAACACCCATGTTGTCGCAATATCAAGAAGCGGTGAGACGACTGAGACCGTTGCTGCCGCGAGAAACAGCCAGGCAAATGGTGCCTTTGTCACAGCTCTGACCGTTGAAGCGGACAGCTCACTTGCGAAGGCCGCCGACGCGGTCGTCGCTTCGGCGACGCATGCCGAAGAAGGTATTGTTATGACCGCCTCGGCCAGCCTCATGTTGCTGCTTGGCTTGCAGATGATCGGCAGTCACATTCCGGCATCGATCGTGTCTTCGGCTAAAGTGCTAGCGGAGAAGCTTGACGCTGCGCTCGATAAAAATGTTTTGCGGCGCAACCACTTCGTCTTCCTTGGCGGCGGCCCTCTTTTCGGCATCGCTTCTGAGGGCGCCTTGAAGCTGATGGAAATGAGCCAGGTGCTGACCCAACCCTTTCATCCGCTCGAATATCGCCATGGTCCGATCAGCCTCGTGGACGAAAACACGGCGGCGGTCATGCTCTACAGTACCGATCAGAAGGATGCGGAGACCAAGCTTGTTGACGAACTGCGCGACAAGGGAGCGGTCGTCATCGGTATCGGCGGTCCAGGTGATATAGAACTGGCGGTAGACTTCGATCTTTCGCTCGCTGGCCTCGCTCTGCTTCCTGCGCTCCAAATTCTCGGAGAGCGCGTCGCGCAGTCGAGAGGTATTGATACTGTTGAGCCACGGCACCTCACAAAGGTCGTTAAACTGGCATGAGCGGAATTCATCAAAATCGCGCCGTGGCTTTTTCCAAGCTCTTCGGAGAACGCGAGCGCCAGTTGCCTCGTGGGATCGTTTCAGTTTGTTCCGCGCATCCGTTCGTCATCGAAGCGGCCCTGCGGCGGGCGTCGAGAGAGGACAGGGTCGCTCTCGTCGAAGCAACCTGTAATCAGGTCAATCAGGAGGGCGGCTATACCGGCATGACGCCCACGGCCTTCAAGCGTTTTATCGAGGCAATCGCCGAAAAAGCGGGCTTGTCTCCTAAAGATATCATCTTCGGCGGCGATCATCTCGGACCCAATCCTTGGAGAATGCTGCGCGCCGAAGAGGCCATGTCGAGAGCGGAGCACATGGTGAAAGCCTATGTCGAAGCAGGCTTCGAGAAGTTGCATCTCGACACGTCAATGGGATGTGCGGGGGAAGCAACATCCTTGCCCGACGAGCTGACCGCTGAACGAGCAGCGCGGCTGGCCAAGGTCGCCGAAGACGCGGCGCGGCGAACGGGCCAGCGACCGCCGGTCTATATCATCGGAACGGAAGTTCCGCCCCCCGGCGGCGCAGCCCATGCGATCAAGGCGCTCGAAGTGACGCATCCAGACGCAGCTCTGAAGACTCTCGCCGTGCATCGGTCAGCCTTCGACAAGGCGGGCGTGCCGGAGGCGATGACCCGGGTGGTAGGAATGGTTGTGCAGCCCGGGGTCGAGTTCGGCAATACGAACGTGGTCTTCTACCACTCCGAAAAGGCCCGCGCACTGGCATCGACACTCGATCGGATGCCAGACCTGCTCTTTGAAGCTCATTCGACGGATTATCAAACCGCTCGTGGGCTATCCGCTCTCGTCAATGAGGGGTTTGCAATCCTCAAAGTCGGGCCAGGTCTGACATTTGCGCTGCGCGAGGCACTGTATGCTCTGGACGCGATCCGCACCGTTCTCGCCGCGGGGAACCCAAAAGACAGTTTGCCAGCCGAGATGGAGACGCTCATGCTGAGCCAACCGGAGCATTGGTCGGACCACTACCACGGCTCGGGTGATGAAGTGCGTCTGCAGCGCCACTTCAGCTACAGCGACCGCATTCGCTATTACTGGCCTGAGAGCAGGGCGCTGAGCGCAGTCGATGCTTTGTTGGACCAGCTTCCCGATCCCATCCCCGAAACCCTCATCAGTCAGTATCTTTCTCGCGTTTATCCCGAAGTTATTGCTGGCCGGGTCGCCCCGCGAGCCCGCGACCTTTGTTTGGCCGCGATCGATGCCGCACTCGATCCTTATTCTGTGGCGACGGCCAACCAACCCTAATGTCCATAGCGTCAGCCGCCATCTGCGGACAGTATTCAACTTAGTTCAGCCGGAGAAACCTATGGCGTCGGTCAGCGTCGCGAATGCCCGCAAAAATTACGGTCACCTGGAGATCCTGCATGGCGTCGATATAGAAATCCACGACGGCGAGTTCGTCATTCTCGTCGGGCCTTCAGGCTGTGGAAAGTCGACGCTTCTGCGGATGATCGCCGGGCTTGAGGAAATATCGGGCGGACGAATTTCAATCGGCGCACGTGTCGTCAACGACGTCGCTCCCAAGGAGCGAGACATCGCTATGGTGTTTCAATCGTATGCTCTCTACCCGCATATGACTGTCAGAGAGAACATGGGCTTCTCTCTCGGACTCGCGAAAGCGCCAAAGGAAGAAATCGCGGCGCGGGTCCGCGAGGCAGCGCAGATTTTGAGCCTCGAACATCTTCTCGAACGCCATCCTCGCAATCTTTCGGGAGGGCAACGACAGAGGGTCGCCATGGGCCGGGCGATCGTTCGCAACCCGCAAGTGTTCCTGTTCGACGAGCCTCTTTCTAACCTCGATGCAAAGCTACGCGTCCAAATGCGCTCCGAAATAAAGCAATTGCACCAGCGCCTCAAGACCACGACGATCTATGTGACGCACGACCAGATCGAGGCGATGACCATGGCCGACAAGATTGTCGTCATGCGCGATGGCAACGTGGAGCAGATCGGATCGCCGCTCGACCTCTACGATCGCCCAGCCAACCTGTTTGTCGCAGGGTTCATCGGTTCACCGGGAATGAATTTCATCAAGGGAAAGTGTAGCGCCGGTAACTTTGTCTCCGACAGCAACGTGAGCATGCCCCTCCCGGACGGCGTCTTTCTTGAAGATGGACAGAAGGTCACGTACGGCGTTCGGCCTGAGGATTTAGCTGTCGACCGTGGCGGTGTGAGGGGTGAAGTCCTACTTGTCGAACCGACGGGCGCCGAAACACAGGTGACCGTGAAAGTGGGATCCGACCACATCGTCGCAAGCGTTAGGGAGCGACTTGATCTGCGAGCGGGTGACAACGTCCAGCTGTCGCCCAACCGGGCAAAAGTGCATTTGTTCGACTACGCGGGCGGAAATAGGCTCTCGTGGTAATTTAGAGCGTCGTCGGGTGCCTTCGGGAAGCGGGGCTTAAACCTGTTCTCGGTGACACGCGGCTAGAGCCCGATCTCGAAGACCTACCTTTGTCGATCCCCAATCTCTTCCACCGCACCGGCGAGCGCATCCAGCGTGAGGTCGATCGTAACGAAGAGGCGCAACGGAGCGGCCAGCGCGAACAGGATGGCTCGGAGGTGAGGAGCGTGAACTCGAACGTCACGTCGCCGAGGGCATCACACTACTGGAGCGGCGCAACCTCTTTGAATGTATGCGCGATTATTCATCCGAGATGTTCGAGGCCCAGACCGGCTCTTCCTGGCGCCCGCGCACTGGTTCCAAAGTCAGCCACGCCAACCTGACGGCGGCGATGATCGACTCCAGAGATCTCCTTTCGGCCCGCCGCCGCGCCGAAACCGAGGTCTTGATCCCTGCCGGCACCAAGATCGCCTTGTCCGGCGGCATGGACTATAACGACCATGAACGGATCTCGGCAAAGCTCGAGGTCCATGCCAAGCATCCCGATATGGTCCTCCGGCATGGCGCATCTCCAAAGGGCGCCGAGCGCATTGCCGCCTGCTGGGCCGAAGCCCGCAAGGTGACGCATATCTCCTTCAAACCGAACTGGACGAAGCACGCCAAGGCTGCCCCGTTCCGAAGCAACGACGAGACCTTGTCGGTGATGCCGACCGGCGTCATCATCTTTCCCGGTTCCATGGATCAGCGGGAATCTGGCCGATAAGGCGCGTCGGCTAGGCATCCCGGTTTGGCGGGCAAGTCAATTCGGCTGACTCGTTGCTTGACCATCGAAAAACGCCCTGGCTGCCGCGCAGCGGCAGCTGGTTTGCACCCGGTTTTTCAGATCTAGTCGATGGCGGCATTGTATCGCAGCGTCGAATGCATTTGTACACACAGATGATGTACATCAAGAAGGAAGGTACCATGCACAGGACCAAGGTATTCAAAAACGGTAACTAGCAGGCTGTGCGCATTCCCGCGGATCTGGCTTACAGTCAGACCGAGATGGACCTTGAAATCGAGCGGATCGGTGACGAGCTTCGCATCCGCCTGCTGAAACCGTCTCTGGAAGGCATCCTCTCGCGTTTCGCGAGGTTTGACCGCTCATGTGCGGGACTTTTCCGTCTACGACGGGTTGCGGATCGAGAACTGGTTGTTGTCTTGAGCGTGAAAGCGCGACCGATGAACAGTTGGGGATTCGGCCAGGCCGGCTCTGTGCACTGGCTATGATTTAAGCACTCGACCGGCGGCCGCTCATCGTGACGCCCTCTTGCTCCGCTACACAATCCATGCCTCTATTTAACCTTAGAGGGGTGAGCTTCAACGTCATGGCACTACGCACCAAGATGGCCGCTTCGCGGCAGCGCAGAACTGGGGTCGACCTCCATCCCCAAGCGACAACGGAAGACTTGAGGATGAGTGTTTTGCGCAAGAATTCAACTCGGGTTGGCCCCGGCTATCCACAGGTCGTTGTGCTCGTCGGCGCGACGGGCGATCTTTCAAGGCGCAAGCTACTAACCGGGCTGTTCCATCTCACCAATGCGGGCTTCATCCCGGGATGTCGCATTATCGGCGTCTCGCTCGACGACATCGATGCCGATGCTTTCCGCACCATCGCCCGTGACTCACTAGACAAATTCTTGACTCGCAAGTTCTCGCAGTCCGAATGGGAAGCGTTTGCCGCATCGCTCGACTACGTTCCTCTCGCTGCCGGCGCCAATGCTCTCAAGCAAGCGGTCGACAGGGCCGAGGAAGCACTGGGCGCCGAGACGCGGCGCGTGCATTATTTATCCGTGCCACCTGGTGCTGCTCTTCTGGCCGTACAACTCCTCGCCCAGGCTAAGCTGACTGAACGCTCCCGTATCATCATGGAAAAGCCCTTCGGCACTGATCTTGCCAGTGCCGTTGCACTGAACAAGAAGCTGCACGAGGTCTTCGACGAGAAGCAGATATTCCGCATTGACCATTTCCTTGGCAAGGAGCCGGCGCAAAACATCCTGGCCTTCCGATTTGCCAATGGTCTGTTCGAACCAATCTGGAACCGCAACTTCATCGACCATGTGCAGATCGACGTTCCGGAGACGCTCGGCCTTGCCACCCGCGCCGCCTTTTACGAGACCACCGGCGCTTATCGCGACATGGTGGTGACCCACCTCTTCCAAATCCTCGCCTTCATGGCGATGGAGCCGCCCACTGCCCTTGAGCCTGCGCCAATCTCGGAAGAGAAGAACAAGGTGTTCCGTTCCATGTTGCCGATTGAGCCGCGCGACGTGGTGCGCGGTCAATACATCGGCTACCGTAGTGAGCCTGGCGTCGATCCCGAAAGCGACACTGACACCTTCATCGCCCTAAAATGCGCCATCGACAACTGGCGTTGGGCTGGCGTGCCCTTTTACCTGCGTACCGGCAAGCGCATGGCCGAGGGGCAGCGCATTATTTCGATCGCATTCCGCGAGCCCCCGAAATCGATGTTCCCTGCGGGCTCTGGCGTTGGGGCACAGGGCCCGGACCACCTTACCTTCGACCTTGCTGATGCCTCCAAGGTCTCGCTTTCCTTCTATGGCAAGCGCCCTGGACCAGGCTTCCGGCTCGACAAGCTCTCGCTGCAATTCGCCATGAGCGAAACCGGACTGATTGGCGAAGTTCTGGAGGCCTATGAGCGTCTGATCCTCGACGCCATGCGCGGCGACCACACGCTGTTCACTACGGCCGAGGGTATTGAGCGGCTTTGGGAGGTTTCCCAATCTCTCCTCGATAACCCGCCGCCCGTACGCCTCTACGACCAGGGCGGCTGGGGGCCGAAGTCGATCCACCAACTCATTGCCCCGCACGCTTGGCGCCTACCGTTCGAGCGCGCTTGGAGGGACGCGGCAAAGCGTGATTGAGGGTCAACAATTGGATCGGTGCCGGCCTCCCTTTGCCGGCGGCTTCCGTCCTTCACGTTGAGAGAGGTCGTCACGGCGGATCGCCGCTATAGCCGACGGAGATGCTCCTCATTCGCGGATCGCGATGAACGGTTTGTGGCGAGCCATTGCCGCGTGCGGGCCTCGGGATCCGGGTTGCGGGTGATATCGGTGACTACGGCAGCACTATCGGCGCCCTTTTCCAGCACTGCGGCGCGCGTTCGGCGGTAATCCCGCCAATGGCGACGAGCGGTATCGCGCCGACGCGCCGCCGCCAGTCCGCAACACGTTCAATGCCTTGCGGCGCCCATTTCATCTGTTTGAGAATCGTCGGCCGGACCGGTCCGAGCGCACGCAGTCCGGCTCGGCTGCCACCGCCGTCTCCAGCTCCGATATGTCGTGCATCGAAAGGCCGAGCTTCGGACCAGCACGACGAATGGCATTCCCGTCGGCGGCCATCAGGTCTTCCTGCCCGGGATGAGTGAAATCGCATCCTTCATCGATCGCCAGCTTCCAGTAGTCGTTGACGACCAACTGGGAACCTGGCGCCGCACACGCAGTCTTCGACGCCGGATCTGCTCCGAAGCCGGAGTCCGGACAATCCTTGATGCGCAGCTGGACGAGCCTGACGCCGAGCGGCACGAGATGCTCGGCCCATTCGGGGCGCTATCGACGATGAGATGGAAGGGATCGAGCTTCACAAGAAGACTGCCTTTCCGATGACGGGAGTAAAGATCGCTGTTCATGATCGAATAGTACTCAAGTCCGGCACTCCGGCGGAGATGCCAAGCCGGTCTCAGCAAGGGCGAGGCCGCCCACCTGGTGGAAGGCCGCCGCTGAGCCTCCGGTCGCAACTGAACGAAGCCTGTCTGCTTCATGCCGAAGCGGACAGGCTGTCCGGGCCGAGGCCTATCGACCCGTGCTTTGGGCTGCTGGTCGGTCGCCCATGCTGCCCAATGTCTTCAGGTAGATCGATAAAAGCTGCGTCTGCGAGGAGATGCCGAGCTTGCGGTAGACGTTGCGGCGATGGACCTTCACCGTGCCCGTCGAGATGTTGAGCCTGAGGCCGATCGATTCCGACGAATGTCCCTGCAATACCAGATCGACGATCGCGGTTTCGCGGCTCGTCAACTTGAGGTCGCGCCAGACAGTATCCGCCGGCTGCAGCGCCTGCGCCGCCGCACCGCTTTTCCTCCCCTTTCGCAAGCCGGCATCGCGTTGCGCGTCGAAGCGGGTCCCGAGCCCCGGCCAGAAATGCCGGACAAGGCTCGCCACTAAGGGTTCGGCCTTTTTCAGAAGCGCGAATTCGGCCGGCGGAAACGGACCAGTCTTTTCCCGGCGCATCAGCGACAGCACGACGGTGATGTCGTCGTCGAGTGTCACGAAGAAGCCGATCTCCTCGGCAAGTCCCGTCTGGACATAATAGCTCCGATAATATTCGCTGGAGAAGAAGCGGTCGGGCGCCAGCTCGCGCATGCGGAAGACCCCCGGGCGGCGCGCGCGAGCGGTATGGTAAAACGGATCGAGCAGGTAGGGACCGACCTGATAGAGGGTGACGAAAACGACATTTTCATCTGGATCGAAAGTGCTGTAGAGATCGATCGGGCGTTCTTTGCCGCGATAGGCAAAAACCACGACATAATCGAAGCGCACCAGCGCTGCCATCATCCCGCGGAATGCCTCTCCAAACTCCGCATCCGCCATGGCGGGCTTTCCAACGGTGACGTCGAAAGCCTGAAACAGCGCCTCGAGATCGATGCTCATCGATAGCCTCCCCAAACCGTCTCAGCAGGAATACGCCGAGTTTCATATACACCTTCCACGAAGAGATGTGAGGCAGAATACCTCTTTCGGGGTATATACCGCGCTGAGGGCCCGGGCTTACTCTTTGTCAAACGACGGTGGCAAAAAGGCAGCGCTAGACTGCCCATACCAACCAACCGCAGGGAACAGACGCGTGGCATCCGCTTCGACGAACGATATCGAATTCCGTTCGGTCACCAAGAATTATGGCGCGGTGACCGCCGTGACCGACATAAACCTGAATGTACCGAAGGGCGCTTTCCTCGCTCTGCTCGGCCCTTCTGGCTGCGGCAAGACCACGTGTCTGCGCATGATCGGCGGGTTCGAGCAGCCGAGCGAGGGCGTCGTGCTGATCGACGGGCGGGAGATGAACGGCGTTCCGGCCTATCGCCGCCCCGTCAACATGGTCTTCCAGCATTATGCTCTGTTTCCGCATTTCAACGTCGAACAGAACGTCGCCTATGGCTTGCGGCAGATGCGACCAAGGCTTGCGGCGGCCGAGATCAATCGCCGCGCGGCAGAAGCGCTCGAGATGGTGCGGCTTGGCAGTTTCGCCAAGCGGCGCATCCACGAGATGTCCGGTGGCCAGCAGCAGCGGGTGGCCTTGGCGCGCGCGATCGTCAACCGGCCTTCGGTGCTGCTGCTTGACGAGCCGCTGGCAGCGCTCGACAAGAAGCTGCGCTCGGCCATGCAGATCGAATTGCAGACGCTGCAGCGCGAGCTCGGCATCACCTTCGTGCTCGTCACCCACGATCAGGAAGAAGCGCTGTCGATGGCGGACGTCGTCTGCGTCATGAGCGCCGGGCGCATTCGTCAGCTCGGCACGCCGCAAGAGGTCTATGACCGCCCGGCCGATCTTTTCGTCGCCGATTTCGTCGGCAAGACCAACCGGATCGATGCGACGCTGGAACCCGATGGGACGACGCTGCGCCTTGCCGACGGTTCGGCGCTTGCCGCCATCGCCCGTCCTGGCCTAGCGGCGGGGGACGTCATCGTCGCGATCCGTCCTGAGGCAATCCGGCTGACGCGGGCTGCGGTCGGCAGCACGTCATTTGCCGGCACGGTCACACACCGCATCTTCCTCGGCTCCTCGGCCGAATATGCCGTCACTGTTCCGGGTCTCGGCGATTTCCTCGTCACCGCCGACCGGCGCGGCATGAATGAGAGCCATCTGGTCGAGCCAGGTGAAGCGGTCTTCCTCGGCTTCGATCCTGATGTGGCCCACGTTTTTCCAGGCGAGGCCTCTTCGCCCCAAGTTTCTTCAGCATCGAATGCAAAAACCAGAACAAGGGAACAGCATCATGAGCAAGGACTACAAGGATCATCTGCCTATTACCCCTGAAGGCTTCATGGACGAGTTCATGCGCCTGAAGCGCGGCTCCGTCAGCCGCCGCCACTTCCTCGGCGTCACCGGCCTCGGGCTTGCGACCGCCGTGTTGTCGCGTTTCCCCGGTGCGCTGTCGACGCCCGCCTACGCCGAGGACCTCGGAACCCAGATGTCGATCGCCACCTGGCCGAATTACCACGACCCTGCGACCTTCGAGAATTTCAAAGCGGCGACCGGCGTTGCCGTCGAGGTCAACGTCTTCGGCTCCAACGAAGAAATGCTGGCCAAGCTCCAAGCGGGCGCCTCCGGCTGGTCGCTTTTCGTGCCGACCAACTACACGATCTCCACCCACCACAAGCTCGGCCTGATCGACGAACTCGATCTCTCCAAGATCCCGAATTTCAGCCAGGCGACGGAAAATCCGCGCTTCACCAAGGAAGGCATGATCGACGGCAAGACCTACGCCGTGCCGAAGAACTGGGGTACGACCGGGTTCTCGGTCAACACCGCAAAGATCAAGACCAAGCTTTCGAGCTGGAAGGACTTCTTTGACATCGCCCAGACGGAAGCCGACGGCCGCGCCATGGTGCATGACTATCAGTTGACGACGATCGGCAGCGCGCTGGTTTCGCTCGGCTACGATTTCAATTCGATCAAGGCGGACGAACTCGCAAAGGCCGAGGAACTGCTGATCAAAGTCAAACCGCACCTTTTCGCCATCAATAGCGACTACCAACCGGCCATGCGCGCCACCGACGCCTGGCTCACTATGTGCTGGACCAACGACGGAGCGCAGCTAAACCGTGACGTCCCCGAGATCGCCTATGTGCTTGGCACCGACGGCGGCGAGATCTGGACCGACTATTACGCCATTCCGAAGGACGCGCCGAACAAGGCGGCGGGTTACGCGCTGCTCAACTACCTCATGGATCCGGCCAATGCCGTCAAGGAGCACGTCGCCAATGGCGCACCGACGACCGACAGCCGGGTCATCGCACTGCTGCCGAAGGAGATCACAGCGAACAAGATCGTCTATCCGGACGAGGCGTCATTGACGCCGCTGGAATTCGGCGCGGCGGTGACGTTGACCGACCCCGGCCGGGCAGAACTGATGGCGCGTTTCAAGTCGGCTTGATCGCCGTTCCCGACTCCGGCCCCGCCGCCTTGGCGCGAGGGGCCGGTCTCATGCTTAAAATCGGGGGATAAAGAACCTTTCGATGCGTTTTACTCCTGCCATCAATCGGCGCCTTGTGACTGCGGCTCTTGTCGGCCCGGCCAGCATCTGGCTGTTCGTGTTCCTGGTGCTGCCCTTCATCGCCATCATCGTCTTTGCCTTCGGCGAGCGGGCGCCAGAAGGTGGTTATCAGGCGGCTTTTACCTTCGCGCAGTTTGCCAATCTCGGTTCGCGTACCGCGGCCTTCAAGAACACGCTGATTCTTGCGCCGATCGGCGCCTTCGCTTGCCTGCTCGTCGCCTATCCGGTTGCTTATTACTTGGCCGTCAAGGCGAGCGCCAAATACCGGCTGCTGCTGGTCTCCCTCGTCGTCGTGCCCTTCTGGACGAGCCTTCTCGTGCGCACCTACGCTTGGATGTACATCTTGGGCGCGCGCGGCATTCCGCATCTCTTGGAGATGGTCGGCATCGAAAATGTCAGACTGCTGAACACACCGGGCGCCGTGCTGCTCGGCATCGTCTACGGTTACCTGCCGCTGATGATCATGCCGATCTATGTCAGCCTCGAAAAGCTCGACCGCCGTCTTCTGGAGGCCTCCGCCGATCTCGGCGCGCGGCCGCTTTCGACCTTTTTCGGCATCACGCTGCCTCTGTCGCTTCCGGGTGTGATGACCGGCATCGCCCTCGTCACCATCCTGCTGCTCGGCGAATATCTGATCCCGCAGTTGCTTGGCGGCGGCAAAGTCTTCTTCATCGGCAATGCGCTGGTCGATCTCTTCCTGCAGTCGCGCAACTGGCCGTTCGGCTCTGCAATCGCCGTGACTCTCGTCGTTGTCGTCGTCATCGTCCTGTTGATCGCCATGCGCATCGCCTGGCGTGTTGCCGGTACCCGCCAAGTGGATCTCGTCTGATGCGCGCGCTGGTCACCGCAGTCTATCTGTTCCTCTACACGCCGATCGCGCTTGTCGTGCTGTTCTCCTTTAATGCCGGCCGTAATGCCAGCGATTTCACCGGCTTCTCGACGCAATGGTATGGCAAGGCGATTGCGAACACCTTCCTGATGGAAGCGCTGCAGAACAGCCTGACCATCGCCTTTACCAGTGCCGGGCTGGCGGCCATTTTCGGCACGATGGCGGCGATCGGCATGGAGCGGCTCGGCTCCCGGGCGCGCGCGGTCTTCGACGGGCTGTTCGCCGCGGCGATCGTCGTCCCGGGCGTCGTCATCGGCATTGCAACGCTGGTGGCGCTGGTCGAGGTCTTCGGCTTCGTCAATCCACTGATCGCCGCCGTCTGGCCAGGCGAACAGGCGCCGAAGCTTTCACTCGGCTATGGCTCGATCATCGCCGCCCACGGCCTTTTCACCATGGCGCTGGTGACAATGATCGTCAAAGCACGCATCGCCAGCCTCGGCCGTGACATCGTCGAAGCGTCGAGCGATCTTTACGCCACGCCTTTCACCACTTTTCGCCAGATTGTGCTGCCGCAGATCCTGCCGTCAATCCTGGCCGGTTTCCTGCTCGCCTTCACCTTCTCCTTTGACGACTTCATCATCGCCTTTTTCGTCGCAGGTTCGAACACGACACTGCCGATTTATGTCTTCGCCTCGATCCGTCGTGGCGTGACGCCGGAGATCAACGCCATCGCCACGATGGTGCTTGTCGCATCGCTGGGACTGATTCTCATCGCGCGCTTTCTGATGCGCGAGAAAACAACAAACTGAACGGGAAGCACCAATGATTCTTGAAAATCGCGTCGCGATCGTCACCGGAGCGGGCTCGGGCATCGGCCAGGCCGGCGCGCTGATCATGGCAGGAGAAGGTGCTTTCGTCGTCGTGGCCGACCTAAATGCGGCCAGTGCCGCCGAAACCGTCGACCGAATTGAGGCGGCCGGCGGCAGGGCTGAGTGCCTTGGTCTCGACGTCACCGATGACACGGCGCTCGAAGCCGGCATCGCTGCGGTCGCCGAACGTCATGGCCGGATCGACATCCTCCACAATCATGCCGGCGCACAGGTGGCGGGCGATCTGGAACAGGTGGCTGTCGAGGGTTTCGATAGGTCCTGGAGGCTGAATGTCCGAGCGCATTTCATGGCGGCTCGCTTCGTCATGCCGCTGATGAAGAAGGCCGGCCGCGGCGTCATCCTCAACACCTCTTCCTCGTCGGGCGTACTCTACGATCGCGAGATGATTGCCTATACGACGACGAAACATGCGGTCATCGCGATGACCCGGCAGATGGCTGGCGACTACGCCAGGTTCGGAATCCGCGTTAATGCGCTCTGCCCGGGCTGGGTGGATACGCCGTTCAACGAACCATTCATCGCCCAGATGGGCGGGCGTGGCGCGATCGAGGCCTATGTCGCCGAGAAGGTGCCGCTCGGACGTTGGGCTGATGTCTCCGAAATCGCCGAGCCCATTCTCTTCCTGGTCTCGGACCGCTCGTCCTACATGACCGGGCAGATTCTCGTCGTCGACGGCGGCGAGACGATTGTTTAACGGGGTGGAAGGGGTTTTCCCCTGGGTCGGATCGGCTGACCCTCATCCGGATCCGAGATCGAATATCGGGGCGTGGACGCATGACGGCAAGCTGCGCCATGCGTCTTATAAGGGTCGCAGGAAAGAGCATGGGTGGTGCTCCGATCATCAATCATCTGCCCAGGCAATCAGCCAGTGCTCCAATATGATCGCGTCCCCGGATCCTCGCGCCTTTTTCAAGCGCACAATGCTCCGATCATCGACGTCGTCGGTGCGATCGATGTCCTTGGACTTATCAATAGGTTTTCCGATGCGCCAGGAAGACAGTGATGATCCAAGAAGCCGATATCGCCTGTGGGAGGTTGCTGGCGCCTCACACTCCTGGCTCTATCAGAATGGCTTCAACGTGACAGCATCAGGCGTGACCGAAAACCAAACCATCGAAAAGCACATCGCCGCCTGTGCTGGGCCGCATGTCATCCTTCGGACGGGAAAACTACGAGCGCGTCAGGGGCTCATTCGTTGAAACTTTGAATCCTGAATACGACCTGATCCGTGCAATAGGATCACGGGCTGTTCTGCGCGGTCCAGTCCACGGGAGTCGCTTCATGCGTCCTTAAGAAAATGATGGCAGCTTTAGTTCAAATTTGGGAGTGCATTCATGATACATGGTTTGATGTCGCGGGTTCGCATTCAGACGAAGGTGCTCGTGCTTTTGGCGCCATTCGTCATTAGCTTATGCGCAGTAGGATTGACGGGGTACTACGCGTCGAGCCTTCTCGAGGGACGGATGGAGATCTCCAACCATGTTTTGCAATCCCTGAACGGGTTCAAACATGTTTCTTCAAGCATGACAGGTTTTCTGATGAAGCCGTCGCAGGAAGCTCGTGATACTGCGCTTGCGGACGCCCAAGAGCAATTGGCAAACCTGAACGAGACGATTGAAACTCTAAGGCCGACGACCGATGTGGAGCTTCTCGAACGGGCGCTCGATCAGTCCCAAATCATCCCGCAAAAGATCGAAGCGATCTGGCAAATCGAAACGGGGCAGCACAAAATTCTCAGTGATGTAGACGCTGCTTCCGCGGCACTTCTTGACCTGCAAGGGGAGGTTGGCAAGCGCTCGTTCATACTGATGGCCAGTGCGAAAAAGATGGAAAATGCCAACAAGAGCGGCCTGAGTAATTCCGTCTCCATCATCGCGGCCGCCAGTGTTGCGACGAAATTTCGCAATGATTATACAAACGCTACAACGCCGCCTGACAAGCTTAGCCTTCTAGCAAAATATGCGCCCGATTTGCAGAACGCAAAGGAGCAGCTTTTGCCTGCGATAGGGACCGACAGACAAGCCCTCGCCACGCAGTATGCCGCTGCTGTAGAGGCCATCGCCAACGCTTCGAAGGCGTCGCCGGACACTTTGGATGTCTCGGCAACGGATGCCGCCGTCTCAAATCTTGCTGCAACTGGCGACATTCTCAAGACGATTGGCGACGACCTGATGCGGGCCTCCGTACTCGCGCTTGCCGCGTCCGATAAGGATATCTCTCAGGCGACGAATGTCGGCAACGAACTGCGTGCTATCGTTAACAGCAATAACGAGATCCGCGTCGGCTTCGCCGAACTCGCCGGCAAACCAGACGACGCGCGCGTGAAAAAAGTCCAGCAATCGATCTACATGTATCAGACCGAGCTCGGCCGTCTCGCCGGCGTTGTCACCGACGATCCGGTTTTTGCCGAAATTCCGAAGAAGGCTCAACCCGTTCTCGATCTGCTTGCGGCGAACGCTGCAGCGCTCTCTGAGGGTGCGGCGCGCAAGCTGGCTGAATTCGACAGCGCTGCGGGGCAAATCGACAACACTTGGAACCTTCTTGCGCAATTCGCCGACACGCAGAGGCAAAATGCTGGCCAGGATCGTCAACAGGCCAATAGGGTATCTGGCGGCGCGATTGTAATCGGTATTCTGATAGCTATGACCGCGGGTGCCGCGCTCGTCGTTACCCTGAAGGGACCGATCACCCAGATTACCGCAGCGATGCGCAAGATCGCAGAGGGAAGGCTCGACACAGCGATCACCGGCGAGAAACGGGGCGACGAAATCGGGGAAATGGCCCGCGCGCTTTCCGTCTTCAGAAAGAATGCGCTATCGAAGGTCGAAATGGAACAACAAGCCGAGATCGCGCGTAGCAACGCGGAATCCGAGCGCGTCCGCAACGAACTCGAGCGACGTAGCGCCAAGGTCCAGGTTGACGCCGCGATCGAAGCGCTTGCAGAAGGGCTAACACGGCTGTCGCGCGGGGACTTGAATTTTGCGATCGATACGCCCTTTGCCCCCGAACTCGACCGGATCCGCATCGATTTCAACATGTCTGTGGCGGGTCTCAGAGAGACGCTCTGCGAGATCCGCGAGACGTCTTCCCTCATCAGCGACAATGGCCGCCAGATGGCGGAAGCCGTCGATGACCTTGCCAGTCGAACGGAGAAGCAGGCGGCTGCCCTTGAGGAAACCGCAGCGGCAGTGCAGGAGATTTCTTCCGCCGTCAACACCTCTTCAGGACGGGCCGCTGCAGCACTTGCGCTTGTTCAACGGGCCAAACAGGGCGCGGACGCCTCGGCTTCAGTGGTCCGAAACGCGGTCTCGGCCATGGGGCGGATTGAGGACGCGTCGGGCAAGATCGTTCAGATTGTCAGCGCGATTGACTCCATCGCTTTCCAGACCAATCTCTTAGCCCTGAATGCGGGAGTCGAAGCGGCGAGAGCGGGCGAGGCCGGCAAGGGCTTTGCTGTCGTGGCGCAGGAAGTGCGGGAACTGGCGCAGCGATCGGCTCGCGCTGCCAAGGAAATCGACGAACTCATCAACAATTCCGTCCAAGAGGTTGCGTCGGGCTCGGAGTTCGTCGGTCGCACGGGCGATGCGCTGATGGAAATTTCTAGCGAGATCGTCCACATCGTTGGCCATATTGAACTGATTGCCTCCTCAAGCCGCGAACAGGCAACAACACTCCAGTCAATCAACGCGTCGGTGAACGATATTGATCGTATGACGCAACAAAATGCGGCGATGGTGGAAGAGACGAATGCTGCCACCCAACAGCTCTCATCAGAGACGCTCGCACTTACTGACATGATCGCACGCTTTCGGCTTGAAGGCCGCGAGAACCCGGCTTCAGCACGCTACGAGGCCGCGGCATGATGGCAGCATACATTCGCAGACCTGGTAACTTGATGTCATGAGCGCCTGCGCCAGTCGTGATCCGCGTGAGCACGGTGTACGGAGATTTCCAGTATTGCCACATGGCGGCGGGCGATCGCGATTTGGCACGATCTTTAAGCATTGAACAGTCAATCTACTGAACGCTCACGGTTATAGATTGATTGCTAGCCTCCTGCGCATCACGAGAGACGTGGCAAGGAGGAGCCACGAGTGTGAGGCAGGCGCCCGACAGGAAAGGCGCCCGAAGGAAAATCAGGCATTTAATCCGACCGAGGATGCGAGCGGCAGGTGATGCTGATATCCGCCGTCGAGAGGACAGCTGTTCCGCTACTTTGGAAGCGCTGCGCGTTGCAGGGATCGAGACGCGACCAGATGCCGATGAGTATTCGCGCAAAGCAGCAAGTGGGAACCGCTCGTTCATCGGGCTGCCCCGATGTGGGGTCACACGTCCGAAAAGATCGACTGCCGCCGTGCCTTCGGGCAATTAGCCAATTTTCATAGTCTTGATCCTAACGGCCCCTAAACCGTATTCGCCCTCATCCTTGCCTCATCCGCAGTGCGCGAACTGATCATTCGCAAATGCCGGATGGTTATCGGTTCTGCCAGCAATCTGTCGATCTGGCCCATTAGCGGCGCCAGATGCGGCATCAGCATATGGGCATCGAGGTCGGCTTGACTGGCCCAGTTTTCGTAGAAGATAAAGATGCATTCGTCATTCGCGTCAACGTGGAAATCGTAGTTGATACAGCCGGGCTCACTGCGCGTCGGCTCCACTTGAGCTGCCAGCAGCCTCTCCAGTTCATCATGCGTATCCGGACGGCCGACGACTGTTCCTATTATGGTGATGGTCATGTTCAGCTCTGCTTCTGGCTCAGGGCAACGGCCAGGATGATGATGGCGCCGCGGGCGATCAGCTGCTGGCTGAATTCGAGGCCCATCAGAATCAAGCCGTTGTTGATGAGACCGATCATGAGCGCGCCGACCACCGTCCCTATGACCGTTCCCTTGCCCCCGAACAAGCTGGTGCCGCCGAGAACGGCTGCAGCGATTACCGAGAGCTCGTCGCCTTCACCGAGTTGGAACCGGCCAGACTGCAGGCGTCCCGCGTAGAGCATGCCGGCAAGCGCTGCGGCGCAGGACGATATCACCAGGACCTTGAACTTAATGTCGCGTGTGTTGATGCCCGAATAGCGCGATGCCGTCTCGCCGCCGCCGGTCGCCAGCACACGTCGCCCGAAACCTGTACGGCGCAGTATAATGTGGCCGATCACCGCGAGGATGGCCATCCAGAAGAGCAGGACGGGAATGCGGCCGATATTACCGCCGCCGAAGAACCAGGAATAGCCGGGTGACAGTATCGGCACGGCCGCGGTCGCCGAAATCCACATGGCAACGCCCTTGGCGATACCCATCATCGCAAGGGTCGTGAGGAAGGAGGGAATGCCGACGCGCGTGGTCAGCCATCCGTTGAAAATGCCGACGGCAAGTCCTGTTCCGATACCGGCGAGAACGCCTGCGGATGGGCCGCCAACCGCAATCGCCATCGCAACGGTGACCGTCGACAACCCCGCAACGGCGCCGACGGAAAGGTCAATCTCTCCAGCCGAAAGGACAAAAGTGATCGCAATCGCCATCACCGCGATCATTGCCGTCTGCCTGACAATGTTGAGCAGGTTGTTGATGTTGAGGAAACCCTTGTCGTTGAGCGCGATGGCGAAAACGATGAAGATGACCACGAAGCCGATATAGATGATGTTCTGGCGCCAGTTCGACAGGAAGGCGTTAGGCATCTGAAGTCTCCTGGAGCCTCAAGGCCCGCTGAATCTCGATTTGAAGGCGCTGCTCGGCGGCCTGGAGCCGGTGTGCAAGATCGGTGGCGGGGAGGGACGGATCGTCGAAAGCCTCCCGTGGCAGGTCCTGATGAACACGCCCCTCAGTCATGACGAGGATCCGGTCGCATGCCGTGAGCAATTCCGACAGTTCGGATGAGACCATAATGATCGCTTTGCCCGCGGCCGCGAGTTCGCGCACAAGTTTTATGATCTCGGCCTTGGAGCCGATATCGATGCCGGCGGTCGGTTCATCCAGGATCAGGATATCCGGGTCGGTCGCCAGCCATTTGCCGATGACCACCTTCTGCTGGTTGCCGCCAGACAGCGTCGATACGGCATGATCGCGGCTTGCCGTCTTGACCGCCAGCCGCTGGATCTGGTCGTCCGTCAGCTTCCGTTCCGCGGCTGCGTCCATGAAGCCTGCCCGCGACAGCCGTCCGATCACCGCCATCACCATGTTTGCGGAAACGGAATGGGCAGGGATGATACCCTGGGTGGCGCGCGCTTCCGGAACAAGTGCCAGCCCGGCGTCGATCGCTTGTTTGGGCGTCCTGATGGAAGCGTCGGAGCCGTGGACGCGGATTGTACCGCTCGAGGCCGGCTCTATCCCGGCAAGCACTCTCGCGAGCGAAGATCGGCCGGAGCCGAGGAGCCCTGCCAGTCCGAGAACCTCGCCGCTATGCAGTGCGAACGATACGTCCCTCGGTTTGTGCGTGCCACTCAGATTCGTAACCTCGAGCACCACGTCGCCGCGCGATGCAGTCCCGCGCAACACATCGGACAGTCCCATTGAGCGACGTCCGACAATGTGTTCGATCATCGTGTCGATCGGCAATTCGCTGATCGGCGCCGTGATCACGTGCCGCCCGTCGCGCAGGATCGTGGCGCGATCAGAAATGCGGGCGATCTCGTCCATGCGATGGCTGACATAGATTATCGCGACACCCTTGTCCTTGAGCTTCCTTAGGAAGGCGAAAAGGCGTTCGACGTCGGACACGGCCAGGGCTGTCGATGGTTCGTCCAGGACCAGAATCTTCGCGTCCTGCGAAATCGCCTTGGCGATCTCCGTCAGCTGCTTCTGCCCCGCACCGATATCGCCGACAATGGCGCGCGGGTCGACGGAAACCTCCAGCATCGCAAACAGCTCGGCGGCCTTACGTTCGGCCTCGCCATCGTCGATCAGGCCCATACCGTTGCGGCTTTCACGCGTCAGGAAGATGTTCTGTGCCACCGTCAAGGTCGGTACCAGGCTCATTTCCTGGTAATTCATCGCGATCCCCGCCGCACGCGACTCCTCCGGCGTATGGGCGCTCAGGTTTCGTCCCGCGACCTCGATGTTTCCCCTATCCGGCTTGTGCACGCCGTTGAGGATCTTGAGGATCGTCGATTTACCCGCGCCATTGCCGCCGAGAAGTGCGTGGATCTCGCCTGGCCGGACTTCGAAATCGACGCCTTCGAGCGCGCGAACGCCGCCGAAGGCCTTCGATATTCCGGTCATCCGGACGGCTGAGACGCCGTTGTTCATCCGACTTTCTCCCACGTGCCGCTTTCACCGGAGCGCAGAAATGCATCCGCCACGAGTTCCGTCAGCAGGCCATCGTCAAAGTTAGGACTCGGCTGGCGGCCCTTGGCGATTGCGGAGAAGAAATCGTAGCACTCGACGATCTTCGTTTCGGAATAGCCGATGCCGAGGCCGGGGATCGGCCACAGGCCGCCGCCATAGGGATGAGCAGGACCGGTGTAGACCGTCCGGAAGCCGCGTGCATCGGCCGGATCGTCGGCAAACATCACCTGCAGCTCGTCGCGGCGTTCGTAATTGAAGTGGATCGATCCCTTGGTGCCATGGATCTCAAGCGTGATGAAGTTGTTGCGGCCATAAGCATTGCGCGTCGCCTCCAGGCTACCGATCGCGCCGTTTACGAATTTCAGCATCGACACCACTTCGTCGTCGACATCGACTTCGCCACGTTCGGCATCGGCCGCCTTTTCAGCTGCCCCCAGCTTGTCGACGCCGCCCTGCTGCAGGGGCCGCGTCTTGTTGTAGGTCGAGGTCAGCGCGATGACTTCGGCAATCGGGCCGACGAGATAATGTGCGAGGTCAACGACATGCGTGCCGATGTCGCCGACAGTGCCGGAGCCGGCGATCTTCTTCTGGAAGCGCCAGGAGAGCGGCGAATTCGGATCGGCCGACCAGTCCTGCAGATAGGTGCCGCGGAAGTTCAGGATGCGGCCGATGCGGCCCTCTTCGATATATTTCCTGGCAAGCGCCACGGCTGGCGTGCGCCGGTAGTTGAAGGCCACCATGTTGATGACGCCGGCCTTCTTGACGGCCTCCGCCATGGCGCGGGCCTCTTCGACCGTGCGCGCCAGTGGCTTTTCGCAAATGATGTGCTTGCCGGCTTTGGACGCCTCGATGGCGATCTCGGCATGGACGTTGTTCGGAGTGCAAATGTCGACGACGTCGATATCGGCGCGATTGACGACCGAACGCCAGTCGGAGGATGCTTCCTCGAAACCGAAGCGTTGACGGGCTTCGTCAGCCAGTCCGTCCGTGACGTCGACCACCACCTTGCGGCGGGGAATGGCCGGTGCCGGCCAGAAAAACATCGGCATGGAAGCATAGGCCATGGCATGCGCCTTGCCCATGAAGCCACCCCCGATCATGGCGACGTTCATAATTTTCGTCATGGGTCTGTCTCCTGAATACTGGCGCTGAGGCGCCATGTCGTCATCGACCAGTGCGGAGGAAGGCCTCCGCACTGTCATCCGTTGGCGCAGCAGGCTGCGGCGCTCATTGTAGAATTATTGGCCGAGGCTGGTCTTGATGTTGGCCGTCGCCTCGGTGGAGTAGACGGTCTTCCAGGCATCGAGCAGGTTGTCGCGGGTGACTGGTAGGGCTGGCAGCGCCACGAAGGCGGGTGCTTCCTTGCCGACGAGGGCATAGCCTGCGAGTTTCGCTTCGACAACGCCGGCATCGAACGGGCGTTGTGCTCCGAGGCCCTTGACGAAACTGCCCTGCGCCATCGAGATCGCGACATTCTCGCCGAGGTCGATCGTGGTGATAACGAGATCGTCACGGCCGGCATTGCGCGCCGCGGCGATCACGCCTTCTGCCGGTACATCCCAGACGGCCCAGATGCCCTTGACGTTGGGATTGGAGGTCAGAATTGCAGAAGCCGCCTTTTCTGCGTCACCTGAAAAGTCCGGGCCGCCGATCCCCTGTTCGGCGACGATCTTGATCTTCGGATAGTCGGAGGCGATCGTCGCCTTAAAGGCGTCGTAGCGCTGCTTCGTGACGAAGAAGTCGGCTGCGTGGAAGACCACGCCGATTTCGCCTTCGCCGTTCAACGATTTTGCCATGAGATGGGCGGAGGCGACGCCGTTGCCGTAATTGTCTGCGGAGACGACGGAAACGTAGTCACTTCCCGCCTTGAAGCCCGCCGGGACGTTGTCCATGAACACCAGCTTGACACCGGCATCGGCTGCGGCCTTGTAGGCCTTTGCCGTCGCTGCCGGGTCGGTCGGGATTGAAACGATGATATTGGGCTTCTGCGC
Source organism: Rhizobium sp. F40D2 (assembly GCF_051810745.2). NCBI lineage: Bacteria > Pseudomonadati > Pseudomonadota > Alphaproteobacteria > Hyphomicrobiales > Rhizobiaceae > Rhizobium > Rhizobium sp. F40D2. The sequence goes on from NZ_JBPWQX020000004.1 coordinate 329,902, forward strand.
CATGATCGTTTCGAGGTCGGCCACCTGCTTTTCCGGCTTGAAACCGGCATCGGTGACCGCGATCACCTTGATGCCCATCGTCTTGAACTGCGTCTGCAGACCGTTGATCTGCGCCCGCGACCAGTCGTTGCCGCCATAATGCATGACAATGGCCGCCGTGGCGTTCATCGCCTTGATCTTGCCGAGTTCCTCATCGCTCAAACTGATGCCTGAGGCCGGTGACGGGCTTTCGCCCGACGGTCCCTTCGACAGGACGCTTTCCTGCAGTTTTGCCAAGGCCGAGTCCGGATCGGCAAAAGCCGGTCCCACCAGGCCGATCGTCAACACGGCGGCAGCGCCGCACATAAACATTCGTCTATTGGTCATGTTCTCCTCCCAGAGTTTAGGGCTCTTGCCCCAGATCGTGGCCCTCAGGCCGATTTGAGATAGGTCATGCTGGCCGTCGCGCCCTCCAGCGGATCGGCCCAGGCATCGAGTTCCGCGCAAACCCAGCCCTTGAAGCCAACGTCGCGCATGGCAGCGATGATGCCCTCGGTGGGAACGTCACCGCGATCGAGCGGCGTGAACGCGAACGGTTCGCGCTGCAATCCCTTCAGGTGGATGTAGCTGATGCGGGTAGAATGGTCCCGGATGAGCTTAGCAGGGTCGCCGCCTGCGGCAGCGAGGTGCGCCGTATCGGGGCAGAAGTCGATCGACGTCATGGATAAAATCTTGGCAACCTCGCCAGGACCTTCGACGATTGTCGACAGGTGCGGGTGATAGTGGGCGCGAAGTCCCCTGCCGTCAGCGATCTCCTTGACGCGATCGAGCGCCGCGGCGAGCTTGTGGTAATCGGCCTCTCGCACGCCATCGAAGCGCCTAGCTCCACCGCCTACGACAAGATGGGGAGCGCCGAGTTCGGCAGCCCGATCGGCAGCGCGCGTCACGCGCGCCAGCTCTTCAGGCAAAATATCGTCGAAGATGAAGTTGCCACCGGCGTAAGTCGCAACGAGCGACAGCCCGTGATCCGTCAACAGCGAGCGCATGTCCGAGACACTGAAATCGAGCAGGTTTCCGTCAAACAGCTCGACGCCCTCATAGCCCGCGCGGGCAATGTCTTCAAATGCACGCCGCATGTCGCCGAATGTCCGGTAGGAAAGCTGGGTGATCGACGTCACACCGGCAGCGTTGCCCCCCAGGTCTCCCCAGCAATTCGCATGATACGCGAGCTTGAAGTCGGTCATCGCTGTCCTCCCGAATGCCTCCGATGCGCAAACAACTACGCAGCGAAAAAGCCGATGTCAATATATATTCAACATAAGCTGGCTATCTTTTGCTGATTTAATACAAAAGTTTGTTGTTGCGCCCCTTAAGAGTGCGTCCTATCTAGGTTGCTCGACGAAATTCAAAAGGAAGGCTGGATGTCCTCCATGGCAGATTTGGACGCCGGCACACTTGCACGAAAAAAGGGCCGTCCGAGAACATCCGAGACGGCGGCGCCAAGCTTGGTCGAGATCCTCAATCTCGTCCGCACCGAGCGCTCGACGACGCGGCAAGAGATCGAGCGCGACAGCGAGCTGGGCCGCGCCGTTGTCGCCGACCGCCTCGGTACCTTGATTGACTTGGCCCTCGTCGACGAGAGCGAGCTCGGCGCCGCGACTGGCGGCCGTGCACCACGTCTGGTCCGCTTTTCCACTGATCGCGCGAGCATCTTGGTTGCGACCCTCGACCAGACGGCGTTGGGAGTTGGCATCGCCGATCTTTCGGGACGGCTCATCATGGAACATCACGAAGAGGCGGACCTGACCGAACCAGTTTCCAGCCTGTGCGATCGCCTGACCGCCCTGTTTCGCTGGATAATAGAACGCCAAGGCGCTCAGCACGATCTGTGGGGCATATCGATTTCGACACCCGGTGCGGTGGCCGATGGACGGGAAGCATTTTTTCAAACTTCGACACCTTCCGCCTTGCCGGGCTGGGAGAGCTTTCCGATCGTCGAGCGGCTCGTCGAAACCTTTGATGCGCCGGTGTGGCTGCGTTCCAGCGTCGAGACGATGACCATGGGTGAATTGCGCGCTGGTGCCGGCATCGGCCATGAAACGATGCTGGTCATCAAGGTCGGAAAGCGGATCGGCGCCGGATTGGTCGGCGACGGCAGTCTTTTTCGGGGGGCGCAAGGGGCCGTGGGCTTGATCGGTGCGGTTCCCGTCGTCGTTGGCGACAGAACAGGGACGCTCGAGGAGATGGCGGGTTCGGACGCAATCGCCAGGGAGTGTCGGGCGGCGGCAGAACGCGGCCACAGCCCGATCATTGCCGACTTGATGCGGCGCGGTCAGGAAATAACCGCGATGGAGGTCGCACAGGCCGCACAGATGGGAGATCGCGGCGCGATCGATACCCTCTCGCAAAGTGGCCGGTTGATTGGCCAGGTCATCGCCACGCTGGCGAATATGTTGAACCCTGAGATTATTGTTCTTGCCGGCTCCATCGCCCAGTCCAATGACATTCTTCTCGCCTCCGCGCGCGAGGCAATTTACGGTGCATGCCACCCGCTCGTCAGTCGCGACCTGCAGATCATCCGCTCGCAGATGGGTAGCTCGTCAGGCTTGGTCGGCGCCGCCATCACCGCCGCCGAAGCCCTGTTCGCACCGGCGATTTTGCGGGATTGGATCATGGCAGGCAGGCCGCAGGCCCATCCCCGCTTCATCGATCTTAAAAGACGGATCTCCGCAAGAAATGGAGAAGCCGAAACACCTCACCCGCCTGGAACGAAAAAGGGGAAACGATGACGATCACAGGTCTCGGACCCCATGGAGAGCGTGCGGCAGCACCCGAACGGGTCCTCCTCTTGCCAGAAGACATGGCGCGCGCACGAGCTGGAGGGCTCCGCGTCGCGGTCGTCCTGCACACGACCGCCAGCGACTGGGCAAAGCAACTGCTAGCCGGGCTGGTCGGCACGCTTGGTGCATGTGGGGTTGTGGTCATCGACGTCGCCGACTGCGCCTTTGAACCAGACACGCAAATCCAAGCACTTGACCGGCTGGTCCGCGAAGCGCCCGATGCAATAATCTCCCTGCCCGTCGCTAACGCCAAAGTCGCGGAAGCCCACAAGCGTGTCGGCGCCGCCGGCATAAAACTCGTGCTGCTAGACAACGCGCCAACTGGCCTCTTGCCGACTAAGGACTACGTCTCACTTATTTCAGCCGATAATTTCGGCCTTGGAAAAATGGCTGCTGAGAGCCTGTCTCCCCATCTCCAAGTCGGGGCACAGGTAGGCGTTCTCGGTTATGCCGCGGACTTCTTTGCTACAAATGAGCGGGAAATCGCCTTCGTGAAATGGATGGGAATTAATCGCCGTGACCTGAAGATTACGATTCGCCGGTTCTCGGCACTGTCGGACGCCGCATCCACCGCAGAAGGGCTCCTGAGGCATATCCCCGAGCTCGATGGCCTCTTTGTGGTTTGGGACACGCCTGCCATTGCAGCGGCAAGCGCGATCGTGGAAGCTGGGATGACGATTCCGATCGCGACCATCGATCTTGGCCGAGATGCGGCCATCGAACTTGCTGCCGGCGGGCCCATCGTAGCGATAGCGGCCCAGCAACCCTTCAGACAGGGCCAGACTGCGGCGTCGACAACGGTGACTTCACTACTTGGTCGGCTTCCACCAGCGTGGGTGGCGCTACCGGGTTTGGCGGTTACGCCAGACAATGTGGTGGAATCCTTCCAGACGGTCTGGCAGACATCCGCGCCGCGGGAGCTGCTGCGTCGCAAGAAGCTGGTGCGATGATGGTTCGGTCCACTGGGCTTTGACAAGACGACAATCCACTTCACGTGCTAGGCAATCCCCATCAACCGGACTAACTCAGGTTGACCAGCAGCGGATTGGCGGCGATTTCAGTGCATCACGGATTCACGAACGACGCTTATTCGGTGGGCTCCCGCGCCTTGAAGAGATACGAACCGCTGACCCCATAATGAGTTGCTAATCCAGCGAGGCACAAATTTCGGCGCATGTCGGAGCCTATTGCTGGGGCGGGGCGGCAGGCACCTTCTTCTGGGTAAGCCCTGTCGACGACATGGTTGCCATTCTCTTCACGCAACTGCTGCCCCTCAAGCGCCATTCCGGTGCGCAAAGAGCTGCGGGCACTCGTCCACGGTGCGTTGACAGGGCCTGAAGAGCTGCTGCCCATACAAGAAGCGAAAGCAGCATTAGCGTTACGATGCCGCGAAAGCTCGCGCTACGAACCCGTCAGCCTCCTTCACCAGGTATTCCGCGGAGGCGTACGCGGAACCTTTCCACGAACATCTCGACGATGGCCGGCCGTTCTTCGACCGGGTCGGAAACAGCGCCTCACCTGCCAACGTCGGCTAGACGCCGGTCGTCTCCGTAGGTCTACAAGATTAAGGTTGGTCGCTACACGGCCCACCGGTCTGACCTCGGCTTTTCCACTGGACCATTTTTCGCCGCATAGCTGAGTCTGTCTCTTGGTCGAGGCCCCAGGCTTCACCGCCATGCACACAACCCGCGCACGGCATGCTCTCGCGGTCGAGGCCAAGTTTAACGGTTCAAGACGTAGAGGCAATCATCCCTCTCGGTGCTGGCAGCGAGCAGCGTTCGTTCGTCGCCTTTTGAACGGGTGGAAGTTACCTATCGAACATTGGGAACGAGAGTTGGGAGGGAAAGATTGGACATCGACAGTGGCTCGCTTCACAAAGACTGTCCTCTACGCTTGACGGCAAATCAAAGTTACTTAATCTAAGGGCCGTCAGGACCCGCTGGGAGGAGGGGCGGGCGATAGCGATCTCTGTCGCACCATCTTCATCTCCCAAAGCCATGATCCCGAATCGTTTGCCGCCGATTTTTCAACAGGATAAGCCATGCCTCTCACCATTGCCCAACGCCTCGACCGCCTGAAAGTCCGTATCACCGAGCTGGCGCATTGGCGGGATCGGCAGAGTAGCCCGATCGACGGCTGGACATTCGAGGGTGAGCCGATCGGCCATCAGCAGGACTGGCCGCATCGCCAAGGCGTCGTGCATTTTGCCGTAAGTGCCGCAGCGCCGGAGGGCTGGCCCCTCGAAGATATCCGTCTGCAGCTCGATCTCGGCGGCGAGAGCCTGATCACTCTGAGCTATCCCGATGGCAAAAGCGAAACATTCGGTCTCGACCCCTATCATCAGGAATTCCCGGTAAAGGGCCGCCGTTTCTCGATTGCGACGGAAAGCGTCGCGCGCTTTCCGTTCGGCGAGCCGAACCGGGCCCCGCGGCTGAACAAGGCCCGGTTCATCTGGCTCGACGGCCCGGCCCATCGCCTGCACCTTCTGTTGAAGCAGGTTTCCGAGGCGATCGACGTGCTCGGCGAGCATGAAGTCGTGCCGCATCTGATGGATGCCGCCGAACAGGCCCTGCGCAGCCTAGACTGGCCGTCGGATACGGCGGCTTACATCTCCCGCACCGCCGACGCCGCGATGCAGCAGAAAATCTGGGAGCTGCCGGAGCTTGCGGCAAACCCGGCAGGCCTGAGCGTTGAGCAGAGCGCCTCGGCAGCCTCGGCCTTCGAGGTTTTGACGGCGCGGTTGAAGGAACTGCAGAAGCGCTTTCCGCCGAATGGCGAGTTGCTGCTGACCGGTCATGCGCATATCGACCTCGCATGGCTTTGGCCCTATCGCGAGACGCGGCGCAAGATGCGGCGCACCTTCAATACGGCGCTGTCGCTGATGGAGCGCTCCGACGATTTCCGTTTCAACCAGTCGACCGCCCATTATTACGCACAGATGGAAGAGGAAGACCCGGAGCTTCTCGAACGCATCAAGGAGAAGGTCGCGGAAGGAAAATGGGAAACCGTCGGCGGCATGTGGGTGGAGCCCGATACCAATATGCCCACAGGCGAAAGCCTCGTCCGCCAGGTTCTCTACGGCCAGCGTTATTTCGAAAAGACCTTCGGCACGCGCCATACGGTGTGCTGGCTTCCGGATTGCTTCGGTTTTTCCGGCGCGCTGCCGCAGATCCTGAGACAGGGCGGCATCGACAGCTTCTTCACCATCAAGGTCAACTGGAGCGAGACCAACCATATCCCTTCCGATCTCTTCTGGTGGAAGGGCTTCGACGGCAGCCAGGTGCTGACCCACACTTTCGACAATCCGATGCAGGGATATAACGGCTTCGTGCAGGCCGATTGTTATGTGCCGACATGGAAGAATTTCCGCGGCAAGGTGCAGCACGATACTTCGCTTCTGGCGGTCGGCTATGGCGACGGCGGCGGCGGCGTGACGCCCGAAATGGTGGAGCGCGAAGTGCAATTGCGCGATTTCCCGGCCATCCCGCAGGCGCGCTGGGGCACCGTCAAAAGCTTCTATGAGAAGGCGCATCGCACCGCTAGGGAAAAGAACCTTCCGGTCTGGGACGGTGAAATCTATCTCGAACTGCACCGCGCGACGCTGACGAGCCAAAGCGGCGTCAAGCGCAAACATCGCCAGGCCGAACGGGCGTTGATCACCGCAGAAACGCTTGCTTCACTTGCCCATATGCTGGGTGCCGACAAGCCGAAAAGCCTCGAAGCGGATTGGCGCGTGGTGCTGAAGAACGAGTTTCACGATATCCTGCCGGGATCGAGCATCCGCGAGGTCTATCAGGATGCGGAGCAGGAACTCGGCGGCGTCATCGACAATGCCAAGTCCGAGCAGGCAAAGGCCTTGCAGGCGCTCTCGGCCCATCTGCCGAAGGGTGGGGTTGGCGATGCGCTCGTCGTCGTCAATCCGTCGCTTGCGCCGCGGCCGGTGAGCGCCACGCTTGCCGACGGCACGGTCATCTCGGCCGGCGATATCGTCGCTCCTCTGTCCGTGGCGGTCTTCGACAGGCAGTCCCTGCAGCCGGCCGGCGGGCTGAAAGCAAGTTCCGATCGTCTCGAAAACGATCATCTCGCCGTCGTCATCGGCAAGGACGGGGCGGTTTCAAGCCTCATCCACAAGGCGAGTGGCCGGGAAGCGGTCGATGGTTCGGCCAACCAGCTCTGGGTCTATCCGGATGACAAGCCGCGCAATTGGGACGCCTGGGATATCGATGCGGATTATGCCGAAAAGGCCGTCCGTCTCGAGGCGCCGGAGAGCATCTCGCTCGTCGAAAGCGGCCCGCACCCCGCGGCAATCCGCGTCGTTCATCGCTACCGGAATTCGAGCGTTACCCAGACTTATGTGCTGACCGCCAATTCCAAGCGGCTCGATATCGAAACGACGATCGACTGGCACGACCGCCGCACCTTGCTGCGCACCCTCAACCCGGTCGATGTAAAGGCCCGGAAGGCAACGTTCGAATGCGCCTTTGGCATCGTCGAGCGGGCGACCCACACGAACACTTCCTGGGAGCAGGCAATGTTCGAGGCCGTCGCCCATCGCTTCGTCGATATCAGTGAGCCGGGTTTCGGCGTCGCACTGCTCAACAATGCCAAATATGGTCACAGCGCCCGCGGCAATGTGATCGGCATGAGCCTGGTGCGCGGGCCGATCTATCCGGATCCGCTGGCCGATGAAGGCGAGCAGAGCTTCACCTATGCGCTGATGCCGCATGACGGCGCCTGGCATGAAGGCGGTGTGCTCGACGAGGCGATCGATCTCAACCAGCCGCTGGTCGCGGTGGAGGCCAAGGGCCTCTCCGCCGGCACGTTCGCGCCGCTTGCGGTCGCCGGCACTCCCGTCGCCTTTTCCGGTCTGAAACCGGCGGAAGCGGGCGACGGCCTGATCCTGCGCCTCTACGAACCCGCCGGCCGGCGCGGCCGCCTCTCGCTTGCCCTGCCGTCCGGATGGTCGACCTCGCCGCCGCTCAACATTCTGGAGGAACCGATGGAGCGGAAGGGGCCGGCCGAGATCATGCCATTTGAAATCAGGACGTGGCGGCTGCAAAAGGCCTGACGGTTCATTCTTGAGAGAGCCCGTCATTGCCGCTCCGATGCGGGGGCGCGGACAAGGCCGGACGACAGCGCGGCACATCGGCGGCGCGTATAGGTCGTCAGAGTACAAGACATACGGGTTGGCTGGTCGGGCAGAGGTACCGCGAAGCCGTAAGCGGCATCGTCAACCGGTTGGCCGGCTTCGCTGGAGGTATACGCGATCAGTCCTTCAAGCCGAGGCTTGCCAGCAGCCGGCCGACATAGGCCTCCAAGCCGCCGACCATGTCGAAGCGGTCGGGATCGCGCAGCCAGAGCATCTGCAGCCCGTCCATCACCGCGATCAGTTCGGCGGCCATTGCCCTGCTGTCGGTCTTGGCGTCAATCGTGCCGTCGGCAATCGCCCGTTCGAAGGTCGCGGCGACATCCTTCTGCATCTGGGTGGCGCGGCCGAGAAACCATGCTTTGGCGGGGTGGTCCTTCATCAGGCTCTCCGCATTCAAGATGGCGAAGGCCCTGACGACCTCGATCATTTCGGCGTTGCGGCGGAAGATGGCAACCATGCCCTTGAGCAGGCCGCTGAGATCGGAGCAATAGTGCTCGATGAAATCAGCACTTTCGAGGTCGCGTTGCGCGAGGATCGCCAGTAGCAGATCGACCTTTGTAGGAAAGTGGTGCAGCAAGCCGGGCAGCGACAGGCCGACATCCCGGGCGATGTCGCCGATCGCGGCATTCTGGTAGCCGTCCTCGGCAAAGCGCCGCATCGCCGCCGTCAGGATTTCCGCGCGGCGTGTTTCTCCCTTGCGGGATCGGCGCGGTCGTTTTTCCTCTCCGGCCTGATGTTCCGACAATTCTGCCATCGTCTCTTGTCTGCCTCTTGGAGCGGCGGTCGGCCGGTCCTCGGCCGATTTCTCCCATGCTTTCCATCCATACATCAGGCTTGTCCGATTGACATCTTAAAAATACCGAGTAATCGGTAGGTTTAAGGATTTCCGTGGGAGGTTTGCATGATCGATTCCATTCTCGACCAGATGACACCCGAGGAGCAGGTCTCGCTGTTATCCGGCGCCGATTTCTGGACGACCGTCCCCGTCGAGCGCCTCGGCGTGCCGAAGATCAAGGTGACGGACGGCCCGAATGGTGCGCGCGGCGCGGGTTCCCTGGTCGCCGGCGTCAAGGCCACCTGCTTTCCCGTCGGCATCGCGCTCGGCGCCACATGGAATCCCGAACTCGTCTCGCAGATGGGCAAAGCCCTTGCGCGTCAGGCAAAGAGCAAGGGTGCCGCGGTGCTGCTGGCGCCCACGGTGAATATCCATCGTTCCGGTCTCAACGGCCGCAATTTCGAATGTTATTCGGAAGATCCGATGCTGACTGCCGAGCTGGCCGTTGCCTATATCGGCGGCGTGCAGGGCGAGGGGATCGCCGCGACGATCAAGCACTTTGCCGGCAACGAGTCCGAGATCGAGCGGCAGACCATGTCGTCCGATATCGACGAGCGGTCGCTGCGCGAAATCTACCTGCTGCCCTTCGAACAGGCCGTGCGCCGCGCCGGTGTGATGGCGGTCATGTCCTCCTATAATCGCCTAAACGGCACCTATACGAGCGAACATCACTGGCTGCTGACCAAGGTGCTGCGCGAGGAATGGGGTTTCCAAGGTATTGTCATGTCCGACTGGTTCGGCTCACATTCGACTGAAGAGACGATCAATGCCGGTCTCGATCTCGAAATGCCGGGTCCGGCGCGCGATCGCGGTGAGAAACTGGTTGCGGCCGTGCGCGAGGGCAAGGTCGAGGCGGCGACGGTACGGGCTGCGGCGCGGCGGATGCTGCTTCTGCTCGAGCGGGTCGGCGCCTTCGAGAGCAAACCCGATCTGACAGAGCGGACGGTCGACCTGCCGGAAGACCGGGCGCTGATCCGGCGCCTCGGCGCGGAAGGCGCGGTGCTCCTCAAGAATGACGGCATCCTGCCGCTGGCGAAAACCTCGCTGGACCGCATCGCCGTCATCGGCCCCAATGCGGCAAGCGCGCGCGTCATGGGCGGCGGCAGCGCACAGATTGCGGCGCATTATACGGTGAGCCCGCTCGAAGGCATTCGCGCCGCCCTTGCCAATGCCAACAGCATCAGCCATGCGGTCGGCTGCCGCCATAACCGTCTGATCGACGTATTCAAGGGCAAGATCACGGTCGAATATTTCAAGGGCCGCGGCTGCAAGGGCAATCCGCTGCATGTGGAGACCGTCGACAAGGGCGAATTCTTCTGGTTCGAGCTGCCGTCGGGCGAACTCGACCCTGCCGATTTTTCGGCCAGGATGACCATGCAATTCGTGCCGGAGGAGAGTGGCGATCATGTTTTCGGCATGACCAATGCCGGCTTGGCGCGGCTCTTTGTCGACGGTGCGCTGACGGTGGACGGCCATGATGGCTGGACGCGCGGCGAAAACTATTTCGGCACGGCCAATGACGAGCAGCGCGGCACCGTGGCGCTCGAGGCCGGCCGGGCCTATGCGATGACCGTCGAATATGAGCCGTCCACCGCGAGCGGGGAGGGCATCAACCTGATCGCCGTCCGTTTCGGCGTGGAAAAGCCGCTCGGCGAGGCCGATATCGAGGCAGCCGTCGAGACGGCCCGCAATGCCGATCTGGCGCTTCTCTTCGTCGGCCGTGACGGCGAATGGGATACGGAAGGTCTTGATCTGCCCGACATGCGGCTTCCGGGCCGGCAGGAGGAACTGATCGAGCGGGTGGCCGCCGCCAATGCCAACACCGTCGTCGTGCTGCAGACCGGCGGCCCGGTGGAAATGCCCTGGCTCGGCAAGGTCCGCGCCGTGCTGCAGATCTGGTATCCGGGGCAGGAGCTGGGTAATGCCGTCGCCGACGTGCTGTTCGGTGATGTCGAGCCGGGCGGCCGCCTGCCGCAGACCTTCCCGAAGGCGCTCACCGACAATTCCGCCATCACAGGCGATCCCGCCGTCTATCCCGGCAAGGACGGGCATGTGCGCTACGCCGAAGGCGTCTTCGTCGGCTACCGTCATCACGATACTCACGCCGTCGAGCCGCTCTTTCCCTTTGGCTTCGGTCTTGGTTATACGCGCTTCAGCTGGGCTGAGCCGCGGCTGTCGACCGGCGAAATGGGATCTGAAGGGATCACCGTGAGCGTCGACCTGACCAATATCGGCGACCGGGCGGGCTCGGAACTGGTGCAGCTCTATGTGCGGTCGCCGGAGACCAAGGTGGAGCGGCCCGACAAGGAACTGCGCGCCTTCGCAAAGCTTTCGCTGCAGCCCGGCGAGACCGGCACGGCGGTGCTGAAGATCCTGCCGCGGGATCTCGCTTATTTCGATGTCGAGACCGGCGCCTTCCGCGCCGAACCCGGCAACTATCAGCTGGTCGTGGCGGTGAATGCGGCGGATATCAGGTTTGTCATTGATCTGTCCTCACCACTCACCCACGTGCTGTCGCCTTCGCATTAGAGCGGGATGATTTTAGGTGGAATCGCAATTGGGATTGAACGAAGCCGCTTTCGCGGCATTTGGAGGATCTGATTGCATGAAGCGCTCCTGATTGAAGGAATGGGCTGTTTTGCCCAACCTTCAATCAGGAGATGACGATGACGGAGATGAGCCCTCTACGCCGGCGCATGATCGATGACATGACGATCCGCAATCTTTCGCCAGCAACGCAACGATCGTATTTACATGCGGTAACGAAGTTCTCGCGCTATTTCGGGCGATCGCCAGACCGTCTTGGACTGGAAGACGTGCGCGCGTTTCAGGTGCATCTGGTTTCATCGGGCCTATCATGGCCAGCCTTGAACCAGACAGTTTGTGCCCTGCGGTTCTTCTTTGGCGTCACGCTTGGTCATGGCGAGATACCGGAGCGCATTGCCTATGCCCGGACACCGGCCAAGCTGCCGACGATCCTCAACGGCGACGAGATCGTGCGGTTTCTGGAAGCCGTTCCAAGCCTGAGGACCCGTACCGCACTGACGACAGCGTATGCGGCGGGGCTGCGCGCCTCGGAAGCTGTCCATCTCAAGGTCCGCAACATTGATGGCGAACGCGGCATCATCCGCGTCGAGCATGGCAAGGGCGGAAAGGATCGCAACGTCATGCTGTCAGCGCAGTTGCTCGCGATCCTGCGGGTCTATTGGCGGCTGGCGAGACCCGAGGTCTGGCTGTTTCCGGGTCGGGACGAGACCAAGCCCATCGACGTCCAGGTTCTGTATTCTGCCTGCCGTTCGGCGTGCGCCGCGGCCGGCATCGACAAAAGGGTAACGGTGCATACGCTGCGCCACAGCTTTGCCACCCATCTTTTGGAAAGCGGAACCGACATCCGCATCATCCAAGTTTTGCTCGGCCACAACAATCTGTCCACCACGGCACGCTACACGAAGGTTTCCAATACCCTGATCCGCAGCACGACCAGCCCGCTCGACCGACTGACGCTGGAGGTGGTGCCGCCAAGCTGAGCAAGTTTCGCCATGGCGGCGGGACTGGAGGTGGCGGATATTTTTCGCCGCCACGGGGAAAGATATCGTCAAGCCCACGACACCCATCTCGGGCGTGTCGAACGCCGGGTCATGAGTGCGGTCGAGATGTGCCGGACCGCTCGCCTGGGCGGGCATGTCCAGCAATGTCAGGACTGCGCGGCGTTCCGCATCGCCTATAATTCCTGTCGCAACCGGCATTGCCCAAAGTGCCAGGGACAGGCGAGCCGTGACTGGCTTGCTGCCCGACAGGCCGACCTTCTGCCTGTCGGCTATTTCCACGTGGTCTTCACCCTACCGCAGCAGATCGCCGCAATTGCCTTCCAGAACAAACATGCCGTTTACACGATCCTGTTTCGCGCCGTCGCCGAGACGTTGCGCAAGCTTGCTGCCGATCCCAGGCATCTGGGTGCAGAGATCGGCTTCATCGCGGTGCTGCACTCCTGGGGACAGAACCTCCATTTTCACCCTCATATCCACTGCATCGTGCCGGGCGGCGGATTGTCGGCGGACCAGTCCCGTTGGGTTCCCTGCCGGGCAAACTTCTTCCTGCCCGTGCGCGTTCTGTCATCCCTGTTCAGGCGGTTGTTTCTTGAAGAGCTGAAGCAGGCCTACGACCTGGACCAGCTTCGGTTCTTTGGCGATATCGCCGGCCTGGCCAATCCGGCGGCGTTCAATCACATTGTCAAAGAAACGCGGCGTGTCGCCTGGGTGGTCTATGCCAAGCCGCCATTTGCCGGACCCGAACAGGTGCTGGCCTATCTCGGGCGCTATACCCATCGCATTGCCATCTCCAATTCCCGCCTCGTCAGCATCGATGGCGATCGAGTCACATTCCGATGGAAGGACTATCGAACGGGCGGCAGGCAAAAGGTAATGACGCTCGATGCCCACGAGTTCATCCGCCGTTTCCTGCTTCACACCGTTCCGGACGGCTTTCACCGCATTCGTCATTATGGCCTGCTTGCCAATGGCCATCGGCAACTGAAGCTGGACCTGTGCCGAAGCCTGCTCGACGTCCCGCCGCCGGAACACCCGGTCGAAGAACCGGACACAAAGCCACCACCTTTGCTGCACCGCTGCTCCTGTTGCGGCGGAACCATGACGATCATCGGCGCGTGGACCCCGCTCCAGCCGGTACGTCGGCCAGCATGGAACGACAGTTCATGATCATACCACGCGCGCCATCATTGCAACGATCAGCGTCGGCATGCCGAAGAGCCGCGGTGCGAGTGCTTTGGCCAATCGTGCCCGAGCGACGTTTCGGTCGATGCAAACCAGCCGACAGGCGCGTCAAAGACACCGCAAATACCGGCAAGAATCTCCTTCCATACCTGTCCACGGGCTCCGGCAAGGCTCAACCCTGCAAAACGCCATCCACCGCTTCGGCTAAATCCCCATAGCGCCAAACAACCCGCGCCTTCGCTCAATCCGGCTTCAATGAGGTCCGATCAGTGAATGCCGCACGCACAGCGCCCGGACCTCACAGAACCCTCCAGATTCCCTTTTGGACGCAAATCAGATTCATCCTTCAGGCCGGTAAGGAGGCCGGTCTGGATGGCGAGACCTTTTTCGAATGATCTGCGAGAGCGTGTTGTCGGGGCGGTGACGCAGGAGGGGCTGTCGTGCCGGGCTGCGGCCAAACGGTTCGGCATTGGCATCAGCACCGCGATCGATTGGGTACGGCGGTTCCACGCAACGGGCAGCGCAGCACCCGGCCAGATGGGCGGCCACAAGCCGCGGGCGATCTGCGGTGGCCACCGGGAATGGCTTGTCGAACGCTGCCGCGCGAGTGCGTTCACGTTGCGCGGGCTGGTCGCGGAATTGGCGGAGCGGGGTCTGGACGTGGATTACCGGTCCGTCTGGGCCTTCGTCCGGGATGAAGGGCTGAGTTATAAAAAAAGACGCTGGTCGCCAGCGAACGGGAGCGACCCGACGTCGCCGCCAGGCGGGCGCGCTGGCTGAAGCATCGCCATCGCATCGATCCGGCCCGTCTTCTCTTCATCGACGAAACCTGGACGAAGACGAACATGGCGCCGCTCAGAGGCTGGGCGCCGCGTGGCGAACGGCTCTTGGGCAAAGCTCCTTTCGGCCATTGGAATACGATGACCTTCATCGCCGCGCTTCGAACCGACCGCGTCAGCGCACCATGGATCATCGATGGCCCCATCAACGCCGAGCGCTTCCTCATCTATGTCGAAAAGGTGCTGGTGCCAGAGCTCAAACCTGGCGACATCGTCGTGATGGACAATCTCGGCTCGCATAAAGCCAAGGCGATCCGGGTCGCCATCCGTTGGGCCGGCGCCCGACTATTCTTTCTGCCGCAATACTCCCCAGATCTCAATCCGATCGAGAAGCTCTTCGCCAAGATCAAACACGGGCTGCGACAGGCACAGGCCAGAACCCGCAACGCCATCGACGACGCACTGGCAGCCATCCTCCAAACCGTCTCGCCAAAAGAGTGCCTAAACTACTTCAAGGAAGCCGGATATGAACGGACGTAAAATCATCCCGCTCTAGCGGAGAATGCTGAGGCCCGTCGCTCGATCTGCGGTCAAACCGCGTCGGGCTGGGTGCGGAGATTGGTGACGACCCGCCGGTTCTGCACTTTGCAGGAGCGCTCGGTGCAGTCGCGGACTTCGCGATCGTTGCCGTAGCCCTTGGCCCACATGCGCTTGGTGTCCACGCCCTTCGAGGCGAGATAGGCCATCGCCGCGTCGGCGCGCTTCTGCGACAGCGTCTCCATCTTCGACGCGGAACCGGAATCGTCGGCAAATCCCTGCAGCTTGAGCAGCCAGGTCGGGTTCCTGTTGAGCCAATTGGCCTGGTTGTCCAAGGTTGCCATGGCGACGGAATCGAGCGCGGCCGAGTCCTGCTTGAAGTAGATCCGCCGGCCGACATTGAGGATAAAATCCTCTTCGCTGCCCGCCGCGACGTTTTCGAAGCCGGGCGCGGGATCGTTGGTCTGGCCGGTCATTGGCGCCACGGTGGGTTCTTCCAGGGAGGCGATCTCCGTGGTGGAGCAGCCGGCCAGCGCCAGGAGCATGGCCGCAGCGAGAAGGCGCCTCGTATATCCGGTCGTAGCAGACATCAGAGTTATTTTCCTCATTCGACCGGGGTTGTTTGGCTGACCTGCGTGGTGCTTTCGGCCTGGTCGGCGATATGCGGCAGAACCTGCACAGCCGTACCGATCGGGCAGCGCTGGTAAAGGTCGATGGCATCCTCGTTGAACATGCGGATACAGCCGCTGGAGGCATCCTTGCCGATGCTCCAGGGCTCAAGCGTGCCATGGAAGCGATAGCCCGTGTCGACGCCGTCGCGATGCAGGTACATGGCGCGGGGTCCGAGCGGGTTTTTCGGTGAGCCTCCCGCCACGAATTCAGGCAGTTCGGGATGGCGCTTGCGCATCTCCGGCGGCGGCGTCCATTGCGGCCAAAGCGATTTGGCATCGATCGTAGCGCGGCCAAACCATTTGAAGCCCTCGCGACCGACGCCGACGCCGTAGCGGATGGCGGTCTTGTTCTCCATGATCACGTAGAGGAAATGGTGCCTCGTATCGACGACGACGGTGCCGATCGGCTCGCTGCTGAAATATTTGACGACCTGGCGTTGCCACCGTCTGTCGATCTTGGCGAAGTTGGTCCTTCGGAACGTCACGCCATTGTCGACGGTGGTGCCGTCAAAAAAGGAAGACGCCGCGGCGAAGGCCGATTTGCCGACTGCGCCGGCGCCAAGTAACGCCAAACCACCAAGCAAAATATCCCTGCGGGTCCCCACCATCGGCAATATCCCCCTTAAAGCCAAAGCAGCGAATGTCAGTAAATCAGATTTTTCATTTGCGACAACAGAAAATTCTTCTCTTCCTTCAAGACCGGGATCGCGTCTGCGGTCTCATGATCTGTATTGCTCCGCTCATTACTCCAGGGGCCGTTCGCCCAGGGCAACCTCAGGGGAAAAGATCGGGAAGTTCGGAGAGGGCGATGCGCCGCAACCTGACCGCTTCCGCCATGTCAATCGACCGATACGGAAACCGTAAACGCGTGCCCACGGGTCCCCAATTGCCGATGGCGCTTAGAAGTTTGTCGAGAGCGGCGTTCGAATAGCCGAATTCCTGGCGAAATGGGACGATATGCGCGTCCATAAACGTGCAGATGCGTCTCTCCAGATCGAGAGCGGCGTCAAGTTCGTCTCGCATCGACACCGTCCAGGCCTGAGCACCGCGTGGACTGAGACAGGCCACGTTGGAAAAGGAGCCTGTCGCAACGCCCTCCTTGATGCCGGTTGCGAGATGATGGCCGGGGACGAGGAGCGAAAGTCCCGATAGATGCCGGCGGGCTTCGGCATACCAGGAAGCGTCGCCATCGGCGAGCTTGATGCCGATCACCGCAGGCGCTGCCGCGCAGACCATGCCCAGTTCCTTGGGCGCCAGCACCCGTTTGGCATGCGGCGGATTGTAGAGGATGAGCGGAATTCCCTCGGCGGCCTCGGCCGCCCGTTTCAGGAAGTCGACCGCTTCGGCATCGGTAAGTGGCCACCAGTCCGGCAAGATGACCTGAATGGCGCGGGGATTGAGCGCGGCGGCGCGGCTGATGCGATTGAGCATGATCAGCGGGTCGGGCTGGCAGGCGCCGATCACGAAGGGCATGGAGGAAGCCTTGCAGCGTTCGGCCAGCATCGCCTCGATCCTGTCGAATTCCTCCTCCGTCTGATTGTGGAATTCGCCGGCGGTGCCGTTCGAATAGATGCCGTCGACGCCGGCATCGATGAGGATGTCGATCTCTTCGCCGAGCTTATCGAATTCGATGCTGTCATCGGCTGCGATCGGCAGAAGCAGGCTCGCCCAGTTTCCGCCGATGGCCGGATGCGGCGTCTTGACGTTCATCTGTTTTCTCCGGTGGATGGCGGATCAGTCGAGGTCGTCGCGAATGCAGGCCTTGAAATGGCCGGGCGCAATCTCCCGCAATTGCGGAACAGCGCGGGCGCAGGCTTCGAGCGCACTCGGACAGCGCGTGCGAAAAACGCAGCCGCTCGGCGGATTGGCCGGGCTTGGAATATCGCCTTTCAGGATCTGCCGGTTCCGGCGGGCATCCGGATCGGGCGATGGAATGGCCGAGAGAAGCGCGCGCGTATAGGGATGCTGCGGTCGCGCGTAGAGATCGGCGCTCCGAGCGATCTCCATGATGCGGCCGAGATAAAGCACGATCACCCGGTCGCAGATATATTCGACGACGGCGAGGTCATGCGAAATGAACAGCATGGTAAGGCCAAGCCGCTGTTGCAACTCGCGCAGCAGGTTGATCACCTGCGCCTGGATCGACACGTCGAGTGCCGAGACCGGCTCGTCGGCAACAATGAATTCCGGCGACAAGGTCAATGCCCGGGCGATGCCGATGCGCTGGCGCTGCCCGCCGGAAAATTCATGCGCATAGCGATTGATCGCCTCAGCGGGCAAATCGACCTGGGCCAACGCGGTTTGCGCCCGTTCGAGCCTGTCGCGTGGCGATCCGATCCCCTGGATCTTCAGGCCCTCCGTCAGGATTTCCCCGATCGTCAGGCGTGGCGACAGACTGGCGAAAGGGTCCTGGAAAATATACTGCATGCGCGGCCGTTGCCGTCGGAGCGCCGAGGCGGAAAGTCCGGTGAGTTCCTGTCCGTCGAAACGGACACTGCCTGTGGAGGGTTCGACAAGCCGGAGGACGGAACGCCCGATCGTGGTCTTTCCGCTGCCGGATTCGCCGACAAGCCCGACGACTTCCCCCTTGCCGATATCGAAGGAGATACCCTCAAGAATGTTCAGCCGCGTGCCGCGGGACGTATAATGTTTCGAGAGGTCGCGGACGGAGAGCAGCGGTGCGTTCATCTAGATCTCCTGCCATCTGAGGCAGCGGCTGGCGTGCTGCGGATTGACCTGTTCGAGCACGGGGATCGCGGCGCGACAGGCATCGATCGCGAATTGGCAGCGCGGGGAAAAGGCGCAACCGCTCGGCATGTTCATCAGGCTCGGGACCATGCCGGGAATGGCAGAGAGTTTTTCGCCCGCCTGTTTCATCCGCGATGCGTCGCCGAGGCGCGGCATGGAGGCAAGAAGACCCATCGTGTAGGGATGCTTCGGATTACGGAAAACCTCCCCGACCGGCCCTTCTTCGACAATCCTTCCGGCATACATGACCGCGACGCGATGGGCGATTTCGGCGACCACGCCGAGATTGTGGGTGACGAAGAGCATCGCCATGCCGCGTTCGCGCTGCAGCTTGAGCAGCAGATCGAGGATCTGCGCCTGGATCGTCACGTCGAGCGCCGTGGTCGGCTCATCGGCGATCAGCAGCGCCGGATCGCAGGCGAGCGCCATGGCGATCGTGGCGCGCTGGCGCATGCCGCCCGACAGTTCGTGCGGGTATTGGTCGGCACGGCGCCGGGCGTCCGGTATGCCGACGCTTTCAAGCAGCGTGACGGCTGCGTCCATCGCCGCCTTGCGGTTTGCACCGCGATGGATGCGGATCGGCTCGGCGATCTGATCGCCGATCGTGAAAACGGGATTGAGGCTCGACATCGGCTCCTGGAACACCATGCCGATATCGTCACCCCGGATCCTGCGCATGCTCTCTTCATCAAGGGCAACAAGATCCCGAACCGCGCCGGAGCGCGTCGTCAGGCGAATGCTGCCGGCGGCGATCACACCGATGTTACGGGTGAGCAGCCGCATGACCGACAGGCTGGTGACCGACTTGCCGGAGCCAGATTCGCCGACGAGCGCCAGCGTCTCGCCGGCGGCAACGGTCAGGTCGATATCGTTGACTGCCGTGATCTCGCCGCCGCGGATGCGGAAGATCGTTCGCAATCCCCTGATGTCGAGTACCGGTCCGGCTGACTGTTCCATCGGCTCGCTCAGTTCAGCAGGCCGGTTGCGCGCAGGATCTCGTCGATCCGTGCCGTTTCCGCATCGTTGAGCGAGGCGCGCGGCCGGGGCATGACGGCTGTGTCGATAATGCCGAGGCGCTGCATGGCAGCCTTGAAGGCGCCGATGCCCGATGCGCCGCCGCTGACCCGGCCCTGGGCGACCCAAACGATTTCGAAGAGGCGGCAGAGGCGCTCCTGCTCCTTCCTAGCGGCGGCCCAGTCGCCGCGCTGGGCTGCATCCCAAAGCCTGATATAGCCGTGCGGATCGACATTGGCGATGCCGGGAACGACGCCGTGAGCGCCCATCAGAAGGGCGGTGTCGACGACGATCTCGGACCCGGTCATCAGGAAGACGTCCTTGTGTTCGGCGAGATCGAGGAGCGCATAACGAAAGTTGCTGTCGTCGCCGCTGGAATCCTTGAGGCCGATGATTGTGCCTTCCCTGGCGAGCGTGACCACGGTCTGGCGCTGCAGCTTGACGTGAACGCAAATGGGAATGTCATAGGCGACCAGCGGAACGTCCACGGCGTCGTGGATATAACGGAAATGGTCGAGAATCTCGGACTGGCTGGTGACCGTGTAGAAGGGTGCCGTGACCACCACGGCGTCGGCGCCGGCGGCCTTTGCGACCTTCGAATGGGCGATGACCCGATCCGTGGTCGGATCGATGACGCCGACGATCAACGGCACCCGGCCATTCACCACCTTGGCGGAATGCTCGATGATTTCGCGACGGGTTTTTTCGTCATGGAAGATCACTTCGCTCGTCGAGCCGAGCACGAATACGCCGTGGCAGCCCGCATCGATCAGATGATCGAGCACGCGGGTATAGGAGGGGTAGTCGACGGTGAAATCCGGATTGAGCGGGGTTACGACGGGGGGGACGACACCCTTGAATTTGGTCATTTTCGCTTCTTTCGATTGTCAGTTCAGTTCGGCACGCGGGTCGAAGGCATCCCTGAGGCCATCGCCGATGAAATTGATGGCAAGCACGGCAAGGATCAGCGCGCCGCCGGGGAAGAGCCATTGCCACGGATATTGTTCGAGCACGGCGGTGGAGCGGGCCGCATTCAGCATGTTGCCCCAGCTTGCCGCCGGCGGCGCGATGCCGAGACCGAGGAAGGACAGACCCGCCTCGAGCAGGATGGCATTGGCGATCTGCACCGTCGCGTAGACTACGAGAATATCGATCGAGTTCGGCAGGCCGTGGCGGAAGAGCAGATGCCCGATGCCGGCGCCCATGCCGCGGGCAGCCATGACGAAGTCGCGCTCACGCAATTCCAGCAGCCGGGAGCGGATCATGCGGGCAAGCAGCGGCCAGGAGAGCAGCGAGATGACCAGCACGGTCGGCCAGATGCCGGTACCGGCAATCGAGGCGAGCACAAGCAGGAAGATGACGGGCGGCAGGGTCATCACCAGATCGACGAAGCGCATCGAGGCGGCGTCCGCCCACCGGCCCGCAAGCGCGGAGATCGCCCCGAAGAGAAAACCGATGACGGCGGACAGCGCGGTCGAAGCGACGGCGACCAGCAGCGAAATCCGGCCGCCTTCGAACACACGCGCAAAGACATCACGGCCGACGCCGTCGGTTCCGAACCAGTGGGTTGCCGTCGGGCCGCTATTCATCGCCAGAAGATCGATGTCGTTTGGCTGGAAAGCCCACCATAGCGGATAGGAGAGGATCAGCAGCAGCATCGGCACGGCGATGCCGACGCCGGCCACGGCTGCGCGGTTGAGCAGGAAGCGGCTGAAGGCGCGGGCCAGCGGCCCCGGGCTGCGGCTTTGAGGGGAGCGTGCCAGCATGGTCAGACCACCTTGATGCGCGGGTCGACGACTGCATAGGTGATGTCGGTCAGAAGATTGACTGTGATAACGCAGATGCCGATGACGAGCGTCGCGCCCATAATGACCGGGTAATCGCGGGTCTGCACGGCATCGACGAGCAAGAGACCCATGCCCGGCCAGTTGAAGACGCTCTCGATGAAGATGGCGCCGCCGATCGCAAGCCCGATGGTGGAGCCGATCAAGGTGACGATCGGAAGAAGCGCATTGCGCAACGCATGTTTGGTGATGACCCAGAACTCGATGACGCCCTTGGCACGGGCCGTGCGCACGTAATCCTGGTTCAGGACTTCAAGCAGCGAAGCGCGCATGTAACGCATGATCAATGCGGCTTGAGCGACGGACAGAAGGGCGGCCGGCAGGATCAGATGGTGAAGGAGATCGCCGATCGAAAAATCCTCGCCCGGCGTCAGCATGCCACCCGACGGCACCCAGTGCAGCCGGACGGAGAAAATATAAAGGCCGATCAGCGCACTGAGGAATGCCGGGCTCGAAATGCCGGCAAGGGCAACCACCGACAAGGAGAGATCGGCAAGCGAATTGCGGCGGACGGCGCCGATCACCCCGCAGGCAATTCCGGCGACGATGGCGAAGGCAAGTGCGGTGCCCATCAACAGCACCGTCGGCCCGACCCGCGACAGCACCAGACTGAGAACCGGCTGGTCGAGACGCTTGATCGAATAACCGAGATTGCCCGTCAGCGCCTGCTGCAGCCAGCCCAGATACTGAACGGGCAGGGGCTGGTCGAGCCCGAGTCTTCCACGCAGATCGGCAAGATCCGACGGCGACATCGGCAGGTTCGGATCGATATAGGCATCGATCGGATCGCCGGGCGTCAGGCGCAGCAACAGGAAGATCAGCATGCTCAGGGCGACGAGCATGCCTACCCCTATGATCAGGCGTCTGAGACTGTATCGGAGCATCGTCAATCCGTTTTGTCGGGCCGTTTTGTCAGTCTGTCTTGCCAGGCCGTCCTGTCAGGGTGGCCGAAGCCACCCTTAAGTCTTTGCGGAAAACGCTATTCGGCGATCGACCATTTCTGCGGGTCGGCCTGGTAGGGGCCGCCGCCCGGCGCCGGCGTCCAGACAAAATCCTTCGCTTTGGTCGAGACGATGCCGTAACGGTTCGCCACCCAAAGCGTCGCCCAGGGCAGGTTCGTGTTCATCACCTTGCAGACATTCTGGTAGGCCGCATCCCGCTTGGCGCTGTCGGGCTCGGCAAGCGCGCTGTCGAGCGCCTTGGTGAGATCGGGCATGCGAACTCTGGCGACGTTCGGCCCGGCCGGAGGGATCTGCTTCTCGTTGAGGCCGACATTGATGCTTCCCGCATCTGGCCCGTTCTGCAGCCCGGCGTAAACCATCTGGAACTGGGCGATATCCGGCGTCGCATTGAGGACGATGCTATTATAGGTCGGCGCATCGACGGCGCGCGGCACGATGTTGATGCCGACCTCCGCAAGCATTGCCTGGACGGCTGCAAGGACGTTGGTGGCCAGCGGCGTGGTGTAATAGGTCAAAAGCGTGATCGGCTTGCCGCCGTTGATCTCATCCCAGCCGGCATCTTTCAGCAACTTCTTGGCCTTCTCGGGATCGTAGGCATAGGTGTCGATTCCCTGGGGTATCAGCTGTTCGGCGACATAAGCGCAGTTGGCCGGCTTGGCCGCGCCGCCATAGAGGCTCTGGATGATGGCATCGCGATTGATCGCATACATCACCGCCTGGCGGATGCGCACATCCCTCCAGATCGGGGAATCATGGTTGAAGCCCAGATAGTTGACGACGAAAGAGTTGCCTTCGATGACCTTGAAGTCCTTGTTATCCTTGAAGGTCGGCACGTCGTTGGAATCGACATAGGTGAACTGGATTTCGCCGGATCTCAGCGCCGCGATCGCTGCCGCCGGGTTGGCAAAATAGCGATTGATGATGCGCTCCAGGGCGGGTTTGCCACCGCGATAATCGGTGTTTGCGGCAAGCTCGACATATTGATCGGAGACGTATTTGGTGAATTTGAACGGCCCGGTGCCGATCGGCGCGGTGGACCACCACGTATTCTTTGCCAGCTGGTCGGCCGGTATCGAGGCGAGCGCATGCTCGGGCAGCAGCATCACCTTGGTCATCGTGTCGAGGAAACTGCTGCTGGGTGCGCTGAGCTTGATGACGACGGTGTGATCGTCCGGCGTCTCGACGGATGATATGCCCTTCAGCCGGGCAGCGAGCACCGAGCCGGTCTTCGCATCCATCGCAAGGCCTATAGTGAATTTCGCATCCTTGGCGGTGAAGGGCTTGCCGTCATGCCATTTGGCGTCAGCCAGCTTGAACGTGTAGGCCATCTGATCCGGGCTGACTTCGTAGGAATTCGCCAGTGCGCCGACGACCTTCTGCAGCTTCTCGTCATAGGTGATCAGCGGTTCGTAGTAGATGCTGAGCCAGGTGAAGCCGGCGGTCGCCGCCAGCGGATTGAAGTTGCCCTGGAAGCCTCCCGGGCCGACATCGAAGCCGCCCGACAGCGTGGCTGCCTGCGCCTGGATTGCCGCGCCCGAAACGACAAGAGCCGGAACGGCGGCCGTCGACAGCAGAGCGCCAAACGCGATGGCGGATAATCTAGACAGTCTTTTCATGCGTTCCTCCCATGTTTGAACTTGTCTTGTTGTTGGCAATCACCCGGGCAATTCCCTCGTAGTGACGATCCAGGCGCCGGCGCGCCTCCTCCAGATCCTTTGCCTCGACCGCATCGACGATCGCCGCGTGATCGCGCCACGTCGCCATCGGATCGGTATTTTCGAGGTTGACGAAATCCGACGCCTTGTAGAAGGCGAGCCAGAAGACATCGATCAGCCGTACGAGCGTCTCATTGTCCTGGCAGCGAAACAGCAGCCGGTGGAACAACTGGTCGTCTGCCGCAAAGGTTTCACCCCGCTCGGCATGGGCGCGCATTCGATCGACGGTGGCGCGCAATTCGGCCATGTCCGCCTCGCCGATCACATCGATCGTCTTGCCGATCAATCCCACTTCCAGGGTCCGCCGGATTTCGAGCACCTCCTCGATCTGGCGCAGGGCGCCGCCGAGGCCGTAAGCGAGGTTGTCGAGAAGCGGCTCGAAGGAAAAGGCCTTCACGAAGATGCCGACGCCGCGCCGCGTCTCCAGCACGCCGAGCGATTCCAGCGCCTTGATGCCCTCCCGCAGCGAATTGCGGCTCACGCCGAGCTGGGTGGCAAGCTCTCCTTCCGCTGGAAGCAGGGTTCCGGGCGCAAGGCCATTGTCGTCGATATAGGCGCGCAGGCTTTCCTGCACGGAGACATGCAGCAGCGGCGCGCGCGTCAGCGGCTTCATCGATTTCAATGTCATGCCGGGTCGCTTTCTCGCATCGTCGATAAAGGATGTCTGCTACATATATACTTGTAGGATATCTGTCAATTGGTCAGGTCGACCGCGACGGGTCGGGCGCCGCCGTTGCCGCCGCAAAGGCTTCTGAAAACAGCGTCCAGTGAGAGCAACTTCCGCCTCTATGTCTGGGTTGGGCGATTGAAACACTAGCCAGGGCGCGGTCTGCGCCCGGTGATGCGCACAACCTTTTCGGGAATGTCGAAAGCCGTGAATTTCATCGAGTAAAAGGTGACTAAAATTATCATCTTATGTTGACAAGAGGCCCCCCGCTCCATAGGTTCCGTCCACATCCGTGAGGTAGGGACCAAGTATGGCGCGTGTTTTTTTGAACGTTTCTAATATTGTATCGCAAGTTTACAGAAATAGCCTGTTTGCCACGACAGCTTTGGTTGCGATCGGCATTGCAGCCTCGCCGGCTGCCGCCCAGAGCGCGTCGACAGGTGACACCGCGACGGCACTGGAGCCGATCGTCATTCAAGGTGCAGCCTCTGATAGCAAGACGGACCGGACCTCGGTTACGGCCAAGAACAGCTCGGGCGCGACCAAGATCAGCGCGCCGCTCGTCGAGACGCCGCGTTCCATCTCGGTCACGACCGAGAAGGAAATCGAGCAGCGCGGCGCCCAAAGCATCATCGAGGCTGTGCGTTATACGGCCGGCGTGACCACGGGGCCGAACGGCTTCGATCCACGTTTCGACCAGATCTACATTCGCGGCTTCAACATCACGACGGTCGGCGACTTTCGTGACAGCCTGCGCCAGCCCTATATCAATTATGGCATGTTCCGCACCGATCCCTATCAGCTTCAGCGCGTCGAGGTGATCAAGGGACCGGTTTCCGTTCTCTACGGTGCGGGATCGCCGGGCGGCCTCGTCAACAAGATATCGAAGCTCCCGACCGAGGAGCCGATCCGCGAAGTCGGTATTACCTACGGCACCAAGGATCGGGTGCAGGGGATGTTCGATTTCGGCGGGCCGATCAGCGAAGGCAACGACGATTTCCTCTATCGCATTGTCGGTCTCGCCCGTCGTGGCGATACCAATTTCGACATTGCCGACGACCGCTATTTCCTGGCGCCGTCGTTCACCTGGAAGCCTGACGAGGGCACGACTTTCACGGTGTACGGTCTGGCGCAATCGGACGAGACCGACTCCAACGTTGGTGCGATCACGACCTTGGACGGCAAGATCCACGAGCTCAGGGCGAGCGATCCCGACTACGACTACCAGAAGGTCAAGCAGCAGCAGGTCGGCTATCAGTTCGAACACGAATTCGACAATGGCCTGACCTTCCGGCAGAACCTGCGTTATTCGCATCTCGACCTGGAGGCCCGCTATCTCGGCGTGACCAGCTGGACCGGGACTGTCGCGCATCGCGGCACGAATGCGATCCGCGACGAAATGAACGTTTTCCAGGTCGACAACCAGCTTGAAGTGAAGTTCGACACGGGCCCGTTGGCCCATACGATGCTGTTCGGGCTCGACTACACCAATCTCAAGTCGAGCTTTGGCTACGGGGCCGGTGCTGCTGATCCGGCGTTCGACTTCGATATCGCCAATCCGACCTATGGTGTCTCGGGCGCCACGCCGGACTATAGCATCTTGGCTTCCGATGCCGACATGCGGCAGGCCGGCATTTATGCGATGGACCAGATCGAGGTCGGAAACTGGCGGCTCAACCTCGGCGGCCGGCAGACCTGGGTGAACCAGACGCGCGATGCGACCTTGCCCGCGGTCAGCTCGGAGGAGGTCGACAAGAACGCCTTCTCCTGGCAAGCCGGTGCCCTCTACCTCTTCGATAATGGCATTGCTCCCTTCGTCTCCTACGCTACCTCGTTCGATCCGGTGACCAACCGTTCGACCTCAGGCAAGATCCTGGCGCCGACAGAGGGTGAACAGTACGAGGTCGGCGTGAAATACCAGCCGCCGGGCTCCGACATCCTCCTGTCGGCCGTTGCCTATCACATCGTCGAAAAGAACAAGCCGGTGCTGGTCGATCCGCTGTTGTTTGCCTATGGATCGATCGGTGAAGTGACCGGGAAGGGCATCGAACTCGAAGCCCGCGCGGCGGTAGCCGATGGCTGGGATCTTATTGCGGCCTACACTTACAACCAGTCGGAAGTGACGGGAGGCGCCGAAAACGAGGGCAATACGCCAGCCTTGACGCCCTCGCATGTCGCCAGCCTCTGGGCCAACTACACGTTCCAGGAAACCAACCCCTTCCATGGCCTGTCTGTCGGCGCGGGCGTTCGTTATCTCAGCGAAAACTGGACGGATACGGCCAATACGTCGAAGAACCCCTCGAGCTTCTACGTCGACGCATCCGCCTCGTATGATTTCGGCGCGGTCGACAAGAAATACGAAGGCCTGACTGCGGCCTTCAATATCCGCAACATCGCCGACGAGCGCGACACCGTCTGCAACGAAGGCTTCTGCTACCTCGGCCAGGGGCGCAACATGACGGGGACGCTGAAGTATCGGTGGTAAGGTATGGCTGCAGAGCCGAATAGGCGTCTCGGCGCCCGACTTTGATTATCCTTCATCCTGTCTCGCACCAGGCCGTTGACCTTGACGGCCTGGTGGGTGATCAAGCTCTCGAAACAGCCAAGCAGCGATTTTTTTGACCGGCCGGAGCACTGCAAAAATCGACAAACAATCGGCGGTCAACCGAGTTACGCGGCGGCGTTCGCGAGGGTCCGTGCCTGCTCGGCATATCTCGAGGGCGGCAATCCGACGAAGCGAGTAAAGGCCGTGCTGAACGCACTTGCGGAGCCATAGCCGATGCGTAGCGCTATCTCCTGAATTCCGATCCCGTCCTGCCTCAGCAGATTTTTGGCGAGCGCCATGCGCCACGATATGAGATATTCCATTGGCGCCAGGCCCATAGCGTGCCGAAAGCGATTGAAAAACGCCGACCGCGACAGGGCCGCCTCATCGGCAAGCTGTTCCACCGTCCATTCCCTGGCTGGGTCTTCATGCAGTCGACGGATGGCCAGGGCCAGACGTGCATCTCTGAGGCCTCGCAGAATGCCGCGCGGCGCCTCCTTCCCGGCATCCGAGCGCAGCGCCTCGACAAGCAGGACTTCCAACAGCCGGGCAAGGATCATGTCCTTCCCTGGGCGCTCAGCACGGGCTTCGTCGGTTACGAGATGAACGATCGCCGACAGCCTGTTTTCGCCGCGGATAGGGATGATTTGCGGCAGCAGCGAGACCAGCAACGCCGCATCAGGCGAGCCGAAAGAGAAATGGCCGACAAGCAATCGTGCATTCGGTGCACTGTCGGGGTCACCGTGGCGGGTCTCGTCCGGGAGCATTGTCACGGTAAGGGGATCGATCCCGGGCGACAACTCAGCGCCCAGACTCGACATCGTGAAGGCATGAGCCGCCGGGATCAGTACGAAGTCGCCTTCGCGCAGAATAATCCGATCGTCCTCTGCGCTGAGCTGCGCGGCACCCTCCAGGACCACGCAGTAGAATGGCTGGCCCGTCTCCTGGCGATCCACGCGCCACATCCCTGCGCCGCTGACCAGCTTTGAATAGCGTGCAGCTGGCTGCAGAAGCGTGACGATGTCCGCCAAAGGGTCGCTCATCGATACTCCTGATAATGTAATATGGACGATGCATGATATGCAGTATCGACACTGCCGTCTACATCTATGGCGGTCAACATGGACAGGAGACACATATGAAAACCGTTCTCATCACCGGCTGCTCATCAGGTTTCGGGCTGGAAACTGCCAGCTTCTTTCTTGCGCAGGACTGGAAAGTGGTTGCCACCATGCGAGCGCCGCGCCAAGATCTTTTCCCGCCGTCGCAAAATCTGAAGATCGTCGCGCTGGATGTTACGAGCCCTGAAAGCATCGATGCTGCGCTTGACGCCGCCGGTCCAGTGGGCGTGCTGGTAAACAACGCCGGCATCGGCTGGCTGAACGCGGTTGAAGGAACGTCGATGGAGACGGCCCGCGATCTTTTTGAGACGAATACGCTCGGAACCATTGCGATGATGCAGGCGGTTTTGCCGCAGATGCGGGAGCGGCAGGAAGGGGTCATCGTCAACGTCACCTCAAGCGTAACGCTCAAGCCGCTTCCGCTCCTCTCGGTCTATACGGCCAGCAAAGCCGCGGTGAATGCTTTTACTGAGTCTGCCGCGCTCGAGCTCGAGCCCTTCAACGTGCGTGTGAGGATCGTCCTTCCCGGACGTGCGCCGCAGACGCGGTTCAGCGATACGGCGCGCTCGCGGCTTCAGAAACAGGGCGGTTTCCCTGAGGCCTATTCATCGGTCGTTGCGGGCGTATTCGCGTCGTGGGACAACCAGTCTGAATCGGCCCTGACACAGCCCGGTGACGTTGCCGAGGCGGTATGGCGTGCTGCGACCGATCCTTCCTCTCCGTTGCGCATTCCCGCAGGCGCCGATGCCGAGGCAATGTCGGGCTAAGACATCCGGCGATACTGCGGCAGTCTATCGCGATGCGGAACGGTGCTGCGGACGGCGGTCAGTTTCTCACGATCGCCGGCGCAGAACGATCAGCAGCATCGGGGCTCCCACAAGGGCCGAGATCAACCCGGCGGGGATCTGATAGGGAAAAGCGATCATGCGCCCCGTCCAGTCGGCGATGACGAGAAGAGCCGCCCCAATGAGGGCGGCGGCGAGGAGCTGGCCGGCGGACCGGCGAAGGCCGAGCCCGTGGGCAAGGTGCGGCGCCATCAAGCCGACGAAGCTCAAGGGGCCGACGACCAGCGTCGCCGCCGCCGTCATGATCGCCGAGAGACCGAACAGCACCGCGCGTGCGGGAACGATTCTGAGGCCGAGTTCGCTTGCCGTCTCGGGTCCGAGCTGCAGGAGAGCAAGCCAACGGCTGGCGAGAAAGGCTACGGCCAGGCAGCCGAGCGCAATCAGCAGGGCGCTTGCCGCCACCGCATTGTCGACGAAATAGGTCGAGCCCGCCATCCAGCGGATGAGCGCCAGGCCGCGCGGATCGCCGCTCGCGGCAAGCACGCCGATCCCGGCGTCGAGTATCGCGCCGAGGGC
Source organism: Rhizobium sp. F40D2 (assembly GCF_051810745.2). Classification (NCBI taxonomy): domain Bacteria; kingdom Pseudomonadati; phylum Pseudomonadota; class Alphaproteobacteria; order Hyphomicrobiales; family Rhizobiaceae; genus Rhizobium; species Rhizobium sp. F40D2. Next base: position 359,399 of record NZ_JBPWQX020000004.1, read on the forward strand.
GATTCCCGCCAGCAGCACACGGTTCGGGCCGAAGCCGGAACGCGCGCTCAACAGGAAGATCAGGGTCAGCACGACAAGGGCGCCGCCGCCGGCAAAGGCAAGCTGGATCGTCAGGCCGGGTGCCGCAAAGGCGAACATCGCGGCGGCAACGCCGAGCGTTGCGCCTGCCGATACCCCAAGCACCTCGGGGCTTGCCATTTCGTTTCCGGTCAGCCGTTGCAGAATGAGGCCCGTCACGCCGAGCACGGTGCCTGCGCCAAACGCGGCGGCGACCCGCGGCAGCCGAAGGGGAAGGATTTCGTCCCACGCGGCGGCCGGCAACCATGTCCAGGCGCCGTCGGGTGCGCGGCCGAAGAAGATTGCGGCGATCGCCAAGGCGATGACCAGGACGAGCAGGGCAGCGAAGGATGCCGTTTTGTTGTTGACTGCATGTTGGGGTGATGCCACGCCGGGCAGCGCGCGCGAGGCTGTGGCGAGGCGTGGGAGAAGAGCAATCAGGATCGGGCCGCCGAGCAGTGCCGTCACCGCCCCCGTTGGCACGAAGTCGCCTGGAGCAACAAGCTTGATCGCCTGATCCGTCAGGAGCAGAAGGCCGGCGCCTGTAATGGGCGACCAGATCAGCTGGCTGAGGATGCGCCTGGCGCCGGCAAGCCGGACGATCTGCGGAGCGACCAGCCCGATGAAGCCGATGACGCCGACGGCGCTGGTGACGAGGGCGCTGAGCGCGATGGCAATCGCCAGCATCACACTCCGTGCCCATTTGATCGGCAAGCCAAGGCTTGTCGCGCCGGCATCGCCGATCTGGCTCAGCGTCAACGGTCTCGTGGCGAGAAGGGCAAGAGCGGTGAGCAGCGCCACCTTCGGCAGCAGCGATGCCGGGATCGCCCAGCTCTGCTGCGACAGCGATCCGGCGCCCCAGATGAAGATCCCCGAGAGATATTGATCGTTCATCAGCACCAGGATGGCCGCCGCCGCCCCGCACCAGAGGCCGACGATCATGCCTGACAGGATGAGAGAAAAGGGCGAAAAACCGTGCCGGGCGCTGATCGAAAAGATGGCGAAGGCGGCCGCGGCACTTCCGGCAAGCGCGACCGCATCCCGGCCCCATCCCGTCAATGAGGGAACGGCGAGCATGACCGACACCAGCGCCAGATTGGCGCCGGTGGAAATGCCGAGCGTTGTCGGCGAGGCCAGCGGATTGCGCAGCACCTGTTGCAGGATCGTGCCGGAGAGTGCGAGTGCTGCGCCGGCGATCAGGGCTGTCGCCATGCGCGGCAGCGTCGAATAGAGGAGCAAAAGACGCTCGGCATCATAACCGCCGGTCGCTGCCTTGAGATGCGGCAGCGCCGCCCAAACCTCCAGCACGGCAAGGGCCAATCCGGAAAAGAGCAGCAGGCCCGCAAGTGCGGGCGCCCCGAACTGAGAAAATCTGGCTTTCATCGGGCTGCGGTCTCCAGCGTATCGACGACCAGGGTCGAAAACCGCAGCGCCTCCTGCACCATTCCGAACATCAGAACGCCCGGGATGACCGAGATCCGTTTCCGCTTGACGAAGGGAAGGCTGGTCCAGAGCGGACTCTCGGAAAGCTGCGTCAGCACGTCGGGTGGAAGCAGCGGCGAAACGACGATCAGATGCGCTTCCTGGTCGAGTTCGGCGAGCTGTTCCAGGCCGACCGTTTGAAATCCCCAGTAACTGGCCTCGCCCTTCCAGGCATTCTCAAGGCCGACGCGCTTCATGGCGCCGCTGAAAAGCCCCGGGCCGCCATAGATGCGTGCATGCCTGCTGTCGATGAAGTTGATGACGGCAACCGGAGGCGCAGACAGGTTTTTTGTCCGGTCGCGCAACCGATCGAAAGCGGCATCGGCATGAGACAGAAATGCCTTTGCTTCCTGTGCCCGTCCGATCAGCGCGCCGAGCCGCAGCGTTTCGGCGTAGGAACAGTCGAGCGCCTCGTTGTGTTCGGTGTAAATGGTGAACCGCTCCACCGGCGCGATCTGCGACAGTTTATCGTCCAGTGCCGCAAGGAAAGGGGTGCTCAGAATGAGCGACGGCCGGATGCTGGTGAGGACCTCGAGATTGATCTCCGACGTGGTGCCGAGATCGACGACGCCGGCCGGCATCGTCGGCGCGACCACCCATTCCCCCCAGTTTCTCAAGGAAACGACGGCACGCGGCGTCCGGCCGAGCGCAAGCATTGTCGACGCCAGCCCGTAGTCGAGCGAAACGATCCCGCCGTCTCCGGCACGCACGATTGCGGGTGCGCCGGTCATTGCCAGCGCGCCAAGCAGAAAGTCTCGTCGTCTCAAAGCGTCGTCTCACGTGCCTGAACACCGGCGAGCGGCTTGACCATGAACAGGCACGGGTGATCCTCGTGCCACAGCTTTGCTAAGACCTCCGCCCTGATAAAGCCGTTGCGGTCATAGAAGCGCCGCGTCGCCTCGAATTGCGGTTCCTCGCGGTTGCGCGGGGCGAGCGTCTTGACCGTCAGCAGCCGGGCACCCGCTTCATGGCTGAAACGTTCGGCTTCATCGAGGAGATGACGTCCGGCGCCGCGGCCGTGATGTTCGGGCCGGGTCGCGATCAATGCGATTTCGACGGCGCCGGGCAGGTGCGGCTTCAACGCCATCAGCGCGGTGACGACATCGGCTTCGATATAGCCGAAGACCGGCAGCTCTTCGATCGCCTGGGCGCTCGCTTCGATGACCTCGGGTTCTGAAAACCAGTCGGGCAAAGCCCCCATGATCGATCGGCAGAGCTCCGCCTTGCCCGTCAGGATCTCAACTGTCCTTCCCATTTTTCTCGCTTTCACTCCGTCGATTTAAACTTGACTCCTGTTATCACCTTAAAATAGACACTGCAATCAAATCGTGTACTTTTCCTGCAAAAAGGAGCGCCACGACTACGTCGACCAGTAACGACAAAGCCTGATTTTCCATTTGTAAAAAGGGTACGGGACAATGCAAGCATTGCATCGCGATGTGAATGGAAATGCCGTTGTCAACGCCATGATCGAAAACAAGGATAAGCTCCTTAAGACGATTGAAAGTGTTGTCAAATCAAGGTCATATTCCGAGGATATCTTTCAGGATGGTGTTATTAAAGCTTACGGGGTCAAAACCGATGGTATTCGTTGCCCGATCGGTTACGCCTTTCGGATGGTCTACAATCTTGCGCTCGACGAAAGCCGCCGCCGCCGTCAGCAGATGAACAACTATAGGTCGATCGACCAGGTGCAGGAGATCACGGCTCCCATCCCCACCGTGCTCGACCAGCTTGTCGCTGCCGAGACCCTGCGCGATGTGCTTGCCTCGCTCGAGGCGCTGCCGAAGCGCACCAACGATGCCTTCATTCGCCACCGCCTCAACGGCGTGCCGCAGAAGGATATTGCCGCCGAACTCGGCGTCTCAAGGACCCTCGTCAACTTCATGATCAAGGCGGCGGAGGAGCATTGCCATCTGGCGATGGCCGAACCCCTCCTGCGCCCCGATCATGCGCACCGGCAGGTTGTTAGCGTCTCGCCGCGTGCAGCGCCTGCTGCAAATCGTTCCACAGCAATTCCGGCTCTTCCAGGCCAACGGCGAAACGAACCGTCTGCTCGCTCACGCCGAACCGGATGAAAGAGGTCATCCGGTCTGGGATTTGCAGCGCCACCTTGGCGGGGACCACCAGCGTTTCCGGTCCCCCCCAGCTGACGCCGAGGCGGATGTCGCGAAGGCTATTCACAAAACGTGCGACATCGATGTCGGGATTGAGGTCGAAGGCGAACAGCCCGGCATAACCCGATAGCGTCGCCCGCCCGGGATGATCCTGAAAGGCCGGGTGACGGACGCGCGCGATCGCCGAATGCTGTATCAGCCGATCGGCCAGCAGAAGCCCGCTGCGCTCATGTTCCTTCAGCCGGACACGCAGCGTGCGCATGCCGCGTAGCAGCAGCCAGGCCTCGAACGGCGAGAGTTTGGCGCCGACATAGGGGTAGGAGGTTGCATTGATCCTGGCGATCGCCTCCTTCGAGCCGACGACGACGCCGGCGACCGTATCGCTGTGGCCGCCGAGATATTTCGAGGCGGCGTGAATGACGATATCGACGCCATGCTGTATCGGCTTCTGAAAGAGCGGCGTTGCCCAGGAATTGTCGATGATGGTGGTAACGCCCGCCTCCTTAGCCATGGCCGACAGCGCTGCAATGTCCTGCAGTTCGAAGACGAAAGATGTCGGGTTTTCAAGGTAGAGCAGCTTGGCGCCCGAGAGCGCCTTGCGGACCTCGTCGTGGTCGGCTGGGTCGACGAAGTCCACCCCGACGCCGAGCCGGCCGAGCAGTTTGACCAGAAGGCGATAGACATCATTATAGAGATGGCGGACCGCAACGACCTGGTCGCCGGCCTCTACGAGGCTCAGAATTGTCGAGGTAATGGCGGCCGTTCCGCTCGAGAAGGCGCGCCCATCCTCCGCGCCCTCGAGGCGGGCGACCAGGAGTTCGAATTCGCGGACGGTCGGATTGTCGCCGCGCGAATAGATGTAGTTGCGCTTACGGCCTGCGAAAACATCCTCCATCGCCTCGTAACTGTCATAGGTGAAGAGCGAGGTCTGGAAGATCGGCGGCGACGCGGCGTTGAATGCCGCTGGATCGACGGGGTGAAGAGATCGTCGGCGACCGCATGGGCGCCGAGATCGTGCGGGTTGATCGACTGGTTCATGGTCATCCTCTCATGGACAAAAGCTGGGATGGGGACGGAAGGAGGTCAGATGGCCGGTGGTGCGCTGCCGGAGCACGCTGAGCGTCCTCATCAGGCAGACGGCCGACAGCAGGCCGGTCAGGGCAGAGGCCAGGAACATCGCGGCCAGCAGGCCCGAAAAGCCGAAGAACGGGGGCAGGAGCGCAAGCAGCGGAAAAAGCAGATAGCCGTTCTGCGCCAGGCCGATGGCAATCGCCGCTTTCGGTCTGCCCTGGGCCTGGAAGAGGATCAGCACGGTTTGCCGCAGGCCGAACAGCAGGAGGGGAAGATGGGTGGCGATGATCGCCTGCCCCGCGATCCCAATCACTGCCGCATCGTCGGTGAAGAACGAGGCAAGCTCTTGGGAGAAGACCAGCGCGATCAGCCCGTAGACGCCGCTCACCGCACTCGTGACAGCTGTCAGGATGCGGGTTGCCGACAGCACCCTGGCCATATCGCCGCTACCCCAGGCAAAACTTAAAATGGACTGGGCCCCAAGCGAGATACCGATAACGGGAAGCGTTCCGACAGCAAGCAGCCGCAAGGCAATCCCGATGCCGGCAATGCCCGCTTCTCCGTGATAGGCGCCGGCAAGCGATACCAGGATCGCAATCGCGCCTGCGGTCGTAAGGCTGGTCAGCGTCGTCGGCGCGCCAATTGCAAGGACGGGCCTGAGATAGCGGATATCTCCCAGCCGCCAATCAAGCGTCAGCCGGACTAACCCAAGCCGCCTGGCGTGGTAAGTGCCATAGATGGAGAGCGCGACGAGCTGGGACAGGATGGTGGCGATTGCCACGCCCTGCAGGCCGAGACCGACGCCGAAGATCATGATCGGGTCGAGGATCATGTTCAGGGCAAAGCAGGCGACCAGCGTCCACATGCTGAAGCGGGCGTTACCCTCCGCGATCGCCAGGAAATCGAGAATGATCTGCGCCATCGTCAGCGGCACCGAGATCGCGATGATCATCAGATAACGCTGTGCGAGCGGCTGAAGGGCGGGCGTGACGCCGAACAGCAGCAGATCGGGAAATGCGAGGAGTGCGAGCGCACCTGCCGCGCCGAAGGCGATACCGGCAGCAAGGCTGATCGAAGCGATGGCACCGGCCCGCGACCGGTTGCCCGCTCCGAGCAGACGCCCGACCTCGGTTGCGACACCGACGCCGATGCCTTCGCCGAAGGCGGCGATGAGCATGAGGATCGGCAGGACGATCATGATCGCGGCGATCTGGTCTTCGCCGATCATGCCGACGAAGATCATGTTGATCGTGTGATGCGCGGCATTGATGGACAGGCCGAACATGGCCGGCAGCCCGAGCCGCAGCAGCAGCCTGAATAGCTGCGGGCTGGCAAGATCCTCAGGCGCAAGCCGCCGTTTCCGCAGGCTGCCGCTCATCTCGCTCATGTCGTTCATGATGCGGGCACCCAGAGATGATCGCCGAAGAAACGCTCGCGGGTCAGCATGACGAGCAGCGCCCGCTTGTGCGGAAAATTGAAATGCTTGACCTTGGCAAAGCCGGAGCGATCGAGGTTGCGGATCTGCTGCTCGTGGCTGGCGCGCGGCTCGCCGACGATGCGCTTCGTGCGTGGATCGTCGAGGAAAATGAAATGCATCAGCGAGGGAAGCCATGCGCTGATCCATTTCTTGCCGCGATAATCGGGCTCGCCGATCGCCACATGCCAGCCGCGGTCGTAGTCGTCGGCATCGTAGAAGGGACCGAGCCGGTTTTCCTTGGCCCAGTAGACCTCGAAATAACCGAAGGGGATATCCGCGAAACTGCCGATCAGCGGCAGGACATGCGGATCGGCGATCCGCTCCTCCAGGATCTCCCGATGTTTGTCGAGCGAACCCGCATCCTCCCAGATCGTGTTGACCTGTTCGTCGTTCATCCAGCGATGGAAGGCGGCAAGATCGGTCTCGGGATCGGCCACCCGGAAGCTGATGTCGCGTTCCAGCCAGGGGATGAACCGCCGATAGACCGTGCCCTTCGGCTTTGCCGGCCGGCGCGGATGATAGCGCCCCGCCGTCATCTCCTGCACGGGCGGCAGCGGATAGGTGAGCTGCGGCAGCCAGAGCGATGGCCATTGCCAGAGGATCTCTGCATCCAGCCTGCCGCCGGCGCCCGAAATATGCGGCGGGAGGCTTGCCTGATGCCCCTCGAAGACGATCGACCTGATCGAGCGATCTTCCGCCGTCACGGCTTCGGCGGCCGCCATCAGAAGCTCCGCCGATCGCGCGGGATCACCGTGGTAGAAAGTCAGCGTCGCGGTGCCGGCCTCGACCTCGAATGCGGCCTCATGGTGCCCGTGCGCGGTCTTCAGATGGATGAGATTGGGTGCGAGGCTGATGTACCTGCGCGACTGCAGAACGCGCCTTTGTTTGGCGGCGTCGAAATCCATGATGTCCTCCTTGACCGACAGGGCTTTTGATGTGGCGAGCACTAAGCCCGCTCTTGTGCCGATTTGGTAGAATGACGATCCATCTCTGGGCGGATTTAGGGGTGAACGAAGAAAAAAATTCTCAGCAATTTTCTAAACCGCAGCCATCGTGATCCGTCATTTGCGCATGACATCAATCACCGCAGGAGCTTTCGATGGACAGTTTTGAGCCTCGCGACGATCTCTGGATCGCCGTCATCGACACCGAGCGTCACTACTCGGTCTGGCCGCAGGACAAGCAGATTCCCACGGGCTGGGAGCCGGCCGGCTTTGCCGGTTCGCGCCAGGAATGCCTGGCGCATATCCGTGACGTCTGGACGGACTCGCGCCCCCTCTCGCTGCGCTCGGCAATATCAGGCGATGCGCGTCTCTGAACAACGTCCGGATCGCCAAGATGAACAAGCAAATCACCAATTTCGCCGATGCTTCCCCGACCGATGCTGCAATGGACACAGTCTTCGAGAGCTTTCCGCTGACGATCGCGCAGAAGCGCATCTGGTCGCTGGAGCAGATCGGCAATTACACCGTCTTTCCCGACCAGGTCATCGGGCTGCGATTGAGCCCGGCGGTCGACGCCGAGACGCTTGCTGCGGCCTGCCGGGCGCTCGTGGCGCAAAATCCGTCGCTTGCCAGCCGCTTCCGCCGGCTGGCGGGCGGCCGCATCGAGCAATATCGCGGCGCATCGAACGCCGTGCCGATCGAGCTCCTCGGCAAAGACGGCGCGGCCCTTTCAGAGCCGGATGCGTTGGCTGCAAGGAAAGCCTTCCGCGACAAGCGTTTCAATCTCCTGGCGGAGCCCGGCGCGCGCGTCCAGATCATCCTGCTTGCCCAGAGGCAGTCGCTGCTGACGATCGTGCTGCATCCGATCGTCTGCGACGACCACGAAAAATCCGTTCTTGCCGGGTCGCTGGCGCGGCTTCTCGACGGCGAGCCCGTTGGCGACATGCAACCAGTGGAAATCTCGGCCGGGACGCGGGAGGCCGATTGGCTGGAGACGGACGAGGCGCGGGAAGCGCTTGCCTATTGGCGCGACACCATCGGTCTCGACTATGCGGCCTCGACCTTTCCCACCCGCTTCAACAGCGGCGGGCTGGCAGGCGTGGCGCGCGCGCAGCATCGATTTTCGCTCGAGCCTGATCTCTGGAGCAAACTCGAACGGCATGCGGCGGATAAGGGCGTTCCGGTCGAGCGCGTGCTTCACGCCGGTTTCTGCGCGCTGCTGGCACGCTACAGCGGCAACTACGCTTTGCTGACCGGCCTTCTCGTCGCGCGGCCCGATAAGGAACATTTCGCCAGCCGCGGCCGTGCCGAGCAGGTGCTCCCGCTCATCCTGTCGCTGACGTCGAGACACTCTCTCGACGATGTCATCGCGGCGATCTCGTCGGCGAGCGAAGAGGGGCAGCGCCGGCTCCTGCCGCTGGAACGCATCACCCAGGAACTGGTCGTCGACGAAGCCGCCGCCCAGGAAGCCGTGGTCAAGGCGCTGTTTGAATTCCGCGGACCCTATGCGGTCCCCAGCCGGGCCACAAATCTGGAGCCGCCGGGTGCCCGCGCCGACTGCGAGCTTTCGCTGGTGGTCGAGGCGCATTCGGATGGTGCATCGGCGCTGATCGACTACGCGCAGGACCTCTATGACGGCGCCCTGGTTGCCCGCATCGCCAGGCATTTCGGCCTCGTGCTCGAACAGATGGTCGCGCAGCCGAATGTGAGGATCAAGGATATCGAACTGGTTGGGAGCGAAGAGCTCGACTGGTTGTCGGCGCCTTACGAGGATGATGCCGTCAACGACGACAGGCCGGTGCATGAGCTGATCGCAGCCCATTCGCGCCGCACGCCCGACAAAACCGCGATCGTCTACGGTGACGAGGAATGGAGCCATGGCTGGCTGGAGACGAACACCAACCGCCTCGGCCATCGGCTTCGGCAGCTCGGCGTCCGCGCCGAGGTGACTGTCGCCATCTTCATCAAGCGCTCGCCGGAGGCGCTCGTCGGCATTCTCGCGACGCTGAAAGCCGGCGGCGCCTATATTCCCGTCGAGCCCGACCACCCGCCGGTGCGCAACCACCACATTCTGCGCGACGGCGGCGTCAAGATCGTGTTGACCCATAGCTGGCTGCGCCATCGGCTGCCGGAAGAACTCGACGCCATTATCCTCGAACTCGACAAGATCGACCTCGACGGCGAGCCGGATACGCCGCTCTATATTCCCACGCACAAGGATCAGCTCGCCTATATCATGTACACGTCGGGCTCGACCGGATTGCCGAAGGGCGTCGCCGTCGAACACGGGCCGCTGACTCACCATCTGCAAAACACCTCGCGTGTCTACGGCATGAGCTCGGAATCCCGCGAGCTGCCGTTCCTGCCCTTCAGCTCGGATGGCGGCCATGAGCGGTGGATGAACCCGCTGATGGAGGGCGGCAGCATCATTCTCCCCGATCAGCCGCTCTGGACGCCGGAAGAGACATTGACGGCGATGCGCAAGCATGGCGCCAACAATGCCAGCATTCCCACAACCTATCTGCAGCAACTGGCGGAATGGGCTGACATCACCGACGGCGCGCCGCCGATGCGGCTTTACTCCTTCGGCGGCGAGGGGCTTGCACAACCGACCTTCGATCTGCTGTCGCGGGCGCTGAAGTCGGAATGGCTGATCAACGGTTACGGTCCGACGGAAACCATCATGACGCCGATGGTCTGGAAGGTCAGAGCCGGCACGAAGTTCCAGGGCGTCTATGCGCCGCTCGGCCGTGCAGTCGGGCTGCGGCGCGTCTATGTGCTGGACCCCGATCTCAACCTGTGCCCGATCGGCGTCACTGGCGAACTCCACATCGGCGGCGAGGGTATCGCGCGCGGCTATCTCGGCAAGCCGGATACGACGGCGGATCGCTTCATTCCCGACCCATTCTCCAAGGAGGGCGGCCGGCTTTATCGCTCCGGCGACCTGACGCGTTGGCGTGAGGACGGAACCGTCGAATTCGTCGGCCGCGTCGACCACCAGGTGAAGCTGCGCGGATACCGCATCGAGCTCGGCGAGATCGAAGCAGCACTCCTCCAGCAGCCCGGCGTCGGTGAAGCGCTGGTCGTGCTGCGCGATGACGATGCCGGCGAGAAGGCGCTGGTCGCCTATGTCGTTCCGAAGAAGGACGAGACGTTAAACGTCGAGACCGTCCGCACCGGCCTCGAACGCAGCCTGCCCTCCTACATGGTGCCGGCGGCAGTGGTCGAACTGGAAAAGATGCCGACCAATCCGAACAGCAAGCTCGACCGCTTCGCGCTGCCAGCACCCCAGCCGGTCCGGCGTGAAATCGTCGGGCCGGCGACCACGCTCGAAGAAGAGGTGCTGGATGTCTGGCGCCAGGTTCTCAAACTGGAAGCGATCAGCGTCGAGGACAATTTCTTCACGATCGGCGGCAATTCGCTGGGCGCGATCCGCATTCTTTCGCAGCTCAGGCAGCGCCGGCCGAAAACGCCGCTTACCGTCGCCGATATCTTCAACAACCCGACCATCCGCGCCTTTGCCGGCGTGATGGAGCAGGGCGCCGAGCGGGATCTGTCGGAGGTGATCGTGCTGCGCGCTTCCGGCGCCAAGCCGCGGCTCTATTGCTTCCCGGGGCTTCTCGTCAGCACCCGCGAATATGTGAAGCTTGTCGATTATCTCGGGGCCGACCAGCCGGCGACCGGCTTCATTTGCCATTCGCTGTCCGAAAAGAAGGAAGTCGGCGCACCGATCGAAGAGATCATCGAGAGCTATGTCGATCATGTCAGGACCCATAGCAGAGGCGCGCCCTGCACTTTCCTCGGCTGGTCCTGGGGCGGGCTTCTCGCCTATGAGGCGGCCCGCACGCTCGGCAATGAGGTCGACGTCAGGATGATGGCGATGGTGGATGTTTGCGATCTCGGCTCGGAATTCGCGATCGGCGCCAAGCCGAGGTTCCGGCCGGGCGAGCGCGACATGCTTCACCGGGACGTCGAGGCATGGCTGCAAAAGACGGAGATGCGTCCCGAATGGGACCGGCTGCTGTCGACGATGGATGGCGATACCTACGATCAGTTCCTGCGCTTCGTCGGCGACGAAAAGGACCCGCTTCCGACTGACGGGCCGGATATCAGCAGCCGCGAGCATACGTTCTGGGTGCTGATCGACAATGCCCTGATCTTCCGCAAGCACCGGCTCGTCCCTCACGATGTCCCGATCTATCCCTGGGCGGCCGACGACAGCCTCAACCGCGGCCTCAACCTGATCGATTGGCGTCGCCTGTCGCCGCGAGCGCATGCGGCCGAAATCATCACCGGCACCAACCATCTGCACATGATCGGGTCTCCCGCCTTCCATTCTAGGCTTGCCCTGCGTCTCAAGGAAACAGAGAAGGATTTCGCATGACCGTCGCTTTTACCCGCAGGGACGCCCTCAACGAGCCGCTCGATCTTGCCGGCATCGGCATCGGACCCTCCAATCTGAGCCTCGCCTGCCTGCTGGAATCGGTGCCCGAGGTCCGCAGCCGCTTCTTCGAGCGGCGGGACGCATTCGACTGGCATCCCGGCATGATGATGCCCGGCGTCGAGTTGCAATCGTCCTTCCTGAAGGACCTCGTCACCCCGGTCCTGCCGACCAGCCGCTGGTCGTTCGTTTCCTATCTGGTGGCGCATAAGAGGCTCTACGCCTTCCTCAACGCCAACTACGATGCCGTTCCCAGGCAGGAATTCGCACGTTATCTCGCCTGGGTCGCCAAGGGCGTGGCGGGGTTGCGCTTCGGGACGGAGATTCGCGACGTCGAGCACTGCGACGACCGCTTCGTCCTGCGCTTCGATAACGGCCAGGAGGAAGCGCGAAACCTGGTGATCGGCACGGGTTCCTCGCCCTTCGTACCCGACTGGGCAAAACCGTTCCTGGGCGCCGATTGCTTTCATAACAGCGAGGCCAAATCGCGCCTGCGCGATCTCGGCGTCGGCCGCATCGTCGTGGTCGGCGGCGGTCAAAGCGGCGGCGAGGTTGTCGACGCCTTGCTTGCCGATCCCGGCTCGATGAAAGAGCTGACATGGATCAGCCGGCGGCACAATTTCGAGCCGATCAACGACACGCCGTTTTCAAACCAGGTCTTTTCGCCGGAATATGTGCAGGCCTATCTGAAGCTCGGCGGCGAGCAGAAACAGGCAGCCTTGAAGAACTCGATCCTGACCAGCGACGGCCTGTCGATTTCGACGATTCACGCGATCTACCGCCGTCTCTATGCATTGCGCTACCTCGAGCCGGGCACGCTCAATGCAGCTCTGGCGCCAAATCGCGACGTGATCCAGATGGAGCGGAACGGCAATGCCTACCGGCTCATCGTCCGGAATCAATTCGATGGCGGGATCGAGGTGCTTCACGCGGATGCGGTGGTGCTCGCAACCGGCTACCGTTTCCGATTGCCGGATGCGCTCGCCTCGCTGGGTGAACGGATAACGCTCGACAGAAACGGCTATCCGATGCTCAACGACGACTACACGATGCAATGGACGGGCCCGAGGGCAAACCGGCTGCTGGCGCAGAACGCGGGTCGATACTCGCATGGTATCGCCGACTCTCAGCTCAGCCTGATGGCCTGGCGCAGCGCGACGATCGTCAATACGCTTCTCGGCCGGCAGCATTTCGACGCAGAGCCGGACAATGCGCAACTGGCCTGGGCGACGGAGACGGCATCCGCAATGCCGCATCAGCTCCGGGTCGGCTATTCGGAAGGCATGCTGTCGTCCTGAAATATCCGTGTCGAAATGTGGGGGAGCCCGGATTGGCAGCAGGCAGCCAGCGCGACGACGTGCTGGCTGCCGCTTTCGATCAGACGGTGGTGCCATCGCCGATCGCGATCGCCGCCGACCATAACGGGCACGCCATCCTTCCAGGCAAAAGCGATGTTGCGAGGATCCTCACGCAGCCCGACGCCCAGCGCCTTCAAATGGCTTTCTTTGAGCGTCCAGAGTGCGACGGCCGCTTGTGGGTGTTCGTGGGCAGGCAATTCCGCTATCCAGCGCCGCTCGTCTCTACTGCAGTAGCTCGCCACTGCCGCCTCCTCGATCTCGACGTCGATGCGTTCGCAGTCTATTCCGACGTGATCACATCCTGAAGCGACGGCGACCGTCACCAGCCCGTCAGCATTGGCGAGGCTGAATTGCGGTGTATCTCGACCCTCGAGGCTCAGCCTGCCGTTCTTGTCCGGAGACAAGACCAGCTTGCCTGGCGCTGTTCCGATAGACAAGCTCAACAGCCGCCGCAGGAGGTAGCGACCGGCCATGAACGAGGCGCGATCGCCTTCAAATTGGTAGGTCGCCGCCCGATCCCGTTCATCCTGCGAGAGCGACCGCATCCAGCGGTTCCAGTCGCGATCGTTCCTGGAATATTGCCAGAGCGCGATTTCAATTCCGGCAGGGTGATTGTCCGATTGCTGCATAGGTCCATTATCTCTTCTCAACACCGCGTCGCAAGCACCCGGTCGTATCGAAAGATTCAGCATGGATTATTTTCGCTCGCCATGGCTGTTTTTATTTAGGATTCCAGTAACTTGAGGTCGTGGTGCGGTGAATTAATCGCGGAAGTAACTGTGCGCGTAAAAGATTTGTGCAAACCGGACAGGGTCCAATGTTTAGTTAATACTAAATTATTGAATCTGGTGCGAGATTTTGCATCAACCGGCAATCCGGTCGTCCCAGCTGTCTTGGAGGAGACCCGCATGAAGCGCCCGAGCATCAAGCAAGCCCTGATCGTGAAGCTATCGATCATCAGCCTTTTCATGGTTGGCCTGTCCTATATCTCGCTGAGCACGATTTCTACGCTTCGTGCCAATACCGAGCAAATCGGGAGCATCTGGATGCAGCGGCTTGTGACCGCGCGCGAGATCAAGGATAACTTCCTCGACCTGAAGCTGGACTACGCGCAGTATCTTCTGGAGGATACGGCGGAGGAGCGAAAGGCCGGACAACAAAAAATCGATACCGCTCGCGCCGCGGTGGAAAAAGTTGTTGCAGAATACGAAAAAGGTCTCCGCACCGAGCGCGGGCGCGAATTGCTCAATCAGATCAAACCTGAACTGGACAAGTATCGCGGGCTGGCAGAGCAGATGATTGCGCTGCAAAATAGTGACAAGGCATCCGACGCGGCTCGCTTCTTCAAGGAAAATATGGAACCGCAATCCGCGCTGGTGGATAAGGGTGTCGGCGATCTGGTTGCTTTCATTCTCAGCCAGGCCGAAGGCTTTGTTGCCGCGAGCGACGGTTCCGCGACGTCCGCTTTCATGTTGACGGCCGCAATCGCAGCGCTGGCCGTAATCATCTCCATGGCTGGCATCGCATTTGCAATATTTGGCATTGCCAATCCGATCCGAAGCATCGCATCGGCCATGAGGCGTTTGTCGGACGGTGACCTTGATAGCGACATACCCGGTGCCGGCCGCGCCGACGAAGTTGGGGAAATGGCCGGCGCTGTCGAAGTCTTCCGCCAGAATGCTCTCAATGTCGTGAGGCTTGAGAAGGAAGCTGCGGCATCCCGCAGCGAGAGCGAAGCAGTGCGCGCGGCCGCCCAACAGCGCGCCGAACGTGAGGCGGAACAATTGCGCTTCGCAACCATGACATTGGGCGGAGGCCTCCGCAGGCTTGCAGCCGGCGATATATCCTTTCAGCTTTCGGAGCAATTTGCATCCGAATACGAAGCCTTGCGCCAAGACTTCAACGCTTCACTCCGGCAATTGGGGGCGACGATCGGGGCAGTGCTGCAGACGGTACACAGCATCGATAATGGCACGGGTGAGATTGCCTCTGCCGCGCAGGACCTTTCCAAACGTACCGAACAGCAAGCAGCCTCTCTCGAGGAGACGGCTGCAGCCTTGGACGAGATCACCTCGAATGTGACGATGGCGACTCAACGCACCGACGAGGCGCGCAAAGTGGCCGTGGAAGCTGATATCAGCGCTCAGCGGTCGGCAACAGTCGTGTCGGAGGCGGAGCAGGCCATGCGACGCATCGAGAACAGTTCGGAGCAGATTTCGAACATCATCGGTGCAATCGATGAAATCGCCTTCCAGACGAACCTGCTGGCGCTGAACGCCGGCGTCGAAGCTGCCCGTGCGGGTGAGGCCGGCAAAGGTTTTGCAGTGGTCGCGCAAGAAGTCCGTGAGCTCGCTCAGCGCGCCGCGCAAGCAGCCAAGGAAATCAAGGGCTTTATTCAAAAGTCGTCAACCGACGTGAAAGATGGCGTGAAACTGGTTCTCGAAACCGGTACGTCGCTCAAGTCGATCGGCGAATACGTTGCACAAATTAACCAACTGATGGACGCGATTGCCACATCGGCGCGCGAGCAGTCGACTGGACTTGCAGAGATCAATATCGCCGTCAACCAGATGGACCAGGCGACCCAGCAAAATGCTGCGATGGTTGAGCAGTCGACGGCTGCTGCCGCCTCGTTGTCCTCCGAGGCAGGCCGCCTGAGGGATCTGGTCAATCAATTTCAATTGGACGGCGACAAAGGTGCGGCGGGCGCAGAGCGCAGCGGGCGGGCCTTTGAAGGCAACATGCCGATCCGATTGGTCGCTCCGCGGCGCGTGACGCAACGATGAAGCGCGCCTGACGTTGGATCATATATACGAGATAACTCGACCCAGCCGTCCTGGCGATTGCCGAGCATAAGCAACCTGCACAAACGGCAAGTTCCGGCGGGTTGTCCCGCTCGCCCGCCAAGACGGTCGTCTTGCTCACTTCTCGCCACATCGGCGCGGTAGGCGCCGAGCTGTTCGATATAGAGCGGCCCGTTTAACGGCGCGGCCTCGCCTTTGGGCGAACGTGTCTCCATCAGCAAGTGCAGGTCAGGGAATTTATGAGCCTGATCGATAACCCTATGCAAAGAAGGGGGCCTAATCAAAGGGCGGAGGTGCACTAGCTATGCTCACGGCGTCGAGGCGCGCCTATGTCCAACGAGCAAGGTGGAGCAGTCCATGCCAAGCCAGACACGACTGGAACTTTCCCGTCGAGATTTACTTATCTCGTCGGCCGCAACGATTGCGGTAACCGCAGCCGTCACTCCCGCGGCGGCACAGTCCCCAGGAAATGAAATGGCGTATACATCGAAAGTTTCCTTCACGGTCAACGGCGAGAAATGCGATCTCGAGGTCGACAACAGAACTTCGCTGCTCGACGCGCTGCGTGAGCATCTGCATCTGACCGGCACGAAAAAGGGATGCGACCACGGCCAATGCGGCGCATGTACGGTCTTGGTCGACGGCCACCGCATCAACGCCTGTCTGACGCTGGCGGTCATGCACGAAGGCGACCGGATCACCACGATCGAAGGTCTCGGTCAGCCTGGCAATCTTCATCCGATGCAGGCAGCCTTCGTGAAACATGACGGTTTCCAATGCGGCTACTGCACGCCGGGGCAGATCTGTTCCTCCGTCGCGGTGCTCGAGGAGATCAAGGCGAATATACCGAGCCACGTCACCAGCGATCTTACGGCTGTGGCGGCCGTCACTCCCGTCGAGATCCGCGAGCGCATGAGCGGCAATATCTGTCGGTGTGGCGCCTACTCCAACATTCTCGATGCCATTTCGGAAGTCGCGGGGATTAAAGCATGAGAGCCTTCACCTATGAACGTGCCTCGTCGGTCGAGGCCGCGGCCAAGGCGGTCGCCTCCAATCCTGCAAGCAAATTCATCGCCGGCGGCACCAACCTCCTCGACCTGATGAAGCTTGAAATCGAGACGCCGGCGCATCTGATCGACATCAACGGCCTCGGCCTCGACAAGATCGAAGCCACTGAGGCGGGTGGGTTGCGTATCGGCGCCTTGGTCCGCAACACGGATCTCGCAGCCCACGAAACTGTTCGCCGCGACTACGGTCTGTTGTCCCATGCCTTGGTCGCGGGTGCGTCCGGCCAACTGCGCAACAAGGCGACGACGGCCGGCAACCTCCTTCAGCGTACACGCTGTCCTTATTTTTATGACACGAACCAGCCATGCAACAAGCGGCAGCCGGGCAGCGGCTGTTCGGCCATCGGCGGCTTCAGCCGCCAGCATGCGGTGGTCGGGGTGAGCGAGAGCTGCATCGCCACCCATCCGAGTGACATGGCCATCGCCATGCGGGCGCTCGATGCCGTCGTCGAGACGGTAAGGGCAGATGGCAGCCGGCGATCGATTCCGATCGGCGACTTTCATCGATTGCCCGGTGATACGCCTGAAGTCGAGACCGTTCTTGAGAGCGGCGAGTTCGTCACGGCGGTGCTGCTGCCGCCCCCGATCGGCGGCAAGCACATCTATCGCAAGGTGCGAGACCGTGCCTCCTACGCCTTCGCACTCGTCTCGATCGGAGCTGTTATCCAGCCGGACGGTACAGGACATGTCGCCGTCGGTGGCGTCGCCCATAAGCCGTGGCGCGTTGAGGCAGCCGAAGCCGAGCTGCCGAAAGGCGCCCGGGCGGCGGCAGGCGTCCTTCTCTCCAGCGCCCGTCCTACCGAACAGAACCGTTTCAAAGTCGATCTGGTCGAGCGCACGCTCGGCGCGGTCATTGCCGAAGCAAGGGGGTGAGCCATGCAGTTCGATAGACCCGCGACAACCAACCCGATCGACAATCTGAAGGTCGTCGGTCAGCCGATCCACCGCATCGACGGCCAGCTCAAGACGACCGGCACGGCGATGTATGCCTATGAGTGGCACGACCCCAACATGCGTTATGCCTACGGCTATCCGGTCGGCGCGGCCATCGCCAAGGGTCGCATCAAGTCCATGGACGTCTCCACCGCCAAGACAGCTCCTGGCGTGCTTGCCGTCGTTACGACGCTCGACGTCGGCGAGTTGGAAAAGGGCAAGTTCAACACCGCCAAGCTTTTCGGCGGCGACGAGATTCAGCATTATCACCAGGCAATCGCGGTCGTTGTCGCCGAGACCTTCGAGCAGGCTCGCGCCGCAGCCGCTCTGGTCAAGGTCGACTATAGCGAGGAAAAGGGTGCGTTTGATCTCGGCCAGGCAAAGGATTCGGCCGTCAAGCCGGATGAAACGCAGCAGCCTGATACCGCGGCCGGCGACTTCGATTCTGCCTTCAGCTCCGCTCCCGTCACTCTGGACGCGACTTACACGACGCCCGATCAGTCGCATGCGATGATGGAGCCGCACGCCTCGATCGCAGCCTGGAACGGCGGAGAGCTGACTGTCTGGACCTCCAGCCAGATGATCGACTGGTGGCGTTCAGACCTTGCGACGACGCTCGGCATCGACAAGGAGAAGATCCACCTCATGTCACCCTTCATCGGCGGCGGCTTCGGCGGCAAGCTCTTCCTGCGGGCGGATGCAGTGCTCGCCGTTGTCGGTGCGCGCGCGGTAAAGCGGCCCGTCAAGGTTGCCTTGCCCCGGCCCTTCCTCATGAACAACACCACCCACCGGCCGGCGACGATCCAGCGGATTCGCATCGGAAGCGAGCGTGACGGCAAGATAACCGCCATTGCCCACGAGAGCTGGTCCGGCGACCAACCCGGCGGGCAGCTTGAGACCGCCGTTAACCAGACCCGCCTTCTCTATGCCGGAGCGAACCGTATGACCGCTATGCGGCTGGCGACGCTTCATCTTCCCGAGGGTAACGCCATGCGCGCTCCCGGCGAGGCGCCGGGACTGATGGCGCTCGAGATCGCCATCGACGAGGTTGCCGAGAAAGTCGGTATCGATCCCGTGCAGTTTCGCATTATCAACGACACGCAGGTCGATCCGGAGAAGCCGCAGCGGCCCTTTTCTCAGCGCAATCTCATCGGCTGCCTCAAGCTCGGCGCTGAGCGGTTTGGCTGGAGTGAACGCGGAAGGCCGGGTTCCAAACGGGACGGCAACTGGCTGGTCGGCATGGGCGTTGCCGCTGCTTTCCGCAACAATCTGGTGCTTCCCTCGGGCGCGCGGGTAAAGCTCGACCGGGAGGGCGTCGTGACGGTTGAAACCGACATGACCGACATCGGCACGGGCAGCTACACGATCATCGCGCAGACAGCCGCTGAAATGATGGGAGTGCCGATCGACAAGGTTGCCGTCCAGCTCGGCGACTCGCGTTTTCCCGTTTCGGCGGGTTCCGGCGGACAGTTCGGCGCCAACTCTTCGACATCAGGTGTTTACGCGGCCTGCATCAAGCTGCGTGAGGCCATCGCAAAGAAGCTCGGCTTCAACTCCGAAGACAGTGTCTTCGAAAACGGCGAGGTACGCTCGGGCAATCGTTCGGTTCCTCTTGCCGAGGCCGCCGGTCCGGACGGTCTTGTCGGCGAAGACACGATCAAGTGGGGCGAGATCACCGAGACGCATCAGCAGTCGACATTCGGCGCGCACTTCGTGGAGGTTGGCGTCGACGTTGCCACTGGGGAAAGTCGCATCCGCAGGATGCTCGCGGTCTGCGCGGCCGGCCGGATCCTCAACCCGATCACCGCCCGCAGCCAGGTGATCGGCGCCATGACCATGGGGGCCGGCGGCGCGCTGTCAGAGGAGTTGGCGGTCGATACTCGCCGCGGCTTCTTCGTCAACCACGATCTCGCCAGCTACGAGGTGCCGGTGCATGCCGACATTCCACACCAGGAGGTAATTTTCCTTGACGAGACCGATCCGATGTCGTCGCCGATGAAAGCGAAGGGCGTGGGCGAACTTGGCCTTTGCGGCGTTGCAGCAGCGATCGCCAATGCCGTCTACAATGCGACCGGCGTGAGGGTCCGGCATTATCCGCTCACACTCGACAAACTCATCGGCGGCTTACCTGATGTGGCCTGATTATCGACGGCGATCTGGAAACCGGACCGCCGTTGCCTTCCCTAAGGATCTCCTATGGATCAGACACCCGCGACCATCACGGCGCCCATTCCCGTCAGGGTCTCAGATAGCGACGATCCCGCCGAACTGCTTCGCTTCGCGATTGACGCCCATGGCCGTGGAGCGGCGGCGCTCGCCACTCTTGTCGACATACGAGGCGGGGCTGCCCGCACGCTTGGCTCGCACGTGGTTGTCGCAGCTGATGGCCGTTTTTGCGGCTATGTCTCGGGCGGATGCGTAGAAGCCGCGGTCGCTTCAGAAGCGCTTCTGGCAATGACGGAAGGACGCGACCGCACGGTCAAGTTCGGCGACGGATCGCCCTTCTTTGACATCGTCCTTCCCTGCGGCGGCGGTATCTCCGTCGCAATCCATGTTCTGAGAGATGTCGGCGCTGTGCAGCATGTTCTGGATCGGATCGGACGGAGGCGGGCAGCCGGCCTTGCATATTCACCAGAGCGGCAGACGCTCGAAGTGATAGATCCACCGCCACGGGCCTGCTGGCTGGAGGGAGATTTCGTCGGCGTCTACCGTCCCGGCACCCGCGTCGTCCTTTCCGGCCAAACGATCGAAGCGCAGACCGTCGCACGACTGGCAGCGGTTGCTGGCTACGACGTGCTGATCCGCGGACAGGGTGAGGAACACAGGGCGGCGGCCGACAGCATCGATCCCTTCACGGCCGTGGTGCTCCTGCATCACGACCTCGACGCTGAAATCGCCATTCTCAAGACCGCGCTTCGGTCGCCCGCTTTCTACATCGGCGCGCTTGGGAGCACCCGGACGCATCGTCGACGTGTCGAGCGGCTGGCGACGCTCGCTTTCGGACAGGATGAGATCGATCGGATTAAGGCGCCCATCGGGATGTTCGGCCCGACGCGGGATGCAACGTCGCTCGCTTTGTCGGTCCTGGCGGATATCGCCGCAGCAAGACTGGTCGCCCATGCCTAAAACGGTCCTTTCCGGTGTCCGTCGTGTCGGAGGCTTCGATGCCGATTGAGGATGACCCGCAGCAACGCGACCTGAGCGAATTGCCGAGCACAAAGGCGTCGGTCGCGATCGTCATTCTTGCTGCCGGCAAGTCAAGCCGGATGGGTAGGGGTGGGAAGCACAAGCTGCTGGCCGAGTTCGACGGCGTTCCGCTCGTCCGACGGTCTGCATTGACCGCGCTCGGGTCGGACGCAGCCTCTGTAATTGTTGTCACGGGCCATCGCCGACTAGAGATCGAGGCCGCGCTCAGCGAGCTTCCGGTCACGCTCGTCGACAATCCTGACTATGCAGATGGCATGGCGAGTTCGCTCATAGCGGGCGTTTTGTCAAAGCGTGCAGACGGCGCCGACGGCATTCTCGTCATGCTGGCCGATATGCCCGGTATTTCCACCGTCCATATCAATGCCTTGATTTCCACTTTTCGCAACGCGGGCGGCGAGGCCGTCGTGCGCGCCGTCTCGGGCGGCAAGCCCGGTAATCCGGTTGTTCTGCCACACTCTCTCGATCACGCGGTCCTGCGACTTGAAGGCGATGTCGGCGCCCGTGATATCATCACGACGTCGGGTCTGTCGGTACTCGATGTCGACATTGGCGATGCAGCCCATCTCGACGTTGATACGCCGGATGATCTATTGGCGGCCGGCGGCGCAATGAAGAGCTGATACGCGATAATGTCCCGCCGCTCAGCATGCTAAATTTGACCTAGCCTGGAATGGCGAGAAAGCGTGTTGAAATGGTTCGGTCAGCCGTGTTGGCCCGCTTGAAGTTGGAGGCAGGCCAAAGATAATCGCCCCCAGAGGGATCTACCAGCGCAGCAGGCGAGGGCCGGTGACGGCGCCGAGCGCGCCGGTAAGCAAAATGCCGAGGGAATACCAGATCAGAACGAAGGGCATGCCGTTCTCGGTGCAGAACCACGAATAGACCCAGGCGCCCGCGGCGCCTGCGGCAATGCCGGCGACGAAGCCTGTCAGCCGCAGATCCGTTGGTGCCGCCTGGCGCAGTGCCCAGACGGCGCCGGCATAGACGGGTAGGGCAAAGCCGAGGATCAGCAGCGGGCAATGGAGCGCCGAGGAGCCGAGGATCAGCACCGGGTAAGTCTCGGTCGGAGCCATCATCAGTTGGATGGCTGCGACCGCGGCCATGGCGGCGAAGATTAAGGCAAGCACATCGAAAAACCGGCCGTCGGTACCGTCGGGGCGGGAGAGCCGATAGACGGCGAGGAGCGCCACTGCTGCAATCAGCGCGTTATAGGCCGATTTGATCCAGAAGACCGGCAGCATCAGCACATCCGGCATGTCGACTCGCGGACCGAGGATGGCAAGCATCAGCAGCAGGGAGAGCCCAAGCGCCGGCACTATGCCGAGCGCGAAGCGGCGCCGCAGCGCATCGCGCGGCACCGGCTTCAAGTCACCTGCCAGGCGTTCGATGATGTCGTCCGTTTTTGTCATGATGCGCCTCGCAATCTTTCTGCGAGCGCCTTCAGCGCCCGGTGGATACCGACCTTCACCGCCGATTCAGACTGGCCGGTGCGGCTCGCAGTGTCGGCGACCGATTGGCCCTCCAATTTCACCTGCCGGACCAGCTCACGCTGTCTCGGTGACAGGTCGTGGAGCAATCGCTCGACATCCATGCGGGCCGTCAGCGCATCCTCGCTGAAATTGCTTTCGATCTCCTCGCCAAGCTCGGTCTCGGCAAGCCTACGTCCGCCGCGGCCGCGATGATGATCGATCAGCTTGTAGCGGGCGATCGAGAAGAACCAGGCCGTGAATGGTCTTTTCCGGTCATAGGTGGATCGGCGCGAATGCAGTGCCAGCAATGTCTCCTGAACCAGGTCTTCCATATCCGCTTTCGTCGCCGCTGCCATCCTGCGGCTGTAATAACCGACAAGCAGCAGCCGCAAAGCCGCCAGCAAACGCCGATAGGCCGCCTCGTCCCCGTCAAGGGAGAGAAGCATCAATGCTTTCAGGGCTTCTTCCGAATGGGCGGTTGTCATGCTGTCAGAGAGTTCATTCGCTGGAAGGTGCCGATCGGTTACAGGGAAGATCAAAAACAATGTCGGTATCGCAGCTCTATCACAAGCGCGTGAAGCTGTAACGCATCCAGACGCTCTGCCGAATAGCTTTGTGTGAGCCATCGGCAGGCCGCCGGCGGACACGAAATCCATTTTCAGGAGAGTTCCCATGACCAAGCTTTTTCCCAGCCTTGCCGCCTGCACCTTCATCGTCGGCCTTTCGCTCGCTGGTGCCGCCTCGGCTGAGGACGCCATGAAGTCCGATACGATGAAGAAGGACAACATGAAGACGAGCACGATGTCGAAAGATGCCATGAAGATGTCGGGCACCAAGACGGACTGCATGCACAAGGCCGGCATGGAAAAGGATGCGATGAAAAAGACCGACATGATGAAGGCCTGCGACGCGATGAAGTAGGCATTCGCGTCCGCGCGGCCGCTGAAACTTTCTACAGCGCCGCGCGTCTTTTCAGACGCGCAAAGGACGCTGTAGCATCTTGAATAGGCGGTCGCGTCTTTTACTCTCAAAAGGTCCTATTCATCCGGAGACCATCATGGCGACGATCGATGCCGGCAAGAAAACCGGACGCATGCTCATCTACCGCCACAGCCTTGCCGTTCGCCTGTCGCATTGGGTGAACGTATTGTGCCTGACCGTGCTGCTGTTCAGCGGCCTGCAGATATTCAACGCCCATCCGGCGCTCTATTGGGGACAATACGGCGCCGACAACGATCCTTCGTTCATCTCTCTGGAAGCTGCCGACGACGGCGACCAGGCGAAAGGATTGACGCATGTCGGTTCATTCACCTTCGATACGACGGGCTTCCTCGGTCTTTCGAATGTCGACGGCGAGGCGACAGCGAGGGGTTTTCCAAGCTGGCTCACGCTTCCGAGCTATCAGGATCTTTCGACCGGCCGGCGGTGGCATTTCTTCTTCGCCTGGCTCTTCGTTCTCAACGGCCTCGTCTATCTCCTCTATGGGCTGATCAGCCGGCATTTCCGCCGAGATCTCGCCCCTGAGGGCAAGGAGCTGACCCTCGCCCATCTCGGCCATGAGGTCGCCAACCATGCCCGTCTGCGTTTTCCGAAGGGCGCCGAGGCACGCCACTACAACACGCTGCAGAAGTTGACCTATCTCGCGGTGATCTTCCTGCTGCTGCCGTTGATGGTCGCGACGGGACTGACGATGTCGCCGGGTTTCGACGCAGTTGCGCCCTGGCTGCTCGATGTCTTCGGCGGGCGGCAATCGGCCCGCACCCTGCATTTTCTCACGGCCTCTTCGCTCGTCGCCTTCGTCGTGGTGCATATCATCATGGTGATCCTGTCAGGTGTCATCAACAATCTGCGTTCGATGATCACCGGCTACTACGCCATCGAACAGGGAGACGAACAATGAGCCGCTTGATCACCCGCCGCCGCTTCCTGATCGGCTCAACCTTGACCGCCTCCGCGTTGGGATTGAGCGGCTGCGACGCATTGGTCGAAAGCGACCGAACGAAGTCGGTCCTGAAGATTGCCGAGGGATTCAGCATGAGGACCCAGCGCTTCCTGCTCGGCGACAAGGCGCTGGCCCGTGAATTCAGCGAGGCCGACCTGTCGCCGATCTTCCGCTCGAACGGCACCAGTATGCCCGATAACCCGCGTTATTTGGAGTGGATGAGCCAGCAGTTCTCGACCTGGAAACTTGATGTCGACGGACTGGTGGAAAAACCGGCGCAATTCTCGCTGGCGCAGCTGAAGGCGATGCCGTCGCGAACCCAGATCACCCGGCACGACTGCGTCGAAGGCTGGAGCGCGATTGGCAAATGGACCGGCCTGCCGCTCGGCGCCCTGCTGCAATCGGTCGGGCTGAAGCCCGAGGCGCGTTACATCGTGTTCCACTGCGCCGACGAATACGAAAAGACACTGGATGGCACCGGCTGGTACTATGAGAGTCTCGATCTGGTCGATGCCGTTCATCCGCAGACGATCCTTGCCTATTCGATGAACGGACGCGACCTGGAAGTGGCGCATGGGGCGCCGCTGAGGCTCAGGGTCGAGCGGCAGCTCGGTTATAAGCAGGCGAAATATCTGACCCGCATCGAAGCGGTCGCCGATCTCGGCCAGCTTTATGGCGGCAGCGGCGGCTTCTGGGAAGATCGCGGCTATGAATGGTACGCCGGCATATAAGCAGCGGGCAGGCGCCTGGTGCGCACGCCGCCGAGATCTATGTTTTTCCCCATCGATCGTCACGTCCGGACCGATGGCTTAGCCTCTCCTGTTTAAGTTTTATGCGGCGGATTGACGCACAACCCTGGCGATGATAGCTATGGGTTAATTGGTCAGGCCAGTTGACCAGATGCGTGCTTGAGGAGAAGCCGCCGGGGAGGCCACGATGTTTTCGCCTGTTGAATCCCGCCGCCTCTACAGGCAGGTGGCGGACCAGATCCGATTGATGATCGCGCGCGGCGAGCTTACCGTCGGCCAGCGGCTGCCGGCCGAACGCGACCTGGCGGAGCAACTGTCGGTGTCACGCCCGACTGTCCGCGAAGCGCTGATTGTCCTGGAGGTCGAGGGCCTCGTCAACATCCGTATGGGATCCGGCATCTATGTTGTGCGCCAGCATGCGTCAACGGTGGCGGGGAGCGATCGCGAGCCGGTGGAGGGACCATTCGAGCTCTTGCAGGCGCGCGCCATCATCGAGTGCGCCATTGCTGAGGAAGCGGCGGGCTGCGCCGGGCCGGAAGGCATCGCGTTGCTCGATGAAGCCCTGACGCGCATGAGCGGCGGCGTCAACGATGCGAGCACGGTGCTTGCCGCCGATCGCGCCTTCCACACCGGCATTGCCGCCATCGTCGGCAATGCGACCCTGATCCGGGTGACGGGCGAAATGTTCGACATGCGCATGACGCCTTATTTCGCCAAGCTCGCGAGCCACTTCGAGGGGCCGGGAACATGGCGCAGCGCCGTCGACGAACATCGGGTCATTCGCGATGCGATCGCCGCCGGCGATGGGGCAGGCGCCAAGGCGGCCATGCGCGCCCATCTCACCCTATCGCAGAAGAGGTTTTCCGAGAGCTTCGGGGAGGAGCTTTCGGGAGAGGAGGAGCGCGGCCGCAAAAGGCGGCTCGCGAAAGGAACTGACAAGATTCAACCCAAGCTCGGGAGGAGAGAGCGATGAAGAGCAGACTGGCAACGATACTTTGCACCGCAGCCGCGATCATGGCGACGACGGCGGTCGCGCATGCCCAAACGGTACTGAAATGGGCGCATGTCTATGAAACTTCCGAGCCCTTCCACACGGATTCCGTCTGGGCTGCGGAAGAGATCGCCAAGCGCACAGACGGACGCTATAAGATCGAGGTCTATCCGGCCTCGCAGCTCGGCAAGGAAGCCGACATCAATCAGGGGCTCAAGCTCGGCACGGTCGATATCATCATCTCGGGATCGAGCTTTGCCGCACGCGACTACAAGCCGATCGGCGTCACTTACTTCCCCTATATCTTTCGCAGCCCCGATCATCTGATCGCCTACACCAAGAGCGACGTCTTCAAGCGGCTTGCCAAGGGCTATGAAGACAAGACCGGCAATCACATCGCCGCCGTCAGCTATTACGGCACGCGTCATACGACATCGAACAAGCCGATCGCCAAATGCGCCGACATGCAGGGCCTGAAGATCCGCGTGCCCGACGTTCCGGCCTATCTCGCCATGCCGCGCGCCTGCGGCGCCAATACCACGCCGATCGCCTTTGCCGAGGTCTATCTCGCTCTGCAGAACGGCACGGTCGAGGCGCAGGAAAATCCGCTGACGACGATCGAGGCGAAGAAATTCTACGAAGTCCAGAAGAACATCATTCTCACCGGCCACATCGTCGATCACCTCAACACCGTGATCTCGAAGCAGCTGTGGGCGAAGCTTTCCGACGAGGACAAGAAGATCTTCGGCGAGGTCATGCAGCAGGCGGCCGAGCGTACGACCAAGACGATCGCCGGCAAGGAAAACAGCCTCGTCGCGACCTTCAAGGAAAAGGGTCTCAATGTCACCGAGGTCGACAAATCAGACTTCGAAAAGAACGTGATGGAAAAGGTCAAATTCGAGGATTTCGGCTACGAGAAGGCCGATTGGGAAGCCATTCGCGCAATCCAATAAAGCCCGTCAGCGATGGATGCCCCTCACCCTAAGCCTCTCCCCGCACGCGGGGAGAGGGGACGTGCCAAACGCTGCGTTGAGGTTCTGAGAAGCCGTTGCGGCACATCCCCTTCGCCCCGTTGACAGGGGTCCGAAGGACGGGTCGAGACCCGGGGCTCGTCCCCGGTCGGTGGCGGCAGCCGGATGAGGGGCCGCGCCTCCCAGCAAGGAACAAGGCTTGCCAACAGACCAAAGGTCGCGCTGCCAGCGCCGCGCCCTCCCAACCGGAACAAGGCCGATCATGTCGCAAGAAATTCACACACCAATCACGGCCGAGGAAATCGGTCACGAGTTCGAAGGCCATGCGCCGACAGCGAACATGTCGGATTACGCCATCGAAGACTGGATCACGCTGATCGTCTTCTGGCTGATGGCCGGATGCGTCTTCCTGCAGTTCTTCACGCGCTATGTGCTGAACGACAGCTATGCATGGACCGAGGAGATCGCGATCAACTGCCTGATCGGCGTTGTTTTCCTGGGCGCCGTGATGTGCGTGCGCACCTCGCGGCATATCCAGGTGGATGTGTTCTATCACTATATGCCGGCAGGACTGGCGCGTGTGCTCGCCACTTTCGTCGACATCGTCCGCATCGCCTTTTTCGCCTATGGCTGTCACCTGATGTGGCGTTATGTCGATATCGTCGCCGACGAGCAGATGGTCACCGTCGAGCTACCGCGCAACATCGTCTTCTACTCCGTGCTTGTCGCCTTCGTGCTGATGCTGATCCGTGCGGTCATCGTCTTCATCGCCAATATGCGCCGCGGCTACTCCGTTCTGGAGCGCCCCGAAGAATTTCAGACTGTCGAGGGGTGATCCGATGCTGCTACTTCTTGGTTCGTTTCTGGTGCTGATGCTGATCGGCGTGCCCGTTGCCATCTCGATGGCCGTCGCATCCGTGCTTTATATCGTCCTTTACGGTATCGCGCCCGACATTATCGTCGCCCAGCGCATGATCGCCGGCGTCGAAAGCTTCCCTTTGCTCGCGGTGCCGTTTTTCATCCTGGCCGGCAACCTGATGAACTCGGCCGGTGTGACGGGCCGCATCTATTCCTTTGCGGTCGCCCTCGTCGGCTGGATGAAGGGCGGGCTGGCGCAGGTCAACATCATCGGCTCCGTCATCTTCTCCGGCATGTCCGGCACAGCACTTGCCGATGCGGCCGGCATCGGCACGATCGAAATCAAGGCGATGAAGGATCACGGCTATCCCGTCGAGGCTGCCGTCGGCGTGACGGCGGCCTCGGCTACGCTCGGGCCGATCTTCCCGCCGTCGCTGCCCTTCGTGATCTACGGCATGATGGCGAACGTCTCGATCGGCGCGCTTTTCATGGCGGGCATCTTGCCCGGCCTCGTCATGACGCTGTTGATGATGATCACCGTCGCCGCCTTCGCCTACAAGAAGCGCTGGGGCTCCGATGCGCCCTTCGATATGAGGCAGCTGCTGTCGGCCGGCATGGAAATCGTCGTTGTCCTGATGGTGCCTGTGGCGATCTATCTGATGATGCGGGCCGGTCTATCGATGAACGTCGCTGCCGGCATCGCGCTTCTTACGCTTCTGGCGCTCGACTGGTATTTCGGCTTTTCCGCCGTGATGGCACTGATGACGCCGGTGATCCTGATCGGCGGAATGACGATGGGCTGGTTCACGCCGACCGAGGCCGCGGTCGCCGCCGTGCTCTGGTCGCTGTTCCTTGGTCTGGTGCGCTACCGCACCATGACGTTCTCGACGCTCGCCAAGGCAAGCTTCGACACGATCGAGACGACGGCATCGGTTCTCTTCATCGTCACCGCAGCCTCGGTCTTCGCATGGCTGCTGACGGTCAGCCAGGCCGCACAGCTGTTGTCGGATGCGATCCTGTCTATCACCGACAATAAATGGGTATTCCTGATCCTGGTGAACCTGCTGATGCTTTTCGTCGGCTGCTTCCTGGATACGATCGCGGCGATCACCATCCTCGTGCCGATCCTGCTACCGATCGTCGCCAAATTCGGTATCGATCCGGTTCAGTTCGGCCTGATCATGACGCTGAACCTGATGATCGGGCTGTTGCATCCGCCGCTCGGCATGGTGCTTTTCGTGCTGTCGAGGGTCGCAAAACTGTCCGTCGAACGCACCACCATGGCGATCCTGCCCTGGCTGGTGCCGCTCTTCCTGGCGCTGATCCTGATCACCTTCATCCCCGCCGTATCGCTCTGGCTGCCGCAACAGCTCGGGCTGCTGCGATAGGAGCATATGATGCAGACACGTCTGGCCCGGCTTTACCAGAAGGGCGATCTCAGGATCGAGACCGACACCGTTCCGGCTCCCGGTCCAGGCGAGGTGTTACTCAAAATGGCAGCCGCAGGCATCTGCGGCTCCGACCTGCACTATTACCAGGACGGCGGTTTTGGGCCGGTCAGGGTGCGCGAGCCGATCATCCCAGGCCACGAGGCCTCGGGAACGGTAAGCCAGGCGGGCGAGGGAGTCGACCTCGAAGCCGGCGTGTTGGTGGCGGTCAATCCGAGCCAGCCCTGCGGCCAATGCGAATATTGCGCGAAGGGGCTGCCGATCCATTGCCTCGATATGCGCTTCATGGGCAGCGCGATGCGTCTGCCGCATGAGCACGGCATGTTCCGGGAATGGCTGGTCGTGCCGGCCAAACAATGCTTCGAAGTGGGTGCCGCGACGACGGCTGCGGAAGCCGCCTGCAGCGAACCCTTGTCCGTTTGCCTGCACGCCGCTTCGCGTGCCGGAGAGATATCAGGCAAACGCGTCCTGATCACCGGCGCCGGCCCGATCGGCTGCCTGATGGTTGCCGCCGCCCGCCATCATGGTGCAACCGAGATCGTCGTAACAGATCTCGCTGATGCGGCGCTGGAGAGGGCAAAAGCGATGGGCGCGAGTCGCACCACTAATGTTTCCCGTGATGCTGCAGCGCTTGCGGAATTCGAGGCGGGCAAGGGCTATTTCGATCTCGTTTTCGAATGCTCGGCCGCCGCTCCGGCCATCCGCAGCGCGATCGCCGCCATCCGGCCACGCGGCACGATGGTTCAGGTCGGGGTCACGGGTGAGATCCCGATCCCGCTCAACGCCATCGTCGGCAAGGAGTTGCATATCCACGGCACGCAGCGCTTCCATGAGGAATTCGCCACCGCCGTCGCGCTGATCTCCAGTCGCAGGATCGATGTGCGGCCGATCATCAGCCACAGCCTGCCGCTGGAAGATGCCAACGCGGCCTTCACACTCGCCGGCGACCGCACGGCGGCCTGTAAGGTGCAGCTTACGTTTTAGCGCATGTCGCGCAGCTTGAGTTGCGCCAGCCCGGCCGTCGTCTTGACCCTGCCGAAGACTTTCCTCGATCCGCTTGCGGCAGTGCAGGCTGACCGCATTACCGGCACATTGCGCCACCTCTGGCGGCACCGCTGTACGGACGCGCATCCGGGTCCGTCGTCGAGGCATGCGTCTTGTTCGAGCGCTTCTCCATGCGAAAGTTGCGTTCGCCCTTGCGGCCATCATCCGGCAGCGCATCCGAACCGCCCTTGGCCCGGAAGCTCTTCATCGAGGCAAAAGCCTTCAGCATCGTCCCGTCGGCAGAAAAATGCTCCGCACTCAACAGCCGCTTGACCGCAGGCTGCGAAAGCAACGCCGACAGGAAACCCTGGGCAACCTCCGTCATCAGCAGCGGGTCCCGGTTCTTCGAAAACGACGAGGCATCCCAGACCGCATCGTCGATGCCAAGCTCGACGAACCAGCGGAACAGCAGGTCGAACTCCAGCCGTTCTATCAGTTGGTGCTCCGAGCGGATCGAATAAAGCGTCGACAACAGCACCGCCCGCAGGATCCTTTCCGGCACAATCGACGGCCGACCGGTCTTGGCATACTGCAAACGATCCATCCAACGCCGCAAGCGAAGTGTTCACCAGATCGCGCATTGCCCGAAGCGCCCGGCCAGAACCCATGCCTCAAGTCGACGTACGAAAACAGCGGCCCCGTCCGATCATCCCCGCCGCGCATCAAAACTTCTCGATATCCCTAGAAGGAGTCATGGGCTCAGCCCAAAAGCCAGGAGGCTTTTTGCAGCCTGCTAGCGCCGGGCGGCAATCTGCTCGGTGGCGGACGGCGCAGCCTGGTGCGGTCGGCGAAAGACGCAGACCTGGTTGCGGCCGGCTTCCTTAGCGCGATAAAGAGCCATGTCGGCCTCGTGCTGGAGATTGGCCAGTGAAATGTCGGCGTCGAGCGCCGATTTCAGGGCGACCCCGACGCTCAACGTCACCGAAGGGCCAACACCGGAAGAAGGATTCGGAAGGGCGGCGGCCTCAACGCTCTCGCGTATTCGCTTTGCCACCGCGATGGCTTCGTCTTCGTCGACATCCGGAAGCACGATCAAGAATTCCTCGCCGCCATGGCGCGAGACGAGGTCGCGATCGGCGCGCACGCAGCTCTGGATGATGCCGGCAACCTTGACAAGGCAGCGGTCGCCCTCGCCATGACCGAGCTTATCGTTCAGCGCCTTGAAGTGATCGATGTCGCACATGAGCATGGCTGCGACGACGCCGGTTTCACGGTCGTTGCGCCACAGGCCCTCGAGCGTTTCCATCATCCAGCGGCGGTTGGCGATCCCGGTCAGCGGATCAGTTCTGGCCAACCGCTCCAGCCGGGCGTTTGCATCGGCCAGTTCCGCAACCCGGCGCTGGTCCCTGCAGTCCAGGAGAAATGTCTTCTGCGCCAGGATGTTCATCGTGCGCCGGGCAACCACGGTGGCGATGATCCCGCAGGAAAAGAACAAGGTCGCGGCGACGACGCTACCGGCGTCCAGGATTGGGTTGTGCCATTGAAGGATGAAATAGAGACAAAGGGCATAACAGGCGATCGCAACCGTCCACGCCAGCGGTACGCTGAAGATGGTGATGGCGCTCGTTGCGACGAACAGCATGATGCTCAAATGCCGCTCGTAAAATTCGCCGCCGGCAAAGACGCCGACAAGTGCCACCGATAGAAGAATAAGGCACATTCCTGCAAGCAGCGATGCACGCTGAACCGCCGCCGCGCGCGGCTTGCTCCAGACGACCGCTGTCAAAATCGCCGCCGGCGGCAAAAGGCAGGCGGGAGCGACCATCGTCAGCACGACGTGTGGGGGAAGCAGGATAGCGTTCAACGCCAGCGTCAGGATGTCGACGAATGCCACCCAAATCATCCAGGAACGGATGACCTTCGCGGTCTGCCGCCATGACCTTTCGTCATATCGGCGGCGCAGATCCCCCGTCAGGCGGATATCACGGGTCCGGCCCGATAAAAGACGTTCGACCTCATCGGACATCGCGCCATTCAGCGGCCGCGGCGAGAAGGGCCCGGCGGCAGAACCTTCGGAGGACGTGCTTTGGGCATCATTCATCCTTGAATTATGTAGCCGCGATCGACGGCTCGGCAAGGCGCACGCCCGGATGTCCTGATTCGTATGTTGATATTTTGTAAACAAGATTCCCTGCGTGATCTGGGCCAGATCGTCCCGATCATGCTACGAACCCTTGTCCGAGAGGGAACAGGATGAGACTCAAGCTGGTTGCAGTTGCGGTCGCGGCGCTGGCGCCCGTGGTCGCAATGCTCGCATACAACGAAGTCGCGCTCCGCCATCAGCGCAACGAAGAGGTGCGCGCATCGGCAGCACAGGCCGCAAGGCAGGCATCGTCGGAAGTCGAACGGATCGTGGAGGGCCTCCACGCCCTTCTGGTGTCGGTGTCCGCTATGCCTTCCGTCCGCCATCTCGACGTCCAGGCGTGCAACGAGGCTCTCAAATCGGTTGCCGAAAGCATTCCGAACATCCGCACCATCTTCGTCGTCGGGCTCGACGGGCGACCGGTCTGCGGGAGCATGGCTTTTCCGGACGGCGTGGTGTTCTCCGATCGCGATTACTTCAAGCAGACGCTTGAGACCAAAGACTTTTCCGTCGGCACCTATACGCAGAGCCGCCTTTCCGACCGCCCCGTCCTGCCGCTCGCCATGCCTTTGTTGGAAGGCGAGAGCATCAAGGCCCTCATCGTCAGCGGCATCAGGCTGGACTGGCTGCAGAACCGCATCACCGAGCGCGGCGTCGCCCCTGGTAACGCGGTGACGATCGCCGACGGCAAGGGAACCATCGTCGCGCGCGTTCCTCTTCCGGAACAGTTCGTCGGCACGGTCATACCCGACGAATACCAGCACCTGATCCACGCCGAACAGCCCGATGTGATCGAGGTGACGAGCCAGGACGGTACCGTGCGGATCCTCGGCTATCGCCCGATAGCGCTGCCTTCCAGCCCTCTCTATGTCAGCGCCGGCTTTTCGAAACCGGAGGCTTTCGCGCCGATCAAGCGGGCGACGCTGATGAATACGCTCGCCATCATCGGCGGGGCGCTTTTCGCCTTTCTCGCCGCGATCTTCATCGGCAACCGCTTCATCCTCGCGCCGATCTCCAGGATCGCAGAGGTGATGGAGAAGTGGCGCAACGGCCAGACGACGGCGCGCACCGGCATGACGGGGCCGGACGAACTGGATGTCGTCGGCGCCACCTTCGACCGGCTGCTCGACGAACTCGACGAGCGGAGACGCCAGAACGAACGGGCGGAGGAGGAGCGAACCCTGCTCGTCCGCGAAATGGCGCACCGGGTCAAGAATGGCTTCGCCCTCGTTCAGGCGATCGCCCGGCAGACCTTCTCGCGCGCCAATCCGGAAAGCTACCACGCCTTTGCCGAAAGGCTCGCCGCACTTGCCGGCACATATGATCTCATCCTGTCAGGGGAGGGGTCGGCCGCGCCCATCCGGGAGACCATCTCCGCCGCCTTGCGGGCGCACATCGCCTCGCAGGAACGCATTCATCTCGATGGCCCCGACGTGGTTCTTCCGGCCGACATCGCCCTGCCGCTTTCGCTTGTGCTCCACGAGCTAGCGACCAATGCGACGAAATACGGAAGCCTCGGAAGCGAGCAGGGAACCGTCGCCATCGCGTGGAAGCACGATGACGGCCGCGTCCGCCTCGTATGGACGGAAGCCGGCGGGCCGCCGGTGTCGACGCCGACAAAAAAAGGCTTCGGCTCCATCCTCATAGAGCGGGCATTTTCCTCCAAGGCGCAGGCGCAATCCAGATCGGACTACAGGCCTGAAGGGCTCGTCTTCGAAGTTGTGTTCTTAACCGGGGAACCTGCAGCAAAGACGGAAGTCGAAGTCCCGATAGGGACATAGTGCCTTCGAGCGGATCTGCCCGGAAGCATGGGAGGCTTGAAGCCGCTCACGACGTCCATGCGCCCGCCGGCACTTCGGCTAGACATTCCTACCTTCCCGCTGCAGGGGGACGTTGCAAATCGATGCGGCTCGTCACCACGGATTTGCCTGAAGTCGGATCCTGATCGACCGTTTGAAGCCGAAGCCTGTCCTGTCCGACTTTCTCGATCATCAACGTCGCGTTTCGGTCGCCATTGACCACGCGAGCCCAGGTCACGCGAAGATTGAGCGCGTCGCCCTGCCTGCTGCCGACCAGTTTGGAGGGCTGCCCCGATGGCCCGATGTAGTTGCCGGTGTATCGTTGTCCCAAGGCTTTGACATTGGCCGAGAACGCTCTTGTGAAAACCGCAAGGCCGCGGCATTTGCCGTTCATCGAGACTGCGAATTCACTGGCGTCTGATTTGAGCGTGCAGGAAACATTGAAGTTCGTGCCGCCGATCTTGGTGAGAACCATGCCGGTCCCGCGCCAATCGCCCGCCAGGGATCGCAAGAACCCTGACTCCGACGCCTTTGCTGTGTGAGGCAGGCAGGACAGCGAGAACATAGCAGCGATCAGAACAGCACGCATGATAGCCTCCCCGTTTAAGCGGCTCTACCAAACCGCTGAACGC
This sequence comes from Rhizobium sp. F40D2, assembly GCF_051810745.2. NCBI lineage: Bacteria > Pseudomonadati > Pseudomonadota > Alphaproteobacteria > Hyphomicrobiales > Rhizobiaceae > Rhizobium > Rhizobium sp. F40D2. Next base: position 394,340 of record NZ_JBPWQX020000004.1, read on the forward strand.
TGCTGATTGTTCCGCAGAGGTTCAGGCTCCAGTACCGCAGCCAACAATCCGCCGCTGATGAGCGATCCGCAAGGCTACGGCGCTGAGAATTGATGGAGGCCCTGCCGACGGTTCACGAAAATGTTTGCAGATGACCGCCAATGGCCTCCTGGCAAAGCAGATTTGCGCCCGGTTGTGCATTTCGACCAGCGCGGTGCAGCTCTATCTCGCCTCGGCGCGCCGCAAGCTGACCGTCGCCACGACGAGTGAAGCAGTCGCCAAGGCGACGGCGCTGGAGTTGATATAAGTTTGGTGATCGCGTTTTAACGCCTGCCTCTGGTGCGTGTCGCCAGAACATTGCGGATCGAGAAGCTGGAGTGAATCCTGAGGACCCCGGGCAAGGCCGATAGTATTTCCTTGTGGATCCGCTCGAACTCGCCCGGACTGGCGACCTCCACGCGCAGCAGATAATCGGAGCCGCCCGTCATCAGAAAACATTCCCGGATCTCGGGATGCCGGCGGACCGCCGCCTCGAAGCGATCGAGATGATCCTCCGTCTGTCGCTCGAGCGTGATGTTGATGATCACGGCGATCATCTCGTCCGCATTGCCGGTGTCCACCAGCGCCGTATAGCCGCGGATCACCCCTGACTTTTCCATGATCTTGATGCGCCTGAGGCAGGCGGATGGCGACAGGCCGATCTCTGCGGCGAGCTTGGCATTGCTCATGCGCGCGTCGATGCGCAGCAGCCTCAGTATATTGCGATCGATCGAGTCGAGGGCGGGCATGGTGGATTATTCCAAATTTCCGATGATCATGCGGATAAGAGGCAAATCATGCAATAACCTGTTGCTAAATGACAGGCAATTTCGCGCATTATTTCATAAACTTCTTGAGATCGAGAAGGGATGGACATGGATAGCGATATTTTGGTTTCCCGAACACGCACCACCACGACCGCGCAGGGAGCCACGGGCTATCTGACGATCGATCTTGCCGCGCTCGGCCGCAACTATCGCAAGCTCGTATCGATACTGGCGCCGGTCCGCGCGGGGGCGGTCGTCAAGGCCGACGCCTATGGCCTCGGCGCCGAGCGCGTCGCGGCAACGCTCTACGGCGAAGGCTGCCGGCATTTCTTCGTCGCCCAGTTCGTCGAGGCGCTCAGGCTGCGGCCGACCCTTGCGCATGACGCCCAGATTTTCGTGCTGAACGGCTTGCAGCCGGGCAACGAGATCGCCTGCGCCGAGAGGGGCATCGTCCCGGTTCTCAACTCGCTGGCCCAGTGGCGGCAATGGTCGGCGACGGCGCGCATGCTGAAGCGCTGCCTGCCCGCCGTGCTGCAATTCGACACCGGCATGTCACGGCTCGGCTTTCCCGGGGAAGAACGCGCCGAACTGGCGGCAGCGCTTGGCGACGGCAGCAATGTCGAAATCCTGTTCATCATGAGCCATCTCGCTTCGGCCGACGACGTTGAGAGCGACCAGAACGGCGAGCAGTTGGCCGAGATGGCCCGCATCGCCGACGAATTTCCCGGCTTCGACATGTCCTTCGCCAATTCTGGCGGGGTTTTGCTCGGCGATGCGTATCATGGCGTGCTCGCCCGCCCCGGCATCGCGCTTTACGGCGGCGCGCCCAACGCCGGCGGCAACAACCCGATGGAGCCGGTCGTCAGCCTCGACGTCGCCGTCGTGCAGACCCGCACCGTGCCGGCAGGCGCCAAGGTCGGCTATGGCGGCGCGCATGTCACGCAGCGACAAATGCGTCTCGCCACCATCGCCGCCGGTTATGCCGACGGCCTGCCGAGGTCGCTCGGCGGCCGCGGCGCCGTCTATTGCAACGGCATCCGCCTGCCGATCGTCGGCCGCGTCTCGATGGATAGCGCGACCGTCGACGTGTCGGCGCTGCCCGAAGGCGCCCTGACGCTAGGCAGTCTGGTCGAAGTGCTCGGCCCGAACCAGACGCTCGAGGATATTGCCCGCGATGCCGGCACGATATCTTACGAAATCCTAACCGGTCTGGGCGATCGTTACGACAGGCAATATCGCTGAAATCCCGGCGGCTCCATCATTGGGAAGATCATGAAAGTCATTGTTCTGGGTGCCGGTATCGTCGGCGTCACATCCGCTTATCAGCTGGCCAAATCAGGCCATGAGGTCACGGTCGTCGACCGGCAAAAGGGCCCGGCGCTGGAAACGAGCTTTGCCAATGCCGGCGAAGTCTCCTTCGGCTATTGCTCGCCATGGGCAGCGCCCGGCATTCCGGCGAAAGCGATGAAGTGGCTGTTCATGAAACATGCCCCGCTCATTCTGCGCCCGAAGCTCGACATGGCCATGCTCTCCTGGATGGCGAGGATGCTGTCGAACTGTACCTCCGAGCGTTATGCGACCAACAAGAGCCGCATGCTGCGCCTTGCCGATTATAGCCGCATCGCCCTGGCCGAGCTTCGCGCCGAGACCGGCATCGCCTATGACGAACGCATGCAGGGAACGCTGCAGCTGTTCCGCACCCAGCAGCAGCTCGATGCCTCGGCCAAGGACGTCAAGGCGCTGGCGGCCGACGGTATTCCCTATGAGGTGCTGGACCGGGACGGCTGCATCCGCTTCGAGCCGGCATTGAAGCACGTGCGCGACAAGATCGTCGGCGGCCTGCTGACCCCGAAGGATGAAACCGGCGACTGCTTCAAATTCACCAATGCGCTGGCCGCCAAAGCCGAGGCCCTCGGCGTCCGCTTTGCCTATGACACGACGATCAAGGCGCTGGATGTCGAGGCCGGCCGCGTGCGCGGCGTCATTACCACTCGCCATCGCGATGGCGACGGCGATCCCGATCGCGAGCGCGAACGGATGGATGCGGATGCGGTGGTGGTTGCGCTCGGCAGCTATTCGCCGCTGCTGCTCAAGCCCTTCGGCATCAAATTGCCGGTCTATCCGGTGAAGGGCTATTCGCTGACCATCCCGATCACCGATGCGTCGCGCGCCCCGGAATCGACCGTCATGGACGAGACCTTCAAGATCGCAATCACCCGGCTCGGCGACCGCATCCGCGTCGGCGGCATGGCTGAAATCTCCGGCTATACCAACGATCTCGGGTTCGCCCGCCGCAGCACGCTGGAACATTCGGTCACCGATCTCTTCCCCGGCGGCGACGTTTCCAAGGCGTCCTTCTGGTCCGGCCTGCGCCCGATGACGCCGGATGGCACGCCGGTCATCGGCCCGACGAAGATCAACGGCCTTTTTCTCAACACCGGCCACGGCACGCTCGGCTGGACGATGAGCACCGGTTCGGCGCGGCTGATTAGCGATCTGGTCGGCGGTTGCACGCCTGAGATCGACGCGCGGGATCTCGCCATCAATCGATATGGCTGAAACCCGTCAAACGGCGCAAAATGCAAAGAAATGATTGCGCCAATCGTTTATACCCGATGGGCTTTGTCTTCGAGGTCATGAATGTCCGGTCGTTTTCTTATGCCCGTCAATGGCAGCTCCCTCCACGATCCGGCGAGGCAGAGCCCGCCGTTTTGGGAGACGGCGTTCAGCGGCACGGATCCGGACGCACTCTCGGAAATATTGTCGACGCCGAACTCTCCGATCAAGGCTGAGGCGAAAGCCGACGCACCTATCGCCTACCGCTGCAATTTCGTCGCGACGGAAGAGCTGGCCATTGCCGACTGCGCCTACGAAGGCACGATCTCGATCCGGCGGGAGGCGCCCAGCGGCAAGGTGATCATATTCCTGCCGATGGAGGGGGACGCCCTCTTCGATGCGGGCAAGGAGCATATCCATTCGGTTCCCGGCCGCGGCGCCATTCTCGGGGCGGGCCGCGTCTCGGGCGCCCGCCTGGTCGGCCCGCGCCGTCATCTCGGCCTGTTCATCGATCAAGCGAGGATCAACAGGCACCTCACCCACATGTTCGAGCGAACAATTATCGGCGACACGGATTTTCGTCCCTCTATCGATCTGACGACCGGTCCGGGGCTCGTGTTGCAGCAACTCGCCGCGAACCTCCATTACGGGCTCAGCGGCGACGGGCCGCTCTCGCAGTCGCCGCTGGCTCTGAGCGCGCTCTGCGACGCGACGATCTATCTGCTTCTGGAGACCTGTCCCCATCGCTATTCGGAGGCGCTTGCGCTTCCCGCTCCTGCCCCGGCTCCTCGCCATGTGAAATGGGCGATCGAATTCATGCAGGAATATATCGCCGAGCCGATCTCGCTCAACGACATCGCGACCGCAGCCAAGGTCAGCGTCCGCACTTTGCAACAGGGTTTCCGGCAGTTCAGAGATACGACGCCGATGGCCTACCTGCATGAACTCCGGATGCTTGCCGCCCATCGCGATCTGCTCGAATCCGGCACGCGACAGGCCGTCGCCGACATCGCGCTCAGATGGGGATTTACCCATCTCGGGCGATTTTCAGCAGATTACCGGAAGCGTTTCGGTCAACTGCCGTCACAGGCCCTGAAGCGCTGATCGCCATGCTTACAGCCGGGCGGTTCCGTCGGCGATTCAAATCACCGACGGGGTACGCCGGATGCAGGTCTATGCCGCGCGCTTCAGCGCATCGCCGATCGTCGAGACGATCGTGTCGATCTGGCTCTTCTCGACGATGAGCGGCGGCGAGAGCGCGATGATGTCGCCGGTCACGCGGATCAGCAGGCCCTTGTTGAAGCAGTCGACGAAGACGTCGTAGCCGCGGGTTCCCGGCGCGCCGTTGCGGGGCGCCAATTCGATCGCGCCGACCAGGCCGAGATTGCGGATGTCGACGACATTGGGCAGGCCTTTCAGCGAATGCAGGGCCTCTTGCCAGTGCTCGGCCAGATCGGCCGCGCGTGTCAGCAGTGCTTCTTCCTCGTAGATTTCGAGGGTTGCAAGCCCGGCGGCGCAGGCGACCGGATGACCGGAATAGGTATAGCCATGGAAGAGTTCGATCGCATTTTGCGGGCCGACCATCAGGCCGTCATAGATCTTGCGGCTGGCAAAGACTGCGCCCATCGGGATCGCCCCGTTGGTCAGCCCCTTTGCCGTGGTGACGAGATCGGGCATGACGCCGAAATAATCGACCGCGAAAGGCGTGCCCAGGCGGCCGAAGCCGGTGATGACCTCGTCGAAGATCAGCAGGATGCCGTGTTTGTCGGCGGTTGCACGCAGCTTTTGCAAATAACCCTTCGGCGGCAGGACGACGCCCGCCGATCCCGACATCGGTTCGACGATGACGGCGGCAATGGTTTCGGCGCCGTGCAACTGCACCAGGCGCTCTAGATCGTCGGCCAGTTCCACGCCATGGGCGGGAAGGCCCTTCGAAAAGGCATTGCGCTCGACGTCGAGCGTATGGCGCATATGGTCGGCCGGTATCTGCGGGAAGACCCGCCGGTTGTTGACGAGGCCGCCGACGGATATGCCGCCGAAGCCGACGCCGTGATAACCCTTCTCGCGCCCGATGATGCGCGTGCGGGTGCCCTGACCAATCGCGCGTTGATAGGCGATGGCGATCTTCAGCGCCGTATCGACCGATTCCGAACCTGAACCCGTGAAAAACACCCGGTCGAGCTTGCCGTCCGGGCCGCCCGGCGCGTTCGCGGCCAGCTTGGCGGCGAAGTCGAAGGCGATCGGATGGCCCATCTGAAAGGTCGGAGCATAGTCCATGGTCGAGAGCTGCCGCTCGACTGCCTGGGCGATCTTCTTGCGGCCATGGCCGGCATTGCAGCACCAGAGGCCGGCAGTGCCGTCCAGCACCTGGTTCCCGTCGACGTCGGTGTAATACATGCCCTCCGCTGCGGCCAGGAGGCGCGGCGTAGCCTTGAACTGCCGGTTCGCGGTGAACGGCATCCAGAAATTGTCGAGTACGGGCGCGTTCGTTTTGCTGATCTGGTCCATGCTGGCCTCCATTGGGATGGCGTGGAGAATGGCAATTTCTCCCTTTCAAACAAGTCCTTTTCATCGGTGGTGCAAGTCATTGAAATTGAATGAATGACTGGATATGTATTTCGATATTCTGGACAACACAAACGGACCGCATCATGTCAGTCGACATCGGCAGCCGCCTTCGCCATCTGCGCATCGCCCATAAGCTTTCCCAGCGTGAACTGGCCAAGCGCACCGGCGTGCCCAATTCGACGATTTCGCTGATCGAATCGAATGCTTCCAACCCTTCGGTCGGGGCTTTGAAGCGGATTTTGGACGGTATCCCGATCGGTCTGGCGGAGTTCTTCGCCTTTGAGCCCGAGCGTCCGAGGAAGGCTTTCTATGCGGCCGAAGAACTGGTGGAGATTGGCAAGGGTGCCATCTCCTACAGGCAGGTCGGCGAAAACCTGTTCGGGCGCAGCCTGCAAATGCTCAAGGAATGTTACCAGCCGGGCGCCGACACCGGAAAGATTCCACTTGTTCACGAGGGGGAGGAGGGCGGGATCGTGCTCTCGGGAAGGCTTGAGGTGACCGTCGACGACGAGCGGCGTATCCTCGGGCCGGGGGATGCCTATTATTTCGAAAGCCGGCGGCCGCATCGGTTCCGTTGCGTCGGGCCGGTGCCCTGCGAAGTCATCAGCGCCTGCACGCCGCCGACGTTCTAAAGTATGATGCTGAAAAGTGAGCGGGTTTCACGCGACATCCTGTTCTGAAGCGCGTCACATCTATTCTGAATCGGATTTGATGCATTCGAGAATTGCCGTACGGCAAACCACGGCCTCCCTTTGCGCCGGAGATTGTTCACGCCAGGCCTTGTCGGCGATCCGGAACTCGATGTCCTTGTAAAAATAGGTCTTTGCTTTCTGTCTGAGGCGGCTCCTGTCCAAAGCCTCCGCTGTCACAACGAGATATGCGGCAAGCCGTTTGAATTGCCAGGGCGGCGTACGCCGCTCCTTCTCGATCACCTCAAGATGGAAATAGGGATCGTGATCGGCGGGGTCGGGAACCTTGTAGATGGTGGCCCAACGAACGGTCCGTGGTGAGAGGGAGAGAATGACGGTGGAAACGGCCGGCGGTTTTGCCGCCTCGGCATGCGCCAGAATGGTTCCGCCGAGAAGGGCCGTGACGGCTGTAACGCCCGCGAGGCCTGTTCGCATCCATGCCGATGCCATGCCCCTCAGCTCCTGCGGCCTTCGATGCGGGCAAGCACGCCATCGAGGGCGCCGTTGAGTGCGGCAAGACCGCCCTGCTTGTCGAAGTCCGAAAGAACCTGCTCGTTCAGGCCGCCCTTGGTGGCGAATTCGCGGCTCAGCGCGCTGAACGGCTCGTTACCGGGATTGTTGGCTTTCTGCGCCAGGCTTGCAAAGAGCGGGGCAATATAGGCTTGGCCCTTTGCCCTTTCGAGGCCGCTTTTTTCCAGCCAGCCGGTGATCGACTCCATGACGCCGAAATAGGTCGACATGACGGCGCTTGCGGCCGCGAGGAGATCGTACTCCTTCCGCGACTGACATTGCACGGCCGTTCCCAGCGTGTCGAACAGCGCCGCGATGGCGGCATTGGCGGGATAGATGGCGGTGACGCCTTGCCGCTGTGCGACGAAGGGCAGGGGGATGGCCTGGACGAGATCGATATCGGCGCCGATCCATTCGAGCAAGGCCTGGCGCTCCGTCGCCGCAACGAGGCTGACGACCGTCTGGCCGGTCCTGAACGACAGCGCCCGCACGACCTCCTCGGCGATCTGCGGCCTTATCGCCAGGAACACCATGTCGCTGCGATCGACGACGGTCTGGTTGTCCCCGGCAATCCTGACCGAGGCGAACTCCTCCGCCAATGTCGCGGCAATGTGGGCGCTTCGCGGAGACACGTGAATCTCCGCGACATAGGCCGGTTCGGCCAGAAGCCCGCGAACCATCGCTTCGGTGATGGCGCCGGTGCCGACGAATCCGATGTTGTTGGTTTTCATATGATTACTCCGCAGCCCGCAACGGCCCTAGCGCGACATCCGTCGTGTCGTTCTCACGCATGAAGTAAATAGAGCAATTCCAGCAAAAGTGTGCAGCGATTTTGCGTTCGGAGTTGTGTGACAGGGAAGCCGGACGATCGCCGATCTCGACAAGCTCGTTCCCTCCGGCCGCATCGGCAGACCTGAGGAGGTCGCGGTCCTCGTCGCGTTCCTCGCCTCTGACGAGGCCGCATTCATGTGCGGCTCTTTGGTGGAGATCACTGGCGCGCAGGCCGTATCATAGCGCTCAGACAATTATGTCGAACTTCGGACGACGAGCCGACCCGGCAGCGTCACGGTTTCCGGTTCGACGGCGCCCTTGATCATGCCGACGACAGCCCGCACCATCTCTTCCCTGGGTTGTTCGTAGGTTGTCAGACCGTACCCGTAGGATCCGCCGAGTTCGTAATTGTCGAAGCCGACGATAGCGATGTCCTCGGGAATCTTCAGTCCGAAGTTTCCGCGAATCTCGTCCATCGCTCCCAGTGCCAGAATGTCGTTTTCGCACATCAGGACATCCACCCGCTCGTCCGCCGGCGTGCTCGCGAGATATGCCCGGACAGACGCCGCGCCCGCGTCCGCACTGTACCTGTCTGCGGAAAGAAGTGAGATGTTTTGGATGCCGTGCTCGGCCCAGAACTCGACGTAATGCTGACGTCGCCTCAGCGCCGTTGAGAGAGCAGCAGCCCCACTCATGAAACCGGGGCGCCGATAGCCTCGTTCATGAAGGTGACGGACGATGTCCCGAAGCGCCAGTTCGGCGTCGCATACGACAGCCGGGACGCCGTCGATCTGGCTGTCTCGGGCCAGAACGAACATGGGAGGCATTCCATGGCCGAGCTGCAGGTCGGTCAGCGTTTCGTCGCGGAACGCGGTGCCGAAGAGAATGATGGCGTCGACCTGACGCTGGTCGGCATGGAGCAGCGCGTTCACATGGTCGAAGTGATTGTTGATGTTGATGAGCATCGCAACCAGTCCGGCCGCCTGTAGCTGCTCTGTCAAGGTTTCGAGGAAAGGGAGCTTTTGCGGGTTGGCAAAATCGTCGACGAACACCGCCACCTGCCGCGTCGAGTTCGTCGCGAGACTGCGCGCCAGGAGGTTCGGCGTGTAGTTCAGCGCCGCAGCCATCTCCAGCACCTTCCGCTTGCTCTCCTCGGTGATGGACGCGCCGGGTGTGAAGGCCCTGATGACCGTCCACTTCGATACTCCTGCGGCCTCCGCCACTTGTTTTGCCGTTGCCCGCTTGCGCATTACGCCTCCCGAAGAAAATAGAATAAACATTCCATTTTCCGATTCCGGTGAAATGAATGCTTGCTTTTAGCTTATTCCTGCATATGATGCACCCGTTTGCACCCGGTAGCAAACGTTTTGCACCCGGTAGCATTCGTTTATCCGCCCTGTGGAGGGGACGGCTTGGAGGAGGAAAAGATGAAATCCATTCTGAAGAAGCTTGCATACGGTGTTGTCGCCGTTGGAATCGCAGCGTCGTGGTCGGTTGGCGTGAAGGCGCAGGAGCAGCCGAGCATCATCGCCGTCACGCACGGGCAGGCGTCGGATCCGTTCTGGTCGATCGTCAAGAACGGCATGATGCAGGCCGCCAAGGACAGCAACGTGAAGGTCGACTACCGCGCGCCGGAAACCTTCGACATGGTCGCAATGGCTCAGCTCATCGAAGCCGCCGTCAATCAGAACCCGGCCGGCATCGTCATCTCCAATCCTGATCCCGACGCGCTGGGCCCGGCTATCGAAAAGGCGGTCGCCGCCGGCATCCCGGTTATCTCGATGAACTCGGGCATTTCAGCCGCCGAGAAGCTCGGCATAAAGCTGCATGTCGGCCAGGACGAGATGCCGGCCGGAATCAAGGTCGGCGAGAAGCTCAAGTCGCTGGGCCTGAAGCATGTCCTCTGCGTCAACCAGGAGGTCGGCAACGCCGCGCTCGACCAGCGTTGTGCCGGCACCGAGAAGGGCTTCGAAGGGGGCAATGTCACTGTCCTGCCGACCACGGCGGACCCGGCGGAAATCGAAGCGAAGATTCAGGCGGCGCTGACCTCCGATCCGTCGATCGACGTCGTGCTCGGCCTCTCGGCTCCGCTCGTCGGCGAGCGCGCCGTCGCGGTCGTCGAAAAGATGGGCAACGGCGACAAGGTCAAGGTGGCATCCTATGATCTATCCGCCGGCTTCCTGCAGGCCGTTGCGGACGGCAAGGCCCTCTTCGCCGTCGATCAGCAGCCCTACCTGCAGGGCTATCTGCCCGTGACCTTCCTCGCTCTCAACGCCCGCTACGGCACGATCCCGGCAGGAAACGTCGCCTCCGGTCCGAGCTTCGTCGAGAAGGACGCGGCCGCTTCGGTTATCGAGAAATCCTCCCAGGGCATTCGCTAGGCGGACCCCGCGGCAGCTCCACCTGCGGGTGGGGCTGCCTTCATCGCCGCACGGCTCTCAATCCGCGATTCATTCGGACAACGGGCGCGGCGCACGGACAACGATCTATTCTAAGGAACGACCATGACGCTGGCCAACGAACAGAACGGGACTGCGGCCCGGTCCGACGAGCGGCTGAAGAAGGTTTCGACCATGACGGCGCTGCCGCGCCGGCCGGAACTTGGCGCTGTCGCGGGACTGGTGCTTGTCTCCATCTTCTTTTTCTTCACTGCAAATCCGGCCATGTTCACGCTTGCCGGCGTGATCAACTTCATGGCGCCTGCCGCACAGCTCGGCATTCTCGCAATCGGCGCGGCCCTGCTGATGATCGGCGGCGAGTTCGATCTGTCGATCGGCTCCATGGTCGCCTTCGCTGGCCTGGTGTTCGGCACGGCGCTCGTCGTTCTGCACCTGCCGCTGAGCGTCGCGATCCTGATCGCCCTGGCTTTTGCCGTCGTCATCGGCGTTACCAACGCGCAGCTGACGATGCGCACCGGTCTGCCGTCCTTCATCGTGACGCTTGCGTTTCTCTTCATTCTGCGCGGCCTGACGCTCGTCGGTCTCAAATGGGCCAGCGGCGGCGCGACGCAGCTTCGCGGCATGAAGGAGGCCGCCGCCAACAGCCCGCTCGCGCCGTTCTTCTCCGGCGACGCCTTCGGTGGCCCGTTCTCGTGGCTTGGCGCCCATGGCTTCATCGAGACCTTCCCGAGCGGTGCGCCCAAGGTTCCGGGAATCCCCATCGAGATCCTGTGGTTCGTTTTCATTGCTTTGCTGGCGACCTGGGTGCTGCTGCGCACGCGCTTCGGCAACTGGATCTTCGCCTCCGGCGGCGATCCGCGCGCCGCTCGCAAATCCGGCGTTCCCGTTGCGCGCGTCAAGACCACGCTCTTCATCGTCACGGCGATGTGCGCCACGCTGGTCGCCATCCTGACCGTGCTCGATGCGGGTTCGACCGACGCTCGCCGCGGCTTCCAGAAGGAGTTCGAGGCGATCATTGCAGCCGTCATCGGCGGATGCCTCCTAACCGGCGGCTATGGCTCGGCGATCGGCGCCTTCTTCGGCTCCATCGTGTTCGGCATGGTGCTGATCGGGCTGACCTACACCTCGATCGACCAGGACTGGTATCTGGTCTTCCTGGGCGGCATGCTTCTGACCGCCGTCATCTTCAACAATGTCATCCGTACACGCGTGACGGGAGAACGCTGATGAGCACGTCCCAGGCGCCACTCGTCGAGGTCAAGAACCTCGTAAAGCATTTCGGCTCCATCATCGCCCTGAACGGCGTCTCGCTGAGCGTAAACGCAGGCGAAGTTCTCTGCCTTCTCGGCGACAACGGTGCGGGAAAATCCACCCTCATCAACACGCTGTCGGGCGTGTTCAAACCGACGTCGGGAGAATTTCTCATCGACGGACAGCCGCGATCCTTCAGCGGACCTCGCGACGCGCTCGATGCCGGGATCGCGACCGTCTATCAGGACCTTGCGATGATCCCGTTGATGTCGGTGACCCGGAACTTCTTCATGGGGCGCGAGCCTCTGAAAGGCTTCGGACCGTTCAAGAGCATGGACATGGACTTCGCCAACAACGTTACCCGCGACGAGATGCGCAAGATCGGCATCGACGTGCGCGAGCCCGATCAGGCGGTCGGGACCCTTTCCGGAGGCGAGCGCCAATGCGTGGCCATCGCCCGCGCTGTCTATTTCGGGGCGAAGGTACTTATCCTGGACGAACCGACCTCGGCGCTCGGTGTCGCTCAGACTTCGATGGTCCTGAAGTATATCGGCCTGGTCCGAAACAAGGGGCTCGGCGTGATCTTCATCACCCACAACGTCCGCCATGCCTATGCGGTCGGCGACCGGTTCACGGCGCTGAACCGCGGCAAGACGCTGGGAACCTTTGCCAAGAGCGAGATCAATCTCGACAGCCTGCAGAACCTGATGGCTGGCGGCAAGGAACTTCAGTCGATCTCCGAGGAGCTTGGCGGAACGATCTGACGCTCCCGTGAAAACAAGCGAATTCGGTCCGGCACCTAGTGCCGGACCACGGACACTCATACCCATCATCAGGGAAGAACCCGCAATGAGCAATTCCATATCATCCCCCTTTCCATTGGCGGCCTGCGCCGAAATGCTGTGGCGCGACAGGCCCATCGAATGGCGCGCCTCGCGCCTCAAGGAACAGGGCTTCGGCGTCGGTCTCTGGAACTGGCCGGAACATGACATTCGCAAGCTGGAGGCGACCGGCGCCACCTTCACCATCATGAACGGCTATCTTACCGGCCGGCTCACCGACGACGAGGGCGCGGATGAACTTCTGAGAACGGCGCGCCAGACCGCTGGGGTCGGCAAGCGCCTCGGCGTTCAACGGCTGAACCTTCACGGCACCGGTCTTGGCGACCGCGGCCTTCCGGTTCAGCCGATCGAGGTCGTCACAGGGGCGATGTGGATGAAGGCGCGCGATACGCTGCGCCGGATCGTCGACTTGGCGGAGGATGAGAATGTCGTCTTCACGCTCGAGAATTTGAACCTGCCGGTCGATCACCCCGGCGTGCCGTTCGGACGCGCGGAGGACACGATGGCGCTCGTTTCCAGTATCGACCATCCCCGTCTTCGCCTGAACCTTGATCTCTATCACGCTCAGATCGGCGAGGGGAACCTGATCGAGCTGTGCCGAAAGTGCTTGCCATGGATTGGCGAGATCCAGGTCGCCGACGTGCCGGGACGCTGCGAACCCGGCACGGGCGAGGTCAACTGGAAGGGGGTCGCCAAAGCGCTCAAGGCGATGGGCTACGCCGGTCCCGTCGGCTTGGAAGCCTGGGCTGCCGGCGATTCCGACGCCGCGCTCGAAGCCTTCCGCTCCGCATTCACCCTCTGACGTTTCAATCCTACAGGATCCGAACCATGCCCAAGATCAGATCCGTCAACGTCGGCCTCATCGGTGCCGGCCGCATCGGCTCCTTCCATGGCCAATCCATCGCTCGCCGGCTGGTCGACGCAGAACTCGTCGCCATAGCAGATCCGGCGCCGGGTGCGGCAGCGAAGCTCGCAGAGACGCTCGGTGTCGACGCCGCATATGCTGAGGTTTCAGAACTCCTTGCCCATCCGGGTCTCGATGCGGTGGTGATCGCCACCCCGGCGCGGTTCCATACAAACGTGCTGGTGCAGGCCGCCGAAGCCGGAAAGGCGATTTTCTGCGAGAAGCCGATGGCCCTGACCCTCGAAGATGCGGACCGGGCGATCGCCGCGGCGCGTTCGGCCGGGGTGCCGCTCCAGGTCGGGTTCAACCGGCGCTGGGACCAGGCTTTTGCCGAGGGCCGCGTCGCCATCGACGCCGGAAAGATCGGCGCCCCGCAGCTCATTCGCTCTCTGACGCGCGATCCGGGTCCGTTCGGCGCCGATCCCGACCGCATCCCACAGTGGACCATTTTCTACGAGACGCTCATTCACGACTTCGACACTCTGCTTTGGCTCAATCCCGGCGCCAAGCCGGTCGAGGTTTTCGCGATGGCCGATGCGCTCCTCCGCCCGGATGCAAAGGAGAAGGGCTTCCTCGACACCGCCGTGGTCAACATCCGCTTCGACAACGGCTCGGTTGCCGTCGCGGAGGCGAACTTCTCGGCGCTCTACGGTTACGATATCCGCGGCGAGGTGTTCGGATCCGGGGGCATGGTCACCATGGGTGACGTCCGGCGGTCGAGTATGACCCTCTTCGACAATAACGGCGTCTCGAACGAGACGTGGCGACGGGACACCGATCACTTCGTCCAGGGGTACACGGCGCAGCTCGCCGCGTTCGTCGACGCCGTCCGCAATGGCGAACTCAAGGATGCGCCGACAGGCGTGGACGCGCGCAACGCTTTGATGATCGCGCTCGCCAGCATCGAGTCCGTTTCGAAGAAGCAGCCCGTTCTTTTGTCATGAAAGCTGGGATGCGCTGCCTAGTCGGCGCATCCCACCTCAATAAGGAGCGGACACCGATGAGCGCCCAGCAGACATTGCAGAAGCCGAACAGCGTCGCCGAACTGAAGGGCATGATCACAGCAGCCGGGTTGCGGCTTCCCGAGCAGCAGGAGCGCGTGGCGCGCAAGATGCTGGCACGGCCCGACATCGTCGCCTTCGGGACGATAAGTTCCGTGGCGGGCGAATGCGTGGTGTCGCCTTCCACGGTGGTCCGAGTCGCCAATGCGTTGGGCTTCGACACCTTCAGGGAGCTGAAGTGTTTCTTTCAACAGCATTTGAGATCGATCTCCGGCGCCTCCCGTCCGGCCATTTCCAAGATACCGGCGCCTGTTGCGACGCATTGAGGCGCCACAGGGGTATGCATGAATTCTCTCGATTTCCTGCCCGAAGGCGTGCGGCTTGCCGTCAGCCCTCTTTCATGGGCGAACGACGTTCTTGAAGATCTGGGCGCCGATATCTCGCTGGAGACCTGCCTGCTCGATGCGGCGGCGGCGGGATACCAGGGCGTCGAACTCGGCCGAAAATTTCCTCGGGAGGAGGGCTCGCTGCGCCCGTTGCTCCACGATCAAGGACTGGCGCTGGCTTCAGGGTGGCGTTCCGGCGAATTGGCGGAACGCCGCGTCAATGACGAAATGGCCGCTGCCGCGGCTCATGCCGACCTTCTCCATGCTATGGACTGCAAGGTGATGGTCTACGGCGAGGTCGCCATGATGACACGCGGGTCGCCTCTCGACGCGCCCATGTCCCAGCGCCTTATCATGCCGGCAGGCGAGATATCGGCCTATGCTTCGCGCTTGACCGAATTCTCGAAACGTCTGGCGGGTGAATACGATCTCCAACTGGCCTATCATCATCATCTGATGATGGTGACGGAGACCTTCGATGAGATCTCGCGCCTGTTCGACACGACGGGTCGCGAGGTCGGGCTGCTCCTCGACACCGGCCATGCCGCGGGGGCGGGGTTCGACTATCACCGGCTGATAGTGCGCTTCGGCGACCGGATCGTGCATATCCATCTCAAGGACGTTCGCCGCGCCGTCATGAATCAGGTTCGGGCTGACGATCTCGGGTTCAACGCGGGCGTCCGACGCGGGATGTTCGCGGTGCCGGGGGACGGCGCGATCGATTTCGCCCCGGTTGCCCGCTTTGTCCGCGAGAGCGCCTTTCAAGGGTGGCTCGTCGTGGAGGCCGAGCAGGACCCGTCGGTTCCACCACCGAGGGCGGCTGTCGGCAGGGCATTCGCGCATCTTGCCAGGCTTTTCCGTCAGCAGAAATAGAGGTCGAAAAGGGGCCTTGAAAAAGCTGATCGATCTTGAGGAATGAGATCGTCTACGATATCCCAAGCATTAACTTCGTCCCGGAAAGGAGGAGCTTGGGGAATGCCCTTCAATACCGATCAGGTGACAAATCTCGGAAAGGCGCCGACGGCCTCGGATATAATTTTGAAATTCATCCGTGATTCCATCGCCGACGGTTCTCTGGACGAAGGGGAACCGATCCGTCAGGACGATGTCGCCCGGCTGTTCAACGTCAGCAAGATTCCGGTGCGGGAGGCGCTGAAACGGCTGGAGGCCGAAGGTCTGGTGGAATTCCACCGCAACAAGGGCGCGATCGTCACAAGCGTTTCGGAGCCCGAGATTGTCCAGATCTTTGAGGTGCGCGCAATCCTGGAATCGAACGCCATCAAGCTCTCGATCCCCCACATGACGGAAGAGACCTTTGAAAAGGCGCTTGGCTATTGCGACGCCTTCGCAGGGGAAACCGATGTCGCCCGGTGGTCGGAATTGAACTGGCGATTACACAGCTGCCTTTACGAGGATGCGCAGCGGCCATTTCTCGTCACCACCATCCGTTCCGTCAACGACCGGCTGGAACGATATCTGCGGGTGCAGTTGACCCTGTCGGATGGCAAGCAGACGGCGGATCGCGAACATCGGCAGATCCTCGAAGCGTGCCGCGAGCGCGATGAGGAAAAGGCGGCAGGTCTGCTCTATGCGCACATCATGAGCGCCTGCCAATCGCTACTCGAACATCTTCCGGCAAAAAAGCCTCGTTGAGTCATCCCGGCGATCGCGGGACCGTCAGGCGCCGGCGAACTTTACCATAGCCTCGAAGACGGCACGCGGCACTTTCAGACCATCCGTCGCCGGCCTTGGAGCGTCGATGCCGCTGACGCCAGGTACGAACACGCCGTGTTGTTGAAGGCGGTCGGCCTGGCGGCGGGCACGTTCGACAAGGCCATCGTCACTGCGCCCCGGCATCATCGCGATGACGGTCAATCCCACGGCGGGGCTGGCGTTTCCCTCTCGGAAAGATGGCGTGTCCAATGACCATGGACCGCCGGAGAGGCCGGCCGACAGCATTTCCACCATCAGCGCCACATTGGCGCCCTTGCGCCCGCCGAAAGGAAGCAGCGCTCCGCCGAGCGCTCTTGCCGCATCCTGGGTATCCTTGCCGGCTTCATCGACGGCCCATCCCTCCGGGATGGGCGCGCCCCTCGGCTGCGGCCGCGACGATATTGACATAGGCGGTCGCGCTGGACGACTGGTCGATGATGAGAGGCAGCGACCCTTCTCCGAGCGGAAAGCCGAAGGCCATCGGGTTGGTGCTGTAGACGGCCGGACCGCCGGCTTTGGCGACCACCATGGCATTGGCGTTGGTGGCGGCGATGCCGACAATGCCTTCGCTCGCAAGCCTTCGGACATAGTAGCCCAGTTCTCCTGCCGTATAGCTGTTCGTCTGCGTGAAGACTGCGAGCCCGAAATTGCGCACCGCCGCCACGAGATCATCGAATGCCAGATCGAAACCGAACTGCGCGATGCCCCGATCGGCATCCGCGACGAAGAAGGCGGGATAGGGACGTTCGCATCTCGGCGCGGGATTGCAGTTGATGCGGCCCTCGCGGAAGCTATTGAGGTAATCGACCATGTGCGGGAATCCGAGCATGGCAGGTCCATAGATCGCGGCCGATAAGGTGGCATCCACGAGGGAGCTGGCAGTGGCTTCCCCAGCGCCCGCTGCCAGGCAGGCTCGCATCGCCAACGCCTCGGCTTCCGTCCGACCGAGTAGGATCTCATCCGACATCGCAAAACTCCAATTCTCTGTTCCTTGGCCACGGTGCCTGTTCAGCCTTCGGTGCGGTTATCTCCGCAGGCGTTCTTAGCAGAAGCGAGGAAATGCCGACAAGAAAATGTACAATTGTGTCCGCAAGGATGACTTGGGTGATTTGCAAGTCACAAGCTTCGTCAGCGACCAAGATGCATTCGTCGAAGCGATCGCAGGGCAGGAATCCACCCGTCGCTCAAGCAGCGTCGGGCGCGCGTCTCCTTCAATTCCACTTACAAGGTGAGCGAGTTCACTTCCAATCCATAGGCATCGTCAGGCTCGGCGGATGCACGCCGCTTTAATACGTCTGCTGCTCAGCTGGCGTTCCTTGGGCTTACTTGTAAGTGATCGTGTCACTAACGCGTGGACGATTGAAGAAATAGCGGTCGAAACTGTAGCCGTTCTGCCCGGTGAAATTTGAGAAAAACGCCGAGACCGGCGTCGTCAATGTGTATTGCACCCGGGTCAGCACCACCTGCACGCCCGTTTCCTGGATTTTGGAGGGGATTACGACCGCGCTCGCAGTGCCGGAGTTCACCGCCGAGGTGTTGAGCGCGGCGGACCAGTTGACGGTGGCGCTGCCGCTCGTGCTGACATCGTTGACCGCGACCGTGATCGTCAGCTCCGTGGTGTCATAGGGCTGCAGGATGAAGCTGGCGCCGGAAAGAAGCTTCGCAACGTCGGACTTCGTCCAGGAGCTCTGCTGCGCAATCATGTCTCCTGTGGAAGAGGCGATCTCGTCTATCTTGCGGCTGACCGTCAGCGCATGGCCAAGATCGGCGGTGCCGAACAGCAGCATCACCAGGATCGGCAGCACGAGCGCGAATTCCACGCCCGAAGCAGCCGACCGGTCGCACGCGAGATGGCGGATGCGGGACCGCGCGAACCGCAAAGGGGACAGGCTCAGTTTCATGGTCATGTCAGAAGGGCTCGTTGCGGAACAGAGCGGAAGATCCAAGGAGATAACGGCCGTCGGAAAGCTTTGCGCTCGACAGGTTGAAGAAACTGACGACGGCCGTCCATGGCAAAAACGCCTGAACGAGGATGTAGTCGCTGCCCTTGCCGATGTCATAAGTCTCGGTAACCGCGAGCTTGCCGCTGCTGTCGATCGGATCGGTGCTGGCAGCGGACGATATGTCGGAAAGCACGTTCACCTTGACGACGAGGCCGCTGGAGCAGTCGAACGATAAAAGCATGTCGTCGCATATCTTGGCCTTGAAACTGGCCAATGTGATCTTCGATGACGCCACCTCGCCGGTGCGGATCATCCGGGAGATCTTGTGCACCGAAGCATCAAGCGCGGAGTTGACGAAAAACATCAGCGACACTTCGATAATGCCGAACAGAATGATGAAGAGCGGCAGGGCCAGGATCGCAAATTCGATCGCGGCAGCCCCCTTCCGGTCACCGATCAGGCGGCGCAGCGGTGCGAACCGGTTCCCGCGCCTCATTGGGTCAGCCGCACGGAAGAGAGATATTGCGTGAAGAGCGTCGAGAGGCCTGCCGTGATCTCGGTCGACGACGAGGCTGACAGGAACAGGCTCTTGGACGATGCACAGTCGGCCAGCGCATAGGGGATGTAGTCCCGCCTCGTGATGCTGGTCGACACGCCGCTGTCCATGGTGCCGCCCCAGGTGTTCTTCCAGTTGGCGCTCGCCATCGTCGAGCCGACGGTTGCGTTGTAGCCCCAGTCCGAGGTGATCGGAAGATACTCGGTGTAAAGCACGGCCATCGTGTTGGATTGGTTCTTCAGGTAGCCGCACCAATCGGGATTAAGCGGCGCGACCTTGTTCCAGTATGCCCCGGATATAGCCTGCCCGCTCTTCCATACCACGCTGTCTGTGACCCATTCGCGCTTTGACTGGACACCATCCGTCAACAGCAGCACCAGCTTGAGCGGCGTCCCCGAGGTGGTCCCGTCCCCGCCGGCGCCGACTTTCTGCTTGAGCGTCGCCAGCGAGACGTCGAAATAGGTGGCTGCCGTGGAGGTCGCGCTGGTGAGGCCATAACTTTTATCGGAGAGACGGGTGCGTGCCGTGTCCGTGCTCAATGTCGGGGCGAGAACCTCCGTCAGCGTATCGCCCAGGCTATACAATCCGACCTTGATCCGTTCATGATTGCTGTCGGACGTGTCGATCAGGGAGAGCACGTCCTTAACGGCGTCGCCGGCGACATCGGCGCGCAGCTTTATGTTCTTCGCCGTGCTGTATTCATAGTTGTTGGCGTACTTCTTATTGCCGACAGTGTGCGCATCACCCGTATGGCAAGCGAACTGGCAGCCAATGCCGGAATACATGGTCGACTGGCCGGACGTCGTTGCCGCAAGGAGCATCGACGGAGACGTGTCGATGACGATATAGACGTTGAGATAGGACGTCGCCGGCCCCTTGACGGCGCTTCCCACGCTGACGGGGACGGTATCGATATTGGCGATCTTCATGAACGTCGTCGGCACGGTGCCGCTTGCCGTTGCGGTTATGTTGTGATTGGCGGTATCGATGTCGATTTCGCCAAGCGTATAGCTGTTTTCCACTTGCGCATGGAACCAGTCGGAGACCTTCGCCTTGAGTGCGTCGGTGTCCTCGGTGTTGTTGATCTGCTTGACCGCGGCGATCAGAGCGGCATCAAGGTCGCTCTGCATCTTCTGCCGGACATTGTAGCTGCGAATATAGTCAAAGCTCGCGCCGACCGCGACGAGCATCGGCACCAGGCTGAGGGCAACGACGATCGCAACGTTGCCGGTTCGCTCCCTTCTAAGACCGCGAAGGGTGTGGAAGCATCGACCCAATGAAAATGAAAGAGCTGACTTCAAAAAACCACCGTCGAACTGAACATGAAAAAATACTAATGCGAGATGTATCCAGGAAGCTTAAGCCTTTGTTAAAACTTGCAAGTTCCAACAGGTAATGGATTGCCTCCGTGTCGTTTGCTGCGTTTATCGGATATGTCTGCGAATTATGGATATTCGCGAAACCACGTCATCGTCTTTCACAGCGATTTGCGCAGCCGATCCTATCGCGCGTGCCCATGGTGAGGAGATCCGTCATGACGCCGTCCCAATCGCTTCTGCAGCCGGGCCCTGTCGTCGATAACAGCGAGCACAAGCCAGCGGAGCGGGAACTCATCAAAGCGCTTGAATTCGCAGAGGGGATCACCACCGCCATTCCGAATGTTCTCTCCGAGGTAGACGAGGACGGCCGTTATCTGCAGGTCTGTAGAAGAAACCCCGAGCTGCTGGCGATGGCTCGCCCGAAGCCGAAGCGATGTACGCGGCCGGCTGTGAGTGGGGAAACCGAGCTGATATTGCGAGACGTCATAGCGTCCGAGCAAGAGCGGCAATGACGCGATCGGCCATGAAGGCGCAGCGGGCGCCATCGAAGGGGAACAGCGCCGAGAAGGCGCCGGAAAGCCGTTTTTCGATCGACTGACGCATCATCTTCCGCGCCCGATGCAGCCGGGTCTTGGCGGTTTCGGGTCTTATGCCGAGATAGGATGCGGCCTCGTCGGTGCTCATGCCCTCGACATCGCGCAGCACGAAGATGGCGCGAAAATCATCCGGGAGTTCGTCGACCGCCTGTTCGAGGAGCTGCCGCGCCTGGCTCCGCGACAGCTCGGTTTCCGGATCTGTTGCGGATAGGGAGGACGGAAACTGCACGACCTCCCCACCTGCCGACGTCGCCTGCATGTCGATTTCCTCCAGCCCGGTGGTGTGCTTTCGGGCTCGCATCCGGCCGAGCGCCTCATTGAGCGTAATTCGGGTCAGCCATGTCGAAAGCTCCGCTTCGCCCCGGAACGCCGCCAGATTGGTGAAGGCCTTGATATAGGCTGCCTGGACGACGTCTTCTGCCTCCGCATCGTTGCGGATGACGGCGCGCGCGGTGCGGAACAGGCGCTGATTGTGACGCTGGACGATGGCCCGGATCGCGGGCTCGTCGCCCACTTTTGCCAGCGGCACGAGGTCGGCGTCGGCAAGCGTCGATAGAAGCGGCTGGTGTCGCGCGACCGGAACCGGAATGGCTGTCATGGGAATTCTCCGCTACCCGTCTTTCCAGGAGCCCGGCCCTATGGCCGGATCTTTAGTCTGCCGGCCATGGCGGGATGAAAGCGGCAGTAGAAATCCACCGCTCCCGCTCGGCTGATCGTCATGCGGCCTTCCGATTTCGGCGGCAGATCGATGTCGAAGCTTTTGTCACGCGCCGTCGCTGTATGCCGGAATATATCATCATTTCGCCAGACGATCACATCGCCGACATGCAGGTCGGCAGGCGGCGCAGCGAATTTCATTCCTGCAATGGTGATCTGATACTCCGTGGCAGCGGCAACGCCGCTGCTTGCCCAAAGCAGCGCCAACAGTAACGGTAGCGATTTCATCGGCAAACGCATCGCAGGCCTACTTCATCATCGAGGCAAGATGCTCGGCATGCATCTGGTGCTGCTTGAACAGGGTCAGGCCCGTTTCCAGGAGCGACTTGAGCTCCTTATTCTGCGCCGAGGGGATCAGCACATTGGCAAGCGCTGAGTTGACCGACTTGTGATAGGCGACTTCGTTTTCGACATAGGCCTTGTCGAAATCCGCGCCGTCGAGAGCGCCGAGCGTCGTCAGCTCCTTGCTTGCCTGTGTCGACAGCGACTGGCTGACGGCATTGTCTTCAGGCGTCACCTTAAGCTTCTTGACGAGGGCGAGCGCCTGATCGTTGACCGCCTTGTGGTCGCGCTCCATGGTCTTGGCGAATTCGATGACTTCGGCGTTCTTGCTCTTCTTCAGCGCCTGCTCTGCGGCGGTGACATCGATCTGTCCCGCCGTATAGGCGATATGGGCGATCTGCGGGTCGGTCGGCTTGGCATCGGCGGCGATCGAAACCGTGCCGAGCGAGGCCGCTATCAGGGCTGCACCGAAAATTTGTTTCAACATGATCTGTCTCCCTTGTGTCGTGTGACGGAATGCATTCCGCGGCGGCAGCGCGCCTTTGGAAGCAAGCATTGGATGCAGATCGGTCGAAAAGGTTCCCGGAATTTTTTACGCGGGGCAAGCGGCGTATCATCGGCGCCGGCCGTCGATGCTCAGTCTTTGCCGAGGAAGCGCTGCAGCACGATTGCGTGATTGTGCTGCAGGTCTTTCGCCGCATAAAGAAGCGTGGCGTTCGATTTCCCGATCCGGTGTTCGAGTTCTTCGACCGCGGACGTATTCTTCTCGAGTTCCTCCCGGTAACGGCGCTGGAACTCGGTCCATTTGGCGGGGTCGTGGCCGAACCATCGGCGCAGCGCCGGGCTCGGCGCGATCTCTTTCAGCCAGACATCGACTGCCGCATCCTGCTTGCTCAACCCGCGTGGCCACAGCCTGTCGACCAGGATACGCGTACCGTCTTTGTCTTCCTTCGGCTCGTAGATTCGTTTGATATGCCAGGCCATCTACTCACCGCAAGGTTCAGATCCAAAAGACCTTCCCGAGAATACAACATCTTCGAACTCAATTGGTTCGACGAATTGCTTTCGGCTTACAAGGTCGAGAATATCGTTCACCCGTAGCTGAGGTAGAAACCTATCGTGGAAGCCGCCAGATTTTTCCTCTCCGTTCCTGGGCTGGTCATGGCTGGTGCAGTTGGTCCAGCGACCAGTATTAGCTTTGTGATCCATCCTTACCAAAGCCGGTGCTCGAATATGTCTTTCATGTGATCCGGAGCTTGACCCTGAAAGGATGTGCCTTCGGCTGCACCGCCCTCGGTGAGATCGATATCCGGTATGGTGACGCAGCGATCAGGTGGAGCCTGCCCATGATGAAGGTGTGGGTCGATCACAGGGGTATCATGAGGAAAACGGGCGCGAATGGACCGATGAGGTCATGCTTGGCTGTGCGCAGGTGCCTGAAGGGATCTACGACTCCTTGCGGTCGAAATCGGAGAACAGCAGCAAATCGTGTTCCAGACGGTCCCCATGGTTGCGTCCGGTGGTTTGTCGCGGCTTACTGATGGTGCAGGCGATGCTTTGCATGCCTGGTTTTGCGGAGGTTAATATGAAGCGATTTTCCAACGTCCGAACTTTGTTCTTCGTACCGATCGTCCTGATTGGGCTCGGAGTTCCAGCGGCACTGGCGGGACAGAATGAATGCGCCGGGCATGCGGCAGACATCATCCACCGTGCCTATCCAAGCGCCACAAATGCCGACGATGGAACTCTTCTGTTTGAGGGGGCAACCATCACACTGCCCAGGAACGACAGTTTTAATGGCGATCCGCATGCGGTGATCTGTCGGGTTTGGCCGGTTCAGCCGCAACTGACGCTGATTGCGGTTCCGTTGATGACAGAGCGATCGGATTCGGAGAACGAAGGGGATATTGAACTGCTGGTCGCCGACAGCACAAACCTTCAGATAAGGCAGCGGATGCGTCTTAATGGACTTATGTCAGACGACGCCGTCCATGTCCAAAACGTCGCCTTCGACACCGCACGGTATCAGTTCGCTCCGGGGAAAACCGCTTTCGGACTGCGTGTTTCGCTGGAAGGCAGTTCGCGCGCCAATCCATTCGGTGAAACGACTTTGTGGCTCTTCTCGATCGACAGTGGTGAGCTAAAGCCGGTTCTCGACAATATTGTCGTCGGGGAAAGTCACGGAGAATGGGATACCGCCTGCGCCGGTGAGTTTAGCGAAGTCACGCGCACGCTTTCGATGGTTTCATCCGCGAAAGCGGCGTTTGCCGACATCATTGTGACGGAAAAATTGACGACATCCGCTAATACGGTCGGAACGGATAATGATTGCCACAGCGAAGATAAGACGACGATTGTCAAACACCGGCTGCGATTCGACGGATCCGGATATGGCGTTCCCAACGACCTGAAGCGGATTGAGTAGAAAACCTGACCAGATGGTCGTCCAGGCTGTGCGTCGAGTGGGTGACGCCCATCTGAGCTAAAGGCTGAGAGCCCAGCAATCGCGGTCAAAAGTGGCGATGTTCTGCGTTCCACGCGAAAATCTATTCGCTGCCGATGCGCGCCACAACAGTACGACCGCTGTGGCGCAATTATGACTTCGGAGGTGATTTGGGTCCGCAGCGCAGGCGCCGCTGACACTCAGAAGGGATAATGCTGCGCGGAATCCTCGACCGTGATCCAGCGCAGGTCGGTGAATTCGGCGATCGCCGCCTTGCCGCCGAAGCGGCCGTAGCCGCTGCCCTTGACGCCGCCGAAAGGCATTTGCGCCTCGTCGTGCACGGTCGGGCCGTTGATGTGGCAGATGCCGGATTCGATGCGCGCCGCAACCGCCATCGCCCGCTGGATGTTGCGGCTGAAGACTGCGGATGACAGGCCGTACTCGGTGTCGTTGGCGATGCGGATTGCTTCTTCCTCATCCGAGACGCGAATGATCGGTTTCACCGGGCCGAAGGATTCTTCCGCATAGACGCGCATATCCGATGTGACGTGATCGAGGAGTGTGGCCTCGACCACGGTGCCGGAGCGTTTGCCGCCGGCCACGAGTTTCGCGCCCTTGGCCGTCGCATCGGCGATCAGCTCTTCCATCTTCTTGGCTGCGTCGAGGCTGATCAATGAGCCGAGAACGACATGGCCGCGCGGGTCGCCGGCCGGGAGCTGGCTGGCGCGGGCGGCCAGTTTGGCGACGAACTGGTCGGCGATCGTCTCATCGACGATGATCCGCTCCGTCGACATGCAGATCTGCCCCTGATGCATGAAGGCGCCGAAAACGGCTGCATTGACCGCGCCGTCGATATCGGCGTCGTCGAGGATAATAAGCGGAGCCTTGCCGCCGAGCTCCAAGAGGGCGGGCTTGAGATATTTGCCACAAGTCCCAGCGATGATCTTGCCGACCTTGGTCGAGCCGGTGAAGTTGACGCGCTTGACGGCGGGATGGGCGATCAGCGCTGTGACGATCTCCGGCGCGTCCTCCGGTGCGTTGGTGATGACGTTGAGGACGCCGGCCGGCAGGCCCGCTTCCGTTAGCACCGTTGCGATCAATCGGTGCGTGCCCGGGCATTGTTCGGATGCCTTCAGGATGGCGGTGTTGCCGCAGGCGATCGGCATCGCGATGGCGCGGGTGGCGAGGATGACGGGTGCATTCCAGGGGGCAATCGCCAGGCACACGCCCGCCGCCTGACGAACGCCCATGGCGAGCGTGCCGGGTTTGTCGGAGGGAATGATTTCGCCTGATATCTGCGTCGTCATCGCGCCGGCCTCCCGCAGGATGTTGGCGGCAAACATGACATTGAAGCCGGCCCAGGGCGCGGTGGCGCCGGTTTCCTCGATCATCAACCGAGTAAACTCACCCCCTTGGAATCCATGATGTCGGCGGCCTTCATCAGGATCGCGCGGCGCTGCCCCGGGCCGGTTTTCGACCAGGCGGCAAAAGCGGCGGAGGCGGCGTCGACGGCGGCTGCGGCGTCCTCCAGGCTCGCCGCGGCGGCGCGGCTGGCGAGCTTTTCGGTGAAGGGATCGATGCGATCATAGGTCCGGCCGTCGGAGGCAGGACGGTCTGCGCCGTTGATCAGGAGGGAAATATTCATCATGTGTCTCCTTTAAGAATGACTAGAATCCGAGGACGTCGGCGTTGATGGATGCTTCCAGGCCGCCGTCGGCGGCAAGATTGGCGCCGTTGATCCAGCGTCCGCCATCCGAGCAGAGGAAGAGCACGGCGGGGGCGATATCGGCGGCGGTGCCGGCGCGGCCGACGCGGGTGATGTCGCTGTCGACCCTGGCGTCGCCGAGCACGGCGCGGAACTGCTTAAGGATCGGCGTTTCCACCGGCCCGGGGCTTACCGCATTGATGCGGATGCCGCGTTGCTTGAACAAAGGCTGATGGGCCGCGCGCATGGTCCAGAGCAGGAGCAGCTCTTTGGAAAGCGGGTACCCCTCTTCATCCTTCAGACCGTGTTCGGCGGCGACCGCTGCCACATCGGGAAAGCCGTCGATCGATGTCAGCGATTTCGCCCGTTCGAGATTGGCGCGCCAGCCGTAGCCGGCGATCGAGGCGACGTTGACGATGGCGCCGCCCTCGCGCAGGCGAGGTGCCGCGGCTTCCGACAGCGCGCGCAGGCCGTAGAAATTGACAGCGAGAGTCGAGGCGATGCCGGTGCTGCCGGAAAGGCCGGCGACATTAGCGAGCGCATCGAGACGCGCCGGGAGCCGTGCAACGATCTCTGCAACGCCCGATGGCGTGGACAGATCGCCCTTGATGAAGGCGGCACCTCCATTGGCCGGTTCGCGCAGATCGACGCCGATCACCTCGGCGCCCATCTGGCCGGCCAATTCCGCCGTCCGGGCGCCGATGCCGGAGGCCACGCCGGTCACCAGGATTGTTTTACCAAAAAGCATGAATGTTACCTTTCACTGGAGAGTTCGGGACGCAAACCGGCTCATTCTTCCCATTTGATCTTGTTCGGACCGGGCAGTTTCAGCCGGTAGCCGACCGGCAGCAACTGGAAGTCGAAGCGGCGCTCGATTGCGCCCCAAAGGCCGCGCGGCAGGTAGAGCGAGAAGATCAGGGCCGTGGCGCCGAGGCCGATCAGGTACCAGACGCCGGCTGCGCCGAAGAAGGTTTCGATGACGAAGAACAGGATGGCGCCAAGGATGGCGCCCTCGAACTTGCCGATGCCGCCGACGAGCACCATGAAGATCATATAGGCCGTCCACTGGACGCTGAAATAGGTTTTCGGCTGGAAGGTCGTCGCGGTCGCCAGCCACAGGCCGCCGGCGATGGCGATGCCGAGGGCGGCAAGCACGAAGAGCAGCCTCTTGGTCGCGATCACCCGTACGCCGACCGAGGTCGCCGCCTCTTCATTGTCGCGGATCGCCTGCATCGCCGCCCCTGCGCGGCTGCGCATCAGCATGAAGAGAGCGCCAAGCAGGGCCGCCATGGATGCGAGCGCAAGCCAATAGATTGTCGCCCGCCGCGTACCGCTGTCATAGACGTTGAGCGAAATCAGCGACGTCCCCGTTTCCCCCTGGATGAGGCGGTCGAGATTGACGAGCAGATGGGCAAGTTCGGCCACGACCCACATGCCGATCGCGAACTCGCCGCCCTTCAGCCGCAGCATGAACAGCGAAAGCGGGATCGACAAGGCGCCGGTCACGATCGCAGCGGCAAAGACCGAGACGAAGGGGTCGAGCCCCGCATCCGCAAGCCGAATGGTGAAATAGGCGCCGAGGCCGAAGAACACCTGCTGGCCGACCGAGACGAGTCCGCCGAAACCGGCAAGCGCATTCCACATGGCGGCCAGGATCACATAGATGAACAGGGCGGTCATCCTGTCGATCGCGCCGGCGCCGAGCACGGCTGGGGCGAATATCAGCAGGGCGAGAACCGCGGCCATGGAGCCGAGCGCTACCCGCGACGATTTCGTCCAGCGCTCGATCGATATTCCGTTGGAGACGAATGTCATGTCGGGCTCCGAAGACGGGCGCGAAAATTGAGGAGCGCGCCGAGCTTGTCGAGTTGAGGCATGCCGGGCCGGGACAGCCTGACGAAGAGAACGAGCAGGAAGACGGCATGGCCGCCGATCAGGAAGCCTTGCGGATGCAGCTGGGCGCCGAGCGATTGGGCAAGGCCGAGCACGATGCCCCCGGCAAGCGTGCCCCAGAGCGATCCCGCTCCGCCGATGACGGCCGTCTCGAAGGCAAAAGAAGCTGCGGGGCGCCCGCATAGGGGCTGAAGGTCGCCCGCATTCCGAGAAAGGCGCCGGCAATCCCGATTGTGACCATGGTGATGGCGGTAGCGACAGCATTCACCCTGCGCGCATCGATGCCGACGAGCCCTGCCGTATCGGGATCCTCGGCCGTGGCGCGAATGGCGCGGCCCAGCGCAAACCGGCGGAGGAAGACTTGGAGCGCGCCGAGAACGAGGATCGCCGTCACCATCATCATCACCGAAAGCTTGCCGACGAAGATGTGGCCCGGCAATTGCCAGGATGCATAGGAGAGGTCGCCGATGAAGGGCGCGAGCGATCGTGTGTCGGCGCCGAACTGTTCGAACAGCAGATTGTCGATGACGATCGACAGCCCGAAGGTCGTGAGGATCGGCAGCAGCGTGCCGCCGCGGGCGCTGCGTTCGAGAATGAGGCGCTGCAGCAGCCAGCCGATCACCGCCATGACCGGCAGCACAATCAGCAGGCCGGCGAAAGGCGGGATGCCGGCTTTGGCGGCGAGCAGCCACAGCCCGTACGCGGCCGCGACCGCCAGGCTACCATGCGCGAGATTGATGATCCGCATGACGGAGAACATGAAGGACAGGCCGCAGGCGATGACGGCGTAATAGCCGCCGAGCAGGAGGCCCTGGATGAGCGTGTTGATCATGATGCGCTCCTTTCGCCGGCTGCCCGGTGCAGTCCGAAATAGGCCTGGGTGACGTCGTCGCGGGTGACGGCAGTGGACTGCCTGTCTAGGACGATGCGTCCCTCCAGCATGCAGATGACCCGGCTCGCGACACCCATGGCGCGGGCAAGATCCTGCTCGACGAGCACGATCGTCGTTCCCGACGTCAGCAATGCCTGCAGTTGGTTGTAGACGCGGTCGACAACCAAGGGGGACAGTCCGAGCGAGACTTCATCAAGCAGAAGAATATCCGGGTTGCTCATCAGTGCCCGGCCGATCGCGGTCGCCTGCTGTTCCCCGCCGGACAGGTGCCCGGTCTTGGCGTGACGGCGGGGTTTCAAGTTCGGGAAGGCGTCGAGGACGCGATCGATACTCCACTCGCCCTTGCGCCCGCAGCTCTTTCCGAGAAGCAGGTTCTCTTCGACGGTCATCTGCGAAAACAGGCGTCGGCCTTCCGGCACCAGGGCTATGCCTTTGGCGATCCGCTTGTGGGAGGGAATGGCGGCCAAGTCTTCATCATTGAGAAGGATCCGGCCGGAGGATGGAAGATGGGCGCCGGCGATCGATCTGAGCAGCGTCGTCTTGCCCGCGCCGTTAGCGCCAACCAGCGCCAGCACCTCGCCCTTGGCGATATCAAAACTGACCGCGCGTACCGCCTGCAGCAGGCCGTGGCGGACGTCGAGATTGCGGATGGAGAGAAGGCTCATGCGGGTGTCCCTCCGAGATAGGCCTTGACGACCTCGGTATCGCTCATGACCATTTTCGGCTCGCCGTCGGCGATGATCCTGCCGGCATCCATGCAGATCAGCCGTTCCGCCACCTGCAGGAGGATATGGACGATATGCTCGATCCAGACGATGCCGATGCCGCGGCGGCGCAATTCGAGAATGGTTTCTACGAGCTCGCTCGCCTCGCCATCGGTCAGGCCGCCGCCGATTTCGTCGAGCAGCAGCAGTCTCGGCTGCGTGGCGAGCGCGCGGGCAAGCTCCAGGCGTTTGCGATCGAGAAGACCGAGCGTGTCGGCCGGGCGGTTGGCCACCCCAAGCATGCCGCAGAGCGAAAGCGAATCCACCACACGCTCATAGGCTTCGTCGCGGCTTGCGGCATGGCCGTGCGATGCGGCGACGAAGACATTTTCGAAGGTCGTCATGCCGCTGAAGGGTTTGGGCACCTGATGGGTCCGCACCAGCCCGGAACGGCAGCGTTCCGCCGCCGTCCGGCCGGTGACATCGGCGCCGTCGAAGGTGATTGTTCCCGCGCTTGGAGGGAAGGCGCCGGCGAGCACGGAGAGCAGCGTTGTCTTGCCCGCGCCGTTCGGCCCGACGATGCCGACCGCATCGCCATCCCCCATCGAAAAATCCAGATTGTCCAGGACGACGAGCGCGCCGAACTGCTTGTGGATCCCTTTGGCCGAGAGAAAGGCTCCTCCCGGCCGATTTTGCGTTTGCTGCTGCACCGTGCGTTATCCGTTGTAGGCGATGAGCTTTGCACCGACCGGTACATTGGGGTCGGTGGCGTTTTCGGTAACGACATAGTCGAGCGCGAACTTTGAGCCCTCGGCCGCTTTCACCCATTGCGTGCCGATGATCGGCCCGGGTGAGACATTGGCGACCGGGCCGCTGGAGAAATCGACCTTGCCGGCGATCGTCGTGG
The DNA here is from genome assembly GCF_051810745.2 of Rhizobium sp. F40D2. Lineage (NCBI taxonomy): Bacteria > Pseudomonadati > Pseudomonadota > Alphaproteobacteria > Hyphomicrobiales > Rhizobiaceae > Rhizobium > Rhizobium sp. F40D2. The sequence continues at coordinate 424,672 of NZ_JBPWQX020000004.1, forward strand.
TCTTCAGCGTGGCAATCGCCTTGGCCACCGCTTCCTTGCTCTTGACGTCGCTGCTTGCCTTCAGCGCATCGAACCCGGCGTCAAGAAGCGCAAGGCTGGCGCCGAGCTGCTGCGTCCACTGTTTGCCGCTTGCCGTTTCATAACCGTCGGCAAGCTCGGTTCCGGAGACGCCGGTCAGCGTCGATTTGTAAGGGAAGGCCTTGTGCCAGTAGGCGGCGCTGCCGATGTTGAGGCCAAGATCGCCGAGCGCCTCAATATCCGAAGGAAAGAGGCCCGTCTTTGCGACTTGGCAGATCTTGATCTGCTGGGTGAGACCCTGCTGCGCCGCCTGGCGCCAGAAGGCGGCGAAGTCGGGCGGTATCGGGAACGAGTTGAAGATCTCTACACCCTCCTGACGGAAGAGCGCGATCTGCGCCGAAAAGTCGGTGGTGCCCGTCTCATAGGCGCCGGGATCGACGATGGTGAACCCGGCCTTGGCAAGTGCGGGCGCCAGATGGGCGCGGATCGCATTGCCGTCGGCGTCGTTCGGATACATGACGCCGACCTTCTTGTTGGTCTCGATCAGGTTCCACTGCGAAACATAGGCCTTGTGGAACTCTTCGACGCCGAAACCGAAATGGTAGGTCCACTTGAACGGCGAGGGCGCGCCCGGCTTGGCGCCGCGGCCGAAATACCAAGCCTCCCAGGGCATGACCGTCGATAGGCACGGAATGCCCGCTGCCTCGCAGGCGTCGGCCACCGGATTGATCGTTTCGGGCGTCGAGACGGCGAGCATCAGGTCGATGGCCTGGTTGTTGATCAGGTCCTTCGCCAGCTGGCCGGCGCGCGAGGGGTCGGACTGGGTGTCCTGGTCGAGAATATCAACCTTCCAGGTCTTGCCGCCAACTTGCAGGCCGTTCGCCAGGGCCTTGCGCGCCAGATCGAGCACATAGCCATCCGTCTCGCCGAAGCCGCCGAGAGGGCCGGTGCGCGGGCTGATGAAGCCGACCTTCAAAGTGTCGCCGCTCTCGGCAAAGGCCGTTCGGCCGGAAAGCGCCAGAGCCGCGCTGCCTGCCGCGGCCGATGCGATGAAAGAGCGGCGGGTGAGCGATGCCGCATTGAGTTTACCGTTCATGAAATCATTCCTCCCTCTCGAGACGGGCCTCCCGCCCGTTTCCATTGTTGATCTCCGCCAATCTGAATTCAGATCGGATAGTGCCGTTTTCCCGATGCCATGGTGACCCATCGGAGCTCGGTGAATTCATCGATCGCCGCCTTGCCGCCGAAGCGGCCATAGCCGCTCGATTTGACGCCGCCGAACGGCATTTGCGGCTCGTCGGAAACCGTGGCTTCGTTAATGTGGCAGATGCCGGATTCGAGCCGCATGGCGACGGCCAACGCCGCATTGACATCGGCGCTGAAAACAGCCGCCGAAAGCCCGTATTCGTTGTCGTTGGCAACCGTCACGGCCTCATCGACACTGCCGACCCGGATGATCGCCGCGACCGGCCCGAAGCTCTCTTCGCGGTAGATGCGCATGGCAGGCGTGACGTGATCGATGACGGTCGCATCCATCAGCGTGCCGTGGGCCTCGCCGCCGCAGACGAGGACCGCGCCCTTCTGCAGGGCATCATCGATCAGTGACCTGACGCGGCGTACGGCCTCTGCGTTGATCAGCGTGCCGAGCGGCGCGTTGCCTTCCCTTGGGTGGCCTGCGACGAGGGTTGCAGCTTTCATCCGGAACTTGCCGACGAAGCCGTCGGCGATCTCGTCCATGAGGATGATCCGCTCGGTGGACATGCAGATCTGGCCCTGGTTCATGAAGGCGCCGAAGGCGGCGGCACTGACCGCCTCGTCGATGTCGGCGTCGTCAAGGACGATGAACGGCGCCTTGCCGCCGAGTTCCAGCAGGCAGCGTTTCAGATGCCTCGCTGAGGTTTCGGCGATGATCCTGCCGACACGGGTGGAGCCGGTGAAGTTGATGCGGCGCACGGCCGGATGGGCGATCAGGGCGTCGACGACGACAGCGGCATCGCTCGGCGCATTGGAAACGACATTGACGACGCCGCGCGGGAAACCGGCGTCACGCAGGATGTCGCCGATCAGTCCGTGGGTCTTCGGGCAGAGTTCCGAGGCCTTAAGGACGACGGTGTTGCCGCAGGCAAGCGGCATGGCGACGGCACGAGTGCCGAGGATGATCGGCGCATTCCAGGGGGCGATGCCGACGCACACTCCGGCCGGCTGGCGCACCGCCATAGCGAGGCTTCCAGGAATGCCTGACGGGATGATCTCGCCTGAGATTTGTGTGGTCATCGCCGCCGCCTCGCGAAGAATATCCGCGCCGAGCCCGCAATTGATCGCCGCCCATTGCGTGGTGGCGCCGGTCTCGCCGGTCATGGCGGCAACGAGTTCCGGCATGTGCGCCTCGAGGAGATCGGCGGCAGCGTTCAGCAGCCTGCGCCGTTCGCCCGGCCCGGTCTGCGACCAGTCTGGAAAGGCGGCAGCGGCAGCATTGGCTGCCCGCGTCATATCGGCGACGGATCCCGCCGAAGCGATTGTTGCGACATCGCCGGTCAGCGGATTGATGCGTTCGAAGGTTGCCCCTTCGGAAGCATCCAGCGCCTCGTTGTTGATCATCAGCTTTGCCGAAAGCACCGTTTTACCCCGCATTGTTGCCATGGGGAGAAGACGAGCGGACGCAACAGCCCGAAGGCTGTCCAAGCGTTGCCGCGTCTGTCGGAATGCCTCCTCCCAAAGGCTGATGACGATTAGGTTACGCCGATCAATTGCGGATGGAATGCGATTTATTGGGTTAATATTGTAATTATCCGGCGATTGCCGCAATGTTGGGTGGAAGCGGAGGGAGAGGCGTTGACGATGGACGGCGGCATTCATCATTATGCCAGGGGCGAGCAGCATGCGCCGTCGCTGTCGCATCGGCGGATCCGACTGCAAAAGGGACCGTATGCGGATTTTTACCATTTCCTGCTGCTCGGGGAGGGGCGGGCCGAGCTTCATTTCGACAGCGGCGAAGATCGGTCGTTGCAGGGGCCGCTGCTTGCCTTCCTGCCGCCGCAGGCGCGGTGTGACCTGTCGATTTCCGCCGGAACCGCGGCGCATCTGGTCGGAGTCTCGGCGCAGGTCATGGTCGATGCGATCGGCGACAAGGTCGAATCCTACTCGCTGCGCATCTTCTCCGAGCAGCGCAAGCCGGTCGTGGCGCTGGATTCCCTGCTGGTGGCTGAAATCAGCCCGTTGATTTCAGGCTTCGTGCGGGAACTCGCCGATCCCTCCCGTTCCTCCTGGATGGTTGCGTCGGCCTATATGCGGCTGATCCTGATGACGCTGTGGCGCGGTTCCGACGGCGAGAGAAGCGAGCCGCGCGGGCAGGGCGAAACCGGATCGATCCTGCAGCGATATCGGCAACTGGTCGAGGCCGGTTTCCGCCAGCACCGGCCGATCAGCGACTATGCGGCTGAACTGGGCGTCACCGCCGACCGGCTTCATTCGATCTGCCAGAGGGCGCTTGGCCGCTCGCCGATTCAGCTTCTGCATGAGCGCGTGGTGCAGGAGGCAAGGCTGAGATTGGAGCGCTCGGCCCGCAATATCCAGGAAATCTCCGACAGCCTCGGCTTTCGCGATCCGACCTATTTCAGCCATTTCTTCAAACGCAAGACCGGCCTTTCCCCCGCCGGCTACCGCGAGATCGCCCGCGCCTCGTCCGGCTCTGAAAATAGCATGCTTTCCTCTGGCTATGCGGACTGGCCTTAGGCTCGGGGCTTGGTCACTGGAATTTGCCGATCTCGGATTGCAAATCACATTGATAGGGAAGCCTCAACAGACGTAGGACTGCAATGCGCCAATAGTGACCGTCACAACGGATCGGGTGAACGACCGCTTTGGGGCCGGTGGCCGACCGTCCGCTGCTGGAACACCCAACACGAAAAAAGCGGGCATCAGAGTTCTTGCCGCCGAGGTCTGAGATCGGCCTTTGCTACCGTTCGAGGTCGATCCGAAGAACGTGCGGTATGTGCTAGAATGCGGCCGAAGGCGGAACGCGACAGACGCATTGCGAGGGGCGGTGTGATCGAACCGGAATTCGCGCGACCGAGTGCCAACGTTGTGCTCTTGGAAGGGGAGACAAGGACGATGCCGACACCAGAGCAACCCAGTCTAATAGTTCGACAGAAATCCCCACCAAACATCGAGTTTCCGTTTGCGTCACTTTCCGATTGGCTGATCCCAACCGAGCTGTTCTTCGTGCGAAACCATTTCCCGTCGCCGGACCTCGATGCGCGAGACTGGAGATTGCGCGTTGACGGGGCGGTGGAGCGGCCGATCGAACTTGACCTCGACAGCATCAAGGCGATGCGGAGCACGACTTTCACGGCCGTCGTCGAGTGCGCAGGGAACGGGCGCGTGTACTATGTGCCGCCAAAGGAGGGGTTGCAGTGGCAGAACGGAGCCGTCGGCAATGCCGCGTGGACAGGTGTTCTGCTGCGCGAGATTTTGGAAATGGCGGGCGTTAAGCGAACCGCACGTGAGGTTCTGCTCATAGGCGCCGACAGCGGCGTCGTCGACACGAACAAGAAAACAGCTTCTCCCGGCCCCATCGCTTTTGCGCGCAGTTTACCGCTTGAGAAGGCCATCGCTGACAGCACGATCCTTGCCTATTCGATGAACGAGGAGCCGTTGACGCGCGATCACGGCTACCCGCTACGCGCGGTCGTGGGTGGCTGGTTCGGCATGGCTTGGGTCAAGTGGATCACGCATATCACGGTTGTGGAGCAACCGTTTCTTGGCTACTGGCAGGCGCGCGACTATTTCCGTTGGGAACGCAGCCTCGGGGAACCCAGGCTGGTTCCCCTCGCGGAGATGGAGGTCAAAGCGCAGATCGCGCGTCCCGTGCAGGGCGCGCGTCTCATCGCCGGCCAACCGTATCGGATTTTCGGAGCCGCCTGGAGCGGAGAGGCTGTTATCCGGCAGGTGCAGGTCTGCACCGGAGATGGCAGGGGCTGGCGCGAGGCAAGGCTCCTCAAAACAGAAAGTCCCTTCGCATGGCGCTTGTGGGAGTACATCTGGACCCCTGAAGAAGTGGGGCAATATATACTGCGATGTCGCGCGATCGATGCGGCGGGGTGCGAGCAACCCGACCTTCCGCATTCCGACAGCGAGAGCTACGCGGCCAATTGGATCGTTCCGGTGGAGGTTACGGTCGTTCCCGAGCCGCAGACGTATGAGGAGGAATTCGTGATCTAATCACCCGCATGGGGCGGAATGGCGGATTGGTGCAACTCCGACCCGCGTTGTCACTGCGTCACGTCCGCTTTGCAGCAACAGCTACCTGTGGCTCGATGACGATTATGGGGGCGCGTTCCCGCCGGACATTCACCCTTGATCCAAATGCACCGAATGCTAACCTTGATCAGGTCCGCTCGTTGGCTGACCGCACGCAGGTAGAGTGTCTTCTCACCGGATTGAAGGCCGTGATAAGACGAGCCCATGGGCATTAGGAACTATCTGATCGAAGGCGGCTCGGGCACTGGAAAGACGTCTGTCGCTACCGAACTGGAGCGACGGGGCTACCATGTCATCCATGGTGACCGCGTTTTGGCCTATGTCGGCGACCCCGAGACAGGCCGGGCGCTCGCAGGACCACCTGAAGGCGCAGATCGCATCGCCTGGGGATACGCGCACTGGATCTGGCCTGTCGACAAGGTCCGAGCTATTGCTGCCGACACCACCTATCCTGCCACGTTCTTTTGTGGCGGTTCGCGAAATTTCCACAAATTCCTGGACCTGTTCGATAAGGTTTTCGTGCTCGACATCGACGTTGAGATGCTGAACCGACGGCTGGATGGGCGCCCGAACGAGCCGGGCTTCGAGCCGGCCGAGCGGGCCCTGGTGCTCCGCTACCATCGTAGCCGGGAGTATCTTCCTGCCGGCAATTATATCGACACGGCGAATACCATCCCAAGTGTCGTCGACGATATCCTCGCTCAACTTACCTGAAGCCCGGCAGGTCTGTGATCGCGAGGGAAGCAACTGATTATTGCGAGAAAGACGCTGGCCGCCGTGCGGCCCACTGGCGGCGCTGTCGGTTTCATAGCCGACCGGCAGTTCTTAGAACGACAAACCAAGCGTCCTAACCGCCGTCTTGAGGGCGCGAAGCTGCCGAAGCACTTCTGCAGCTGTTGGCCTGCGCCAGACGATTTTTGCCGCCGCAGTGCATGACATGACCTCAGATGACCGGTCTACGGCATGGAATATTAGAGACGCTTGCGCTTCCTGCGCGAGCAGGTTATACACTGAACTATATGGTTCAGTATTTAGGTTCTCCCCTCGATCTCTCGTTTGCGGCGCTGTCCGATGTGACCCGCCGCGGGATCATCGATCAGCTTGGGCGAGGCGACGCGTCGATCACCAGTCTCGCGGATAAGTTCCAGATGACGCTGACCGGCATGAAGAAGCACGTCCAGGTTCTCGAGCGGGCGGGGCTCGTCATCACGCAGAAGGTCGGACGGGTGAGAACCTGTAAGCTTGGGAAACGCGGCCTCAAGGCGGAGGCCGAGTGGATCGAGGCGCATCGCAAGCTCTTCGAGGCCCGCTTCGAAGCATTGGACGAAATCATCAGCGAAATGAAACAGGAGGGAAGCGATGACTGAGCAAGTTAACAGTGCAGGTGGTGCGCAGAACCGCACGTCAGTCGAGCGCAGAGGGGATCGCGAACTCTTGGTAACGCGGACATTCAATGCGCCGCCAAGTACGGTTTACAAGGCTTGGAGCCAGCCCGAGCTGTTCCAGCGCTGGTGGGTGCCAAAAACGGCATCCGGCGTTTCGCTCGTATCGTGCGATATGGACGTCCGTACCGGCGGCAAATACCGGCTGGAATTCGGCGCCGGCGGTTCGGACACCATGGCCTTCTACGGCAAGTATCTAGAGGTGGTGCCGAACGAGCGCATCGTCTGGACCAACGACGAGGGCGAAGAGGGCGCGATCACGACCGTGACCTTCGAGGACCAGGGCGGGAGGACACTGCTGACTTTCCATGAAATCTATCCGTCCAAGGGGGCGCTTGAGGAAGCACTACAGGGCTCGGCCGCCGCTTTGCCGGAGCAGTTGGAGCAGCTCGACGAATTGCTCTCAGCATAGGCGACTAGCACGGATCGGGAAACGCGCTTCGGGAGAACGTCTGCTCCTGCGAGGTGACTCCACCGGCCTTTCCGACCGGAGGGGTGGCGCGAAGCGGCCGAACACTGATTGCCAAATGAAAGTCGGCCGTGGATCGTAGCGGAAACTGCTGAAGTTGACTTGACCTCGAAGAGCAGATCAAACTCACGACAGTGCGAAGATTTTGACTTCCCTGCCGATGCCCTGAAGTTCCGCCATCCGCGAGGCGGAGTTTATTCCGCTGTCGCGCAGGATCTCCGAGACTTGGGCATCGCCGACGATTGCCTCAGTCGTCATGATGACATTGGGATCGGCAAGGCCCTGGACGCGGGAGGCGATGTTGACGGTCTGGCCGAAATAGTCTTGCCGGTCGTTCAGGTTGACCGCGAGGCATGGTCCTTCGTGGATGCCGATCTTCAGCAGAAGATCGTCGCTGCCATGTTCGGCATTCAACCGAAGCATTGCTTCCCGCATCCTGAGTGCGGCCGCCACTGCGCGGTCCGGGCCCGGAAAGGTTGCCATCACGGCATCGCCGATGGTCTTGACCACCGCGCCGGCCTCGGTGGCGACGATCTCGTGAAGAACCCTGAAATGCGCCCGCACCAGATCGAAAGCGGCAAGATCTCCGACGCGCTCGTAAAGCGCGGTCGAGCCCCGCAAGTCGGTGAAGAGGAAAGTCAGGCTGGTGATCTTGAGGCGCTGGTCGACGTCGAGCGTGTCGGTCCTGTAGATGTCGCGGAAGCTCTGGTTGGTAAGCAGGCGCTTGGCCGTCAAAAAAGCCCGCCGGCGGCCCAGAAGATCATGCAGCTCATCTCCCGCGATGCAGACATTCGGCACCACTCTGCTATCGGTGTGGTTCTCAAGGGCGAGCCGCAGCAAGCCCGGGCGCAGTGTCACGGTTTCGTTCAGCGCATGGCCCCGGCTGATGACCATGGAGAGGTTTTGGCGCTCACCGGTGGGCTCGCCCTGCACATCGATGAACTGCGCCGAGTGCGTGACGGCATCGAAGATGATGACGAATTGCGAAGGCAACTGCAGCGAGACGAAAGCCTTCTCGCCCGGTGCCAGCTCGATCATCTCCAACAGGATGCGTTGGAACTTCGCTTCCAGATCCTCCGGCAGGTCGACGCCGGAGCTGAAGAAGATCTGGCGGTAATATTCGAGCGGAGGCAGCCGGTCGGGATCATGGGCAGCGATCCTGCGCACGCGCGGACTGACGGTGAAGGTGACTTCGACCATCTCGTCGAGGGTCGGTTCGTATCCGGCGGCGCACAGCGCGCAATGATAGGTGTCCTGGACGACGCCTTTCAAGGTTGCGCCGCTGTCGAGAACGCCGCCGCATCCCGGGCAAAGCACATTCCAGGTCATCTCGAACGCGCCTATGCGGGCGGCATGGAGAAGCGCTGCGATCGTTTTCTCTTCATCGAGATGATGTTTTTCGGCGAAGGCCAGCGCATTGATGCGATTGAGATCGCGATCCGAGCCATGCTTGACGACGTTTTCGATGCACTCGACCGTCTGCGGGTCAGCCGCCTGTCGCAGGGTGGCGAAAAGCACGTCCATTTCACTCATGAGACAAGTCTCCGTGTGCAGAACCCACGGCGGACGACGCCTGGACCGGGATCATAACACGGGACTTTCCCAATAGAAATCTATAGGCTTGGATACCGCGTGCTTCCCAAGCGGAGGCGGGGTCAGTGCCCCTTATAGATCCGCTTCAGCGCCGCCAGCAGCGCCTCCATTTCGTCGGGCGAAAACAGGTCGATGAAACGCCGTTCATGCGTATCGATCAGTTTACGCGCCCGCATGAGCATTGCCTGTCCGGCTTTGGTCAGATGCAGTTCCTGGCGGCGGCGGTCGGCCGCGGAAGGATGGCGCTCGATGAAGTCGCGGGCTGCCAGCCGGTTGACGAGGGCCATCATCGTCGCGCGGTCGGTGCCGAGCGTATTGGCAAGGTCGATCTGCGAAGCGCCCGGATTGCCGGTGACGAGTTCCATCACCGCGAGCTGTTTCTGCGTCAGCCCAAGCTCCTCCATGGTTTCGGCGAAATCGCGATAGATCGCCACATGCGCCATGCGCAGATGGAAGCCCAGGAGATCGCCGAGCCGGCCGACGTCGAGCGGCGGCGTCACGGAGGCCTCCTCTGCTTCGATTTCGTCCTGCGGTGGTTTTTTGGCCATCATTCGTCTCGCTTCGTTCAGGCGCCATAACCATCAAAATCAGCGGGTTAGTCAATATCCCTGTTGCTATGGCCGGGATATTTCCCGCGCCTCTTCGGACGCTGCGATTTGTCGAAAACAGCCTCTTGCATCTCGCTGGGAAAAGATATTAGTATGTGTTGCATACAAATTTGCCTGCGGCGGAGGAGCGGCGGGCATGGGAGGAGAAAATGGCGCATTCCTTTTCCGGGAGGGCTTCGTCGGCGGATTGCGGGCTGGTGACGGATGATCCCATCCTCTACCGCGCCCGCGTCACGGGGAATGGTCAGGCTCTGTTCGAGATTGCCACCGGCCGGCAACTGACCTATGCCGAACTTGATCTCCGGATCGCCTGTTGCGCCGGCCTTCTGAGCGCTTTGCTCGGCGCGCGGCGGGACGGAGCGCGTGTCGCCATGCTGGCGCGCAACTCGATGGACTCGATCGTGCTTGCCTTTGCCTGCCAGCGTGCCGGCGCCATCTACGTGCCGCTCAACTGGCGCCTCAACGCCGCCGAGCTTCGGCCGATCCTTGCCGATTGCGCGCCGGCGCTCCTGGTCCACGACGAGGAGTTTTCGGCGGCCGTGGCCAGCCTTGCCGACGCCCATGCCGAGATGACGGTGATCTCGACGGCCGATGGCCCAACTGGCCTTGCGGCGCGGATGGAGGCGAGCCTTCCGATGAAGCCTGTACCCGCCGATCCCGATGGAGCCTGCGTCCTTCTCTATACGTCGGGCACCACAGGGCAGCCGAAAGGCGTCGTCATTACCCGCCGCAACGCGTTTTTCGCCGCCGTCAATTTTTCCTTCGTCGGCGAGATCGGGCCGGGATCCGTCGCTCTGTGCGACCTGCCGTTCTTTCATACGATCGGGCTGATTGCGGTGGCGCGCACCACATTGATGCTGGGCGGCACGCTTGTCGTTTCCGATCGCTTCATACCGGCGCGCACACTTGCAGCCCTTGCCGACCGGCAGCGCGCCATCAGCCATTATTTCGCTGTACCGCAGATCGCGCTCGCTCTGCGTAGCGATCCCGCCTATAGCGCCGCGGCTCTTTCCGGCCTTCATGCGCTTTTCGTCGGCGGCGCGCCGCTGACGCAGGCGCTGATCGAAAGCTATCTCGCCGATGGCGTTGCGCTGGTCAACGGTTATGGCATGAGCGAGGCGGGAACGGTGCTGCATGTGCCGATCGACCGGCGCGCGGTGCAGGATAATCCCGGCAGCGTCGGTCTGCCGGCGCCATTGCTCGACATTCGCATCGTCGACGAAGAGGGCCGTGAGGTTGATGAAGGCGAGATCGGCGAACTCTGGCTGCGCGGGCCGGCGGTGACGCCGGGCTATTGGAACAAGCCGCTGGAAAGCGCTGCCGCCTTCACGGACGGCTGGTACCGCACCGGCGATCTCGGCCGGCGCGAAGCCAACGGCTTCTATCGCATCGTCGACCGCCTGAAGGATATGTATATCAGCGGCGGCGAGAATGTTTATCCCGCCGAGGTTGAAGCCGCACTCGCAAGCCATCCCGGTATTCTCGACGTCGCGGTGGTCGGCATTCCCGATACCAGATGGGGCGAATGCGGCGTCGCTTATGTTGTGCTGCGGCCGGGTGCTGTGGCAACGGCCGAAGCGATCGCCGGTCATTGCGCCGCAAAGCTTGCCGCCTTCAAGCGCCCGGCGCGCATTCTCTTCGTCGAAACCATTCCCCGCACCGCCTCCGGCAAAGTGCAGAAACATGTTCTGCGCCAGCTGCCTTCCGACGAAACCCTTCAACGACAGGCCTGATCAAGCGGCCCCGGCATTCATGCCGAAACCAATGGAGTGATCTGATGACTGAAAACCAATCGCCGGTTCTGGTCGAATTCGACAATGGCATTGCCTTCGTGACCCTCAACCGTCCTGAAAAGCGCAATGCCATGAATCCAGCTCTCAATGCCCGGATGCTCGAAGTACTCGACGAACTCGAGGGTGACGAACGCTGCGGCGTCCTCGTCCTGCGCGGCGCCGGCCAATCCTGGTCGGCCGGCATGGATCTGAAGGAATATTTCCGCGACAACGACGACAAGCCGCGCAATGCCACGCTGAAGGCGCGCCGCCAATCCGGCGGCTGGTGGAGTCGGCTGATGTATTTCGAAAAGCCGACGATCGCCATGGTCAACGGCTGGTGCTTCGGCGGCGCCTTCACGCCGCTCGTTTCCTGCGATCTCGCCATTGCCGCCGAGGAAGCGAATTTCGGCCTCTCCGAGATCAATTGGGGCATCCTGCCGGGCGGAAACGTCACCCGCGCCGTTGCCGAAGTGATGCGCCATCGCGACGCGCTCTATTACATCATGACCGGCGAACTGTTCGGCGGGCGCAAGGCGGCTGAAATGGGGCTCGTCAACGAGGCCGTGCCGCTCGCCGAACTCGAAACGCGAGTCCGCAAGATCTGTGCCGGCCTGCTCGAAAAGAACCCGGTGACGCTGAAGGCCGCCAAGGACACCTATAAGCGCGTGCGCGACCTGCCCTGGGATCTGGCCGACGATTACATCTACGCCAAGCTGGAGCAGATGCTGTTTCTCGACAAGACCAAGGGGCGCGACGAGGGGCTGAAGCAGTTCCTCGACGACAAGACCTATCAGCCGGGGCTCGGCGCCTACAAACGCAGCCGCTGAGGAAGCGAACCCGGCCCGCCGGGTCGCGCGCGGGCTGATCATCGGGAGGAGGATAGAATGAAAATCCGTGCCGCGGTGGCGCGTGCGCCGCATATGCCCTTTTCGCTGGAAAGTCTCGATCTGGAGGAGCCACGCGAGGGGGAGATCCTGGTTCGCGTCGTCGCCACCGGGGTTTGCCACACCGATATCGTCATGCGCGACCAGCACCTGCCGGTGCCGCAGCCGGTCGTGCTCGGCCATGAAGGTGCTGGGATCGTCGAGCGTGTCGGGCCGGGCGTTGCCAAGGTGGTTGTGGGCGATCACGTGGTCATGACCTTCAATTCCTGCGGTCATTGCCCAAGCTGCAACGATCACGAGGAGACCTATTGCCACGAATTCTTTCCGCGCAATTTCTTCGGTGCGCGCGCCGATGGTTCGAGCGGGCTCTCCTACAGAGGGGAACGCGTTCACGGCAATATTTTCGGACAATCCTCCTTCGCCAGCCACGCGCTCTGCCATGAGCGCAATATCGTCAAAGTGCCTGAAGATGCCGATCTGGCGCTGCTCGGTCCGCTTGCTTGCGGCATCCAGACCGGCGCCGGCGCGGTCATGAATGCGCTGAAGATCGAACCGGGAAAGGTGCTCGCGGTCTTCGGCATGGGTTCCGTCGGCCTTGCCGCCGTGATGGCGGCGCGGATCGTCGGCGCCTCCAGGATCATCGCCGTCGACATCAATGAGACGCGGCTGGCGCTTGCCGGCGAACTCGGCGCCACCGATATCGTCAACGGCAAGGCGAGCGACGCCGTTGCCGCGATCATGGCGCTAACCGGCGCCGGCGTCGATTATGCGATCGATGCCTCCGGCGTGCCTGCCGTCATCGATCAATGCGTGCGGGTGCTGGCGCCGCGCGGCACCTGCGGCATCGTCGGCGCCTCGCCGCACGGCGCGACGCTGACGCTCGACCTCACCCATATCCTCTCCGGCGGACGCCGGGTGCGCGGCATCGTCGAGGGTGATTCCAATCCTGATGTGCTGATCCCTCTCCTGATCGACCTCCACAGGCAGGGCCGCTTCCCGTTCGACAGGCTCGTCACCTTCTATGATTTCGCCGACATCAACCAGGCGGTGGAGGATTCGGAAAGGGGCATCGTGCTGAAACCGATCGTGCGCCAGCCGGCCGCCTGACACCGTTCAAGGGAGGAAACAATGAACACCGTCACCGCAATTGCCACCGATACCAGTCCCGATGCCATGAAGGCGCTCCTTGCCCGGCAAAGGGCGTCCTTCCTGAAGGAAGGGCCGCCAACCATCGAAACCCGCATCGATCGTATTGACCGCGTCATCGCCCTTCTCGTCGACCATAAGGACGCGATCGCCGCGGCGCTGTCGGAGGATTTCGGCAGCCGCAGTGTCGAGGCAAGCCTGCTGCTCGACGTTTTCACCTGCGTCGGTTCGCTCAAATATGTCAAGGCGCATCTGGCCGAATGGCTGAAGCCGGAAGAGCACGAGGCGTTGTTCCCTGATGCGGTCGCCAAAGTGGTCTATCAGCCGAAGGGCGTGGTCGGGATCCTCAGCCCCTGGAATTTTCCCTATCAGCTCGCCCTTGCGCCGCTTGCCGGCATTCTCGCCGCCGGCAATCGCGCCATGATCAAACCGTCGGAGGTGACGCCGGCTTCGGCGGCGCTGATGGCGCAACTCATCGCCCGCGCCTTCGACGACACGGAAATCGCCGTCGTTCAGGGTGGACCGGCGACCGGCACCGCTTTCACGTCACTTGCCTTCGATCACCTGATCTTTACCGGCGGCACCGCGATCGCCCATCATGTCATGCGCGCTGCGGCGGAAAACCTGACGCCGCTGACGCTCGAACTCGGCGGCAAGTCGCCCGTCGTTGTCGGTCGTTCGGCCGATCTCGCGGATGCGGCCCGCCGCGTCATGACCGTCAAGACGCTGAATGCCGGCCAGATCTGCCTGGCGCCCGACCATGTCTATGTGCCGGAGGAAAGCGTCGAAGCCTTTGCCGAGCACGCGGTAGCGGCGGTCGCCGCAATGTATCCGACGCTCAAGGAAAACCCGGATTACACGTCGATCGTCAATGCCCGCCATCACGCCCGAGTCCAGGGCCTGGTCGACGACGCCAGGGCGAAGGGTGCCCGTATCGTCGAGATCAACCCGGCTGGAGAGAATTTCTCGCAGCAACCGGAACACCGCATGCCGCCGACACTCATTCTGGATCCGAGCGAGGATATGCGCGTGCTGCAAGAGGAAATCTTCGGGCCGGTGCTGCCGGTTCTTCCCTATCGCGATATCGCCGACGTCATCGATCGAATCAACGCCCGGCCGCGCCCACTCGCTCTCTATTATTTCAGCCAGGATGGTGAAGAGGAGCGCCGCGTTCTCGACAATACGACTTCCGGCGGCGTGACGGTCAACGACTGCATGAGCCACGTCACGGCCGAAGGCCTGCCCTTCGGCGGTGTCGGCCATTCCGGCATGGGCGCCTATCACGGCAAGTTCGGTTTCCTCGCCTTCTCGCATCCACGCGCCGTCTATCACCAGAGCAAGATGGTGGAAGCGGAATATATGATGCGGCCGCCCTTTGGCGAGGCGATGCGCGGCTTTCTGGCCGGGGCGATCTGCAAGTAACGGAGGACAAGCCCGGCGGACTACGCCGGGCTTCCTCGTCCGGACGCAGACGGCCGGGAATTTCCACTGCAACTCAAGGCATATGCGCGCCTTTTGATCGCGCAAATATAGTCCTATTGCGCAGGCTTATCCGAATTACGCGGTATTGTGCCATCACCAGGCATGTCCAGCCGAAGCGAACGGCGTTTGTTAAACATGCCTTATAACAGGCGTGCCAGCCTTGGCTGGTCGATACTCCATGCCGCTCCATGAGATCGGTTTAACCAAGCTCAAACCAGTTTCGCCTATGATGAGTTCGTTACATGTCGTGGAAGGTGGATACAGCGCGGTGAATGGCAATTGGACGCAATTCGGTGGCAACCTTTCCTTCGTGTGCCTGGCAATTTCGCTCTGGGCGCTTTTTTCGATTGAGTTTCAGCGCCGGTCCTTCAGGCAGGAAAAAATCGCCTTCGGGATCATAGCCGGCGGCGCCTCCATCGGGTCCATATTGCTGGCCGTTGAATTCCACCCCGGCATCTATATCGACCTGCGTTTTTCGCCGCTTGCATTGGCCGGCATGTTCGGGGGGCCGATCGCGGCGGCCTTTGCCGCGGCGCTGGCGATAGCCTTTCGTTTTGCCGTCGGCGGCACAGCGATGGTCGACGGTGTCATCACCATGGCCGTCGCCACCGGCATGGGTTTGGCCGGTCATTTCTGGACCCGCAAGAGATCGCCGGAGCTTAAGGACGTTGCGCTGCTGAGTCTTGCTCTTGGCGTTGCATTGGTCCTGTCGATGGCTCTGCTTCCCACCTTGGTGAACGCCCATGTGCTCGCCGGCGTCGGTTTCCCCCTGACCGCATTGAATTGTCTCGCGACTGTTCTGGGTGGTTTCGTTCTGCTGAAGACACAGCAATGGGAGCTGGAGCGAAGCATATTGGTGACCGCATTTTCGCAGTCGCCCGATTATCTCTATGTGAAGGACCGAAACAGCCGGTTCATTACCGTCAATGAAAACATGACCCGCCTCTTCCGCTTCCGGACGACGGCCGAGATGATCGGATTGTCGGATTTCAATCTGATGTCGCGGCCGCTTGCCGAGGAATTATATTACCTCGAGCAGCAGGTCATAGACACCGGCGTGCCGCTGATCGATTCCACCGAGCATATCGAAGGCAGATTCCTGCTCGCCTCCAAAGTGCCGCTGCGGGACAAGCAGGGGCGGGTGATCGGCCTTGCCGGCGTCACGCGCGATGTTACCGAGCGCACCGCTCTGGAGCGGGAATTGCGCGAAAGCAAGAACCTGCTCTCGCATGCGATGGCCAGCATGTCCGATGGTATCGCCATGTACGACAGCAAGGGTTTTATCCTCTTTTGCAATGAGCAGTATCGCAATGCCTTCCCGCTCTCCGGAGAGGCCCGCGTGGTCGGCGCCCATATCAGCGACATCCTGCGCCGCGTCGCCGAAACCGGCGAGCGGCCTGGCATTCCCGATGATGTGGACGGGTGGATCAAGGCCGCCGCCGCCTCGCTCCACAGCAACAAGGACGAAGAGGTTCAGCTTCACAACGGCGACTGGCGCAGCATCCGGACAAGGCTTGCAGAAGACGGCACGGCGATGGCCGTCGTCTCCGATATTACGGCGACGAAACAGGCGGAAATCGCACTCAGGCTGTCGGCGGAGCAGTTGAAGAACCTTGCCGAGACCGATGGCCTCACCGGCATGGTCAACCGCCGCGCCTTCGACGAGGCTTTCGCCCGCGAAACGTCGGGCAGCGGCAGGAGAAACACGCCGTTCAGCCTGCTAATGGTCGATATTGACCGCTTCAAGGCCTATAACGACACCTATGGTCATCCTGCCGGAGACCAATGCCTGCGGGTCGTCAGCAATTGTCTGCGCCAATCCGTCAGCCGCCCGGCGGACATCGTCGCCCGTTACGGCGGTGAGGAATTCGTGGTCTTCCTCCCCGATACCAGCGCCAAAGGCGCAATGATCGTCGCCGAGCAATTCGCGCGGCGCCTGGCCCAGGAGAATATCGCGCATTCCGGCAGCGAATTCGCCCGGGTGACGGCGAGCATCGGCGTATCCTGTGCAACGGGCGCCGTTCTGCGGACCAACCCGAACCGCCTGCTGACCGAGGCCGACGCAGCGCTCTACGAAGCCAAAACCCAGGGCCGCAATCGCATTCTGGCCCATTCGCCCAACGGCGAACGGCATGCCATGAAGGAAGCCGGTTAAATCGAGATCTTTCTTTGATAGGTTTTTTCTATCAAACCATCGTGCCTGTGACCTTGATGTTTTCCGTGCTTCGACAATAAGGGCGCATGGACACAAAATTCATTGGTAAGAAATCGGCGGCCGCCGGCGGCTGGGGCGCTTTGAAGAGCTGCGGCAAGCAATTACTGCAAAGCGGCATGCCCATCTCGGGCGCGCGCTCCATGCTGAAGGCGAACCAGCCGGATGGGTTCGATTGCCCGGGCTGCGCCTGGGGCGATCCGGAACATGGATCGTCGTTCGAATTCTGCGAAAACGGCGTGAAGGCGGTTGCCTGGGAAGCGACGGAGAAGCGGGCAACGCCCGCCTTCTTCGCGCAAAACACGGTATCTGAATTGCGCCGGCTGACGGATTATGAACTGGAACTCAACGGCCGCCTCACGCATCCGATGCGCTATGATGCGGCGAGCGACCGTTATCTGCCGGTTTCGTGGCAGGATGCGTTTGCCGAGATCGGCGGCATCCTGAAGGGCCTCGATACCCCCAACCGGGCGGAATTCTATACTTCGGGCCGAGCCAGTAACGAAGCCGCCTTCCTGTATCAGCTGTTCGTGCGCGTCTACGGCACCAACAATTTTCCCGATTGCTCCAACATGTGCCATGAAGCAAGCGGCATCGCCATGCGCCAAGCTGTCGGCGTCGGCAAGGGTACGGTGCTTCTTGAGGATTTCGAAGAGGCCGACGCGATCTTCGTGATCGGGCAGAATCCGGGCACCAACCATCCCAGAATGCTCGGTGACCTGCGTCGCGCGGCGATCCGCGGCGCGCGCATCGTCGTCTTCAACCCTGTCCGTGAGCGCGGCCTGGAACGCTTCTCCGATCCGCAGGACAAGATCGAGATGCTGAAGGGCGGTTCGACCGAGATCGCCAGCCTTTATCTGCAGCCGCAGCTCGGCGGCGACATGGCGGCGGTGCGGGGCATGGCCAAGGCCGTGCTGGCCGCGGAAGACAGAGCGGTCGCCGCCGGTCTGCCCTCCGTCCTCGACCATGCATTTCTCACCGAACACTGCGCGGATTTTCAGGCGTATCGGACAGCGGTCGAGGCCACAGGCTGGGCTGAGATCGAGGACCAGTCGGGACTGAGCCGGGAGGAGATCGCACGGGCGGCCGATGTCTATATCAACGCCGAACGCGTTATCTGCACCTGGGCGATGGGTGTCACCCAGCATTTGCATTCGGTCGCGACGATCCGCGAGATCGCCAATTTCATGTTCCTGCGCGGCAATATCGGCAAGCCGGGCGCCGGCCTTTGCCCGGTGCGCGGCCATTCCAACGTACAGGGCGACCGCACCGTCGGCATCAACGAAAAGCCGGCGGAGGATTTCCTCGATGCGCTGGAGAAGCACTTCCGCTTCACTGTCCCCCGCGAGCATGGTCACAATGTCCTTGCCGCGATCGGCGCGATGCTCGACGGCTCGGCCGAGGCTTTCATCGGGCTCGGCGGAAATTTCGCCCGCGCCTCGCCCGACAGCGCCCTCGTCGAAAAGGCGCTTCGGCAGCTGAAACTGACGGTGCACATCGCGACCAAACCCAATCATTCGCATCTCATGCCCGGTGAGGCGGCCTTCATCCTGCCCTGCCTCGGACGCACCGAGATGGACTTCAACGCGGCGGGCAATTCCCAGCTCGTCAGCGTCGAGGATTCGATGAGCATGGTGCATGGCTCCGCTGGCATCAACCGGCCGGCCTCGCCGCATTTGCTATCGGAAGTCGCCATCATTGCCGGCATTGCAGAAGCGACGGTTGGCTCCGCCGTGGTCGGTTGGGCGGACCTCGCCGACGACTACGACCTTATCCGCGATCATATCGAGGCGACCATTCCGGGTTTCGAAGACTATAATGAGCGCCTGCGCAAGCCGCGCGGTTTCCACCTGCGCAACGCAGCAAGCCATCGGGAGTGGGACACACCGGCAGGCAAGGCGTCATTCTCGTCCGAGGCGCTTCCGGAGGAGACGGTCCATCAGCGGGCGCGAAAGGGCGCGGGACGTCGTTTCGCCCTGCAGACATTCCGGTCGCACGATCAATACAATACGACGGTCTATGGTCTGGATGACCGATATCGCGGCGTCTACGGAGAGCGGCAGGTCATTTTCATTCATCCGGCCGACCTGAAGGCGATGAATGCCGAGGCCGGTGACCGCATCGATTTGGTCGGCGAGCATGATGACGGCATCGAGCGCATCGCCGAGGATTTCCGCCTGGTGCCCTATGACATTGCGAGGGGAAGCATTGCCGGTTATTATCCCGAGCTGAACGTGCTGGTGCCGCTCGGCAGCGCCGGCAAGGAAAGCGATACGCCTACCTCGAAATCGATCATGGTGTCCTTGCGCGCGCGAAACGCCGCGTGAGCGAAGAGCCATCCGACGCCGATCAATTTTTCACCCTTGTCGCTGCGGCGCAAGCCGGGGACATCCGCCTGACATCCATACAGGCGGGCCTCCTCGTTGCCGCCGAGCTGGGGATCGCGCGCGACAGCCGCGCCTTTGCACGCAAGCTCGGGATCGCGCATTCCCTCGTTCTGCGGGAGCTCAACGCTCTGGCGGAGAGGGAAGGCGTGCTTAAAATCGTCAAGCGGGATCCGAGGACGATGAGGGTGCACTACATATTGTCGCCAGCTTCTTCGTCCTAAAGCGTGTCGCGATCTTTTAGATCTGCTTGTCACGCTTTAGGTCTTTGTTTTTCCGCATGTCTTTATCGCAAAACCGGAGCAAATTTTTGCGGGACATGCTTTAACCCCGACGGCTACAAACGGCAGACGCGCTTGCGGGTGTCGGAAGGGTATTCCCCGTAGGTCGATTTGTAGACTGCGGAAAACCGGCCGAAATGAAAGAAACCCCATTTGAGACAGATCCCTTTCATGCTCTCCTTGCTCTCGGGGTCGAGCAGCTCCTGTCGCGCCGCGCGCAGGCGAAGCGTCAACAGATAGACGGCGGGAGAGGTGCCTCTGAAGGCGCGGAAGCCGGTTTCGAGCGCCCGGCTGGAGACGCCGGCCGCTTCGGCGACCTTCGGCATGGTGATCGGCTGATCGATATTGGCCTGCATGAATTCGATCGCCTTGCGGACATGCCGGGGAGCGATGAGGGCAGGCTCCTTGTCGAGGAAATGCGACAGCCGGTTCGGCACCATGCGCACGACAAGATCGGCCAGTGCCTGGGTCATATGCGCCATGGCGATCGGCGACTGCAGCAAGGGGCCGTTGTCTCGCATGCCGATGGCGATCGTCTCCGTCAGGTTGCCGATCGTCCGGTCGACAGATCCAGTTCGGGCAGCAGGTCGAGAGAGCCGCTGAACGGTATTTCGAACGTCTGGCCGATCGTCTGCAGGATCACCGACCAGTTGATCAGCAATTCGTCGATGACATTCGACTGGCCGTACATGAGGACACTATCTGGTTCGAAGTTGTTATAGAGAAGCAGTTTTCCTTGCCCCGCCTCGGCGACGCGGGATCCATAAGTCACCCCCATGCCGCCGCTGCGCGGCACGACAATCGACAAATATTCCGCTGTATCGACGGTCGGTTCGATGTTGAACTGAAACTCCGCCTCGTGATAGCCGGTCAGCAGGACAGCGCGGTCACTCGCGGCAAAGTCCAACCCCCAGTGGAAGTCCTGGACGCGGCCGACAGGCTCGGCATCGAAGGCGCCGAAGGCGCCGCCGAGCGTTTCGACCATGTTGTCGAAGGACGAACCGCAAAACCGGAACGAGAATGGCGCAGGGCTATTTTCGGACATGCTGCTCCCATTGTTCAGTGTGGCTGCGTTGACCTGCCCTTCTTAACTGCTTGCAGATCCCGGCGCGACGCGCGATCCCTGCTGACGGATGGACGTGCGTACCTCTATCCGCCATGCCGGTCGTCATCGATCGCCGCGGATTGGGCGAGGCTTGCCTATATTCTAGCTTATCGGGGTTTGGAGCGCAGCAGGCCTTTGTCGAGCAGGTGGATCTCCGCACGGTATCGGCAGCGAGATTAGCGCCTTGCACAAGCCGGGTACGGTCGAACTCGGACGTGGCAGACGTCAAACAATCCAACCTGTTGAACGCATTATCGATAGTTCCCATCCGCTTAGTCTTTGCAGCTTAAGGGCAGGAACTGGCAGACATGGGAACAATAGGCAAGCCGTCACGCCGCCGGCTATCGGTGATGAAACGATTACGCAGAGGGGCAATTTTATGGGGTGTATCCGTGAGGCCACGAAAGGCTCAACGCGGCGATCTTGCCGAGACACGCATCATCACTGAAGCTGTGGAGAATATCCCAATCAGGGATCTGCGCAGTCGCCTGCCGAAGGTTCTATAGTGGACCGCTTAATAGCCTTCGGCAGGCAGACAGGCATGCTGGCATACGCACGGGATGGGGTGCGTATGTATGATCCCTTTCATCCGTTTTGGGGGTGATGGATGAACGGGCGCTGCTTGAGGACCGCAGACCATCATGGCCTTGGTCGACAATCATCTTATTGCTCCGTGGCCATCGAGCAATTGTCGGCCGCCGATAAAGTCGGCCAAGCGGCTTTTCGCGACGCAGTCTGGACTGGTTTTGCGCAAAATGTATAGGAAAGCGCTGGCTCGAAGCATATTCGCGCCGCAGCTTGCGCAAGGTGGATAGAGGTCTTGAATGTCTCGTTTGGCACGCAGGAAGAGCTTGCATAAGAAGCAGCAGAACGCTCCGGCGTCACAGCTCCAAGGCCGCCCGCCTACCCTCATAAAGCCATGACGCGCGCTTGGCGCGGCGCTCGGATCTCTATGACGTCGATACCCTGCGAGCGCAATTCCTCGCCCAGCCGGTGTTGTGATCGGGGAGGCCTCAAGAAGCCATTGCAAGCATTTTCAAGGTCCGGCGGCGGCCGGCTTCCCGGCGATGGCGACGCGCTCGGTGTCGCCAGCGAAACGGACAGACCGCCGCCTTTCGAAACTTCAGAGGGCGACCGACAGAGCGCTGTCGCGCCGAGGAGCCACCTCCTGTGAGTTCACCATCGCACTCGCGAGCTGGCGGAAGGTGACCAGTCCTAAGGTTTCCCCGGAAGGCGAAACCACCCTGGCGTCGCCCTCTGGCGCCGATGACAACATCCGGACGGCCTCTTCGACGGTCGTTCCCGCCAAGATCGCCAGTCCAACCGGCGCCGCACCGGAGTGCAGCGGCGTCATGACTGCCTCGACATGGATGACCCTGCCGCGATTGACCTCCTTGACGAAGTTGGCGATGTAGTCGTCGGCCGGGCGCAGGACAATGTCCTGGCTGGTGCCCTGCTGGATGACTTCGCCGTCACGCAGGATGGCGATCTGGTCGCCGAGACGCAGTGCCTCGTCGAGATCGTGGGTGATGAAGACGATGGTCTTCTTGATCTCCTTCTGGATATCGAGAAGTACTGTCTGCATATCGGTGCGGATCAACGGATCGAGCGCCGAATAGGCTTCGTCCATCAGAAGCACCGGGGCGTCGTTGGAGAGAGCTCTCGCCAGGCCGACGCGCTGCTGCATGCCGCCGGAGAGCTGGTTGGGATATCGCTGCTCGAAGCCCTTCAGCCCGACCCGCTCCAGCCAGCGCATGGCGACGTCGACGGCTTTCGTCCGCTCCATGCCCTGCACTTCGAGGCCGAAGATGGTGTTGTCGAGCACATTGCGGTGCGGCAGAAGCGCGAACTTCTGAAACACCATCGCCGTCTGGTGCCGGCGAAACGCCCGCAATTCGGTCTCGTTCATCTTGACGACATCGACGCCGTCGACCAGCACTTCGCCGGCGGTCGGGTCGATCAGCCGGTTGATGTGGCGGATCAGCGTCGATTTGCCCGACCCCGAAAGGCCCATGACGACCTGGATGCGGCCAGAAGGGATTTCGACATTGATATCCCTGAGGCCGAGCACATGGCCGTGCTTTTCGTTGAGTTCGGTCTTTGACATTCCCTTCTGAACCGCCTCCACATGCGCGGCGGGGTTGGGACCGAAGATCTTGTAGAGGTGGCGGATCTTGATGCCGCCGAAATGATGCTCAGCCATGGACGGTCTCCCGATGCTTCTGGAGCCTTTTGCCATATGCCTGGCTGACTCGGTCGAAGATGATGGCGATGCCGACGATGGCAAGGCCATTGAAGATACCCAGTGTGAAGTACTGGTTGGCAATCGCCTTGAGCACCGGCTGGCCGAGGCCTTGGACGCCGATCATCGAGGCGATGACCACCATGGCGAGCGCCATCATGATCGTCTGGTTGATGCCGGCCATGATGGTGGGCAGCGCCAGCGGCAGCTGCACCTTGAACAGCTTCTGCGATCGCGACGTGCCGAAGGCGTCGGCGGCCTCGAGCACGTCCTTGTCGACGAGCCGGATGCCGAGATCGGTCAGGCGGATCATCGGCGGGATGGCGTAGATGACGACGGCGATCAGGCCGGGGACCTTGCCGATGCCAAGCAACATGACGACGGGGATGAGGTAGACGAAGCTCGGCATGGTCTGCATGACGTCGAGGATCGGATTGACGACGCGCTGCAGCCGGTCGGAGCGGGCCATCAGGATGCCCATCGGAATGCCGATGGCGATGGACAGAATCGTGCAGACGAAGATCATCGAGACCGTCCGCATCGTATCGTCCCACATGTCGAAATAGCCGATCAGCATCAGCGTCACCAGACAGCCGAAGACGATCTTCAAGCTGCGGCTGGCAAACCAGGCGATGGCAAGGACGATCAGGGTGATGATCGGCCACGGCGTCTGCGTCATGAACCGCTCGGCGGCAATCAGGAAATGCTGCAGCGGCACGAACAGGGTTTCGATGCCGTCGCCATAGGCGCGGGTGAAACCGCGAAAGCCGTCATCGATCGCCTTCTTCAGATTGCGAAGCGCGTCGTCGTTCATATGCGGGAATTTGTAAAACCAGTCCATGCGTTTCCCCTTTTTCTTAAAAAGCCGTGGCAGTTTTTTTGATTTTGTCGGCACGTGAGAAGCGGTGCGCTTTCGCGCACCGCACTATTGGTTTTAGAGAGCAGCTTCGATCTTCGCGGCTGCCTCCGGCGAGACCCACTTCGTCCAGATGTCCTTGTTTTCTTCCAGGAAGTGCTTGGCGCCGTCCTCGCCGGTCGCCTGGTTGTCGGTCATCCAGGCCATCAGCTTGTTGACCGTTTCATTGCTCCAGGAGCGCTTCGCCAGATAGTCCATCACTTCGGGCCCGGCCTTTTCCGAGAAAGGCTTTGCAACAAGGGTGACGATCTTGTCGACCGGCCATGCATTCGGCTTCGGATCGGGGCAATCGGCGACCGTATTGCAGCGCTTCCATTCGGCAGCGTCGTTCGGCACGCCGGCTTCCAGCTTGACCATCTCATACTTGCCGAGCAGCGCGGTCGGCGCCCAGTAGTAGCCGGCCCAGCCTTCCTTGCGTTCGTAAGCCTTGGAGATCGAACCATCGAGGCCGGCGGCAGAGCCGGTATCGACGAGGGTGAAGCCGGCCTTGTCGGCTTCGAAAGCCTTGTAGAGCTGTGAGGTGACGACCGTGCCGCCCCAGCCCTGCGGACCGTTGAAGATGGCGCCCTTCTTCGGATCCTCGGGATCGGGGAAGAGTTCCGGATGCTTCAGCACGTCGCCGATCGTCTTGATATCGGGATGGGCATCGGCGACATATTTCGGGATCCACCAGCCCTGCACGCCGCCATCCGGCAGCGGCGAGCCGACCTGGACGATGCGGCCTTCTTCCGTGCCCTTCTTGACGACGTCGGGCAGCAGATCGATCCAGGCTTCGGGCGCGATATCCGGCTGGCCTTTTTCGGCCATGGAGGTGATCGTCGGGACGGTGTCGCCGACCGTGATGTCAGCACTGCAGCCATAGCCTTCGTTCAGAATGAACTTGTCCAGGTTGGAGAGAACTTCGGCGCTCTGCCAGTTCATGCTGGCGATGGTGACGTTGCCGCATTCGGCGGCGCTGGCGAATGACGCGCCGCCGATCAGGCCGAACGTCAGACACGTCGATGCAAGTAATTTCTTCATTCTCGTTCCCTCTGTTTAGCGGCTTGTCTTGTCGAGCGGGGTGCCGCAGTGCCCGCCCCAACGGTCGTCAGGAAACCTTTCCCATACTCACCGATTTCTGAAATGCTGCCGACAATCCCTTGGCAACCGAAGCGTCGAATCCCGCAGCGCGCATGCTGTGGATGGCCGCCGCAGTCGTGCCGCGATAGTCAAGAAATGTTTGAACGACGTCATCCGGGCACTCGTCATGGCGCTCCAAAAGGCGGCCGGCGCCCGATATCACCGTATTGACGGCACGGCGCGCAATCTCGGCCGGCAGGCCGTGGGCGACGGCATCGCTCATCATGGCGGCCGCAAGCAGCGCCGGGAACGCCGGTCCGGAACCGGAAAGGCCTGTGAGGTAATCGATGTCGCTTTCCCTTGCGACTTCGTCTTGTGAGCCGCAGGCGTCGAAAATGGCGCGGACGACGGCGCGGTCGCCTTCGGTAATGTCGTCCACAGCAATCCACGGCGTATAGGACTTAGCCACTTCGGCACCGGCATTCGGCAGGGCGCGGACAACACGACCGGTCTTATGCCGTTGCGAAAGGGCGGCAAGACCGATGCAGGCCATGACCGAAATGACGAGCTTGCCGCCGGCATCGACGTCAAGGGTCCGCCAGTCATCGGGCCGGACGGAGAGAAGGATCACGTCCGAGCGGTCGGCAAGCGCCTGATTGTCGGACGTCCAGAATGAATTCGGGAAGCGATCCGGCTGCTGACTGCGATAGGAGAGCGAGAGATTTCCAGGCTCGACCAGGCCGGCATCGACAATCGAGCCGGCGATTGCTCCGCCCAGCCAGCCGCTGCCGCCAATTATGCCGATCGTCAAGGAAACGGTCATCCGAGTCTCCTCTAACCGGGCCTGTAGCCATGCCGGGAGAAGAAGCGATCAAGCTCCCTCTGCTGCGGCACTTCGCCCGTGTAGATCGCTATATATTCCGGAATCCGTTTCATGCGGACGGCAAGTTCCTCCCTCGATTGCATGGAGATATATCCGATCTGAACAAGGTAAGTTGTGCGCGCTCTGACATCCGATGTCGTTTCTGGTAGCCCGAACCGCATGAACATGCGTTTTAGCGCCTCCAGTCGGATCTGATCGGCCTGCTGGACCTCTGCCAGAAGCTGGTCGGATTGCAGCGCCCAGCTGCGCACGGCAAACTCGAACTTCGCGTCGAACAGATCGTTGTCGAGCCAGCAATCGAAGACGTTGAGCATCGCTTCGGCCAGCGATTCCGCATAGGCTTCCGACCGCTTGACGATATTGCCTGTGTTTTTTTCGCGCCATAGCGCCACCAGCGCGCTCAGCAGCTCCTCTCGATCCTTGAAGAACCAGTAGAAGCTGGTGCGCGAGAGATTGAGCTTCTTCGCCAGCGGCAGAATTTTCACCGAATCCACGCCGGATTCCAGCAGGGAGTGATAAGCTGCTTCCAGCCATCCCTCCTGCGATCCACGCCAGCCAGTCTCATTCAAAGCCTGATCCATACGTTATCTCCTATCAAATTTTGAAGCCGCGCACAAGAAAAATGTACATTAGTGTCTAAAATAGAGACTCGGCTGTTTTGATCGTTGACACATATGTACATTGCGCTTAGCTTCTCCCTCGATGTTTTAATCCGGAACCACGGCCCATGTCGAATGATCCCCTTTTGCAGCCCTATCAGCTCAAGCATTTGAAGTTGCGCAACCGTATCATCGTGACCTCTCACGAGCCGGCCTATCCGGAAGACGGCATGCCGAAGGAGAAGTATCGCGCCTATACGGTCGAGCGGGCAAAGGGCGGGGTGGCTTTGACGATGACGGCGGGCTCGGCGGCAGTCTCCAAGGATAGCCCGCCGGTCTTCAACAACCTGCTTGCCTATAAGGACGAGATCGTTCCCTGGATCAGGGAGATGACCGACGCCGTGCACGAAGAGGGTGCGGCGATCATGATCCAACTGACCCATCTCGGTCGGCGCACGCGCTGGGACAAGGGCGACTGGCTGCCGGTCCTCGCCCCTTCGCATCATCGCGAGGCTTCGCACCGCGCCTTCCCGAAGAAGTTGGAAGATTGGGATATCGAACGCATAATCAAGGATTTCGCCGACGCGGCCGAACGCATGAAGGCGGGCGGCATGGACGGTGTCGAACTGGAGGCCTACGGTCACCTGATCGACCAGTTCGTGTCTCCGCTCACCAACGAGCTCGATGGCCCCTATGGTGGCTCGCTGGATAATCGTCTGCGCTTCTGTTTCGACGTGTTCAAGGCGATCCGGAAAAGAGTGGGCGACGATTTCATTCTCGGCCTGCGCTATACCGCCGACGAATGTCTTCCCGGCGGCACCGGCAAGGCCGAAGGCCTCGAAATCTCCAAGCGCCTCAAGGAAAGCGGTCTCATCGATTACTTGAACGTGATCCGCGGCCACATCGATACCGACGCGGGGCTCACCGACGTCATCCCGATCCAGGGCATGGCGAATTCACCACATCTCGACTTCGCCGGCGAAATCCGGGCCGCGACCGACTTCCCGACCTTCCATGCGGCGAAGATTCCCGATGTCGCCACCGCCCGCCACGCAATCGCGGCCGGCAAGGTCGACATGGTCGGCATGACCCGCGCCCACATGACCGACCCGCACATCGTCCGTAAGATCATCGAAAAACGGGAGGAAGATATCCGTCCGTGTGTCGGCGCCAATTACTGTCTCGATCGCATCTACCAAGGCGGGGCTGCCTACTGCATCCATAATGCCGCGACGGGCCGCGAACTGACCATGCCGCATGTCGTAGCGAAGGCCGACGCCAGGAAAAAGGTCGTTATCGTCGGTGCTGGCCCGGCCGGTCTGGAAGCGGCGCGCGTCGCCGGAGAGCGCGGCCACAAGGTCGTCGTCTTCGAAGCGGCGAACAATGCCGGCGGCCAGATCCGGCTCACCGCGCAGAGCGAGCGCCGCAGGGAAATGATCAGCATCATCGACTGGCGCATGAGCCAATGCGAGAAATACGACGTCACCTTCCGCTTCAACAGCTGGGCGGAGGTCGACATGATCGAAGCCGAGAACCCCGACGTCGTCATTATTGCGACCGGCGGCTTGCCGCATACCGAGGTTCTCTCGCGCGGCAACGAGCTGGTGGTTTCTTCTTGGGACATCATCTCCGGCGATGTGAAGCCTGGCACCAACGTTTTGATCTTCGACGATGCCGGCGACCATGCCGGTCTTCAGGCGGCGGAGTTTCTCGCCAAGGCAGGCGCCAAGGTCGAGATCATGACGCCGGACCGGTCGTTCGCGCCCGAAGTCATGGCGATGAACCTCGTGCCCTATATGCGATCTCTTCAAAAGCATGACGTGACCTTCACCGTCACCTATCGCCTGGAGGCCGTCGAGAAGAGCGGCAACCAGCTGGTTGCCCATGTCGGCAGTGATTACGGCGGGATTGCCAAGCAGAGCAGCTTTGACCAGATCGTCGTCAATCACGGGACCATCCCGCTCGACGAACTCTATTTCGAGCTGAAGCCCAGCTCGAGCAATCTCGGCGAGATATCGCACGACCAGCTTCTTTCCGGGGAACCGCAGTCCGTCATGCGCAATCCCGAGGGCAAGTTTCAGCTGTTCCGCATCGGCGATGCTGTCGCTGCGCGCAATACGCATGCCGCCATTTATGACGGCCTGCGCATCGCCAAGGATATATGATCGCAGGAGCGGCCGCTCGTCGGCCGCTCATTTCGGGGACGATATGAGTTTGCGTGAAGAAAGCCTCCAGCGTTTCGTGGTTGCCGCGTCTCTGGCTTTCGATCGGTTCGCGAAGGCCCCCGAGGCGCGGCGCTCGATCCGTCAATTTTTTGCGGCGCTGGAGCAGCCGGGGATCGCGCGTGCTGGGGAGGGAAGCCAATTGCCCGTCTGCGCTCAGCTTGATGTGGCGCTTGCGGTTGATCCCTCCTATGATCCTTCGCTGGTGCGATTGATCGAGGCGTTCAAAGGCATCGAGCCGATGCTTGAATGGCGTCGGCGCACCAAGTATGACCACACCGCCGGCGACAATTTCGTCGATGGGCATGCCAATGCCATGATCGTCGGCCCGGGAGGATTGGAGGAGCGGAGCGACCTGTGGCTGGGTGTGACATTGCTGGCGCCGCACGTGCGCTATCCCGATCACGACCACCCGCCGGAGGAAGTTTATCTCGTGCTTTCCGAGGGAGAATTTCAGCAAGGGGAGGGGAACTGGTTTTCGCCTGGTATCGGCGGATCGTTCTACAATATCCCCGGGATCAAACATGCCATGAGGTCGGTGGACACACCGCTCTTCGCCTTCTGGGCGCTGCTTGCCGAACGGCCGCACTGATGGCCGGCAGTCTAGAAATAAAGGGGTTTTGCAAATGAAGATTCTCGTGCCCGTCAAGCGCGTCGTCGACTACAATGTGAAGATCCGGGTGAAGCCGGATGGTTCGGGTGTCGAGCTTGCCAATGTGAAGATGTCGATGAACCCGTTCGACGAGATTTCGGTGGAAGAGGCGCTACGTCTGAAGGAGGCCGGCAAAGCCGAGGAAGTGGTGGTGGTCTCGATCGGCCCCGCCAAGGCCGAAGAGACGCTGCGGACCGCCCTTGCCATGGGTGCCGACCGGGCGATCCTGGTCGAAACCGACGATCAGGTCGAGCCGCTGGCCGTCGCCAAGATCCTCAAGGGCGTGGCCGATGCCGAACAGCCGGGTCTGATCATCGTCGGCAAGCAGGCGATCGATGATGACAGCAACCAGACCGGCCAGATGCTGGCAGCACTGCTGGGTTCGGCCCAGGCGACTTTCGCCTCGAAGATCGAGATCGGAGATGGCAAGGCTGAGGTGACCCGCGAGGTCGATGGCGGCCTGCAGACGATCGAGATCAAGCTGCCGGCAGTGGTCACATCGGACCTCAGGCTGAACGAACCGCGTTACGCCTCGCTGCCGAACATCATGAAGGCGAAGAAGAAGCCGCTCGACAAGAAGTCGCCGGCTGACTTCGGTGTCGACACCACGCCGCGGCTGAAGGTGCTGAAGACCGAGGAGCCCAGTGGCCGCAAGGCCGGCGTCAAGGTCAAGTCGGTCGCCGAACTGATCGACAAGCTGAAGAACGAAGCCGGCGTGCTGTAATCGGGCAGGAACAGGAGCAACTATCATGACCATTCTTCTTCTGGCCGACCACGACAATGTCAGCCTCTCCGACCAGACCGCCAAGGCACTGACGGCAGCAAGCCAGATCGGCTCCGATATTCATGTGCTGGTTGCCGGCAAGGGCGCCAAGGCTGCGGCCGATGCCGCTGCCAAACTTTCCGGCGTCTCCAAGGTGCTGCTGGCCGAAAGCGACGCGCTTGCCAACAATCTCGCCGAACCGCTTGCCGACCTGATCGTCTCGCTGGCCGGCTCCTATGACACCATCGTCTCTGCCGCCACCTCGGTCGGCAAGAACGTGCTGCCGCGGGTGGCTGCCCTGCTTGATGTCGCCCAGGTCTCGGAGATCATCGAAGTTGTCAGCCCCGATACCTTCAAGCGGCCGATCTATGCCGGCAATGCCATCCAGACGGTGCAGGCAAGTGATGCCAAGAAGGTCATCACCGTGCGCACCGCCTCGTTTGCTTCGGCCGCGGAAGGCGGGTCTGCCTCTGTCGAGGCGATCGCGGCCGTTTCCGATCCGGGTCTGTCGCGTTTCGTGAAGGACGCGCTGTCGGCCTCCGACCGGCCGGAACTGACCTCGGCGAAGATCATCCTTTCCGGCGGTCGGGCGCTGGGCTCGGCGGAGAAGTTCAAGGAGGTCATCCTGCCGCTTGCCGACAAGCTCGGGGCTGCCGTCGGCGCCAGCCGTGCGGCCGTCGATGCCGGCTACGCCCCGAACGACTGGCAGGTCGGACAGACCGGCAAGGTCGTCGCCCCTGATCTTTATATTGCCGCCGGCATCTCCGGGGCCATCCAGCATCTGGCCGGCATGAAGGATAGCAAGGTGATCGTCGCCATCAACAAGGACGAGGAGGCGCCGATCTTCCAGGTCGCCGACTATGGCCTGGTTGCCGATCTGTTCGAAGCTCTGCCGGAACTGGAAAAGGCGCTCTAAGCGAGGGGACTGAACGTGGCGCGCGCGGTGGGACGTCCAATCAAACGTGGGGCCGATCTTCTTCTGAACGATGAGGAAAAGCCGGCATATATACGGCTGCACGACATCGGCAGGGAAAGGCGTCCTCGGCCGCTGCAGGAATTCCTCAACGACGTCGGCGGGCTGATGTTGTCGGCCGACGCCCCAGCCGTCGCCAGTTTCGTCGCGGGCAAGGTTCTGCAGCGGCTGCTCAAGACAGGCAAGGTGCGCCCCCTGGAGGGCGGCCCTCTTGCCGGTGCGCCCGAGGGGCTTGATGACGCCATTGGCCATCTTGCTAAATCAGGACGGAAATACGAGGCGATTGCCGGCCAATTCATGAGTCTTGCCGATAGCCTGCTCTGGCGACGCGGCCGCTCGGGTCCGTTTGCAAGCCTGAATTTTGGCAATACGCATTCTCATGCTGTTCTGGTCGGCCCCGGCGGCATGGAGGAGCGCGCCGATCTCAGGGTCGGCGTGATCTATATGGACCGCTATACCCGGTTTCCCGATCATGTTCAGACGCAGCCGCGGGCCTTCATTCTGCTTTCTCCCGCAGAAATCTGCCTTGGCAATTCGCAGTGGTTCTCTGCCGCGACCGGCACGGTCTTCGCGAACGATGCAGGGCAATCATTCGCGATAAGATGCACGGCAAGGCCGCTTCTCGCGGTCTGGTGCCAGATCGAGCCGGAGACGCGGTGAGGTTGGTTTTGGTGGCGATCGGCGAAAGCCGGTGGCGAGGCTAATGCATGTCGCCCGGAAGTGTGCAGCGGTTCCGGGATAACGACATGCATAAAAACAACAAACTAGAGCGCGGTGCATGAATCAAATTCGATGCAACGCGCTTTAGCCTATCCGAATATGTAGCAGTCAGAATTCAATTTCAGAGGAAGGATATCAAAATGGACGTTCGCGCCGCCGTTGCCGTTCAGGCAGGAAAACCGCTCGAAGTGATGACCGTGCAGCTGGAAGGTCCGCGGGCCGGCGAAGTGCTGGTCGAGGTCAAGGCGACGGGCATTTGCCACACCGACGATTTCACCCTGTCCGGCGCCGATCCGGAAGGCCTGTTTCCGGCCATTCTCGGCCATGAGGGTGCCGGCATCGTCGTCGATGTCGGCCCCGGCGTCACCTCGGTCAGGAAGGGCGACCATGTCATCCCGCTCTACACGCCGGAATGCCGGGAATGTTATTCCTGCCTTTCCCGCAAGACCAATCTCTGCACGGCGATCCGCTCGACCCAGGGCCAGGGCGTGATGCCGGACGGTACCTCGCGCTTTTCGATCGGCAAGGACAAGATCCATCACTATATGGGCTGCTCGACCTTCGCCAATTACACCGTGCTGCCGGAGATCGCCCTTGCCAAGGTCAATCCCGACGCCCCCTTCGACAAGATCTGCTACATCGGCTGCGGCGTCACCACCGGCATCGGTGCTGTGATCAACACCGCCAAGGTCGAGATCGGTTCGACGGCGATCGTCTTCGGTCTCGGCGGTATCGGCCTCAACGTGCTGCAGGGCCTCAGGCTCGCCGGCGCCGACATGATCATCGGCGTCGACATCAACAATGACCGCAAGGCCTGGGGCGAGAAATTCGGCATGACGCATTTCGTCAATCCGAAGGAGGTCGGCGACGACATCGTGCCCCATCTCGTCAATATGACCAAGCGCAACGGCGACCTGATCGGCGGCGCCGACTACACCTTCGACTGCACCGGCAACACCAAGGTGATGCGCCAGGCGCTGGAGGCCTCGCATCGCGGCTGGGGCAAATCGATCATCATCGGCGTTGCCGGCGCCGGCCAGGAGATCTCCACGCGTCCGTTCCAGCTGGTCACCGGCCGCAACTGGATGGGCACCGCCTTCGGTGGCGCGCGCGGGCGTACCGACGTGCCGAAGATCGTCGACTGGTACATGCAGGGCAAGATCCAGATCGACCCGATGATCACCCACACCATGCCACTCCAAGACATCAACAAGGGCTTCGACATGATGCACAAGGGCGAAAGCATCCGCGGCGTGGTGGTGTACTAAGCCATGAAAACCATCTCGACCGAGAAGTCTCATGGCGGCACCCAAGGGGTCTATGTCAGCCGCTCGGAGGCCTGCGACTGCGACATGACCTTTGCGGTATATGCGCCGCCGCAGGCGGCGAAGGGCAATTGCCCGGTGTTGTGGTACCTGTCCGGCCTGACCTGCACGCATGCCAATGTCATGGACAAGGGCGAATATCGGCGGCTTGCGGCCGAGTTCGGACTGATCGTCGTCTGCCCGGATACCAGTCCCCGCGGCGACCACGTTCCGGATGAGCCGGACAATTGGCAGTTCGGCAAGGGCGCCGGCTTTTATGTCGATGCCACCGAGCCGCCGTTTTCGGCGAATTATCGCATGTACAGCTACATCGCCGACGAGCTGCCGTGCCTCCTTGCCGCGGAATTCCCCGTCGATATGGACCGCCAGGCAATCTTCGGCCATTCGATGGGCGGACATGGCGCGATCAC
The DNA here is from genome assembly GCF_051810745.2 of Rhizobium sp. F40D2. NCBI lineage: Bacteria > Pseudomonadati > Pseudomonadota > Alphaproteobacteria > Hyphomicrobiales > Rhizobiaceae > Rhizobium > Rhizobium sp. F40D2. The sequence goes on from NZ_JBPWQX020000004.1 coordinate 458,094, forward strand.
CATCGCGCTCAAGAACCCGGACCGCTTCAAGAGCTGCTCGGCCTTCGCGCCGATCAGCCATCCCTCGGTTTCCGGCTGGTCGAAACCGGCCTTGCGGAAATATCTCGGGCCCGATGAGAAGACCTGGCGGGCCTATGACGCCTGCTCGTTGATCGAAGACGGCCACCGGTTCCCGGAACTCTTCGTCGACCAGGGAACAAACGATGGCTTCCTGGAGGACGGCCTGCGTCCCGACGAGCTCAGGCAGGCCTGCGAAGCGGCGGGCATTCCGCTGACGCTGCGCGTGCAGGAAGGCTACGGCCACTCCTACTTTTTCATTTCGACATTCATGGAGGACCATCTGCGCTGGCATGCGCAGAGGTTGACGAATTGATCGCAGAGCTCGGCCGGGCATAACGCAAACGGCCAAGGTGGGAAGGAGAACATCAATGAGCATAGCCATTCATCCGGCAGTGGATTCAGGCTTTCGAGCGACTGACGCTGCCTTTGCAGGCGGGACGCTGGTATGCAAATGCACGAGCAATCCGGTCAAGGTCAGGATCAAGGGCGATATCGCCCACAATCACGCCTGCGGCTGCACCAAGTGCTGGAAGCCCGAGGGTGCGGTCTTTTCGGTCGTGGCGGTTACGCCGACTGAGAACGTCGAAGTGCTCGAGAACGGCAACAAGCTCGCCGTCGTCGATGCCGCGGCCCTGATCCAGCGGCATGCCTGCAAGGAATGCGGCGTGCATATGTACGGGCCGGTCGAGCGCGAACACCCGTTCCAGGGATTGTCTTTCGTCCATCCGGAACGCTTCCAGGAAAGCGGCTGGGCGAAGCCCGGTTTTGCGGCCTTCGTGTCGTCGATCATCGAAAGCGGTTTCGATCCTGCGAAAATGGACGCCGTCAGAGCGCAGCTGAAGGCATCCGGTATCGAACCGTACGATTGCCTCAATCCCGGCCTGATGGATTATATCGCCACCTGGACCGCCAAGAAGAGCGGCGTTCTCGCCTCTTGACGAGGTCGACAAAGGCGCCGCGCCTGCGATGGCGCGGAGCTCTTTCGCCCTGCACCCACGATACCGGACGGCTTGCCCTCCAGCCATGGCGGCGATCTGTTTGATCTTATGGGCGGGCTGGAAGTCTTGTCCGTGTTCAACAAGCCAACATCAGCGCTATCACGACTGTTTTTCGGTCTGCTCAAACGTAGAACATTCACAACATGAGAACCGGCTACACATCGTGCGGCTCCGGAACGAGGCCCAGCTTTCCAACGCCTTACCAAGCCGCCTGGATTTCGTATCCTCTAGTGGTCAAGTGAGATTCGTGGTCGACACAACGCACTGCTGCAGGAGCGGTCGCTTTCTAAAACAGGGGTGGTTGCCATGACCGGAGCAGGTCAACGACCCGGAAGCGTCCCGGCGGACGATCAACCCTTTGAAAGACTGCCTGACCGCGGAATGAGCGAACCATTGGAGAGAAACGTGACCAAAACCCCGCGCCGCCCAGTCAATGCGCTTGATGCCGCGGAAGCCTTGTTCAAGCCCGCCAAAAAGGTCGCCGCCGCACCACCCGTCGCGCGGCCGGCGCTGCCGAACGTCAAGGAGCAGGTCACCCTGAAGCTCGACAGCGACGTGCTCGTCTATTTTCAGGAGGATGGCCCGGGCTGGCAAGACCGCATCAATGATGTGCTCCGAGCCGCCATGAGGAACGATCGCTAAGCGGTCATACGGCCGCTGCTTGCATCTTTTGTTTTATGGATTTCCAGTTCCGGCCGCAGTACGATTGCGGCGGCGCGGCGTCCTCATTGGAAATACACTGAGACGACTGCGGAGGTTTCGAGACGATCGCGGCGGAACCATAGCCCCGGCTCTCAAGGCGAAGGTGGCGCTTGCCGCCGTCAGGGGTGAACAGCGCTATTATCCCAGCATTTCGACGGACAAGCCAATCAGATTAAACAGTGGAAAGACCAGCTCCTTGAGGGAGCGACAGGCGTTTTCGGCGATGCCGCCAAAGCCGAACCGGCGGCTCCGACCGTCGATAATTAAAATCCTGCACGCCAAGATTGGGAGCTGACGTTAGCAAATGTTTTTATCCGGTGCGCTCGGCAAAGCCGGGCTGCTGAGCGGAAAGGAATGATCAACCGCGAGCACAAACTGTCCGTTGTCCGCCAGGCGAAGCTTCTCGGCCTCAGTCACGGCGGCTCTATGTTGCGACGCTGATGAAGAAGATGGGCATTGAGGCGATTTACTGTCGTCCCAACGCGTCTAAACCTGCGCCTGGTCACAAGGTCTATTGCTCGGGAAGCTGGCGGTCACCAGACCCACCCAGGTGTGGGCAATGGACCTGACATACATCCCCATGGGCCGGGGCTTCGTCTATCTCTTCGTTATCGTTGATCGGTTCTGTCGTGGCGGCTGTCGATCACGATGAAGACGGCCTTTTTGGATCGAGGCGGATGAGGAAGCTCTTTGCCGATATGACAAACCAGACATCTTCAATACTGACCGGGGGGCGCAGTTTACCTCAATCGACTTCACGGCGGTGCTGAAGAAGGCCGGGATTGAAATCTCGATGGATGGCCAGGGTGCACGGCGCGACAACGTCTTCGTCGAGCGGCTCTGGCGTTCGATCAAATATGGATAGGATTCTTTTGCTCTGAGCATGAGCATGCGAAGAACTGTCTTTCAGTGAAACAGCGAAAGAGCATACTCGGCTCGGCTCCCTGCGAGAGTGGCGAGGGCGGCTCAGGGAGGAGCGCGACCGGCGAGACTAGTGCTGGCCAGTTAGCGAGGAGGAGAGAGGAAGAGGAGGGAAGGGAAAAGCTGTGACGGATTGACAGGATTGGAGAGAGGCTCCAGCCGGTCCGTCATGGAGAAATGACATGGCCAAAGCCATTCAGAAAATCACCCTCAACCGATCGGAAGACATCGCTTTCGACAAGCTCGTGCTCTCGCAGAAAAACGTCCGCAACATCAAGACGGGAGTGTCGATTGAAGATCTTGCTGAGGATATCGCCCGTCGCAAACTCCTCCAGAGCCTGAGCGTCCGCCCCGTTCTCGCTGAGGCCGGAGAGGAGACCGGCACCTACGAAGTTCCCGCCGGCGGGCGGCGCTATCGGGCACTCGAACTGCTCGTGAAGCAGAAGCGCATGGCGAAGGATGAGCCGATCCCGTGCGTCGTCAAGCGAGGCGACGAAACATCGGCCGAGGAAGATTCCCTCGCCGAAAACGTCCAGCGCGTCAGCCTGCATCCGTTTGATCAGTTCCGCGCCTTCCAGACGCTGCGGGAACAGGGACTCGATGAGGAAGAGATCGCCGCGCGGTTCTTCGTCTCGGTCGCCACCGTGAAGCAGCGCCTGCGGCTTGCGTCCGTCTCGCCGCGGCTTCTCGATCTCTATACTGAAGACGAAATGAAGCTCGAGCAGATCATGGCCTTCTCGATCACCAACGACCATGTCCGCCAGGAGCAGGTCTGGGATACGATCTCGCGGTCGCACAGCCGCGAGCCATATTATATTCGCCGCCTGCTGACCGAAACCGCGATCCGCGCCAGCGACCGCCGCGCCGTCTATGTCGGCGTCAATATGTATGAAGCTGCCGGCGGCGTGGTGATGCGCGATCTGTTCGAGCAGGATCAGGGTGGATGGCTGCAGGATCCGGCGCTGCTTGAGCAGCTCGCGCTCGAAAAACTCAAGGCCGACGCCGATGCGATCCAGGAGGCTGAGGGATGGAAATGGATCGAGGCCGCTTTCGATTTTCCTTATGGCCATACATCCGGCCTTCGTCGCTTCTACGGCGCGCAGGCCGAGATGACCGAGGAGGAGCTTGCCCGTTACGATGCCACACGGGCCGAGTACGACACGCTCGATGCGGAGTATGCCAAGGCGAGCAAATATTCCGAGGCAACGGAACAGAAGCTCGAGGAACTCGGCACCGAGATCGACCGGCTCAATGATCGACCCAATGTCTTTGACGCCGAGGACGTTGCTCGCGGCGGCGTCTTTGTTTCGCTGGGCGCCGGCGGCGAGCTCAAGATCGAACGGGGGTTCGTGCGGCCCGAAGATGAGCAGAAAGTGGAGGTCGACGCCTCCGATTCTGACGGTGGCGGTAGTGTCGATCTCGACGGCCGTTCATCGGTCACCGACGAAACGGCTGCTGGCGGCCATCAATCGGAGGACGAGGATGAGACGATCAAGCCGCTCCCCGATCGCCTGGTTCTCGATCTGACGGCCGCGCGAACTGTTGCGCTCCGCAATGCGCTCGCCAACGATCCGGTCATGGCCTTCATTGCCGTCCTGCACGCCTTCGTGCTGAAGACCTTCTATTTCTACGGTTCGGACTCATGCCTGGAAATAACGTTGCAGAACGCGAAATTCAGCCAAACGGACGGGCTGGGCGACACGGCATGGGCAAAGGAAATCGACCAGCGGCAAGAAGCTTGGGGCCAGGATCTTCCCAAGGATCCAAATGATCTCTGGGCGTTTCTGATCGCACTCGACGATGTGAGCCGGCAGGCACTGTTTGCGCATTGCGCCTCGCTGTCGGTCAATGCGGTGATCGAGCCCTGGAACAAGCGGACCCGGGCGATCGCGCACGCCGATCAACTGGCCCGGTCCATCGGCTTTGACATGGCCGAGGCCGGTTGGGTGCCAACGGCTGACAATTACCTCGGCCGCGTCACCAAGGCACGCATCCTGCAGGCGGTCCGGGAGGCAAAGCGCGACCAGTCGGCGGAACTGATCGGCCATCTCAAGAAGGCCGACATGGCGCGCGAGGCCGAACGGCTGATGAGCGGCAGCGGCTGGCTGCCAGAACCGCTTCGGCTTATCACGGCCAGCGCCTCGGTCGAGCAGGCGACTGTCGAAACCGGTGAGATTGCTGATGGCGGGACAGTCGAGACACCGGCGCCCGATCTCCCGGCTTTCCTGACCGACGATGCGGATGATGCCTCCGCGCCGACTGACGAGGTCGACGAACACCAGCATCTCGACGCGGCCGAATAATCCCGTTTCACGAAACTCAACCGACGGCCCGGCTCCGGAAGGAGACCGGGCCGCATCCGTTTCAGGAGAGTTCAATGCCCGATTTTACGATCGAAACCACCTATCAGTTGCCGGTTTTCCGGCATCGCACCTATGCCGCCGAGACGCTGGACGCAGCTTGCTGTGCAGCAATCTACGACGACAACTGGGAGATGGCCGAGAATAACCACAATTCCTCCCGCGGGGTCCACGTCACCGGCGCCTGGAAGGAGCGCACGCTGCTTATATCGGCCCATCGATCCAGGTGCCGTCGCAGTTCGAAGACACGCTCCAGCGTCGGAGTCGCCATTTCGAGATCCTGCTCGGCCTGCTGAAGATCTTTTTCGACGATGCCCATGCCAACCGGGAGCCGTCACTCGACTGGCTTAATCGTTCAGCTTGGGAAATTGCGCGAGGAGAAGCCATTCTCGCCGGAAATCCGGATCCTGATGAGCCTGCCGACCCGCCGAGGCCTGTCCACGTTCTCGCCCGGCTGCAGGAAGACCGGGTTCGCGAGGCCATCACCGCCATTTTCGAGGTCGATCACAGTTTCGGCGGGCTTTCGACCGAGACGGTGAGCGACGACGAGATCCACGAGGCGTGCGTCTCGATAGCGACGACGACGGACTTTTCTGATGTCGTCAGCAACGCGGAATTCCAGACGGCTCTGACGGCGATCTGGGCAGCGCACCATCGTCTCCATCGAGAATGATCCTTTCCAACCCTTCATATCCTTCAACCAGCCCGGCCAATGCGCCGGGCTCTTGCTTTTCAGGAGATAGTCCAATGAACACTCTCAGCACCAACGCCAGGCCCACGGCTTCCGGCTTCAAAGTCGATATTTCCCGCGGCGAACGGATCGGCCGCGTTTCGTCGGAATGGTTTTCGCGCCCCGACGACGAACGGTTTCTGTCTCTGATCGATCTCGATGAGACCGTCCGGTCTCGAGCCGATCGCGCGCATGCGCGAACGGTCGAGAGCGCAGCGATCCGCGTAGAGGCCACCCGCGATAATGCCGAGCGGCTTGAGCTCCTCGTTCCCGGCCAACGCCAGCCGATCGCACCGACCCATTGGAGCTACGGCCAGCTCTGCAGCCTGGTCGGTGCTCCCGCCACCTATATGCGCCAGCTTCCGGCGTCGCTTGCCGCCATCAATCTTCAGCATGGTTTGCTTAATCACCGTGCCGAGCTCGTGAAGACGCTCGAGATGGACGATGGCCGGCTCGAACTCAGGGCCGTCACCGGGCCAGAATACGGTCGCATCTGGGACCATGAACTGGTCTCGTCGGTAATGAAGATCGCCGGCAATGGCACCGGCGATACGATGTGGAAGGTGCCTGGCGTCCTCGATTGGGCAACGATGACGCACAACCCGTTCGTCGACATCACCAAGGACACGACGACGCTCTATGCCAGCGACCGCGACGTCTTCCTGTTCCTGGTCGATGATACCCATCCGATCGAAGCCGGACGGCTGCCCAATGGCGAACCGGACCTCTATTTCCGCGGCTTCTATGCCTGGAACTCGGAGGTCGGATCGAAGACGCTCGGCATCGCCTCCTTTTACCTGCGCGCCGTCTGCGCCAATCGCAATCTTTGGGGCACGGAAAACTTCGAGGAGATCACCATTCGACACTCGAAGTTCGCCGCCCAGCGTTTTGCGCACGAGGCAGCGCCGGCGCTGACGAGCTTTGCGAACTCTTCCCCGGCACCATTCGTGGCCGGCATCAAGGCAGCGCGCGAGCGCATTGTCGCCCGCAAGGACGAGGATCGCGAGACCTTCCTGCGCCGGCGCGGCTTCTCGAAGGGCGAAACCGGCAAGGTGATCGAAATGGTCTTGTCGGAAGAAGGTCGGCCGCCGGAATCGATCTTCGACTTCGTGCAGGGGATCACGGCGCTGGCACGCAGCAAGACCAACCAGGACACCCGCCTCGAGCTGGAGGGGAAGGCCAAGAAGCTGCTTGAAAGTGCTGTCTGATCAAGTCTGAACTCGTCTCATCACGATGTCGTCGGCCCATCCCAACCGGCCGGCGGCACCGTCATTTTTAAAAGCCGCCAAAAGGAACGCCCGGGCGGGGGCAGTCGGTTCCGCCTCCCTGACGGCCGCTATGCTGAGGCTCCTGCGGCTGCCCTTATTCCGCCCTTAGCGTGGCGAGAATTCCCGAAATCCGCCTCACGGCGCCGCTATGCTGATTTCTCCGATACTCTTCATTGTATGATTGGAACCCGCCCTGCAGGCGGGTTGCCCTTTAGCCCCTTGCAACTGCCGGCAGCCGCATGATCGGGACCGGCAAATGATTCGCCACCCCGCTTCTTTTTATGCCGAAAATCAGTCAGTTTAACCCTGCACCCCCGCTGGCGCGGAACGAACTTAGCTTGTTCAGCAGCTCCTGGGAGATCTCGAACTGCCGTGCTGTTCCTCGGCCCATGGAGTTCTTCCCCATCGTCTCCAGCAGCATTCCTCGCTTCACCAAAAGATCGACCGTCTCCTTGACGCCAGTTCGCGTCAGCTCGGTAATTTCAATTATATTAGAGAGGGTTAGCTTCTGATGGGCCTGGGTCATCGTGTAGAGGATCGTCATCATGCCGATCTGCTTCAGCCGCGCCTGCGGCGTCTCGTCCTCCAGCGGATGATCAAGGATCTCATGGAGAATAAGTCCGGAAAACGCAAGGTTGTGCCATTGAGTTTTAATCGCGCTTGCCATGTGATTTAACTGTGTTATATACGGCAGTATAGACGGGCAGGCAAAGTTGGCCTTCCCGAATGCAAAAGGGCGTCGTCGTCTCGAAGGGTCCTGTCCATGAAAAGCCTTCTGCTGAATTCACTGCTTGCGGTCTGCTTCGTAGCGCCACCCTATCTTATTTCCGGCGATAAAGCGCGGGCCGAAGATTGGGGATGTCAGGTTATCCTATGCCTTTCCAATCCCGGCGGGCCGACCCAATATGCCGAATGCCGGCCGCCGATCCATAAACTATGGCGGGAGCTTGCCGAGGGGCATTCGTTCCCGGCGTGCAGCGGCGTCGGTTTCCAGAGTTCGCGGCCGGGTTATGAGCCTTACTTCTGCGATGCTGGCTATAGGCTGATGAAGGATTATGGTCCCCGCGGGCGTGCGACCTGCGTGGCGACAGCGCCGCAGCCGGTGAGCAACAGCCTCTGCTGGAATGACGACGAATACACTTCCCGCGACAACTCGGTGCTGTCGCCACATTGGCAGCGCGTGGACGGGCGCCGCCAGTGCATGGGCTTCCCGATCACACGCCCGAATACGCGATCGCAACCGCATTATGTCGACGTCACCATCGACGGCGCCGGTAAACAGCGCGTCTGGTACTGACCGATGGGTGCTGCTTTCGTCGATATCGCGCAAACCTGCGCGCCGATGGTGGAGATGGAGACGCTGGCTAGCATTGTCAGCCTCGAGAGCCGGTTTCAACCGTTTGCCATTCGCATCAACAGCGGCCCGCCACTTGCCGCCCAACCCGCATCGAAGGCGGAGGCGATCGAGGTTGCCACATCCCTGATCGCCGATCACCAGGATATCCAGATCGGGCTCGGTGGTGTCGGGATCGAGCAGCTTCAGAAGCTGAAGCTATCCGTCGCGGACGCCTTCGATCCCTGCCTGAACCTCAAGGCCACAGCCACGCTTCTCGACGGATATTATCGCGTCGCTGAGCGCGCGGGAGACGATCCGACCCTGGCTGAGACAGTGATGCTTCAGTCCTACTACGGCCGCGATGATCCATCCCTCGGCGCCATGGTCAAATACGACGAGCAGGTGCGCCGGGAAACAAAGCGGCTATCGCCGATGCTTGCCTCGCTCACCATCGGCGAGCCCGAAAGCCGAGCCGGGCCTCGCGAGCAGTCGCAAGATGAGGCGCCGCCGGCGCTTGCGAAACAATCCTCCCACACTGCCGAGGCCGCATCCTGGGACGTGTTCAGCTCGCGACGGCAATCCTCAGTTCTCGTTTTCCAGAATGATCGATCGGAGCAAAGTGAATGATCTTCAAAGCTCGTCTTCGGCCCCTTGCCGCATCCACCCTCATGGCGGCCGCCATCCTCGCCTGCCTGGTCGAACCAGCCTTCGCCCAGGCCGCCGGCATCGAAACCGTGCTGCAGAACATCGTCGACATGCTGACCGGCAATATCGCCCGCCTGCTGGCGGTGATCGCCGTCATCATCATCTGCATCGCCTGGATGTTCGGATACATGGATTTGAGGAGGGCCGGCTTCTGGATCATCGGTATCGGCGGGATTTTCGGCGCCACCGAGCTCGTCAACACCATCGTCGGGAACTGAGCGCCATGGCGATCATTCCGAGCCTTGAAGACGACACCTTGTTTCTCGCTTGCACCCGCCCGGCGATGATTGCCGACGTGACCATGGAGGCGATGGGCGTCAACATCATGCTGACGACCATCCTCTACATCACCGCGGGATCGATCGCCGAAGCAGAACCAGGACGACACAGACAACAAACCAACGAAACCAGCTCCTTGGAGCCCACGCCACCTCACCACCAACGCTGCCCACGAATCGCCCTCAGTTGAAACCAACAAACTACTTCGCCAAGAAAACCTATCTCTCGAAGACGCGGCACGCCCGTAACTTCTGGTATGTTCTGTGCCCGCGGCCATGTTTGAGGTGGATAGACGGCTTACGGTTGAGAAACCGAGGACGCCTTCGTCGGAAGCAGCATCGTTTCCTTCACCTCGTCGGCCGCTGGCAATCCGGCCTTCCTGATGTCAGCGATCATTTTCGCCCGATCGGCGGGCTGGAAGTTGCGGGCCTTCAGTTCGGCAACGATGTTCGGAATGAAATCGGGGCGCATCTCGTTGAATGCGGTGGCCTCCCGCCGGGCCTCGTCCATCATGTCCGCCTTCACGTAAATGATGGCCGCAACCGCATGATATAGCGGGAACTTCTGCAGATCTGCCTGCCTGATCTCGCTGACCGCAGTTTTGTTGTCTTGCAGCATGTAGGCTGCAAGCGCACGCGTGCCGTGATAGTAGCCGCCGCCACCCGGATTGAGCTCCAGGGCACGATCGAGCAACGCCGCCCCGCGCTGCCATTCTCCGCTCTGGGCTACACGCGTGCCGAACTCGCCTAGAAGTTCCGTGTCGTTGGGGTTGGTCGCCAACGCCTGTTCGCCGACCTTGATCGCCTCGTCGGGCTGCTGGTCGAAGAACAGCGCGTTCATCAGGGCCTGCAACGAACGTGTGTTGCCTGAGTCCAGTTTGACTGCAAGCCGCGCAGCACTGAGGCTGCGCTGCACCGGAGTCGGCGTGCCGGACCTGATGTTGAAACGAAAACGTTCCTCGTCGAGATAGATGATCGAGAGCATGGCCCAGCCTGTGGCCAGCGTTGGGTAACGCTCGACGGCATTCTCGAGGCAATTGCGCACATTGGCATGCTGGTCTGCCGTCAATTCGGCGCGATAGGCGTAAAAGCCTAGCATGCAGGTGTAGGCTCCTAATTCGTCAGGAGGCGGATTGACGGAATCCGCTCGAGCCATGACCCCATATGGCTGTGCGACCGCGGTCGCGACCTTGTTCGCCACGTCGGATTGGATGCCGAACAGTTCGCGCCCGTCAGTGCTGTCGTCGTAGGAATCGGACCAGAGGATTTTGTTTGTGCCAGTATCGACCAAACGCGCCGTCACGCGCACCAGCTCCCCTGATACGCGTACGCCGCCGGCGAGCAGAAAGCGCGCACCGAGTTCGCCGCGCACCTGGGAGGCTGGCACCCCAGGCGACAGTAATTTGGAGGTTTCACGCCCGAACACCTGGATTTCCTTGAAGCGCGGGAGGACGGTCAGCAATTCCTCCGTCAGCCCGGCGGAATAAAGTTTCGATTGTTGTCCGTCGCCAAGATCGGCGAAGGGGGCGATCACAAGCGTCGGTCCATCCTCGGGTAGCGTATTCGAGCGGTCGGGCAACAGGATCGTGGATAAGGCAATGGCGAGAATGCCAAGGCTGAGCGTCGCGCCTAATCCGATGCCGATCGCAGTGCGGGGAAACCGGGCGCGAATTCGACGCGGTCTAGCTATCCTCATTTGCTCTGCAGGATCACCCTGAGGCGCCTCGATCCATTCGAAGGACGGCGCGTATCCGCCTTTGGGAATATCGATTCTGATCGGATCATGCTGTCCGGCGACAAGGTAGTAGCGCTCGAGCAGTCGACGCAGGCGACCGGCCTCAATGCGAACAACCGGATCGTCCTGGGTGAAGCCCTCGCGCCGCTTGAACACTTCAACGGCAATCGAATAGCCCTTGATCCGGTCAGCACGACCCGCAAGAGCCTCTTCAGTGACGTATGTCAGGAACGCGCCACTACGACCAACCTTCGGGAACTCGGGACTGGAGATGATGACAGCGAGCTGAGCACGGATAGCGTCCGGGGTCAGGACCGGACGGTTAAACGGAATGGTGTCGCCCCCCGGCGGCAATTCGTTCTGCACAGCCTGCACCTCACCCACTCTTGAGGTTCATTCTTAAAGCAAATTACCGTTCACGAATGCAACCTACTGCAGAAACGGGTCGTCGTCCATAAAGATAGTTGAGGAGCTGCCCGAGGCTGTTTCCGGGGTAATTTACTTCTTTAGTTCGACGGGAGGCATGCCGAAACTACATGCCGCGGCGCCCGTATATTACTGTTACATACCTTGCGCTCTCGTCGTCGCCGTCCATAAGACTAACCGAAAATTCAACCACAACGATAAACCGCAATCGAGGGCGAGACATGCACAGGGCAAATCGGGTCATACTTTTGCTTTCCTCAACGATCCTCGCAGTGGCTGCAACAGGAGCTTCAGCCCAGGAACGGCAAGCCTACTTTGGCGAAACGCACGTGCACACCGGATGGTCGTTCGACGCCTATATCTTCGGCAACACGAAGACCACTCCAGCCGATGCGTACCGGTATGCCAAGGGCGAAACAATCAAGCATCCCCTCGGCTACGATATCAAGATCGACACCCCGCTCGACTGGATGGGCGTCACCGACCATTCGGAATATGTCGGAACCGTCGCGCTTGCCAACACGCCAGGTTCAGCCATCAGCAAGCTTCCGATCGCGCAGAAGCTGATCGTCAAAGACCCCGCAGATATCACCCGCATCTACCTCTGGCTCGGCGGAACGATCGTCGACAAGGACCCTATTAAGGAATTGATTTCGCCCGAGGTGGCTGGTTCGGTGTGGAAGCAGAACGTCGACATGGCCGACCAGGCCAACGAGCCCGGCAAGTTCACGGCCTTCTGCTCCTATGAGTGGACCTCGACGCCGAACAACCGCAACATGCACCGCAATGTCTTCTTCCGCGACTGCGCCAAGGTTCCGGAGGTGCCTTACAGTTCGATCGATTCAAGCGATCCGTCGGACCTCTGGAATTGGATGGATGGACAGAGAAAGACAGGCAACGAGCTTCTGGCGATCTCCCATAATGCCAATCTCTCGGACGGCCACATGTTTCCGACCGACGTCGACGAGAAGGGGCGCCCTATCGACGCCGCCTGGGCGGCGTCACGTGACCGCAACGAGCGTCTGAGCGAGATCAAGCAGATCAAGGGCGCGTCCGAGACTCATCCGACCCTGTCCCCCAACGACGAGTTCGCCAACTTCGAAATCCTGACCTACCTGCTCGGCGATCCCGCCGGCCGCTTCCCGACCGTCTCCGGCAGCTACATACGCCAAGCCCTCAAGGACGGCATCTCGATGATGGAGGCGCGCGGCTACAATCCCTACAAGACCGGCTTCGTCGGCGGCTCGGACTCGCATAACACGGGCGTGCCCTATCGACAGGATAATTTCTACGGTGGCCATGTACGCAACGACGGCGATATCAAGCAACGCATGTCGGGCTACGTTTTTGCTGGTCTCGACGTCCGCCTTGAAAACCCGGCAGGTCTTACCGGGATCTGGGCCGAGGAAAACACCCGCGCCTCGCTCTTCGACGCCATGCAGCGCAAGGAAACCTTCGCCACCAGCGGTCCGCACATCAAGGTGCGGTTCTTCGGGGGAGCAGATCCAGCCGATGTCGCCAAGCCAGACTGGGTGAAAACTGCATATGCGGGCGGAGTGCCGATGGGCGGCGACCTGCCGCCCCTGGGCGAAGCCAAAGCGCCGTCCTTTGCCGTGTGGGCAGTGAAGGATCCGACCTCCGGCAATCTCGACCGCGTCCAGATCGTCAAGGGCTGGTCGAAGCATGGCCAGAGCTTCGAGAAAGTCTACGACGTCGCCTGGGCTGGAAACCGCACACCGGATGAATTCACCGGCATCGTTGCGCCGATCGGCAGCACCGTGAACATCTCCGAGGCCAGCTACACCAATACGATCGGCTCGGTGGAATTGAAGGGTTCGTGGACGGACCCCGAATTCGATCCGAGCCTCGACGCCTTCTACTATCTGCGCACCCTTGAAATCCCGACGCCACGCTGGACCACGATCCAGGCAAAGGAACTGGGCATTGCGCCTCCCGATAATGTCGCGGCGACCGTTCAGGAGCGCGCTTGGAGTTCGCCGATCTGGTATACGCCGACCCAGGAACTGCGGGCTGCCGCCGCCAAGGGCACGACCGTTGCCGACTTGAAGCAGCAAGGTGCTACGACGCTTGATACGAAGGCACTCACCGACCTCGTCGTCGGAAAGTCGAGCTGGGTTCGCAACAATGTTACAGGCGAAGTCTTCAACATCGCGTGGACAACATCCGGTCAGCGCCTCGTCGGCAACGTCAACGGCTCGATCCCGAAGCCCAGCGAGATTGGAGACGTGTTGCATGGAGGCCTGACGGGGCAGGGCACGGCCTACGCCATCAAGGACGGGGCCATCGTCACCACCCTCAACAATGCTCCGTATGAAGCAACTGTTTACAAGCTTGGCGACAAATACTTCGCCGCCCGCAGCAACGAGTTCGGTTTCGCGAACTACGAAGTCGTCCCGACGCCGCATATGCTTGATCCCTTGACCCCGCAAAAAGCGCCGTTCTGAGCCGGAGGCTTCGTTGACCGCGCATCCGCATTAGTCGGCAGCGGTTAACCGCTGGTTGGAGGTAATGGAGAGTCCCATGGTAACGAAAGCATCCGTCCGATTGCTTGTGAGCCTCGGCTGCGTGATCCTGGCGTTCGCCGGGAATGCTCAGGCCTGTGCCATTTGCTTCTCGGGGCTGGTGGTAACGCCTGGCCAGCGGCTCGACGCCGCAGATCAGGCCGTGATAGCCGCTCCAGTCGATGGGCAAGGCCGATTCCGCGTCATGGAAATCGTCAAGGGGGACGGCACGGTCGGCGATGTCCTCGTGCAGCCCGGACTGGCCACCCCAGTCGCCGAGGCGGTGATGTCGGTCGACGGTCTGACCGTCGCAGACGGAGAGGGGCGAAACTCGATCAGAAACCTGTGCTTCTCTTCCACGACAAGGTTTCCGAGAAGTGGACAAGCTTGGGCGCAATGTCCGTCGACTTTGCGGGATGGCTGCGACAACTCGCGCAGACGAAGCAGAGCGCAGAGACGCCAAAGCGCATTTGGCCGCAACTAACCCTCACATCATCGTATCTGACGGACGCCGAATGGCGCGATCGCATAGTCGTCGTCGCGCAACAGCTCGAAAGCCCTGAAGCTTTGGTGGCCGCGATCGCCTATGGCGAGTTGTCGCGCGCTCCGTACGCGGTGACGCGGCTGCTCAAACCACAACTCGATGCTGCCAAACTCCTCACGTGGACCACTGATCCAAAATTGGCCTCTCGACGTCCGGCCTACACGTTGTTGTTGGGGATCACAGGTGGTGCCGGTACAGCCATCGCGCTCGAACAGCAAATCGACATTGCGATGAAGGCACGGGACGCCACCAACCTTTCGGCTTTGCTGGCGGCGGATCTGGAATTGCGCGGTGCAAACCGCGTCGACTGGCTGGAAACAACCTTCTTCGCCGATAGCCAGCGGACCCTGCCGGAAATCCAGGCGGCTCTTCTCGCATTGAGCGTGCAAGGCGGAGCCGACGGCATCGTCCCCCGCCGGCGGGTGATCGAGGCCTATCGCTACTTCATCAAGGCCCGCAAGCCGATGGCCGGGTTCGTCGCCATGGAACTGGCCGACTGGGAGGCGTGGGATGCGACCGCGGACTACGTCGCCATCATCCGGTCGAAGGCAGTCAGAGACCCCGCCGAGCAGTTTGCGATCCTCAGCTATCTCAAACGCAGTCCGCTGACCACTGCCCAGGCAGCTCTGGGTCCCTCTGCCGATCAACAACAATAGGTGTGCCAATGATGGTTCCGTCCGACGCCCCGAAAGAGAAGTGGCAGCGGGTTCTCAGCGAACCGCTCCTACACTTCGTCGTTGTCGGCGTGGTTCTCTTCGGTGCCTATCGGCTTCTCGCCCCCGCACCTGAGGAAGCCGCCGCCGATCAGCAGAAAATCACTTTGACGAAGGATGATGTCCGGCAACTTGCGGTGACCTGGCTCGCGCAGGGCCGGCCCGCCCCGACGCCCGATGAGATGCGCAGTCTGATGGACCAGAAGGTGACCGAAGAGATCCTGTTCCGTGAGGCCGTCTCCCTTGGCCTTGATCGCGACGATGAAATCATCAAGCGAAGGCTGGCCCAGAAAATGGACTTCTTGGCCGCCGACCTGGCGACGCTCGACGAGCCAGACAACGCGCAACTGAAGGCGTGGTATGCGAAACGCTCAGACCGCTTCGCGCTTTCGCCACATCTCAGCTTTCGCCATCTCTATTTCTCTTTTGACAAGCACGGCGAGGCAGCTCGGGAGGCTGCCGAGGCCGCCATCCCTTCCGTCGCCGGCAAACCTTCGGACTCGCCGGACGTTGCGTCGGTCGCCGATCCGTTCATGTTCCGGAACTATTATGGCGACGCCACGCCCGAGCAGATGGCCAAGGAGTTCGGACCCGACTTTGCCAAGGCGCTCTTCACCCTGAAACCGGGATCGTGGCAAGGACCCGTACAGTCCGGTTACGGCTGGCATCTCATATGGGTCGATTCCATCGAAGCCGGACGGGTTCCTGCTTTGGAGGAGGTCGCGCCCAGCGTCAAATCGGCATGGCTCGATGAGCGCTACGCCGAGGTGAAGAGGAACGCGCTGAAGGAGATGCGTTCGCGTTACGTCGTGAGCTTGCCCACCGTCACGAAGGACGATCTGCAGCACTTGGAGGTTCCAGCCGCGACCAGCGCTCCGATTGAGTTGTCAGCCCAATGAGCATTCCAATCAACTTGCCCAGGTCGCTTTGGTGTTTGCTGCTAGGGGTCGTGGCAGTCGCCGCGTTCGTTTCGTGCGCGGTCGCCCACGAAATACGGCCCGCGTATCTGCAAATCGATGAGATGGCCGCGAACCGCTACAAGGTCGTTTGGCGTACACCGATGCTGTCAGGCATGCGGCTTCCGATAGCGCTGCGGTTTCCGGAGAGCGTGCGCAACGTGACGGAGCCGGCCGCGCGTGAACTTCCGGATTCGCTCGTCGAAACGCGCGTCATCGAAACGGACGGTCGTGGCCTTGCCGGCAAGCGCGTCGAATTCGTTGGGCTACAGGCGACGATCACCGATGTGCTGGTCCGCGTTCATCTGCTGAACGGCAGCGTCGAAACGACGATGATCCATCCCTCCGAACCCTGGATCGACTTTGCCGGCGCGCGCAGTTGGCTCGCCGCCGCCAAGGTCTATTTCGGGAATGGCTTCCAGCACATTCTTCTCGGTATCGATCATCTGCTCTTCGTCTTCGGCCTGCTCTTCATCGTCCGCTCGCGGTGGATGCTGGTGAAGACGATCACCGCCTTCACGGTCGCCCACTCGATAACCCTTGCCGTCGCGACGCTGGGCAAGGTCGAGATTCCGGCGTTGCCGCTCAATGCGATGATTGCACTGTCCATCCTGTTTCTAGGTCCCGAGATCGTCCGGGTATGGCGTGGGCAAACGAGCTTTACGATCCGCCACCCATGGATCGTCTCCTTCGCCTTCGGGCTGCTGCATGGCTTTGGATTTGCCAGCGGACTGACAGCGCTCGGCCTGCCGCAGGGCGACATCCCGTTTGCGCTGCTGATGTTCAATCTGGGCGTCGAGGCTGGCCAGTTGGCGTTCGTCGGGCTCGTTCTCCTGCTCATCGCGGCCCTGAAATCGATCGAAATCAGATTGCCGCGCGGCCTGGAACTGATGCCCGCCTACGTGGTCGGGATATTGGGCGCTTACTGGACCGTTGATCGCATCGTTGCAATGGTGGGGGGAATGGCATGAAACATTCGGTACTCCGCAGCATTGGCCTTGTCTTTGCGGCCCTGTTCTTCTCAGCCGGCGTCGCCGAGGCTCATGTCGGCACGGGCGGCGCGTCCGGTTTCGCCGCCGGGTTTTTCCATCCGATTACGGGGCTTGATCACGTCGTGGCGATGATCGCCGTCGGTCTGTGGGGAGCGCAATTGGGAAAACCGGCCATCTGGGTGCTGCCGATCACTTTCCCCCTCGTCATGGCATTCGGCGGCTTCCTTGGCCTACTCGGCGTGTCCATGCCGGGCGTCGAAATTGGCATCGCACTATCAGGTGTCCTGCTGGGTGCGGCCGTCCTGACCGAAACCCGGCCGCCGCTGTTTGCGGCCGCAATCCTGGTGGGTGTCTTTGCCATCTTCCATGGTTATGCCCACGGTGCCGAACTGCCACTTGGAGAAAACGCGTTGTTCTTCAGCCTCGGTTTCGTGATAGCGACCGGGCTGTTGCACGCGGTCGGCATTGGCATCGGACTGCTCTACCAGTGGCCGTGGGGCAAGATCACTGTTCGGGCTGCCGGTGGCGCGGTCGGGGCTGTCGGCGCGTTCTTCTTATGGAATGCACTCGCATGACGAGGGCGGCCGCTCCCAGGAGAACTCGTATCCGCGCCGTATTGGCGTCGATCGGGATCGCAACAATTCCGGTCGATGCCAATGCACATCTCGTCAATACAGGGCTTGGACCGATCTACGACGGGCTCGCGCATTTCGCGATGTCTCCGGAAGCCATTCTGCCCATCATCGCGCTTGGTGTTCTCGCCGGGCTTCGGGGGCTGGCCCACGCTCGGATCGCGGTCCTGCTCCTGCCGGCCGCATGGATGGCTTTCGGACTGATGGGAATGCTGCTTGGCCCGCTCGCCATCAATCCCGTCTATGAAAGCCTGCCGTTACTGATCCTGGGAGGTTTGGCGGCTGCCGACATTCGGATGCCTTTATGGGTGACGGCATCATTGGCAATCGCCCTTGCGGCATTCGAGGGCTCCGTCTTCGGCTCGGCGTACTCCGCATTCCGTGATGGCGTTCCGGCGATGATTGGCTCGGCCGGGCTTGTCTTCGCCTTGATCGCCCTTGTGTCCGCTTTGGTGCTGAAAGTGAAATGGGACTGGGCGCGGGTTGCAATGCGCGTGGCAGGCAGTTGGACGGCGGCAAGTGGCCTGCTGCTGTTGGGGTGGGGCCTGCGTTGACCGCGTCGCGGCTTCAGCACCGTTTGTTACGGTAACCTACGGTGCAAAGGGAGAGATTTGTATCATCATGTTCTGAGATCGCCTGGTGTGAGGCGACGGACGCAAATGGATAGACCCGATGGGGAACGGTGTTGGATTCGTCAAAAGCTCCTTCAGGGAGCGAGCCAAAGCCATCGAGGAACTCGCCGCCCGCAACGAGGGGTTTCGCGACCTCTGCGACGACTTTCTGACTGCGCATGACGAGAAACTGCAATGGGAACGATCGTCCGCTGCGGAACGTGGCGACCGCATCCTCGAATATCAGGACCTCATGGAGATCCTCCGAACAGAAATTGCGCAGGCCCTCGAGCGGGCCTCCGTCGTGCCGTTCAAACCGCCACGACGATAACGTCCGCCCAAGCATTCGACGCAAATAACCACTTCAGATCAATCGCTCCAGGATAGGAACTACGATGAGAGACAGAGTTGGTATCTTCGCAGGCGCGGCGCTCGCCGGCTTCCTCACTCTAACCGCGGTCGTCCGCGCCGACACCATCAGCTACGCGGATGCGGTGACGACGCTCGCCAAGGAGTGCGGCGCCGACATCAAGACCTTCTGCAGCGGCGAAAACCTCGGAAACGGCCGCATCCAGGCCTGCCTCGGGAAGAACGCATCGAAGGTCTCACCGACATGCACCTCGACCCTTGGAAACGTCATGACGTCGATTGCTCAGCGCCAGGAAGCGCAGGCGTCAGTGTTCAAGGTTTGCCAGCATGACATCTCCCAGTACTGCAACAGCGTGAAAGGCGACGGGAACATTCTCTCCTGCCTCGTCGAGACTAAGCGCGTCGACAACAAATCATGCAACCAGGCAATCACCGACGCTGGATGGCGTTGAACCATGGCCGAAAATAGGGGAAACAAAATGATCGCTCATGGCCTTCGCATTTCAATCGCACTCGGCTTCCTTCTGGCTCCGTGCATCGCCTCCGCCCAGCAGCTCGACAATAGTCAGATCATGAGCACGCTCGGACAGGTAAAGGCGTCGGCACCCGCCGTCGACGTCGCCCTGCTGGTGGAGGAAGCCAACGCCAATGTTGGGAAGGGCGTGGCAGCGCTGCCCAACTGGAGCACGCTGTCGCAGCTTTCGCAGTTGATCGTCGAAATCGATTTCGAAAACAACTCGACTGCCATCGAACCGAAATCCTACCGCACCGTCGGGCTGATCGCCGATGCGCTGCACCACCCGGACCTGTTCCGGTACAAGTTCCTCATCGTCGGGCACTCGAGCGCGACGGGAAGTGCTAAGCATAATCTCGAACTCAGTCAGAAACGCGCCGATGCTATAAACGAGGCGCTATCCACCACCTTCGCAGTTTCGCCTGACCGCTTGTTCTCGGTCGGTGCCGGCGAGGAATGGCCAATCGATCCCGGTCACCCGGAGTCGGCCGACAACAGACGCGTGCAACTGATCAATCTCGGACTTTTGAAGTAACGCCCTCGTGGCCGAATTGGAGGACGAATCGTGCGTAAGATCTCGTATATCTGCATCGTCGCGCTCGCGGCGGGTCTTGTTTCAACGTCTCCGACCATCGCGCAGGATGCCATCTCGGCTCCCGCACAGAAGACGATCGGCGCAACCAAGTCAAAAATGGTGCCGTCGCTTGCCGTCCTCAATTCCGGAGGGGCGAAGCTGGAGGGTGACAAGTTGACGATGAGCGGCATCTCGGCGACATCGATCGTCTTCGCCGACCGACCAGTCAGGTCGGCGGGTCATGTCCTGACCTCCGAGTTCATCAAACAATGGGGCGAGGGCGCCGACAGTTTCGCAAAGGATCCGCCCAATGCGACGATATCGGTCCTGAGCGGCAAGGGGGATTCCGTCGCCGATGCCGTGGTCGTGCTGAAGACACCGAAGCTTGAGGGTGGAAACCTGACCTTCGACGTCACGGTCCTGGAAGGGGATCTCGCCGGAGCCGACGGCCCGGCATCGCTGTTCATCGACTGGTTTGCAGCCCGCGGTGCGTATGGACGGGTGGCCGTTGGCGGGATCGGGGTCCACGCTCCCGTCTGGCACGGCGGATGGTACGCCCATCCGGGCGCCTATTACGGCGCTGGCGTGGTCGCGGGGGCTGCTATCGGCGCAGCCGCAGTTGCGGCAGATCGGCCTTACTACCCACCGCCGGCATGCGGATATTACCCCTATCCTCCCTGCTACTAACACCATGGGTACGGCAACATGCCGGCGGTGGGGCCGGTGGAGGGCTAACGTAGCGGCCGTCCACCGCAGTTGACGAGACTGAGGACGTAGCGATTGGATCATCTATCGAACCCGAATCCGGTATTCGAAATCCTTGTCGGGACGTTGATTTTGATCGTCGTCATCTTCGTGCACGGCGTCGGGATCCGGAGCATCAGCCGTCAGTTCAGCAAATCCTGGACCCAGGTAACGAGCGGAACGCCACATTGGCGGTTGAACATGATGCTCGCGGTGACGGTCGCCGCGCTGGCGCTCCTGCATTTCGCAGAGACATTGATCTGGGCCGTTCCGCTCTCTGTCAGGGATATCATCCCGTCGATGCGAGACAGCTACTACTACGTGTTGGAAAGCTACACGACGCTGGGGGAGGGCAACGTCGCTCTCCCGGCTCGGTGGCGTCTGCTTGGACCGATCATAGCCATGTCGGGATTGTTCACTTTCGGCTGGACGGGAAGCGTCCTGGTAAGCATCATGACCGATTTCGGCAAGTTCGACACGCTGCAGGCCCGCAGGGAACGTGTGGAGGAGGACAAAACGCCATAACCGAAGCGCAGACCTTCGCCATCGGGGCCACTGGGAAGGGACGTTACGGAGTACAAGTCGTCAGCCGCCTCGCTTGGCTGCTCGGCCGCATCTATTGTATTGCACCGGGTCACCTGGGCTTGACGACAGCGTTCGGATCCGTCGTTAGAAAACCATGGAGATCATCGGTCGTCGTCCATCCCTGACCTTCCGCACGCTCGTCCATTGCGACACGTGGTTGCCTGCGAGAAACATCAAAGGGGTGCTCTCGTCACGCGGAAACCAGATGTTCGGCGTTGTGGCGACGTCCTGCGGTTTTGACCGAACTGTCAAAATGTGGCTCGCAGGGCGGGAATTTGCTTGTTCGTTCAGTGCGTACTTGCAGCAGCCGTACCCGGCGCAATTCGTGCCTCGGTACGGCAACATCAAGAGGAAATCCCATGCTTAGCGACGTAGCGACCGCTGAACAGATCTCTCGCGTAATCTCACAAGCAACCGCCCCGGCGTTTCTGCTGGGCGCGGTCGCAGGATTTATCTCGGTTCTGATCACACGCATGAATCGGATCGTGGACCGTAGCAACCTTCTGGGGGGCCTACGTGAGACCGACCCTGGCGGAAGCCGTCTGAAGGATATCCTTCCACGATTGAAGCGTCGCGCGAAGCTGCTCAACAAGGCGATCGAATTCGCCGTGATAAGCGGAATATTCACGACCATGCTTGTCATACTCGCGTTCGTGAGTTCATTTCTCAATCTCAGACATGAATATGGCGCAGCGATAATGTTTTCGGTCGCACTTATGTTTTTCTCCGCTTCCCTTATGGCGTTGCTTCTCGAGGTCCGGGCCGCTCTGCACGACCTCGATTTCTCTTTGTAATTGGCGCATTGACCCTATGAAATGGCGCTCGGACAAGTCCTTCTAAGTTCAGATCGATACAATCATCGCCGACCGGTTCTTCCATCGCTGGCGACGGAGCTGTCCCCTTGAACTAAACGACAACTAGGGCCTTGACGTCTTCCTGCTCGTTCTCTAAACGTTCTCGCCATCATGTGTTACATCGCTCGCTACGCCTCGGCACGAATACGTTGACCGACTGCTGGATCCAGTCCGGCGTCCGCCATTCCGTATTGTGTTTTCGAGGGTGCCATGAAGTGCAATCCCTACGAGAGGCCGCCGGGCGATGTCGTGGACGCATTGCGGCTCATGTGGTAGGCGTTTTGCTTTACGTAATTGGGGTCACGTTTCATGGATTTGGGGAAGACTTCAGCAGACGAGGTGCTGCGATGCAGGCAAGGTCGAATGTTCGAGGACCTGACGGACCCCAACCTGCGTCGCCTCTTGTATGAACGCTCTGCCCCGATTGCTGCGGCGATCACGATTACCATCGATCTTGGCGAGGAGCGCTGAGACCGGACTGTGACGATTTTCGTGACCTAGAACGGCGGCTCGGTTACAGCCATTGGTAATGGATCGACCCGTCCCCAGAACCGCACGCCGGCATGAATATAGCGCTGCACATCACGTGTGCGGATGCGGATTTGTTCACTGTCGGGCGACGGCCCGGCATTGATGTCGACATATTCGCTTGGGTCATATACCCAAAGTTCCGGCGCGATCGTGCGCAAGCTCTTGCTGGTACGCCCATCGCCGTGGCGGACCACATTTGCGACGAGGACGGCTTCCACCAAGTCTTTCCGCACATCGTCTCGACTGCCATCCACCTCTCTGGCTTCAAGGCACCGGTCCAGCAGTTTGGCGTAATCGCCTTCGTAAACGGTGCGCGGATTCAGCGGCGAGAACAGATGTAACGCCCAGTGACGCAGCTGGCGTTCGAACAGGCCGGCGAGCGCCAAGACAAACGCTTTGGCGGCCTCATTGTGTGTATGGGCATTGACCTGGGCCGCTGCGCGATCGAGGTTCTCGCTCATCGAATTAGATGCGGTGATTTCTTGCAGCGTAGGCTCTGGCAGATTTTCCAGCACCGGTGCGATGACGCGCTCGTAGAAACGGTGGAGATTAACTTGAAAGATTCGGGGGAGTTGGTTCTCCAGGTCATTCATTAATCCAACCTCCGCTCCCTGAGGGCAAGCTGCTCATTGTTGGAGTTTTGCGACGCGGAAAATGCGCCTGTGAACCCATTTGTCTCTACAATGACAGGGTCGACGGTTCAACTACATTCAAGGCGCGCGTCAGAAAATGACGGGGTCGGTAGATCCGATCCCTTCAAGGCGAAGCAGGATCAAATAAGTTCATCTTACCGCTGGGAAGAGCTTTTCCCGCAGCTGCCGCTCGATTCAAACTTCGATACTTCGCTGACCTGTGTCGGGATCGGTAGCCGTCTGAAAAATCAAGCTCCAGAATGCGCTGTCGTAGGACAGGGGTTCAAAATCCGGTAGGGAGCGAAGCTGTTGGAAAGAGGTTTCGGGATCACGCCTGTTCGCCCAGCTTAAACAATCGATGAACTTAACTTTGCGTTCGTGATCACTCATCGGTGCTTCGAGCGAACCCTTGGCGTGCAAGCGGGACTTCCTGTAAATGCGCCCGTCGAGCGTCGTGACCGTGACGATGTGGGGGAGGCGCTCTACGCCTTTTTCCTCATCGCCCGAATAGGACTGCATGTCGATGCGCGGCATGAATTCCCGGATTTCCGCTCGCCCAATCTCCTGCCGTGTAAAGTCCGAAAGGCTAAGGGAGCCTTTGAGGAAAGCTGTCGCCAGGCAATATTGCATTGAGAAGCGTGCCTGCATCTCATCAGTGGGGTTGGGATAAGCGAGGTTGCGGGCAGCGGATATACCGACTTTCGTCTCGATCCCCGCAATGTCGCCCGCCAAAAGCCCGTGCTCCTGCTTGAGATCCAGAAGCGCGTCGATGGCGCGATGGGTCGAGGCGCAGCAGGGATGACGTTTGGTCACCACGCCGCGGCTTTCGATGATGTGCCTCTCTTCGAATGTCAGGCCTTCCCAGCCGCGAGCCTCGTCACCGCCGAAAAGATCGAGGAAGCCTTGCTGCCGTTCGAGGATATCCGGCCGGCCGCTCAGACCCGCAAGCGCCATGCACGCCGCATCTACGGCATTACGCGCAGCAATGCCCGCATGAACGGGTTTGGCGGTCGTGCCGAATTGCCCTTTCGGCCCGCAGGCAAAGCTGGTCGCGAGGCTCATCGCCGCCGCGAGGCTCTCTTCGCCGCCGCCAAGAAGCTGTGCCACGCCAGCCGCAGCCCCGATGCTGCCGACCGTCGAAGTCGCGTGCCAGCCCCTGTTGTAGTGAGAGGGATTGACGCCAAAGCCGACCGCCGCTTGCGCTTCCAGCCCTGTCAAGTAGGCCTCGATGAACTGTCTCCCGCTCTTCACCTTGCCGCGCGTCAGAACCGCCAGCAGCGCCGGTACTAGTACCGCGGAAGCATGCGCCCTCGCCGGATGGAAATTGTCATCGAAATCGAGCGCATGAGCCGCCGTTGCGTTGACGAGTGCGGCGAGCGACGGCGAGGCGGAGCCGCCGGTGACGAGCCGGGCTTGGCCGGCGCCGGCGATTTCCCCGTCGAAAGCGCGGGTGAGCGCGGCGACGCTTTCATCGCTGCTGCCTGCAATCATGCAGCCGATGGTGTCCACCGCCGCATCTCTTGCTCGATCCATGGCGAGGTTTGAGAACGTCGTGCGCGACAGGACCTGTTTCGCGATCTTCCGGAGAATGGTGGCCATTGACGAAAGTCTTTCCGTGAGTTTGGTTCTCAGCGGAAAATGTTCAACTTTCCGCAGGTCCGCAATCTTATGCGGTTTGCGGGTAGGGCTATCCTTATGGGAGATAGAATGGCGCGAGACACGAGTGCGGCGATCAGCCTGAAGCATATCGAGGCCTATGACGCGATCGCCGCGACCGGCTCGACGGTCGCTGCCTCCGTCGAGCTTGGGATCTCGCAATCGAATGCCAGCCGTTTGTTGCAGCAACTGGAAGACTATCTCGGCGTCCGGCTTTTCGAACGGGAAAAGAACCGACTTCAACCGACCCGCGAAGGGCTGCAGCTCGGCCCGGAAATCCGCGCCATTTCCGACCGGCTGCGCGCCTTGAAAACCGCGGCGATGGAGCTTGAGAGCGGTCGATCGCGCGAGATCATGCTGCGGCTCGCCTTTCCCGCCAGCCTTTCCGCAACGCGCATTCCGAAGCTGGTGAAGAACTTTCTTGCAGCCAACGGTCCGATGCGCGTCGAAGTCGCGTCCGGCAGCTATCTCGCAATTGAACGGATGGTGGCCGACGGCGAGGCCGATGTCGGTTTCGCGCGTCTGCCGCTGATGAGCCCGGGATTGAAACAGGAGAAGATCCTGTCGTCACGGATCATTTGCGCCGTGCACAACGATCATTCCAAGGCCGGCAGCCGGCTATTGTCCGTCGGCGACCTGAAGGGGCAGGATCTGATCATGCTGAACAGGGAGCGACCGGTTCGCCACGAGCTGGAGGCGTTGTTCTACAAGGCTGGCATCCGTCAACGCCCCCTGCTTGAGGCCCATTCGGTGGCGAGTGCCTGCGCGCTGGCCGCACAGGGGCTCGGCATTGCGCTGGTCGGGGAGATCATCGCCCGCGAATATGCGACGCTGCCGCTGCAGTTCATTCCGCTCGAACCGGTACTGCCGGTTGCCTACGCGCTGATCAGCGGAGAGAAATTTCCGATGCCCAAGGCGGCCAGCCTCTTTCTTCAAAGCATTTCGGACTGGGCATGCTGACGGTGCTTATACGTCCCGGGGGATCGCAAAAGCATGAATATCAAGCAACTGGAAGTCCTGCGCACGCTTCTTGCGACAGGGTCGACGATTGCCACGGCAAAGACGATGGGTCTCAGCCAGTCCGGCGTCAGTCGTCTACTCCAGCAACTCGAGGCGGATCTTTCGATGTCGCTTTTCGTGCGCGACAAAGGCCGTCTCATCTCCACCCCTGAAGCCCTGCTTCTCGCCCGCGATGCCGAGAACATCTTGCTGGCGGTCGATCGGATGTCGGGTCACGCGGAGGAGTTAAGAAGCGGCGCCGCCGGCCCGGAGGTCGTCCGCATCGGCCTGCCGAGCAGCATGTGGGAGCATTTCGCGCCGGCAATGCTGGTCGATTACATCAGCGATTTCCCCGGTGTACGGATCGAAACCTTCTTCGAGACGACGACGGCGATCAACAAGCTCGTCGAGCAGAGGGTGATCGATTTCGGCTTTCTACGCATGGAGGGCGAGAGCGGACCGGGCATCGAGGTCGAGCGCGTCGCGACCGGCGAAAGCGTCTGCGTCGTTCCAAAGGATCATCCTCTTGCGAAACTGGAGGAAATCACCGTCAAGAATTTGCGCGACGTTCCTCTCATTCTGATTGGCCGCCAACGGCCGAACCGCATGGCGCTCGACCAAACCTTTCGGCGGGCTGGCATCAAGCAGATCGTCAAGATCGAGACGCATACCAACAGTTCCGCCTGTTCCTACGTCGCGCATGGCCTCGGGGTAACGATCATCAGCAGCTTTTATGCGAATCTCTATCGCCATCTGCCGGTCGTTCACCGTCCTTTCGTGCCACGCGCGACCCAGGAATTCGGATTGGCAAGGGCGGTCGGCACGCCACTCTCGATTGCCGCCCATGCTCTCAGCGATGCCTTGAAGAGACAGATCCAGCTTTCGCAAAAAGATATTTGAAATCAGATTTTTAGCCTGAGTATTTGCTCGAACGCAGCCGTTTGGGTTGCGGTCGCATTCCGCATAGACTTATGACAGAATTGCATAATATTGCGGATATTTCTTCATTCGATCATAGTCTGCAGCAACGAAACCGATGGCGCCGGACACTCACCGTCGCCCATCGCGGGGAACAAAAATGCTGAAATTCGTTCTGAACCGCCTGCTGATGGCATTGCCGACGATCGTCCTCGTTTCGGTGACTGTCTTCACCCTGATCCGCTTCATACCCGGCGATCCGGCGGCGCTGATGCTGGGTGATATGGCAGAGCCCGATCAGATCGCGGCGATGCGCTCGGAACTCGGCCTCGACAAATCGCTGCCGGAACAGTTCCTGATCTGGACCGCCAATGTCGTCCAGGGTGACTTTGGCCGCTCGATCGTCAACGGCGAGGCGGTTCTGCCGCTCGTCGCATCACGTTTCCTGGTCAGCGCCGAAATCGTCGTCATCGCCGTCCTGCTGGCGAGCCTCATCGCCGTGCCGGCCGGCGTCATCGCCGCGTGGCGGCAAAACAGTCTGACGGACCTGGCGCTGGTCGGCACGGCGACGATCCTGCTGTCGATCCCGACTTTCTGGCTCGGACTGCTGCTGTTGCTTTTCTTCGGCTTGAAACTAGGCTGGCTACCGGTCCTCGGCTATGTCTCGATCGGCAGCAACATTACCGGCGGCCTGCTCTACCTCGTGCTGCCGATCATGACCCTAGTCATTCATGAAATGGGTGTTTTGATCCGCATGGCGCGCGCCTCGACGCTGGAAGTGCTGCGTCTCGACTATATTACCCACGCGCGGGCCAAGGGCCTTTCCGAAAGCGCCGTCCTCTGGCGGCACGCCTTCAAGAACGCCTTCGGCCCCACCTGGACGGTCATCGGTCTGATCCTCGGCAATCTGCTTGGCGGCATTGCCGTCATCGAGACGGTCTTCACCATTCCGGGGCTGGGGCGCCTGATGGTCGACAGCATTTTTGCTCGCGATTACCCGGTTATCCAGGGTTGCCTGCTGTTCGTCTCCCTTTCCTATGTGCTGGTCAATTTGGTCGTCGACCTGCTCTATCCCTTGTTCGATCCGCGGGTGGTCGCCGAATGAAAAACCTCACGTTCAACGGCTTCATCGGCAGCATTCTGATTGCCGCATTGCTCATCGCCGCTGCGATCGGGCTATTCTGGACCCCCTATGATCCGATGAAGCTCGGCTTCACGGAACGGCTGGCGGCACCAAGCAGCGCCCACTGGCTCGGAACCGACGAATTCGGCCGTGACGTGCTCAGCCGGCTGATCGTCGGCGCCCGGGCGAGCGTCTGGATCGGCACCTTGACGGTCACATTCGCGACGGTCTGCGGCACGCTGATCGGTCTCGTCAGCGGCTACGCCCGCGGCTGGATCGACGCGGTCATCATGGCCGTCAACAATGCGCTTCTCGCCTTTCCGGGCATCCTGCTGGCGCTGGGATTGCTCGCCGTCTTTGGCGCCAACCAATATGGCATCATCTTCGCGCTGGGCATTGCCTATTCTCCGTCGATGGCCCGCGTTGTCCGGGGTGCCGTCCTGTCGCTGCGCGAGCGAGAGTTCATCGAGGCTTCAAAGGTGATGGGCAATGGCACGCTCTACACCATGTTCCGCCATATCCTCCCCAATTGCATTGCCCCGATCACCGTGCTTGCGACCTCGATGTTCGGCTGGGCGATCCTTTCGGAAAGCGCGCTCAGCTTTCTCGGTCTCGGCGTTCCGCCACCGGCACCGACCTGGGGCAACATGCTGGCTGCCGGGCGACCCTTCATCGAGCAGGCTGTTTGGCTGGGTCTGTTCCCGGGCCTGGCGATCGCCCTGACGCTCCTCGGCATCAATCTTCTGGGCGACGCTCTTCGGGACAAGCTTGATCCGCGAATGAGGGGACTGAAATGACCAATGAAACGCTTTTGAATGTCCGTAACCTGTCGCTTCAGGTCGCCGGGACCGGTGTGCAGGTCGTCAAGGACGTCAGCTTCAATATCGCGCCGGGCGAAATCTTCGGCATCGTCGGAGAAAGCGGATCGGGCAAGACGCTAGCAACACGCGCCCTGATCTCACTGCTGCCGGCACCCATCAAGGTGATCGGCGGCGCCGTTGCCTACAAGGGACGCGACGTGCTTTCCATGAACGGCGCGCAATTGCGCCAGTTGCGGGGTGCGGAAATCGGTGTTGTCTTCCAGGAACCGATGACCTCGCTCAATCCCTCGATGACGGTCGGCCGGCAACTCGAAGAAGGGTTACAGCTGCATACGAGATTTTCGCAGCAAGAGCGGCGCAGCCGGATCCTCGACATGCTGAACCGGGTCGGTATCCGCGATCCCGCCGGGGCGCTCACGTCCTACCCGCATGAATTCTCGGGCGGTATGCGCCAACGCATCATGCTGGCATCCGTCATGCTGCTGAAACCGGCACTGTTGATCGCCGACGAGCCGACGACGGCGCTCGATGCCGTGATCCAGCGCGATGTCATGGAATTGATGGTGGAACTGACGCAGGCGGAAGGCACCGCCGTGCTGCTGATCAGTCATGACCTGCCGATGGTTGCCCGTTACACCAATCGCATCGTCGTCATGGAAAAGGGCGTGATTGTCGAAGAAGGACGCACCGCCGATCTGCTCGACGCACCGCAGCGTGCCTATACGAAGAAACTGCTTTCCTCCCTGCCGTTCCGTGGGCAGACGCGAACGATCGACAAGACCAAGGCGCCGATGGTTTCGGCGCGCGATATCGTCGTCGATTATGCGGGCCGGCGGTCGCTGATGAAGAAGGCTACGCCGAAGCGGGCACTGCATGGCGTCAGCATCGATATCCACGAGGGCGAAGTCGTTGCGCTTGTGGGTGGTTCGGGTTCCGGCAAAACCACGCTCGGCCGCACCATTGCCGGACTGGTCCGGGAGAGCGAAGGTGATATCCGGTTCAAGGGACGCAGCCGCGACGACGACTGGATGGACTATCGGCTGAATTGCCAGATGGTTTTTCAGGATCCTTATTCCTCGCTCGATCCGCGCATGACCATCGCAGCACTCGTGGATGAAGCGCTGCGGCTCGTGCCCGATCTCGACGCCATGGCTAAGCGCAAGCGCGCCCTGGAGACGCTGGAGGAAGTCGGCCTTGGGTCCGACTATGCCGGGCGCTACCCGCATGAGCTTTCGGGCGGCCAGCGTCAGCGCGTGGCGATTGCCCGGGCCATTGCGCGCCGGCCGAAATTCCTGATCGCCGACGAACCGGTATCGGCGCTTGACGTGACGGTCAGGACGCAGGTGCTCGAACTGCTGTCTGATCTGCAAAAACGCTACGGCTTTTCCTGCCTGTTCATCAGCCATGATCTCGGCGTGGTCGAACAGGTGGCCGATCGCGTCGTCGTCATGCAAGACGGCCGGATCATCGAGCAGGGCGACCGCGATACGGTTTTCGACAGCCCGAAGGAGGCCTATACGCAAAGGCTTCTCTCGGCCATTCCCGCTCTGGACCACAATGCTCAGGGCGGCGTGATCCTCAAATGGCGCCTGGAGAACTGACATGACGACGATGATTGAATCCGGAAAGCTCGCGGAGCGATTGAACGCGATCTGCGATGCCCAGCCGTTCGTGACGCGCTTCATGGTGCGCGCGCTTGCCAGCGGCGAAACGATCGGCAGGGGCGCCCACGAGGAAACCCCTTCTGCCAGCACCCGAAAGACCTCGATCATGATGGCAGCCTTGAAGGCCGCGCATGAAGGCCGCCTGGATCTGGACGAACCGATCACCTACGAAAAGCGCTTCGCCGAGGAAGTGGCGAGCGGGATGTTCCGCTATCTCAGCCCCGGTATCGTCATATCGCTACGCGATGCCATCACCGGCATGATGGTGCTGAGCGACAATGTCTGCACCAAGATGGTCTTCGAAAGGCTGACGCTTGAAGAGGTCGACGATTATTGCAAGTCGATCGGCATGTCCGGCACGAACCATCGCTTCCTCATCCCTCCTTTGGCGCTGTCACCCGATCATTCATTGAAAGCCGTCACCACGACGACGGCGAAGGATCAGGTCTATCTGCTGCAGACCATCCTGGATGCGCAGAATTCGCCGGAAGCGGCCGACCGGCTCGGCTGCTCGCAGGCGCTGTGCGCCTACGCGCTTCAAACCCTGAAGAACCAGATCCTGCGCTATGCCATTCCTTCCCGGCTGCCGTTCGGTGTGCTCGTCGCCCACAAGGGCGGCACGGGAAAGCGCGGCCGGATGAATGCCGGTATCGTCTATCGCGACGGTTCCCCCTTCTACATCATCGCCGCCTATACCGACGACGTGCCGCAGGAAATGCCGGACGGCACTCCGGGCTATACGGTCGCGCTTGAAACCATCGGCAGGCTTTCGCGCGCCTGCTGGGATGAATTGCAATCCTGACGATCCATAAAAGAGGGTAGAACAATGCATAGAATTCTTCTTGCGGGGGCCATGTTGATGGCGATGACCGGCCTGGTCGACGCCCGCGACATCGTCGTGGCTCAAAGTTCCGATTTGCGCAGCAGCAATCCAGGCGTCAATCGCGACGGCAATACCGATGGCGTCATCCTGCATATCGTCGAAGGGCTCGTCGGCTATGCCAACAACGGCGAGGTCAAGCCGCTGCTGGCAAAGAGCTTCGACGTCTCGGCCGATGGGCTGACCTATAGCTTCAAACTGCGCGACGGCGTCAGATTCCACAACGGCAAGACATTGACCGCCGATGACGTCGTGTGGAACTGGAACCGTTATCTCAAGCCCGAAACGAAATGGACCTGCCTTGCTGATTTCGACGGTAGCGGCAATGTGCATGTTACCGGCGTCAAGGCAGTCGATGCCTCCACAGTCACCATCACGCTGGAAAAGCCATCCGCGGTTTTCCTTGGTCTGATGTCGCGCCCCGAATGCGGTTACACCGGGATCATCTCCCCGGAATCGGTCGGCGCGGACGGAAGCTTCATCAAGCCGATCGGCACCGGTCCGTTCGAATGGGATGAATGGAAGAAGGGCGAGTATATCCATCTCGCCAAGTTCGACGATTATGTCTCGCCGGAGAATGACGGCAAGCCCGACGGCATGGTCGGCTCCAAACGCCCTCTCGTCGATGGCATCAAATTCATGGTCATTCCCGATGCTTCGACCGTCAAGGCCGGCCTTCAGTCCGGCGTGCTCGACACCGCGGAGATTTCGCCGGATCTCATTCCCGAATTCAAGACGAGCGATACGATGCAACTGATCGTGGCGCGCAACAACGGCAAAAACCTCTTCTACATCCAGACGCGGGATCCAGTTCTCAGCAAGCCGGGCGTTCGTCGCGCCATGGCGATGGCTCTCGATCTCGACCAGCTCGTCGAGGCTGCCTCCAATGGCTCCGGCGCAGCCAATGGTTCGATGGTTTCGCAAGACTCGCTCTATTTCGACGAAGTCCAGAAGACGCGTCTGCCCTACGACATCGACGCCGCGAAGAAAGAGCTGGCGGCGGCCGGCTATAAGGGCGAGCCGATTACCATCATCGCCAACAAGCGCAGCAACGTGCCAAGCTTTCCGGCCGCGGTGATGGCGCAGGCCATGATGCAGCAGGCAGGTCTCAATGTGCAGATCGAGGTGCTCGACTATGCGACGCAGGTCGACCGCCGCCGGTCCGGCAACTACCAGGTCATCTCGCAATCGGTCGCGCCGCGGCTCGATCCGGCGCTGATGTACGGCTTCTATGTCGGCAACAAGGACAAGAACGCCTCTTTGATGTGGGATGATCCGAAGGCCGTCGCGTTGATGAAGGCCGCCTATGCCGAGTCCGACCAGACGAAGCGTCAGGCGATCTTTGACGAGTTTCACACGCTGATGCTCAAGGAAATGCCCGGCATCTTCCTCTATGACATGGTCGATGTCTGGGGCGCGACCAAGAAGCTCAAGGGTCAACCCGTCTGGCAGTCGAATGCCCGTCTTTGGGAAGTTTCGCTCGACAATTGAGCCTGAACTGCCGCGCCCGGCGGGTCGGGCGCCGCCATCCCGCTTCGACAAACAACAGGAGATCCGGCGGGCAGTCCCGCCGGGTCCGGCGCAACACATTCATGTGGCGGCAGGACAGACAGCGAGGAAATGCCATGAATCTTGACGCGATCAGCTCCATTGCCGCGACGATCGAAAAGATGAAGCCGGATTATATCACGCTCAGCGACAGTATCTGGGATTTCGCGGAGCTGAAGTTCGAGGAGCGGCGCTCGTCGCAATTGCTGGCAAGGACACTCGAGGAAAACGGCTTTGCCGTGCGCCGCGGCGTGGCAAGCATGGAAACGGCCTTCATCGGCGAAGCCGGCAGCGGCAAGCCGGTGATCGCTTTCCTCGGCGAATTCGATGCCCTGGCCGGAATGAGCCAGACCGCCGACGTCGCCGAGCCTTGTCCCGAGGCGGCGGGAGCGACCGGCCACGGCTGCGGCCATAATCTGCTGGGCGTTGGATCGCTGATGGCGGCGGTGGCGCTGGCTCGTCACCTCAAGGAGAACAACCTGCCCGGGACGGTGCGCTACTACGGCTGTCCGGGAGAGGAGGGCGGCTCCGGCAAGACCTTCTTGGTTCGGGCCGGCGCATTCGATGACGTCGATGCCGCCCTGACCTGGCACCCGGCTCCGTTCAACGGTGTTCGTTCGACGAACAATCTGGCCGTTCTCGAATATTACTATCGCTTCAGGGGTGTCGCGGCACATGCTGCCAACAGCGCCCATCTCGGCCGTTCGGCGCTCGATGCGGTCGAACTGATGAATGTCGGCGTCAATTTCCTGCGTGAACACATGCCGCAGGATTGCCGCGTGCACTACGCGATCACCGACACCGGCGGCAGGGCTGCCAATGTCGTGCAGGCCAGCGCCGAGGTTCTCTATCTGATCAGGGCGCCCGACATGCCGCAGGCGCTCGAGCTTGCCGGGCGCGTCGAGAAAGTGGCGCGCGGTGCCGCCATGATGACTGAAACAGAGGTCGAGATCGTGTTCGACACCGCCTCGACGAACCTTCTTCCCAACATCACGCTTGAAACGGCAATGCACGAGAACATGGTCGCGCTCGGGCCGATCGCCTTCGACGAGGCCGACATCGCCTTCGCCCGGAAAATCCAGGATACCTTCACCAAGGAAGCGATCAGGAGCAGTATCCGCCTCTATCAAATCAAGAGCGATGTGTTTTCCAATGCCAGGATCGATGGCTCGACGCCCTTGCACACCGGCCTGCGCGATTTCGAAGGACGATCGCATTTCCGGGCAGGATCGACCGATGTCGGCGACGTCAGCTGGGTGACGCCGACCGCGCAATGCTGGACGCCAGCCTGGGCGATCGGCACCAATCCCCATACCTGGCAGGTCGTCGCGCAGGGAAAAAGCCCGGCCGCGCACAAAGCCATGGCGCATGCGGCCAAGACGCTTGCGACCACGGGGCTCGCATTGATGACGTCATCCGACCTCCTTGCGGCCGCGAAGGCCGAGTGGCGGGAAAAGACCAACGGCAAAGCCTATGTTTGCCCGATACCCGACGATGTGATGCCCGCAACAGTGCGCAGCCGGTGACTCGCGTTTTCGTCTCCTGTGACAGCAACCTGCATCCCGCTTGCAGCACCCCATGAAAAAGCACTAAGGATAAGGGAGTCGAAAGTGCGGAACTGAGGCATTCACCGCTTTTGAACCTCCAACATTTTGGAAAAGGCAAAGATGACAAGCTCCGAATGGCGGGTGGGAGTGCTGTTTTCCAGAAGCGGAATTAGCGAAATTACGGAAACCGAGCACTTTCTTGGCACCGCACTTGCGATCGAGGAAGTCAATGCGGCGGGTGGCGTGCTTGGCAAGCCCATCGTTCCGATCGCCTATGATCCGGGCGGGGACCAGACCGCCTATCGCAATCTGGCGCGGCGGTTGCTCGCAGACGACGACGTCAACATCATCTTCGGCGCTTCGATGTCGGCCAGCCGAAAGGCCGTGCTGCCGATTGTCGAGCGGCACAACGGACTGCTGTTTTATCCGTCGATGTATGAAGGTTTCGAGTATTCGGAGAATGTCGTCTATACCGGCGCCACTCTCAATCAGAACACTTTCGCGCTCGCAGAATATCTGCTGCGCAACCATGGACGCCGCATTCTCTTCGTCGGCGCGGATTATATTTATCCGCGAGAATCCAATCGGGTCATGCGGGATGTGCTGGAGGCAAAGGGCGGTGAAGTCGTCAGCGAACGATATCTGCCTCTTCATGCCGACGAGCAAACGCTGCGTTCGGTTATTTCCGATATCGTCCGTCTTGAGCCTGATGCCATCTTCTCGACGATCGTCGGCCGGCCGGCGCAGCGGTTTTACCGCATGTATGCCGAGGCGGGAATCGATCGCAAGCGGGTTCCGATTGCCAGCCTGACCATGGCCGAGAGCGAGATCCGCGAGATCGGTGCTGACGCTTGCACCGGCCATATTCTTTCGGCGACCTATTTTCAGACAGTCGAAAACGAGGCGAATGAGCGCTTCGTGGCGGCGTTCAAAGCCCGCTTCGGCCAAGACTTCACCACGAGCGTGTGGTCGCAGCCGGCCTATGCGCAGGTTCACCTTTTCGCCCGCGCGCTTGCCCGGGCCGGCTCGCTCGAGACCCATCGCATTTCCGAGGAAATTCTCCTGGAGGATTTTTCTGCTCCGGAAGGGCGCATCAATTTCGACGCCGATACCCGGCATCTCTGGCTGCATCCCCGCATCGGCGTGGCGCGCGCCGACGGGCTTTTCGACATTGCCTGGCAGGCGCCTGGCCCGATCCGGCCGGACCCGTACCTGACCGCTTCGCGGTTCGAAGACGTTTGGTTGGAGGCCTGAGATGGCGGGACCAAGCCGGATCGTTCAGGATTTGCGGCGCGCACGCGTTCTGGTTGTCCATCCGCGCGACGAGGACGGCAACCTGCTAATCGCCCACCTCAAGCGCCTTGGCTGCGAGGTTCGCGCGACCTGGCCGCTCCCGCCTGCTTTGCCGCCCGACATCGACACTGTCTTCCTGCATGTCGAGGATGTCCAGCTCGAGCATGCGCTCGAGATCATCGACCTTCAGCAGACGGCGGTTATCGCCATACTGACATATGAGAGCCCGACGGCACTCCAGGCGATTATCGATCTCAACGCCCACGGCGTTATCAGCAAACCGCTGCGGCCGCTCGGGATCCTGACGCAATTTGCGCTTGCACGCTATCGGCAAAGCTACGAAAAACGGCTCGCCGGCAAGGTGCAAAAACTCGAGGAAACGTTGAAAAGCCGCCGACTGGTCGAAAAAGCCGTTTCGGCGCTCCGGGTCATGAATGGCCTCGATGAAGAGGCGGCTTATAAGCTCTTGCGCGATCAGGCGACGTCGAAGCGCGTTCCGATGGCGACGATCGCCGAATCGATCATTGCTGCGCAAGACACGATGAAAAGCCTTGGACTGTCGATCGGCGCAAAAACTTAAATTTAAGCCCTGAGTTGTAGTCATGTAGGTCTTGAAAATATCCAATAGAGCGGCTTGACGGTCGTATTCTTTCGTGCCAGCTTAAAGATAACGAGCAGGTTTGCTCAGCGGCAGGGCTGCCGCATTCACATCATGGCTATGTAGCCTCTGGTTCACGGATTGAATTCCGTGCCAGAGGTTTTTTGCGTTTGGAGACGAGATTGAGCATCAAGACCTCAACCGCACGGACAGTAACCGTGGCAACCGTCCAGTTCGAACCGATCGTCGGCGATCGCGCCCATAACCTCGCGGCCATCGAGCGGCTGGCGAGGGCAGCGAAGGCCAAGGGCGCAGAGATCGTCGTTCTGCCGGAATTGGCCGACAGCGGCTATAGCTTCCGTGACGGCGACGAGGTTGCCGCATTGGCCGGCCCGGTGCCCGGCGGCCTGAGTGCTGAGACGCTCTGCCACCTTGCCAGAGAGCTTGGCCTTTATATCGTCAGCGGTGTTGCCGAGCAGGATGGGGACCGGTTTTATAACAGCGCTCTTCTTTGCGGTCCCGACGGATACATCGGCAAATACCGCAAGCTCCATCTGTGGAACAACGAAAACCGTCTTTTCCGAAAAGGTGATATCGGGCTGCCGGTATTTGACCTGCCGTTCGGCCGTATCGGCATCGCCATCTGCTACGACGGATGGTTTCCGGAAACATTCCGCGAGTTGGCGCTGGCCGGCGCAGAACTGGTCTGCGTGCCCACCAATTGGGTGCCGATGGCCGGCGCAGAAAGTGTTCCGGAGCCGATGGCCAACATCCTGCACAAGGCAGCCGCGCACACCAATGGCCTTTACATCGCCTGCGCCGACCGGATCGGCGTCGAGCGCGGCCAATCCTTCATCGGCCGTAGCCTTATCGTCGGCCCGCAAGGCTGGCCCATCTCCGGTCCGGCCAGTGCCGATCGCGAGGAAATCCTGCTTGCACAAATCGATCTGTCGAGCGTCACAGAGACCCGCACGCTCAACAGCTTCAATCATCTGCTCGGCGACCGCCGAGCCGATGTCTACGGGTAATCTCGACCCAACTCAAGAAAGGGGAACAAAATGCAAATGAAAACCATCATCCTGACACTGGCATCAGCGGCATTCGCCACCGCAGCTTTTGCCGAGGATCCAATCAAGATCGGCGTGCCGGTGGGGCTGTCAGGCGCAAACAGCGTGGTCGCGCCGTCGGTCGTCCAGGCTGCCGAACTCGCCGTTGAAGAAATCAATGCCAAAGGCGGCGTGCTCGGGCGGCCATTGGCGCTTGAGATCGCCGACGATGCATCCGGGGCGGCCGGCGCGCAAAAAGCCTTCGATTCCCTGGTTTTCCAGAAGGAGGTGAATGTCGTCATCTCCATGGAAACGAGTGCTGCGCGCAATGCCGGACTGCCGATCATTTCCAAGGGTGACGTGCCGTATATCTACACGTCTTTCTACGAAGGCAAATCCTGCAACGCCAAGCTTTTCGTCAATGCCTGGGTGCCTGAACAGCAGGTGCCGCCTGTCGTCGACAATTTCATCGGCAAACAGGGCGCCAAGAAGTTCTTCCTGATCGGGTCGGATTATTCTTTCGGGCGCGGCATGCTGACCTTTGCCAAAGCCTATATCAACAAAGCCGGCGCGCAGGTCGTTGGCGAGGAATATCTGCCGATGGACGGCAGCGACTGGACGGCCATCATCTCCAAGGTCCGCTCCTCCGGCGCCGACGCCATCATCACCTCGACGGCCGGCGGCGCACCGAACGTGACCCTGACCAAGCAGCTGCGCTCGTCCGGCGTCACCCTGCCTTACGGCAATCTGGCGGTCGACGAAGGCACCGCCAAGAGCATGGGCGCGGATGCCAAGGACATCTTCCTCTCCGCTTCCTACGTCACCGGCATCGACAGCCCCGAGAACAAGGCCTTTCTCTCGGCCATGGAAAAGAAGTTCGGCAAGGAACTGCGCACGCCGAACGATCTTTCGGTGCCGCAATATGAGGCGATCTACCTGTATAAAGCGGCCGTCGAGAAGGCCGGCAGCACCGATACGGCGGACGTGCTCAAAGCTCTTCCCGACGTCTCCTTCACCGGTCCGCGCGGCAAGATCTCGATGAACAAGCAGCACCATGCGCCGCTGACGATGTATCTTGGCCAGGTAAAGGACGACGGCAGCGTTGCGGTCGTCGATAGCTTCAAAGACGTCGATCCTGGCGATCAGTGCCCGAATCTCTGAAACCAGCGGGGCGGGGCAGGGTGCCCCGCCTCCAGCATCGGAGTTCTAGAAATGACTCTCTTTCTCGATATCGTCAGCACCGCGGCCATTCTCTTCATCGTTGCCGCCGGGCTGCTTGCGATCTTCGGCGTGCTGAAGATCATCAATTTCGCGCATGGCGCATGGCTGACCATCGGGGCTTACTGCGCTGTCGTCGTCAGCGGGTTCGGCCTCAATCCATGGCTTGCCATCCCCTTCGCGTTTCTGGTCGGAGCGATCCTCGGCGGTGTTGCGGAACGGCTCATCGTGCGGCCTCTCTATCGCCGCCCGCTCGACGCCATTCTTGCAACCTGGGGCCTTGGCATCGTCATCGGCCAGCTGATCACGCTCTGGTTTGGCCGCGACGTGCAGTTCACGCCGGCGCTGCTGCCCGGCACTTTCGATCTCTTTGGGACCGGCTACTCGGCCTACCGCCTTTTCGCCATTGCCGCGGCTATCGGTCTGGGTCTCGGCTTCACCTTGCTGCTCGATGGGACAAGGCTTGGTCTTTCCGCCCGGGCAGTCATCATGAATGAAACACTGGCGCGCGGGCTTGGTATCGACACCGAGAAGGTGCGGCTCGCGACCTTCATGATCGGCACCGGCCTTGCCGCCCTGGCAGGCGTGCTGCTCGCGCCGCTGACCAGCGTCGATCCCAATATGGGCGTCGCCTGGTTGACGGGCGCCTTCATGCTGGTGATGGTCGCGGGCTCTTCGTTTGCCGCACTTGCCGGCGCCTGCCTCATCTTCGGGGCCGCGCAGGTGCTCGTCAGCACTTTCTTCAGCCCAATCCTCGGCGGCATCACCGTGGCCGTCCTCTGCGCAATCACACTGCGCATACGCCCGAAAGGATTTGCCCGTGCGTGACAGACAAAAACTCCGGCTTGTCCTTCTTCTGGCGCTGGCGCTTGCAGCCCTCCTGCTGATCGTCTTCGGACCGATGTTTCTCGGCCGCTTCAGCCTCAACGTCCTGACGCGTTCGATGATTTACGCCATGCTGGCGATCACCGTCGACTTGCTCTGGGGCTATACGGGGGTTCTCACCTTCGGGCAGGCGGCATTCTTTGGCGTCGGCGCCTATGCTACAGCCATGGTTCTCACCCATATCGGCGCAAGCCCGGCGCTTTTCGTCGTCGCGCTTGTCGCCGCCGTGCTCGTTCCGCTCGTGCTTGGCCTCGCCGTCGGCTGGCTGTCGTTCTATCACGGATCGACACCGCTCTATGCCACCGTGATCTCGCTCGTGGTGCCGATCGTCGTCACACAGCTCGTCTTTTCGGGCGGCACCTGGACCGGTTCCTCGAGCGGCCTTGTCGGTTACGACACTCTGCCGCTCGGGCTTCCCGGCTACTTCCGCCTGTCGGGCGCCTGCCTGCTGGCATTGGCCATTGTTGCGATCGTCTTTGTCCGATCGGACGCCGGCCGTCTGCTTGTGGCAATCCGCGACAATGAAGCCCGCGTCGCCTATCTGGGCATGAATCCGGCCCGGTTGAAGATCGTCCTGACGGGCGTTCTTGCCGGCGTGTGCGGCCTTGCGGGCTTCCTTTATGCCAATGCATCCGGTGTCGTCGCCCCAGAGAATACCGGCTTCGTCTTCGGAACCGAACTCGTGGTCTGGACGGCGCTTGGTGGCCGGGGAACGATCATCGGGCCCATGTTCGGCGCAATCGGCATCGATTATCTGAGTGCCAGCCTGTCGGGCGATCTGCCCTTCCTCTGGCAACTGATCGTCGGTGCGCTCTTCGTCGTCATGATCATCCTTTTGCCGGGCGGCCTCGCCTCCCTGGTGACGCGTTTCCTCAAGACCGCAAACTCCAACAGCACTCTCAAGTCCTTGCCGACGCGCATCGTCGCCAGGAATGGTCCGGCGGCAGGCAAAAGCCTTCTGTCGATCCGCGGTCTCGGCAAGTCCTATGGCAGCCTCTCCGTCCTCAAGGGCATCGACCTGGAAATCGGCGCCGGAGAACTCGTCAGCCTGGTCGGCCCGAACGGCGCCGGCAAGACCACGCTGATGCGTTGTCTGTCGGACGGCACCGAGAAGGTCGAAGGTCAAGTAGATGTCATCGGCACCAATATCGCCGGTCGTGCACCGGAACGGATCGTCGCCCTCGGCGTCGGCCGGAAATTCCAGGTCGCCAGCATCTTCGACAGCATGACGATCGGCGAATGCCTGAAGATGGCACGGCTCAGCCGCGAAACACCCAACCCAATCCGATCATCCGCCGAGATCATACTGCCGCCAGCTGCAGCCGAGATCCTGACGCTCACCGGCATGGCTGAGATGCTGGACAAACCGGTCGTGCTGCTGTCGCACGGTCAAAGGCAGGCTCTCGAACTGGCAATGGTCGTCGCTCTGGAACCACGCATCATTCTGCTCGACGAACCGACGGCGGGTCTTACCAAGACCGAGCGCATGACCATCGGCACTATCCTCAAGAAACTGACGGACGAGATGGGTTTTGCCGCCATCCTGGTCGAACACGATCTGGATTTCGTGCGTGAGATATCGAGCCGCATCGTGGTTCTCCACCAGGGTAAGCTGGTTCTCGACGGCACGGTGAATGACGTGGTCAATTCCGAAACGGTTCGCACCATCTACGCAGGAGGCGCTCATGGCTGACGCGTTCAAACTCGAGCTCAGCACAGTGTCGAGCGGATATGGCGCGGTCGATGTCGTCAATGGCGTGTCGCTCGCCATCCGGCCCGGCGAGATCTTCACGCTCATGGGCAAAAACGGCATGGGCAAAACGACGCTGCTGAAGACCATCCTCGGCTTCCTGCGTGTCGGCAAAGGCAGGATCGAGGTCGACGGCGCCCCTATCACCGACAGGAAGCCGGCGGAGCTGATCGCTTCCGGAATCGGCTATGCGCCCCAGGAATTGCCGTTGTTTCAGGATCTTTCCATCCGCGACAATCTGCGCCTGGCGCTGAAAGGCGACCGGGACCTGGCATCCGCCTTGGAGAGGGTCTACGGCTATTTCCCGTTCCTGAAGGACAGGCTGATGCAAAAGGCCGGCACTCTTTCGGGCGGTGAGCAGAAAATGCTGATCCTGGCCCGGGCGCTGATGCTGCGGCCAAAGCTGCTGCTGATCGACGAAATCTCCGAAGGCCTGCAGCCCTCCGTCGTCCAGAACATCGCCAAGGCTTTGAGGGACGACCGTGAGCAACGCGGCACGACCATCCTGCTGGTTGAACAGAACCTGGATTTCGCCCTTTCGGTGGCGGACCGCTGGGCCATTCTCAAACTTGGAGCGATCGAAGACGAAAGCACCAATGGTCCGGACAGCCGCAGCCGTGTCCTGCAGCATCTTAAGATCTAGGGAGCGGTGGGTGCAGGACTGGTGGAATGCATTCATGCCCTATCCCGACGTCGATGTCGGCCATGCGTCCACCGGACCACTTTCGGGACTTCGCCTGGCGGTAAAGGACCTTTTCGACGTTGCCGGCTATCCAACCTCGGCCGGCAATGCCGCGGTGCTCGCCGCCTCGGGCATCAAGACAGCGACGGCGCCTTTGGTCCAGGCGCTTCTGGATGCCGGCGCCTTTTTTGCCGGCAAAACCAATACGGACGAACTCGCCTATTCCCTCATCGGCGGCAACGTTCATTTCGGCATGCCGAGAAACCCGCGCGATCCTGACCTTATTCCCGGTGGATCGTCGTCCGGTTCGGCCGTCGCGGTTGCCGCCGGCCTTGCGGACCTCGGGCTTGGAACGGACACGTCCGGCTCCATCCGGCTGCCCGCCGCCATCAACGGCCTCATCGGCTGGCGGCCGACACATGGAAGCCTCGACAACAGGGCACTGCGTCCGCTGGCGCCAAGCTTCGATGTACCGGGTTTCATGACGAGCAGCCTGGAACCCATGGCCGCGGTGATGAGCGCCGTCGGCATGCCCGCGACAAATGATCGACCAATATCCATTCTCATTCCCGAAGATATCTTCGAAACCATCGACGGCGTGATCGCCGATGAGATGATCGCCAGCCTTCGATCGTCGGCCATGCCCATCCGCAAGATCAATTCTATCGCCTCGTTCAGTCTCGCGGATCTTGCTGTGGCATTCACCACTATCCTCCAAAAGGAAGCCTGGGAAAGCAACAAAACGCTCTTTGAGCAGAGTCCTGACGCCATTGCTCCCGATATCGCCGCGCGTCTTCGCGCAGGATCTCGCCTTGACGATGAGGCGATGCGCGAGGCGGATAGAATCGCCGCGCTCTTTTCCCGGGAGGTCAACCGGTTGCTCTGCGAAAATATGGTCGTCGCTCTTCCGACCCTGGCTATGAACCCGCCGAGGCGCTATGCCGGGCCGGATAGCTTCGCCGCATTTCGTTCGGCCTGCATCAAGCTTCTGTGTCTCTCGGGCCTGAGCGGCTGCCCGCAACTGGCTTTTCCAATCGTCAGTCGCGCGGGGAACGTTTCTCTTTCCTTGGTCGGCGCACGGAGCGCCGACAGGATGCTTGTGAATGTGGCCAGGCGACTAAGCACCTGCTTAAAAGAGCAAATGCCATTCTAAAAGTGAACACGAACTTATAGTATTTGAATTTCGGACATTGCGCCGTCGGTTCGATTCCGTCCAAGGCGACAGGAATGAACGCTGGCGCTCGCTACTTGCGGACTGTCCGGTTTTGGCTCGGGCTTGCGGCAAGACGACCCGGTCGATGACAGGGCGGTCATTAGCGAGCAAAAGGCCGCTTGCAGCGGCCTTCCGCGTTCAACGCTAGTGCTTCATTCAGCCAGCGGCCTTGATGCTCGTATTGCAAAGGCTCCAATAGCCACCGCCCTTCTGGATCCACTTCAGATCTCCAAGCGTGCCGGCGTCCTTGGCCGAGTGATAGGCGTCGACGCAGGTATGGAGGCGAGCCTTTGCAGGCGTCTCGCTCGAATATTTCTTGTCGATCGCCTTCGGGAACTTGACGCTCTTCGGCGCCGCGGTCGTCGCCTTTTCGGGCTCTTTGTCGGTTGTCTTTGCGACGTCCGCCTCGTCTTCCTTATCGGCGGCGGCAGCGCCCGCGCCACAGAATTTGGCACGGAAATCGTTCCACTTCATGTCTTTGGCGGAGCCGTCGGCTTTGGCCGCCTGATATTTTGTGCTGCATTCCTTCATCGTCAGCGCGTGCGCCGGCGACGATATGACGAAAGCGGCAAGCAACGAGCCGGCAGCGGAGAGAAGCAATTTGTGCGACATGTGATTGGCCTCGGTCGATGATGTTGACGTTTCAGTCTTCTCTTCCGCCTGAGCTGTATCGCCGATGACGGAAGGGCTTCATTGGGGCTTCTCCTCACTGAACCTCCGATGAACAGTCGTGCTGACAAATCATCGCAGCCACACCGCGCTCGCGGGCGGTGCCCAGCAAGGTCTGAACGTCGACATAAGCCTTTTGGATAGATTTCCGCCGTACCCCGGCGCAGTTACAATCTTCGCGCGAAATGACGAGGATGGGGCATGCGTCGCAGTTATCGCAATCCGCAGAAGAGATGCGTTCTGTTCGTGGCGCCGGGCTTGCTCATGGGTGCGCTCGCATTCGGTGCAGCCGGCGGCATGACTGCCAGCCGACTTGCTCGCTTCATGGAACGCGTCCGGTGGCCCCGAACAATCGTGCAAGATCAAGGGCAATATCAGCATCGAAACAGGCGAGCGCATCTTCCACATGCTGGGTCAGCAATACTACGCACAAACGAAGATCAGTCCCGAGTATGGAGAACGTTGGTTCTGCTCGGAATTTGAAGCCTGGGGCCGCCGGCTGGCGGAAACCAAAAGCGTAATAAAGTGGAGATCTGCAACCGACGGATCCTTTGTGGCACCGCGAGCTTTCGAGGCCACTGCCTGGCTGGTTGCCATCGTGTTCACGTTCTGGGCGGAGAAGATCGCATAATGCATCGACCGGAACACACAAGCCGAAGTGGGAGGGGCAGTCCTCAGGAGCGGCTTCATTTACCTTGCGTGGCTGCCGGAATCTGCTGCGGATAGATGCCGTGCATCACAGCATCACACGGGAGTTCGAACGCCGCAAGTGGACGCGACAAGTTATTCGTTGCTCCAGATGTAGGTTTGACCGACACTCATTCGTCATGAAGGCGGAACCTCAACCGATCGGTCACGGAGAACGCAAATGACCAAGGTCGCTTTCAATATCAGTATGTCGCTCGACGGCTTCATTACCGCAGGAAACCAGACCAGGGAGGAACCACTCGGCAAGAACGGCGAATGTCTTCACGAATGGTTCTTCAACAGCGGTGCAGAGGGCGATGCCTATGTGCAGCGCCTCACCAGCAATGTTGGCAGCGTCATCTGCGGGCGCAAATGCTATGACGACTCGATCCCATACTGGGACGAGAACGGACCGACGGGGCCGTT
Source organism: Rhizobium sp. F40D2 (assembly GCF_051810745.2). Taxonomy (NCBI): domain Bacteria; kingdom Pseudomonadati; phylum Pseudomonadota; class Alphaproteobacteria; order Hyphomicrobiales; family Rhizobiaceae; genus Rhizobium; species Rhizobium sp. F40D2. Next base: position 503,009 of record NZ_JBPWQX020000004.1, read on the forward strand.
AAAGCTGCCGCTTTTCGTCGTCACCCACCGGCCGTTACTCGCCTCGCACAGCACTGGAATCTATCACGCCGCTGGGACAATTCCCGGCGCGGTGAAGCAGGCGAAGTCGGCGGCCAGAGGCAAGGATGTGAGCCTTATGGGCGGAGCCGACGTCTTTCGCCAAGCATTGGCCGGCGGGCTCGTCGACGAGATCGAGTTGCATATCGTGCCGGTGCTCTTTGGTGCTGGGACTCGCCTGTTCGACATGCTGCCCAATCAGATCAAGCTTGAGCCCACCAGCATGCTCGACGCGCCACTCGCTCGGCATATCGCCTATCGAATTGTGAAGTAAGCGAACGCAACCAGCCCTGTCTGACCAGGGTCCAGTCCCAGTCCGCCACGCATCTGAAGGCCGTCATGGATCTCTCGGAGCGGCGGGGGTCCGTTGGCGAGGTTGCGCAGCTTTGCTCGCGGTTCGACCTCCGACGGTCGGCAGGCGCACCATCTTTCGGTCGGTGGAGATGATCTGGCATGGCCGCACTCCGCGAGCTTCCTGCAAAAAGATGCCAGGGCCCGCCGCCAAGCGTGAAGCCGGGCACCCAGCATCTGCTCGGCGAGCAGCTTCTTCAGCTTGGCGTTCTCCTCTTCGAGCGCCTTCAGGCGCTTCGGATTATTCTTTCGGCGGCCCGCCCCGCCGCTCCAGCGCCGTCTTTCGGATGGTCTCGGCGATCTCTGGACTACTGCTCGACAATATCTGGAAATCCACGGCGTAGAGCGACAGCAGCGATACCTCGGTTGCTGCGCTGACCGTCGCTGAGCGAGGATCGCCACTGACCAGCGCCATCTCGCCGAAGAAGTTTCCGGCACCGAGTTCCACTGGATGGTCGGGTGTCGCCACGGTGACCCGCCCCTCGACAATGAAGAACATCTGATCGCCAACATCGCCTTTGCGGCAGATCACGGCACCTGCGGGGACAATGCGCGGTCGCAGCGCCCGAACGATCTCGATCAGTGCAGCGGAACCAAGCTTCTGGAACAGGGGTACGGCGGCGACCAATTGCCAGTTGCGAACGAAGTCTTGACGACGAACCTCTTCGTAGAAGCCGGTGGCGAGAATGCCGGCCCAAAGAGCAAAAATACCGATCCCGCTCATCATCACCAATCCGGCCAGAACCCGACCTGCAAGGCTCTGCGGGATCTCATCACCGTAGCCGGTCGTCGACAGCGTCACGACCGCCCACCACATCGCCTGCGGAATGCTGCCGAACCGATCGGGCTGGACGTCTCGCTCGATGATATAACCGGCCAACGCAGCGCCAAAAAGAACGATGCCGAAGACAGATGTCACGCCAAGCAGATTGCGCGATTCATTCGCGATCACCTTTGCCAGCAGCCTGAAGAATGTCGAGTCGCGCAACGGCTTGAGAAGCCAAATGGCGCAATAGAGGTCTCGATCACGGGACCCAACGAACAAGAATGCAGCAGCCGGAACCATAACCGCGAGCAAATCGATCACGAGGGCGGGCATTCCGCTCGACAAGCGGTGTCGCCGTGAAAACAATGTGCCGCTCGATTGGAGGACATAGGCCAGCCAAATTGCTGCAAGTAGTAGCTCAAGGACAAGCCTCTCCTGTCCAGTAAGGCCCTGCGTCGTCAGTGCGGCAACAACCAAGAGACCGATTGTAGCGAACAGCACGTTGAGCGGCGTCGAAATCTTTGAGAACGGCACTGCCGACATTCGATACTCCCAACCGCCTGGCATTCGTCGACAATAGATACCTTCGGGCAACACGCAAGGGAACGGGGGACTGATGCAATGTGTCTCGCCCCAAAGAATTTGGCAGCCGGAATTGCGTTACAACGTCTTACAGGGAATGTGGATCATCCAAATAGCTAAGGGATGCTCCTGACCGGGCGATGTCACGTTGTTCGTGGACGCCTGAACAAGGCGCTTGCTTGTCGCGTCAGGCGGTTGCTCCGGTCACGGCTTTCCACTGCACGATTGCGCGGACCCGAGGAATGTGAAGGAAGCCATGGCCCCCCGAACGATGCGCTCGTTCCAGCGCCGTTCCTCCCAGCGTGACCTGTTATTCTCCGGCCACGTCTGTTTTTCCCATGTGGCAAGGATCTGCTCAACGGCATGCGGCAAACAGTGCGGCCAGTAGCAATTCTGGGTTTTCGATATCCGCAACGGCTATACGGCTCGAAAGGCCTACTGCTGCGATTCTGCAGACAGCACCGACATTTGGCGATAGTGCATGACCTCCGCGGATTCCCGTAAATACGCTTGTACGATGCGCGACAAGTCATCAGGAGAGATGTGGCTCACATTCTCTCTTAATCCCCACGCGACAGATGGGAAATTGCTGTTCGACATTTCTGTGGCCATGTGCTTAGGTTTTCGGGTTCAACTCCTGCGTTTCGGGGGAGCACCATAACTCGAAGCCAAAAATGGCGGCAGGCTTTTGAGGGTATGGACGGGCAGTGCGGGGCGTTGGTGCAGGGATCGTTAATGGCAGCGGCTTAGGTGCTGTTCCAGTCTCATAACTGGTCTGCCCGACGATGCCCTTCAAACACAACGCCGCTCGCCGCCATCGCATCGACAAGATGAAGTTCAAGCTAACGAACTGGCCGGAATATGAGCCCGGTCTTCGTCGGCGAGGCAGCCTGACGCTTTGGATCTCGCCGCAAGTAGTATCGTCCTGGCAGGCGCCGAAGCGAACAACACGCGGCGGTCAGCCGCGCTATTCCGATCTGGCGATAGAGACTGCTTTGACGCTGGAATTAAGAGGCCCGTCCACGTCCTCATCGATAGTTCAGGGTTGCAGATCTACGATGCGGGCCAATGGCTGGAGGAAAAGCACGGCGCCAGATCCCGTCGCAACTGGCGTAAACTGCATGTGGCGCTGGATGCCGACAGCGGCGAGATCATCGTACAGGTCATGACGGATCAGGATGCCGGCGAAGCCGTCCTCCCTATCGCAATTGCGGTATTCGTTCGGTCACCTGAGTAGCGACTGGTGTGCGCGCTTCTGGTGCTCAACTGCAGCCGCTAAAGATGAAAGCCTCACGAAGCGGCGGCCCGGAGTTCGAAATCGCTTTCTTTTTGATCGATCTCAAACAAGGGTCTCTCAGGACTGTCTATGCTCTCGGGGAGGATAAACCAGTGACTGGCACCCAGGTCGATCGTCGATAGCGACACCTAACGTGACGTTCGCGACCGTCCTGTTCCGGGTGGCCGCTTTGCAATGGACCAACACGACGGTCCTTGCCGCCGTTGCGATCGCCGCCAGCCTGCATCCTGCGGAGATGGGACATGACGAAGACCGTTTCAGATGCCTTGGCCGAACTCGAAGCCTGCTATGGCCAGCTCTTCGCCTGGTGTGACCGTCTTGAGGAGATCGCAGACTGCCTGCCTCATCGCGTTGACGAAAGGCTGTGCGAGACCATCATTAGTGGGTTGGTGCCGCTCCTACGCACAACGCATAGGCTGGAAGAGCAAGTCATTTCTTCGCGACTGGATTTGATCATGTCCGGAGACGAGCTGGCGGAAGCGACCGGCAGGCGAAGGACCGGCCGACAGTACGACGCCGACGCTGCACAGGAGGTCGTCGACACGCTTCTAGATCTGAATACGGAGCGCTGTTATCTCTCCTGGGACGCAATCGGGTATCTTCTTCGCTCCTTTTTTATATCTATCCGCAGACACGTTAAAGCTGAGGGGGAAATTCTAGGGCAGATCCTCAAGGAATCGGGGAGATGAGTCACGCAGTTGCCGGCCGCCGTCGCGTTGGCTATCGGGTGGAGTCAGCCGCGTCGGCGGGTCCGATCTGACCCCCACATCGTCATGCTCCGCCTCAATCAAAATTCCCGAATCCCAGCGCGACGACAATGCGCTAGGCGACGTACCCGATGGCGATCTCTTCAGATTGCAAGCCTGTCGCCACGAGCGAAATGCGCATCGTGTCACCAAGACCAGGATCGAAGGCCGCGCCGAAGATGATTTCCGCCTCAGTGTCGACTGTTTCGCGAATGCGGCTGGCCTGCTCAAGGGTGAGCGAAAGCATGTCTTCCCCTTGGCCGCCCAGTTTGTCGATGGTCGGCCGACCGAGGGTATGCCGCAGATCACGAAGATCATTCGCAAACGGTGCCGTTCTCAATGTTGACGGTGGATCGCGCCTCGTTTGAGGCGCGCGTTCCGCTTTCTCTCAAGGAATTGCCACATGACCAACTTGTTTGATCCAAGTGAATTAGGCGCTATCAAGGCTCCCAACCGTATCCTGATGGTCCCAATGACCCGCGCGCGGGGCACCAGCAGCCATATTCCAACGCCGATCATGGTCGACTACTACGCACAGCGCGCGTCTGCCGGCTTCATCATCAGCGAATGATCGGCATCAACCAGCTTGGGCTTGGCTGGCCGTATGCTACGGGTCTGTGGCTGCCCGAGCAGATTGCCGGATGGCGGAAGGTCACCCACGCGGTTCACGAGAACGGCGGCCGGATCATCGCGCAGCTCTGGCAACTGGGTCGCGTCGTCCACTCGAGCTTACTCGACGGTGGCCAGCCGGTGTCCGCTTCGGCGACGACTGCGCCCCGCCAAGCTTACACCTACGACGGCAAGAAGCCATACGAGCAAGCGCGTGCGCTTGGCCGACCGGACAGGTGTCCGTCTTTCGCCTAACGGCGAGACGCAGGGCGTCAAGGACAGCAATCCGCTTCCCGTATTCATTGAAGCGGCTGAGGTTCTGTCGAGAATCGGTTCCTCGTACAGCATCATCAGCGCGACGGCGGTGACAGGCTTGGTCATCGAGTAGATGCGGGCGATGAGGTCGCGCTGCCAAGGCCGCTTGGCTTCGACGTCGGCGTGCCCGGCGCAGTCGAAAAAGGCGAGTTCTCCATGACGCGCGATGAGCACCGCACCACCCGGCCAGCGCCCGGTGTCGGCATATCGTTGCATCCACCGCTTCAGTCGCGCCAGCCGCGGCTTGTCGAAGCCGAGGTGCCCAGGGTCAGGAACTGGGTCGCTACCAAATTGACTCATCGCGCAAATGTCCTGTCGCAGGCGAAAATCCTTTGGACGATCCTGCGCTTTCCCCGCAAGTGGGCGGTAAAACTTCGGGGGCCTTCGATGATGGGGTCGGACGAACGTACATCATTTATTACTTCGCACCTGCGGTAATTGTCATACGATTTAAAACGCTAAATAATCACAAAAATCAGTTGCTTGCTCGATGTTTCTCGACTACCTTTTTTACAGGGGAACTCCGAAATAACCGGCTCTCGCCGACGCTACCCAGTGGTCTTTGACCTCGCTTGAGGGGAGGATGATGACGTTGTTTTTCCGACTTCGTTTCTTCGCAATGGCGCAGCGAATGCGTGATCTCGTCTCGATCCGATACCGACCTACGACGGCAATCTGACGCGTCGTAAACCAACCCTTTGTTCCAGTTTTCCAAGACGGTGCTCCCGTATGGCGCGCCCGAGGTTTGTTATGCAGAAGCAAGCTGTCGTATTCAATGGTCAGGAAGTCGGGATCGCGGTCCCTGTCGAAAACCGCCTCAAATTCATCGCTGTCCGCTTCAATGTCATCGACTTGGACAACAGGCTCTTCGACACGGTTACCGAAATCCGGCGCGCCATTACAGAGCATCTCGCGTCCAGCGGTGGTGCGATCACCTCGCACTGACGCCGAATGACGCTCCCTACCTCTGTCTGCGAGGGTATGAATTGGGCCTGCTTTCGGATTTTGCGATTGATCTTGACGACCTCGAATCCCTCCAGGCGATCATCGGCGATGCTTGCAATGAGCTGAAAATTTCTCCAGATCATCAGGGCTTCGTCGCTCGAGTCGTAGACTTGCACTCCCAGGGCCATTCCCGGCAGGAAATCCTCCGAAGTCTTAGGGTGGAGTTCGCGAGGCCCCATGACCATAGGCAGAAACACACCCTTTCAACCCTGAGGATAGGATAGTTTCCACGTGGGTGTCGGCGCTATCCTGCTCACGAATAATGAGGGCCTCGTGGAGCGAGACCACAAGCGGCCGTTTGTTTGGCGACGATAGGGCAGTAGGATATCGTTACTCCCGAACTTCGAGACTGTCTCCGTATTTCAGGGCAAGCCGCCTGCAATCTTCGCAATCAAGCTCAATGCCGTCCAGTGTGACCGTCGCAGCCGCCGTGCTGCAGACAGACTGATCCAAGCTGGCGACACGAAGAATGGCGTTGCCAAGCAGCATATCACATGGAGCATGCTCTATTTCAGGGCCGCCGGCGCTGTGCGTGACAATACCCCGCACTGTGGCAAGCCACTTCCGCTTTCGGATGATAGTTCTGTCCTCGACCATGAGCGAGCCTCTACCGGAAACTCGGTCATTTAACCTCGAACTGGCCGAGTCAGTGCTAGGAAAACCCGTTTAAGAAACCCTTGTTCCCCGGGGAAAACCACAGTCGATCAGGGTCGGCGGAAGAACTGGTTTGGGTGCAGCCGACGCTCATGGCCGAGATTGAGTACCGCGCCCGGACATATGATGAAAAGCCGCGACGCGCCGCGTACAGAAGCTTGCGCGAGCGACAGGACAATGCCGCGTTACATAGTTGACTGAAGATCGTCGTCGCGGCTTACAGGGAGCAAAGCCACGAGAAATCGCCAGGCTCTATTCGATTGTACCGAATATGGTTGTCGGGGCAGGGATTCGAACGCCGCGTCACAGCTCGGAAGCTGGAAGCAACCTCGGAATACCCGAGGAATGAGGAGAGCGCCGCGCTCCGATTACGCTTACGCCCGGCCACCCCGAGTAAGGACGCGGACTCGCGTTGGCTCCACGTGGATCGCGAGACGATAGCCGTCCCATTTCACCCCGTAGATTCCATTGCGGGTCTTGGTTTCGGCACGAGGAGCGCCAGGCATGGCTCGACACGATCTGGCATCGGATCGAATGGCAATACCGGCTGCTTTGGGTCGCGTGGTTTCGTGGCGGCTTCGAAGCGGCGCTTCGGCGGCGCCCAACAGCGGCTGCGTCTTCTTTCCTGGCGGCTTGGTCATGCTGGCAGTGCATCAGAGTGGATCTGAAGAGTCGAGTCCTTCAGTCGAGTGATCGGGATTAGTCATAATGCCGGGGCGACGAGACCGGGATCGCTCATGCCAGCACTTGTCTATACGGCTTTCCGGAACAGGCAAACATCCGTTGGAGCGAGGCAATATGGCTGCCCCGGGGATTACCCAACCTGTTCCACAGCGAGGGCGCCGGCGGCAAGCGGCGTGATCAACGACTTTGCCGAAACGGTCGGATCGAGCCAGCCAGCCCATGCGTCGCGTTCGAGGATGACGATTTGCCGGTCGTGGTACGAGGCGATGTCGGGACCTGGCGCCATCGTCAGCATGGTGAAGGCCTGTCCGACCTCCGGGGTTTCGCGCCAGATGCCGGCGATGCAGAAGATCGGCTCGTCCTTCTTGGTGAACAGCCATTTGTCCTTGCGCTTCTTTTTCGGGTCCTTTGGATCCGTGAACTCGTAAAAGCCATCGGCAATAATCAGGCAGCGATTGGAGGTGAACTCCCGACCTTCCGACCGGAAATTGTACACCGGCCGCTTATTCGGTCCGGGCCAGCTCCAGCGCCGCTGCACGAGCTCGACCTCATCGCCGGGTCCATCGATCGTCCTGACGATGGGGCCGACGTCGGTGATCTTGATGTCCTCACGCGCTTCGAGGTTCGGTACGCCTTCACCAAAGCGGATCTTGATCTTCAGGTCGGCGAAGTCCTTCGCGATCGAAGCAGCGTCCACCATCAGCCGATAATCATTGCACATGCGTCCCTCATTACAGGTTGGTTGCTTCGAAAAGTTGTTCCTGATATGTTCTATCTATGATGAGCGCGAAGGTTTTCCAGTCCGACGCCCCGCTCGACGAGCGCCGCGTCATCATAAGACGCCATGACGGCGATGTGGAGATGGTGGAGCTGCCATGGGGGCTGCGTCCCCGCGAAGGCGGTCCGCGCGCCGTCAACGTCATCCGCTCGCAAGGACGGAGCTTCCCGAGCCACCGCTGCCTGGTCCCCGCCTCGGAGTTTCGCCATAGGAGCTTCAGCTTTTCGCTCGCCAACGGCGACTGGTTCTATTTTGCGGGGATCTGGCGGCCGGCGGCCGACGATTGGCCGGAGGCCTATGCCGTCCTGACCATCGAGGCCAACCCCGATATCGCGCCGTTCCACGACCGGCAGATGGCGGTGCTGACGCGCGACCAACGCATGGTCTGGCTCGACGGACTTTTTCCCGAAGAGGAAATCCTGCGGCCGCTGCCGGCGGGGACGTTCGGCGTCAAGCGCCACACCGGCGCTCCTGCCCAGCCGATGCTGGCGGTCTAAAGCGCCAACCGCAACTGCGGCTCCGTTCCAGAGGTCCGCCGCTCCAGCGACGACAGGGTAACGCCGACCAGACGAATACCCTTGCGCGGCGGAAAGATCGGCGCCAGCAGCAGGCCGACGATCTCCTCTAGGTCGGTGATCGCTGCCAGAGGTGCGGGAGCGGTCTTGCTGCGGGTGATCTGGTTGAAGTCGGCATATTTGACCTTTAGCGTCACCGTCTTGGCACCAATCCCATTGGCCTCGCAATAACCCCACACTTTTTCGATCAATGGCTGAAGCCCTTCACGGGCGGGTTCAAAGGTATGGAGGTCCTGGGAAAACGTATCTTCCGCGCCGACGGATTTGCGCACGCGGTTCGGCTTGACCTGACGCTCATCGATGCCGCGGGCAATGCCATAAAAATACGGTCCCGACTTCCCGAAATGCTCCACCAGGAATTCGAGGGTCCGCTGTTTCAGATCCGCGCCGGTGTCGATCCCGAGCCGATGCATCTTTTCGGCCGTCGCGGGTCCAACACCATGGAACTTCTTGACGGGGAGGGCCTCGACGAAGGCCGGCCCGTTCTTCGGTGTAATCACGGCCTGGCCGTTCGGCTTGTTCAGATCGCTCGCCATCTTGGCGAGGAACTTGTTGTAGGAAATCCCGGCCGACGCGTTGAGGCCGGTAATCTCTTTGATCCTGGCGCGGATCTCCAGCGCGATCTCGGTGGCGATCTCCATGCCCTTGAGATTGTGCGTGACATCGAGATAGGCCTCGTCGAGCGAGAGCGGCTCAATCATCGGCGTATATTCGGCGAAGATCGCGCGGATCTGCTGCGACACCGCCTTGTAGACATCAAAGCGCGGCGGCACGAAGATAAGATCCGGACATTTCCGCTTTGCGGTCACCGACGGCATCGCCGAGTGGACACCGAAGACCCGCGCTTCGTAGCTCGCCGCCGCCACTACGCCGCGGGCAGCCGATCCGCCGACGGCAATCGGTTTGCCGCGCAATTCCGGATTATCGCGCTGCTCAACCGAAGCGTAGTAAGCATCCATATCCACATGGATGATCTTGCGCGGCCGATCGTGACCTTCATCGTTTCTCATGACTGGCTCCCATTAGGACCATCTATGTTGTCCAGACATGGGAAGTGTGCGCCGCATTTGTCACCTTCCGGCGTTTGCATGCGCTCGCAGCCCATGGCCATCCTACGGCGAAGGACCGCGAAGCTCACACCGGCGCCGAACACTTTCACCAACAGCTTGCGCTCGATCGCGCCATGGCGGTCACATCGCCGACAGATGAATTCGATAACCGGCTCACGATAATCCTTCAGTCTCAGATCACTTAACAGGTCCGGTCGGGCCATGCGAAAAAATTCCTAATTCAGTCATCGGATTGAATCCGTTCATCGAATCCGTCGGGCCCGCGCCCGCGCTCAACTTGAGCGCGCCGGACACGCATTGACTCGTTTTTGCTTTGAGAACAAATAAAGAACATACCGCCTCTTCTCAAGTCGAAAACGGGTTGCCGCAAGGAGATCATGACCACAGCCGTCGCCACTTCGAATGCCGTTCTCGACGAGTTGCGCGAGAAAATCGCCAGCCTGGAAGGGACCGGCCTGCGCCATCGCAGTTTCCTGCCGTTCGGGGTCAGTGAGATCGATGCGCAGTTGCCGGGAGGTGGCTTGGCCTTTGGTGCGCTGCATGAAGTGGCCGGCGGCGGAAATGGCGCCATCGATGGCGCGGCCGCGGCACTCTTCATCGGCGGCATTGCGGCTCGCACCACCGGCAAGGTGGTCTGGTGCCTCACCCGCTTCGATCTCTTCTTTCCGGCACTTGCCCAGATCGGGCTTCATCCCGACCGCGTCATCTTCGTCGAATGCGACAAGGAAGAGACGGTGCTGGCGAGCTTCGAAGAGGCGTTGCGCTATGGCGGCCTCGGCGCCGTCGTCGCCGAACTGGTGCGCCTGCCGATGACGGCATCGCGCCGTCTGCAGCTTGCGGCGGAAAAGTCGGGCACATTGGGCTTGGTGATCCGCCGATGGCGTCGCCAGACGGAAGCCTCCGATTTCGGCATGCCGACGGCCGCGGCGACCCGCTGGCGGATCTCGGTGCTGCCATCCGAGCCGCTTCCCGTACCGGGTGTCGGCCGCGCGCGCTGGCTCGCAGAACTCATGCGGGTGAGGGCAGGCGAGGGAGGAGAGTTCATTATCGGAGCATGTGATGGCCAGGGTCGTATCTGTCTTTCTTCCGACACTGCCGACCGACCGGATCAGGCGCGCCGATCCTTCGCTGTCTCTTGACACGCCGCTGGTGGTAATCGCCCGTAGCGGATCGAAGCGATGGGTAGCGGCGGCCGACCGGGCAGCCCTCAAACTCGGGCTGCACGTCGGCATGTCGGCCGCCAAGGCGCAGGCGCTGGTCCATGGGCTGACGATGATTGATGCCGACCCAGTAGCCGACCTCGCAACACTCGAACGGCTGACGTTATGGGCCTTGTCGCAATATTCTCCCGTGGTCACCATGGATACTCCGGACGGCATTGTGATGGATACCGAAGGCGCCGATCATCTGCAGGGTGGCGAAGACTTGCTGCTCTCCGGTCTCGTCAACCGTTTCCGCGGCCGCGGTCTTGCAGCGCGAGCAGCGATCGCCGACACTTGGGGCTCAGCGCATGCGCTCGCCCGCTCCACGGATCGCGAGACGATTATCATCCCACGCGGCGAGACCGCCAAGGCTGTGAACCGGCTGCCGCTGTCCTCGCTGCGCCTGCCGGTCGAAATCGTCGGAAATCTCCGCACCCTCGGCTTCGCCACCGTCGGTGATCTTGCCGCTACGCCGCGCGCGCCGCTGACGCTGCGTTTCGGCCCGGAGGTCGGGCGGCGCCTCGACCAGATGTTCGGCCGCATCGCCGAGCCGATCGATCCGATCCGGCCGGCCGACCTCGTCGAGGTGCAAAAATCCTTTGCTGAACCGATCGGCGCACCGGAGACCATCGAGAAATATGTGAGCCGCCTGGTGCGGCAGCTCTGTCTGGAGCTCGAGAAGCGGGGACTTGGGGTGCGGCGCGCCGACCTGATCGTCTACCGCGTCGACAACACGCTTCAGTCGCTTCGGGCCGGCACAGCCAAACCGGTCCGTGACATTGCCTGGCTGACCAAACTCTTCCGTGATCGGATCGAGAAGATCGAGCCTGGCTTCGGTATCGAGAAGCTGAGCCTCACCGCTATCATTGCCGAACCGCTCGTTGACATGCAGTCGGCCTCCTCGTTGATCGAAGAGCAGGTCACCGATGTGACGCCGCTCATCGATGTGCTCGGCAATCGCGGAGGCCAGCGGATTTTTCGCGTGGCGCCAGTGGCAAGCGACGTCCCGGAACGCAGCGTCCAGCGCATTGCGCCCACGGCAGACGAGATCGGCGCTACCTGGCCGCTCCATTGGCCGCGGCCTTCCAGGCTTTTGCCGCATCCGGAGGCGATCGAGGTGATTGCGCTTCTGCCCGATCATCCGCCGGTCTCCTTTACCTGGCGCGGCAAGCGGCGTCGGGTGAAGCGTGCCGACGGCCCGGAGCGCATCTTCGGAGAGTGGTGGCAACGCAGCTCCGAATGGGTCGCCGTGCGCGACTACTTCGTCGTCGAGGATGATGCCGGCGAGCGCTTCTGGATTTTCCGCTCCGGCGATGGCGTCGATGCGGAGACCGGATCGCGCAAATGGTTCCTGCATGGAGTGTTTGCCTGATGCGCTACGCCGAACTGCAGGTCACCAGCCATTTCTCCTTCCTCCGCGGCGCAAGCTCGGCGGAGGAGCTGTTCGCGACCGCCAAGCTCATGGGCATCGAGGCGCTCGGCATCGTCGACCGCAACAGCCTGGCCGGCATCGTCCGGGCGCTCGAGGCCTCGCGCGCCACCGGTCTGCGGCTCGTCGTCGGCTGCCGGCTCGATCTGGCTGACGGCATGTCGATTCTCGTCTACCCCACCGATCGCGCCGCCTATTCGCGGCTGACACGGCTGCTGACCTTGGGCAAGGGCAGGGGCGGGAAGGCCAAGTGCATCCTGCATCTCGACGATGTGGCGCTCTACGCCGAAGGCCTGATCGCCATCCTGGTGCCGGACATGCCAGACGACAGCTGCGCCGTGCAGCTCAGGAAGATGGCGGAACTCTTCGGCGACCGTGCCTATGTCTCGCTCTGTCTGCGTCGCCGCCCCAACGATCAGTTGCGGCTGCATGAGCTGTCGAACCTGGCGATAAAGCACCGGGTGAAGACGGTCGTCACCAATGACGTGCTGTTCCATGAGCCTGGCCGGCGGCAGCTACAGGATGTCGTCACCTGCATCCGCACCGGCACCACCATCGACGACGTCGGATTCGAGCGCGAGCGGCACGCCGACCGTTATCTGAAGCCGCCCGAAGAGATGGCGCGTCTGTTTCCCCGCTATCCGGAAGCGGTGGCGCGGACGACAGAGATCGTCGAGCGCTGCAGGTTTTCACTGGAAGAGCTCGTCTATCAGTATCCGGAAGAGGCGCTGATCCCGGGCATGACGGCGCAACAGTCGCTGGAGCACTACACCTGGAAGGGCGTCAGGGCGCGTTACCCGGAAGGGCTGCCGGCGCATGTCGACAAGACCATCCGCCATGAATTGACGCTGATCGAGACCATGAAATACGCCCCCTATTTTTTGACGGTATTCTCCATTGTCCGTTATGCCCGATCGCAGGGTATTCTCTGCCAGGGCAGGGGGTCGGCTGCCAATTCGGCCGTTTGTTATGTGCTCGGCATTACCTCGATCGACCCGGAAACCAACGACCTCCTCTTCGAGCGGTTCGTTTCCCAGGAGCGCGACGAGCCGCCCGACATCGACGTCGACTTCGAACATGAAAGGCGGGAGGACGTCATTCAGTGGATCTACAAGACCTACGGCCATCACAAGGCGGCCCTATGCTCCACCGTGACCCGCTATCGCGCCAAGGGCGCCATTCGCGACGTCGGCAAGGCGCTCGGTCTGCCCGAGGATCTGGTCAAGGCGCTTTCCTCCGGCATCTGGTCCTGGTCGGAAACGGTCGGCGAGAACCAGGTGCGCGCCCTCGGCCTCAATCCCGAGGACCGCCGTCTCGCCTTGACCCTGCAGCTTGCCCAGCAGCTGATGGGAGCACCGCGGCATCTTGGCCAGCATCCCGGCGGCTTCGTCCTGACCCATGACAGGCTCGATCATCTCGTGCCGATCGAACCGGCGGCGATGGCCGACCGCCAGGTGATCGAATGGGACAAGGATGACGTCGAGGCGCTCAAGATGATGAAGGTCGATGTCTTAGCCTTGGGCATGCTGACCTGCATGGCCAAGGCCTTTGCCCTCATCGGCGAGCACAAGCATCAGGATCTCGACCTCGCCACCATCCCACAGGAAGACCCGGCGACCTATGCGATGATTCGCAGGGCCGATACTTTGGGGACGTTTCAGATTGAGAGCCGGGCGCAAATGTCGATGCTCCCGCGGATGAAACCGAAAACATTCTATGACCTCGTCATTCAGGTGGCGATCGTCCGCCCCGGGCCGATCCAGGGCGATATGGTCCATCCCTATCTGCGCCGCCGCGAAGGCAAGGAGAAGGTCGAGTATCCGACGCCCGAACTGGAGGCGGTCCTCCACAAGACGCTGGGCGTGCCGCTGTTTCAGGAGTCGGCGATGAAGGTGGCGATGGTCTGTGCCGGGTTTACCGGCGGCGAAGCCGATCAGTTGCGGAAATCCATGGCGACCTTCAAGTTCACTGGCGGCGTCTCGCGATTCCAGGACAAGCTTGTGAGCGGGATGATCCGAAACGGCTACACAAAGGAGTTTGCCGAGAGGACGTTTTCGCAGCTGGAAGGTTTTGGCAGTTACGGCTTTCCCGAAAGCCATGCCGCCTCCTTCGCACTGATCGCCTATGCCTCCAACTATGTGAAATGCCATTTTCCGGATGTCTTTTGCACAGCACTTCTGAACTCGCAGCCGATGGGTTTTTATGCGCCGGCACAGATCGTTTCCGACGCGAGGAAACACGGCGTCGAGGTCCGCCCGATCTGCATCAACCGCTCGCGCTGGGACTGCACGCTCGAGGAGGTGGAGGGTACAGGCCGGCACGCGGTGCGGCTCGGCATGCGCCTGGTGCGAGGATTGGCGACCGCCGACGCGGCACGCATTGTCGCCGCGCGCGCCGATGAACCCTTCGCATCGGTGGACGACATGTGGCGGCGGTCGGGTGTGCCGGTGGCGTCACTTGTCGAGCTCGCCGAGGCCGACGCCTTCCTGCCGTCATTGCGCCTCGAACGCCGCGATGCGCTCTGGGCGATCAAGGCGCTGCGCGACGAGCCGTTGCCTCTGTTTACCGCCGCCGCCGAACGCGAGGCGCGGGCGATTGCCGAGCAGCAGGAGCCGGACGTCGAGCTCAGGCAGATGACGGACGGCCATAACGTCGTCGAGGATTACAGTCACATCGGGCTGACACTCCGGGAGCATCCGTTACGATTCCTGCGGGCCGATCTTACCAAGCGCCGGATTGTGACCTGTGCCCAAGCGATGACGGCGCGGGACGGCCAGTGGCTGATGGCGGCCGGCCTGGTGCTGGTTCGGCAACGACCGGGTTCAGCGAAAGGCGTTATGTTCATCACCATCGAGGACGAGACCGGCATTGCCAACATCGTCGTCTGGCCGAAACTGTTCGAACGGTCCCGCCGGGTGGTGCTCGGCGCCAGCATGATGGCGATCAACGGCAGGATCCAACGGGAAGGGGAGGTACTTCACCTGGTCGCCCAGCAGCTCTTCGATCTCTCGGCCGATCTGTCAGGGCTTGCCGGGCGTGACGGTGCCTTCCATCCGCCGACCGGCCGCGGCGATGAATTCGCCCATGGCTCGCCGGGCAGTCCGGATTCACGCGAAAAAGCGCCTCCAGGGGTTCGTGCCAGGAATATGTTCACGCCGGATCTTCATATTGATACGATGAAGATCAAGAGCCGGAATTTTCAGTAGATTGGCGTAGGCCGAATGCTGCAATCGTGGGGTTGTCAGTCCAGATCCCTTCAAGGCGATGGATTCCGTTAGAGCTGGTCGAGTGCTTCTTTGCGTTCGCAGCGACCTACGAAAACTGGCACCATTGAATTCCCGTTGATGAGCATTCCGGCCGTGGACGAACCGCGGCCGGAAACATGAAGAGAGGGGCTTCTATGATCCGCTCACGCGTGCCTTAACCGTACGCTCCGAGCCAGTGCTCCTGACGGTCAGCTCGATCTGCGAGCCAACGGGCGTCAGGCCAATGCGATTGCGCAGATCAGCAGCACCATGAACCGGTCGACCATCGACAACCGACACCACGTCACCCGGTTTCAAACCCGCGCTAGCGGCCGGAGATCCTTGCTCAACCGCCGCGATCAGCGCGCCGCTTGCGTCATCCAGCCCGAGTGACGCTGCCATATCGGAATCAATATCCTGGATCGCCACGCCAAGCTTGCCGCGAATGACCTCGCCATGTTGGATCAGCTGGGTCATCACCAATCTTGCGATCTTGCCCGGTATGGCGAAGCCGATACCGATGTTGCCGCCAGCCGGGCTGAGGATCGCGGAGTTGATCCCCGCAAGCCTGCCGTCAAAGGTTACCAATGCGCCGCCCGAGTTGCCGGGATTGATCGAAGCGTCCGTCTGGATAAAATCTTCATAACCATCGCGGCTAAGACCGCTTCGGCCAAGCGCGCTGACGATGCCCGAGGGTCGGTTCATGGAGGCCCGCGTTATGTTTCCTGCTGTGTCTCTCTTGCAATCTCCGTTGTTAACCCCTCCCGGCTGGCGAAGGATACTGGCGGCCCAATCGACCCGGCCGCCGAGTGGTTAACCGATCAGCTTTTGATGGCGATACGCTTGACCTGCGACTGTGCCTTCTCGCTCTTCGGCAAGGTCACGGTCAGCACGCCGTTCTTGAAGCGGGCATCAACCTGGTCATCCTTGACCTCGACCCCGAGCGGAATGCGGCGCTCGAAACGGCCGTAATAGCGCTCGGAGAAGTTTCGGCCCTTGTCTTCGGACTCGGAGCGCTTTTCACCCTTCAGCGTCAGCACGCCGTCGTTGAGCAGGACCTCGATGTCCGTTTCTTCAAGGCCCGGCACCTCGGCGGTCACCTTGATCTCCTTGTCGGCGTCGGAGATCTCGATGCTCGGCCAGCCGGCACTGAAGGCGGAACCGCTCCCGAAGGTGGGCAGGCCGGAGCCAAAGCCGCGGAAAACGTCGTCGAACAGGCGGTTCACCTCGCGATGCAGCGACAGGAAGGGATCCCGATTGTCGTCGCGCAAGCCACTCGGAACCTGGTTGCCATTAGCGCGGCCCCAGGGAATCAGATCACGAACACTCATGGTTTTCTCCTTTCTGTTGATTCAGGTGGCAAAGTCTTTCCGTGACCGGAACAGGGGAGAGGAATCGAGGTTTGTCCTCATAGCCATATCCTCCTTGCAAGCAACATGGATACAAGGAGGCGCCAAGGGCACATGGCGCCTCCTGGACTTGTAGATTCCTAGTGGGTAATCGAACAATAGTGATATAATTCATGGGCTTGGAGTTTCAAGAGCAGTGCAGTTTTGCGATGTAAAATTGTTGGTTTCGTTTCCAAATACCAGATCTGGGTGAGGCCAGATCCAGATAAGTCCAGAAACGGAGTAACGGACATGACAATGACTTCTGACGACGTCATCGCCATCCTCGGGCCCGCCGACAAAACGCTTGTCGCCGAGGTCATCGCGACAGGTGCGACGCAGGCCGAACTTGCCGAGGCATTTGCATGGGCCAATAACGACGAAGCATTGATGGGTGAAGGCCGGCATTTGCCGACCGGCAGGGTTGCCAGGCTTGTCGATCTGCTACGGTCGGATGAAGAGGAAGAGGATTGGAAAGGCGGGTGACCCGCCTTCCGGAACCCTCTCTTCATCAGGCCGTGATGAGCACCTGAACATTGCCCTGGCGATTGATCACGTCGACAACGACCTGGCCTCCCGACCGGCGAATGGCGACGTCTGCCGAGCCGCCACCGATCAGCAGGCGTCGCAAGATCACCTCG
The DNA here is from genome assembly GCF_051810745.2 of Rhizobium sp. F40D2. Classification (NCBI taxonomy): domain Bacteria; kingdom Pseudomonadati; phylum Pseudomonadota; class Alphaproteobacteria; order Hyphomicrobiales; family Rhizobiaceae; genus Rhizobium; species Rhizobium sp. F40D2. Next base: position 520,403 of record NZ_JBPWQX020000004.1, read on the forward strand.
TCGAGGAAGGAGGGAAGGCGCGGCATATTGAAGCTGATGAGCGGGCCGTTGGGGTCGAAGTCGAGGCCGAGACAGGATTGCAGCAGAGACAGGGGTGCTGCTGCAGCCCATGCTTGAGGCGAGCAGGCTACCGGATAAAAGGTGGGCCCGCGTGCCCTCTGGCGCGGCATGCCGCAGAGGAGTTCGGGGAGCCGTCGCAGGTCGATGTAGGTCGCGGCGGCGAACAGCCCCTCGAAGATCCGTGCCGCTTCGACGCGATAGCCAAAGCGGGCAAGGCCACTGGCGATCAGGGCATTGTCGTGTGGCCAGATCGAGCCATTGTGATAGCTCATCGGATTGTAACGTGCTTCGGTGGAGGGGATGGTACGAATGCCCCAGCCGCAGAAGGACGATGCGCTCATCAGAGTGCGGGTAAGCTGTTGGACCCGTTCAGGATAAGCAATGCCGGTGAATAGCGTATGGCCGGCATTTGAGGATCGAACCCGGCAGGGTCGCTTATCTCCGTCGAGGGCCAACACATATGTGCCAAGCTCCTCGTCGAAGAAGCTGATGTCGAAAGCCCGGCGCAGTCCCTCCGCCCGCGCGAGAAAACTCGCGGCTCGTTCCGGCCTGCCCGTCCGCCTGAAGATTTCAGCAGCACTTTGCCACGCGCCGTAGACATAAGCCTGGACTTCGGCGATCGCGATCGGCCCCCGGGCCAATGTGCCGTCAGCATGGAAAACCGAATCGTGGCTGTCTTTCCATGCCTGATTGATCAGTCCTTCCTCCGTCAGCCGTCCATATTCAACGAAGCCGTCGCTGTCGCGATCGCCATATTCGTCGATCCATGTCAGCGCCGCTTCGACATATGGCAGGAGCCGGTCGACCGTCGCAAGATCACCGGTTCGCTGAAGATAGGCGCCAGCTAGCATTACAAATAGCGGCGTAGAATCGACGCTGCCGTAATAACGTCCGAACGGAACCTCGCCAAGTTCGGCCATCTCGCCGTAGCGCGTTTCGTGCAGGATCTTGCCCGGCTCGGCGTCCGAAGCAGGATCGAGAGTCGTCGCCTGGTTGGCTGCCAGATAACCGAGAACGCCGCGGGCGATCTCCGGATCGAGCCAAAGCGTCTGAAGCGCGGTGATCAGAGCGTCGCGGCCGAAGACGGTACTGAACCAGGGGATGCCGGCATAGGGATAGGGACCTTCTGCCTTGTCGGTCAGCAACATGTAGAGGTCGGAGACGCTGCGGCGCGAGACTTCGTTGAAGATCTCGTTCGAGGTGGCGATCAACGCCGCGCGCGAGGAAGAGGCGCGCAACGCACGACGGGCGTCCCGCAAGGCCAGGAAGAAAGAAAGGCGGCTCAGTCGGTCGGCGGAGGTCTGGTCGCAGCCGATCTGGATGAACAGCGATTTGGTCTCGTGTGGCTCTAGATGGAGATCGAAGGTGACAAGATCGCTCCGAATCTCGGTCGGTTCCGGCATGAAGGAAAGTCGCGTCGACCTCTTGCGATCGTCCAAGCCAATATAGCAAAGGAGGATGCTATCTTGTTCTATGACGGCAGGAAGATGGCGCCCTCGCCTTGCCCTTGCGGTTCCCCGGACTTCGAAAAGGTCAGCGAAATCGGCATCAAACGCGATCTGGATGCGGACATGTTGCCGACGCTCGTCATAGTTCCTCACGGCCAGCCGTTCATAACAACAGGCATTCCAGAGAAAGCGCGACCTGCGCAGATGAATGGTGTCATGGCCGAGAACCAGCCTTCCCTTGTCATCGAATTGATCAGGATTGGTGAGATCGCAGGTCAGCGTGGCATTGTCATCGCGCAGTGTCGACGACAGGAGCATCGGCCGCTGCCCGGTGATCGTCAGGTAGAGATGCGAGAGGTAACGGGTATCCCGGTGAAAGAGACCTTCCGGACTGCCGGGACCGGAAAGAGCATCGCCATTGTGGTCGAAGACGGCGAAAGTATCGCCGTGCTTCAGGGTGCGCGGCCGGCGCTCCTGCAGCGATGCGGCGGCCGGAATGAAAAACTGAGCGACCGCCGCCGCCGGGCCCGGCGATGCCGCGGCGGAGTTGCTGTCCGCAGAAATGTTTGACATGTCTCCTCCTTGACGTCAGGCAACGGCCTGCAGGTCGGGCGCCTGACCATTTGACCGACGGATTGGCGCGGCTTTGGTACGAACGCCCGGCAAGTTGCGGTAGATGTCGACATAGTCGCACGCCATCCGTTTCGCGGTGAAGCGCTTTTCGAATGCTGCCCGTACCCTTTGCCGATCGAGCCGCAGCGCCCATTCGACGTTCTCAGCCGCCTCGGTGACGCTGTCGACGAGAATGCCGGAAATGCCATTGTCAATGACCTCGGGTACCGAGCCACAGCCGAAAGCGATCACTGGCGTGCCGCAGGCCATGGCCTCGATCATCACCAGCCCGAAGGGCTCCGGCCAATCGATCGGGAAGAGCAGGGCGCCAGCATTACCAAGGAAGTCAGCCTTCTGATGTTCGTCGATCTCGCCGATGAATTCGACATTCGGATGGCTCTTCACCATCGGCTCGATTAGGGTTTCCCAATAGGCCTTGTCGGCATTATCGATCTTGGCGGCGATCTTCAGCGGCATTCCAACCTTTGCCGCGATCTGGATCGCGCGGTCGGGGCGCTTTTCCGGAGAAATCCGCCCAAGGAAGGCAAGGTAATTGCCCCTAGGGTTCTGCGTGAAGGGAAGAAGGTCGGCAGGCAATCCGTGATAGACCGTTCCGCGCCAGTCGACCGGTGGCATCGGGCGGCGCTGGTCATCGGAGATCGACACCAGCGGAATATCGGGAAAGGCCTTGTAAACGGGCTTGAGATCCGGCAGGTCGAGACGCCCGTGCAATGTCGTGACGGTGCGATCGGCAAAGTCGCGGATCAGCGGAAAATGCAGGAGATCGATATGGAAGTGCAGCACGTCGAATTCGTGCGCCCGCCGGCGGATCTCCTCCAGCATCACGACCTGATGCGGCAGATGGTCCTTGATGGCCGGATTAAGACGCAACGCGACATCGGAGCATCCTACGAGGCGCGCGCCGGTAACAGAATCGCTGCTGGCAAACAGCGTGACATCATGGCCCTGACGGACCAGTTCTTCGGTGAGATAGGAAACAATGCGCTCGGTTCCCCCATAAAGCTTGGGCGGAACGCTTTCAGCAAGTGGTGCGATCTGAGCGATCTTCATCGGCAAAGCCTCCTCAGCTAAGGGTCGTCGCCAAAAACCCTGTTCGTGTCCTTCAGGCACACGGGTGTTACGTCGAAGTCTACATCTCAAATGGCTGTCAGCATCGATCTCCTTTCCGGTAGCCGGAGAGGCCAAGGCCACCAAACCGACGCGCTCCCGCTCTGCGGCGGCGTGCCCTGCGGACGTCAATGGATTTGGATTTAGGCGAGTCTTGAACCCCAGATTGCAGATTGTGCCCGTCCAAAGTTTTCAGCGCTTCAATGATCTCGTCATAGGAGACGGCTTCATCCGCACCGGGATAAAGACGAACCGCCGGAATAGACTCGACGGCAAAGATGTCGGATGCCCACGACGCGAGAATGGCGCGCTTTTCGTCATCGCCGATATCGTTGGCGGTAAGCACGTCACGCGGGTGACCAAAATGTTTCGCCGGATGCAGCAGGTGGTCGGCGCTGATCGCTGCCCTGGCTTCGTCCGGTATCGAATTACTGGCGGTTTCCTTTCTCATGGTCTGGCTCCATTAGCCTGCGGTTGGCCGGACCGGATGACCAGTCCGGGCGGATGCAAAACCTGTTGTCGAGCACTTTGCGCGAAAAGATTTGGTTCTGACATTTTTCGATTTCAAGAGAGAGCGAAACGAAAAATTAGTATTCATGCTCCTGCGCTGCTAACCCGCTAAAAAAGAACAACAATCCCGTTATTGCCATAAATCTTGCGCCACCTTCGCAATGTCGGTGCGGAGGCCATCAGGCTTTCTGAAGAGATCGATGCTGACGGTAAAGCTTTTGCGTTATTGCGTGCGATGTTGGGCTCGAAGGCATCATCGCGAAAGACCGCAACAACCCGTATAGCATCGGTCGCCTCGGCGATTGGCTCAAGATCAAGTGCATTCAGAGCGATCGCTTCGCGATCGTCGGCTATGAGAAGTCCACAGCATCGTTCGGGGTCATCGGCCGGCTACTGCTCGCCGCGCGCAAAGGAGGCGAGCTCGTATATGTCGGGGGACTGGGGACGGGGTTTAACGAACGTTCCGTGAGCGAGCTCCGGGAGCAGATGGATAGGTTAACCATCGCCAAGCCGGCCGTCGACACCGGACGGAAGCGAAACGCGGTCCTTTATCGAGCCAAAGCTCGTTGCCGATATTGAATATCGCGAGTGGACGCATGAAGGAAAGCTGCGACAGCGTCATATACGCGGCTGCGTGACGCTGCTTATGAGGCTGGCGTTTATGAGGTTCCTTAACGCTTCCCGGAGATAGGCGATTTCTCGGGCATGGCATGTAACCGCAAGGCTTGGCCAGCTGCGTAGTTTTGCGCGAACTCTTCGTTTAAAAATTCACGCTCAGTGCACTCATCGCCTTCGGTTATAACCACAATCCATTTTCCATCGCGTTCGAAAACCCTCACGGAATTTGCGCTCATCGGCCAACCCTCTTTAGCCCTCGACGTGCACAAGGAATTCTACGATATGCGCGCGCAAAGTCGAGTCGCCTATTCTGATTGCGACCTGGGGCCGCAGTCCAATCTTAGAGTTTGGCCAGCTTAAGGCCTCGACTCCTGTACGAGTCACTGTTGCCACAATGGCCCTGCGCGTTCAAGCCGAGCCGCGTGTGCCCATCCAGCACATGCACCGGCAGGTAGGTGCTCCTCTCCTCCATTCCCCACGACGAACTTGATGGTGTCGTTGGGCGTCAATCAGAACCCGCCGGCCAGTTCGCGAATGACTTCTTCCACATCATCATCCATCGACACACCTGTCGCATTGCGCAAGGCGGAGCGCTGCTCGACGTCCCGATCTTTCGACCGGAACACCCGCCGCTTGTCGGGTCCCGGCCCAACTCCAGCGCCGCTGCACGAGCTCGGCCTCATCGCCGGCTCCATCGATCGTTCGGACGATGGGGCCGGGATGGGTGATCATCTTGATGTCCTCACGTGCCTCAAAGTTAATGTTTGCCTCACCAAAGCAGATCTTGATTTTCGGGTCGGTGAAGCCCTTCGCGATGCGCAACTGCCTGGATCGGTGCCGCCGGCGACTTCATGTAGCGCGGCGTAAGCAAGACCACTTAGCCGCAGACGTGATCGCTATTGAGTGGGCGATGCCTTTCGAAGCACCGGGCATTGGCGGTAATATGTCTGTTGAGACTTCCGGAGGTCGGTCAGCTGACACAATCCGGACCTGGCATCTGCTGGAGTTCCAACCCCTTGGTCATGCATCATCGCTGGCGGTCGTCTTGATCTAGGTGCTTCGTAGCCTTTCCGACGAGCGTGAGAGCATCCGCCATCACACGGATGCCCGGTGATACGGCAAGGGCGATACACTCGGGAGACCCGGGGCCCGCCTGGGATGACGCGCTTGCGTCCGACCGCCCCATCCTGCTTGAGGTCAAAACCGACCCCTAAGTCCCAACTATGCCGCCGCATCTCGCTTTCGAGCGTACCAGCCCCGTCTGATTAGGGTCCAGCGCCATAAATTCGTATCGCTGCCGACAGCTCGTGCGTATTGCTGATATGGCCTCGGCGGTCGGTGACTATCAGGAATACCTCTATAGCGATGCGACCTCGATCTCAACGCCCACTCTCTAGCGCTTTATCCGGACAAAGGCGATGAACCCTGTGCCAGCCATGGGCCAGCGATGGGCCGGGCGTAACACTATCGCCACCGAGGCTGTCGCTGGACGTTATGAAGAAGTTCGGATGCTGTAGCAAAGTGGCCGAACAGCTGCAGCAGGCGGGTTTCCTCGATATCAGTGAGTTGGTGACGCTTGGCGAAATCCCTAACCGACCAAATGGGTTTTGTTTCGACATTCTCGAGAGATTCAATACGCTGCATCATTACTCAGTCCTCCTACTACAACGCAGATGAAGTAGGCATTTCTAAATTAGAAATATATTAAATAAGACATGTCCAACTCGTTGGTACGTTACCGAACACCTTCCCGCGATCTAGTGGACCTTCCCCGCGTTACAAGGCCTCCAGAAACTCGACTGATCCGCCGGCCGCGCGTTCAGTGCTCCTTACGTCTTCGCCTCATTTTTCAGGGAGCTTCGGCTTTCGCGAGACCTGGTATCTGCTTTCGCTGAACCTCTGGCGTGGAGCAACTGTCTTTCGCTGGCACCCCTGGGAGATATTGATTCTTGCCGGTCGTTCTCAGCAGCTTGTGTAATTGCTCTAGAGCAGATTGCGACTTGGTTGAATCGGGATTCCGTTTTTGTCGCAAATCAGATTTGGTTGAATGAGCCATGGAGGCTTGTTCGATGGGTCGTGCTTATTCGATGGATTTGCGACGAGACATGTCATGCGGTTGCCGCCGCTCTGAATGTCGCGCCGTCGAGCGTGATCAAATGGGCGCAGCGCCAGCGCCGTACCGGCAGTGTTGAGCCGGGCAAGATGGGTGGTCATCGACGGGCGTTGATCTGCGGCGAGCATCGCGGCTGGGTCTTGTCGATGATCGATGGGCCGGAGCATGTGACGCTTGAGTGGCTGGCGCGGGGATTGCAGGATCGCGGCCTCAAAGTCCATCCAGCCAATATCTGCCGCTTTCTCCATCGCGAAGGCAAAAGCTTCAAAAAAAACCGTGCTGCCGGCAGAGCAGAACAGGCCGAAGCTGGCCCGCCAACGTGAACGGTGGAAGCGCCATCAGGGCGCGATCAATCCTGATCGCCTTGTGTTCATTGACGAAACCTGGGTGAAGACGAATATGGCGCCGCTCAGGGGCTGGGGCGAACGGGGCAAACGCCTGATCGCCCATGTCCCGCACGGTCAGTGGAGAACGATGACGTTTGTCGCAGCCCTCAGAAACGACCGGCTCGATGCACCATGGGTCCTCAACGGGCCGATCAATGCCAATGCCTTTCTGACCTACGTCGAGAAGGAACTCGTTCGGACCTTGTCACCGGGAGAGGCGGCAAAGGCGACCGTTGCGGCATTCGACGGATCCTTTGGCACGGCATCGCTGCCAGCGACCTTGCTGATCCCTGATGCCTTCAAGGCATCGTCGGCTTCGATCAGCGCCTTGCAGATGCCGAAGAGTGCTGCAATGTCGCCCCCGTTCCTGACCTGGTAGTATTCCGACGAGATCGGTGTCGAGTGGCCTGTCAGCATCTGGCTCGGCATTTGCGGATTGATGAAGCGCTCGAGGCCGGGTTCGCGCAAAGGGTTGAATGTGACGATCTTAACGCCTCTGTCGACGGCGTCTTGGAGGTCGTGAAGCATTCGCGGCGATGAGGTGTTGACGTTCTGAGCGAGGTAGAAAATGCAGTCGCAATTCTGAAAATCGGAGAGCATTGCGGTGCCGACGGAGGATCCGATACTTTCCGGCAGGGCGACTGAGGAGCTTTCGTGACACATGTTGGAGGAGTCGGGCAGGTTGTTGCTGCCGAAGATGCGGGCGAAAAGCTGGTACATGTAGGCCGTTTCCAGCGAGGCCCGTCCGGAAGTGTAAAAATCGACCTGTTGCGGAGCGAGTGCCCGGAGCTCCCGCCCGATTTCTTCGAAGGCATCAGACCAGCTCACCGGCTCGTATTTGTCATTCGCGCTGTTCCAGCGCATCGGGTGGGTCAGGCGGCCCTGCTCCTCCAGATCATGATCGCTCCACTCTTCCAGCTCATGAAGGGTATGGGCGGCGAAAAAGCCACGATCTGCACGCCGGGAGGTGATTTCCCAGGCGGTCGCCTTTGCGCCGTTCTCGCAGAATTCCATGGGGTGAGGTTTGGCAGGCTTGGCCCAGGCGCAGCTGACGCACATATAGCCGTCGGCCTTGTTTTGATCAACAGCCAAGGTTGTGACAGCGTCAGAGCGACTGCTGGACCAGCAAGATGCTTGTGATACTTTGGAGCCAATTCGCGCCCTTACACTCCCGATGGTAGAAGATGACCTCATCCACGTACCTGCCTGCCGAGCGACTTCAGCAGATCCTCGACAGTGCCGTCGATACCGGCATCATTATCTTAGACCCGCACGGAATCGTCGTCAGTTGGAGCAAAGGGGCCAGCAATCTGCTTGGCTGGACTGAAGATGAGATGGTGGGAAAGACTCTGCTCGAGATTTTTCCCGCGCATCAGGATGCCGCGGGTTTGCTCGCCACCGAACTTGCCGATGCAAAGGCAAACGGCAAGGGTGGCGGCGAGGGGTGGCGATTTCGGAAGGACGGGAGCAAAATCTGGGCGGTTGGTGAAACCACGCCGCTGTTTGCCGATGGCGAAGGCTTAATCGGTTTCGTAAAAATTCTCAGAGATCGCACAAGGCAGCGGCGGACCGAATCCGCGCTGCGCGAGCGCACTCGCGCGCTGGAGGTTCTTAATCGTGCAGGAGCTATCCTGGCACGCGAAAACGATCTGGAACGGCTTGTTCAGGCGGTGACGGACGCCGGCGTCGAACTGACGGGGGCGCAATTCGGCGCGTTTTTCTACAACCTTGTCGATCACGCCGGCGAAAGCTACATGCTCTATTCGCTTGCGGGCGTGCCGCACGAGGCGTTCTCAAGCTTCCCCATGCCTCGCAACACGGCCGTATTTTCCGCAACATTCAAAGGGGAAGGCATCGTTCGGTCAGATGATATCACGCAAGATCCTCGTTATGGACAAAATGCTCCCTACGCGGGGATGCCGGAAGGGCATCTTCCCGTGAGGAGCTATCTCGCGGTCCCTGTCATTTCTCGAACAGAAGAGGTGATTGGAGGGTTGTTTTTCGGCCACGCTGATACCGGCGTGTTCAGCGAGGAGTCGGAACGGGGATTGCTCGGTCTTGCCGGTGAGACGGCTGTTGCCATCGACAACTCTCGGCTTTTCGAGGCTGCACAGCGCGAACTGGAGGAACGACGGCGCGCGGAAGAGGCTCTGAAGGAGCTGAACGCTCATCTCGAAGATCTTGTAATGCAGAAGACGGATGAGTTGACCCGCAATGCCGAAGCCTTACGGCAAGCGCAAAAGATGGAGGCGGTTGGGCAGCTGACCGGTGGCGTCGCGCATGATTTCAATAATCTGCTACAGATCATCGTTGGAAATCTCGACACGCTGTTGCGGACTCTGCCGGCTGAGGCAACCCGGCTTCGCCGCGCTGCTTCGCAGGCGATGGGCGGTGCCGAAAGAGCGGCGGCGTTGACCCAACGGCTCCTCGCCTTCGCCAGGCGCCAGCCGCTTGATCCGAAACCTGTCGACGCCAATAGCCTTATTCGGGGGGTGTCGGACCTTTTGCATCGAACGCTGGGAGAAATTTACGAGGTGGAGATCGTTCTTGCAGGCGGCCTTTGGAAAACTGAAGCAGATCCGAATGCGTTGGAAAGTGCCCTTCTTAATCTGGCCATCAATGCACGGGACGCGATGTCGGATGGCGGGAAGCTCACGATCGAGACCTTCAACGCGCACCTGGATGAAGCCTATTCAGCAAATCATGCTGAAGTGGTTCCGGGACAATATGTTGCAATATCTGTCTCCGATACTGGATCGGGGATGGACGCAGAAACCGTCGCTCGCGCTTTCGAGCCTTTTTTTACGACCAAGGATCAGGGGAAAGGGACCGGGCTTGGCCTAAGCCAGGTCTACGGCTTCGCCAAGCAATCGAAAGGACATGTGAAAATCTACTCAGAGCTTGGGCAAGGGACAACCGTCAAGATTTACCTGCCGAGGCTCCTATCGGGGCATGTCGATGAGGAAGCCATTGCCCCTCTCCCACTCCCCGAAGCGGCTGTCGGCGAGATCATTCTGGTGGTTGAGGATGACCCCGACGTCGTGACCTATTCTGTGGAGTCATTAAAGGAGCTCGGTTATCGCGTCTTGGAAGCCAAGGACGGTCCAACGGCATTGCAGGTTCTGGCGTTCAACCTACCGGTGGATCTTATATTTACCGATGTCGTGTTACCCGGGGGCATGAGCGGCGCGGATGTGGTCGCAAGGGCGAGGGAACGTCAACCGTCGATCAGGGCCCTGTTCACGACCGGTTATTCTCGCAATGCCATCGTCCATCAGGGCCGGCTCGATAAGGGGGTCCATCTCCTGCAGAAGCCATTTGCACTCGCAGATCTCGCCTTGCGCATCAGGAACGTGCTCGATCGGTAGCATGGGGCGGCCATGTAGTTTCTTTTAGCCGGTTGGCGTTTCGCCCATGGCGAACACCACCGCATTTCCTACTTTTCGCGCAGGCCTGGTAGGAAGCAAACCGCAAACCGCATAGTGGGTCCGTCCTCGAAACTGGCGGCTGAACGAACATCAGTTTCTTGCGCCCGAGTGGCGTGGCCCCCAAATCGGTTCTCAACTTGTCGAGCGTGGTGTGCGCTGTCTGCCGTGTAATGCCCGTCATCGCTGGGAACGGGCATAGAAAGGCTGTCGTCCTTTTTGCGGAATAGTGAAGTCCGAAAAGGCGGCGGAGGTTGAGTCCGATGATCGTGCCAGCTCGCTCGATAGTGAGTCCTGTCGCCATCGTCGTGCTCGGAAGCTGCCGTCGACAGATGCGGTTATGCCGGCTGACACCGCAACGGCTATTTCTTCAAATGGCTGCCGTCCAGCGGGGCAAGTTCCGTTTCGTCGCAAAGCAGCCTCAACTCGGCTTTGCCGAGTTCGATTTGATTCCAGCGTATGCGATAGCCGCAATGCCTCCGGCGGAGGTGAAAAAGATCAAGTAGCTCTATACCTAATGGCGATGCAGACATTCGCTCCATGGCGGCGTATAGGCCGACATGGAACTCGGTTATAACAAGATCTGGCCCGTCTTGTTCGGCCCGTATCGCTTCGATATGGCCAATCGTTTTGCCCGCTCTCGATGAGACGGCCCGGCCCAGAAGCAATTCGATATTGATCTCCACCATTTTAGGCTCCGGGAATTTTACCCACCACTCTTTCTCGCAGCCAGTCTTGCCAGTCAAAAATCGCGGTGTCTTTCACGGCCGCGTTCAACTGAACGTCAATCCCAATCCCGTGGACAGCGCTCCACGCCACGCGATGGGGTCTGGAGTGTCGATCACCGCCAAGTTTGGTGGCAAACCAAGTTATCCATCGCTGCGGTCGGTGACCAAGTCGACCGGCCATCGCAATAGCGCCGACTTCTATCGCGACCACGCGGGGAGGGCCATCTTGGCGCAGTTCGGCGACGATGCCGTCTACCTTGCCCATCTTCACGCCGTCGCGGTCGAGCAGTTGCTTGTCCAGAACATCATGCAGCAAATCCATCACGTGCCTCCGAGCAGCTCCAGCGGGATGGTCACAATCGCCAGGACAGAGCCGAGAAGAATGATCAAGACGACTGCCGAATTAGAAATAATGCCGTTCCCATGTTTTCCAACATATCGCTCATCATTCATCAGGAAGAGAAACGGAACGACTGTCAGCGGGAGCGTGGCAGCAGTCAAAGCCATGGACAGAATTGTCAGATTTAGCGGATCGACCCCAAAGGCGATCGGGATGGCCGCAAACAAAAGTGCCAGCGTGTAGGCAGCACTGAATCCTGGGTCTTCACTCGGTTTGCGGTCTTCGCCCCAGTTCCAACCCAGTCCCTGAGCCGCCAGGTATGCCTGCTGCAACCCAACTTCCAGGATCGCGCCGAAACAGGCGATACCCAAGGAAGCAACAAATAACCAGTATCCCCAAAGGCCAAACACGGGGACCAGCATGGTCGGCAACTGATGGTAATCGGTAACTTCATCCACCCCATTCGGAGCCAGCACAAGGCCGGCAACGATCAGCACGGCGATCGATATTGTGCCGCCAAAGCTCATTCCAAGTCCTGCGATGATGCGATTGGTGCCTAGATACGTTTTGTCCCACCGGTCTTCGACGGCTCCAGATGAATAGAACAGGAATAGGTAGGGTGATATCGAGGCGCCGAGAATGCTGACGGCCATAAACCAGTAGCTGGCGTGGTCATGCTGCGGCATGCTTGGCAAAACACTGGCGGCCACCGTCTTCAAATCAGGTTTAAGCAATACTGCCGCAACGACGAAACAGAGCGTCACCAACCCAAGGATGGAAACGCCTTTCTCGATGAAACCGAAAGTGCCCCTCCAGAGCAACAACCAGGCAATGAACGCAACGGCGAGCGCCCACCACTGAAAAGCGATGCCTGTGGCAAGCTCCAGGGCAACAGCCGTGCCTCCTATTTCGGCGGCAAGGACCATCAGATTGAGCAACAGAGTCGAGAGGAATGGAAGCAGGAAAAAATTGAAACCGAACCGCTCACGGATGCCATCCGAAATCGTATGGCCGCTCACCGCGGCAAAACGCCCAGCCATTTCAACAAGAAAAATGATGCATATCGTGCCGAGCACGATCGCCCAGATGAGCTGAAGACCAAATGCCGATCCCGCTTGGGCAGCCGTCGCCAGCGATCCGATTTCAAGAAAGCCGCCAACACTCGTCACAATTCCAAGCGATATTTCCAATATCTTCTTCATGTGGAGCGTCTCGTACCTGAAATCAGGCTGAGCCGATCGACCGCATCGTGCAGCTGCATTATCGTTCGCAGGGTGTCGTGATCTCCATGCGCAACCTGATTCTGCGCCTCCGCAAGTAGATTGACTATGTCGCTCACCGACCTCGTTAGTAATTCGCGCTTTGTCGGGTCGACGCCGTGGACGGTTTCGATTTCAGAAGCAGCACTTTCGACACTGCGCTGCATCGACTGCAAGGTCTGCTGTACATAAGCGTCCGGTAGCTGCTCCAAGTGCCAGCCAGTGAGCGCCATGCGGGCAGAATTCGAGCAGGACGCAATAATTCTTGATTGCGCGCTGACTTGGTCAGTACCGGAAGAGGAGCAGCCTGATAGGGCTGCGACCAAGCAAAGAATACCTACGTGGCTTTTCGAGAAATTCCGACGGTCCATGTTTGTTCGGCCAGCGCTTTATTGCCTTCACCGTAAAACGCAGGTCCAATGAGCATGTTCCGGGCATGCTTCGTATGCCGTTCATCGCTCTCATGACCATTCTCTGCGTAGGCACTGGGACAGCTCTGGCCAGTGTCTGACCGCAGCTCATCCGCCTTAAGGTTATCCACCGAAAGATCGCGGTTGCGAGAAAGAACCCCGCAAAAGCGGGGATCAATAAGGAGGGGGTGTTTTCTCTATACGCGCGACAGTGCGCGCTACTTAGTACTTTGTCATATTCTAAGAATTTTGCAATAATAACACTTTTCTAAGCTAAATGTACGGTTGCGACAGGAGAAGAAATCTAAAATTTTGGAAAATATAACTAAAGTATTTATATTTTATATTATTCGTGCGGCCTCTCGACGAGAACTTGCTAAGCCCCAGCATTGTGTCTCCTGTACGTTGGGCGGCCGTCAATGTTCAGAGATGTAATGAAAAGGGCGCCCAACTCGAACTTTCAGGCAAGCAGGTAGGCCTGCGAGCCAACGCCGGTCTGCCATTACGGCAAAGATGATCGTGATCCCAGTTTGATCCAACGGCGGGATAGTCCGCTGTTAAAACGAGGAAACGTCATGAAACTCGGACAGCAGGAATCGCAGCCGCGGTACGGCCTTCGCTCAGTCGGCAATGCCCTCTGAGAAGTTGATCACCTTTGTACAAAAGGCTCCGGCTCCTAAGGAACTCATCGTGATCCAGGAGAAGATCGTCGTCGGCCAACCGCTTCCCGACACCGTCGTCATAACGCCGATTCCGGAAAAAACGGGCTACTCCTATGCGATCGTCAATGACGAGCGTGTCACTGTCGAACCCTCCACCAGACAGCGCACTTCCTTTGCCGACGCACTCGTTCAAAGGCAAGCGCAACGAAACTCTGCGGTATTCCGAACGGTGGTTGAATAAGAACGGCTACTCCATACAACTGCATGGCAATCACCTGAGCGGGAAACCGGTGGCGACGATATAAAGGATCAACGGCAAAGCTAGTCATGCCGCCAAATCCCACATTTCGATGGCCGATCGGTTAGCGTTACGGTGCAGTCGCCTTGGCTTTGACGAAGCGACCAATTTTGTAAAATTCTTTCGGCGAAAAACAGGTTCAACTCCGGGACTATTCAGACGAGAACGCCGCTGAGAGGCTATCTCCGAAACGCCGGATCGTAGCCTGTCGGACGCGTTGCATCGAGGCCGCAGGTGTCCATGCTGCCACACTGTCGGGCTGCGCGATCTCTAGCTCTCTGCCTTTAGGGCATGCTTGACGCGGAGGATGGTAATCACAACAGATCCTACAACCACCGGAACAGCGACGAGCTTGATCACCGGATCGAAATGAATTCCTGCGTGGTCTGCTGTCTCATATATAAATTTCAGCAAGCTCAGCAAGTAGTAGCTAATCGCGATCATCGAAAAGCCTTCGACCGCGCGCTGGATCTTGACCTGCGTCGCGGCCCGATCAGCCATCGCCTGGATCTGTGTAGCGTTCTGGAACTCAATTTCGACCTGGATTCGGGTTTGTAGCAGATCGAGCAGGTGCATCGCAGCCCTTGACAGGTGCTCAAGCCTCAACGCGGTTGCTTCGCAGGTACGCACAGCAGGCTTGAACCGGCGCTCCACGAAGGTACCGAAACGTTGAAAGCCGGGGACATGGGTTTCCCGTAAAAGGGCGATCCTCTCTTCAACGATTTTGGCGTAGGCAGCGGTTGCGCCAAACCTGTTTCGGGTCTCCGCGGTGGCTGAAATGATATGCGACGAGAGAAGGGTAATTTCCTCGAGCAATAGCTTGTGCTGATGTGCAGGCGTACTCAAGTTTCGATTGGTCAGCCGAACGAGTTCCGCGTCATATCCGCCCAGAAGCGGGGCAAGACGACGCGCCTCCGGCAATCCCAGCAGCGCCATTGACCTATAGGTTTCGATCTCAAAGATCCGCCGTACCATGCGCCCAAGCCGATGTGCATTCAGGTCTTTATTGAACAGGATGATTCTACTTGAATTGTCCCCTCGAACGCGAAAATCGGAGCAAATCTGTGCCGCCCCGCCGCCGATTGATGACGCGGCGGTATCGCCGAAGTCGAGCGATTTTAGAACCGTTCCCAGCTGATCAGGAGGGTTTCCGAGTACAAGGATACTCACGTGGCAAACGAGCAGTGGAGAGCTCAACCCTGCTAGCCGCGCAAAATCACCTTCACAAAGGTCAGTTTCCGGCCAACCCTCGGGCTCGCTGGCCAATTTTCGGACCCGCGTGACCGTCACGAACTCAGTGTGCCGTTCAACTCTGACTGAAATTCCACCGTCGGCTTCGAGACTATCGTGGAACTCCATGATCACGCCATCCATCGGCATGAAAGCAACGTGCTCGACGATCGCCGGACCGGTAAAATAAATCGACGGGCGAGCGTGAAGCTCCGAGTTGAAGTCTGCCATGTTCTGTTCGAAAGCAACCGCATTAGAGACCTGTGATGCGGAAGCAGACACCGTCGCGGAGAATGCTTCTTCTGCGCCCTTTGAAATCATGTCTGTCTTCCCCATTTCCGAAAGCATACCAATCGGCAAGCCTATATGAAGTCAATGCAGTCAACTTGAAAATCCCCCCTGGGTGGAAGAATTTGCCGTCGTGGAGGTCCAATCTGTTGCGGTCGACTTGTGTGCGGCAAGCCAAGGGTATTGCTTTCCGGTTGACAGGACTCAACACTCGGTCGGCTAGCGCCGACCGTGCCGCCACGCCCACCTCCGAGCTTTTGAGCGGACATACGCGGCGGTAAGGCGGATACCACCTGCATCAGGTCCGACGACGCGTGTCCTCGTTAACACGAGTCTTAAGCAACCATTCAGACGACGTGAATTGTCATCTTTGCGTCTTTCTAGGAATCTTTCTCGAAAGCTCGAACAGCCGCCATGTTGTGACTTGAGGTGAAATATGCTTAGCGAACGCGAGACCCAGTTCTATATTGGCGGTAATTGGCACGAACCCGTAAATGTAATGCGGCTTCCTGTCGTGGATCCTGCCTCGGAACAGGTTATTGGGCATGTTGCCTCAGGCACTGCTAATGACGTCGATGTTGCGGTTGCAGCGGCGCGCCAAGCCTTCCCCGCCTTCTCTCAGGTTTCGGTGTCCGAGAGGCTCGGTCTGCTTGGCAGAATGCATGCGCTACTGAAGGAAAGAGCGGAGACGTTCGCAGAAGCGCTCGTCATGGAAATGGGAGCAGCGATCAGCTTCGCGCGGGCTTCCCAGGTTCCGCTTGCTGCCGAGCATATTCGGGTACAGATGGAGATTCTCAAGAAGTACCGCTTCTTGACAGTTGAGGAGCGCACCGCGACCGCCAAGGAAGCCATCGGGGTTTGCGCGCTGGTCACCCCCTGGAACTGGCCACTTTACCAGATCACCGCCAAAGTTGCTCCCGCGATCGCGGCAGGCTGCACTATCGTTCTCAAGCCCAGTGAATTGTCGCCTTATAGCGCTCTGCTCTTTGCCGAATTGATGCACGATGCCGGCATTCCCGCAGGCGTATTCAATCTGGTCAACGGCACAGGCGAGAGCGTTGGCGCAGCGCTCGCCAGCCATCCGGACGTCGACATGATCTCGATCACCGGTTCGACGCGCGCAGGGGTCCTCGTCGCGCAGGCGGCCGCACCGACAGTGAAGCGCGTGGTTCAGGAACTTGGCGGCAAGTCGCCGAACATCTTGCTCGACGATGCCAATTTCAGCGAGGCGGTCGCGAAGGGCGTGCTCGCCGGCATGCGCAATGTGGGCCAGTCGTGCAGCGCGCCGACGCGCATGCTGGTGCCTGCACATCGGCTCGACGAGGTGGAGGAACTGGCAAGCGCCACTGCTCGCACCATCCGAGTCGGCGCCCCGCTCGATCCGTCGACTGACATGGGGCCGATCGCCAATCGTGCCCAGTTCGAGAGGGTGCAGATCATGATCCAGGCCGGCATTGATGACGGCGCCAAGCTGGTGTGCGGCGGCCTGGGCCGTCCAGCCGGGCTCGAGAGCGGCTTCTTCACACAGCCGACGATCTTTTCCGGGGTGACGTCGGATATGCGCATAGCTCGTGAGGAAATCTTCGGTCCGGTAATTTCAATCATGCCCTATAAGGACGAGGATGAGGCGATCTCGATCGCCAACGACACCGTCTATGGATTAGGCGCCCATGTCCAGTCGTCCGATCCAGAGCGCGCACGGCGGGTCGCCGCCCGCGTCCGTGCCGGCCAGGTTCATATCAACTATCCGCCTTGGGACGGAGCGGCCGCCTTCGGTGGCTACAAACGCTCGGGTAACGGACGCGAGTATGGGGTATACGGCCTCGAAGAGTATCTCGAGACGAAGTCCATCCTCGGTTATTGACCGAACGCCTACGGAAGGTCGGCTCTCCAGGGGAGTGGTTTCAGCGACTGGCGAAGCATCGTCAAGAAAGCCGCAGTCCTCGCGCTTCGCCCGTGCCGAGATCCGAGTATCGCGACGATATCGGCCGGGGGCAGCTTCCAGTTGGGAAGGACCTGCTTCAGCCGTCCCTCGGTAAGGTCTACGGCAACGGCCCATTCGGACCGCATCATGATGCCCTGACCAGCTAACGCCCAATCACGAATGACGGCGCCATCATTGCTCGACATGATGGGATTAACGCGCACCGTCGCACTTTCCTGCCGTGATCCACTGAAGCGCCAGAGCGTTACATCCTCTTCATTCTCGCGAACCACAAGACAACGATGTCGAGCAAGATCGGCGGGCGTATAAATGGGAGGAGCCGAAGCGAGGTATTTTGGACTTGCGCACAGAACGCGATTGTTCGGCGCAAGTGTCGTCACGACCTGGTCCAGATGCGCCGACGCTCCGATGTGAACAACAACCTCATAGCTATCAACGAGTAGAGCCGAGGGATGGTCGGAAAGTTGCAGGGTCGCGGTGGCATTGTCATGCTCTCGAGCAAACGCCTCCACGACCGGCGCCACGTAGATCCTTCCAAATCCGTGAGGAGCTGCGACTCTGAGGTGCCCGCGAACTACACCCCTGCGATCCGCCAATGCTTCCGCAAGCGAATCTATGGCATCGCTGACGATAACGCTGTGAGAAGCGACCAATGAGCCCTCTTCGGTAAGGCGCAAGCGACGTCCGGACCGGTCGATCAGCCTCACCCCGGCTTTCTCTTCAAGCGCGCGCAGGCGCTGTGTGACCGCCGGAGGCGTTACGTTCAGCTTTCTCGCGCTTTCCGCGAGAGATTTCGAGCTCGTGAGAACCGAAAAGAAGGCGAGTTCGTCGGATGTCAGCATTAATCCGCACCTGAAGCTGATATTCACCGTTTATTAATTGCCATCTTTATGACTCGGCGACAATGTAAATTCAAGTCGCGGGATCGGAATGGGGAGTCAGCGACGTTCTATTGAACGGGACGGTGCCCGAGGATGCGCCTGCCCGATCGGCAGCCCGAGACCGTTAGCATCCTCCCCAGCGATAATACGCGCGGCTTCGAACGCAGCATATAATGTGACGAGAGGTCTCCATCTGGGCCCGGAGGTGACGGAGAAAACGACGATGAAAGCTAACGACATACTCGAGCACCTGGTCGCTTTTCCATCCGTCGTTGGGACTCCGAACGGCGATATCGTAGCATGGGTGAAGAGCTACCTCGAAAGCCATGGCGCCCAAGTGACTGTCTTGCCGGGACCCGAAGGAGACCGGGCAAACCTATTCGCCACAATTGGCCCGAAAGATAAGCCCGGTTACATTCTTTCCGGCCATATGGACGTTGTTACGGCGTCCGAACGGACCTGGACCTCGGATCCTTTCCGCCTGCGGTCAGAGGGCGATCAGCTTTTCGGCAGGGGGACCTGCGACATGAAGGGCTTTCTTGCCGCGGCCCTTGCCGGACTGCCCGCGATCGCAAAGTTGCCGTTGACCCGTCCGATCCACTTCGCCTTCTCGTATGATGAGGAAGCCGGCTGTCGCGGTGTGCCGCACATGTTACGGAAGATGGGCAACCTGTGCGCCCCACCCATGGGCGCAATCATCGGCGAGCCAAGCAGCATGTTCGCGATCCGAGGTCACAAGGGAAAAGCGGCCGCCCGCATCGAGATTCATGGCGCAACCGGCCACTCGTCGCGCCCTGACAAGGGTCTGAATGCCATTCACGCCATGACTGCGGTGATGACTGCTGTCCAGAACATCGTCGATGCTCTGCCAAACAGCGCCTTAGATCAGAACTTCGAGCCGCCGTATTCCACCCTGCAAATCGGAACGATCACGGGCGGACGCACCGTCAACATCATCCCCGATCTCTGCATTCTGGAACTGGAAGCCCGCGCCGTTCCCGGCGTTTCGCCAACGGTTCTTCTGGAACCTATTAAGGCAACTGCCCAGGCCTTGGAGAAGAACGGGTTCCGCACCGTCTGGGAAATCAGCAGCACCTATCCCGCGCTTTCGCTTGATGTCGACGCGCCGCTTGCCCGGCTGATGGAGGAATTAACCGGAGCTTCGACCTTGGCTGCCGTTAGCTACGGCACCGAGGCCGGACTCTACCAGGCCGCCGGCATCGACGCGATCATCTGCGGCCCCGGGGACATTTCCCGCGCCCATCGCGCTGACGAATTCGTCCGCACTGATGAACTCGCTGCCTGTGAGCAAATGATTGTGCGGCTTGCCGAAACCCTGCAGGACTGAGAGGCACTCATGGTATTCTGGTTCAATTCGGATCGTGAAAGAGGCCGCGTCTTCGCCGAGGCTTTCGCACGCGACCTGCCCGATCTGCCGTTCGCAAACGATATTTCCGAACATGACCCGGATGAGATCCACTACATCCTCACCTGGACTGCTCCGCCCGATCTTCATCGCTTCAGGAACTTGGAGGTGGTCTTCTCGATCGGTGCCGGCGTCGACCAGTTCAAGCCTGGAACGCTGCCCCCCGACGTTATGCTCGTCCGCATGGTCGAGGACGGCATCGTTCGGATGATGCAGGAATATGTGACGCTCGCTGTACTCGCCCTGCACCGGAAGTTGAAGGACTATATCGGCCAGCAGGCCGATGCCACTTGGCTCTCGCTTCCCGTGCGCCAAGCAGCCCAGCAGCGGATCGGTATCCTTGGCCTCGGCATGCTCGCCCAAGCCGCTATCGAGCGACTGGAACCCTTCGGCTTTCCGCTTGCTGCCTGGAGCCGCTCGGAACGGCAGGTGGATAGTGTTGATTGCTATTATGGCCCGGACGGGCTCACGCCGTTTCTGGCGCGCACCGACATCTTGATCTGTCTCCTGCCGCTTACGCAAGAGACGCATGGATTACTCGATGCCAGGCTCTTCGCGAGCCTCCCAGCCGGGGCGGCGCTCGTCCACGTGGGGCGCGGCGCGCAACTCGATCACGACGCGCTCATTGCGGCTCTCGACGCGGGACACTTGTCGGGCGCGATGGTCGACGTCACCGAACCTGAACCCTTGCCTCCCGAACACAAATTCTGGCGGCATCCCAAGATCATTCTGACGCCGCACATTGCAAGCGTCACGCAACCAGAGACAGCGGCCCGCGCCGTCATCGAAAACATCAAACGCCATCGCGACGGTCTCGAGCCGATCGGGCTCGTCGATCGCGACCGCGGTTATTGAAGTTACAACCAGGAGAGCAAGGAGAAAAGATGTCCCTCCTCAAGACCATAGTACCCAACAGCACGGAAACACCACGTGAGTCAAAGCCGGGGCCGGAACGCCTGATCTCCGGCAATCCTTCTTTCAAGAGCTGGCCCCAGGACGTTGCGCGAGACGAAATGATTCACACCGGCGTCTGGGAAGCGACACCGGGCCTGACGCGCTCCGTCAAGGGAGAGACATTCGAATTCTGCCACATCCTTCAAGGCATCGTGGAAATCACCCCCGACGGCGGTGAACCGGTTACCTACAAAGCAGGCGATAGTTTCGTGATGAAACCCGGATTCATCGGCACTTGGCGCACCGTGGAGACGGTTCGGAAGATCTACGTCACTGTCAACTAACCCGCTCGGCCGCCTGCGGTACGAGCGTAGCGACCAATCGGCCTGGACAACAACGACCCGTAAATCGGCGGAGAAGCATTGCTCTCCGCCGATGTGAGGGCGCCGACGCGAACGTCGGAGCCGAAGACGTGGGCTTCAACATATGACCGGCAAGGGTTAGTCCGCTTGTCGATGATAGGCCGTGCCCCAGTCTGGGAGCCTCTTCATTCGAAGCCCATCATGTGAACAACAGCTCGGATCGGCCTGCTCGCTGGAATGATCATAGTCCGCTCGCGCAGAGCGATGGTGGCGCAAGTTTGCGCGAATTCGTCAAGGAGCAGCACGGTCCGCCATTTGAGTTCGGACACGGCTGTTGTTGGGCGGACACTTGCCCGCTTTTAACCGGCCTACATCGGATTATCTTCGGATTACCGAGGAGAGGGCGAACGCAGTCAGTGTATCGCGCACGCCGGGCATCTCGGCGATCAATTGCCAAATCTGCCGGATGCGGTCAGCCTCGGGGGACTCGACCCGCACGAGCAGATCGAAATCACCTGTCATAACGTCGCAAGCAACGACTTCTGGGATCTTCCGTAGCGCGTGAATAACTTCCCCGCCCCGCATGCGATCGTGCCGATAGACGAAAATCAATGCCGTTGTGACGTTTTGGCTATTCCCTCCATCCCCGGTGAGGATCGTATATCCCTTGATGAAGCCTTCTCGTTCGAGACGTTCAATTCGCACCCGTACGGCGTTGCGAGAAAGGTTCACCTTCGCCGACAAATCCGCGTGCGAGATACGGGCATTAGCCTTCAATTCGATAAGTATCTGTTCGTCAGTTCGATCGAGAAGATATTTCATGGAGATTGAGCCGGGTCGCTTAACCTAGAATGTCGGGGGTTACGGACCGGTAAGCTAACACGGCGATTTCCGGTAGTAATGTTCTTTCCTGCTTGCTCGCAAATCGCTTTGATGTCGAAGCCATTATGAATCCTGGCAGCGCCTTCTTTTCCGCATCAGTCAGACCGCGAACCCCCTGATAACCCCGCAGCAGCGCTCGCGCCCGCTCTTTGTTCAGCTCTCCATTGATTTCGCCCGCCCAACCGACAAGCGCATCAGCAAGCTCCGACAAGAGCGCATCCTCATGCCGAAGCCTGAAATTGATGACCCCGCTGACTTCTTCTCCGAGGAAAAAGACGTTCTCCTGGACCAATGCGCCATGAATTGCGCCAGTGGGAAGATCAGTCGATTTGCACATCGCTTTTCGTTCTAAGACAGTGTGCATTTTAGCCATCACGCGGCCCAGGCTGAGGCATTTTGCCGGGTTTGCAAACGTGGGTGAGGCCCCGGGTACGAAGCTGACGATGGCAACCAATCGACCTGCGGCCCGAGACGTGGCGTGGCCGTCGACAGTGCGGAGCGGCTTGGGGCAGGGGACGCCATGACGATAGAGCACCTCCATGGTTTCGAAGGCCCTTTCGAGATCTGAAGGTTGGGCTCCGTTCTCGAAAAGGGTAACGATGAATTCGCCTTCCCTCGTCCGAAACAGATAGGTCGTCTCGGAGTCGCCGTCCGCAATGCCAATCACCGACAGAAGCGACGTAAAACCATATGCCGCCGTGATGAGTTGGCGATCTTCGTCAGAAAGCTCGGTAAAAACAGCCATTTCCTACCCTTGTGCGGCCGATGAATACATCAGAAATTTGCGAAGGCCGCGTTACCTTCAAAGAGCTCTTCAACTTGACTGGCGGCTAAGATCCCTTCCTCTTCCACGACCTGTCGCAGCCCCCGCTTTTCGGCCAGCGCTTTCTTGGAAAGCTGCGCTGCCTTACTGTAGCCGGTTAGCATCGCCAACGGTGTCGCAAGGACAAGAGAGTGATCGAGGAGGTCCTTGCAACGGTCGACATCGACTTCAATGCCGACGACGCACCGCTGCTTAAAAATTTCCATGCCCCGCGTCAACATCCGCATGGACTGAAGGATGTTGAGGATGATTACGGGCTCCATCGCATTGAGTTGCAACTGCCCCGCACTTGCCGCCAGAGTGACCGTGAGATCATTTCCGATAACCTGAAATGCGATTTGGTTCATCATTTCCGGAATGACGGCGTTGACTTTGCCGGGCATGATCGAGGAACCGGCCTGGACAGGCGGAAGTCGGATTTCCCCCAAGCCGCCCCTCGGCCCACTGCTCAAGAGCCGCAGATCGTTGCAGACCTTTGTCAGCTTCACAGCAATTCGCTTGAGGACACTGGAGATGGAAACGAAACCACCGGTGTCGGAGGTGGCCTCAATCAGATTTCGAGCTCGGATGAGCTGGATACCAGAAATCTGTGTGAGGTGGATGCAAGCCGCGGCTGGAAAGCCGCGGGGGACGTTGATCGATGTTCCGATCGCAGATCCGCCGAGATTAACCTCTTTCAGCAATCTGGAAGCGGATTGCAGTTGATTGATATCTTCGTCGATCAGCTCGGCGAACGCATCAAATTCCTGCCCGACTGTCATTGGGACGGCGTCCTGCAACTGAGTGCGGCCGACCTTCAGCACAGTGGCATATTCATGCGCCTTGGCGCGGAATGCATCGCGCAGCCCGACGTGGGACTCGGTCAGCCCTTCGCAAGCACGAAGAATGGCCAGACGCAGTGCGGTCGGATAGACATCGTTTGTCGATTGGGAGAGGTTCACGTCATCATTCGGATGAAGCTTGTCATACTCGCCCACATTCGCACCGAGCTTCATGAGCGACAGGTTCGCAACAACCTCATTGACGTTCATGTTGGTGGATGTTCCGGCGCCGCCCTGCATCATATCGACCGGGAAGTTCTCATCAACGCATTTCAACTCGATGAGCTCATCGCAAGCCTCTGAGATCGCCGACGCTTTTTCCGCTGACAGCAGGCCAAGCTCGGCGTTTGCACACGCGGCAGCTTTCTTGACCATAGCCATAGATTGAATGAGTTCGGGGAAGTCTTTTAGGCGAAGGCCTGAAACGGTGAAGTTAAGTTCGGCTCGACGCGTATGGATACCGTAGAGGACGTCACCAGGGATAGGGAGGGGGCCAATCAAATCGGTCTCTATGCGTTCAGTTCCCATTTGCCGTTCCCCTAGTCCAGAATTCCGGCGTGGCGCATGGCCTGAGCGATAACCTCTTTAACAGGATGGCTCACCTCCACGAGGGGAAGGCGCAGGTCACCGCGGATCTTTGAGAGTTGCGCCAGCGCGAATTTCACGCCAGCCGGGCTGGTCTCGAGGAATAGCGCGCGATGCAGGGGCATCAGTTGATCTTGAAGAGCCAGTGCCGCGGCGAAGTCGCCTTTCAGGCATGCCCGCTGGAAGTCTGCACACAGCCGGGGAGCAACGTTCGCGGTCACTGAGATGCAGCCGTGGCCGCCATGGGCCATGTAACCCAGCGCGGTGCCGTCTTCACCGGTGAGAAGATTGAACTGATTGCCGCAGGCCATACGCTCCAGCGACGGTCGCAAGAGATTGCCTGTCGCGTCCTTGACACCCTTGACGTTCGGACAATCCCTGAAAATCCGGGCAAGCGTTGCGACTTCAATATCGATCACGCTCCGACCCGGGATATTGTAGACGATGATCGGAACCGTAGCTTCAGCGTCGATGGCCTTGAAGTGCTGATAGATCCCCTCTTGGGTGGGCTTATTGTAGTAGGGCGCGACGATCAGCAAACCGTCCGCGCCGGCCTCCTGTGCGTGCCGCACGAAGCTGATCGCTTCCTCGGTGCTGTTGGAGCCAGCGCCGGCAATGACCGGAACCCGACCATTCGCTGCCGCGATCGCGATTTCCACGACTCTCTTGTGTTCGGCGTGGCTGAGGGTGGGGCTTTCCCCCGTTGTTCCGCAGGGGACAAGCCCTGACGTGCCTTCGGCGATCTGCCATTCAATGAGGCCGCGGAGCGCAATCTCGTCGACTCTCCCATGGGCAAATGGGGTGACAAGGGCAGTGATGGATCCTTTGAACATCTTGACTTCCAAAAACGACGATGGGTTCAAATTGGCTGGCGCCGGCGATCAGTGCTGCAGCGACGTGATGCAGACGACCTTCGGCTGGGTCATATCCTCATAAGCAAAGCGAACGCCTTCGCGTCCCATGCTGCCGTATTTGAATCCACCAAACGGCATTGCATCGAACCGATAGTCAGACGACTGGTTGATCATGACGCCGCCGGCATCGATCCGCTTGGCGGCCTCGAGGGCACTGGCAAGATCGTTGGTAAAGATCCCGGCATGGAGGCTGTATTCCGGCTTGTTAGCCAGCTCTATAGCCTCTTCAAGTTCATCGAACGGCTGCAGCATGACGACCGGGGCGAAGACTTCCTCATTCAGTACGTCGCACGCCGCTGGCATGTTTTCCAGGACGGTCGGGGGATAGATCGTGCCGACTGGCTTGTGACCGCAGAGCAGCGTCGCGCCGGCAGCGATTGCTCGTTCCACCATGGCGGCGGCGCGGTTCACCGCACGTTCGGAGATCATCGGGCCCATGTCAGTCTCAGCGTTCATCGGATCGCCGGTCTTCATGCGGACGGTTCGGGCCACGAACTCGATCTTGAACCGTTCATAGACCGAGCGCTGTACCAGAATCCGCTGCGTTCCGATGCAATTCTGGCCCGCCGCCCAGAAAGCGCCTGACACGCAATCTTCCACGGCCGCCTGAACATCGCTATTTTCCATCACGATAACCGGTGCATTGCCACCGAGGTCCATCGCGAGCTTCTTGATGCCGGCGGTTTTTGCGATGGCCTCGCCGGTGACAAAACCGCCTGTGAAGGAGATCATGCGAACGTCTCTCGCCGAGACGAGCGCCTTGCCAAGTTCGGCGCCGCCGACGGCGACCGTGATGACCTCTTCCGGCAAACCGCTTTCGATCAAGACCTCCACCAGCTTGATGGCCGATAGAGGCGTAAGCTCCGACGGCTTCAGAAGTACCGCGTTTGCGCCGGCAACGGCGGGGCCTAGCTTGTGGGCCACGAGATTGAGCGGGTCATTGTAAGGCGTGATCGCCGCGATGATCCCTAGAGGCTCCCGGGTGTACCAGCCCTGACGAGATTCCGATCCGGCATAGGCATCAAACGGAATGACTTCGCCAGCATTCCGCTTGGCTTCTTCGGCGGAGAGTTTCAGTGTGTTGACACAACGTGTCGCCTCCTTGCGGGCCTGGGCAATTGTCTTCCCCGCCTCCCGTACGATCAGGAGCGCAAACTCCTCCTTGCGTTCTTCGATGGTGGCTGCGGCCGTTTCGAGAATTGCAGAGCGCTGGTGGCGGGGGAGCGACCGGGCAATCTGCGCGCCGCGCCTGGCGCGTTCGAGCAACAGGTCCACAGCCTCGGCACTGGTCTCTGGGATGGCGCCGACAAAGCTTCCATCGAACGGATTAGTGACGATGATCTCGTTGGCAGAGGCGGGTTTCAGGGCGAGACCGGGCATCACGCGGCCTCCTTGGCGAAATTTGCCGACTGCGCATTGTGTATAGCCACGATGTCGGACAGCAGTGCGAAGGCGGTTTCGACTCGACCGGCGCCGGGGCCGCTGACGGTGACGGGGCCGAGAAGCTCTGTGTTCAGCGATACTGCATTGGTAGCGCCGTTGACGCCGGCGAGCGGATGTCCGAGGGCAAGCTGTTTGGGCGCGACACTGCCGGTTATCGTCCCGTCGGCATTTCGAATTGCAGACCCGACCAGTTTCCAACGTCTTCCAGCCTTGGCAGCTGCTTGAATGTCGAAGGGAGAAAGCTTGGAGATGCCGTTGCAGGAGACATCCTCCGGCTTGAGATTTGCTCCTAGCAGCTCATTTGCCAAGATCACGACTTTCAGGCGAACGTCAAAACCCTCGACATCGGCAGTCGGATCGGCTTCGGCATAGCCCAGCGTCTGCGCTTCGGCGATGGCGCTGGCGAAGTCGAGACCCTCCTCCATGCGGCAGAGGACGAAGTTCGACGTGCCGTTGAGGATCCCTTCGAACCCTTTCACCTCTGCGCCGGCAAGGGTC
Source organism: Rhizobium sp. F40D2 (assembly GCF_051810745.2). Taxonomy (NCBI): domain Bacteria; kingdom Pseudomonadati; phylum Pseudomonadota; class Alphaproteobacteria; order Hyphomicrobiales; family Rhizobiaceae; genus Rhizobium; species Rhizobium sp. F40D2. Next base: position 547,392 of record NZ_JBPWQX020000004.1, read on the forward strand.
TTCTCTGCCATCCTTATGACGGGCGTGCCGCTCATGACGGAACCCTCATATTCGAAGTGAACGCTGTTCGCCTTGGCAAGAGCTTTCAATTCCCGAGCAGCTATTGCAACAGGCCCCTTGTTCGTGGTGACGACGTGCTTGCCCGAGTTCAGGGCCCAGCGGCAGTGCGAAACCGCGGGCTCGCCGTCCGTCGGGTTCGTAAATGTCGCCTCCACGACGATGTCGGCAGGCGCCGTCTTGATGATGGCTTCGTTGTCCGCCTCGGCACTGCCGCCTGAGAGACGGCCAAAACCGCCTTTCGCGAAATTCGCCTCCACGAGGGTCTTGGCATCCAGACCGTTCGGCGAAATGACGGAGCCCAGATGGAGATCGCTGACGGCGACGATGTTCAGGCGGAAACCGAGATCCCGTTCCCACAGAGGATTCTTCGCCGCGATGAGTTCGGCCAAAGCACGGTTGACGCCACCAAATCCGATTAGGGCAATATTGTAGATCTTCATGTGGTTTCCTCCGATGAGCGATTTATGCGCATATCATCAGATGCAAATCGCTCAGTCGGAACGGCACAAACCGACCAATCTGCTGTGCATTTTGCTCATGAGGTCGCCGTGTGAGACCATCTGGATCGAAAACCTCGAACGGACAAATAATCCGGGTCCAGGGCGCCGTGCTAGGCAGACGATGAGGAGTGGTCGAGTTTACCCGCTGCGAGGGAAAGTACCCTGCCGACATGCCTGACAAGCGTGCTTTCCTCTTCCAATGAGACTGACATTCGTCGCAGCGCGGTAACAGGCAGACTAATTCAGTGTCCGGTCTTGCTCCGGAGACAATCGCTCACCTGATTTCGATCTTCTCGACGAAGTACTTCGATGCCGCGATCATGACCCGCGGCAAAATATTTGCACAACCAAATTGATCTATGTTGACACCAATAATGAGACCAATCTTATTATAACTGCGAGCAAGGTTCAGATTGGTTGCGTTGACGCCAAAGCAACTGAGAAGGCCCCCCGCTGTAAAACCGGCGGCCGTTCGCTCTGGAAAGGTACAGCGCATGAACGACGTTCTGAAAGTGCATGACCTCACCAAAACATTCGGATCGACGACGGTCCTGGATGGAATCAGCTTCGACATGCGAGAGGGTGAAGTGATCTCCCTAATCGGGTCATCCGGATGCGGAAAAAGCACCGTACTCCGCTGCATCAATTTTCTGGAGACGCCGACATCAGGTCGGATCGAGTGCATGGGCCAGTCCGTCTCCGTCGTCAATGACGAGCGCCGCGGGAGCCAGATTGTCAACGCTCGCGATATCAGGAACTTTCGCAGACAGATCGGCATGGTGTTCCAGAACTTCAATCTCTGGCCTCATCTGAGCGTCCTGTCCAACGTGACCGAGGCACTCGTTTGGGTGCTGAAACTCGGCAAGAAAGACGCCGAGGAGGTTGCGCTCTTGGCATTGTCGAAAGTGGGCATGGCGAGTTTCCGCGATCGCTATCCGCAGCAGCTTTCGGGCGGGCAGCAACAACGCGTCGCGATCGCACGTGTTCTAGCAATGAGACCAAAACTCATGCTGTGCGATGAGCCGACATCCGCACTGGACCCCGAGCTCGTGGGTGAAGTGCTGAAAGTCATAAGGGCGCTGGCGGAAGCGGGGGCTACGATCCTCCTCGTCACGCATGAAATGCGGTTCGCACGCGATGTGTCGAACCGGATGATATTCCTGCAAAACGGCCGCCTTGAGCAGGATGACGAGCCGAAGGAACTGTTTCGAAATCCGGCAACGGAAGGGGTGAAGCGGTTTCTATCGACAGTGATGGCGGCCAACGCCTGAAAGCGCGCTACAACGAAAACCATAAGGGGTAACAATCATGATCAACAGCAATCTCATCAAGTCAGCATTCGCAACCAGCCTTCTCGTCTGCGCACTGGCGACGGGGGCGTCGGCTAAGGACGGCGTTCTGCGCATCGGGACGGAGGGCGATGCGCCGAAGTTCAGCATGGCAGATCCGAGCGGCAAGGTAACCGGGTTCGACGCCGATATCGCCAATGGCATCTGCGCCGAGCTGAAACTGAAGTGTGAATTCGTCGTACAGACATTCAGCTCGCTGGTGCCCTCTATGGACAGCGATCGCTTTGACGTCATCATTTCCGGCCTTGGTATCACCGCCGAACGTCAGAAGAAGATCGACTACTCCATCCCCTATGCGACAACACCGCTCTATTTCGCGGTCGCCAAGGACTCCCCGCTTGCAGGTCTTAAGAGCCTCGCCGAAATCGAGAAGGCCCTCCAGGGCAAGAGTGTCGGCGTCGTCACTGGGACGACCTATGCCAGGTTCATGGAGAAGCGGATGCACGGCGCCGATCTTAAGACATACGACGCCGTCACTCAGTTGACAGCCGATCTCGCGAGCGGCCGTATCGACGTCGCCTTCGCGGATTCGCCGACATGGATGGATTTTCTCGCAACCCCCGACGGCGCCAACTTCACAAAGATCGACCTGAAGATCATGGCCATGGATGACCCAGACGTTCTTGGCCATGGCATGGGAGTCGGGATGCGAAAGGGCAATACCGAACTCAAGAGCAAGGTCGATGCCGCCCTCTGTAAGATGATCAACGATGGCAAGGTCAAGGAATCCTCGATGCATTGGTTCCAGGATGACTACACCATTCCCTGCAAGAAGTGATCGTTTCGAACATGAAGCCTGCCTTGGCACGGCCCAAGGCAGGTCACGGGGATTGTGTCCATGTTGGGTGACCTTTGGGTGTTGATGGTTGAGCAAAGTTGGGCGCTGGCTCTGCTGAAAGGAAGTGTCGCCACAATTGCGATCGGTTTGATCGGAATGGCACTCGGTTTTCTGGTTGCAACACCCTTGGCCATCATGCGTTGGCGGAAGGTCGTGGTCGTCTCGCAACTTGTCGACGGGTACAGTATTCTTGTTCGTGGTGTTCCGGGCTTGCTGGTCATCTATCTCCTATTTTTCGGGTCGATCGAGTGGGTGAAGGCGATTACGGCCACGTTCGGCTACCAGGACTCGGCTGATGACGCATATCCCTACATCATCGCAGTGATCGCGATTGCCGTCATCTCGTGCGCCTATTCGATCGAAGTCATCCGGGGTGCGCTTCAGGCGGTGCCTTACGGTCTGCTGGAGGCCGCTCAATCGCTGGCGTTGCCAAGAGGGGTGACGTTTATGCGCATCACGTTCCCGCTGGCACTGCGGCTGGCGCTTGGCGGGATCAACAACGTCTGGCAAATGACGATCAAGGATACCTCGCTCGTCTCGGTCGTCGGCTTACAGGAATTGATGAGGACGGCTGCCATCGGTGCAGGAATCACACGATCCCCGCTGCTTTTCTATTGTATCGCTGCGGCGCTCTTCTTCTGCATGACCGCAGTCAGTCAAACCGCGTTTTCCAGCGCAGAACGTGCGCTCGACCGCGGCTTCCGAGGACGCTGATATGGATCTCGGGATAATTGCATATGCCGTTCCGTTCCTTCTCACAGGTGCCAAGACGACGTTGCTGATCGCCGTATTCGGCGTCGGGATAGGGCTTCCCTTTGGTGTCGCCGTCGGGCTCGCGCGCTGCTCGAGAAGCCGGGTATTGCGCCGCGTATGCGATGCCTACTGTGCGATCTTCCGCGGCACGCCTATGCTAGTCCAGGTGTTCGTCATCTATTACGGCTTAGTCCAGGTGAGTTTTATTCGTCATAACCCCATTCTGTGGTGGATGATCGGAGATGGGCTGAACGCTGCAATCCTTGCCGTGGTGCTCAACACCGGTGCCTACACGGCGGAGATTTTCCGCACCGCTTTCCTCTCCCTGCCGAAAGGACTTATCGAAGCGGCAGAAGCCTGTGGCATGCACCCGTGGCACGTCTTCAAGAGGGTGAAGTTCCCGCTTGCCGTTCGCCAGGCACTTCCCGCTTATAGCAGCGAGGCGGCGATCATCGTGAAGGAATCCAGCCTCGCATCCACGATCACCGTTCTGGAAATCACCGGATATGCGAAGCGGCTCATGAGCGAGACTTTCGCGATCATGGACATCTTCATCGTCACCGCAGCGTTCTATCTCACCATCAACGTCGTCGTTCTGACGGGTTTGAAACTCCTCGAACGGCGCCTGTCGTTTGTCCGATAAACAGATCCAAGAAAGGTCTTGCAATGTCCAAACTCACTTTCGTCGATTACGGCAACCTGCCTCAACCGCGTAAAGGCAAGCCCGCGCCTGAAAGGCTTGTCGAGGGTAATCCGCAGTTTCTCGCCTGGGACATTGCACAGACCGCCGACGGCGTCGTTCGCTCCGGCGTCTGGGAAGCGACCCCCGGCGCCTACCGCTCGATCAAGGGCGAAACTTTCGAATTCTGTGTCATTCTTTCCGGCGTGTCCGAACTGATCGAGGATGGCTGTGAGCCGCGGCGCATCGTTGCCGGCGACGCCTTCGCCATGCATCCGGGTTTCGTCGGAACCTGGAGGGTGATCGAAACGACGCGAAAGCTTTGGGTCTGCCGAGACTAAGCCATCATCACTCCAAATCATCTTTCCGGAACTTAAGCTCTCATGGCCCAGGCTCAAGCGCATCCCATTAAATCCACGCCCTACTGGTGGGAGGACAGCATATTTCCCGCCCTGCCAGCGCGGGACGTCGAGAAGACATGCGAGGTGGCGATCGTTGGGGGAGGGTACACGGGTTTGTCGGCGGCACTCGAACTTGCCCGTGCCGGCAAGCATGTCCAGCTGTTCGACCGTCAGGCTCTTGGCCTCGCCGCATCGGGCCGCAATGGGGGCATGGCCAGCGGAAGCATCCGCCCGGGGCGGAAGGATCTGGTCAGGCGGTTCGGGCAGGAGAGGGCGCAAGCCATCCTCCTGGAAGGTAAGGCGGCGCGAGAGGATCTCTCGCGCTTCCTCAGAGACGAGAATATCGAATGCGATTTCTTGCTGTCTGGCGCCTTCAGCGGGGCCATGACGGTTGATCAAGCCGACGAACTCCGTCGTCAGGCAGACTATCTGCATCAGAATCTCGGCATCGAGGCATACCCGGTGGAAAGGGCCGATGTTCCGAAGTTCATCGGAACTGACCTTTATGTCGGAGGCCTTGTGCGCAAAGACATCGGTGGGCTGCAGCCGGCCAAGCTTCTTGCGGCCATGATCGATCTGGTAAGTTCATCGACGGCGGTCATACATGAAAATACCGCAGTCCTTGGATCGACTAGCGAGGCAGGAGGCGTGCGAATTCAAACGCAGCGCGGAGAGGTTTTCGCCAGAAAGCTTCTTGTCTGCACTGATGGCTACACTGACGGTTTCGACCCGTGGCTCCGTCGCCGCCTTGTTCCTGTCCGCAGCAGGATAATCGCGACTGAGCCGCTCGACAGAGAGGTGATGGATCGGCTGATGCGGCCACGCATGATGTATGGCGACCTGCGTAAGCTCAGCTACTATTATCGGCCGTCGCACGATGGATCTCGGATCTTGTTCGGCGGACGCGACGGGACGACTGAAGGAGACTCCGCCGCTCCGATTGCACATCTGCAAAGCGAACTTGCGCGGCTTTTTCCCGAACTCGCAGGAATAGGTCTAACGCACAGCTGGTTCGGCTATGTCGCCATGAACCGCGACATGATCCCGCGCATGTTCTCCCGCGGAAATACAGTCTATGCGACCGGCTATTGCGGCTCCGGTGTTGTATGGGCCAGATGGCTGGGCAAGAAGGCGGCATTCAAGATCCTCGGTGACGGGGAACAATCGCGGTCTGCATTCGATTTCGATGCCGCTCCCAGGGCCGTGCCATTATTCAACGGCAGACCCTGGTTCATTCCTATCGTTTACTCGATGTATGCGCGGCACGACAGGAAGATGCTCCTCAAACGCCGGAAGGGCTGAGGTTCGGGTGCCATACTCGTTTCTGCAAGTCCGTCACGGCGCCGAAAAAGGTTCATGCCGTCCGCTTGCAATCAAGCCCCTGCGTTGGCGCTACGCAGCAGACAACAACTGGCATAGGCCGGAGCCAAGGTGAACAGACATGATTAGTCTGGAAACGATCGAGCAGGCGCGCGAGCGCATCAGCGAGCACATCCGCACCACGCCTTTCGTCATGTCGGCGGCACTGTCCGAACTGGCCGCGACGCAGGTCAGCCTGAAGCTCGAGCATCGCCAGTTGACCGGAAGCTTCAAGCTTCGTGGAGCAACCAATGCAGTGTTGCAACTCACCCAATCCGAGCGGGAAAGGGGCGTTGTTGCGGCTTCCACGGGCAATCACGGACGCGCGCTGTCCTATGCCGCCGACGCGATTGGCTCCCGAGCGACCATTTGCATGTCGCACCTCGTGCCGGAAAACAAGGTGGCTGAAATCCGCCGGCTCGGCGCTCGCGTGCGGATCGTCGGGTCATCACAAGATGAAGCGCAGGTTGAGGTTGATCGTCTCGTCGCGGAGGAGGGCCTCAGCATGATCCCGCCCTTTGATCACCCCTGGGTCATCGCCGGCCAAGGCACCGTCGGACTTGAAATCGTCGAGGCGATGCCCGACGTCGCCGCGGTTCTCGTTCCCCTGTCCGGCGGCGGTTTGGCAGCAGGTGTCGCGGCGGCCGTCAAGACGGTGCGCCCGGATGCCAAGGTAATCGGTATAACTATGGAAAAGGGAGCGGCGATGAAGGCTAGCATCGACGCGGGGCACCCGGTACAGGTCGAAGAGCATCGAAGTTTCGCCGACTCGCTCGGAGGCGGCATCGGATTGGGCAATGCCTGGACGTACCCGATGTGCAAAACCCTTCTCGACGACGTGGTGCTCGTCAGCGAGCGCGAGATAGCCGCCGGCATACGTCACGCCTATGCGCATGAACATGAGATTATCGAAGGTGCTGGGGCAGTCGGCATTGCTGCGCTGCTCTCAGGTAAACTGGCGCACGTTGAAGGTCCGATCGTTGCCATTCTTTCAGGTGGGAACATAGACATGGCGTTGCACATGAAGGTGGCCAACGGCCTTGACACAATTGATGAGGGACACTGATGCCGAAAATCAGGATATTGACCGAGTCAGAGCTTCGAACCATCGTTCCGCTCGACATGGATGCGGTGAATTGCGTTGAAAACGCCTTCCGCGCACTGGCCGTGGAAAACGCGGTACAGATGCCGCCGATTTTGCGCCTCGACGTGCCCGACAGTAGGGGCGAAGTCGATGTGAAGACGGCTTATATTCACGGTTTGAGCAGCTTTGCCATCAAGGTCAGTCCGGGTTTCTTCGATAATCCGAAGATAGGGCTTCCGAGCACAAACGGTCTGATGGTCTTGCTCTCAAGCAAAACCGGCTTGGTGCAGGCGCTCTTGCTGGACAATGGCTACCTCACCGACGTTCGTACAGCGGCCGCCGGCGCTGTCGCGGCAAATCATCTGGCACGGAAGGACGCCTCGATCGTAACGGTCTTCGGAGCGGGCGTTCAGGCCAGGCTGCAGCTCGAGGCCCTCATGCTGGTGAGACCTATTCGAGAGATCCGCGTTTGGGCGCGTGATTATCGGCGGGCGCAAGCGCTTGTTGAGCAGCTCGGAGCAAGACGACATCTTTCCATCTCCGCATTTGAGGATCCGCGAAGAGCGATCGCCGGCTCACAGATCGTCGTCACGACGACACCTGCCGACCGACCGATTGTCGATGCCTCGTGGCTCGAATCCGGACAGCACCTGACCGCCATGGGTTCGGACGCAGAACATAAGAACGAGATTGACCCCATCGCTATCAAAGCGGCAGATGTTTACGTGGCTGACAGCCTCAAACAGACGCGAAGACTGGGTGAATTGCGCCGTGCCATCGACGCAGGTCTCGTCGCGAGTGACACTGATTTTCCGGAACTAGGTCAGATCGTTGCGGGTGCCAGACCGGGCCGCAGAAGTGCGTCGGACATCACCATAGCCGATCTTACGGGGACCGGTGTTCAGGATACCGCTATTGCCACGCTGGCGTTTGCGCGCGCCGAAGAACGAAGTGCCGGCACGTTCTTTGAAAGTTGACAGTCGTCGGCTCTTTGCCGCCGGCCTCATGACGCAACATGAAAATCTTCTTGGATGGTGGCGAGAACCCAAGACACGAATTGATCGATTCCAGCTGTCCTCCTCGCCAGTGCCGAACGAATAACGCCGTAATGCGAACCATCAGGGTGAAAGCCGAATGGTGCGGTCAGGCGGCCTTTGCGGATATCGTCAATGGCAATGATCTTTGGGCACATGGCCACACCAAGACCGCTGGCTGCGGCCTCCACCATCAGGAAATGATGGTCAAGAGAGCGCGTGGAGCGCGGCTTCGGCGCGTCCGGATGAACGGTGGACCACTTCTGCCATCCATCCGGACGGGTCTTTGCAGCAAGCGCGACATAATCACCGGCAGCAAACCGATCCGTCATGGCAGGATGCATGACAGGACCGACTTCCTCCTCGATCAACCGTTCGATCTGCCAATTCGCATCGATCGCGAAATCAAGCCTGCGGATCGCAAGGGTGATACGGTCGCGCGCAAAATCGACCCCCCCGCCACCGACAGAAAGATGAAAGTCAATTTCGGGATGGCGATCCTGAAATTCCGAGAGGCGCGGGATCAGCCATCGCATGGCGACGGATCGTTCGCATGAAACGACGATCGGTGGTGACAGATCGACTTTGCGGATATCCTCCAGCGCCGCCGAAACGAGGGACAAAGCGTCTGTCGTCGCTTTCGCGAGGCGTAAACCCTCCTCCGTCAGCCTTAAGCCACGCCCATCAACTTCCAGCAAACGAATGTCGAGGTGTTCGGAAAGTTTCGAAACGCGCCGGCTGACAGCACCGTGCGTCAAATTTAACTCAGCCGCCGCCGCACGCACGGAACCAAGCCGCGCAACGACTTCAAAGGCACGTAGGTCATCGAGGGATGGAATGTCCGACCGCTTCATTGGTGACAAACTATCACCGGTAGATTTGAAATCATATCAATTTCCATCTCAAAGTACGGCGGATCGGCCGAGGCGGCGCTCTCGTGAAGCGCGGCTCCTCGAGTCTGCAGAATAGGACAGGGACGGCAACGTTTCGGATGTTGTCTCCATCGAAAACGGCAGCCTCCTGTGAACTGAGACAACATATGTGACGTCACAGGGCGGCTGCCGCTTGCAGACAGGCCGAGAAGATCGAGCCAAAGATCGATGTTGCAGGTGGGGGTCAAGGCAGCGAACGCCACATTGACATGGCACCATGACTCGACGCGGCTAGATCGCATGATTGGTGATCCATTATCACCATAATCCGTCAGTTTATATAGATAGTCCGAGCCTATCCATTCGCTAGTATAACCGATACCGCCAAACCGATAGGGTCTCGATCATGCAAGCCAATGCTGCTATCCGCCTAGACTTCCGCTCTGATACGGTCACCCGTCCCACCCTCGGCATGCGTGCGGCGATGGCTGCCGCCGAGGTGGGCGACGATGTCCTTGGCGACGACCCGACGGTCAAGGCGCTCGAGGCCCGACTTTCCGCACTGTTCGGCAAGGAAGCCGGACTGTTCGTGCCAACCGGCACCATGTCCAATCTCGCTGCAATCATGAGCCATTGCCAGCGCGGCGAGGAATTTCTCTGCGCAACCGGAGCTCACACCTATCTGTGGGAAGCCGGAGGCGCTGCGGTGTTGGGCTCGGTCCAGCCACAGCCATTGCCGGTGCGCGCCGACGGCACGATCCCCATCGAGGAGCTTCACGCCGCGGTGAAGGACGATGATTCGCATTTTGCGATCACGCGACTGGTCAGCATCGAGAACACGTTCGCCGGGCGGGTCCTGCCGCGCGTTCATCTGGCCGAGGTCGTCGAATTTGCGCGGGAGCGGAAGCTCGCCACCCATCTCGATGGTGCGCGGCTGTTCAACGCGGCTGCGGCGCTCGGCGTTGATGTCGGGTACCTGGCAGAGGGCTTCGATAGCGTGTCGCTGTGCCTTTCAAAGGGGCTGGGGGCGCCGCTCGGATCAGTGCTAGTCGGCGACGCCCCATTGATCGCCCGTGCGCGCCGGTGGCGCAAGATGCTCGGCGGCGGAATGCGGCAAGCAGGGATTATTGCAGCGGCTGGGCTGTACGCGCTCGACCATCACGTCGACCGACTGGTCAAGGACCACGCCAATGCTCGGTTGCTCGCGCAAGCTTTTACGGGAACTGAGGGGCTGAAGGTGACCCCGCCGCAATCAAACGTGGTCTTTGTCGAGCTCGCGCCCGAGCTGGCGACCCGGCTATCCCAGGCGCTGGGTGAGCGCGGCATCGCGGCGAGTTTTTGGCCAGGTGGGCGAATGCGCTGGGTCACCCATCTCGATGTCAACCGTGCCGCTGTCGACGAGGCCATCGCGGCAGTGCGCGAGATCATTGAGGGCCGGATATGAGAGGCGTCATAGATCCACGATTGATCATAATAACAAGCGCCACTGCCACACCGAACAGCCCTTGCGCCGTCATAGCCCAATGACTGCGTCGGTCTGACGGGGAGCAGGAGAGCGTGCAGACCGGATGGGCGGTCGGAACTGGCGGTAAGACTGCCAAGGCAGGGGCGCTTCCCATATTTACCTGAAGAAGCACCGATATTGTAGGTGGGGTCTGGTGGAGATGCGGTAGGTGGCAGAGACCTTCGTCACGTTATTGGACTGGTAAACGACGCTGGTTACACTTCGAACAAGCAAGGAAGCAAGGCATGCATCTGTTCGCACGCAAGGACCTCGAGGAAGCCGCCGCACTCGTCTACCGGCATATGTCACCTACACCGCAATACGTGTGGCCGCAGATCTCGGAAATGGCAGGGGCCGTGGTCTGGATCAAGCACGAGAATCATACGCCAGCCGGCGCTTTCAAGGTCCGCGGCGGCATCACCTTTATGGATTGGCTCCGCCGCAGCGGGGGTTCGGCCAGAGGAATAGTCACGGCAACGCGCGGGAATCATGGCCAGAGCCAGGCCCGTGCCGCGCGAGCAGCCGGTCTTGCCGCCAAGATCGTTGTCCCGCAGGGCAATTCGGTCGAGAAGAACGCAGCCATGCGGGCCTTTGGCGGCGAGGTCGTCGAGTACGGCCGCGACTTCGACGAGGCCCGTACCGAAGCTCGGCGACTTGCCGCCGAAACCGGCCTATTCCTGGTACCGCCCTTTCACGAAGAAATTGTCCGGGGTGTCTCAAGCTATGGGTTGGAACTTTTCACCGCAGTGCCCGATCTCGATGCGGTCTATGTGCCCATTGGCTGCGGCTCGGGGATTTGCGGCGTCATCGCCGCGCGCGAGGCCCTGGGCCTGAAGACGGAAGTGATCGGCGTAGTTTCGACGCACGCGCCGGCCGCGAAGCTATCCTTCGAGGCCGGACGGCTGATCGAAACCGAAACGGCACTGACGTTCGCCGACGGCATGGCCGTACGCATTCCCGTCGAAGAAGCTTTCGCAATCTACTCGAAGGGCGCCTCGCGGATCGTCGCCGTCAGCGACGAGGAGGTTGCCGAAGCGATGCGCCTCATCTACCGCACGACCCACAATGTCGCCGAGGGTGCCGGCGCCGCGTCACTTGCGGCGATGCTTGAGGAAGCCTCTGCCATGCGCGGCAGAAAAGTCGCCCTTATCTTGAGCGGCGCAAATGTGGACGCCGAGGTCTTCCAAAAAGTACTGGGTGGGGAGACACCACCGGTGGCGACGGTAAGCAAGTGACAGTAGGCGGCACGAGAGCTTAAGGCGGCGTTCTCACCATGGCTATCTCGTCGGAGCCGGCCGATGGTGTGAAGAGCCTTTACCCGGCGGCGGGCGAGCTCCGGCCACGGCTTCGGGGTCGGGCCAGTATCGGCCGCCTGTATCAGCATGCTGGACAAGTGGGATCGCTAGCCGCCCGGACCGCTACTTCTCCCTGCTGACCGTGTTGGCGTAGTCCCAGCGTGGGTCGGAAGGGTCGAGGTGCGTCCACGGTTGCGGTGTTCACCAGACGCGAAGGGGCTCGCCCTTCGATTACTGCCCATACGCTCATCAATTTCGAGTAACCTTTCGGCGGCCGGAGAAAACCGCACCCCCGGCGTACAATCCCAGCCAGGCAAAGCCGTTGATTTGAATCGACTCACTCACCATGTCCTTCGGCGCCTATGTGGCTGTCTAGGATGTCGATCTCAGTGTCTCCGATGGCGAGTTCCTCGCTATCGTCGGACCTACCGTATGCGGCAAGGGCGCCATACTCAATGCGATCGCCGGCCTCCTGAAACCTGCAAGTGGCATCGTTTCCATCGACGGCCAGCCAGTGCGCGGGATCCAGAACGACATCGGTTACTTGTTCTAGGATGCATTGCTTCCGTGGAAGACCGCGATCAGAACGTGGAGCTCGGTCCCATGTTCAAGGGTGTCGGCGCTGCCGAACGTCGCAAGCGGTCGATCAGATGGCTCGCGAAAGTTGGACTAAGAGGTTCGAGCATTGCAATCCGCATCAGCTTTCCGGCGCGTGCAAACTGCGCAGTCGGTGATTACAGGGCACCGGGATTTCGGAAGATCGGAAATAATCCGCGAGACCAATTTGATCTATATTGACACCAATCGCTAAACCAATTCTATATTGATCGCACAACGATCCTGATTGGTAGCGAATGGTGGTGAACGTGAAAGCAACTCCAACACTTGAAGCAAGCCGTGCGCCTTCGCAGGCGGCTGTAGCATGCAAAGCTCCCACGCAACTGTTCATGGGTGGCGAATGGGTTTCGGCAAAGGGTGGCCGGACCTTCGATGTGATTGATCCTTCGACTGCGGAAGCGATCGCCACAGTTTCTGACGGCGACATCCCGGATGCAATGGCGGCCGTCGACGCGGCAGAAAAGGCGGCTGCGACCTGGAAGGCAACGTCGCCGCGGCGGCGCGCGGATGTCCTGATGAAGTGTTTTCACCTCCTTCTCGAACAAGCAGAGTGGTTGGCGCAACTGATCACGGTGGAAAACGGCAAGGCGCTTCCCGACGCGCGATCGGAAGTCGCCTACGCGGCCGAGTTTTTCCGCTGGTATGCCGAGGAGGCTGTGAGGGCTCCCGGAGAATTTGGATCAGCACCTTCCGGCGCAAACCAGATCATCGTCAGCCATGAGCCGATTGGTATCGCCGTATTGGTAACGCCTTGGAATTTCCCGGCAGCGATGGCGACCCGAAAAATTGCCCCGGCATTGGCTGCAGGCTGTACGTGCATCCTGAAGCCGGCAGCCGAGACGCCTCTGACCGCGCTCGCGATTGGAGAACTGATGCGACAGGCAGGTGTTCCCGCCGGAGTGGTCAACATCGTTCCGACGAAAAAAGCCGGTCCTCTGGTCAGCGCAATGCTGCATGACAAGCGGGTGCGGAAGCTGTCGTTCACCGGATCGACCGGCGTTGGCAGGATATTGTTGCGCGAGGCCGCGGACCAGGTCGTCAGTTGCTCAATGGAATTGGGCGGCAACGCGCCTTTCATCGTATTCGACGATGCCGACCTGGAAGCGGCGGTGGCCGGCGCGATGGTTGCAAAGATGCGCAACGGCGGTGAGGCTTGTACGGCCGCAAACCGCTTTTACGTTCAAAGGGGAATTTCTGCTGACTTCATTCGCCGCTTCGCCGAGGAGATGGCAGCGCTCAACGTCGGGCCAGGACTGGCGCCGGATACGCAGCTTGGTCCACTGATCACCGATGCCGCGGTGACCAAGGTGGAGCGCCTGGTAGACGATGCGATCGCCAAAGGAGCCCGGCTGGTGACAGGCGGGAGCAGGTTGAGCGGCGAGGGTTTCTATTATTTGCCAACCGTTCTCGCCAATGTCTCTCCGGACGCCGAAATTCTTCGCGAAGAAATCTTCGGCCCGGTTGCACCGGTGATTGTGTTTGATACCGAGGACGAGGTGGTCGATCTGGCCAACGACACCGAATACGGGCTTGTATCCTATATCTTCAGCCGAGACCTCAAGCGTGTGCTTGCGGTCGCCGGCAGGCTGGAAAGCGGCATGGTCGGGATTAACCGCGGCGTCGTTTCCGATGCTGCGGCGCCGTTCGGCGGCATGAAGCAGAGCGGCCTCGGGCGCGAAGGCAGCCATCACGGCATGCTCGAATACCTCGAAACGAAATACATCGCCGTCACCTGGTAGGTGCGAGCAACGCCGGTTACCAGTCGGCGATCAGGTGCCGACGTCAGGCAGACTCGAAACACGGAACAATGACGCGGGTGACTGCAACAAGAATAGGAGAGATGAATGTCCCTACTGAAAACTATCGACCCGAATCCACCCTTCGAGCCGAAGCATAGAACTGCCGAGCCGGAGCGCCTCATTGCGGGCAGCCCCGCTTTCAAGACTTGGCTCCAAGACACCGCCAAGAACGGTAAGGTCAATACCGGTGTTTTCGAGGCGACGCCCGGTGAAACGCACTCCATCAAGGGCGAGACATTTGAATTTTGCCATCTCGTCCATGGCGTGATCGAATTGACCGAGAAGGGGAAGGAGCCCGTCATTTATCGCGCGGGTGATAGCTTCGTGATGAAGCCCGGTTACGTCGGCGTTTGGAAGACGATCGAAACGGTGCGGAAGATCTTCGTCACCGTCACCTGATCATTCGAGGAAGTCGCTCGCCTTGCGTTGCCCTATTTCGAGGTGCAAACGGAGCATTAAGACAGCGCAAGGTCCCTTGAATGGTTCAACCCCGACTGGGTAGGCACTTTATCCGTCCATCCGACTTTCAAACTCCGCTTGGATGGCAATCGCTCGCCCCGATTTCACGAGAACCACGAAATGGATGAACTCTTGCAAACGGAATCGATTGTTCTTGCGCCTTTCGAGGCTCACCATCTGGATGGTGCCGTGGCGTTGTCGCGGGCGGCGGGCTGGGCGCACAGGAGAGAAGACTGGCAACTGATATGGGGCCTAAGCGAGGGACGCGTTGCCCTCGCGGGCGACCGGGTGGTGGGTACCGCCCTGATGACTCCCTTCGGCGACACCTGCTCGGCCATCAACATGATCATTGTCGACGAAAGCCAGCGCGGCCGGGGATTAGGAAGAAAGTTGACCACCGCCGTGTTGGAACTCGCCGGTGATCGGGAATGCCGTTTGACGGCCACCAGTGACGGTTTGCCACTTTATGAAAAGTTGGGTTTCGTTGCGACGCACAAAGTCGTCCGCCACCTGGGCGTCACCGGTCACGTCGATGCTCCTGCAAATGTTGAATGGATCGGGTCTGCCGCCTTGCGGGCGATCAAGGCGCTCGATCGCGTGGCATTCGGCGCCGCTCGCGACGCGCTGTATGATGTTCTGGCGAAGGAGGGGAAATTCGCCGCCATTAGGCACGGTGATGGTATCGCCGCTTTCGCGGCGACGCGGCTGTTCGGGAAGGGCGAAGTCGTGGGGCCAGTCGTTGCAGCGAACGGCGACGACGCGAGGGATTTGCTGGCCTTCATCCTTTCCGGCAAGGAAGGTCGTGTCGTGCGAATTGACATTCCCGAAGAGAGCGGCCTTTCATCACACCTCGAAGAATGGGGGCTACTTCACGATGGTGGTGTCGTTGCGATGGCCCGGCATGCTGGAGGCCGACCCCAAACCCCCGCTGTTCAAACCTTCTGCCTGGCGAGCCAAGCTGTTGGCTGACGTGAAGGTTTGAAGTGCTAGGTACCAACGCTGAACTGGTCAGCGTTGATCTAGCAATTTGATCTGGAGATCTTCCCAGTGCTCCTGGAACGCGTCACGCGCCGTGTCGTAGTGGCGACTTCTCAAGCTGTTGATGAGCCGTGCATGTTCGTCCGCCATTTCTTCGGCTGTGGCGTAGAAATCCTGCCGCTGTGCGAGGAGGAGTTCGATCTCGCCCTCGAGGTCTGAATAGGTCCGCTTCAGGCGAGCGCTGCCGCTAGCGGCGATGATCGCGCGGTGGAAGTCGCGGTCCGCAGCAACCAACAGAGATCTGTCGGCGGATAGAGTCGACCTGTGCATGACGTCGACCGCTTCCAGCGCCTGAGGCGGGATGACGCCGGTCAGTACGATCAGACGAATTGCCTCGCCCTCGATGGCGCCGCGCACGCGTGTGATATCGACAATATCGTCCGGCCCGAATTCGGGTACCACAAAACCTCGATTCGGTATTTGCCGCAGCAGGCCCTGGGTGACAAGCACCTGGGCTGCTGTACGGAATGTGTGCCGCGAGGTCGAATGCTCTTCGCACATCTTCACGTCGCGTAGGAACTCGCCGGGTCGGAAATCCCCCGACAGGATGCGCCGTCGCAAGGCGTGAGTCAGGATCTCCACCGCGCTGGCGGCCAAGGGCTCGGCGTTCATCTCTTGATCTTCTTTGCCGTTCTTGGCGGGCAGCGACGGCATGGCTTTGGCTTTGCTCATTGTTTATGTCGTACACCTACGCCACAGGCGGCGGCGCAGGGCAAGGGAGATGATATCGTACCTCCGCGCCGCATGCTGGCGGGTCCTACATCTGCACGGACCGAAGCGCCTCGTCGACGCCTTCGAGCAACCGCGCCGCGTTGGCCGATGTGAAGATGAGCGGGGGCCTGATCTTCAGGATATGTGCGTCCGCTCCCGTCGCGGAAATGAGGATGCGCCGGTCACGCAGGGCATTGACCGCCGCAAGCGCCCGGTCCATGTCCGGTGTTTTCCGGTTTCTGTCCGTAACGAGTTCGACGGCGAAATAGAGGCCGGCCCCGCGAACATCGCCGACAAATTCGTATTTTTTCTGCAGGCTCCGGAGGCCGTCGAGGATTTCGCCGCCGACGTTGACGGCATTGTCCAACAGGTCTTCCTCGAGAATCGTGTCGAGCACGGCTCTTGCGGCGGCGATAGCGACTGAGTTGCCGCCAAACGTATTGAAGTAGCGCATGCTGGATCCGAATTCGGCAACGAGTTCGGGCCGCAGCACCACGCCGGCAACGGGGTAGCCGTTGCCCATGGGTTTGCCCATGGTGACGATATCCGGATCGACCTTGTGACGGCTGTGGCCCCAAAGATGGGTGCCGGTCCGCCCGAATCCGGATTGCACCTCGTCGGCAATGAACAGGCCACCAGCCTTGCGCACAACTTCCGCCACCGGCGCCAATACGTCCGTCGGATCGACGTAGAGACCATCGGAGGAGAAGACGGAATCGGCGATGAAGGCCGCCATGCCGCCGCCATGCCGCTCCATGTCGGCGATCTGCCGCGCGACATCCTCCGCCATCCGCCGGCCGATTTCCTCGACGGGCAGGCGATAGGAATCGGGCGCGGCGACCGTGCGAAGATAGGGATCCAAAGCCGACTTCCTGCCGAGCGACGGCGAGATTGCCGCCACCGCGCCGCTGTTGCCGTGATAGGCTTCCGCCGTGACGATGACGCCGGTCCTGCGCGTGTGGTAACGCGCTATCCGCAGGGCGAGATCGTTGGCTTCCGAGCCCGTGCATGTGAACATCGCGCATCCGGTCCGGCCGAGTTCGCCACCGAACGTATTGATCAGGGCTTCGGCATAGTCGAGCAGCGGCTCCTGCATGTAACGCGTGTGGGTACAGAGTACCTCGAGCTGCTTCTGGATCGCCTCGACGACACGCGGATGAGAGTGACCCAGCGAAACCACGTTGTTGTAGGCATCGAGATATTCGTTGCCGTGCTTGTCATAGAGGAAGACGCCCTTCGCACGGGAGATCTCAACCGGAGACTTGTAGAAGAGCCGATAAGCAGGCCCGAGCAGCCTTTGCCGCCTGGCGACATGCGCCAGATCTTCACTTGTGAGATGAGACGTGTCCTGAGGGTTGAAGCCATTTGGCATGTCGCCACGGAAGCCCTTGGGCAGGGTAGTCGCTTGCTTGGACATTGCTGTTCCTATCGTGTCAGAAGATCGGAAATCTGTGCGGTCGTAATTGAGTGAAACCACTCGAGGTGGGCCCAGCCGGCTTCGGTATTGCGCAGGATATAGCGGCTATTCTCGGGGAAGATCTCTGCGCGCCAGCATGTCAGCAGCGCACGAACGGCAAGGCGGCCCATCGACAGGAAGGGAATGAGCCGGAGCTCCTCATCCGTCAGTTCGGCATGGCGGAGATAGCCGCGCAGAACGTCACGCGCTTCGTCGAACAGGTCACGCCGGTTCCCATGGTCGAACGTTTTTGGCATCTGGTTCATCAACGCCGTGGAGACGTCGACCGCGATGGCGGTACGGACTGCATCGCCGAAGTCGATGACGCCGGTCAGGAACTGTGGACTGGTGTGATCGACGACTAGGTTCGACGTATTGAAATCGTTGTGGAGCACTTGCCGCCGGCACAGATCGAGCTTCGGCTTGATTTCGGCAAACCTCTCGAGCGCACGAACGGTCCAGGCCCGTCTGTCGCCCTCAGGGATGAAGCTCAACAGATCGCTGAGGTCGAGCAGATGGCTGACGTCCCATGCTACTGTGCGGCCGTCAGCGGGGTGCGAGAAATCGGTCATGGAATGACGCAGCCTTGCCAGGATTTCGCCGATCCGTTCACGCTGTGGGGCTGTGCAAGATGTCCGGTCGAGCGGGGTTCCGGCAAGGAAGGTAATGAGACGAGCGACTCGCCGCTCGCCGGCGCTCGTGGTGACGATCGGCAAATCCGCCCCGTCGAGATCGCGAAGTGTGCGGGGGATGGGTAGATCGGGGGCCTGCTGCTCGAGATGACGCATCAGCGCGACCTGGAAATCGAGTTCCTCGATCCGCTCAGAAGGATGAGCGATCTTCAGTACAAATTTCCCCTGCGCGGCGCAGTCGAGAAGGAACGTGTCGTCCTTCTCGGTTTCAAAGCGCGTTGCGGAGCCGCGGGTACCATAGAGCCGCTCGGCAATTCGTTCGGCCTCCACAGTGCCAACGGTATGGCACGCCTCGGAAAGCTCGGGGACGCGAGCTGGCCCGCATTGATGCTTGTAACCCATCTTCAAACTCATTCCTGTCCTGCCTCGGAAGGGCTCTTCGATGGCCTCAGTATCTCATACTTCAATTTTTGTACAACAATTTGTTTCGATGGCGCACGTGATCAAGCCTAGCTTTTCTGATGATTTCAGGCTAAGCCGATACGAAAATCCAGAGTTTACAACTGGATATGTTGCCGCGCGTGACTGCTTTGGTCGCGAGGCGCACCCTTCGACGGAGAGTTGCAGGGCTAAAGATTCAAAAATTGTTGGACAATCAGTTGCCGCCGCCTCTAAGTTATGCCAGTGTGCTTCCCACTGGTCGGAATGCAGCGAACACGTCGGATTGATCCGCTTTGGTGGATCGGCCCGGTATCCGACAAGGCAGAGGAAATGACCAGATCCGCAAAGGTATCTGCCGCGTCCGCATTGGGGTCCGTCGGGACCGCGACCTCTTTTGACAGGCGGCACTGCCCGCCAAAATGACCCTGGATAGGCACCCTGTGCCAGGAAAATCGGAAGGAAAACACACGATGACTCAATTTCGACCGAAGTACGTGACCTTCGACTGCTACGGCACGCTCACCAATTTCGACATGGCTGGCGCAGCGCGACGCGTCTACAGCGAGCGCCTCTCCCCTCAAGCGATGGTCGCCTTCGTCGAGGCGTTCAGGGGCTATCGCCTTGACGAGGTGCTGGGCCCGTGGAAACCGTTCCTCGAAGTGGTGCACAATTCAATCGAACGCAGTTGCGAACGCATCGGTATCCCGTTCAAACCCGAAGACGCGCAACGCATCTATGACGAGGTACCAACCTGGGGTCCGCACCCGGACGTCCCGGCTGGCCTGTCAAAAGTGGCAAAGGAAATCCCGCTGGTCATCCTGTCGAACTCCATGAACAGCCTGATCATGTCGAACGTGGAAAAGTTGGGCGCACCCGTCCATATGGTAATTACGGCAGAAGAAGTCGGGGCATACAAACCTCTGATGAAGGGCTTCGAATACATGCTCGACAAGCTCGGCTGCGGACCGGAAGACATTACTCATGTGTCCTCATCCTTCCGCTACGACCTGATGACTGCCTATGACCTTGGCATCAAGAGCAAGGTCTGGGTCAACCGCGGCCATGAGCCGGCCAATCCCTTTACCAATACACCGAGATCAAGGACATTGGTGGACTAGCCGCCGCCGTTGGCCTGGAGCCAGCCCTCAAGCGCGCGTGATGAACAGGGCTCAGGCGCTGCGCTACGATGAGACCGGGGCGCTCCGTTCGCCCCTTCCTTTTTCGTTCAAAAGGGAAGCATGACCATGCGGGGCCTTCCGCACATGTGACCTGCTGGCGTTAGAGCACGGTGTGATCCGAACTTGACACGACGGCACGTCGGACTTAGGCGAGTTTGTTCGCGGCCGCAGTCGATGACCGCTTTCGAGTACCGAGGCGGTTCCAAACAACCGTTTTTAGGGCCGCACAGCGGTCGCCCGCGAAGCGTGGGGGAATGACTGCACCGGATCGACCTACGGTTGGATCGGCAAACAGCCGATCCGGTTCTCCGACCTTTCGACCTTCCGATCTAGGCAGTGACAGTCTTCCGCGTTTGATCGGCGAGTTCGATATTGGACGGTGGGCTGGCCTTCTTCTGATGTGTGAAAACTTCGCCTGAGGTCACATTCAATTTCGACCCGCGCGACATGTGCTGACGCGGGGACGTCGTTTACGCGCGACGGCATCTTCAGAGGAACGATTGCACGCGATCACCCGTGTTCGCGCGTACGCTTAGATCTTCCGTTTGACTGTAATCACAGCTTCTCGCGCAGGCATCCCGACCGCGGACCTGTCACATTTCACATTCAATCGTTCGAGAAACCGGCTATGCCCTTGATCTCGGTAAACTCGTGCAGTCCGAACTTCCCGTATTCCCGACCGTTTCCGGATTGCTTGTAGCCGCCGAAAGGAGCGGCGCTGTTGAGGCGAACGCTGCCGGCGCGCAGCCTGCCTGCCAGTGCTCGCCCTTCCTTTGGATCGCCCTGAATGTAGGCCGCTAGACCGTAGGGCGTATCGTTGGCGATCGCGATCGCATCATCCTCACTGTCATAGCCGATGATCGACAGCACCGGGCCGAAGATTTCCTCCCGCGCAATCGTCATCTGGTTGGTGACGCGGGCAAACACCGTCGGGCGCACGTAATAGCCAGAATTGAGATGCGAAGGGCGACCAGGGCCGCCGGTGACAAGCTCCGCTCCTTCCGCGATGCCGCGTTCGATCAACGCCTGGATCTTGTCGAACTGGGCCGCGCTTGCGACCGGTCCGAGATCGGTGCGAGGGTCAGATGGGGGGCCGACAACCAGAGCAGCCGCCTCCCGCGCGGCGATCGAGCTTGCTTCGTCCATTCGCTCCGCAGGCACCAGCATTCGTGTTGGCGAAGTACAGGTCTGGCCGGAATTGCCGAAGCACCGGCGTACGCCGGCGGCGACCGCGGCTGAGAAGTCGGCGCTGCGCAGGATGATGTTCGGCGACTTGCCGCCGAGCTCCTGATGCACTCGCTTGACGGTTGGTGCCGCCGCCTGGGCCACGGCAATGCCGGCGCGCGTCGACCCGGTGAAGGACACCATATCCACATCCGGGTGGCTGGCCAGCGCCGCACCAACCGTAGGCCCGTCGCCCTGAACGAGGTTGAACACCCCCTTCGGCACGCCGGCCTCATCCATGATCTCGGCGAAGAGGACGGCGTTGAACGGAGCGATCTCCGAAGGCTTCACGACCATGGTACATCCCGTGGCGAGCGCCGGAGCGACCTTGCAGGCGATCTGGTTGATCGGCCAGTTCCACGGCGTGATCATCGCGACGACCCCGATCGGCTCGTGCATGATGCAGGTGGTGCCCTGCATGTAGTCGAAGGCAAAGCTCTCGAAGGCTTTGATCGTTTGTTCGAAATGGGTAGAGCCGATGCCTGCCTGCTCGGCCCGGGCCATGGCGAGCGGCGCGCCCATTTCCCGCGAGATGATGTCGCCGAGCTCGTCATTGCGGCGTTTCAGGATCGTTACAATTCGCCTCAGCAGTTCGACGCGCTCTTCCTTGGATGTCTGCGAGAAGGAGGCAAAGGCTCGCCGTGCGGCCGCGACCGCCTTTTCCGCGTCGGCGGCACTGCCGAGGGTGATCGTGCCCATCGGCTCTTCGGTCGAGGGATCGATGACCTCAAGTGTTTTCGAAACGGACGGCTCAACCCATTCACCGTCGATATAGAAGCTGTGGGCGTGTTTCATTGGAGGCTCCCTTGAATGACCCTGATCTATCCTCCCTGCCGATTGCAATTCCGATCCGCCCCACGGTCGGAACTGTTTGCATTTGTGAGGGAGGATATGAGAATCGCAGACGTCGAACGGCGATCGGGGTGGTGTACTGACCGAAGCCGAGGCCGATCACGGCGCCAGATTGTAAATCTCAGCAAGGTCTCCCAGATCCCAATTGCCGCCAGACAAGACCGCACACACTTTCTCATCTGGCTTCACGTCTATGCTGCCTGCCAACAGGGCTCCTATGCCGATGGAGGCGGCTGGTTCCGCGATCAATTTCGCATCCTTGGCGAGGGCACGCATTCCGGCAATGATGTGTTCGTCTTCAACAAGAATAATCTCGTCGACATACTTTTCGATAATCGGGTACGGATTTTGACCCGGAACGCTTAACCTTAAACCATCCGCGATCGTGTTCTTTAACGGAAGCGATGTGCGCTCCCTGTTTTTCCGGCTGTAGAAATATTTCGGCGTCAAGGCAGGCTCTGCCGCGATAACACGCACCGATGGCTTGGTTTCTTTAATCGCGGTGGCGATGCCCGAGATCAGCCCTCCACCGCCCAGGGGTACGATGACCGTGTCCACATCTTCCAAGTCTTCGAGGATCTCACACCCGATCGTTCCCTGACCAGCCATTACGACGGGGTCCTCGAAGCCGTGAATGACAGCATAATTGTGTCCTTCCGCGATCTCGTAGACTTTTCTCCATCGAGCAGCATTATCACCATCAAAAAGAATGACTTCCGCGCCAAGGGCCTCTGTATTGGCGATCTTGATTTTGGGTGTGGTGACCGGCAGCACCAAAATCACCTTTACGCCGAGCATCCTGGCTGCGTAAGCAAGCGCCTGGGCGTGGTTGCCCGACGAGGTGGCAATGATCCCATTTGCGATCTCTTCTCGGGGGAGCGAGAGAGCCTTGTTCAGGGCGCCGCGGATCTTGAATGCGCCAGTGATCTGCAGGGTTTCCGGTTTGAGGTAGAGCTGACAACCAGCCGCTTTATCGATCTTGTCGGCACGCAATAGCGGAGTGTGTCTGACGTGCGGCTTTAGCCGCTGCTGAGCTTCATGGATGTCCTGAATGGTGGGATAGTTGCGCATGGTCATTCCTCAAAAAACGGGAAGAAAGTGCCGACATTGGTCGCTATGGCGTTGCGATAAATTTTGGTGGCGGTCGTATTGTCTTGAATGGCCATCCCAGTGGAGTCGAAAATGGTGATTTCGTCATCACTTTCGCGCCCCGGCTTCCTCCCCAATAATACCTCGCCGATTTCGCCGTGGATGTGGTCCTTGGCAATGATGTCTTTATTCAGCGGGTGCCAGGTTTCGCCCTTTTGCGTGCATTGCGAAAGCGAGTCGACGATGATCTTGGCGTTTCGGAAAAGCTCCGGATCCAGCTCCTGTTTGCCGCGTTGATCCGTGCCGATTGCGACAATGTGCGTGCCGGGTTTCACCCATTCCGCTTCCACAAGCGACCCTTTCCCTCGGGTCGTTGTGATCAAGATATCGGCCCTCTCGACCGCCTCCTTCTTCGAGCTTGCGACGGTAACGGGTATGCCGAATTCGCGCTCGATATCCGCCTTGTATCTGGAACTTGTTTCGTAGGTGCTGTCCCAGGCGTGGATCGCTTCGATCGTCATGATCTCGTTGATCGCCCGGATTTGCATTCTTGCCTGATTGCCCGTGCCGATCGACGTGATCGTCCTGGCGTTCTTTCTCGCCAGTGCCTTGACGGAGACAGCTCCCGCCGCCCCGGTTCTGAGGCCGGTGATCAAGCTGCCATCCATGATGCAAATCAACGCACAGCTCCTGGCATCAAACAGGAGGATGGTGCCCATGCTGTTAGGAACGCCGTGTTCTACCGGGTTGTTGGCGAATCCTCCCGAATGCGCCTTCATGGAGATGATTTCCGAGACTTTATCGTAGCCAAGTTTGAAGTCGATTTCGCCACGCAGGGAGGGCAGATGAATCCCGATATAGTCGGGCTGTTCCACCTGGTCGCTGCTGAAGGCCTTGTAAGCCTCTTCGACCGCATCGATGACTTCCACTATGCCGATAAGCCGCCCTACGTCATGCTTCTTGAGCAGCAGCGTTTTCATGCCCGACCTCTCTAATTCAATTCATCGGATGCGTCGTCTCATTGCGACCTGACCTGCATTGATCATATCAGGCCCAGCGTGGGCCTATTGGTCGAATTCGCGGAAACCCAGGCAGATTGTTTTATATCGCACGGCGATTTTGGCAGAGAGTACCGGTAGGCGCCTATCGGAGCTTGGGCGGAGTGCTGGAACTATCCCGCCACTTCCAATGCCAGGATCGGCGAATGATTGGGAGCTGACGCAGTCGATCTTACTCGCTTTCGCCTACGGGTACCGACGGACGAGCTTCCCAGGATTGGATTCGTCGTTGCGACGCAAGACCCATATTTCGCAGCTGCGCTTCTGTTTCCTGCGGGACGAGTTGACCGGGCAGTAGCTGTCTGACGCGCCCGGCATCTCGACGGCGGATCACTCTGACCCAGCACTCACAAGGGCAAACGATGTTTCCCGCCAGCATTTTGTGCTGAAGTTCCGTAGTATCCGGGCAGTTGAGGTGCGAGCTGCGGGCTATGATTGGTCATAGCTTGAACAACTCCCCGCAAAGCAAGGACGAAGCGCATGACCACTTTCCGCCCGAAATACATCACCTTCGACTGCCATGGCACGCTCATCAACTTCCAGATGGCGGAGGCCGCACGCGATCTTTACGGCGACCGAATGAGCGAGCAGAAAATGCTGCAGTTCATCGCGGACTTTTCCGCGTACCGCCTTGATGAAGTCATGGCCGACTGGAAGCCTTATGCGGAAGTGGTCCATAACGCACTGGCAAGGACCTGCAAACGCAACGGCATCGACTTCAAGGGCGAAGATGCGCAGATGGTTTACGAACGCGTTCCCACTTGGGGGCCGCATCCAGACGTCCCGGCGGGTCTTGCCAAGGTGGCCAAGGAAATTCCACTGGTCATCCTGTCAAATGCGATGAATTCGCAGATCATGTCCAACGTCGAGAAGCTCGGCGCGCCTTTCCACGCCGTCTACACCGCCGAACAGGTCGGCGCCTACAAGCCGCACTTCCGCGCATTCGAATATATGCTCGATATGCTTGGTTGCGGTCCGGAGGACATACTGCATTGCTCTTCCTCGTTCCGCTACGATCTTATGTCCGCACATGACCTCGGGATCAAGAACAAGGTTTGGGTCAATCGCGGTCACGAGCCGGCCAATCCCTATTACGGCTATACCGAGATTGCCGGCATCTCGGACTTGCCGGGCGTTGTCGGGCTTTAAGGAGGCCCGAATACATCTGGAAATCTCTTTTCCGCCGGTCCGACAGCGAACCTCGGTTTGCCGGAGGGCAAAGGGCCGTGGGCATTGCGCTGCCGCCGTGTTCGGCTGCGCGATCATGGAACCCGGCACGGGCGAGGTAACAATGCTGGGGCCAGGACAATCGTGCTGAAGGCAGGGACAGTGGTTCCAGCGCCTTCGGTAGCATCGCCATCCTTCACGGAGGTTGGCCGCAACCGACTGGATGCCATACGGACGGTCGTTTTTGACCATCGCCGTCCGGCTCCAAATAGTGCGAGGGTTTCAATCGTGGGCGCTTGTAACGATGCGGTTCCAGACGACGGCGGGGGTCATCTCGACGGTAACCAGTCGGTCGGCGAGCCATTCACCGATGCATATTTCAGGGGCGCTGCCGCGATTCTGGCGACCAAGCCGAGCCCTGCCGAGGCGCACGTGTCCTATGAGCTGCTACTGCGCCACTACGGTTTGAGGGGAACGATCAGGGTTCTGTCCTCGGAAGTGGAATGTACCGCCGAGGTCACTCTGTTGAGCGGCGATCGGTTGATCCTCAAAACGTCAGCGCGGCCGGAAGGACGAGACAGTTTCCGCTTCCAGGTTGCGGCCCTTGCAGGCCTGGAAGGCGCTTCCGGTTTCGCAGCACCTCATCTGGTGCGTACCGGCGCCGGTACGCTGATGTTCGAAGAGGAGGAGATTTGCGGCTACCTACAGACCCGACTTTCAGGGGTGCCGCTGCACCAAGTGAACGCAACTCCGGAAGTCCGCTACCGGGTCGGCCAGGCGCTTGGCAGGCTCAGTTTGGCGCTCGAGCCTCTGAAGCTGCCCGCCATGCATCGCCCTGTACTTTGGCATGTGGGATGCTGGCCGAGGCTAGTGGAACTGGAGGAGCATCTGCAATCAGGGTCTATCGCGGCCCCAGTGCGTCTTGCCATGGGCAATTATGTCGAACTCATCAAGCCGCAGCTGGGCGAGGTAGCATGGCAGGTCACGCACAACGACCCGAGCCCTTTCAACACGCTCCTGGCCGGCGAGGGTATCGCGTTCATCGATTTCGGCGATGGCTGCTGGGGTCCTCGGATTCAGGATCTCGTGGTTGCTGCAAGCCACTTGGTAACTGACCCATCTTTGGCTCTCGGTGGCTCAGAAAATCTCATCGCCGGTTATGCTTCGGTGACTCCGCTTTCCACGCTTGAAGCGAAACTGCTCGTCGGATTGATGAAGGCGCGCCAAAGCGCCCTCATCCTCATCAACTACTGGCGAGCCGAGCTGTTTCCTGCCGAGGCGGCATATATCAAGAAAAACGTGGCCAGGGCCGAACGCGGGCTCTCTATCCTATCGGCGTTAAGCGTGGGGGAGGCCGATATGGCTGTGCGTCGCGCAGGAACTTAGCCCGGCCGCATCTAAACCTTGCGTCGCTCGCCTTGGTAATCAGGACGGTAAGCCGCGACCTACCCGCGGATAAAAATTTAAGCAGGATCAAAGCTATGTCCACAGATCTCATGCCCAACCGCTTCACTCCCGGGGAAGCCACAATTCTCCCCCGGGAGTCTGAACTGATCGCTCGGCGCGACAGCGTATTGGGAGCTTCCTACAGGCTCCAATACCGCCGGCCGGTTCATTTCGTTCGGGGCGAGGGCATGTGGCTCTTCGATCCGGACGGACGTCCCTATCTCGATTTCTACAACAACGTGCCCTCTCTGGGGCATTGTCACCCAGAGATCAACGCTGCCATGGCAGAACAAGCCAGCCGAATTAGCGCAAACACGCGCTATCTTGAACCGAAGCTGGTCGATTATGCCGAACGGCTCGTGGCCACCTTTCCCCAGGAGTTGAACCGCGTTGTCTTTACCTGCACGGGGAGCGAATCGAACGACCTGGCGCTCCGGATTGCAAGGCTGGCCAGCGGCAGCGAGGGCGTAATCGTCTCGTCCCATGCCTATCACGGCACCAGTGCGGCCACCGCAACGGTGTCGCCTAATCTCGGCGATGCCATCAAGCTCAGCCCTGCCGTGCGCATGGTATCGTTGCACGGTCCCTCGGGCATACCCGAGCGGCAAGCTGCGGCATTCTTTGAAGAACAGGTTCGCTCCGCAATCGCTGATTTGAACCGGCGTGGGATTGGCATCGCGGCCCTTCTCATCGATACGATTTTCTCCAGCGACGGCGTCTGGGTTGACCCTCCTGGCTTCATCGCCGGTGGAGTTAAAGCGGTGCGGGAAGCAGGTGGCCTCGTGATTGCCGATGAAGTTCAGCCAGGATTTGGACGGACGGGCACACACATGTGGGGTTTTGGGCGTCACGAAGTTGTGCCTGACCTCGTCACTCTCGGTAAGCCTATGGGCAATGGATTTCCAATCGGCGCGGTTGTTGGCCGCAGGGCACCGATGGATCGCTTTGGCGCAACTGCGCGGTACTCAAACACCTTCGGCGGCAATACCGTCGGGATCGCGGCCGCTGACGCCGTCCTGACCATTTTGCACCGAGATCGCATCCTCGAGCATGCGCATGCTATGGGTGATCGCCTGAAAATGGGGTTGGAGCATCTCACTAAGCTGCATGGCGGTATCCGCGGCATTCGAAATGCCGGTCTATTTTTCGGCATAGACATCGGGTTGGACGGAACGGGAGAGGCCAGCCGGCGTGCCATGGCATTGGAGATAGTAAACCTGATGCGTGACGATGGCGTTCTTATCAGTACAACTGGCGCCAACGAGGATACGCTGAAAGTTCGACCCCCACTGATTTGCCAGGCGGAGCATGTGGATCGGTTTCTCGAAACCATGGAATCCGCGCTCAAGAAGGCCGTTTCATAGGTGTAACATCGGCTGCCTCGGCAGCCGCATCGGTTTGCGCCATGTTCATCAGCGAAAGCTAAGTCCATGAAACTCGATCGGACAGACATCAAGATCCTGCACGTACTGCAGCAGAATGGCCGAATGTCAAATGTCGAGCTTGCGGAGGTGGTCAATCTCTCGCCGAGCCCCTGCCTTATGCGCGTCAAGAAGCTGCAGTCAGAAGGCTATATAGAGGGCTACACAGCGCAGATCAATGTCGCCAAGTTGGGGCAGGCGCTAACGGTATTCACCGAGGTCACGCTGAAGAACCACCGGCAGACCGACTTTGCACGCTTCCTGGCTGCTATTGAGAAGATTGAGCAGCTCATCGAGTGCCATGTGATCTCAGGCGGCTACGATTATCTCGTGAAATTCGTGACTACCGGCATAGACGAATATCAGGAGATCATGGAGCGGTTGATCGAGCTGGACGTCGGTATTGACAAGTATTTCAGCTACGTCGTCCTGAAATCGCCGATCCGCAAGGCGCAACTGCCGCTAACGCAGCTGTTTCAACCTTAAGCTCCGATAAACTCCTCGCCCTTTCTCTGGGCGATCCAATCTCTAGAGACAAGGCGCGCCACCATGAAGCTCTTATCCTACTGGCACGACACTGCTCCGGCTTTTGCCGGGGCCGAAGAGGGTCCGATCGATGGCCATTACGATGTCGCAGTGGTCGGCGGCGGCTTCACCGGTCTTGGCGCCGCCCGGCAGATCGCAAAGGCAGGTGCCAAAGTCGTCGTTCTGGAAGCCGAGACGGTGGGTTGGGGCGCCTCCGGCCGCAATGGCGGTCACTTGAACAACGGACTTGCGCATAGCTATCTGGCGGCAAAGGCGGAGCTTGGGAAGGAGCGCGCGATTGCACTTTACAAAGCGCTGGACGACTCGATCGACACCATCGAGGCTCTAATCGAAGAGGAGAGTATTGATTGCAGCTTCCGCCGCGCCGGTAAGCTGAAGCTTGCCTCCAAGCCCCAGCATTTCCAAGCGATCGCGCGCAACTTCGAAGCCGTGCACGCCGAGGTCGATCCGGACACGGCGTTGCTTAGCGCAGACGACCTGAAGCAGGAAATCGGCTCGCCCTTCCACGGCGCGATGCTCTCGAAGAAGAGCGCGATGGTGCATATGGGTCGCTACGTCATAGGGCTCGCCGAAGCAGCGAAGCGTCATGGCGCGACGATCTTCGAGAACGCGGCCGTCATGGGCCATCGGCAGGCGGACCGCCGTCATCATCTGAATACCGGTCGCGGCAGCGTCACTGCCGATGCGGTGCTTGTTGCCACCGGCGCCTATACACCTTCGACCTTTGGCTATTTCCGGCGACGGATCATTGCGGTAGGCAGCTTCATCATTGCCACGCGGCCGCTTACCGAAGCGGAGATCGCGGCGACCATGCCCGGCAACCGCACCTGCGTTACGTCCAAGAATATCGGCAACTATTTTCGGCTCTCGCCCGACAACCGGCTGATCTTCGGAGGCCGCGCGCGCTTCTCGGCAACTTCCGACCACGATTCGGACGCCAAGATTGGAGCGACCCTAAAGACAGGCCTCGCAGAAATCTTCCCGCAACTCGCCAGTGTAGGGATCGACTATTGCTGGGGCGGCCTCGTCGACATAACCAAGGATCGGTTCCCGCGCGCAGGCTATCATGACGGCGTCTGGTACGCCATGGGTTACTCCGGCCATGGCGCCCAGCTTTCGACCCATCTCGGAATGCTGATCGCCGACGCGATCCTCGGCCGGCCGGACCGCAATCCAATAGCGGGGCTCGAATGGCCAGCCGTCCCGGGACACTTCGGAACCCCCTGGTTCCTGCCGCTGGTCGGAATGTATTACAAGATGCTGGACAGTGTCGGCTAGGCACTTCCGTCCCACATCCCCGCCTGTCCGTTACAATCAGAGCCCGCCTACCTCGACTCTGGAGCCGTCAAAGAAGCGCGACAGACGGAAGGGCGTGGGATCAACGCAAGGCTTATCGTTGGCAACCAGATCAGCAGCAAGGCGGCCGATGCCTGGGCCAATCCCAAAGCCATGGCCGGAGCCGCCAGCAGCCAAATAAAGGCCTTTCATATGATCGGATGGCGAGATCACTGGTACCGCGTCCGGTGTGCAATCCACATAGGCACCCCAACTGTCGGCAATCTCGATGCCGGCCAGCGCCGGGAACTGCTCGGTGACACCCTTCAAAATAGCCGCGATCGTCCGGCGGCTTGGTGTTGGGTCGAGAACACGGATCCGCTCGAAAGGCGAAAGCGTATCCTTGTTCCAGCTCGCGAACGCTTCCGGCCCTTTGAACATGGAACTCCCCACGCCGATCTGGACAGCTTTTAGCCGCTTCAGAAACATCGGCATGAACCAGCGCGCATAGCGGACGCCCTGCGGCGTGATATCGAGCGTCGCCCTGCCGCTGACAGCAAGCGTGTAGCTGCCATCCAATCTGCGGGTCAACGAGCACTCCGGCGTATAGATCGCCTCGCCGAGATTGGTTGTAGGCCGCGTACGGATCGCGGTCTGGCGCACGCTTGCCTGCGGGAAGTGAACGCCGTGCTGGCGGCAGAACAAGGATGTCCACGCACCGCCGGCGTTCAGAACGGCGTGCGACCTGATAAGCCCTTTTTCCGTGATCACGCCAGCAACTGCGCCATTGACGATATCAAGGCCGCGTGCCGCGCATTCCTGGTGGATAGTCGCTCCGAACTTACGGGCACCATTCGCGATGGTCGGCGCCGCAATGGCGGGTTCGCCTTTGCCATCATCGACTGAATGGACGCCGCCCAGCCAGCGGCGGCCTTGCGCGGGAATTCTGTCATGCGCCTCCCGGGCAGTTAGCATCTTAGTATTGACGTTGAATTGCCGGGCAAGATCGAGCCATTGTTCCCATTCCGCCAGCTGCTCCTGGTCGTCTGTCGCATAGAACAGACCACATTGGCGGAAGCCGACGTCTTCCTCGATTTTGGCTGCAAACTGGTCCCACGCCTGCATGGAAATTCCCGAGAGCGGCAGTTCGCGCTCATCGCGGTTCTGCCGGCGGCACCAGCCCCAGTTTCGGCTGGACTGCTCACCACCGATATAGCCCTTCTCGACCAAAGCAACGGAGAGCCCCCGCTCTGCGAGAAAAAATGCCGCCGACGCGCCGATAATGCCGCCACCGATGACGACGACGTCGGCCTTAGTGGGAAGCTCTTGATCGCTCGGTATGCGTTTGAGGAGTGGTGACATCGTGGCTGACCTGAGTTGATTAGTCGGAGCTGTTTTCTGCCTGTCTCGCAGGAGCATTTTGGGCGAGCACGGCGATCGCATCGACTTCGACGAGATAGCCGTAGTGGAGTTCGGGCACCGGAACGACGGTGCGCGCCGGACGGGCATCCCCCAGCCGTGCTGCATAGACCTGGTTGAAGCGTGGCCAATTGCCGACGCCGACGATATAGGCCGTCACCCTGACGAGATCGGCCGTTGTTCCGCCTGCGGCTTCCAGGACCGCCAGCATGTTGTCGATGGCCTGCCCCGCCTGGGTCTCGAAACTGTCGTCGGCAAGCGGCTCCCCACCGGCCCGGATCGGGAGCTGCCCGGAAATATAAAGATGCTGACCGGCCAGCTTCGCTTGGACGTAATGACCCGCAGGGCTGGGCGCACAATCGGTAGTCACAGTAATTGATTTGGACATCACCAGCCTCCGAAACGCGGCCAGCAGGCCTCAACGGCATGCGAGCCGCCGCGCACCACATGATAGGCTGCGTGCTGCGCAGCGGTCGCGCACGCATGGTTCGGCAGGATCCGCACCCGGTCTCCAACCGCAAGTTCGGGCAGGCGCGCGTCCGACCCGGGCCGTACGGCGATAATTCCATGCTCCTGGTTCGCATCGGCAACGATGATGTCACCATAGACATTCCCGTCGATGTCGCAGACCAAACCATAGCCGTGATCGACAGCCTGCTTGCTGGTACCACGGTCCCGCGACAGTGACATCCATCCGCCATCGGTGATGATCCAGCCCTTTTCGCGCTGGTGTCCGATAACTGTCGCAAGAAGACTGAGCGCGATGTCATCGATCTGGCAAATGCCGATGCCTGCCATCACCAGATCGAAGAACACGAACACGCCGGCGCGGACTTCAGTCACGCCGGCAAGATCCTTCGCGTGATGGGCCGTCGGCGTCGAACCGACACTTACGACCGGGCATGGCAGACCCCCACTGCGCAGAAGCTGCGCGGCTTCCACAACTGCCAATCGCTCCGCTTCCGCATAAAGCTGCTGGGCCTTGACGCCCCCACCCTTATAGCTGTCGCCGGCATGGGTCAGAACGCCACGCAGATCGGCACCTGCCGCCAACACCAGCCCGATCTCTAAGAGCTTGGCTCGGTCAGTGGGTCGCACACCCGAGCGGTGGCCGTCGCAGTCGATCTCGATCATGGCCGGGATGGGCATTCCGGCGTTCCGGGATGCCTCGGCGACTGCCTGCGCCTGCTCGACCGTATCCAGGATGACGACGAGATCGACACCCTTGGCGAGCAGATCGACGACACGCGCGAGCTTTGCCGGGGAGATACCAACCGCATAAATCATGTCGCGAACGCCTGCGGCCGCGAACTGCTCGGCTTCCTTCAGTGTCGAAACGGTCGCCGGTCCCTCTGGCGCACCCATGAACCGCCGGGCCACGTCAATCGACTTCGCCGTCTTCAGATGCGGTCTCAGCGACACGCCGAGGTCATTGAGCCGGTTCCTGAGCCGCTTTATATTGCGGTCCATCCGGTCCGCATCCAGAACCAGACAGGGCGTTTCCAGCATCTCAAGAGTGGTGGTGGCTGGCACGCCAGGGGAGGGGGCGAATGTCGCTAGATCCATTTGTCGGGTCTCCAAATTCGAAACGCACCGTGTCACCAAATCGTAAAGTCTGCAATTAACGATCGGTGAAGCTCTAATTCAGGTGCGGGTTAATACTGATGGTGCAGTACCTTCCGCGTCAGCGTAAATCCGCTCGAGAACGTTGATCTCCGCCTCGATCTCCGACCGCAGATCGGAACTGCCGGAAAAAGCGCCATTGAAAGCCGCCGTTCCGATGGTAAAGCCTGCAGCACCAGACCGTACGACCGCCGCCATCCTTTCAGGGCTGTCGATCGATCCGGCAACAACCACAGGCTTGGCCACGGCCTCGCACACCCGCGTCATCAGCGCTTCGACATCGCCGCCGAAGCGATAGGCGAGCAGATCGAGACCGCTGACACCGTTGATCGCTGTTAAATGCCGGGCACTTTCCACAATTGTCTCGATCGTCCCTTCGAGCTTGCTCGGATGACCGACGATCTTGCCGGGGAACGGATAGTAGCCGATGTTTCGGCCAGCAATAACTGGGAGAACGACATGCGGTCGAGTGCCACCCATCAAGATGTCGACGCCAAGGTCTACCGCGGCCTGCGCGGATCGTCGCTCGCTCTCCTCGTCGAGGCTGACCACTTCGAGATAGAGCGTGGCACCCGCCGCCTTGATTGCCGAAGCAAGGCCCAAGAGTTTATCAAATGGCAGGCCGATATCCTTGAACCCCACATGTCTGATGCCGGCGGCAAGCACATCCTGGAGGCGCTCGGCCGCGTCGGCAACGGTGCGGTCCTGGTTGGTCAACATAAATATGAAGTCGAGTGAAGTCTGGGGCATCGAAAGCGCTCCTAGATTGCGTTGAGAAGCAGCGCCTGATCGAAGGCGTAGCGAAGAGAGGAATGGTTGGCCGTACCGTGGCCCGCGATGTCGAATGCGGTGCCATGATCGACGCTGGTACGGATGAAGGGCAGGCCGATGGTGACGTTGACGCCGTTGTCGATGCCGAGGTACTTGACCGGAATGAGACCCTGATCGTGATATTGTGCAACGACGATGTCGAACTCGCCCTTGCGGGCTCGCATGAAAATCGTGTCTCCGGGCCACGGACCGGATGCGTTTATTCCGCGCTCCTGAGCTCGGCTGATCGCTGGCGCGATAATGTCGAGATCCTCCCGACCGAACATGCCGTTTTCCCCGGCATGGGGGTTGAGACCGGCGACGGCAACGCGGGGAGAGGTAATACCATAAGCCTTGCTTGCCCTGTGCGCCAATTCGATCGTTCTAAGGACGGAATCCTGCGTCACGAGGTTGATGGCATCACGCAACGACGACGTGGATCGTAACCAGGATGACACGCAATTCGTCGTTTGCCAGCATCATCGCAAACTGGTCGGTCCCTGACCGTTCTGCAAGAATTTCGGTATGCCCGGGATAATGGAGCCCGCCCTTCTTCATTGCTTCCTTGTTAATCGGCGCGGTAACAATTGCCCCGATGTTGCCTGCCAGCGCTTCGTCGACCGCTCTCACGACATAGTCGTAGCTGGCACGGCCAGCGCGAGCGTCCACCTGACCGATCGGCAAATCGTCCGGTAGGTTGGAAACGTTGAGAACGGGTATGAGTTTGACGTCTGAGACAGCGTCATTGACTGACGCGATGGGCTGTACGTGGAGAGCAAGGTCAAGGGCTCGGATAGCACGTTCCATCACCTTGGCGTCACCAATCACTACCGCTTGCTCAGGCAGTCCGTCCGCGTAAACGCGAGCGACGATTTCAGGGCCGATCCCGCAGGGATCGCCCATTGTTATTCCAATTGGCTTCTTCATTTCTTATCTCCAAGCCAAAGGCGCCGAAGCAACTCGGCTGATTTCAGCAGAACATTCGACGAACCGAAGCCGCCTGCCTTTGTGATGATGTGAATAGGATGCGATCCGGTCGTGCGGCCGATCGGAATTCCGGGCTCGATCTCGCCCAGAAGATCCAGCGAACCAATCTCAAGTTCTCTCAACACGGATTCGGCAGTGTCGCCGCCTGTCAAGAAGAGCCCGGTCACGGGATGAAGGTCCATAATCGCTCGTACTGCCTGGCCAAGAGCCATCGCGACGGGTCTAGGCTGAGCCGACGTTCCACCCTCAGACGTGGTTAGAATGACATCTCCGCTGCATACAGATTGGCTGTATTGCGCAAGGGCGCTTTGGGCCGCGAGAACGGGAGAGCGAGATGCCTCTTCGGCGTTGACCGTGATCTGGTGGACATTGCCAGTGCCTATCAGCCTTGAGCATTGCTCACGGCTCAGCGGATTGATACTGCCGATGACGAAGAGGTTCAGCGGTGCCGGGGCGGTCGACAGTGCGATGTCATCAGCCCAACCGACATAGTCTGCCAACGCGGTCGCCAGTCCCGGAGACCCGCACCAAAGGATGGACTTCGGATCCGCCGCCGATTTCACCAGCAGGGCAAGATCTTCCTGAATTGCCGCATCGGCTATCAGCAATTTCCGGCCATCCGCGATAAGTTCGCCGGACTTCAATGCTCGGATTTCCGCAAGCCCGAGAAAACGCACTTCCGCGTCTGGGATACCTCGAAACAGAGCGCGAAGATGCGAGTCGGTTATGGGGTGAAGCGGGTCCTTTGCGAATTCTGTGTTCTCCAACGGCACGCCACGAAGAAGCTGACGCCCTCCTTCAGTGGTTCTCCCACCTCCCGGGAAAGCCGGAGCGACAATTGCAACAGCCCGACCGGAGGCCGCGAGCGCAGCCGCTATTTCAGCTCCGAGGTGACCCCGAATGGTGGAATCGACGGTATTGTAAAGAATATCTGCGGACATCAGGCTTTTCGCCACCTGGGTCGCCCGATCGACGGCGTCCTCAACGGATGCTGCGCGGCTCGCCTTATTCACCGAGATAATCGCAACATTTTCCGGCGGCGATACCCGATGATCCGTAAAGACAACGCATCTGTGCCCCATGCTCACGAATGGCGCGGCGCCATCCGTTGCACTAGTCAGATCATCGGCTAGAATTCCTACCTTCAACATCGCTGTCTCGTTGGCTTTTTTGTGACGAAGAGGATACTAGCTCTATTGCTTCTGACGAAAAAACGATGAATTCTGACAGAAATCCGTAACTTTAAGTCACAGACATGGCCGCACGATTCCCTTCATTATCCGCACTGAGAGTCTTCGAATCCGCCGCACGTCATTTAAATTTCGGGCGTGCCGGTGATGAATTGTTTGTTACGCACAGCGCCGTCAGCAAGCAAATCCGCTTGCTCGAGGAAGACCTTGGGGTAAGCCTTTTTGAACGAAGAAACAGAGCCGTTTTCCTCACCGACGCGGGCCGGCGCCTGCTTGGCACGATGAGTGAGGTGTTCCGCCAGATCAGCGATTGCTGCGACGAGATAAAGCGTGGGGGGGCGGCACCGCTGGTGGTCTCATGTGAACCGACTTTTACGCAGCGCTGGCTGATCCCGCGCCTTCCGCAATTCAATGCACTTCATCCGGATATCGAAGTTCACGTTTTGGCCGCTGGCGGTCCCGTAAGCTTCGACAGAAGTCACATTGATCTGGCGCTCCGGAGAAGCGATTTTAGCTGGTCGCCCGAACTCTTCGTGGAAACGGTGGTCGAAGAACGTGTCGGGCCAGTATGTGCGCCACGCCTGCTGGCTGGCGGCGGAGATGACATTCTCTCGTTGCCTCGAATTCATTCGGTAACGCGTCGAGATGCGTGGGCAAGATACCTGGCGGACAACCGGATCGGAGATCCAAATCCACCCGGTAGCCACGCGTTCGAACATTTCTATCTGAGCATCGAAGCTGCAATCGCTGGATTAGGGGCCGCGATCGGTCCAGAGCCCTTGGTAGCCGACGCTGTCGAAAGCGGGCAACTCGTGGCGCCGTTAGGCTTCTCCAGCAATGGCTATAATTACATTCTGTTGAGCCGCCTTGCGTTTGAAGGGGATACCAGAAAACGGGATTTCCTTGCGTGGCTTCGGGCGCAGTTCGGCCGGTAAAGCAAGCAGCTTGACCGGCACTCCGACGCAGATGATCCGCGTCGTGAGATTATCGATAGCATCCACGACAGAGCAGCGAGGCACCAATCGATACCAATCGCTCAGATCGAGTTCTCAGATGCTGGGGCCCAGTATGTTCGCTCTGGCTTCAATAATGTGGTCGTACATATTTCGCTCAGCCTCTCTGCTGTCGCGATCCTTGATTGCGTCAAGGATCGCCTGGTGGCTGACGATATAGGCCTTCATGCGCTCAGGGGTCAGCGATTGTTCTTTCATTTTCCCCCACAGATTTCCGGCGCGGACAGCGTGAATGCCTTCATAAAGCGACGCAAGAAGACCATTACGCGCGGCTTGGACGATGATGCGGTGAAAAACGGCGTCCCATTTTTCGAATTCACCAAACGACTCCGAGGCGCCGCCTCGGGCGATGGATTTCTGCATCTCTTCAACTTCCTGCCTGGTCGCGCGTAACGCTGCCAACGCTGCGATCTTTGGCTCTATGATCAGTCGAGCCTCGAAGACTTCCGCCGGATAGGTGCGCAAAGTGTTTCCTTCATTGCTGGACGGCGGGCGAAGGGCGCTGGAGCCTACGCCGCTGCCGGCAATGAAGGTCCCCCTGCCAACATGCCTGATCAGGCGGCCGTCCTTCTCTAACGAACTGAGCATCCTTCTCAGGGCGGTACGCGGCAGCCCGAGTTTCAACGCCAGGTCACGTTCCGGAGGCAGTCGATCCCCAGGTTCCAGACCTTCCGCCTCAATGAAATCCTTCAAGACCACGCTCATGTGCCCTCCGATAAATATTTCGCGAAACCAATTTGATCTATATTGACACCAATGGCAATACCAATCTTATATTAATCGCAGAACCAACGCCGATTGGTAGCGAATGGCGCTGAAGTCCAAGGATAAGCTGTGCACCGCTCAGGAGACTATGAGCAGCACGCGTACAGCGACAAAAACATAATCAAGAAGCTGCGTAGACAAGGGAGATTATCGATGGCCGCCACGACTGAGGCTATTCCAGCAGACGACGCAGCACTTTCGGTGCGCGCCCTGACAGTCGACCTGCCGAAAGGCATGGAACGGGCGCATGCCGTCGAAAACGTCTCGTTTGAACTCAAGCGTGGTGAGATCCTTTGCATCATCGGCGAATCTGGATCCGGCAAGTCAGTAACGGCCAACACGATCATGGGGCTGTTGCCGAAGATTATTCCAGTCTCTTCCGGTGCGATCAATCTCGATGGAACGGCCATCGTTGGCGCGCCGGCAAAAAAGCTGCGCCAGCTGCGCGGCCGCGTTGTCTCCATGATCTTTCAGGATCCGCTATCGGCGCTCAACCCACTGATGACGGTTGGCGAGCAGGTCACTGAAGTGATGGCGGCCCACGGAGTGGGCACCAAGGCCTCGCGCCGTGAGCGCGCTCTCGAATTGTTGACCGAAGTCGGCCTGCCCGATCCGGAACTGATGTACCACCAGTATCCGTTCCGGCTTTCCGGTGGTCAGCGCCAGCGGGTTATGATCGCGATGGCCCTGGCCCTCGAACCGACTGTTTTGATCGCAGACGAGCCAACGACAGCCCTTGATGTGACCACGCAGGCGCAGATCCTGAAGCTCATCCGTGACATTCAGCGTCGTAAGGATATGAGCGTCATGTTCATCACCCACGACTTCGGCGTTGTGGCTGAGATCGCCGATAGCGTCGTTGTTATGGAGAAGGGACGGATCGTCGAGCAGGGCAGCGCCGATCAGGTTCTCAAATCCCCCAGCCATCCCTATACCCAGCGCCTGATCGCGGCTGTTCCGCGTCTCACGGGCGAAGACAGAAAGCTCGATGCGCCGACGAGCGACGAGACCATCCTGACGGTCCATGGACTGTGCAAGACCTACCGCAGCGGCAGCGCCCTGTTCCGCAGCCAGCGTGTCGTGCCTGCGGTGAAGGACGCGTCATTCACGTTGTCGGCGGGCCGCACCCTCGGCATTGTCGGGGAAAGCGGTTCCGGAAAATCGTCGTTGGGACGGCTCCTGATCAAGCTTCAGGACAGCGACAGCGGTCAGATCCTGTTTGAGGGAAAGGACATCGTCAAACTCCCAGAATCCGAGTTTCGGCCGCTGCGCCCTCGAATTCAGATGATTTTCCAGGATCCTTTCGCCTCGCTCAATCCACGCTCCACGATCGGTCAAATACTGACCGTCGGGCCTGTCGCGCATGGCATGCCTTACGCGCAGGCGCGCGAAGCGGCCCGGGCGTTGCTCTCCCATGTCGGTCTCGATGCCGGTGCCTTCGGCCGCTACCCTCACGAGTTCTCGGGTGGGCAGCGCCAGCGCATCGGCATTGCCCGGGCCTTGATGTTCAAGCCGAAGCTGCTGATCGCGGACGAGGCGGTCTCCGCACTTGACGTGTCGATCCAGGCCCAGATCCTCAAGCTGCTTGATCAAATCCAGCGCGAAACGGGCGTCTCAATGATCTTCATTACCCATGATCTTCGTGTCGCCAGTCAGATCTGTGACGAAATTGCAGTGATGCAGAAGGGCCGGGTCGTCGAGCGTGGCCCACCGTCTCAGATCTTTCTGAAGCCGCAATCAAACTACACGCGCGAGCTTGTCGCTGCAATTCCGGGAGAAAGCCGACGAGACAGCTGAGATCAACTCTCGGCGGTAGCTTCCTAATGAGCAAAAGAGAGGGAATAAAATGACAAAAGATTCTACGACCAAAGCGAACTACTCTCGGCGCGACGCACTGCGCCTGATGGCAGCAGGCGGCATTGCCTGCTTTGCCGCTCCCAACCTGATCGGCAAGCCTGATATTGCCCGGGCCGCGGACAAGAAACCTGCAGGCCGCGTCGTGGTCGGGCTTTCGCAGGAACCGACCGTTTTCAATCCGCTGATGGCACATATCGAAACGGATGATGCGGTACACTTCTCGCTCTTCGACGCCCTCTTTCGCATGGATCCCGGCGGCGTGCTCCAGCCCAACCTTGCGGCAGAAGTGCCTACGCAAAAGAACGGCGGCATCTCCGAGGATGGCCTGAACTGGCGCGTCCACCTGCGTGACGATGTTCACTGGCATGACGGCCAGCCCTTTACGGCTGAGGATGTGAAGTTCACTCTTGAACTGATCACTAATCCGAAATTCCGCGCGTGGCGTACGGGCGGCCATTCGCTGGTGCGTGACCTCACGGTGGTCTCGCCAACTGAAATCACCTGGCGCATGGAGCAGGTTTTCGCTCCTTACCTCTCGTTTCTCACCGAAACCTTCATCGTGCCAAAGCACCTTCTCGAGAACGAGGCCGATCCGAACACAGCAGCCTTCAACCAGGCACCCGTTGGCACCGGCGCCTTCAAGTGGAGACAGCGCGTCGCCGGTGACCATCTCGAACTGGCCGCGAACCCGGATTATTTTGGGGACGGGCCGTATGTCGAACAGCTCGTGTTCAAGTACATTCCTGACCAGACGGTGCTGTACACGCAGTTCAAGAGCGGCGACATCGACCTCACAGACCAGGCGTACATCACGCCGGATCACTACGACGAAGCCAGCAAACTGCCGGGCCGTGTGGTGAGCCTCGTGCCCGGTGCCTCCGTCGAGTCGCTCTACCTCAATCTCGAGCGGCCGCAGTTCAAGGAACTTGCGGTGCGTCAGGCACTCTATGCCGCAATGGACAGGGCGGCAATCATCGACGCGCTCTATTTCGGCGTGGTTACAACGACCGAAACCTTCATGCCGAAGGAGTCATACTACTTCAATCCGAACCTGCCGGCGCAGGAATTCAATCTCGACGCCGCACGCAAACTCCTCGACGATGCCGGCTGGGTACCGGGGTCGGATGGTATCCGCGAGAAGAATGGAGTGAAGCTGGCATTCAACAATTCGACGACATCTGGCAACAATCTCCGTGAGCAGGTGCAGCAGTTCCTGCAGCAGACATTTGCAGACATTGGCGTCCAGATGACGATCTCGAATTTGCCGGCCGCCGTGATGTTCGGCGAATTCTGGCTGAAGTCACAGTTCGACACGGCGATCTCGGGCGTTACGCATCTGATTGCCGCAGACCCCGACGCCACCAACCGCCTTGCCAGCAGCGCGATTGCCGCTAAGGGTGGAAAGGGCTCGAACGTCGGCCAGTATTCCAATCCGGAAGTGGATGCGCTGCTCAAGAAGGGTGCCCAGACCTTCGATCCGGATGCACGGCGTGAAATCTACTACCGTATCCAGGAAATCGTGCGTCAGGACCTTCCCTTCCTCCCGCTGTTTGCCGCCACCTATGTGGTCGGCACGAAGGAAGGCCTTGAAGGTTGGGAACCGAATACGAACACGCGCACGGCATCATGGCATGCTGCCGCCTGGCATTGGAAGAGCTGAGTACCTACCGTCGCCGCCGCGCGCGGCGGCGGCGACCTCTATTGGCGCTATCAAAAGGAGAGCTCCATGCGTAGCTTCCTACTTAACCGGTTCGCTCAGAGCCTCGTCCTGCTCCTGATCGTTTCCGTCATCGGCTTCGTGGTGCTCAACCTGATTCCCGGCGGCCCACTGGCGCAGTTTGGGCTGGATGCCAGCATGACGCAGGATGACTTGAACCGACTGGCCGAACAGATGGGGCTAAACCGTCCGCTGTGGATGCAGTATCTGGATTGGGCCTGGCGCCTTTTGAAAGGAGACTGGGGCCATTCCTTCCGCGACGGGGCGCCGGTTCTCGAGGTAATTGGCCGACACCTCATGGCAACGCTGTTGTTGATGGGATCGTCCACCATTATCGCGATTGCCATCGGAACGTGGATTGGCGTTCGCGGCGCCATAAAGCGCTATTCGCTTTTCGACTACATGGCGACGGTCGGTGCGATGGTGGCTCTTTCGATCCCGACATTCTGGTTCGGCCTGATCGGCATTTACGTGTTCTCGCTCAAACTTGGCTGGCTGCCAGCCGGCAACATGTACACGATCGGCGACGAGTCCGTTTTTAACTATATCCACCATCTGATTCTGCCTAGCGTGGTGCTGGCGCTGGTGCATGTGGCCATCTGGAGCCGCTACATGCGAACGGCTACTCTCGACGTTATCAATCAGGAATTCATCAAGACCGCCCGCGCCAAAGGATTGAGTGAGCGGCGCATCCTGATGAAGCATGTTATCGGCAATGCCCTCCTGCCGATGATCACGCTCCTTGGGATGCAGCTTCCCAGCGTCCTGACGGGGGCGTTGGTGACCGAGACGGTTTTCACCTGGCCAGGGATGGGCCGCCTGTTCCTCGACAGCCTCGGCTACAGCGACTACCCGGTGGTGATGGGATTGCTCATGTTCTCGGCGATTCTTGTCGTGCTTAGCAACCTGGCCAGCGACATCGTTGTCGCCGTCATCGATCCCCGTATCCGTCTGAGTTAAGCGCCATGAACGCTCATCAGGAGTCAGCCATCATGACTGCCATTGCCGCAAATTCTCCTCGGGAGCGCTGGTGGAACAGCCGAACCGCGCACCGTTTCATGAAGCACCATTTGGCCCTCATCGGCATGGTGATGATCGCTCTGCTGACGCTGGCATGCGTCCTGGGTCCGCATTTGTTGCCGTATGATTCCCTCTATATCGATCTGCGCGCCCGCTTCGCTCCGCCGCTGACCGGCCAACATTACCTGGGCACAGATCCGCTGGGGCGAGACTTGGCTGCCCGATTGTTCATGGCGGGCCGAATTTCGCTGCTGGTCGGTTTCTCGGCGATGCTTTTGTCGACCCTGATCGGAACCCTTGTCGGCGTGGTGGCCGGATATCGGGGTGGTCTGGTCGGCACGGTCCTGATGCGAACTGTGGATGGCTTCCTGTCCTTCCCGTCCATCTTCCTCGTGCTTGCTCTTGCCGCTGCGCTGAAGCCGAGCCCGATCATGATTACCGTCGTCATTGCTGCAACGAGCTGGATGGAAGTTGCCCGCATCGTCGAGGCCGAGGTGCGCTCCCTGCGCGAGCGTGAATTTGTGCTGGCCGGCCGCATGCTGGGACTGAGTGCAACGCACATCATGTTCCGCGAGATCCTTCCCAATGCCATGGGCCCGATCATCGTCGCAGCCACCCTAACGGTCGCCCGGGCGATCCTGATGGAGGCCTATATCAGCTTTCTCGGCTATGGAATTCAGCCGCCACTGCCCAGCTGGGGCAATATGTTGAACGGCGCGCAGCAATATCTGGGTACCGCGCCCTGGCTGGCGATCATTCCCGGCGCGGCCATAACGATCGCTGTCACCAGCTTCAACTTCATCGGCGACGGCCTCCGCGATGCGTTCGATGTTCGCGGTGATCACAGCTGAGAAACAGCATCTCGCGCTCGACCACAAGAGACATCCGCCCAGGTCGGGGGAAGAGAGCGGGCGTCATTGCCGCCTCGGACTCATCGGGTAAGTCCGGTGCGCACCACGACGAAATAGCGAGCTTTACCACTCCTGTCGAGAAAGACTGGAGCACGATGCCAGAGGAATAGTGACCATGCCCGCCCAGGTTCAGACAGTAAGTGATAGCGTCTCCTTTCCAAGCGAGGTCGACGTCGTCGTCATCGGGGCGGGCTTTGTCGGCACCTGCACGGCCTATGAACTAGCCCGCAAAG
The DNA here is from genome assembly GCF_051810745.2 of Rhizobium sp. F40D2. Classification (NCBI taxonomy): domain Bacteria; kingdom Pseudomonadati; phylum Pseudomonadota; class Alphaproteobacteria; order Hyphomicrobiales; family Rhizobiaceae; genus Rhizobium; species Rhizobium sp. F40D2. The sequence goes on from NZ_JBPWQX020000004.1 coordinate 591,075, forward strand.
GGGTCTCGGTTGCCCTGCTCGAAAAGGGAATCGTCGGCGGCGAACAGTCCAGCCGTAACTGGGGGTGGGTCCGCCAGCAGAATCGCGACCTCTATGAACTCCCGTTAGCCATGTACAGTCTGCGGCGTTGGGAAGAGTTGGGCACCGAAACAGGCCGTGATCTCGGCTTTCGGCGGAGCGGCATCCTCTACTGCACCAAAGAAGAGGCGGATGTCGCCCGTTGGGAAAAGTGGGGGCAGAATGCTCGTCTTCGGGGATTTCATAGCCAGATACTCAGCGCTTCCGAAGCCAACGAGCGCGCTTCGGGTGGCACGTCGTCCTGGGTAGGTGGCGTTTGGTCGCCGAGCGACGGGAGAGCCGAGCCCGGCCTGGCTGTGCCTGCCATCGCCGAGGCCGCGAAAGAAAAAGGCGTATCGCTCCACCAGAACTGCGCGGTCCGGGGCCTCGACATTGCCAACGGCCGGGTAACAGGCGTTTGGACAGAGCGAGGACTGGTGAAAGCAAGCACCGTTGTCTGCGCCGGCGGAGCATGGGCTTCCCGGTTTTCTCATCGGTATGGCATCGAGGTTCCGGTCGCAAACATCTCCGGGACGGCGATCAAGACCACTCCTGCACCCCAAATCATTCAAGCCGGATGCCTCTCCGCCTCAAACTTCGTGCTGCGGCGACGGATAGACGGGTCATACACGGTTGCCGTACCGGGACGTGGAACGCTCGATATCACGCCCCGAGGGATGCGATATGCGTTTAAATTCTACCAGATGTACCGCAGCAAGATCGGCAAGAAGCTGAAGTACCGCCTGAACAGCAGCTTCTGGAATGGGCCCGATGCTTTCAGTAGCTGGGAGAACGATGAAGTCTCGCCGTTTGAAAAAAACCGCGTTCTCGATCCTGCGCCGGACGGAGAACTCGTGAAGCTCGCATTGAAGAACCTTGAACGCGAATACCCAGTGCTCAGGGGAATCGGCGTCGAGCGGGCGTGGGGAGGGCTCATCGATACTTCGCCAGATCTCGTCCCCGTGATCTCAAGAGTGGAGCAACTGCCTGGTTACGTGATCGCCGCAGGGTTCAGCGGACACGGCTTTGCCATCGGACCGGGTGCCGGTCGGTTGGTCAGCGAGATCGTGATGAACGAGACGCCCATCACGGATATCTCACCCTACAGGCTGAGCCGGTTCAGCGATGGCTCGGCAATCAGGCGACCGGAAATGATGTAGCGGTCAACGTTGGTTGCAGTCGAAGGTGTGCCCAATAAACGCGGCCCTCGGACCCACAAATGGGTCGGGATATCGATCAGACAGAACCGGCTTCAAGATTCTCGTCGAACGGGATCAGTTTTCAGGAGCCAATCATAGGGAGCTAAATAGTGGTCCTCGAGCGCTACGCCGTGCCGCGCCTTATCCGGGAACGAGCATTCATAGACCGGGAAAAGTACCTGAAATGGTACGAGGAAAGCGTCGAGAACCCGGACAAGTTCTGGGGCAAACACGGCAAGCGGATCGACTGGTTCAAGCCCTATACCAAGGTCAAGAACACGTCCTTTACCGGCAAGGTTTCGATCAAGTGGTTCGAAGACGGGCAGACCAACGTCTCCTATAATTGCATCGACCGGCACCTGAAGACCAACGGCGACCAGGTGGCGATCATCTGGGAGGGCGACAATCCCTATATCGACAAGAAGGTCACCTATAACGAGCTCTACGAACATGTCTGCCGGATGGCGAACGTGTTGAAAAAGCACGGCGTCAAGAAGGGTGATCGCGTTACCATCTATATGCCGATGATCCCGGAAGCGGCTTACGCGATGCTCGCCTGCGCCCGCATCGGCGCGGTGCATTCGGTGGTGTTCGGCGGCTTTTCACCCGAGGCGCTGGCCGGGCGTATCGTCGACTGTGAATCCACTTTCGTCATCACCTGCGACGAAGGTCTGCGCGGCGGCAAGCCGGTGCCGTTGAAGGACAATACCGATACGGCGATCCATATCGCCGCCCGCCAGCATGTGCATGTCAGCAAGGTGCTGGTGGTGCGCCGCACCGGCGGCAAGACCGGCTGGGCGCCAGGCCGCGATCTCTGGCATCACCAGGAAATCGCCACGGTGAAGCCGGAATGCCCGCCGGTGAAGATGAAGGCGGAAGATCCTCTCTTCATTCTTTATACCTCAGGCTCGACCGGCAAACCGAAGGGTGTGCTGCACACGACCGGCGGTTATCTCGTCTATGCGGCGATGACGCATGAATATGTCTTCGACTACCATGACGGCGACGTCTATTGGTGCACCGCCGATGTCGGCTGGGTCACCGGCCACTCCTATATCGTCTACGGGCCGCTCGCCAACTGCGCGACTACGCTGATGTTCGAGGGCGTGCCGAATTTCCCCGACCAGGGCCGCTTCTGGGAAGTCATCGACAAACACAAGGTCAATATCTTCTATACCGCGCCGACGGCGATCCGCTCGCTGATGGGGGCCGGGGACGACTTCGTCACCCGTTCCTCGCGCTCGTCGTTGCGGCTGCTCGGCACGGTCGGCGAACCGATCAACCCGGAAGCCTGGGAATGGTATTACAGTGTCGTCGGCGACAAGCGCTGCCCGGTCATCGATACCTGGTGGCAGACGGAAACCGGCGGCCACATGATCACGCCACTGCCCGGCGCCATCGATCTGAAACCCGGTTCTGCGACGGTGCCGTTCTTCGGCATCAAGCCGCAGCTGGTCGACAATGAAGGCAAGGTGCTGGAAGGTGCCGCCGACGGCAATCTCTGCATCACCGACAGCTGGCCGGGCCAGATGCGCACGGTCTACGGTGACCACGAACGCTTCATCCAGACCTATTTCTCCACCTACAAGGGGAAATATTTCACCGGCGACGGCTGCCGGCGCGATGCGGACGGCTATTACTGGATCACTGGCCGCGTCGACGACGTGCTTAACGTCTCCGGCCACCGGCTCGGCACCGCGGAGGTGGAATCCGCGCTTGTCTCGCACAATCTGGTTTCGGAAGCCGCAGTCGTCGGTTACCCCCATCCGATCAAGGGCCAGGGCATCTATTGCTATGTGACGCTGATGGCCGTCCATGAAGGAACGGACACGCTCCGCCAGGACCTGGTGAAACATGTGCGTGCCGAAATCGGCCCGATCGCCGCACCCGACAAGATCCAGTTTGCGCCCGGCCTGCCGAAGACCCGTTCCGGCAAGATCATGCGCCGGATCCTGCGCAAGATCGCCGAGGACGATTTCGGTGCTCTCGGCGATACATCGACGCTCGCCGATCCTGCCGTTGTCGACGATCTGATCGCCAACCGGCAAAACAAGGCGACGGCCTGATATTAAGAACCGCTGTCCTCCTGGGGAATGTGTTTTCCCTTCACGTGGCAGCATGGCTTCCCTCTCGACCGGCGGGCTTGGCCGTAGAGCCGGCTATAACGCGCGCCGGCCGGTCGACTATCCCACTCCGTTTGCGCGAGCAGAATGTAAGGGCAAACAAAATATCCTTTGGCTCACAAGACAGGCGATCATTGCGAAACGCGTTCACTTGTGCCGCACCCCTCCGACACAAGCCGGCATATAGTCGATGCATCCGTTCAGACCAGCATAAGGTGCAATGAAATTTGCGTCCTACTGGCATGACACCTCCATCCCCTTCGCCGGAGGCATCGCCGCCCCCGTCTCGGGAGATTTCGAGGTTGCGGTGATCGGCGCCGGTTTCACCGGGCTCAACGCTGCGCGCACGCTGGCGCAATCCGGTGTGAAGGTCGCTCTGCTGGAAGCCGAGCACGTTGGCTATGGCGCGTCCGGCCGCTATGGCGGACACCTCACAGCGGTCATTTTGCAAGCTTCGGCGCCGCCAGGCAGCATCTCGGGGAAGACCGTGCCTGCCGCTTGTGGCGGGCCTATGATGACTCGATCGACATGATCGAACGGATCATCGAGGAAGAAACATCGCATGCGACTTCCGCAGGGGCGGCAAGCTCAAGCTTGCTTCGAAGCCCTCTCATGTCGGCAAGCTGCAGGCGATGGCCGAAGAAATCCGCCGTGAGGTCGACCCGTCAGCCGAATGGCTGACGCGCGAGGACCTCCGCAACGAGGTGGTTTCGGATGCCTCCCATGGCGGGATTCTCTATCCGAAATCCGCCATGATGCACATGGGCCGCTACGCCAACGGCGTGGCGCAGGCGGCCCATCGCCACGGCGCGGCGATCTGGGAGCGCAACGCCGTCACCGCCCGCGAGCGCGTCCCGAATGGATGGCGGGCAGCGCGTTGGGCCACATGGCGATGGGGCGCAAGGACGCCAATCCGCTCGACGGTTTCGCGTGGCCCGCCGTCCCGATGCATACAGGAAACCCGTGGTTCCTGCCCATCGTCGGCACCTATTGCCGCATGAAGGACCTTCTGTTTTGATGGCGGTTTCGTCGTCGCCGGGGCAACAACTAACATCGACGTGCAACGCGTCAGATCACTCGCGCGACAGCACATCCACAAGGATTGTCTGAGCATCGAGACCGTCCGCCAACGTTACGGTTATCGGCGGGCGAACGCTCAGTCAGGAGCGGGTAACGGTTGCCATGGGCGATCGAGCGCTTCGCTGCTTTGCGAGTACCATTTATGCCAGCATAACATGCGGCAGACGATGAGCAGAAAACGATAAGATACCAATCCAAAGCAACCTTCAGACAATCTTCCAACCCGCACTCCTTCACAATTCAGGTACGAACTTAGGGATGTGCTATGCAGACAAGTCAGATCGGTATTGCCGCTTTCGGCCCGGAACACCTGAGTGGCGCCGTTAACCTGTCGCAGCAGGTGGGGTGGCCCCATCGCCCTGAGGATTGGGAGATGGCGCTTGACTTGAGCGACGGCGTCGTCGCCGTCGCGGGCGGCCGGGTAGTCGGCACCGTGCTTGTTACGCCGTACAGGGAAGAATGCGCCACCATCAATATGGTCATCGTTGCCGAGGCGATGCGCGGCCGCGGTCTTGGCCGGATGCTGATGGATGCGGCAATGAACCTGGCCGGCGAGCGGTCGTTGCGCCTCGTGGCGACGGCCGAAGGCCTTCCTCTTTACGAAAGGCTGGGTTTCCGCCAGACGGGCCGGGTTCTGCAGCACCAAGGGATTGCAGCGAAGATCGCCGCGCCGCCCGCCGCTACGGCTGGCACCATGGCTGACGTCGCTGCCATTGCCGAGCTAGACCGAGCGGCTTTCGGCGCCGATCGCAGCGATCTGATCTCATATCTTGGCAAAACTGGTGAATTCGCCGTGGTGAGGCAGAACGGTAAGATCATCGGTTCTGCCGTCCTTCGCACTTTCGGCCGCGGCGAGGTCATCGGTCCCGTCGTCGCCGCGAGCCTCGACGACGCCAAGGCACTCGTCGCGCATTTCATTGCACGGCGACCCGGTAAGTTCCTCCGAGTCGACACCATCGCGGCCGCCGGCCTGTCCGATTGGCTGACCAAGCAGGGCCTCCCTCATGTAGACGGCGCCATTGCCATGATGAGGCCGCCAATCGCAAGTGCCAATTCCGTTCCCACAATATTTGCTCTCGCCAACCAGGCGCTCGGCTGATCCGGAGAAGCCCAATATCCAATAATTCTCCTCACAGGCACGATCGAGTTGGCTGCCAATCAAGTTGTTGGCAGCCGGACGAATGATGTTCCATAAATAAGCGTTATCTTACACGATTGAGATTACGCTCGTCGGTTCAGATACATTCAAGAGCAACTAAAATAAACGGCGGTCTAAAGCGCTATGGCATTTGTCATTCATTTGCATTATCATTCCACCGAAATGTGGAGATAGCTATGGCTGCAAATGCACTAGTACAAACTCGTATTGATGCCGAGGTTCGGGATCGTGCCTCCGCAGTGCTTGGAAATATGGGGCTTACGGTATCGGACGCGGTTCGGATCTTACTCACCCGGACGGCCAATGAGGGTGCGCTGCCGCTGGAGCTTCTTTCAGGCAGTGAGGCCCATGACGCTTGGTTTCGCACCAAGGTACTTGAAGCCCTGAACGATACTCGACCGGACGTTTCGGATGATGAAGTCGAGGCACATTTTGCTGAACGTCGAGCGGCAGCCCGCCTTAACGCGGGTGCTCGCAAATCGTGAAGCTTACCTGGTCGGCGTTCGCGCTATCGGATCGCGACGCCATCTTCACATACATTGAAGCAGAAAATCCCTCAGCCGCCATTCTGGTCGATGAACGGATCGTTGCTGCCGTCCGTCGGTTGGTAGATTTTCCCGCGAGCGGTCGTGTTGGCAGAATTGCTGGCACCCGCGAACTGGTAATTAACGGCACGCCGTACGTCGCGGCGTATGCAATTACCGAAACAGCGGTCCGCATTCTTCGCGTCCTCCATGGCGCGCAGGAATGGCCAGACTCTTTGCCAACGAGCTAGGCTTTGCTCTCGATGCTGAGAATCAAAGGGTTGTTGGTTCGAACTGTTTCAAGGCGAGCAGTGCACGTTCCATCCATCACTACTTTCAGTCTCTGCGATTGCCTACCAAAAAAGCAGCGCCGGCTGATGGCTACTGTACAACCGCCCCAACTCAAACGGCATCAATTATCGAGGCTTCAAGAGCAACGGAGAGTTCAAATTCGAGATTGGTCCCGCTGGCGCCGGATCGTCGGGCTTCCTGCCGTGATGGCGAAGATTGCCCCGTCACCGGCAGGGGGGTAATGCGTCGGTGCACCCAACCCGCCCCCCAGCCGCGGTTTTGGACAAGCGTCTCGGTGGAAATCAAGCTTGGGTTCCAAGGCGATTTAAACATGTACGATATTATTCTTCTTTTCCTCGCTGGCTTGTTGGCAGGCAGCATGAATGCGTTGGCCGGTGGCGGGTCGTTCGTATCCCTGCCGGCGCTGATATCGGTCGGAGTGCCGTCGGTTGCCGCAAACGCGACGAGCACCTTGGCCTTGTTTCCAGGCGGTGTGACCAGCTCGTGGGTCTACCGTGACGGGGTCAGGAGTGTGTGCGGCATCAATGTCATGCCCATCGCTATCGTGACAGTAGTGGGTGGTGTGGCCGGAAGCGTGTTATTGCTTCTAACCCCATCCAGGATTTTCGATGGGATCCTGCCATGGCTTTTGCTGGTGGCGACATTGATGCTGGCTGCAGGTCCGAGGCTCAGCGCAAAGCTGCGGACGCAGGCACGTCCGAATTTTCTGTCCTTCGCAACGGTTCAATTCTTTCTCGGTCTTTATGGCGGTTATTTTGGCGGCGCGGTGGGCCTTATGATGCTTGCGGCATGGAGCGCGCTCGGGGGCGGGGAGATCAAGAGCCTGAATCCGACAAGAATGATGATGGTAACTGCCGCAAACGCGGTCGCCGTCGTCGTCTTCGTACTGGCCGGCGCAATCGTATGGCAGGAGTGCATTCCGATGACGATCGGAGCCGTTATCGGCGGGTGGATCGGAGCACATGTCGGACGAAGGCTGCCGGCATCGGTCGTCCGGATGCTAACCCTCGCGGTCGCCTTACTGACGACAGTGGTGTTCTTTTCGCGCGCTTACTTGTGATCGGGTCCAGCGCTCCAATGCGCCGGGAGGATTGGCAGGAGGCCTATGCCATCCTGACTATAGGCACAGTGCTATTCATGCATGGGTTTGCAGCTCGAATCCGCTCACATTAGGATTTTTGTCAAATGTTCATTCGAGTGGCTTCGAATTTCTTCTTCATCGGCGGATCCACGATCTGAGCCCATATCAATAACCGGCCCGTTCTCGGGCCTGTATAACCTGACGATCGCCGCTCTCGGCGGCTACTGACGATGATCAGCGGACCGGCTTCGCTGCTCGAATGGCCGAACCCCGTGCTTCTGCTACACCTAGCATCGGCTGGGGCGCTGACGCCGGTTCCGGAACGCCGGTGAAGGGGTGATTGTCTCGATGTCGGACCGGGAGGGACGTGCACGCGGATGGTTCATCGCCCTCATCCCAGTCTCAATCCTTTCAATTCAGCCCTGAAAGGCTCCCGTGCGTTGGGCTACTTGGCGACATGCCAAACGCCGCCGACGCCATCGCCGGTCATATCGCCAGGCTTCTTGTCTCCGGCGAAGGTGTAAAGCGGCTTACCTTGGTAAGCCCACATCTCCTTGCCGTCGGCCGCCTTAACGAGTGACCATTCGCCTTCCGCCTTGGCCTTGGCGGCGGCGTGGAAGGCCGGCCATTTCTTCAAGCAGGCATCGTCGCAGTTTGATTTGCCCATGACGTCCTTGTCGAACGTATAGAGTGTCATTCCTTTGGCGTTTGCCAGGATCTTACCCATCTTCGTATCGACCATTTTGGCCGGTTCCGCTGCAAAGGCCGAACAGACGGTTGCAGCCAACAGGCCCATGGAGACGATCAGCGTTTTCATAGTTACCTCCGGTTCGGGAGTGCCAGCGGGATGCCGGTAGCGTCCGATGTGAGCAAGAAACCTCCGGCGAGGTGGCAGTTCCATGATTGACTGGCGGCGATACACGTCGGATTTGTCTTGTGACCGGCCGATGTTCCGAGGTTTGAATTGCGGGCAAGCGCCCTGTCCAGGGGTGGACGAAAGGACGTGACATCGCCTTCCGACTGCTGTGAGTTGCCCTACCAGCCATAGCTGAAGGTTGCACCGCTGCCGTTATCCCCATCCTGCACCACGTCGGTTTCAGTATGTCGCCCATACTGGAAAATGCCATAGGCATTGTTGTTGCCATTCTGCCGCAAGGTTGCGGAATGACCGTTGCCCCGTTGCTGGATGAAGCCGAGGTTGCCGCGGCCGAACTGGGCGATGCCAGCTGCGTTACCCCGGCCCAACTGCCGGATGTCGCCGTCTTTTAGGCCGCGGTAGAGCGAATAGACGCGCAGCCCAGATGAGAAAAGACCCGCATCCTCGGCATTGTCCGGCGCAAGGCTGAACGAGATCCGGCCGCCGGCATAGGCCGGCGCAGACAAGGCTACTTGCCCCAGGCTCGCAGCAACAAGAGTGACGGTAAGGGGCGGGTCATCCTGATCTCCATTTGCGAAACCGCTCACACTTTTCGGCATCATGCTCTAGCCACGATGATCAACTTTCGCATCTTCAAGCTGAATCGATTCGGAATTGCCCATTCAGTTGTCGTTCAGTCGTTGCCTCTGATCGAAAGAAAAAGGGCGCCAAAACCGACGCCCTTTTCAAGAGATCTGCAGCGTGTGCAGGCCCTTCAGTTGCCGCCAGTCTTCGCGCAGCTGAAACGCTTATCTCCGATCACGACATCAAGTGTTGCCTTGTATTCGGTTCCCTTGGAGCCGAGCGAGACGGAGCTGAGGACAGCCGTATGTCCCGGTGTGGCATCAAAATCGCCACTCTGGTTGATCGTGGAGCTTCCGCCATCTCCTGATTTCTCGACATGGAAGGTGTAAGTCCCGCTGACATGCTTGTCGGCGCGGACGAGCGCATCCAGTCTCACCATACCAGCTCCAGGCGTTGCTTTGATTTCGCAAAGCTGCGCCTCTTCAGATTGGCTGGCAGTTGTCATGGCTGCAACCGCGCCGACGGGAAACAGGACCAGCGCGAGTATCGTCATCAGGCGACGTGGATGTTGGATGCTATTTGGCATGGGCCGTCTTCCCTAATGGTCTTCTGTTGCGCCCCTTGATCTCATTTTACGGCGTCACATTATCGCGCAGCCGCTTACGGGCAGGCCTGGACGAAGGCCGCGACATTGCCGTTGCCGCCCTGGCTGACATTGGCGCTGCAGCCATGGCCGACCTGAACGCCAGCCGCGATGTTGCCATTGCCGTCCTGGGTCAGGATGGTCGTGTGGTTGGAGCCAAACTGGCCGATGCCGGCGACGTTCGGGTGCTTGGCTTCAATCTCGAACGGGCGTCGCTGTTCGATCTCGAGACCGAAGAAAGATTGTAAATCGGAGGCTACCGGAATGCGCGTCGCCGCCCCGAACCCAGACAATCTGAACCCCGAGCAGAAGGAGGTCCATGACACCATCGCTGGCGGTCCGCGTGGCCGGGTCAGGGGGCCACTTGCCTTGTGGCTGCACAGACCCTTGCTGGCGGAAGCCGCACAGAACCTAGGGCAATATTGCCGATATGGCTCCTCTCTCGCCCCGCGCCTGTCGGAGATTGCCATTCTGACGCTCGTGCGTCTGTGGGATGCCGAACTGCCCTGGTATGCCCATAAGACCGAGGCTCTCAAGGCAGGCGTCGAGCCGGAGGTGATCGAGGCCATTCGCTCGGGCAAAGTGCCGGAGATGAAGGACGCTGCAGGCCAAGCGGTCTACCGCTTCACCTTAGAAATCAGCACGAACCGTCGCGTTTCGCAGGAAACCTACGACGCCCCGCTAAAGGCGGTCGCTAGCGATGGTTTCGTCGATCTGGTCGGGATCATCGGCTACTATTCGCTTGTCGCAATGACAGTCAACACATTCGAGCTCCCTCTTCCCGAGGGCGTTCTTCCCGATTTTCCGACGTGAGGCAGGACAGTCCGGCCACTCAGAAGAACTTCACCCAGTGATGCTACAGGAAATTGTCGTGACGCAAAATTTATCCCGAGCTATCGTTCTGGTCCCTGGCGCCGGTCATGGCGGATGGGTGTGGCGACATTTGTCGGCGCTGCTCATCGCCGCCGGCCACCGGGTGTTCACGCCGACGCTGACCGGTTTAGGCGAGCGTTCCCACCTGATGAGCGGCGCGATCACTCTTTCGACGCATATCGACGATGTGGTGAACGTGTTTGAATGGGAAGAACTGGATAACGCCGTCCTGGTGGGGCACTCCTATGCCGGTTGGGTCGTCAGCGGCGCGATGGAAAAGCTTGAGGGCCGAGTGGCCGGCCTGGTTTATCTGGATGCTTTCTTGCCTGATGATGGCCAGCGCGGCTTTGATTTCTTGAATGAGCAGCAGAAGGCTGCATTTCTGGCGGCACAGGAGAACGGTGAAATCTCAAGGCCGGGCCCCACCTCCGCGGCGTTGAAGATTCAGGATCAGAAGAATGCGGCGTGGGTCGATTCCAAGATCACCCGGCAACCGATTGGTGTCTCGCTTGAAAAGCTTCGCCTTACAGGCGCGCGTGAGCGAGTACCGACGAAAATCTATGTGCGGACACCGCTTTCCCGCAACCCTTGTTCGACGCTGCTCTTCAGCGCTGCCAGCAGGATACAAGCTGGCAAACAGTGATCATGGAGGGATGCGGCCATGACCCGATGGTGGACAGACCGAATGCCGTGTTTGACTTTCTCCAAAGCATTCCCTGACAGCGATTGCAGAACCGAAAAGGCGCATGCGCGTCTTTGCACCAATTGAGACTTTGATGGCGGACGACATAACAATCCTTCTGGGAAAGCTGCGCGAGAAACCCTTTTACCTCGACACGGCTGCGCTCACGTGGGTTCAGGAAACTTTTGCGTCGTTGAGCATTGAGGAAAGGGTCGGGCAGATCCTGCTTCCGGTTTGCAGGGATCTTTCGGAAACTGCGCTCGATGGCGTCCTCGCCCATCATGTTGGCGGCCTCCATCGTATGATAAGGCGCGAAGAAGCAGATTTGCGCCGTAGTGCAGCATTCGCCCAGTCGCGGGCCAAGGTGCCGCTTCTCATGGCGGGTGACATTGAGTTTTCGGAAAAAAGTAGCCCGGCTGCAGGCACAGAATTTTCCAAACCAGATGGCGGTGGGTGCGACGGAGGATGCGCTTAATGCGCGTAGAATGGGGATAATCGCGGCCAAGGAAGGCTCGTATCTGGGGTTCAACGTGAGTTGGAGCCCAGTCGGCGACCTCGCACTCAATTTTCGGTCCAACGTAATCAATACGCGAGCCTTTGGCGACAATGTCGACGCAGTCAATATGTACGTGCGCGCCTATCATGAGGGTGTGCGCGAGGCAGGATTGGCAACCTGTCTGAAGCACTGGCCTGGGGACGGCGTCGACGAGCGAGATCAGCATTTCGTGACGACGCAAAACAGCATGGATATGGAGAGTTGGCGAAACAGCTTCGGCCGCATCTTCGGCGCGGCTGTCGCGAACGGTGTTCAGACGATCATGGCCGGACATATCAGCTTACCGTCCTATGCCTCTGAACTGGGTGTCCGCGCCTCTTGTCCCGCCTCCACACCCGCCTCCCTCAACCGCGACCTCAACCTTAGGCTGTTGCGCGAGGAGTTGGGGTTCAACGGGCTCATCGTTTCCGATGCAACCGGCATGGTCGGTTTTGGATCGCAAAGCAAACGTAGCAGGCTCGTCCCGCTTTGTATTGAAAGTGGGTGCGATATTTTGCTGTTTCCGACGAGCATTGCCGACGACTTCCGCTTCCTGATGGACGGCTTGGATGAGGGAACGCTCAGTCACCGGCGGCTCAACGAAGCCGTGCTTCGCATCCTTGCCTTGAAGGCATCACTGGGCCTCCATCTCAACAGAGGTCGCCTGCCGGACGAGAGATCGAGGCGGATTTGCTTGCTTCCGGTCAACATGCCGCCTGGGCCGATGAGGTCGCGCGGCGCTCCGTGACGTTGGTCAAGGATACGCAGCATATTCTGCCCCTCAATCCCCAGAGGCGTCATCGAGTTCTTCTGTCGTGGCTGGAAAACCGAAGGACTCCTTCTGGTCCTATCCCGCAACTTCAGTTCGATCGACTTCTACGAGAAGCGGGATTCGAGGTGGCGATTCTTCGGCCTGGTGGTGATCATACGATACGATATTGGTATCTATGTCATGGCCGAAGAAGGCATGTCCGCCGGAGTGCATCTTGGCCCGCATTTGGGGGGATTTGCACGGACCGTTTCCGGCTTCCATGGAGAGATTATGGCACTATCTCCCCACGATTTACGTTTCCCTCGGCTCACCTTTCCTCCTTTATCACATGCCGGAATGCGAGACCTTGGTGAACGCCTATTCTCCGGTTCTGCCTGCACAACGCGCCGTTGTTGCGGCGCTGACGGGGGAGTTCCATTCTCGGGTAGGAATCCTGTAGATCCCTCTTGTGGACTGGCTGACGTTCTTCCACGTTAGGCACAGCGGTGGACGGAAACCCAACACCCGTTCGAGATGGCGAAGCGCTGCCGCAAACGCTATGTTGCTCGTTGTTCCTTTGATCGGTCCATTTATAACCACATACTCCGTGGTCATCCCATCCACCCAGCATCCGAAAGCGAGTTTGCCATAAACAGCAGGCTGGCGCGCAATTGCTCCCGTTGAATGACGCCGCCAAGGCATATGCGGATATGTTCGTCGGGTACTCCCAACACGGTGAAGGCGTCAGAGGGCATCAGCCCCACGTGCCGTCCCGCCATGCGCCCCATCAGTTCGGCCCTGCTTGCTCCGACGGGTAGCTTCAACCAAATATTGAAAGCCTCAGGTTCGCCACGAAAATCATGGCCTGCCAGGGTGTCGGCCACTATCTTCTGACGGGCGGCACTCTCGGTTCGGACAAAGTGGCGGATAGCGTCGGCCGTCCCATCCTCAATCCATCGTGTGGCGAGCGCCATGCAGATTGGCGAAGGCATGACGGCGCTTGCGCGCAGAGCCTGCGCCAGGGAATAGGCGGCCCTGGCGTTTGGGGCGACCGTGTATGCGAGCCGAAGTCCTGCGCCAAGGCACTTTGCTAGCCCGCCGATGTGCCAGGTCAGGTTCGGCGCGAGTGTCGCAAATGGCGCTGGGGCGACAGCCGGAATGAAACCGTAGGCGTCGTCTTCGATCAGAGGAAGCCTGTGACGAATGAGCACCTCAGCAATTTCCATCCGGCGTGCCTGCGGAATTGTTAGGGTCGTGGGGTTCTGGACAGTCGGGTTAAGGTACAGAGCTTTTGGCTGATGCAGATGAATCGCGGCATCAAGAGCGTTGGGCAGGATGCCGGAACCGTCCATTGGCAGGCCGACCAGTTGAAGTCCCATCCTGGCTGCGATGGCGCGTAGTCCCGGATAGGTGACCCCTTCGCATAGAATCACGTCTCCCTGCCGTGTCATGGTCGACAATATGGCGGTCATGGTCGCATGTGCCCCGGGAGTAATCGCGATACGCTCAAGGCTCGGCACCATTCCGCGTTTGGAAAGCCAGGACGATGCGGCTGTCTTGTCCTGTATCCCGCCCGTAGTCGATTGATAACGGAGCAGCGCTATGAGGTTCGCCGATACCGTCTGGAGGCCTTCCTGCATGCGTGCGAGAAGATCGGGATCCTGAGGTTCAGGAGGCATGTTCATGGAAAGATCCTCATCGCGGGCGCGGCTGGGATCGACTTCGTGACGCGCATACGCGGGAGCGCAGGCGAAGGTGCCGCGTCCAACGTGGCTTTCGACCAACCGACGTGCGTGGGCTTCGGCGTAGGCGCGGCTGACTGTCGTGAAATCGATGCCAAGGCGCTCGGCGAGTTTCCGTTGGGGCGGCAATCTTTCTCCGGCTGTTATTTCTCCGCTCTTGATCGCTGCGCCGATCGCGTCTGCGATCTGCAGATAGCGCGGTTTGCCATCGGGCTTGAGGATCGGAAGCCATTTCGTCATGTCGTATTCGTTCCTGAAATTGCGATTGTTGCCAATTGTATGGATCTCTTGTGGTTGAAGCAAGTGCCAATGATGCGGCGGTGTCGAGACGCGGGATCGCCTGTTTAGTAGGTTTTTGCAGCTCAAATTCTCATCTTTGCGATGAAAAGAAATGCAAAGTTTGATAATTTGCAATTTTTATTGTATGGAAAATAGACTTAATATTGATTCATACAATTTTGATCGTACTCTTGCTCATCCAACCCGAACAGGAGCGACAGAAATGCCCCACGTCACGCAGGAACCCCACAAGGACGGCGACTTCTTCGTGGATTACGAATCCAAGGTCTTTGATGATGTAAAAGCCGATCCTGGCGACAAGGCGCTGGTGACGTTTCACACAGTCGCATTTGAGGGATCCATCGGTCTCGTGAACATTCTCAATGCCATCCGCTTGCAGAGGAAAGGCTACGAGACCTCGATCCTGCTTTACGGCCCTGGTGTAACACTGGGTATCCAGCGCGGCTTTCCAAAGCTTGGCGACGAAGCCTTTCCGGGGCATCTGAATTTCAACAAGAACCTGGAGCGCTTCATGAAGGAGGGCGGCAAGGTTTATGCGTGTCGCTTCGCTCTCCAGGCGCTTTACGGTCACGGCGAGCCGTCGCTGATCCCTGGCATCATCCCAATCCTGCCGCAGGACGTGCTGGACTGTGTGCTGCTGCACAAGAAGGCCAATGCACTGATTATCGATACCTGGACGGTCTGATCCGTCCTGGACGCCCCGGCCGGTTATCTGCCGGGGCGTCCAAATGTCGATCAACGCGAAGGAACCAACCATGTCCAGAACCGTCCGCGCCGCCGCCGTCCAGATTGCGCCCGACCTCACATCGCGCGCAGGCACGGTCGAGCGGGTATTGAACGCTATCGCCGAGGCCGCCGACAAAGGCGCTGAGCTGATTGTCTTTCCCGAAACCTTTGTGCCCTGGTACCCCTATTTCAGTTTCGTACTGCCGCCCGTGCAGCAGGGCCCGGAGCATCTGCGATTGTACGAGGAAGCAGTCACGGTTCCCTCCGCTGAAACTCGAGCGGTGGCGGAGGCCGCACGTAAGCGCAATGCGGTGATTGTGCTAGGCGTGAACGAACGTGACCACGGATCGCTCTACAACACGCAACTGATTTTCGATGCTGACGGCAGTCTGAAGCTCCAACGCCGCAAGATAACGCCGACCTATCATGAGCGCATGATCTGGGGGCAGGGCGACGGCGCCGGGCTGAAGGTCGTCGAAACCGCCGTGGGCCGCATGGGGGCGCTGGCCTGCTGGGAGCATTACAATCCGCTCGCCCGTTATGCGCTGATGGCGCAGCACGAGGAGATTCACGCCTCGCATTTTCCAGGATCTCTCGTCGGTCCGATCTTCGGGGAGCAGATCGAGGTGGCAATGCGTCACCATGCATTGGAATCGGGCTGTTTTGTCGTCAACGCCACGAGCTGGCTGAGTGAAGAGCAGATTGCCTCGATCCATCCCGATCCGAAGCTGCAAAAGGGTCTGCGCGACGGCTGCATGACCTGCATCATCACTCCTGAAGGCCGCCATGTCGTACCGCCGCTGACAGCGGGAGAGGGGATCCTGATTGGTGATCTGGACATGCGGCTGATTACCAAACGCAAAAGGATGATGGATTCCGTCGGCCACTACGCAAGGCCGGAGATTTTGCATCTGGTTCATGACACGCGGCCCGCCCAGGCGCTGGTACGGGTGGACGCTACCCCTCCGGCACTTGAAGACGTTGAAGATTCCATCGCGAAGGAGGTTCAAGATGCGTGAGTTGCAGGCGACAATCGTTCCCGATCTCATTAACGATCTTCAGACAAGGGGCATGCGGCTTGTCGACCCGCGGGCAGGCCATGAAAGCCGCCGGGGGGGTGCAGGCCCTTCCGACCACAAGGCCATCAGTTTCGGTGACACGACGGTCATGGTGCCGGTCCACACAGCTCCGGCTTTCGACAGCCCCTATCTCGTAGAGGCGCCGGATGCGGACGGGCGTGCGCGCATCACAAGAGAGGGAACGGAGGTGGCCCGCATCCGTTTTCCAAACCGTCCAAAATTCTACGACCTGACGACTGCGGACGGCATTCCTTATAGCGAGATTGCGGTTCTACACTCACGCGACGTTCTCGCCACCACGATCCTGCAAACCTGTATCCGTTACGAGAGCCGCAAGAAGACCTGCCAGTTCTGTTCGATAGGCCAGAGTCTTGCCGCCGGACGCACGATTGCCCACAAGACGCCCGAGCAATTGGCGGAAGTGGCCAAAGCCGCCGTTGAGCTTGACGGCGTCAAGCATATGGTCATGACCACCGGCACGCCGCCGGGCAGGGATAGAGGCGCCGCTGTGCTGGCCGAGAGCGCTCGTGCCGTGAAAGCGGTCGTCGATTTGCCGATCCAAGTCCAATGTGAGCCTCCGGAAGACAACATCTGGCATCAGCGCATGAAGGAGGCGGGTGCGGATGCGCTTGGCATGCATCTCGAAGCAGTGACGCCGGAGATCCGCGAGCGGATCATGCCGGGCAAGGCCGGTGTTCCGCTCGAAAAATACTTCTCCAGTTTCGAGGCTGCCGTCAAAGTGTTCGGACGAGGCCAGGTCTCCACCTACATTTTGGCCGGTCTCGGCGACACGCGCGAAGCGATCCTTTCCATGTCCGAGCGTCTTGTGACGATGGGTGTCTACCCCTTCGTCGTGCCGTTCGTGCCGATCTCCGGAACACCCCTGGAAAGTCATCCGGCGCCGACGTCGGAATTCATGTCGGGTATTCTGGAGCCTTTGTCCCGGATCGTCATCGACGGCGGGCTCAAGGCTTCGGATATCAAAGCTGGATGCGGTAAATGCGGCGCCTGCTCGGCCCTGTCGACCTACGAGAAGCTGAGGGTTCCGGCATGAGTCTCATGGATCACTCTTCGTTCATAAGCCCCGAGTTCCTCATTAGGGCTGCCACCGAAAAATGGGAACTGGAAGGTGCGGCGCGCCTTCGGCATCAGGTTTTTGTGGAGGAGCAGCGCATCTTTGCCGACAGCGATCGCGATGCAATCGATAGGGCGGCAATCCCGCTCGTGGCGATTGCGACGTTGGCTGCAGAACCTGCCGATGTTGTCGGCGCCGTTCGGATACATCAACCGTCACCTGGTGTCTGGTGGGGGTCGCGTCTTGCTGTTGCGCCAGCATATCGCAAAGTTGGGCGGCTCGGCGCGGAACTGATCCGCCTTGCGGTCAGTACGGCGAATGGCTGTGGGTGCAATGAGTTTAACGCCCATGTGCAGCTTCAAAACGTACCGCTCTTCCGCCGACTGCGTTGGGATCCAGTGGCAGAAATCGATCTCCATGGTGTCCCGCATATGCATATGCTGGCGTCGCTTTCGCATTATCTCCCCATTTGCGATCCGGCCGCAGGCTGGTCCACCAGAGCGCGGAGGGGCTGATGAAGCTCGATATCATCGCGGCTGAACTCGCGGCACATCCCTCCATTCGCGGTAAGCTCGATATCGCCGCTTCGACCAGCGGGCTTTCGTTATCTGCCGGAACGACCGGACAACCGGGTGACGACGCTGCGGCCATCGCGCGTCCAGAAGGCGGCTGGGATCTGTTCGCCGGAGAGGGCTTCATGCCCCAGTTCGTGCAGGACGACCCCTGGTTTGCGGGCTGGTGCGGAGTAATGGTCAATCTGTCCGACATTGCGGCGATGGGAGGACGCGCGACCGCATTGCTGGACACGATCTGGGCTCCGGATGCCGCAGCCGCCGGCGCCTTGCTCTCAGGCTTGAGGGATGCGGCAGCAGCCTACGAGGTTCCCGTTGTTGGCGGGCATACCAATTTGCGCAGCCCCGAGCTTAATCTCGCGGTTTCCGTGACGGGACGGGCAAATCGGCTGATTTCCAGCTTTGCGGCGGAGTGTGGCGACGTGCTCATTGCCGCGATCGACCACCGTGGACGTTACCGGCCACGTTTCGACAACTGGTTCGCAGCACTCGATGCGCCGCACGCTCGCTTGCGAGGCGATTATGAACTGTTGCCGGAACTGGCAGAAAGCGGTCTTGTCGATGCAGGAAAGGATATCAGCCAGGGCGGCATCGTCGGCACGGCGCTTATGCTTGCCGAATGCTCACGCTGCGGTTTCGACATTGATCTTTCGGCAATCCCCGTGCCGCCCGGTGTTGACCTCGTCCGCTGGCTGCGAAGCTTCCCGAGCTTCGGTTTTCTGCTTTCGGTTCGTCCCGAACGGGCGACGGAGGTGTGTACGGTGTTTTCAGCACGCGATATCAGTGTCGCCGCCATTGGCCATGCCACAGACAGGCCGCGGGTCGAGTTGTCGCTTGGCGGCGCGCGGACAACGTTCTGGGACTACGCCGCCACCCCCTACATCAATCTTCCCAAGGAAATCGCTTATGCCTGAGGTTCGATTCACCATTCGCTGGCCCAATGGCTCGGAAGAGAGTTGCTACTCACCCTCGACGGCCATCAAGCGTCACCTTAACGCCGGACAGATCTATCCGCTCGCTGAATTTCTCGAACGTGCACGCGCCGGACTCAACGAGGCGTCCGATCGAGTTGCAGCCAAATTCGGTTTTGCCTGTTCCTCTGCAATGGACCAACTGGCCCGGATCGAAGCCGTAGCCTTAAGCCAACCCTCCGATGGGCAGGTTACCTGCCTTTCGCTGACATGAAGGGCTCTTCCATGATCGACACTATTATCCCGCACATTCCCGTGCTCATCATTGGAGGTGGGCAGGCTGGCCTTTCGGTGAGCTGGTATTTGATGCGTGACGGCATCGACCATGTCGTGCTTGAACGCCATCGCCGATCTGATAGCTGGCGCAACAATCGCTGGGACAGTTTCTGTCTCGTCACACCGAACTGGCAGTGCCGCCTGCCGGGCTGGCCCTACAATGGTCGCGATCCCGACAGCTTCATGCTGAAGGACGAAATCGTCGACTATCTCGATGGTTTTGCCGAGAGCTTCAATCCTCCGTTACGCGAAGGTGTGGAGGTGAGATGCGTTTCACCGCTCGATGAAGGCGGGTACCGTGTCGAAACCACCGCCGGAAATTGGGTAGCCGATCAGGTCGTGATCGCCACCGGAGGTTATGACAATCCAATTATCCCCAACTATGCGGCCGATCTTGATCGGTCCATTGTGCAGATGCATTCCCGTGAGTACCGTCGCCCGTCGCAATTGCCTGAAGGGGGGACGTTGATCGTCGGAACGGGACAGTCGGGCGTCCAGATCATGGACGACTTCCATCTGGAAGGTCGGCCAGTGCATCTTGCTGTCGGCCCAGCTCCGCGAAGCCCGCGTAGATATCGGGGGCGTGATGCGACGGACTGGCTGTACGACGCCGGCACCTATGCGGTCACTATCGACCGTCACCCCGATCCGGTGAAGGCACTCACTCAGACAAACCATTACATGTCTGGGCGCGATGGCGGCAAGGAGATCGACCTGCGGAAATACGCTCTGGAAGGCGTCGGGCTATACGGTTCTGTTGCAGGGGGCTCTGGCACCACGATCACCTTTCTGCCGGATCTGGAGAAAAACCTGGACGATGCGGATCGCAGCTATCTCGGCATTCGTAGTCAGATCGACGCATGGATATCCGCACAGCGCATCGAGGCGCCGGAAGAGCCGCCATTCGAGAAGGTTTGGCGCCCCGAACACGAAATCACGGAAGTCGACTTGGCTGCCGCTGGAATCTCGTCGATTATCTGGGCGATCGGATTTCGCCCGGACTATTCCTGGCTCAAGGTCGATTGCCTTGATGAACGCGGCAAGCCCGTCATCCGCCGCGGCGTGACCAATGCACCCGGATTGTACTTTATCGGGCTCGGCTGGCTGAATACCTGGGGGTCAGGACGGTTTCTAGGCATTGACGAAGATAGCCGATATCTCGCTGAACAAATTATTGCCCGGCAAAAGGACGTGCTTGCTGCATGAGTCTGCTGGCGCTCCCTTCCTCTGTTCAGCCCAAACTTAACGAGCGGCACGTTCTCGGAATGGCTGAGATGGGTTATCGCGGCCTTTCCGAGCAATGGCTTTTGCGCCGGGCAGGTGACCTACACTGGCGGCTGATAGCCCGCGCAATGGGGCAAAGGGAGGCCGTATTCACCTGCACGGCCGGCCAGCCGCTTTACGCAGCATTTTGTGCGACTAGCCTTTATTTCTTTAGACCAGAGCTTCCGCAGCTTGGCGGCGAGCTTACACTTACCGCAAGCCTCTACAGGATTGGTCATGGGCGACTTGCCTCGCTTCAGCAGATTGGAGTCGACGGTCAGGAAATCGGACGCATTGTCTTAATCTCGGCGTTCGTAGGCCGCTCGGAGCCGGGAAGCAATCGGTCGATTGTTCGGCGCATGCCCAAAGTGATGGCAATCCCACCCGAAGCGCCTTTTCCTGTTCAACGCATTGCGCAACGCGCTGCCTTGCTCGCCCGCCGAGCGCAAGACGAAAAGTTCGATCTGCGGGGGACAGGAGCATCAAAAAAATCCTGCCGTGCCCATCAATCGATTTCAATGCCGCCGGCCTTCTATATTTCCCAAGCTTCAGTGCCCTCGCGGACCGTAGCCTGTTCGAGGCAGGTGAAACCCACGCGCGAATGATAACCTCGCGACATGTAGTGTATATGGGCAATGTTGAACCGGGAGAGGGGATCAAAATCGACTGCCGCAAGTTGGCCGGCGGCAACGATGCGGTGCTGCGCGGCGCAGATGACCGACTTTTGGCACTCATGCGCATCCGGTTTCGGGAACAGAAAGACCAGTATGCGGTGTGATGCCCGAAAACATTCCGTTCCGAATGGCCGTCTTTAAGACCGAAGCTGCTTAAATTGAGAAGAAAGGATTTTCGGCTCATCTTAGCTGCCTGAGTACAGTTGACCTTCGCGCCCAACAGCAGAGGGAGGAGACCGTGGCGACGCGAGGTAGGCAAGAGACGCTTCATATTGGGCTGCAGAATCGCACCAGGGAGGGCCGATACCGACGATCCAGCGGAATATCAGGTTGCGTTCCAGATGCTCCATCAAATGTTCCAAGCGGGGGGCCTCAGTTCAAGCTCTCGAGGCATTTCCCTGCCAATCCTTGCTCATCATGGTGGCCTTGCCACGCCACACATGTTTCTGCAGCGAACTACGAGTGACAATGATTGCTTCAAGCCGAACAAGGTCGGCAGCGGTGACATCAAATCGGATTTCTTTGTGCCTCACCAACGTCGCAAACTAAAAAAGCGGTGGGGATCCTTCGGAGGAATCGTTGTCCATCAGTCACTCGACGCTTTACCAGCGAGAAGCTTAATGTGACTACCCGGGGCCTATTCGGACATGCAGGTTTTGGTGATCGTTTCGCGGACCAGCGATCGGAACCAGGAACGCGCGGGGTCCCGATAGCTCCGTCTATGCCAGGCCAGCTTATAGAGAAACTTTTCATTCTCGAAAGGAAGATCAACGATTTCAATGGCTTCCACGCCCGGCGCGCTTTGAGCAAGTCAAGGGAACAGCCGCAATGAGGTCTGTTTCACTTGCAATATTGATGGCCTCTTCCGCCCGGTTAACGATAAGCTTGACGTTGCGCTTGTAACCTTTGAGGCTGAGCCAATTGTCGATGATGCCGGCCTGCCGTGTCGCCTGCTTGACCAGAATATGTTCGGCGTCGATGAATGCCTCCAGTGAAACCGGAATGCTCAGCGAGCCATGACCGCGCCGGAAAACGCAGACATATCTGTCGGAAAAAACTCCCTCCAATTGCAGGTCGGCCTCCACATTCGGAAACATGCCCGCCGCACAATCCAGTCCGCCCCTTTGCAGGGCGTCGATCGATGTAGGGTTGGAATGAAGATGAAACTGCAATTTGGCAAAAGGGGCCTCTTCGGCGAACCTTACCGCCAAAGCGGGCGCAACACGAGAGACCAGCGTATCCATTATCGCGACATTGAAGGTCAGGTTCGTCTGACTTGCCTGAAAATCAAATGGCAAGGCGATCGCCCGGATCTGCTCCATGGCCTGCTGGAGATCCGGCCATATCTCCAGCGCCCTCTCGGTCGGGCAGAACCCGCCAGAAACCTTGATGAACAGTTCGTCCTTCATGATGTAGCGCAACCTGCCCAGCGCGTTGGAGACGGCAGGCTCATGGAAAGACGCTGAGCCGCTCTTGTGACGCTGCCTTCCGCAAGCACCGTGTAAAGCACGTTCATCAGATTGAGGTCTATTCGTGTCTCCGAGATGGGCGGCTTCATCGCGTCGCTTCGCCCTTGTGGGGCCAGAACAAGAGCAGTTCGAAATCGTACGCTAAGGTCGAACGAAACCGGAACGATGCCAGAGATCGGATGTGCAACATCCGATCTCTGTGGATTGCCATCGACATGCGCCAGTTTTGATTTCTCTCTCCGGCCCGACTCGACAACGCTCGACGCAGATTGGTCATGAATGGAGTCGGGCGATGGCAAAGCGCAAGCTTCTCAAAGATCAAGATCGCCGGAAGCTTGTCGATATCCCAGTCGATGAGGACAACTTAATCCGCCACTATTCGTTGTCATTAGCGGATCGCCTGAAGATCGAACTGCGGAGACGTAATCACAATCGGCTCGGCTTTGCCATCCAGCTATGTCTGATGCGATACCCGGGTCGAGTGCTTGGAGCAGAAGAAACTCCGCCTCGCGCCATGCTGAAGTATATTGCTGATCAGATCGGCGCCGCTCCAGACGAATTTGCCCTCTATGCACGTCGTGAAGAAACCCGTCGGGATCATATGGCGCGGCTAATGGTCTATCTGGATACGAGAAGCGCGACGCTGCAAGATCGCCGCGCCGCGCTATTGGCAGCAATTCAAGCGGCGACCATGTCCGACGACGGTGCCGCGATAGCCAGTTCGCTTGTCGCCGCGTTTCGCGAACGCGGAGCTCTTCTGCCGGCGATCGACACGATCCGAGCATTGATCCGCGACATAATCAACCGAACCTGTAGCCGCCGATAGGATATGGTTATCCGCTGCCGCTGGGATTGCGCTATAGAGGCATGAACAGCACATCTCGCCTAAATCAGCTTGATATCCTTGCGAGAAAACCAGCGCAGAATGGTCGCACTCAGTTCCTGAGGCTGTTCGAAAGGCAGGAGGTGGCCTGCATCGTCGATAACCCGCACCTCCGCATCTTGCAAACGTTTGGCGATCTCGTCGTTTGAAGCGCTGGTGGAGAGGTGGTCTTCCGAGCCGGTGACTAGTAGAACCGGAATGCGCAGTTGGTGCAAGCACCGTGTGGCGTCCGGTCGCGCAATGAGAGCCCTGTTCTGACGCTCGTGCACCTCTGGAGCGCAGTCCTCGACCATCTTCATGATGGAGGAGACCAGATCCGGCCTCCGCTGGCTGGCGGTGGAGATCACTTTCGGAACCCAGCTGCGGGCATAAGCAGTCATATCTGCATTCGCTTCCGCGATGCGGGCTTCACGGTGGGCGATTTCATGGTCGCCGAGACCCTCGGTATTCGTATTCGCCAGCACCATCGCACGCAATCGATCCGGCGCTTGGCGACCCATCTCGAGAGCCACGCGCCCGCCCATTGAATGCGCTAGGACCACCAAGTCCCCGTCGGTCTCCACCAGCGCGCGCTCGGCCATCTCTTCTATCGTCGCGTCAAGGCTGGTGTCTGCAGCGTGCACCGTCATACTTTGTGGCTTGATGGCTTGCGCAACAGCGCCCCACGTCCTTGCGTCGGACATGATCCCTGGGATGGTTACAAGTGTGGTCATCGCTCAGATCCTTGTGCAATCGCTTTGTCTAGCGGCCGTGCCGCAGCTTGGGGAGATGATCAGTGCCGGGTTCAGCCCCGGAGAGTTTGATGTCCTTCAGCTCGAACCATTACGGCAGCGCGCTCGCGCTCGCATGCCTCGCCAGATACATGGGACCGCCGCGATGCCGGGGGAAGCCGTAGCCGGTCAGCATCACCACGTCGATATCCGAAGCACTTTCGGCAATTCCTTCGGAAAGCAAAGCCTGTCCTTCCCTCTGCATGACGCAAAGAATACGCTTGATGATCTGTTCGTCGGAAAAGGAATGAATGGTCACGCCGGCCCTTGTTCTTTCCTCCTCGACGATGCGGGTCACCTCGGGATCATCAGTCTTTTTGCCGCTACTGTAGTCGTACCATCCCTTGTTGGTCTTGCGTCCGAGACGGCCGTTTTCGCAAAGCCTGTCGGCAATGCGGCAATAGGGCAGGGAAGGATCGCGTGTCGAGGCTGTGTTTTTACGCTGCGCCCAGGCAATGTCCAGTCCGCTGAGATCCTGCACTTCGAAAATGCCCATGGCGAAACCGAAGTCCCGCATGGCGGCATCAATCTGAGCGGGCAGGGCTCCTACCAGCAGCATGAACTCGCAGTCGCGCCGATAGGCGGCCATTATGCGATTGCCGATAAAGCCATGGCAGACACCGGAAACGACGGCTGTCTTTTTGAGGCGCCTGGCAAGCGCCGCCCCGGTTGAGAGCGCCCGGTCGCCGGTGTCTCGTCCTCTGACGATTTCCAGAAGCTTCATGACATGGGCTGGCGCAAAGAAATGTAGCCCAAGCACTCGGGCAGGGTCGACGGTCGTTTCGGCAAGCCTGTTCACATCGAGATAGGACGTATTGGTCGCCAGTATCGCATCCGCTGGCATGATCGCGTCAAGTCGGGAGAAGACGTTGCGCTTGACGTCCATGTCTTCGAAGACGGCCTCGATCACGAGGCCGCAGGAAATGAGGGCGGTTTCGTCAGGGCTTGCGGCAAACCGGTCGATGGCCTGGCCCGCTGCCTCCCGAGAAACCGCGCCCCGTGCAACGCTTGCGTCCAGCATCTCGTCCACGCGGGCGCGGGCGGTATCCGCGGCGCTTGTGTCGCGCTCCAGAAGCCTGACTTCGGATCCTGATAGAAGGAGCGCCGCTGCAATGCCGGCACCCATCGTGCCACCGCCGACGACGCCGATCCGCTGCAGATCTGCCGGTGCGCTGTCAATCGATCTGAGGCTCCGTCCGGCGGTCCGTTCAGAGAAAAATGCGTAACGAAATGCTGCAGCCTGGTCGGACGCGGCCAGACGGAGAAACCGTTGTCTTTCCTGCTTCAGGGCCTCACGCGCCGGCAGCTGCACACTATCCTTTAGCGCATCGAGTGCCTCCATCGGCGCTTCTGCGCCGCGCGCCTTTGCCTGGATAGCAGCTGCCTTGCCCTGCCAGTCCATCTCCTCGGCATCGCGACAAGGACGATCGAGGAGGCTGGCCGGTTTGGGCTGGCTCGCGAGTTCGGTGGCAAAGGCTATGGCGGCGGACAACAGGTCCGTTTCGCCAAGGCGGTCAACTAGGCCGAGGGCAAGCGCCTTCAATGCCGTCACCGGCTTGCCGCCTGTCACCATTTCGACGGCGTCGGCCATCGGGATGAGGCGTGGGAGACGGACGGTTCCGCCCGCTCCGGGAATCATGCCCAGGGTCACCTCTGGCAGACCGAGCTTCGCCTTGCTGTCAGCGATGCGTGCCGTGCAAGCGAGCGTTAGTTCCAGCCCGCCTCCCAGCGCCGTGCCATGAATAGCTGCGACCCAGGGAATGCCGGCACCTTCGATGGCATCCAGTACCTCCGGCAGCGCGGGCGAAAGCGGCGGCTTACCGAGTTCGTTGATATCCGCCCCGGCCACAAATGTTCTCCCGGCACAGCAGAGCACGGCGGCCCTGATACCCGGATGACCATCCATCTCTCGGACTCGTGCCAGGAGTTCTGCGCGAACACCTTGACCAAGGGCATTCACCGGGGGAGCGTCGATCGTGACGACCGCGATTCCGTCGCGCAGTTCGCAGCCTACCAGAGATGCCATGTCGTCCTCCCGTGCAATGGCCGGCGTGATCCTTGCGAGCCGGCCGTAAGTTCAGTCCCGCAGATGCCGGTTGCATGGTCTCTATAACGGCGAATATTTCTGCGGTAACATAACCAATAGTTTGAACCGGCCCTGCCGATAGTTGGGTTCAAAACTGACGAGGTAGTCTGATAGCGTCTCCTTTGGAGTGAGGAACGCTGACAATCCATGATGTTACACATAGACGCGGATCCCGAAGACGGACGTCCGGCGCTGCTGTTGGTTCACGGCATGCTGTCGAGCCGAAACCACTGGCGGCCGAACCGCAGCCTTTCCCAAGAGTTTCGCGTCGTCAGAATAGACCTGCCGGCGCACGGTCTTTCGCCAACGCCAGAAGATGAGGCCGATGCCACGCCGGAGGCTCTGGTTCAGGCGATCGAGGCTGTCCGAGCGCGCCTGCAGATCAGCAGATGGCATATATGTGGCCAAAGCTTCGGCGCTGCCTTGACGCTTCGTTATGCGTTGACCTTTCCCCATCGGGTGATCGCCCAGGTTTTCACCAATGCCAATGGCGCGTTGCGGGAAACCTGGGATGCCGCTCAGCAGCGCCGCAACCTGAACCAGATCGATGAAATCCTGCAGGAGGGGCACGCAGCAATGCGGCGGATGGCCTATCATCCTTGCCACGCCAGGCGATTCCCACCGGATCTGCGGGAGATCCTAAGCCGGGATGCCGACAGCACGGATGTCGCCGGCATTGCACTGCTTCTGGCGCAGGCGACGCCTCGCTTGTCTGTCCGCGACAGGCTGGGCCAATTGCGTGTGCCGACACTGCTCGTCAACGGGGTATGGGAAAAGCGGTTCCAACCCGCGCGCAAGTGGCTTTCCGAAACTTATCCGCATATCGTGATCGAGGATCTGCAAGGGGGGCATTCCATCAACATTGAATGCCCTGACGAATTCAACGCAGCAGTGTCTCTGTTCCTTTCGGACATCGATGATGCGCCCCTGCGTAACCGTTCCCCATCACCACAATAAGCGCCAGAAGAACGCATGGACGCGCAGAATGGGTTGGCCAGGAGAAGGTTTCAATACATGGGGCGCCTGGTGCTTATCTACTCGCTGGGTTCCCTGGGCGGTGTGATCGCAGCAAGGATCGGCTTGCCGTTGCCCTGGATGATCGGCCCCTTGCTGGTAACGGCAGGGCTCTATCTGACTGGTCTCGCAGACATCGTCATTCCGGTGAAGACGCGTCCCGCCGGCCAGATCGTCATCGCATCGCAGGTGGGCGTCTATTTCTCACCAGCCGCTTTCGCGATGATGTTGACGCTTGCTCCCCTTCTCGTGGGAATGGCCCTGGCAACGGCAGTCTGTGCCTTCGCGGTCGCGCTGCTGCTGGCACGCGCGGCGCGGCTAAACCTGACAGCTGCCTTCCTCGCGTCTCTGCCTACAAGTCCGGTTGAGGCGGCGATCATGGCAGAGCGCTTCCAGTGCAATCCGGGTCCCGTCATCCTGGCGCAGACCGTTCGCATCGCGGCTGTCGTCGTGCTTGTCCCCGTCATCATCTACGCCATCGATGGCTGGCCCACCTCTGCCGGTCTGCTTATTCCTGCTGTCTTCGATCCGGCGGGAACTGCTATATTGTTGGCAGTCGGGGTAGCAGGCGCCTTGCTGTTTCGTCTGCTGCGGATCGCAAATCCCTTTTTTCCTCGGGCCGCTTGCCGCCTCGTCGGCGCTTGCGGCTGTCGGCTTTGGTCCGTTCTTCTATCCTTCCGTCATCCTGTCGGCTGCGCAGGTCGTGCTGGGAGTCTGGCTGGGGTCTACCTTTCGCAGGGCCTTGTTCAAGGCTGCCGGCCGGCTGGTCATAGCGTCCATCCTGGCGACGCTCGCCCTTTTGGCGATGACATCAGGCGTCGCCGTCGCCATTGCCATGACCTTGGGTCTCGATTGGAAGCTGATGGTTCTCAGTGCGGCCCCGGGCGGCGTGACCGAAATGGCATTGACGGCAAAATTCTTGGGCCAGGATGTGGCGCTCATCACAGCGTTTCACCTGACCCGCATCTTTATTTTCATCCCGAATATTCCTTGGATCATCGGCTTAATCCATCGCTACGAAAAGGGCAGTTCAAAAGATGCCGATCGGGACAACTAGTCGAGCATGGGGGGCATACACGGGCTTGATTGCCGATCCTGACCAAAGAAATGAGGCGTTCTGACCAAATCAATTCTCAGTTCAATTCGCCACCCTCATTTCCGATAACGACAGTAGGCCCCACTCCAACTGCTGCATGCGCAAAGGTTGCGAGCAGGGACCTTCGAATGCCCCTGGAGGAGGGGCCCGGCGGCGAGATCCTTCTCGTGCCGCCGAAAGGAGGAGATTTATGGAAAAAGACCCTGTCCACGCGGGCAAGCAACGTATTTCCGACTGTATTCGGGTTCCCCTGCCTCTGCTTGAGGTGACAGGCGGCTTGATGCTTCTCGCGACCTTGATCTGGTATGGGCTGGACGCGCGAAACCTGCCCAAGCCCTTTAACGCGACCGATATCGGTGCGGGGGGTTTCCGCTGCTGATTGCCGGCGGCACCATCGTCGCAACGCTGCTGATGATCGGTTTTGGCATAGCTGGCCTGTTCGGTAAGACGGAACGGGACGTGACCCACTGGCGTCGGCCCTTCTACGTGTTGATCACCAGCCTCATCTTCATCGCGCAAGCCGCCTGGTTCGAGACACTGGGCGTCTATGTCTGCGTGGGAGTCTTTTCGGCTACGGTAATGCTCGCCGCTGGAGAACGTCGCCCATTGCATCTCCTGGGCGTTCCCTTGGCTCTGGTCGCTTTCATCTACGTCGTGTTCGCGATCGCGCTCAACGTCGTTTTTCCGTGAGGAACCGAAATGTTTGAAAATCTGCTGTTAGGCTTCTCGGCGTTCGGTGATCCGATGGTGTGGGTGAGCCTCGTCTTTGGTGCCCTTGCCGGTTATCTCATCGGGGCCATCCCCGGCCTGGGGCCAAGCCTGGGCGTGGCGTTGCTCATTCCGTTCACCTACGGCTTGGATCCGGTCGTTTCGATCGTGGGATTGGTCGCGCTCTATGCCGCTGCCGAATATGGCGGTGCGATAACGGCCATCCTGATCAATTCTCCAGGTACCTCGGCCGCCGTTGCCACGGCATGGGACGGCTACCCGCTGACGCAGCAGGGACGGGCGGGCGAAGCGCTGATGGTGTCAATCATCGCTTCTGGCATCGGGATCTTTGTCAGTGCGCTGTTCCTGCTGTTCACGGCAGTTCCCTTGTCGGAATTTGCGCTCCGCTTCGGACCCGGAGAGTATTTCGCGCTGGCGGTTGTCGGCCTCAGTCTGGTGGTCGGCCTTGCAGATGGTCTGGTCATCAAAGGTGCTGTTGCCATGGGCATTGGGCTTGCGCTGGCAACGGTTGGCCTGGACACCCAGACAGGTGCGCCGCGTTTTGCGGTCTCGACGGAATTGTTCGAAGGTCTTCCGCTGGTGCCGGTACTGCTCGGCCTCTATGCGCTGTCGGAAGTGCTGTTCATGGTGGAAGAGGGCGCGACCGCCAAGGTCAAGAGCCCTCCGGTCGGCGGCTTCTTGTCCTGGAACTGGAAGGGGCTTTGGCCACTCAACGGCGTCATCATGAGAAGTTCCGTTCTGGGCTATGTGATCGGCATTATCCCCGGGGCGGGCGCGTCGATCGCTTCCTTCATCGCCTATGCAATGGCCAAGAAGACCTCCAAGCGTCCGGAACTGTTCGGCAAGGGGTCGATGGAGGGGGTTGCTGCGTCGGAGGCGGCAAACAACGCAGCAGTGTCCGGTGCAATGGCGCCGCTGCTGGCACTCGGCATTCCGGGATCGCCGACCACGGCGGTGATGATCGGGGCGCTGATGATCCAGGGTATTCAACCCGGTCCCTTGCTGTTCAGCCGCAATCCCGAAATCCCATACACGATCTTCGCCTCGCTGTGGATCGGCGTGCCCATCATGGTGTTCATCGGTCTCGCTGGGGCACGCGGCTGGGCACAGGTGGCCAACATTCCGCGACCGGCTATCGCTGCCATCGTCTCGGCGATCTGCCTTGTCGGGGCCTATTCTTCCGAAGGCACGATGTTCCCGGTCTATGTGATGACGGCCTTCGGTATACTCGGCTACCTTATGCGCAAGATGCAGATACCGCTCGCGCCGGTCATCCTTGCGCTGGTACTCGGCGAAATGATGGAGACGAACTTCCGGCGGGCGCTGATCACATCGCAAGGCAGTCTGGATATCTTTTACTCGTCTCCCCTGACACTCGTTCTGCTGCTGATCGCAATACTCGCGTTCGTCCTTCCCGCGATTGGTTTTATCCGGCGTCAGCGGCATTACGACCAAGATGAGGGTAAGACGGCAGCAAGCTAAGCCTGATCCAGGAGAGGTGGCCGACGGCTCTCCCTGGATCAAGACCAATTTTTGGGTCCACCTGGACTGACCAAAGCTCAGTTCATTTCTTTCGTGCAATCAGCACAATGATGACGACCGGAGAGGAGCCGGGCTCTTCATGTTCAATCTTGGGAGGAATGTCATGTTATTCAATCTGTTCAATATCGTCCGTACACGCAGCCTTGCCGTTTGTATGACCATCACGGCTGCACTTGGTGCAAGCCCGGCAGTTGCGGCGACGCCGTGGAAACCGTCAGGTCCTGTCAACGTCGTGATGCATACCAAGCCTGGCGGAACGGCGGATATCTTCATCCGCACGCTTGCCCAGTCGCTTGAACCCTTGATCGGCCAGACCATCGTGGTGGTGAATGCACCCGGTGCAGGGGGTGCGACGCAGATGGCGCGTGTCGCCCATGCGAAGCCCGATGGCTTGACGCTCGGGATCAACACGATGACCCATTTCACGAGCATGCTGACGAACCTTAAGGGAACGTTCTCGACCGAGGATTTCTCCTGGGTGGCTTCGACGCAGGAAGATCCGATCATCTATTTCGCGCGCGCGGATTCCGACATCAAGACAATTGGTGACCTGGTTGCAAAGGCGAAGACCAATTCTGGGACCATCAATATCGGTGGATTCGGTCCGGTGGGATCCATGCAGCATCTGGGCACATCCATGCTCGAGAAGGCTGCCGGCGTAAAATTCAACTGGGTCGGCTTCGATTCAACGCCTGACATCATGACCGCCCTGCTTGGCGGGCATGTGGATATCGGTGTCTCCAATCTCGGTCCCACGGCCCCGTTCTTCGAATCCAAGCGTATCATCGGGTTGGGTGTTCTGGGGGAAAAGCGTCTCGACGGACTTCCGGACCTGCCCACTTTCGGCGAGCAGGGCTTCGAAGTCGACACAAGCTGGGTGCAGGTCCGTGGCCTCTTCGGACCGAAGGATATGCCTATCGAATTGCAGCAGCAGATCGCCGATGCCTTCCACGAAGCGATGAAGGCGAAAGTCTACCAGGATTATGCGCGCAGCACAGGCGTGGTCGATTCCTGGATGGGACCAGAGGAATACACTGCCTTCGTTCGCGCCGTCAGCGACACTGCCGTGAAGCAACTTCAGGCAGCTGGTCTCCTGCAATAAAGCGAGGGTTCGCCTGCAGCAAGCTGCACGCGACAAGCCCGGCGGTGACCTACCGCCGGGACGATCGATACAAGAATTTGAAAAGGAGAGGCCCATGACGAAAGCGCTTGCCGGATTGCGTGTCGTCGACACCACCCATGTTCTCGCGGGACCGTTCGCCAGTTACCAATTGGCTGTCCTGGGTGCTGAGGTCATCAAGATCGAAGACCCTTTCGGTCCGGATCAGGCCCGCCTTCAGGGATCTGATCGGGAGCTCAGCAATGCCGGCATGGGCACGGCCTTCATGTCGCAAGCCTCCAATAAGAAAGCCATGGCCTTGAATCTGAAGGTTGAAGGCGGACGCGAGGCATTGAAGCGTCTGATCCAGACGGCCGATGTCTTTGTCGAGAACTACCGGCCCGGGGCCTTCGAGAAGCTTGGACTGGGCTATGAGGACATGCGGGTTCTCAATCCCGGCATCATCTACTGTTCGATCTCGGCATTCGGATCAACAGGCCCGCGGCGCGAACAGACCGGTTATGATTCCGTACTTCAGGCCTTTTCCGGTATGATGGCGATGACCGGTGACCAGGACAGCGATCCCCTGAAATGTGGAGCTCCTGTGGTCGATTATGCGACGGGGACGACGGCTGCCTATGCAATTACGGCGGCCCTCCTGCAACGTGAGCGCAACGGAGGCAAAGGCCAGTTTATCGATGTCTCCATGCTCGACGTCGCCCTCATGCTGTGCAGTCCCTCCGTGACCGGCTACCTGTGGAACGGCAGCCATCCCAAAGCCAAGGGCAACCGTTTTCCGTTCGCCACCATTGGTCTTTACCAGGCATCAGACGCCGACCTGATGATCGCGGCCTCCAACCTGGAGCAACAGCGTCGCCTGTGGATCGCGCTTGGCCGGGAGGACCTGATCAAGGTCAGCAATGATCAGCGCCTCGATGGACATGCTGAGGAAGAGCGAGCCCTCAAGCAGATCATCGTGACGATGCCCGCCGATTACTGGGAGAATTTCCTGCGCGGGCGTCGCATCCCAGCAGCGCGCGTTCGTCACCTGAAAGAGGCGCTGGCGGATGCGCAGATCTCCACCCGACCGGTTCTGCACAAGCATAGCTCGCCTGGCAGCCCGATTGATGGCCTGGTGGTGCCCGTCGCCGGTTTCACCATGTCTGATAGCCCGCCCGGCCTGACCTTCCCACCGCAGCCAGTCGGCGCCCAGACGGAGGAACTTCTGCAGGATCTTGGTTTTGACGATGTCGCTCTAGAAAGGCTTCGCACCGAGAATGCGATCTATATGCAGGGCTCAGATAAATGATCAACCCGCTTTTGACACTGGCCGAAGCCGCCGCTGACTGGCGTCATTGCCCCCTCGATGAGGCGGTGCACTGGGCCACGCGACGCGCCTTGCTTGACTGGTTTGCCACCACACTGCCCGGTTGCGTCCGCGCGCCGGCAACACTCCTCGCGCCGGTAATGATGGAGGTGAGGGGAAGCGGCGGGGCATGGTCCTACGTCGACATGCGAGCATGCAGCCCGCGACGAGCGGCGTTTCTTAATGCTGTTGCCAGCCATACGGTGGAGTTCGACGACATCTTCAAGGATGGCGGCTATCATCCAGGCAGTCCGACCATCTCTGCGGCTCTCGCGTTGGCCCAGCATTTTGGTTCAACGCTTGATGAACTGCAGCGGGCCATCATCGCCGGTTATGAGGTCGGTTGCCGTATATCCCTGGCGATACAGCCCAGCCATTATACCTACTGGCACACGACCTCGACCGTCGGCACGATCGGTTCGGCGGTCGCTGGTGCAATGCTGCTCGGCGGCGACGGTCGCGTCATCGGCCATGCCATCGCGCTTGCAACGAGCTTTGCAGGTGGGCATCAGCAGAACCTGCAGGGCGAGGGGATGGCGAAGGCGCTCCATCCGGGGCATGCGGCCGATGCCGGGATTATGGCGGCCATGGCCGCGGCCGCCGGCGTGACCGGCTCCCTGGACAGTCTTCATGCTGCAAACGGCTATGCTGCCGCGACGAGCGATACGTCCGGTCAATGGGAGCGCGCGCTTGATGGCCTTGGCACCTGGACACCGATCACCCGTATGACGGTCAAGGCGCATGGCTGTTGCGGCCACATTTTCCCTGCACTCGATGGCATCAGCCTGATGTACGAGCAGCACGGATTTGGCCCGGCGGATATCGAAGGCGTCGAGGTACTCGGCTACCGCGCAACGCAGACCATGTGCAACAGACCGGATCCCGTGTCGGCCCAGGAGGCACGTTTCAGCCTGCAATATTGCTTGGCGTCCCATCTGCTTCTGGGAGGTGTGCGGCTTTCGGCATTCGAGCCTGCAACAATGACGCGGCCCGACATTCGCAGCCTGATGACGATGATAAGTTTGGCCGAAGATCCGGCTCTTTCGGCTGACTATCCAAACCGGCGCCAGGCGCGGCTGACTGTCACCCTCAAGGACGGCCGAATTCTGGAACATCTTCAAAAGACGCGGCGCGGCGATCCGGAAAACCCGCTCAGCGACGCAGATCTGGTCGCAAAATTCCACGAACTCTCCTCCGGCATCATCGCGAAACGGGATGCCGAGAGCCTTGTTGCGACAATTCTCCATGGCGATGACTTGCCCGGAAAACTGACACCAGACGCCACCGAGGAACGCTAGGTTCGGAGGCTGAGAAAAAGTTGGGCAAGCTCGGCCAAATGGTCGGTTGTCCGGCAGCAGATGCGAAGACATTCATTCTTGCAGACAGGCGGAACATCGGGCTCGCCCTTGGCAAGGCTTGCGAAGAACAGGAAGGACCGACACCATGACCATCAATGTGCGTGCATACGAATTCGTCGCACTGTCGCATAAGAACGGCATCGCGACCGTGACATTGAATCGTCCGGATGTGCGCAACGCCATCAATGACCAGATGCGCGCCGAGCTGATCGAAGCGTTCGAGCATCTCGCGACCGACAGATCTGTGCGCGCGGTCATTTTGACCGGAGCTGGCAAGGGTTTCTGCTCCGGCGGCGACGTATCTGGCATGCGCGCCCGGTTGGACGCGGCACCCGGTGATGTTGCTTTCAATGGCTGGACGCGTCAACGAAGCACACACAAGGGTGTGGCCGTCATTCACGGCATCACCAAGCCGGTGATCGCGGCCGTGAACGGCGCTGCATTTGGCCTTGGCCTCGATATGGCACTCGCCTGCGATTTCATCATCGCGTCGGAAGGCGCCAAAATGTCCATGAGCTTTATCAAGCGTGGCCTCGTATCTGACGGCGGCGGCATGTATTTCCTGCCGCGCCGGATTGGTCTTTCGCGTGCCAAGGAACTGATTCTAACGGCAAGAGTCGTCGAAACCGCGGAGGCCTTGCAGATCGGCATGATCGATCGTGTTGCTGCACCGGAAAAGTTGCTCGAAGAGGCGCAAACTTGGGCCGAGCAACTGAGTATCGGCTCGCCGGCCGCCATCGCGCTGACGAAGTCCATCCTCGACAAGACCTTCGAGAGTTCGGACGAGACGATTTTCGCGCTGGGCCGAGAGGCGCAGGCAATTTGCTACACGACCGCCGAGCACCGCGCATCAGTTGAGGCATTCCTCAACAAGACAAACGACTGAGGTGGTACGATGACGTTCATACAGGCACTTCTGAACCCCGCAAGCGTCGTCGTCGTTGGCGCATCCTCGGATCCGACCAAACTCACGGGGCGGCCGATCGCTTACCTCCAGCAGCACGGATATCAGGGGCAGATCTACCCGATCAATCCGCGCTCCGAGATGATCGGCGACTTGAAGTGCTATGCCGATGCGCAGAGCCTTCCAGAGGCACCCGATCTCGGCCTTGTGCTGGTTGGCGCAAACCGGGTGATCGACGCCGTTCGGGATCTTTCAGCGGCAGGGACGAAAGCCGCCGTTGTCTTGGCCAGTGGTTTTGGAGAAGCCGGTGAAGAGGGACAGCGGCTGCAGGCGCAGCTGCGCGAGGCTGCCGGTTCGATGCGCATCCTCGGGCCAAATACGATCGGTCTGGTCAACCTCACCGACGGCATCATGCTGACGGCGAGCGGCGCCATGGACATGAAGGATTTTCGCACCGGCGGCATTGCGGTGTTGTCGCAGAGCGGGGGTATTTTGGGCTCGCTGTTGTCGCGCGGCGTTGCCCGTGGCATTGGTTTTTCCAAGCTCGTTGCCACAGGCAATGAGGCAGACATCGAGGTGGCGGATCTTCTAGATGCGATGGCGGATGATCCCGCCACAACCGTCGTTGCCCTTTATCTTGAAACTATCCGCAATGTGGAGAAGTTTCGCCGCGCAGCGGCAAGGGTGATCGCGGCCGGCAAATCGATCGTCGCATACAAGGTTGGTCGGTCGGAAACGGGTGCGCAATCCGCGGTTTCGCATACAGGCGCCTTGGCGGGTGCCGATCGCGTCTATGACGCACTGTTTGTGCAACTCGGGATTATCAGGGCCCAGACATTCGCTGACCTTCTGGATATTCCGGCGGGATTGGCGCAGGGGCGTGTCCTGGCAGGCAAAAGGGTTGCCATCGTCACCTCGACCGGTGGTGCGGCAACCATCGTGGCCGACAATGTCGGTCTGGCTGGTCTGGAAATGCCAAGCCCGGATCCAGAGACCGCGCAAAAACTGTTGGCCCTCGACCTCAAGGAAGCTGTCCTCGACCGAAACCCCATCGATGTCACCCTGGCAGGTCTGCGGCCCGACCTGTTTCGTGCCATCCTGAAGATCCTGGCGGAAAGCCCGAGCTACGACGCCATCGTCGTCGTCGTCGGCTCTTCCTCTATCGGACAGCCTGACGTCGTGGCGCGACCGCTGCTCGAATCGATGAACATCAGCAACAAGCCGATCATGGCCTATGTCAGCCCGGATGCCCCGGGCATTGTTCAGCATCTGAACGCCAGCGGCATACCGGCTTATGCCGCGCCCGAAAGTTGTGCGGCGGTATTGAAGGGGCTGATCCGGCGTCCTGTGACAGTGGCGGTGCCGGAACAGGCGAAACCGGCGGTCGATCTTTCGGATCTGGCCGCTGGTGCCTTGAACGAGGCAGATGCGAAACGGCTCTGCGCGCGCTTCGGTTTCCCGATCACACGGGAAGTGACAGCCATGACGCCTGCCGAGGCGGCAGCCAAGGCTGGCGATTTCGGCGGGTCGGTGGTGATCAAGATCCTGTCCGACGAGATTCTGCACAAGTCCGAAGTCGGAGGCGTTGCTGTGGGTGTCGCGCTGGCTGACGTTGAGGTTGCCTGCGAGGCAATGCTGGCAAGGGTCAGGTCTGCGACGACAGCACGGATTGACGGCTTGCTGATCCAGGAGCTCGTCAAGGGCGGCGTCGAATTCATCCTCGGCTACAACTGCGATCCTCAGCTTGGGCCCGGAATACTCTTGGGCGCCGGCGGCGTGCAAACCGAGCTTTATCAGGATGTGGCCATGCGGCTGCTGCCTGTGACACGGGACGATGTCAAAGAGATGATCGGCGAGCTCAAATGCGCCGCTCTGCTTGAAGGTTTCCGTGGCCGTCCCGTGGCCGACACCGAAGCTTTGGTCGATGCCGTCTTGTCTTTCGCCGATATGGTCGTTGCTTTGGACAGCCGATTGGAGGAAGCGGAAATCAACCCTGTCTTCGTCCTCGAAAAGGGCAAAGGTGTGCGTGCCGGGGATGCTTTGGCGGTCCTTCGCTAAACGCATCCGGCGCTCGGCCAGCCCGGCCGGGCGCTCTTCCCTTCTCGTCCGCTCACGTCAATTCAGGTGATATGCAACCATGTCCGATGTCTACCTTTGCGACTATATCCGTACCCCAATCGGCCGATTTGGTGGAACGCTTGCGTCTATTCGACCTGACGATCTGGGCGCGGTGGTGCTGAGATCACTGATGGCTCGCCATCCGTCTCTGGACTTCGAGGCTATTGATGAGGTCGTTTTCGGCTGCGCCAATCAGGCGGGCGAGGATAACCGGAATGTCGCGCGCATGTCATCGCTTCTGGCGGGATTGCCAATGAGCGTTGCGGGAACCACGATCAACCGGCTCTGCGGCTCCGGCATGGATGCGATCATCGCCGGCGCCCGCGCAATCAAGTCAGGAGAGGCGGATCTGGTCATCGCCGGCGGCGTCGAAAGCATGAGCCGCGCCCCCTTCGTCGTGCCGAAAGCCGAAACCGCCTTCAGCCGCACGGCCTCGATCGAAGATACGACAATCGGCTGGCGATTGATCAATCCGTTGATGAAAGCGCAATACGGCGTGGATTCAATGCCGGAGACAGCGGAGAATGTGGCCGAGGAGTTCGGCATATCGCGTGAGGACCAGGACGCTTTCGCCTATCGTTCTCAGGCAAAGGCAGCAGCAGCTCTGGCCAATGGCCGCTTTGCCGAGGAGATCGTACCTGTCGAGATAGCCCAGCGGAAAGGTCCGCCCCTCCAGTTCAGCCAGGACGAACATCCCCGTTTGACCAGCCTCGAAGCCTTGGCGGGCTTGAAGGCGCCTTTCCGGAAAGGGGGAGTGTCACAGCCGGGAATGCAAGCGGCGTCAACGATGGATCAGCAGCCGTGATCCTTGCCAGCGATGATGCCGTGAAACGACATGGTCTGACCCCGATCGTGCGAATGCTGGGCGGCGCCACCGCAGGTGTCGCCCCGCGTGTCATGGGTATCGGACCTGTCCCCGCACTGAAGAAACTGATGGCGCGCCTCAAGCTGGAGCAGAGTATTTTAGACGTCATCGAACTCAATGAAGCCTTTGCAAGTCAAAGTCTTGCCTGTCTGCGGGAGCTTGGCATCGCTGACGATGATCTGCGGGTCAATCCGAATGGAGGTGCGATTGCGCTTGGCCATCCGCTGGGCATGTCGGGTGTCCGTATAACGGGAACGGCCGCGCTTGAAATCGCAAAAACCAAGGGCAGATACGCGGCCGCCGCCATGTGCATCGGTGTTGGGCAAGGAATTGCCGTGGCGATGGCTGGTATATGAGAAGGACCCTGTTTGATCTGGCGTTGGCGCAGACGTGTCGGGGCGGTTCAGGGTCCTGCCGTGCGCGGGGGCGATTTGCGAGCCGCAGCCAATGCGATATGAGTAGATCATGAGCAATATCATCCCACCTCTCAACCCCCTGCGTACCTTCGAGGCCGCTGCGCGCCTCTCCAGCCTGACACACGCAGCGCAAGAGCTGAACGTGTCGCAGGTGGCCGTCAGCAGGCAGGTCAAGGTTCTGGAGGACTATCTTGGTGTGGTTCTGTTCAAGCGATTGCATCGCGGCATTGAACTGACTGATGAGGGGCAGCAGCTTTACGATGGCGTCACCCGCGCGTTCCTGGAAATCGGCAATGCGGCGAAGCGTGTTTCCAGGCGGGGCAGGCGAGACATTCTGGCGATCCAATCCTACACGACATTTTCGCAACGCTGGCTCATCCCCCGCCTGACGCAGTTTCACGACGCTTTTCCTCGGATCGAAGTGCGTCTGAGTTCTTCCATCGCACCGGTTGATTTCGAAACGCAGAACCTGGATGCCGCCATTCGTGCGGGCAAGGGGAACTGGCCGGATCTCCACTGTGAGAAGCTGGTCGATGTCGAGCTGATCCCAATCTGTTCGCCGGCGTTTCAGACAACCCACAAGTTGAAGAGCCCTGACGATCTCAGCCGTGTCAGGCTGTTGCACTCTATGGCGCGCCCCACCGATTGGCACGCCTGGATTAAGCGTGTCGGCGCTGCGATCGATCCTGAACCAGGTGTGCGTTTCGAAAGTTCTGCCCTTGCCTATGAGGCCGCGTCGCTGGACATCGGCGTCGCTATTGCGACAAAAGTCTTTATCAATCGGCATCTGCAGGCGGGCAGTTTCGTCGCACCGTTTGATATGACCTGCTACAGCGGCGAAGGTTATTATCTTACCTGGCCCAAGAACATATCGCCATCTCTGCCCCTTCAAAAATTCCTGGTTTGGATGCGCGAGCAGATCGGTGAGGAAGAGCATTCCTAGACTAATCGTTGCAACGGCCTGCGAGTTGACCTTTCCGCTGGCGTTCGATTCCACTCAAGGCGAACTTACTTGCCAAAATCCTATCTCGTTCTGCGAATGCTTGTCCAAAGGACGAAAAAAGAGGCAAATTCCCGCTAATTCGAGCTTGGTGATGATACCTGCGAAGATGAGGTTCTGGGGCTGAACGTAGCGTCTGGAAGATCGGTCTTAGACGATTCCTATCCACGGGCATTTCATTCGGAGTTGGGGCATTTGCCAAGCCTATCTGGTCAATCGGTCAACGAGTGCGCCAGACTCGCCTGTGTAGCCCGCCGCATCCAGCGTGACTGCATCTGCACCCTCCATCTCCCTATGCTCGGCGATGGCAGTGGTAAACGGCACGCCATCCATGACGGACCGCTGTGCCGCTTCATAAAGCATATGATGCGCCTTGTGGCGACCGAGCCGGTCGGACAGCTGCATCATCGCGGCTTCCGAAACAATCAGGCCGTTGGTGATATCGAGATTTCGGCGCATGGCGTCCTTGTTGACGACCAGGCCGGAGACAAGCCGTGCAAGGGTTTCGGCGATCGACGCACCGAGAATCGCCATCTCGGGTACTGCGACGTCCGCCACGTTGGTGGCTGAGGAATCGCCTTCTCCCATCCGGTTCATCGATCCGATGATGAGTGGCAGCCGCGCCTGCAGCATGCGACTGAGGCTGACCAGGAGAAGTGCTGTCGATGGATTGCGCTTCTGGGCCATGGTCGAGCTTCCCACCTTGCCCAAATGGAAGGCCTCTTCCACTTCGGCAATTTCTGTGCGCTGCATGAACACTATGTCCTGGGCTATTTTTTCTGCGGTACCGGCAAGCAGCGTCAGCGCGGAAAAATAGTCATTGGCGCGATCGAAAGACGATCGCATTGGAAGGACGGCCGGCTCCAGATCGAGTATTCTGCCCATTTCCTTTTCGACTTCCGGACCGCGCGGGCCCATGGCTGCAAAGGTGCCGATGGCGCCGCCAAGGCTGGCAACGAAGGAAGGGCGGATACGCGCCTTAAGGCGGTCCCGATCCCGGCGCACTTCCTCAAGCCAGCCTGTGACCTTGAAGCCAAACGTCATCGGCAGTGCGTGCTGGCCATGAGTACGTCCGGCTTGCAGCGTGTCGCGGTGCTCTTTGGCAAGTGCGTTGAGTGTGTCGGATGCGGCAGCCAGGCTTGCATCGATCAGGGCATGAGTACGGCGCATCTGCAGCGCCACGCCGGTGTCGAAGATGTTCTGGGTGGTCGCACCCCAATGCACATAACCGGCGGCCGGCTCGTCGCAAAGTTCCTCGATCTGGCGCAAGACCGGGACGAAGGGGTGCTGGGCGTAGGCGATGTCGCGGCTGAGGCGCTCGGTGTCGAACAGTTCCTGTTTGCAAGCGCCAGTGATGACCGGTGTCACTTCAGCGGGAATAACGCCAAGCCGTCCTTGGGCTTGCGCCAGGGCCGCCTCAACGTCGAGCCATGCCTGCAGCGTTGCCACGTCGCTCCAGATGCTCTTGGCCTCGCTGCTAAACCAGTGACGGGTCATAAAGGAGTCGAACATTCCTACGGTCATGGCGTATCCGGTAGTTTCAAGAAGAGAAAAAGGGTGCCCCGGTCAATGGACCTGAGCACCCACGATATCACTCGACGGTGATGGAAGCGTCGTCGATAATCTTGCGGTAGATTTCCGCCTGCTGATCGATGAAACCCTTGAATTCGCCCATGGGCAGAGGCGCGGCAGCAAAGCCGGCATCCGAGAGGCGTTTTTTCACGTCATCCTTACCGAGGGCATCGATAATTGCAGAACTGACGGCCTTCGCAAAGGCGTCGTCCGTTCCGGCCTTCAGGAAGAGCCCCTGCCACAAGGGCAATGCCAGTCCGGCAAAACCATCGGTTTCACTCAGAGTCGGTACGTCCGGCAAGGCCGCGCTGCGCTCGGCGCTGGTGACGGCTAGGACACGGATCTTGCCGTCCGCGGCAAAGGGCAAGGCTGTCGATGTCGTCAACACGGCAGAGTCGAGAATGCCGGCCAGGAGATCGTTCGAAACCTGGGTGCCTCCCCGATATGGTGCGTGAATGAACGTTACGCCTGCACGGTCGGAAATCATTTCGCCGACAAAATGCTGAGCCGAACCGATGCCTGGCGAACCGTAGGTTAAAGTGTCCGGCTCTGCCTTGGCCGCCGCGACCAAATCGGCAAGGGTCTTATAGGGAGAGGCGGCCGGAACGGCGATCGCCATCGACGTAAGCGCGGTGCGCCCAACCGGCAATGTGGAGGATTTCCAGTCAACGCCAACCGACTTGTTCAGCATTGGCACTGCCACAGTGTCGAAGCCGCCATAATACAGCGTGCTGCCATTGGCCTTGCCATTGATCAGCTTCTGCAGCGCAATCATGCCGCTGGCCCCTGTAGCGTTTTCCACGACGACGGAGCGGCCGAGTCGTGTCGATAGTTCAGGCGCCATGACGCGCGCCGCATAATCGGCGCTTCCACCGGCCGAGTAGCCGACAAGGAGCGTAATCGGTCCCTCGGACTGGGCCAATGCCGCTATCGGAGCCGCAGCGATCAGGAAAGCTGACAGGCCAATGCGCATGAAATCTCGTTTATGCATGGTTTCCTCCTTCGATGAATACAATATATATTGTATTCATCTTTTATTGCTGATACTACCGAATACATCGAGATTTTCCGTTCCGCAAGCTTGTGTATAAACAAAATTGATCTTGATGTTTTGTAATGTATTGTAATAAGGATTCGATAATGTCAGACATCTCGCGCATCCAGTCTTATCTTCGATCCGTCGCCATGACTGCGTCGTCGGGCGAGCGCGTCCCGACTGTGCGGCAATTGATGCGGGACTTTTCACTGACGCAGCCAAACGTCGAGCGAGCCCTGAGCGCGCTGAAGGACGAAGGGTTGATCGCTGCTCATGTTGGCCGAGGGACATTCTTTACGGGTGGCACGGAGCCTGCGGCCGTCACGCGGCGCGTGACCTGTGAGATCGCTCGCGCAGTGTGATCCTGCTCAAGCGTTCGTCCAACAATCTACGGGGACGCGTCGTTCTCGACCGACTGCAGCAGAAGCTTGCGGAGGCCGGCGATGTGACACTCGAAGTTGGCTAT
Source organism: Rhizobium sp. F40D2 (assembly GCF_051810745.2). Classification (NCBI taxonomy): domain Bacteria; kingdom Pseudomonadati; phylum Pseudomonadota; class Alphaproteobacteria; order Hyphomicrobiales; family Rhizobiaceae; genus Rhizobium; species Rhizobium sp. F40D2. Next base: position 634,002 of record NZ_JBPWQX020000004.1, read on the forward strand.
TCGGATCCGGATCACGCCAAGCAGGTGCTGCAGACCCTGCCACGCTTTGATGCCTGCATCGTGCAGAACTCGTTCGACACCATGCCCGTGGACATGATTGCCGCCATCCGCCGTAAAACCGAGACGATCATCGTTGACGGAGCATGGCTGGTCGGAACCGACATCGATGCGGTCGGATTCGAATGGGGCGAGCCGGTCGAGACCGCGGTGCGCCGTCTCGTCGCCTCGGGTCATGAGAAGATCCATCTCATCACCACCACCAGTTTCTTCCTGGCTAACGAGATGGGCCTGCATCGCTGGCGCAGCCTCAAGGCGAGACCGGAGCTTGCATCCGTGCTTGCCCCCGAGATCAGAGTGCCGAGGCTGCCGCCAAAAGATTATGAAGAAGCGGTCATCGTCGCCATTCGCGACGCAGGTCTCATCTCGTCCAAAGGTGTGCGGCAAGCGCTTCTGGTCTGGGGTATCGAGGACGGCGAAAAATTCCGGGATTTGCTCAAGCGCGAGGATATCAGCGTTCCCGACGATTTGTCGGTGATCCTGCTCGGCCGCACTGATCTCGGTGCCGAGGCCGGCGGCTTTTTCCACGTCATCGGCTATAGCGCTAATGATCAGGCCGAGGGCGTTTATGCGCGACTGAAAGAGCGCTGGCAGCGTCCGGACGAGCCATTCGGGCTGCGCCTTTTGCCCATGACCGAGCGACCGGGGCGCTCCGTCGCTGGCGGGCCAACTGACATTTAAGACTTAATCGGAGGAGAGTTCAATGTTGCGGATACGAGGGCAGAAGGATTTCGGGATTGGGGCAATATATTTTGGCCTCGGCTTGGCGGGGCTGATTATCGCGCGGGATTATACGTTCGGCACTGCCGGCCGCATGGGCCCCGGCTATTTTCCGACCATCATCTCCGGACTGTTGATCCTGTTCGGATTGGTAACGCTGTCGCGAGGATTGCTGCGGGAGGGAGGTCATCTCGAAGACATCAACTGGAAGGGCGCAGCTCTTGTGACCCTGTCGGTCTGCGCGTTTGGCTTTCTGCTGGAGGGCGCGGGACTTGTCATCGCACTTGTTACCCTTGTGCTGATCTCGGCTGCCGCAAGCGACCGCTTTCGCCTTGATGCGGGTGCACTGCTCGGCCTGGTCGCCCTGGTTGCTTTCTGCATTGCCGTCTTCGTCTATGGGCTCGGCCTGCCGATGCCCCTTCTCGGCGACTGGCTTAGATTGTAGGGGACGAGCACATGGATATCCTTGCAAATCTGTGGCTCGGCCTTTCGGTGGCTGCCAGCCTGCAAAACCTCCTCTATTGCCTCGTCGGCGTTTTTCTCGGCACGGCCATCGGTGTGCTGCCGGGACTTGGTCCCGTCGCCACGATCGCCATGCTGCTGCCGATTACCTTTGGCCTCCCTCCAGAAGCAGCCCTCATCATGCTGGCCGGAATCTATTATGGTGCACAGTATGGCGGCTCAACCACCGCAATTCTTGTCAATCTTCCGGGCGAACCTTCCTCTGTCGTGACTGCACTGGACGGCTACCAGATGGCGCGTCAGGGCCATGCCGGCCGCGCCCTGTCGACGGCGGCCATTGGCTCGTTTATTGCCGGTACCATTGCAACCGTTCTCATTGCGGTCTTCGCACCCGCGCTTGCGGCTGTGGCCCTGCAGTTCGGGCCGGCCGAATATTTCTCGCTGATGGTTCTGGGCCTGATTGCCTCGATCGTTATGGCATCCGGTCCCCTTTTGCATGCGCTGGGCATGATTTTGGTCGGGCTTCTGCTCGGAATGGCCGGCACAGATGTCAATTCCGCCGTTCCCCGTTTTACCTTCGGGGTGCCGATGCTGTCGGACGGGCTGAACTTCGTCGTGCTGGCGATGGGTGTCTTCGGCCTCGGTGAGATTGTCGCCAATCTCGCAAATGCAGCGGACCGATCCGTGATGACTACTCGCATTACGGGGCTAATGCCGACGCGCGCCGACTGGAAGCGCATCATCGCACCTATCCTGCGCGGTACCGCGCTCGGATCGCTGCTCGGGATACTTCCCGGTGGCGGCGCGGCGCTCGCCTCATTTGGCTCCTATGCGCTTGAAAAAAGATGTCGCGAACGCCGGAAATGTTCGGAAAGGGCGCGATCGAAGGCGTCGCCGGACCGGAGGCGGCCAACAATGCCGGCGCCCAGACCTCGTTCATTCCGATGCTGACGCTCGGTCTGCCATCAAATTCGGTAATGGCGTTGATGATCGGCGCGATGATCATGCAGGGCATTCAGCCGGGGCCATCGGTGATGACGGAGCAGCCAGCGCTGTTCTGGGGTCTGATCGCCTCCATGTGGATCGGCAACCTGATGCTGCTGGTGCTTAACCTGCCGCTGATCGGGCTGTGGGTGAAAATGATCTCGATCCCCTACCATCTGCTTTTTCCAATCATTATCGTTTTCTGTGCAATCGGCGTCTTCAGCGTCAATAACAGCACGTTTGATGTCTACGCGATGGCCCTATTCGGGATTATCGGATACGTATTCCGCAAGCTCGATGCTGAGCCGGCCCCGTTGCTGCTGGCCTTCATCCTTGGTCCGATGATGGAAGAATTTCTGCGCCGGACGCTGCTGTTTTCGAAGGGTGATCCGAGCGTGCTGATGACCAGGCCGATCAGCGCAGGCCTTCTTCTGCTCGCTGTCGCGCTTTTGATTGCAGTGATCTCGCCGTCCGTCCGGCGTAAGCGGGAAGAGGCGTTTCAGGAGGAGTAAGGGTCGACTTCTGAACGGTATCACGTGCGCCCGGGTTGGATTCCATCAAGGCGAGGGTTGGTACTGATATTGTCATTTGGTTACCGCACGGATGCTTGCGGCGGATACTCTATCAAATGCACTTCGGCCACTTCCCGATCGAGCCGGGGTTGCGGCGCCATCGCCGCTGTCATGCAAGATGATGGCGGATTCCGCCGTTCGCGGTAACGTACTGCCGAAACAATTACAGGGCATAGGAAGCTTAACGGGCTCGAACATCCGGCGCTGGTTCCTTCGAACATCGGGGTCGGTGGTTCAGATCTATTCAAGGCGTGTCAAACGCTAGATCAGGTGCGTTTGGCTCTCTGTCCAGAGCCACCGCTTGGCGAATTCCTGTGCCTCCTCGAGGCTTTCGATGATATATCGGCGAACCATTCATGCCTTACGGTCGGTTGTGGCGCTCGACATAGGCGAGCGGCTTTCCGGGCTGAATGTGATTCAAAGTAATTCCCTTGCGTTTCGGCCCATTCCATCATGTTGCGATCGTATTCTCGCTCAGCGTATCGAGAACGAATTTTCCAATCCCGGTTTTTAGGAAGGCCGATTGCGCGACGAGATAATAGCCCCGTGATGATGAAAGAGGCTCCTGATCCAAAGCGACCAAGAGATTGTTGTCTAGCATTTCGTCGATTACGCCGCGCCAACCCAAAGCAATTCCGTGGCCCATCAGGGTCTGATGGATCGCGATGCCGTGATTGGTGACGACGATGCCGGCATCGATTGCTTCCGTCTCCGGTGATCTCTGATCGCGCCAATCGCGCCAGGTGAACCACCGTTGGTTTTGGTCTTCCAAATGAATGAGAGGACCGTTCTTCAGAATTTCCGCTCGCGAGCACTTTGCAAGGCGCGCCGCCACTGATGGTGCTGCAACGGGCACCACGATTTCTTCAATCAGCTTGTGGCTTTCAAATCCCGGCCAATCGCCGTCGCCGAAAAGTATGGCGCAGTCGATGTCTTCCAAAGGTATGTCTTGATCACGTTCGGCGGTGGTAACTCTTATCGCCAGATCTGGGTTGGCCTGCCTTACCCGCGACAGTCGTGGCAACAACCAGAACATTGCAATTCCCGGATAGGTCGCCAGTGCCAGCCCTGGAGGACGCACGCTCTTTCGAAGGGCAACGCTCGCCCGTGTCATATCCTCCAACGCACCTGCAATACTGCGGTAGTAAGTTATCGCATCGGAAGTGGGAACAGTTTGGGCACCCCTTCGCTCGAACAGCCTGATCCCCAAATCACGTTCCAGCGCGTTGATTTGATGACTGATCGCCGGCTGGCCGACGTTTAGCTCTCGCGCAGCCTTGGTGAAATTTCCAAGACGAATGCACGCCTCGAAAGCCCGTAGTGATTTCAATGGTGGCAGGTCGCGCATGAAGCGATTGATCCCTCTTTGTCGTCGGCCGGAAGCTGATGTGGGTCATCATACATTATCGAAAAAAATAATACTTAGATGAATCTTACCGGCGTGTTCAAAAGGCAATTTTTGTAAGAAAGGTAAGGCCAGCCACTCGCTTGCAAAAGGGTGGAGGACCGGGAGGAAATCGGTATGACTACCAATTCGGTGGCGCCCTTCGCAGGCACCCGCAATCCCCTTTCGCAGAGTACGGCGAATTGCGAATGGGCCTTCATACCGGTCGCCTTCCAAAGGGGATACCGGTGATGAACCAAGATCAATTCGATTACGTTGTTATTGGGGGCGGAAGCGCCGGCTGCGTGCTCGCCAACCGCCTGAGCAAGGATCCTGCAAAACGCGTGCTTTTGCTGGAGGCTGGCAAGAAAGACAATTATCCGTGGATTCATATCCCGGTCGGATATCTCTATTGCATCGGCAATCCGCGCACCGACTGGCTGTTCAAAACGGAGGCCGAGCCGGGACTGAATGGCCGAAGCCTGCGTTACCCGCGCGGAAAGACATTGGGCGGGTGCTCTTCGATCAACGGTATGATCTACATGCGTGGACAGGCAAGGGACTACAACACCTGGTCCGAACTGATCGGAGATGAGCGCTGGGCCTGGGAAAATGTTCTTCCCGCCTTCAAAGCACATGAGGATCATTACCGGCTCGACAAGGGCGCCGATCCGCAAACCGGTGACAACAGCCGGTTTTCCGACATGCACGGTCACGGGGGCGAATGGCGGATCGAAAAGCAGCGCTTGCGCTGGGATATCCTCGAAGCGTTTGCCGACGCAGCCGTGGAGGCCGGCATACCGAGATCTGCGGACTTCAACGGTGGAGATAACGAAGGCGTCGGCTATTTCGAAGTCAACCAGAAATCGGGCTGGCGCTGGAATACTTCCAAAGCTTTCCTGCGTCCGGCCCGAAAGCGGGCGAATCTTGTCATATGGACCGAGGCCCACGTTCAAAAGCTTCTGATCAAGGCGGGTCCGGAAGGACAGAAGCATTGTGCCGGCGTTGTCGTTTTGCGAAATGGCAAAGAAGTCTCGGTCCGCGCCAGCGGCGAGGTGATTTTATCTGCCGGAGCCATCGGATCGCCTCAGATTCTGCAGCTTTCCGGGATCGGGCCAGCAGCCCTGTTACACAAGCACGGTATCGAAGTGGAAGTAGACTTGCCGGGTGTAGGCGAGAACCTTCAAGACCACCTGCAGATCCGTGCTGTGTTCAAGGTCAACGGCGTCAAAACCCTGAATACATTGGCGAACAGCGTCTTCGGCAAGGTAAAGATCGGCATTGAATATGCGCTTCGGCGAAGCGGGCCAATGAGCATGTCGCCGTCGCAGCTTGGCGTGTTTACCCGCTCCGACAACAATCAGGCCCATGCCAATCTCGAATACCATGTGCAACCTCTCAGCCTGGACGCTTTTGGCGAGCCTCTGCACAGCGTTCCGGCATTCACGGCGAGTGTGTGCAATCTCAACCCCACGAGCAGGGGGACTGTCAGGATCCGTTCAAATCGGAGCGGCGATTCTCCGGCGATCGCACCCAATTATTTGAGCACGGATGATGACCGCAAGATCGCGGCCGACAGCATTCGGCAGATCCGCACGATCGTTTCGCAGCCGGCGCTCGCACGCTATCAGCCCGTCGAATGGAAGCCCGGCGTCGAATTCCAGACCGATGCGGAACTGGCAAAGCTTGCAGGCGACATCGCCAACACGATTTTCCACCCTGTCGGAACCACAAAGATGGGGAGGGACAATGACCCCCTGGCGGTGGTCGACAGCCATTTGCGGGTCCGGGGTATTAAAGGCCTGCGTGTCGTCGATGCCGGCGTCATGCCGACGATCACCAGTGGCAATACCAATTCGCCAACAGTCATGATCGCTGAAAAGGCGGCGGAAATGATACTTCGGGAGGCTGGCCAACATGCCTGATCAGGGAAAAGAAGAGTTGAATCGCGCGGGACTGCCGCTGGCAGGAGTTACTGTCGTTGATTTCGGCCAGTATATCGCCGGGCCTGCGGTGGCGATGATCCTGGGTGATCTCGGGGCGACGGTCGTGCATATCGACCCTCCTGCGGGTCCACTTTGGGACAATCCAGCAAACGCCATACTCAATCGTAACAAGACGATCGTATCGATCGATCTCAAGACGGATGGCGGCCGGGCCGAGGCGCGGGCGTTGATCGACCATGCCGATATCGTCGTTGAAAATTTTCGTCCCGGGGTGTTGACCCGTCTCGGTATTGATTTTGCCGAACTGCGGACGAAGCGACCCGAATTGATCACCGTATCGATTCCCGGATTTGCTTCCAATGATCTGTTGCGGCGCGACTGGCGAGCGTTCGAGACGGTAATTGCCGCCTCTTCCGGCGTGTTTACCGATATGGGGTTGAATCGGGTCCTGATGGGCATAAACCCGTCCTTCTCGCCGCTACCGCTTGCTTCGGCATATGGCACGATGCTGGCGGTTTCTGCCACGGTTCTGGCGCTGCAGGCGCGTGAGCGCACGGGGCATGGCGATCATATAGAAGTGCCGCTGGCAAGCGCGGTCATGGAAGGCCTTTCCTATAATTCAATCAAGGTCGACGAATATCCCGTGCGTTACCAGACGCAGCGCGAACAGGAGATCGAACGCAGGCGGAGCGAAGGCCTGCCGATGGATATGTCGTACGACGACCTGCAGGAGTTTCTCGATCCCTTCTATCGCAGCTACATGTGTAGCGATGGCCGGATGTTCTACGTCGTCTGCCCCAGCCACAAGAACCATGCGAAGCGTTGCCTGCAAACGCTTGGCCTCTACGATGACCTTGTGGCCGAAGGGCTTCGCGAGGAGGAAGATACCTATCTGCCGGTGGCAGAATGGTCGTCGGATGTTTCGCTCGGGGTCTATCCCCTCCCGAAAGTCTGGGCCGACAAGATCGCCACCCGCATGAAAGAGGTCTTCCTGACCAAACCCTCGGCGGAGTGGGAACGCATCTTTGGCGAGGGTCTATTCCCCGGCGCGCCGCAGCGCTGGCTGAAAGAGTGGATTGTCGACGATCACGCCAAGGCCGCGGGTCTGATGATCGAGGTGGAAGATCCGGTTGTCGGCCGCATGATCCAGCCTGGGCCTATGGCCTGGTTGCAGGAAAGCGGCGAAGCCATGCTGGCGCCGCAGCCACGCAAGTGGACGACCTTCAAGGAAGCACTGGCGACAATTTCACCTGCGGAACGGCCCGATTTGCCCGCGCCGACGACCGGGACCCCAGGTGGCTGGCTTGATGGCGTCAAGGTGCTCGACCTCTGCAATGTCATCGCCGGTCCGCATTCGGTCGCTTATCTGGCCCGCTTCGGTGCCGACGTCATCAAGATCGATCCCGCAAAACCGCTTTATGACTGCTGGAATACCGTGATTTTCGGCATGTCGCACATGCGTGGCAAACAGTCGGCGCTTCTGAACATCGGTTCGCCCGATGGTCGGGTGGTCTTCGAGGATCTGGTTCGTTCCGTCGACGTCGTCGTCTGGAATGCCACCGATCGCCAGGTCACGGCGATGGGGCTCGATGCCGAAGGACTGAAAGCGCTCAATCCGCGGGCGATCTTCTGCCAGCTGGATTGCTTCGGCGGTGTCCGCACAGGACCGCGCACAGACTATCTCGGTTATGACGACCTAGTTCAGGCCGCGACCGGCATCATGCTGCGGTTCGGCGGATCGATGGATACGCCGGAGGAGCATGCCCACGTCGGCACTATCGATGTCATGTGCGGTTTTGGCGCGGCCCTCGGTGTGGCTGCCGCCCTTTACCAGAGGTCCAGAACAGGGATTGTCGGCCGGCCACGCACCTCGCTTTCCGCTCTGACTGGGCTGGCCCAGATTCCGTTCTGCTACGACTATGAGGACCGGCAGCCATTTAACGAGCCGGCCGGCCGCGAGACCAAAGGTTATGACGCTCTGTCGCGGCTATATGAAACAGCGTCCGGTGATTACCTCCTTCTAAGTGCGTCGGAAGCGGACCTGCCACGGTTTGGTGAAGTCGAGGGGCTGAGAGGGCTTCCTTCTATGGCGCGTTCGGACCGCGAAGCCTATCTCGCAGGGGCGTTCCTCACAGCACCCGCAGAGGTCTGGCAGCAAAGGTTGGTTCAGGCCGACATCGGTGTATCGCTGTGCGAATATCTTGAAGCGATCAGGAGCCGAAGCGCAAGGGTTGCGGATGGCGAACCGGGGACTGAACGCGGCAGCTACTCCTTTTCGATCTTCCCGAATCATCCGAGCGGGCGTGCCGTAACCCAGCTTGATCCCTTTGCCGTGCGACCGGTCGTCGGCAAGGTCACGTCGCTCGCGCCGGCAGAAAAATACGGCGCATCCACACGCCCGGTTCTGAAATCACTGAACTACACCGACGTCGAAATCGACAGGCTGATCGCCTCCGGTACGGTTAGCGAGAGCTGGAGTGCCGAGTATCTGCCGAGCTGATCGCAGAGTGCAGTAACGTTTTGGCTTTCTGAGGAGGCGGCCAAAACGCAAGTCAGGCTGTTGGCGACCGCGGTGGGCCAGCAGATGAAATCACATCTACATCGCATTGGGAGGAAAACTATGAAGTATCTGTTCAACTCAACGTTCATTGCTGTGGGTATGTTTGCAATGGCAAACTCCGCCTCGGCTGCCGATTGTGGCGAGGTCACAATCGCCAGTATGAACTGGCAGTCGGCCGAAGTTCTTGCCAGTCTCGACAAGTTCATCCTGACCGAAGGATACGGTTGCGATGTCGCGATCATCCAGGGCGACACCGTTCCCACCATTACATCGATGACCGAGAAGGCTCAGCCCGATATTGCACCGGAAGGCTGGGTCGACCTGCTGCCGGATGTCGTAAATGCCGGGCTTGCCGATGGCAAGCTCCTCGAGGCTTCAACGGTCCTGTCTGATGGTGCCGTTCAGGGATGGTGGATTCCAAAATATATCGCCGATGCCCACCCGGACATCAAGACGATCGACGATGTTCTCAAGCATCCAGAGCTCTTCCCCGATTCCGAGAATTCGTCCAAGGGCACGATTTACAACGGACCCCAAGGCTGGGGCGGGACGGTAGTTTCAGCACAACTCTACAAGGCTTTCGAAGCAGAGAAGGCCGGCTTTACGCTCTCCGATACCGGATCTGCCGCCGGTCTCGATGGCTCGATCGCCAAGGCCTATGAACGCAAGCAGGGCTGGGTCGGTTATTACTGGGCTCCGACCGCGCTGCTCGGCAAATACGACATGGTAAAGGTCCAGCACGGGGTTTCCTTCGACAAGGCGGAATGGAAACGATGCAATACCGTGGCCGATTGCGCCGATCCGAAGAAGAACGACTGGCCGAAGGATACCGTCAAAACGCTTGTCACGAAGAGCTTTTCCGAACGCGCCGATGGTCCAATCATGGACTATCTCAATCACCGGGCGTGGAGCAACGAGACGGTCAACAAACTGATGGCATGGATGACCGACAATCAGGCAAACGGAGATGACGGCGCAAAACATTTCCTCGAAGAGAACCCGGACCTGTGGACCAAATGGGTTTCTCCGGATGCCGCCGAAAGGATCAAGGCAGCGCTCTGACCTGAAACGGGATTTTGTGGTGACCGCGGCGCGCTGGAGAATAGCGCCGCGGGACGCCTGTCATGATGACGAACACGTTTCGTGGTCCAGCCTGTTGAGGAGGAACGATTTTGGACTGGCTATTCAACTTCCCGCATATGGACGATGAGAGGCTTCGTGCGCTCAAGAAAGCAATTGACGAAGCATTTCGGACTTTTACGAGAGGATATGGCGATGGGCTTGAAGCGTTTTTCCAGCCCCTGCAATTTTTTCTGATCCAGTCCGAACGTTTTATGACCCACACGCCGTGGCCGGTGATCATTACGATGATTGCGGTGATTGCCTGGCTGGCAAGCCGAAACTGGAAGATTGTTGCCGGGTCGATCGGTACGCTACTCCTGATCGGCTACCTCGATATGTGGGACGATACCATGAAGACGATCTCCATGATCTTCGTCTGTACCGTCATGTCGATTGCCGTCGGTATCCCGCTCCTGATTTTGATGTCACGCTCGAACCGCGTTCAAAACGTGATCAACCCGGTACTCGACGTCATGCAGACCATGCCCAGTTTCGTCTACCTCATTCCGGTCGTCATGCTACTCGGGATCGGCAAGGTTCCGGGTCTGATCGCCGTCGTGATCTATGCGATCCCGCCGATGATACGCCTTACCAATCTCGGCATTCGGCTGGTCGACAAGGATGTGCTGGAAGCAGCGGATGCTTTCGGTTCGTCGAGTTGGCAAAAGTTGAGAAACGTTCAACTGCCGCTTGCCCTGCCGACGATCATGGCGGGTATCAACCAAACCATCATGATGGCGTTGGCCATGGTGGTCATCGCTTCGATGATCGGTGTTCAGGGTCTTGGCCAGCCTGTGCTGAAGGCAATCGCCAACCAGTACTTCACACTCGGCATTTTCAACGGCCTCGCGATCGTCGGGATCGCGATCATCTTCGATCGGGTCAGTCAGGCCTATGGTCATCGTCTGCAGAAGCATCGGGAGATCGTCCATGGGTAACCTGAAAATTGGCGGTTTCGGCATCGAAATCAAACGCCTTTACAAGATCTTCGGCCCGAATGGCGCTGCGTGTGTCAATCTTGTCGAGCAAGGCGTTACCAAAACCGAGCTGAACAGCAAGCATGGCCATGTTTTGGGGCTGCGAGATATCAATATCTCGATGCCTGCCGGTGGTATCCAAGTGATCATGGGGCTTTCCGGATCGGGGAAATCGACCCTTATCCGTCACATCAACCGGCTGATTGATCCGACTTCCGGCGAGGTGCTGATCGATGGCAAGGATGTCGTCCAGATGAACCAAGCGGATCTCAGGGAGTTCCGGCGTCACAAAACCGCTATGGTGTTCCAGAAGTTTGCACTTCTCCCTCACAGAACCGTTCTTGAAAACACGGTTTATGGCCTGGAAATTCAAGGTATTCCAAGAGGCCGTCAGACCGATTGTGCCATGCGCTGGATCGAACGGGTTGGTCTGAAGGGTTTCGAGAGCAAATATCCCAATCAACTCTCTGGTGGCATGCAGCAGCGTGTGGGTCTGGCACGGGCTTTGGCAAACGATGCGCCGATTCTACTGATGGACGAAGCATTTTCAGCCCTTGATCCGCTTATTCGTGTCGATATGCAATCGGTGCTTCTCGATCTTCAAAAGGAGATCAAAAAAACCATCGTGTTCATTACGCATGACCTCGACGAGGCGCTGCGCCTTGGTGACAATATCGCCATTTTACGGGATGGGGAGGTGGTACAGCAAGGAACGAGCCAGGAAATCGTCATGCGTCCGGCCGACGATTACATCGCGAGTTTTGTCAAAGAGGTAAATCGCGGGCGGGTGATCCACGTCGATGCGGTCATGTCGCCAGTTCAACCTGAAATATCATCGGCGGTGAGTGTGCAAACCGGCACAAGTCTTGAAGATGCCGCTCGGTTGATGATGAGAAGCGGCCGGGATGCCGTTGCTGTCGCCGATCCGGCAGGCGCGCTTGTCGGCAGCATTAGCCTACGACAGCTGACTTCCGCCATAGTGGCAGCAACTGCCAACTGAAAAGAGCCTCTCTCTCATAAGCTGCGATGATTTCAAACAGTGAGAGCTCATTCATTGAGGGGTGTACTACATGCCATTGTTGAAATTCAATTTGATACGGGGGCGCTCATCCGAGGAAATCGCAAATCTCCTCGATGCCGCTCACGACGCAATGGTCGAGGCATTCAACGTGCCTGATCGTGATAGATATCAGATTGTCAATGAACATGACCGCAGCCACTTCATTGCCTCTGACACCGGCCTTGGTATCGATCGATCAGATAAATTCGTTCTCATCGAGATCGTGTCCAGACCTCGGACACGATTGGAGAAAGAAGATATCTATAGCGGCTTATGCAGGGAGTTGGCGGTAAAGTGCAATATGGCCAGTTCCGATATCATGATTACATTCGTAGCAAATACGGATGAGGATTGGTCATTCGGCCACGGAAGGGCACAATTTCTCATCGGCGAACTCTAGCCAGCAGGCGTACGGGCGAGATCACGCTTCTTCAAAGGCCCAGCGAACTTGAGGTTGAGGCCAGCCGTCAGATAAGTGGAACGGTACACAGGTCCGTTGATAGTCCTCTTACAGGGTTTTCCTTTCATCGGCGGTTCTGGGGGTACTGTCATGACGCGGTACCAAGTCGAAGATTATCTCATGCGATGTCATTATACTTAAGAAGATATGCCGGAGAAGTTCCATAAATACCTGTTATCCCACGCATTGGGACAACGGGTCCGCGGTTTGATTCCGTCAAGGCGTTGGATCATAGCCGGTGCGCACCACGTTCAGACGAGAACCCGACCGTAATTCCAGGAGGGAGGAGCTCAGGTCGCACTGCATGCACCGGTTTTAACATGCGGGGAAACGCTGATGCCGACGATTGCTGCCAGCGAGAGAACGCTGTCTTCCATCGGCCGGCTGGTCGAGATTCGCGAGCAAGTGCGCCCGGTTAAAGGATAACGAGCAGCTACCTGGAGGTCTCTATTTACCGGTGGCGTTGTGTTGGTAGGTCAGTAAAGCTGATTTCCCTATTGATGAAGCCTCTCATCGCTGATCTCGACGGCGGCGCGCACTTTCGAACGTCGTCCATTGGCCCGCGACACCGCTTCCGGCATGGGTCTGCCCTTCGGCTTCCTTTGATGGATGTCAGACCCCACGCCATTGTCCTGCAGCTATTCCTCATCGGTCCTCGAGGCGATATGCGCTGTCGGCCCCAGACCGTCGATGCCGTATTGTCCTTGGCGACGAAATTCCTGAGGCGGGCCGATGTAACCAGCGCTCATCACACCTCGTTTAGTGATATAGGATCCGCCTTATGCTCACTGTCTTTGAAACCTATGTTTCTCCACGGCAAAGATCCGAATGCGCTCAAATTTGAACAAAATGCCCCGGGGAGACCTCCTCATATTGGCGCTGCGGCACAACGAAATCGACCGGGCGTACCGGGCTTTTGATTTCTTCGTTGGAAACGCCGCGGCGGGCTGTTCGTCGATCCGGGTCGGCGACCGGAACGGCGGCGATGAGCTTTTGCGTGTAGGGGTGCTGCGGATTTTCGAAGATTGCCGCACGCGGGCCGATTTCCACGATCTCTCCCAGATACATGACAGCAACCCGGTGGCTGACGCGCTCGACCACCGCCATGTCGTGAGAGATGAACAGGTAGGCCAGCCCCATGCTCTGCTGCAAATCGAGCATCAGATTGATGACCTGCGCCTTCACCGAGACATCAAGCGCGGAGACGGATTCGTCTGCAACAATGAGCTTGGGATCGAGGATCAGAGCACGGGCAATGCTGATGCGCTGACGCTGTCCGCCGGAAAATTCGTGCGGATAACGGTTTGCCATATCGGCGCGAAGGCCCACGCGCTCCAGCAGATTGGTCACCTTTTCACGTGCCTGCCTGCGGTTGCCCAACTTGTGCACGAGGAAAGGTTCGGCAATCGCCTCACCGATCGTCATGCGGGAATTGAGGCTGGATACGGGATCCTGGAAAATCATCTGCATGCGCTTGCGCATATCGCGAAGCTGCGATTTCCCAAGTTTCGCCATATCGGTATCGCCCACCATCACAGATCCAGCAGTTGGTTCGATGAGACGCATGACCGAGCGGCCGGTAGTGGATTTACCACAGCCGGACTCGCCCACCAGAGAAAGCGTTTCGCCTTCACGAAGATCGAAAGAGACATTCTCGACCGCGTGAACGCGGCCCGTCAAACCGCCGAACGAGCCGCCATGAATATCGAACCTTTTCACGAGGTTCTTGACGCGCAGCAGAGGCTGCGGCGCCTTACTCACGGTATCGGGCGTTTCGGGAAGCGCGGCCATTTCCCCGGTCTTCTTGTTGACGATGGGAAAGCGCATCGGCAGTTTGCGCGCGCCCATTTCGCCAAGCCGTGGCACTGCGGATAGAAGCGCTTTCGTGTAAGGATGCTTCGATGCGTTGAAGATCTGCGAGGTTGTTCCTTGCTCCACTGCATCGCCCAGATACATGACGACGGTCCGATCCGCAATTTCAGCCACGACACCCATGTCGTGGGTGATGAACATCACCGCCATTCCCTCCTCGTCCTGCAACTCCTTGATGAGTTCGAGGATCTGGGCCTGAATGGTCACATCCAGCGCCGTCGTCGGCTCATCGGCAATCAGGAGCTTCGGCTTGCAGGCAAGCGCGATGGCAATCATCACGCGCTGGCGCATACCACCGGAAAACTGATGCGCATATTCGTCCAGACGCTTTTCAGCCGAGGGAATGCGTACCTTTTCAAGCAGCCGGATAGCCTCGCGGCGCGCTTCCTCACGCGAGATATTGCGGTGCTGACGCAATGTCTCGATCATATGGAAACCGACCGTGTAAACGGGATTGAGACTTGTTTCCTGAAAGATCATGGCAATCTCGTTGCCTCTGATCCGGCGCATTTCTTCACTGGAAAGCGCCAGAAGATTACGGCCCTCGAAATTGACAGCACCTTCGATGCGGCTGGTCGACTGTGGCAGAAGCCGCATGATCGACATGGCCGTAACGCTCTTGCCCGAACCCGATTCACCGACCACGGCCACGGTTTCTCCGCGGCCGATATCGAACGAGATATTTCGAACCACAGGGTTCCATGAACCGTTGACGAGAAACGACGTCTTCAGCCCTTCGACGGATACCAAAGGCTTGTTTTCCAGAATTTTAAGCTGTGCCTGAGCGGACATTATGCACGGCCTTTCGGATTGAATACGTCACGAAGCTGATCGCCGACGAGATTGATGGCAACAATGGTGATCAAAAGCGCGATACCGGGATAGAAGCTCATCCAGTACTGGCCCGACAGCATGTACTGATAGCCGTTCGAAATCAGCAGGCCGAGGCTTGGCTCGGTAACGGGCACGCCGAGGCCGAGGAACGACAGCGTCGCTTCGAGCGCGATGGCGCGAGCGATCTGCACCGTAGCGATCACGATCAGCGGCGGCAGGCAGTTGGGCAGCAGGTGGCGGAAAATGATCCGGTAAACCGGCACGCCCAAGCACGACGCGGCTTCAATATATTCGCGGCGGCTTTCCACCAGCGCGGTGCCGCGCGCGGTGCGCGCATAGGTCGCCCACTCCACGATGATCAGCGCAAGCACCACGTTGCCGACGCCCTTGCCGAGAAAAGCAAGGAGCATCAGTGCAACGAGAATAGAGGGGAACGAAAGCTGTAAATCGACGATGCGCATGATAGCGCTTTCGGTACGCCCACCGGCATATGCCGCGAACAGGCCAAGGGAAGCCCCGACGAGTGCGGCAACGAGGGCCGAAACGACACCGATCATCAACGATATGCGCAGACCGTACATGATGCCGGACAGCATGTCGCGCCCCTGATCGTCGGAACCCAGCAGATAGGTATACCCACCGCTCGTCGAGAGCGTTCCGGGAGGCATCAGTCCGTCCATGATGTCGAGCTGCATCAGATCATAGGGGTTCTGCGGCGCGATCAGCGGCGAAAAAACGGCGATGAGGACGATGACGGCCAGAATGGCGAGAGCCGTCATGGCAATGGTGGATTTGCGGAAATCACGGGCAAAGCGCTTCCACGGCTGGTCGGCGGCAGCAATGATGACCGGACCTGTTTCGGGCTCGTAAACGGTAGACATTATGCGCTTCCTTTCGCGCTGAGACGCACACGCGGATCAAGGAGCGTGTAGATAAGATCGACGACGAGGTTGATGCACACGAAGACGAGAACAATCATCATCAGGTACGCAACCATGATTGGACGATCGAGAACATTGATGCTGTCGATGATCAGCTTGCCCATGCCGGGCCAGGCGAAGATGCTTTCCGTTACCACCGAGAATGCGATGACCGAGCCAAATTCCAGGCCGATGACGGTGACAACCGGGATCATGATGTTCTTGAGTACATGCACACCGACGACGCGCTTTTCGCTCAAGCCCCGTGCACGGGCATAACGGATGTAATCCTGCGGCAACACTTCATGCACGCCAGCACGGGTCAGTCGCATGACGAGAGCAGTCTTGAATAGCGAAA
Source organism: Rhizobium sp. F40D2 (assembly GCF_051810745.2). Lineage (NCBI taxonomy): Bacteria > Pseudomonadati > Pseudomonadota > Alphaproteobacteria > Hyphomicrobiales > Rhizobiaceae > Rhizobium > Rhizobium sp. F40D2. The sequence continues at coordinate 650,290 of NZ_JBPWQX020000004.1, forward strand.
GATTGAGCGCGGGCAGCAACAAATGGCGCAGGCCATCCATCGTCAGGAACGACCAGCCAATACCAAAAACTTCGACAGTATCACCACGACCGCTCGACGGCAGCCAGCCGAGCTGCACGGAGAAAAGCATGATAAGCATCAGGCCGATCCAGAAGGTCGGAAGCGAAAAGCCGACGATGCTGCCAGCCATCAAGGTTTTTGCCAGCCAGCCTTCCGAACGCAACCCGGCGTAAAGGCCGAGCGGAATGCCAATCGCCACTGAAATGATCATGGCGCTGATCGCCAGTTCCAGCGTTGCGGGCAATCGATGGAGAATGACCTGCAATGCTGGCTGGTTATAGACGTAGCTATTGCCGAGGTCGCCTTGCAGCGCTCCTTTCACAAACTCGAAATACTGAACGTAGAGCGGTTGATCCAGCCCCAGGGACTGGATGGCGCGCAACCGTTCTGCCTGATCGGCATCCGGCGGAATGAGAATATCGACCGGGTTGCCGATGACATTGACGCCAATGAAAACGATGACTGTCATGGCGAACATCACAAGGATCGCCTGAAACAACCGTCTGCTGAGCCAAAGGAACATAAGCGTTCACCTCCGTTGTTGGCGCGGCTCTCTTTGGGAGCCGTTCAAATTCAAACCGCGGTGGCCATGCGGTTGCGTTGCGGTTAAGCCCTTCCTTTAGGCTCGTAACTCAGCGCGGCCATGAGCTCGTCCGCCGATCCGTTTGGGTTGGCCAGGATCGCTTTGGCCGCGGCCAGGGTGCCATCGGGGGCCAAGGCCATGCACGACATGATCTTTGAGTTCAGTTCTTCGTGCGTGAGCGCATTGAGGCCGAGCGTGCCCCGGGGCCAGAGCATGTCTCTGGCGAAGCTGCGCCCGTCGGTTAGGTGGATGACCACTTTGTGCGCCAGCCGATTGGTCATCCTCTCGGCCTCCCAGTCTTCCAAGAGGGTCATCGACACTAGGCGCGCCAGCGCCCGCGTTGGTGCATCCGCCAGCGCCTGTTCCGTGAAATCGTCTGGGGTGAGCTGCTGGTGGCTGCCGCGTAGCGCGCGAGCCACCGCCCAGTTCATAGAGAACTGGGCTTCCTTGGGTGTATTGGGGTCGGGGTATTTCAAGTTCACCGTGTTGGTCATGCCGACAAACGTTTCAACGCGGGTCACCATATCGACGGAGAAGTCGTGCTCCAGCAGCAGGTCGTGCACCGCGTCCACTGCGCGATGGGTGCTGCCGCAATTGGCGTGCCACTTGATTGCCAGCCCTGAACCGCTGATGGCAGTCGATGCACCGTCCGCGGGCAGGTCTATGATTGTCCAATCCGGAGGCTGTGCTCCGCCGTACAACTCGCCGAAGCCATCCTTCTTTTCGAGGATCGTACTGCTGGCCTGGAGACCAGCCTGAGCCAGATAGACCGCGTTGACGGCGCCCTGCGCCGCCACACCGGCATGGAACGGCTTTGCCTCCGTGCCGAACTGGCCTTTCGGGCCTGCAGCCATGGATGCCGCGAGGGCCAAGGCGTTGACGCAAGCCTCCGGGCTGAGGCGCAGCAGACGGGCGCAAGCGGCCGTCGCTCCGAAGATCCCGATGGACTCCGTGGAGTGCCAGCCCTTGTTGACGTGGGCCAGCCCCATGGCGATGCCGATCTGGGTGTTGACCTCCACCCCCACGATGAGGGCGTCCAGCAGATCGCGGCTCGTCGCGTTTCGTCCCTGGCAGATAGCCAGGAGTGCGGGTACGGTCCCGACCGCTGCATGCAAACCCGCACCGTAGTGCATTTCGTCCAGTTCTTCCCAGTGCCCCCAGGTTCCCATGACCAAAGCTGCGGCCTCGTTGCTGGCGGTGTGGGGCGTGCCGACGATGCGGGCAGGGCCGCGTCCCTGGTAGGGCTTGAGCACTTTGGCTGTTTGGCGCAAGGAGCCGCCGCTTGCGATACATGCGATGGTGTCGATCAGGAGTTGGCCCGCAGCGACCAGATCGCCGGGTCGCCATTGACCCGAGGTCGAGGCAACCCAGTGACCTAAGGCTTCAGTCGCCCCGGCGTTCTTTTGCGACAAGTGGGGTCTCCTTTTTGTGCTTCGCTTTACTTGATGTGTAATAGCTACCCGGTGCAGCTTCTAACGCCGCGATGAGGATCGTTGCGGGCGTCGCCGGTGGAGCTTGATGGGCCGCTATTGCCGCATGCAATTGGACAAACAGTGACTTTACCGCGTTGCCACCGCTTAATCTTCGGCAGCAACGCGGTGGGTAGCCGTAAGCCTGGAGCCCTAGACGCGCTTGGCACCCGCGACCGAGATGAACTGGTCGGATCGTGGGGTGTACTGAATGGTCTTCTTGGCACCGACCACGACACCTTCGCGATGGAGCGGGAGGATCGCCTTGTCCTCAAAAGCAATCTTGCACGTCTCGGCAAGTATGGCATAACGCTCGGCATTGTCCTTTGCCGCCGCCGCTCTTTCGAGGTTTTCATCGACGACCGGATTCGAATAGCGGCCAGGGTTGGACCCGCCAACTCCTTTTTCAGCATTCTTTGTGGCGATAGTAGCCGACAAGGGGTTCGACGTCTCCCCTGTATTGGTTCCCCAAGAGGACAGGGATACACTGAACTCGGCGCTGTTGTTGCGCCCCGAGTAGACGGACCACGGCATCACCTCCACGGTCGACGCGATACCGATGCGGGAAAACATTTGCGCTACCGCCTGAACGATCTTTGCATCGTTGATGTAGCGGTCGTTCGGACCATGAAGCGTCAATTGGAAGCCATCAGGATATCCGGCTTCCGCAAGCAAAGCGCGCGCCGCTTCGGTATCGTAGTGGTCGGATTCAATATCCGGCGACGTCCCCGGCTGCCCGACCGGCAAAAATTGCGATGCGACCTCCGCCTCGCCAGCCATTACCTGCTTGACGATCGCTTCGCGGTTGATCGCCAGCGAAAGGGCCTTGCGCACTCGTTGGTCTTTAAAGGGGTTTGACGCAAGCGGTTTACCGGCCTTGTCCTTGACGAAGGGGGATATCTCGCTGTGCTGGTCCATTGCCAGATAGATAAGTCGACCTGACATGCCGCGGATGACTTGAAGGTTCGGCGACGCTTCCACACGTTTAGTCCCGGTTTGGGGCAAGTCCTCCACGAGGTCGTAGTCGCCTGACAGCAAAGCCGCGACGCGTGCCGCATCGTCGGACACGATCTTCATTTCAACACGCTCGAAGTCCGGCTTGGAACCCCAGTAGCTATCGTTCCGGACAAGGTTTATGTGGTCGCCCGGCACGTAGTCAGCTATTGTGAACGGGCCGGTGCCGATAGCGGCCGATCCATTGTTGAACTCGGCTGTCGTGGCGTTCCTGAACTTAGCCTTGATGATCCCGATCCGGCTGAGCGAGTTTGGGAGCAGTGGATCCCGGTGCTTGGTTTCGATGAGCAACTTGTTGCCGTTGGGCGTGATCGACTTGATCGAGCGTGTGTAGATCTGGAAGTTGCCGGGGGTCGAAATGCTCGACACACGCTCGATCGAGGCGACGATATCTTCACCGGTTAGCGACGATCCATCGCTGAACTTGGCATCCTGCCGAAGGTCAAACTCCCAATGGGTGGCATCAACTTCCCGCCACGAACTGGCGAGACCAGCGATGGACCTAACCATCTCGTCCGTCAGTACGAGTGGATCGAAAAGGTGTCGCGCTAGCGCGTTGTTGGGGATTGCGTTGTAGAGATGCGGGTCGAGCGACGTGGGAGGACCCGATAGGGCAATCCGAAGCCTTGAACCCTGAGCGAATGCCGTACGGGCGGTGCCTAGCAGTGGAAGCGCGGCCGCAGCTCCCAAGCCGTATTTCAGTATTGCGCGACGGTTAAAATTCAATTCTTGCATTCTGGTTCTCCTTTGGATTGGCAAGAACGGCTTCGTCGTGTGTGCTCCTCTTCTGGAAGCTATCGCACTCGCTTGAATTCCGTTCTCGCGGTCGGTTTTTGTTCCCTGTCCATTGATACCAATTCCAATGAAGTGCTACAATTATCAAGTTTCGCAGAACCCGTTGCCATTTTGGCAATGTACGGAGATAACGATGCAACCCATTACTATGAAGTACGTCCTGGCCGTAGCGCGATATGGATCAATTGCCGAAGCCGCTTCTCGGCTGAACGTTGCCGGGTCAGCAATCAGCCGTCAGATCGTAAAGATGGAAGAGCAGCTTGGTGTCGAGCTGTTTGAAAGGCGCTCTCGCGGCATGGTTCCGAGCGCGGCGGGTGAAATTTTCGTAGCCCATGCCCGGAGATCGGAATTGGAAGCAGCTCGTACTATCCACGAAATCAATGAGTTGCGTGGGCCCCATCGAGGGCATGTGCGGATAGCGAGCTTTGACGGCTTTGCCCTTGATCCGTTGCCGAGCCTAATGACCGAGTTTCGGAGCGTTCATCCGCAAGTGACTTTTGATCTGTGGCTGGGCGATTCGTTCGAGATTTCGCGGCAAGTAAAGGATGGTGAAACGGATATCGGAGTGATTTTCAATCATCCAGCACCACGTGGTGTCGAGGTCGTACATGTCAGCCGCCGACATGTAAGCATCGTCGTTCCGATGAAGCATCCGCTTGCAACACGATCAAGTGTGTCGTTGAAGGACGTAGCACGATATCCCCTCGCTCTACCGAACAAGTCGAGAACACAGCGGCAGATGATTGACACCGCTTTTGCAATGCATGGCATCTCTATTGAGCCGGTTCTCTCAGCAAATTCGGTCTCGGCCATGAGGCAGTTTGCGAAAAGCTCCGGGGCCATCGTGTTGAGTTCATCTCGGAAGGAAGACGAGGCCTATGCCGAAGGGCTGATGGTCGTACCTATCCATGACGACGGGATCACGCAATCGGTGATTCACGTCATTGTCATGGAAAGGCGAACGCTTCCCTCCGCGGCCCGGGAATTTCTTGAGGTCGTAGTCAGTGCCCTTCGGAGCGGAGACTGATAGCTCCTCATCTTCGGTGTCAGCTCTTTCATTTCTCTTCGGCGCCGGAAGATTATGCCTCATTTTGTTTAAGGAGGTTGACCACGATTGCGTTAAGTTGCCAATTTGGCAATGATGGGTACGATTATTGATAATTGTGGCATCTGTTCCTGCAAACTACCATGGAGACCAACACGGATCGGACAGAGGGTTTCAGGAAACATGGTTCCAGTATTTTCGAAGGCGTCTATCGACGAGGCTGCGGAGACAAGGCGGCATCTGCACGCCAATCCTGAGTTACGCTACGAAGAGTTTGGGACTGCTAATTTGGTGGCCCGCCGGCTTCGGACACTCGGCTATGACGTGACCGAAGGAATCGCCACGACAGGGGTCGTCGGCGTCTTGGATACTGGTCGGCCTGGGCCTACCATAGCGTTCCGCGCTGATATGGATGCACTGCCGATCGAGGAGCAGACGGGGCTTCCTTATGCGTCGCGAAACAGTGGAAAGATGCATGCATGCGGGCATGACGGCCACACGGCCAGCTTGCTATTGGCTGCCCGCAAACTCGCCGAGGAGCACGACCATCTCACCGGTCGGGTCAAGCTGCTGTTTCAGCCTGCGGAGGAGGGTGGACTCGGAGCGGTCGCCATGATCGCCGGAGGCGCCCTCGAAGGCGTTGAAGGCATATATGGCTTCCACAATCGGCCTAGCTTTCCACTTGGCCGCGTTTTCGCCAAATCGGGTCCTGCGATGGGGGGCAGCACGCGCTATGAAGTCACTGTGACCGGCCATGGTGGACATGCGGCACGCCCGGACTTGGCAATCGATCCAATCTTCGTTGGGTCGGCGGTCGTGCAGGGGTTGCAAAGCCTGATCTCGAGGCGATTGTCGCCTCTTGAGTCCGGTGTGCTGACGGTGACCGGTTTTGAAGGCAACGGCGACGGAAATGTTATACCGTCTGCCGTCAAGCTCAAGATAAGCTTGCGCGACGGCTCGCCTGACGTTTTTGTGCTGCTCGATCGCGAGATGAGGCAAGTAATCGCGAATATCTGCGCGGCCCACGGTGCCCGAGCCGAGGTAAGGCAAACTATGCGAATCCCAACAGTGGTAAACGACGCAGCAGAAACCGATATGGTTGTGCGGATTGCTATTGACACTTTTGGCAAGGATCGCGCTGGGAGTATCGAGGTGCTTCCGACAATGGGCGCCGAGGACTTCGCGTTTTATCTCGAACAAGTTCCAGGGTGCTTCTTTTTTGTCGGCAACGGCGAGGACAGCGCCTATCTGCACGATCCAAAGTATGATTTCCGTGATGATATCTTGCCGATCGCCGGCGGCATGTTTGTCGCGATCGCTGCCAGTCGGCTTCAAGCAGCCTAGACGGAAGAGAGCAGTTGGGCCAGTTAGAGATGCGACAGTCTCGCCTCTCGACGTTCTGGTCAATGCCAATGTTGGGAGCAAGGATGACGACCTTCAGCCTGGTCGAGACCATGAGCGGTCGGAGTCGTCATGTCCTTTATGATCACCATGTCGCAGAAAGAATTGCATCGCCTCGAAGTTGTTCAGAAGATCCGTGATCGACGCCTGAGCGTCGTCCAGGCGACTGAGGTGCTCGATCTCAGCCGAAGTCAGGTTCATAGGCTGCTGGAGGCTTATGATCGTTCCGGTGAAGCCGGTCTTGTTTCGAAGAAGCGATCACGGCCGAGCAATCGGCGCCACAGCGAGGATTTTCGCAATGCGGCGCTCTTTCGGGTCCGCCCATCAGTGGCGTTCGTGTGTCAGGAACTGGCGAAAACGCTCGGATTTTGGATGCTTGAAAAGTTCCGCGGGCTCTCCCGCCTCTTCGATGACACCCTTGTGGAGGAACACGACTTTATTGGAAACGTCGCGCGCAAATCCCATCTCATGGGTTACGACCAGCATGGTGCGGCCTTCTTCGGCAAGCGAGCGCATCACCTTGAGCACTTCCCCGACGAGTTCGGGGTCAAGCGCAGAGGTCGGCTCGTCAAACAGCATGACCTTTGGGCGTTGCGCGAGTGCGCGAGCAATCGCAGCCCGTTGTTGCTGCCCGCCAGACAAGTGCGCGGGATAAAAGTTTCGCTTGTCGGCAATACCGACCCGTTCGAGCAGGGCTTCGGCCTCTGCAACGCATTCCGCACGGTTGCGCTTCTGCACGTGCACCGGCGCTTCGATCACGTTCTCCAGGATGGTCATGTGCGACCAAAGATTGAAGCTTTGAAACACCATGCCGATATGCTCGCGTATCCGATCGACTTGCCGGCGGTCGGCCGGCTCGGTTCTATGCCGGGCTTTCTTCAGAGCATACATCTCCCCGCCGATCCGAATTTCTCCGCTGTCGGGGACTTCGAGCATATTGAGACATCTGAGCATCGTCGATTTGCCGGAGCCCGATGAACCGAGAATGGAAATCACATCGCCTTCATGTGCTTCCAGCGAGACTCCCTTCAGGACCTCCAATGGGCCAAAGCATTTCCGAAGATCCTTAACCGAAACGGCAGCGTTTTTGTCGTTGTTGTCGCTAGCCAACACTGTTCCCCTGCCAGACATGCACACTCCCGTTTAAGATTGCAGCCGCATGCGCATGTGCGGCGAAAGCCAGAATTCGACCAGCAAGAGCATGCGCGTGACGATGAAATTGATTGCAAGGTAGATCGCCCCTGCGACGATGAAAATCTCGAAGGCGCGGAAGCTGTCGGCGATCAACTTTCCGGCCAGGCCGGTGACCTCCATGATCGTGATGACAGACGCGAGTGCCGTTGCCTTGAGCATCAGGATGATCTCGTTGCCATAGGCAGGAAGCGCATGCCTGATGGCAATCGGCAGGATGATCCGTCTGAACAGAAGAACGCCCGACATCCCACAGGCGCGTGCCGCCTCGATTTCCTGGCTGGAGACGGCCCGCAGGCCGCCACGGAAGATTTCGCTGCAGTAAGCGGTCGTGTTCAAAGTAAGCGCGAGGACCGCGCACCAATAGGGCTCGCGAAAGAACCACCAAAGTCCGAGTTCCTGTAACCCGTGCCGGAACTGGCCGAGGCCATAGTAGATCAGGAACATCTGAACGAGGAGAGGTGAGCCTCTGAAGACGAAGACATAGGCGCCGGCTATGTTTCGTCCCGTTGCACCGCCGGTCACCGCCAGCAGCGAGAGTGCAAGCGCCAGGATGCTTCCTGCCAGGATGGATGTGGCCGCAAGCTCGAGGGTAAGCGGCACGCCGGTTAGAAGCGTGAGAAACGTATCCCACATGAAGCCGACATCCGTCACAGCGCTCTCCTTACGCCCTGGGTCGTTCGAGCTTCCATTCGTCTGAATACGATCGAGGAGAACCAGGTCACGACGAGATAAAGAACGACCGCCGACAGGTAGAACTCGAAGGGGCGGCGGGTGGAGCCGGCGGCGATTTGCGACTGGCGCAGCAGTTCGACGAGGCCCGTCACGGAGATCAATGCCGACTCCTTCAACACGAGTTGCCAGGTGTTTCCAAGACCGGGAATGGCGTAACGAAGGACCAGCGGGGCGACGATACGCCTGAATTTGGGCCACGGCCGCATACCGACGGCGCTGGCGGCTTCGAGCTCGCCGCGTGCAACCGACCTGTAGGCTCCGCGAAATACTTCGGCTTGATAGGCTGCCGAAACCACCCCGAGCGCCAGGGTCCCGGTCAAAAAGGCAGGCATTCCGATAAAACCTTGATACCCGAACAGGTCCCCGATGGATCCGAGGAACGCGCTGCCGCCGAAATAGAAAAGATAGATGACCAGAAGGTCCGGCACGCCGCGAAGGACGGTCGTATAGCAGTCGGCAAGCCAGCGCAGTGCCATATGGCGAGACAACTGCATGAACGTCACGATCGAGCCGATCACCGTTCCAGCCAGAAAGCCGCAAACGGATACACCGATTGTCATGGCCGCCGCGGTCAGAAGCAGCCAGCCCCAACCGGTCGGCCCGAAACCGATGAGCGTCAGGTAACTACCGATAAATGCCATGCGTGGACCTCTTGGTGACGGATCAGGGTTGCTTCACTCGGCAGCGCGCCGGTGCGCCCAAATGCGCTGAAGCTTCGACATGTTCTTGAGCGAGCTTTGGACATGCGCCCGCGCTGCGATGGCGGCGGCCTCCCGGTCACGCGCGCAGATGGCGTCTGCGATTGCCCGGTGCTCGTCGAGATCCGTGTGCTCGAGATCGACCCAAAGGACTTCGAGCCAAAGCGCCAGGCGAAGCTGCTGGTAAATTTGATCCGTCGCCCTCACGAGGGCCTCGTTTCGGGTCGATTCGACGATCACGCGATGGATGTGCAGTCCAAGATCGAGATTGCGCGCGGCGTCGGACGGCGTCTCGTTGGTCGTTTCCTTGAGTTCCACCATCTGGGCGATGACGTCGCGAAGCCGATCGAGGTCTTCCTCAGTCGCCATCTCACAGGCGAGCTGCGCCGCGCAAACATCGAGCGCTTCACGAACAACCAGCAGATTGCAGAACTTGGTGACGTCAAGATCGGTCACCGTGTAGCCAAAATTGCGCTGTCCGACGATAAGCCCTTCCTCTTCAAGCTTCATCAGCGCCTCACGCAACGGCGTGCGGCTGACGCCGAAGCGCTTGGCGAGCGTGACTTCCGAAAGGCGCTCAGAGGGGCGAAGTTGGCCGCTGAGGATCAGGTCCTTCAATTGCGCGTACGTGCTCTCGCGCAATGATCCTCGCTGTTCCGTCTTGGTCGATGCCAATCGATTCCCCTTCCATCTCTGGTCCATTCACCGGTGCGGTGAACGACACCATAACGTTTTTCCTCTTGCTCGATCAAGAAGAATACGATTATGTATACAATGTTGGCGACAACAAGCAATGGCTCCTCATCCGCTTTTTGAATGCGGCTTGAGATTGCTTCAGAACACATGGAGGCCCAATGCCAGAGATTCTCAGCCTGGACGAACTGCGCAAGCGCTTTTCGAACGCTTCGGGCGGTGAGGTGTTCGATCCGGGGTTTCGAAAGGTCGCCGAATTGGTCTTCGGCGAGGGTGATAGTCGTCAGGCGCCTTATTGCGGTGTTCCGACGTTGCTGAAGGCCCCGTATCGCTGCGCTGCCTCACCCGATTTCACGGATATAGACATTGCGCTTTTCGGAATTCCGATGGATCTCGGGGTGACGAACCGATCGGGTGCGCGGTTCGGCCCTCGAGCCGTACGCAATGTCGATCGGGTTGGTCCTTACGATCATGTCCTGCGAGCCGTTCCGACAGCCCATGCACGCGTTGCCGATGTGGGTGATGTCCCATTCAAAAGCCGCTTTGATCTGGCTGCATCCCATGAAGATATAGAACGATTCGTCCGCGGGTTGGTCGAGGCGGGCGTCGTGCCGCTGGCGGTCGGCGGCGACCATTCGGTCAGCCTTCCCATTCTCAAGGCCGTTGGCAGGCATCAGCCCGTGGGGATGATCCACATCGATGCCCATTGCGACACTGGCGGTTCATTTGAGGGCTGCAAATTCCATCACGGCGGACCGTTCCGCCAAGCGGTTCTCGACGGTGTGCTTGACCCCAGGCGGACAATCCAGATCGGAATTCGAGGAAATTCTGAGTATCTGTGGGAATTCTCTTATGCATCCGGCATGACCGTCATCCACGCGGAAGAAGTTGGCGACATCGGTATCAACGGCGTGATCGCAAAGGCGAGAGAAATCGTCGGATCGGGTCCGACCTACGTCAGCTTCGATGTCGATTCCCTTGACCCGGCGTTTGCGCCCGGCACCGGGACGCCGGAGGTCGGTGGGCTGACGTCTGCCCAGGCACTCGGAATTCTGCGCGGTCTTGCAGGTTTGAACATCGTCGGCGGCGACGTCGTCGAGATCGCTCCGCAATACGATCCAACGTCGAACACAGCGCAAATTGCCGCTCAGGTTTTATTCGAACTCCTCTGCCTGACGGCCGAGGCAATCAAGGTTCGCGCATCCTAGCAAACGGGCTGGATGGCGCGGAGTCTGCAACTGCCTTGCCTTGGGAAAAGGGCAGGGTCCACCAAAAAAGGGGAATGCAAAATGCAAATATCAAAACTCTTGTTGACGTCAGCTCTGCTCGGCGTCGTCTCTGTCGGCGCTGCCGCCGCTGAGACAAAACCAACCGAGATCACCATTGCGACCGAGGGTGCATACGAGCCTTGGAATTTTACCGGTCCTGACGGCAAGCTCGCAGGGTTCGAGATCGATCTCGCCAACGACCTTTGCGCCCGCATGAAGGTCAAATGCAACATCGTCGCCCAGGACTGGGATGGACTGATTCCGTCGCTCACTGCGAAGAAGTTCGACGCCATCATGGCCTCGATGATCGTTACCGAAAAGCGCCTTGCCGTCATCTCGTTCAGCAAGCCCTATGCCCCGACCGCGGCCGCTTTCATGGTCGAAAAGTCAGGTCCTCTCGCAGATCTGCCGGGAACCGGGACGACAGTGGACCTTGCTGGCGACAAGGCGAAGGTCGAAAAGGAATTGCAGCCGCTTCGAGACGCCCTGAAGGGCAAGGCCGTGGGCGCCCAGGTCTCGACGGCGAACACAGCCTTTCTCGATACCTATTTCAAGGGCGTCGTCGATCCGAGGGAATACAAGACCGTCGAACAGCATGATCTTGACCTCCAGGCGGGCCGGATCGATGCCGTCGTTGCCCAGAAAACGTCGTTGACTGCAACGCTCGGCAAGGAAGACTTCAAAGACTACAAGATCGCGGGTCCGACCTTCAAAGGCGGGGTGTTCGGACAGGGCATCGCGGCGGGCCTTCGCAAGGACGACACCGTCTTGAAGTCGATGTTCGATGCGGCGATCGAAGCGGCCGAAGCGGACGGCACGATCAACAAGCTCGCAGAGAAATGGATCAAGACGACGCTTGATTGATCAAGCGGCAGAGCTCTCATTTCGGCAGCGATTGGCAGCCGGCGCACTGAGAGGTCGCGCCGGCTGACCGGCCCAGAGTCGCCATCGAAACACACCCATCATTTGGAGAACCAATGTGACCATCCTTCTCAACTCCCTCGAATCCCGCGACGCCGCCTTCGTTCTTCATCCCTACACAAACGCCTCGCAGCATTTGAAGGACGGCCCGCTGGTAATCGCCAGGGGTGAGGGGATCCACATCATCGACAGCGACGGCAATAAATACATCGAGGGTCTTGGCGGGCTGTTTTGTGCGTCGCTGGGTTTCAGCGAACAACGGCTGGTAGACGCGGCAACCCGCCAGATGAAGGAATTGCCCTTCTATCACAGCTTCGGCGGCAAGACCCATGAGACCGCCATTGAGCTTGCCGACCGGCTCATCCAGCTTTCACCGGTCTCGATGTCGAAAGTGTTCTTTGCCAATTCGGGTTCCGAGGCCAACGACACGGCCATGAAGCTTGTCTGGTATTATCACAATGCCATCGGCAAACCGGAAAAGAAGAAAATCATATCGCGGATGCGGGCCTACCACGGCGTGACGATCGCTTCAGCCAGCCTGACCGGCCTTCCGAACAACCACCGCGATTTCGATCTGCCCATCGATCGGGTGCTGCATACCGATTGCCCCGAATTTTATCGCTACGGCCGCCCAGGCGAAACGGAGGAGGAGTTTGCGACACGCTGTGCCGCTTCGCTGGAACAGATGATCCTCGCCGAGGGACCGGAAACGATTGGTGCATTTTTCGCCGAGCCGTTGATGGCATCCGGCGGCTGCATCGTTCCGCCGCCGACCTATTACGAGGGAATCCAGGCGATCCTCAAAAAATACGACGTGCTGCTGATCGCTGACGAAGTCATCTGCGGCTTCGGCAGGCTCGGCACCATGTTCGGCTCCGAAAGCTTCGGGCTTCAGCCGGATATGATCGTGATGGCAAAGCAGCTTTCGTCGGCCTATCAGCCGATATCCGCACTGATGATCAATGAAAAGATCCATTCCGCAGTCGTTGCCGAGAGCGAGAAAATCGGAACATTCGGACATGGTTTCACCTATAGCGGCCATCCAGTTGCGACCGCCGTCGCCCTGGAAACCTTGAAAATCTATGAGGAGCGCGACATTGTTGGCCACGTCAGGGACGTCGCCCCGGTATTCCAGCGACGGTTGAACGAACTTGGCGACCATCCGCTTGTGGGCAACGCCCGCGGTCGTGGCCTCATCGGTACACTCGAACTGGTTCGCAACAAGGAAACCAAAGAGCAGTTCAAGCCAGCGGACGGCATTGCCATTCACGCCGGCAAGCAGGCCCAGGTCCATGGCGTCATCACGCGCGCCCTTGGCGACAACTACTCGCTTTGCCCGCCACTTATCATCACCGAAGCACAGATCAACGAATTGTTCGATCGCTCCACCCGGGCGTTGGATGACACCTACACATGGGCCAGGGCGACCGGCCTCTACTGAGCGCCAGCCTCCACTGAACAAAGGAACCGACGACATGCGAAACTTCGAGATGCCGGGAAGATCGATAGCTGTCGGCCGCAACGGGATGGCAGCAACATCGCACCCAATGGCGACCTTGACCGCGATCGAGATACTCAAAGCCGGCGGCAAGGCAATAGATGCTGCGGTAGGTGCCTGTGCCGTGCAATGCGTTGTCGAGGCCGGATCCACCGGCATCGGCGGCGATTGCTTTGCGCTGCTGACATCAAACGGAAATGATGATGTCGTTGCCTATAACGGCTCGGGACGTACGCCGGCGGCGGCGCATTTCGAGTGGTTCAGGGAAAACGGGATCGCTTCAATCGAGCGATCGTCGCCGCATGCGGTGACCGTTCCCGGTGCGGTGGATGCATGGGCGCGTCTCGTCGCCGATCATGGAAGGATGTCGCTGGCGGAAATCCTTGCTCCCGCTATAGCGCTGGCGCGCGACGGCTATGGGATCACGCCACGGGTTGCCGCCGACATCTCGAACCAACGTGACTTATTGCTGCGCGATCCGTCGACACGCCGTATTTTCCTGATCGACGATCAGTTCCCGCCCGTCGGATCGGTTCAACGTCAGCCGGAACTGGCACAGACACTGGAAGCGATCGGGGTTTCAGGCCGTGACGGCTTCTATCGTGGTCCCGTGGCGGACGACATGGTGACACGGCTGAATTCGCTTGGCGGACTCCATACACTTGAGGATTTTGCGTCTGCCGCCGGCGAATATGTGAAGCCTGTCAGCGCGACCTATCGAGGATGGACGGTGCATGAATGCCCGCCAAACGGGCAGGGTATCATCGCGCTGATGATTCTGAAGATCCTGGAGCGTTTCGAACGCAAGGGCGATCCGCTCGGCGTCGACAATCTGCACGTCGAAATCGAGGCCACTCGACTGGCTTATGCCGCCCGTGATCGGTGGATAGCCGACGCGGCCGTATCGGATGTTCCGGTCGATTTTCTGTTGTCCGACGAACTCGCCGACAGTCTTGCCGCCAAGATCGACATGAATGGGGTAGCCGATGCCGCGGCGATCCTCGATGGGGTCGAGCATTCGGACACGGTCTATATTTCGGTTGTCGACAAGGCCCGAAATGTTGCGAGCTTCATCAACTCGGTCTTCCATCCCTACGGAAGCGGGCTGATGGCGCCAAACTCCGGCGTCCTGTTCCACAATCGTGGGCAGAGCTTCAGTGTGAAACAGAGCCATCCGAACGCGATAGGGCCACGCAAGAGGCCTATGCACACGATCATCCCCGGGCTGGTGACACGCCATGGCAAAGCTGTCCTGTCCTTCGGCGTCATGGGAGGGCACTATCAGGCGATGGGCCATGCCCACTTCCTCTCCAAGCTGTTCGACTTCGGTCTGGACATCCAAAGCGCCATCGACCTACCTCGGCTTTTTCCGCTCCCCGGCACGGCGACGGTCGAGGCAGAAGCACTCCTTCGCGCCTCCATCGGTCGCGATCTTGAAGCGCGCGGTTTCAAGGTTGTCGCTCCGAATTGGGCGATTGGCGGTGCCCAGGCGATCTGGATTGACGATCAACACAACACGCTGTTGGGAGGCTCGGATCATCGAAAAGATGGTTGTGCGCTCGGCTACTGACAGCAATGGAGAGTGACATGTCGGGATATCCGGATACCCAACTTTACATCAACGGTCTCTGGCGGGACGGCGCAAACAAACATCTCGCCATCGTCAATCCGGCTTCGGGCGAGGTCATCGGCCGCCTTTCGAATGCCAGCAGGAGTGATCTCGACGAAGCGCTTGCGGCGGCTGCCGCCGGCTTTGAGCAATGGCGGCACGTCAGTGCGTTCGAGCGGTCAAAGCTCATGCGTCGAGCCGCCGAGATCCTTCGCGAACGATCCGCGGCGATCTCGATAATGATGACGCTGGAGCAGGGCAAGCCGCTGGCTGAATCCAAAGCGGAAACGGCCGGGGCTGCCGACACCATCGACTGGTTTGCCGAAGAGGCTCGCCGTGCCTACGGCCGTTTGGTCCCACCGAGAGCCACCAACATCAGACAAATGGTTGTCAAGGAGCCTGTCGGTCCGGTGGCCGCCTTCAGTCCCTGGAATTTCCCGTTGAATCAGGCGGTGCGGAAGGTTTCGGCAGCCCTTGCAGCCGGCTGTTCGATAATCTTGAAGGGGCCGGAGGAGACGCCGGCAAGCTGCGCGGAGCTTGTTCGCGCCTTTGCCGACGCCGGCCTGCCGGCGGGCGTCCTCAATCTGGTTTTCGGAATTCCTGCCGATATCTCAAATCATCTCATCCCGCACCCTGTCATCCGCAAGATCTCCTTCACGGGATCGACCCCTGTCGGAAAGCAGTTGGCCTCGCTCGCCGGCGCCCATATGAAGCGCGTCACGATGGAACTCGGCGGCCATGCGCCGGCGCTTGTTTTCGATGATGCCGATATCGATCTTGCGGTCAGACTATTGGCTGGTGCCAAGTTTCGAAATGCCGGCCAGGTCTGCGTGGCTCCCACGCGTTTCCTCATCCAGGAAGGCGTCTTTGAAAAATTCCTGGACGGCTTCGTCAAGGCGGCCGAGGCACTGAATGTCGGCGATGGATTGAACGACGGCATAACCATGGGGCCGCTTGCCAACCCGCGAAGGGTTGAAGCCATGGAAGCGCTGACCGCCGACGCGGTGATGCGCGGCGCGAAGATCGCAACCGGCGGCAAAAGGATCGGCAATCTCGGCAACTTCTTCCAGCCGACGGTTCTGACCGACGTCCCGCAAGATGCGCGCGTGATGAACGAAGAACCCTTCGGTCCGATGGCGATCGTCAGCGCATTTTCGGACTACGGCTCCGTCATTGCGGAAGCCAACCGCCTGCCATACGGGCTGGCGACATATGCCTACACGACTTCCTCGAAGACGAGCGCCGACCTTGCTCGCGACATCGAAAGCGGCATGCTTTCTATCAACCATCACGGACTGGCGCTCCCAGAGCTACCGTTCGGCGGCATCAAAGATTCCGGTTACGGCTCGGAGGGCGGGGCCGAGGCGATGGAAAGTTACTTCAATACAAAGCTAGTGACCGAAGCGACATAGTCCTTTTTTGCCCGCAGAACGCCCGAGCAATTTCAAGAGCCGTACCTAAAAAAGGTGGAACAGCACAATGTCCGCGTTAAAAAAAATCCTAAAACAGGCGCGCTCGGCGCCGAACTGGAAACTGCTTCTGTCCCGGTGCCATGTGACAAAGTGCAACAAATAGCCCGCGACTACTACGGCCTCTCCGGTCGCGCAGAATGGCTGTGGGGTGAAAAGGACAGCAATTACCGCCTGATGCTTGAGGACGGCACGGCCTACCTTTTGAAAATTCTCAACCCTGCGGAGGATTCTCTCGTCACCTCCATGCATAGTTTGGCGCTTTTACATGTGGAGCGCGCGGATCCGGGAATTCCTACCCAGCGTGTCATTCACACACGTGACGGCGCCACGGATTTCCGCCTTGTGGCGGACGACGGCAGCGAACGTGGCGTACGCATGGTCACTTTCGCGCCGGGCGTTGCGCAACGGACCGCGCCACAGTCTCCTCTACAGCGCTGGCGGGTTGGCGCGCTGCTCGGACGTTTGCAGAAGGCCTTGAAAAGCTTTTCACATGAGGCTGCATCACATCGTATCACCTGGGATTTGAAACATGCGATAGGGATGCGCGAAGTCCTGTCGACATTTGCTGATGTACATCAGCGGGAACGCCTCGAAAATGCGATCGATGAGTTCGAGACGACGATTGTGCCGGTCATGGACTCGTTACCGGCACAGGTAATCCACAATGACTTTAATATGGAAAACATCCTTGTCGATACGACAATGCCCGATACAATCACTGGCATCATCGATTTTGGCGACATGGTGCACGCCCCCACGCTGTTCGACGTGGGTGTCGCTGCTGCCTACCAGATCGGGGATGAATCTGATCCGGTAGGGGCGATGTGCGATCTTATCAGGGGATATCGCAGCGAATCCTACCTGCCCGATACCGAAGTTCCCCTAGTCTACACGGCAGCCGCCATGCGGTTAGTGATGCGGCTCTGTATTCCGAAATGGCGCGCACAGCTGTTTCCCGAGCACGCTCAACGCTTGACCACCCAAAGTGCGAGCGTTTGGGCGCAATTGGCGCGCCTGGATGCAATTCCGAGGACCGTCGCAATCGAAAGACTGCGCGAAGCCAATCGAAAAGGAGCATAAGCATGAAAAAAGCCGTTTCCAGCAAACCGAGCGCAATGGTCAACGGTTTCGACTCGGCACGGCTCGGCACCCTGCCGGAACAAGAGCGAAAGATGATCGAACGCCGACAGATGCTACTCGGACCGTCATATCGGCTCTTCTATGAAAATCCGGTTCATGTCACAAAGGCCAAAGGCGTATGGCTATATGGACCGAACGCGGAAGCCTATCTCGACGCCTATAACAACGTGCCTTCCGTTGGTCATTGCCACCCGCACGTTGTGGAGGCGATAAGTTACCAAGCGGCGCAACTCAATACGCACACACGTTATCTCAACGAACAGATTCTGTCCTACTCAGAAAGACTTCTGGCGACATTTCCGACCGAACTTGACCGTGTGATGTACACGTGCTCCGGAAGCGAAGCGGTCGATCTGGCCCTCCGATTGGCACGCCATTATACAGGTGGCACCGGAATCATCATTACGGAGAACGCCTATCATGGCGTCACGGCCTCGGCGGCGGAAATCTCGCCGCTGCTTGGAGATAGCGTACCCCTTGGTCAGCATGTCCTGACAGTGCCAGCGCCAGATACCTATCGCGCCGATGGTCGCGATGTGGGTGCGGCATTGGCGCAGGACGTCGACAAAGCGATTGGCCACATGCGCCGCCGGGGTATCACGCCGGCTGCGTTTATTGCCGATAGCATCTTTTCCTCGGATGGCGTTTTTGCTGATCCGCCCGGTTTCCTCAAACCCGTTGTTGATGTGTTGAAAAAAGCTGGCGTGCTTTATATCGCTGACGAGGTGCAGCCCGGCTTTGGGCGAATAGGCACAAACATGTGGGGTTTCGCGCGTCACGAAGTCGTCCCCGACATTGTGGTTACCGGCAAACCCATGGGTAACGGAATGCCAATCGCAGCGGCCATTATGAAGTCGGACATCCAGGAGTGTTTCGGCCAGGATATACGTTACTTTAACACATTTGGGGCCAACAACGTTTCTTTGGCCGCTGCCTCGGCCGTACTCGACGTTATCGAGAACGAAAATCTTATGCAAAACGCGCGGAAGACAGGTGATTACCTGCTCGCAGGGATGAACAGCCTGAAAGAGACGTTCACTTCGATTGGAGATGTACGAGGCAGCGGCTTGTTTCTCGGGTTGGAGTTTGTAGGTAATCAGGACAGTCGCGAGCCAGATAGCGCCCTCGCGCTGAAGGTTGTTAATGGGCTTCGTGATCGGCGTGTATTGATAAGTGCCTCAGGACTAAATGGTAATGTTCTAAAAATTCGGCCACCGCTCCCCTTCACTTGCGAGAATTCTGATGTGTTACTCGATGCACTGCACGATGCTCTTGTCGAAATAGAACGCACCAGACCGAACCGGTAGCAGCTGTTCCGCTGATGTTGACCCCGGGACGCAAAGAGAACTGCCATTGGGTGTCTCACGGCTTCCCAACGTTTTGACGGGTCTTACGGCATGAGGCCGCGCTCGGAGGTCCAGAAATGCTGGATAGCAACCACGAATTCGGTTTTGCGGTTGTCGCGGCCGTCTTCGAACAACGCTTAGGTTTAGACAGCCGTCCGATGCTGGTGCGATCTTGCATTTTACCAGCGACGAAACTCTCTCTCGCGACGCTCGGCAACTGTCAACGCGGTTGTTCCATAAAATACCTCTTATGCCAGCGACAGCACCGGTAGCTGCGGGGTCGACGGCTCTATTCCTTTCAAATTGCAATCGGCTATTTCGACCTGTTGGCTTTGTTGGCGAGCGCCTGAATTTGCGCGCATCGTTCGATCAGGTGTTCGAACGGCTCGGAATCGCCGAGCAGTAGACCGTCGGCGACCATGCGCGCGTAATCCTCACCGAGTGCGCGCAGACCTTCTCCGGAGGGTGTCAGAACCAAATTGCCGTTGACGGCTGCGGCGTAGTCGATGGGCGAGCGGTCGGCCGCCTTTTCCGCAAAAAACATGGATTTGTGTTTCGCCACGGCATTGGCAAGCTGCCGATCGGCGAATGCCTTGTCGGCGAAACCGGCATCGTTCAGCCGGACGACATCATGCCAGTGGCGGGCAAATCGATCTCCGCGGAGGCGTTCCTGCAGGCAGAAGACATGGATCGCTGTCGCTTTCTCCCAGAACGTCCGCTCCGCGTGCATGACGCGGGGGCTCGCTTTTGGAAATTCGACACCATCGATCTGACCCGAGGCGTCGCAGTCGACATCGCAGATACTGGCTGGCTCACCGGTAGATCGGGCTCCGAATTCAAGCATGACGCTCGGGGCGACATAGCCCGATCCGCTGCTAACAGCTTCGTAATCGAGGTAGAGCGTGTCGCCCTCGAGGCGGATTGCCGCCGGAAGAGATTGATCGCTCAGCGCGCCGGCAATAACTGGCTTCACCGACTCGGACACCCAGACTGGAAGCCGCTTTCGCACTTCGCTTGTCCAGCGTTTCTCCTCGCTGCGGTTTTTCGGCAGCGCCTCATCGTTGTCGCCGACCAAGTCCGGCGCCAGCGCGCGGATATCGTAGGTCAGGTCGATATCCTCGGAAAACCGTTTGATGACCCCATAGGCTTTTGAAAGCGAGGTGCCGCCCTTGAAGACGAGATGCTCGCCGAGCTTGGACGAAAAGAGGGTCCGCAGCGTCCAGACGACCCAGACATCCTTTTCGAGCAGATGAATGGGCCGTCCGGTGCGGTCAGCCGCCACGGACAAGGCTTCGCGCCGGTCATCCTTTGACAAGGTCAGGAACTGATCAGCCATGCGCAGCCTTTCCCACGCTTCTTGCAAGCCAGGTCGGGAACTGCGGAGCCGCCGCCACCAGCTCGCCGAACGCGTCCGGCGGCAGCTTTCGCTTGATCCGCGACAGTGCTTCATCGGCCTTTTCTGGCCCAAGCCAGGCGAGCGCACGGACCGCCACGCCGGCGGGCCGATCGGCCAAGGCCAGTTGCCAGCGAGGCACATGCCTGAGCTCGACCGTCTGCTGTCCAAGGTTCATCGTCCGGCTGCGGCCGGATGTCAGGTAGACGGAGCGGACCGGTACCTGGGTGGTCAGGCCCAGGGCATTCGCAGCGGCGGCGCCGTTTGGGACGATGACCTCACCGCGCTGCTGCGCCACTGCCTCCACCGCCTGTTCGACCGTCGGCGGCCGACTGCCAAAACGGCTTTTGACAGGCCGCATATAGATGCCGCGGCCGGCCCGGACGAGCTCGCCGCGCTCGGCCAGGCGCGACAGAGCCTGGTCGAGTGCGGCACGATTTCCGAGATGCAAAAAGCTCTTTGCCGAAAGTGCGGATCCTTCCGGCAGTCGTTCAGCATGGCCCATGATGTGTGACGTCAGCTTTTGCATGGCATTTCTCCTGTCAGAAATATATGCGAGTTTCTGACAGTTTGCAACGGAAGGAGAAGGGAAGGGGAGCCGAACCACGCTGACCAAAATTTATATCTAAATATTGGTCAGTAGCCCGCTTATCGCTCCACCCAGCGCTACTCGTCTATCAGGCCGTCAAACACTTCCAGCATCGCATCGCTGATGGCCTTGCCGAGCGCGGCTGCAGTGTTCGCCAACGCCTCCTCGTTCATATCGCGGGCGGCCATGGCAAAAGCAGCTCCCTCGGACGCTACGATTTCCCGCGCCCGCTCGATTGCCCATAGGGCGAAGTCACTACGGTTACTGATCTCCACGGTTTCCATGTCGTCTCCTGATTCTTGTTCAGGGGACGGCTTAAAGCGATTTGCCGGACAATGCAGACTGGAGAGTTCGTCCTACGCCCGGAAACGAGGATCCAGCAGTTGTTGCTTCTTGAGCGCATCCCTATGGGGCGTGCTCTATTGCGCCGCACCTTGTCTCCACTTCGCTCTGACCAGGCGCTGCTCCACCGAACCCCGAAGGGGGTTTCTAGGCCTGGTGTTAGAGTGAACGGGGCGCGCATGGCTGCTTGTCGCCGCGGCCTCTATGAGCGGTCGGTCAGTAATCGGCCCCAAATTAGTCATTCCCAGCCAGCCCAAGTTCTTAGCTCGCCTAAAGGATCTATTGCACAGGGAATTTGGAATAACAGGGTCGTTGGTTCAAATCCCTTCAAGGCGAAGGATTCGCCGGCAGTTGGGCTGAACATTGCTGGAATATATCACCCGCTCGACAACTGTTGCGCTTCGTTTCTTGCCGACATGCTCGGAGAAGGCATCGATCTGTCGGACCTGCCGCTCGATCAACCGTTGCCCCCAGGCCTGCTGCCGCAGGTCGACAGCATCAATCGCCGACGCGGCCGCGTCGAAATTTTCCGGCGCTACGCGGAGCGGGGGCTCAGTCTGCGAGAGCTGATCATCCAGGCTGAAGATGGGCCACTGGTCGGTCGCCGGTACGCCGCAGAAACCGGCCGACGCCCTGGAAGAGCGTTTCCGAGCCGGCGTGCTCGATGTGATTTCCCTCCACGGGCTCGGCAATCCTTGATCAGGAAGACCTGCTGTTGAACGGGCTGCTGCCGGAGTTACGCAAACGTAAGCTTCTCGACAGCGACTACGTTGAGGGCGGCTTCCGCTCCAACCTCGGTCTGTTGAAGCCGTGGACCGTGGATGGCGCTGACCGGGCCGTCCTGACTCGGCGGATCTAACCGATAAAAACGTTCGGCTTCATCACGCAGCCAATCACAACAGACTGGATTGCGATTGCAACGCGCGCGGGGCAGGGCAACATATTCGTGTCCCCTTTCGAGGAACCCGAAAGGGGACGAGTTGCTGCATCTTGCAATTCCGGTCTATGTGGACTAAATGTGGTTACGTAACCACGAATGTTGGAGGCTTGTCATGACCGTCACCACGCTGTCAGGCCGGGAGCTCAATCAGGATCTTGGCCGCGCAAAGCGAGCCACCAAGGACGGACCAGTGATCATCACCGACAGGGGTCGGCCTGCGCATGTCCTTTTGTCGTTCGACGAGTACAAGCGGCTGACAGGCAAAATGCGGACGCTTGGTGATATGCTCGCCGCGCCGGGGGCGGAAGATATCGACTTGCCGCTGCCGCAGCGCACGGAACATGCCCAGCCCGTCGACCTGTCCTGATGTTGTTGCTCGATACCAATGTCGTGTCCGAACTGCGCAAGGTCGCGAGCGGAAGGGCTGATCCCAACGTCGTGGTCTGGAATGAAACCGTCGATCCGGCCGAGACCTTCATTTCCTCCGTCGTCTTGCATGAGCTGGAGATTGGCGTCCGGCTGGTGGAGCATAATGATGTCGCCGCCGGCAAGGTGCTGCGCAACTGGTTGGAGAATATCGTTCTCACTGCGTTTTCCGGCCGCATCCTGCCTCTGGACGAGGGGGCCGCCGTCCAGGCGGCCCGATGGCATGTGCCAAATCCGAAGCCGATTAATGACGCCTATATTGCGGCGACAGCCTTCACCCGTCGCATGACGCTGGTGACGCGCAATATCAAGGATTTCGAGGGCATGGGAGTTGCACTCGTGAATCCGTGGGATGTGCCGCATGGTTAGTCCGGAGTTGATGGGTCCGATCGTTTCAGTCTCGATCCGCCCATCAATTCCCGGACTAACCGTGTAGAAGAGCGGTTCCACCCAGTGTGCTCAACATCATTTCGCTGCGAGGGACCTTAAGAGTGCGAGCGCCCCCTATCGTCCTCTCGTCACAGTCTATAGGACGAGCGGTCGGCTGGATGGCGATCGAGGAGTTACTGTCGTCTTTGATCGTGGTGCTCCCTCTGGGCGGGCGCAAGGATAGGATGGGATTCTGCACGGTTCAGCGTGTTGACCAATTCTTCGGCTTCATCGGCGGTAAGCATGTCCATAACGAAGCCATTGACGAGAGCTTTTCGGTCTGAAACCGTATCGATTACCGTCCAGTAGATGTTGAGGTTCTTCTGCCGGGCGTATCTCTGGTTTTGCATGAATGATACCTTTCCTCGGTCTTTCAGTTACTCGCGTTGCGTCAACATGATGACATGATGAGCGTCCGTTCAATGGCAGGGACCCGCGGACCGGTGCAGATTCTTGCACCGAGACCCGATAACGTCCGTCCTGTCTCTGTAAGTTTTTCAGCCGGTAAGAGGATAAAGCCGACGGCCTTCGGAGCGTATTGCCCAATGAGATAAGCGACTCGCCGAATTGGCGCCCCGGCTATCCCATCCGTGGCGGACGCCCGATACTTTGGTCTAGATGCGTGAGCCTACCTGACCCACGACGGCTTCGTCGACAATCCGAGGCCGTCCGCCATCCGGACCAGGTCAACGAGAGATCTCGCCTGCATCTTCTGCATGACGTGGCCGCGATGAACCTTGACAGTCACCTCGCTCAAGCCCATTTGAGCTGCGATTTGCTTGTTGACGCTGCCCGCGACCACCAGGTTCATGATCTCGCGCTCACGAGGCGTCAAGGAATCATAGCGGGACCGAAGCTCGGCAATGAGTGCGACTTCCTGCCTCCGAGCGCAATCCCGTTGGATTCCGGCATAGGCGGCATCGAGCAATTCCTGCTCGCGCAGCGGCTTCGTCAGGAATTCGATAGCGCCGGCTTTCATCGCCCGCACAGAGATCGGAATATCGCTGTGGGCACTGATAAAAATGACAGGTAGCTCAATTCCAAGGGAAGTGAGAATGCCCTGAAATTCCAGGCCGCTACGCCCCGGCAGCCTTACATCGAGAATGATGCAGCCCGGAACTTCAGGGCGCTTGCTATCCAAAAACTCCTGACTGGAAGCGAATGTCAGTACCTCAAGTCCAACCGAGCGCAGGAGATCGCCGAGGCCTTCGCGGACAGATGTGTCATCATCAATGATGTAGACGATCTCCTTCATCCAAGTCCCCAATGTTTGCGCCGGTCAGGCGGCGCCCCGGACATGGATCCATTATTTCTCCTCGGTTGGTAATGTAAACTGAAAAATGGCGCCGTGGGGCGCGTTTGCGGTGGCCCAGAGTTGGCCTTTATGAGCCTCTATGATCGAACGACTGATCGTCAGGCCCATGCCCATACCCTTGGGTTTGGTACTATAGAACGCCTCAAATATATCGCCGATCTTCGCCGGGTCGAGGATAGGGCCGCTATCGCGGACTGCCACCAAAACGGCATTGGGTGCTGCCTTTTCAGTGCTTACGATGAGTTCGCGCGCTCCCTTTGGCATCACCGCCATCGCGTCGTTGGCGTTCATTATAAGGTTCAGGATCACCTGCTGAATTTGCACTTGGTCCCCTACGATCAGGGGCAAGCCGTCGGAGAGGTTTGTACGAAGCGACACCGCACCGCGTTCGAGGTCCGTGGACACCAGCGCAATCGTCTCGGACACGATATCGTTGATATTCAGCCGGTCCCTGCGCTCGGGCGATTTCTTCGCCATTGCCCGAATCCGGTCGATGACCTCGGATGCGCGAAAAGCGTCGCTGATCATGCGCTCGATGGCGCGACGGGCGGAGACGATGTCACGGGGATCCGCGTCGAGATAGCGAAGGCAGGCATTGCCGCTGCTGACTAGCCCTGTGAGCGGCTGTCTGACCTCGTGGGCGATGGAGGCTACAAGTTCTCCCATAGTGGTCAGCCTGCTTACGTGGGCAAGTTCTGCTCGCGCAAGCTGAATAGCATCCTCGGCTTGCCTTCGGCCGGTGATGTCACGCGCCAGCGAAAGACGAAACCATTGCTCTTCCTGTCGGAATTTACCGACGCGAACCTCGACCGGAAACGTTGTTCCGTCCTTACGCCTGTGGAGCGTTTCGAAAGTCATTGGCTGTCCTGCGTCGACGCGATCCACCAATGTCGCAAGCGCCTTTTCGTCGATAGCTCCGTCAAAGTCGCGGGGGTGCATGCCAATCAGTTCCTCCCGGCTGTAACCAAGACTTTCACAGGCCTGGTGGTTGACGTCTATGACGGTCAGATTGTCAGTATGGAGGAAAAAGGCGTCGGTGGCATGGTCGACGAAGGTCCGAAAGCGAGTTTCGCTTGCGCGCAGCCTCTCCTCTGCTCGCTTGCTCTCGGACAGGTCGAGCACGAAGGCCACCGCTTGGCTCCCGGCCCCCTCGAAACTTGCCTCACCGATCATCACGGGTACGTGACCGCCATCCTTTCGCTGGTACACCTTTTCAAAGGGGCGGACGCTGCCGGTCACTCTCAGTTCGGCGTCGGCTTCGGCGTCGCGCTCGCGCCATTCCGGCGGTGTCAGCTCTTTATCGAGCAGGCGACCCGCCAAGAGTTCGTCACGGCTGTAGCCCACCATTTGGAGGAACGCCTCGTTGGCCTCGACAATCCGACCTCCGATGTCTCGGATAAAAATTCCGATGATGTTCGCTTCGACAAGCCGGCCTATTCGCGCTTCACGTTCTGCCAGGTCGCGGTAAAGTCCGGTGATTTCGAGCGTGCTGGCGGCTTGCGAGGCAATCAGCTTCAACACCGGAATGCGCCCCGGCGCGAAGACACGGCCCGCCAGAGTGTTTTCCAGATACAGCGCACCGATCAGCTTCGCGTGGTTGATCAGCGGCAAACAGAGAATGGATCTGGCCCCGCGATGGCGGATATAGGGATCGGCCGCAAAGGCGTTTTCGGCCGACGCATCGTCGAGGCTGACGATTTCCCGCATACGCAGGACGTAATTGAGAACTGTTTCCGGCATCACGCCGGCGATGGCCTCATTACGCAACTCTACGAGGACCGCTTCGCCTCGGATCGCCGCCTCAGCGGCAATCCGAGGTTCGCCGCCACGCGACAGGATCAGAAGGCCACGTTCGGCTCCCGCCTGCTCCACGGCCATTCGCAGCACCGTATCGATCAGCTTCTCGACGACAATTTCGCCGGAGACTGCTTGCGACACCTTGATGACGGTGGCGAGCTCGAGATGCTCGATCGGCGCTTCGATCGTGCTTGTTGCAGCCGGCGCCGAATGTCCATCCCGCAGTTGCGGATAGGCTTCTTCGAGCTGCCGCACCTTGCCGTCGGCTCCCCAACTGAGATAACAGCGACGGGCGTTTTGAAGATAGAGACGAGCAATCTGATCGAAGCCGCGCGCCCGGTAAAAGGCGGAAGCGCGCTCATAGGCGATCGCTTCATCGTGTGGGAGCGTGTGCGCATGCGCCAACTGGATCGCCTGTTCATAGAAGCGCTCGGCATGCAGCTCACGGCCTCCCAAGCGGGCGATCTCTGCGCCAAGCAATTTTGCGCGGCTTGCGAAATTCTCCGGGCAGTGCTCGGCCCAAGTGTCGAGCTGCCGGCGGTGAGCGCGGATGGCCTTGCGATAAAGAGCCGTTTCAGTGGTCGATCCTTGCAAAGCAGAGGCCAATGAAAGGCCGGTGTAGAAGTGATATTCCGCCCGCTCGAAAATAGCGGGAGTCATCCAGAGGAGGCTTTCTGCTTTAGAGGCTGCCGAAAGTGCTGTGAGGGTATCGCCGACAAATACACATGCCTGTAGCTTGCGGATCCAGTACAGGCAACTGCCCGGCTTGCCGTCGGTCTTAAGTTCGAATTGCTGCTCGTCGAACCCTTCATCGTTGAAGCATCCGAAGATTGGCGTCAGCCCGCGAAGCGTTCGGATGAGTTGGAGTTGCCCGCTGATGAAACCGACGGCGACTCCGAAGCCGGCCTGACGCGCGAAGTCCAGGCCGGCTTCCGCATCGCGCTGAACCTGCGAGAGGGGCTCGCCAGCGGCCAGAAGATAAGTCACAAGGTTATTCCGGCTTAAGACGGCGTAGGTGAGATCGCCGACCTGCTGTGCCGTTTCGAATACGCGCTGCGCAAGCGCACGGCCGGTGCGGACATGACGCGGCGACGATTTCGCTAGGTTACCGAAGGCGAGGTAGACTCGTGCCTTCAGGCGTTCCTTTCCGGGCTGTTCCGTCAGGTCCAGTCCGAGCAGGCCGAACCGAAAACCGGCTTCATAGTTGCCAAAATAGGGCCCGAGCACCGTGCCCACAGCAGTGAAGGCATAAGGCGATGTATCGCTGTTGCCGTGCTTGAGGCTGATGTTGCCCATTCGCCCGATAACGAGGCAGCGCAGATTCTCGTTGGTAAACAGGGCCGGCGTAACAAGTGAAGTCAGAACGTCCATGGTCGCGAGCGCGACCGGGTCCGCCATAGGGGGCGAGTTAAGCAGCGCTTCGATAGGGCGGCCCCCGAGTTGTCGCCAAAGCCGCGCGTATTCCTGGCGCACCTGTCTCCTGGTCGGGTGGGACGACCACGAAATGCCGACCCGGTGCAGGTAGTCGAGACCAAATATGATGGCCTGATCGCTCCGACCCAGGCTCATGAAAAGGTCGACGCGCAGGCGCGTGACGCGGGCCAGATCGGCGAGGCCGGTGGCTCGGCTTGCCAGTTCTGCGAGGCGGGCCTGCGCCTCCGCCGGTGCCCCGGTCAAGAATTCGCACTCGGCCCTGTGGAGTTCGAGGGCGAAAGCGATTTCGTATCGGCGCTCCCACGCATCGTCCGGCAGGTAAGCCGCACCTGTGCCGGCATAGGCCCGCGCCGATTCGTATGCAGCCGACGCCTTGGCGCGGCGCGTGGCAAGCAGGTTCAAGTCCGCGAGACGCTCGCGCTCTTCACCGGGCGCGATCAGCGCGCCGCCGCAGTTGAGTTGGCCGACAATCTCGAAAATATTCTCATCGAGTGCCTGCGGCGGCGTATGCATCAGCAGGAGGCGGCCAATGGAAAGATGCGCTGCCGCCCGCTCATCTTCAGGGATCAGCCCATAGGCGGCCTCCTGAACACGATCGTGCAGGAAGCGGTATGATGACCCCTCTTCAAGCAGCACGAGTCCGGCCCGCGCCGCGGCCCAAAAGGCGGCATGAACTGCGTCGTGATTTTCGCTCCTGATCAGAGCCAGGGTATCAACCGCCGCCCGATTGCCGAGACACGCCAGCATGTTCAGGGCAGCCTGCGTAGTATCGGGCAGGCGCCGCAGCTTGCTTAGCATAAGATCCGCGACGTTATCGGTATAGCCTTTGGCTCTTATGCGATCGAGATCCCAATCCCAGTGCGCCCGTTCGCGATTGAATTCGAGCAGGCCTTCGTCCGGCAGCGTGCTCAGAAACTGGAGCGCGAAGAAGGGATTGCCTCCGCTCTTCTTATGCACTAGCCGCGCAAGCGGCTGGACACGGTTGCTTCCGCAATGAAGAGCGTCTGCCAGCATCCGGGTCAGATCTTCCAGCCTAAGCGGCGTCAGCACGATTTCATGCACTTGGCCACCGGCCTCCCGGATCGCTGTCAGCCGGCGGATCAGCGGATGGGTGGACGATACTTCGTTGTCGCGATAGGCGCCAATGAGCAGCAGGTGACGCATATCCTGCTGGGTGCACAAATCTTCAAGCAGATCGAGCGTTGCTGCGTCCAACCATTGGAGATCGTCTAGAAATAGCGCGAGCGGATGTTCTGCTGTGGCAAATACTCGCAGTAGGCGCCTGATGTTCAAATGGAAGCGGCGTTTGGCATCCTGAGGCGGCAGATCCGCAACCGCCGGAAGCCGGCCGATGAGAGATTCAAGTTCCGGAATGAGCGTTACCAGCAGCCGACCGCCGGCGCCCAGCTCTTCGGTTAAAGCAGCGCGCCATGGCGCGAGTTCCGCTTCACTCTTGCCCAGCAGCACTCTGACGAGGCCTTGCAGGGCCTGCGCTAGACTCGCATAAGGAATGTGACGCTGATTCTGGTCGAATTTGCCGGAAGCAAACAGCCCACGCGACGGCACGAGGGCGCGGTGGAGCTCCTTCACGACCACGGATTTGCCCACGCCGGCATGACCCGAGACCAGCAGCAGCGTCGGCCCAGCGCCCGCGACGACCCGGTCGAATGCGGAGGTTAGGGCGGCGATCTCGCGTTCGCGACCGTAGGGCCGCTCGGGAATCACCAGTCTGTCCGGAACATCGCGTGTCCCGAGCGGAAATTCTGCGATCCGCCCATGCCTCTCGCTCTCGACGAGGGCACGTCGCAGATCCGCCTCCAGCCCGGCGGCCGTCTGGTATCGTTCCTCTGCGTTCTTGGCGAGCAGCTTCATCACGATTGCCGAGATAACGCGTGGTAGCTCTCTTACACGCTCGGACGGCGGCACCGGTCGCCTGGCAACGTGGCAGTGCACCCATTCCATCGGCTCCGAAGCAGTGAACGGCAACTGGCCGGTGATCATTTCGTAGAGCGTGATGCCGACGGCGTAGAGGTCACTGCGCGAGTCCACCGATCGGTTCATGCGGCCGGTCTGTTCGGGCGCCATGTATGCGAGGCTGCCGGCAATGACCTCAGGGGGCTCGGCAGCCTGGCGCTCACGAGAAAGATGCGATACCACTCCGAAGCCCGTGAGACGGACCCGCCCTTCCGCCTCGTCCACCAGTATATTCGCCGGCTTGATGTCCCTGTGAATGAGGCCGCACCCGTGAACCTTGCCGACTGCCGCCGCAATGCCCTTGGCGAGACGCAAAAAGACAGTGAGTTCGGCGGCCATGCCATGGCTGTGCCGTCCCATCAACTGCGGGAGGGGCACGCCGCCGCAATCTTCGAGGACGAGCACGGTACGACCGTTTTCCGTTGTGAAATCCAACGGTTTGGCTGCCCACTCCCGGTCGAGTTCGTCTTTCAGGCGATATTCGTGGGCCAGTCTGTCAAGACTGGTTCGACTGGGATGTTCGGCTGCAAGCTGCACCCTGAGAACGGCTTTTGATGCGCCTTTGCCGCTCCAGATTAGCTCTCGTGTAAAGATGCGATCGCCGTCAGTCCAGGAGGATTGTGGCTCGTGGTGCCGAAGGTCAGTCGATGTCTGCTGGCTGATGGAAGCGAGCGCGCGCTTCCGTCCGAACATGTTCCTCCTGGTCTTCTGCGCATCTTTGACCGTGTCGTCCATGGCACACCGCTCGCTTCGATGCCGCCCGCATGCATCTCAGGTGCAGGCATCGCAGATCCAATCAAGCTTCACCGACTTTCCTCTCATGTCAACGAGCCTATGCTTCGGATTATTGAGGCGGTCGCATCTCGGTTGATCTTCCTCCGACTCAGGTTCCGGTGCATGTTGTTAAGTCAGCTTCGCGACGAGCAAAGCTGCTGCAACACGGTTTCATGCTTTAAGAAGTGCCGCGCCGGCAGGGTGAAGGTCTCGCGGTCAAGCAAAACGCCGGCGCGGCAAGTCGGCCCGTGATGGGAGGGTGTCTCTTTTAGGGGCCGTTGCAACATTAACTCTGCCTAGATTGCCCTCGCTATTATGCCGAAGTATATTTTTTTAGCCCTTTCGCCCGATTCCTAAACCAAACCAATTCTGCCGGATGTATCAGGTCGCCCTCTTTCTTGCTGATCACCCAGCCGCGAGCATTTACCGGCGGATCCCTTTGGGGGCTATCTGCAGCGAGTGGCGCAACCTCTTTAAGTCTGCACGCCGGCCGAACAGGAGCTCAACGCGCTTCAGATGACGCGCAATATGCTCGAACGCCTTCGGGAAGCGCAGCAATGGGTCGGGCTGGCGGACGAGGGTGACGTACATCTCGTCATCGTAGGCACCCATGGCCGGGCGGGCGTGCTGAATCTTCCCAAGGGGTGTCCCTTACCCGCCCCCGCTCCTCTCTCGCAACCCGGCCCAGCCGGTCGGATCGGGGGCTGCCATCAGCGCCAGCGGCGATGCTGAGTGTCGCATTTCTAAGTGGCTGAGGACGTCGCGTCTCTACTCAGCTTTGACAACAGTGAAATACCGGGGTCAACGGTTCTGGCACGGTGAGAGCTTTCAAGGCCAACGACCGGCTGGTTGCCATAGAGTTCGCTTTTTGAGCCAGCAAGATCGCATAATGCATCGATCGGAACTCTGCGCTCAGGCGGCTCACGACCAGCATGAGTGCTTCGATACAGCATTTAGTTTCCCGCGCTGGCAGGGGTGTGCAATGAAGCCCCCGCCTTTTCGGCCGCTGCCCGCAGACGCCTGTCTCTGGTCCATAAGACCGCTCTTTGATCGAGGAGAACTGAGGCCATCAAGTGGGCATCTGTATAGCCAATGCCCATACTGAAAATGGCGTGGCGATCAATCATCATCATAACTTCGTCGTGCGTCGCGACGAACGCTTCGCGCTGGGCCGCCAGGAAAGCCATCACGCTACTGCGATCCCGAAGGCTGCCAAGTGCGAGCTCTCCGATTACGGCTGGGTGGCATAAGAGACGATCGTCCTCAATAATCCTACGCAGCTCTGAATCGGCATGCCGGAAATGATCGATCCAGATGGAAGTGTCGGCAAGTATCACTTGGCAGCTGCGCTCCGGCGGCGTGGGGCTGCCTCCGCATCCGGCATAGTTCCGCCAAGCGCGATGAGGCGTTTTCCCGACTCCACACGAACAAGCGTCTCCAACGCTCGGCGGACCAGAGCGGCGGTTTCTTTCGTGCCCGTTAGAGACCTAGCCCTTTCCATGAGGGTGTCGTCTAGATTGATAGTCGATCGCATCGTTTGGCTTCCTTATTATGGTGTTATAGATAGCACCATTTGGTGATAAAATCTACGCCTGATCTTCACTCCAATAGGTCGGCTGTCGGATGTGCAAATCCAGCGGCGCGATATTTGCATGAGGCGCGCGGGTTCCGGTCCCATCGACTGCACGCTTGTGGAATGGCGGGGTCGGTGGTCCGTATCCCTTCAAGGCGGATGTAAGTTCGGATTAGGGCGCGGTGTCTGTAGGTTGAACGAAACGGGGCTGTCGGTCGGACCAGTCAGGCCGCTGCTCCGGGGTTGAAGCGCTGGCAAGCCTTCCTCCCAACTTGAACGGTGCCAACAGCCAAGGTTGTGACAGCGTCAGAGCGAATGCTGGACCAGCAAGATGCTTGTGATACTTTGGAGCCAATTCGCGCCCTTACACTCCCGATGGTAGAAGATGACCTCATCCACGTACCTGCCTGCCGAGCGACTTCAGCAGATCCTCGACAGTGCCGTCGATACCGGCATCATTATCTTAGACCCGCACGGAATCGTCGTCAGTTGGAGCAAAGGGGCCAGCAATCTGCTTGGCTGGACTGAAGATGAGATGGTGGGAAAGACTCTGCTCGAGATTTTTCCCGCGCATCAGGATGCCGCGGGTTTGCTCGCCACCGAACTTGCCGATGCAAAGGCAAACGGCAAGGGTGGCGGCGAGGGGTGGCGATTTCGGAAGGACGGGAGCAAAATC
This sequence comes from Rhizobium sp. F40D2, assembly GCF_051810745.2. Lineage (NCBI taxonomy): Bacteria > Pseudomonadati > Pseudomonadota > Alphaproteobacteria > Hyphomicrobiales > Rhizobiaceae > Rhizobium > Rhizobium sp. F40D2. The sequence goes on from NZ_JBPWQX020000004.1 coordinate 682,890, forward strand.
TGGGCGGTTGGTGAAACCACGCCGCTGTTTGCCGATGGCGAAGGCTTAATCGGTTTCGTAAAAATTCTCAGAGATCGCACAAGGCAGCGGCGGACCGAATCCGCGCTGCGCGAGCGCACTCGCGCGCTGGAGGTTCTTAATCGTGCAGGAGCTATCCTGGCACGCGAAAACGATCTGGAACGGCTTGTTCAGGCGGTGACGGACGCCGGCGTCGAACTGACGGGGGCGCAATTCGGCGCGTTTTTCTACAACCTTGTCGATCACGCCGGCGAAAGCTACATGCTCTATTCGCTTGCGGGCGTGCCGCACGAGGCGTTCTCAAGCTTCCCCATGCCTCGCAACACGGCCGTATTTTCCGCAACATTCAAAGGGGAAGGCATCGTTCGGTCAGATGATATCACGCAAGATCCTCGTTATGGACAAAATGCTCCCTACGCGGGGATGCCGGAAGGGCATCTTCCCGTGAGGAGCTATCTCGCGGTCCCTGTCATTTCTCGAACAGAAGAGGTGATTGGAGGGTTGTTTTTCGGCCACGCTGATACCGGCGTGTTCAGCGAGGAGTCGGAACGGGGATTGCTCGGTCTTGCCGGTGAGACGGCTGTTGCCATCGACAACTCTCGGCTTTTCGAGGCTGCACAGCGCGAACTGGAGGAACGACGGCGCGCGGAAGAGGCTCTGAAGGAGCTGAACGCTCATCTCGAAGATCTTGTAATGCAGAAGACGGATGAGTTGACCCGCAATGCCGAAGCCTTACGGCAAGCGCAAAAGATGGAGGCGGTTGGGCAGCTGACCGGTGGCGTCGCGCATGATTTCAATAATCTGCTACAGATCATCGTTGGAAATCTCGACACGCTGTTGCGGACTCTGCCGGCTGAGGCAACCCGGCTTCGCCGCGCTGCTTCGCAGGCGATGGGCGGTGCCGAAAGAGCGGCGGCGTTGACCCAACGGCTCCTCGCCTTCGCCAGGCGCCAGCCGCTTGATCCGAAACCTGTCGACGCCAATAGCCTTATTCGGGGGGTGTCGGACCTTTTGCATCGAACGCTGGGAGAAATTTACGAGGTGGAGATCGTTCTTGCAGGCGGCCTTTGGAAAACTGAAGCAGATCCGAATGCGTTGGAAAGTGCCCTTCTTAATCTGGCCATCAATGCACGGGACGCGATGTCGGATGGCGGGAAGCTCACGATCGAGACCTTCAACGCGCACCTGGATGAAGCCTATTCAGCAAATCATGCTGAAGTGGTTCCGGGACAATATGTTGCAATATCTGTCTCCGATACTGGATCGGGGATGGACGCAGAAACCGTCGCTCGCGCTTTCGAGCCTTTTTTTACGACCAAGGATCAGGGGAAAGGGACCGGGCTTGGCCTAAGCCAGGTCTACGGCTTCGCCAAGCAATCGAAAGGACATGTGAAAATCTACTCAGAGCTTGGGCAAGGGACAACCGTCAAGATTTACCTGCCGAGGCTCCTATCGGGGCATGTCGATGAGGAAGCCATTGCCCCTCTCCCACTCCCCGAAGCGGCTGTCGGCGAGATCATTCTGGTGGTTGAGGATGACCCCGACGTCCTGACCTATTCTGTGGAGTCATTAAAGGAGCTCGGTTATCGCGTCTTGGAAGCCAAGGACGGTCCAACGGCATTGCAGGTTCTGGCGTTCAACCTACCGGTGGATCTTATATTTACCGATGTCGTGTTACCCGGGGGCATGAGCGGCGCGGATGTGGTCGCAAGGGCGAGGGAACGTCAACCGTCGATCAGGGCCCTGTTCACGACCGGTTATTCTCGCAATGCCATCGTCCATCAGGGCCGGCTCGATAAGGGGGTCCATCTCCTGCAGAAGCCATTTGCACTCGCAGATCTCGCCTTGCGCATCAGGAACGTGCTCGATCGGTAGCATGGGGGGCGGCCATGTAGTTTCTTTTAACCGGTTGGCGTTTCGCCCATGGCGAACACCACCGCATTTTCCTACTTTTCGCGCAGGCCTGGTAGGAAGCAAACCGCAAACCGCATAGTGGGTCCGTCCTCGAAACTAGCGGCTGAACGAACATCAGTTTCTTGCGCCGAGTGGCGTGGCCCCCAAATCGGTTCCCAACTTGTCGAGCGTGGCGTGCGCTGTCTGCCGCTAATGCCCGTCATCGCTGTGAACGGGCATAGGAAGGCTGTCGTCCTTTTTGCGGAATAGTGAAGTCCGAGAAGGTGGCGGAGGTTGAGTCCGATGATCGTGCCAGCTCGCTCGATAGTGAGTCCTGTCGCCATCGTCGTGGTCGGAAGCTGCAGATGCGGTTATGCCGGCTGACACCGCAACGGCTATTTCTTCAAATGGCTACCGTCCAGCGGGGCAAGTTCCGTTTCGTCGCAAAGCAGCCTCAACTCGGCCTTGCCGATCTGATTTGATTCCAGCGTATGCGATAGCCGCGATGCCTGCGGCGGAGGTGAAAAAGATCAAGTAGCTCTATACCTAATGGCGATGCAGACATTCGCTCCATGGCGGCGTATAGGCCGACATGAAACTCGGTTATAACAAGATCTGGCCCGTCTTGTTCGGCCCGTATCGCTTCGATATGGCCAATCGTTTTGCCCGCTCTCGATGAGACGGCCCGGCCCAGAAGCAATTCGATATTGATCTCCACCAATTTAGGCTCCGGGAATTTTACCCACCACTCTTTCTCGCAGCCAGTCTTGCCAGTCAAAAATCGCGGTGTCTCTCACGGCCGCGTTCAACTGAACGTCAATCCCAATCCCGTGGACAGCGCTCCACGCCACGCGATGGCCAAGTTTGGTGGCAAACCAAGTTATCCATCGCTGTGGTCGGTGACCAAGTCGACCGGCCATCGCAATAGCGCCGACTTCTATCGCGACCACGCGGGGAGGGCCATCTTGGCGCAGTTCGGCGACGATACCGTCTACCTTGCCCATCTTCACGCCGTCGCGGTCGACCAGTTGCTTGTCCAGAACATCATGCAGCAAATCCATCACGTGCCTCCGAGCAGCTCCAGCGGGATGGTCACAATCGCCAGGACAGAGCCCAGAAGAATGATCAAGACGACTGCCTAATTAGAAATAATGCCGTTCCCATGTTTTCCAACATATCGCTCATCATTCATCAGGAAGAGAAACGGAACGACTGTCAGCGGAAGCGTGGCAGCAGTCAAAGCCATGGACAGAATTGTCAGATTTAGCGGATCGACCCCAAAGGCGATCGGGGAGGCGCTCGGGATGACGCCGGCAAAGATGTTCTTCAAGATCCGTCTTCCCTTTGCCCTGCCGAGCATCATGGCTGGCATCAACCAGAGCCTGATGATGGCCTTCGGCATGGTGGTCATCGCCGGCATCGTCGGCTCCGGCGGGCTCGGAGAGACGATCTACGGCGCGATCAGGACACTCGACATCGCCACCTCTATCAATGGAGCGATCGCCATCGTGGTATTGACCATGGTGATTGACCGGATAACCCAGAGTGCCGCTCGCTTGGGAACAGGGAGGAAAGCATGAATCTCTCGACCTTGCAGTTTTCGCCCGGCGCCTTCCTGGCTCCATCAGTCGATTGGCTCAACACCAATCTTCACCCGCTCTTTGCGGCCATCAGCTATCTGGTGGAAACGGTGCTTTCGGCAATCGAGGCAGCACTGCTCTTCGTGCCGCCCTATGCGCCGATCGCGGTCGTCGTCGTCCTGGCATTTTTTGCCGTCAGCCTGCGCGCCGCGGTCCTTGCCGGTCTCAGCCTCGGCTTCTGCCTGCTGGTCGGGCTGTGGACGGCATCGATACAGACCCTTGCGCTGGTCAGCGTCGCTGTCATGATCTCGGTGCTGATCGCCTTTCCGATCGGCGTCCTGTGCTCGCGGCACAAGACACTGGAAGCGGTGGTTCGGCCAATTCTCGACGTGATGCAGACCGTGCCGCCCTGGGTCTACCTCATTCCGGCGGTGATGATCTTCAGCCTTGGACGCGTGCCGGCGATTATCGCCACCATCGTCTACGGCATTCCGCCGATGCTGCGCCTGACGACGCTGGCCTTCAATCAGGTGCCCAAGGTCTTCATCGAACTCGGCAGCGCCATCGGGGCGCCGCCGCGCTCGATCCTGTGGAAGATCGAAATCCCGCTGGCCAAGCAGACGCTGCTGGTCGGACTCAACCAATGCATTCTTCTGTCGCTGGCCATGGTCGTGCTGGCCGGCCTCGTCGGCGCAGGCGGCCTCGGCGCCGAGGTGACGCGCGGCCTGACGCGCATGGAAATGGGGCTTGGTCTGAGGGCCGGCCTGGCGATCGTCGCGGTCGCCCTCCTGCTCGACCGGTTGTCCCGCGGCCTGCTCGACCGTGACAGGCTGCCGAAGGCGAGATGAGGAGTAACCGAGGATGAGAAACAGCTTCTTCTGCATCGACGCGCATACCTGCGGCAACCCCGTCCGCCTCGTCGCCGGCGGCGGCCCATTGCTTCCGCACCTGCCGATGGGCGAGCGTCGGGAAATCTTCGTCCGCGACCACGACTGGGTCCGCAAGGCGTTGATGTTCGAGCCGAGGGGACATGACATCATGTCGGGCTCGATCATCTATCCCCCCTATCGGGAGGACTGCGATTTCGCCGTTCTTTTCATCGAGGTCAGCGGCTGCCTGCCGATGTGCGGCGCCGGCACGATTGGCACCGTGACCGCAGCCATCGAAGAGGGACTGGTCAAGCCGCGCGAGCCGGGTAGGGTCGCCATCGAAACGCCGGCCGGCAGAGTGGATGTCACCTATGAGGAGAAGGGCGGATATGTCGATTCCGTTCGTCTCCACAATGTGGCGAGCTATCTGCATGAGGCGGATGTCGAGGTCGATGTTCCTGGTATGGGCCGTCTGCGCGTCGATATCTCCTATGGCGGCAATTATTATGCGGTTGTTGAGCCGCAAGAGAACTGGAGTGGGCTAGACGGCAAGAGCGCCTCCGACATCGTCGGCTGCAGCCAGAAGCTCAGATCAGCACTTGCCGAGGTCTGCGATCCCGTTCATCCCGACGATGCCAGGATCCGCGGCGTGCATCATGCAATCTGGTGCGACCGCCCGGTGAACGACGTCTCGGACGGACGCTGCGCGGTCTTTTATGGCGACAAGGCGATCGATCGGTCCCCAGGCGGCACCGGCACCTCGGCGCGCATGGCCCAGCTCCATGGGAAGGGGCGGCTCGCCGTCGGGTCGAGATACCGCCATGAAAGCCTGATCGGAACCATTTTCGAGGGCTGGGTCGAAGCCGAGGCAAGGATCGGATCCTATCGCGGGATTCTTCCCAGCATCGGAGGCTGGGCGCGGGTCATCGGCCACAACACCATTTTTGTTGACGACCGGGATCCGCTGGCGCACGGTTTTCAAATCCGATGAGCGCGTTTTCCGAGTTTTGCGAGGCGGCAAGGAGATGACAATGCGACCGGAGCAGCATCGACAGGGAGACGGCGCCGCGAAATCCGCTGCCCGGCTCAAGGTGGGATTCGTGCTGTCGCGGTCGTTTACGCTGTCGGCCTTCGCACTCTTCGTCGACACGCTGCGGCTTGCCAGTGACGAGCAGGATCGGTCCGGAAGGGTGCTTGCCGACTGGCAGGTGATCGGCAGCACGCGGCATCTGATCACCTCGAGCTGCGGGGTCCAGGTTGCTCCAACCTCCGATTTCGTCGATCCGCTGAAATTCGACTATATCGTTGTCGTCGGTGGGCTTCTGACGGTGGAAAACCCTGTCGACCAGCAGACCATCAATTTTCTCAGACAGGCGGATGCCAAGAAGGTGCCGCTGATCGGCGTTTGCACCGGGTCGTTCATTCTTGCGGCGGCGGACCTGATGAAGCGGCACGAGTCCTGCGTGAGCTGGCTGCATTACAAGGAGTTTCGCGAGCGGTTTCCCGACCTCGGCGTTCGGTCCGACCGGCTCTTCAATCTCGATCGCCAGCGCGGATCCTGCGCCGGCGGCAGCAGTTCGGCCGACATGGCCGCGTTGCTGGTCAGGAAATATATCAGCCGGGATGCCGAGCGAAATGCGCTTGAGGTGCTTCAGATCGAGAAGGCCCGGGCGCCGGCGGACATCCAGCCCCGCCGTCCGCTGTATGACGACTATGACGACGCTCGCGTCAAGGCGGCGATGATTACGATGGAACAGTTCGTCGACGGCAGCATATCGATCCAGAAGCTTGCCGGCATGGTTGGCCTGTCACGGCGGCAGTTGGAGAGAATTTTCATCGACAAGACGGGAATGTCTCCCGCCAAGGCCTATAATCGGGTTCGCATGGAGCGGGCAAAATCGATCCTGGTCCAGTCGAAGGCGCCGCTGATCGAGATCGCGCTCGACGTCGGCTTCGAAAACGCCTCGCAGTTCACGCGAACCTTCAAGCGGACCTTCGGGCACACCCCGTCGCAGCATCGCGCGGCAGCTTTAAGAGCACACTGACCGAGACGCCTCGCGCGACGAGGTTTCAGATATCCTCCCACGGAAAGCTGTCCAGCCGCTCCGCGCCCTTTGATGTGATCAGGGCCTGGGTTTCCAGTTTGATGCTCTCAGATCCGGCTTCGGCGATCAGGCTTTCGACGTTGAGCACCATGTTCTCTTCGATGATGCCGCTGAAATCAGGATCGAAATCCGGGTGCAGCAGCACGCCCGGCCATTCGTCGGCCATGCCGGTGCCGTGCAGGGCGAGCGTATAGCGATAAGGCTGGTATTTCTCCGGGATTTGCCACGACAATTCGTTGAACTCCCGGAATGTCATTCCCGGTCGGATGACCGAGAGATTGTGCTCGATCTGGTTCCTGGCTGCGGCGTAAAGCTTCTTCTGCTTGGCGTTCATCGCCACATGGCCTGATGTCCATGAGCGCGAGAGGTCGGCGCAATAGCCGTAGGGGCCGATCATATCGGTGTCGAAGGAGATCATCTCGCCGCGCTTGATGACGTAGTCCGAACATTCCTGATACCAGGGATTGGTTCTCGGGCCTGCGGTCAGCAGTTTGGTTTCCAGCCATTCGCCGCCGCTGCGCGCATTTTCGAAGTGGAGCTCGGCCCAGATTTCCCGCTCGGTGCGGCCCGGCTCTGATACTTCGTACATCCGCGCCATGCCCGCTTCGCAGACGCGGATCGTCCAGCGCATCAGCTCGATTTCCTCGGCGCTTTTGATCGACCGCGCCCGTTCGGCCAGCTCCTGGCCGTCGAGAAGGGTAAATCCGCGTTCCGTGAGTTCGAACGCGCCTGATGGTTCGAGCCTGTCGACGGCGATGCGCCTGTTGGCGCCATTCCCCTTGACGATGTCGGCGATCTCGTCCGCCCAGGCCTTCAGGCGGGGTTCCACGAGGTTGCCTGCGGTGAAGAAGATCCAGGATTTCGACGGCCGGATCTCGTCGATGCCGGGCAGCCCGTCATTGACGTGTTCGGCGCCTTCGAATTCGAAAATAATCGCCGGGCCGTCGGCCAGGATCAGCGCGTAGCGCGACGGATTGTGCATCGTCCAGATGCTCATATTCGACGAGTCGAAGGCATAGCGGATGTTGACGGGATCGTAGAGCAGCAGGGCGCCGCAATCCCATTCGCGCATCTTCATGCGCAGCCGCTCCAGCCGGTAGCGGCGCGCCAGGTCCAAGGTGGCGGCCGGCACAGGACTGATGAGAGGCCGGTCCGCTCCATCGGGATTGAGGTAAGCCTGCTTCCGCTCGTCCTTGAAGACGGTCGAGCCGGCCAGCTCGACGGATTCGTTTTCGTCTCGCAGCATCTGGGATCCCTATTGTCGAAAAGTAATGCGGTGTCGCTCAGCGTTCGATGATGAGATCGCTGAGCGGCTTCGAGCAGCAGGGCAGGAAAAAGCCGGCGTCGATTTCCCTCTGGCGGATGCCGCCATTGTGGTTCATGTCAACCGTGCCTGATGTCAGCTTCGACTTGCAGGTGCCGCAAACGCCGTTGGCGCAGGAAGATGGAATCCTGACGCCCGTCTTCTTCGCACAGGAGAGCACGCTCTGGTCGCCTGTTACCGCGATGCTGCGGGCCTGCTTCGAGAATGTGACTTGAAAGACCTTGGCCGTCGCTTCCTGGATCGCGGGGATCTCGAGTTCGTCGATGACCGCGGCGTCGAAGCTTTCTTCCAGGTAGTGCGAGGTGGGGACGCCGAGCTCGGCGGAAATGCTGCGTGCTGCCGCCATGAATGGGACGGGGCCGCAGCACATTACCGTTCGCTCCGCAATATCTGGAACCGCGAGCCTGACATAGTCCGCCGAAATGCGGCCGGTGAGGCCCGGCCAGGATGCCTCGCCCGCAACGGTCTCCGGCAGGAAGTGCAGTCGAAGGCCCTTGAGCCTGCCGGCGATGCAGGCCAACTCGTCACGGAAGATCAGATCCTGCGGCGTGCGCGCGGCGTGCATGAAGACGACATCGGCAGGATCGCAGCTGTCGGCGAGTTCACGCAGAATCGACATGACCGGGGTAATGCCGGAGCCGCCGGAGAGCAGCAGAAGTTTTGGCTTCGATGCCTCAGACCGGATGAAATGGCCAAGCGGGCCGTTCGCCTTAACGGATGCGCCCGGAACCAGGGTGTCGTGAAGCCAGTTGGAGATCTTGCCGCCCGGAACGCGCTTCACCGTGACGGAGAAGGCGTTCGTGCGATGCGGCGAAGAGGAGATGCTGTAGCACCGGCTTTCTGGCTCTCCGTTGTGCTCAAGGTCGAACAGGAAATACTGGCCGGCCTTGAAGGCGAACCGCTTCCCATCCGGGGATGCGAAGGTGAAGGTCTTGACGTCATGGGTCTCCTGCTGGACGTCGAGACAGACGAGCGCATCGTCTTCCTCGGGATTCCAGACGTCGTGACGGGCGGCCTTTGCGAGCAGCACTTGCGGGGTCCTAGTATCCATGAGCGCGCATCCGGTCGATGTACCAGCTGGCGAACTTGTCGAGGTTCGTCTCGGAAAAGCGGGAATAGGGGCCTGGCTGATAGGCGGGATCGAGAGCGCCGGCATGGGAGCGGGCGACGAGATCGGCGTCCTGATCCGTGGTGGCGACCCAGACATCCGTTAGCTTGTCGAGATCGTAATCGACCCCTTCGACGGCGTCCTTGTGCACCAGCCACTTGGTTCTCACCAGCGTCTTGCCGGCCGAGAGCGGGATGACCGTTGCCACGACAGCATGGTCGCCCATGAAGTGGTTCCAGCTGTTGTGACCCCAGAGATGCGTGTCGCCGAGATCCTTGCGGGTCATCTGCCCGAGGAGCTTGGAGGATGCGGCGGTGGCGTCGTGGGTCTGGGATTCGCCGGCACCTGATATGATCAGCCGCTGCGTGCGGAAGTTCGTGGCGCAGTCGGAAAGCTGCTCGACGGCAGCCGAGGGAAAACCGTCGGCCTCCCATGCCTGCGTGCGCTCCTCGTACAGCCGGAAATGCTCCTCGGCCTGCTCACGATCCTCAGGGCTCAGCGTTTCCGGATCGAAGCCGAAGTCGAGATCGACGAAGGAGACGCAGAGTTCCGGGTGGTTGGCGGAACAGTGATAACACTCGCGATTGTTCTCCATCGTCAGCTTCCAGTTGCCGTCCTCGATGACGTCGGTCTGGTGGGCGATCTTGGCATTGCGGATATCGTAGGGAGCAAGGCGCTCGACCATCGCCTGTTCGAGGCCGGCAATGTCCTCGGGCGGATTGTCGGACAGGCAGACGTAAATCAGGCCGCCGATCGATTTGAAGGTAACGGGCTTGAGACTATGACAATCCTTGTCGAATTCCTTGCCCATATGGGGGGCGTGGCTGAGCTCGCCCGTCAGCTCATAGGTCCAGGTGTGATAGGGACAGACGAGCTTCGAAACGATCGTCTTGCCCGGATTGAGAAGGCGGGAGCCGCGATGGCGGCAGACATTGTGCAGGACGCGGATTTCACCGTCGTCGTCGCGCAGAAGGATCAGGCTCGTCTTGCCGATATCGACGACGGTGGCGTCGCCGGCTTCGGGAACGTCACAGTCGAGGCCGACACAGATCCAGTGCTTGTGGAAGAAGACGTCGATGTCTGCTTCGAACACGTCTTCTCTGACATAGAGGCCGGCCGGCAGCGAATGGCCTTCAGAGCGGGAGTCGAGCAGCGCCGAAATGGAAGATGGGAGCCTGTTTAGCATGAGAACCTCTTATGTGAGAGTTTCCCCAGATTGCGCTTGCAGTGTCGGCCTTTCAACGGCATAAAAAATCATGTTCGCATAATCTTTTCTCATGTGAAAAGGTCTCCAAGATGCAATTTCGAAGACGGCTTCCATCGCTGACCGCACTGGTGACCCTGGAGGCGGTGCTGCGCCGGAAAAGCTTCACCCTGGCTGCGACCGAACTCGGCGTTACCCAGGCAGCCGTCAGCAGGCAGATTGCGTTGCTGGAGGAGGAGTTCGGCCAGTCCCTATTCGTGCGCAAGCATCGAGCGATCGAACCGACGGCAGCGTGCATCAGCCTTGGCGCGACACTGGCGAAGAGTTTTGCCGATATCGCCGAGAGTGTGGAAGCGCTCCAGTCGCGCAGTCAGGACGTGGTGACGATCGGCGCAACCGTCGCATTCTCTTCCTTCTGGCTGCTGCCGCGGCTGGCTGAATTCCGCCGGGCCAACCCGGGCATTCTGGTGCGGGTGATATCCCAGGATAGCCCGATTGCGCTCGACGACGGGGAGGTCGATGTGGCGATCCGCTACGGCCTGCCTCCCTTCAGCGACGGGACGGTTATCGCCTCGCGCGGCGATGTCATTTCCCCCGTCTGCTCTCCCGATTATCTCCGACGTCGGGGAGATGGGCCGCTCGGCTCGGCTGATGAATTCATCGAAACGGATGTTTTCGATCGTTCCTGGTACAGCTGGTCGCAATGGGTTTCGCTCACCGGCGCCAATATGACGGTCAAGCCGTCGCTTCGGTTCAGCCATTATACCGAGACAATCGCCGCCGCGCGCGCCGGGCAGGGGATTGCCTTGGGTTGGCGCATGCTGATCGGCACTTTTCTCGAGGACGGAACCCTGGTGCCCGCCGACCAAAGCGAGCTTGCCGCGGAAGATCGTTACAACGTGATCGTGCCCGTCAAAGCCAAGCGAAGCAATGCCCGCGACCTCGCCGCCGCCTGGCTGACCGCATCGCTGCACGGTTGATTATAAGCCGAGCCCGGACGTTGCAGTCCGGTGCACGCCTTTCGGGACGAAGGCGAACCGATCCGACAGATCCAGGAAATCCGCCGCCAGGTGAATGACCGAAAGCCACATTTCCGTTCCCTGCAAGCTCGGTTCACCGCCATCGGCGAAGGAAAAACCCTTGCCATCTCGCCATCGATCGAGCGCTTTCGATATGAGATCGCGGGCGATCGCCTCGCCATCGGCCCGCCGGTAATCGGTTTGCTGGGCAATCAGCAGCAGCGGATGGATCGTATCGAGTAGGTTGCACGCATTGTATTGCGCGCCGACGAAACCCTTGTGATTTCGGTAGTTGAGGTGAACCGTTTCGAGCGAAGCGTGCGGATGGGGAAGCGGCATGCCGAACTGCGCGTAGGTGCCGCGCGTCAACCGGTAAAAGCCGTTCACCGGTTGCAGCCATCCTTCCAGCGCCGTCGGTTCGCCCCACAGGCCCGAGACGGTGTTGGCGTTACCGCTCAGCCACTCGAAAAGCGCCTGGCGTGGACCTCTGATGCCGAAATACCGCGCGTTGAAGTACATGGCAGTTCCGATGGCATCGACGACGCTGCCGGCGTGCCATGCCCGGCTCGACCAGGGCAGGGTGTTCAGCCATCGCTCCAGCTCTTCAGCACCGAGCTGAACCGCCTGGATGGTGTGCCGTGGCCTGGAGCCGAGCAGTTCAAGCGAATAGCCGACCGAAAGCACATTGTAGAGTGCCTTCGGATCCGCCCTCAACGCCCGGCCATCTACGCGCGAATGCTCTTCGGGGAAAAGCCCGGTCTCTCGATCCTGAAGGCCTTGGAGAAGCTCGACGGTCTGCGACGGATCGAGCCCGGGCGGCAGATGCCCGAAGCCGGCGGCGATCTCGATGGCATCGCACAGATGCCGGACTGCCGGCCGCCTGACGCCGTCCGCCTCCAACGATTCATAGGCCTCAGGCGTTTTCCACCGTGCAAGAATGTCAGGCCATTGCTCTTTCGCGTTCTGACCGAGCTTGAGCAACCGGTCTTCGATATCTCCAGTGCCGGATTTCCTGGTTGCCGCGCCTCGGCTCCGCAGCACCTTTGCCGGTACGCCACCGGCAATCGACAAGGCGGGAATGTCCTGCGTGACCACAGCCCCGGCGGCGATCACCGCGCCGTTTCCAATGGTGACGCCATCAAGGATCACGCAATTGGCGCCGATCCAGACATCGTCGCCGATCGTGATGCCGAGGCTGATAACGCCTTGGCGGTGGATGGGGCGATCAGGATCGTCAAAGCTATGATTGAAGCCGACGATCGATGCATGCGAGGCAATCCGCACCCCATTGCCGCAGGTCACCTTGCCGGACACGCAGGCATAGGGATTGATGGAGCAATCATCACCAAGGATCACGTCGCCCCGAACGAGCGCGTGCCCGGCAATCCAGGACCGCTCGCCCATCGTCAGGCGCTCGGTGAAGATCGCAGCGTTCTCGGCGATATAGGACGTTTCGGCCAATTCAGCGCCGCAGACCCGCCGAAGCTCCGCCTTGCGGGCGAGGTGAGCGGGATGGTCGAGGTCCGACGCAATACGTTCCCACGGAAGATATTGCAGCCGGCGCGCTTCGTTATGTTCGGTCGCCGAGGTTTGCGGGCTGCTGGTGTGATCCATCTCGATCCTCATCTGCGCTTCAGTGGCCGAATATTGGCTTGGCGAGATTGTCGGCAATCGCGCCCTTCAGGACAAGCTCGGCCCGAACTTGTCCCAGGCTTCCTTGACCGTCTCCATCGCGACATTCGTCGAGGTGCTGGCAACGTGGGGCAGCGTCGAGATGCGTTCGCCGAGGACGCGGCGGTAGCGGCCGATGTCGCGGGTGCGGATCTTCAGGAGATAGTCGAACCGGCCGGCGATCATATGGCATTCTTCGACTTCCCGGATTTTCTTGATGGCGTCGTTGAAGCTTTTCAGCGCATCCTCGCGGGTGTCGGAGAGTTTCACCTCGACGAAGGCGATGTGGTCAAGCTGCATTTTCGCGGGGTTGAGGACGGCCTTGAAGCCTTCGATATAGCCGTCGCTGATCAGCCGCTTGAAGCGGATCTGGCACGGCGTCTTCGACAGTCCGACCTGTGCTGCGAGATCGGTGATCGACAGCCTGCCGTCCTCGGCGAGCGCGGCGAGGATCTTCCTGTCGAACTGGTCTAATTCACTAAAGATATCGGTTTCGCTAGCCATGTGAACTTTCGGGAATGAGTAAATAAGTTCATACAGCCTATAAACTGAAAAAATCAAGTGAGATCACGATTGGCGACTGTGATACCTTACACAGCGGCAATCGGAGGAAGGGCGTAGCCGCCCGGCATATTGTCGGATCGGCATTGGCGCTGCGCTCGAAATGGGGATCATGCATGCTCAGGAGTGAACCGGATGACGATCAGAAACCGGACCTGCTCGCTCACTACAGGCCGGTGGCGATAAGGGCGGTGGCTGCGGCATTCACCCTCAAGCGCGGCAAGCCAGATGTCCGCCCGCTTCGCGAGACGGAATATTCCGGCCCAGCTTTTACGGATGACGCCGCCTGGGACGACGAGCCCGGTGTCCCATTTATCCGTTAGACCGAACATCGATTTGATAGGGACTCCCATGTTGAACGCAGCGACCGACACCGTATCCTCCAATGATCCCGCCAACGGCGCGCCGTTCTCGGGCTTTGCCCCGCCGATCCGGCCGCAATCCGAACTTCGCCAGGCCATCACGGCGGCCTATCGCCGTCCCGAGACCGAATGCCTGCCGCCGCTCGTTGCCGCAGCGCGCGTCTCCGAGGCGAAACGCTACGACATTCGCAGCACCGCCCGCACGCTGATCGAGGCGCTGCGCGCCAAGCACAAGGGCACCGGCGTCGAGGGGTTGGTGCAGGAATATTCGCTCTCCAGCCAGGAAGGCGTGGCGCTGATGTGCCTTGCCGAAGCGCTGTTGCGCATTCCCGACACGGACACCCGCGATGCGCTGATCCGCGACAAGATCGCCGAGGGCAACTGGACCTCGCATATCGGCGGCGGCAAATCCATGTTCGTCAACGCCGCCACCTGGGGCCTCGTCGTCACCGGCAAGCTGACCTCGACGGTCAACGACCGCAGCCTCTCGGCAGCGCTGACGCGGCTGATCGCGCGCGCCGGCGAGCCGGTCATCCGTCGCGGTGTCGATATGGCGATGCGCATGATGGGCGAGCAGTTCGTCACCGGCGAAACGATCGAGGAGGCGCTGAAGCGCGCCCGGCCGCTCGAAGCGCGCGGTTTCCGCTATTCCTACGACATGCTCGGCGAGGCCGCGACGACCGCTGCCGATGCCGAACGTTATTTCAAGGACTATGAAAAGGCGATCCACGCCATCGGCAAAGCCTCGAACGGACGCGGCATCTATGACGGCCCTGGTATTTCGATCAAGCTTTCCGCCCTGCATCCCCGCTATGTGAGGGCGCAGGCCGACCGGGTGATGGGAGAGCTGCTGCCGAAGGTCAAGGCGCTCGCCGTCCTCGCCAAGGGCTACGATATCGGCCTCAATATCGACGCCGAGGAAGCCGACCGGCTGGAGCTTTCGCTCGATCTGCTCGAAGAACTCTGCTTTGCCCCTGATCTCGCCGGCTGGAACGGGCTGGGCTTCGTGGTGCAGGCCTATGGCAAGCGCTGCCCCTTCGTGCTCGACTATATCATCGATCTCGCCCGCCGCTCGGGGCGCCGGGTCATGGTGCGTCTGGTCAAGGGGGCCTATTGGGATGCCGAAATCAAGCGCGCCCAGCTCGACGGTCTCGACGATTATCCGGTCTATACCCGCAAGATCTACACCGACGTCGCCTACATCGCCTGCGCGCGCAAGCTGCTGAACGCGCCCGACGCGGTCTTCCCGCAGTTTGCCAGCCACAATGCGCAGACGCTGGCGACGATCTATCATCTCGCCGGTCCCGATTTTGCGGTCGGCAAATACGAGTTCCAGTGCCTGCACGGCATGGGCGAACCTCTCTACGACGAAGTCGTCGGCAAGGAAAAGCTCGACCGGCCCTGCCGCATCTACGCACCTGTTGGAACGCATGAGACGCTGCTCGCCTATCTGGTGCGGCGTCTCCTGGAAAACGGCGCCAACTCCTCCTTCGTACATCGCATCTCCGATCCGAACGTCTCGGTCGAGGCGCTGATCGCCGATCCCGCCGAAACCGTCGCTGCCATGCCCGTCATCGGCGCCGCCCACGCGCAAATCGCCTTGCCGAAAGCGCTTTACGGCAGTGCCCGCGCCAATTCCGACGGTCTCGATCTCTCGAACGAGGCGACCCTTTCCGATCTGGCGCAGACGCTCGCCTCTTCGGCTGCAAGCCCATGGCATGCGCTTCCGATCCTCGCCGACGGCTCGACGGACGGGGTGACGCGTGACGTCCTCAATCCTGCCGATCACCGCGATGTCGTCGGCACGGTCACCGAACTGAAGGTCGAAGAGGCCGCTCGTGTCGTGGCGATGGCGGCCGACTATGCGCCGCAATGGGCGGCGGTGCCGCCGGCCGAGCGGGCGGCTTGCCTGGAGCGGGCGGCCGACATCATGCAGGCCCGCATCAAGACGCTGATGGGCATCATCATGCGCGAAGCCGGCAAATCCGCGGCCAATGCCGTCGGCGAAGTGCGCGAGGCGATCGACTTCCTGCGCTATTACGCCGAACAGGCGCGCAAGACCCTCGGGCCATCTCATGCGCCCCTCGGCCCCATCGTCTGCATCAGCCCGTGGAATTTCCCGCTGGCGATTTTCACCGGGCAGGTGGCCGCTGCACTGGTGGCCGGCAATCCCGTGCTCGCCAAGCCTGCCGGCGTCACGCCGATCATCGCTTCGGAGAGCGTCAAGATCCTCCATGAGGCGGGCGTGCCTGTCGGCGCCTTGCAGTTCGTGCCCGGCAGCGGCCGCCTCGGCGCCGGCATGGTGGGTGCAAAGGAAACAGCCGGTGTCATGTTCACCGGCTCGACCGAAGTTGCCCGCATGATCCAGGCGCAGCTGGCCGAACGGCTGTCTTCGACCGGCAAGCCGATCCCGCTGATTGCCGAAACCGGCGGCCAGAACGGCATGATCGTCGATTCCTCGGCGCTCGCCGAGCAGGTGGTGGCCGACGTCATCGCCTCGGCTTTCGACAGCGCCGGCCAGCGCTGCTCGGCGCTCCGCGTCCTCTGCCTGCAGGATGATGTGGCCGACCGGACCCTCAACATGCTGAAAGGCGCCTTCCGCGAGCTGACGATCGGCCGTACCGATCGGCTGAGCATCGATGTCGGGCCTGTCATCAACGATGGCGCAAAGGCCGAGATCGACCAGCATATCGAGCAGATGCGCGGCGCCGGCCGCAAGGTCGATCAGCTACCGCTGCCCGAAAGTGCCGCGGCAGGGACCTTCGTTCCGCCGACGATCATCGAGATCAAGGACCTGTCGGACCTGACGCGGGAGATCTTCGGACCGGTCCTACATGTCGTCCGCTTCAAGCGAAACGGCCTCGATCGCCTGATCGACGACATCAACGCATCGGGCTACGGCCTGACATTCGGGCTTCACACCCGGCTTGACGAAACGATCGCGCATGTGACCAGCCGCATCAAGGCCGGCAACCTCTACGTCAACCGCAACATCATCGGCGCCGTCGTCGGCGTGCAGCCTTTCGGCGGCCGCGGCCTGTCGGGCACTGGTCCGAAGGCCGGCGGTCCGCTCTATATCGGCCGGCTGGTGCAGCGTGCTCCGGTGCCGCCGCAGCAGGATTCCGTTCATACGGACCTCGCCCTCCGCGATTATATCGTCTGGCTCGACAAGAAGGGCTTACCGGCCGAAGGGGAAGCGGCGCGCGGATATGCAAGCCGTTCGGCGCTCGGGCTCGAGCGGGAACTGGTTGGCCCGGTCGGCGAGCTCAATCTCTACGCGCTCCATCCCCGCGGCCGCATTCTTGCCGTGCCGCAGACCGAAAGCGGGCTCTATCGCCAGATCGCTGCAGCGCTGTCGACGGGCAATCACGTCGTCGTCGACGCCGGCTCCCTGCCGAAATTGGTCCTGGCTGATTTGCCGGCGGCTGTCGCCAGCCGGGTCTCATGGACGTCGGATTGGGAAAAGGACGGGCCATTCTCGGGCGCACTGGTCGAAGGGGATCGCGACAGGGTTCTGGTCGTCAACCGGAAGATTGCTGCTCTGCCGGGTCCGCTTCTGCTGGTCCAGGCGGCGACAAGCGAGGAGTTGACGACAGATCCCGAAGCCTATTGCCTCAACTGGCTGCTGGAGGAGGTGTCGACATCGATCAACACCGCGGCAGCCGGCGGCAACGCCAGCCTTATGGCGATCGGCTGAGAAAAACGATGCGAGGGCGCGCACATGCGCCCTCGATCGCCGTTTCGCATGTCCTGAAAAACTCGACACCATTGACCATTTTTTTAAGAGTTCTGGCTATCGTGGCAAGCTGGCGCGACGACTGCCAATTGCGGTCACATCGACATGATCGCCGAGGCTGTATGTCGATGTGATTGGTCGCGCCGGAGAAGCAGACAATTTCCTGGGCGGGGGCTCCCTTATGGCGTTGATTGACCGACTGTTGCAGCGGATGCGGATCGTGACGAAGGTGCTCTTCTTCGTCGTGCCGCTGATCGTTCTCATCGCCGGCATCGGTCTTTTCGGTTATTTCACCGCCGGCACGCTGAACGGGCAGATGACACTGACCCGGCAGACGATCGATACGCTTTCCAGTTTTCAGCAGCTGCGATCCTCGCTGACCGCCTTTACCGATCTTCCGACAGCGGCCACGCGCGATCGATTGATCGCCAGCATCGCCGAACAGCAGAAGGGCGCGGCGACGCTCGATGCCATGTTGATCGATCCTGCGCAGAAGCAGCAGATCGCTGCCGTGCGTGAACTCGGGGCTAAGATGCAGGGCGGCGCCGACGCGCTTTGGGCCGTGTCGCAGGAGCGCGTCAATACCGAACAGGCGATCGACAACGCGGTGGCCGGGCTGTTTAAGGAAAGCCAGACGGCGCGCAAACAGCTCGACGTTCTCCAGGATCAGGCGAATGGCAAGGAGGCCTTCGTCCGGGCGCTTCTTCTGGATGCCTCGGCCTACAAGAATCTCGCGGGACGCATTGCGAAACTGCGCAAGGCGACCGCTGCGGCAGCCGACGCTCAGAAGCTCGGCCAGGCCATCGGCAGCCTTCTGCCGCCGCTCGTCAAAGAGGTCGGCGACAGCGGGGCGCTTGCCTCCGACAAGGCTCAAAGCCAGATCGCTGCGCTGAAGCCGGTCCTGGACAAGCTCGCCCCCATGACCAAGGACAGCAGCCTGACGCTCGAAGCTTACGCTCCCGTCGATCAGGATCTGCAGGGCCTTCAGGAGCAATTTGCAAAACTCGCCTCCGGCAATGCGGACACGGCGATCGAGCGCTTTACCGGCATGGATGCGAGCATATCAACGCTTCGTTCGATGGTGGTAATCGTCAATGCCGCCTTCAAATCAATCGACGATCTGCGCCTGCACCTGAGCGAACTGAACAGGCGGGTCGATCCGGAGTCGCGGGATGCGGTTCTCGCGGATCTTAAGGCATTGCGCGAAAGCGCTGCAAAGCTTGTTCCCCTGAGCGGTAAAAATGCCGCGCTGCAGGATCTTGCCAAGAAGATCGAGCCGTCCCTTGCGACGATCGAGAAGGACACGTCCCTTCTTATATCGATCGCCGACCGCTGGCGCGCAGACAAGGAGGCGGCGACCGTACTTGTGGCTGAGGCAAGCCACACGCTCGAACAGTTCGTCAGCACGGCGCAGGAGAGCGGCAAGGAAATCAGCCAGCGCTCGGCGACGATGTCGCTCGCGGCAATGATTGCGGGGACGGTGCTTGCGATCATCGGCGGTCTCATGTTGATCGAAACTCTGCGCGGGCCGCTGAAGCGGATTACCCAGACGATGATGCGGCTTGCCGCCGGCGATCTGAACGTTGCCATCGGCGACGGCAAGCGTGGCGACGAAATCGGCGACATGATCCGCTCGGTGACCGTCTTTCGCGATCAGGCGCTTGAGAAGACCAGGCTGGAAGAGGTGGCCGAGGCAAACAGGGCGCGGGACGAACGGGAGCAGGCCCGCCGCGCCGCCGAGCAGGCGCGCATCGAGGCGGAACAGAGCGAGGCTCTGACAGCGCTCTCGGAAATGCTGGGCAAGCTTGCCAATGGCAATCTCACCGCCGAGATGAGCGAGGATCTGGCCGCAGACTATGTCGCCATGGCGCAAACCTATAATCACGCCATCGATGCGCTGCGCCTGACGCTCGCCGAGGTTCGCAACACGACCTACGAAATCGCCGAGGGCAGCACCAACCTTTCAGGAGCGGCCGACGATCTGGCGCGGCGCACGGAACAGCAGGCCGCAGCACTCGAGGAGAGCGCGCGGGTGCTGAGTGAACTGACCGACAGCGTGCGAACGACCGCTGAAAACGCGCGTCAGACATCGCTTTCGGTCGCGGAAGCCCATCGCCAGGCGGAGCATTCCGCAGCCGTGGTGGCGAAGGCCGTCGATGCCATGGGCGCCATCAACCGGTCGTCCGAGCAGGTCACCAGCATCATCGGCGTGATCGACGAGATCGCCTTCCAGACCAATCTTCTTGCCCTCAACGCTGGTGTGGAAGCGGCGCGCGCAGGGGAGGCGGGAAGAGGTTTTGCCGTGGTTGCTCAGGAGGTGCGCGAGCTTGCCCAGCGCTGCGCCAAGGCCGCCCGCGAAATTAAGGAGCTCATCTCCAACAGCGCATCGCAGGTCGGCGCGGGCGTCACGCTCGTCGAGGAAACCGGCCATGCGCTTTCTGCCATCATTGAGCACTTCACCTCGATCAATGGACTGGTGCAGGTCATCTCTGCTTCGACGACCACGCAATACAAGGGCATCGACGAGGTGAACAACGCCGTTCGCGACGTCGAGCATATCACCCAGCACAACGCCGCCATGGTGGAGGAAAACACCGCGGAAATTCACAGGCTTCGGCAGCAGGTGGAGCTGTTGAACGAAAGAATTTCCCACTTTCAAACTGCTGACGGCCGCAGGACTTCGCCTGCCAGCATCGTGCGGATGGCCGTAGCCTCCTGACGGAAGCCCTCGGAGACCTCCCCATGGTGATCAAGCGTCGTCGACGCTGACCGGTCGAGGTGTCATTTTCCCCTCTACCGCACCCCGCCGCCGTTAGGTTCCGCACTGGTCCTTTGGCTGCACCAAACGCCGTTTCACGTATTCGATCCCAAGTACCGGGCTTGTCAGAACTGGAAGACCGTGGTCGATACCCTGCACTGCACGAGCCATTGAGGCCTGGGCAAAAACGATCACATCGACCTTCTGCGACAGTTCTTCCAGCGCTCGACGGATTTGCGCGTCATGCGCTTCGACGTTCCCGTCGGTAAGGAATTGAAACGCTCCCTGAACAAGCACATCGTCGATCACGACATTTTTGCCCAGCTCGCATGCCTGGCGCCTGAGCAAATCTACTGTCGGCACCAGCGTTGTGGATAATGTCGCCAGGACACCTATGCGGTTTCCGTGCTCGACAGCGGCTTTGGCCATGCCTTCGTCAATACGGAACAGCGGCACAGGACAAAGCGGCGCAATGGCATCGACCGCCGGCCCAAGCGTTGAGCATGTGACGACAATCGCATCTGCCCCGGCGTCGACTGCGGACCATACGTAGGTGGCGAGCCTCCGTTTCGTCAGATGGGATAACGACCCGCGCTCAATGGTATTTCTCAACAGGCTCTCGTCGAGGATCGCGAACGGTTTCCAGTCGGGCAAAAGTTCTTTAGCAAGGGCCCGGAATTCGGAAGCAAGATCGGACACCGTGTGGATGAAAGCCAGCTTTCTGACAGAGGCACTCGCAGTTTGAATTGACATATGGTTTTCCATCCAAGTGTTGGAAGCTGAGTTGGCGGAACGGGATACTTGCATCAGTTCCAAGCTGATCCGGTGTGCGAATGCTCCCCTGCGGGCAAGATCGCGCTTTGATCCCATAGAAATGGCCAACTCGCGATCGCTCGGCGCCTGTACTTCCACGCGAATGAATTGCGTCAGATGGCGCCAACCTCAATTTTCGATCTGCCCCTGAAACGCGACAGGCGGAATGGTGTCGGATCGACGATTGCCGTGTCGCCCGCGACCAGATCCGCCGCCAGATGGCCAATGCCAGGGCCGGCGCCGAAACCGTGTCCGGAACAACCTGCGGCGACAAACACTCCGCCGATGCTGTCCACCGGTGAAATCGCGGGTATGGCGTCCGGGGTAGAGTCGACGTATCCACCCCAAGCGGACGCGATACCGGCATCGGCCACGGCGGGGAGCAGGGCTTTTATCCGAGCCATTACGGCAGCCGTCATCCGAATGTCCGGAGCAGGGTCGAGTACACGAATGCGTTCGAAGGGGGTCGGCTTATCGAGACGCCACCGACCGAGTGTTTCCGGACCCTCGAAGAACGAACGGCCTATGCCGATCTCGACGGCCTTTCGTCGTTTCAGGAACATCGGCAGAAACGGGCGAGCATAGCGGATGCTCTGCGGCGTGAGCTCGAGCGTCGCCCTGCCGCTGAGTTGAAGGGCGCGATCTCAGAAGGTTTGAGCACCATCGTGCAGCCTGTCGCGAGCGCCGGAGCCACCTTGCAGGCAATCTGATTGATCGGCCAATTCCATGGCGTGATCATGCTCACGACGCCAACTGGTTCGTGAACGATCCGGGTCGAGCCCTGCATATATTCGAAGTCGAACGCATCGAAAGCCCGGATCGTCTCTTCGAAATGCGCCGCCCCCAGCCCCGCTTGGTCCGCCCGTGCCATGGCCAGCGGGGCGCCCATTTCGCGGGAGATGATGTCGCCGATCTCGTGCTGACGGCGCTTCAGGATCATCAAAATTCGCTCAAGCAGCGCCCGCCGCTCCGCCTTCGTCGTCTGTGAGAAGGTCGGAAAGGCCGCGCGGGCGGCTTTGATCGCCCGCTCGGCATCGGCGATACTGCCGATCGCTATCGTTCCGATGGATTGTTCAGTCGACGGATCGATCACCTGAAGCTCTCTTAGCCTTTCGGGATCGACCCACTCACCGCCGATATAGAATTTGTGGGCGTCTTTCATGCAATGTTCCTCCGGCCGAGCCGAAATCAAAAGTCGGCCACCTTACCCCAGGCGGATTGCCCGAAGCGGTCTGGGTGGTAGGGCCGGGGATCGACGATCGGCTCATCGCCGGTGGCGATATCGGCAATCAGATGGCCGGCGCCTGGGCCGATGCCGAAGCCATGGCCGCTGAAGCCCGCAGCAAGGATGAAGCCGGGAAGGGAGGCGATCTCGCCAATCCCGGGCACGCCGTCGGGCGTGCTGTCGATATAGCCTGCCCAGGCCGCGTTGATGCTCGTTTTCTTCAAAGCGGGTAGAAGTTCGAGCGCGCGCGAATGCGTGAGGCGGATGGTGGCCTCATTGATCGCAGGGTCGAGGATGCGCATGCGCTCCATCGGCGTCGGCCTGTCGAGCCGCCAGCGTGCAAGAGACTCGTGACCGGAACGAAATCCCTCCAAGCCGCCGGGCGCGAGACTGCGCCATCGCCGAGCGAACATCGGCAGAAACTCTCGGGCAAAGCGGAACTGCTGCGCGGTCGGATCGACGCGGCCGCGGCCGCTGATCGCCAGCGTGTAGCCGCCATCGCTGCGACGCGTAACGGAGACCGCAGATGTGTGCAGCGCATCCGGCAAGCCGTTTGCTCCAGGCGAAACGGAAAGGATCGACGAACGGATCGATGCCTGTGGAAATCGAATGCCGAGCTGGCGGCAGAAGGAGGAGGCCCAGGCGCCGCCGGCCAGGATCGCAATTTTTGTCCGGATCGTACCGTGCTCGGTGACGACGCCGGCGATCCTGCCACCTTCGATGTCGATGCCGCGGGCGGCACAGGATTGATGCACCGTGCCGCCGAGCTTCAGGATCGCCCGCGCGACGGCGGGCGCGGCGCGTGCCGGATCGGCGGTGCCGTCGGTCGGCGAAAACACCCCGCCCTTCCACGAGGCGCCGGTGGCGCACCCGCGTTCCGTTGCCTCTGCACCGCTCAGCATATGCGTCGTGACGCCGACCGAACGCGCGAAGTCGCGCCAGCGTGCCCAGCCGGCCAGTTCCTCGTCGCTATTGCTGAGATAGAAGAGGCCGCATCGGCGAAAACCGGTATCCTCACCAGTCTCGGCAGCGAAGCGCTCCCACAGATCGAGGCTCTTCGTCGACATCGGCAGTTCACGGGCGTCGCGGTTCTGCTGCCGGCACCAGCCCCAGTTGCGGCTCGATTGTTCCGCCCCGACAAGGCCTTTCTCGACGAGGGCAACCTTCAATCCGCGCCGGGCAAGATAATAGGCCGCGAAAATGCCGACGATGCCGCCGCCGATCACCACCGCATCGGCGGCAGCGGGCAGCTCCGGCGTCGTATCGACACGGTCGAGCGGTGCAGGCATGGCGGTGTCTCCATTTCAGTCTCCAGAGCGGTTCAGCCTTTCGCCGAAGCGCAGAACCTCTCTAACGTTTTGTTTTTACGTGATTCCCGGGCAGAATGTTGCCGGACAAACGATCGCCACGGCGACCCTCACTGCCGAGAATAGGCCCGTACCAGTTCAGGATCCTGCTGGAGACCATCGAGCCAGGCCGGATCGAGCGTCGGCACCGAGGAGAAGAGCAGTTGCGAATAGGGATGCGTCGGCGCGTTCACCGTCGAGGGCGTGATTTCCTCGACCTTCCGGCCGCCATACATCACGACGATCTCATCGCAGATCGCCTCCACCACCGAGAGGTCGTGACTGATGAAGATGTAGGAGAGGCCGAGTTCGCGCTGCAATTCCTTGAGCAGGTCGATGACCGCGGCGGCAACCACCGTGTCGAGCGCCGAGGTAATCTCGTCGCAGAGGATCAGCTTCGGATCGGCGGCGAGCGCCCGGGCGAAATTGACGCGCTGCTTCTGCCCGCCCGAGAGCTCTCCCGGCCGGCGGTGGCGCAAGCTGCGGGGCAGGCGCACCATGTCGAGCAGTTGATCGATCCGGGCATTTCGCGCCTGCCGATCCATGCGATGGTAGAAAACCAGGGGCCTGGCGAGGATGTCCTCAACCGATTTTGCCGGGTTGAGCGCGGTATCGGCATATTGAAAGACGATCTGCATCTCGCGCAACTGGTCGCGCGAACGCTCACGGGCATTGCGGCGCAGCTCCGTGCCGTCGAAGACGATCTTGCCGATTGCCGCCGGTAGAATGCCGGCGATGGTGCGGGCAAGTGTCGACTTGCCGCAACCGGATTCGCCGATGATGCCGAGATTTCGACCTTTCTCCACCTTCAGGCTGACGTGCTCGACCGCGCGAACGAGGGGCAGGCCGTCGGCTTGGCGCTGCCCATAGCCCGCGACGAGATCTTCGATCTTCAGAAGCGGCGCCGCCGCACTTGCGGCCAGTCCTGCCGCGCCGCGCGATTTCGGTTCAAAGGCTGCGAGCAGCTCTCTGGTGTAGGGATGCTTCGCATTGTTGAGGATTTCATTGGTGGTGCCGGCTTCCTGGGTCTCCCCGCCTTTCAGCACGACGATGCGGTCGGCGATCTGCGCGACGACGGCGAGATCGTGCGAGACATAGACGCCTGATATGCCGCCCTTCTTCATGACCGACTTGAAAGCGCGCAGCACTTCGATCTGGGTCGTCACGTCGAGCGCCGTCGTCGGCTCGTCGAAGATGACGAGGGTCGGGTCGCCGATCAGCGCCATGGCCGCCGCCAGGCGCTGCAGCTGGCCGCCGGAAACTTGGTGCGGGTAACGGCTGCCGATCGTCTCGGGTTCCGGCAGCGACAGCGCCCGGAAGAGTTCGATTGCCCGGGCCCGCGCATCCTCCGGCGACATGAGCTGATGAATACGGGTGACTTCGATCACCTGGTCCATGATCGTTGTGGCTGGGTTGAAGGCGGCGGCGGCTGATTGCGGGACATAGGCGACTTCGGTGCCGCGCACCTTGGCACGCTGCTTCTCGCTGAGGGTGACCATGTCCTTGCCGCCGACCGAAACGCTGCCGCCGGTGATGCGGCAGCCCGCACGAGTATAACCCATCAGGGTCAGGGCGATGGTTGTCTTGCCCGAGCCGCTCTCGCCGATCAGCGCCACGATCTCGCCCTCGGCAACGTCGAGGCTGACACCCTTAATGATCTCGACACGCCGGCCGGAATCGGTGGTGGCCTCAATCTTCAGGTCGCGGATTTCAATGAAATTGCTCATGACACGCTCCGGTCGCGAATCTTCTGCGGCAGGTTGTCTATCAGCAGGTTGACGCTGATCGTCAGGCTGGCGATCGCAAGTGAGGGAAACATCACCGCCGGCGCGCCAAACGGCAGCCCGCCGATATTCTCGCGCACCAGGGCACCCCAGTCGGCATAGGGCGGCTGTACGCCGAGGCCCAGGAAGGAAAGCCCGGATAGGAGCAGAACGATGAAGACGAAGCGAATGCCGAGGTCGGCAAGCACTGGGCCGACGATGTTGGGCAGGATTTCCGAGCGAATGAGATAGAGGGTGCTTTCGCCGCGGATGCGCGCCACCGTGATGAAATCCATCGCATTGATGTTGACGGCGAGCGCCCGGGCGAAGCGGTAGGCGCCTGGGATATAGATCACCGACAGCGTCAGGACCAGAACCGGGACCGAGGAACCGACGGCGGCGACGACCACCAGGCCGAACAGCTTGCTCGGGATGGAATTGAGGGCGTCGAGGAAGCGGCTGAGGATCGTGTCCAGCCAGCCGCCGGCGACCGCTGCGATCATGCCGAGCACGACACCGCTGAAGCAGGCGATCGTCACCGCCGCCAGCGAGATGCCGACCGTGTACCGCGCGCCCATCAGAATCCGCGAGAGCATGTCGCGGCCGAGATAATCGGAGCCGAGCCAGAGTTCCCGGCTCATCGGGCCGAAATAGTCGACATCGACAATTTCGCCGACGGGGTAGGGGATGATCAACGGCGCGAAAATCGCGACGAGCGCCCAGGAGAGGATGACGGCAAGCCCAATCGCTCCGACGATGTTGAAGCGATAGCCAAACGAGGTTCCGGACAGCCGGCCGGAGGTGGTTTCGGAACTGCTCATGGTCATCGGAGCCTCGGATTGGAAAGGATGGCGATGATATCGGCGATGGTGATCAGGAGGAGATAGCCCAGGCAGAAGATCATCGCGCAGCTCTGGATCAGCGGCAGGTCGCGGGTGGCTACGGCATCCAGCATCAACTTGGCGATGCCGGGATAATTGAAAATGGTCTCGACGATGATGACGCCTCCGAGCAGGTAGGATAGGGAAAGTGCAACGGCATTGACGATCGGGCCCAGCGCATTGGGCAGTGCATGGCGAAAGACGATGCGCGGCCGGGAGGCACCCTTGAGCAAGGCCATTTCGACATAGGGTGTGTTGAGCGTCTCGATGACAGCCGCGCGGGTCATGCGGATCATCTGGGCCGAGACGACGAAGGTAAGGGTGATCACCGGCATGGCATAGACGCGCAACATGTCGGCCAAGCTGTGGATTTCATTGGCGAAAGACAGCGCCGGCAGCCATTTCAGATAGACGGCGAAGATCAGCGCGGCGGAGGTCGCGACCATGAACTCCGGAACGGAGATAACGCCGATGGTGATTACCGTAACGATCCGGTCGTAAAGAGTGCCGCGCAGCATCGCCGCGGTGATACCGAGCGTCAGCGCAATCGGCACGGAGAAGAGCGCGGTAACGCCGGCGAGTTTCAGCGTGTTGACGAAGCGGCCGGCAATGAGATCGGCGATCGGCATCTGGTTGGCATAGGACGTGCCAAGGTCGCCCTGCAGCAGTCCGACGGACCAGCGCAGGAAACGAAAGAGCGCCGGCTCGTCGAGATGCATGGCCTTGCGAAGACCTTCAACGGCTTCCGGCGTGGCGGCCTGGCCGAGCAGGATCGTCGCCGTGTCTCCGGGCAGGAGCGTTGTCGCAAAGAAGACGGCGAACGAGACGATCACCAGGGTGATCAGGGCGATGAGCAATCTGCTCAGCACAAGGGATAGGACCTGGTTGTTCACGCGCGGCTCCCTTTTTTGCGTTCGAGTTGGAAACCAATACAAATGGAAGAACCGGGGCCTGCAGCCCCGGCTCCCGGTGCCTTATCAGGCTTCAAGCCAGACATATTCGGCAAACGCGTATCCCATCTGGCCGCCAAGCGGGCTGGGCTCCAAACCCTTAAGCTTGGCGGTGGTGGCATCGACATTCGAAATATAGGCTGGAATGATGGTGCCGGCTTCCTGAGCGACCATAGCCTGCATCTCGTTGTAGATCGACTTGCGCTTCTCCTGGTCGAGTGAACCGCGCGCCTCGATCAGCATCTTGTCGAACTTCTCCGACTTGTAGTGGCTTTCGTTCCACGGGGCGTCCGAGCTGTAGAGCAGGGAAAACAGGATGTCAGGGGTCGGCCGCGGGTTGATATTGCCGAAGTGGATCGGCGCTTTGAGCCAGTAATTGTCCCAGTATCCATCGGAAGGTACCCTCTGGACGTCGAGCTTCATGCCGATTTCAGCGCCGGCGGCCTGAATGATCATGGCCATGTCGATCGACGAGTTCGCCGCATCAGAGGCGATGATGGGAATCGATTGGCCGAGAACGCCGGCTTTTTCGAAGTGGAACTTCGCCTTCTCGGGATCGAAGTCCCGCGCTTTCAGGTTCGCATCATGAAAGAAGTTCGCTGGTGAAATGGGTTGGTCGTTGCCAACCTCCCCAAGTCCGCGCAGCGCCGACTTGACGATCTGCTCGCGGTTGACGAGAGACTTCATGCCTTCGACGAAGTCGCGCTTGTTGCCGGGCTCCATATCCAGCCGCATATTGAGGTTGGTATAGCTGCCGGAAGTCGTCTTCGACAATGTAAACCCTTCGCCCTGAGCCTCGATGAGGCGCATGGAGCGCGGATTGATCGTGGCTGCGAGGTGGATGTCGCCGGCAAGCAGGGCATTGACGCGGGCGTTGTCGTCGCTGATCGCAAAATATTCGAAGGAATCGACGTTCGGGCCCGATTTCCAGTAGTTCTTGTTCTTGATGCCGACCGAGCGTACGCCGGGCTCGAAGACCTCCTTGACGAAAGCACCGGTGCCGTTCGCCTTTGAAAAGTCGGTCGTCCCGTCGGCAACGATCATGAAATGATGCAGAGACAGGATGGTCGGCAAGTCCGCGTTTGCATCGGCAAGGGTAATCTCGACGGTCTGCTTGTCGACTGCCTTGAAGCCGGTCATCTGGGCGGCGATCTTGGCGACCTTCGAGCCGACCGCAGGGTCGAGATGGCGCTTCAGTGAGAAGACCACGTCGTCTGATGTCAGCGGCTTGCCGTCGTGAAACGTGACACCGCTCTTCAGCTTCACCGTCCAGGTCTTCGCATCCTTGGACTCGATCGCGTCGGCAAGCTCCATCTGCGGCTTGCCGCTCTGGTCGAGGATGGTGAGGCGGTTATAGAAGGAGCAGCACCGGACATAATCGGTGGAGAGCGATGCCTTGGCGGGGTCGAGCGTATCGGCCGTGGAGGACGACCAGCCGGCTGCCTTGAGCGAACCGCCGGAAACCGGCGTCGCCGCAAGCGCCTTGCCGGCGCGGCCGAGCACGAGCCCGCCGGCGGACATGGCCACGCCGCCCGCCAGCATCATATGCAGCAACTCGCGACGGGTCGCGCCACGACGGATGGCGGTTTCGACCATGGCGTCGTCGGAGCTGGTCCAGTTGGTAATCTTGCTGTTCATCTCATTCCCCTTTTCTTCTGTGGCGGGCTGCCCGTTTCGGGCAGGCCCGATCCGGTTTTAAAGTCAGGCGCGTGCAGCGGCCACGGCATCGGTAAGGCCTGCCATGGACGTGAAATGGTAATCGGGTTCGGTGAACTCGACCGGCTCGATCGTGCCGCCATAACCCTTCTGGGCATGTCGCCGCTCGATCCAGCAATTGGCCAGCCCGAGTTCCCTGGAAATCCCGATATCGTGGTACTGGCTCTGGGCGACATGCAGGATGTCGTCCTTCGAATGGCCTTGCGCAGCAACGTAGGCGAAGACCGTCTCGAAGAATGCGGGATCGGGTTTTTCGGTGCCGGTATCGTCGGCCGTGAAGGTTGCACAAAAGGGATTGCCGAGTTCCTTCTCGAAGAAATCGAATGCCCAGCGGCGGGCATTGGTCATCGCGACAAGGCGGTAATCCTTCGCAAGTCTGGCCAGCGCTGCGGCGCTGTCTGCAAAACCCTTCCAGTTCTTCGCCGAGTCCCGCAGCCGCTCGCCATATTTTTGGTCAGTGGGCAGGCCGAGCTTCGGCGCGATCGCGAGGTAAACGCGCACGAGGTCGTCGGGAAAGAGATCGGCATCCTCGCCATAGCGGGCTGCGCGGTAGAGGGTCAGCGCCTGCTCGCCGTCGACGGTCGTTCCCGCCTCGGCGGCGATCTCGGCGAAGCAGGTCTTGAGGCCGCTCTCGAAGTCGATGAGCGTGCCGACGACATCGAATGTCATATATTTGAATTCCGGAAGGCTCTTGCTCACGTGAATTCCCCAGTGTTCGGCCCCAGTGGGAGCACGGTGAAGAAGAATATTCTGTTCCCGCAGGCAGGATCATTGTCCCGCTCTTCTATGGAAGGCCTCGCATTTGCCGGGATCCGAGCCCTTCAGTGATCGTAGTGTGTCACCTGCACCGCGCCGGATTCTCCTGAAAGGCGTCATATGGCGGCACAAAATACCGAATCTGGCCGTTTCGCGATATTCTGAGGCTTGCATCGCCCACGCGTCGATCCGCGCTGTTCATTGTTTGTTCGGAGTAGGTGCCCAGCGCCCGATGACCATGTCTGCCGCACGCGGCAGCGCATGGCAAAGACGCCATCGCCGAAGGCCGGGGATGACAAGGTCGAATGCCGCGCGTTCAAGCGCCGTGCCGACAGGGAGATCGGTGGTGCCGGCGGGTTCCGTTTCCGCCGGCACTTCTGCCAAGCTGGCGACAGGTCAGTGCATCATCGCCAGCGCTGCCGCAAAGAAATCCTCGCCTCCGAAATTGCCTGACTTCAAAGCCAGAAGCATGTCGCCCTGGGCATTGCCGACCGTGCGCAGCACCGGCACGCCGGCGGCAATCTCCGGTCCGATCACAAATGCCGGAATGGCGAGCCTGTCAACCGCTGCGCCCGACGTTTCGCCGCCTGCGACCACGAGCCGGCGCACGCCTCTTGCCACCAGTTCGGCGGCGATGATCGAGGTTGCTGTCTCGATCGCGTGGCCGGAGGCCTCCCGTCCATAAAGGGATTGCAGCCGGGTCACGGTTTCGGGCGCAGCGCTTGCGGCAATCACGATAGGGCCGGCGGCGATGCGGTCTCCGGCCCAGGAAATCGCCGCGGCGATCTCATCCGGACCGGCAAGCAGCCGTTCCGGGTCGAGCCGCAGCACGGGCATCGACCGTTCGGCGACCTCGAGCTGGCGCAGCGTTGCCTTGGAACAACTGCCGGCAACGATCGCTGAAAGCCCGCCCACTGGGCGAATGGCATCCGCCGGCGCTGCGCCGCCGGACGATATCCGACCGGAGCGGACGAGTGCGCGGGCAAGGCCGAGGCCGAGCCCGGAGGCGCCGGTGGACACCGGCGTTTCGAGCGCGATCTCGCCGAGCGTTTCAAGATCCCGCTCGAAAATCGCATCGGCGATGGCAGCGGTGACGCCGGCCGCGCTGAGGGCCTCGAGCCTCCCTTTGACGGCGCCGGGTCCGGCCGCGATGGCGGTGAGATCAATCAGCCCGACAGCGCCATGCGATTGTCGGGTCAGAACCCGCACGAGATTGGCGTCATGCATTGGGTTGAGGGGGTGGTCCTTGAGCGGGCTTTCGTTCAACGGCTGTCCACCGACGAAGAGATGGCCAAGATAGACGGTGCGACCCGTTTCCGGGAAGGCTGGAGTAACCAGCACGATGCCGCCGCCCGCAGCATCGCTCAATGCCTCGGTGACCGGTCCGATATTGCCGGCGTCGGTGGAATCGAAGGTCGAGCAGATCTTATAGAGCACGTGGCTCGCGCCCCGCCGGCGCAGCCATCGCTCGGCGCTGGTTGCGGCCGTTACCGCGTCCGAAGCCGGGACGGAGCGGATCTTCAAGGAAACGACGACGGCGTCCACGTCAGGCAGAGCGAGCGACGGATCGGGGATGCCGACCGTCTGCACCGTGCGCAGCCCGTTCTTCGTCAGCGTATTGGCGAGGTCGGAGGCGCCCGTATAGTCGTCGGCAATTGATCCGAGCAAAATGGCCATTGTCTAGCTCCGTGCAAAAGGTCTGAACCAGCCGAGGCCGTTCAGTGTGTGGCTACGCGGGAAGTATTCGCAGCCGATGAAACCGTCGTAACCCAGGCGGTCGATTTCGCCGAAAAGGTAGGGGTAGTTCAGTTCTTCCCCGTCCGGCTCGTTGCGGGACGGGACGCTGGCGATCTGGATGTGGCCGGTGATCGGCAGCAGGCGCCGCAACGCCATCGTAACGTCGCCATGGATGATCTGACGATGATAGATGTCGAACTGGAGTTTCAGGTTGGCCAGGCCGGATTCGGCAATCAGCTTTTCGGCGGCGCCGAAGTCGTTGAGGAAATAGCCCGGCATGTTTCGCCCGTTGATCGGCTCGAGCACGAGATCGATGCCTTTTTCCGCAAGCCGCCCGGCAGTATAAGCGACGGAGCGCCGGTATGATGATGAGGCGTCTTCGTCAAGAGGGTCGGCAATGCCTGCCATCAGGTGCAACCGCCTGACGGCGGTTGCAGCCGCATAGTCGAGTGCCCGCTCGACATCGGCTTTCAGCGCATCGAACCGCCCGGGAAGAGCCGCGATGCCGCGCTCGCCGGCCGCCCAGTCGCCCGGCGGCAGGTTGAACAAGGCCTGCTGCAGATTGTTGCGGGCAAGCCTTTCGGCGATTGCCTCCGGCGCAGCTTCGTAGGGAAAGAGATATTCGACGGCGGCAAAGCCGGCATCGGCTGCGGCGTCGAAGCGGTCGAGGAATGTCCATTCGTTGAACATCATGGTCAGGTTGGCGGCGAAAACCGGCATGGTGGCGTTTCCTTCTTAAAGCGTCTGCGGCTCTTTGCCGGAACCGGGCAATTGCGCGCCGGAAAGCTTTGCGTAGAGCCGCGCGAGCGAGGAATCATCATCACGGCCCATGCCGGCGCCGGCAGCGGCCAGATACATCTGCAGCGCCGCTGCGGCGAGCGGCACCGGATAACGCTCGGAGCGGGCCATGTCTTGGACGATACCGAGATCCTTGACGAAAATCTCGATGCTGCTGAGCGGCGTATAGTCTCCGGCCAGCACATGCGGTACGCGGTTTTCGAACATCCACGAATTGCCGGCCGAGGCGGTGATCACCTCATAGACCTTGTCGAGGTCGAGGCCTTGTTTGGCGGCAAATGTTATGGCCTCGCAGGCGGCCGCGATGTGCACGCCGGCGAGAAGCTGGTTGATCATCTTGAAGGCGGCACCTGCTCCGGCCGCGTCGCCGAGCTCATAGACCTTGCCGGCCATGGCGTCGAGACCCGGACGGGCGGCGTCGAAAGCCTCGCTGGAGCCGGACGCCATGATGGTCAGCTCGCCCAGCGCCGCCTTGGCCGCGCCGCCTGAAATCGGCGCGTCGAGATAATGCAGGCCGAGAGCCTCCACCCTTCGTGCCAGATCGCGGGCAACGGCGGGATCCATGGTTGCCGAGGAGATGAAGACGGCTCCGGGCTTCATCGTGTTCGCAACGCCTTCCGGCCCGAACAACACGGCTTCGGTCTGGGCGCCGTTGACGACGACGGAGACGATGATGTCAGCGTCCTTCGCGGCGCCGGCCGCGGTCTCTGCGCCACGTCCGCCGCCGGCCATGAAGCGGTCAACCGCGGCCGGCGTGATGTCATATCCAACGACATCGAGCCCGGCGCGCTTCATCGACCGGGCCATCCCGAGCCCCATGGAACCGAGACCGATGACGGCCGCGACGATGGCAGAGCCTGGATTTTCAGCAAGTGATGACATCAGGAGGTTCTCCGGTCTTGTAAGGAAAGGTCGCGCCGCTCCGTGCGCTCTTGCGGAAGAGCAGCGCAGCGGTGTGGCAGCGCTGCCATTTTAGTAATGCATTTTGGCAGCGCTGCCAACGTCAAATTGGTAGCGCTGCCAAAAAACCTTTGCTTCTTGGCGAGAGCCGTGAAAATGGTGAGGCAATGGTCGGAAAGCCAACAGAACGCCCAACCACCTGAACAGCTGGATTTCAGACGTGACGATGGAATTGAAACAGCCGGCGACCGTAACGCTTGCCGAGGTCGCGGAAGCAGCCGGTGTTGGCGAGAGCACGGTGTCGCGCGTGCTCCGCAATCACGGCTCGTTTTCCGGCAAGACGCGGGAGCGGGTGATGGCTGCCGTGGAGCGGCTGGGCTATGTGCCGAACCGGATCGCCGGGACGCTGGCCTCCACCGGCTCTCGTCTCGTCGCCTTCGTCATCCCCTCGCTGTCCAACATCGTCTTCCCCGATGTGCTGCGCGGCGCCAGTGCCGTCCTGGAGGAAAACCGGTACCAGGCGGTGTTCTCCGTCACCGACTATGATCCAGGCAAGGAGGAAGCGCTTGCCGCCGCGATGCTCGCCTGGCGGCCGGCGGCGGTCATGCTGGCGGGATACGAGCATACCGACGGGTCAGTGAAGATGCTGCGCGCCAGCGGATGCCGGATTGTGGAACTGCTCGATCTCGACGGAGATGCGCTCGATATCGCGGTCGGCTTCTCGAACCGCGCGGCCGGACGGGAAAGCGCCGCCTTCCTGCTAAAACGAGGCTATCGCCGGATCGGCTATGTCGGTCACGATCTCAACCGCGATACCCGCGCCGGCAAGCGGTTCTCGAGCTTTTGCGAAACGCTGGAGACAGGTGGCGTCCCCCTCATCGCGCGTGAAATTCTCGCCGGCGCTTCGTCCGTGGAAAACGGCAGGCTGGGGCTGGAGCGGCTGCTTGCCCGGGCAAGGGATCTCGATGCGGTTTATTTCTCCAACGACGATATGGCGTTGGGCGGCTATTTTCACTGTCTGGCCGAGGGGATCGCTATCCCGTCGAAGCTTGCCATTTTCGGCTATAACGGTCTCGATATCGGCCGGGCGATGCCGCAGCCCTTGTCGACCATCCGAACGCCGCGTGTGGCAACCGGACAGATCGCCGCGCAGCTGGTCGTCGCCAACGCGCCGCCCCAGGCCGTCGATCTCGGTTTTGAGCTGATCGAAGGCGCAACCGCGTAATATTGGAGGAAATGTCATGTCCGACGCGCGCCAGCGTGAAGATATCTGCCGATACGGCCGCTCGCTGTTCGAGCGCGGGCTGACGCCCGGTTCGTCGGGCAACATATCGTTGCGGCTCGATGATGGCGGCTGGCTGGTGACTCCCACCAACGCCTCGCTCGGGTTTCTCGATCCGGCGCGGATCTCCAGGCTCGATGCCGAAGGCCGGCTGCGGTCCGGCGACAAGCCGACTAAGGAAATTCCGCTGCATACCGCCCTCTACGACACACGCGGCAGCGCCCGCGCCATCGTCCACCTTCACTCCACGCACGCGGTGGCGCTGACCATGCTGCCGGAGATCGATCCGCGCGCCGCCCTGCCGCCGATGACGCCCTATTATCTCATGCGCGCCGGCGAAACCGCACTGGTGCCGTATTATCGTCCCGGCGATCCGGCGGTGGCCGACGCCATCCGCGGGCTGTCGGGCAAGTATTCGTCGGTGCTTCTGGCCAACCACGGACCTGTGGTTGCCGGCGACAGCCTGGAGGCGGCGGTCTTTGCCACCGAGGAGCTGGAGGAAACGGCAAAGCTCTATCTCTTGTTGCGCAACCTCAATCCCCGTTACCTCAGCCCGGGACAGGTGGCCGATCTGGTCAACACCTTCGGCCTGGACCTTCCATCGCATCACGACCACGACGACCATTAACGGCCAAAAGAGTATTCAGGTCAGGCGGCCAAACCCGCTCACTTCGTTGGCATGTCTTAATCGAGCGCAGAAAGCACCGATGCCGTGATCGCGTCCGTCTTGTCCCTGCCGGGACTTGCCCCGATGCCGCGTGCCGTCGTTGCCTCGATTGCGGCCATCACCTTGCCGGCGGCGCCCATTTCTCCCAAGTGCTCCAGCATCATAGCGCCCGACCAGATCGCGGCGATCGGGTTGGCGATGCCGAGATGAGCGATATCCGGCGCGGAACCGTGGACCGGCTCGAACATCGACGGCGCCGAGCGATCGGGATTGATATTGGCGGAGGCTGCAAAGCCGAGCCCGCCCTGAATGGCGGCGCCAAGGTCCGTCAGGATGTCGCCGAACAGGTTGGAGGCGACGACCACATCGAGGCTCTCCGGCGCCATCACCATGCGGGCGGCCATGGCGTCGATATGGTAGCTGGTCACCTCGACATCGGGATAATCCGCGGAAAGCCTCTGGGTGATCTCGTACCAGAAAACCATCGAGTATCTTTGCGCGTTGGACTTGGTCACCGAGGCAAGCTTGCCGCGGCGCGCACGCGCCTGTTCGAAGCCGAAACGCAGGATGCGCTCGACCCCCTGGCGAGTGAAGATCGAGGTCTCCACGGCCACCTCGCTGTCGGTCCCCTGGTGGACGCGCCCGCCAGCGCCGGAATATTCGCCCTCGGTATTTTCACGAATGCAGAGGATGTCGAAGTTCTCCGACCGCAACGGTCCCTGCACACCCGGCAGCAGCCGGTGCGGGCGGATATTGGCGTATTGGACGAAAGCCTTGCGGATCGGCAGCAGAAGCCCGTGCAGCGACACGGAATCCGGCACTTTGCGG
Source organism: Rhizobium sp. F40D2 (assembly GCF_051810745.2). Lineage (NCBI taxonomy): Bacteria > Pseudomonadati > Pseudomonadota > Alphaproteobacteria > Hyphomicrobiales > Rhizobiaceae > Rhizobium > Rhizobium sp. F40D2. Next base: position 718,760 of record NZ_JBPWQX020000004.1, read on the forward strand.
GGCCATCCGACGGCGCCGAGCAGAATGGCATCGAAGGAGCGCAGCGTTTCGATGCCATTGTCCGGCATCATGCTGCCGTTCTCCAGATAGTAGTCGCAGGACCAGGGATAGCTTGTTGTCGCAAGCGAGAATCCGTTTCGTGCAGCCGCCTTTTCGAGCACGGCCTTGGCTGCTTCCGTGACATCGCGGCCGATGCCGTCTCCCGGCAGAAGGGCAATCCTGTAGGTCTTCATGGCAGGTCCTCTCAAGGCTGATCAGCACACTCTTGCTCTGTGGGTTGACGGGATAGGCTTCGCAGCCGGGATCCTTGCTGATTCCGGACTGCGTGTTGCGCCGCGCTGCCATGACTGTAGAGCGCGGGTCAGGCTTTATTTGCCGAAAGCGGCCAGGATTTGGTCGATTGTTTTGTGCACGCCGGCATCACCAGCGAATTCTGTCGAACGATCTGTTGGGACCTGGGATCATCGCGACCTGGCGGGATCGACGGAACCGGTTCAGCGGGATCCTCGGCATTGCCGCGGGTTTCAGGCGCCGGGATAGATGGGCGTGGAGACCAGAGCCTGTCGGCGTTCGGATTCGGGCCGGAACGAGCGGTATTGCCAGAAGCCGTCCGGGGATTCTCGCCGGTATACGGTCTCGAGCCAGAACACGGTATCGTCGATCGGCAAGACCGGATGCCAGGCATACCATTCAGACCAGATCTTTTCTGCCTGTCTGCTCTCCATGGCCATCGCTACTCCCCATGCTTGGAGGCATCGTTCGATGTGTTCCAGAATAGAGAATAACAATGAAACATCATTCTTCAATAGAGATTGTTTTCCCGCGTTGCGCGAAAACTTCCTTGCTATGCCATTGGGCGTTCTGGCCTTCCGAGCGGATGAAGCGTCGTTATGTCGGTCCCTAAAAGTGCCCGTCAGCATCTCTTGAAAATATATCGTAGTACGATATATTAGAAGGATGCCGATCGTTGATGAGTGAGCTTCATGGAAAGCCGATTGCATCCCGCATTGCACCGCCCCGCGCCTTATCCCGCTGATGAGGCGTTTGAAAATCTCAGGCAGAGGGTTCATGCCTTGCTTGATAGTGGAGAGACAAGCCGTTGGGAGCTTTTTCGGGCGGAATGGCGGTATGATGTGGCTTTGCTGACCAATGATTTTCGACTTTGGATGCAACACCTCGACAGAGGCTTCGATACCGCCAAATAGGCAGGCATTCGAGATGGCTCAGTTGATCGAACGCAAGCCGAGGTAGGCCGCCAGACTGATGGCGGAAAGGGCGATCGTCAGCTTGGGTCTGGCATCGTCGAACATGGCCGCCAGCAACAGGCCGAGCATCAGGATGGCGGATTTCGCCCAAAGGTCCTGATCGGAGACGGTGAAGGCGAGCGTCGCCAGGAAGACGGCGCTTGCGACGATCGTCACGGGCGCAGATTTTTCCGCGAGATCGCCGCCCGCGAAATAGGGCAGAAGAAAGCGCCGCATGCTCAGGCCGGAAGCGATGCTGAGAAGTAGACAGGTCAAGACAAGATGCAACATGGGGTCGGCGCCGATCGATCTGCAGATGGAATTGCAGATGCAAACCCCGTGCCAGCCTCAAACGCTTGAACCGTCATGGGATGAAGGCGATGCCGCGGCCTGTCTGGCTATTTCCTCGGCGTCACGATCCTTTTTTCGGCAGCCGCTCCGGTTCGCTCGAGCAACCGAAACGCATGGCGATGCGACGTAAAACACGGCAAGGATGGAGGTGACATGGCGATGAAACAGCAGGAGCGTCTCCATGACGGAGATTACGAAGCATTGGCCAACTTGCGTTATCGCATTCGCCGGTTTCGGCAATTCAGCGCGAAGGAGGCACACAGGCTCGGCCTTACGGCGCCACAGCATCAGGCGCTGCTTGCGATAAAAGGCCAGCCGGCCGTCAAGAAGATGAGCGCGCGGATGCTGGCCGAGCGGCTGCTGATAGACAGGAAGACGGCGGATGGCCTCGTTCAAGAACTCATCGACAAAGCCTATATCGACGTAGGCCCGGCGGCAGCAGGCCCTGGCAAGCAGTTCATTCGGCTGACGGATAAGGCTGAGGGTGTGCTCGACCGGCCGGCAAGCGCCCATCTGTTCGAGATCCGCAAGATGGCGCCTGAACTGATGCAGGCGCTTCGCGTCCTGCAGGATCGCCAGAACATGCAGCGTATCGCCTGGATGCAATGACACTCGATTTCGATGCCGAAACCGGCTTGAGCTGCGGCGATGATTTTTATATAGAGAATTATCTTTCTTCATAATTCCGGAAACGAGATCTTTTCATTGGACCTTTCGTCGATCGAAATATTCCTCGCCGTCGCCAGCGACCGCAGCGTTACCAAGGCCGCCAAGGCCGTCGGGCGGGTGCCGTCGAACGTGACGACGCGCATCCAGCAGTTGGAGGAGGATCTCGGCGTTTCCCTCTTCAGCCGTGACGGCAAGAAGATGACGTTGACGCGGGAAGGCGAGACGTTCCTAACTTATGCCAACCGGTTGACGGCGCTTGCGCTCGAAGCGCGCCAAGCCGTGCGGCCTCTCGTCCCGTCGGGAACATTGCGCGTTGGCACGATGGAAAGCACGGCCGCCAGCAGGCTGCCGGCGGCGCTGACTCAATTCAACCGGATGTGGCCTCATGTGTCGCTTCATCTGACCATGGGCGCTTCCCGCGATCTCGCCCGCGCCGTCGCAACCGATGGGCTGGACTGTGCGCTGATTGCCCGCCCGCCGAAGGCGATGCGCGCGGAAGACATGGGTTTTGAGGCCGAGCTCAAGGGGCTGGAGATGGAAGCGGTCTTTGTCGAAGACCTGTTGATCGTGCTGCCATCAGGGCATCCCGCGATCAAATCCGCTGCTGACCTTCGTGTCGGGTCAATTGCCGCTTTGGAACCCGGCTGCACCTATCGCAGGATCGCCGAAAACTGGGCGCGGAAATCGAGCGCCCTGCCGACGAGCGAGCACGGCTCCTACCATGCGATCCTCGCGAGCGTTGCGACTGGCAACACCGCCGGCGTCATGCCGAGATCCGTTCTCGACCTTATGCCCTGGCCGACGTCCGTCCAGACCCATCAACTGGGACCTGTCGAGACGCTGCTGGTCTACCGCAGGAACGATCGCCCCAGCGCCTTTAACGCCTTCCACGAAGTCCTCAGCGCGACAAAAGGCAGGGATATCAGGCTTGCCACAAACTAGACTTCATGCCTTCCCTCAGTCCGCCAGATAATCCTCGCTCAACATTGGTCTTGTCATGCAGTATCCCGTTTCCCGGAAGGTGGGACCGAGCCGCTTCCGTCTGTTTTCACCGATTTTGGCCGGCGCGACCTTACGCGAGCGGCTGATCGCGTGCCTCGGCGCTTTGCTGGCCATCGGCCTCACCGGCGTCATCAGCGGCTATTTGTTCGGGCAGGGGCCGCATCTTCCCCTGATCGTCGCGCCGATGGGAGCATCGGCGGTGCTTCTTTTCGCAGTGCCGGCCAGCCCGCTTGCGCAGCCATGGTCGATCATCGGCGGCAATACCATTTCCGCCCTGATGGGAATCATCGCCGCCTATTTCATCCGCGATCCGATCATCGCGACCGGCGTCGGCGTGTCGCTTGCCATCGGCGCCATGTCGTTCACGCGCTGCCTTCATCCGCCGGGAGGTGCCGCGGCACTCACCGCCGTGCTCGGCGGCCCCGTCGTCGCCGGCTGGGGGTTCCTCTTTCCGTTTGTACCGGTCGCCCTGAATTCCTGCCTTCTCGTCGGCCTCGGTCTGCTGTTCCACAAGCTCTCCCGGCGAAACTATCCGCATGTCGTTCCCAAACCCGCGGAGAACACCCATCGCACGATCGATTTGCCGTCCGCAGTGCGGGTGGGTTTTCGCGAGGAGGATGTCGATGCCGCCCTTGCTGCGCTCGACGAAACCTTCGATATCGACCGCGCCGATCTCGGTCGGCTGCTGCAGCAGGTCGAGCTGCAGGCGGCGATCCGCTCAAACGGCAAGATCAGCTGCGCCGATATCATGTCACGCGATGTGATCGCCGTCAGCGAAGCTGCAGAACCGGATGCCGCACGGCACCTGCTTTTGAAGCACAATATCCGCACGCTGCCGGTAAAGGACCCGGAGGGCCGCCTGATCGGCAGCGTCGGCTTGCGAGAATTGTCGACCAGCATCGATACGATCGCAGGCGCAATTTCAAAACCGGCGGTGGCGAGAACTTCGGATCCGGCCCTGTCGCTGCTTCCCGTTCTGACGGACGGTCGCACGCATGCCGTCATCATTGTCGATGACGATTACCGTATCCTCGGCCTGATATCGCAGACCGACCTCCTGAGCGCAGTGGCGCGGCTGCTGCCGAACGACAGCGCCCCCATCTCGGCCGTGGCGTGAGCGGTGATCGTGGATTGTCAAGCAAAGAGAAGAATGAGCCGGTGTTGATCGAGCGCGATCCGAATGGGGATTTTATCCTGGATTCATCCGAACTTGCGGAACGGTTCGGACTGTCGCTGGCCGATCTCCGCCGTCACATGCGGCATGGCTCCCTCGTCAGCACCGTGGAAATCGGCACCGCTGAACACGAAGGCACCAAGAGGGTGTCGCTTCGCCTCGGCAACAGGCTTTGGCGCGCGGTTCTGAATGATGAAAATGAGGTTCAGCACGAACAGATGACCGTGCTTCGGGGAAAATCGGCCTGATGGCACCCGGCTGACCTCATCATGATTGATGCCTCGCGGCCGGTCGGCTGCCGCAGGTTCTCCGTTTCTCCGAGGCAAGGCAACGCCCCTATGGTCAGATATGCTGCTTGTGAAGGATCATCCGATCGATGACTTGAAACGGATGCGGGATGCGCTTGCCGTCGATTTCCTTCACCTGCGAGCGGCAGGAATATCCTGTCGCCATGAGGATATCGGCTTTTCCGGCCGTATCAAGCTCCGGCTTCCAGCTTATCGCATAGAGACGTTCGGAGATTGGCCGGTTACGGGCCTCGTGGCCGAAGGTGCCGGCCATGCCGCAGCAGCCGGTTTGCGCTGCCTGAAGGTCGATGCCGAGGCTTTCGAATATTTTTTGCCATTGTGCGACGGAGGCAGGCGCATTGGTGCGCTCGGTGCAATGTGCCATCAAGCGGAAGCTTTTGCCTTCGGCAGTTGAAGGCGAGGCGTCGAACCGGTCGAGATGGGCGGCCAGCCATTCCTGCGGCAGCAGGACATTGGCTTTCGATATCCCCTTATATTCGCTGCGAAAGGCGAGCGTCATCGACGGATCGAGCCCGACGAGCGCCACGCCTGTCTCATCCAATCGTTCGAGATAGCGGGCCGTCCGCTTGGCCGTAGCCTCGAAGCGTCCGAGATAACCGTGTACATGCAGCGCTTTGCCATTGATATGGGAGGCGGCAAGGAAGGGCGTGAGTCCGATTTTTCTGGCGAGCTCGATTGCGGCAAGGGCAACGTCTGGATCGAAATAGGCGGTGAAGGCGTCGGCGACGAAGACGACGCTGCGCTGCCGTTCTTGCGGCGACAGGGCTTCGATCGTTTGAGCGGTCGCAGGCGGCACGCCGAGGCGGGCGGCTTCCTTCGCGAGCGAGGTCCGCGGCAGATGCGGCAGAGAGGTCAGCCCGGCGATGCGCATCATCGCCCTGCCGGCGTGGGTGCCCACGACCAGATTATAGGCCGGCCGGATGCGCCGGACGAGCGGCAGGGTGGTTTCGATCGCCGCGACCAGCGGATCCTTCAGCGGGCGGAGGTAGCGTCCGTAATAGAGTTCGAGGAATTTCGAGCGGAAAGCAGGCACGCTGACCTTGACCGGACACTGCCCCGCGCAGGCCTTGCAGGCCAGACACGTGTCCATCGCCGCGCGCACCTCGTGGGAAAAGTCGTTCCGGTTTGCCCGATTCAGCGAGTTGAAGGCGCGTCGCGCGAGGCTTGTCAGCGGCATGCTCCGCCGCAGACGCGCCGCCTCCTGGTGAGGGTCGATGCCTTTCTCGGCAAGCAGCCTCAGCCATTCCCGCATCAGCGCGGCGCGGCCCTTGGGCGAAAAGCGCCGGTCGTGCGTCGCCTTGTAGGAGGGGCACATCGGGCTCGTTTCGTCGAAATCGAAACAGGCGCCATTGCCGTTGCAATAGGCGGCATTGTCAAAGGCGGAGCGGATCTCGTTGCCGATGATGCGGTCGATATCGCCGCGCAGCGGAACATCGTCGATCTTCGTCAGCGCCTCGGTGGTTGGGGTTGCGATTTTGCCCGGATTCAGCCGGTTCTCCGGATCGAACGCCCGCTTGATTTCCTGCAGGCTCGGATAGAGATCGCCGAAAAATTCCGGCACATATTCCGAACGCACGCCCTTGCCGTGCTCTCCCCATAGCACGCCGCCATATTTGCGGGTGAGGGCCACGACGGCGTCGCTGATGTCGCGCACCAGCCTGACATGGTCATCGCGGGTGAGGTCGAGCGCCGGCCGCACGTGCAGGACGCCAGCATCGACATGGCCGAACATGCCGTAGGAAAGGCCCGCGCCATCGAGTAGCGCGCGGAATTCGCGGATATAGGCCGCAAGGTTTTCCGGCGGCACGGCCGTATCCTCGACGAAAGCGACGGGCCTGACCGGCCCGTCGACATTCCCGAGCAGTCCGACCGCCCGCTTGCGCATCGACCAGATCGCTTCGACATCGGCGTGGCCCCGGGCGATCGTATAACCGGCATGGCGGGCATTCGCGCCCGTGTCGAGGGCTGTGGTCACTTCCGCAAGCTTGCGTTCGAGCTCCTCTTCATCATCGGCCAACACTTCGGCAATATTGATGCCGTTGGTCGCGCTGCCCGCGTCGTCCGGAAAGAAGCGGGCAATGCCGGTCCAGACGATGTCGCCCTTCGCGAGGCCGAGCACTTTCTCATCGACCGTCTCCACTGAGGCGACGTTCAGCGCCACCAAGCTGCGGGCATCCTCCAGGGCGGTGTTGAAGTCGCCGTAGCGGATGTTGATCAGCGCCGCGTGGGCGGGGATCGGCAGGAGGTTGAGTTCGGCTTCGGCGATCATCGCCAGCGTTCCCTCCGAACCGCAGAGAACGGCATTGAGGTCGAAGCGCCCGTCGCCGCGCCTGACATGGGCGAGGTCGTAGCCGGTCATGTAGCGGTTGAGCTTCGGGAAAATTTGGGCAATGCGCTCGTGTTTTTCCCGGGCGATCCGGCCGACCGTCCTGTGAACCTCGCCGACGCGGCTCTCACGCGCGGCGATCTCCGAGAGCGCGTCCGCGTCGAGCGGACGCGACCAAAAGTCGGATCCGTCCGTAAACACGATGCGCAATCCGAGGACGTGGTTGCTGGTCTTGCCGTAGAGGCAGGAACCCTGGCCGCAGGCATCGGTGGAAACCATGCCGCCGATGGTAGCGCGGTTGGAGGTGGAAAGTTCGGGGGCGAAAAAGAGGCCGTAGGGCTTTAGCGCCCGATTCAGCTGATCCTTGACCACGCCCGCCTGGACGCGCGCAACCCTTCGGACCGGGTCGATCTCGAGAATCGACGTCATGTGCCGCGAACAGTCCACCACGACGCCCGATGTCAAGGATTGACCGTTCGTGCCGGTGCCGCCGCCGCGCGGCGCGATGCTGATCCCTCGGAAGGCCGGTTCCGACAGCACGGCCGCCACGACCTGCAGGTCTTCGACGCCGCGCGGAAAAAGGATGCCGGCCGGCTCCACCTGGTAGATGGAGTTATCAGTCGAAAATACGGTTCGACTTGCCGCGCCGGTCTCGATATCGCCGGTGAACCCCGCCTCGATAAGCCGCTCGAAGAAACTCGCGGGGGGATGGGAGATTGAAACCTTCGGCTGGAGGCGTGGGATCATTTGGAAACTTTCAGAATGCCCTTGAGCTTTGCCACACTTGGCATATGGCCAAACAACGAGCTGGAACTTCGAAGAACCAGATCGCACTTATCGACCGCAACTGCTCTGTTCGTCGATTGCTGCTCATCGCGCCGTCCTGCATATGCGCCTGCACGTGTACGCGCCCGAGATGACAGCGCAGATCGTCAACGCGGTCTCAGTTGAAGCTTTCACGGCCAGTCCCCAAAACGCCTATTATGCCGCGACCAAAGCGGCCGGCGTCAGCCTGACGAAATCCTTTGCCCAGGAATGCGCCAAGGATCAGATCATTGTCAATTCGGTCGCGCAAACCATGCCGGTTGCCGAAGTGCCGGCATCGCCCTCCAGGGAACAGAAGCGCTACTCCGGCGTTCGACCTAAAGACGACGGTTCTCACGTCTTTTGGGAGTGCGGGATATGGAAGAGACGACCAATATCATCAAGGACCTCAGCATCGAGGAGCGCGAGGAAATCTTTGTCGACATCGCCCGTACGCTGGAAGACACGGCACGTGAGGCCCTTGTCGAGGGCAATATGCAGTTTGCAGAAATTTCCAACAACATGGCCGAAGCGATCCGCGGCAACGCCGACGAACTCGCCCGTGACGATCCTGAGAATGCCGAGCGCGTCCTGTTGCAGGCAACGGCGATGATCTCGCAGTTTGAGGCCGTGCACCCCTATCGCATGGTGAGCATGGCCGTTCATTGATGGCCGGCCGGGTGCTCTGGCTTGATCCTCCGTTCAAATCATTGCCATGGGCGGGAACTCTCGCTACCCGCGAGGGTTATCGGAGCACAACATCCGTTGCATGAATGGAAGGAGGCCCGCTATGACGTCCAGATCCGTTGTCCCGCCGGAAAGCGGTACCGACGACGCGCGCTCCGCCGACACGCGAGATGCTGAAAAGGATCGCCGCAGGATATTGGAGAATGCCCGCAGCAATGTAAGCGCTGCGATAGATGGTGACAGCAACACCGAAACTCCAAGCCTGAAGCTTGCGAAGCAATATCTCAGCCTCGGTGGCCGCCGCCGGTCTAAAATTGACGACAACATCACCGAAGTCCGCCAATGGGACGAGGATCCGCCTGAGGCCGAACGGTACTGGAAGGAACGGGTGGAGACGCTTTCAAAAGATGAGCGTAAACAGGTGGAGGATTTTCTTCCAACTATCAATACGCCCTGAACGGCTCATTGAAATGAGTTGGAGCAGATCATGGCTATAGACAAGCACGAGCAGATACGCCGCCGTGCCTACGAAATCTGGGAGGCCGAGGGCCGCCCGGAAGGTGCGGACCAGCGCCATTGGCTGCAAGCCTGCGACGAACTGGCCGGCGACGATGAGCATGAGACGCTGCAGGACCTGCTCGATCAAGACGACAGGGATGATGCGGCGTTGCTCCAAGGCGCCGGTGAGAGCGGCGATCTCGACCGGCCGCCACCAAAGCTTCGCCGGGCCGCCACAGCGTCCGTGCCCGATATCGAGATGACCACAGGCGAAAAGCCGTCCCAGCGGAAGATCAGGAAGACCGAAGGGCCGTAATCCGATGCAGCATCTCGACCACGCCATCCAAATCGCTCTCGAGGCGCATGAAGGGCAGGCTGATAAGACCGACCGGCCGTACTTCGAGCACTGCCAGCGGGTCGCACTTCTCGTTTCCGGCGACGAGACACGAACGGTCGCCTACCTTCATGACGTCGCCGAGAAGGGAAACGGGTGGACGCTCGACAGGCTGAGGGAGGAAGGCTTTCCGCCGGCGATTGTCTCCGCGGTGGATGCTTTGACACGGCGGCCAGACGAGGCGGACGACGACTTCGTCAGACGTGCGGCTTCAAACCCGCTGGCCCTGCCGGTCAAACAGGCCGATCTCGAGGACAATCTCCGCCAGGCCGAACAGGCCGGCAAGAATACGGAAAAATACCAAAGCGGCCTGGATCTCCTGCGCGATTTGAGGAGCGGGCAATAAGGGCGCTCGGTAGAGCGCGCACGACCCGACTTCCTGTTATGCGCCGAGAGCGGCTGCAGTCGTCTGGCCCATTTCACGTTTTGTTGGCAAACCACACGGTCGGCGTGCCGAGAACGCCTCCGTTGCGCATTGCCGTCTTCAACTCTTCGAGCTTGGCGAAGGCCTGGGCTGCTTCCAGGGTGGCAAATTCGTGCGTGACGGTAATGTCGTTTGGATTGTCAGTGGCCCGGTAAACGGCTTGCGCCGTAACGCCATTGGCCTTTTGCACCTGATCAAACGCATCATATGTCTTGCGCCATGTGGCGTAGTCGGAGACCTCGTGCCTCACGAATAGAGTCGTCATATCATCCTCCCGCGTTGCCCCGCGTTTGCATTGCCAGGTCCTGTTGCGATGTGTGCTACGATTGAACCAGGATCATCATGGTCTCCGGCAGGACGCCGTCACTCGTCATCGCATCGGCTGCGGCCTTGGTCTGCATGAAAGCCATCAACTTTTGCATGTCTGCGACATCCATCACCAAACCAACGCGGTTGGGCGTTTGAGGATCTGTAAAGGTGCGAATATTCGTCACGCCGACGGGTTCCAGCACCTGTTTGCGAACAGGCGAGGCGAGCCAGTGTTTCGTGTCCTTGACGTTATGACAGACCATTACGGTAGGCATTGCATCCTCCTCCCATGGCTCCAAAATGAAGGGAGAGTATACCACCAGGTCTGGCAGGATTTCACTTCAATAATATTGCATTGATGGAGAATTCATTCATGAAATTGAGGGGGTTAGTATGATTACATCTGTAATCCGAAAATATTAATGGCGCGTGAGAAGATAAATAGTGAAGCTCGGCAAATCTGAAAGTTCGTGACGCACTTTAGGATACGATGGCAATATCGGTCGACGTACCATCGACAATCGAAGCAGCGCACGAGAGGTTCAGCAATGATCGAGCGCCTACCATTTGATCTCAAGGCCTATGTGCGCGGCATTGAAACAAGGCCATGCTTTATCTGCGGCTTGGTCAAGAACGACCCCGCTTGCTTTCATCATCGCATTTTCGAGGACGATGAGACCATCATCTTCCTGAGCAAATATCCGACCCTTCCAGGTTATTGCCTTGTCAGTCCGAGGGAGCACCGCGAGGATCTGGCGCGAGACATATCGACAGACGAATATCTTCGGTTGCAGGAGAAGGTTCACATCTTGTCGCGCGCCCTCAAAAGGGTGTTCTACGCCGAGCGAATTTATGTGCTTTCACTCGGCAGTCAGCAAGCCAATAGCCATTTGCATTTTCACGTCGTTCCCTTACCTTCAGGCGTGCCGCTTGAGGAGCAGCAATACCATGCGTTGATGGCCGAGCATGGGGTTGTGCAGATACCGGACGATCAAATGGCGGAATTGGCGGAACGGATTGCTGAGGCGTACCATTCCGAGTTGATTAATCGCAGTTAGGTCTCACGGCGATCGAGTGGTCCAAGGATGGTGATGGCTTCGCTGCGGCGATGGAGGCGTCAAGGACAAAGGACATCAGTAGCGGCGGCCTTCGTCGCGCCACTCGCGGATTTCTCCCTGCGTCGTGAACTGACGGCCGGCGCGCTGCGCCTTGATCTCGGCGATCAGTGCGTCGATGTCGTTTTCGCGGCGAATGCGCGAAAGCCGGGCCGCGGGCTTGTTGCCGCGAGATATAATGACCTCTTCTCCGGCTTCTACCTTGGCCAGCAATTCGGACAAATGGGTCTTTGCTTCGGCGACCTTGACTGTGACCGCCATGACGGTTCTCTCGTTGTTGATCTATTATTGCGCGGCACTAGAGTCCGCGATGTCTACGTGATGATGAGCTTCAAGCTGCAAGTTGGTCAACCGCTAACCAACTTGCAACGAGACGATCCCACGATGTGGTACGCGAAGCGCAATGAGCTGGTCAGGTGGCAGGATTGCAGCTACATCTGGAGCGCAAAAGCCGGCACACGCACGCCGTTCTCACGGAAGCGTCGCTCCAGTTCGTCAAGATCCGGACGGACCGGGGGATTGCCCAGCGCCTCTGTCCAGTCCTCGCCGCTGGGAAGCGCCATTGCCGCGGTGATGAGCACGGTGGTCCCCGGGCCGATTTCATCGCGCAGTTGCGGCAGCAGGGTCTTGGCGTGAATGAGATTGGTGTTCGGGATCGGGCTCATCGCATGGCCGGTTCTCGGACTGGACGACAGATCCACGATCGCGCTGACATCCGTCTGTCCGTACCAGACCGCCCGGCCTGCGCCCTGTTCGGATCGATCGGCATTGAAATCGGCGCGTTCGATCGCAAAGCCGCCCTCGATGGTGCTGAGCGCACGCGGCGTGGCGATGCGGTGGATGCGGATGTGCCAGGGGTTTGCGGGAATGAGCCAGGTCTCGATGGCGACATCTTTCCAGGGGCGCCAGCGCGAATAGAGCCGGTCGCCTGCTATCAGCGCCTCTTCGAGGCTTTCCCGCATGCGGAAGTGAGTGCCGTCGTCGGAAAGCCCGAGCATGCCGTCGAAGCTTGCGGCTACAAAATTCCGGTCGTCGGCCTCGATATTGAAGGCGTATCGGGTGGAGTAAACGAATTTCGAGTATTTCTCGTTGGCGCCGCGCATCTTGTCGTGCTGCTGGCCGGAGGAAAGCACGACGACATTTCCCGGCGTATGCATGGCGACCATGCCCGCCGGCTTCAAGGCAACCGGCTGCGGGAATTCCGGCTGAGGCGCCTCTTCGGCGGTCCAGAAGGGATGATCCTCTGGAAGCGCGAGCGGCAGGAAGAATTTCAGCGCCCAATAGGGCGAGCCGGGAGAATTGTAACTCTCGCTCATCAGCAGGTTCGGATAGCCGTAACCGATCGAGAGAACGCCGTCGCGCTCGGCAATCGGCATCGCCGACCACCAGCGGATATGGCGCATGTAGTAGCCTTTGATCTCGGCCCAGGGCAGCGCCTCGACGCCGGCAAAGGCAAGCGCGCCCCAGAAACCGCCGGCCGCGAAGCGGTAGATCTGGCTGCGGCCGAAGGCAAGGGCCGCGCCATCGGGGCCGAACCAATGCCGGATATCCCGGGCAAAGATTTCGGCGCGACCACAGAAGCGGTCCTTGCGCGCCTCGTCGCCGTGCGCCAGCACGGCGTAGATCAGGCCGTAGAAATGCATGGCGAAGGGAATGTAATGATCGACCCGCCGCACCGGGCCGTCGCGATACCAGCCTTGCCCGAGATCGAAAGCCTCCAACTCGTCGAGATAGGCGACGGTTTTCTGATGATCGAACGGGACACCGACACGCTCCAGCCCGAGATCGATGAGGACCCGGAAGAATTTCCAGTTGTTGTCGATGAATTCCAGTTCCCGCGCCGCGACAAGATAGGCGGCAACCGTCTTCTTCTGGCTCTCGCTCAACGGCTCCCAGACGTGCTCGGGCACGAGCGCCAGCGCGAAGCCGATCGCGGCGAGTTCGACCAGCCGCTGGTTGCGGTCGGCTAGATCGCCCCAATATTCGGGATGATCAGGATTGGTCCCGTTTGCCAGTCCGCGTCGATAAAGATCCCAATGCGGGAAATGGCCGCCGCCGGCGGCGAGCGGAACCATGCCCCAGAGCGGCCGTGCAAATCCTTCCAGATCCGCCGCCGCCCGGTCGAAGATCGCGCCGGTAGCACCCAGGCGCACACGGGCGCCGCCTTCGGAAAAATAGGGCAGAAGCGGTGCGAAGAGGTCGTTGACGGCCTTCGCCAGGTCGTCACGTGTCTTCAGGGGATTGCCGAAAAGCGGGTTGGTCCTGGCGGGATCATATATCATCGTCAGCTCGAAATCTTTAGAACAGGTCGGCCGCGGGCCATGTACTGGTCCGCGGCCGTCGGCATTTCGCGAAGTCTACTTGATGGCCTTCACACCTTCGGTCATTTCCTTCAGCCCGTCCTCGATCGGGGTATTGTCGGTCATGATCGCGTCATGGACGCGGTTGAGCACGACCTCGATCTTGGCCGCGTTCGGGTTGACCGCCATCTCCAGATAGGCTTTCGACGGTATCAGCGCCTCCTTGCTGGCGGCGTCCTCTGGGAAGCCGGGTGTTGCCGCGATCTTTGCGCTGACGTCAGCGGTCTTGAGCGCCGGGAAGGTGCCCGTCGATGCGATGACGGCAGCGCCCTCCGGACCGGTGACGAACTTGATGAAGTCGAGGGCCGCATCCTTATGCTCGGAGTTGGCGTTGACGGCGAGGCCCGAGATTTGCGCAGCTGTCGTGCCGGCTGCCACGCCTTCCGGATGCGGGAACTTCACGATGCCCCAGTTCTTGCTCTTCGATTCACCCGATTTCACCTTGGCGATCTGGGTGCCGACGAACCAGGTTCCCATCGGCAGCATGCCGATCGTGCCGTTGAAGAACAGCGCCGAATAATGCGTGTTTGATGTCTTCAGGAAGGCATAGGAGGGAATGGCGCCATCCTTCTGCAGGGTGAGTGCCCTTTCGTACCAAGGTTTCAGGAAGGCGTAGTCGCCATCGACCAGCGTGTGTTTTCCGTCGAGGATACCAGGCAGCTGAACGGTCGAACGCCAGGTGTGCAGCAGCGCGCCATAGGTCTTGTTGGTGCCCATGCCGCCGGTCAGCTTCTCGGCGGTCGCGTCGAACTGCGCCCAGGTCATGTCATTGGTGGGGTAGGGGACGCCAGCTTTGTCGAAGATGTCTTTGTTGTAATAGACGATCCAGAAGTCGGAGCGGAACGGCAGAGAATAGACCTTGCCGTCGATGGTCAATTCCTCGATCAAGCCGCCATAGGGTGCCGGATCAATCTTCTGATCTTTGACGAAGCCGCTCAGATCGGCGATGTTGCCGGCGCGCACCAGATTGGTATAGCCCGGCACGTCCTTGATGGTGACGATGTCGATGTCTTTCGAGCCGCCGGTCAGCTGCGTCGAAATCATCTGCTGGTAGTCCTGCGAGCCGAGATCCATCGGCTCGAACTTCACGTTCGGATGCTTGGCCTGATAGGCCTCGATCAACGGCTTGTAGTAGGCGGTCTTGTCCCAGTCCCACAAAGCCCATTTGAGCGTCACGGCGTCTTGGGCAAGCGCTGCGCCTGATGTCATTGCTGCCAGCGTGAAACCCGCCACGGCAAGTTTCACCGTCCTCCCGAATTTATCTAAATGCATGCCTGTTCTCCTTCCCTGGATCGTCTCTGGTCAATTATTTTATGAAGCGTCGGTTTACACGGCTGCATTGCCTCTGGCAGGTCCAGAACCAACACCACTGCCCGATGAACGCCGAATGCGACGGCGAACATTCCGAGTGAAAAATTGAAGGTTGCAGGCATGAAGACGGAAACCGGATAGAAGAGGATATGCGCCAGCCACAGGGTGGCGTTGAAGGCGAGCGCGGCAAGTGCCGGAAGCGGGCGGATGACGGAGGCGAGCGCGGCCCGGCGCAGAAGCCGCAGAGCCGGTAGATCGCGCATGACCATCAGCACGACGAGATGGCAGGCCAACACTGCGACGAAGGCGGTCGCGACGAGCGCGATCGCCAGCGGTGCGGCAAGCATCAAATTGTCCCGCGCGCCGGCGGCATAGGTCCGGATCGCTTGGATGCAGATCGCGAGCACGCCGGCCAGCGCCAGGCCCCAGGGGGTGGCCCGCCAGAAGTAGCGCAGAAAAGCTTCCGTGAAGTCGCGCAGGAGATAGGTGTTGCGGTCTTCCACCAATGCCACCGAGACCCGGGCCATGGCGGCGAGCGCTGCCGGCAGCGTCACGACGAAGAGGGAGGCCAGAATGAACAGGATATTGAGCTTGACCATTTCCCACCATTCGCGGACGAGGATTTCGGCAAACAGCGCAAGGCCGGTCCTTTTCGGAGCATCCTTGGGAATGCCCGGCCCCTCCTTCGTCCACATCTCCCGCAACCACTGCATGGCCGTCTCCCCAGGCGCTCAGTAGAGAATTGAGCGCTCCGTTTCCTTGTCGAACAGCTGCGCATTGCTCATATCGGCGATGAGCCTCGCCTCGTCGCCGATATCGGGCCGGAAGCGCGGCGACACACGGGCGATGAGATTGCGCCCGCCGGCCACCATGTTCAGGTGCACTTCCGAGCCCATCGGCTCGGCAAGTTCGACCACCGCCGTGAGGGGTGCCAGGTTCTCGGCCGGGATGTCGGCCGGCGGCAGTTCGTGGAAATTCTCCGGACGAATGCCGAGCACCAGTTCGCGGCCCTCATAGGGCGCGATCTTGCTCTTGTCGAAATGATCGGGCAGCGGCAATTCCCGGCCGTCGAAGACGGCGACATAGCCATCGCCACGGCGCTGAATGGTCGAGGGCAGCATGTTCATCTGCGGCGCGCCGATGAAGCCGGCAACGAACATGTTGACGGGGCGGTCATAGAGATTCTGCGGCGTGTCGACCTGCTGGATGTGGCCGTCCTTCATGACGACGATCCGGTCGGCCATGGTCATGGCCTCCACCTGGTCGTGGGTGACGTAGATGAAGGTGGCGTTGAGGCGCTTGTGCAGCTTGGTGATTTCGGAGCGCATCGTGCCGCGCAGCTTGGCGTCGAGGTTGGAAAGCGGCTCGTCGAGGAGGAAAACGGCCGGATTGCGCACCATGGCGCGGCCGAGCGCCACGCGCTGGCGCTGACCGCCCGAAAGCGCCTTCGGCTTGCGGTTCAGGAGATGGGTGATGTCGAGAATCTTGGCGGCGTCCTGCACCTGGGCATCGATGAAGTCGCGCGACACCTTTCTGAGCTGCAACCCGAAGGCCATGTTCTTGTAGACGGTCATATGCGGATAGAGCGCATAGTTCTGGAAAACCATGGCGATATCCCGGTCCTTGGAGGGGACGTCGTTCATGACGTCGCCGCCGATCTTGAGTTCGCCGCCGGAGATCTCCTCGAGACCGGCGATCATCCTGAGCGTCGTCGACTTCCCGCAACCGGAGGGGCCGACCAGGATGATGAATTCCTTGTCGGCGATCTCAAGATCGATATCGTGGACGACGGTGAGCGCGCCGTAGGATTTGTTCAGCTCTTTAAGCGAAATGCTGGCCATCGGGTTCTCCTGAGGTCACCAATAGGAAGACCAGCGACGCGAAAGGCGCGTCAAAGCTTCCATGTAATAATAGTCTCCCCAGGAGACGCACTCATCGACGCCCTCGCCGCGGCAGGTGTTGAAGGGCGATTTCTTCGAATAGGTGGCGTGCAGCACCAGGCCGTTGGAAACGGTGGGATCCTTGACCGCATAGTGGTCGGCCAGGCTCTTGATCATGCGGCGCGCCAGCGTGCGATAGCGCTCGGCTTGTTCGGCTTCGACGAGCTCGGCCATTTCAAGCAGGCCGCAGGCGGTGATCGAGGCCGACGAACTGTCGCGCGGTTCGCCGTCGCCATCGGAAAAGACGAGGTCCCAATAGGGCACCATGTCGGCCGGCAGCCGGTTGAGATAGAAGGCGAGCAGTCTGTCGAAGGTTCGGTAATATTCCTCGATCCGCTCGTAGCGATAAGAGAGCGCCATGCCCGCGATTGCCCAGGCCTGTCCTCGCGCCCAGGCGCTGTCGTCCCGGTAGCCCTGCTTGGTGGCGCCGCGCACCGGCGCGCCGGTCACCGGGTCCATGTAGAAGGTGTGATAGGTGGAATCATCCGGCCGCACCGAGTTGGCGAGCGTGGTGCGGGCGTGGATAAGCGCGATTTCACGGTATTTCGGATCGCCGGTCTCTCGGCTTGCCCAGTAGAGCAGCGGCAGGTTCAGGAGGCAGTCGATGATATAGCGATATTCCTCCGCCTTTCCCTTGCGACCCCAGGCCTGGATAAACTGGCCGATCGGCTGGAAGCGCTCGATCAGCTGGTCGGCGGCCAGGATCGCGGCCCTGCGGCCATCCGCGTCTCCGACGAGCTTCCAGGCGGCGATGCACGAGGGCGAATAGAGAAAGCCCATATCGTGATGATCGGTCTCGATGCGATTGACGATCCGATGCAGGAACGATTGAACCTGGATCTGCGCAGCATCCCGGAAAGCCGCGTCGCCGCTGTGTTCGAAGGCGAGCCACAGTTCGCCGGGCCAGAAGCCTGCGGTCCACTGGTCGTTCGCCACCGGAGGATAAAAATTCTTGACGCTGGAATGGTTTTGCGCGGCGTGGGTGAATGAGGGGAGGTTGCGCCTGACCTGCTCGACAGCGATATCGAGCGCGGCTTTCACTTCCTCATCGGTGATCGGCTGCGGGGCGACTGAGGAAACGGCGTTCATGGCTTAACCCTTCAATCCAGTCGAGGCGATGCCCTCGACGAAGAAGCGCTGGAGAACAAGGAAGACGACGAGGACCGGAATGAGCGCGACGACGGAAGCCGCCATGATCAGCCCGTATTCGGCCGAATATTGCGAGATGAACATGCGCAGGCCGATCTGGACGGTCTTCAGCTCGGTCTTGGTGAGATAGATCATCGGTCCGAGGAAGTCGTTCCAGGTGGTGACGAAGGTGAAGATCGTCAGCGTCGAGAGCGCCGGCTTCGACAGCGGCAGCATGATGCGCGCCCAGATCTGATACTCGTTCATGCCGTCGATGCGGGCCGCTTCGCATAGCTCGGTCGGGATCGACATGTAGAACTGCCGCATCAGGAAGACACCGAAGGCGGTGAAGGCCTGCAGGCAGATCAGCGCCAGATGCGTGTTGTTGAGGCCGAATTCGCGCATCAGCAGGAACTGCGGCACCATATAGACCTGCCAGGGCATGGCGATGGTGGCGATATAGCCGAGGAACAGCGTGTTCTTGTAGGGAAAATTCAGCTTGGCGAAGGCGTAGGCGGCAAAGCTGGAGGTGAGGAGCTGCAGCAGCGTGACGATGATCGTCAGCTTCGACGTATTGTAGATGAACAGAGCGAGCGGGATCTTCGTCCAGATATCCACGTAGTTCTGCCATTGCGGCTGAGACGGTATCCACTCGATCGGGAAGGCAAAGACGTCGCGGCTGAGCTTCAGCGATGCCGAAAGCATCCAGGCGAATGGCATCAGCATGACCAGCGTGACGGCGATGACAATAGCATAGATCGCAACCGTCCCGATGGTCACTTTGCGTCCGGCGATCCTCATGCCTCGTCCTCCCTCTGGCGGCGGAACTGGAAGACCGTGACCGCGAGCACGAGGAAGAACAACACCAGCGAAATCATGCTGGAATAGCCGAGATCCCAGGAAATGAAGGCCTCGTTATAGATGTGGTAGACGAGGACGAGTGTCGAGGTGCCGGGGCCGCCCTGGGTGATCATGTAGATCTGGTCGAACACCTTGAAGGACTGGATCGTCAGCATGACGGTGACGAAGAAAGTCGTCGGCCCGAGCTGCGGCACCGTGACATGGATGAACTTCTGCCAGGAATTGGCGCCGTCGAGATCGGCGGCCTCATAGAGTTCGGCATTGATGCCCTGCAGGCCGGCTAGATAGATGACCATGTAATAGCCCATGTTCTTCCAGATGCCGAAGAGGATCACCGTCACCATCGCCCAGTGGCGATCGGCCGCCCATCCCGGCATGTTTTTCGGGTCGAGACCGAGCGTATAGAGGATCATGTTCACCGGTCCCATCTCGGGATTGAAGATCATGTTCCAGACGACGGCGACGGCCACCAGCGAGGCGACATAGGGGAAGAACATCGCCGTGCGGAAGAAATTCCGCCCCGCGATCTTTTGGTTGAGGAGAACGGCGAGGCCGAGTGCGCAAAGGAGCGTCGCCGGCACCGAGGCGACCGTATAGATGACCGTGTTCCAGAACGCCGCGATGAAGGCCTTGTCGTCGAAGAGCCGCCAGAAATTGTCGAGGCCTGCGAACGTAATCGCGTTCGAGCCGTCCCAATGCATGAAGGCAAGCGCGAAGGCGAACAGGATCGGGCCGAGGGTGAAGACGGCGAAGCCGAGGAAATTCGGCGCGATGAACGAATAGGCGACGAGCGCATTGCGGATCTTGCGCTGGCGCTTGGACAGGGCGGTGACCTTCCGGCGGGGAACTGCCGGAGCGCCATCCCTAGCGATGACCGAATTCGATATGGACACCGATGCTTCCTCCTGGGCGGGCATTCTGCAACTGGCGGCTTCCGGGATTCTCCAACTTAAATCCAGAGCCGTTTGGGCGGATGGGCGCCGCCTGTTCTTCCTCCTGCGAAGGACATAGCACATCTCCGGTATTGGTCAAACAAGTTCTGAATAGGTCATACAAATTATATGGCGAGCGCCGAAAACATATGATAGGTGAGCATTAGGCCAAGCGCCGTCGAGGCTTTTCCAATGCGGGGAGGGACATGTTCAGCGAGATTTCAGGGGAACTGCCGGACGTCCTCAGCGATTTCACGCCGGGATCTGCCTATGCCGATCGCGACAGATGGAGCGCGGTGCCGCGGGTTGTACGGGATGTGGTCGTGCGCGATGCCGAAGCCACATTTGCGCGCGCCTGGCCTCTCGTCACTGCCTCCGATTACCGGGAGTACACGGAGACCGGCAACCGCTCGCGCTTCGAGGCACTTTATTTCACCCGCCGGCGGATGCTCAATGATCTTGTGCTGGGCGAACTGGTGGAAGCGGGTGGGCGGTTCCTGCCGAAGATCGTCGACGGCATCTTCCTGATTGCCGAGGAGAGTGGCTGGCAGCTTCCTGCGCATAATGCCTATGGGCGCGGCGGCCCGCGTCTGCCGCTTCCCGACACTTCGCAGCCGGTCATCGATCTCTTCGCCGCCGAAACGGCGGCCCTTCTGGCGACGATCGTCGCCCTGCTCGGCGATGCGCTCGACGGCATCAGCCCGGAGGTTGCGACGCGTGTGAAACGCGAGATCGAGACCCGCATCCTGACGCCCTATCTCGGCCGGCATTTCTGGTGGATGGGCAGCGGCGAGGAGCGAATGAACAACTGGACGGCCTGGATTACCCAGAACGTTCTCTTATCCGCCTTCTCGCTGAAGACCGATCAGTCGACACGCCGCGCCGTGGTCGAAAGAGCGCTCGGCAGTCTCGATGCTTTCCTCAAGGATTATGCGGAAGACGGGGCCTGCGAGGAGGGCGTGGTCTATTATCGCCATGCCGCACTCTGCCTGAACGGCGCGCTGACCGTGCTCGATCGCGTAGCGCCCGGCCTGTTCGACGGGATCTGGCGGCAGCCGAAGATCCGCAACATGGCCGAATACATCGCCAACATGCATGTCGCCGGCCGCCATTATTTCAACTTCGCGGATTCCTCCGCGGTGGTCGAGCCTTGCAGCGCACGGGAATACCTGTTCGGCAAGTCTGTTGGTTCCGAAATGCTTTCGGCATTCGCCGCAGCCGACCGGGCGGCCGCCGAGAGCCCGCATCTGCCCGGCGAATGGAACCTCTGGTATCGCGTGCAGGAGCTGCTGGTCGGTCATACGATCCCAGCCGCCGAACTGCAGCCGGCATCCGGCCGGGATATCTTTTATCCCGGCATCGGCCTGTTCATCGCCCGCGACGGGCAATTTTCCCTAGCGGTCAAGGCCGGCAACAACGGCGAGGGCCACAATCACAACGATGTCGGCAGCGTCACGCTCTACAAGAACGGCCGTCCCTTCCTGATCGACGTCGGCGTCGAGACCTATACCGCAAAGACCTTTTCTCCGCGGCGCTACGAGATATGGACGATGCAATCGGCCTATCACAACCTGCCGACCTTCGGAGGCGTCATGCAGTCCGCCGGCGAAGCCTTCGGGGCCCGCGATGTCGAGGTCGAATTCGGCGACGGCGAAGCGCGTATATCTCTCGATATATCGGGCGCCTATCCACCGGAAGCGGATGTGCGCAGCTATCGGCGCGCGGTCTCCCTGCAACGGGGTCGCCATGTCGAAATCGTCGATACCTATGACGGCGGCAAGCCGGCGGTCCTGTCGCTGATGACCTGCGTGGCGCCGACCGTCGCCCCCGGCGGGATCGATCTCGCCGATCTCGGCAGCATTGTCGTCGACGGCGCCGGGTCCATCGAAATCGACGAGATCGAGGTTGATGACATCAGGCTGAGATCGGCCTGGCCCGAGAAGCTCTACCGGCTGCGCCTGCCGTTTGCCGGCAAGCTTCTGAGATTGCGGATCGTCTAGCCTTGAGGAGGGCGAGCATGGAATTGACGCTGAAGATCATGGATGCCGACGGCTTCGTGCTGGCAAGCGCCACGGGGCAGGACGAAACGTTTCTGGTCTATCGGCAGAGCTATCGCGAGGGCGACTGCGTCGTCGTGGAGGCTTCCGAACCCGGGCATATCCTCCTGGCATTGGACAGCGCGAATCAACCCGGCCCGGTCTATATGAAGGAATGCGATTATTGCCTCGCCGTGCCGTTCGGCGACAAGCGTAAACCCTATTCGCCGAACGCCTTTAGCGGCGATATGCATCGGCTTTCAGTCCGCAGCGCGCGGCCCGACGAGATTGCCCAGCGGCGCAATCTCGCCCTGAACCCCTGGGACGATCACGCCAATCGGACGCTGTTTCCGCATGCGCGCGCCAATGTCGAAACCCGGGGCGAAGCGGTCTTTGCCGCGCGCAACGCCATCGACGGTGAAAAGGCCAACGACGATCACGGCTTCTGGCCCTACACCAGCTGGGGCATCAATCGAGATCCGCAAGCCGCCCTGACGGTGGAGTTCGGCCGACCCGTCCGGATCGATGAGGTCGTCTTCTACCTCCGGGCGGATTTCCCGCATGATTCCTGGTGGGAGAAAGCCAGCCTCACCTTCTCTAACGGCAGCAGCTGCTCCTTTCCGCTGGTGAAATCGGGTGCTGCGCAAAGCTTTTCGATAGAGCCCTGCATCGTCGAATGGGTGGAGTTGCACGGCCTGATCAAGGCGCAGGACGGCTCGCCCTTTCCGGCGCTGACGCAGATCGAAATCTGGGGAACGGAGGTGCCGATGGCCGGAGACCGAGAGGTCGCAGCCGTTGCTGCCGGGGACGAGGCTGAAGACGCCTAGAGTCAACCGTGTCGCGCTTCCGCCAGACCATCTGCCCGTGCTAAGGGGGATGGATGAGACTGCTTGTAGTGGAGGACAACAAGGATCTGGCGGCCTGGCTGGGCAAAGCCCTGCGGCAGGCGCAATATGCTATCGATATCGCCCATGACGGCGAGGATGCCGAGCATATGCTCAAGGTGGCCGAGTATTCGGCGATGATCCTCGACCTTGCGCTACCCAAGCTTGACGGCTTGACGCTTTTGAAGCGGCTTAGACAATCGGGAAACAAGCTTCCGGTGATCATCCTGACCGCGAATGCAAGCCTGGACGGCCGGGTGGCGGGGCTCGACAGTGGCGCCGACGACTATCTCGCCAAGCCCTTCGAAATTGCCGAGCTCGAAGCGAGAATCCGCGCGGTGGTGCGCCGCGGACAGGATCGCGCCTCGTCCGAGATCACCGTCGGAAATCTGCGTTTTTCCGGCGGGACGCGGCAGTTTTTCGTCGCGGACGAACTGCTGCAGCTGACGCCGCGGGAATATGCCGTTCTCGAACAGCTCGTCATGAAGGTGGGCAACACGGTGTCGAAAGCCGCCCTTTCCGAAAGCGTGTTCGGTTTCGACGACGAGGCGGATCCGAGCGCCATCGAAATCTACGTCCACCGGCTCAGAAAGAAGCTCGAAAGCAGCTCGGTTCAGATCGCGACGCTGCGCGGGCTCGGTTATCTCCTCAGACATGTCGAATAGCGTCGTCACAAAGGCCGGCGCGACGATCGCGCGGCTCAGCCGGAGCCTGAGAGTCCAGTTGCTCTGCTGGGTGCTGCTGACCCTGCTCGGCGCGATCGGCTTCAATCTTTACGACAGCTTCTGGACGGCGGATGCGACGGCGAAGCTGGTGACGGATAGAACGCTTCTGGCCTCGGCTCGCGTCATTGCCGAGGCCGTCCGCGTCGACGAGGGCGGCAATGTTCAGGTGGACGTGCCGCCGGCTGCGCTCGAGATGTTCGATACGGGTTTCGGTGATCGGGTCTCCTATCAGGTGATCACCGCCTGGGGCAGCCTGGTCAGCGGCTTTCCCGACTTGCCGTTGCCGACCGTCCAGCGGGCAGGTGAGGATCGCGCATTCCATGGCGCCGATGTGCGCGTCCTGATGCTCGACCATCCCGTCGTCGGCCTTCCTGATGACGGCACCATCTCGGTGACCGTCGCCGTGACCCATCACAGCCAGTACGCGATGCGAAGGCAGCTGTGGCTTTCAGACTTTTCGAAGCAGTTTGTGCTCGTCTTCGTCGCAAGCCTGGTGACCATCCTCGGGCTCCAACGCGGCCTGGCGCCGGCCCTGAGATTGCGGGACGCCGTGCGCCAGCGCGGCCGCAACCGTCTTGATCCCTTACCGCCCGAGATGGTGCAGAGCGAATTGCAGCCGCTCGTTCATGCGCTCAACGACTACATGGAGCGTGTCCAGAACCAGATGGCCGCGCAGCGACGCTTCGTATCGAATGCCGCCCATCAACTGAGAACGCCTCTGGCGCTGATTTCGACTCAGGCAAGCGTGGCGGCCCGCGAAGCCGATGCGGCCCGCCGCGACGAGGCGCTTTTTGCCCTTCGCACCAGCACGCGGCAGATTTCGCGCCTCGCCAGCCAGCTTCTGACCTTGTCGCGGGCCGAGCCCGGAAGCCGGCGCCCGCGCAGCGACGCGGCCGACCTCAGCAAGGCCGCCCGCGAGATCCTGGAGGCCCATGCAGAAGAGGCGTTGAGGCGGAATATCGACGTCGGTTTGGAAACGGACGGACCCGTCATCGTCGAAGGCGACGGGACGATGTTGCGGGAGATGTTGGTCAACCTCATCGACAACGCGATCCGCTATACTCGGGCCAATGGACGGGTAACTGTTGCGGTGGGGCAGGCGGACGGCAACGCCGTTGTGACCGTCGAGGACAACGGACCCGGTATTCCTGAAAGCGAGCGCGAACAGGTCTTTGAACGGTTCTACCGGATTATGGGGACCGAAGCCGAGGGAAGTGGCTTGGGGCTGGCGATCGTCCGGGAGGTCGTCGAAGGGGCGGGAGGTTCGGTCTCGCTCGACGACGCGCAAGGCGGCGGTCTGGTCGTGACCGTGCGGCTGCCGCTCACATGAATCTGAAGTGCATCAAATGAATAAAGGCCGGGCATGGTGCCCGGCCTTCTCTTAGATCTGCCCTGGGAGGAGGTCTATCTGATTACTGCGTGTCGAGGTGCTGCTGCGGCCGCCATTTCGCCAGGCGGTTCTCGACCAGTGTCATGATGAATTCGGCAAACAGCGTGACGACCATGACGAGGAGAATCGCCGCGAACATGCCGGCCGCGTCAAACGTGCCCTTGGCGATTGAGATAAGCTGACCGATGCCGAAGCGGGCGCCGACGAATTCCCCGACGATGGCGCCGATGATCGCAAAGCCGAAGGAGACGTGCAGGCTGGCGAAGATCCAGCTCATCGCCGAGGGAATGACAACGGTGCGGGTTACCTGCCAGTCCGAAGCGCCGAGGATGCGGGCATTGGCGATCATGTTGCGGTCGGCCTCGCGCACGCCCTGGAAGGCGTTGGCGAAGACGACGAAGAACACCATGATAAAGGCGAGCGCGACCTTGGACGGCAGGCCGAGACCCATGATCATGATGAAGATCGGGGCAAGGACGACGCGGGGGATCGAGTTGATCGCCTTGATGTAGACTGAGAAGATGTCCGATAGGAAGCGGTTGCGGCCGAGGCCGATGCCGACGAAGACGCCGGTGATCGAGCCTGCGAAGAAGCCGATTAGCGCCTCCTCCATTGTCACCCACAGATTGTACCAGAGCGACCCTTCGGTGGTGCCCTCGGTCGCCCATTCGTAGAGGCGCTGAACGACGCCGCTCGGGCTTGAATAGAAGAACGGATCGATCCACTGCATGTTGGAGGAGAGTTCCCACATGCCGATCACGAAGACCAGAATGGCGATCTGCCAGAAACGCACCAGTAATTTGCGCCGATGCATCGCCTTCAGCGCCGACGCCTCGATTTCCGTGTCCGAGGTGCCCGGCCGAAACATGACGGCCGAATCGGCCTCTAGAGCGGTATGTGCCATGATGTCCTCCTCTCAAGCCGCTTCGCTTGCGCGGCGGTAGCTGGTCTCGACCTCCTCGCGGAGGTCCTCCCAGATCGTCTTGCAATAATCAATGAAGTTCTGCTCGTAGCGGATCTCCGACACCACGCGCGGGCGAGGGAGATCGATCGTGTAGACCGACTTGACCGTCGCGGGGCCGGCTGTGAGCACATAGACCTTGTCGGCAAGTGCCACGGCCTCTTCGAGGTCGTGGGTGACGAAGACCACCGAGGCTTTTCGCTCCGCCCACAACTTCAGGAGCTCTTCATGCATGACCGTGCGGGTCTGCACGTCCAGCGCCGAAAACGGCTCGTCCATCAGCAGGATTTCCGGTTCGTTGATGAAGGTCTGAGCCAGCGAGACGCGCTTGCGCATGCCGCCGGACAGCTGATGGGGATAGTGATGCAGAAATTTCGACAGGCCGACGCGCGCCAGCCAGTCGCGGGCCATCTTTTCCGCCTCGGCGCGTGACTTGCCGCGAAACAACGGCCCGGCCATGACGTTGTCGATCACGTTTTTCCAGGGAAACAGCGCGTCGGTCTGGAACGCGAAACCGACACGCGGATCGATACCGGTGATAGGCCCACCCATCAGCCGGACTTCGCCGGCGCTTGGCCGTGCGAGCCCCGTCACGAGGTTGAGGGTCGTTGACTTGCCGCAGCCGGTGGGACCGACAACGGCGACGAACTCGCCGCGGGCGACCGTCATGTTGAAATCGCGGAGCGCAGTCAGGGATTTCCCCGTCGGCGAGACGAAGCGCCGGCTGACATTGATCAGCTCGATCGCCGGGATCTGCTTATTGTCCTGTTGCATGGTGATACCCGAGGCGTGCTTTGCGGGCGCGCACGCAATGCCCATGATCGAACGGAGGCCGCTCCCGCTTGGGAGCCGGGAGCGGCGCGACTGACTTACTTGACGTTCTTGACGAATTCCGTCGTGTAGGTCTTGGAGAGGTCGATCTGCTTGCCCTTGACGTTCTTGGAGAATTCCGAAAGCACGGCAAGCACGGTCTTCGGGCCGTCTTCAGGCATGATGCCATCCGGCGTGAACATGCCCTTGCCCTCATCGAGAGCCTTGACGTAGCCGTCCTTGTCGCCGACGTAAAAATCCTTCGGCATCTTGTCCGCGATCTCGGCGGCGGAATGCGTATTGATGTAGCGCAGGGTCTTGACGAAGGCGTTGGCGAGCTTCTGCGCCTCGTCCTTGTGAGCGTCGACCCAAGCGGCTTCCATGTAGAGGGACGCCGCGGGGTAGGTGCCGCCGAGCGCCTGGCGGGTCGACTCGACCGTGCGCATGTCGACGAGCACGCTGGCTTCGCCTGTTTTGACCAAACGCGAGATCGTCGGCTCGGTCGTCATGCCGGCCTGGATCTGATCCTGCTGCATGGCGGCGATGAAGGTGCCGCCGGCGCCGACCGGAACCGTGACGACGTCGCCGGGCTTCAAGCCGGCCTTGGAGGCCATGAAGAGGGTCAGGAAGTTGGTGGACGAGCCGAGACCGGTGACGCCGAGGCTCTTGCCCTTGAAATCAGCCGGCGACTTGATGTCGGGATGTTTGCTCGAGACCATCTCGACTTCACCCGGCGCCTGGCTGAACTGGACGATGGATTCGACGAATTTTCCCTTGGCCTGCAGGTCCACGCAGTGGTCGTAGAAGCCGACAACACCCTGGACGGCGCCTGCCAAAAGCTGGTTTTCGGCATCGACGCCGGCAGCTTCGTTCAGGAGTTCGACGTCGAGGCCCTCGTCCTTGAAGTAACCGAGGGATTCGGCGAGCTTGGCGGGCAGATAGATCTGCTTCTCATAACCGCCGACCATGATGGTGATCTTGTCGGCTGCGTCAGCGGCGCTCGCACCGAAAGATGCTGCGGCGAAAAGCGTGGAAAAAGCGACAGTTTGAAAAAGGCTGCGCGAAGAACGCATGGAAATCTCCTCCTGGTGATTGGCTTGCATCGTCGTCTGGCCACCTTGACCGTGCTCCTCCACGATGCTGCCCCTTACCTATGACGTCGAAGCTTTCAACTAGCTTTCAGCCGCGGATGTTACCCTGCGCGTTCAAGCTATGCATCACGCCGACGCGCGCTGTAGATGCCCTCTTACAATACAAGCGGCTGCGCAAATCGCCAGGAAAGCGCTTTCCGGCGCCGATGTTGGAATAGGTTGGCTCGTGGCCGGTGAAAAGCTTGCCGTGCGGGCGGCGCTTCTCGTTGGACTCAGGTCGCAAAACTCCGCAAGTCTTTCAGCAGGTTGCGGTACCTGGTCTGGCTGCCGACCAGGTGCTCACGCATGGCGTTGCGGGCGGCCTGATCGTCCCTGTCGGAGATCGCCATGACGATCGCTTCGTGTTCCCGGTGGATCAGCTTTCGATAAGCAGTCTGCTCGGCTGTCCTCGTTTCCGGGACAAGCCGCGATTGCGGGATGATCGCCGCCCCCTGGGATTCCAGGAAATGTCTGAACAGCGGATTGTTCGTCGCCTCGGCGATCGCCACATGGAGCTCGAGATCCGCTTCGCGGACGGATCGATCTTGCTCGATGCACTGGAGGATCTTCCGGTGGCATTCGAAGATCGCCTCCTCCTGAGCCGGCGAGCGGCGAAGCGCGGCAAGTCCCGCCGCCTCGATTTCGACGGGGGTTCGGATCTCGAGCACTTCCAAGTCCGAGGCGACGCGGGCCTTGTCGACCTTTCGACCTGACAGCGTCGGGTCGGCGCCGATCACGAAAATGCCTGCGCCCTGGCGCACCTCGACCAGTCCATCGGAACGAAGAGCGGCCACGGCTTCGCGCACCACGGTGCGGCTGACGCTATGCGTCTCGGTCAGTTCATGCTCGCTCGGCAGCTTGTCGCCGGCAGAATATTGGCCGCTCAAGATGGCTTGCCGAAGGCTTTCGCCGACCTGCGAGACCAGCGACCCGGAGCCTCTGCTGCGATCCTTCACCTGCATAGCTGCGCCTCGCCCCCTCGCATCGGCTTCGATCCGCATGCGGCCATCTAGCGGCACGCAAAATCTCGATTCATCACACATGTATGACAAATCCTTCCATCTTTCAATGATGGACGGCACCGTGCTACCTGTTTTGCTGGGAGTGTCGCCGGGCGCAGAGCGTCTTGTGGGCCTTGGTGCGGCATCCTCCAACGCTCCTCATGCTGAGGTGCGCAGCCCGAAGGGCGAAGCCTCGAAGCACGCCGCAACGCTGCTTCTTCTTCTGTCTCAGCGCTTGGGGACCCGCCTCGTCCTTTGCCTGGTCAAGATCGAGGGAGGGAACTCAGAGTCGCCTGGTCGACTCGCCGCGCACGAATTTCGGCGTCAGGATAAAATCCCGCGGCGGCTCAGCGGCGGCCTCGGGGCTTGCGATTCTTGCCAGCAGGCGCTGCGCCGCGAGTTCCCCGAGCTTCTGCGCATCCTGCACGACCATAGTGATGCGGGGCGTGATGACGTTGCTCCAGGGTACGTCGTCAACCATCGCCAGCGATACGTCGTCGGGGCAGCGGAAGCCCATTTCCTGCATCACCTGCAGCGCCGCCAGACCCATCATGTTGTTGGCGCCGATGATGGCGGTCGGCCGGTCGCGGCGGGTGAGCAGCCGCATCGCCTGCGCATGGCCGCCGGTCCTGGTGTAGCCGCCTTCGACGACCAGCGACGGGTCGATCTCCGCGCCGGCGCCGGCCATCGTATCCATGAAACCTTTCAGGCGTTCGTCGGCGGTGTGCAGGCCGCTTGGGCCGGAGATGAAGCCTATGCGCCTGTGCCCGAGCTGCAGCAGATGCTCTGTCAGGATGGTCGTCGTCAGCGGATTGTCGGAGCCGATGAAATCGCGTTTCGCGCCCTCCACCTTCTGGTCGAACATCACGATCGGGGTCTTGAAGTCGCGCAGGAAGGTCGCGTATTCCTCGCCGCGCCCGTTTGCCGCCAAGGCGATGCCGGCGATCTTCTGCGCTTCCAGCCTCTCCAGCAGCGCCCGTTCGAGGTCGGCTCGGCCCGAGGAGTCGGCGATCAGGACGAAATAACCATGATCAAGCGCCTGATGTTCGATCTCGCGGCGGATGTCGCCGAAAAACATATTGCCGAGATTGGCAGAAACGAAGCCGATCAGCGAGCTGCGCCCGCGCGCCAGCGTCTGAGCGACGGGGTCGATGCGGTAACCGGTCGATTTTATCGCCTGCTGGATGCGGTCGAGCGTCTCGACGCCGACCCGCTTCGGGCTGTTGAGCGCGAGCGAGACGGTCGAGATCGAAACCCCCGCAAGGCGCGCTACATCTCGTATGGTGGTCATATTTTCGAACCGGTTCTATTAACGCATAGTGCCAGATTCCATAACCCGGTGCAACATGTTGCCGGGTAGTGGCGCCAATCGGTGAATATTCAATCGCATTTTTGCTGGTTGATTTCAGCTTGACAGGCGAGGAACCGGGGTGAATGATCAGCCTACCGAACCGGTTCGATGATGTGATGGGCCGGAAACAGGGAGGAGAAACCTGTGACGATTGCAGCACGTCAGCTGGAAAATCCGGCATCGGGAGAGGCGGGCAAGCACGCCTGGTTCAGCCATGATCGCCTGGGTATGTTCATCCATTGGGGTCTCTATGCTCTCGGAGCCCGGCACGAATGGTTGAAGAACCGCGAAGAGCTGACCGACGAGCATTACCAGCGCTATTTCGACAATTTCGATCCCGATCTCTACGATCCCAAAGAGTGGGCCCGCCGGGCGCGTCTCGCCGGCATGAAATATGTCGTCGTGACGACCAAGCATCACGAGGGCTTCTGCCTTTGGGACAGCAAGGTCACCGATTACAAGGCGACGAACACGCCCAGCGGCAGGGATCTGCTGACGCCGCTGGTCGAGGCGTTTCGCGCCGAGGGGCTGAAGATCGGCTTTTATTATTCGCTGCTCGACTGGCACCATCCCGACTTTCCGATCGACGTCCACCATCCCTTACGCAACCATGCCGACGCCAAGGCGCTGAATGCCGGCCGCAACATCGCCAATTACGCCGCCTATATGCGCGAACAGGTGCGCGAGCTCCTGACCGGCTTCGGCCGTATCGACATCATCTGGTTCGATTTCAGCTATCCCGGCCGCGAATATCACGGCCTGCCCGGCAAGGGCCGCTCCGACTGGGAAAGCGAGCGGCTGATCGAGCTGGTGCGCGAGCTGCAGCCCGAAATCATCGTCAACAACCGCCTCGATCTGCCGCCGGGCAAGCTGCCCGACGTGACGACGCCGGAGCAATATACGCCGCGCGTGGCGCCTGCCATCGCCAGCCAGGGGGTGCTCTGGGAAGCCTGCCACACCTTCAGCGGCTCCTGGGGCTATCACCGCGACGAGGATAGCTGGAAGAGCCCCGACCAGATCATTCAGCTGCTCATCGA
This sequence comes from Rhizobium sp. F40D2, assembly GCF_051810745.2. Classification (NCBI taxonomy): domain Bacteria; kingdom Pseudomonadati; phylum Pseudomonadota; class Alphaproteobacteria; order Hyphomicrobiales; family Rhizobiaceae; genus Rhizobium; species Rhizobium sp. F40D2. Next base: position 749,922 of record NZ_JBPWQX020000004.1, read on the forward strand.
TCCCGTTGCGCTCGGCGGCAATCTCTTGATGAATGTCGGCCCGACCGGCCGTGGCACCTTCGACGCACGCGCCATCGATGCGCTTGAGGTCTACCAGAACTGGATGGCCGTCAACGGCCGCTCCATCTATGGGGCCGGCCCGTCCGATTTGCCGGTTCCGGCCGGGTGCCGCTACACCCAGCGCGGCAACCGTCTCTACCTGCATGTCTATAACTGGCCTTACCGCCACATCCATATCGAGGGCCTCGCCGACAGGATCGCCTATGCGCAGTTCCTGCACGACGCCAGCGAAGTGCGCTGGCTCAGCCAGACGAAGGAAGTGGATTCCAATATCGGCGTGATGGTGCCGGAAGGCATGATCACGCTCGAACTGCCGGTCCGGCGGCCTGACGTTACCGTCCCGGTGATCGAGATCGTCCTCAAGGCGTGAGCTCGGTCGCACTCGCGTGTTCATTGCGTCATGGAGGGAGGAGAAACCCATGAATGTTCTGAAGAAAGCGCTTTTGCTCGCCACAGTCGGCGGCAGTCTTTTTGCCTCAGCCGCATCGGCCGAGCAGGTCAACCTGACCTGGCAGATGTGGACCGGTTCCGATGCCGACACCAAGAGCTGGCAGCACCTGGCGGATATGGTCACCGCCAAATATCCCGATATCAAGGTGACATTGACGACGACCGGCTGGGTCGATTACTGGACGAGGCTGCCGGTGCTGGCGGCGTCGGGACAGCTTGCCGACATCGTTTCCATGCAGTCGCTGCGCATGCCGAATTTCTATTCGCTGCTCGAGCCCCTGAATGACCGGATCGCTGCCGACAAATTCGATGTCGGCGCTTTCACCCCCTCGATCATCGGCGGCATGTCCGTCGACAAGCAGCTTTACGGCCTGCCTTACGATGTCGGTCCGTGGGTCATCTATTATAACCAGGATGCGCTCGAAGCCGCCCGCGTTCCGCTGCCGAAGCCGGGCTGGACGCTTGCCGAATTCACCGATGCCGCCAAGAAGCTGACCAAGGACGGCAAATACGGCTTCGGCATCACCCCGCAGAACTATTCGGTCCTGGCGGCTGCCTGGGGCGATAAATATGTCGATGATGCAGGAGCGCTCGACCTTACGAATCCGAGCGCCGTTGCCGCGGCCGAGAGGGTGATCGGCTTTGCCGCCAAGGACAAGGTGGCGCCGCTGGTGCCGTCGAGCGCCGATGCCGGCACGGTCATCCAGGGCCGGTTCTACTCGGGCAATGTCGCCATGTATGTCGACGGTCCATGGTCGATCATCGGCATGAAAGACAAGGTCAAGTTCAAGATTGGTTCCACCTCCCTGCCGCGCGGAGACAGCGAGCTTACCGCCGTCACGGCGGGCTCGGGTTTCGGTATCGCCACGACGAGCAAGAACAAGGATGCGGCCTGGAAGGCGATCCAGGTGCTGACCAGCCCGGAGGCGCTGCAATATCTCGCCGAACAGGGTCGTGCGCTGCCAGCGCGCACGGCGTCGCAATCCTCCTGGTACAAGGTGGCAGCCAAGGACATCACCAATGGCGGCGAGGCCATCGACTATTCTCTGGCGCATTCCGTGCCCTACGTGATCACCAACAACTGGGCGGCGGTCGAAAACCTGTTCAACCAGTATTTCCCGCCGGCCTTCGGCGGCACCGCCGACGCCAAGCAGACGATGGAGTCGATCCAGAGCCTCGCGCAGCAATAGAGCGCGTCGCGTACGCGGCGTTGCGATGATGACATGCGTGAAAACATGAGGTTAAAGCGCGGCGGCAGGATTGCCGCGCACGGAGGAAGACATGTCGCAAAGCGCCGTCGCCGAAATTCCCCTGCAGCCCGGTCGGCCGCGGCGCCTTCTGAGACCTGAGACGCAGACAGCCATGCTGTTCCTGCTACCGAGCTTCCTCGGCTTCATGATCTTCATGGCCCTGCCGATCCTGGCGTCGCTGGCGCTCTCATTCACAAACTGGCAGCTGATCTCGACGCCGTCCTTCGTCGGTCTTCAGAATTATATCAAGCTCTTCACCGTCGATCCGGCCTTCTACACCATCCTCAGAAACACGCTGTTCTTCGCCGTCGAGTATCTGGCTGTGAACATCATCGTCTCACTGATGCTGGCGGTTTGGATATCCAGCCTGAAGCGCGGCAAGGCGATCTTCCGGGTGATTTTCTTCCTGCCGACCTTCACCCCGACGATTGCCGCTTCGGTGGTGTGGCTGCTGATCTTCACGCCGGACGGTCTGGCCGACACCGTCATCCGTTCGCTCGGCCTCGGTCTGCCGAATTTCCTGCTGAACCCGACCTGGGCGATGCAGGCGGTCGTGATCGTCACCCTTTGGGCGAATGTCGGCTATAACGTCGTGATGTTCAACGCCGCGCTCGATCTGGTGCCGAAACACTATCTCGAGGCGGCGACGATCGACGGCGCCAATGCCTGGCAGCGCTTTTGGCGCATCCGTCTGCCGCTGATCTCGCCCACCGTCTTCTTCGCCACCGTGATGACGGCGATCACCTCGCTGCAGGTCTTCGACGAAATCTTTGCGATGACGCGCGGCGGCCCGGGCTCGGCGACGGCAACGCTTGGCTTTGCCATCTACCAGAAGGGCTTCACCAATTTCCAGATGGGCTATGCCTCCGCTCTCGCCTGGGTGATGTTCGTCATGATCATGGCGCTCACCATCCTGCAGTTCCACATGCAGCGCAAATGGGTGCACTATGACGACTGACCGGACCTCACGGCATCCGCATTCCGTCTCCGCGGATCGCCGCCGTCTCCTGCGGCGCATCGGCACCTTCTTCAGTTACGCCGGTCTTTCGCTGGTCGCGCTGCTTTTCCTCTTCCCCTTCTTCTGGATGGTGTCGAACGCGGTGCGCTCGAATGCGGAGGTGATGGCCGTGCCGGTCCGAATCTTCCCCGAGGAATATCATTGGGGCACCTTCGTCGAAGCGCTGGTGGCCCTGCCGTTCGGAACCTTCCTGCTGAATTCCCTCGTGGTCGCCTGCGGAGTCACGGCGATCGTGATCGCGGTATCCTGCCTTTCCGCCTATGCTTTCGCGCGGCTGCGGTTTCCCGGCCGTGAGGGGCTGCTGCTCACCTATCTCAGCACGCTGATGATCCCGCAGGTGATGCTGGTGATCCCGCTTTTTCTCCTGGTCAGCAAGCTCGGCTGGATCAATACCTATCATGGCATGATCCTGCCGGTCGCCTTCTCTTCCTTCGGCACGTTTCTGCTGCGGCAGTTCATCCTCGGCATTCCCAAGGATCTCGACGAGGCGGCGATGGTGGACGGCGCTTCGCGCCTGCGCATCCTGGTCACCGTCATCGTGCCGCTCGCCATGCCGGCGATCGGCCTGCTCGCGCTTTTCACCTTCATCGCCCAGTGGAAGAGCTTCCTGTGGCCGCTGATCGCCACCAGCGGGGTGGAAAAAGCCACGCTGCCGCTCGGGCTCACGTTGTTCCAGACACAGCAGGGCACCGCCTGGAATTACATCATGGCGGGCGCGACGATCTCGATGCTGCCGGGTGTTATCCTGGCCATCGTGCTGCAGCGGGTGATCTACAGGGGCATCACCGTCAGCTCCGGCTTCGGCGGAAGATAATTTCAGTTAAACAGCGACTTGAAGCCGCAGCATCAAGTTCGGTGCGATGCGCGTCGAGTTTCAATGGTTGCCGCCGAGAAGGCGTTTGCCCCGCGGCAAGATCATATCGCCATTTGATACTTTCTGCCTTTCGGATGAAAGGTAAAATTTAACCAAGATTTGAAATAACGCAATTCCATCCGAATTGCGCAGAGGAATTCATGAAAACGGCCACGCTTGCATCCATCGCCCTGGCGATATCGATCTCTGCTGCCCATGCCCAGACGATCGGGGTTTCGATGTCCGATCTCGATAAATTCAGGACGGCGCTCCTGAATGGCGTCGTCTCACACGGACAGACCATCTCCGGCCTCAAGCTCGTCACCGAGAATGCCAAGGGCGACAATGAACTACAGAAGCAGCAGGTTCAGAAGCTCATTGCCGACAAGGTCGACGCCATTATCCTTGCCGTCTCCGATGGCGATCTCGGGCCGCAAATGACCAAGATGGCGGCGGATGCGGGCATTCCGCTGATCTATATCAACAACGTTCCTTCCAACTTGCTCGATCTGCCCGACAATCAGGTGGTGGTGGCCTCCAACGAGAAAGAGTCCGGAACGCTCGAGACCAAGCAGGTCTGCGCGCTCCTCAAAGGCAAGGGCCGCGTCGTCGTGCTGATGGGCGAACCCTTCCATGCGGCCGCCCGCGCCCGCACCCAGGACATCGCCGAAGTCATCGCCACGCCGGACTGCAAAGGCCTTGAGATCGTCGAGCGGCAAGCGGCCTACTGGTCGCGCGATTATGCCGATCAGCAGATGCAGGAATGGCTTTCGGCCGGCGTCAAGTTCGACGCGGTGATCGCTAATAATGACGAGATGGCCCTCGGCGCGATCGGCGCCATGAAGAAGGCCGGCATGCCGATGAAGGACGTCGTCGTCGCCGGCGTCGATGCCACCGACGATGCGCTTGCCGCGATGGTGGCCGGCGATCTCGACGTGACCATTCTTCAGAGTGCGGTCGGGCAGGGGGCGGCGGCCGTCGACGCTGCCGTGAAGCTCGTCAACAAGGAGAAGGTGCCGCGCGAAAACAACGTCCCCTTCGAACTCGTCACACCCGAGAACATTGCCCAATACCTGCCGAAGAGCCAGTGAGCATAAGAGGCCTATCATGTTGCATTTCTGGAATAAATTCGGCATTCGCGCGCAGATCACTTCGGGCTTCGTGCCGTTGATCCTGTTGATGAGCCTGCTCACCGTTAGCGCAATATCCGGCATGAACGGTCTTGCCGCCATCTTTGCGTCCTACCGCGTCACGGCCGGCCAGAGCCTCGCCATCTCCGACTACAGCGACCAGCTGCACGAAATCCAGATGTCGGCGGAAGCCTTCCGCTCGACGCCGACGCAGGCTGTCGTCGACAGCTTCCGCGCCGGCGTGAAGGCCTTCGAGGCCGACGATCCGCGTTTTGCCGGCAACAAGGACTTGCAGTCCGGCCTTGCTGTGATCCGCCAGGATATCGCCGCCTACGGCAAGGCCTTCGAGCAGATCGTTTCCCTGCAGGCCCGACGCGACATGTTGATCTCCAAGGTCACCGAATTCGGCCCCTGGACGAGCATCGCGCTCAACGACGTGGTGCGCAGCGCCTGGCGCCAGAACGACGTCGCCCTGCTGCAGATGACGGCAGCGACGCTGGAGGCCCTGAACCGCAGCCTCTATTTCTCCGAACGCTTCGTGCATTCCAATGATTTCGCGGCTTACGACACGGCGCAGGCGGCTCTTGCCGAAGCCGTCGCGCTCAATGACGCTGCTGCAAAGGCTGCAAAGAACGAACTGCAGAAGAAGCGCCTGATGGGTGCCGGCCAGCTCATGCAGAACTACACCGCCCGTCTCGGCGACATGAAGGAGGTGCTTCGGGCCTCGGGCAATATTCGCCAGACGCAGCTTGGTGTGCTGGCGCCAAAAATATCGGGCGAATTTACGGATTTGCAGGCGACTGTGACAGGTGCCCAGAAGGCCCTGGATGGTTCCGTGGAGGCGACGGTTGCCTCCGCAACCAGCACGACTCTCGTCATCAGTGGGCTGCTGATCGTCATCGGCCTCGTACTTTCCTATTTCGTCGGCCGGCTGATTTCCTCGGCGGTGCGCAAGATGGCCCAGTCCATGGAGCAGCTTGCCCGCGGCGAGGAGAAGATCGCGATAACGGGCGTCGAGCACCGCCACGAGCTGGGGGCCATGGCGCGTTCGCTGAAGGTTTTCCAGGAGACGGGCCGCGCCAAGCTGATCGCCGAAGCCAATGCCGAGCGGGCTCGCCTCGCTGCCGAAGAAGAGCGGCTGCGCCAGGAGGCCGAGCGGCTTTCCGATGCTCAGGTGATGGAACATGCCTTCCGTCAGATTTCCGTCGGCCTCGACGCGCTCTCCAAGGGCGATCTCACCGTCCGCGTCGGCGAAGTCGACCATCGCTACGTCAGGATCCGCGATCATTTCAACAACTCGGTCGCAAGCCTCGAGGAAGCGGTCGACTCCGTCATCCGCGCGGTCGCCACCATCCGCTCCGGTCTGTCGGAAATCTCTACCGCTTCCAACGATCTCGCCCGACGCACCGAGCAGCAGGCAGCCTCGCTGGAAGAAACGGTCGCAGCACTCGGCGACGTGACCCGCGGCGTCAACGGCACGGCCGAGGGCGCAGGCCGCGCCCAGGCCGTCGTGGCAACAGCCCGCACCAATGCCGAAAAGGGCGGCGAAATCGTCGCCCGGGCCATCGACGCGATGACGGAAATTCAGAATTCGTCGTCGAAGATCGGCAACATCATCAGCGTCATCGACGAGATCGCCTTCCAGACCAACCTCTTGGCGCTGAATGCCGGCGTCGAAGCGGCGCGCGCCGGTGAGGCGGGCAAGGGCTTTGCCGTCGTCGCCCAGGAAGTCCGCGAACTCGCCCAGCGCTCCGCCAACGCTGCGCGGGAAATCAAGCAACTGATTTCCACCTCCTCGGCGCAGGTGAAGACCGGCGTCCAGTTGGTCGGCGAATCAGGCCTGTCGCTGGAACAGATCGTCGAGCAGGTCACCGCCATGAATGCAACCGTCGCCGAGATCGCCGTGGCCGCCCGCGAACAGGCGACGAGCCTGCGCGAGGTCTCGGCCGCCGGCGACCAGATGGACAAGGTGACCCAGCAAAACGCCGCGATGGTCGAAGAAACCACGGCGGCCGCCCAGAGCCTGACTCAGGAAACCGAAAGCCTTGCCGATTTGCTGCGGCGGTTCAAAACGGGAAGCCGCCAGCCACGAGACCATCGCCCCTACGCAATGGCATCGTGACGTTCTGCCAATTCTGAAAACCGAACACCGCCGCTCCGAAAGGGCGGCGGTGAGCGCGCGTCAGTGGCTTCCGGATGGAGGGCCGTGCGGCACACCGGCAATGCTTTGGCGCACATGACGGACGGCCGTCCAGACGGCGAAGAGCACAAGCGGGATTGCGCCGAGAACGGCGAGTTTTGCCACGTGCGGATCTACGCCCAGTGCGGAAATGCTTTCCAGGCAGATCTTCGCCAGGCCGACGGTATAGTAGGTAATGGCAATGACCGAAAAACCTTCGACCGCCTGCTGGATATGCACCTGGATGCGCGCCCGCTCTTCCATCGAGGTCAGCAGCGAGGCATTCTGATCCTCCAGCTGAACCTGCACGGTGGTTCTGAGCAGGTCTCCGGCCAGGCTGACACGTTCGGCCAATTCGTCGAGGCGCCGCTCTGCCGCATAGACCGATCGCACAGCCGGTTGGAAGCGTCGGTCGATGAACGTCCCCAGTCGTTGCCTTCCCTCGACCCGCTCTTCGCGAAGCTCGGATAGCCGACTGGCGACGATATCGGCATAGGCTTTCGTCGCACCGAAACGGTGGCGAGCGAGCGCCGAGAAGTTGAGCACATCGGACGAGAGCCTGGTCACCTCGGACAGCAGCGCCTTGTCCACCTTGACGGCGCTCTGCATATGCGTGATCAGCAGATCGAGGCGCTGGTCGAAGGCCGAAAGCTTGGACACCGTCTCGCGCGCCTTCGGCAGCGCCAAAAGCGCCATCATCCGGTAGGTTTCGATTTCCAGGAAACGCCGGACCATGCGGCCGGTGCGATAGGCGTTGAGGTCGCGGTTGAAGAACAGGAATTCGACGAACCCGCTATCGGTCAGGCGGAAGTTCGAATGCACTTCCGCACCGCCGCCGCCGACCTGAGAGGCGACATAGTCGAGCTTTGGTTTTTCCAGACGCTGTCCATCCTTCTCGTCGCGCACCACCACACGGACGGCCGCCATGACCTTGCCTTCGATCTGACGGTAACAGGCCTGAAAGGCTTCCGGCGGATTGCTGCCGGGTTCGGACGATGCGGGAACGACGAAGGTAAGGGTCAGGAACTCGGTATGCGCCTCCCACTTAAGCCGGCCGTCGCCGACGCGGCCAATCCCGTGGTTGCCCTCGTGGGTCGTGGTGATATCTTCCAACCCGGGCAGGGAACTCGGAAACGGAGGCGCGGCATTATCGCCGACGATAGCGACATGCCAGACATCGGTGTCGCCATCGAAATAAAGCGATGGCCGGGCATGCAACTCGTTGTGAAGCTCCCTACGCAGCGGATGCTCGGAACCCATCGGCATGGACATGCACCTCTATACGGTAGACCGTCGCTGGATAGCCGGCGGAACGACCGGGTGCCGGCGCTTGATAATTTGATATGCCGCCTGAGGCTGGCTCAGGCTGACAACGCCTATAGCCTCTCTCGGGGCTCGTGTCACGACGCCTTCGCATCACTCGCCCAGCCGCGCGTTCAGAGTGAGCGCCAGGCAAGGATGATCCCGAGCAACTGCGCGGTGTCGCCGGCCCACATCGCGACGATGAAGCCGGTTTCGGCTTCTCCGAGGAAAGCGAAATTCGCCCCGAGCAGGGCGACGCCTATCGTCGCGCCTACCATGCGGGCAAGGTTTATCTGGGCGCTTGCCGTGCCGGAACGATCGGCGGTGACGGTTGAAACCGCGACCGCCGTCAGGGGCCTGTCGCCATGCCCATGCCGACGCAGGTCAGCAGCAGTCCGATCTCTTCAGCAACGAACCCGTCAGGCCAGGAAGGATGCGCCGAGCAGGAGATTGCCCACGCCTATCAGCGCTAACCCTGCCGCTATGGTGCGCTTTCTCCCTAGGTGTTCCGAGACGTGCCGGAGGAGGGGGAGATCGCGATGAAGCTGAGCGCCATCGGCCACAGCAACAGTCTTGCTTCAAAGAAGGCCAGGCGGCCGAGGCTGAGAGAGACGTGGGGAGGGAGAAATGACGCGTCATTTCGAGGCGTCGATACAAGCAAGGCGGAAAAACAATCAGCCACGGCCTGTTGCAAGGCCGTGGCTGATGCAGCGCGCAATCTGTGGGAGACAGGCGCGGCCGGCTACTTGTTGGCGGCCAGCGCGACGTTGACCTTCTCGACGTCTGCGCTCATCGCCTTGAAGGTGTCCTCAAGAGAAAGCTCGCCGACGATCAGCTGGCTCATACGCTGGACGATGAGCTGATAGATGGCGGAGGATCCCTTCAGGCGTTCGAGATCGCGAGCCGCCTTCGGCGCGCTGTTGCGGCTTGCGAGGAAGACGGCCATGGCGTCCTTGGCGTTCTTGCTGTCGAGCTTGTACTGCGGATCCTTGATGTCGGCGCCGGTCAGGATGACGTAGTTTTCGGCGATTTCACGCTGGACCTTTTCAGAGCCGAGGAACTCGATGAAGGAGGCAACGGCCTGCGGGTACTTGGTGCGCTTGAAGCCGACGATTGCGGTGCCGCCGGGCATCGCATAGCAACCGGCATCGCCGCAGGGCGCGCTGATCGCCGTCCAGTCGAAGGCGTCGCCGATCTTCTTCTGGAACGGATTGACCATCCAGTTGCCGGCAAGATAGGTCACGACATTGCCGTTGACGAACTCGTCACCCATGTTCTTGTATTGGGTTCCGCCGGCAGCACCCCACATTTCCTTCGGGAAAGAGCCGTCCTTCGTCCAGTTGTAGAGATCGGTGATGTAGTGCTTGGCGGCATCGTCAGGGAAGGCGAACTTGCCGTCCTTGACGTAGTTCGAGCCGTAGGAGAAGGCAGCACCCGAGAAGCGGTGGCCCGAGCGGTCCATCGTGAAGGGGATCTGGGCGCCGGTCGCCTTGGCGACGCGGGCCGAGGCTTCGACGATGTCCTTCAGCGTGGCGGTCGGCTGCGGAAGCGGCTCTCTCGCCTGTTCGAACAGCGTCTTGTTGACGAAGGGCAGGTTGAAGGTCTGCGACGCGACGTAGCCGTTGATCGAGTTCGGATCGTTGACGCCGGGGAAGCGAAGCGTGTTCAGGCTGTCGCCGTGCAGCTTGGCGAAGCCATCCGGATCCTTCATCAGCGGCCGCATGTCGAGGTAGTAGGGCGCCAGCTGCCAGTCGGTGATCTTGGCGACATCAGGACCTTCGCCGATGGCAAGCTGCACGGGCAGCTGCTTGGCGACGGCATCATAGCCCGACGAGACGAAATTCACCTTGATGTCGGGATGCGCCGTCTCGAATTCCTTGCTCAGCGCTTCCATCCGCTCGACATAAGCCTGGTCGTCGTCGGTGAAGAGAAAGGTGATCGTCTGGGTTTCCGCCATGGCCACGCTGGACCATGCGAAAGAAACGGTGGCAAGCGCCAGTGCGAAAGCCCCTGAAAGATACGTTTTCATTTTCATCCTCCCATGAAAACATTTTCATCGATCGCGGCATCAGCCATCGATAAGTGAATTTCATATACTTGACATTCGTTCCGTCAAGCTATTTTCTGTGCGAATAGCGATGTTTTTGAGCAATTTTCAAAAATCACGCACTCAAATGACCTAATGAAAATATTTTCATAGGATTGCAGAGGAGGCGATCTGTGAAAACGGAAAGCATCAAGCAGCCGGACGACATGGCGCCAGCCTATAGCGTGGCCGAGGGGCAGACGGTGACGGCATGGGCCGTTTCCGGCCTCATCGAGAACTATTTTCCAGGCGAGCCGGCACTTGCCGAAGATCGCGTGAACTACCGCTTCATCAACGGTTTCGTCGATGTCGGCGATCTGCCGTGCCGCAAGGCCTTCTGGTCCACCATGGTCGGGCGGGCGCTGGCGCCGGACACGTCCTGGCCGGCGGAAAGCCTCTATCTTCCCGGCTCGAACCGCCGCGTCGAGTTTACCAGCTTCTGGCATGTGCCCACACATGTCAGGCGATGGCTGAAGGGCACGTTCAGGACGGAAGCCCCCCGCACGCTCAACTTCGCGCTGAAGACCTGCGGCGGTGTCCGCATCTGGGTCAACGGGCAGGAAGCGGTGCGCTTCGAGCCATTCAAGCGCAACGTCGAGAGCGCAACCGAGATAATGCTGACGCTCGAAGCCGGCGACAACGAGATCCTCGTCCACACCGAAGACCTTGCCGAGCGCGACACGACCTGGTTCTTCGAACTCGAAATGCTGGACAAGCAGCCGCTCTGCGTGCTGCTGCCGGTATCGTTGGATCAGGGCGAAGTGCGCGAGCTGGAAGCCCTTTCGCGCGGCGTGCGCCCGGCCCGCGACGTCTTCGTCAATCAGCCGCTGGGGATCATTTTCGACACGGCGCCGGAGCGCGACCTGCCCGTCGAGCTCAAGGTGGTCGGCCATGGCCATGAACGGCCGGTTCTCGCCAATTCGAAACTGACGCTGCGCGCCGGTGAGAGCCGTCTGCTCGCCGAAGATGTCTGCGCCATTGCGGACGGTTATCACAGCATCCACATGACGATCGGCGCCGGGCCGGGTTCGGTCACCCGCGTCATCGATGCCGCCTTCATGAGCAGTCTTTCGCCATCGCCGGCCGAGACCTCGCTTTCTGCACGCAAGCGCCACGCGCTGGAATACAGCGCCCGCTTCGGCGCCAACCGGGCCGGGCGCCTCATCGCGATGATGGAAACCGGTCATCACGACCCGGAAAGTTTCGACCGCATCGTCGATGCGACGCTCGCCTCGATCGATGCGCGCGAGGATTGCTCGGACTTTATCATGGTGCCGCTGTTGTGGCTGCTCGGCGCCTATGGCGACCGGATGCCCGAGGCGACGGTCGAGCGCATCCGCCGTTCGGTTCTTTCCTACCGTTACTGGGTCGACGAGCCGGGCAATGACGCGATGTGGTTCTGGAGCGAGAACCATGTGCTCTGCTTCCATACCAGCCAGTTGCTGGCCGGACTGCTTCTGCCCGAGGCGGTGTTTTCGGCCTCAGGGCGGACCGGACGGCAGCAGGCGGAACTCGCCGTCGAGCGCCTTGGGCGCTGGTTCGACAGCGTCGAGGCCCATGGCCTGGCGGAATGGAATTCGGCCGCCTATTACCCGATCGATTTCATTGGTCTCTTGGCGCTGGAGCGCTGGGCGACAAGCGGGATCGCCGATCGCGCCCGCGGCCAGATCAACCTCATCTTCCGCATGATCGCGCTTCATACGCTGGCCGGCGTTCCGGCCGGCTCGCAAGGCCGCGCTTACGACAAGGAACTGCGCGCCGGCCCGCTGACCGAGCTTGCCCCCTTTGCCCAGGTCGCCTTCGGCACCGGCTGGCTCAACAACGGCGTGGCGGCATTGACGATGTTCTGCGCTGGCGGCTACGAGCCGCCCGCCGATCTGACCGCGCTAGCCGCCCTTTCCAGGGGCAGAAGCGTCGAGGCGCGCTATAGCCAGGGGCTGGAGAGCGGAAAGCTGGTGTTGTTCAAGAACGAGGCGGCGCAGCTTTCGACGGTGGTCGATCACAAGACCGGCGGGAAAGGCCACCAGCAGCACGTCCTCGATGTCAGGCTGGCCGGCCATCCGATGGCGAGGCTGTGGGTCAATCATCCCGGCGAGGATGATCCCTGGGGCAATCAAAGGCCGTCCTATTGGGCCGGCAACGGCATCCTGCCACGCGTCGCCCAGCATCTCGACGTCGCGCTCCTGATCGAGGATACCGGCGACGCACGGCATGCATGGACGCATGCCTATATCGGCCGCGATGGCCTCGATGATCTCATTGTCGAAGGCAAGTGGCTGATCGCGCGGTCGGGCCGGGGATTTGCCGCCCTCTGGGCCTCCAACGGTCTGGAACTGATCACCGATGGGCCGACCGCCGGCCGCGAGGCGCGCTCCCACGGCTCGCTCTGCGGCTGGGCGGCTATCATTGGATGCGGCAATGGCGACGCCTTCAAGACCTTCCTCGAGCGCTTGTGCCAGACGACGGTTTCCTTCGATCCTGCGCTTCGGCATCTCTCATTGACGCCGCCGGGCGGCCCCGCGCTCTCGCTTTCCTATGCCGACGGTCTTTCGATCGCTGGCAAGCCCCGGCCATTCACACATGATCAGCCGCAGCCGATTCTCACCCACGACAGTGCCGCGTCCCAAGCCGGTACTGACGGACCGTTCTACTCGTAAAACGTAGGTCCCCAGCATGAACATAACATCTGTCGATAACGCCGCGCTCCTGACGACGATCGATCGCGTGGCGACGGCTTTCAGCCGGCTCAGAGGCATCAAGGAAGGTCTCGTGACCGGAAGCTCCACCTCCGGGATCCAGTTCGACGAATGGGACTGGGAAGTCGGCGTCGGCCTCTACGGATTCTTGCGACGCGCGATTTCCACCAATGATCAGAAAGCGCTGCAGGAGCTCGTCGCCTGGTATGCCGGCCAAATCGAACGCGGCCTGCCGCCGCGCCAGATCAACAGCACGGCGCCGATGCTGCCGCTGGCAATCCTCGTCCAGCATGTCGACCGACCCGATTTCCGCGCGCTCGTCGAGGACTGGGCCGAATGGCTCGTCAAAGAATTGCCGAAGACGGAGGAGGGCGGCTTCCAGCACGTCGTCAAGGAACGCCTCAACGACGGCGAATTGTGGGACGACACGCTGTTCATGGCCTGCCTGTTCCTCGCCCGGGCCGGTGTGCTCTGCGAGCGCAGCGACTGGGTCGACGAGGCCGTCTATCAGTTCGTCATCCACACCCGCTATCTCTCCGATCCGGTCAGCGGGCTCTGGTATCACGGCTGGACCTTCAACGGCCGGCACAATTTCGCCAATGCCTTCTGGGCGCGCGGCAACGCCTGGATCACCGTCGCCATTCCCGAACTCTTCGATCTCGTCCCGACGCTCGGCGAGAAGGACCGACGTTTCCTTTCGAATGTTCTCGTCAGCCAGGTGCGCTCGCTGAAGGCATATCAGAGGCCGGACGGGATGTTCACCACCCTTCTGGACGATCCGTCCTCGCCGCTCGAAACCTCGGCCACAGCCGGCATCGCCTACGGCATGTTGCGCGCCATCGATGCCGGCATTCTGGACGAGAGCGACAGGCCCCATGCCGAGCGCGCGCTCGCGGCGGTGCTGGCGCAGATCGACGAGGAGGGCGTCGTCCACGGCGTCTCGGATGGCACGCCCATGGGGCACGATCTCGATTTCTACCGGCGCATCCCGAACCTGCCGACGCCTTACGGCCAGGCGCTGACCATGCTGCTGCTGACAGAAGTCTTTCTCGAAGGCGGTCAGCGTCAATGAGTGCCACCTCCCTCGTTTCGATCGAGGCGCTCGACGGCGACAATACCCCGCGCCTGCAGGTGGCGATCGACGATCTCTCGGCTTCCGGCGGCGGACGCCTGGAGCTCCTGGCGGGCATCCACATCTGCCGGGGGCTCCGGTTGCGCTCGGGCGTCGATCTGCATCTTACCGCCGGCGCGATCCTGCGGCCGGTTCCGGACTACGCAGCCTATGCGCACACGACTGTTTCGGTGATCGCCGAGAAGTCGGACCGCGGCATGATCGTCGCCAAGGGCGCGCGGCGGATCGGCCTGACGGGCCCGGGTCGTATCGAAGCCGGCTGCGAGAGCTTCATCATCGGAGATGACGAGACGGTGGGGACCTTCATTCCGGCCGAATTCCGCCCCCGCGTCATCGTCTTCGAGAGCTGCGACGAGGTCGAGATCAGCGCGGTGCATATCAGCCGTTCGCCGATGTGGACGCTGCACTTCGTCGACTGCACCGATGTCGCGGTCCGCAACGTCACCATCGAAAATGACCGCCGCCTTCCCAATACGGATGGTATCGTGCTCGATGCCTGCCGCGGCGCCGTCATCGAGGATTGCACCATATCGACGGCCGATGACGGCATATGCCTGAAGACCAGCATCGGCCCGCAGGGTGTCGCCATCGGGCGATGCGAGAATATTCTTATCCGCCGCTGCTCGGTGCAAAGCCTCAGCTGCGCGTTGAAGATCGGCACGGAAACGCATGGCGACGTCACCAATGTCGTCTTCGAGGATTGCAGCGTCTCATCTTCCAACCGGGCGCTCGGTATCTTCTCACGCGACGGCGGCCGGATCTCGAACGTCAGATTTTCGCGGATTGCTGTCGAGTGCCGGGAAACGCTCGATGGTTTCTGGGGCTCGGGGGAGGCGCTGACGGTCAATGTCGTCGACCGTGTTGCTGAGCGCCCGGCAGGCGCCATCGAAAACCTCATCGTCGAGGACATTACCGGGCGCATGGAAGGGGCGATCACCGTCATTTCGGCCTCGTCCGCCGGCATCCGCAATGCATCGCTGGCGCGCATCGGCATAGACCAGCGGCCGGGCGAACTCGGCACCGCGCAGTCCTACGACCTTCGTCCGACAAACGCGGACCTTGCGCCGAAGGCGGACGGCGGCGGCCGCGCCAATGCCTGGACGCGCGGGGCGGACGGGCGGGTGATCGGCCTGCGGGACTATCCGGGCGGAATGCCCGCCGTCTACGTGGCGGGGGTCACCGGGATATTGATGAACGAGGTGCGGATCACGAGACCGACACCGCTGCCGCAAGGCTGGAACGCAATCGACGTCGTCTTCGAGACGGCGGCACCCGATGGGAGTGGGGCATGGCAGAACTGAAACTTTCCACCGTCAACAAGTCGTATGGCTCCGTCAAAGTGCTGCATGACGTCGAACTCGATATCAAGGACGGTGAATTCGTCGTCTTCGTCGGCCCGTCGGGATGCGGCAAGTCGACCCTGCTGCGCGTCATTGCCGGCCTGGAAGAGGTTACGTCGGGCGGCATTGCCATCGGCGGCCGCGACGTCAGCGCGCTTTCTCCGGCCGAGCGCAAGATCGCCATGGTCTTTCAGTCCTACGCGCTTTATCCGCATATGAGCGTTCGCAAGAACCTTGCTTTCGGCCTGGAGAATCTGAAGTTCAAGCGCGCCGAGATCGAGGCGCGGATTGCCGAAGCAGCCAGGATGCTGGCGATCGAACCCTATCTCGATCGGCGCCCGAAGCAGCTTTCCGGCGGCCAGCGCCAGCGCGTGGCGATCGGCCGCGCCATCGTGCGAGAACCTGATATTTTCCTCTTCGACGAGCCGCTGTCCAACCTGGACGCGGCGCTGCGCGTTCAGACGCGGGCCGAGATCACCAAGCTCCACCGCGAGATCAAGACGACGATGATCTATGTCACGCACGACCAGGTCGAGGCGATGACGATGGCCGACAAGATCGTCGTGCTGCGCGCCGGGCGCGTCGAGCAGGTCGGCGCACCGCTCGAACTCTTCGATCATCCGCGCAATCTCTTCGTCGCCGGCTTCCTCGGCTCGCCGCGCATGAACATCATCAAGGGCAAGGTGTCGGGCATCGGCGAGAGCGGTGTCGCCATCGATGTCGCGGGCGGCGGCAGCATCGTCAGTGACGTCGATCCCAAGGGCATTGCGGTCGGGCAGCATGTGCTTGCCGGCATAAGGCCCGCGCATTTTTCCCGCTCCAGCGAAAAGGGCCTGCCGTTCATCGTCCAGTATCATGAGGGTCTCGGCACCGAGACCTATGTCTACGGCAATCTTGCCGGCCAGGACGAGCAGATCATCATTCATGAGGCCGGCCATTTCGCGCCTGTACAGGGCGACCGGATCATGATCGATGCCGATCCGGCACGGGTTCATCTGTTCGATCCCGAAAGCGGCCTGGCCTTTGCCCGCCGATCAGGACAGGGGAGGCGCTGACCATGGCTGCTGCTGGTGCATTGCTCTCCCAGGCGGGCGACATGGCAATGAGGGTGGTCGAGGCTCCGATGAATGCGGTCGAGCGCATCTTCGGCCGCAAGCGCATGCCCTGGCTGTTCCTGGCGCCGAACCTCGTTCTGTTCGCCATCTTCACATTCCTTCCGATCGCGATCGCGGTCGGTTACGCCTTTACCGGCGGCACCAATCTCTTCGTCTCGGAGCGGCCCTTCGTCGGTTTCGACAATTTCCGCGCCCTGCTTTCCTGCGGCAATTATCTGCAGCCGGGAACCTGCCAGGAATCGCTGTTCTGGACGGCGGTTTGGAACACGCTCTGGTTCGTCGCCTTGAACGTCACCGCCACATTGCTGGTGGCGCTGATTACGGCGCTGATCCTCAATCGGGCGATCTTAGCGCGCGGCTTCTTCCGGGCGATGTTCTTCTATCCCGTCTTGCTGTCGCCTGTTGTTATCGGCCTCATCTGGAAATGGTTCCTCGATCGCAACGGCCTGCTGAACGCCTTCTTCCAGATGATTGGCGTGCCGCCTGAGATTTTCCTGCTGGATGTCGGCTGGTCGCGTTTCTTCGTCGTCGTGGTGTCGGTCTGGTTCCACATGGGCTTCTACACCCTCATTCTGCTCGCCGGCCTCCAGGCGATCCCCAAGGAACTCTACGAGGCTGCCTCCATCGACGCCGCTTCGCCGCGCCGCACCCTCTTCAGGATCACGCTGCCTCTGCTTGCGCCGAACCTGCTCGTCGTCTTCATCCTTTTGATGATCAAATCCGTGCAGATCTTCGACGAAGCCTGGGTTCTGACGAATGGCGGCGGCCCCGGCACGGCCAACAGCTTCATCGTCCAGTATATCTACCAGATGGCCTTCAGCAGCGATCTCCGTCTCTTCGGACTTGCCTCGGCCGCCTCGGTTCTGATGGGACTGGTGCTTCTGGTTCTCACCCTCATACAGCTGCGCCTCGGCAAGCGAATGGAGTCCTGAGATGAACAGCTCTATGAACCCGATCCGCTTCATGACGCGCACGCGCCGGGCTGGACGCGTTGACATCACCGATATTCTGTCATGGGTCTGGCTGATCGGCGGAACGCTGGCGGTGCTCGTTCCCGTCGTCTGGGCGGGACTCTCCTCGCTGAAGCCGGCGGCCGAAATCACCCGCTTTCCGCCGACGCTGCTTCCGCGCGCCGCCGTGGAGCAGACCGTGCCCGGCTTCGACAAGCCGCTCAGCCTCTGGCTGGTCACTGTCGACGGGAAGCCACGTGAGATGGCCATGGTACGGCGCATCGGCCTCAAGGCCCAGATGGTCGATCCCGCAAATCCGGGACAGCCGGTCAGCGTCGATGTGAAGGGGATCACGCCGGTACAGCATCTGACCGTCGCCACCGAGAATTACACCGACCCGCTGACGCGCTTCAGCTTCCTGACCTTCCTGAAGAATTCGGTGTTCGTCACCGTGGTCGCGACGCTTTTGACGCTGATTGTCAACGCCATGGCGGCCTTTGCGCTGTCGAAATACAAGTTTCGCGGCGACACGACGGTCTTTGTCATCATCATCTCGACCCTGATGATCCCGCTCGCCGTCGTCATGGTGCCGGCCTATCTCGTCATTGTCGGGGTCGGGCTTGCCGACAATCTCTGGGGCGTCATCCTGCCGACGATCGCCTCCCCGACGGCCGTCTTCCTGCTGCGGCAATATATGCTGACCATTCCGGACGAACTGATCGAGGCGGCGCGCGTCGATGCGGCAAGCGAATTCTGCATCTTCTGGCGCATCATTCTGCCGCTGACGGCGCCGGCCCTTGCGGTGCTGGCGATCTTTTCGGTGCTCTGGCGCTGGAACGACTTTCTCTGGCCGCTCATCGTCCTTAATAGCCGCGAGAATTTCACGTTGCAGGTCGGCCTGAACGCCTTCCAGGGAGAGTTCTCGGTGCAGTGGCACTATATTCTGGCGATGACCTTCCTCAGCCTGCTGCCCGTCACCGTCGTCTTCCTGTTCCTGCAGAAATACATCACGACAGGCATTGCCGGTACGGGCATGAAGTGATGATCCTAGCGCGTCGCCCGTTCTGGGCTGAGATCTGGAGACTTCTCCCAAGCAGTGCGGGCTGCTTCCAATCTCGTCGCGCCGGCTGAAGCGCACCACACCTTCGTCCTGCGGCGCGCTTCAGTCCTTCGCATTAGCGACGGCTGTCACGCATTCTTGCGTGCCTCGGCACGAGGGAATGCAGGGTTGGAAGCACGGGCTGGACTGCTCGAGCCTTCACAAAACGGTTTCGAAGAGTGGGATCAAGGCCGCGCCGATCGCGCCGGGGGCATCGATGATTTCTGCCACTGCAAGCTGCGGAACGTCGCGCAATACGCCGTGCCGAGGCAGATTGTTGAATTCGGTCCGCTCGATAAGCTTTCTTGCAAGGGAATGCGGAAGCTCGCCGCCAAGGACGATGAGCGCCGGATCGAAGATCGCGCAGATCGCATTGATGGCGCGATTGTGGGCCGGCATGACGCGGTTGATCCACTCCTCGACGCCATCCCAATCCACCAGATCTTCATTCTTCAGGTCGTTCAGGGTCAGGCACGGGCGCCCTTTGGCGCGAAGATGTTCGAGCAACTGGTTGAGTGCGGGGCGGTCGTCATAGTCCTCGCGTCCGAAGAGAACGGAGAATTCGCCGGCGTTGCCGAAACTGCCGCGAAACGGCATGCCCCCGGAAACCAGGCCGCCGCCGTAGCCGTGCAAATGGGCGATATAAGCGAAATCCGCCGCATCTCGGCCAACGCCGAAGATCGCTTCCGCCAAAGCTGCGGTCCTGGCGACATTGTCCGCCCAGACCGGCAAGGCAAGCTGCTTCCCAAGCAAAGGCGCCAGGTCGATCAGTGACCAATGAGCAAGCGGCAGAGGACAATTGAAGGCCGTCTCCAGCATGCGGTGGCCGGCGACCGCCAGACCGACGCCGAGAATGTCTCGGCGTTTGGCGCCCCGCCGGGCAAGAATCTCTTCGACCGCCGCTTCGATCCGTTCCAGCTCCACCGACAGCGATGAGCCTGCCTGGGGGATCTCCATATTCTCCAGAGGCTCGCCGAAACCCATGAGACAGAGGCCGATCGAGCCGACGTTGACGGCGATTCCGAGCGTCAGACACCAGTCTTTTCGAAGGGTCAGCTCCGGGCTGGGCGGACCCGCCCGCCGGGCTTCGGCATGCGAAAAGACGATCATTCCCCGTTCATGAAGCCGCGCGACGATCCTGTGCAGGGATTGCTGGGTGAGGTCGAGCGGCTCGGTCAGGTCGGAGCGCTCAATCCCTGGGGATTTCCAGATCAGCCGCAAGAGATCCCGCTCGTTGCGGGACGCCACCCGAGCCGGTTGTGCATCGCGCAAAAAATGCGTGGCAACATGTTCTAGCGGATCATACTTCATTTGCAGATCGTTTTGATTTACACTGTGAGTGTGAAGCACATTGAAGGGGCGTGTTGCTTCTGTCAAATGAGGGGATTCGGTCCCTCGTTTGCCGAACTTGCTTACCTCATCAAGATTGGCCAAGCCAGCCGAGATGAGCGCATTTCAGGGACTCGAAGAATGGGTCCGTGCGTTTGGAGGAACCCATTCGCCATCACTGCAAGCCTGAGCGAGATGGAACGTTCGGCCATGCGGGAGGCGGGTGCTGAAAGGGAGGATCGAGCTGCATGAGGTACGAGAACACGGCGCGCGCTCCTGAGCGCGAGGATTATGAGTTCGCACCGACGCATCAAGGCCACGACTTCGAGTCGATGGTTAAAACATTGTCGACCGGTTATGGGGTTTTTGCCGCACAGCCGCTAGGCAACGATCGAAACTTCCGCTGGGCGGCGGACTTGAGAAGAGGCGATGGGTTTACGGTCCTTCACTCCGTCTTTCGAAGTTCCTGGACAGTTCGAACGCTCAATGAGACGCCGCAACACCTTGCCTTCTACCTGCCGCAGACTGGGTCCTTTCGAGTGTCCATCGGGAAAAGGGCGGTTGAAAGTGGAGCGGGTTATCTTCTCATGGCCAATAACCATGAGGCCGGTGATCGTTTCGTCCTGGGCCCGCACACTTCGGATGTCCTCTTCCTCGACTGGAAAATCGTGAAACGTGTGCTCATTTCACTTGCTGAAACGCCGCTTTCCGAGTCACTCGACCTTGAGCCCATCCTGGATCTTTCGACACAGTCGGGCCAGCTCATCGGCAACCTGGTGCAGACGATCGTGCAGGGCATGCGCAACAGCGGTCCGCTTCTGTCTTCCCCTCTCGCCATGGCGACGATGGGCGAAACGCTTGCTCATCTTGTCATCCGATTTGGCCACCACCGCCTGTCCGGCCATCTGGAAAAAAGGAAGGTGTCGTTGGTTGCGCCTTGGCATGTCCGGCGTGCCATCGACTATATGCATGCCAATATCGCCGAGCCTCTCACCATGACGATGGTTGCGGAGGATGTTGGGGTTTCGCTTCGCGCCCTGCAGACGGGCTTCAAAGCCTTCAGAGGAACCTCGCCGGCTGGTTACCTGCGCACGATCCGGCTGCAGGCGGCCCGTGAGCAACTGCGGGATCCAACGAACCAGCGGTCCGTCCGCGAAATCTGCGCGATATGGGGGTTCGCACATGCGGGCAGGTTCTCGATCATCTACCGCAGCACCTTTGGCGAAAGCCCGCGGGATACGCGCCTGCGGGCGGAGCGCTTGCGTTAATTTAGCTTGGGGTCCTATGGCGGTTTTGACGCCTTCGGACGATTTTTTAGCGCGGCGGCGCGATGCTACCGCGCAGGACGAGGTGGCATCCGAGTTCCAGGCGATGGGCCGGCCGCTGCGGGTCGTTGGCGATCAGCCTCTGTTCGATGAGCGCCAAGGCGGCAGCGCCGAGCTTATCGGTGGGAACGCTGACCGTCGAAAGCGGCGGGCGGCTAAACTCGCCGGGGACGATGTCATCGAAGCCGAGGACGGAGATCGCTTCCGGCACCCGTATGTCGCGATCGGCCAATGCCTTCAAGCAGCCGAGTGCCAGATTGTCGGCGGCACAGAAGACGGCGGTGGCACCTTTCATCGTCGGATCGCGATCGAGCAGCGCATTGATGGCAGCCTCGCCGTGACGAGGCTCATATCCTTCGGCCTCGACGATCATGTCTTCGGGCACGGGAAGCTGCGCGGCGAAATAGGCATCGGAAAAGCCGTCATATCGGCGCTGGATCGTCGTGCGACCCTTCCAGGTCAGGTGCAGGATGCGGCGATGTCCGAGCCCCAGCAGGTGCTCGATGCCAAGCCGCGCCCCGAAGCGATTTTCCGGCGTCACCGTATCGACCAGCATGGCCGGATCCTCGCCGTTGACGATGACAACAGGCATATCGGGGGAGGAGAGACTGCGGATGAGTTCCGGCTGGTCGTCGTTGAGGACGACGATGCCGTCGGCGCGTTCCGATAGCGCGATCTGTCTGACCGCAGCGCCGTCGATGCGCCGGCCGGTGCTGACGAAAGGCACGATCCGGATGCCGCGACGCTCGCACTCCTTCCTGAGGCCGTTGAGGATCGTCCAGCTCACCAGATTGAGGTCGCTCTCCGGCGCCGCATCGCCAGGAATGGCGAGAAGCAGGACGCGCAGCGCCGCGATCGTCGCCTTCTTCCTGCGACGGTCGAGATAACCTAGGCGTTTGGCCGAATCCAGGACCCTTTCGCGCACTTCGACCGTCAGCGGCGCGGTTCCGTTCAGCGCGTGCGAGGCGGTGCTCAGCGATACATCAGCGTCGCGCGCGACATCCTTGAGATTGACTTTGCGTTCCACTTTATTCCGTCGCGAATTGAGGTCGTGCTTTTAATGGCACAGGCTAACTCGATGTTTTCACATAAAGACTTCAAAAAAGCTATGTGCACCGGAGCCTGTTTTTCCGTTTTCGGTGAAAACTGGCCGCAGCGCTGCCGCAAACGGGCGATGTTTCGCGGGCGCTCGGAGCCATTGGCCATCAGTGAGGCTTGGCGAGCAGGCCGTTGAACAGCAGGTCGAAATAGGTCCTCAGGAAGGCCTCCTTGTTGGGAGTGGGCACGCGGCGGTCGTCGAAGATCAGCCGCAGAACTGTGGTCGTCAGGATGGGCGCGACCACGATGTCGGAAAATTCCACCGGAATTGGACGAAACTCGCCCGAGGCCACGCCCTCCAGGATGAGGGCGTCGATCTTGGCGATGATCGGCGCAATGAACTGATCGTGGTGGCGATCGATCAGGTCGGGGAAACGCTGTCCCTCCGAAATGACCAGCCGCGTCAATTCCCGCGTCGCGCGGTCCTCGGGAATTTGCTCGTAGAAGAGGCCGAGAATGGAAATCAGCCTATCGGTAGCGCTGCCGCTCAGCCGATCGGCGATCGCGACCAGTTCCTGAAACGGCACGGAGAAGTGGTTGATCATGGCTTCGAAAAGCTTCTCCTTCGTTTCGAAGTAGACGTAGACCGTGCCTTTGGTGACGCCGACCCTGTCGGCGATGTCTTCGACGCGTGTTCCGGAAAAGCCGCATTTGACGAATTCCTCGAAGGCGGCATCCAGAATTTGGATGGGCCGCAGCGCCTTCTGTTCCGCGCGTGTGAGCTTCTTCTGAGTTGCCATTTCCTGCCTCCCCCGTTGTTGCGTGCGCCCACGTTCCTGCGACATAAACTTTCGTTGACTAATGCGTCAGTCAATTATATAGCAGCTGCCGTTGAGAGCAAGAGGTCAACTATGAGAACCATTCTGATCGCCACCGCGATCGTATGCGCCGTCGGTCTCGGATCATGCAGCGATTCGAACGGGCCGACCGAACCCGTCCCGCGGCAGGTCGGCGTCGTCGTGGTCAAATCCGAGCGGCTGGCCCAGGGCGGCGCGATCACCGGGGAAGTCCGGGCCCGCATCCAGACCGATCTGTCCTTCCGTGTCAGCGGCAAGATCGTCGAGCGGCTGGCGGAGGTCGGGCAGTCCGTGAAGGCGGGGCAGGTCCTGGCGCGCATCGATCCGGAAGAGCAGAAAGCCGACCTGGACGTGGCGGCCGCCAACCTTCAGTCGGCGCAAGCGCAGCAAACCCAGGCGCAGCTCGCATTCGACCGGCAGCAGAGCCTGTTTCGAACGCAGGTGACGACGCGTGCAGCACTCGATCAGGCGCAGGAAGCGCTTTTGACAGCGCAGGCATCGGCGAAATCGGCGCAGGCGCTGTTGGAAACTGCTCAGGACACCCTCTCTTACACGGAGCTGAAGGCGGACGCCGATGGGGTGATCACCGCCCGCAACGCCGAGGTCGGGCAGGTGGCGCAGGCGGCGCAGGTCGTCTTCACCCTTGCCCATGACGGCGACCGGGACGCCGTCTTCGAAGTGGTCGAAAGCGCCTTCCTGCACCCGATCGAAGGCAACGGCACCGTGACCCTTCTGTCTGACCCTTCGCAGAAGATCACCGCCAGGGTTCGCGAGATTTCGCCGACGATCGATTCCTCCACCGGTACGATCAAGGTCAAGGTTGCGATCTCGAGCGACACTCCCATTCCGCTGGGTGCTCCCGTCGTTGGACGCTTCAATTACGTCGCGCAGGAGGTCATCCAGCTGCCCTGGTCGGCAATGACCTCCAAGGACGGTAAGCCGGCCGTCTGGATCGTCGATCCCGCATCGTCGGCGGTTTCGGTCAGGGCGATTGAAGTTGCCGGTTACGAGACCGGCAGCTTCATCGTCAAATCAGGCGTCTCGGCAGGAGAAACCGTGGTGATGGACGGAACCAAGTTCCTCAGGCCGGGTGAAATCGTGTCTTATGTCAAGGAAGCTTCCAAGTGAGTATTCGCCTCAAGATAGTTGCACTGATGGTGGGCACGGCCCTCATATCCTCTTGCACGCCGAAGGAAGAAGAGAGCGGGGAGGAGGCGCCACGTCCGGTGCTGTCGATCACCGTCAAGCAGACGCCCGCCTCGAGCCTGAGCCTGACCGGCACGATCGAGCCGACGATCGAGACCGAACTCGGCTTCCGGATTCTCGGGCGGATGATCGCCCGCAACGTCAATGTCGGCGATGTCGTCAAGAAGGATGACGTCGTGGCCGCCATCGATCCGCTGGCGCTGGAGCTTGCCGTGCGCAACGCCCAGTCCGACGTGGAAAACAGCGACGCCCAGTTGAGAAACGCGGTGACCACCGAGCAGCGCCAGCGCGCGCTGGTGGAGTCGCGCTCCGGCACTGAGGCCGCGCTTGAGGAGGCCGAGCAAGCGAGACGAACGGCCGCGGCTGCCGTCGCCAAGGCGCAGGCCAATCTCGACAAGGCCAAGGAGCAGCTCGGCTATGCCCAGCTTCGGGCGGAATTCGACGGGGTGGTGACGGCGACCTCGGCCGAGGTCGGGCAGGTCGTCTCGGCCGGCCAGACCGTCGTCACCATCGCACGGCCGGACAAGCGCGACGCCGTGGTCGACGTGCCGCAGGGCGCCGCCCAGAAACTGAAGATCGGCGCGCCCTTCGAGGTGACGCTGCAGCTGGATCCGACGATCCGTACATCCGGTGTCGTGCGGGAGATCGCGCCGGAGGCGGAGACGGCGACGCGGACGAGCCGGACCAAGATCGCGCTCGCCGATCCGCCTGAAACCTTCCGGCTCGGCTCCGTCATCACAGCCTCGGCCACCATCGCCGCCGATCCTGAGATCATGCTGCCGTCTTCGGCAATCCTTGCCGCCACCGACGGCCCGAACGTCTGGATCGTCGATGTGCCAGGCAAGAAAGTCTCGCGCCGCCGCGTGAAGATCGACGGCGACGTCGTCGATGGCGGCACTGTCCGCGTCACGGAAGGGCTTGCCCCCGGAGACAGGGTGGTCGTGGCAGGCGTGCATAAACTTGAAGATGGCCAGGCCATCAGGATCGACCAGGAGATCAGCCAGTGAAGTCCTTCAATCTCTCCGACTGGGCGCTCGAACACCGTTCGCTCGTCTGGTACTTCATGATCGTCTTCATTCTCGCCGGCGCCTTCTCCTACCTGAATCTCGGCCGCGAGGAAGACCCGAACTTCACCATCAAAACGATGGTGATCACTGCGCAGTGGCCCGGCGCCTCCGCCGACGAGGTGACCCGGCAGGTGACCGACCGGATCGAGAAGAAGCTCCAGGAACTGGAATCGCTCGACTACACCAAGAGCGAGACCGTCGCCGGCCAGACGACCGTTTTCGTCGAGCTGCTGCCGACCACCAAGGCAAGGGATGTCGCGCCGACCTGGCTGCGCATCCGCAACATGATCGCCGACATCAAGGGCGATTTCCCGACCGGCGTCGTCGGTCCCTTCTTCAACGATCGCTTCGGCGACGTGTTCGGAAACATCTACGCCTTCACCAGCGACGGGCTGACCCAGCGCCAGCTTCGTGATCTCGTGGAAGACGCCCGCTCAGAGGTTCTGACCGTGCCCAATGTCGGCAAGGTCGACGTGGTCGGCGCGCAGGACGAGGCGATCTATCTCGAATTCTCCACCCGCCAGATCGCGGCCCTCGGCATCGACCAGCAGTCGGTCATCCAGACCCTGCAGGCGCAGAATGCCGTGACGCAATCCGGCTTCGTCGATGCCGGGCCGGAGCGTATTGCCTTGCGGGTGAGCGGACAGTTCACCTCCGAGGAAAGCCTGCGGTCGATCAACCTTCGCATCAACGACCGCTTCTTCCCACTGACCGATGTCGCGACGATCAAGCGCGGCTATGTGGACCCGCCCTCGGCGCTGTTCCGGTTCGACGGCCAGCCGGCGATCGGGCTTGCCATCGGCATGAAGCAGGGCGCCAATCTGCTGCAGTTCGGCGAGGCACTCGATGCGCAGATGAAACGCGTCGTCGCCGATCTTCCGATCGGTGTGGACGTTCACCGTGTTTCCGACCAGCCGCATGTCGTCGATGAAGCGGTTTCGGGCTTTACCCGTGCGCTCTTCGAAGCGATCGTCATCGTGCTCATCATAAGCTTCATCAGCCTCGGTCTTCGCGCCGGCATGGTGGTGGCGATTTCCATTCCCCTTGTGCTCGCCATTACCTTCGTGGTGATGGAATATTCCGGCATCTCGCTGCAGCGCATCTCGCTCGGCGCGCTCATCATCGCACTAGGGCTGCTCGTTGACGACGCCATGATCGCCGTCGAGATGATGGTGGCTCGTCTGGAGGCGGGCGACGATCTGAGGAAGGCGGCAACCTATGTCTATACGTCGACCGCCTTTCCGATGCTGACGGGAACGCTCGTCACCGTCGCGGGCTTCATTCCCGTCGGTCTCAACAACAGCGCCGCCGGCGAATTCACGTTCACGCTTTTCGTGGTCATCGCGGTTTCGCTGGTCGTTTCCTGGATCGTGGCGGTGCTGTTCACGCCGCTTCTCGGCGTCACCATTCTGCCGAAGACCATGAAGTCGCATCATGAGAAGAAGGGCCGCTTTGCCGCCGTCTTCTCCTGGCTCCTCAGCCTGGCGATGCGCTTTCGCTGGATCACCATCATCCTCACGGTCGGTGTCTTCGGTCTCTCGATCGGCGGCATGGGGCTGGTGCAGCAGCAGTTCTTCCCCAATTCCGACAGGCCCGAGCTGATCGTCGACTGGAACTTGCCGCATAACAGTTCGATTGCCGAGACCAACAGGCAGATGGCGAGGTTCGAGAAGGAGATACTGGCCGGTAACAAGGATATCGACCACTGGACGACTTATGTCGGCCAGGGCGCCCCGCGCTTTATCCTTTCCTTCGACGTGCAGACGCCCGACGTTTCGTTCGGACAGACGGTGATCGTCACCAAAGGCCTCGACGTGCGCGACAAGGTGCGGGCCGAACTGCAGGACTATCTGACGAAAACCTTCCCGGGCACCGACGCTTTCGTGAAGCTTCTCGATATCGGCCCGCCTGTGGGAAAACCGGTCCAGTACCGAATCAGCGGCCCTGATATCCAGAAGGTCCGGGATGTCTCCCAGCAATTTGCCGGCGTCGTCGGCACGCATCCGCTGCTGTCGAACATGGTGCTGGACTGGAACGAGCCCTCGCGTGTGGTCAAGGTCGATGTGCTGCAGGACAAGGCCCGCCAGCTCGGCGTCTCCTCGGAGGATATCGCCACCGCCCTCAACGGCATCGTCGAAGGCTCGACCGCCACACAGATCCGCGACGATATCTATCTGGTCAACGTCATCGGCCGCGCCAGGGCCTCCGAGCGGGACTCCATTCAGACACTTGAGAATCTGCAGCTTTCGACCTCCAACGGCAAGGTCGTGCCGCTCTCGGCGGTCGCGAACTTCCGTTACGAGCTCGAGCAGCCGACGATCTGGCGTCGTGACCGGCAACCCACAATCACCCTCAAGGCGGCCGTCATCGGTTCGACCCAGCCGGCCACGATCGTCGACCAGCTGAAGCCGAAGGTTGAGGCGTTCCAGAAAAACCTGCCCGTGGGATACAAGGTGGAAGTGGGCGGGGCAGTCGAATCCAGCGCCGAAGCGCAGGGGCCGATCGCGGCGGTGGCTCCGCTGATGCTGTTCATCATGGCGACGATCCTGATGATCCAGCTGCAGAGTTTCAGCCGCCTCTTCCTGGTCTTCGCGGTCGCCCCGACGGCGCTGATTGGCGTAGTAGCGGCGCTGCTGCTGAGCAATGCCCCTATGGGCTTCGTGGCGATCCTCGGCGTGCTGGCGCTGATCGGCATCCTGATCCGCAACTCGGTCATCCTGGTCGTACAGATCGAACATCTGCGCGCCGAAGGTGTTGCTGCCTGGCAGGCGGTCATCGAGGCGACCGAGCACCGTATGCGGCCGATCATGCTGACGGCTGCGGCGGCCACCCTGGCGCTGATCCCGATCTCGCGCGAGATCTTCTGGGGGCCGATGGCCTACGCCATGATGGGCGGCATTGTTGTGGGAACCGCGCTCACCCTGCTGTTCCTGCCGGCGCTCTACGTCGCATGGTTCAGGATCCCGAGAGACGAAGCCGTCAAGACCGATGTCCCGGCAGAGGCATGAGGACGAGTCCGTCAGCCATCGCAGCGGCCCGAAGCGGCCGCTGCACGCCTTGACCTGCGAAGGGACAGCTCTATGGAGCAACGACGTTTGAAAGGGCTTGCGAGGATTGCTCCGGCCGTGCTGGTCGCGCTCGGCCTGGTGACGCTGACGGCCTGCGTATCGAGGCCGTCGCCCGGTGTCTTGAAGCCGGTGCATCTGCAGGCTCGTGTCGATGAGACCGAGGTTGGCGTGCTGACTGCGACGAACAGGACCCCCGATACCGTGCGAGGCGGGTTTGGGAGTGCATGGGCTAACAGCCTGACCTATGAGCAATACGAATTTTCTGTCCCTCCGGACAGAAGGGGTACCACGATCGCATACCCAACCTCGACACTGGATCCCGAACGGCAATTTGCCGTCATCGGGCGCAAGCAGCTTGCAAAGAACGCCTTCGTTGAGGAGGCGCTGCGGTCGGTGCAGCCGGACGGCACCATCGGCATCTTCGTGCATGGCTATAATTACAGCTACCAGGAGGCGCTCTATCGCACGGCGCAGATCGCCGCGGATGCGAAAATGCCGGGCGCTCCGATCCTGTTTTCCTGGCCTTCGGCTGCAGCCGTTGCCGGCTATGTCGCAGACCGGGATGCGGCGCTCGCCTCGCGCAGCGCGCTCGATTCCCTCGTCACTTCGCTTTCGGCCGCCGGCAAGGTGAAACGCATCGTCCTGTTCGGACACAGCATGGGCGGGTTCCTGGTCATGGAAACGGTTCGCCAGCTCAAGCTGCAGCATCGCGACGATGTCGTCGGCAAACTGGCGGTGATCCTCGCTGCTCCCGACATCGACGTTGATGTCTTCCGATCTCAGCTGAAGGATATCGGGCGGATGCCGATCCCTATCTCTCTCCTTGTCTCGAAGGACGATCGGGCGCTCGTGGCCTCGAGCTTCATCGCAGCAGAGCGGCCGCGCGTCGGCCGTCTCGATATCAACGATCCCCTCATCGAGGACGCCGCCGTGAAGGAAAGGCTCCGGGTCATCGACATCAGCTCGATCCAGGCGTCCGACGGGCTGGGACATGATCGTTATGCCTCACTCGCCAAGTTCGGCGCGCAGCTTGTCTCCTTCGAAAGCGGCCGGCGTTCAACCGCCGACGACGTCGGCGCCTATGTCTTCGATGCAGCCGGCGCTGCAGTGGCCAGCCCGTTTCGGCTGGCCGGACGGGTCATCGGTGCGCACTGACCAGCCCGAGGGCGCTTCGCAGGATCTATACAGCGCGGCCACCGACATTGTGTACAATATGACTATTAAATTGTCAGATGCCTAAATGAGGCGCAAACTTCCGTTCGGGGTCGAGTCGGCCTCAGGGGATATGGGAGGGCATTCATGAGCATTCGAAATCCGTCTCCCTCGTTATATAACGAGGATCTTGCACCCGCCGAGGAGCGCAAATGGGGTGCATTCAGTATCTTTAACGTCTGGACGTCCGACGTCCACAGCTTGTGGGGCTATTATCTGGCGGCGAGCCTGTTCCTGCTGTGCGGCAGCTTCGTGAATTTCGTCATCGCCATCGGTATCGGCTCCCTGGTCATCTTCCTGCTGATGAGCATGGTCGGCAATGCCGGTGTGCGCACCGGCGTACCCTTTCCGGTTCTGGCGCGCGCCTCCTTCGGCACGTTCGGCGCCAACGTTCCGGCCCTGGTCCGGGCGGTGGTCGCCTGCTTCTGGTACGGCGCGCAGACTGCCGCGGCATCCGGCGCGATCGTCGCTCTCCTGATCCGCAACGAGAGCCTGCTCGCCTTCCACCAGAATAGCCATATGCTCGGCCACTCGACCCTCGAACTCATCTGCTACGTCATCGTCTGGGCGCTGCAGCTACTGATCATCCAGCGGGGCATGGAGACGGTTCGCAAGTTCCAGGATTGGGCAGGTCCGGCCGTCTGGATCATGATGCTGATCCTCGCCGTCTACCTGGTCGTCAAGTCGGGCACCTTCTCCTTCGGTTCGGAGATCCCGCGCGATGTGCTGATCGAGAAGACCAAGGATGCCGGCGTGCCGGGCGAGCCCGGCTCGTTTGCGGCGCTTGCCGCAGTGGCCGCCACCTGGATCACCTATTTCGCAGCGCTTTATCTGAACTTCTGCGATTTCTCGCGTTACGCGACAAGCGAAAAGGCGCTGCGCAAGGGCAATCTCTGGGGTCTGCCGATCAACCTTCTGGCCTTCTGCCTTGTCGCAGGCGTCACGACCACGGCGGCCTTCACCGTATATGGCGAGGTTCTGCTGCATCCGGAAATGATATCGGCGAAATTCGAAAGCTGGTTCCTGGCGTTGCTTGCGGCACTGACATTCGCGATCGCCACGCTCGGCATCAACGTTGTGGCGAACTTCGTCTCGCCGGCCTTCGACTTCGCCAATGTCTTCCCGCGCCAGATCAACTTCAAACGCGGTGGGTACATCGCTGCATTCATCGCCCTCGTGCTTTATCCGTTTGCTCCCTGGGAGACCGGTGCGGCGCATTTCGTCAATTTCATCGGGTCGACGATGGGGCCGATCTTCGGCATCATGATGGTGGACTACTATCTCATCCGGAAGAGCCAGTTGAACGTCGAGGCGCTCTATCACGAGAATGGCGAGTTCCGCTTCCAGAACGGCTGGCACGGCAATGCCTTCATCGCATTTGCGGTCGGCGCGCTGTTCTCCTCGATCCTGCCGACCTTCACCAGCATCCTGCCGGATTGGTGGGGCACCTATGGCTGGTTCTTCGGCGTCGGAATCGGCGGGGCGATCTATTTCGTGCTGAGAATGGGCGCCCGGCGTAATCCAGCCTTCGCGGCATGATAAGATGAAAGGCGCCCGGCATTGCCGGGCGCCTTCATATCTGGTCTGTCCAGGCGGTCAGGGCGAGGACGAGGGGTTGCCGCAAAACCGCTGCACACTTTTGCGCGACATGCTTTAGCGGCGAGCGGCAACCGCATGGATCGCGGCGCGGGCTGTCGGCTGCGCCATCGTTCTCGCCGTCGAGCGAAGGGCTGACGACTGGTTGGACGTCGTATCGCCGAGCCTGAACTGGGCGATAAGCTCGCGAAGTGTCTGGGCTTGCTGCGCGAGTGAATCGGATGCCGCCGTCGACTCCTGCACCATGGTCGCGTTCTGCTGCGTGGTCTGGTCCATCCGGTTGACCGCAACATTGACTTCGCTGAGTCCGATCGACTGCTCTTTTGCAGAAGTGGCGATCGAGTCCATATGGTGATTGATCTGGGTGATGAAGCCGCCGATGGTCTTCAGGGCCTGGCCGGTGTCGCGGACGAGCTTGACGCCGCTTTCAACTTCCTTCGAAGAGTTCTGGATCAGGCCCTTGATTTCCTTGGCTGCACTTGCCGAGCGCTGGGCGAGTTCGCGCACTTCCTGGGCGACGACGGCAAAGCCCTTGCCGGCCTCGCCGGCACGGGCGGCTTCCACGCCGGCATTGAGCGCAAGAAGATTGGTCTGGAACGCGATTTCGTCGATGACGCTGATGATGTTGGAGATCTGCTGAGACGAGGTCTCGATGCGTTCCATTGCCTCTTCGGCGTGGGAAACGACTTCCGCGGAGATGCCGGCGCTGCGGTTTGCCTCGGTGGCCACCGTGCGCGTCTCCTCGGTGCGCTTGCTGGAGTTCGCAACGTTTGCGGTGATCTCTTCCAGTGCGGCTGCCGTCTCTTCGAGCGAGGCCGCCTGCTGCTCCGTGCGCTTCGACAGATCGCTCGCACCGGAAGAGATCTCCCGGGTTCCTTCGTCGATCGTGCCGATGCTGTCGGAGATCGCCCGGAGCGTCGCGCCAAGCTGGGTGACAGACTGGTTGAAGTCGTGGCGCAGCGCCTCGAAGTCGGGCGCGAAGGCCTCGTTGAGTTGGAAGGCGAGGTCACCTGCGGCCAGCCGCTTCAAACCGGCGGCGAGACCCGAGGTGGCGATGCGCAACCGCTCCGATGCGTCGGCTTCCGCCAGCTTCTGGGTGTCAACGCGGTCAGCCTCCGCCCGGATGCGGTTTTCCTCGGCCTCTGTCGCCATCCGCTTGTTCGCGATGGCGGCCTGGCGGAAGATCTCGACCGCCCCTGCCATGGATCCGATTTCGTCGGCGCGGTCGGCAAATGGGATCTGCGAACTTGTGTCTCCCTCAGCGAGCCGGCGCATCGAGGCGGTGATGCCGGTGATCGGATTGGCGATAGACTTCAGCACGAAAGCGACAGCACCGAGAACGAGCAACCCAGCGACGGCGATCGTTGCAAGCAGGTAGAATTCTATAGAGGCGAAGGTCTCCGCGCTGAGGTCGGCGGCCTTCTTGCTGCCGGTGACGTTCAGTTCGACCAGGGCCGCCGTGGCTTCCTTGAGCTTGTCGGAATAAGAGCGCATTCCCCCGCCGAGATATTGCCCGGCTTCCTCGGTCTTGTTGGCGCGGGAAAGGACGAGGAGTTGCGAACTGCTGGAGATGTAACCTTCAACGCTCTCCTTGATCGTCTTGATCAGCTCGCGCTCGCGATCGGACGACGCCAGCGGAAGATAGACGTCGACCGATTTGTGTACCGCATCCTCGGCAACCTTGATCGCCTCTTCGCGTGTCTTCTTTTCCGCCTCCGACTGCGCGATGATGTGATCGCGGTAAGTGAGGCGCAAATTCGTCATTGCGAGGTTGATTGCCTGCGACGCCTGCACGCTTGGCAGCCAGTCGGTGGCAATTTCCTCGGTCGAGCCGTTCGTCTTGCGAAGACCGTCGACCGCGAGATAGGCGACAAGACCGAAAAGAAGAGCTACACCGCTGAAAATCAACAGCAAACTCGATTTAATGTTTGGACGACGCATAGAAAGTCCTCGATCGAACGGTCCGGCCTCATACCGGCTTGGCTAGGGACTTTTGTATCGAAAAAAATTTAACGATTTGCTCAATATATAAAATGCCGTTTACCACCCTTCAGGAAACCGACGTCGCTTTTGCGCAAAACATATCCCGATAGCGCTGAGCCATACGTGATGAAGCGCTTATTTTCTGCCCTTCTGCATTGATCCTTCCGGTTCAGGCAACTGTCTCGCAACCCGCCGATGAGACAGGCGCGCGCAAAGCCCGGTCGATCGCTCAGCTTCAATCGGAAGGCGTGCCGACGATCGATCATCTGCCGACCGTCGAGCCGGAGAGCGAGAGCACCCGCCGAAATACCAAGGCGGTCGTGCAACGCACGGTCGCGCTTGCGATCGTTGCCGTGAAGGGCGAGACCGGCGACCATGCCATGGGGCAGGCTCTCATCCGGCAGTTCGACGCAGCAAGTTTTTTCACCCCGAAAGAGCAGGCCTCCATGGACGATCCCGATCCCTCCGATCAGGATCGCGCAAACTTCGCCCGGCGTTACGAAGGCGTGCACGTGATGTTGTGGGCGCTCGGGATTTCGCCGGAGCCCGAACGTCCCGACCATATTTGCGATGTCCCGTTCATCGCGAAAACACTTCGCGAATTGGGAACGGACGGGCTGATGCGCCGCGCCAGGCTGCGTCCGCCAAAAGACCTGCTCGACGCCGCCGACCTGATCTACCGCTATGATTGGGCGGCCCTGAACGCAAGGCTGAAGGGCGAAGAGCCGCCGGGCGGATTGGACGGGGCGTGGTCTACGAAAGGCACTACGCCCTCAATTGGCTGATCGGCTACATGGATCAGGATTGGGATGATATTTCTACGGACACGTGATGTCGGCTGCCGCCTCAATGTGGTGATGGCACTTCCTTCGTATTGCATTCCGCGTTACATTGGTTTGTATGCTTGTCTAATACCTCGTGAGGAAAATCATGGCTAACACTGCTCCCCGCAAGGAAATACCGGTATCGATGCGTTTTCGCGATGATGATCTGGCAATCATTGACCGCGGTGCCGCGCTTACTGGTCTTTCCCGTACGGAGTTTATGCGCCGTGCTGCTGTACATGAGGCGCAGACTGCGATCTTGAATGAAAGTGTTATCCGCCTGTCTCCCGATGCCTTCGATGCCTTTGTTGCGGCAATCGAGGCTGCACCTTCCGCGCCGCCGCCCAAGGTCGCAGAGCGCTTGCAGCGCAAGGCGCCGTGGGAGAACTGATCGGTGGTGCTGTCGAATGTCGAACTTCTCGCGGGACGTCATGGACTAGAGGGGTTCACTTCCGGCAAGCCGCCTTTGGATTTCTGGCTGCAGAACTTTGCAGCGTCGAACCAGCAGCGTGGATTTACCCGCACTTTTGTCGTTTGTGACGACGACAAGGTGGTCGGCTATTACGGCCTCGCCCCGACCGTCATCGAGCCCAATGCCGTGCCTCGCAGAATTAGAACCGGTCGCCCGCCGGATCCAATTCCCTGTCTCTTGATTGGGCAATTGGCCGTGGATAGCCGCTACAAGGGCAAGGGCATAGGATCGGCACTCGTGAAGGACGCCTTTCTTCGCTGCGTCGCGGGAGCGGATATCGTCGGCGGACGCGCCATCATCGTCCGAGCGATCGATGAAGAGGCCGAACAGTTTTGGCAGAGTTGGGGTTTCATACCGTCGCGTGATAATTCTTCGATCCTCATTCGCTCCTTGGAGGATATCCGAGCATGGCTATCAGGTCGTGGCGGATAAGTAGGGGAGACCACGGCCTTCGGCCGCGCGTTCTGCGGTTTTGCTGGGCAGAGGCGAAGCTCCGTCAGTCCTCACGCTGAGACAGATGCATGTTTTACGAAATAGCATTATGATCGACGTGACGCCTGGCCGGGCGTTGGTGGCGGATGTGTGATCCGTGCGGGAGTGGGAGGACGGCAGGATTTGGAACGGCTGAAGGATCTGGACGATATTTCCGCGCCGGTCGGCGGCGGTTCGGCATCGCTGCCCTATGAACGGCCTGGCGTCGTGGCTGCCGCCGTGTATCAGCATGGGCAGCGCATTCGCGACATCAGGATAGAAGAAGCGGGCGAGTGGCGCAGCCGGGAGAATGCCATCGTCTGGATCGGTCTGCACGAGCCGGATGAAGTGCTGCTGCATCAGGTCCAGGCCGAGTTCAATCTCCATGCCTTGGCAATCGAGGACGCGGCACAGCCCCACCAGCGCCCGAAGCTGGAGATTTATGGGGACGCGATGTTCATCGTCGCCCGGACCGCCCATATGAAGAATGACGAAATCATCTTCGGCGAAACGCATTTGTTCGTCGGTCGCGGCTATGTCGTCTCCGTTCGTCACGGGGACTCGTCGTCTTACCTGTCGGTGCGGCAACGGTGCGAGGCCACACCGACGGCGCTCGCTCACGGTGAAAATTACATTCTCTATTCCATCCTCGATTTCATTGTCGACAACTATATGCCGGTGATCGAGGTCGTGCAGGAAGAGGTCGAGAAGCTCGAGGATCTGGTGCTGCGCGAACAGCTGGGGAAGTCCGATATCGAGCGGCTTTATCTGCTGCGGCGCAAGCTCTTGCGGCTGCGCAATGCCGTTGTGCCGCTGGTCGACGTCTGCCGGCGATATGAGCACATCGATCTTCCCGGTATGGATCCGACGCTTCAGTCGCTGTTTCGCGATGTGACCGATCACGTGCGCCGGGTTCAGGAAGATATCGACGCTTTGCGCGAGGTGCTGGCCTTCGCCTTCGAGGCCAGCGTGATGATCGGCCAGACGGAGCAAACGGCGATTGCCCGCAAGCTCGCCGCCTGGGCGGCAATTCTCGCCGTTCCCACCGCAATCGCCGGCATTTACGGGATGAACTTCAGCGACATGCCGGAACTGAAAACCCAGTATGGCTATTTCGTCGTGCTCGGCGTCATCGGCGTCTTGTGTCTTGGTCTGTTCGGTTTCTTCCGCCGGAAGAAGTGGCTCTAGTTATCGGAGCGCTTTCATCAGTTGCTCTCGATGCTGATCGATATAGTCGATGTCGCCGAGATACAGCCGGGCGTCCCCTGCGGCCACGTGCTCCACGAAGGTCTCGTCTCCGACCGCAGCCCTTGCCTGCATGAAATTGACAAGCGCCTGGAGCCGCCTGCAGATCGTCTCCGGGAGCTGTTGTCGTTCTCCTGCCGTTGCCCCGTAGGCCGTACAGAAGATTTCCGCTCGCCGCAGCTGTTCATCGAGGCTTGATCTCACACCGGGATGGGAGGGATCGGAGAAGGGCGCCCAGCGATAGACCGCATAAGCCAGATCCCATAGGCGCGGTGCGGGATGCGCGGTGTCGAAATCGATGATCCCGATCGCCTCATGCTGCGCCGTGGCGACGTTGTAAGGCGCGTAATCTCCATGGCAGACGATTTCGCGCGGTTCCTGTGATGGCAGCATCCACGCCTGGGTCTCGCCATCCCTCTCCAGAAATCCTTGAGATGCCGTGTGAAAATCGCGCAGAAGCCTGGCCGCGGAAAGCAGCATGTGCTCCGATCCGACAAACGGGTCACCCAAATCTTCGCAGACGCGCCCGGCGACGAAGCTGACGATCTCCCGGTTTTCCCCTGTGATGTCGATCGGCTCCGGCGCCGCCAGGAAGCCTCGGCTCCGGATATGGCGCAAAAACCGGTGCACCGTCGGCGTCCATGCGCCCGATGGTCTGACGACGGTATCGCCGTCGCGCCAGATCTGCCCGGTTCGCCCGCCTTCCAACGGTTTTAGGTCATTCTCCCCCGTCAGATCCATCTACGCGGATTTCCGTTTTTCCATATGGGCCTGAACGGTGGCGCCAAGGTTGGTCTCGTGGCAATTGCGGTAGAACGTCACCGTATCCGCAGGCATCCCGGCGGGGATGGCGACGAAATCTTCAAGCCGAAAACCGCTTGAGCGGCTGAGCTGCCCATCCGCCAACTGGCTTTCGCCCAACCCGCCGACACATTCGGCCAGGGCTTCGAAATAGGCAAGGTTCGCCTTCACAGTCGAAGGGGAAGATGTCTGGCCATGCGCGGGGATGACCAGCCTCGCGTCGAGATCACGGATCCCCTCCAGCGAGGAACGGATCAGGCGAAGGTCTTCGGCACTTTTACTCCAGACTTCGGGGATAGGATATTCCACTGCGTCGACGGCCAGGTAGATGCGAAGCTCGGGAATCCAGACGGCGATATGGTCGGGCGTGTGTCCGGGCGTATGGATGAGTTCGAGCGTCAGATCGCCGCCGTTGAGTACCATCGAGCCGGAGAAGGTGATATCGGGGCCGATAAGCTCGACATTGCGAAACCGCGATTCCTGGCTCGCCTTGTCTTTCAGAACCTGTCGCGCGGAGGGATCACGCAAGCGGTCGAGTGCTGCGGCATGCGCGATAATCGGAGCGCGGCCCACGACAGCTGCATTTCCCCAGAAGTGATCCCAATCCATATGCGAATTGATGACCATCAGCGGGCGAGCCGCAGTCTTTTCTTCAAGCAGATCCAGCCCCATCCGACATAGTTCGGGCGTTCCGAGCGTATCGATCAGGACGTTGAATCTCTCGGTCCGGACAAACACGGCATCGACTTCATCCCCCGCCCGGACGATCACGATCCGATCATCAAGTTCGGGATAGGTGCACAATTCTACCGGTGCGTTCACGGCTGGTCGCCTCTGTTCATCGATTTCTCATTCAGTATACTAAATCGGCTCGGGCGCTCGCCGTTTAAGGACGGTGCGTCTTCCACTCTACTGGGACATGTACATCCCATCGTTTCATCACGGCATTCGGCACCGCGGCTGGGCACACCACCATCACGCTGGGTTTTGAGCGGCCGAGGCTCTTCGGCGCCCACTGTGTCTGAAGCGGGATCGCGCATCGGGGGACCAGCACCTTCGCGTTGGGTTCCAGCACGTCCCACTGTTGCTGCCCTTTGATGTTCTCCTGCGCGATGAAGCGCCTAGCCTGCTCGCGGATTTCGAACAGGCCGTGTTTGTACTCTGTCGAACGACCGGTCTCGATGCTCCAGGCGCTGAGGCACAGGATGCAGGCCGACAGGGTTCCGGCGAAGAGGATCGATCGAAGCATGGATGCGCTCTCAACGTCCAAATGACTCACCCTCCCTGGACGACGGAAGAGTACCCGGATGCGGCTGGAATCCTCAAGGTCTCTTCATCCACTGGGAGGGCTTTGATGTTCGAACGAAATGCGTCCCCTCGATCCGGCGCCGACGCGGCTGATGATTTCGTACAGCCGCGAATTGGCCGTGCCGGTGGAACAACAACCGCCAAAGGTAGTTTGCCTGAAAAAGCAACTCGAGGCGGCGGCTGATGTTATTTTCTGCGAACA
Source organism: Rhizobium sp. F40D2 (assembly GCF_051810745.2). Classification (NCBI taxonomy): domain Bacteria; kingdom Pseudomonadati; phylum Pseudomonadota; class Alphaproteobacteria; order Hyphomicrobiales; family Rhizobiaceae; genus Rhizobium; species Rhizobium sp. F40D2. The sequence continues at coordinate 788,586 of NZ_JBPWQX020000004.1, forward strand.
GGGGTGTGTTGAGCACCCCACCCCGGATCTATTATGTCAATCCGCTCCTTCTCCAGGGGATCGATACGTGGCGCGAGGTTTTCGACCATGCGGCGGACACCGGTTTTGATCATGTGCTGACGGCGCCCCTCTTTCACCGGGGCGGGGAGCGCAGCGTCTTTGCCTCCCGGGACTTCGACCGTCTCGATCCTGAACTGTCGCTCGGAGGCGATGTCGGGGATGGGGTGGCGCGCCTGGCGGAGGCTGGCCGCAAAAGCGGCGTCGCCTTGATGATGGACCTGATGCTCGATGGCAGGGCAAGGGATCCCGAGGCGGGCTTTCGCCCCGTCGATCCGAGGCGCTCGCCACTGGACCCGGCGGAGCCGATGACGGCGATGGGGGCGGAACGGCAATCGCAGCTGTTGGCGGAATGGACGGAACGGTTGCAGCGGCTGTCCGACGCCGGCCTCGCCGGCTATCGGGTGCTCGGGATAGATCGCGCGGCGCCGGCGTTTTTCAAATCGCTGTTTGCGGCGGCGCGGGAAAAGGCCGAGGCGCAATTCCTCGCCTGGACGCCCGGCACCGATTTTGCGGTGAGGGACGGGATCAAGGGGGCAGGTTTCAACGGTTGTTTTTCGTCGATGGCCTGGTGGGATTTCGACGAGAGATGGTTCATCGACGAGCATCGTGTGCAGCAGCCGCTCGGCTGGCAGATCGCGTTTCCCGAGCCGCCTTTCGCACGGCGTATCGCGCACGGAACCGAGAGCCGCGAGATCCTCGAACGGCGCGCCGTGCGAGCCCTGCGCCTTGCCGCTTCGCTTGGCAGTGGTCTGATGGTTCCGATGGGTTTCGAATATGGCGCAGCCACGCCGCTCGATCCGACGCATGGGAACAGGTCGGGCCTTCGGGGACTGCGGCACGACCTGGCTTTCGATCTTTCTTCCGAAATCCGGCGTGCGAACACTGAAATCGGCAACATCAATCATGTGCCCGCCTCGTCGCTGCGGCTGATCCGCAACGCCAATGGGCCGGTCTCGGCAGTTCTGCAATCCGAGGTGCAGGATCTGCGCAGCGCCGACAATGTGCGCTTCATCTTGCTGAACAGGGACCTTCGGCGAAGCGCGCCTGCGCCGGTGACGGCACTTCGTGAAGCGGCCTCCGGTTTTCTTCCCGTCGCAGACGGTGGGGTTCTGCGCCTGCGGGCAGGGGAGGCGCTGGTCATCCAAGGCAAGGCGCCAACGCCGATTACCTCCAGGCCCGCCCTGGAGGTCGTGGAGGCGACGGCGTCGCCGCGGCTTGCCATCGAAAACATCATGCCGCGTGTCGATGATGGGCGTTTCCCGGTTAAGCGGGTGGTCGGCGACATCGTGACGGTCGAGGCTGACATCTTCGCCGACGGCCACGACCCGATCGCCGCCGTCCTGCTCTGGCGGCCGCTCGATGCCGTGCCGGACTGGAACGAGACGGAGATGCATCTGGTCGAAAACGACCGATGGCGCGCCGAATTCCTGCTGGAACGCATCGGCCGCTACGAGTTCGCTGTCGAGGCGTGGAAAAACCCGTTCGCGATCTTCCGCTACGAGCTGACCAAGAAGAACGATGCGAGGCTTGACCTGAAGCTCGAACTGCAGGAGGGGATGAACCTTGTCCGCGCCGCACAGGCTGGGGCGCCGGCAGCGCTCAGCCCCGAACTGCAGGCCCTGAGCGACAGTCTCGAAAACGCTTCGGATGCCGAGCGGACGGCGATCCTGCTCGATCCCCAGACATCCGAACTGATGAACAAAGCTGACAGGCGGCCGTTTCGGCTCCGCTCCACGACAAGCGCCGTCGATGCCGAACGCAAGCAAGCGGCCTTTGCCAGCTGGTACCAGATCTTCCCGCGCTCGCAGAGCGGCGATCCCAACCGGCACGGCACCTTCGATGACGTCATCCCGAGGCTGGCCGATATCCGCGGCATGGGCTTCGACGTCCTCTACTTCCCGCCCATTCACCCGATCGGCTCGACCAACCGGAAGGGTCGCAACAACAGCCTGAAGGCCGCTCCCGGCGATCCCGGCAGCCCCTATGCGATCGGTTCCGAGGAGGGCGGCCACGATGCCATCCATCCCGAGCTCGGCGATTTCGAGGATTTCGGCCGGCTGGTCGAGGAGGCGGGCCGGCACGGGCTGGAGATCGCGCTCGACCTTGCGATCCAGGCGTCGCCGGATCACCCCTGGCTGAAGGAACATCCCGGCTGGTTCGACTGGCGTCCCGACGGCACGATCAAATATGCCGAGAACCCGCCGAAGAAATACGAGGACATCGTCAACGTCGACTTCTACACGAAGGACGCGCTGCCCTCGTTATGGGTGGAGCTGAGGGATGTCGTCCAGCTATGGGTCGATCAGGGCGTCAAGCTGTTTCGCGTCGACAATCCGCACACCAAGCCTTTTCCGTTCTGGGAATGGCTGATCGGCGATATCCGGGCGCGTCATCCCGATGTGGTTTTCCTGTCGGAGGCCTTCACCAAGCCGAAGGTCATGTACCGGCTGGCGAAGATCGGCTTTTCCCAGTCCTACACCTATTTCACGTGGCGCAATGCCAAATGGGAGCTCGAGCAATATATGCGCGAGCTGACGCAGACGGAGGCGAAGGAATTCTTCCGTCCGCACTTCTTCGTCAACACCCATGACATCAATCCGGACTTTCTGCAGAACGCACCGCGCCCGGCCTTCCTGATCCGTGCGGCGCTCGCCGCCACGCTTTCGGGATTGTGGGGCGTCTACAATGGTTTCGAGCTTTGCGAAGGGCGACCCGATGCCAAGCGCAAGGAATATGCCGACAGCGAGAAATACGAGATCCGCGCCTGGGACTATGACCGGCCGGGCAATATCGTCGGCGAAATCAGGATGCTCAACCGTATCAGGAACGAGAACACCGCGCTGCATTCGCATCTCGGGCTGACGCTGCTGAATGCCTGGAATGACAATATCCTGTTCTTCGAGAAGGCAAGCAAGGCCCGTGACAATGTCCTGCTGATCGCGATCAGCCTCGATCCCTACAATTTTCAGCAAAGCGATGTCGAACTGCCGCTCTGGCACTGGTCGCTCGGCGACGGCGGCGCGCTGGATGCCGAGGATCTCATCGGCGGGCATCGTTTCAAATGGACCGGCAAACGGCAGAGCGTCAGCCTGAACCCTGACATCCTGCCCTTTGCGATCTGGCGCGTTCGAGCAGCGGAGGCATGAATGGACACGATGAATCCCGATGGCACTGAGCAGCCTCTCTGGTACAAGGATGCGATCATCTACCAGCTGCACATCAAGTCGTTCTACGACGCCAATGGCGATGGCGTCGGCGACTTTGCCGGCCTGCACGCCAAGCTCGATCACATCGCAGCGCTCGGCGTCAATGCCATCTGGTTGCTGCCTTTCTTTCCCTCGCCGCGCCGCGACGACGGCTACGACATCGCCGACTACGGCAATGTCAGCCCCGATTACGGCACGTTGGAGGACTTCCGGGCCTTCGTCGACGCCGCCCACCAGCGCAATATCCGCGTCATCATCGAGCTCGTCATCAACCACACCTCCGATCAGCATCCCTGGTTCCAGCGCGCCCGTCAGGCGCCGGCGGGATCACCGGAGCGCGATTTTTACGTCTGGTCGGATACCGATCAGAAATTCCCGGAAACGCGCATCATTTTCATCGATACGGAAAAATCGAACTGGACATGGGATGCCGTGGCCGGCGCCTATTATTGGCATCGCTTTTATTCGCACCAGCCTGACCTCAACTTTGACAGTCCACTGGTCATGGAGGAACTGCTGAAGGTGATGCGTTTCTGGCTGGAAACCGGGATCGACGGATTCCGCCTCGACGCCATCCCCTACCTTGTCGAGCGCGAGGGGACGATCAACGAAAACCTGCCCGAAACCCATGCGATCCTCAAGCGCATCCGTGCCGCGCTCGATGCCACCCATCCCGGCGTCATGCTGCTGGCCGAGGCCAATCAATGGCCGGAGGATACGCGCGAATATTTCGGCGACGGCGACGAATGCCACATGGCCTTCCACTTCCCGCTGATGCCGCGCATGTACATGGCGATCGCCAAGGAGGATCGGTTTCCGATCACCGATATCCTGCGGCAGACACCGGAGATCCCGGAGAATTGCCAATGGGCGATCTTCCTGCGCAATCACGACGAACTGACGCTCGAAATGGTGACGGACGCCGAGCGCGACTATCTCTGGGAAACCTACGCATCCGATAAGCGCGCTCGCATCAATCTCGGCATCAGGCGGCGCCTGGCGCCGCTAATGGAGCGCGACCGCCGGCGGATCGAGCTGATGAACGCGCTGCTGCTCTCGATGCCGGGAACGCCGGTGATTTATTACGGCGACGAGATCGGCATGGGCGACAATATCTATCTCGGCGATCGGGATGGGGTGAGGACGCCGATGCAATGGTCTCCGGACCGCAATGGCGGCTTCTCCAGGGTAGACCCGGCGCGTCTTGTCCTGCCGCCGGTCGCCGATCCGCTCTACGGTTTTGAGGCCGTCAACGTCGAGGCACAGAGCACGGACGCGCATTCGCTGCTCAACTGGACGCGCAAGATGCTGGCGCTGCGCGGCCGGCATCCGGCCTTCGGCCGTGGTTCGCTGCGGTTCCTCGCGCCGGAGAATCGCAAGATCCTCGCCTATCTCAGGGAATATGAAGACGAGACGCTGATGTGCGTCGCAAACCTTTCGCGCCTGCCGCAGGCCGTGGAACTCGACCTGTCGAGCTTCGAGGGCCGCGTGCCGATCGAATTGACCGGCATGTCGCCCTTTCCGCCGATCGGCCAGCTGACTTATCTGTTGACACTGCCGCCCTACGGATTTTTCTGGTTCCAGCTGGAAGCCGATGCCGACCCGCCGGCATGGCGCACCGCGCCGCCAGAGCAGCTTCCCGATCTGGTGACGATGGTCACCCGCCGCGGCCTGCTCGACCTTGTCGATGAACCCAAGCTTGCACGCGTTCTCAGCAATGAAATTCTGCCTGCCTATCTCGCGAAGCGGCGGTGGTTCGGGGCGAAGGACCAGCCGCTGCAGGCGGCGCGGCTGATCTCCGCAACGCCGATCCCCTTTGCCGACGGGATCGTTCTCGGCGAACTGGAGGCCGTGCTGCCGAACCATAGCGAATCCTACCAGCTGCCGCTGGCGGTCGCCTGGGACGATGCGCAGCCATCTGTGCTCACCCAGCAGCTCGCGCTCGGGCGGGTCCGCCAGGGCCGGCGCGTCGGCTTCCTGACGGACGGATTTGCCGTAGAGGCGATGGCGCGCGGCATCCTGCGCGGGCTTGGAGACCGCTCGCGCACCACCGGCCGCACCGGCACGCTCGAATTTCTCGGTACGGAACGGCTCGATCGTCTTGCCGTTACCGACGACCTTCCGGTCCATTGGCTCTCGGCCGAGCAGTCCAACAGTTCGCTGATCGTCGGCGATCTCGCGATGATCAAGCTGATCAGGCACATTTTTCCCGGCATTCATCCGGAGGTCGAGATGACGCGCTATCTCACCCGTGCCGGCTATGATCACACAGCGCCCCTGCTCGGCGAGGTCGCGCACACCGACTCCAGTGGACGCCGTTCGACATTGATCATCGTCCAAGGCGCGATCCGCAATCAGGGCGACGCCTGGAACTGGATGCTGAACAACCTGCGCCGCGGGGCCGACGAACTCGTGCTGAACGACCCGGCCGTCCAGCCGGGCGACGACGTCTTCCAGCCGCTGATCAGCTTCGTCGCGATGGTCGGCATGCGGCTCGGAGAACTGCATGTCGTGCTCGCCGGGGAGACTGCGGACGACGCCTTTAGCCCGGTAATCGCCGGCGATAGCGAAGTCGAGGCGATGAAGAAGGCGGTTGCCGGCGAAGTTGCCTATGCCATGTCAAAACTTGCCGAACGGGAGGAGAAAGCCGATCCGGCGATCGATCTGCTCGCAGCCCCACTGCTCAAGCGCCGAGCCGAACTCGTCGAGCTTGCCGCGACGCTGGCTGAAACCACACGCCACAAGCTGATGACGCGCACGCATGGCGATTTTCACCTCGGCCAGATCCTCGTTAGCGAGGGCGATGCCGTCATCATCGATTTCGAGGGCGAGCCTGCGAAAAACCTGGCCGAGCGCCGGGCCAAGACCAATCCGCTGCGCGATGTCGCCGGGCTTTTGAGGTCACTGAGTTATCTGGTCGCCACCGCCCAGCTCGATAACGACGCCGTTATCGAACACGAGAACGAAGTCCGGCGCGAGGCCATCGCCCGTTTCGGGCGCCGTGCCGAAGAGGCGTTTCTCGAAGCCTATTCGCAAGCGGTTTCGGCATCGAAGGCGCTTGACATGCCACCCGATCAACGACGGAGGGTCCTTGATGCCTTTCTTCTCGAAAAGGCCGCTTACGAAATCGCCTATGAAGCCCGCAACCGGCCAAAATGGCTTCCGATCCCGCTTTCTGGCCTCACCGACATCGTCTCGCGCCTGGCGGGGGTCCCGGCATGAATGTTGAGCGCTCCGAACTTTTGGCCGGCATCGGGCACGATGCCCTCTGGGCTCTGATCGATGGGCGCCACGGCGATCCTTTTTCGATCCTCGGTCCCCATGAAAGCGGCGGCATGACGATCGTGCGGGTCTACCTGCCCGGGGCGGAGGCGGTCGATCTCATCGAGGCTGCGAGCGGACGGGTGGTGACGCCCTTCAGCATCGCCCATCCCGCCGGCCTGTTTGCGGCGGCAACTGGCTTGAGGACCGGATACCGGCTGAAGATCACCTGGCCGGATGCGGTGCAGATCACCGAGGATCCCTACAGTTTCGGCCTGCTGCTCGGCGAGCTCGACCTCCATTTGATATCGGAGGGCACGCATTACAGTCTGAGCCGTACGCTTGGCGCGGTGGCGATGTCGATCGACGGCATATCAGGCGTCCGCTTCGCCGTATGGGCGCCGAATGCACGCCGCGTCTCGGTCGTCGGCGACTTCAACGCCTGGGACGGGCGGCGAAATCCGATGCGGCTGAGGCAATCGGCGGGCGTCTGGGAGCTGTTCATTCCGAGGCTCGCCCCCGGCGAAAGATACAAGTTCGAGATCATCGATGCCGAGGGGACTTGCCTGCCGCAAAAGGCCGATCCGGTGGCGAGGGCCAGCGAGGCCGCCCCATCCACTGCCTCCATCGTCGCATCGTCGACGCCGTTTCGATGGACCGATGAAGGCTGGATGAAAGGCCGGTCTCGGGAAGAGAGACTGGAGGGGGCGATCTCCGTTTACGAGGTGCACGCCGGCTCCTGGCTGCGCGATGGGCGGGACGGCAACAGATATCTCGACTGGGTCGAGCTCAGCCAGCGACTTGTTCCCTATGCCAGCGACATGGGGTTTACCCATATCGAGTTGCTGCCGATCATGGAGCACCCGTTCGGCGGGTCTTGGGGCTATCAGCCGCTCGGCCTGTTCGCCCCGACCGGGCGGTACGGAACGCCGGAGGATTTCGCCTATTTCGTCGACCGCTGCCATGGCGCCGGGCTGGGCGTCATCCTCGACTGGGTGCCGGCTCACTTTCCCACGGATGTCTGGGGTCTTGCCCGTTTTGATGGCAGTGCGCTCTACGAGCATGAGGATCCGCGCGAGGGATTTCACCGCGACTGGAATACGCTGATCTACAATCTCGGCCGAAACGAGGTGAAAGGCTTCCTGATCGCCAGCGCGCTCGAATGGCTGGAGCGCTATCATGTCGACGGCTTGCGCGTCGATGCCGTGGCCTCGATGCTCTACCGCGATTACAGCCGCAACGAAGGCGAATGGATTCCCAACCAATATGGCGGCCGCGAGAACCTGGAGGCGGTGGAGTTCTTCAAGCACCTGAACAGCATCGTCCACGAGCGCTGCCCGCATGCAATGACCATCGCCGAGGAATCAACGGCCTGGCCGGGTGTGACGAAGCCGCCGGAAGAAGGCGGGCTGGGCTTTGACATCAAATGGAACATGGGCTGGATGCATGACAGCCTGAGCTACATCGAGAAGGATCCGGTCTATCGGAGCCATCATCATGGCACCATGACCTTCGGCATGATCTACGCCTATTCCGAGCGCTTCATGCTGCCGATTTCCCATGACGAGGTGGTCTATGGCAAAGGCTCGCTGCTGACGAAGATGCCGGGCGACGAATGGCAGAAGTTTGCCAATTTGCGCAGCTACCTCGCTTTCATGTGGGGCCATCCCGGCAAGAAGCTGTTGTTCATGGGGAGCGAAATCGCCCAGCCGGGCGAATGGAACCACGATGCGTCGGTGAGCTGGGACGTACTGGACCGGCCTCAGCATGTTGGCATTCAGCGGCTGGTCAAGGATCTGAACAGCCTCTACCGGGACGAGCCGGCATTACAGTTCGGCGATTTTCATCCGCAGGGCTTCGAATGGGCGACGGCCGACGACGCCGTCAATTCCGTCCTCGGCATGCTGCGTTATTCCAAGGACCGCTTGTCATCCGTCCTTGTCGTATCGAACTTTACGCCGGTGCCGCGTTACGGCTATAGGATCGGCGTGCCTGATGATGGCGTGTGGATCGAGCGGATCACCACGGATGCCCGCGAATATGGCGGCTCCGGCCTCGTCAACGGCGCGCTATCGAGCGAACCCATCCCCGCCCATGGCCGGCCGGTTTCCCTGTCGCTGACGCTGCCGCCGCTGGCGACGATCTTTCTCAAAGGACCGTCGCCTTGATAGGGATTCATTCGGCGTGCGGCGCCGGATGAATGAAAGGCCAGGGACTTGCCTCGGATCCCTTTTCGATCGGGACCTCGATGAGCACGGGTTCGTCGAGAGAGAGGGCTTTATCGATCGTGGCTTTGAGTTCGACGGCGCTTGCCACCTTGAATGCGCGGATACCGAAGCTCTCGGCAAGTGCGACAAAATCCGGATTGGTGAGATCCGAACCGAGATAGCGGCCCTGATACGCCTGCTTCTGATCGCGCAGAACATTGCCATAGGCCGAATTGTTGAAGACGATGGCGACGACATTGATCTTGTGCTGGACGGCGGTGGCAAGCTCCTGAACGCCGAACATGAAGCCGCCATCGCCGGAAACGGAAACAACGGCTTTATCGGGATTGGCGACCTTCACGCCCAAGGCGGTGTTGAAGCCAAAACCCAGATTGTCCTGATAACCGCATGTCACGTATTGGCGCGGGCCGTAGACCGGAAAGGCAAAACGGGCGGCAAAGCCCATCTGGCTGACCTCCTCGACGAAGAAGCCGTCTCTTGGCAGAGCCTGACGAATGGCATCGAGATAGCCAAGCTGCGGCTGCACTTCCGAGAACCGGGATCTGGCCTCGTTGTTGAGGTCGGCGAATTCGCCGGTGCGATCATCGCGCCGGAAGCCTGCCAATGCCTCGATGAGAGCCTGCGTTCCTGCCTTGGCATCGGCGACGATGCCGATACCGGGCTTGAGGCGGACCATTTCGGTCGGATCGATATCGATGCGGATGATCTTGAGGTCCTTCGGAAGCCATTTCCATCGCATGAACTGCAATTCGAGCCGGCTGCCAATGCCGATCAGAACGTCGGTCTTCTTCCAATATTCATAGGCGGCGACGAAGTTCAGATAGTTCGGGTGGTCGTCGGCGACGATGCCCTTGCCGGAACGATGGGAGGTGACCGGCGCCTGCAGCAGTTCCGCAAGGGCGGCGATCTCGGCGCCGGCATCCGCCGCACCGCCGCCGACCATGATCATCGGATTGCTGGCGCCCGATATCAGCGCTGCTGCGGCAGCGATCTGATCCGAGTTGACAGCCGGGTGAGGCGCTCTCTTGCCTAAGGGAAGATCGACTTCGGGGCCGGATTGACCAAAAACGTCCCATGGGGCTTCGACGGCTCCCGGACCCTGGCGGCCGGACAGCATCTTGCCGATGACCTCGGCCATGACGGGGCCTGCCTCGGACGGATGATTGATGCGTTCCGCCGTCTTGGTAAGCCCGCGCATCGTCGCGAGTTGATCGGGCAGTTCGTGCAACTGTCCTCTGCCTTGGCCGATCAGGTGGGACATGATGTTGCCGGTGATGCAAAGCACCGGCGCGTTGGCGCCGTAAGCGGTGCAAAGAGCTGCCCCGGAATTGAGAACACCCGGGCCGGGGACGACGGTATAGGCGCCGATCCGGCCGGTGGATTTGGCATAGCCATAGGCCATATATCCGGCGCCCTGTTCGTGCCTTGTGTGAATGAAGCGAACCTTGTCACGGGCGCCGTAGAGGGCATCGTTGAAATCATACATATGGGCGCCCGGGATGCCGAACACCGTGTCGACCCCATGGGCGACAAGCGATCGGGTCATCGCCTGGCCGGTCGTTTCCTTCGCACTCATTTCAAGCAGCCTTCGGCGCGAAGTGCGGTAACGATCGCGCCGGCATCGGCCGGCTGCATGCCAGCAAGGTTCATACGGCCGGAATCGGCCATGTAGATGCCGTGTTTGGCGCGCAGCGCCGCGGCCGTTTCTTTCGACATGGAGAGATTGGAGAACAGGCCGCGCTGCCGGCTGATAAAGGCCAGATCGGCGGCTGCGGCGGCGAGTGCCGCGCGGTTGCCGTTGACACGCTCGCACATCTCCTCGAGCTCGGCGCGCCACATTGCCGACATTTCGGGGCTCTCAAGGATGGTTCTGACGATCGCTGCGCCATGATCGGGCGGCATCGACCAGTTTACACGGGCAAGTGCAGCCATGTTGCTTTCTGCCTTGCCGATGTCATCGATGTTGCGGGTCATGGCGTAGAGCGCACCGACGCGCTCGCGATAGAGACCGAAGTTCTTGTCGCAGGAATAGGCGATCAGCGCCTCGTCGACCGCGTCGAGGATCATGCGGGTCGGTGCGGCGTCCTGCTCGAGACCGTCGCCAAGCCCCTGATAGGCAAGATCGATGAACGGCACCAATTTGTGCGCAACGAGCAGCTCGGTAATCTCTAGCCACTGCTCCATGGTGAAATCGATACCGGTCGGATTATGGCAGCAACCGTGAAGGAGGACGACATCGCCTTCCGCAGCGGAAGACAAGGCATCGACGACGCTTTCGAATTTGACCTGTTGCGACGTCAGATCGACGAAGGCGTAGTCCTTTACGGCCAAGCGCGCCGAGGCAAAGATCGGCGCGTGGTTCGGCCAGCTCGGTGTCCCCAACAGAACCTTTGCCGCCGGATTTGCCGTCTGGATGAGCTCGGCGCCGAGGCGTAACGCGCCGCTGCCGCCTGGCGTCTGAATGCCGACAAGGCGGTGATCGAACATCGGCGATTTGCCGAAAATGATGGGCTGCAGCAGGCGGACGAATTGCAGATCGCCTTCCGGGCCGAGGTATTTCTTGCTGTCCTGCGTCTCGAGAAGAATTTGTTCCGCCGCCTTTACGGCTCGCATCACCGGCGTGCGGCCCATGGCGTCGCGATAGACGCCGACGCCGAGGTCAATCTTTCCGCTGCGTTCGTCGACCTGAAAGGCCTTTATGAGGGCAAGCAGGCTGTCGGCTGGCCGGTTATTCAGTTTCTCAAACACAAGTCCACCTCCGTTTTATCCAGTGGTTGGAGATTAACGGAACTTCCGCGGCGATTTTATGCGATTATCTGCCCAATGCGGTATGCGGATGCAGACATTCTGCGTAATTTGGCTATACTATGCCGAAATTCTCCTTCTTTCGGGTGAGGCATGCTTGACCAGTTCGATATCAAATTGCTCGCCGCACTCCAGCAAAACAGTGAAGTGACGCAGGGTGAGCTGTCGCAGAAGGTCAATCTCTCCGCGACCCAATGCGCACGCCGTTTGGAAAGGCTGCGCAATGAGCAGTACATCCAGAGCGTCGTTGCCATCCTCAATCCTGCAAAACTGGGTTTTGCCGTCGTCGCTCATACCCTTGTCAGCCTGCGCGCGCATACGGAAGGCGGAAATGAACGGCTCCACCGCTTCATCGAAACCGCGCCGGAGATCCTGGAGTGTTATTCGCAGACGGGGGATGCCGATTTTCTGATGAAGGTCATGACGCGCGATCTCGACCATCTCAGCCAATTTCTCGAAAGAATGATCCGCGTCACCGACAATCTGGCCTCGGTCAAATCAAGCATCGTCCTCAAGACGCTGAAAAAGACGACTGCTTTGCCGCTGCAGATCGTGACGTGAAGGCCGCTTCATCCACTCTCATCTAAGATAGTGGATATGCGGGCGCGAATGGTAGGGCGAGGCTTCGATGCGGGCCTCGACGGAAAAGACATCGCGCAGGAGATCCTCGCTCAGCACGTCCTGCGGCGCGCCGGTGGCGACGATCCTGCCTTGCTGCATGATGATCAGCTCATCGCAGAACATGGCAGCATGGTTGAGATCGTGCAGGGCGACGATGGTGGTGATCGGCAGGCCGGAGACGAGCCGCATCAGGCCGATCTGGTGCTGGATGTCGAGATGGTTGGTGGGCTCGTCGAGGATCAATTCCCTAGGCGACTGGGCGAGCGCTCTGGCAATATGGGTGCGCTGCTTTTCACCGCCCGACAGGTTCTGCCAGCGATCGTCGCGCTTCTCCGCCATGCCGGCGCGGGCGAGCGCTGTTTCGACCGCCTCTTCGTCGGCGCTCGTCCAGCCGGAGAACATCGAGCGATGCGGGAAGCGGCCGAGCTTGACGACATCGACGACCTTCAGATTGGCATTTGTCGTCGCATGCTGCTCGACGAAGGCGATGCGCCGAGCGATCGAACGGCGGCTGATCGAGCTGATATCGCTCCGGTCGAGCGTAACTCGGCCGGAATGCGGCCGCTTCAACCCGGCGAGAAGCCGCAGCAACGAGGTCTTGCCGGAGCCGTTCGGACCGAGCAGGCCGAGCATCCGGCCCGGCCGCGCCTCCAGGGAAACGCCGTCCAGAATGGTCTTCCTACCAATTTTCCAAGTGAGATTGTCGGCCTTGATGCTCATGACGCGCGCTGGAACCGGTAGAGGATGATCGAGAAGAAGGGAACGCCGACCAGCGCCGTGACAACGCCAATCGGCAGGATCTGGTTGGGAATGAGGGCGCGCGCGGCAATGTCGGCGAGCACCATGAAAATCGCTCCCGCGATGGCGCAGGCCGGCAGAAGACGGATATGGAGCGGCCCGACGACAAAGCGGGCGACATGCGGCACGACGAGGCCGACGAAGCCGATTGAGCCGACCATGCTGACGATCGTCGCCGTCATCATCGCGGTGAGCGCGAAGAGCACCATGCGGGCGCGGCCGACATTGACACCGAGCGAGGATGCCGCCTCGTCGCCGAAAGCAAACGCGTCGAGCACGCGGGCATAAAACAGACAGGCGGCAAGGCCGAGGCCGACGACAACCGAGACCAGCGCGAATTCCGGCCAGCGCACGCCGCTGAAACTGCCGAGCAGCCAGAACATCACGTCGCGGGCCTGCTGCGCATTGGCCGAGGTGGTGACGATGTAGGAGGTCGAGGCATTGAAGAGTTGCGAGGCAGCCACACCGGCAAGAATGGTGCGGTCCGCACCGCCGCGCGTGCCGTTCGAGAGCAGCGCCACGAAGAAGAAGGCGGCGAAGGCGCCGGCAAAGGCCCCTGATGACAGCGAGACCGCGCCCGCGCCGAGCCCCAGGATGACGATCGCCACGGCGCCGGTGGAGGCGCCGGCGGAGATGCCGAGCACATAGGGTTCGGCAAGCGGATTGCGCAGCAGCGACTGCATGATGGCGCCCGACAGCGCCAGTCCCGCGCCGCAAAAGGCCGCGACCAGTGCGCGGCTCAGGCGATAATCCCAGATCACCGTTTCGTGGATGCGGTTCAATTCGACTGCGGTCCATCCGAGTCGGTTGGTAACGGCCGAAAACGTGGTCGCCAGCGGAATCGGCAGGTCGCCGATCCCGACGCTGACGCCAATAGCGACAGCGATGAGACAGAAGGAAGCCAGGAGCAGCGCGGCGACCCCTCCCAACTGCCGGATGAGACGGCCGGCGTCGCTCACTTCAGGAGACCGAGGGCCTTCAACTGCTCGGCCACCTGTTCGGCGCCGTAGATCGTCCGGATGGTCGGATTCATCGCCTGGCCGTCCATGACGACGAGCGCCTTGTTCTTGACGGCCGGGGTCTGGCGGACGGCCGGATCGGTGTTCAGGAAGTTGATCTTGGCCTCAGGCTTGTCGAGTTCCCAGCGGTTGCGGTCGAGGCTGGCGACGACAATGACGTCGGGGTTGGCTGCGATGATGCCTTCCCAGCCGACGGTTGGCCATTCTGCTTCCGCCGATATCGCATTGTGGCCGCCGAGCAGGTCGGCAATGAAGCCGGAGGCGCTGTTCTTGCCGCCGACATAGGCATCGGCCGACGGGCTGGGGCTCGAAAACCAGAAGACGTAGGAGAGGTTCTTGCCGTCCTTGGCAACGCTCCCGCGAAGCTTGGCTTCACGCGCCTTGAAGTCGGCGATCAGCGCCTGGCCGCGATCGGCGACGTCGAAAATCTGCGAGAGTTCATCGATCTCCTTGTAGAGCAGATCCATGTTCCAGAGTTCGGCGCGGCTGCCGTATTGGTCCCTGACATCCTTGGTGCTGAGGCAGGTGCTCGGCGAAAGATAGGTGGCGACGCCGACCTTATCGAAATCCTCGCGCTTGGCGATCTTGCTGTTCGGTCCGACCAGGCTTGGCAACGCCACGGCCATGAAGTCGGGATCTTCGGCGAGCATCGATTCGAAGGTCGGCATCTCGACTGTGAGAAGCTTGACCTTGGCATTGGCTTCAGCCAACTGCGGCAGCACCTTGCTCGGCCAGAAAGCCGTGCCGACCATCTTGTCCTCAAGGCCGAGCAGCAGCAGGATTTCCGCGCTGTTCTGGCCGAGGCCGATCGCTCGCTCGGGCGCCTTCTTGAAGGTCACCTCAGCGCCGCAGTTTTCGAACGTCAGCGGGTAGGCCGTCGAACCAGCCAATGACGGGGTTGCGGCAAGGCCGATCAGGGCGGAAAGGCCGCAGGCGGCCAGAAGTGATTTGAGGCTGGTCACGTAGAAATCCCGGTGCGTGAGTGTATGCGGCCGGGGTATAGCCTCAGAAACGGCTGGAAAACAAGACCAAAAAAATCAACTTTTCGCAGAAATCGGCAGTGTCGAACATTGTTGTCGGATGGCCTGCTGCGCGAGCGCGTCGTCTCAAGCATTGACACTAGGCGCCTTCGAGAAACCCCCGGATTGCCTGCGAGAGTGCTTCCGGGTTCTCTTCAGCGACATGATGGCCGCTGTCTATGCCGAAGCCGCGCACGTCGTCTGCCCAGTCCCGCCAGATTGCGACGGGATCGCCATAGATCTGTTCCATATCGTCGCGCAGCGACCAAAGGCAGAGCATCGGGCAGGTCACTTTCCGGCCGGTGTCGCGGTCATCGCGGTCGTGGAGATGGTCGATGCTGAGGCCAGCGCGGTAATCCTCGATCATCCCGTGGATGACGTGGGGGTCTTGAATGACGTTGAGGAGGTCGTCATAGGCCGGCCTGCCCATCAGCGCCGGCGCAAGTTTGTCGTACCACGCCAGGGGATCGGCGGAGATCGCCCGCTCCGGCTTCTCCGGCTGGGCGAAGAAGAACCAATGGTACCAGTCTCTCGCAAATTTCCAGTCTGCGCGTTCAAGATGTTCGATGATGGGAATGCCGTCGGCGATGACGAGTTTTCGTACGCGGTCGGGATGGTCCATCGCCATTCGGAAAGCAGTCAGGCTTCCACGGTCATGACCGACGATCGCGAAGTTTTCGTGCCCCAGTCGCCGCATCAGCTCGACGAGGGCTTCGCCCTTGGCCCGCTTTGAGGAATTTCTGCTGTCGGCGGTATCGGCGGGCTGGTAGGAGCGGCCGAAGCCGGGCAGATCCGGACAGACAACCGTGTAGTCGGAATACAATAGATTCGCCACCTTGCCCCAGGTCATATGTGTCCTGGGATGGCCGTGGAGTAGAAGAACGGCGGGGCCTGATCCGCCGTGGCGGACGCGAAGCGAACCCGGCCCAACGTCGACGGTCTCGAGAGAAAAGCCTTCGAAATGCTCAGCTGAGTTTTCCCACGAGCTTCGCATAATCCGAAAATGTCAGCTGTTCGCCTTTCCCGGCGGCCTCACCGGCGAGTTGCAACACCCGGATGGGAAACAGGATCGCGGCGCGGTTGGCGCCCGACAGCTCATGATCGTCGTCCTCCTCGATCGCCTTTTGGGCTTTCGACAGCGCGGCGTTGATTTCCCCGCGCGTGAGCACGTCCTTGTCGACGATTGCGTCGCAGATCGACGTCATCGCCATGATCAGCCCCTTGAGCTGCAGATTGGCCGTATTCATGTGAACTCCAATAAAAAGGGGTGCCCTCTAATCCGGTTGGACTGGGCGGATCGTGTCGACCGAGACCATCCCTTCGACGATGCCGCGCTTGATATCGCGTCTGTTCCGGTCGATCTCTATGACAGTATAGAGCTTGTCGTCGCGGAAGGCACTGGCATTGGCGGTCGTCACATCCTCGGCGGGAGCCGCATCCACTTCCATGAAGTCGAGTTCGCGCGCCGCGGCGACGATCCTGGCGTCACCCGGCGTTCTGGCGGCCACGACGACGATGCCGTGGCCGGGAGCGTTGTCCCATCTCGGATCGCCGGGAGCGGCGATCGGTTCCAGTCGGTAGATGTTGAGTATCTCGCCTGCCGTTTCGGGCGAGGCTTCCGCCGCAGCATCCTGCATTTGCGCCTGGCTCTCCACCGACTTTCCGAAGGTGGTCGCGCTGGTCGCGTTGTTGATCTCTTCCTTGCCTGTCCTTGAGACGTTCGACATGTCGCTCTCCCTTATCAGGACGGAAACGACGGCTGGCGCGGAACTGTTCCCGCCTGCACGAAAAACCGCAAACCGCTTCCAAAGGGATTTCCGGCAGGCGTGGCGGATTTATGCAGCTATGAAGATCATTTTGAATGCTAAATCATGATAAAGCTGTATGCGGGATCGCCCATACCATTTTCCGCGTTGAGCACTAAATCACCAATCGTCGAAGAGGGGGATTTTCGTGAGCAACCAAACCAGCGAACTTGCGCGCGAGAGCGTCGCTGCAGACAGCCTCAATGGCCACGACCACAAAACTATAGCAATGGACGATGCCAGCGCGCTCCTGGAGGTCCTCGTCGCGGTCAGGCGCGGCGACTTTTCCGTGCGGATGCGGTCGGATCTGACCGGCGTCACCGGCAAGATCGCCGATGCTTTCAACGATATCATCGCCGGCAATCAGCGCATGGCTCAGCAGCTCGAACATGTCGGTCAGGTCGTCGGCAAGGATGGGCGGACGAGCACGCGGGTACGCTTCGGCTTGTCCGATGGGTCCTGGTCGGAGATGGAAGGATCGATAAACGGCCTGATCGACGATCTACTGTGGCCGACGACGGCCGTCACCCGCACGATCACTGCGGTCGCCAAGGGAGATCTGCTGCAGACCGTGCCGCTCGATGTCGACGGCCGGGCGCTCAAAGGCGAGTTCCTCCGATCAGCCGATATCGTCAACACGATGATCAAGCAGCTGAGCGTCTTCACCTCCGAGGTGACGCGCGTTGCCCGCGAGGTCGGCACGGACGGAAAACTCGGCGGACAGGCGCAGGTGCCTGAAGTGACCGGCGTCTGGAAGGACTTGACCGAAAGCGTCAACTCGATGGCGTCGAACCTGACGGCGCAGGTGCGCAACATCGCTGAAGTGACGATCGCGGTTGCCAACGGCGACCTTTCCAAGAAGATCACCGTCGACGTGCGCGGCGAGATCCTGCAGCTGAAGGAAGCCATCAACACCATGGTCGACCAGCTGCGCTCCTTCGCCTCGGAAGTAACGCGTGTTGCCCGCGAAGTCGGCACTGAAGGCAAGCTCGGCGGCCAGGCGCTGGTGCCGGGTGTCGCCGGCACCTGGAAGGACCTGACCGACTCCGTCAACGCCATGTGCGGTAATCTGACGGCTCAGGTTCGCAACATTGCCCAGGTGACAACGGCCGTGGCGCGCGGTGACCTGTCACGCAAGATCACCGTCGACGTCTCGGGCGAAATCCTGGAGTTGAAGGAAACCATCAACACCATGGTCGACCAGCTCAACGGCTTTGCCGGCGAAGTGACGCGCGTGGCGCGTGAGGTCGGCACCGAAGGGCGGCTCGGCGGTCAGGCGCAGGTGCCAGGTGTCGCCGGCACCTGGAAGGACCTGACCGACAACGTCAATTCCATGGCCTCGAACCTCACCGCGCAGGTGCGCAACATCGCCGAGGTGTCGACCGCCATCGCCAACGGCGACCTATCGAAGAAGATCACGGTGACGGTGTCGGGGGAAATTCTCGAGCTGAAGGAAACCATCAATACGATGGTCGATCAGTTGAACGCCTTCGCTTCGGAAGTCACCCGCGTCGCCCGCGAAGTCGGAACCGAGGGCCGGCTCGGCGGCCAGGCCAATGTGCGCGGCGTTGCCGGCACCTGGAAGGATCTGACCGAGAACGTCAACTCGATGGGTGGCAATCTGACGGCGCAGGTGCGCAATATCGCCGAAGTCTCGACCGCGATCGCCAATGGCGACCTGTCGAAAAAGATCACCGTCGACGTGAAGGGTGAGATCCTGGAGCTGAAGGAAACCATCAATACGATGGTCGATCAGTTGAACGCCTTCGCTTCGGAAGTCACCCGCGTCGCCCGCGAAGTCGGAACCGAGGGCCGGCTCGGCGGCCAGGCCAATGTGCGCGGCGTCGCCGGCACCTGGAAGGATCTGACCGACAGCGTCAATTCCATGGCCTCCAACCTGACGGGGCAGGTGCGCAACATCGCCGAAGTCGCGACGGCCGTCGCCCAGGGCGATCTGTCGAAGAAGATCACCGTCACTGTGTCGGGCGAAATCCTCGAGCTGAAGGAGACCATCAACACGATGGTCGATCAGCTCAACGGCTTTGCCGGCGAGGTGACGCGCGTGGCGCGCGAGGTCGGCACGGAAGGCCGGCTCGGCGGCCAGGCAAACGTGCTTGGCGTCGCCGGTACGTGGAAGGACCTGACCGACAGCGTCAACTCCATGGCTGGCAACCTGACGGCACAGGTCCGCAACATCGCCGAGGTCTCGACCGCTATCGCCAATGGCGACCTGTCGAAGAAAATCACGGTGTCGGTTTCGGGGGAAATCCTCGAGCTCAAGGAAACACTGAACACCATGGTCGATCAGCTGAACCGCTTCGCCTCGGAAGTGACCCGCGTCGCCCGTGAAGTCGGCACCGAAGGCAAGCTCGGTGGCCAGGCGCAGGTGCCGGGCGTCGCCGGCACTTGGAAGGACTTGACCGAAAACGTCAATTCCATGGCGTCCAACCTGACCGGCCAGGTGCGCAACATTGCCGAAGTCACGACGGCTGTGGCGCGCGGGGACCTGTCGCGCAAGATCACCGTTGACGTGAAGGGGGAAATCCTCGAACTGAAAAATACCATCAATACGATGGTGGATCAGCTCAATGCCTTTGCCGGCGAAGTGACGCGTGTTGCGCGCGAAGTCGGCACCGAAGGCAAGCTCGGCGGCCAGGCGCAGGTGTCCGGCGTCGCCGGCACCTGGAAGGATCTGACCGACAGCGTCAATTCGATGGCCGGCAACCTGACGGCGCAGGTGCGCAACATCGCCGAGGTGGCGACCGCGATCGCCAATGGTGACTTGTCGCGCAAGATCACCGTCGACGTGCGCGGCGAAATCCTGCTGCTGAAGGATACGCTGAATACCATGGTCGATCAGCTTCGCTCCTTTGCCGGCGAAGTGACGCGTGTGGCGCGCGAAGTCGGCACCGATGGCCGCCTCGGCGGCCAGGCCGTCGTTCCCGGCGTCGCCGGCACCTGGAAGGATTTGACCGACAACGTCAACCTGCTCGCCGCCAATCTGACGACCCAGGTTCGAAACATCGCCGAGGTGACGACGGCCGTGGCGCGCGGCGACCTCTCACGCAAGATCACCGTCGACGTGAAGGGGGAAATTCTCGAACTGAAGAACACCATAAACACCATGGTGGACCAGCTCAACGCCTTCGCCGGTGAAGTCACGCGCGTTGCCCGCGAGGTCGGCACGGAAGGCAAGCTCGGGGGCCAGGCGCAGGTGCCGGGTGTCGCCGGCACCTGGAAGGACCTGACCGACACCGTCAACGTCATGGCCGCCAACCTAACCGAACAGGTGCGCGGCATCGTCAAGGTGGTGACGGCGGTGGCCAACGGCGACCTCAAGCAGAACCTCACCGTCGCTTCCAAGGGCGAGGTGGCGGCGCTCGCCGAGACCATCAACAACATGACCAATACGCTTGCGACCTTCGCCGATCAGGTGACCACGGTGGCACGTGAGGTGGGCGTGGAAGGGCGCCTCGGCGGTCAGGCCAATGTCCCTGGTACGGCCGGGACCTGGAAGGATTTGACCGGCAACGTCAACCTGCTTGCCGCCAACCTGACGACGCAGGTGCGCGCCATTGCCGAGGTGGCCACCGCCGTCACCAAGGGCGACCTGACGCGCTCGATCAAGGTCGATGCGCGCGGCGAAGTCGCCGAGCTCAAAGACAATATCAACACGATGATCGACAACCTTCGGCTGACCACCGAGCGCAACACCGAACAGGACTGGCTGAAGACCAACCTGGCCCGCTTCACCAATATGCTGCAGGGCCAGCGCGACCTGACGCTGGTCGGCAAGTTGCTGCTGTCGGAGCTGGCGCCGCTCGTCAGCGCGCATCAGGGAGTGATCTATCAGGTCGATGCCGATGAGGAACAACCGTTCCTGTCGCTTCTGTCGGTCTATGCGCAAGGGGTCGAGGCGGCACATCCGCCGCGGCTCGATTTCGGCCAGGGACTTGTCGGCCAGTGCGCCAGTGACGCCCGCCGGATCCTTGTCACCGACCTTCCCGAGAATGTCGTTCCGATCAGTTCCGGCGTGTTCACGACCCTGCCGCGAAGCGCGATCGTGCTGCCGGTGCATTTCGAGGGGCAGGTGAAAGCGGTGATCGAGCTTGCCTCCGCCGGCGAGTTCACCGAGCTGCAGCTGTCCTTCCTCGACCAGCTGACGACGTCGATCGGCATCGTCCTCAATTCGATCGAGGCGACCATGCAGACCGAAGGCCTGCTCAAGCAATCGCAGAAACTCGCCGCCGAGCTGCAGACGCAGCAACGCGAGCTGCAACAGACCAACGAGCAGCTCGGGCAGAAGGCGCAGCAGCTCGAAGAACGCAACGTCGAAGTCGAGGCGAAGAACCAGGAGATCGAGCAGGCCCGGCGTGCGCTGGAGGAAAAGGCCACCGAGCTGGCCCTGACATCGAAGTACAAATCCGAATTCCTCGCCAACATGTCGCACGAGCTGCGCACGCCTTTGAATTCGATCCTCATTCTCGGCCAGCAGCTCGGCGAAAACCCCGACGGCAATCTGTCGGGCAAACAGGTCGAGTTTGCCAAGACCATTCACGGCGCCGGAACCGATCTGCTCAACCTGATCAGCGATATCCTCGACCTGTCGAAGATCGAATCCGGAACGGTTTCGGTCGATGCCGAGGAGATTTTCGTCAGCAACCTGCTCGAGGTGATGGCCCGGCCATTCCGGCACGAGGCGGAAAACCGGAGCCTGTCGTTCGCGGTCGAGATCGGCGGTGATGTCACGAAGAGTATCATCACGGATTCGAAGCGGCTGCAGCAGATCCTCAAGAACCTGCTGTCGAACGCCTTCAAATTCACCGCGCAAGGCGGTGTGACGCTTCGCGTCGCGTTGGCAGCGAGCGGCTGGTCGCCGGATCATCCGTCGCTCCGGCACGCGCCTTCGGTCATCGCCTTCGAAGTCGTCGACACCGGCATCGGCATCCCGCCGGAAAAGCAGCGCATCATTTTCGAGGCGTTCCAGCAGGCGGACGCCTCGACGAGCCGCAAATATGGCGGCACCGGTCTCGGGCTGGCGATTAGCCGCGAACTGGCAAACCTCCTGGGCGGCGAGATCCAGCTGCGCAGCACGCCGGGCGTCGGCAGCACCTTCGTCCTCTATCTGCCGCTGACCTATGTCGGTGCCGGCGCGGTTGCGCCGAAGTCCCTTCCGTCGGCCAATGTTGTGGAGTTCGCCGAGGCGGCGGCGAGCCGCCGCGCCGAGAAGACCATCGAACATGTGGCAGACGACCGCCAGCAGATCGCGGCCGGCGACTCGGTGCTGCTCGTCGTCGAGGACGATGCGCATTACGCCCGTGTCCTGGTCGATCTTGCCCGTGACAGCGGATTCAAGGTTCTGGTGGCGATGCGTGGCAGCGATGCGCTGTCGCTCGCGCAGGACTACCGGCCGGCGGCGATCTCCCTCGACATCTTCCTGCCCGATATGCTTGGCTGGACGGTGCTTAGCCAGCTCAAGCAGAATCCGCAGACGCGCCATATCCCGGTGCAGATCATCAGTCTCGACGAGGATCGCCAGCATGGGCTGACCCGCGGCGCCTTCGCGTTCATGAGCAAACCGACGACGCCAGAGGGTCTCGGCAAGGCTCTATCGCGCTTGAAGGCCTACGCGCAGCCGCGCCGCAAGCATCTGCTGCTGGTGGAAGACAACGAGGCCGAGCGGCTAAGCGTCACTGCACTTCTCGGACATGACGACATCGACATTACAAGTGTCGGCTCCGGATCGGAGGCGCTCGCCGCTCTCAGGCAGGATCCGCCGGATTGCGTGGTGCTCGACCTTTCGCTGCCTGACATGTCCGGCTTCGATGTCCTGGAGCAGATACGCGACGACGCCGAGATCGGTGAGGTGCCGGTGGTCGTCTTCACGGGCCGGGAGCTTTCCCCTGAGGAGGATGCGACGCTGCACAGCATGGCCCGAAGCGTCGTCGTGAAGGGCGTCGAGTCTCCGGAGCGTCTCCTCGATGAGACGGCTCTCTTCCTGCACCGGGTCGTCGCCGACCTGCCGGCGGCAAAACAGGCGACCCTGCAGGAACTGCACAGCTCGGACGAGGATCTTGTCGACGAGACCGTGCTGCTCGTCGACGACGATGCCCGCAATATCTTTGCGCTGAGCAGCGTGCTGGAACGCCGGGGAATGCGGGTGCTGACGGCGACGACCGGCAGCGAAGCCATCGACGTCATCAACAACGAGCCTTCGGTGGCGATTGTGCTGATGGATATCATGATGCCGGGAATGGACGGCTACGAGACGATGCAGGTCATCCGCTCGGAGCCACGGTTCCGGCGGCTGCCGATCCTGGCGCTGACGGCCAAGGCAATGAAGGGTGACCGGGAGAAATGCCTGGAAGCAGGCGCATCCGATTACCTGGCGAAGCCGGTCAATACCGAACAGCTTCTGTCGGCGCTTCGCATGTGGCTGCACCGCTGAGGAACCGGTCATGAACCCCGTCAACATCCTTCTCGTCGACGATCAGCCTGCGAAACTTCTGAGCTACGAGGTCATTCTCGAAGAGCTCGAGGAAAACCTCATCAAGGCGCAATCGGCGCGCGAAGCTTTCGAGCACCTGCTGCGCACCGAAATCGCCGTGATCCTCGTCGATGTCTGCATGCCCGAACAAGATGGCTTCGAGCTGGTCGGCATGATCCGGCAGCATCCGCGCTATCAGAACACGCCGATCATCTTCGTCTCCGCGGTGATGCTGGCCGAACCCGACCGGCTGCGCGGTTATGCGGTGGGCGCCGTCGATTACGTCTCCGTCCCGATCGTGCCTGATGTGCTGAGAGCCAAGGTCAGGGTCTTTGCCGATCTCTACAGGAAGACGCGGGAACTCGAACGGCTGAATACAGAACTGGAGGCTCGGGTTCGCCAGCGTACCGCCGAGCTCGAGGCCTCGGCCGCTCAGCTGCGGGAGCTTAACGAGGAGTTGGAGCACCGGATCGATCAAAGGACGCGGGAGCGCGAGGAGGCGCTGGCGCAGCTGTTCGAGGCGCAGAAGCTCGACACGATCGGTCACCTGACGGGTGGGGTGGCGCATGACTTCAACAATCTTCTGATGGCGGTGCTCGGCAGCCTTGGGCTTCTGAAGAAGCGGCTTCCGGCGGATGAACGCAGCGAACGTCTGCTGACGAATGCGATCCAGGCGGCCGAGCGCGGCACGGCGCTGACCCAGCGCCTGCTTGCCTTCGCTCGCCGCCAGGAGCTCAAGCCGCAGGCGGTCGATTTCCTCAGGCTGTTCGAAAACGTCGAGGATCTTCTCGCCAAAGCAGTGGGGCCGCGCATCGAAATCCACAAGCGCATTCCAGCGAATCTGGCGCCGCTTCTGGTGGATAGCAACCAGCTGGAGCTGGCGCTGCTCAACCTGTTCGTCAATGCCCGTGATGCGCTCGAAAGCGGCGGCGCCGTGACGGTTGCCGCGGCAGCGGCCGAAGACACTCGGCCGGCCGGTCTCGCCGGCGGCAATTACATTAGGATATCGGTGTCGGATAATGGCGAGGGCATGGATGAGGCAACCGTCGCTCGCGCCGCTGAACCGTTTTTCACCACCAAAGGGGTCGGCAAGGGCACCGGTCTCGGCCTGTCGATGGTGCATGGCCTGGCAGCACAATCCGGCGGCTCGATCCAGATATCGAGCGCGAGAGACAAGGGCACGACCGTATCCCTTTGGCTGCCCGTCGCCGAAGCCTTCGTCAAGACGGAGCCGGCCGTCGAGCCTCCCGCGCCGGAAGCCCTGAACCCGGTGTCACGGCCGCTCGCCATTCTCGTCGTCGACGACGATGCGCTTGTCCGGACGGGAACCGTGGCGATGCTGGAGGATCTCGGCCACCTGCCGCGCGAGGCCTCTTCCGCCTCGCAGGCCCTGGAATTCCTTGCCGAGGGACGAGATTGCGATCTCGTCATCACCGATCATGCGATGCCCGGCATGACAGGCGCCGAGCTTGCGCGCCACCTCCGCTCGGCCTTCCCGGGCCTGCCCATCATCCTCGCCTCGGGCTATGCCGAATTTTCCGAAGATCACGGTCTCGGCCGGATGCTCCGGATGACCAAGCCCTTCACCCAGGAACAGCTTCAGGCGGCCATGGACAAGGCACTCTCAGGCAAGGTCGCGGCGGCGTGACGGTCGAAACGTCTTACAATCATGGACCGGCGGCCAGTTCTATTTGTCGCGTTTATCAAAAACTGATAATATCGCTTCAACGAAAGGTATCGCCATGCCCTCCAGCTACAATATTGGCCCCCGCTATGAAGGGCTTGTCCGCGAGCTTGTCGAAAGCGGGCGCTATGCCAGCGCCAGCGAGGTCGTGCGCGATAGCCTGCGGCTGCTGGAACAGCGAGAGGAAATTCGCGCGCTTGAGCTGGAAAAACTTAAGCGGGAGTATGCTGAGAGTAAAGCTAGCGGCGAGCCCGAAGAGGTTGATCCCGCGCGCTTCCTGCAAGAGCTGAAAGCAGAACGCGCAGCCCGTGGCTAAATACAGGTTGTCTCCCCGTGCGCAGCGTCAGATGCGAGATATCTGGCGCGATATCGCCGTTCATAACGAACCCGCAGCGGACAGGCTCCTGCAGAAGCTTTTCGATAAGTTCGAGCTCGTTGCCATCCATCCCGAAATGGGGCCTGCTCGACCGGATATCAGCCCTGTTGCACGTCTGGTTGTGGAGGGGCGTTACATCGTCATCTATGAACCCACGAACTATGGCGCTGAAATTGTCGTGATTGTCCACGGGATGCGCGAGCCATCGACCTGGCTCGACTGAGGCGGCCTCTTGTAAGCCTGTGATATGTTTTCCGGTGACGGTGGGCCGCTTTCACGTGTTCTGCGTGCGGACGAAACTTTTTGCTCCTGCAAAAGTTACCCAAATCCCATGCTCTTCACCAAAGGCTTTCCCTTGACCAATATGACGTTCGGCCCCGCATTCACTGAAGACGGTATGCTGTTTCGGCTCTGGGCACCCCTGCATGAAAGCGTGTCGTTGAAAATCGAAGGCGCCGATCCGCAGCCGATGCAGGCGGCGGAAGATGGCTGGCATCGATGCACCGTTCCGAATGCCCATGCCGGCACACGCTATCGCTTCGTCCTGCCGGACGGTCTTGAAATTCCCGATCCCGCCTCGCGGTTCCAGCCACAGGATGTGCACGGTCCGAGCGAAGTGGTCGACCTGTCCTCCTATCGCTGGAAGACGAGCGACTGGACCGGCCGGCCATGGGAGGAAATGGTCGTCTACGAGATGCATATCGGCTGCTTCACCCCGGAGGGGACTTTCGAAGCTGCGATCGAACGGCTCGATCATCTGCGGGAGCTGGGTGTCACGGCGTTGCAGATCATGCCGGTCAGCGAATTCCCCGGCCGTTACAGCTGGGGTTATGACGGTGTGCTGCCCTATGCCCCCGACAGCAGCTATGGCCGCCCGGAAGATTTCATGGCGTTGGTCGATGCAGCGCATGAGCGCGGCGTCTCGGTATTCCTCGATGTGGTCTACAATCACTTCGGGCCTGACGGGAATTATATCTCTTCCTATGCACCGCTCTTTACCGACCATCACAAGACACCCTGGGGCCACGGCATCAACTATGACGGCGACGGATCGCAGATGATCCGCGAATTTGTCATCGAGAACGCCATCTACTGGATCACCGAATTCAGGCTCGACGGCTTCCGCTTCGATGCCGTTCACGCCATCAAGGACGATAGCGACGAGCATCTGCTTCACGAGCTTGCCCGCCGCGCCAGGGCTGCAGCCGGCGACCGGCATATTCATCTGATTGTCGAAAACGAGGAGAATGACAGCGATCTGCTAAAGCGCGACGAAAAAGGCGCAGCGAAGCTGTTCACCGCCCAGTGGAACGACGACGTGCACCATGTGCTGCATATCACTGCCACCGGTGAAACCTTCGGCTATTATGCCGATTACGCCGGCGATGCTGGCAAGCTCGGCCGGGCTCTGGCGGAAGGCTTCGTGTTCCAGGGAGAACATATGCCCTATTCCGGCGGGAATAGGGGCAGGCCGAGCGCTCACCTGCCGCCGACGGCTTTCATCTCCTTCATCCAGAACCATGATCAGATCGGCAATCGGGCGCTGGGCGACCGGGTCATGGCGTCGAGCCCGGCCGATGCCGTCAAAGCTGTCATCGCCATCTACCTGCTGGCGCCGGAGATTCCGATGCTGTTTATGGGCGAGGAATGGGGCGCTGCAGAGCCTTTCCCGTTTTTCTGCGATTTCGACGAGGAGCTGAACAAGAAGGTCAGGAAGGGCCGTCGCGAGGAGCTTTCGCGTCTGCCGGGCTTCGACGCCGACGACCTTCTCGACCCGACGGCGCCGTCGACCTTTGCTGCGGCCAAGCTGGATTGGTCGAAACGCGCGTCCTCCGAGGTCCTCGATTTCTACAGAACACTGCTCGACCTCCGGCACCGGAAGATCGTTCCGTTGCTGAAAGGTGTGACATCCGGAAGCGCCGTCTATCGCTCGACGGGAAATGCAATCGCAGTCGATTGGACCCTGGCGGAAGGCCGGCATCTCCATCTGCGCGCCAACCTCGGCGACGACGTGGCGGCGTTCGAATCACAACTGGACGATGCTGCGACGATATTCCGCCTTGGCGGAAGCGACGGCGGCGGTCTTGCGCCCTGGGCAGTGATCTGGAGCCTGAGCGAGGCGTGACGGCGGTGGGAGGAGAAGGTCGAAAGACGAAATCCGTAGAGCTCGACAGGCTCGCCCGCCGCCATGGCATCAGCCCGACGCGGCCCAGTCCCGAGAACGGGGAGGTGGCTATTTCCGCCGCGACCAAGCGCAAAATACTTTCGGCATTGAACATTGAACTGACGGAGGATCAAGGGACCGGCGCGGCGCGGCGGAAGACGAAGCCGGATGGCAGGAAAATTCCGGTGTCGTTTCTGCCGGATTTTCTGTCCGAGACACGGGTCTGGGGCGTGAGCCTGCAGCTTTACGAGCTCCGGTCCGAACGAAACTGGGGCATAGGAGACTTCCAGGATCTGGCCGATATGGCCGATCTGGCGGGATCGTTGGGGGCCGATTTCATCGGCCTCAATCCGCTTCACGCACCGTTCCTCGCCGATCCCGACCGCTGCAGCCCGTATGAACCCTCAAGCCGCCAGCATCTCAACCCACTCTGTATCGCGGTCGATCAAGTGCCGGGGTTTGCCGGCAATCCCGAACGAGAACAGGAATTGGAGCGCCTTCGCCAATCCGATCTCGTCGACTACATCGGCGTCGCGCGGACCAAGCTTGGAGCCCTTCGTGAGCTGTGGTCGGCACGGCGACAGAGCCGTGTTGATGACGAGGCCGATTTCGATGCTTTTGTCGGACAGGGCGGCGACAGCCTGAGGCTGCATGCGTTGTTCGAATGCCTCTCCTCATTCATGGTCGAGCGCGGGGCGGGTGCCGGCTGGCAACGATGGCCGGCCGAGTTCCAGCGCTTCGACAGCGCCGCTGTCGGCGATTTCGAACGCGAGCATGCAGATGACGTTCGCTTCCACATGTGGCTGCAATGGCTCGCCCACCGCCAGCTGATGCAGGCGGCAGATCGGGCACGCAAGGCCGGCCTCAGGATAGGGCTCTATCTCGATCTTGCCGTCGGGGAGGCGGTCGACGGCTCGGCGACGTGGAGCGAGCCGGAGATCTATGTCTCGCAGGCCACGATCGGCAGTCCTCCCGATCCATTCGCCGTTGATGGGCAGGACTGGCACCTTGCCGGATACCTGCCGTCCGAAATTGCCGGAGGGAAGATGTCGCCTTACCGGCGCATGGTCGGCACCGCCATGCGCTACGCGGGCGCCATTCGCATCGACCACGCGCCGGCGATCCGCCGCCTTTTCCTGGTTCCGTTAGGCAGCAGGCCGGATAGCGGCGCCTATGTCCGCTATCCCGAGGACCGGCTGCTGCAGATCCTCGCCGAGGTTTCGGCCGAACATCGATGCCTTGTCATCGGGGAGGCCCTCGGAATGATCCCGGAAGGCTTGCAAGAGGATCTGGCTACCGCCGGCATTCTGTCCTACCGGATCCTTTCCTATGAACAGGACGAGACGGGCTTCAAGCCCGCCGATGCCTATCCCGTCCTCGCGCTCGCCTGCATTTCGACGCATGACCACCAGACGCTTGCCGGCTGGTGGCGCGGCGCCGACATTCAGGATCGCTGTGAACACGGTATCGTGCCGCCCGATCTCACCGAAGAACATCTCAAACGCCGCATGCGCGAGCGAAGGTTTCTCAAAGCGGTCTTCAGGGACGCCGGGCTCGACCCGCCGCCCCGGCTCGCGGCGGAGCGGGCAAGCCGAGAGGCGCTGCAAGATCTGACGGTGAGCGCCTATCGTTTCATTGCCCGCACTCCATCGCTGCTGACATCGGTGCGGCTTGCCGATCTCACCGACGAGAAAGCGCCGACCAATATTCCGGGCACCAGCGACAGCTATCCGAACTGGAAGCCGAAGCTTTCGGTTTTGCTGGAGGATCTGCTGTCGGTCCCGCTGCTCAAGCGCGTGACGGCGGCAATGCGGGAGGAAAGGCCGCGCGAGTGATCGGGTTCGGGGCAGCCTCGCGCTTCCGCTTCGCCAATGGAAATCGGTCGGGGAAGGAACGAATAGGAAGCCGGCGAATTTTCATCAAATAAGCACAGGGAATGCCGAGATGAGGGCCTTTCCGCTGTCGCCGCTTTAAATGCGGCACGACCAATATGATGGAAACAAGATCATGACGACTGCATTCATCCTTATCGCATTGGCCCTGATCATCATCTACGCCGGCCCGACGTTGCTGTTCCTCTGCGTCGGCTATGCCGACTATATGCTGGAGCGCCGACGACACTTGATCGCGCTGAAGCACGCCGTGAGGCGTCGCAGCGACGAGCTTTAGCAGTCCGCTAAAAAAGAGCTAGCTTTTGGCCTGAGTTCACGCTTCCCCCTTGACGGGGATGTCGAGGGAGTTTGGATGCGCCGCGGGCACGATCCCACGGGTCGCTGTTTCCGCATGTCGATCTTGAGGTGCGCGTTCAGACCCGGCATCCGCTTCGGGGAGGGTTGCCAGCCGCCAGCCGTTGGGCTGAGATAACATAGCCGGACTTCCGGGAGTCGCCGCTTAGCTTCATTCCTTCAAAAACTAATATATTTGTATTTTAGTGTGGACGGCCGCTGACGGATCGGGATAAGACCGTTGCGGCAGATGCAGGTCAGCGCGGATATATGGCATGGCCTGCACTCGTTCGATCAGGAGAAACGGAATGCAGCCCGGTCGCACAGGCCTTGCCGTCTGCATGATGGTGGCCGCCGCCTTTTTGAACAGTCTCGACGCAATTATCGTGCGCTTGCTGGCCGGCGATGTACATCCATTGATGATCGGGTTTTTTCGGTCGTTTTTCGGACTTCTTGCCGTCTCGCCGTGGATCGTGTCTCGCGTTGGTCTGAGAGCCTCTCCCTACCGCGTCCTGCATGTCGTGCGTGCGGGTCTGAAACTTGCTTCGCTGGTCGCTTTGTTCATCGCTTTTGCGCATGCGCCGCTCGCCGACGCCACAGCCATCAATTTCACCATGCCGATGTTTCTCGTTCTCGGTGCGTGGCTTGTGCTGAATGAACGTGTCGGCGTTTCCAGCGTCGCTGGCATCGTGGCAGGCTTTATCGGCGTCATGATCATCATTCGACCTGGAGCGTCCGGCTTCGACCAATGGCTGCTTTTTGCGCTGGCGGGAGCGGTCTTGACGGCGGCCAGCCAGTTGCTGCTGCGGCGAATGGCGTTGAGAGACAGCACCGACCGGCTGGTTGCATGGAATCTGATCACGACGGTGCCGCTTGGCCTGATCGTCATGCTGCCGGTCTGGTCAATGCCGAGCTTGAGCCAACTGGGGCTGCTCGCCATGCAGGGGGCACTCGGGGCATTTAACATGACGCTGATTACTCGCGCCTTTGGTATGGCGGCGGCAAGCGTTCTGGCGCCGCTCGACTTTCTCAGGCTGCCGGTGGTGGCCCTGATGGCCTTTTTCTTCTTCTCGGAAATTCCTGCGCCCCAGACGTGGATCGGGGCGGCGGTCATCATTGGCGCAACCATCGTCGGCACGGGCGGTATGGCGTGGAGACGGAAGCCGCCGGTTGATAAGAGCTGACGAATTTAAGAAAGGGGGTTCACAAAAATTCTAGATGCACTAATATTTCAGTTTGCGCCTGTCGGCAGGGAGCGTGACGGCCGACAAGCGATGACCAGGCTAACGGTCCCCATGGGTTTCACTCGGGAGGAGTGGCATGAAGAGTTTCATCGGCAAACGCGCGATCGCCAGCGGCGTATCGCTCGTGGTGCTTATCGTCATCGTGTTCTTCCTGTCCCGGCTGACCGGCGATCCGACCGACCTCTACCTGCCGATTGATGCGACCACGGAAATGCGCCAGCAATTTCGTGAAATGAATGGGTTCAACGATCCGCTGATCATCCAGTTCGGCCGTTATGTCACGGATCTCGCGCAGGGCAACTTCGGTCAGTCGCTTCGGCAGGCTCGTCCTGCCATGGACGTCGTGCTGGAGGCCTTCGTCTGGACCTTCTTGCTGGCTGTCATCACCATGACGCTGGTCACGGTTGCTGCGATCGTCATTGGTTCGCTCGCGGCGTTTCGCGTCGGCGGTGTCTTCGATCGTCTTGCTACCTTCTTCTCGCTAATCGGCGCTGCGGCCCCGGATTTCTGGCTTGCCATCGTGGCGATCGTCATTTTCGCAGTCAAACTGCATGTCCTGCCGACATCCGGAACGGGAACCTTCTGGCACTGGGTCCTGCCGGTCGGCGTGCTGTTCATCCGGCCCTTCGGCCTGATCCTGCAGGTGGTGCGCGGCTCGATGATCAGCGTTCTGTCTTCCGCCTACGTCAAGACGGCGCGCGCCAAGGGCGTCCGTTCGAACTCGATCATCTTCGTTCACGGATTGCGCAACGCCATGCTGCCGGTGATCACCGTCATCGGCGACCAGGCGGCCGCCATCTTGAACGGTGCCGTCGTCGTCGAAACGGTGTTTGGTTTTCCAGGAATCGGCAAGCTGATGATCGATTCCATCCTGCTCCGCGATTTCGCCGTCGTGCTGGCCGTCATCATGGTCTCGGCGTTGGCGATCTTCATCATGAACCTGTTGATCGACATTGCTTATGCGCTGCTCGATCCGCGCATCCGGTATTGAGCGATGGCGATGACCGACACACAAATCCTCGTCGAGAAAAAACCGAGCGGCCCGATCGGGCGCTGGCTGACCATGCTGTGGGCGGACAAGCTGGCTTTCTTCGCCGCTCTATTCCTGCTGATCGTTCTTCTCTGTGCGCTGTTCGGCCCGTTTCTGCTGGAGGGCATCGCCACCAAGCAGAACCTGCGGGGCCGAAACGCTCCGCCCTTCGATATCACCCGCGGATGGCTTTACGTCCTTGGCGCCGATGCCCTGGGCAGGCCGCTTCTGGCCCGCGTCGTCGTGGCGGCGCAAAATACCATCCTGGTTGCCGCGGCGGCGGTGTTTGCATCATCTGTCGTCGGCACGGCGCTCGGTCTGGTGGCCGGTTACAGCCGCTCTTCCGCCGCCCAATGGATCATGCGCCTCGGCGACGTCATCATGTCCTTTCCGTCGCTGCTTCTGGCGGTGATCGTGCTTTATATGCTCGAACCCTCGGTCACCAATATCGTCCTCGTCCTGGCGATTACCCGGATACCCATCTATCTGCGCACCGCCCGCGCCGAAGTGCTTGAGGTGCGCGAGCGGATGTTCGTGCAGGCGGCCAAGGTCATGGGGGCATCGAACCGGCGCATCGTCTTCCAACACATCCTGCCGGTGATCTTTCCGACGCTGGTGACCATCGCCACGCTTGATTTCGCCTTCGTCATGCTGGCGGAATCCTCGTTGTCGTTCCTGGGGATCGGCATTCAGGCGCCTGAGATCACCTGGGGTCTCATGGTTGCCCAAGGGCGGCCCTATCTCACCAATGCCTGGTGGCTGTCCTTCTGGCCCGGCCTTGCAATCATCCTGACGACGCTGTCGCTCAATCTTCTGTCGAACTGGCTGCGCATCGCACTTGATCCGACGCAACGCTGGCGGCTTGAAATGAGAGGCCGGGAAATGAGAGGCAAGAAAAATGGCTGAACATCTTCTGGACGTTCGCAACCTTTCGGTCGAGTTCCACACGCTCAGCGGTACCGTCAAGGCGGTGCAGGACGTGAACTGGCATCTCGATCGCGGCGAGACGCTGGCAATCCTCGGGGAAAGCGGTTCGGGCAAGTCGGTTTCCGCCTCGGCGATCATGAACCTGATCGACATGCCGCCCGGCAAGATCACCAGCGGCACCATTCTCCTGAATGGGCGCGACATGCTAACAATGACGCCCGAGGAGCGGCGTTCGATCAACGGCGCCAGGATCGCCATGATCTTTCAGGACCCGCTGGCCCATCTCAACCCGGTCTACACGGTCGGCTGGCAAATCACCGAAATGATGACAACGCATGGTCAGTCCGCCGAGCAGGCCCGTGCCAGGGCGCTCGAACTCATGGAGCGGGTTGGCATCACCGATCCGCAGACGGCAATGCGAAAATATCCGTTCCAGTTCTCCGGCGGGCAGCGGCAGCGCCTGATGATCGCCATGGCGATCGCATGCAAGCCTGACATCCTGATTGCCGATGAGCCCACCACCGCGCTGGATGTCACGGTGCAGGCGCAGGTGCTCGAACTTCTGCAGGAATTGCAGCAGGAAACCGGAATGGGCCTGTTGCTGATTACCCACGATCTCGGCGTCGTCGCCGAGATCGCCGATCGGGTCGTGGTGATGAAGTCAGGCTGCGTCGTCGAAACCGGCAATGCGGCCGAAGTTTATCGCAACCCGCGGAACGCCTATACGAAAAAACTGATCGCTGCCGCCCCCGGGAAGGGGGCGATGGCGCAAGAGCGTGACCGGCAGGGCGAGCCGCTGCTGCGCGCTATCGGCTTGAAGAAGAGTTTCGGCGCATTCCAGGCCCTGAAAGGCGTGGACGTCGTCATCATGCCAGGCGAGACCGTCGCGGTTGTCGGCGAGAGCGGCTCCGGCAAATCGACTCTCGCCCGGGCGATCGTTCGTCTCGACGATCCGCAGGAGGGCCAGGTCCTCTACCGCGGCAGCGATCTGCTGGCGATGACCTCGAGAGAAATATTCGGGCTGCGTCGCGATTTGCAGATGGTCTTTCAGGACCCGACGCAGTCGCTCAACCCGCGGATGACCGTGTTCCGGCTGATTTCCGAGGCCTGGGTCATTCACCCGGATATCTTGCCGAAAGCGAGATGGAAGGAGAGGGTGGCCGAATTGCTGGTCAAGGTCGGCCTGAAGCCGGATATGGCGGACCGGTATCCGCATCAGTTTTCCGGCGGCCAGCGCCAGCGCATCGCCATCGCCCGGGCGCTGGCGATGGAGCCGAAACTGATCATCTGCGACGAGGCGGTTTCGGCGCTCGACGTGTCGATCCAGGCACAGGTGATTGCCTTGCTCGAGGGCCTGCGCCGCGAATTCAACCTGTCCTACCTTTTCATTGCACACGATCTGCCAGTCGTTCGCGATTTCGCCGATCGCGTCATCGTCATGAAGGCCGGCGAGATCGTCGAGGAAGGGCCGGTGGCCCAGATCTTCAACGCGCCCTCCCACCCCTACACCCGGGCGCTGCTTGCCGCCGGCCTCGATCCCGATCCCGAAATCCAGGCCACAAGGCGGGCCACACGCCGCACACAGGAAGGACTTGTTCCCGCATGAAGCCCGATATCATCGTCGCCTATCCGCTCCGGTCCCGTCAGATGGCAGTGCTGGAGGAAGCCTATACGCTGCACCGGCTGGATCTTGCAGAAGGCGAAGAGCGGGATGCTCTGCTTCAGAAAGCCGGCCCGATCTGCACGGCTCTGGTCTGCAACGGCCACGTGACGATCGACGAGGCGCTGCTTGCGAAATTGCCGGCACTGAAGCTGGCCGCCTGTTCCTCGGCGGGCTACGACCAGATGGATGTCGAGGCGATGACGCGACGCGGCATCAAACTCACCAACACGTCCGAGGTGCTGTGCGACGACGTTGCCGACACGGCGCTGCTTCTGATGCTGGCGGCGCGACGGCGCCTGCCGGAAGGTGACCGTTATGTGCGTTCCGGCGATTGGGGGCGCAAGGGCATGATGCCGCTGACGACGTCGACCTCGGGAAAGCGGGCCGGGATCGTCGGCCTCGGCCGCATCGGTATGGCGATTGCCAGGCGATGCGAAGCTGTCGGGCTCACTGTCGGCTATTATGGGCGGACGAAAAAAGCCGGCAACGATTTTGTCTATTTCGACGAACCGGTAAAACTGGCGGACTGGGCCGATATCCTGATCGCGGCGACGCCGGGTGGGGCCTCGACCGAAGGGTTGATTTCTGCCGAGGTGCTGAACGCGCTCGGGCCGATGGGCAGCTTCATCAACATTGCCCGCGGCACTGTGGTCGATGAGCCGGCCTTGATCCGGGCCTTGCAGGAGCGGCGGATCGCGTCGGCCGGCATTGATGTCTATCTGAACGAACCCAATCCGGATCCGCGCTTGGCAGCGCTCGATAATGTTGTGCTCTATCCCCATCACGCCAGCGGCACCGAGGAAACGCGCGATAGGATGGCGCAATTGACGGTCGACAACCTTGCCGCTTTCTTCGCAGGCAGGCCGCTGCTGACGCCGGTCAATTGACCCCGGCGGAAAGCCACGGCGCGGCGGGGTCAGACGAAGTAGTCCGGGAACTCCTTTCTGAGGTCTTCCACTTTTGCGACTGTACGGCTGAGATGCTCGCGGATCGCATCGACGGCGCCCTGTTCGTCGCGGGCGGCAATCGCGTCGATGATGGCGTGATGACCATCGAGGATGCTCGTGATCTTGCCCTTTTCGGGCAGATGCAGACGGCGAATGCGTTCGAGATGGCCGGACCGCTCGCGAACCAGTTGATGCAGGCTGCTACGCTTGGCGCCTGCGAACAATGTCTGGTGAAAGAGTTCGTCGAGCTCCTGGAAGATGGCAACCTGGTCGACGTCGTCGGCGACCGCAGACTGCATTTTGATGATCGAGCGGGCGCGCGTGATGACGCTCGGATCCGGATCCGGATCGGTCGCCAGGCGACGGCAGACTTCCGATTCCAGCGCGACGCGAAGGAAATGCGCCTCGTAAATTTGGAGGACGTCGATCCTGGTCACCACAGTGCGGGACTGCGGATAAATGCGCACCAGACCTTCTTGTTTGAGGAGCTGCAGCGCGTCGCGAATGGGAGTCTGGCTGACTTCATAGGTCTCGGTAAGCTCGGTTCGCGACAGCGTGGTGTCCGGGGGCAGCTGAATGGTGATGATGCGCTTTCTGAGATCATCATAGACGCGCTGGACGGTGCTGCCGGCCGCGGCTGGAAAACCGGGCGCAGTCAGGCCGAATGTGGAAGCGAACTGGGAATTCATGTGAGGCAATCCTTTCACTCCATTCATAGCTTTGCACGACCTAATGCACAAGAATGCAAAGTTGCCGTTGATATATATGGGAAACTAAAATATCAGTTGAAAGAGCAAGCGTAGTTGAGTGCGCAAAAAGATAGGAGAAAGCCGTGACCGCGAGGAAAACTTACGAGCAATTGCGGTCGGCCCGATGGATGCTGCCGGATGATCAGCGTTCGTTCGGTCACAGGTCGCGGACCATGCAGATGGGTTATGCGCCGGAGGATTGGCAGGGAAAGCCGATCATTGCCGTCATCAACACCTGGTCGGACGCCCAGCCGTGCCACATGCATTTCCGCGAACGCGCCGAATGGGTGAAGCGCGGAATTCTTCAGTCGGGCGGATTTCCCATGGAACTGCCTGCACTTTCCCTTTCCGAAAACTTCGTCAAGCCGACCACCATGCTTTATCGCAACATGCTGGCGATGGAGACCGAGGAACTGTTGCGCAGCCATCCTGTCGACGGCGCCGTTCTGATGGGCGGCTGCGACAAGACGACGCCCGGCCTTGTCATGGGTGCAGTCAGCATGGGCATTCCCTTTGTTTATCTGCCGGCCGGCCCGATGCTTCGCGGCAATTACGCCGGCAAGACGCTCGGCTCCGGGACCGACGGTTTCAAATATTGGGACGAGCGGCGTGCTGGCACGATCACCAAGGAGGAGTGGCAGGGCATCGAAGGCGGAATTGCCCGCAGCTACGGCCATTGCATGACCATGGGAACGGCATCGACCATGACGGCGATCGCCGAGGCTATGGGATTGACGCTGCCGGGCGCTTCCTCCATTCCGGCGGCCGACGCCAACCACCAGCGCATGTCGGCGGCCTGCGGCCGCCGCATCGTCGATATGGTGTGGGAGGATCTGACGCCCGACCAAATCATCACCCCGGCGGCCGTCGACAATGCCGTCACCGTCGCCATGGCGACCGGCTGCTCGACCAATGCGATCATTCACCTGATCGCCATGGCCCGGCGCGCCGGCGTGCCGCTGAAGCTCGATGACCTTGATCGCATTGGTCGCACGACGCCTGTTCTTGCCAACATCCGTCCTTCCGGATCGACCTACCTGATGGAGGATTTCTTCTATGCCGGCGGCTTGCGGGCGCTGATGAAGCAACTCGGCGACAAGCTCGATCCAACCGCGATTACCGTCACGGGAAAACCGCTGGTGGATGGCCTCGACCAGGTGAAGATCTACAATGACGACGTCATCCGGCCACTGTCGAACCCGGTCTATCACGAAGGCTCGCTGGCGGTGCTCAAGGGAAACCTGTGTCCCGATGGCGCGGTCATCAAGCCGGCGGCCTGCGACCCGAAATTCCACCGCCATTGCGGCCCGGCGCTGGTCGCCGACAGCTATGCGGAGATGAAGAAGATCATCGACGATCCCGATTACCCCCTGAAACCGGAGACGGTGCTGGTGCTGCGCAATGCCGGCCCCCAGGGCGGGCCCGGCATGCCGGAATGGGGCATGATCCCGATGCCGAAGGCGCTGTTGAAACTCGGCCTGCGCGACATGGTGCGCATCTCCGATGCCCGCATGTCCGGAACCAGTTTCGGTGCCTGTGTGCTGCACGTCGCGCCGGAATCCTACATCGGCGGGCCGCTGGCATTGCTGAAAACGGGCGACATGGTCGAGCTCAACATTCCGGCGCGCAGCCTCAATATGCAGGTTTCGGAAGAGGAAATTTCAGCGCGGCGGGCCGCCTGGGTGGCGCCGACGAGGCACTATGAGCGCGGCTACGGCTTTATGTTCTCCCGCCATATCGAGCAGGCCGACAAGGGCTGCGACTTCGACTTCCTGACGACGGAATTCGGTGGCAAGACGCCTGAGCCGGCCATCAACTGAGGGCACGATGATGTTTGATCCCAATCGACGCACGATCCCCGCGCAGCCGCCCAAGGCCGGCCTTGCGGCCGGTCCGGCCAAGCTGGACGCCATCCGATCGGTGACGCTGTCGCTCGCTTATCTGCCGTTGGTGCGGCCGATCAGCGACGCCAAGGTCTTGACGGGCCGGCAGAAGCCGCTGACGGAGGTGGCGTTTCTGTTTTGCGAGATCGTCTCCGACGCGGGCCATAGCGGTCTTGGCTTCAGTTACTCGAAGCGGGCAGGCGGCCCCGCTCTCTATGCACATGCCTGCGAGATTGCCGACAACCTGATAGGCGAGGACCCCAACGATACAGCACGGATATGGGACAAGCTCTGCTGGGCCGGCGCCTCGGTCGGCCGTTCCGGCATCGCGACGCAGGCAATTGCTGCTATCGACATCTGCCTCTGGGATATGAAGGCGAAGCGTGCCGGCCTGCCGCTGGCGAAACTGCTCGGCGCCCATCGCGACAGCGTCGCCTGCTACAATACGTCAGGCGGCTTCCTGTCGTCGAGCGTCGAGGAAATCCGCGATGCCATCGATCACTCGATTGCCTCCGGCATCGGCGGCATCAAGATCAAGGTCGGGCAGCCGGACCCGATGATCGATCTTCGCCGGCTCGATGCGGTGACCAGCCATATCGATGGCCGCGTGCCGCTGATGGTCGATGCCAACCAGCAATGGGACCGCACCACGGCGTTGCGCTTCGGTCGGCTGGTCGAGCCGCTCAATCTCGAATGGATCGAAGAGCCGCTTGATGCCTATGACGCCGAGGGGCATGCCGCATTGGCGCGTGAACTCGCCACACCGATCGCCACCGGCGAGATGCTGGCAAGCGCCGACGAACATATGGCCCTGATCCGCACCGATGCGGTCGACTTCATTCAGCCGGATGCGCCGCGGGTCGGCGGCATCACGCCCTTTCTGCGCATCTGCACGCAAGCCGAGGCGAAACGCATGCGGCTGGCGCCGCATTTCGCCATGGAAATCCATCTGCATCTGGCGGCCGCCTATGCGCACGAGCCGTGGGTGGAGCATTTCGATTGGCTGGCGCCGCTGTTCAACGAACAGCTCGATATCAGGGATGGCCGGATGATCGTGCCCGCCCGTCCGGGGCTTGGTTGCAGCCTGACGGGCAAAGCCCGTGACTGGACCGTGGAAACGCACAGCTTCGGCGGCTGAATTTGAACGAGGAGATGGAAATATGAACCCCGCAACCCGTGAAAAGCTGATGGGTGTATCGGTCGCGACGCTCTGCTCGGCGCTGTTCAAGCGAGGCCTGAGAAACCAGACGGTTCAGGATGTTCGGCCGGTGCAGTCGAAGGGCCGCAACATGGTGGGACCGGCCTTCACCCTGCGTTACATGCCGGCACGCGAGGACCGCAATGCGATGAACGTGTTTCGGAACCCTAAACACCCGCAACGGCTTGCCATCGAGACCTGCCCGGACGGCCATGTTCTGGTGATGGACAGCCGCAAGGATCCGCGTGCCGCCTCCGCCGGCGACATCCTGATTACCAGATTGATGATGCGCGGCGGCGCCGGCGTCGTCACCGACGGCGGCTTCCGCGACGCCATGACCATCGGCGGCCTTGATATTCCCGCCTACCACCATCGTCCCTCCAGCCCGACCAACCTCACGCTGCACGAGGCGATCGACATCAACGTGCCCATCGGCTGCGGCGACGTGGCGGTCTTCCCGGGCGACATCATGGTTGGCGACGACGACAGCGTGATCGTCATCCCGGCTGAGATCGCCGACGAGATCGCCGACGAAGCGGTCGAAATGACCGCATACGAAGACTTCGTCACGGAACGCGTCAAGCAGGGACATACGATCATCGGCCTCTATCCGGCCACCGATGAAAGCAATCTGACGCTCTTTGCCGCATGGCGGAAGGTAAACGGCCGCTAGAACAGGATGATATGAGGCCCGAAAACCGCCGACACTTTTCGGCATCATGTTCTACCCGGCGCATCTTGCGCAATCACCGCACGAGGACGGAGCGAGGCTCCGCCAAGGAGATCACAATGAGCTGGACCCCTTCAGGCAGGCATCTTATCGCCGGCGAGTGGATTGCCGGAACAACGACCTTTCGCTCCGAGCCGGCGCACGGCCCGGCGCATGACTTCGCTGTCGGCACGACGGAACTGGTCGACCGCGCCTGCCGCGCTGCCGAAGCCGCTTTTGCGGCGTTTTCTGCAAAGACATGCGAGGAGCGCGCTATTTTCCTCGAGGCCATCGCCGAGGAAATCGACAGACGCGGCGAGGCCGTTACCCTGATCGGAACCGAGGAAACCGGGCTCCCGGAAGGCCGGCTCAATGGCGAGCGCGCCCGCACCACCGGCCAGCTCAAGCTGTTTGCCGAGCATATCCGCAAGGGCGCGCATCTTGACGCTCGTATCGACGCGGCGCAACCCGATCGGCAACCGGCGCCGCGGCCGGAGATCCGTCTGGTGCAGCGGCCGATCGGCCCGGTCGCCGTCTTCGGCGCCTCGAATTTTCCGCTGGCATTCTCGACGGCCGGCGGTGATACGGCGGCCGCGCTTGCCGCCGGCTGCCCTGTCGTGGTGAAAGGACATTCAGCCCATCCCGGCACCGGTGAGATCATTGCCGAGGCGATCGCAGCGGCTGTCGAACGCACCGGAATGCCGACCGGCGTCTTCAGCCTGATCCAGGGCGGGCGTCGCGATGTCGGTACCGCCCTGGTGACCCATCCCGCCATCAAGGCCGTCGGCTTTACCGGATCGCTTGCCGGCGGTCGTGCGCTGTTCGACCTTTGCGCCCAGCGCCCCGAGCCGATCCCGTTTTTCGGGGAACTCGGCAGCGTCAATCCGATGTTCCTGCTGCCGGCTGCGACCGTTGCCCGGGCCGAGGCGATCGGTTCAGGCTGGGCCGGTTCGCTGACGCTTGGCGCCGGCCAGTTCTGCACCAAACCCGGTATTGCCGTCGTGGTTGACGGACCAGCGGCAGACAGGTTCACCGGCGCTGCCAAGTCGGCTCTCGAAAAGGTGGCGCCGCAGACGATGCTGACGAAAGGCATTGCCGCCGCCTATCACGACGGTGTCGAGCGCATGCAGGCGAGCAATGCCGTCGCGCCGGTTCTCTCTGTCGAGAGCGCTGGCCGGGACGCCGGCCCGAACCTGTTCGAGACCAGTGGCTCGGCCTGGCTTGCCGATCACTCGCTCAGCGAAGAGGTGTTCGGTTCTCTCGGTCTCATCGTGCGCGTCGGCTCACCGGAAGAGATGCTCACCTTGCCGAAAGCTTCCGGGGACAGCTGACTGCGACGATCCACATGGACGACGCAGATCTTGGCCTTGCCCGCGACCTGTTGCCGATCCTCGAAATGAGGGCGGGCAGATTGCTGGTCAATGGCTTCCCAACCGGCGTCGAGGTTGTCGATTCCATGGTGCATGGCGGACCCTATCCGGCCTCCACCAATTTCGGTGCGACCAGCGTCGGGACCATGTCGATCCGCAGGTTTCTGCGCCCGGTCGCTTATCAGAATTTCCCCGCCGGCCTGTTGCCCCAAGATCTGCGCAATTGAAACCGAGGAGTGCAAAACCGACCGCGGGGACGAAACTTCGCGATCATCCGCCGGCTTCGAGGCAGGCCCAATGGGTGCGCGCCGCTGACCGGGTCTTACCATGAAGAGATGCGCGGACTGACGCGCTTCGCCACGGCTAAAAAAACGAGGATTCAGACGGTGACAGTTCGTGTTTCGGGCGCCGCGCTTGATCACACTTCTCAACTAGTATATTAGTGCCCTTATGTATTAGGGTGGCTATCGCAGGAGGAGGCGAATGCCGGATCAACGAAAGACAACACAAGGTTTGTTGTAACAGCGCCGCCGGCGCGTGGGAGGAGAACGAAATGAAACTGCATTTGGTAGCTGCCTGCTTTTCAACCGGGGTGATCGGGCTGAGTATCGGCTCGGCTCACGCTGAAGATGCCAAGAGCAACGTCACTGTTGTGCTTGCCGAAACCGTCAATGTCGTCGAGCCCTGCATGGCAGCGCGCCAGGACGTTGGCCGGGTCATTTCTGAAAACGTCAACGAGATGCTGGTGGAATTCGACTACGTCAATGGCGGCCTCAAACCCCGCCTGGCGACGGAATGGTCGAAGATCGACGACGACACCTGGGAATTCAAGCTGCGCCCGAATGTCAAATGGCATGATGGGAAACCGTTCACCGCCAAAGACGTCCAGTTCACGATTGAGCGCAACAAGAACAAGAAGCTCAGCTGTGAGACCGGCGGCAAATATTTCGGCGGCACGGAATTCAGCTTCGAGACGCCTGATGCCAACACGATCCGCATTACCACAAAACCGGCGCAGCCGATTCTTCCGTTGCTGATGACGGTCATGGCCGTCGAGTCGGCCGAAGCGACACCTGCGGACGAATTTACTCGCAATCCGATCGGCACCGGCCCCTATACGTTCAACAAATGGGAAATTGGCCAGTC
Organism: Rhizobium sp. F40D2; assembly: GCF_051810745.2. Taxonomy (NCBI): domain Bacteria; kingdom Pseudomonadati; phylum Pseudomonadota; class Alphaproteobacteria; order Hyphomicrobiales; family Rhizobiaceae; genus Rhizobium; species Rhizobium sp. F40D2. The sequence continues at coordinate 831,210 of NZ_JBPWQX020000004.1, forward strand.
GATCGTGCTGAAGCGCAATCCGGACTATTGGGGGGACAAACCGCAAGTGGAACAGGCGACCTATCTGTTCCGCTCAGATAGCGCTGTCGCGGCGGCGATGGTCGATGCCGGCGAGGCGGATATCGTTCCGGCCGTATCGGTGCAGGATGCCACCAACAAGGAAACCGATTTCGCCTATCCGAATTCGGAGACGACCTCGCTGCGCATCGATACCCGTGTAGCACCCCTCAACGACCGGCGCATCCGAGAAGCGATGAACCTCGCCATCGATCGTCAGGCCATGCTCGGAACGCTGTTTCCAGAACAGGCAAAGATCGCCACACAGCTCGTCGTACCCACAACGATCGGCTACAATGCCGACATCCCCGCCTGGCCCTACGATCCCGAAAAAGCAAAGGAACTTGTCAAAGCGGCAAAAGCCGACGGCGTACCGGTCGATCAGCAGATCCGCATCATCGGCCGCAACGGGCAATATCCCAACGCCACCGAAGCGATGGAAGCGATGATGGCCATGCTTCAGGACGTGGGCTTGAACGTCAAGCTCGACATGTACGACGTTTCCGTGTGGAACGGCTATTTCGTTGCACCCTTCGTCGCCGATTCCGGTCCGACATTGACCCAGTCGCAGCACGACAATGCCACCGGCGATCCCGTCTTCACCGCATTCGTGAAATACGCAACCGACGGTTCTCACTCCATGGTTCGGGATCCCGCGGTCGACGCCCTTATCGCCAAGGCGACCTCAGCCACCGGCGACGAGCGCACGAAACTCTGGAAGGAACTTTTCGCCAAGGTGAACACCGAGATCATCGCCGATATCCCGATGTTCCATATGGTCGGTTTCACCCGCGTTTCGCCGCGTCTCGACTTCAAGCCGACGATCGCGACGAATTCCGAGCTGCAGCTGTCGCAGATCCGCTTCAAGTAAGCTGGCTTGCGGACTTAGGCGCGGGCCACGCCCTTTCGGATGGCCCGCGCTTTCCATGACATGACGGATGGATGCCTATGCCGCTGATTGACCGCATTGCCCTCACCCAATTCGCCGAGCAGATATTGACCGGCGCCGGGATGGAGCCCGACAAGGCCGAAACGACAGCTGCCGTCCTGGTGGAAGGCGACATGATCGGCCATGAAACGCATGGCGTCAGTCTGCTGAACTGGTATGTCGAAGCGTTGGCGGACGGTTCCCTGGCGAAATCGGGCAGCTATGAGGTGGTCAATGACCGCGGCGCGGCCTTTGTCTGGGACGGCAGATCCTTGCCCGGCGCATGGCTTTTGACCAAGGCAATCAACCAGGCCTGCGAACGCGTACGCGATCATGGCGTCGTCACCGCGGCAATCCGAAACTGCCATCATACCTGCGCTCTTTCGGCCTTCATGCGGCAGGTTACCGAGCAGGGCCTGATCGTGCAGCTGTCGGTGTCGCATCCCGCGGCAAGCCGTGTCGCGCCCTATGGCGGCACCAGGCCGCTCCTGACGCCGAACCCGATGGCGGCCGGTTTCCCGACATCGGAGGATCCGATCCTTATCGACGTATCGGCTTCGATCACCACCACGACGATGACGCAAAACCTGGCGAAGGCCGGCAAGAAATTCCCCGAGGCCTGGGCTTTCACCGCCGCGGGCGAGCCGACCGATGATCCGCGCGAGGTGACCGAACGCGGCGGAACGATGATGCCCCTTGGCGGCCAATTGAAGGGACACAAGGGCTTTGGGCTCGGGCTGATCGTCGAATTGCTGGGGCAGGGGCTGTCCGGCAAGGGCCGGGCGAACGCGCCGCCTGGCGTGTTTTCGCAAAGCGCCTTTCTTCAGGTCATCGATCCCGCCTTTTTCGCCGGGCTGGATGCCTTTACCGCGCAGTCCGATTTTCTCGCCTCTGCCTGCCGCAGCAACCCTTCCGCGCCTTGGAACAATGGCCCGGTCCGCATGCCGGGTGACAGCGCGGCACGAAGGCGCCGCGCGGCGTTGCAGGATGGCGTGCCGGTCGGCGATGCGGCTTGGGAGAAGCTTTGTCGACACGCCGAGATGCTGGGCTTGCCTATTCCTGCAATCGCCGCCTGAAGGCCTTCAAGGTCGGGCTCGAACGCCAAGCCCATACGCTCAAGGCGAGCCTTATGCTGTTGGGCAACTTGTTGCGACGTCTCCAGCCGATTCTGGAACAATGTCCGTCTTCCCCTGTTACATTGGCGATGGAATGAGTGACGCCGAAAGCGCGGAACGGCTGGAGGTTCTATGAAGCGGACCACGGGATTTGGGCTGGTCTTTGCCGTTATTCTGACGGGCTGCACGACCGGCGAAGGATATTACACGTCGGCTGGACTGGCCCCCATCCCCGGCAGCATCACCTATAATGGCCAGCCTCGCACGAAATTGACGAAATCACCCGTGGGTTCTTCTTTCCCACACAGCTTCACGGATCAATGGGGACGGCAGGTCGAGGAAATTTACATCATCCGGCCCGACCGGAGCTTGCTGATTGCAGAACGGCACTATCGGCCGGTCTTCTCGTTCGATGACGACTAGCACAGAGTGACCACTGTTTGCGAAGGAGATGGATCATGCCGCGACGCAAGAGCACGGAGACGGCCACCCTCAACCCCGAAGGAAGCAAGATCGGCGAGCCGGTGCCGAAAGCCGTCATCGATATTAATACGGCCTCTGTCGGCGTTCCCCGGCAGCCGGATCACGGCCTGGGCGAGGAGTTGAGCGCGCTGCGACAGCAAATCGACGCGCTCCAGCAGAAAATCCTCGATGGCAGCCGATCGGTAAAGGGAGGGGCCGGGAAAGCGATGCGTCAGACGGAAGCGGCGGCGAAGCTCTATCCGGCCTCGACCATCCTTGTCGTTGCGGCTGTCGCGGCTGCATTCGCCTTCGCCGGACGCCGCGCCTCTTTGCCGCGCCGTCGCCATCAGTCGGCGTTGCGCGAGTTGAGGGATCTCTACGACACGATCCGCGCGCGCATCTGACAAGATTTCGGGATTGTCAGCATTCCGATTATGCCCGACACTTGCTCATTCAAGCGAGGGCAACTGCATGCTCGACATCATCATACAAAGCGCTCTTGATATTGTCGGGCGCACGGAGCGCCTGATCGAGGCCAGCAAGCGGCTACTGGTCAGTGATGGTCTTGACGAAGTCGAGGTGTACGAACTCGATTGCGAGATCGAGCGGCTCGGGGATGCGGTTTTCGTCGTGGACGAAGCCATTCGGTCACTAGCACGCACCGTCGGATACTGGCCGCACGCCGCCCGCACCCATGGAATACATAGAACATTGCATTGATGGGCTGTGGTTGCCCGGGGAGACCGACACCTCACAATGCCCGTTTCGGACAAGTTTTCGAGCCGTGATCTGCATGTCACGCCGATGTCACGCGACCGTGGAAACAATATGTGCTTGATCGGAGTCTATACTGTGAGGTCAAGTCTCTGACCTGGAGGTCGCCGGTTCGATTACCGGAACTGACCGCTTGGTCGCTTGGTCGAATTTTGAGCGCATTGGAGACACTCGATGAGGGATGTGTTGTCGACTATCACGCGTATCCTGAGCTGGGGACGGCCGGGCCAATACTGCGATCATTTTGCTGGGGCATCACGATGAGTTCGAAGCGCTCCAGGCGAAAATCTCAGCCCCACGAATTCATCTTTCCGGTTCATACGCGCACGATCGCACAGATCAGGTACGACAGCCTCAGCCGCGTGATGACGGTTGTCTATCACGACGGCCGCTCGACGACGACGACCGGCATACAAGGCCCGGCGATGCTGAGGATCCTTGCCCAGCGTCCGCTGGAGCGCTCGCCGTTTCTGTTGCAGACGGTCATCTAAGGCTGAAGTCGTCGCCGAAATCCGCATGATCGTGCATCCATTTCGCGCGGGCTGCGTTCATCTCCAATAGTCAGAACCTAATGGAGGGAAATCCGATGACCTTTCCGTCGCCGAAAACCGAGGCGCCCGCGCAACGCTTCAAAGAGGCGAGCAATGCCGCGCGCGACGCATTGGAAGGACTGATTGCAGCCGCCAATGAAGCCGGATGGGCAACCGAAGAGATAACCGCGGCGCTGCTTGAGGCCGCCCAGTTTCTGTGTGAGGCCAACAAGAAAGATCCCGATCCGGCCGACGATCCCGCTATCAGCGACACATCTGCCAGGCAGGAGCAGATTGGTCATGGCGAGCTCTATGACTAAAGGATATTCTGTTCTAAATTAAAGAGTTAGAACATGATGCTAATCTCACTGGCTGATCGTTGCCACGGAGCCGCGCACGACAAGGCTCGTGGCGACACGCAGATGCTCGACGGCAAGCGGGGTGCGCTCGATACGGGCGACGAGCCGTTCGCCGGCGAGTTTGCCCAGCTCGTAGACGCGCTGGTCGACGATGGTGATCGGTGGCACGGTGACGCTTGTCCAGTCGGCGTCCAGAAAGGAAATCATCGAGACATCCTGCGGGATCGACAGGCCGAGCGATTGCAGCGACTTGAAAATGCGCAAGCCGACGAGACTGTCGGATGCCAGCAGCGCCGTCGGCGGCGCAGCTTCCGAAAGCAGACGTTTCATCACGGCGTCCGTCTGATGCTGGTCCGTGGCGCCGAGTCTGATGTAATGAAGAGGGTTCGGCAAGCCCGCCTCGGTCAGGGCGCTGACGAAGCCTTCCACGCGTTCGCGCACGGCGGAATTCGAGATAAGCGCGATATCGGTGAACCCGCCTTCCCCAACGTCCATGGCGGAGACATAGGCGAGGCGGCGATGTCCTTGGCCGATCAGATACCGGGTCGCGGCGAGGGCTGCCTCCCGGTCGTCGCCGGTCACGGCGTCGACATCGAGTTCCGGGATGGCCCGGTCGAACAGAACCAGCGGCACCCCGGCACGGCGGACATGCTGAAGGTGATCGAGGCGGTCGCATCGGGCTGGCGTGACGATCAGGCCATCGACGCGCTTGCCGATCAACAGGTCGACCGCTGATCTTTCCGCATCGAGTTGTTCGCCCGAATTGGCGATGATGATGTTGTAGCCCGCAAGGCGGGCCGCATCGCTGATGCCGCGCACAGCCAGGCTGAAAAAGGCGTTCTCGATATCGCCGACAACGACGCCGATGATGCCGGACCGTCCCGTGCTCATGCTCCGGGCGAGCTCGTTCGGGCGGTATTCGAGCGCGGCGGCTGCCGCCATCACCTGATCCTTGATCTGGGCGCTGACGACGCCGTAGCCGCCGAGCACGCGGGCGGCCGTCGCCTTCGAGACCTTTGCGGCCTTCGCAACGTCGGCGACCGTGACTGGCCGTTTCGGATGAGCGGAATCTTCCATAACCGAGGACTACAAGAGTTGTTGACGACCGGTCAATTGACAGATATCAATTATGTCGTGAGACCGGTCTCTTTATATCAGAGACCGGTATCCTGCCCACAAATCTCTGCCGCTGATGCGCGGCAGGATGTGGGCGAGCCAACATGCCGACAAGAGCATTCCTTTCAGAGCGGAGAACGACGATGAAGCCTTTTGAAACATTTGCGGCCACCCTTTCCCCATTGCGGGCCGGCATTTTGACGTGCCTTCTTGCGATGGGGGCAGGCTCTGCGGTTGCGGCCGACAATCCTTATAACCTGATCGAGACGGGGATGATCAGCGTCGGAACGATGGGTGATTCCAAGCCCTATACATTTGCGACAGCCGACGGTCAGTTCACCGGTTTCGATATCGAGTTGTTTCTCAACGTCGTCTCCCGCCTCGGCTTTCCGAAAGACAAGGTGACGTTCACGGGCCAGGAATTTTCAGCCCTCCTGCCGTCGGTGGCAAACGAACGGTTCGACGTTGCCGTCGCCGCGATCGGCACCACCGAAGCCCGCAAGAAGACCGTCGATTTTTCCGACGGCTATCTTGCCGGTTATCTCTCGGTTTTGACCGCGGATGCGGGCATTAAGGATGCCGACGGCCTCAAGGGCAAGCGTCTCGGCGTCGTACAGGGGACCTTGCAGGAAGTCTATGCGGCCAAGAATTTCGGCGGGACTGACCTAGTGAAATTCCCCGACAACAATTCCGCTGTCGCCGCCCTCAACAACGGAACGGTCGATGCACACTTCCTCGACTACGAGGCGGCCAAACAATATGGCGAGCGCTATCCCGCGCTGAAGATTGCGGTCAACATCCCCTCCTTCGATGCGCCGGCGGGCTTTGTGATCCGCAAGGGGAATGACGCCTTCCGCACGGCGCTGAACGGCGCCCTTCACGACGCGATGCAGGACGGCACCTGGAAGACCCTCTACGAAAAATGGTTCCCGGGCTCGCCGATGCCGGACCAGTATCTTCCCAAGAAGTGAGGCCGCAGACCGTCCGCTCCGGCGGACGGCGTCATGCCCGGCAAGGGCTTCGATGGGGATCTCGATGAACTGGCTTGAAAATCTGCGCCGCAGCTTCCTGGATTGGGACGCCATGGCGGAAGTGCTGCCGAGCATGATCAGCGTCGGCCTGAAGAACACCCTGATCCTGGCCGCGGCCTCGACCGTGCTCGGCGTCGTCATCGGCATGGCTCTCGCCGTGATGGGCATCTCGCAGTCCCGCTGGCTGCGGCTGCCGGCACGCGTTTACACCGATATCTTTCGCGGCTTGCCGGCGATCGTCACGATCCTGATCATCGGTCAGGGTTTTGCCCGGATCGGACGAGAGATCTTCGGCCCGTCGCCATTCCCGCTCGGCATCCTGGCGCTCAGCCTTATCGCCGGGGCCTATATCGGCGAAATCTTCCGCTCGGGCATTCAAAGCGTCGAGCGCGGCCAGATGGAAGCCTGCCGGGCGCTCAGCATGAGCTACGGTGAGGGCATGCGCCTGATCGTTATTCCGCAGGGCATCCGGCGCGTCCTGCCGGCGCTGGTCAATCAGTTCATCGGAAACGTCAAGGATTCCAGCCTCGTCTACTTCCTCGGATTGCTCGCTTCCGAGCGGGAGATATTCCGCGTCGGGCAGGATCAGGCCGTCGTAACCGGCAATCTGTCGCCCTTGCTGCTGGCGGGCCTCTTCTATCTCGTCATCACCGTGCCGCTCACCCACTTGGTCAACTATATCGACTTGAGACTGCGCCTGGGAAAACAGGGCCGCGGCTCGGGTGCTGCGAGCGGTTTGGCCGAGGTCAGCGAGTTGCAAGCCGCTGCCGTCCCGCAGCCCGCGGCCAAATCTTCGGCAGAGACGAAGCCGCGCTTCCAGGGCGGCGCCCTGAACATCCGGGATCTCAGCATGGCCTATGGCGATCTCGACGTGCTGAAGGGTGTCGACCTCGACATCGCCGCCGGGACCGTCACCTGCATCATCGGCCCCTCCGGCTCGGGCAAATCGACGCTTTTGCGCTGCATGAACAGGCTGGTGGAACCGAAAGGCGGCGACATCCTGCTCGATGGCGACAGCATTCTGGCCATGAAACCGGAACGGTTGCGCCGGCAGGTGGGGATGGTGTTCCAGCACTTCAACCTCTTTCCCGATCACACAGCACTTGAGAACGTCATGCTTTCCCTGACGAAGATCAAGAAGATGCCGAGGCAGGAGGCGCGACGCATCGCCGAGGCGCGTCTGGCCGAGGTCGGTCTTGCCGAGCGCAGGGATCATCGCCCGGCAGGGCTATCGGGCGGGCAGCAGCAGCGCGTCGCCATCGCGCGGGCTCTTGCCATGGATCCGGAGCTTATCCTGTTCGACGAAGTCACGAGTGCGCTCGATCCCGAACTGGTCAAGGGCGTTCTCGACCTGATGGCGGCGCTTGGCCGCCAGGGCATGACCATGGCCGTGGTCACGCACGAGATGGGATTTGCGCGCAGGGTCGCCGATCAGGTGGTCTTCATGGATGAGGGCCGCATCGTCGAGGCCGGCTGCCCACAGCAGATCTTCGACAATCCCCAAAGCGAGCGGCTGAAGCGCTTCCTTGCCGAAGTCCTCTAGCCCCTGACGTGTAGCATGCCGCCGTCGTCTTTCACGACGGATGCATCGGAATTCGTACGACATAGCAGGAAACAAGGTTATCGACATGAATGCTTCCCCAAAACCTTCGAAGGTTGTCGTCATCGGCGGCGGCATATTCGGCGTCTCGACGGCTGTCCATCTCGCGCGCCTTGGGATCGCCAGCGTGCTCGTCAGTGACGGGCCGCTTGCCAACGGCGCCTCCGGCCGTTCGCTCGCCTGGCTTAATTCGGCCCGGAAACGCTCCGACGCCTATCACCGGCTGCGCCTCGCCGGCATCGACCGGTATCGAACGCTCGCCGCCCGATATCCGGATGCGCCCTGGCTGCGTTTCGATGGCGGACTGACCTGGGATGCCGATGACGCCGGCAACGAGATCGCCGAGATCTTCAATTATGAGTGCGACCTCGGCTATCACGCGCAATGGCTGGCTCAGGAAAACATTGCCGGAGCGACACCCGGCGTCGACGCCAGTGCGGTGACGCCGCAGGGTGCGATTTTCAATCCCGGGGAAGGCTGGGTCGATCTCCCTTCTCTCATCGGCATTCTCGCGGAGGAATTTCGCGTTCTCGGCGGCGAGATCGTCACGGACGCCGGGCGCGCGATAATTGATGTCGAAGGCGCCCGTGTCCGCGGCGTGAGCACGGCGGACGGCAAGCATTGGGAGGCGGAGTCCGTAGTGCTTGCCGCAGGAGGGGACGTTCCTGCAATCGTCGCCGAAGCCGGTCAACATATCGACGATGCAACACCAGTCGCCCTTCTCGTCAGGACCAAGCCGATCCACCATGCGCTCAAGGCCGTGCTCAACACTCCCCGGGTCGCCATCCGGCCCATGCCCAATGGCGGTTTCGCGCTCGATGCGGCCTGGTCCGAGGAAGAGGTTGGAGTGAAGCCGGACGGCAGCTATGAGGTCAGGCGATCGACGCTGGATGGGCTGCTGCGCGAGGCTTCAAAGGTTCTCGACGGCAATCCGACGCTTGAGGTCGAAGATTATGGGGTCGGTCCGAAGCCCATTCCGGGCGACGGCGAGCCGGTCTTCGGCGAGCTGCCGTCGATCAGGGGCTATTTCGTCGCCTTCAGCCATAGCGGCGCGACCCTCGGCCTGATTGCTGGCGAACTGCTGGCGGACGAGATCGCTACCGGCCGGCGCCATCCGCTGCTGGCGGAGTTTCGGCCCGAACGTTTCGGCGCGTCGCGGCGATGACGGTCGTGGCAGGCACGGAGGTCCCGACCGGGCCCCGCCCCAAAACCGCGATCGATGCATCCTTCTGATCCCTCGAACGTTCTATCGCCAGGAACAACTGGAGATGCATCATGTTCAAGGACGAATTCGGGGACATCGGTACAAATGGAGATAGGCGCGACAATGCCGGCGCCACGCCGGCTGCCCTCGAAGAGGCGAACGCCAATCCCGATCTCATCAGGCGTGAGGGTTTCGCGAGCGAGGCCGAATATCGGGCCTATATTGCGACGCTTGGCGGCCATGCTCCGGTTGAAGGGATTGTCGAAGAGCGTCTCCTGGTCTCCGATGATCATGCCTTGGAAGGCCGTCTGCGAGACCTCAGAGAAGAACTCGAAAACCTCAGCGCCCGCCTTCACGTGATCCAGCGGCAGGCGGCGACCGTCGTCGCGGAGAACGCCCGCTGGGCCGATGCGAGCGCCCATGCGCAGCTTGGCGGTCATCCCTGGCTCAAGCTGGCCGGTGCAATGGCGGCAGCATTCATCGTCACGAGAGGCATCCGGCTGCTGCCGCTCGGAACCGTGGCGACGACGGCGCTGCCATTGGTGGCGGCTGCGATGAACCGGAAGTTTGCTAGGTAACACTACAAGCGCGCGAGCAGCCTTTCCGAAGACCTCTGCGCGCCTCAGCCGAAAGCAATTTCCGCAAGCAGAGGAAGATGGTCGGAGGCGACCCTTGCCAGGCGGTTTTGCAGAACCGTCGCCTGCTTGACGATGAGATCGTCGGTGACGAAGACGTGGTCTAGACGCATCAGCGGGTAACGGGCGGGAAAGGTCGCTCTCGGCCGCGCATTGCCTGCGAGCTGGGCGTCCTTCAGGGATCGCGCGGCAAGTCGGTACGTCGCCGACGACGGAATGGCGTTGAAGTCGCCGCAGAGGATGGTGGGCAGCGGTTCGTCCACTGTACCGCGCAGCCAGCCCGAGTTCAGTAATGTCGTCATCTGCCCGATGCGCTCGCGGCTGCGAAGGCCGAGATGGGTGTTGACCACCAGCAGTTTTCTGTCGCCGATCAGGATTTCGACTGAAAGGGCGCCGCGCTGTTCGCCGAGGGATGGCAGCGGGCCGGCCTTGACCGCGCCCGTCGGAAAGGCGGTGATGATTGCATCGCCATATTGCTCTTCGGCAACCGACAGCACCGGATGAAAATGGGCCTGCATCTCGAGAAGTGAGGCGATCATATGGGCCTGGTCGATGCCGCCGGTTCTGCGCCTGAGGACATCGACCTCCTGAAGCGCGACGATGTCAGCTTGCGCCTCGGCGATGACCGAAGCGATGCGCCCGGGATCGAGCTTACGGTCGCTGCCGATACAGCTGTGCACGTTATAGGTCAGGAGTCTGATTGATTTTTCCGCCATGGGCCCGCTGAAACTCGTCCCTTGGGGACATCGATCTTGTTCCGGGGGAACACAAAACTCGTTTGATCGTTCCAGATTATCGACCCACCGCGCTCGCACTCTTGAGGACAATCGATGAGTTTGAAAAGCATGATCTGGAATGGGCTGCTGGTTGCCGCCCTCTGTTTTGCGGTCTTTCTACTCTATCGCATCTTCGAGCAGTACAGCCTCGACCAGATCGTCCAGTCGATTCGCAGCATACCGCTTTCAAGCTTCTGTACAGCGCTTCTCTTTGCTGCAGCCTCCTATCTGTGTCTTGGCTGTTTCGATCTGCTGGCAATCCGTTCGCTCGGCAAATCCTTGCCTTATCCCAAAATCGCGTTGGCTTCGTTCATCAGCCTGTCGCTCGGCCACAATATCGGTTTTGCCGGACTGAGCAGCGGCGCCTTCCGCTACCGCTTTTATTCGCGCTGGGGACTGACGACCGAGGACGTAGCGAAGATCATCCTGTTCTGCGGCGTCACGGTCGGGCTCGGGCTGATCACACTCGGCGGCCTTGCTCTAATCGTCAATCCGGATGATGCCGGGCGCCTGCTGCGGCTTGATCCGGCCAGCGTGCGCATCTTCGGCGTGCTGGCGCTCACTGTGCCGGTCGTCTATGCGGCGCTGGCATTTTTCATCCGCGGCAAGTTGCGGCTTTGGCGCTGGTCGTTTCAGCTGCCGCGATTCTCGATTGCCGTCGCGCAGGTCGCGATCGGGACGATCAACTTCATCCTCGTTTCCGCCTGCCTGCACCAGATGCTCTCTGCCTTCGGCGACGTCGCCTTCTTCAGGTCGGTGACGGCGTATGTACTGGCCAATTCGGCAATTCTCGCAACCCATGTTCCTGGTGGGCTCGGCGTGCTGGAGGCGACCGTCTCCTATGCCGTGCCGCGGGAAGCCTCGATCGGCGCGCTGATCGCGTTTCGCTGCGCCTATTTCTTCATTCCGTTGGCGCTCGGCACGTCGCTTCTCCTCATCAGTGAGATCGTCTTCCGAAGATCACGCGGGACGGACGAGGAAGCGGACGAGCGCGCCGAGGCCCAATCGGCGTAGCGGCAGGAAAGGCCGGGCCGGGTCAAAGAACCCGGTCCCTCTGACCGGCGAGATGCTGCCGGAAAGCTCAACGGCGAATTCCCTCAGGCCTCGGGCGCCGTCATTCAGCGCCTCGATCCCTTCGATCACCGAGCCGCTTTGCGCGTAGGCCGCTGCAAAGGTCTCGGTGGGTGTTCCGAGATATTCCGCCAGCAGGCGGTTGCGCAGCTCCGCCACCGCGCGGCGGTGCTCGTCTGTTTCACATTCGAAGTGGATATCGCATTCCGAATCAATCCCTTCGGAGCGATTGTTGAGATTGGAGGAGCCGATGCGCACCAGCTCATCGTCGGCGATCATCAGTTTGGAATGGATGAGCACCTCGACCTCGTCGACCGTCGCCGGCGCGGTCGGCCCGGGCACTGTCGGCCCGGGCACAACGGGAAAATAGACCCGCAGCCGGTTCGCGCGATCGGCCCGTTTGAGAAGGCGGATGACGCGGTCTCGATTGCCGCCCATGATAATCTTTTCGATCAGCCCGTGGGAGCTGCGCGTGCAGATGATAACGACCTCGGGCCCGTCTTCCTCCTGCAGCCGCGCGGCAATGGCATCGGCAACGCGGAAGGAGGCGAGATATTGCGCCTCGATATAAAGCAGACGCCGTGCTCGGGAGATGATGTTCAACGTTGAGGCGATACCGTCGCTCATGCCGGCGCGCAAGCTCGTCGACGGCTCCGTCAGCGCGAAGCTCACCGGCATATACCGAAGCGAAACGGCAAGATCGTCCGGCCAGGGAAAGGGCGCGCGCTCGGCAAGCGGCGGGTGCCTTTCGCCGGTGGCTGTTTCCCAGCGCCGCCTGGCGATGTCGCCGATCAGCCGGGCGGCGTCGCCCGTGACCATCGCCTGAACGTCATGCAGCGGATCGTAGGAAGCGCCCTCGGGGTCCCGCCGATGCCTGTCCCAGGCATGATGGCCTTTTGTGTCCCATCGCCGCGACGTTAGGTCGATCCCACCGATGAAGCCGACGGCGTCGTCGATGCAAACGAGTTTCTGATGGTGGCAGCCGCGAACGGCACCCTGAAGATCGAAACGCAGGTCGATCCTGGCATTTTTAGGGAAGTTTTTCTTGCGAAGCACCTGCAGGGATTTTTCCGAATAGACCGGCCCGAGCGCCCAGATGAGGATGCGTATCTCGAGTTCGGGATTGGCCACCGCGAGCCCATGCAACAGGTCTGCCAAAGTCTCGTTGGATTTCTCCGGCTCCAACCGGATGTCGGGATTGAAATCCCAGCCGATGATCCAGATCGTGCGCCGTGCCTGCCGCAGCGCCCGCGAAACTTCGGCGAAATATCGGTTGCCGTTGATCAGAAAGGCCGCCTTCTCGGCATTGCCCTCCAGGCGCAAAGCGCTGTTATTCTGTCTTTCGCGGCCGTCCGGCCTTTGCGATTTTGCCTGGGGCAGGCTCGGGTTATTGAAGACGGTCTCGATTGCGGTCATGATTGCCTCGGCTTCTAACTGCGAAAACAAACGCCTGAAATATTTCTGGGTTCCGTGCGCCGCCGGAAGAGGCGGCCGGGCTGCTCTATCCGGTGGTGGAAAGCGTAAGGAAACGAGATGTCACAACGCGCTGGCAGCGCCGATCTTCCCCTTCACGCGGGACGCGTGCCGCATTGGCTCGGCGACCGGATGACGCGGCTGGGAGCCCTGATCACCGAAGCGATCGTGCATCACTACGGCCGGGACGAATTCCTGCGCAGGCTCGCCCATCCTTTCTGGTTCCAGTCCTTCGGCGCAGTCATGGGCATGGACTGGCATTCCTCCGGCATCACGACAAGCGTTCTCGGTGCGTTGAAGCGCGGGCTGAAACCGCGTGCCGGCGAACTCGGCCTGCATGTCTGCGGCGGCCGCGGCGCGCATTCGCGCAAAACCCCGCAGGAACTCGTCTCGATCGGCGAACGTGTCGGCCTCGATGGCGAAGGCCTGGCGACGACGAGCCGTCTCATCGCCAAGGTTGACAGCGCTGCGCTTCAGGATGGGTTCGATCTTTATCTGCACGGCTTCATCGTCGCCGATGACGGCCGCTGGGTGGTCGTGCAACAGGGCATGAACGGCGACAGGCGGCAGGCCCGGCGCTATCACTGGCTATCGGAAGGGCTGGAGAGTTTTGTCGACTCGCCGCATGCGGCAATCGAGGGCAGGAGCCAGGGCACGATCGTCAATCTGGCCGACAGGCGCGCCGAGCGGTCGCGGCGCGGCCAGCTCGACCTCCTGGCGACGCTCGGTCCCGACCGGATCATCCGCGAGGCCGCCGCCCTGCTGCGTGTCGAGCAGCCGGCGCCCGAGCCCGCCGAGCAGCCGATGTTGCCGCACCTGATCATGCCGGCCCATCACGACGTGCGCGAGAGCGACGTCAATATGCGGCGCCTGCATGGAAATCTCGCCGCCGCAGCCGACCGCGGGCCGGCGGATTTCGAAGAGCTGCTGCTGGTTCCCGGTGTCGGCGCCCGCACGGTCGAGGCGCTGGCCATGGTGGCCGAAGTCGTCCACGGCGCACCCTGCCGTTTTTCCGATCCGGCACGCTTCTCGATCGCCCATGGCGGCAAGGACCGCCATCCCTTCCCGGTGCCGCTCAAGGTCTATGACGAGACGATCGGCGTGATGAAATCGGCAGTGCAGAAGGGCAGGCTCGGACGGGAGGAAGAGTTGCAGGCGCTCAAGCGCCTGGATGACCAGTCCAGGCAGATGGAACGCTATGTGACAGGTCCCGACCTCAAGGAAATCATCGCCGGCGAATTCCGCCAGTCAGCCGATTTGGGCGGCCGGAGCGTCTTCGGCTGGGAGGAGCCGTCCGCAGACTAGAGCATGATGCCGAAAAGTGTGAGCGGTTTTCGGGCGACATCATGCTCTAACTCTTTAATTTGGAACAGGATTCAGATCTTAGGCCAAACGGGCCTAAAATCATCCTGTTCTAGGGCACTCCGTTATGCCGCTCTCTTAGCTCGCTGATCCGGGTAGGGTGACCTCGCCGTTTTCCTCACCATCCCAGTAGCGGATGGAGGACGCCGAAACTTTGATAAGAACGATCCCGGGAGTGTCCACACCTTCCGGAAACCACCGCTCGAGATCGGGCACCCAATGGTCTTCGAATGCCGCCTTGTCCCGCACCAGCGAGGCGAAGCCCTCGACAGCGATGAAAATCCCCGGTTTGCCGAGGAGGCTGGGAGGTGCCGTGAACGTCAGCGAGACGATATTGATGCCTTCGATTTCCGTGATTTTCCTGCTGTCTTCATACGAAAAGAACCAGGAATCCCCGTCATATTCGACGTCGCCATTATTGCTCATCGGTCGGGCCGAGATGCGGCCCGAGGCGGCGTTCGTCGACAGCATGCAGAAATCGATCTTCTTTAGTTGCGAGGACAGGTCTTCGAGGGTCATGGACGCCATTGCGATCTCCCGGGTTTGAATCCTCCAGAGTAGCGCGCAGGCGTCCAAATTGTTCCGTGGAAAGCCTGACTGAGGAAGCCTCCGTCCGTGTGATTATTCCCGCAGGTTCAAGGATGGAAGTATGCAGGAATTCCAGGGGTTACAGCAGCGTCCTATGCGAAGCTGAGAAGACAAGCGGCGCTATAGCCTCAATGGCCGTCGGGCGGGACGGCTTCGACCGGAACCGTCTCTTTCAAGTTTTTCCGATGGAAGATGAAGAGCCCGGCAAAGACGATGATTGCGGCGCCGACGATGATCTGCATATCGGGAATATCGTTGAAGAAGATGTAGCCGAGCACGATCGCCCAGAGCAGCAGCGTATATTGCATCGGCGCCAGTAGCGATGCCGGCGCGAGCTTCAGCGAGCGGGTGATCAGGAGATGCGCGCAGGTGGCGACGACACCGAGCAGCAGCATGCCGGACCAATTGACGAGCGTTGCCGGCTGCCAATGGCCGATGCTGAGCACGATGCCGGTGGCAAGGGCGGCGATCGTCTGCCACGTCACCAAGGTCGTGTCGCTGGTCGAACGCAGATAACGGCTCATCACCAGCGACAGCGCAAAGGCAAGGCTGCCGGCAAGGCCGAAGAGGGACGGAAGCGACAGCATCGCCGTCGACGGACGCAGCGCGATGACGACGCCCGCAAAGCCGACCAGAACGGCGAGCCAGCGGCGCCAGCCGATCTTTTCCCCAAGAAAGAAATGCGAGAGTGCGGCTATGTAGATCGGCCCGGCCATATAGAAGGTCATGACGTCGGCGAGCGGCAGGTAGGCGACGGCCGCGTAGAACAGGGCGACATCGGCGGTCGCCATGAAAACACGTATGAACTGGAGGCGCTTCTGCTCGACACGGAACAAGGCCATCGGCCCTTGCCGTGCGATCATCGGCCCGAGCACGATGAAAGAGCCGACCGAGCGGATCACCAGCACCTGGCCGAGGGCGAAGTTCGTGAGCAGCCATTTGCCCATCGCATCGTTCAGCGCAAAGAGCAGATCGCCGAGCAGCATCAGCACGACACCCGTCATGATCAGGTTTCCGGCGTTGGCTGCAGCCGCCTTGGTCTTCATCTCTCGAATCCTCGTGAAAACGGCCGCGCATTGCGCAGCCGAGTGCGGCTTCGGCCTTAACACCGCCAATGTCAATGGTCAGTTTCATCAGTGATTTTGTTTGTTCGCCGTCTTCTATCGTTCGGCACTTCATTGGCAGCTTTTAAAGGAATGCCTAAAAGTGCTGTGAACGTCACAGCGAGGATTTCGCAAAGGTCGCCTGAAACCGCGCCGCCGTAAATTAGGCCCGCCCCGAAGAAATGATCACGGCCGACCAGGCTGGGCAGTCATCTTCCGGATCAAGCACTTTGCGTTGTTGGCAGGTGCCGTGGTAGGAGCTGCGTATGAACTCACTAAGCGATCTAGATTGCCAAACCTGCGGTGCGTGTTGCTCCTTTTCATCTGACTGGCCAAGATTTTCCACGGAAAGTGATGCTGCTCTCGATTTGCTGCCACCGCGCTTCGTCGCTGCAGATGAAACGGGCATGCGTTGTAATGGGTCGCGTTGCGCTGCGTTGTCGGGTCGGGTCGGTGTTGAGACATCTTGCCTTGTCTACGATATTCGGCCTGTCGTTTGTCGCGAATGCGTTCCCGGAGATGCTGCCTGCCTGATGGCGCGTGACGCCTTCGGATTAACGCTTCCCTTGGATAGGTCAGCGCTTTAAGCGGGACTCAAATCCATAGCGCAGCGCGGAAGCTCAAACGCCTGGACGAAGTCCTTACCGCAGCTTCTCGACTGCGATGGCGAGACACGTCTTGAACGCTGATAAGTCCGTATAGAGCGCGTCACGAGCCGCGTCTCCGACGATGAGGACGCCGCCGCGCCGCTCGATCCCGGCGTGCAGCATGAGATTGTCGGCCAGGCCGAAATCCTCGACCGCAATCCCGTTCGGGTCTCGCAGCCGACCTTCACCATCATAGGCGACGGCCCCGCCATAAAGATCGCTCACCCGTCCGCTGTGATCGCGGGCCACATTCGTATAGGCGAAGACAGGCTTGCCGCTTGCGCACATAAAGCCGAGTTCGAAAGCCGTCCCGGTATCGGCAGCAATGCCGCGAAACGGCGTCAGATTGGCGATGATGGCATCGGCCTCCATCATCATCCTCTCGTCCACCGCGTTTATCGCTGCCGCCCGCTCGCGCTTCGAGTTCGTCTGCGGGATTTCCAGATCACCGGGTGAGAGTGGGTGAAGTCCCGCCTCGCGGGCAAGCGCGGCCTTCCGGTCGAGCATTTCACGGGCGTTTGGAAGGAACACTTCAGGACCGGCGAGATAAATTTTTTTCGTCATAGATGAATTGCACCTCACGGGGACGGGCTCGGAATACGTCCCTTGCTGTAGAGCGAATGAGGATCACAATCCAGTGGACGAGAACCGCGCACGTGCAGCGCATAAGGATCGTTCGCCCGATCGTATGGGACCAAAGTCCCATGCTGGAACGAGCCCGCGCAGATGACGTTCAGCCATAGCCGAAGAGCTGAGGAGATGTCGATGCGCCGCGATTTTTGGGACCAGCCCGTTGAGGTCATCGTTGGGGATGGCGACCATCTTAAAAGTATCCGCAATAGCAGGGACGCGCTCGCATATCTGATGACCTGTTGGCCACCTGAGAAAGCGGCATCCTTCGCCGCCGCCAAGAAGATCTGCACGGACGCCATCCACGGGCAAGCCGATGCAACCGCAGCCGCATTGGCTTTCAAAGTCGCGGCCGAAGAAGCCGGCGTGCTCCGTTAGTTGCAACGAAATCGATCGGGCATGCCCCCCATCTTATAGAGGAGCGGGGGTTACCGCCAGGCACCGACAGAGGCTGCCGGGCAGGCAATACCAGATGACGAGGATCTGATTCGCCGCGCCGGCGATATCGCCACAACGATCTTCCATCCGGTCGGCACCTGTAAAATGGGCAGCGACACGATGGCGGTGGTTGATTCGCAATTGCGGGTGCATGGGCTGGCGAAGCTGCGGGTCGTCGATGCCTCGATCATGCCGACCATCATCTCGGGCAACACCAATTCGCGGGTAATCATGATTGCTGAGAAGGCGGCCGAGAGCATTCTATCCGAGGCGTAGACAGCGCCTCGCGTCGGCCTGACGTGGATGCATGAAGCATTCCTGCCGTCCCGGTATCCCAAAACGACACGTACAGACCTCGATTACCGTCGTCGCGGCCTATGGCGTTGCGACGAGCCCAACCCGCTCAACGCGGGTTGGGTAATCTTCGACTTTGAATCAGAGGGTTGAGACGTTCTCAGCCTTCGATTTTCCGGTCTTGCGATCCTGTCCGACGTCGAAGCTGACCTTGTCGCCTTCGCGGAGCGAGCCGCCGCGCTGCAGAGCAGACACGTGCACGAACACGTCCTGTCCGCCATCCTCGGGGGTGATAAAGCCGAAGCCCTTGTCGTCATTGAAGAATTTAACCGTACCTGTCGGCATGAGATAACTATTCCTTGTGTCATTCGTCGATTTGCGAAAGCGAAACTATACCGCCGCCGCTCCTCTATCAACCTTCATACGGGTGACGCAACTTTAAAGGCGAAGAGGCAACAGTTTTGGCGAGGGTCAAACCGGCTCCTGACAGCCGATCGCCTGACGATCCGACCGTTTTTCATCGTCTCGATGGTGCGTCCGGAGGCATCGCCGAAATCTATTTCTCGTTTGCGCTCGCGTTATCGACAGGACCAACGCGGGATTGCCGCCTGCGCGTGTAGAAAGGGATTGCCGATCGCCCGCAACAGGTTGTAGATCGGTATCACACAATGGGATTGTGCAAGCCGGTATGGATGACGCCAACTCTGCTCGTTGGTCATCGGCCGCTTTGAAGCTTTATCGGCGCGCTGCGCTGTCACATGAGGGGTCCGACGCCGTTGTCTTCGCTTGTTCTCCCAAGCCGCCCGCTCTCACTGGCGCGCAACGTCATCTCCACGCCGAACGCTTACTTCTGGTCAACGCCCATTATCCTGGCATTAGCTATCTTTCTATTCGTCTCGGAAGCGCCCGGTGTGATCCGCGATTTCCAGATCAGCCAGGACCCCTTGGTGCTTGAGAACGGCGACGTGCAAAACGGGAAATGCACGACACGCAAGGCAGTCTTCACCGACTGCGAGGCACGCCTTGTCTACAGCTACGGCGGACGAAACTACGACACCGAGGTCGAGGTCATGTTCGTCGATTTCCATACCGGCGATTATGAAACCGATCTGGTGATTTCCGCCGACCATCCGGAACTCGCGACAATGAGCCTGGGTCTGGACATGCTCTGGAACAGGATCATCACGCTCACGCTGTTCGTAGTCCTGCTTGGCGGCATGAGCCTGGGCATGATTTTTCTTGGTATCCGCATTTGGCGGGTCAAGGGGCAATTGCGCCGGCCTGCCAGGCTGATCCCCGTCCCAGTCGAGATCAGTGCATTCGACCGCAAGCGCGGGGTCCTTTCCATCACCTACAATGACAAGATCGCCGCCGACAAAACGGGACGATCGGCTTACACGCGGATGAACAGCGGACAGGAGCCGCTGATCGTCGGTGAAGCCAATGGCAAGGCGATCGGAATGGCCGTCAGGCACGGCAATACGGCCCTGCCGGTGCTTCTGGACGATCGTCTGCAGCGGGTCGAGCTCACGGATGCCGAGCGCGCCGCGGCTCTTGCACCCCTGGGGCAGCAGCAAGACGGCGATCAGGCTGCGCCGGTGTTGATCGAAGAACCCAAAAAGACGGTATCGATCTGGAAGCGGCTGCAGCTTTTCTTCGGTACGTTGCTTTTGATCGTCGTCGGTGTGGTCGGCTTCTGGCTTTGGTACGTCACGAGCTCGCCGACACAATTCCAATCACCTGGCATGGACATCAACAACCTCATGCCGGCGCCGTTGAACGAATGGGGATGCGGGCAGCTGAAGAAGCGGTTTGGCCAGGATCGTGCGCCGTTTGGTTGCACCGCCGCCGATTATACGAGCTGGAAATAGCCGGCGCCTTATCGTTTGATCGGAACGCCTGCTAGCAGCCTCAGGCGAAACTGCGGCGCATCATCCCGGTCGTCGGGCGTAAAAGGTGTGCCACGCTTCGTTGTTGCGGCTCATGCGGTATGCGTCCCATTCAAGATCCAGGCCGGCCGCCTTGATGCACAGCGCGAAGTCGTCGCGGCGCCAGTAGGTCATATGGTAGGCGCCGCTTGTCTCCCCGTCTCCGTCCCGCATCGTCACCAGGAAGACGCCTCCGGGGCGCAGCGCGGCGGCGATTTTTTCGAGGACTTCGCCGGTCTGGTCGCGAGGCACGTGGATGAGAACACAGAGAGCGATCACCGCGTCATAGGGGCCGCCGAGGTCGTCGGTGATGACATTGAGCAACTCGCCCTGCTTGCCGCGCGCTGCCTGCAACTCGAGAAATCGTCGCGTGGCATCGGTTCGCCTTACCAAAACGCCCTGCGTCTCGAGGAAATCCGCATCCCACCCAGGCCCTGACCCGATCTCGAGGACCCGGCCGCCCTTGCCGGCGGCGATGGCGAGCTGTCGCAGCGCGGCTTCCAGGCCCGGCGCGGGAAAGGGATCAACGATGCGGCTATAGTCATCGGCATCCCCTTCATAGGAATCGATCGTGCATTGGGTATCGGCCAAGGCGGTGGAAGTGATGTGCATTTTGACCTCCGATTGATGAAATCCCGGCACCGCTCGGTGGCGCCATATCACCATGCTCGACGTAAGACCGCGTAAGCACATCAGGCAAAATGCCTAGGCCGTGAAAAAATGGAATGCGATGCGGGCTTCGAGAGAGCGGCGGATGTCGGGACGACTTAGCCAGGACTGCTGGAAGCTCACATCTATGCGGGATCAACCATCCGGAGCCGGTGGGCCATGGCGGCCGCAGCACCGCGGCTGGGGACGGCGAGTTTGCTCAAGATGTTGGAGACATGAACGCTCGCCGTTTTCGACGAGATGAACAGATTATCGGCGATCTCGCGATTGCTTTGTCCGGCGGCGACAAGCCTGAGCACCTCGAATTCCCGATCCGTCAGGCCAAGCGGCGCCTTCGGCGTACTACCCCCTTTCCCGCCTGGCAGATCAATGCGGGCCTTTGCGGCGAGCGTCTCGATCTGATCGGCAAGCAGGCGCGCGCCGACCGAATGGGCAAGGTCCGCACCTCGCCTGAAATGGTCTGCACCCCTGGCGCGCTTGCCGGCATTCACCGCAGCGCTCCCGGCATGCATCAGGGCATATGCCTGCCGAAAGGGCAGGCTCAAATCAGCCCAGCTTTGGGCAACCGCTTCCCAGGCATCGAGGTCGGAAACCGTCGCGCGCGACATCTCGGCTGAGAGAGTGAGCCTCTCGGCTTGCTCCACCACATTGCGGCACGGGCTCCGAGCGGCGAGGTCCGTGAGCTGCCGGGCGATATCTTTCCGGTTCGTGTCGATGGCGACACGCATGGCGGAGGCCAAGAGCGGCCAAGAGACGCCTCCTTGCTTCTCGATCAGGGTCGACGCCGATCGTATCAGGATCGCAGACTGATCCATGTCGCCGGCCAGCGCGGTGCTTTCGAGGTCGAATCTCAAAAGATTGGCGGCGATCCGGCCCGCAACCTGGGGGCCGGGCGGCAGAGCGCGCAAGGCACTTGCCGCTGCGGCAACGCGATCCGAGTCCCCCAAGACCAGGGCGATCTCCGCCTGACATTCGAAAACATGAACCAGCCCCAGCGGCAGCGGATCCAATGCCGCCATCCGTTCGCATGTCTCAATGGCTTCGGAAACGCGGCCGACAGCGAGCAAGGCGCGACACAAGGGCGAACCCACGATTGCCCCGATATACCGGGCCTGGCCGAATTCGACGGTCCGGGCAAAGATCGCCGGTCCGATGTCGATGATCTGAGCGTAGTCTCCTGTCTCGAGCAGGGCATGAAGCAGGGCTGCGCCCGCCAGCACCTCGACACGGCCGATGGAGGCCTGACCGGCGCGCCTAGTCACGTTCCAGAAGGCATCGATGCGAGAACCGTCCAAGGCCATATCCACGGATGCCGCGACGATCAGTGCCTCGATGCGGTATTCCTCGTCATCGAGCCTCTCCGACAGGTCCTTCAGTTCGTCGCCCAAAAGCTTGGCGCGATCGAATTCTCCGCGCAATATCAGCGCGCGGGAAAACTGCCCCAGTCCGTCCGCGCGCAGCCTTGTGGGACAGACCGCGTGGTCAAGCGCTCGCTCAAGATCGGCGATCTCACCTGGGATAAGCGTGTGCTGACGCATCACGGCGCGCTGCAGAAGAAGGGCTGCCAGCTGCTTAACGTCGCGGTCTGCATCGACTTCGGCGAGCGCAAGTTCGACAAAAGCCAGTCCCTGTTCCGCTTCCGCCGCCCAGCAGGCGGCATCGGCAGCCAGTTCCAACACCCTGCAATGATCTGCGCCGATCAGGTCAGTCGCATGATCGACGTCGGGCCAGGCTGCCAGCACGAGCTTCAGCATCTCCATCTGGTCGGCATAGGCGAAGGTGGCAGCAGCTTCCACGGCGGATTGCCAAGCCCATCGCAGGCAAGGTTCGGCCTGGCCGGCGCCGTGCCAGTGGCGGGCGAGCGCAACGGAATGCCAAACCCGGTAGCTTGGAAGCGGGCCGCGTTCAAGCACCTCGGCATAGGCGCGATGGATGGCCATCCTTTCGCCAGCGATCAGGTCACTGCGCACTGCTTCGTGGATCAGCGCATGGCGGAACGCATATCCGTCGCTGTCCGGTACCAGTATCCCGGCCGCAATTGCAGGACGCAGCAATTCTGCCAATTCAAGGTCGGACTTGTCCGCCACGCTGCGAAGAAGCACATGCGCAATATGCGGACCGCCAAGCGCCATCACCTTCAAAAGGCCGGCCGTCGACGCCGGCATCTCCCTGACGCTCTTCAGCAGGTAGTCTTGAAGCGTGCCAGGAAAATTCGTACGCAAGTTTCCGCTCGCATCGATAAGCGCCTCCGTGAAAAGCGGGATCCCGCAGCAACGCGCATGGACCTCATTGATGACGGCCGGTGTCGGCGGGCGCCCGAGCAGCCCCTCGAGCTGCGCGGCGACTTCGGCGCGCTTCAGGTGGGGAAGCTTCAACACCGTGGCCCCCTCGGACAGCGAGAGGTCCGCAATGGTCGTCCGCAGTGCGTTGCTGCCGCTAGTCTCCTCGGGTCGGTAGGTGACGATCAGCATCAGCCGAATTTTCTTCAGCCGCGCGGTGAGGAAACGAAGCAGATCGCAAGTGGCCTGGTCGGCCCAGTGAATGTCCTCGACGACCACGACGAGCGGCATCTCCCGGGCGAGCTCTTCGAACAGCTTCCTCAACGCCTCGAACAGCCTTGCTCTTGCGATGCCCGCATCAAACCGTTCAGAGGTTTCGCCGAATTCGGGAAGAAGCCATGCCAGCTCGCGCGCACTCGCGGCGCCGACAAGCGACCGGACCGCCGTCCCGCCGCGCAGTTGAACCAGTTCATGCAGCACGGCGGTGACCGGCGCATAGGGCAATGCCGACTCTCGCTGCTCGATGCAGCCACCCTTCAGGACGGTAGCCCGGCCCGACAGTCGATCGGCAAACTCCTCGACCAGCCGACTCTTGCCGCCGCCTGCTTCCGCCCCGAGAAGAATGGAGCGTTGCCGGCCGCCGGAAACGTCCCGGAACGCGGATTCCATCGCATCGAGTTCTGCCGCACGGCCTGAGAACAGGGACTTTTTGAGGGATGTCGACACAAAGTCCTCCGATAGGTGAAGTTCAAGATTAGCAGAGATGGAGACGTAGTCATCCCACGTGTGTTTTGAGCCTGTCCTAGGCAAAATGCCTGATGCGGCACCTCTGCCTTAGCCCCATCATGCGTGTGCCTGCTGATACCAGGACCCAAAGCTTCGCCGCTTCACCCGATACACGTAAAGGATGCTCCAAGTGAATGAACGAAATATCAAGTTTGACGACGTCGAGATCGTCGCACAGGCCTTTGGCGACCCGGCGCATGAGCCGATCCTGTTGATCATGGGCGCGATGGCGTCGATGCTGTGGTGGCCGGACGAATTCTGCCAAAAGCTCGCCGCTCAGAAATATTATGTCATTCGCTATGACAATCGAGACACCGGCCGTTCGACGATCTACGAACCGGGAGAACCGCCCTACACAATGGACGATATGGCTGCGGACGCGGTCAGGATACTGGATGGCTACGGCATTGACGGCGTCAATCTGATCGGAATGTCGTTGGGCGGCACGATCGCCCAGATCGCAGCGCTCTCCCATCCCGAACGCGTCAAGACGCTGACGCTGATGTCCACCACGCCGATGGGTATTGATACAAGCGCCTTGCCGCACACCACTGACGCCTACATGGCGCATGCCGCGACGGGCGAGACCGTCGACTGGACAGACAATGCCCAGGTGACCGAATTCCTTGTCAAAGACACCCGGATGATCGCCGGGGTGGCGCACCCCTATGACGAAAGGCGGGCGCGCGCCTTTGTCGAACGGGACGTCAAGCGGGCGAAAAACTTCGTCAGTGCCACCAATCATTTCATCCTGAAGGGCGGCCAGGCCCTGAAAGGAAAATTGGCTGAACTGGCCGTGCCCCTTCTCGTCATACACGGAACGGCGGATCCGATTTATCCGGTAGAGCATGGCGAACTGCTGGCACGAGCCGTCAAGGGCGCGAAGCTTGTCCGGCTCGAAGGTGGCGGCCACGAAATTCATCCCAACGATTGGGAAGAGATCATTTCCGCCATCGACGCCCACTTGCGGTGACCCGCGAAGCAGCAGGGCGTACCGATCGACGGCTATGCCCTCCCGTACATCCGGCTCGCCCGCAGCAAGCGTTGCGAATAGGGATGTTCGACGGCACCCCGGCGCAGGGCCTCGATATCGACCTGCTCGACGATCTCGCCGGCTTCCATGATGGCGACGCGGCTGCACATGTGAGAGACGACGGCGAGGTCGTGGCTGACGAGGAGGTAGGTGAGGCCGCGCTCGGCGCGCAGATCCTGCAGCAGATTGAGGATCTCGGCCTGGACAGAGACATCGAGCGCCGACGTCGGTTCGTCCAGAAGCAGAACATCAGGGTTCAGCATCAGGGCGCGGGCGATCGCCACACGCTGGCGCTGCCCGCCGGAGAGCTGATGCGGAAATCTGTAGCTCAGCGCCGGATCCAGGCCGACCGATCTGAGGACCGCGTTGACGTCGACGGAATTCGTCTCCAGCCCCTGGTTGCGCAGCGGTTCCTTCAGTTGCGAGCGGATGGTCTTGCGGGGATGGAGCGATCCGTAGGGGTCCTGAAACACCATCTGCACCCGGCGATAGAACGGGCGGCTGCGCTGCCGATCCAGCGTCTCGCCCTGGAGTTCGATGTTACCGTCGTAATTGGCGTTGAGGCCGGAGAGGGCTCTGAGAACCGTGGACTTGCCGCAGCCGGATTCGCCGACCAGGCCGAATGCCGTCCCCCGCTCGACGGTGAGGTTCACATCTCTGACTACGGGCCGCTGGCCGTGTCCGAAACGGATGGTGAGATTGTCGATCCGGATCATCGCCGCACCTCCGTTGCAAGGTCGTCAAGCCAGGCCGGGTCGCGTTTCAGGATCGGCAGCCGGGCAGGGGGATTGTCGATTGTCGGCAGGGATGCCAGCAGCCCCTGCGTATACGGGTGTTTCGCTCTGTCGAGGTCGCGTGCCTCCAGCACTTCCACGACACGGCCGGCATACATGATGAGGACGCGATCGCAGAAATTGCGGATCAGATTGAGATCGTGGCTGATGAAGATCAGCCCGAGATTGCGGCGTGAAACGAGTTCGTCGAGCAGCGCCAGGATTTCGAGCCTCACCGTCACGTCGAGCGCCGAGGTTGGCTCGTCGGCGATCAGCACTTCGGGTTCGGCGATCAGCATCATGGCGATCATCACGCGCTGGCCCATCCCGCCCGATATTTCGTGGGGATAAAGACGGGCGACGCGGTCGGGATCGCGGATCTGGACGGCTTCGAGCATATCGAGCGCCTGTTGGTAGGTCTGCTTCGCGCCCGCCTTCGGATGATGGAAACGGTAGGTCTCGGCGATCTGTTCGCCGATCCGCATCACGGGATTGAGCGAGTATTTCGGGTCCTGCAGGATCAGCCCGATCCGTCGCCCCCGGATCGTCATCATCTTTCGTTCGTTGGCCTTGAGAAGGTCGACGTCGCGAAAGGCCATCCGCTCGGCACGAACGATCGCGGTCGGCGGCAGCAGCTTCATGATTGCGCGGCCGACGGTGGATTTGCCCGATCCGGACTCGCCGACGATGCCGAGTTTTTCCTGTCCGAGCGTAAAACTCACGCCGCGCACCGCGCGCATGTGGCCGCCGCCATAGGCGATTTCGAGGTTGCGGATATCGATCAGGGGCTCTGTCATTCCGAACCTCTCGGGTCGAGCACGTCGCGCAGCGCATCGCCGACGAGGTTGAAGGCGAGACTGACGAGCGCGATGGCGATGCCGGGCGCGGCGATCACCCAAGGGCTGTCGAGCATGAACTCACGGCCGCTGGCGGCCATTGAACCCCATTCCGGCCAGGGCGGTTGCGCGCCGAGGCCAAGGAACCCGAGACCGGCGGCAGTGATGATGATGCCGGCCATATTGAGGGTGACGCGGACGATCACCGAGGGAATACACATCGGCAGGATGTGGCGGGTGATGATCGCAAGCGATGTCGCGCCCTGCAGGCGCACGGCGGCGATATAATCCGCCTTGCGCAGGCTGAGCGTTTCGGCGCGCGCCAGCCGCGCGATCGGCGGCCAGGCCGTCAGCGAAATGGCGATGATCGCGTTGGTGATGCCGGGGCCGAGGGCGGCGGCAAAACCGAGCGCCAGCACGAGGCCGGGGAAGGAGAGGAAGATATCGGTGATGCGCATCAGGATCTCATCGACGATGCCGCCGAAATAGCCGGAGACGGTGCCGATCAGCAGGCCGAGTGGTGCGACGATGATCGTCACCAACATGATGATGTAAAGCGTCGTGCGGGCGCCGTAGATCACCCGCGCAAAGACATCGCGGCCGAAATTGTCGGTGCCGAGAAGATGGGCGGCCGAGGGCGGCGCGAGCCGCCCGGCCATATCCTGGACGATCGGATCGTAGCTGGTGAGCAAGGGGGCGGCCGTCGCCACGACGATCAACAACACGATGATGGCGAGACCGGCGAGCCCAAGCGGGTGCAGGCTGAATTTCAGCCAGCCCTGATGGATTTGCTGAGCCGACGACTGGAACCAGCCCTGAGGCTCATCGGCCCGTAACCAACTGCGAAAACCGAGGGTGTGGGCGTCTGCGTCTTCTGAGGAGATCGTCATGGCGTCACCGTGTTCTCGGATCAAGGATGCGGTAGAGCACATCCGACAGGATGTTGATCGTCAGGAAGACGGCGCCGATCGTCAGAACCGAACCCATGACGACGTTCATGTCGTTCATCTGCAGCCCGCGGGTGAGGTATTGGCCGAGCCCGGGCCAGCCGAAAACCGTTTCGATCAGCACCGCGCCCTCGAGCAACCCGCCGAAGGTCAGCGCCAGGATCGTCAGGAGCTGCACGCGGATGTTCCGGAAGGCGTGGCGCCAGACGGCCTTGCGGGTGCCGAGCCCCTTTGCCCGGGCGGTGATGATGTATTCCTGGCTCAACTGCTCCAGCATGAAGCTTCGCGACATGCGGCTTATATAGGCGACCGAGTAATAACCGAGGATCGCCGCCGGCAGGATGATGTGGCCAAGCGCGTTGTAGAACACGTCCCATTGCTGCTGTATCGCCGCGTCGATCAGCAGAAAGCCTGTCATCGGAGTGACGAGGCCCTCATAGAAGACGTCGATGCGGCCCGATGCACCGACGAGCTTGAGCTTGGCGTAGAAGAGGAAGAGCGCCATCAGCCCGGTCCAGAAGATCGGGATGGAGTGGCCGGCGAGGGCGACGATCCGGGCGATGTGATCGATGATGGTTCCGCGCCTGACGGCAGCCGTGACGCCCAAGGGAATGCCGATAATGGCGCCGATGATCATGGCGATGATCGCAAGCTCGATGGTGGCGGGAAAGATCGTCATCAGATCGGTGAGGATCGGCTGGCCCGTTGTCGCCGACGTGCCGAGATTGCCCGTGGCGATCTTTCCGACATAGGAGAGGAACTGCATCCAGATCGGCTGTCCGAGCCCCAGCTCGTTATAAACCCGATCATAGACCTCCTTGCTGACCTCCGGCCCGGTGATGGCCAGCACCGGGTCGGCAGGCAGCAGGCGGCCCATTGAAAAGGTCAGGAAAAGCAGACCGAGCAGCGTGGTGACAACAGCCACCACGCGTCCCGCCAGGCGCCGCAGCAGGCTCATCAACGGGTGCGGGGCCGCATCGGCGAACCCGCCCGCCTGAGAGCGGCGACTCTCTTGCTTCGATGTCAGATCGGCGCTTGCCACGCGTTCTACTCCTTGGTCACGTCGTGCCAGCGCGTCGACCAGGTCGTGTGCCCGTGATAATTCTTGACATTGGCGCGCATGACATAGGGGTCGGTTCGCTGGAAGAAGATGACGAGCGGGGCGGCCATGCCGGCATAGATGCCGTCCATCTTCTTGAAGATGTCCGTGCGCTTGGCCGTATCGCGCTCTTTCATCGATTGATCGATGAGAGTGTTGAGGTCGTCCACCTTCATGCCCGTGCGCCAGAGATAATAGCTGCCGAGCCGCGCCTCGTCGCTATTGTCGGGGTTGAAGGCATATTGTGTGGCGACGGCGAAGGGATCCGGCAGGCGCGCGCCGGAATTGCCGAGCAGCACTTCGAACTTGCGCTCGCGGAAGGCGGGCGTGAACTCGCCGGGCACCAGATCGAGATCGAGGCCGGCAGCCCGCGCGCTCGCCTGCAGCGCTTCGGCGAAGGGCAGGGTCGCTGCTCCCGACGGATTGAGCACTTTCTTCAAGCCGTTCGGATATCCGGCCTCTGCCAGCAGCTGCTTGGCTTTGGCGGGATCGTAATCATAGCGGACCGCAGCCTCATCGGGTGCGCCGATCATGCCGCGCGGGATCATCGACTGCCAGGGAAAGCCCGTATAACGCATGATGTTGCCGGAGATCGCCTTCCAGTCGAAGGCGTGCTGGAAGGCCTCGCGAACCTTCGGCTTCTGCAGATCCGGGTCTTTCTGGTTGAGGGCGATATAATAGAAACCGAGACCCGGGACATTGTCGATGACCATATCCTTGTTGGTGGACAGCGCATCGAGGTCGCCGCTTGCCACATACTGGCCGACATCGACGTCGCCGGCTTCGAGCTGCAGCCGGAGATTGCCGGATTCAGGGATGTGGCGGGCGACGACCCGGGCCATGGCCGGCTTGCCGCCCCAGTATTTCGGCTGCGCATTGAAGATCGCCACATCGTTCGGCCGCCATTGTGCCAGGCTGAACGGTCCGCTGCCGGCGGAATTGGCCGAAAGCCAGGCGCCGCCGAAATCGCCGTTCGCCTCATGCGACAGCACCGTCTTCTTGTCGACGATGCCGATCGACGAGCCGGCCAGCGAATAAAGCACCAGATCGGTATTCACCGACTGGGGCAGCTCGATTTCGAGCGTATGCTCGTCCTTTGCCCGAACGAGCTTTTCGACGTTATCGGGCTTGAAGCCCCAGAGCGCCACGTCGGTCGAGCCGACCTGGCCCATTTTGATGACGCGCTGGATCGACCAGGCCGCATCCTCGGCGGTCACCTTGTTGCCGCTCTGGAAAACGGCGTCGTCGCGCAGGGTGAGCGTGATGATCTTGCCGTCGTCCGAGACGCTCCATTGCGTCGCAAGCATCGGCTTCAGCGTCTTGAGATCGTCCGGCGACAGCTGCACGAGGTTGTCGTAGAGGTTCGAGATCAGCTCGGAAACGGTGCGGGCATTGTTCTGGGCCGGATCGAGCGTGCGGATACCGGTGAGATTGGTGCCGATGACCAGCATATTGGGCGGCGAGGCAGCCCAGGCAGGCTGCGTCGTCATCAGGGCGCCGGTAATTGCGATCGTTGTCAGTAGCTGTTTCAGCATCTCTAGACCTCCCAATCCTGTTGTTTGCGGAAATAATGTCGAATTCAGCCGGCCGCCTTGGCAGATTGCTGCCGGTCCGGATCAGTTTGAATGCTGCCCTCGGCCTCCCAGCCTCGAAGCAGCCGATGAAGTTCCTCGCGATCATGCTGGTCGAGCAGCGGTAATCCCGGCACGCGCACGGGGCCGACATCGAGGCCGGAATAGGTGACGGCCTCTTTCACGACGGTCACGTTGGCGCCGTTGCGGAATTTGGTCCGCATCCGCTCGAACGGCTCGAGCTTGTTGACGATCGCCCGTGCTGCGGCAAAGTCGCCTTTTTCGAGCGCGGCGTGGACGGCAAGCGAAAGCCGCGGCGCAACGTTGACGAGGCCCGACGTGAAGCCGCGCGCGCCGGCTGCGGTGAATGTCGGCGCCCAGCTCTCCGCCAGGCCGCAGACGAACAGCGCACCATCGGGATCGGCGGCCGGGATGGCGCGCGATAAGAGCATCAGATCGGTCGTGGCAAATTTGATGCCGGCGATGTTGCCGTGGTTGGCGAGGCGGACGATATCGTCAACGCCGAAACCCTCGGCCCTGACGTAGGCGACGAGCGGCAGGGAGGACGCATCGGCAAGATTGCAGAAATAACCGATCTGGGCCGAAGGTGCTGCGAAAGGATCGACGGGCTGATGCGACATGACGGCGGTTGCGCCGATCGCAGCCGCATCCCTCGCCATGCCGATCGCCTCGCGCAGCGACCGGCCGATCGCTGCCGTCACCGGCGCCCGGCCGTCGACGCCTGATACCGCCGCTTCGTGGACGATCCGGATTTCCTGCGGCGTCAGCGCGTAGAATTCCCCGGTATTGCCGGCAGCGACAATGTTGTGAATGCCGGCAGCCGCCACCCGCGCATAGACCTTGGCCGTAATCCGCGGTTCGACTTCGCCCTTGCCGTCATAGGCCGTGACGGGAACACCCGAAACGCCCGTAAGCGCCTTGCGCATGATCGCGATGCTCATTTTTCTTCCCCGTTCGCTTTCAAGATGATTGGTTGCCGAAGCGGAAGGGCGGCAACCCCTCTGCATCCACGTCGAAGGCGATGACCGTGCCCGCCTCGAAACGTCCGGTGCGGTCCGTCGACAGGCTGGTGACGAAGAGGGTGCTGAGATCAGGCCCTCCGAAACACGGCATGGTCGGTGCCGGGACCGGCAGAATGTAGATCTCGACGATTTCGCCTTCGCTCGATATGCGGTTGAGGCGGCCGGCCGAGACGCCGGCGCTCCAGTAAAACCCGTCGCGATCGGTCGTCGCCCCGTCCGGCCGCCCCTCATCTTCTGTGAAGCTGCGAAGCCGACGCCCTTCGCCGAGACTGCCCGTCTCCGGATCGAAGTCGAAGGCCTGCAGGAAACATTGCCGGCTGTCGGAGTGGTACATCCGCTGGCCGTCCGGCGACCAGGCGAGACCGTTGGAGCTCGTCAGCCCGGTTGCAACGGTGCGCACGCTCCCATCGGCGCCAACGCGGAAAAGCGCTGCGTCATTGACCTGCGGCTTGGCTTCGCTGATCGAGCCGACCCAGAAGTGTCCGTCGGGGCCGACCTTGCCGTCGTTGAGGCGGCTATTGATATTGCGCCCGACCGGATCGCACAGAAACTCGATCTTTCCTGCGACGGGATCGAAGAGATGGACGCCCGTCTGGAGGCCGACGACGATCCTGTGATCGCGGCAAAGCCCGAGGCTGCCGATCGGCGCCGGCATATCGAAGCGGTCGATTTTTCCTTGCGGGGAGAGCCGGACAACCGCCGGTGCCAGGATATCGACGAGCCACAGCGTGCCGGTCTCATCGTCCCATACCGGCGATTCACCGACCGTCAGCGGTTGCTGGATCACGGATCGGATTTGCGGACGGATGATCCGAGGCGCCGTCATTCGGCCGCCTCCAGGCTCTTGGCCAAACCTTCGGCGTCACGCATGCGGATGGTGCCGTCGTGATTGATCTCGCAGAAGCCGCCGCCCTGGAACGCCAGCGCCACCGGCCCCTCGGATCCCTGTTCGATGCGGGCGTGATCGCGCGGCCGGTCCTCTGGCCGGTAGCCGAGCCTCGTCGCCAGATCATTGTCCCACCATTTCTCGTCGGTATCGGAAACGCCGTAGACGACCGTCGCGGCGATCGACGGGTGGGACAGCCCGATCCGCACCAGCTGCGCCAGATCCCGCGCGCTGATCCAGATCGCAATCGATCGTTCGCTGTTGGGATAGGTACCGGCATTGCCGATGCGGATGGAAAGGGAGCGAATGCCCGACGTGTCGTAGTAAAGCCCCGCCACCAGTTCGCCCCAGCATTTGGAAAGTCCGTACGGGCTGTCGGGGCGCATCGGATCAAGCGGCGATATGACTTCGCCGCGGGGATAGAAGCCGGTCGCATGGTTGCTCGAGGCATAGACGACCCGCTCGACCTTGTTGATCCGCGCCGCTTCGTAAAGATTGTAGGTTCCAAGCACATTGGCGTGCAGAATGGCGTTCATGTCGGTGCCGCTTGCGATACCGGCGAGATGAACGACACCGTCGATATCCTTCAGCGCAGCCAAAGCCTCGTCGAGCTTTGTAAGATCGGCCTTTACGAAGGTCTCGTTATCGCCAAGCCCGGCTGGCTCCTGCAGATCGATCAGGCTGACCTGCCCGAAATGCGCGCGGAGGAGCGGGCGCAGCAGCGTTCCGACACGTCCGGCAGCACCCGTCATAGCGATCCGTTTCATCTTCTTCCTCCCATTCTCGCTCAAACGCCCTGGAACATGCGGGCGCGAGCATTCAGTATGTGTTTCTTCATCGCATCGTGCGCTTCGGTTTCCCGCCGTGCGAAGATCGCCTCCACGATCACCGCGTGCTCGTCCTGGACGCTGCGGATCTGCTCCAGTGTGCGTTTCAGGCTCAGGGATCGCGTAACGGAATGCCCGATGGCAAAATGCGGCCTGAACCATTCGCGCACAGTGATATGAAACTGGTTTCCGGTCGCCATGGCGATGGCATCGTGCAGAGCCTGATCCTCCTCGGCGCCGAGCTCTCCGTTGCGCAGACATTGCTCGATCGAAAAAAGCGCTGCCGTTATCCTCTCCTTGTCGGCCGGCTGCCAGTTTCGTGCGGCAAGCTCCGCCGCCTCGGCCTCAAGGCCGGCGCGGAATTCGAAAAACCGCTGGACATCGGCGAGCGATCCGACCGGCACCATTTTCAGCATCGACGAATCCGGCCTCTGCCGGACATAGGAGCCGGAGCCCTTGCGCGAGACGACCAGGCCATCGGCTCTCAAGCGCTCGAGCGCCTCGCGCACGACGGGCCTCGAAGCGCCGAAATCGGCGGCAAGCTTCGTCTCCGACGGCAGCCGTTCGTTCACCGGAAAATTGCCGTCTGCGATCATCCCCACGATCTTCTCGTAGATAATGTCGCTGAAGCGCGTTGCGCCTCTGTTCGAAACGGCGTCGGCCGCGAATGTCATTATCGTCCTTTTCTCTGAACGCCAGTCAGTTGCCCGTCAGCGACATCTCAATGGCGGCGCACAGATTCTGACAGATTGACGTCTTTTGTGCGCTCTAGCCTGGCTTTTAAGGCGTGGAATTCAAGCTTCTATGCTGCATCGCTACAAAATTTGTAATTATCTGTCAACTCTTGTAATCATTTGGGAACGTGTCTATGGTTCGGTCCGGGCGCCGAGGAGGGCGCAGCGGCAGGTCGGGAGCCCGCCGCATCAGTCGGCTCAAAAGTTGCGCCGGCATAGAAAGGGAGGAACTCGATGCCTAATGAAATTCTGTCGCGCGGAGTTACCCGCCGCGCTGTGCTTGGCGGCATGGCCGGTGTAGCGGCGCTGTCTATTGCGGGCCGCGCTTTCGCCGCAGGCGGCGAAGCGCCCGCACTCGCGCAGCTTGTGAAAGATGGAAAACTGCCGCCGCTCGCCGAGCGGCTGCCGAAGAAGCCGATGGTCGTCAAGCCATACGAAAAAGTCGGCACCTATGGCGGCTCTCTGCGCCGCGGCCTTCGCGGTTCCTCCGACCATAACGGCATCCTGCGCATGGTCGGCAACCAGAGCCTCGTGCGCTGGAACCTCGAATTTACCGCTGTGGAGCCGAACCTTGCCGAGCGCTGGGAAGTCAGCGACGACGCGACGCAATTCACCTTCCATCTCATCGAAGGCGTGCGCTGGTCGGACGGTCATCCCTTTACCGCCGATGACGTCGTTTTCGCGATCGAAGACTGCGTCAAGAACACCGAGCTCTACAGCGCGACACCGGCGCAGCTTGCTGTCGCCGGCAAGCCGGTTACCGTCGAGAAGATCGACGATCATACGGTGAAGTTCACCTTTGCTGCGGCCAACGCGCTTTACCTGGAAAACCTCGCCACGCCGCTTGGTCAGCATCCGACGCTCTTTCCGAAGCACTACTGCAGCCAGTTCCTGCCGAAATATAATCCCAATATTGAGGCCGATGCGAAGAAAGCCGGCGTCACCAGCTGGACGGAACTGTTCCGCAGCCGTTGCGGCGACATCGAGATCCCGACGCGATGGGGCAATGTCGACAAGCCGACGCTCGATCCGTGGGTGGTCAAGGAGCCCTATGTCGGTGGCGCCACCCGCGTCGTCATGACGCGGAATCCCTATTTCTGGCAGGTCGATACCGAGGGCAATCAGCTTCCCTATATCGATGAAATCAACTTCGGCATCTCGCAGGACGTCGAATCGCTAATGCTGAACGTCATCTCGGGCAAGATCGACATCCAGGAGCGCCATATCAGCGTGCTTGCCAACAAGCCGACGCTGTCCCAGAACATGCAGAAGGGCGATTATCGTCTGCTGACGCTGGTGCCTTCGGCCTCGCAGCAGTGCCAGATCTACTTCAACATCACCCACAAAGATCCTGCCATGCGCAAGATGTTTGCGGACAAATCGTTCCGGCAGGCGTTGTCGATCGGCATCAATCGCCCCGAGCTCATCGATATTGTCTATTTCGGGCAGAGCGAGCCCTACCAGGCCGGACCGCGTCCGACGCATCCCTGGTACAACGAAAAATACGCGCGCCAGTTCACCGAATTTGACGCCGACAAGGCAGGCGCGATGCTCGATCAAGCCGGCTACAAGAAAGGCGGCGACGGTTTCCGCCTCCGGCCGGACGGCCAGAAGGTGTTCTTCTCGATCGACGTCATTCCGACGCTCTATCCCGACCTCGTCGACGCGCTCGAACTGGTCAAGACGCATTGGGCCCAGATCGGTATCGACATGAAGGTCAACACCATCGAGCGGGCTCTCTATTACACCCGCGGCGACGACAATGCCCATGATGCACAGGTGTGGCCGGGCCCAGGCGGTCTCGATCCGATGCTCGATCCGCGCGATTTCTTCGCCTTCCATCCGCAGGGTTCGCGTTACGCCATTCCGTGGACGCTGTGGTACACCTCCAACGGTGCGCGCGGCGAAGAACCCCCGGAAAGCCAGAAGAAGCGCATGAAGCTCTTCGATGAGGCGCGTTCGACGGCCGATCTCGACAAACGCGGTGCGGTCATGAAGCAGATTTTCGATATCGCCGCGGAGGAATTCGAGACCGTCGGGCTTTGCCTTGCCGTGGGCGGCTTCGGCATCATCCGCAACAACCTGCGCAATGTTCCCGAAACGGAGCCGGACAGCTGGTCCTGGCCCAATCCGGGGCCTGCGCTGCCGCAGCAGTTCACCTTCACAAGCTGACTTGGATCTCCGGCGCCGTGCCTGACGGTACGGCGCTTTCTTTCAGTTCGCCCTCCGAGATGCCTTGCCGGCCCTGACAGCCGGCGGGGTCGGGAAGGCGGCGTTCAATGCAAGAGGCGCCCATGCTGGTCTTCACCGCCAAACGCTTGCTATGGATGATTCCATCGCTTTTTGCCGTCAGCTTCCTGGCTTTCGTGCTGATCCAGCTGCCGCCGGGCGATTATGTCACCACCTATATCGCGACGCTGGCAGCCTCCAACGAGATCGTCGACCAGAACACGGCGGCGCAATTGCGCGAGCGTTTCGGCCTCGACGATCCGATGCTCGTTCAATATTTCAAATGGATATGGGGCATCCTCTCGCGCGGTGATTTTGGCATTTCCTTCGAGTGGCAGCAGCCGGTCTCGGATCTGATCTGGGAGCGCATGGCGCTGACGCTTGTTCTGGCTCTGTCGACATTGATCGCCACCTGGGCGATCGCGCTGCCGATCGGCGTTTATTCCGCCGTGCGCAAATATTCGATCGGGGATTATTTCTTCACCGCCTTCACCTTCTTCGGCCTGGCCGTTCCGTCCTTCCTGCTGGCACTGGTGCTGATGTATATCGCGGCAGTCGAATTCGGACAGGATGTCGGCGGGCTGTTTTCGCCGGAATACGAGAACGCGTCCTGGAGCTTCGCCAAGATGGCCGACCTCTTCTCGCATCTCTGGCTTCCCGTCATCATTCTTGCCGTCTCGTCGACAGCAAGCCTCATCCGCGTCATGCGCGCGAACATGCTCGATGAACTGCCGAAGCCTTATGTGACCACCGCACGGGCAAAAGGTCTGTCGGAATTCCGGCTGCTGATGAAATACCCCATGATGATCGCGCTCAATCCGTTCATCTCGACCATTGCCTGGCTGCTGCCCAACCTCATCTCCGGCTCGGTCGTCGTCGCCATCGTCCTCAACCTGCCGACGGCCGCGCCCCTGCTGCTGCAGGCGCTGATGGCCCAGGACATGTATCTGGCGGGTGCCTTCGTTCTGCTGATCTGCGCGCTGACGCTGATAGGCTCTCTCATCAGCGATATCCTGCTTGCGCTGGTCGATCCCCGCATTCGGTTGGAATAGGAGCCTCACGTGGCCGACATTGCCGTTACAAATATTCAGCCGGATCGCGCCGCCGTGGCATCGCAATGGCAGCTGATCTGGTGGGCTTTCCGCCGGCACCGGCTGGCCATGGTGGCGCTCGTCGTCACCGTGATGATGTATATCGTTGCCCTGGTGCCCGGCTTCTTCGCCATCAACGATCCGAACCTGCAAAATGCGCGGGCGACCTTTCACCCGCCGCAGAAATTGCATCTGATCGATACCGAGAACGGGTTCTCTTTCGGCCCGCATTATTACCCGATGAAGCTGACCCGCGATCCGGAAACGCTGGCCGCCATCTTCAAGGAAGATGCGACGAAGCGTGTCGACGTTCAGTTCTTCGGGCGCGGCTATGAATACTCCGTGTTCGGCCTGTTCAACACAAACATTCACCTGATCGCCTCGCCCGACAAGACTACGCCGCTGCTTCTCTTCGGCGCCGACCGGCTTGGGCGCGACGTCTTCAGCCGGACGGTGCAAGGCTCGCAGGTTTCGCTCTCGATCGGTCTCGTCGGCGTCTTCCTGTCGTTGATGCTCGGTATCGTGATCGGCGGCATCTCGGGATATTACGGCGGCCGCATCGATTTCTTCATGCAGCGGCTCATCGATTTCGTGCTGTCGTTGCCGACGATCCCGATCTGGCTGGCGATGGCCGCGGCGCTGCCGCAGGATTGGCCGGCGACGCTGCAATATATGATGATCACGATCATCCTGTCGCTGACCGGCTGGGCGCAGCTCGCCCGCGTCGTCCGCGGCCGTTTCCTGTCGCTGCGCACCGAGGAATTCGTCGCTGCCGCCAGGCTCGACGGCGTTCGCGAAGGACGCATCATCTTCCGCCATATGCTGCCGAGTTTCGCGAGCCATATCATCGCGTCGATCACGCTTGCCGTGCCGGCGATGATCCTTGCCGAAACCTCGCTTTCCTTCCTGGGGCTCGGGCTGCAGCCGCCGACCATCTCTTGGGGCGTGCTTTTGCGCGAGGCTCAGAACATTCGCTCGATCGCCACCGCACCCTGGCTCTTCATGCCGGGCTGCGCCGTCGTCGTTGCCGTAATGGCGCTCAACCTTCTCGGCGACGGCCTGCGCGATGCGGCCGATCCCTACAACAAATGAGGCCGGCATGACCGATATCGTTCCCATTGCCGGCACGCCGCTGCTCCAGGTGAAGAACCTGACCGTCGAATTCCCTTTGCGCACCGGCGTCTTTCGCGCCGTCAGCGACCTGTCTTTTTCGATCGAGCCGGGCAAGACGCTTTGTGTCGTCGGCGAAAGCGGATCCGGCAAGTCGGTGACGGCGCGTTCGATCCTGCAGATCGTCGATGCACCCGGCCGCATTGCGGCCGGATCGATCACCCTGAACGACCAGAACGGCGGCTCGACCGACCTGACCAGCCTCAATCCGCGCGGACGTCAGATCCGGGCGATCCGCGGCCGCGACATCGCCATGATCTTCCAAGAGCCGATGTCGTCGCTATCGCCGATCCACACGGTCGGCAACCAGATCGTCGAGGCGCTTCGCCTCCACACCCGGATGACCAAGGCGGAGGCGCGCACCGAGGCCATATCGCTGCTGAAGCAGGTCGAGATCCCCTCTCCGGAAAAGGCGCTGGATCGCTATGCCTTCCAATATTCCGGCGGCATGCGCCAGCGCGCGATGATCGCCATGGCGCTTGCCTGCAAACCGCAATTGCTGATCGCCGACGAGCCGACGACGGCGCTCGACGTGACGACGCAGGCCGAAATTCTCGATCTGATCGCTCGGCTGCAGAAGGCCAATGGCATGGCGGTCCTGTTCATCACGCACGACATGGGCGTCGTGGCCCAGATCGCCGATGACGTGCTTGTCATGCATAACGGCGTCGCCAAGGAATATGGGCCGGTCGAGCAGATCTTTCATGCGCCGCAAGACGACTATACCCGCATGCTGATCGGCTCGGTGCTGAAGCTGGAGCAGAAGGCCGAAATCCGCCTTGCACGCCCCCCGCTCGACAGGACGAAGGCGCCGATCCTCGAACTGCGCAACGTTTCGATGGATTTCGGTGAAGTGAAAGCGCTGGACGATGTTTCCATTTCGCTTCTGCCGGGCGAGACGCTCGGCATCGTCGGTGAAAGCGGATCCGGCAAGACGACGATGGGCCGCTCGATCATGCGGCTGATTGATCCCACAGCCGGCGAAATCCTCTATCGCAATGCCGGCGGCGACATCATCGATTTGGCAACGGCAAAAGGTCAGACGCTGGCGGCCGCGCGCCGTGAATTGCGCATGGTGTTTCAGGATCCGTTCGGCTCCCTCAATCCACGCATGACCGTCTCCCAGATCATCGGGGAGCCGTTGCTCGTCAATGGCGTCGCCAAAGGGCGGGCGCTGGAGGAGCGGGTCTGCCACCTGATGGAGCAGGTGGGTCTCGATCCGAGGGCGCGCGAACGTTACCCGCACGCATTCTCGGGCGGTCAGCGCCAGCGCATCGGCATTGCCCGCGCCATTACGCTCAATCCGCGTGTGATCGTTGCCGATGAGGCGACCTCGGCGCTCGACGTCTCGGTGCGTTCGCAGGTGCTCGATCTCCTGATGCGCCTGCAGGACGAGCTCGGCCTCGCCTATATCTTCATCAGCCATGACATCGGCGTCATCCGCTACATGTGCGATCGTGTCGGCGTCATGTACAAAGGCCAGCTCGTCGAAATCGGCGAGGCGGAGCAGGTCTGCCGCACGCCCGAGCACGCCTACACGCAGGCGCTGATATCGGCGATCCCACGCCCGGATCCGCGCGACCGCGATCACTCCAGGCGTTTCCGCTACGTCGCGCCGGTCAATCTGGAGCCTGGCAATCTGAAGCCCGACCATCTGAAAAATGGAAGTTCTCAGAGATGAAAATCACCGGAATCCGCACATTTCTCATGCATGTCGGTCAGCCCGACCCTTCGAACTGGGCGTCCGACCAAGCTCCCGGCGGTGCTGCCTCCAAGCAGTTCGGAGGCACCAGAAACTGGCTGTTTTTGAAGATCGATACCGACGAGGGCATCACCGGCATCGGCGAATGCTCGGGCTGGCCGCGTGTCGTCGAGACGGCGATCCATGATCTCGCTGCCCTCCTCATTGGTGAAGATCCGGCCCATATCGAACGGCTGTGGCAGAAGATGCATGTCGCCATGATGGGTCATGGCATGCTCGGGACCGTCGGCGGCGGCGCGATGACCGGCATCGATATGGCGCTCTGGGACATCAAGGGCAAGGCGCTTGGCGTGCCGGTCTGGATGCTGCTCGGCGGCAAGGTGCGCGACCGGATCCCGATCTATTCGCATGCCAATACGCCCGAGCGGGCGCTTGCCATCAAGGCGCGCGGCATCAAGGCGATCAAGTGCGGCGGCGTCGCCGACCCGGTCCGCAAGGTCGCGGCACTGCGCGATGCCGTCGGCGACGATATGGATATCGCCATCGATCTGCACGGGCCGCCATGGCTGACGCCTGCGGATGCCTGCCGGCCGGTGCGGGCGCTCGAACCCTATGAGCTGATGTGGGTGGAAGATCCCATCGCGCCGGAGAATGTCGACGGCTACCGTCGCATCCGCGACGCCGCTCATGTGCCGCTTGCGGCCGGTGAGCGCTCGGCGACCATCTTCGGCGAGCGCGAGCTTATCGAAAAGGAACTGGTCGACGTCATCCAGCCCGATACCGGCCGGGCCGGCGGCATCACCCAGATGAAGAAGATCGCCGCCATGGCCGAGGCCCATCATATCCAGATGGCGCCGCATTCCGGCTCGCTCGGGCCGGTGGCGGAATATGCGGCCCTGCATCTGCTGGCGGCGATCCCGAACGCTCTCATTCTCGAGCGCCTCGACGACGACTGGGACGGGCGCCGCCAGACGATCGTGCCGCATCCGCAACAGGTCGACGGCCTGATCGCCGTTCCAGACGGCCCGGGACTTGGCTGCGATATCGACGAGGCCTTCGTGGCGCGCTTCCCAAGCGGCGGCAACGTCTCGGTGCCGCAAGCCGCAGGCGCATACAATCCCGGAACCGACAAAGAGCATGTCTACGTGCAGACGCGCGTGGCGCGGCGCAGCTATTTCAATCGCTAGAAGGACAGAATGATGAAGATCGACCGCATGCGGGTTTTCATGACCCGCGACAAGGACCGTCCGCGCGTGATCGTCGCGCTCGATACCGATGACGGGCTGACGGGCTGGGGCGAATGCTACAATCACGGCCCCGACAAGGCGCTGCCGCCGCTGCTCGATTATCTCTATGCCTTTGTGGCCGGCCAGGATCCGACACGCGTCGATTATCTGGTCAACCTGCTGATCCAGCAAAGCCGGTTTCCGCCAGGTGCGCTCGGCCTTGCCGCGATCTCCGCGCTCGATCATTGCCTGTGGGACCTTGCGGCCAAGGCGGCGAACGTCCCGGTCTACAAGCTGCTCGGCGGCGAAGTGCGCGACCGCGTCAAGGTCTATGCCGGGGTCTACACCGCACCGGACGCGCCGGCGGCCCGCGACGAATTCGATCGCCTGAAGGAGGGATGGGGGTTCACTGCCTTCAAGCTCAGCCCCTGGCGGATCGACATGCATGCCAATCGCTGGGGCAATGTCGTCAAAGCCTCGGCGGATTATTTCCGTTCGCTGCGCGAAACGGTCAACGACGAATACGAGATCGCCTTTGACGCCCATGCCAAGATTTTCGAGCCGATCGCCGCTCGCCAGCTCGGCAACGCGCTGGCGCCCTACGATCCGCTGTTTTTCGAGGAACCGCTGCGCCCCGAGAACATCGAGGCCTGGGGCGACCTGAAACAGGGGCTCAACTGCGTCCTCGCCACCGGCGAGTCGCTTTACAGCAGAAACGAGTTCCTGCGGCTGCTGCAGGTCAAGGGCGCCGATCTGATCCAGCCGGATATCTGCGTCGTCGGCGGCATCAGCGAAATGCGCCGTATTGCGACACTTGCCGAAGCCTTCTTCGTCGGCGTCGCGCCGCACAATCCGATGGGGCCGCTTGCAACGGCGGTCAACGTGCATTTTTCGGCCGCAGCGCAGAATTTCCGCATCCTCGAATACCGGCTGCCGAAGGGACAGGCTTACGTCTATGGCGGCATCGATATCGAGAAGCGGGAAGGGGAAACCCGTTACGTCGTCGATCCCTACCTGCCGAAGGACGGTTATCTCGAACTGCGCCCGGATCGGCCCGGCTGGGGCGTCGAGATGGACGAGAAGGCGATGCAGGAGGAAGGCTACATCCACTGGCAGCGACGCGTGCCGAAGCGGCCGGACGGTTCTTACGCCTTCGCTTGAAGATTCACTCGATAACCGGAAACTGGCCGCTGCCGCGCGGGAGCGGCCAGTTCCTCTTAAGTGCAATCTAGGCGTCTTTCGGCAGCACCGAGCGAACCCTTGCGATAAAGACATGGAAATCCTGCATGAATTTGCGAAGGAAATCCGCAGTGGCCTCGTTCGTGACCTCGCCGTCATCGGTGATCAGGCCTGGTGTGAACTGGATGTAGGCTTCCGGGGCATTCATCTGGGGCGAATTGCAGAAGCTGAGCACGCTGCGCAAATTCTGCTGGGCGACTGCAGTGCCTATCGCGCCCGGCGACGTGCCGATAACCGCTGACGGCTTGCGTGTGAACGAGTTGGTGCCGTAGGGGCGGCTTGCCCAGTCGATTGCGTTTTTCAGCCCGCCAGGTATGGATCGATTGTATTCGGGCGTGACGAACAGCACGGCGTCGACGGCCGCGATTGCGGCCTTGAATGCCTTGCCGGCCGGAGGGTAGTCGGCGTCATAGTCGTAGCTGTAGAGCGGCAGGTCCTTGAAGGATATCTCCGACATTTCAAGTTCCGGCGGGGCGAACCGCACCAACGCCTTGGCGAGTTTGCGATTGATCGAGCCCTTGGCAAGGCTGCCGATGAGATAGCCTACTTTATGCGTGGTCATGGCGTTCTCCAATATCGCGCATGATCGGACGTATCATGCGCAGAAAGCATGGAAGGGGTCTCTCGTCCTTTGAGCGCAGCAGCGCTTAATTGTCGACGAAAGTGACCGTCTCGGCAAGCGGGGCGCGGCCCGTACGGGCAAAACTGACTGCGGCGTCCTCGTATCCGATCGACATGCCGCAGAAGAGGATGAGCCCGTCCGGGGGTGACAGGACCTCCGCGACAGTCTCGCGAACCTGTGACCACGCCATCTGCGGGCAACTGTGCAGTCCCTCGGCGCGGAGCAGCAGCATGACGGTCTGCAGATACATGCCGACGTCGGCCCATTGGGGTGGACCCAGCTCACGGTCGATGTAGCAGAACAGGGCGGCGGGCGCGCCGAAGCAGTTCCAGTTGGCGATCGCTGCCCGCTGGCGCGCCTCCCAGTCCTCGCGTGCAATGCCGAGCGCGCTGTAGCGCTCCTTGCCGAAGGCGGACCGGCGCTCTCCATAAGGGGACTTCAGCGCCGGCGGATACATCTCGTACTGCCGCTTGTCCCAGGCGTCGCCGTGGGCCACGCGCTCGACGGCTGATGTCTTGAGCTCGGCCAGCGGCGCGCCGGTCATCACGTAGGTGTTCCATGGCTGGATGTTCGATCCCGACGGCGACCAAGCCGCAGCGGACAGCACGCGCTCCAGGATCTCCCTTGCCACAGGCCTGTCTTTGAATCCGCGCACCGACCGTCGGCTGGTGACTGCCTCATATACGTCCATCATCGCCTCTTCCTGACCGTTTCGTTGCTGGTGTGGTTGATTATCTCCATTCGCAACGGAGGCGTAATCACACCCTGGTCTAGGAGGCGTACATCAAACATTCATCAGGGTTCGATGTGACCTGATTGCCTGCAAGGTCATCCTGTCCTCAATGACCAATCACGAGCGGCTGTAGAGAGGCTTGGTCATTTCGTCAGGCGCCCGGCTTGGACGCGTTCTGCTGGGGCTCGACGGGGCGATCCGAAGATGTCGGCGAGCGTATCGAGCATCGTCCTCGCCGTGCCGGATTGAAGTGAATAAAAGATCGTCTGGGCAACCCTTCGCGTCTGCACGAGTCCTTGTTCTCGAAGAATTGCCAGATGCTGGGAAGTCGACGATTGGCTCAATCCCACTTCCTCGGCCAGGTCGGTCACCGACACTTCTCCCTCGGTCAAGACATGCAGGATGTGAAGCCGTTTGGCGTTCCCCATGGCCGACAAGAAGTTTGCTTCGATGTCGAAGGCGTTGGTTTCAGGGGAAGGTGCGGTTAGCGATCGGTTGTTCAGGCGTGATCTCCTTTATGGAATCTAGGCCGGGCATGAGGTCATGACCCTGGGCTCTAATTTAGAGATAACGCATGGGAGCGACGGCGAAACCCATTGCCGTTGCAGCGTCGTCTTTTTCAACGCGAATCGGATACGGTGCGCATCAAATGGACAGGCAACTGCTGTTTGAGGTCGACATTCCTCGACCGTTGGAAAGCGCCCGGCAAAAAAATTAACGCGAGCCAGCCT
Organism: Rhizobium sp. F40D2; assembly: GCF_051810745.2. Taxonomy (NCBI): domain Bacteria; kingdom Pseudomonadati; phylum Pseudomonadota; class Alphaproteobacteria; order Hyphomicrobiales; family Rhizobiaceae; genus Rhizobium; species Rhizobium sp. F40D2. Next base: position 875,557 of record NZ_JBPWQX020000004.1, read on the forward strand.
GACGCATTTGCGCCGGCAGCGTCTCCCAGGCCCGGATCAGTTCACCGATCGAGGCGGCCTCCATCTTGTGCATGACGTTACTGCGATGCAGTTTGACCGTCACTTCGCTGATGCCGAGATCGAAGGCGATCTGTTTGTTGAGGCGTCCGCGCGCCACTTCGTGCAGAACTTCACGTTCGCGCTGCGTTAGCGTCTCCAGGCGTTTGACATTGCGTTTGGCGATAGCGGCTTCGGCCCGTCGTTCGGCATCCATCGCAATGGCCGCAGTGATGGCGTCGAGCAGCGTCTGGTCCCGCACCGGCTTGGTGAGAAAATCCACAGCACCTGCCTTCATCGCCTGGACGGTCATCGGGATATCGCCATGGCCGGTCAGAAAAATGATCGGCTTGGAAATGCCGTTTTCGGCCAGATGGCTCTGCAGGTGGAGGCCGCTTGCTCCGGGCATGCGCACATCGAGGATCAGGCAGCCGGGGCTTTCCAAGATATCGGCATCAAGCAATTCGCGGGTCGAGGCAAAACTCACTGACTGAAAACCCGCCGACAGGATCAACTCCGACAGTGCTTCGCGAACTGACGCGTCGTCATCGACGATAATGACGAGCGGCTGATCTTCTTCATATCTGCCCTGCAATGATAACGGCGCCGATCTCCGCAGCAACGGCTGGTCAACTCTCATGTTACCCTCCATCTCTCGATTGGTGTAAAGCATTGGCGATAGCCGCCAGCAGGGCCTGGGCATCGAAGGGCTTGCGGAAGAAACGGCCGCCTCCCTGAGCGCGGCCCTGATCGGCTATTTCATGGCGGCCCGTGATCAGGAACACCGGCAACTCGGGACGTGATTTTCTCACCAGGTCACGAAGCTCGAAGCCGTCGATGCCGGGCATTCCGATATCGGTGATGAGCACGTCGAGATCCGACAGCCCGCTGATGAGCAGCGAGCCCGCCGACGGGAAGCCGCGGGCCACATAACCCGCCGATTCCAGAAGGTCGCCCATCGATTCAAGCAGTCTGGGATCGTCATCGACAACTGCGACGACATGTCTTGTCTCATTCATGTTCAATTCCCCCCCACCCGGCGCGAGTGGGTAATCGGTATTTCCAGTTTCTCCGCGATCCGCACGAGATCGGCGAGCGACGCCGCCGCCATTTTCTGCATCACGTTTCTTCTATGGATCTGCAGCGTGACTTCGCTGATCCCGAGTTCGGCTGCCGCCTGCTTGTTGAGAAGACCGCTGACCACCAGCGGCAGCACTTCGCGCTCGCGCGGCGTCAGGTCGAGATAGTGTCGTTTGAGCATGTCGAGCTCGGCGCGTCCTGATCGCTTTTCCCGATCCTCGGCGAGTGCTGCATGGATTGCCGCCAGGAGATCCGCGTCACTGAACGGTTTGGTCAGGAAATCCACGGCGCCGCTTTTGATCGCACGCACGGAGGAGGGGATGTCGCCATGTCCGGTAATGAAGACGATCGGCGGATGATCGCCGTCGGCAATCTGCCTCTGCAGATCGAGGCCATTGATGTCGGGCAGCTCGATATCGAGGATGAGGCAGGCGGGCACATCAGGCTTGTCCGCTCTCACGTAATCGCCGGCGGATTCGAAGGCGATGGCGCGCATGCCATGCGCGTCCATGAGCTCACTGAGCGCCTCACGGACACGTTCGTCGTCATCGACGATGAAGACAATATGGTCATTGTCCGTCATGACGCCGCCTTCGGTTCTATCGGCAAGGTGAAGATCAACGTCGCTCCGTGCGGATCGTTCTTCTCTGCCCACAATCGTCCGCCGTGCAGCTCGACGATCGAGCGGCAAATCGCCAGACCCATGCCCATGCCATTCTCCTTGGTCGTGAAGAAAGGTTCGAACATCTTCTCGGGGAACTCGATACCCTGACCGCGATCGCTGATTTCGGTCTGAATGGCATTCCCCATATGGCGCACGCGCATCCCGATCACCCTGTCGCCGTCGACCGTGTCCATCGCCTCGATGCCGTTGCGGATGAGATTGATCAGAACCTGCTGGATCTGGACGCGATCAATGGCGATGGGTGGAAGATTGCCGTCAACCTCGACGTCCATCCTCGCGCGCCGCCGCGCCGCTTCGGCGGCCATCAGATTGCGGGCTTCGTCGACAACGCCGGAGAGCGTCGTGTGGACCCTCCGGTCTGCGGATTGTTTGAACAGGGCGCGGATGCGGCTGACGACATCGGCGGCCGAGTTGGCGTCGCGGATGATGCGCTCGACCGTCCTCTGCGCCCGCTCCATATTCGGCGGTTCGGCCATCAGCCAGCGCTGGCAAGCATGCGAGTTGGCGACGACGGCCGCGAGCGGCTGGTTCACCTCGTGAGCGATGGAGGCCGAAAGCTCGGCAAGGCTCGCCACCTGGCTTGCCCGTGCAAGACCCTCGCGCGCCTGGCGCAGATCTTCCTCCGCCCGAACCTCCGCGTCGACATCGAGGCAGATGACGTTCCACTGGACGATGACGCCTTCGGCATTGCGCATCGGCGCAGCGCGCGTCTCGACCCAGCGATATTCGCCATCGTACCGCCGCAGACGATGCCGGCGCGCATAGGGCTCGCCTGTGGACAATGAATGGGCATAATTCTCTTTGACACCCGCTACGTCGTCGGGATGAACGCCGGCGTCGAGCGTGCCGTCCAGCCGGGTTTTCCCCGTTCCATCAAGTTCCTCGAGCTTATATCCGAGGAAGTCGCGGAGCTGGGGGTTGCGATAGACCGGCTCTCCGTCAGGAGCCGCGCAATCGATCATGGCCGGCAGCGTTTCGACGATCTGCCAGAGCGAGCGCTCTCTTTCTCGCAGCGCCTCCTCGACACGCAGCTGATCGTCGATGTCGTGCGAGAGACCGTACCATTGGACAATCCGACCGCTCTCGTCCCGCAACGGCTCGGCGCTGCCTCTGACCCAGCGATAGATGCCGTCGGCGCGCCGCAGGCGATACTGCTTGGAGAAGCGCTCGCCGGTGGCGAGGGAATGGTTGAGTGCTTGGGCGAGACTGCTGGCATCGTCGGGATGGACGGCGGCCTCGATGAGGTCCGCAAGCCGGCTCATCCCCGGCGTTTCCATATCAATGATGTCGAGACCAAGATAATCTTTCAGGCGCTGGTTGAAGAAGGTCGGCGTCCCTTCCGGATCAAGCCGCCAGAGCAGGCTCGGAACCATGTCAACCAGTTGCGAGAGTTCGCGTTCCCGGTCGCGCAACGCTTCCTGCGCGCGCATCTCGTCATCGATATCGACCGAGATGACGTACCATTGCGTGATTGTGCCGTTCTGATCCCGCAGCGGCTCGGCGCGGCCGTCGACCCAGCGATAGGCTCCGTCGAAACGGCGCATGCGGTATTTGATCGAGAAGGGATCGCCGCTGGTGAGGGAACGGTGAACAGTCTGAAGCAGTCTCGGTGCGTCATCGGGATGGACGAGAGTATTGATGACAGCCGACAGGCGGCTGACGCCCGGCTTATCCATGTCGCCGACGTCGAGACCGAAGAAATCGATCAGGCGTTTATTGAAGAAGACAGGCTCGCCTGTCGGTGTCAGTCGCCGGATCTGGGCCGGCACCATGTCCACGAGCTGCGAGAGCTCGCGCTCGCGATCACGCAATGCCTCGAGTGCACGCACCTCCTCGTCGATATCGAGAGACACGCCGTACCATTGCACGACCCTTCCATCGTCGTCGCACCGGGGTTCCATCCGGCACTCCGCCCAGCGGTAGACGTCGTCTTTTTCGCGCCAGCGAAACCGCATGGCGGTGCCGCCGCCGCTTTTGAAACAATTCCGCAGCGTGCGCTGGACGTCGGGCGCGTCTTCGGGATGAATCAGCTGCCGCAGCAGGTCTTCGATGCGCGGCTCGCCGAGAGCGTCGAAATCGGCGATAACGGCGCGGAAATGATCCTGATAGCGTTTGTTGAAATAGACCGACCCGCTCGCCGGCTCCACGCTCCAGACGCGAACCGGCACCGCGTCGATCATCTGCTGCAGCGCTCGCTCGCTCTGGCGCACCGCCTCTTCGGCACGGACCTGATCGTCGATGTCGTGGCAAAGGCCGTACCATTGGACGATGAGGCCGGTTTGATCCCGCATCGGTTCAGCGCGGCTCGACATCCAGTGATAGACGCCGTCGGCGCGGCGCAGCCGATACCGCATGGCGAAGTTTTCGCCGGTGACGATGCAATGGTTGAGAGTATCCCGGAAGCCGGCTGCATCATCGGGGTGAATGATGGCCTCGATAACCGCTTCCAGCCGGCTCATGCCGGGCCTGTCCGTATCCGCGACATCGAGGCCGAGGAAGTCGACCATTCGTCTATTGAAGAAGGTCGGTTCGCCCTCGGGTGTCAGACGCCAGACGTGGCTCGGAACCATGTCGACAAGCTGCGAGAGCTCCTGCTCCCGCTCGCGCAACGTCTCAACGCTTTGACGCAATGTGAGCACGGCCAGCTGATGTTGCCTGGATATAGCGGCGACGATCAGCGCCGAAAATGCCGAGATCGCCAGGAAAAGCTGCAGCATGATCTGCTTGTGTTTCTGGGACTCGGCATCGCCGACAGATTGGCCGGCGCCCGTTATCGTGAAGATAGCCGTGATCAGGGCGAGGAGCACGAGCGATATGGCGGCGCCCTTGAATTCGAAGCGGACCGCTGCCCAAAGAAGGGGCGGCATGATGATGTAGGCGAAGGGAAGGTAGCCGCTGAGCGAAAGAGCGGCGACACTGAGAAAAATCAGTCCAAGGACGCCAGCTTCCACCCATTGCGCTGCCGAGAGCCGGGTCTTGCCGCGCCAGTTATGAAAGACGGACAGCGCCAGCGGCGCGACGATCAGGACACCGGTTGCATCACCGATCCACCAGAGAGGCCAGGCGGTTACGAAGGATTGCGATTGGATGCCGAACCATGCGAGCGTCGCGCTTCCCACGGTCGCGCTGACGATTGGCGCAATTCCGGCGCCCAGGACGACGAATGCGAGAACCTCCTGCAAGGTTTCCAGCTGAGCCGGCCGCTTCAAGGCCCGGTTGACCAGCCATGCCGCGACCACCGCTTCAAGAGCGTTGCCGACGTATATCAGAAAAGCCGCCGGCAACGGACTGTAGAACCAGAGGGCATTGCTGAACAGCTCAGCCAAGCAGCCCCCCAATATCCACCACGGCCAGCTGCGCCTGGGGGCGAGGATGAGCGTTGCGATGAAAAGCCCGCCCGGAGGCCAGATGGAAATGCCCGTTCCCGGCACGATCGCGAGTGATTGGGCAAAGCCGCAGCCGAGCACATAGGCGGCGATGAAGAGCCCCAGATACAGGGCGCGGGGGCGGTGCGACCAGACGCTCGTCATCCACCGTTCCTGCCGGGCAGACAAGGCCGGGGGATCATTCGCATTTGGTGCAGCACTCGTTCTTGATGTCGGGGCTGGCGAGCTCATGCTGCGAACCGTAGTCCCGTCATAGCACAGCCGCAACTCATGGAAATCCATACATTGCGTGGAGGGGTAGTGCTGCGGCGAGCCCGGATCCTCGGCGCGCAAGAGCAAGTGTGAGATCGCTCCCGTTTCGGTGGGTCATCCTAGACCTTAGGTCTACTCCGCTATACCTAAGGCGAAGGCGCCGAGCCACACGCATGATGGAAGGGTTTTGGCCTTCCGGTCATTCTCGATCCAATCGATCGCGAGGATGCCGACATGAAAATCACCGTGGTGGGAGCAAGCGGTCTCATCGGAACCCGGCTCAGCGAAAGGCTGCGCCGGTCGGGCCACGAGGTTACGGACGCGTCCTTGTCGTTTGGCGTCGATACGGTGACCGGCAAAGGCCTTGACGCGGCTGTCGCGGGAACCGACGCCGTCGTCGATGTGACCAACGCCGCATCGTTCGGCGACAGCGCGGCACTTGATTTCTTCAGGGCGTCGACGAAGAATTTGCTTGCCGCCGCCGCCGCGGCCGGCGTCGGGCATTATCTCGCCCTTTCCGTCGTCGGTACGCCCCGGCTCGTGGAAAGCGACTATTTTCGCGCGAAAATGGTGCAGGAAAATCTCATCCGAGCTTCAAATCGCCCCTACACGATCCTCCGCTCAACCCAGTTTTACGAGTTCATAAACGGATTGATCGACATCGGTGCGCAAGGCGACGTCTTTCGGCTGCCGCCGGCCTTGATGAGGCCGGTCGCGGCCGCGGAAGTCGCCGCCTTCATGGCCGAATTGACCGTCGCAACGCCTTTGGGCGATTTCGTCGAAATCGGCGGCCCGGAACAATTCGGTATCGATGACGTCGCACGGATCTATCTCGCCGCGAACGAAGACGAGCGGCCGGTGATAACAGATCCGTCGACCTCGTATTTTGGTGTCGAATTGACCGATGACGCATTGCTTCCCTGCGCCGGCGCACGGGTGGCTGCGCAGACGCTACCCGACTGGCTCTACCAATCGATGGCGGATTAGCGGCAGCCTTGAAATTTCTCGGATGAAGTAATACCTTCCGTCAAAAGAGTATTACAAAGGCGCTCGCTATGGCCACAACCGTTACCGCGAAAGGGCAGGTGACCATTCCCCGGCCCGTTCGGGATATGCTTGGCATCGTTCCAGGCAGCAAGGTCGATTTTCATCGTGCTCCCGACGGAAGTGTGGTTCTGACGCGCGCCGACAAGAAGCGGCCAGCCAGCCGCTTCGAGAAGCTGCGCGGCCATGCAGGCAAGGGCCTCGATACGGATGCCATCATGGCTTTGACGCGCGGCGAAACGTGACGCTCGTCGATACCAACGTGCTCCTGGACCTCGTGACCGACGATGCGAAATGGTCGGATTGGTCTGTTGCTCAGCTCGAGGCAGCGAGTATCGAAGGTCCCCTCCTGATCAACGATGTAATCTATGCCGAACTTGCGGTTCGATATGAAAGGATTGAGGCGCTGGAGGCTTTTGTGGAAGAGGCTAGCCTCGACATGAGGCCTATACCCAAGCCCGCTTTGTTTCTTGCCGGCAAGGTGCTCACGCAATATCGCAAGGCTGGCGGGACGCGCACCGGCGTGCTTCCCGACTTCTTCATTGGCGCTCACGCTGCCGTGCAACAATTGCCGCTCCTGACGCGAGATGTCGGCCGCTATCGCAGCTATTTCCCCTCGCTGAAATTGATAGCGCCCGGTTCCTGAGGCGTAGGCCGTAGCCTATGCGAGGTTTCAAGAAATCTTCATGAAAGCTCCGGGTTGAACAGCTTTTGCACGGCTCCAAATCCCGTCGGCGATTGCCGAAACAGGAGGGGAGGGCGCATGGGCAGCATACATATCGATCGAATCGGCCGGATCAGGTCGGCCCTGGGGCTCGTTCTCGGCCTTATTTGTCTCTTCTCCTGTCCGCCGGCGTTTGCCGCGCCCGCCTATATCGGCGGCCTGACGGTGACGCTGCCTGCCGGCTGGCGGAAGGCGGGCAAGGGCGATCTCTTTATGCTGCAGAAGGATTTTCCGGAAACGGATGACGACAAGCGCGGCAGTGCCCTGATCCAGATCACCAATCCGCTGTCGAGCCCGCGCGCGTTCCTCCCGGCTGGCATGAAGACCTTCGTCGCGACGTTGCCCGACATGGCCAAGGAAGACATCCTGATCAAGCATTACGGGGTATGGGCTGGTCCGGCGCCTCGATGACGAACGAAATCGGCGGATCGCAATCGGGCGTCACCACGTCGGGGAACCGGCCGGGCGCCGGCGAACGCTACACGCTTTCCAGCTATCGTCTCGACCTCACCGACGCGAGCGGCAAGACGGAAAGCATGAGCATCTTCGAACCGGACAAAGCGTCCGACGGGCTCCTGGTGATCAACGGCAGCAACTACCTGAAAGACGACGGACAATAGGCAGGCCGAGCCTTTTCGTCCCGCTGGCGCCATCACATAAAATTCAATGAATTTCATGTGCATAACGAGAGGGTCGGCCTTGCTCACCAGCACCGCGGGAGGGTGCGAATCACCCGCCGATTGGACCGCCAAACCGCCAGTTTCGCCTGCTCGTTTGACATGCTTCCAGCCGCCTTTTGGTTAAGCATTTGTAATTCGGTCACGAATCGCGGCATATAATAACTGCGCAACTGAGGCGCTTCCGTTCAAAATTGCGCAGTTATTTGGGAAACAGATC
>NZ_JBPWQX020000002.1:0-807349 GCF_051810745.2 Rhizobium sp. F40D2
ATGCCGACCAAGGCCGCGATTGTTGAGAAAGCCAGGAGAGCGAGTCAGGTTTCGATCGACGAGACGATTGCGCAGGACTCGACGATGCTCAGCAGCCAGCTCCAGGTGCTGTTCGAGCGGTTGTTTTCGCCCGACGCCCGCAAATCGCTGCGGCGCTTCAGCAGCACCGAGGCCGCCAAGCTGCTCGGCGTGACCGACAGCTATGTTCGCCACCTCGCCGCCCAGGTGGAAACCATCAATCCCGAAAAGACGGCGTCCGGCCGCCGGGTGTTCTCGCTTGAGGAAATTCATGCGATGCGCCAACATCTCGGGCGCACCAAACCTTCTTATCTGCCGATGCGCCGTCCCGGCGACCATCTCCAGGTGATCGCCGTCACCAATTTCAAGGGCGGCTCTGGCAAGACGACGACATCCATCCATCTGGCGCAGTTCCTGGCGCTCCGCGGCTATCGCGTGCTTGCCGTCGATCTCGACCCGCAGGCGTCGATGTCGGCGATGCTCGGTTATCAGCCGGAATTCGACGTCGGTGAAAACGAGACGCTCTATGGCGCCATCAAGTATGACGAGACGCGCCGCGACGTCGCCGGCATCGTCCGCCAGACCTATTTCCCTGGTCTCGATCTCATTCCCGGCAATCTCGAACTGCACGAGTTCGAGCACGATACCCCAAAGGCCCTGGCCGACACCAACCGTGATGACAAGGACATGTTCTTCATGCGGGTCGGCAATGCGCTGCATTCGCTGGAAGAGAGTTACGACGTCGTCATCATCGATTGCCCGCCTACCCTCGGCTTCCTGACGCTGTCTGCTCTTTGCGCCGCTACGGCCGTGCTCATTACCGTTCATCCGCAGATGCTCGACGTCGCGTCGATGAACCAGTTCCTGACGATGACCTCCGACCTTCTGTCCGTGGTCAAGGAGGCCGGCGGCAATCTCGATTACGACTGGATGCGTTATCTCGTCACCCGCTATGAGGCAAATGATGGCCCGCAGGCGCAGATCGTCGCCTTCCTGCGCAGCCTGTTCGGCGAGCGTGTGCTGACCTCGATGATGGTCAAGTCGACGGCGGTTTCGGATGCGGGCCTATCCAAGCAGACGATCTACGAGGCCGGACGCGAGACGATGCATCGCCAGACCTATGACCGCGGCGTCGAATCCGTCGACAACGTCAATGCCGAGGTCGAGCAACTCATTCGCAGTGCATGGAGCAGGACATGAGCCCAAAAGGTCGCGATATCCTGAAAAGCATGGTCGGCGCCGTGGAGCCGTCACGGCCGGATGCGCAGAGCGCGCCGCCGCCGCATCGGCCCTCGGGCGCGGTCAAGGCGATGAACCTGTCACTTGGGCGATTGGGTGAGGAAGCGGCGACCGCCAAGGCGCTGCGTGAATCGCTTGCCTCCGGCGACAAGGTGCTGGAGATCGATCCGACTGCCGTCGAGATGTCCTTTATCCGCGACCGCATCCCGGTCGACGAGGATCCCGAGTTCGAGCGATTGAAACAGTCGATCCAGGAAAGCGGGCAGCAGGTTCCTATCCTGGTGCGGCCGGATCCGCTCAAGGCCGGGCATTACCAGGCCGCCTACGGCCACAGGCGACTGCGCGCGGCTGCGGAGATCGGGGTTCCGATCAAGGCCGTGGTGCGCAAGCTTACGGATGAGGAACTGATCCTCGCACAAGGTCAGGAAAATGGCCCGCGGGTCGACTTAAGCTTCATCGAACGGGCGCTGTTTGCACGGCGCATGGATGAACATGGTTTCAACCGCGACATGATTGCCCAGGCTCTGGCGACGGACAAGCCGGAAACATCAAGGCTGCTGCAGGTGGCACAGACGATCGATCCCGAGATCATTCTCGCCATCGGACCGGCGCCAAAAGTCGGGCGACCGCGCTGGCTGGCCTTTGCCGAGAAATTCCGGGAGGCGGGCGGGCAGAAGAAGGCACGGGCCGCAATCAGCGCCGCAGCTTTCCAAACCCTGGAGAGCAATGGCCGCTTCGACGCGATCTGGAAGGCGCTTGAGGAAAAGAGCGCGCCGCAGCGGGCCGAGCAGACGCTTCGGACCCAGGGCGGCGCGCAGCTTGCTTCGGTGACCCGATCCGGGAAAACCTTTCGCATCACCGTCAAATCGGCGGCGTTTTCAGAATTCCTGGCTCAGCGGTTGGTTGGCCTCGCCGCCGAGTTCGAAGAGGAAAATAAGGGAAAATGAGGCAGTTAGACCGATTGTCAGCTGACAATTCGGATAGGAGATAACGCGCAAAAGAAAAAAGCCCCCGAACGTCACCGTCACGGAAGCTTTCCTCGTAGTCTTGAACACCTCCGAGAATCGCACTTCCGAGAATCGCTGTCAAGAGTTTTTGGCGCCGTTTTGGCGAGCGGATTTCTTTTGCCTCGTTGAGGTGGAAGAGATGGAAACCGGAAGCATAACGACGCCCTTCGGGCGGCGATCGATGACGCTTGGCATGCTCGCAAGCCAGGTCATGGCAGGTGAGATCAAGCCTGATCAGTCGGTCGACAAATGGAAACTGTTTCGTGCGCTGTGCGAAGCAAGGCCGCTGCTCGGCATCAGCGATCGGGCGCTTGCCGTGCTCAATGCGCTGTTGAGCTTTTATCCGAAAAACGAGCTGGCGCAGGAAAACGGCTTGATCGTCTTCCCGTCGAACATACAGCTTTCGCTGAGGACGCATGGTATGGCCGAACAGACCGTTCGGCGGCATCTTGCGGCACTCGTCGAGGCGGGGCTTCTGCTGCGCAAGGACAGCCCGAACGGCAAGCGGTATGTCCGCAGGGACAGGGCAGGGGAGGTCAATGAGGCCTTCGGCTTCTCGCTGGCGCCGCTGCTTGCCCGCGCCGAGGAGATCGAACAGCTTGCGGGCGAAGTGATGGCCGAGCGGCTGCATGTCCAGCGTCTGCGCGAACGCATCACGCTTTGCCGCCGCGATATCGCAAAGCTGATCGAAGCGGCCATCGAAGAAGACGTTCAAGGAGCCTGGCAGGGCCTGTACCAGGAATTTCGCGATCTGGTCGAGGGGCTGCCCCGGTCGCCGACGACCGCACAGCTCGAACTTTTGCTGGATGAATTGACGGGGCTTCGGACAGAGGTCCTTAAGCAGCTGGAAATTCGAATGAAATCCGCAAAACGGCGCGGCAATGCCGATTATTTCGAGCGTCACATACAGAATTCAAACCCCGAATCCACTTCTGAACTTGAACCACGCTTCGAAACGAAGCAGGGCGCAACGCCAGAGCAAGACAATGAGCGAGGGGCCGTGACGCTGGAAGAGGGGAGAGCTGAGATTGCCCATCCGAGCAGACAGGAGGAGAGGCAAGGTCGACGGCCGAAGGCGCGCGATGATGCGAGCGGGCTGAAATCCTTCCCGCTCGGCCTGGTTTTGCAGGCCTGCCCTGAAATCCTTGCCTACGGGGCGAATGGCGAAATTCGCAACTGGCGCGACCTGATGGCCGCGGCCGTGACCGTCCGATCGATGCTCGGCGTCAGTCCGTCAGCCTACGAGGAGGCGGCAAATGCAATGGGGCCGGAAAATGCCGCGACGGTGATGGCATGCATCCTGGAGCGCGGCGGCCATATCAATTCGGCCGGTGGTTATCTCCGCGACTTGACGCGGCGAAGTGAAAAGGGAGAGTTTGCGATCGGTCCGATGCTCATGGCGCTTCTGCGGGCAAACGCTCCAGCCAGCCGAAAAGCTGGATAAGGGGGCAGGGTTGGGAGACCGCCGGAGGTCGATATGCCGAATGTCAGCGGATCAGCCTTCGCTCCAGGAAAGCCTGCATGTCGCGGCGTCCATCGATGACGCAGTAAACGACAACGTCGCTGCCTATGCTGCGATGGATCATGCGCCAGGGTTTGCGGTGCAGCTCCCGATATTCTGTAATGCCGATACCTGGGAGCTCTTTCGGAATATTTCCACGAGCAGGGAACTCTGCGAGATCGGCACATGTGCTTTCGATTTCCGTCAGGATACGCTCAGCCGCCTCGATGCCATCCGCGACCAACGCGCCCCGGCCGAGCGCAATCCGGGGCATTTCTGGGAGATCACCGCCGTCCCTGACATCCGGGTGCAGGCGAAGGCCGTGGTCGAAGAGATCGTCAGGGCAAGGCCCAATTAGGCTGACAATCCTATTAGCGTCCGCACCGTGCTGTTGAATTACTGGCCGCCGACAGCTACAGTATTTGGTAGGCCATAATACGATTTCTGAATTCGGCTGCCGCGGCAATGCTCGAGCTTGCGAAGTCAATCCAAACACTGAGGTGCAGCATGAGCGGTGCTCTGAAGGACGCAGCAATCAGAGTCGAGCGTCCTGCAAAGACATTGCGGGAATTGGCGCTCGACAAGGTCCGCGAGGCCATCGTCAACGGATATTTCCGTCCCGGAGACCGCCTTGTCGAGCGCGACCTCTGCGCCCAGCTCGGCGTCAGCCGCACGGTCGTGCGCGAGGTTTTGAGACACCTGGAATCGGAAGGGCTCGTCGCCAATCTTCCGAACAAGGGACCGATCGTCGCCCTATTGGATATCGAGGAAGCCAAACAGATCTACGAGATCCGCGGTGCGCTCGAAGGCATGGCGGCGCGGCTGTGCGCGGAGCGCGGCAGCCCCGAGATCGTCGCTGCGCTCGAGGAATCCCTGACCGAGATCCGCAACAGCTATCGCGACCAGGATATGGCGGCTGTGCTTGCCAATACCTCTTCCTTCTATCAAACGCTGTTCACCAGGGTCGACAGGCATGTCGCCTGGGGTGTCGTCAACCTCCTCACCGTGCGCATCAACCATCTGCGCTCGATGACGATCAAGACGGAACGGCGCGGCATCGAGGGGCCGCTGCAGATGTCGAAGATCATCGACGCCATCCGCCGTGGCGACGGCGAGGGGGCGCAGCGGGCTGCGATGGATCATGTCGCGGCCGCCAGCGCAATTGCCGAAGCGGTCCTGTCCGCCCAGAAGCCTACCGAATAGGTAGGCAGGTCAACCATCGCGGTCTTAGGAGGCTGTTAGCAGGGGGCCTCGCATCGACGTTGTCGATGCCTGTGGGACTGCATCCGCAATCCGTTCCTGGCCGGCGCCGCGTCGGTACAGACATTCTATCGTCCTCATTCGTTGGGAGGCTGAACAATTGCGTTGTCTACTCCCCCCAGCGCTTCATTTTCGCGCCGGTAACTGGCGAAGCCTAGCTTGAAGTGCCATAAAAATCGCAATTCAAGAATGTCACGCGCTTTTACTTCCGAAGAAAGCGGCCATGAACCCCAGACCGACGAGAATAATGCCGCTCACATAGCGTTCGATAGTAAGGTAGCTGACGTTGCGCTTCAGCCAGTTTCCGAAGCCTCCCGCCACCATTGCGTAGCTACTGTCGGTCATAATTCCAATAATGGTGTAAATCATTCCAAGTACGAGGGTTTGAGCTGCAACCGATCCACGTGACGGATCGATGAATTGAGGCAAGAATGCCAGAAAGAACAGAACCGTCTTAGGATTGAGGAGGTTGATTGCAAATCCGTCGCGAAACAGATGACCGTAGGGATATGATTTAACGGGCACTGTCGGATCGAAAGAAACAGCTCGGGAAAAAATCTTCTTGATCCCTATTCCAATCAGGTATGCCGCGCCGGCATATTTCACCACTTCCAACGCTGTTGGCGATGAGGCGACCATGGCTGAAAGCCCCAACGCTGCAGCAACTATATGTACCCCCGTCGCAACGTGGATTCCGAGAATTGAAACAACACCAGCAAGACGTCCCTGCTCAACAGAACGAGCAAAGATATACAAAACTGCTGGTCCGGGAATCAGCAGCAAAGTCAATGCCGCAGCGATGAACATAGCGAGTGTACCGGTGGCGGGCATTTTTATTCCTCCTGCTTGTTCACCCGGACTGTTGGCGACCTAGAGCGCGTCCGCTTTAATCCGGGTCATACCCCGCAGCGGCGAAGTAGTTTGCACATTCCTGCGGTTTGATGAGGGGAACGATTTTACCGACGGTATCCCACAAGGCATCGACGGAGCGCTCGGCCTTGGCCCGCAGAAGCGCTTTCAGTTTGGAAAAGGCCATCTCGATTGGGTTAAAATCGGGGCTGTAGGGCGGGAGGTAGAGCAGCCTGCAACCAGCAACTTCTATGGCGTGCCGAACACCTTCGGCTTTGTGTGCAGGCAAATTGTCCATGATAACGGTGTCGCCGGGCCTGAGTGTCGGCACCAGAACCTGCTCGATATAGGCCAAAAATGCCACGCCGTTCATCGGTCCGTCGAGTACCATCGGTGCGGTCATTCCGGAAAGCCTAAGCGCCCCTGTAAAGGTCGTGGTTTTCCAGTGGCCATGAGGAACCGCTGACCGGCAGCGTTCGCCGCATTGGGATCGCCCGCGTAATCGAGACATCTTCGTGGAGAGACCAGTCTCATCGATAAAAATAAGCTTGGCGGGATCGAGATCGAGCTGACCATCAAACCAGGCCTGCCGCCGTTTCAAAAGGTCGTCTCGCTCCTGCTCCAATGCATGTGCGGTCTTTTTTTAAAGGTCCAGCCCCGCTTGCGAAGCCACACGTCAAGAGCACTGCGGCCGATCACGACAGACCGCTCCTCACTCAAGCGCAGGACCATTTCGTTGAGCGTGATGTCTTTCTCGTCATCGATAAGGCCGATGATAAAGGCCTCATGCTCATCCAGTCTGGACCCTGAGCGTCGACCCTGTTTGCCCGCGGTCAGTTGACCCTGTCGCGCGTTGGCGATCCAGGCAATGGCCGTCGAAATCCCGATCCCAAACCGCGCAGCCGCCGAACGCGCAGACATCCCGTCCGAAGACGCAGCCAGAACTCGAATGCGAAGATCATCGCTGAACGCTCGTGACATTCATACCTCCTGATTCGAAGGCAGGGAATCACGCCAAACAAAGCATGTCACCAAAATTCCGATTCCGCGTTCAATGGACGCGCTCTAGGGCGAACGGTTGTGTACCACCTGCGTCTTGTCGGACGCTGTCGCAGGAGGGTTTCACACAGGAGATTCCATTCGTCTTGAACGCTATAAACTTCGCGCGAAAAATGCGGGTGTCACGCCTGTGGTTTGTTTAAACAATCGGGTCAGGTGACTCTGGTCGGCGAAGCCGACGAGTGCTGCCACCTCGGCGGGCGGTGTACCGGCCCGAAGCAAGTTCCGTGCATGACTAATCCGCAACTGTCTCTGATAGGCATGCGGAGGCATCCCCATGGATGACCGAAACGACCTAACGAGATAGACTGGATTCAGGCCCACGACATCGGCGAGACCAGTCAAAGACACACGCTCGTTGTAATGCGCATGCAAAAAATCACGAATCACTTTGATATGTTTCGGTTCTCTGTTGTCGACACGCCACGAGGCTTGCTCATGGCGTTGAGACACCAGCATCTCAACGCAAAGCGCCAGGATCGTGTCACATCCAAGAAAGCCATCATCAACCTCAAGCCGCCTGTGAGCCGCACTCAACGCATTAAAAATACTCAGAATCTTGCAATGAAACATGAGCGAGATACGAAGCTCTCTTCCCCAATGAAATCACGTAATCGTCCATGAATTTTCCTGGCAGAAACAGGCATCTATAACTTAGGGGCTGCTCGTTTCCAGGAAGGCAAGAATGTACGACGCCAGGATGGATCAAATTGATACTTCCCGGCCTTAACGCCACCTCCTCTCGACCATACGCGAATATCATCGTCCCGCTTTCATGCAGGTGAACTGCGTACGTGTCGTGAAAATGCTTTGGAAAGCGATGATAACTTTGCGAGACTTTAGACAAGTCAACACCGGATATAGCATTGCTTTGCCATAATTTTATTTCAGTTCTTTTCATGCCAAGGACCAATGCCCGTACCCTCCAGGCGATTTTGCAGCCCTTTTATATCATATTTTATAGTGATTGACGGTCTCGCTACTTCGGCGGCTCCAAGAGGTAGCAACAAGTGCGGTAGCACGATGGCATACAACCACCCTGCGGTGATCCGCCGTGGCGCGCCGACATCGACAGACGAAGGTGATCATCGAGGCGGCGAAGGTGCCGATATCACCGTCCAGGACCACGTTATCATTGGCAAACATGGCCATGTCAGCCTGAAGGGGCTGAAGCAGATTTGAAAATCACAGGCCGGGCCGAAGCTCGTAAACTATCTGTAACATTGACCGGCAACCCTACCCGTTGCTGCATATTCAAACCTAGAGTGGTCCCATCTCCACGCAGCACCTGTGAGCTAGCGTATATCCGTCCCTCTTGATTGTTCAGGGCAATGAGGAATCCAAACTCCCAGCTTGACACCCGACTTTGCACGATGTGATGGTATGCCATAATCAATAATATATATGGCGATCATATGGACTGGGATAGTTTTGAGCTCCTGACATGTCGCGTCGCTGTGGGCGTGAAGCCCGTGCGGCTCCTGACAACGAATTGAATGAAGAGCGCTTCCGGGCGTTCCTAAGCGCACACGCGCTGGATTGGCAGATTCGCGGCCGCCAGCGTCGTCGTCGAAACCAACTTGACACTCATATATTATGGTATACCATAATACCAAATAAAGAGATGAGGTGTTTGATGGCTATTCAAATTCGCAAGACGGGACTGCAGATCGAAACGACGCTGATCGAAGGCGGCAAGGCCGCGGCGGTGCCGCTGAAGCTGTTTTCTGCCTTCGCAGTCGTGAAGAACCCCTGGGCGGGGCGCGGCTTCGTCGAGGACCTCAAGCCCGAAATCCACGCCGGTGCGCCGGTTCTCGGTGAGTTGCTGACCAAGATGATCATCGATGCCGTCGGTTCCGGCGATGCCGTCGAAGCCTATGGCAAGGCCGCCGTCGTCGGTCTGGACGGTGAGATCGAACACGCCTCCGCGCTCATCCACACGCTTCGCTTCGGCAATTTCTATCGCCATGCCGTCGGCGCCAAGTCCTATCTCGCCTTCTGCAATACGCGCGGTCCTGCCAATGCGCCGATCATGATCCCGCTGATGGACAAGAACGACGAAGGCCGCCGTTCGCACTATCTCACAATCCAGACCTCGATCCCCGATGCGCCTGCCGCCGACGAGATCGTCGTGGCTCTCGGCGCTTCGGTGGGCGGGCGTCCGCATCATCGCATTGGCGACCGCTACCAGGATCTGAAGGATCTTGGGCAGGACGTCGCCAATCCTGCGGGCGTTTGAAAAGGTGGGCTCTAAGATGCTGACAGCCGGATCGATCTCAGGCGCCGCTGCAGCAAAGAGCGCCGCCGGTGACTTGCCCCGAAAGAAGACGGCAAGCGGAACGGCCTATCACGAGGCCGGCAGCGGTGAACCGCTGGTTCTCATTCATGGCGTCGGCATGCGCCTTGAGGCCTGGGCTCCGCAAATCGAATTTTTGTCGGCCGACCATCGCGTCATCGCCCTCGACATGCCGGGACATGGCGAGAGTGCAAAACTGCCGGCGGGCAGCCGCCTCGAGGAGTTTGTCGCCTGGTTCGGCCGCTTTCTCGACGAGATGGCGATCGAGGCTGCGAATGTCGCCGGCCACTCCATGGGAGCGCTGATATCGGGAGGGGCGGCGGCGACGTTCGGCGAACGTATCAGCCGTGTCGCCTACCTCAACGGCGTCTACAGGCGCGACCGGCAAGCAAAGGCTGCCGTGCTCGCACGAGCCGCGGCCATTCCGGTGACGGGCGTGGACAAGGAAGGTCCCCTGGCGCGCTGGTTCGGCGATGATCCCGACAGCGTCGTTGCGCGGGAATTGACGCGGAAATGGCTCAACCTCGTCGATCCGGAAGGCTATGCTGTCGCTTACGCTGCCTTTGCCGGCGGAGACGAGACCTATGCCGATCGCTGGAGAGACGTGGCTGGTCCGGCCCTGTTCCTGACGGGGTCCGACGATCCGAATTCGACGCCCATGATGGCGACGCAAATGGCGGCTCTCGCGCCGAAGGGCTGGGCCCGTATCGTGGACGGTCATCGTCATATGGTGAACCTGACCGCCCCGGATATCGTAAATTCGCTGCTCGCTGAGTGGCTGTCGTTCGGGGAGGATGGACGATGACGATGCAGACTGTCGACCCAAGAGCATTGCGAGATGCATTCGGCGCTTTTCCCACAGGCGTGACCGTCGTCACCGCCTGCGACGGGGATGGAAATCCGATCGGCTTCACCGCGAACTCCTTCACATCGGTTTCTCTCAACCCACCCTTGCTCCTCGTCTGCCTTGCCAAGACGTCGCGCAATTTCGCCACCATGACCGGAACGCCGCATTTTGCGATCAACGTGCTGTCGGAAACGCAGAAGGACGTGTCGAACACCTTTGCGCGGCCGGTCGAAGACAGATTTGCGGCGGTCGAATGGGCCAAGGGATCGGCTGGCTGCCCGATCTTCTCGAACGTGGCGGCCTGGTTCGAATGCGCCATGGAAGAGGTCGTCGAGGCCGGCGACCATGTCATTCTGATGGGCCGCATCGAATCCTTCGACAATAGCGGCCGCAACGGTCTCGGCTATGCGCGCGGCGGCTATTTCACGCCGACGCTCGCAAGCAAGGCGGTTTCCGCGGCAAGCGAAGGCAATATCGAACTCGCGGCCGTCGTCGAGCGCCGCGGTGAAGTTCTGCTGCTCGGCGAGGATGTGCTCTCCTTGCCAAGCGTCGACGCCCATGACGGCAACCCGACCGAGGCGCTGCAACATTACCTGGAGACGCTCACCGGGCTGAAGGTCAGCATCGGCTTTCTCTATTCGGTCTATGAGGGCAAGAGCGACGGGAAACAGCACATCGTCTATCACGCCGTTGCCGGAGACGGTGAGCCCGCCGGCGGCAGGTTTGTAAAACCTGACGCCCTGGCTGCGGCAAAATTCAAGACCAGCTCGACCGCCGATATCGTCAACCGCTTCGCGATGGAAAGCTCGATCGGCAATTTCGGCGTCTATTTCGGCGACGAGACCGGCGGCACCATTCATCCCATTCCAGCCAAGGGCGCAAAAGCATGAAGTTCTCCCTCTTCGTCCATATGGAACGGCTCGACGCCAGCCAGAGTCATAAGAGCCTCTATGAGGAATTCGTCGCGCTCTGCGAGATCGCCGACAAGGGCGGCATGCATGCGATCTGGACGGGCGAGCACCATGGCATGGATTTCACCATTGCCCCCAATCCGTTCGTGACCATTGCCGATCTCGCGCGCCGCACTTCGCGGGCAAGGCTCGGGACAGGGACGGTGATCGCTCCCTTCTGGCATCCAATCAAGCTCGCCGGCGAAGCGGCGATGACCGACATCATCTGCGACGGAAGGCTCGACATCGGCATTGCGCGCGGGGCCTATTCCTTCGAATACGAGCGGCTGCTGCCCGGCCTCGACGCCTGGGGCGCCGGCCAGCGCATGCGCGAGCTCATCCCGGCGGTCAAGGGCATCTGGGACGGCGACTACGCCCATGACGGCGAGTTCTTCAAGTTCCCCGCGACCACCTCGGCGCCGAAGCCGCTCCAGCAGCCGAACCCGCCGATCTGGGTCGCCGCGCGCGATCCGAACTCGCATGAATTTGCCGTCGCCAGCGGCTGCAACGTTCAGGTCACTCCGCTCTGGCAGGGCGATGACGAGGTCCAGTCGCTGATGGACCGTTTCAACGATGCCTGCGCCAAGAACCCCGATGTCGAGCGGCCGAAGATCATGCTTTTGCGCCACACCTATGTCGGCTCCTCGGAAGACGACGTCGCCCAGGCCGCCCATGAACTCAGCGTTTACTACAACTACTTCTTCGCCTGGTTCAAGAATGAGAAGCCGGTAACCCAGGGCCTGATCGAACGGATTCCGGACGAGCAGATCCGAGCGAACGCGATGCTGTCGGATCAGGTCATGCGCACCAACAATGTCGTTGGCGACGCCCGGACCGTTATCGACCGGCTCAAAGCCTATGAAGCGCTCGGCTACGACGAATATTCCTTCTGGATCGACACGGGCATGAGTTTCGAGCGCAAGAAGGCGTCGCTCGAGCGCTTCATCACCGAGGTCATGCCGGCATTTCAGGAGTAGGACCATGCGGCGTTTCCAACACTATATCGACGGCGAATTCTCAGATGGCGAGGCTTCCTATCCAAGCATCGATCCGGCGACCGGCGCGGTCTGGGCTGATATGCCCGAAGCCCGAGAAGCGGATGTCGATCGGGCTGTGAACGCTGCCGAGAGGGCGCTTTATGACGGCCCGTGGGCGAAATTGACGGCCACCCAACGCGGCAAGCTGCTTTATAAGCTCGCCGATCTCGTTGCCGCCAATGCTCAGGTCCTGGCGGAACTGGAGACGCGCGACACCGGCAAGATCATCCGCGAGACATCCGCACAGATCGCCTATGTCGCCGAATATTATCGTTATTATGCCGGCATATCAGACAAGATCGAAGGCTCTTACCTGCCAATCGACAAGCCTGCTATGGATGTCTGGCTTCGCCGCGAGCCGATCGGCGTCGTTGCGATGGTCGTGCCGTGGAACAGCCAGCTCTTCCTGTCCGCGGTCAAGATCGGCCCGGCGCTTGCCGCCGGCTGCACCATGGTGGTCAAGGCCTCGGAAGACGGGCCGGCTCCGCTTCTGGAATTTGCCCGCCTGGTGCATGAAGCCGGCTTTCCCGCCGGGGTCGTCAACATCATCACCGGTTTCGGCGCCTCCTGCGGTGCGGCGCTTGGCCGTCATCCGAAGGTCGCGCATGTCGCCTTCACCGGCGGTCCCGAAACCGCCCGGCACGTCGTTCGCAACTCGGCCGAAAACCTCGCCTCCACCTCGCTTGAACTCGGCGGCAAGTCGCCGTTCATCGTCTTTGCCGACGCCGACCTCGAAAGTGCCGCCAACGCCCAGGTCGCGGGCATTTTCGCTGCGACCGGGCAGAGCTGCGTTGCCGGCTCGAGGCTGATCGTCGAGCGCAGCGTCAAGAATAAATTCGTCGCGCTGCTGCGCGAGAAGGCGCAGGCGATCCGGCTCGGCGCGCCGCTCGACATGGCGACCGAAGTCGGCCCGCTTGCCACCAAGCGCCAGCAGGACAATATCGGCGCTCTAGTTGAGAGATCGATCGAAAGCGGCGCCCGGCTTGTCACCGGCGGGCGCAAGATCGATGGCGAAGGCTATTATTTCCCGCCGACGATCCTCGATTGCGACGATGTCGCTTCGCCCTCGCTGATCGAGGAATTCTTCGGGCCGGTCCTCTCCGTCGTCTCGTTCGAGACCGAGGCAGAGGCGCTGAGGCTTGCCAACGATACCCGCTACGGCCTGGCATCCGGCGTCTTCACCCAGAACCTTACCCGGGCACACCGGCTGATGAAGGGCATTCGCGCCGGCATCGTCTGGGTCAACACCTACCGCGCGGTATCGCCGATCGCGCCCTTTGGCGGCTTCGGCCTGTCGGGCCACGGCAGGGAAGGCGGCATGGCCGCAGCACTCGATTATACCCGCACCAAGACGATCTGGCTGAGGACCTCGGACGATCCGATCCCCGATCCCTTCGTGATGAGGTGACGCCGATGTTTTATGAAATCCGCACCTATCGGCTGAAGAACGGCACGATCCCGCAATATCTCAAGGTCGTCGAGGAAGAGGGTATCGAGATCCAGAAGAGCCATCTCGGCACGCTGGTCGGCTACTTCTTCTCGGAGATCGGCACGATCAACGAGATCGTCCACATCTGGGCCTTTACGAGCCTGGATGACAGGGAGGCGAGACGCCAGCGGCTTCTCGCCGACCCCCGGTGGCAGACCTTCCTGCCCAAGATTCGCGACCTCATCGAGGTGGCGGAAAACAAGATTATGAAGCCAGCAAGCTTTTCTCCCAGGAGCAACGCGTACTGACGACATAACGCATACCCGTAGGACAAACCACAACAAGGATAAGGGAACATGAAAACGACATTTGCTTTCGCGGCGGTTGCCGCATTCGTCGCGGTTTCCGCGCCGGCCAAGGCCGACAACATGGTCTTTTCGAGCTGGGGCGGAACGACCCAGGATGCGCAGAAGGCGGCATGGGCGAGCCCCTTCACCGAAAAGACCGGCATCACCGTCGTGCAGGACGGCCCGACCGACTACGGCAAGCTGAAGGCCATGGTCGAGGCCGGCGAAGTCACCTGGGACGTCGTCGACGTCGAAGGCGATTATGCCGCCCAGGCCGGCAAGAACGGCCAGCTCGAGAAGCTCGACTTCTCCGTCATCGACAAATCCAAGCTCGATCCGCGTTTCGTCACCGACTATTCGGTCGGCAGCTTCTATTATTCCTTCGTCATCGGCTGCAATGCCGATGCCGTCAAAGCCTGCCCGAAGACATGGGCAGACCTGTTCGACACGACAAAGTTCCCCGGCAAGCGCACATTCTACAAGTGGTCTGCTCCCGGCGTGATCGAAGCGGCGCTGCTTGCCGACGGCGTGGCTGCCGACAAGCTTTATCCGCTTGACCTCGACCGCGCCTTCAAGAAGCTCGATACGATCAAATCGGATATAATATGGTGGTCGGGCGGCGCACAGTCGCAGCAGCTCCTGGCATCCGCCGAAGCGCCCTTCGGCAGCGTCTGGAACGGCCGCATGACGGCGCTTGCTGCGACCGGCATCAAGGTTGAAACTTCCTGGGAACAGAACATCACCGCTGCTGATGCGCTCGTCGTGCCGAAGGGCTCGCCGAATGTCGAATCTGCGATGAAGTTCATTGCACTGGCGACCTCGGCCGAACCGCAGGCCGCCCTGGCAAAAGCCACCGGATATGCGCCGATCAATGTCGACTCGGCCAAGCTGATGGACCCGGAAACCGCCAAGACCCTGCCGGACCAGCAGACCGCAAGCCAGGTCAATGCCGATATGACCTATTGGGCTGATAATCGCGATGCCATCGGCGAGAAGTGGTACGCTTGGCAGGCGAAATAAGCCGAAGCTTGAGATCAACGGGCACGGCGAAGGTCGCCGTGCCCCCGCAGCGCCGGTGGGAAATCGGTCGCACCTCGGCGCCCGCGGAAATTGACGGGTGGGAAGGACTGTCATGTCGACGTTTAGCGATGCCTCCGGCGTAGTTGCGCCCTTGCCGAAAATACGCAGGCCGACAGGTTTCAGCGGGGTCGTTCCGGCTTTCGCCTTCGTCGGTATCTTTTTCGTCGTGCCGGTGGCGATACTGCTGATGCGAAGCGTGCTGGAACCTGTGCCAGGTCTGGGAAACTATGCGCAGTTGATCGGGTCTTCGACCTATCTGAAGATTTTCGCCAACACCTTCATCGTCTCGGGTCTCGTCACGGTGATTTCGCTCACGATCGGATTTCCCGTCGCCTGGGCGCTGGCGATCATGCCCGGACGGCTGACCTCGGTGATCTTTGCGATCCTGCTGCTGTCGATGTGGACCAACCTGTTGGCCCGCACCTATGCCTGGATGGTGCTCCTGCAGCGGACCGGGCTCATCAACAAGATGCTGATGGGAATGGGCCTGATCGACCAGCCGCTGGCGCTCGTCAACAATCTGACCGGCGTGACGATCGGCATGACCTATATCATGCTGCCATTCATCATCCTGCCGCTCTACGGCGTGATCAAGAAGATCGACCCGTCGATCCTGCAGGCGGCGGCCCTTTGCGGCGCTAATCGTTGGCAGTGCCTGACGCGGGTGCTGCTGCCGCTGGCGATGCCCGGCATGGCGGCCGGCGCCCTGATGGTCTTCGTCATGTCACTTGGTTATTTCGTCACGCCGTCACTGCTCGGCGGCACCGCCAACATGATGCTCGCAGAGCTGATCGCGCAGTTCGTACAGTCGCTGGTCAACTGGGGAATGGGCGGCGCCGCGGCGCTGGTTCTCCTCGTGGTGACCCTTTCGCTTTATGCCGTGCAGCTGCGTTTCTTCGGCAACCAGAACCCGGGAGGGCGTTGATATGTTGCTCAATTTCGACCGTCTCGGCTGGTGGAAATACCTCCTTCTCGGCATAACGCTTCTGACCGCAGCTTTCCTGTTGCTGCCGATCGTCTTCATCGCGGCGCTGTCCTTCGGCTCCTCGCAATGGCTGATCTTTCCGCCGCCGGGCTGGACGTTTCAGTGGTACAGCGAGCTTTTCGCCGACCCGCGCTGGCTGGAATCGGCTTTGACGAGCCTCAAGATTGCGGTCATCGTGACGATCCTGTCGGTGCTGCTCGGGCTCGTGACATCCTTCGGACTGGTGCGTGGTAGGTTCATGTTCCGCGATGCGCTGAAAGCGCTGTTCCTCACGCCGATGATCCTCCCGGTCGTGGTTCTCGCCGTTGCCCTCTACGCCTTCTTTCTCAGGATCGGCCTTGGCGGCACCTTGACGGGTTTTGTCATCTCGCACCTCGTCCTGGCGCTGCCCTTCTCGATTCTGTCGATATCGAGTGCGCTTGAAGGTTTCGACAAGTCGATCGAGGATGCGGCGGTGCTCTGCGGCGCCTCGCCCCTTGAGGCAAAGATCAGGGTCACCCTTCCGGCAATCAGCCATGGGCTGTTTTCGGCGGCCGTCTTCTCGTTCCTGACATCCTGGGACGAAGTGGTGGTGGCGATCTTCATGTCCAGCCCGACCCTGCAGACGCTGCCCGTGAAAGTGTGGGCGACGCTGCGGCAAGACCTGACACCTGTTGTCGCAGCGGCGTCAACCCTTCTCATCCTTTTGACGATCATCTTGATGGCCCTGGTTGCCGTCGTGCGTAAGGTACTGAAACAATGAACGAACCATTCCTTCAGATCCGTGGCATACGCAAGGAATACGGCCCCGTGGTCGCCGTGCACGACGTCACGCTCGACGTTCGGCGCGGGGAGTTTCTCACCTTCCTCGGGCCATCCGGATCCGGCAAGAGCACGACGCTCTATATTCTGGCCGGATTTGACAATCCGACGAAAGGCGACATTACGCTGGAGGGCAAGACCCTGCTCGCCACGCCGTCGCACAAGCGCAACATCGGCATGGTGTTCCAGCGCTACACCCTGTTCCCGCATTTGACGGTGGGCGAAAACATCGCCTTTCCGCTGAAGGTCCGCCGCAAGTCGAAGGCCGAGATCGACAGCAGGGTGAAAGAGATGCTGCGCCTCGTCCGTCTGGAAGGCTTCGAGGATCGCAAGCCCGCGCAAATGTCCGGCGGCCAGCAGCAGCGCGTCGCGCTTGCCAGGGCCCTTGCCTATGATCCGCCGGTGCTTCTGATGGACGAGCCGCTGTCGGCGCTCGACAAGAAGCTGCGCGAGGAAATCCAGCATGAGATCCGCCGTATCCATCAGCAGACCGAGGTGACGATCCTCTACGTCACGCATGACCAGGAAGAGGCGCTGCGGCTCTCCGACCGCATCGCGGTGTTTTCCAAGGGCGTCATCGACCAGATCGGCACCGGCCCCGAACTCTACGCCAATCCCAAGACCCGCTTCGTTGCCGAATTCATCGGCGACAGCGACTTCATATCCTGCGACCTGCTGTCGTCATCCGGCGGACAGGCCACCATTTCGCTTGGCCGGGGAACCGTCTTCAACAGCATTCCGGTACACGGAAAAGGCACCTCAGGCACAAAAGCAGCCCTGATGCTGAGGCCGGAGCGCATTCGGCTGTCGCGTGCTCAAGCGGGAGCGGGCCTCGCCGCGACTGTCAGCGACATCACCTTCCTCGGCAATAATATCCACGTTTCCACCGAAACGGCGAATGGCGAGGCGCTGGCGGTTCGCTTGCCATTCGGCCACGAGGCGATCACCGGGCTCAGCCGCGGCGATACGGTGCATCTGGATTTCGATCCGGGTGCTGCCCACGTGTTCTGTTGAAAGTCGTCCTATGAAACTTGGTGATCTCTCGCTGTTCCGACAGGCATGCCCAGTCGCCGGCCGCTGGATCGAAGCGGAAGACCGCCAAGCAACGACGGTGCGCAATCCGGCGACCGGCGAACCGCTCGGCTCGGTCCCCGACCTCGGGGCCGCGGAAACGGAAGATGCCATCGCCGCCGCCGTCATCGCCCAGAAGCTTTGGGCGAAGAGGACCGCCGGTGAGCGCGCCGCGGTTCTCAAGGCGTGGCACCGCCTGATGATCGAAAACCGCGACGATCTGGCGATGATCCTGACGCTGGAGCAGGGAAAACCGCTCGCTGAGGCCAAGGGAGAGATCACCTATGGCGCAAGCTTTATCGAATGGTTCGCCGAAGAGGCAAGACGCATCAACGGCGAGACCATACCAGCGCATCAACCGGACAAGCGCATTCTCGTGCTGCGCCAGCCTGCCGGCGTGGTGGCGGCGATCACGCCCTGGAATTTTCCGAACGCGATGATCACCCGCAAGGTCGGCCCGGTACTTGCCGCCGGCTGCGCCGTCGTTCTCAAGCCGGCGCCGCAGACGCCGTTCTCGGCAATCGCCATCGCCATTCTTGCAGAGCGCGCCGGCCTGCCGTCTGGCCTGCTCAACATCGTCACTGGTGACGCTGCCGCAATTGGCGGGACGCTGACGGCAAGCCGGGACATCAGGGTCCTGAACTTCACCGGCTCCACCCGGACGGGCGAGCTGCTTTACCGGCAATGCGCGCCGACGATCAAAAAGCTCGGCCTCGAGCTTGGCGGCAACGCACCCTTCATCGTGTTCGACGATGCCGATCTCGACGCGGCCGTCGAAGGCGCAATCATCGCCAAGTTCCGCAACAATGGCCAGACCTGCGTCTGCGCCAACCAGCTCTATGTCCAGGATGGCGTCTACGAGGCATTTGCCGCCAAGCTGGCGGCGGCGGTTTCGGCACTGAAGGTCGGCAATGGCCTCGACAGTGATGTCGTGCTTGGCCCGCTCATCGACGAAAACGCCGTTGCCAAGATCGAAGCCCATATCGGCGATGCCGTCGCAAAAGGTGCTGGGATCGTTTCAGGCGGCAAGCGCCACGTGCTTGGCGGCCACTTCTTCGAACCGACCATTCTGCGCGATGTGGCAAGCGGCATGCAGGTCGCCCGCGAGGAAACCTTCGGGCCTCTTGCGCCGCTCTTTCGTTTCCGCGACGAGCGAGATGTCATCGAACAGGCAAACGACACCGAATTCGGGCTTGCCTCGTATTTTTACGCGCGCGATCTGGCGCGGGTCTTCCGCGTCGCCGAAGCGCTCGAATACGGGATGGTCGGCGTCAATACCGGTCTCGTTTCCACCGCCGAGGCGCCGTTTGGCGGCGTGAAAATGTCGGGCCTCGGTCGCGAAGGGTCCAGGCACGGGTTGGACGAATATACCGAACTTAAGTATGTATGTTTGGGTGGCATTGGCTGACCTTGGTCGACATTTGTGCATGCCGCGAAAGAAAGACCAGCATGCATTTCGCCAGTATCGCAATGTATCTCACACCCCAGCCGCTCGCGGATGCGACCGCTGAACTCTGGTCGTTCCTTCGCCATTATCTCTCGCAGGCCGGCCTGACGGACCTGCCGGAGACGCTCGATCGGACGGTAGCCTACGACGAAGCCTGGGTGAGGCCGGATCTTCTCCTCTCGCAGACATGCGGCTATCCCTTTGCCAGCCGCCTGCGCGGCAAAGTTCGCCTGGTGGCGACGCCGGTGTATGATCATCCCGGCTGTGACGGCCCACTGATGCGCAGCTTCATCATCGTCCGCACGGGTGCTTCCCTTCGCAGGCTGGAGGATCTGCGTGGCACCACGGCTGCTATCAACAGCCCCGACAGCAATTCCGGCAGCAATCTCTTTGGCGCGGCCGTCGCTCCGCTAGCCCGCGAGGGCCGTTTCTTCGGCCGGATCATCGAAACCGGCAGCCACAGCGGCAGCATCGCCGCCGTCGTCGAGGGCAGGGCGGATAGCGCGGCGATCGATTGCATAACCTATGCCAACATTCGCCGCTTCGATTCTGGCCATGTCGAAGGGGTCCGCATCATCGCCGAAACGCCGAAAGGCCCCGGCCTGCCATTCATTACTTCAGGCAATGCCTCGGACGAGAAGGTCCATCTCCTGCGTGGTGCGCTTGCCGCCGCTGTCAAGGAGCCAGCGCTGGTGGCGACGCGGGCCACGCTCGGCCTCGTTGATTTCACGGTGCTTTCCAAAGCCGACTACGAGCCGCTTCTCTCATTGGCCGGCGAGGCATTGCCGCAATTAACGGCTTGAAGGGGCAACGGACGTCAGGGCGTCGAGGGTGCTTCCATTGATCCGCCACTGCGGATTTCCTCCGGGTTTGATAAGAGGCCGGTCGATTAAAGCACGGACGACTGAAGACGCAGATCTAGCCGTTGATCAGCACGGGCTTCGTCAGATCTGTTGGACATTCCCATCAAATTGGCTGCGATAAAATTGAACGCCGCCGCTACGCGAAAAACACCGCACCGATGCTATGCTGAAACCCGCAACACCGATTCCAGCAACCAAATCGACGACATAGTGTCCGCCTTCCGTGATGGCAGCTAGCAGCATTAGCGTATTTAGGAAAATCATCGGAAATCTTGTCCATCGCATTTTCCATGCGCCCCAAATGCACAACACCGCTACCGCCGCATGGACCGACGGAAATGAGATAATGCCACTTGCATGCTCCAATTGCAGCACAAAATTTGGGTCATCTCTGACGGCTAAAATTTGCGGGACGTATTCGACGCCGAGTATGCCATTGATGTTTTTGAGATCGCCCGGACGGAGAGAAAAATCAGTGTAGGTTCCGAGCGCCGGATACCAAATGGTGATGATACTCGCGATGACGCATATCAGGCCATATGTCCCCACGACCTGATATGCGCGAGAGCGATGGCCGCACAAGCTCAGCACCACTGGAAGGAATAAAAGCTGATAGTGGAATGCTTGGTATGCAAACATCAGTGACTTTGCTAGCAGCGGATGCACGTCGAAGTAAGCAATCAAACTCAACCAGTCGATGCCAAGAAAGCGATCCAGTTGTAGAAGCTGTTGATCCTGTAGAGGCAGCTTCAGAGCAAAAGCAACGTAGGTCGATACGATAAGCGGGCTCGTTAGCAATAAGCCCATTCCAGTGCATTCAACAATGCAGAGCAGTGACGGGATTCTACGCCAATGGCACAGGAGGCCGAAGCCCAAAAGAAAAATCAGGGCGACCATGCTTAGCCGCGCGAAACCTCTTGGATCCACCGACAGGCCAACGAGCCAAGCCAGCATCGGAACAATCGCGTAAGCGCATCCAGTAAGGCCTATCAAAAAGGCTCGCGCTCTGGATGTCTCGCTCATGAGATAACCCCTCAACGTGTTTGTGACCTATTACCAATCACAAGTTAAGGTTTAGTAGATTTTTGCTGCTGTTTGTTGCTAGAGCGGGATGATTTTACGTCCGTTCATATCCGGCTTCCTTGAAGTAGTTTAGGCACTCTTTTGGCGAGACGGTTTGGAGGATAGCTGCAAGCGCGTCGTCGATGGCGTTGCGGGTTCTGGCTTGTGCCTGTCGCAGCCCGTGTTTGATCTTGGCGAAGAGCTTCTCGATCGGATTGAGATCTGGGGAGTATTGCGGCAGAAAGAATAGTCGGGCGCCGGCCCTGCGGATGGCGACCCGGATCGCCTTGGCTTTATGCGAGCCGAGATTGTCCATCACGACGATGTCGCCAGGTTTGAGTTCTGGCACCAGCACCTTTTCAACGTAGATGAGAAAGCGTTCGGCGTTGATGGGGCCATCAATGATCCATGGTGCGCTGACGCGGTCGGTTCGAAGCGCGGCGATGAAGGTCATCGTATTCCAATGGCCGAAAGGAGCTTTGCCCAAGAGCCGCTCGCCACGCGGCGCCCAGCCTCTGAGCGGCGCCATGTTCGTCTTCGTCCAGGTTTCGTCGATGAAGAGAAGGCGGGCCGGATCGATGCGATGGCGATGCTTCAGCCAGCGCGCCCGCCTGGCGGCGACGTCGGGTCGCTCCCGTTCGCTGGCGACCAGCGTCTTTTTTATAACTCAGCCCTTCATCCTGGACGAAGGCCCAGACGGACCGGTAATCCACGTCCAGACCCCGCTCCGCCAATTCCGCGACCAGCCCACGCAGCGTGAACGCACTCGCGCGGCAGCGTTCGACAAGCCATTCCCGGTGGCCACCGCAGATTGCCCGCGGCTTGTGGCCGCCCATCTGGCCGGGTGCTGCGCTGCCCGTTGCGTGGAACCGCCGCACCCAATCGATCGCGGTGCTGATGCCAATGCCGAACCGTTTGGCCGCAGCCCGGCACGACAGCCCCTCCTGCGTCACCGCCCCGACAACACGCTCTCGCAGATCATTCGAAAAAGGTCTCGCCATCCAGACCGGCCTCCTTACCGGCCAGAAGGGTGAATCTGATTTGTGTCCAAAAGGGAATCTGGAGGGTTCTGTGAGGTCCGGGCGCTGTGCGTGCGGCATTCACTGATCGGACCTCATTGAAGCCGGATTGAGCGAAGGCGCGGGTTGTTTGGCGCTATGGGGATTTAGCCGAAGCGGTGGATGGCGTTTTGCAGGGTTGAGCCTTGCCGGAGCCCGTGGACAGGTATGGAAGGAGATTCTTGCCGGTATTTGCGGTGTCTTTGACGCGCCTGTCGGCTGGTTTGCATCGACCGAAACGTCGCTCGGGCACGATTGGCCAAAGCACTCGCACCGCGGCTCTTCGGCATGCCGACGCTGATCGTTGCAATGATGGCGCGCGTGGTATGATCATGAACTGTCGTTCCATGCTGGCCGACGTACCGGCTGGAGCGGGGTCCACGCGCCGATGATCGTCATGGTTCCGCCGCAACAGGAGCAGCGGTGCAGCAAAGGTGGTGGCTTTGTGTCCGGTTCTTCGACCGGGTGTTCCGGCGGCGGGACGTCGAGCAGGCTTCGGCACAGGTCCAGCTTCAGTTGCCGATGGCCATTGGCAAGCAGGCCATAATGACGAATGCGGTGAAAGCCGTCCGGAACGGTGTGAAGCAGGAAACGGCGGATGAACTCGTGGGCATCGAGCGTCATTACCTTTTGCCTGCCGCCCGTTCGATAGTCCTTCCATCGGAATGTGACTCGATCGCCATCGATGCTGACGAGGCGGGAATTGGAGATGGCAATGCGATGGGTATAGCGCCCGAGATAGGCCAGCACCTGTTCGGGTCCGGCAAATGGCGGCTTGGCATAGACCACCCAGGCGACACGCCGCGTTTCTTTGACAATGTGATTGAACGCCGCCGGATTGGCCAGGCCGGCGATATCGCCAAAGAACCGAAGCTGGTCCAGGTCGTAGGCCTGCTTCAGCTCTTCAAGAAACAACCGCCTGAACAGGGATGACAGAACGCGCACGGGCAGGAAGAAGTTTGCCCGGCAGGGAACCCAACGGGACTGGTCCGCCGACAATCCGCCGCCCGGCACGATGCAGTGGATATGAGGGTGAAAATGGAGGTTCTGTCCCCAGGAGTGCAGCACCGCGATGAAGCCGATCTCTGCACCCAGATGCCTGGGATCGGCAGCAAGCTTGCGCAACGTCTCGGCGACGGCGCGAAACAGGATCGTGTAAACGGCATGTTTGTTCTGGAAGGCAATTGCGGCGATCTGCTGCGGTAGGGTGAAGACCACGTGGAAATAGCCGACAGGCAGAAGGTCGGCCTGTCGGGCAGCAAGCCAGTCACGGCTCGCCTGTCCCTGGCACTTTGGGCAATGCCGGTTGCGACAGGAATTATAGGCGATGCGGAACGCCGCGCAGTCCTGACATTGCTGGACATGCCCGCCCAGGCGAGCGGTCCGGCACATCTCGACCGCACTCATGACCCGGCGTTCGACACGCCCGAGATGGGTGTCGTGGGCTTGACGATATCTTTCCCCGTGGCGGCGAAAAATATCCGCCACCTCCAGTCCCGCCGCCATGGCGAAACTTGCTCAGCTTGGCGGCACCACCTCCAGCGTCAGTCGGTCGAGCGGGCTGGTCGTGCTGCGGATCAGGGTATTGGAAACCTTCGTGTAGCGTGCCGTGGTGGACAGATTGTTGTGGCCGAGCAAAACTTGGATGATGCGGATGTCGGTTCCGCTTTCCAAAAGATGGGTGGCAAAGCTGTGGCGCAGCGTATGCACCGTTACCCTTTTGTCGATGCCGGCCGCGGCGCACGCCGAACGGCAGGCAGAATACAGAACCTGGACGTCGATGGGCTTGGTCTCGTCCCGACCCGGAAACAGCCAGACCTCGGGTCTCGCCAGCCGCCAATAGACCCGCAGGATCGCGAGCAACTGCGCTGACAGCATGACGTTGCGATCCTTTCCGCCCTTGCCATGCTCGACGCGGATGATGCCGCGTTCGCCATCAATGTTGCGGACCTTGAGATGGACAGCTTCCGAGGCGCGCAGCCCCGCCGCATACGCTGTCGTCAGTGCGGTACGGGTCCTCAGGCTTGGAACGGCTTCCAGAAACCGCACGATCTCGTCGCCGTTGAGGATCGTCGGCAGCTTGGCCGGTGTCCGGGCATAGGAAATGCGCTCCGGTATCTCGCCATGACCAAGCGTGACGCCAAAGAAGAACCGCAGGGCACAAACTGTCTGGTTCAAGGCTGGCCATGATAGGCCCGAAGAAACCAGATGCACCTGAAACGCGCGCACGTCTTCCAGTCCAAGACGGTCTGGCGATCGCCCGAAATAGCGCGAGAACTTCGTTACCGCATGTAAATACGATCGTTGCGTTGCTGGCGAAAGATTGCGGATCGTCATGTCATCGATCATGCGCCGGCGTAGAGGGCTCATCTCCGTCATCGTCATCTCCTGATTGAAGGTTGGGCAAAACAGCCCATTCCTTCAATCAGGAGCGCTTCATGCAATCAGATCCTCCAAATGCCGCGAAAGCGGCTTCGTTCAATCCCAATTGCGATTCTACCTAAAATCATCCCGCTCTAATTGCGTTTTCGGCGGGTTTGAAGATCTGGATCGCGGGCGGCGTGACGGACATGCGCGGCGGCATGAACAGCCTCGAGCTGAAGGTGCAAGAAGGGCTTGGCCGTGATCCTCATGGCGGCGAGGTCTTCTGCCTTCACGGGTCGGAAGGCGATCCCACCAAAGTCCTTTCTGCCGCTTCGATCCAAGATATGTCCAAAGGGTTCGCTTTGCCGAGACGCCCAAAGCCCAGGCTCGCCATTCATTACTTCAGATGATGCCTCGGACGAGAGGGTCCCTTCTCCTGCGTGGTGCGCTTGCCGCCGCTGTCAAGGAGCCAGCGCTGGTGGCGACGCGGGCCACGCTCGGCCTCGTTGATTTCACGGTGCTTTCCAAAGCCGACTACGAGCCCCTCTTGTCGCTGGCCGGCGACGCATTGCCGCCATTGAAAGCTTGAGTTTTTCTTAATTCCTGTCCGTCCTGGCAAGATGACGGCAAGCGCTGACCAATCACTCCCCTATCGCCGCGATCATGCCGATCTCCACGGAAAATTCGGGCGCGGCCAGCCTGGCTTCAACGGTGGCGCGCGCCGGCGCGTGGCCGGACGGCACCCAGGCGTCCCAGACGGCGTTCATCTCTTCGAACTTCGACATATCCGCAAGCCAGATCGTCGCGCTGAGGATCCGTGTCGAATTGCTGCCCACGCCGTCGAGAAGCCTAGTGATCCGCGCCAGGACATTGGTCGTCTGCTCGCGGACGGAGGCGCCGGGCGCGTCGATTGCGACTTGGCCTGCGAGGAAGACGAAGCCGCGATAGGTCACGGCCTGGCTCATCCGTTTTCCGGTTTCGTAGCGATCGATCTGCATGCTCAAACTCCCGAGTTTAGTCCCTATGCGCAATCTTCTGGCGTTCGGCGCGTCGCTGCAGCCATTGGATGGTGGCGAGAAACAGTGTTGAAAACAGGATGAGGAGGGTTGCGACGGCGGCGATCGTCGGGCTCAGCGTTTCCCGAACGCCGCTCCACATCTGGCGCGGCAGGGTACGTTCCTCGGAGCCGGCGATGAAGAGCGCAATCACCACCTCGTCGAACGACGTGACGAAGGCGAAGAGCGCGCCGGATGCCACTCCAGGCGCGATGACCGGCAGCATGATGCGCAGGGTCGCTTCGACAGGGGCTGCGCCGAGACTGGATGCTGCCCGCATCAGATTGTGATCGAAGCTGGCGAGCGTCGCCGTCACGGTGATCACCACGAAGGGCGCTCCGATAGCCGTATGCGCCAGCACCAGCCCGGTCAGGCTGTTCAGCAGTCCGACGGCGGCAAAGGCATAATAGATGCCGACCGCCGAAACGATGACCGGCACGATCATCGGCGAGATCAGAATGGCGGTCAGCGTTGCCCGCGCCGGGCAGGATGGCCGGCTGAGGCCGATCGCGGCAAGCGTACCGAGAAAGGTCGACAGGACAGTGGCGCAGACGGCGACGATGATGCTGTTCTTCAGCGCCAGCTGCCAGACGTTGGAATCGAAGAACTCACGGTACCAGCGCAGCGACAGGCCGGGCATCGGATAGGTGAAGAACGGCTCGGCATTGAAGGAGAGCGGCACGATCGCCACGATCGGCGCGATCAGGAAGAGGATCACCAGGCCACCGGCCAGCCACAGGAGGATCGAAAACAGCCGCGGGAAGGAAAGGAAGTTCGTCATCAGCCTATCCTCAGCCTGTCGATGCCGACGATGCGATTGTAGACGGCGTAGAGGATGAGCACCGCCACCAGCAGGATCGTGCTCAAAGCCGCCGCCATGCCCCAATTGGTGACCTGGTTGGAATAATAGGCGATGAAATAGCTCACCATCTGATCTCCAGGCCCGCCGACCAGAGCCGGCGTGATGTAGTAGCCGAGTGCCAGGATGAAGACGAGCAAGCCGCCGGCGCTGACGCCGGGCATGCTCATCGGCAGGTAGACGCGGAAGAAGGCCGATGCCGGAGGCGCGCCGAGCGACGAGGCGGCCCGCAAATAGACCGGCGGGATGCTTTTCATGACGCTGTAGATCGGCAGCACCATGAAGGGCAGCAGAATATGGGTCATGGCGATCAGGACGCCGATGCGATTGTATATCAAGTCGAGGGGCCGCTCGGGGTTGACCAGGCCCAGCCAGATGAGCGCCGAGTTGATTACGCCGCGCCCCTGCAGCAACACGACCCAGGCGCTGGTGCGCACCAGAAGCGAGGTCCAGAACGGCAGCAGCACCAGGATCAGCAGCGTATTGGCAACGGCGCCTTTCGAGCGGGCGATCAGGGCGGCAAGGGGATAGCCGAGGAACAGGCAGATCACGGTCACCGACGCGCTGACGACGAAGGTGCGGATCAGCACGTCGATATGCACTGCATTTTCAGCCGAGACCCTGACGATCGCGCCCGAGGCGTCGCGCTCCAGGTCGAGCGAGGCGAGCAGATAGTAATCGGTGAAGGGCGGCGACGCGTTCTTGATGATCGTCCAGTAATGCGGCGTCTCCCATTTGGGATCGATGGCGATGAAGGCGGCCTTATAGGGTGGCTCGGCGTTGCGGATCGTGCGCGCGGTTTTCAACAGCATCGAGCGCATGCCGGTCTCGTAATAGTTGAGACGCTTGGCCACCTCGGCGATCTGATCGCGGGGCGATTGTTTCAGGTCGGCGGCAAAGGCGGCAAACAGCGCTTCGTCGGGTTGAGATTGTTCATCCCAGGCTGATAGAGCTGACATCGTATAGGGCAGAGCGGCGGAAGCCGCCCTGTTGTCGACCGCGCGCGTCAACAGCAGGACGATCGGCAGGACGAAGACGAGCAGCAGGAAGATCAGCAGAGGCGCGACCAACAGCAGCGCTTTCAGCTGCGCCTTGCTTTTTGCACTGCCGAGGCTTTTCACCCGTATGCCGGCGGCAATCATCGAGCCGTCGCCTTCATTCATTGTCGCGGTCACCATCGCTCATGCCTTTTTGCGGTAGAGAAAGGGGCGGACGAAGCCGGGGGACACTCGCCCGCCCGACGAGGTTACTGTGCGAGCCACTTGTTGAAGCGTTCGGTCAGCTCCTCGTCATGGTCGGCCCAGAATTCGGAGGAGACGACAAATGCGGTCTTCGTGTTCTCTGGTGCTGTCGGCAGATCGATGAGAATATCCGGCGGAACTTTCGCGATGGCTGCCTTCAGGGTCGGGCCATAGGAAATATATTTCGACTGCTGCGCCATCACGTCAGGATTGACGGTGAAGGCGACGAATTTATCCGCCAGTTCCTTGTTCTTCGAGCCTTTCGGCTCGGCCCAGAGATTGAAGTCCATTCCCTGGCCGTCCCAGACGATCTTGAAGTTCTTGCCGCTGTTCTTGACGGCGTCATAGATGCGGCCGTTCCAGGCCGTGGTCATCACCACTTCACCATCGGCGAGAAGCTGCGGCGGCTGCGCGCCGGCGGTCCACCAGACCTTCACATCCTTCTTGATCGTGTCGAGCTTCTTGAAGGCGCGGTCGACGCCCTCCGGTGTCCCGAGCACGTCGTAGACCTCAGACGGTTTGACGCCGTCGGCAATCAAAGCGAATTCCAGCGTGGTCTTCGGCGACTTGCGCAAGGCGCGCGGACCCGGGAATTTGGCGGTGTCGAAGAGATCGGCCATGGTCGTCGGCCCGCCATTCGGGAACTTGGCGGCGTCATAGGCATAGATGGTGCCGAAGACGATGGTGGCGACCGCGCAATCCATCGCCGCGCCGTCGATGAAGGCGTCCTTGCCG
This sequence comes from Rhizobium sp. F40D2, assembly GCF_051810745.2. NCBI lineage: Bacteria > Pseudomonadati > Pseudomonadota > Alphaproteobacteria > Hyphomicrobiales > Rhizobiaceae > Rhizobium > Rhizobium sp. F40D2. The sequence goes on from NZ_JBPWQX020000002.1 coordinate 28,461, forward strand.
CCGAGTTTCGAATAGTCGATCGTCTCGAGCCAGCCTTCGTCGCAGCCTTGCAGCGCATGGCTGGGTTCGACGTCGACGACGTCCCAGGTCACTTGGCCGGTCTCGACCATGCCTTTCAGCTTGGCTGTCGAGCCGTCCCACTCGTCCTGGAGAATCTTGGTGCCGGTCTGCTTGGCGAAGGGCTTGAAAAAGGCCTCATCCTGGCTCTTCGTATAGGCGCCGCCCCAGGAGGTGACGGTCAGCGTATCCTCGGCAAATGCTGCTCCTGCGGTCGCAAGAGCCATGACGGAACTGAGAAGCATGCAGTTTAAACGCATCATGGTGGTTCCCCTTTTTGTTGCTGCGTTACGAAAGAATGAGCACTGGGTCAGGAGAGCGCGAGCGCGCGGCAATCCCCCGGCGCCCAGCCGATGAGGGTGCTCGAGCCGAGCGACCGAACCGGCATATCCTGTGCGGCGGCGACTTTGATGAAGACGTCGTCACAGCCGCATGCGGCGACACGTAACCGCACATGATCGCCGTGATAGATGATTTCCTTGAGCATGGCGGTGAACCGGTTCGGAATGTCGGCACCAGGTGCCAGCAGGATCCGTTCGGGCCGCAGGACCAGGGTTGCGCGCGCGCCTTCCTTCAACCCTTCTCCGGCCTGGCCGGTGATGATCGAACCGTCGGGCGAGCGAAGCCGGCAGAGGGTTTTGTCGATTGCGACGACTTCGCCCGATATCGCATTGTTCTCGCCGATAAAGGTTGCGACGAAGGGATTTGCCGGCGTCTCGTAGAGCGCATGCGGGGCGGCGATCTGCTGCAGTATGCCGTCATTGAACACACCGACCCGATCCGACATGGTCAGCGCCTCGCCCTGGTCGTGGGTGACGTAGACGACATTGATGCCGAGGCGGGCATGCAGATGTTTGATCTCGAGCTGCATATGTTCGCGAAGCTGCTTGTCGAGCGCACCGAGCGGCTCGTCCATCAGCACGAGCTGCGGCTCGAAGACCAGCGCGCGGGCAAGCGCGATGCGCTGTTGCTGTCCGCCCGAAAGCTGGTTGGGCCGTCGCGCTTCGAAACTCGCCATGCGCACCATGTCGAGCGCGCGGCGAACCCGTTCGGTAATCTCCGCCTTGCCGAGCCGGCGCATTTTCAGCGGAAAGGCGACATTCTCGCCGACCGTCATATGCGGGAAGAGCGCATAATTCTGGAAGACCACGCCGATATTACGCCGATGCGGCGGAACGCTGTCGATCCTGTTGTCGGCAAGGGTAATGGTCCCGCTGCTCGGAGCCTCGAAGCCGGCCAGCATCATCAGCGTCGTGGTCTTGCCGGATCCGGAAGGTCCGAGAAGGGTCAGAAACTCGCCCTTGGCGACGTCGAGATCCAGACCGCGCACGACATAGCTGACACCGTCATAGGATTTACGCACGCCTTCGAAAGCAATGAAGCGCTCGCTCATGAATTCCTCCTGTTTGCACCGGCCGGGTCCCTGCCTCTTTGTCTCGATGCTGGTCCATATTGTCCCGGTCGATTTATGTTTGTCAAGCCACACAAATAATTTTGTATGGCAACAACTGCAGGCCTCGAAAACATTGGGAAAGCGTGTTATATCGCACGAAATCAAGCTGGATCGTGGAGCCGACGATCAAATAGGCCACGCCAAGCTGACGAAAACTAAACGGATTGCAGGAATTGTATGTCTGAACGATCGGAACTGAGCCAGACAAACCAGGAGCGGGAAACGCGGATACCGGCCTATCTGGAACTCGCCAGCGAGCTCGAGGCGCGAATCCGCTCGGGCGCCCTGCCGCCCGGCAGCCAGCTCCCGCCGCAACGCGATCTCGCACGGGAGCGCTCGCTCAACGTCTCCACAGTCACGCGCGCCTATCGCGAATTGCAGAACCTCAATCTTGTCATGGGCAGCACCCGGCGCGGCACGATCGTCACAGGCGACGGCGCCATGCCACGGGTCGATCGGGCGGCGAGCCCGGCCGGGGTCATCGACCTGACGGTCAACCGGCCGGCCGTCGACGATTTCCAGCAGCGCCTCGCCCAATCCCTGCCGGATCTTTCGTCCGATCCGCGCTTCGGCCAGATGCAGGAGTACCAGCCGCCGGAAGGGCCGGCCTGGGCGCGCCTTGCTGCGAGAAAGTGGATATCGCTCAACGGCTTCGACCCGTCCGAAGACGATATCGTGGTCACCAGCGGCGCCCAGCACGCTCTTCTCGCTGTCATCAGCAGCCTGATCGAGCCCGGCGACACCATCGTCTGCGATCGGCTGACCTATTACGGCCTGATCGCGCTTGCCCAGATGTTCCGCTTCCACATTATCGGCATCGGAAGTGACGATCAGGGCATGTCGGCGGCGGAGCTCGACGATATCTGCAGGCGGGAGCCGGTGCGCGCCGTCTTCACGGTTCCCTCGATGCACAATCCGACCGTCGTCACCATGAGCGAGTCGCGTCGGCGGGAATTGGTCGAGGTCGCGGAAAAGCATGATCTCGTCATCATCGAGGACGATGTCTATGGCCCGATGCTCGGGACCCGGGCAAGCGCCCTGATCACGCTCGCCCCGGCCAGGACCTACCATATCTCAGCGCTTTCCAAGGCTTTGGCGCCGGGTCTGCGCGTCGGCTATCTCACTTGCCCGCCCGGCCGTGCGCTGCTCTCCGCCGAGGCGGTGCGCACGACCGCCTGGATGCCTTCGCCGCTGCCGTTGCTTCTTGCCACCCGGTGGCTGGAGGACGGCACGGCCGAAGCGATCCTGAAGTCCCAGCTTGCGGAGCTGCGCGCCCGCCATGCGATCGTGACGACGATCCTGGCCGGCCACTCTTTCTCCGCCGATCCGCGCTGCATGTTCCTCTGGCTCAGACTGCCGGTGCCATGGCGCTGCGAGGATTTCGCCGCCAATCTGCGCGCCCACGGCGTTGCCGTCATGGCTGCCACCGCCTTTGCCTGTGATCGTCAGCCCGTCGAACATGCCGTGCGCGTCAATGTCGGCTGCGCATCGTCGCGGGAGGAACTGGCAAGGGCCCTGCGCATCATCGCCGCGACGCTGAACGATCGTCCCCGCGCTCTGGCCGGCCTGGTCTAGGATGAATAGGCCGCTCCCCGAGCTTCAGCCCTTGCCCGACGCCGAGCGCCGGCATGTGGCTGTTGTCGGTGCGGGACTTGTCGGCCTCTGCTCGGCCCTCTGGCTGCAGAGGACGGGGCATCGTGTCACGATCGTCGATCCGGCGCCGCCATTGGGCGATGCATCCTACCGGCAGGCCTGTTCCTATGGAAACGCCTGCACCTTTGCGCCGCACGGCGTCGTTCCCGTCGCGACTCCAGGCGTCATCTGGCGTGTGCCGGGAATGCTGCTCAATCCGTTCGGTCCGCTGGCGATCGTCTGGAGATACCTGCCGCAACTGGCGCCGTGGCTCTGCGCCTTCCTGGCATCGAGCACGAAAGCCGAGGTCGAGCGCATCGCCGCGACACTGGCGGTGCTGCTGTCCCATGCCGATGCCGCCTGGCAGCCGCTTTTGATGCAGGCAGGCGCCGAACGGCTGAAGCGGCATGACGGCTGCCTCTATCTCTACAAGACGGAAGCGCAATTCCAGGCTGCCGATCCCGAATACGCGTTGCGTCAACGCCATGGCGTCGCCATGGAGCAGCTCAGCCGCGCCGATATCCAAAGCCTGGAGCCCAATCTTGCGCCGCTCTACCACAAGGGTGTGCTGTTCCGGGACGCCTATGTATTTTCGAGCCCCAGGCAGCTCGGCTTTGCGTTGGCGCAAGCGCTCGTCAATGGCGGAGGAGAGATCATCCGCGGCGAAGTCTCGACAATCGAGCAACGCGACGACGGCATCGGTCTCAGGATCGCCGGCAAGGCAATGCTTGCCGACCACGCCGTCCTGGCCGCCGGCGCCCGGTCCCGCAAGCTTGCGGCATCGGTAGGCGATCGCGTCCTGCTCGATACCGAGCGCGGTTATCACGTCCTGTTCCCGCAGGCGGGCAATCTGCTGTCGCGTCCGGTCTGCTATCCCGAGCACGGCTTCTACATGGTGCCGATGGCGGATGGGTTACGCGCGGCGGGAACCGTCGAACTCGGCGGGCTTGCCGCTCCCTTGAACCCCAGGCGAACGGCGATGATCCGTGACGGCGTGAAAATGCTGCTGCCGGCCGCCGGACAGGGCAGCGACGAGTGGCTGGGTTTCCGGCCGTCCATGCCGGATTCGCTGCCGGTCATCGGCGGCTCGCGCCGCTTGCCTCGCCTTACCTACGCCTTCGGTCACGGCCATCTCGGCCTGACGCTGGCCGCTTTGACCGGCTATCTCGTGTCTCAGCTTGTTGCCGGGCAGAGCCCCGCCATCGATCTCAACCCGCTGCGTCCCGGGCGGTTCTGACCTGGTGACGGCTTGGGGTCGTCCGGTATGCGATGAATATTGCCTATATGTAAAAGCCGCTCACACTTCGGTATCCGCACTTTCGCACTTCTATTTGTGCTTCCACGGATTGATGACTTGAAGATCTATTCCCGCGAAATCGGAGACATTGCGTGTCGCAAGCGAGGCGCCACGCGAAATGGAAATGGCGGCGATCTGGGCATCGAATTGGCTGATTGGCCGACCCGCTTTTCGGCGATCGGTAGCGACAGTGGCATAAACGTTTGAAGCGTCGCGATCGAATGGCAGGACGCGCCCGCCAATGTCCTCGCTGAATATCGGCAAAATTGCTGCCTCCAGATCGCGTCGGCGCCGTCCCTCGGGAAGGAGACGCAGGCCATAGAGGATCTCGGCCTCCGTTATCGCCGTCGTGAAGATGGAAGAAGGATGCTGCGTTGCGAGCCAATCGATCACGGCCGCATTTGGAGCGGCCGTGAGCAGCTCCGAAATAACATTGGTATCGAGAACGATCATGCAGAGAAGTCCGGAGGCTCACGGATTGGCTCTCGAGGTGGGATGTCGAGGTCGACGCCGCCAACCGAGAGCAAGCGCGTGCGAATGGCATCTGCGAGATTACGGGCTGCTGGCTCGCTGGCCGCAAGCGCGGTGCGCAATATATCCCGCGCTTCATCCTCCATGGAGCGGCCATGTGTTGCGGCGCGCATACGCAACCGCTGTTTCAGCCCATCGTCAAGATTGCGGATGGTCATGCTTGCCATGTCTACTCCCATTCATCAATGATTGCATATTAATCATTGATTGCAGATTTTCAAGGTGTTGGCCGGGTGCGGCGTCAGCGACATGGCGTGCCGGGTCGAGACGATGGCTCGCTTGGCCATTGTCAGAACCTGTGTTCCGCCCCCTCGACCAGATTTGCCCAGACCATCATGCCAGGTGCAAATTGCGTCTCGCCTTCGGCGCGCACGACCATTTCGCCGAGCTCGGGGACGTCGAGGTAGAGGATCGCGTCGGCGCCGAGGCGTTCCACATGCCGGATCGTGCCCTGCCACCGTCCGGCATTTTCTGAGAGCCTGATATGTTCCGGGCGCACGCCGTACGTCGTGCAGTTGAAGCGCCGTGCCGTCTCGCCGCTATAGAGGTTCATTTTCGGGCTGCCGATGAAGCCGGCGACGAAGGGTGTAGCGGGATTGCGGTAGAGCTCCATCGGGCTGCCGATCTGCTCGACCGCCCCGCCGTTCAGGACGACGATCTTGTCGGCCATCGTCATGGCTTCGACCTGATCGTGGGTGACATAAATCATCGTCGATTTCAGCCGGGCGTGGAGGTCGGCGATCTCGAGGCGCATCTGGGCTCTGAGCGAAGCATCGAGATTGGAGAGCGGCTCATCGAACAGGAAGACCTTCGGATCGCGCACGATCGCGCGGCCGATAGCGACGCGCTGTCTTTGGCCGCCGGAGAGCGCCTTCGGCTTTCTCTGCAGGAGGTGGGTGAGCTGCAGCGTTTCGGCGGCTGCGTTAACCCTGGCGGCGATTTCCGCCTTCGGGCGGCGGGCGAGCGAAAGTCCGAAGCCGATATTCTCGGCAACCGTCATATGCGGATAGAGCGCATAACTCTGGAATACCATGGCGATGCCGCGCTCGGAGGGTTCGGCATGGGTCACGTCCTTGCCGCCGATCGTCAGCATGCCCGACGTCGTCTCCTCCAGACCGGCGATGATGCGCAGCAGCGTCGATTTTCCGCATCCCGACGGGCCGACGAAAACGACGAACTCGCCGGTTGCAACCTCGAGATCGATGCCCTTGATGACCTCGAGGGCGCCGAAGCTCTTACGGACCTGTTTCAGAGTGAGCTCAGCCATTTTCTACCCTTTGACTGCGCCGGATGTCATGCCCGCGACGATCTGCCGGTTGAAGAAGATGAAGACGATCAGCGGCGGGATCGTCACCAGCAGGATGTTCATGAAGAGCAGGTTGTACTGGCTCGTATACATGCTCTGGAAATTATAGAGCGTCAGCTGCACCGTCACGTTCTCCTTGCCGGGAAGGTAATAAAGCGGGTTGGTGAAATCGTTGAAAATTGCGATCGACTGCACGACGATATTGGTCACCGTTACCGGTTTCAGAAGCGGCAGGATGACCCTGAAGAAGATCTGCCGCGGCTTGGCGCCGTCGATCAGCGCCGCTTCGTCGAGATCGCGCGGGATGGTCGAGATGAACGACCGGTAGAGCAAGATCGAAAAGGACAGATTATAGGCGACCTGGATCAGGATCATTCCGGTCATGGTTTTGAAGAGACCGATCTCCTGCAAGAGGCCGATGGTCGGCACGACGGCCGGCGGCATCATGAGACCCATGAACAGCGCAACCGAAGCCACCTTGTTCCAGACGGTCCTGCGGCGCTGCATCACATATCCGACCATCGCCGACAGCAAGAGCAGGATGCTGACGGAGACGACGGTGATCAGGGTCGAGTTGAAATAGGCGAGCGCGAGCTGGTAGTCGCGGGCCTTGAAGACGGCGATCAGGTTATCCCAGAACAGCCATTGCCCGGGCAATTCGAAATCGAGGCGGGAGGCTTCGGATTTCGATTTGACCGCCTGAAGAGCGACGAAAACGAAGGGCATCACGAAGATCACGGCCGCGACGGCCAGGGCGATCGCGCCGGTCACGTAAGGGCGGACGCTTCTCATTCTTCGACCTCGCGCCGGTTGAACCATAAGGTGATGGGCAGGATGATCACGGCGATCAGCGCAAACAGGATGACGTTTCCGGCGGTCGACAGCCCATAAAAACCGGCCTGGTACTGCTTGTAGATGACCGAGGCGATCACATCCGAGGAGAAACCCGGTCCACCGCGGGTCATCGCCCATATCAGGTCGAACGAACGAAGCCCGCCGATCAGCGACAATGTCACCACGACGATGGTGGCGGGACGCACAAGCGGCAGGGTGATCCGGAAAAATTGCTGAAGCCGAGTCGCGCCGTCGATTCTCGCCGCCTCATAATAATCGGGGCTGATCGCAGCGAGGCCGGCGATGAAGATCAGGGTCGCGAGGCCGACACCCTTCCAGACATCGACGAGGGCCACCGAAAAAAGCGCGAGCGCCGGATTGGTGATCCATCCCGGCCCCGGAATGCCGAGGGCTTCGAGCGTGACATTGATGATGCCCCTGGTCGGATGCATCATCACCGTAAAGGTGATGCCGATGCCGATCGTCGACACCAGCACGGGAAAGAAGACGAGCGTGCGCAGGAAGCCGCGGGCGAAAATATTGCTGGTCAGCAGCACGGCGAGCAGCAGACCGCAGACCGTCTTCAGGCCCGACGTCGTCACCGCGTAGATCAGCGTGTTGACGAGCCCCTTGACCAGGAAGGGCTCGGAAAAGAACTGTCGAAAGTTTTCGAGCCCGATGAATTCGGCCGTCGAAAGATCCCAGCGCGTCAGGCTGAACCAGAGAGACGATACCGTCGGGAAAAGAAACAGCACGCCGTATATGATGGCGGCGGGAATGAAAAACCACAGCGGGTAGGGCGATTTGCGCGCCGGGCGGCGTGTCTCGATCATGGCTCCCTCTTCGCTCGGGTGGCGCCTCGCTCATTAAGCGCGAGGCCGCCAACTGCATAAGTGTTACAGCGTTCTTTGCGCGTCCGAAACGATGCGCGGCGCTGTAGCCCCGAAAGACCGCTCTACCAGTTGGGCAGGCCGAGCTGCTTGGCCTGCTTGCGCACATCCTCGTCATAGAGTTTCGCCGCCTCGGCGGGTTGGCGAATACCGGAGCCGACCTCGACGGTGATCTGTTCGAGCGCCGGTCCCTTGACGGGAGAAACGAATTCCAAGGCGGGGGTCGTCTTGTCCCTGGCCTCGAAATAGGGAAGCATATCCTTGATCGCAGGCGGCACGTCGGCCGGCAGATCGCAGCCGTCGACCAGGGAAGGCCCCTGGACCGCGTTGGTTTCCACCATGATCTTGCAGCCCGCGACGCTTCCGGCGAAGTCGACGAATTTTTTTGCTTCCTCGGCATGCTGGCTGGTCGCGGGAATGTAAAGGCCCGGCGGCATCCAGACCGTCAGGCCATTCGTTGCCGCATCATCGCTCGGCTGCGCGAAGAAGCCGACATCTGCGAGGTTTTCCGGATAATTCTGCTTGAGCGCGCCGACGGCAAAGCTCAGCATCGGATAATGCGCTGCCTCGCCGGTCGACACCATTCTCAAGCCGTCGTCGTAGCTTGCCGCGCCGAAGTCTTCGTTCATCAGGCCGGCGTCGTGAACGTCCTTCAGCCGTTCGAAGCCCTTCATCGCCGCCGGCGTCTCGGCATATTTCGCCTTGTTGGCGGTATAGTCGGCGGCAAAGTTCGGCACAGCGGCATGCAGATTGTAATAATCGGCCAGAACGAACAGCTGCGAGGTCCAGGTATCGCGATAGGTCTGCGCCACGGCGACCTTGCCGGATGCCTTGACCTTGGCGTTGTTTGCCATGAAAGCCGCCCATGTCTTCGGAACGGAGAGGCCGAGATCCTGATAGATCTTCCTGTTGTAGAGGATCCCGCCGGCCATCGCCGTGCCGAAAGGAACGCCGTAGAGCTTGCCGTCGGCGCTGACCACCGCCTTGAAGCTTTCGTCCACCTTTGCCTGTGAGGGCAGGCCGCTCAGATCGACAAGTTTCTGCGTGGGCTTCAGCGCCTGTAAAAGCGAACCGGAATTATAGAGGAATATATCGGACATCTCTCCCGTCGCCAGGCGCGTCTTGATGATGTTGTCGCCCTCACCGCCGCCCGGCCGCTGCTCGATTTCGATCGTCACGTCGGGCGCCTTGGTCTGATAGGCGGCAACCAGGGCCTCGGCCGCTGCGACCGTGTCGGGATTGTTGTCTATCAGGAAAGACAGTGTGGTTTCTGCATGCGACGGGCCGGCCGCAGCCAACGCCAGAAGCGTGGATGCGCCCGCAAGAATGCGCTTTATCCGATGTGTCATGACGTTCCTCCTCTGAACGGTGTGACGTGTATGCTCCTCAAAATTCGGGTAGAGAAAAGACCAGCTGGTGCGTTCCCGGCGCGAGAACGGCCTCCTCGCCGACAGGCTTTCCGTTCAGCGACGGGTTCTGATGTCGCCGTCCGGGCCGGAAGCGGCCGATGCAGCCCTCCGGAAGGGTCAGCACATAGGTGACCTCGTTACCGCTGCAGTGCCAGCCGGCCTCGATGCGCCCCTGGCTGACGTCATGATGGGCGGCAACCGGCGAGAGGCCGGGGATCGGCGCGGGATCGACGATCACCTCGGCAAATCCCGGTGCGCTCGGACTCGGCGAAATTCCGGCGACGCATTCAAACAGCCATTGGCAGACGGCGCCATAGGCATAGTGGTTGTAGCTGTTCATGTCCGGTTCGTAGATGGTGCCGTCAGGCGCCATCGAATCCCAGCGCTCCCAGATCGTCGTCGCTCCCTTCGAGACCTGATAGAGCCAGCCCGGCACGTCTTCCTGCAGGAAGACCTTTTCGGCGAGATCGTCCATTCCAAGCTTCGTCAGCGCCGGCAGAAGGGCAGGGGTGCCGATGAAGCCGGTGCCGATCCTGTAGTCGGCATCGACGATCACCTGCCGGAAATGCCACCGGGCAGCCTCATGATGCTCCTTTGGGATCAGATCATGCAGGAAGGCCAGCGCATAGGATGTCTGGTCGTTATGCGCGAGCCGTCCGGCCGGCGTGATGAACTCGTTGGCAAATGCCCGCCGGATCTCACCGGCGCGCTGCTTCATCTGTTCTTCAAGCGCATGTTCGCCGAGAACGGCGGCGATCTTTGCCAGAAGGTCTGTCGAGATGAAGTGATAGAGCGTGGCCGCGCAGTCGTCGGCAATTGTCGGGCGCGGTTTTCTGTTGTCGCCGACCGGTTGCAGCCAGTCGCCGAAGGTGAAGCCGCGGGCGCCCCAATGCGACGGCGGACGCACGATCGGGCCATCCGAGATGGACCAGACGAAATCGACCCAGCGCACCATCGAATCCAGGCACTCCGCCAGCACCGCGCGATCGCCGTAATGGGTGTAGAGCACCCAGGGGATGACGGCGATCGCGTCACCCCAGCCGGTCGAGCCGGCATAACCGGGGAAGTCGGCGGGATGCAGGCGTGTAGGGTCCGGCGAAAAATGCGAGACGGCACCGTCGTCGCGCTGGTCAGCCATCACATCGCGCAGATATTTCCTGAGGAACGACTGGCTGTCGCTCAGCCAGCAGGCGGTTGCGGCAAATACCTGCGCGTCGCCCGTCCAGCCCAGGCGTTCGTCGCGCTGCGGGCAATCTGTCGGCACTTCGACGAAATTGGCGCGTTGCGACCAGATGGTATTCTGGACGAGGCGATTGACGAGGGGATTGCCGGAGGTGAAACCGCCGGCAGGCTCGGTCACCGACGAGATCGGGATCGATGCGATTTCAAGAATCTTGGCATTTCCCGTGATCGTCACCCTGGCATAACGAAAGCCGTGGAAGGTGAAATGCGGCGCATAGGTCCGTCGTCGCCGTCCCCGCGCATTGTGTAAAGCGTGTGCGCGGTGGCCGTGCGATAATTGCGATTGTCGAAATGGCGGTCGGGGCCGAGCACTTCCGAATGCTCCACCCGCACTTCGGCACCGCCGACGCCGCGGACTGTATATCTGACGTAACCGCCGACGTTCTGGCCGAAGTCATAGATCGTCCTGCCGTCGTCGTCGGTCCAGCTTTCGACGGCGGCGAGCGGCTGCAACTCTCGCACCGGTGCCGTCTCATGCGCGACGAGCAGTGCCCTATCGAACGGCAATCTCTCGGTGCCATGCGTTTCCGTGGGGTTTTCCAGCAGCGCGTCATAGATCTCGCCGAAATAGATCCCCGATTTCAGGATCGGCAGCCTGCCGCTCCGCCAGCTCGTATCGGTGGAAAGAATAACGCCGCCTGGGCCCACCAGATCCGCAATGGCGCCGATCCTGTCGCCCCAGCAGTTCGGGATCGGCTTGGCGCCCCACATGAGGGGCGACCGGTACCATCCGTCGGCAAGCCAAATCTCGATGCGGTTGAGGCCCGGGTTAATGAGGCTGGAAACATCGTAGCGCTGATAGGCGATGCGGTCGTCGTAATTCGTCCAGCCCGGCGTCAATAGGTCGTCGCCGACGCGCGCGCCGTTGATGAAGCAGCGGTAAAGGCCGAGTGCGGAGATGAACAGTTCGACCGGAAGCCGGGCGCCATCATGTTCGAAGCTTTTGGAGACGAAGCTTGCGGCGGTTCCCTGACCGCGATCCGACAGGGGCGCGATCATCTCTCCCGACCAGGTGCGCGAGACGAGATTGCCGCTGATGGCTGCCGGCTTAAAGTTCATCAAATCCTCCCGACGAAATGTAGAACGTTCTCCATATAACGTTCTACATTTTCTTTGGAAGCGCAATAGAAATTTCATCGCCGGTCTGCCATGGTGGTCTGGCGGGCGATTATTGATGGCTCGCAGCCGCAAGCCAGAGAGCCCATGTCAGTCGAAGACAAACAAAAGCCGCAGCGAAACGATCGCGTGACGATCCGGACAGTGGCAACCCATGCGGGCGTCTCGGTCGCAGCGGTTTCCAAGGTCATGCGAAACGCCTACGGCGTCAGCGAAGCGCTGCGCGCAAAGGTGAAAGATGCGATCGAGGCGCTCGGCTATCGCCCCTCGCGGGCGGCGCGGGGCCTGCGCGGCCGCAGTTTCACCATCGGCGTGCTGCTGATCGACATACGCAATCCCTTCCTCCCGGAGGTGATCGCCGGCGTCAACGCGGTGCTGGCGCCTTCGCATTATCAGGCGATGATCGGCGTCAGCGATGCGCGCGTGCAACTGGAGACGTCGCTGATCGAATCGATGATCGATTACAAGATGGACGGTCTGATCCTCGTTGCGCCGCGCCTGCCCTCGGAGATCATCGCGCGGTTTGCAGTGCAGATCCCGATTGTCGCGGTCGGCTATCACGATGCCGGCGCCACGGCCTTCGACACCGTCAATGCCGACGATCAGCGCGGGGCGGAGATCGCGGTCGAAGCGCTGATTGCCTGCGGCTATAGCGACATCGAAATGCTCAGTCTCGGCGAGCGCGAAGGGCATGCGGTTTCCGTCGTCCGCCAGCGTGAGATCGGATACCGCCGGGCGATGCAGCGCGGCGGGCTCGGCGCCTCCGTACCGATCGGCAAAATTCCGATCGCCTCGCCGAAGCGGGAAGTCGCGATGCGAAAATTCCTGTCGCGGAAGGACAGGCCGCGTGCTGTGTTCTGCTGGAGCGATCTCGATGCGATCACGCTGCTGAGCCTGGCGATGGAGATGGGCGTGCGCGTGCCCGAAGACCTCGCGGTCATCGGATATGACAATTCCTCGACCGCAGCCCTCGGCCTCGTCGATCTCGCCAGCATCGATCAGTCGGGAAGGGAAATCGGTCAGGTCGCGACCCGGACCCTCATTTCCAGAATAGAAGGCCGCACCGCCTCCGAGCATATTCTCCAGATACCGTCGCTCGTCAGCCGCGGCAGCCTGATCCGACCAGACGATACGAAACAGGGCTGACGGCAAGCCCGGCTCCGTCGATCCGCCAGTCGGGATCGGTCTGGAAGACCATATCTATATGACCGCCGAAGGACCTTGTTGGTTCACCAGGCCGGCGGCCGGGCCGACCGAGCCGTTCTCCTGAGCGGGCGGTATGAGGACTCCCGCTCGGGCAAACCTGGTCTCATGCCTGAAGGCCGGCGGCACTCCCCGCCTTGAGCTTCACCTCGATGACCGGAACCACGACCTTGGGGCGGCGCACCGGCAGGACGAAGGTCAATTCGTCCTCGCCGACGGGGAACTGGGTGTTCGCCCATAAAGTATTGGCGGACGGGCGCAGCCAGGGGACTTCGCTGGCATCGTGCAGGAATTGCGCATATTCGATCTTCCCGGCCAGCGCATCGAAATGCAGATGCTTATAGGGCCAGTTGAAGAGGTGGATATAGAGGCGATCGCCGTTCTGGGTCAGGCGACAGTCGGGCGGAGCGGTGAAATCGGACTGGGTGCAGCCGACGATGCTGCGCTCGTGCAGCGCCATCCACTCCTCATAGGCGGCGAGCGCTGATATTGCCCGGTGGTCGAGCGTGCCGCGTGCCGTCGGCCCGACATTCATCAGCAGATTGCCGCCTATGGCGACGGTGCCGACCAGCATCTGCACCAGCTGCTCCGTGCTTTTCCAGGTATCCTCGTCGCGGTGATAACCCCAGGAACCGCTGAGGGTCTGGCAGGCCTCCCAGACGACGCGCCTGCCGTCGCGCTTCGGCCAGGCGCGCGGCATATATTGTTCCGGCGTGACGATGTCGGGGAGAAGGCCGGCGAGGTCGAGCCGGTTGTTGATGATAATGTCGGGGGCGAGCTCGCGCACCAGGCGCACGAGCTTCTCGCTTTCCCAATCCCGATGACCCTTTCCCACCAATTCCCCAAGCTTCCACTGCGGATAGCTGAAATCGAACCACATGATGTCGATCTGCCCGAACTCGGTCAGCAGTTCGCGCACCTGCTCGCGCATGAAGGCGGCATAACGGAGCATATCCCGGCCTTCGTTGATTTTCGACGCATCGGGATGATTGCGCTGCGGGTGGCGCGGATCGACCGTGAAGTCGGGGTGTTGCCAGTCGATCAGCGAATAGTAGAAGCCGATCCTCAGGCCCTCTGCGCGGAAGGCGTCGACGAAGGGGCGCAGCAGATCCTTTCCATAAGGCGTGTTGGTCACCTTAAAGTCGGTGGCCTTGGTGTCCCAGAGGCAGAAGCCTTCATGATGCTTGGTGGTCAGCACCACATATTTCATGCCGGCGGCCTTGGCGCGTCTTGCCCATTCGCGCGGCTCGTAGAGATCGGGATCGAAATGATCGAAATATCTCTGGTAGTCGGTGTCATCAAGTTCTTCGCGGCTCTTGACCCATTCATGGCGTGCCGGCAGGGCATAGAGGCCCCAATGCACGAAGATGCCGAACCGGTCATGGACGAACCAGGCCTTCTTCTCCTCGGGCAAGGCCAGTGACTGCAGATTGTCGCCATCCATGGGATATCTCTTCAGTTGATCGTCGATCAGGTCGTTTCGCGGATGATGAGTTCGGGCACGATGACGATGCCGTGCTGACGGTTCTTGGTAGCGATGCGGCTGAGCAGCAGGCGCACGGCTTCCTCTCCCATTTCCCGTTTCTGCACCCGCAGCGTGGTGAGCGCCGGAGACAGCAGTTCGGCCGTCGGGATGTCGTCGAAACCGATCAGGGCAATCTGCTCGGGGATCGAAATGTTGGCTGCCCGGCAGGCCTTCATGGCGCCGATCGCATTGAGGTCGTTGTAGCAGATGAGGGCATCGATATCGGGCGTTTCCGCCAGTAATTGCGCCGCCGCCGTCTGTCCACCCGCCGCCGTCGGATCGCAGTAGACGATGCCATGCGCCTTCAGCCCATGGGCCGTCAGCGTCTTGCGGAAGCCGACGAGGCGGCTTTTGCCGCCGAAGGAACTGCGCGGCCCGGCGACGATCGCGATTTTGCGTCGCCCGCGCTCGACCAGATGGTCGATCGCCCGCGACGCGCCGGTTTCGTAGTCCGTGACGATGGTTCCGGCGATTTCATTCGGAGCCTCGCGATTGATGAGCACGACGGCGCGGTGGGGTGCCAACGCCTTGTGAAGTGCTGCATCGGGCAGCCGCGCGCTGCAGACGATGATCCCGTCGACCCGATGCCTGAGCAGCGCTTCGATGAGTTCCTCCTCGCGCCTGCTGTTCTCGACGACGTTTGACAGAAGCAGGTTGTAGCCGGCCGCGCTCGCCGCATCCTCGGCCCCCCGGATGACTTCGGGGAAGAACGGGTTGGTGATGTCGGGAACAAGAAGGCCGATGGTCTTCGACCGGTCGGAGCGCAATCCGCGCGCAAAGGGGTTGGGGCGGTAATTGAGTTCGCTCGCCGCTGAGAGAATGCGTTGGCTGGTTTCGGCGCTCGCGCCGCCCCGGCCGTTGAGCACGCGCGATACCGTCATCGGCGACACGCCTGCGGCGTGGGCGACATCGGCGATGGTTATTTTGGAATCCGGTTCTTTGGGGCTGCTCAAGGGCTGTCTCTAAGGGGGTGAGAAATTTACGGTAACGATAACTAACATAAATCAGGAGAAAGCCAAGCCTTTGCGGGTGTGCATTCCGCCAATACGAATCTTTTTGACAAGATAGAACGATAACGTTAACGTTCTGAATTGAGGAGAATACGTTAACGATAACCTAAGCAGAATTTTGGGAGGAGAGAATGCAACACGTCAGAATTCTACGGCGGCAGGTTGTTTCGACCGTTGCCGCGGCGGTCCTCATCAGCGCCGGTTGGGCCGGCACCGCTTTCGGCTTTCAGGAGTCGCCGGAACTGAAGGCGATGGTCGATGCCGGCAAGCTGCCGCCGGTGGAAAAACGGCTGCCGAAGGAGCCGCTGGTGCTAACGCCGCTTGAATCGGTCGGCACCTATGGCGGCACCTGGCGCACGGCCACCTTCGGCGGCGGCGACAGCGAGATCGAGCGTTCGATCGGCTATACGAGACTGGTCCGCTGGAACCCGGAATGGACCGAGGTGATCCCCGACATCGCCAAGAGCGTCGAAGTCAACGACAATGCCACCGAATATACCTTCACCCTGCGGCAAGGCACGCGCTGGTCGGATGGCGAGCCCTTCACCGCCGACGATCTGGTGTGGTGGAACGAGAATGTGCTGCGCAACACCAAGATCACGCCTGCCGCCCCCGACTGGCTGACGGCCGGTGGTCAGACCGTCAAGGTCGAAAAGCTTGCCGACGACAAGGTCGTCTTCAAGTTTGCCGCGCCGAACGGCCTGTTCCTGATGAACATGGCGACGGTGCGCGGCTCCGATATTCTGGCGGCCGCGCCGGCGCATTACCTCAAGCAGTTCCACAAGGATTTCAATCCGGACGGCGTAGATGCCCTGGTGAAGGCGGCCGGTGCCACCGACTGGGTCCAGCTCTTCAACAACAAGATCGGCTTTCCCGGCCGCTGGCGCGATCTCGGCCGGCCGACGCTCGATGCCTGGGTGCTCACCGCGCCCTATAACGGCACCACCCAGGTCGTCGCCGAACGTAATCCCTATTATGCCAAGGTGGATACGGCAGGAAACCAGCTGCCCTACTTCGATCGCATCACCATCGACGTGTTGCAGGATACGCAGGCGATCATCCTGAAGGCGATCAGCGGCGAAATCGACATGCAGAACCGCTTCATCGAGACGACGGACGCCCGCACGGTGATCGTGCAGAACCAGCAGAAGGCCGGTTACGGCCTGTTCATCGCCCGGCCGGCCTGGTCGAACGCCCTGTTGATCACCCTCAACGAGACCCACAAGAATCCGGCCTTGCGCGCCGTCTTCTCCAACAAGGATTTCCGCATCGGCCTCAGCTACGCCATCAACCGCGAGGAGCTCAACCAGCTGATCTATGCCGGACAGGCCAAGCCCTATCAGGCCGCACCCCGCGAAGGCACCGCGCTCTATGACGAGAAGATGGCGACGCAATATCTGGAATATAATGTCGATCTCGCCAACCAGTATCTCGACAAGGCGGGCCTGACCAAAAAAGACGCCGAAGGCTATCGCCTCGGTCAGGACGGCAAGCGGATCACTTTTGCGATCGATGCGCTGACCGGAAGCCCGATCCAGGTCGACGCGCTCGAAATGATCCAGCGTTACTGGCGGGCGGTTGGTATCGACATGCAGCCGCGCCCGGCCGAGCGTTCGCTGATCTTCTCCCGCCTGCAGAACAATGACAATGACGGTCTCGCCTGGGTCGGCGGCGGCGGCTACGACTTCCTCGGGCTGCTCGATCCCAAATGGTATTTCCCGCACGAATATGAATCGAGCTTCGCCACCGCCTGGGGCCTCTATTACCAGAATCCCAAGGATCCGAACGCTGAGGAGCCGAGCCCGGCCGCCAAGAAGCAGATGGATCTCTATCGCCAGGTGCAGGAAGCCCCGACGCTCGAAAAGCAACTCGAAGCGATGAAGGAGCTGCTGGCGATCACCCGCGACGAGTTCTACGTGATCGGCACCAACCTCGAGCCGGACCGCGTCGGCATCGTCAAGACCAATATGCGCAACGTCCCCAAGGTCATCCCCAGCACGTCGTTCTACATGACGCCGGGACCGGCGAAGCCCGAGACCTTCTACTACCAGCAATAGACCCATGATCGGCCGGAATGGCGTCCGCGGGCGCCATTCCGGCAGCAGCCCCGCCCCATCACCCAAACCGATCGGCGATCGCCGGTCGAAGGAGCTTGAACATGGCCGGCTTCATCATCAGACGTCTGCTTTACATGATCCCAATGATGTTCGCGATCTCCGTCGTGACCTTCATCATTATCCAGCTCCCGCCGGGCGATTTCCTGACCGCGATGACGGCGCGTCTCGCCTCGCAGAACGAAACCGTCGATCCTGGCGCCATCGCCGGCCTGCGCGAACGGTATGGCCTCGATCAGCCCTGGGCGGTGCAATACTGGAAATGGATCAGCGGCATCCTGCTGCGCGGCGATTTCGGTCAGTCCCTCGACTGGAACAAGCCGGTCAGCGAATTGATCTGGGCGCGCATGGGCCTGACGATGGTGGTCTCGGTCGCCACGCTGTTCTTCGTCTGGGCGGTGGCCTTTCCGATCGGCATCTATTCGGCAGTGCGGCAGTATTCGGTCGGAGATTATTTCGCCACCTTCTTCGGGTTTCTCGGTCTTGCCATTCCGAACTTCCTGCTGGCGCTGGTGCTGATGTTCGTCTCGGCGCAGTATTTCGGCCAGAGCGTCGGCGGGCTGTTTTCGCCAGCCTACATCAATGCCGCCTGGAGCTGGGCCAAGCTCGGTGATCTCATCTCGCATATGTGGATCCCGGTCGTGGTGCTCGGCACGGGTGCGACGGCGGCGCTGATCCGCATCATGCGCGCCAACCTCTTGGACGAGCTCAACAAGCCCTATGTCGACATGGCGCGGGCGCGGGGCTTGAGCGAAATCCGGCTGCTGCTGAAATATCCGGTGCGCGTTGCGCTCAACCCCTTCGTCTCCACTGTCGGCTGGGTGCTGCCGCACCTCGTCTCGGGTTCGGTGGTGGTCTCCATCGTCCTTAGCCTGCCGATCACCGGGCCGCTTCTGCTCAACGCGCTGTTTGCCCAGGACATGTATCTGGCCGGCACCTTCATCCTGCTGATGAGCATGCTGACGCTGATCGGTACGCTGATCTCGGACCTGCTGCTTGCCTGGCTCGATCCCCGTATCCGCAACGGCTGAAGGACGACAGATATGACCGATCAAGCCATCGCGCTATCGCCAGAACCGATCAGAAATACCGCCGCCGCCGCCGGCCAGTGGAAGCTCATCTGGTGGCGTTTCTGCCGCCACCGGCTGGCGCTGGCGGCAGGCGTCGTCATCGTGCTGATTTATCTGGTCGCTCTCTTTGCCGAGGTTCTCGCCCCGGTTTCGTCGCAAACCTACGATTCCCGTTACACCTATGCGCCGCCCCAGCAGCTGAGATTTGCCGGCTACGACGCGGCGGGGGGATTTCACCCGCTCTATGTCAACGGTTATTCGATGAAGATCGATCCGATCGCGCTCAGCCGCAATTACGTGCCCGATCCGGCCGTTGTCATTCCCGTCGGCCTCTTCGTCAAAGGCGAGCCTTACCGGCTCTGGGGGCTGTTCGATCTGAACCGCCACCTGATCGGCCCCGTCGAGGCGGGCAAGCCGTTCTACCTGTTCGGCGCCGACCGGCTGGGCCGCGACGTCTTCAGCCGGACGGTGCACGGCACCCGGGTTTCGATGTCGGTCGGCCTCATCGGTGTGGCGATCAGCCTGATCCTCGGCATCATCCTCGGCGGCATCTCCGGCCTCTATGGCGGCTGGGTAGACGACGTCATCCAGCGCTGCATCGAGCTCATCAACTCGATCACGACCATTCCGCTGTGGATGGGGCTTGCGGCTGCCGTTCCGATCAGCGCCGATCCGATCCTGGTCTATCTCTGGATCACCGTCATCCTGTCGCTGATCGGCTGGACTGATCTGGCGCGAGTGGTGCGCGGACGTTTCCTGTCGCTGAAGACGGAAGATTTCGTCATCGCCGCCCATCTCGATGGCTGCTCGCGGATGCGCATCATCTGGCGGCACATGGTGCCGTCCTTCATGAGCCACATCATCGCTTCGGTGACGCTTGCCATCCCGACGATGATTCTCGCCGAAACCGCGCTTTCCTTCCTCGGCATCGGCTTGCGTCCGCCTGTCGTGAGCTGGGGTGTGCTGCTTCAGGAGGCGCAGAACATTCTCGCGGTTTCGAGCGCGCCCTGGCTGTTTCTTCCCGGCCTTGCGGTGATCGTCACCGTGCTCGCCCTCAATTTCCTCGGTGATGGATTACGCGATGCTGCAGATCCCTATGAATACTGATTCCCATTTCGCCGCCGGCGGCGGGCGCGCCGATCGCGACTCGCTGATCGAGGTCGACGAGCTCAGGACCCATTTCTTCGGCGGCGCGGGCACGGTGCGGGCGGTCGACGGCGTCTCCTTCTCCATCCCCCGCGGCAAGACGGTCTGCGTCGTCGGCGAATCCGGTTCGGGTAAGAGCATCACCGGCCGCTCGATCCTCAACCAGGTTCCGCGGGGCGGGCGGATCGTCTCGGGCGCAATCCGCTACCGGCCCGATCCGGCAGCTCCCGCCATCGATCTCGCCTCGCTCGATCCGCGCGGCCGCAACATGCGGGCGATCCGCGGCGCCCAGATCGGCCTGATCAGTCAGGAGCCGACGGCGGCCCTGTCTCCCGTCCATACGATCGGCAACCAGATGGTGGAGGTCATCCGCCTGCATCTCAAGATGGGAAAGAAGGAAGCGCGCGAACATGCGATCGAGACGCTGGCGCTCGTCGGCATTCCAAGGCCGGCCGAGCGCATGGAAAGTTATGCCTTCCAGTTTTCCGGCGGCATGCGCCAGCGCGTCTGCATTGCGCTGGCGCTCGCCTGCCGCCCCAAGCTCCTGATCGCCGACGAGCCGACCACGGCGCTCGATGTGACCACCCAGGCCAATATCCTCGATCTGCTCGCCTCGCTGCAGGCCGAATTCGGGCTCTCGGTGCTGTTCGTCACCCATGATCTCGGCGTCGTCGCCGAGATCGCCGACGAGGTCGTCGTCATGTATGTCGGCCGGGTGGTGGAGGCGGGTGATGTCGACACGATCTTCCACGCACCGGTTCATCCCTACACCAAGGCCCTGCTGCAATCGGTGCCGCGCCTGCACGGACAGCCGAGCGAACGGCTGGCGACCATCGAAGGCATGGTGCCCTCGCGTTTCGACCGGCCCGAAGGCTGCAGCTTTCATCCCCGATGCCGAGAGGCGAGGGCGGGCCTCTGTGACCGCGAGGATCCGCAAGCCGTCCTCATCGGCAAGGGGCACGTCGCCAGCTGCCTGCTTTACGAGGGAAGACAATGATGGCCGATATTATGACGCAACCAAGCCCGCTCCTCGAACTGAACGATCTCAGGATGCATTTCCCCATTCGCAAGGGCGCGTTCCGGCGCGTGGTCGGGCATGTCAAGGCGGTCGACGGCGTCTCGCTTCGTGTCGAGGACGGCGAGACGCTCGGCATCGTCGGGGAATCCGGCTGCGGCAAGTCGACGCTTGCCCGCACCGTGCTGCGCATCTACCAGCCGACCAGCGGCGAAATCCGCTATCGCGACCGCAGCGGCGGCACGGTGGATCTCGCGGCCCTGTCCGGGTCCGCCCTCAAGGAAATCCACCGCGACCTGCGCATCGTCTTTCAGGATCCGCAATCCTCGCTCAATCCGCGTCTTCCCGTCATCGACATCATCGGCGAGGTGCTTGTTGTCAACGGTATCGCCAAGGGCCTGGAGCTCGAGCACCGGGTCGCCGAGCTGATGCAGAGCGTCGGCCTGCGGCCCGAATATATGCGCCGTTATCCGCATGCCTTCTCCGGCGGCGAGCGCCAGCGCATCGGCATTGCCCGGGCACTGGCGTCCAATCCGCGCCTGGTGATCGCCGACGAAGCCGTCTCGGCGCTCGATGTCAGCGTCCAGGCGCAAACCATCAACCTCTTGCAGGACCTGCAGGAACAGTTCGGCCTGACCTATCTCTTCGTCGCCCACGACCTCTCGGTCGTCCGGCACATCTCCGACAACATCGCCGTCATGTATGTCGGCCGGGTCGTCGAAAAGGCGCCGACGGAGCAGATCTTTTCGCATCCGCGCCACCCCTATACCGAAGCGCTGCTCTCGGCGGTGCCGATCGCCGATCCGAGGCTGCGCCGCCACGGCCGGCGCATCCGGCTGGCTGGCGAGGTCGCCGACCCCGCGCATGCCCCACCCGGCTGCGCCTTTCATCCGCGCTGCCGCTACGCCACCGCGCTGTGCAGGCAGGAGGTGCCGGCTTTGCGAACCGTCACCGCCGGCGGACATGCGGTGGCCTGCCATCACGCCGAAACCCTGACCCTCAACCCTTTCGCCGACCGTACCGTTGCGGAGTTCAATTGATGCCCGAATTTATTCCACACTCCGAGCAGCGTCCCATTGTGGATACCTCCTCCAGGACGCTCGATCTCATCTATTTCGACCTCGCCACGCTTCCGGCCGACGGCCGGGACACGCGGCGGCTGCCCTTGCACGAGAGCCTCTACGTCGTGCTGTCGGGGCAGGTGGATATCGAGGTGGATGACATCAGCTTCGAAGCTGTGGGCCGGCGAGCCGATATCTGGGGAGGCGATGCGGATTCGGTTTACGCGCCCGTCGACGCCAATGTCCGGATATCGGCCCGTGGCGGCCCGGCGGAAGTCGCCATCGCCGGCGGCCTCTGCGAGACGCGTTACGTCCCGTTCCGGGTCACGCCCGACGAGGTCGACGCGGTCAATGTCGGCTCGCCCGACACGCATAGCCAGCGTCGGATCGCCCACCTGCTCGGCCAACGCCAGAACGGCCGCTGCGGAAACCTGCTGGTGAGCGAACTCTATGCCGGCGAGGGCTGCTGGTCGGGCTATCCTCCCCACAAGCACGACACCGAAGACGGCGATGCCGAGACCCTGCACGAGGAGCTCTATCACTACCGTTTCCAGCCGGAGACCGGCTTTGGCAGTCAGATCACTTATGATGACGACGGTCCGGTCAAGATCCTCATGACCCGCAACGGCGATACTGTCCTGGTCGACCGCGGCTACCACCCGACTGTCACCTCGCCCGGGCATCGCGGCTATATCTTCACCATCCTTGTCGGCAAGCACCGCCGCGGGCTGATCCAGCGCTTCGACCCCGCCCATCAACATCTGGCCAAGACCATCCCCGGCATCGATGTAATGCGCGAAAAGTTTAAATAATCCGGCTTTGCGCTGCCAGCCTTTCCCTTCAAGGAGAACGATCCATGCGTGAACGGACGCGAATAAATGTTGATGCCAGCCAAACGGTGCGCCCGTTCGACCGGTTCTGGCGCGGCACCGGCTTTTCGCCTGCCGAGCTGCTGCTCGAACCCGAGATGCGCCAGATGCTTGCCTATATCGGCGGCCTGCCGAACGAGGGCATCCGCTATTTGCGGGTCCACTACCTTTACAATCTGCTGCGCGCCACCGGCGGCACGGGCGGCTACGACTGGTCGCTGCTCGACCGTGCGCTCGACGTGATGATCGAACACCGCCTGAAGCCGTTCTTCGAGCTGATGGGCAATCCGTCCGGCCTGTTCACCAATTATGAGGACATGGACCAGGTCAGGCGCTGGCGGGATCTGGTGACAGCGACGGTGGACCGCTACGGCGCGCGCTACGGCATGGACGAGTTGCGCACATGGTATTTCGAAACGACGAACGAGGCCGACTCCGGCTGGTGGACTTACGGGATCAAGGGCTACACCAATTATTACGATGCCTGCGCCGCAGGCCTCGACGCCATCGATCCCGGCCTGCCGATGGGCGGGCCGGGCACTGCCCGCACGCTCTCGCCGATCTTTTGCGCCCTGATGGCCCATTGCGACAGCGGCACGAGCAACCTGACCGGCGATGGCCCGCCGCGCATCGACTACATCTCGATCCACGAGAAGGGCGTCAACGGGAGCAAGGACGATCTGACGCCGAAGACGAACGCCATCGTCGATCGCACGCTTCTCGTCGTCGATTATCTGAAAGAGCATCATCCGCGGCTGGCGGGCCTGCCGATCATCAACGACGAATGCGATCCGCAGCTGGGCTGGAGCGATCATCACAGCTGGCACGGCAAGGCCTATTACGCCGGGATCATCGCCCGCATCATCGAGCAGCACGACCGGCGCATCATTGCCCCGAAAGTGGCGAATTTCACCTTCCTCAGCAATGACCACGCCTTTATCGGCGGCTGGAGCCAGCGCACGATCTTTGCCTATTTCGGACAGCGCAATTTCACCAAGGCGCAGTGGGAGCACAAGACCGATCTGGGAAAGCTGGTGACCGACATCGACAGTGCGCCGCCCTTCGACATCATCAAGAAGCCCGGCCTCACATCGATGGAGCTGCTGGCGACGCTCGGCGATACCGTCTGCAAGGTGACGGCCGAGCCGCCGCTGACGCCCGATCAGGATGGCCTGGCGATCCTGCCGACACGGCTGCCGGGCGGCGGTGTTTCCATCAGCCTCCTCCACAGCGTCGATGCCATCAACCGTTCGGGCCGGACCGCCGTCCGCCTGGAGGTCGACGGGCTCGCTCCCAGCCGCCATGCGCTCTGCCTGCTGCGCATCGACGAGGAATTCACCAATCCGATGGAGGTCTGGGAAGGTCAGCGCGACGAAAGCAATCCGCGCGGACCCTTCGAGCCGGTCGGCGCGCCGCCAGTTCCTGATGAAGCGCAGTTTGCCGAACTGCGCCGCGCCCAGGAGCCGGCCTTGCTGCATCCGATCAGCACCGTCGCCTGCGACGACGGCCGGGTCAGTGTCGATCTCGACGTGCCCTTGCCGTCGCTGACGCAGGTGCTCGTCGTTCCCGATATCGGCGCACCGCCGGCAGCCCCCACCGGTCTCGTCGTCGAGCGCTACCTCGGCTTCGGCGGCCGGGAGGAGCGCATGCTGTTCTGGGCGGCCGGCGATGCGAGCCCCCCGCCATCTTCTACGATGTCCTCACCAGCACCAGCGGCGAGGCTTTTGAAAAGGTCAGTCCGGCGCCGCTGCTCTCGACGGCATTCCTGCACATGTCGCCGCCGGAGGGCGCGCGCTATGCGGTGCGCGCCCGCGATGCCTTCGGCCGCCACAGCGAGCTCTGTGTTTCCAGTCGATGAGCAGGGATATCATGGATATCGCCTATTTCACCAAGACCCTCGAAGGTCTGCCGCTGAAGACGGCGGCGGAGATCACGGCCGGCCTCGGGTTCGACTGTGCCGATCTTCTCGTTCGCGACGGCCATGCCGTTTCTCCCGAACGGCCGGAGGAAATCGTCAAGGCCGCAAAGCTCTTTGCCGCAGCCGGCCTCCGCATCCCGATGGCGACCATCGATTCCACGCGGCCCGACGCTGCTGCGTCGCGCCTTCTCGGCTTTTGCAGCGAGGCTGGCATCGGCCAGGTCCGGCTCGGCTTCTGGCGTTATGATCCGTCCCGGCGCTGGAAGGTGCAGGTCGATGAGGCACAGCGTGACCTCGATGGTTTCGAGCGTCTCGCCGAACGCTTCGCCGTCAAGTTGACGATCCAGCTGCACGGCGGGACCCTGCACAGCTCCGGCGCGCTGGCGATGCAATTGCTGGCCGGGCGCGATCCCTTAGGATCGGCGCCTATCCCGATCCGGCCAACCAGATCATCCGCGAGGGAAGCGAGAACTGGCGTCTGACCCTCGACCTTCTCGACCCGTGGTTCTGCTGCATGGGCGTCAAGAATTGCGGCTGGTTTCCCGGCGCCTATGGGGCGCAGGGCCAGCGTGCCTGGCATTCGGACTGGTACGGGCTCGACGATGGCATGGTGCCCTGGAACGACATCATCCCGCATCTCACCGCCACCGGTTTTGCCGGGGTGCTCTCGATGCATTCCCAATACCGGATCCCCCGGGAACAGGCGCTCGACAAGGCCCGCGCCGATCTCGCCCATCTCAGGCGCCTGATCGCCGCAGTGAAAGAGTAGAAGCATGAGCAAACAAGCACCCGTCATTGCCGTCCTTTTGACCGAAAAGACCCGCCGCATGATGCTGGACGATGCGGCGACCGCTGATTTGAATGCGCTGGGCGACGTGCGCTGGCCGGCCGGCGCCACGATCGATGCCGCCGATGTCGAGCGGCTGCTGCAGGGCGCCACGGCCTGCCTGACCGGATGGGGCACGCCGTCCTTCGATCCCGCCGCGCGTCAGCGCCATCCGCAACTTGCCCTCGTCGCCCATTCGGCCGGCAGCGTCCGCACGCTCGTTCCCGCCCGGCTGTTCGACGACGGCCTTCGTGTCAGCCATGCCGCCTCGAAAATCGCCGCCTCGGTTGCCGAGTTCGTCGTCGCCGAAGCGCTGCTCGCCATGCGCGGCATTCACCGGCTGCATCATGCATTGCGCGGCGGCGGCGAATGGCTCGATGTTCGCGCCGCCGTGCCGCAAAGGTTGCTCGGCGCCAGAACGGTCGCCATCATCGGCGCCGGGTATGTAGGGCGGGCGGTCATGCGCCTGCTCGTGCCATTCGGTTGTCGCGTGCTGGTCGTCGATCCCTATCTCAATGACAGCGAGGCCGCAGCACTCGGCGTCGTCAGAACGGGACTGGACGATGCGCTGGCGCAAAGCGATGTGATTACCCTGCATGCGCCCGTTCTGCCGGAAACGCGCCGCATGATCGGCGCCCGCGAACTGGCGCTGTTGCGCCCCGGCGCATTGTTCATCAATACGGCGCGCGCAGACCTAGTCGATGAGGCGGCATTGCTCGCCGAGATCCGGTCCGGCCGTATCGAGGCCGCTCTCGATGTCTTCGACAAGGAGCCGCTGCCGTCGGACAGCCCGTTCCGCGACTCGGCGCTTGCCAATGTCACGATTTCACCGCATGCCGCCGGCCACACCGAAGAGGCGCATTTCGCCCAAGGCCAAGCCATGGTGGACGAGATCGGCCGGCTGCTGCGCCGGGAACCGCTCCAACACGAAGTGTCGCGCGCCATGCTCGACCGGATGGCGTAAACATGGACGGAAAGATCGGAGGTTCCGTGACGGCGCCGCGCATCAGAATTGTCGAGATCGACGCCTTCGAGCGCGATACCCGCCTGCGCCTGCCGTTCCGCTTCGGCGCGGCAACCCTCGAAAACGCACCGCAGGCCTTTCTCAGGGTGCGTGTCGAGGATGAGAAGGGAAAGACGGCCGTCGGCGGCGCCGCCGAAATGATGGTGCCGAAATGGTTCGACAAAAATCCGGCACTGACGCCGGCGCAGAATGTCGATCAATTGCGCGGTTCGATCCGCGATGCAGCCGCCGCGTCGCTCGAAGCGTCGGCGCCGACGACATTGTTTGCCGCCGCCCGGCTGAACGAGATGGAAACCGTGTTGCGCCTGCCCGGAAATCCGTTGGCGGCCGGCTTCGGACCTTCGCTTATCGCCCGCGCAGCACTCGATGCCTATTGCCGTCTTGCCGGCATTTCCTTCTTCGATGCGGTGCGTGGCAACTTGGTCGGCATCGGCGGCCCGATGCTGCCCGGCGATATCGATGCGCATGCCGCTTCGGCAACGCTTGCCGGCCTTCGCCCCGCCGGTTCGATCTCGGCCCGGCATACGATCGGGCTGCTCGACCCGATGACCAAGAGCGATATCGTCCATCCCGTTGATGACGGTCTGCCGGAAAGCCTCGAGGCGGTGATTGCGCGCTATGGCAACCACTGGTTCAAGATCAAACTTTCTGGCGAGGTCGATGCCGATCTTGACCGGCTGGTGCGAATTGCCGCGGTGCTGGACCATCTGCCCGATTACCGGGTGACGGTCGATGGCAATGAGCAGTTCGCCACTGCCGAACCGCTTGCCGACCTGCTGGCGCGCATGGCGGCGATACCGCGGCTGGCGCGGCTGCGTGCGGCCATTGCCTTTATCGAACAGCCGTTCTCGCGCGCGATCACCATGCAGACGCCACTTGGGGCTCTGGCGGCGGAGTTGCCCTTCCTGATCGATGAGAGCGACGATGGCGACGAGGCTTTCGCCCACGCCCGTGAGCTCGGCTATACCGGCGTCTCCTCGAAGACCTGCAAGGGCATCTACCGCTCGCTCCTCAAAGCGATCCGCATCAGGACGACAGGCGTGCCGAACCTGTTCCTCTCCGGCGAGGACCTGACCTGCCAGGCCGGGCTTGCCGTGCAGCAGGATCTGGCGCTGGTTTCGCTGCTCGGCCTCTCCCATGTCGAGCGTAACGGCCATCACTATGTGGCCGGCATGCAGGGTGCGCCGCAGGCGGAGATGGCGCGTTTTGCTTCTGCCCACCCGGATATTTACGAGCAGGGTGCCGAAGGACCGCTGCTGTCGATCCGCGACGGAAGGATCGCTATCGCTTCGCTCGGGGGGATCGGCTACGCCAGCAGCGCCTTGCCCGATTTCGAGGCGATGAAGCCGCTTTCGTGAGCGCGCTATCAATCACCCCGTCCCACCAATTGAAATGTCTTCCGACAGAGCATCGCGTTCTTTGCGTAGGCTCTCCGCACGGCCTGGCTGTATCGCTTCACTCAGAAAATGAGAGATCAAGACGTAATTATCTTGGACGCTAAGTAGAAGAACTTTGGCGATCTTATAGTCGTAGAATTTCGAGTTAAACTGACGCGCCCGCCGCGAAATCGCGGCGAGTATGACTCTCCCCTCCGCAAAGCGGCCAAGCAGAATATTTCGATATGCCTTGGACACACGGCACTCCGGATTGAGCTGAGGTCGACCGATGATAACTGTGCGGATGTCAAGCGCAGTTAAGGAAGTGTAAAGTTTGGTAAAGGTTCTCGCGACGACGCGCGCGAGCTGCGCTGCTGCCGATCGAGACGGGGAAACTGGTGATCGCACTAGCGTTTCCAGAAGATGCAGGACGCGCAGGCGGCATGATGCCGCCTGCGTGGGAACACGTCCCGCGGTCTTGTTCCGGGGGAGGGGAACGCGACCGAAGAGGGTGCCGTCGCCGGCCTTGCGCGGTGGGGCAGCGTCTGCCCAATCACCTGTGGGGCATCATCTCTGAGCTTGTCCCCGTTTCGAAATCTCGGGCTGAAAGGCGATCGCCGCGTGATCGTTGGACGCATGCGGTTTATCCCCGGCAAGGTCCTCGGCCAGTCCGATCCGACGCAGAGCCCGTTTGAGGATCTGTTCGAGATCGTCGACGAAGGTGAAGATGACGGGGATGACGATGAGGCTGAGCAGCGTCGACATCACTACGCCGCCGATAACGACGATTGCCATCGGCTGGCGGAAGCTGGAATCGCCGCCCATCAGGCTGAGTGCCGCCGGCAGCATGCCCGAGGCCATGGCGATGGTGGTCATGACGATCGGCCGTGCGCGTTTGTGGCAGGCATCCACCAAGGCGTCGAATCTCGACATGCCCCGCTGACGCGACATGATCGCATATTCGATGAGCAGGATGGAGTTCTTCGTCACCACGCCCATCAGCATGAGCAGGCCGATGACAACAGGCATGGAGAAGCTCGTTCCGGTCACCACCAGCGGCACCAACGCGCCGCCGAGCGAGAGCGGCAGCGCCATCAGAAGCGTGAGTGGCTGCAGGAAATCGTGGAAGAGCAGCACCATGACCGCATAGATGCAGAACACGCCGATCGCCATCGCCAGCCCGAAACTCTGGAACAGCTCCGAACTGCGCTGAAGTTCGCCCTGGTTGACCAGGGTGACGCCCGAGGGCAGATGACGAAGTGCTGGCAGCGCCTGCGCTTCGCGGTTGACGTCGCCGAGGATGCGGCCGTTGAGCTCGACGGAAAGGGTGACATTACGCATCCGGTCGATCCGGTCGATCTCCGACGGGCTGCCGCCGATCCTCACATCGGCGATCGATCCGAGATCGACGTTGCCGTTGGTTCCCGCCACCCGCATGTTCTTGATGTCGTCCAGATTGGTGCGCGCCTCGGGCGAGAAACGGACGACGATCGGAATCTGCCGCTGAGGCAGGTTGAGCTTCGGCAGGTCGGCCGAATATTCGCCGTTGGTCGCCACGCGCACGGCCTCGGCGATGGCGCTCGACGTGACCCCGAGTGCGGCGCTGCGCGCAAAGTCGGGCGTGATCTGGATCTCGGGCGCCTGTCTGGCTGCAGTCGATGTCACAGCTCCGATGCCCTGCAGTGAGCGGAGCTGCTCCTCGAGCGCCGTACTGGCGCTGTCGAGGACATTTGCATCGTCGCCAGCCAGCGTGATCTCGAGTTTCGTGCCATTGCCGCCGCCGCCGACCTCCACACGCACGCCGGGAAGGACCGAAAGCGCCTGCCGGATGTCGTTTTCGATTTCCGATTGCTTGCGATTGCGCTCGTCGATGGGCGGCAGCACGGCAACGATCGTCGCCGATCCGACATCGCTCGTGGTGCCGGCGTCGGGACCGCCGCCCGAGGACACCGAACCGACTGCGGAAAAGACACGGGTCACGTCGGGAAGCTTGCCTATGATATCCGCGGCCTTCCTGCTGGTGGCGTCGGTCTGCTCGATGGTGGCGCCCGGCTGCATGGTCAGCGTGATCTGGGTCCGCGCGTCGTCGGACGCGGGCAGGAAGCCCGATTTCAACAGGGGAATGGTCGAAAGCGAGAGCGCGACGACGACGGCGGTGACGGCCACGGTCGTCTTCCTGCGGTGCATGGCGGCCTTCACGATTGATATATAGGCACGCATGATCCGGCCGTCCTTTTCCTCGGTCGGATGGGCCTTCATGAAATAGGCGGCCATCATCGGCGTCAGCAGACGCGCGACGACGAGCGAGGCAAGGACGGCGACGGCAGCGGTGATGCCGAACTGGCGGAAAATAAGGCCCGTTATCCCGCTCATGAACGCCGTCGGCAGGAAGACCGAGACCAGCGTGAAGGTGGTTGCGATAACGGCAAGTCCGATCTCGTTGGCCGCTTCGAGGGCGGCATCGATCGGTCGCTTGCCCATCTGCAGGTGGCGGGCGATGTTCTCGATCTCGACGATGGCATCGTCGACGAGAATGCCGACCACGAGCGACAGCGCAAGCAGCGTGACGATATTCAGGCTGAAGTCGGCGAGATACATGACAAGGAAGGTCGGTATGACGGACAGGGGCAGCGCTACGGCCGAGAGGATCGTCGCCCGCCAGTCCCGGAGGAAAAGCCAGACGACGATGATCGCAAGGATCGCCCCTTCGTAGAGCATGTGCATCGAGCCATCATAGTTGCCGATGATCGGGCCGATCGTGCTGTAGGCCTCGTCGATCTCAACGTTTGAATGCTTGCCGGCGAACTCCCTGATCGCCTGGTCGACATCGGCGGCGACACCGCTGTCGGAAAATCCGTTCGAGCGCTTGATCTCGACCGCGATCACCGGCTTGCCGTCGAGATAGGCCATCGAGGAGCGCTCGGCGAAGCTGTCGCTGATGGATGCGACGTCATCAAGGCGAACCTGCTGGCCGTTGGCGAGCGGGATTTTCAGCCCCTTCAGCGCCTCGACCGATGGCACCGCGCCGAGCGTGCGCAAGGTCTGGCGGGTACCGCCGATTTCGCCGAGGCCGCCAGACGTATCCGTTTGCACGGCCTTGAGCTGCGACGATACGGTGGCGGCGGTGACGCCGAGCGACGCCATCGTCGTAGGATCGAGATCCACGTGCACCTCGCGGTCGATCCCGCCGATGCGGTTGACTTGCCCGACACCCGGCACCGAAAGCAGCGCCTTGGTCAGATCATTGTCGACGAACCAGGAAAGCTCGGTCTCGTTGAGAGCGGTCGAGCCGACGGCATAGGTGACCAGCGCGGAGCTCTGTACAGTGACCTTGGTGACGCTTGGTGTTTCCATCTGCGCCGGTAGGTCGCCCTTGACGCTGTCGACGGCATTGCGGACTTCGTTCAGGGCCGTTTCGCTGTCTTTTTCCAGCTTGAAGGACACCTTGACCGAAACGGTGCCGTCCGTGATCGTCGTGGTGATGTGATCGAGATAGCTGAGCGCGGCAAGACTGTCCTCGATGGTGCGGGCAACCTCCGTTTCGAGCTGCGTCGGCGCCGCGCCATCGAGCGTCGCGGTGACATTGATCGTGGGAAGATCCATGTCGGGGAAATTCTGGATCGGCAGCTGCTTGAAGGCCAAGAGCCCGCCGGCTGTCAGCATCACAAACAGCAATATCGCCGGTACGGGATTGCGGATCGACCAGGCTGAGAAGTTCATCAGTTCGTCTCCGCAATCTTCACGAGGTCGTTGTCGGACAGGAACGCGCCGCCCGAGTTCACCACTTTCGCCGAGCGATCGATGCCGGAGACGATTTCAACCTCGCCATTGTTGCGGCGGCCGGTTTCCACCCTGACCTTTTTGACCCGCTGATCCTCACCTGAAGTGAAGAGGTAACTGATGCCGTCCCGGAACACGATCGCCGTCTCGGGAACGGTCAGCGCCGGCGACGTCTGCAATTCGATATTGCCGGTGACATAGAGACCGGTGCGCAGCCGGACGTCGGTGGGAAGCGCCACATAGACGATTGCCCGGCTGGTATCGGTGCTGACCGAAGGCCCGACAAGTCTCACCTTGCCGTCGATGACCTGGCCGTCCGGTCCGTTGATCCTGACGCTCAAGCCTTCCGAAATGCGCGGGAGATAGCGTGCTGACACTTCGGCCTGCCATTCGACACGCTGCTGGCGAACCATGCGGAACAGCTCGGTGCCGGCAGAGACGACGGCGCCGAGATTGGCGGAACGCGACGTGATCACCCCGTCGTCGACGGCCGTGAT
The DNA here is from genome assembly GCF_051810745.2 of Rhizobium sp. F40D2. Lineage (NCBI taxonomy): Bacteria > Pseudomonadati > Pseudomonadota > Alphaproteobacteria > Hyphomicrobiales > Rhizobiaceae > Rhizobium > Rhizobium sp. F40D2. The sequence goes on from NZ_JBPWQX020000002.1 coordinate 60,662, forward strand.
TGTCGTCTGCGCAAGCTTGATCTTTTCGCTGTCGAGCGCGGCTTCTTCGGATGCAAGACTTGCCGTTGCCGTCTGCTCGTCGGCCAGATATTCGACGATCTTCTCGTCGGAAAGCGCGCCGGAAGGTTGCAGCTGCCGCGCCCGGTCGGCATTGGCATTGGCCTTCGACAGACTTGCCTTGGCGTTCTCGACGGCGGCCTCCTGCTTGCGAAGATCGGCAAGCACGCCCTCCTGGGAAAGCCGGACGAGCGTCTGTCCCTTCGTGACCACGGAGCCGACGTCGACCAGGACATCGGTTATGCGCAGGCCGCCGGTTTCGGAGGCGATGATTGCTTCCTGCCAAGGCTTCAGCCAGCCGCTTGCCGGAACGGTCTCCGGCCAGTCCCGCTGCACCGGCGTCGTCAGGGAGACGGTAAGAGCAGGTGCTGCCGCCTGTTCGGCGGCTGCATTGCACAGGGGGAACAAAAGCGCGGCCGCAACGAGAGCGGCGGCGCCTAGCCTGGATGGTTTTCTCAACGATCACTCCTTGTGGTCAAAGGCGTCGCTGCCTTTTCCCGATCCGCGATCAACTCGATGACGGATTGCGGCTCATGCACGGCAATCCGATCCCGGCTCGCGTCGATGTCATGGCAGGATAAGTAACGGGGCGAACGTTAAGTGCGGTCAAGTTAGTGTTAAGTTGGGTAAAACCTGGCCGCTTGAGCGTGCATGTGCTGTATGGCTGCCGGGATTTGAGCATGATGCCGAAAAGTATGAGCGGTTTTCTCAAGACATCATGCTCTAACTCTTTAATGTAGAACAGGATTCAGATTTTAGGCGGACCCGACCTGAAATCATCCTGTTCTAATGACGGACGAAGTGAATGAACAAGGTTCTCCTCATCGACGACGATGCCGAGCTGACGACGCTTCTGCAGGAATATCTCATCGAAGAAGGGTATGACGTCATAACCGATACCGACGGTCGCGCCGCCATTGCCGCGGCCGCCGGCAATACGGTCGATATCATCGTTCTCGACATCATGATGCCCCGGATGAACGGGATCGAAGTTTTGCAGAGGATCCGGAAACTGAGCCAGGTCCCCGTTCTGATGCTGACCGCAAGAGGCGATGACGTGGACAGGATATCCGGCCTCAATCTCGGTGCCGACGATTATGTGCCGAAGCCATGCTCGCCGGGTGAATTGGCGGCGAGGCTGCGCGCCATCCTGCGCCGCGCGGGGCAGCCGGCAGCCGGCGCATCGACCGACACGATCAGGGCGGGGCAGCTGGTGATCCACTCCGGCAGCAGAAGTGCTGAATGGCGCGGCGAGACCTTGGAGCTGACCGGCACCGAATTCAGCCTGCTCGAGGTTCTCGCCCGCAGCGCCGGCCAACTGGTGTCGAAGCAGGATATTTCAAAGCGGGCCTTCGGCAAACCGCTCACGCCGTTCGACCGGCGTATCGACGTCCATATCAGCAGCGTTCGCCAGAAGCTCGGGCTGCGGGAGGACGGACAATCCTGGATCCAGTCCGTTCGCGGTCAGGGCTATCAACTTCTCGTGGACTGACCATGCCCCGGCTTTTCTGGAAATTCTTCAGGATCATCTGGCTGACGCTGGCGGCAAGCCTCGCTGTCATCATCCTTATCGTCAAACTGCTTCAGGCGGTTCCCTTCGCGGGCGAGCTCGAACAGGAGCGGCGGACGATCGTGCTGAACCTGACCGCAAATATTCTGGTTCAGGATGGCGAAGACGCCGCTGCCCGTTTTGTCAGCACAAGCGAGAAGACGCAGCCGCTCGGCCTCAGCCTTTCGAAACCTGCGGAAGCCGATGCCTGCGCTGCTAAGAACACGGTGACCACCCGATCCGTGCTGAAGGATGGCGTCTGCTACCGGCTTTCCGTGTCGGCCCCGGCCAGTTCCATCTTCGACAATCTTGGCCCGTTCATGCCGTGGTTCACCATCCTGATCTCCAGCACGATCGCGGCCGGCGCGCTCGCCCGATATCTCATTCGCCCCGTCGTGCATCTGCGCGACGGCTTGAGCGCGCTTGCCCATGGCCGCTTCGGTTTTCGCATCGGCGACAAGATGGCTGGCCGAAAGGATGAGGTGACGGCGCTTGCCTATGATTTCGATGCGAGCGCCGCCCGGCTTCAGGAACTCCAGGATGCGCAGCAGAGGCTGTTCCATGATGTCTCCCACGAACTGCGTTCGCCTTTGTCCCGCCTGCAGGCTGCCGTCGGCGTTCTCAGGCAAAGCCCGGCCAAACTCGGCGCCATGCTCGACCGTATGGACCGGGAAGTCGAACGGCTCGATACGCTGGTCGGCGAGGTTCTGACCCTCGCCAGGCTGACGGCGGGATCCGGCCGGCCGCTGAAGACGCAGACCCTCGACGTCATCGAGCTGCTGAATGAAATCCTCGGCGATGCGGCATTCGAAGCCCAGGCCCGCGAGGTGACGATCACGACGAGTGTCGACGGCATCTTCCGGGCCGAGGTCGAAGGCGAACTGATCTACAGGGCGCTCGAAAACGTCGTCCGCAACGCCGTCAAATATACGGCCGAGCATTCGCGCATATCAGTATCCTGCGAGGTAGGGTCCGACCGCCTTACGATCCGCGTTGGGGATCAGGGGCCAGGTGTCGGCCGGGACGAACTCGAACGTATCTTCCAGCCGTTTTCCCGCGGCAAAGACGCCGTGCCGAGAGGCGGATACGGACTAGGCCTTGCCATCACCCGGCAGGCGATCGAGCGTCATGGCGGGCGCGTGCATGCCTCGCTGCCGGAGGCCGGCGGCCTGGCGATCACGCTGGAGCTTCCGAGGCGCCCGATGCCCTACGGTTCGGCCGACGAACAGGCCTGAGGACCAATCGACGAAGCGTGAGGCGGTGGTCGCCCATTCCGAAGTAAAAACGACGGGCGCGAGGGAGCGGGCGGCGAAGCTTTACTTTTCAAACTTCGCGCCGGATGTTCCGCGTTACCGACATGGAGCGTTTACCATCATCAGTGACAACATCACCATCGGGGGGCGCGATGGTCGCGAAGGGCGGCAACCGCGCCATCGCGCATTGCGCTACGTCAAGGCGGCCGCCAAGCCGGTCCGGTATTGTGCATGCTCTTCTAGCTGGAGCCTTACACATGACGATCCCCGCCAAGTCGGTGATGACAACAGATTTAGTTACGGTGTCGCCTGGGACCACCGTGGCCGAGGCGGCCCGCTGCATGCTTATCCATCACGTCACCGCCGTACCGGTGGTGGATGCCGATAACCGGCCGCTTGGATTGGTCAGCGAAGGCGACGTGATGCGCCACTTCGGCGCGCAGTTTCAAGGTGCGCGAGCGCAATGGCTACGCATGCTGGCGGAAGGCGAGACGCTCGCCCCGGAGTTCCTCGCCGAAATCCGCCTCAACCAGCAACACGTCCGCGAGATTATGCACACGGCCATCATCTCTGCTGATGAGGAAGCCTCGCTTGCGGAGTTGGCCGATCTGATGCTGAAACATGGGATCAAGCGCGTCCCTATCCTGCGTGACGGCGTGTTGGTTGGCATCGTCAGCCGCGCCGACGTGGTTCGGGCCGTCGTCGAAAAACTGGACGATTTGCTTGAGCCGACGGACTAGCACCGGAAGCTGGTCGGCCGGACCCCATCATCCGCCAGCGCAGCGGCCGGTCGGCGACCAAGAGCAGCGGGGCACGCCCTGATGCCTTTTATGTTGAGCAGCATCTGCTTTGTCGATTTGAGGCGATAGTTCGCTGGTACAAGGCGGGCAGCACCCGGGAGCCGCTCGACGATCTGACCGACGAGGAGATCGCGACTAAGCTGCCGGTGCATCTTCGCTATCTTCCCGACGCGCTCGCGGCATGAATGAGAAAATGGCGGTGCCTTCCTTCCATCCGGGCTCGATGCAGCTCTTGCTCATCGAGGACGAGGCCGCGCAGCTCTGCTGAACCGAGATGTGCGACGGAACTCGGATTTTACCTAACTTTACAGTTTCTTAACCGCCATTAACGCTGGTCTCGCTAAGCCTGAACCCACGATCCCGGTTCAGAAGGCTCGCCCGTGAGTACGTCGCTTCGCACAAGACTATCATCCCTCCGCTACGCCGCATCCGCACTGACACTTCTGTTGACAGGCTGCGTCAGCGGCCCGGATCATGTTCCCCCGCAAATGCCGCTTCCGGCCAAATTTGAAGAGGGGAGCAATAAGAGCAACGGCAATGTCGTGACGGCCGAGTGGTGGACGGCTTATCGCGACAAGCGGCTCGACGGCCTGGTGGCGCATGGCCTTAGCGAGAACCTCGATGTTCTGCAGGCGCTCGAAAGCATCAACTCGGCCTCTGCCAACGTCACCGTCGCCGGCGCCGGCGGCCTGCCGAGCCTGACGGTCGATGCTTCGCACACATTATCCGGCGAAAAGGGCCGGCTGCGCACGACGGTCGGCACCACGAACACGACGGGCGGGGAGGCCAGCCTCTCCTGGCTGCTCGATTTCTTTGGCCAATATCGTCGCTCGAAGGAGAGCGCAATTGCCTCGCTCGGAGCCGCCTATGCGACGGCCGATAACGCCAAGCTCACTTTTCTGAAAGATCTCGTCGAGAGCTATATCGACGCCCGTTATTACCAGGAGCGCATCGCTCTTTCGCAAGCGAGTGTGAAATCCCGCCAGCAGACCTACGAATTGACGCAGCTGCAGCTCAAGGCCGGCGCGGCCTCCCGCCTCGATGTCGTTCAGGCCGAAGGCCTGGTGCAGTCGACGAAGGCCGATATTCCCGGGCTGGAAAAGAGCTTCACGGAATCGGCCCATCACATTGCCACGCTGCTCGGAATGCCGGCATCTTCGCTGATGGGTGAGCTTCAAAAGAGCGCCGGGCAACCGGTCTTCCGCGGTGACATGCGCGCCGGCATTCCCGCCGATCTGATCCGCAACCGTCCCGATATTCGCAAGGCCGAACGCGACCTGGCGGCTGCCGTTGCCGATATCGGCGCAGCCGAAGCCCAGCTCTACCCGTCGATCTCGCTCTCCGGCTCGATCTCGCCGAGCTGGGTCAAATCATCGGGCGCCAAAGGCGCAAGTCTGACCAGCTGGTCGTTCGGACCCTCGCTCAACCTGCCGATCTTCGACGGCGGCACGTTGCGCGCCAATGTCGATATCGAGAAATCCGACGCGAAAACCCAGTATCTTGCCTGGAAGGCGGCGGTGCTGAACGGCGTCGAAGAGGTCGAAAACGCGCTGACGGCGGTGCGCCGCGACACGCAGACGCTGGAGCCGCTGCGCCGGCAGGTCCAGACGTCGCAGGAATCGCTGGCGCTTTCGACCGCGAGCTACAAGGACGGCGCTTCGTCACTGCTCGATGTCCTGGAGGCGCAGCGTTCGGTCTCCGATGCCGAGGCAAGCCTTGCCGCCACAGTGCAGCAAGTCGCCAAGGACTATGTCGACCTTTACGTCGCCATCGGCGCCGGTTACCTCGAGCCGCAGCAGGTCGCCTTCAAGCCGACCGCAAAGTCGGGCTGATCGGCGGAGGCTATTGTCCAGCGCTCTTCAGAAGGCGGAGCGCGAGCTTGAGATGCGGCAGGTCAAGCATGCGCCCGTCAAGCTGGATGACGCCGGCGTCGGGCCTGGCGGCGAAGGCGGCGACGACTTTCTCGGCCCAGGCGATTTCGGACGCATCCGGCGTGAAAGCGTGGTTGATCGTCTCGATCTGGCTCGGATGGATGGCCATCATGCCGGAAAAACCGTCGCGCCGACCGCGGCCGGCATAGGCCCTCAGACCGTTGTGATCGCGGAAATCGGGATAGACGGTTTCGATCGCCGGAACGGCGGCGGCTTGCGCTGCAAATAGCGTGAGTGAGCGGGCAAGCTCGTAAGGCGGCGTATAACGGCCGTCGGTCCTCCGCGCGGTCGTAGCCCCCATCGCGGCCGGCAGGTCCTCGGCACCCCAGGTCAGGCCGCAGAGGCTGGCCGACACCTCCCGGTAGCTGCCGATCTCGAAGATGGCGGCCGGCGTTTCCGTCGCGATTGGCAGGATGGGAATAGCCGATGCGAGCGAGCTTGCGAGCTTCAGCACGGAAGCGGCGCCTTCGGCCTTCGGCAGCATGAGCGCTAAAGGATGGAGGCCGGTCAGGGCGGCAAGATCGTCTTCGAATTCAGGCGAGGCGAGGGGATTGATGCGGATCAGGAGAGCGGTCTCGCCGGAATGGCGCAGGGCGAATTCGTGCACGCTTTCGCGTGCCCTCGGCTTATTCGCAGGCAAAACCGAATCTTCAAGATCGAGAATGACGGCATCGGCGCCCGAGGCGAGCGCCTTTTCGAAACGTTCCGGCCGGTCCCCGGGCGCAAAGAGCAGCGAGCGCAGCCTCACGACATCTTCACCTTCAGCATCGCCGTGCGCAGGCACTGACAGACGATCTCATCGCGCTGGTTGAGGGTGATGTGCCGGAAGGTGGCGATGCCGGCGTCGGTGCGGGAGTTCGAGCGGCGCAGTTCCGTCACCTCGGTTTCTACCCGCAACGTATCGCCGATGAAGACCGGTTTCGGCATCGTCACCTTGTCGTAGCCGAGATTGGCGACGAGCGTGCCGAGCGTGGTGTCGCCGACCGAAAGGCCGACGGTGAGCGCAAAGGTGAAGGTGCCGTTGACGACGATCCGGCCGAATTCGGTGCCGGCTGCATATTCGGCATCGAGATGCAGCGGCTGCGGATTATGCGAGAGCGTCGAAAACAGCAGGTTGTCGGTCTCGGTAACCGTACGGCGGATTTCGTGGGCGATGCGGTCGCCGACCGTCCACTCGTCGAAATAACGGCCGGCCATCACTCCTCTCCCTTCATGACGCTGGCGACCAGCTGATTTTCCGAAACCCTGGAACCCGGGGAAACCTGCAATTTACCGACGATGCCGTCGAAGGGCGCCCGCAGCGAATGTTCCATCTTCATGGCTTCGACCGTCAGCAGGCGGTCCCCCTTGGCGACTGGATCGCCCTCGGCGACATCTACCGAGATGACGAGGCCGGGCATGGGCGACAGGATGGCGCCGTCGCCGACGCCGTGATTTGCCTCGATTTCGCTCGCGCGCGGCAGGCCGATCGGCCAGGCATTGCCGGCATCGAAGAGCACCATCGTTTCGTCGATCTCGACGGTATTTGCTTCGAGGCCGGCGCGCGCACGTCCCCAATGGAGATGACCGTCGATGCGCACGCGCACGCGGCTGTCGCTCGTCGCAGCGATGCGGAAGCCGGAAAGTGCGGACCAGGGATCGCCATCCATGCTCTTCGAAAGTGCCGTGGCTGCTCTGTCTATGACAGTTTCATCCGGCTCGCTCGCCACAAGGCTTTCGCCGTGGCGGTCGAGGAAGCCGGTATCGATCCGTGCGGCGCGAAACTCAGGGTCGGCGGCGATGCGGGCGAGAAGGCCGGCATTCGATCTGACCGGCCAGACCTCGATGCCGGCGCAGGCGGCTGCGAGCTTCGACAGCGCTGCCTCACGGTTCGGCCCATGCGCGATGATCTTGGCAATCATCGGATCGTAGAAGGCGGTGATCTCATCGCCCGCATCGACGCCGCTGTCGACGCGGACGGACGTCGGGAGTTTGAGATGTTCGAGCCGGCCGGTCGAAGGCAGGTAGCCGGCCGCGGGATTTTCGGCATAGAGCCGGGCTTCGAAGGCCGAGCCGTTGACGGCGATCTCGTCCTGGCTTTTCGGCAGGGGCTCGCCGCTGGCGACCTTCAACTGCCAGAGCACCAGATCCTCGCCTGTAATCGCCTCGGTAACGGGATGTTCCACCTGCAGCCGCGTGTTCATTTCCATGAACCAGATGCGGTCGGCATGCAGGCCGGAGGAGGCGTCGGCGATGAATTCGATGGTGCCGGCGCCGACGTAGTTGACTGCTTTTGCGGCCTTTACCGCGGCATCGCAGATCGCCGCCCTAGTGGCGGCATCGAGACCCGGGGCAGGAGCTTCCTCGATGACCTTCTGATGCCGGCGCTGCAGCGAACAATCGCGCTCGAAGAGATGAACGCAATTGCCGAGCTGGTCAGCGAAGACCTGAACCTCGATATGACGCGGATTGGCGATATAACGTTCGATGAGAACGCGGTCGTCGCCGAAGGAGGCCGCTGCCTCACGGCGACAAGAGGCGAGAAGCTCGGCGAAATCCTGCGCGCGGTCGACGCGGCGCATGCCTTTGCCGCCGCCGCCTGCAACCGCCTTGATGAGCACGGGATAACCGATGGCATCGGCTTCGGCTGCAAGCCTTGCATCGCTCTGGTCCGACCCGAGATAACCGGGGGTGACGGGCACACCGGCCGCCTGCATCAATTCCTTCGCTGCGTCCTTGAGCCCCATGGCGCGGATGGCAGCCGGGGGCGCGCCGACCCAGACGATGCCGGCCTTCTCAACCGCTTCGGCAAATTCGGCATTTTCCGACAGGAAACCGTAACCGGGATGGATGGCGGCAGCGCCGCTCTTCCGGGCGGCCTCCAGGATGCGTGCTTCAGAGAGATAACTTTCGCGGGCCGGCGGCGGTCCAATGGTGATTGCCTCGTCCGCTTCTCTGACGAAGGGCAGGCCGGCATCGGCCTCGGAATAGACTGCGATCGTGCGGATGCCGAGCATCTTTGCCGTGCGGATGATGCGGCGGGCGATCTCGCCCCTGTTGGCGATGAGAAGGCTTTCCATCATCGCCGCCTCACATCCTGAACAGGCCGAAGCGCGGCCCTTTCGGGATCGGCGCATTCAGGCAGGCGGAAAAGGCAAGGCCGAGCACATCGCGCGTCTGGCGCGGGTCGATGATGCCGTCGTCCCAAAGCCTTGCCGTCGCATAATAGGGATTGCCTTCAGCTTCGTAACCGGCCCGGATCGGCGCCTTGAAGGCCTCTTCCTCGTCGGCCGGCCAGTCCTCGCCGCGCGCCTCCATCGCGTCGCGGCGGATGGTGGCAAGCACGGAGGCTGCCTGTTCGCCGCCCATGACGCTGATGCGGCTGTTCGGCCAGGTGAAGAGGAAACGTGGGCGGTAGGCGCGGCCGCACATGCCGTAATTGCCGGCGCCGAAGCTGCCGCCGATAATGACGGTGACTTTCGGCACGGTCGCGGTCGCAACCGCCGTCACCAGCTTTGCCCCATCCTTGGCGATGCCGCCGGCCTCATAGCGACCGCCGACCATGAAGCCGGAGATATTCTGTAGAAAGAGCAGCGGCACGCGGCGCTGGCAGGCAAGCTCGATGAAATGCGCGCCCTTCAGGGCGCTTTCGGAAAACAGCACGCCGTTATTGGCGATGACGGCGACCGGCATGCCCCAGATGCGGGCAAAGCCGCAGACGAGCGTCGTGCCGTAGAGCGGCTTGAACTCATGCAGTTCCGAGCCGTCGACGATCCGGCCGATCACTTCGCGCACGTCATAGGGCGAGCGCACATCATCCGGAATGAGGCCGATGAGATCCTCGGGATCGAGTTTCGGCGGGCGCGGCGGCTGGACGTCGATATCGACGGATTTGACGCTGTTGAGGCTGGCTGCGATATCGCGCACCAGGAGCAGCGCATGTTCGTCGTTCTCGGCGACATGATCGACGACGCCGGAGCGGCGGCCATGGGTCTCGGCGCCGCCGAGTTCTTCAGCCGAGATGATTTCGCCTGTGGCGGCTTTGACCAGCGGCGGGCCGGCGAGGAAGATCGTGCCCTGATTGCGCACGATGACCGTTTCGTCGGACATGGCCGGCACATAGGCGCCGCCGGCGGTGCAGCTTCCCATCACGCAGGCGATCTGTGGGATTCCCTCGGCCGACATTTGCGCCTGGTTGTAGAAGATTGCACCGAAATGGTCACGGTCGGGGAAGACCTCGGCCTGATGCGGAAGATTGGCGCCGCCGCTATCGACCAGATAGAGACAGGGCAGCCGGTTCTGCAGGGCGATCTCCTGCGCCCGCAGATGTTTCTTCACCGTCAGGGGGTAATAGGCGCCGCCCTTCACCGTCGCGTCATTGGCAACGATCATCACCTCGCGGCCGGAAACGCGGCCAATGCCTGATATGATGCCGGCGCCCGGCGCCTCGTCGCCATACATGCCGTTGGCGGCCAGCGTGCCGATCTCCAGGAAGGGGCTGCCGGCATCGAGGAGCACCTGTATCCGGTCGCGCGGCAGGAGTTTGCCCTTGCTTGAGTGGCGCTCGCGTGCCGATTGCGATCCGCCCTCGCGCGCTTTCGCCGAAAGCGTTTGCAGCTCGTCTACCAGGGTTCTGTTCTTGACGGCATTGGCCTTGAAGCTGTCGCTGTCGCGGTCGATCGCAGTCGAAATCACCGTCATGACGCAATGAGCTCCCGGCCGATCAGGTAGCGGCGGATCTCGTTGGTGCCGGCGCCGATATCATAGAGCTTGGCATCGCGCAGGAAGCGCTCGACCGGCCATTCCGTGGTATAACCGGCGCCGCCGAGCGCCTGGATCGCCTCCAGCGAAACCTTCACCGCATTCTCGCTGGCAAAGAGGATCGCGGCGGCCGCATCGGTGCGTGTCGCCCGGCCGGCGTCGCAGGCGCGGGCGACGGAATAGACATAGGCGCGGGCCGAATTCAGCGCGACATACATGTCGGCGATCTTGGCCTGCATCAGCTGGAAATCGCCGATCGGTTTGCCGAACTGCTTGCGATCGCGCACGTAGGGCAGCACGACATCGAGGCAGGCCTGCATGATGCCGAGCGGGCCGCCGGCAAGCACGGCGCGCTCGTAATCGAGGCCGGACATCAGGATTTTCACGCCTTCCCCCTCCCGGCCCATCAGCGCCTCGGCCGGTACCTCGCAGTCCTGAAACACCAGCTCGGCCGTGTCGCTGCCGCGCATGCCAAGCTTGGAGAGTTTTCTGGAGACGGTAAAACCGGGCAGGCCTTTTTCGATGATGAGGGCGGAAATGCCCTTCGGACCAGCCGCCGGATCGGTCTTTGCATAGACGACGAGCACGTCGGCATGCGGCGCATTGGTGATCCAGAACTTGGTGCCGTTCAGGATATAGCGGTCGCCCTTTTTCTCGGCCCGTAGGCGCATCGAGACGACATCGGAACCGGCGCCGGCCTCCGACATCGCGAGCGAGCCGACATGTTCGCCCGAGATCAGCTTCGGCAGATGGCGGTGTTTCTGTTCCGGCGAGGCCCAGCGGCGGATCTGGTTGATGCAGAGATTGGAATGGGCGCCGTAACTCAAGCCCACCGAGGCCGAGGCGCGGGAGACTTCCTCCATGGCGACAACGTGTTCGAGGTAACCGAGACCGGCGCCGCCGAATTCTGCCTCGACGGTGATTCCATGCAGGCCGAGCGCCCCCATCTGGGGCCAGAGCTGGCGCGGAAACGTGTTGCTTTCGTCGATCTCCGCAGCCAGCGGAGCAATATGATCGGCCGCAAACCGGGCCGTCGTTTCACGGATCGCGTCCGCGGTGTCGCCGAGCGAAAAATCAAACATGGCACTCCTCCCGCTAAAATATGTAGCGCGGGTTGCGGAAGGTTCAAAGTGTCCTTGATTGTGATGCGGGTGAGAGCCTTCGCATGATACGGACGCCATTTTCTTGAAAATATGGGAAATATGGAATATATGGAATTAAAGCCGGAGGTTTATCATGCGACAATTCACGACAGGGGATCTCAACAAGCAGGTCGGCGATGTCACCGATGCTGCGAGCCGGGAGCCGATCGTTCTTACCCGGCACAACAAGCCGCGTTTCGTGCTGATGAGCTATGAACATTACGAGCGGATGCGCAGTGGCATGGACCCGCGTCGCGCCCATCACCTCGCGGAGATGCCGGACGAACATGCCGAGTTGTTCGGCGAAGCGATCGAGCGGCTGGCGAAGGGTGAAGGCTACGACGATGAGCCATGAGTTTCGCCCGGGGGAAGTAATATCCTATCCCAATCTCTGGGCATGACAGCAGCAGCGTGGCGAGACCGAAGGGCGTAAACAGCGACCAGTTTGTGTCGTTGTTGCAATCCGCAGTGCGGGCGATGGAAATACGCACCTTGTGCTTCTGGCGGTCACCACACAGCCACCGCAGGCGGGGAGGGTTGCCCTTGAAATTCCCGACATCGAGCGCCGGCGTGCCGGTCTTGGTGATCTCAAGCAGAGCTGGATCGTCATAGACGAATACAATTACGATATTGTCGAGCAGTCCTGGTACATCGAGCCTCATCAGGAGGCTCTTGGCCGTTTCAGCAAATCCTTCGTGATGAAGATTGCCGCTATGTTCGCGAAAGCGCGAAGCCAGTCGGGCCGCGTCAAGCGGTTCGACTGACATAGGTTTGATTTTCCGCTTCCTCCCGCCGGAAAGCCTCCGGACTCTTGCCCATCCATTTCCGGAAGGCCCGGAAAAAGGCGCTGGGTTCGGAATAGCCGAGCTGCACGGCGATCTCGCCGATGGTCTTTGGCGTGTTCAGCAGCAAGTCGACGGCGAGATCCCGGCGGATATCGTCTTTGATGGCGGCGTAGCTTTGCCCCTCGTCGTGCAGGCGGTGGCGGAGCGTCGAGGGCGGCATGCGCATCTCGGCGGCAAGTGCGGCGAAGCTCGTCCAGGCATTGGGTGTGGCCTGGCTCAGGCGCCGGCGGACGGCGGCGGCGATGCCGGCATCGTAACGATAGCGCACCAGAATATTGGCGGGCGCGCTGCGCAGGAATTGTTTGAGCGCCTGTTCGCTGCGCGCCACCGGCAGATCGAGCAAGGCGCTGTCGAAGCCGAGCCGGCTGATGGCTTGCGAGAAGCGTACCGGCGCCCCGAAGAAGAGCCGGTAGTCGGCGCCTTGCCTGGGCTCGGCGCAGCGGAAATCGACGAGGCGGATCGGAATGCGCCGGCCGACCAGCCAGCAGGTGATGCCGTGCAGGATGATCCAGTAGGTGCGGTAGGCGAAGGCCGAACGCGGAGCGCCGGCGTCCCTGAGTTCGACCTCGGCAAGACCGTCGCGGACGACGAGCCGCCCGCGGGGATCGTCGAGCACGATATCGAGGAAGCGTAGCGCCCGGCGCAGCGCATGACCGAGCGTCGGCGCGTGCAGCACGCAATGGCAGAGCAGCGTGAAGCTGCCGCTGCGCATCGGCCGCGCGCCCATGCCGAAGAATTCGTCGTCGAGTTCGGCGGCGATCGCGAGCCAGAGCGCGCCATAGGTCTCGGCCGAAACCGGCTGGTCGATGACGGGCGGCAGGCCGAGGCGGGCAAGGATCGGTGCAGTCGGCTTGCCGAGCCGCCGCAGGCTGTCGAGCGCCTCCTCGACGAAACCCGGCGCGATCATGCGTCGCTCGATCTCGGCCATATCAATCCTCGTTCTATGGCAAAACTGGCCGAAACAATGAAGCAGTTTCGTCATCGCTTGCAATAGGTGGAGCGAATAAAATCATCCCTGTCGGTTGCGCTTCGAGGAGGGCATGGCCGGCAGGGAGGAACAGATCGATGCTGATCCGTGGAGCAAGTTTCATCGTCACCGGCGGCGGTTCCGGACTCGGTGCTGCGACGGCGCGCGCACTCGTCGAGGCCGGCGGGCGCGTGACGATCGCCGATCTCAATACCGAAGCGGGCGAAGAGATCGCCCGGCAATTCGGAAGTGACGCGCGCTTCGTCAAGGCCGATGTGACCGATGGCGAGGCGGCTACGGCAGTGGTTGCGGCTGCGGTCGAAGCGTTCGGCGGCTTGCGCGGATTGGTGAATTGCGCCGGTGTCGCGCCGGCCGAAAAGGTGATCGGCCGCGACGGGCCGCACCGGCTGGAAAGTTTTGCCCGCACCATCGGCATCAATCTCATCGGCACGTTCAACATGATCCGGCTCGCCGCCGCCGCGGTCCAGAATGCTGAGCCGGATGGCGAAGGCGAACGCGGCGTCATCGTCAATACGGCGTCGGTTGCCGCCTTCGACGGGCAGATCGGCCAGGCGGCCTATGCCGCCTCCAAGGGCGGGGTGGCGGCGATGACCTTGCCGATCGCCCGTGAGCTTGCCCGTTACGGCATTCGCGTCGTCTCGATCGCGCCCGGCATTTTCGAGACGCCGATGATGGCTGGTATGCCGGACGAGGTACAAGTCGCACTCGGGAAGAGCGTGCCCTTTCCGCCGCGGCTCGGCCGGCCGGCGGAATTTGCCGGGCTGGTGCGCCATATTGTTGAAAACAACATGCTGAACGGCGAGGTCATCCGCCTCGACGGCGCATTGCGGATGGGCGCGCGTTGAGCGTCGCCCAAGGAGGAAAGATGACATTGCAGGATCCTATCGTCATCACCGGTGCGGCGCGCACCCCGATCGGCAGCTTTCAGGGAGAGCTGAAGGAGGCGGCCGCACCAGAGCTCGGAGCAGCCGCGATCCGCGCAGCACTTGAGCGCAGCCGCGTCGAGGCCGAGGCGATCGAGGAGGTCGTCTTCGGCTGCGTGCTGCCGGCGGGGCAGGGGCAGGCGCCGGCGCGCCAGGCGGCCATCCATGCCGGCCTGCCCTTTGCGACGGCGGCGAGCACCGTCAACAAGATGTGCGGCTCCGGCATGAAGGCGGTGATGATGGCGCATGATTTGATCGCCGCCGGCAGCGCTTCTGTGGCTGTCGCCGGCGGCATGGAAAGCATGACGAATGCGCCCTATCTCCTAGATCGAGCCCGCGCCGGCTACAGGCTCGGCCATGGGCGTGTCGTGGATCATATGTTCCTCGACGGGCTGGAGGATGCATATGACAAGGGGCGCTTGATGGGCAGCTTCGCGGAGGATTGCGCCGAGGCCTATCAGTTCACGCGCGAGGCGCAGGACAGCTACGCCATCGCCTCTCTGACAAGGGCGCAGAAGGCGATTGCGGACGGCTGGTTTGAAGATGAGATCGTGCCGGTCACGGTCAAATCGGGCAAGGCCGAGCAGGTGGCGAGCCGCGACGAACAGCCGGGCAAGGCCAGGTTCGACAAGATCCCGACGCTGAAACCCGCCTTCCGCGACGGCGGCACGGTGACCGCCGCCAATTCCAGCTCGATCTCCGATGGCGCGGCAGCCCTGGTGCTGATGCGTCGCTCTGAGGCGGAACGGCGTGGCCTGAGGCCGCTTGCCACGATCCTCGGCCATGCCACGCATTCGCAGGCGCCCAATCTTTTCGCCACCGCGCCGATCGGCGCGTTGCAGAAGCTCTCCGACCGGACCGGCCTGGCGCTTTCCGACATCGATCTTTTCGAAATCAACGAGGCTTTTGCCGTCGTCGCCATGGCGGCGATGCGCGATCTCGACCTGCCGCATGAAAAGGTCAACGTGCATGGTGGCGCCTGCGCGCTCGGCCATCCGATCGGCGCATCGGGAGCCCGGATTCTGGTGACGCTGCTGTCGGCGCTGCAGCGATACGGACTGAAGCGCGGCATGGCCGCGCTCTGCATCGGCGGCGGCGAGGCGACGGCTGTCGCCATCGAGCGGCACTAGGGGAGGACAAGCAGATGATCCTGTCCGACCTTCAGCAGCAGATCACGGATCTCGCCCGCGACTTTGCCCGTGACCGGTTGGCGCCTGGAGCAGCCAGGCGCGACCGGGAGCATCTCTTTCCGCGGGAGGAATTGAAGGAGATGGGCGAACTCGGGCTGCTCGGCATGCTGGTGCCGGAGGCCTATGGCGGGTCGGACACCGGCGTTATCGCCTATGCTGCAGCCCTTGAGGAGATTGCCGCCGGCGACGGGCCGTGTTCGACGATCATGAGCGTGCACAGCTCCGTCGGCTGCGTGCCGATCCTGAAATTCGGCACCGAGGAGCAGCGGCAGCGTTTCCTGCCGAAACTGGCAAGCGGCGAATGGATCGGCGGCTTTGCGCTGACCGAGCCGCAGGCCGGTTCCGACGCCTCGAACCTGAAGAGCCGGGCACGGCGCGACGGTGATCACTACGTGATCGATGGCGCCAAGCAGTTCATCACCTCGGGAAAGAACGGCAATGTCATCATCGTCTTTGCCGTCACCGATCCCGATGCCGGCAAGAAGGGCATCACCGCCTTCATCGTGCCGACGGACACGCCGGGCTACGAGGTGATCCGCGTCGAGGAAAAGCTCGGCCTGCACTCCACCGACACCTGCCAGATCGCTTTCAACGCTATGCGCATTCCCGTCGAGCTGAGGCTTGGGGCGGAAGGTGAAGGTTACCGCATCGCGCTTGCCAATCTCGAAGGCGGGCGGATCGGCATTGCAGCGCAGGCGGTCGGCATGGCGCGGGCGGCCTTCGAGGCGGCGCGCGACTACGCCAAGGAGCGCACGGCCTTCGGCAAGCCGATTTTCGAGCATCAGGCCGTCGCCTTCCGCCTTGCCGATATGGCAGTGCGGATCGAGGCAGCGCGCCAGCTCGTCTTTCATGCCGCTGCCTTGAGGGAGGCCGAGCTGCCTTGCCTGTCGGAAGCCTCGATGGCGAAGCTCTTTGCCTCGGAGATGGCCGAGCGCGTTTGCTCCGATGCGATCCAGATCCATGGCGGCTACGGCTACATGGCCGATTATCCGGTCGAGCGCATCTATCGCGATGTGCGCATCTGCCAGATCTATGAGGGAACAAGTGACGTGCAGCGCATGGTGATCGCCCGCAATCTATAAGAACCATCTCCAGCCCTGCTTCCGGGGAGGGAAGCATGGCCGGCAAAGGGAGGAAAGAAAAGACATGGTGGATTCCGTTCGTTTGAGCCTGCACGTCCCCGAACCTGCCGTCCGCCCGGGCGGCCAGCCCGATTTTTCCAACGTCAAGATCGCCAAGGCCGGTTCCGTGCCGCGACCGGAGGTGGATGTCGCCTCGGAAGATATCCGCGATCTCGCCTATTCGATCATCCGCGTCTTGAACCGCGACGGCGAGGCGGTCGGTCCCTGGGCTGGGTCGCTCTCCGACGAGGAGCTGCTGAGCGGGCTTCGCAACATGATGAAGCTGCGCGCCTTTGACGCCCGCATGCTGATGGCGCAGCGCCAGGGCAAGACCTCCTTCTACATGCAGCATCTCGGCGAAGAAGCCGTCAGCTGCGCCTTCCGCAAGGCGCTCGTCAAGGGAGACATGAATTTCCCGACCTATCGCCAGGCAGGCCTCTTGATCGCGGACGACTATCCGATGGTCGAGATGATGAACCAGATCTACTCCAACGAAAGCGATCCCTTGCGCGGCCGGCAGCTGCCAATCATGTATTCGTCCAAGGAGCATGGCTTCTTCACCATCTCGGGCAATCTCGCCACCCAATATGTGCAGGCCGTCGGCTGGGCGATGGCTTCGGCGATCAAGAACGACAGCCGCATCGCCGCCGCCTGGATCGGCGACGGATCGACGGCGGAATCGGATTTCCACTCGGCGCTCGTCTTCGCCTCGACCTATAAGGCGCCTGTGATCCTCAACATCGTCAATAATCAATGGGCGATCTCCACCTTTCAGGGCATTGCCCGCGGCGGTTCCGGCACCTTTGCCGCCCGCGGTCTCGGCTTCGGCATTCCGGCCTTGCGGGTCGACGGAAACGACTATCTCGCCGTCCATGCCGTCGCCTGCTGGGCGGCCGAGCGGGCGCGGCGCAATCTCGGCCCCACGCTGATCGAATATGTGACCTACCGCGTCGGCGCGCATTCGACCTCCGATGATCCGAGCGCCTATCGGCCGAAAACGGAATCGGAGGCCTGGCCGCTCGGCGATCCCGTGCTGCGGCTGAAGAAACATCTGATCGTCAAGGGCGCATGGTCGGAGGAGCGGCATGTGCAGGCGGAAGCCGAAATCATGGACGAGGTGATCGAGGCGCAGCGCCAGGCGGAGGCGCATGGCACGCTGCATGCCGGCGGCAGGCCTTCGGTGCGCGATATTTTCGAGGGCGTCTATGCCGAGATGCCGCCGCATATCCGCCGCCAGCGGCAGAAGGCGGGGTACTGACATGACCAGGATGACGATGATCGAGGCGGTGCGCAGCGCCATGGATATCTCGATGGCGCGCGACGACAATGTCGTGGTCTTCGGCGAGGATGTCGGCTATTTCGGCGGCGTTTTCCGCAGCACGCAAGGGCTGCAGGCAAAATACGGCAGGACCCGCTGCTTCGATACGCCAATCAGCGAATCCGGCATCGTCGGCACGGCGATCGGCATGGCGGCCTATGGGCTGAAACCCTGTGTCGAAATCCAGTTCGCCGATTACATGTATCCGGCCTACGACCAGCTGACGCAGGAGGCGGCGCGCATCCGCTACCGCTCCAACGGCGATTTCACCTGCCCGATCGTCGTGCGCATGCCAACAGGCGGCGGCATCTTCGGCGGCCAGACACACAGCCAGAGCCCGGAAGCGCTCTTTACCCATGTTTGCGGGCTGAAGGTCATCGTGCCGTCCAACCCCTATGACGCCAAAGGCCTGCTGATCTCGGCGATCGAGGATCCTGATCCCGTCATGTTCCTGGAGCCGAAGCGGCTTTATAACGGTCCCTTCGATGGCCATCACGAGCGGCCGGTGACGCCGTGGTCGAAACACGAGCTCGGCGAGGTGCCCGACGGCCACTACACCATCCCGATCGGCAAAGCCGAACTGCGGCGCGTGGGATCGGCGGTGACCGTGGTGGCCTATGGCACCATGGTGCATGTGGCGCTTGCCGCGGCCGAAGATGCCGGCATCGACGCCGAGGTGATCGATTTGAGGAGCCTGCTGCCGCTCGATCTCGATACGATCGTCAAATCGGTCATCAAGACGGGCCGTTGCGTCGTCGTGCATGAGGCAACGCTGACGTCTGGCTTCGGCGCCGAGGTCGTGTCGCTGGTGCAGGAACATTGCTTCTATCACCTCGAAGCGCCTGTTGTGCGCGTCGCCGGCTGGGACACGCCCTATCCGCATGCGCAGGAGTGGGATTATTTCCCCGGTCCTGCCCGTGTCGGGCGGGCGCTTGCCGAAGTCATGGAGGCCTGAGCCATGGGCGAATTCATCATCAAGATGCCCGATGTCGGGGAAGGGGTCGCCGAGGCCGAACTTGTCGAATGGCACGTGAAGACGGGAGATCCGGTCCGTGAGGACATGGTGATCGCCGCCGTCATGACCGACAAGGCGACGGTGGAAATTCCCTCTCCCGTCAATGGCACCGTCATTTGGCTTGCCGGCGAGGTCGGAGACCGTATCGCGGTCAAGGCGCCGCTGGTGCGGATCGAGACGGCAGGCGATGTGGGCGAGGCTCAGGTCGTGCAGATCTCGCAGGCGCCGGTTGCCGAGACGGCGAAAATCGAGACGGCGAAGCCCGCCCCGGCAACGCCGGCTCCTGCGGCTGCACCGGCTGAAAAGCCGCTCGCTGCGCCTTCCGTGCGGCTTTTTGCAAGGGAAAGCGGCGTTGATCTCAGGCAAGTGCAGGGGACGGGACCTGCCGGGCGCATCCTGCGCGAGGATATCGAACAATTCCTGGCGCAGGGAACCGCGCCTGCGGCGGCCAAGACCGGTTTTGCCAGGAAGACGGCGACCGAGGAGATCAAGCTGACCGGCCTGCGCCGCCGCATCGCCGAGAAGATGGTGCTGTCCACCTCGCGCATCCCCCACATCACTTATGTGGAGGAAGTTGATATGACCGCGCTCGAGGAATTGCGTGCGACCATGAATGGCGACCGCAGAGAAGGTCATCCGAAGCTGACGGTTCTGCCCTTCCTTATACGGGCGCTGGTCAAGGCGATTTCCGAGCAGCCCGACGTCAATGCCACATTCGACGACGATGCCGGCGTCATCACGCGTTACAGCGCCGTCCATATCGGCATCGCCACCCAGACGCCGGCCGGCCTGACCGTGCCGGTGGTGCGGCATGCGGAAGCCCGCGGCATCTGGGATTGCGCCGCCGAGATGAACCGGCTGGCGGACGCGGCGCGCTCGGGCACTGCGACGCGCGACGAGCTTTCGGGCTCGACCATCACCATCAGCTCGCTCGGAGCACTCGGCGGCATCGTCTCGACGCCGGTCATCAATCATCCTGAAGTGGCGATCATCGGCGTCAACAAGATTGCCACGCGCCCGGTCTGGGACGGCGCACAATTCGTGCCGCGCAAGATGATGAACCTCTCCTCCAGCTTTGATCATCGCATCATCGACGGCTGGAATGCGGCGACCTTCGTGCAGCGCATCCGTACGCTGCTCGAAACCCCGGCGCTCATTTTCATCGAAGGCTGAGCCATGAAAGAAATTGTCTGCAAGCTCCTCGTCATCGGCGCTGGTCCCGGCGGTTATGTCTGCGCCATCCGCGCCGGCCAGCTCGGCATTGATACCGTCATCGTCGAGGCCGGCAAGCCGGGCGGCACCTGCCTGACAGTCGGCTGCATTCCCTCCAAGGCATTGATCCATGCGGCCGAGGAATTCGACGCGACGCAAAAGATGCTCGCCGGCAAGAACCCGATGGGCATCCGCGTCGAAGGCGCCTCAATCGATCTTGGCAGGACGATTGCCTGGAAGGACGGCATTGTTGGCCGGCTCACAGGCGGCGTCTCGGGGTTGCTGCAGAAGTCCCGGGTCAAGATCGTCCATGGCCGAGCTCACTTCCGCGACGGCAAGACGGTGGAGGTGGAGACGGAAACCGGCCAGCAGATCATCCGCGCCGAGACCGTGGTGATCGCCACCGGCTCCGATCCGGTGGAGCTTGCCAACCTGCCGTTCGGCGGCCGGGTCATTTCCTCGACGGAGGCGCTGTCGCTGGCAGAGCTGCCGAAGAGGCTGGTGGTGGTCGGCGGCGGTTATATCGGACTGGAGCTCGGCACCGCTTTTGCCAAGATGGGCTCGGAGGTGACGGTCGTCGAGGCGACGCCACAGGTCCTGCCGCTCTATGATGCCGAGCTGGTGCGGCCCGTCCTGCGCAGGCTGACCGATAAGAGTATCCGCGTGTTGACCGGCGCGAAGGCGATCGGTCTAACCGAAAACGGCGAGGCACTAATCGCCGAAACCTCCGATGGCCGGCGAGAAACCCTGCCGGCCGACCTCATCCTGGTCACCGTCGGCCGCCGCCCACGAACGGCCGGTTCCGGTCTCGAAGAACTCGATCTCGATCGTGCCGGCCCTTATCTGAGGATCGACGACCACTGCCGCACCTCGATGCGGGGGATTTACGCGATCGGCGACGTGACCGGTGAGCCGATGCTGGCCCATAGGGCCATGGCGCAAGGCGAGATGGTGGCGGAGATCATCGCGGGCAAGAAGCGGGCCTGGGACAAGCGCTGCATCCCCGCCATCTGCTTTACCGATCCGGAGATCGTCAGCGCCGGCCTTTCGCCCGCGGAGGCGCGGGCCCAAGGTTATGAAATCCGCACCGGCCAGTTTCCGTTCAGCGCCAACGGACGGGCAATGACGATGGTCTCGGAGGAGGGCTTCGTGCGTGTCGTCGCCCGCGCCGACACCAACCTCGTTCTCGGCCTGCAGGCGGTTGGGGCAGGTGTTGCCGAACTCTCTGCGGCTTTTGCGCTGGCGATCGAGATGGGCGCGCGGCTGGAAGACATCGCCGGCACGATCCACGCGCATCCGACCCGCAGCGAAGCGGTGATGGAGGCGGCGCTGAAGGCCCTGGGAAGCGCTCTGCATATTTGAGCCGAGCTGCCCAAGACCACGGGGCGGCGGCGTTCCGCCAGACTGCCAGCTTCTTATCATCGATGAGCTAGCCAGTGCCGTTCGATCACTTCGGCTTAACGGCCATCAGATTTCCGAACTCCATCGGGAAGGGAAATAAAATCGTCGAGGTCTTCTCGCTGGCGATGACGTTCAAAGTGCTCAAGTAGCGAAGTTGCATTGCCTCCGGCTGTCTGGCCAGGATTTCGGCGGCTTCCAGCAGCTTCGCTGCAGCTTGCTGTTCGCCCTCGGCATTGATAACCTTTGCGCGGCGTTCTCGTTCGGCTTCCGCTTGGCGAGCAATTGCGCGGATCATCGACTCGTTAATATCCACATGTTTGATCTCGACAGTGGCGACTTTAATTCCCCAAGCATCGGTCTGAGTGTCAAGGATTTCCTGAATATCCGAGTTGAGTCTGTCTCGCTCTGCGAGCATCTCATCGAGGTCGTGCTTGCCGAGCACGGAGCGCAACGTCGTCTGGGCAAGCTGGCTTGTTGCCATCATGAAATCCTCGACCTGTATTGTCGACTTCTCGGGGTCAATAACCCTGAAATAGATCACCGCGCTGACACGAACCGAGACATTGTCATGTGAGATGACGTCCTGGCTGGGGACATCGAGTACGCGCGTGCGCAAGTCGACCCGCATCATCTGCTGGACATAGGGGATAAGCAGGATCAGGCCAGGCCCCTTGACTCCGGTAAAGCGGCCAAGTGTGAACACGACGCCTCGTTCATATTCCCTCAGGATCTTGACCGCGGATGCGAGGATGGCGACCAAAATGACAATGGCTACCAAATAGAAGGCAAGATCTGCAAACATATTCATGACTTCTCCTCCTGCTTCCCGAGTGCCGTTAAGTGTCCTTAGGACGGCTCGCGACCTCGAGCGCCAGCCCATTGCGGCCGGTCACGCTGACAGGATCACCAGCAACAAGTGGTTCGGCGGAAACCGCCTTCCAGCGTTCGCCATGCGCTATGACGTACCCAGTGAGCCCCGTCCAACTCTCAACTTTACCGGATATGCCAATCATCTCCTCTGCACCGGTGGCAACCTGGCGCAAGCGCGAGGTAAATGCCAGGCGAGCTACGACAAAGCTAAAGGCAAGAGTCGCCAATGCAATTGCGCCCAGTAGGGGGCGCGACACTTCCAGGCCGGGTATATCGGTATCAAACAAAATGGTTGCTCCCAGGATTGTGGCTACCCCGCCGCCAATGCCCAAAGCGCCGAAGCTTGGCGAATGCGCCTCCGCCACAGTCAATCCCACGCCAAGGAAAATAAGCCCAAGGCCGGCAAAACTCACCGGCAGCAATGCCAGGGCATAGAGACCAAGGAGGAGGCAGATGCTGCCGATCGTGCCAGGAAGCATTGTCCCAGGTGCGAGAAATTCGAAGATCAGGCCATAGATACCGACCATCATCAGGATGATTGCGATGTTCGGATCGGTAATGACGGAAAGCAGGCGCGTGCGCCAGTCAGGCTCGAATTCCTGCACGGCCAAACCGGCGGTATCGAGCCGGACGTCTGTTTGACCGAGCCGCACCATGTGCCCTTGTGCCTTTGCAAGGAGATCGTTGACATCAACTGCCATGAAATCGATGGCATGTTCGCGCACTGCCGCAGTAGATGAAAGGCTCGCAGCTTCGCGGACAGCACGCTCTGCCCAGTCGGCGTTGCGATTGCGCAATTCCGCAAGACCGCGGATGTAAGCGACTGCGTCGTTAACGGCTTTTGCTGCATGGGCGTTGCCTGGAGCTTCTGCCTGCCTGTCGCTAGCTTCGCTCGGCTTCTTTTCGGGTTCCTCGTCACCGCCGAAAGGCGTTACGCCGAGTGCGATTGGCGTCGCCGCACCTAGATTGGTCCCGGGCGCCATGGCCGCAATGTGGCTTGCGTAGAGAATATAGGTGCCGGCGCTGGCAGCCCGCGCCCCGCTTGGCGCGACGAAGCCCGCGACAGGCACCGGCGAGGCAAGGATCGCGCGAATGATTTCCCGCATGGAGGTATCAAGGCCACCTGGTGTGTCCATTTGCAGAATGATCAGGACCGCTCCACTTTCGCCAGCACGCTGAATGCCCCGTATCACGTAGTCAGCTATCGCGGGCCCTATGGCACCATTCACCTTGAGGACGACAGATTCGCGGTTGGACGCCGACGGCCCGACGAAACACAAAGCTGAGAACAGCAAAAACAACAAGGTGAAGATTGGCGGTCGCCATCGCCAACACCTCAGTCCCCGCCTGACAATCTGCGGAACGTACATAATATTTAATCTATGTCGGGAATCACAAAGAAAAAGAAGGAGGCATCCCAGGATTTGCAGACAAGTGAAGAACGTCGAGCCTCTGCCGATTGTTATTGAGCAGGGCGGTTCGACCCTTTTCTATCACGCCGATATTGCATGCCTGATGATTCTTAGATGGCAGCAGATGCAAGCTGAAAACACGGATATAAGAAGGAAGGTCTCAAGCGATGAACAGGACAGCGGCAGAACGACCAGTCGCCTCGCTGAAATTGAGGCAGCGTAAAGTCGAAAACGCCGGCTTGCGCCACTGCTGCCCGCCCCATAGTTAGGCCGGTCGCAATCAGCGCGATATGGGCATGGATGAACCCTGACCGTTGATGCCTTTGCGGATGCAAGGCCACTCGAATCCCGAAAATCGATGCGAGCATCAACAGCACGGCGGCGCTCCAAATTCCAACGCCGGGTACCGCCAAAAGCAGGTAGATCGGCTCGCGCATGACCGGAAGAATTGTCATATGCAGCCACCAGACGGATGCACTTGAGGGGTAGCTTTCCAAGAGCAGCATGCTGAGAACGAAGACCGACGCTATCGCATAAGCCATTGATGGCCCGAGTCGCATCAGCATGAAAATAGCGATCCGCTGCGTATGTGGCCATTCGGAGCGCGTGCTGCGGGACGAACTGTGGCTGACTCCGGCGGCTGACCGCGATGGAACAGGCATCCTGCGCTCAGCGGGTCTCACCGACCGCCTCAATGGTCCGTTTGCCTCCTTCATCGGCCTGCCGCTTCATGGTGGTCTTCCGTGGCATCTGAGCACTCATCAGGGACGGAAGACTTTTGCACGGTTCATTGGCCGGCGAGATCGCACCGGCCTGGATGCGCTTGCCGCCCATCTCGGTCACGTCACACGGGCGATGACTGATGTCGGTTATGTCGGCACGGACCATAACTTGACGGACCTGATTGACGCGGAAGCGACGCGCGACACGCGAGCGGCGCTTGAAGATCTGCTGACCTCCGTTCCCGGCATGCCGGCGGCGAGCCCAGGCCAACGCCAACCTGCAATGTAGACCGCAATCGCCGTGACCACGACAGGCGCGAAAACGAATAGCAGGGCCGGATGCGGCTTCCCTCTCGCTATCATTCAGCCGCCTCCTCGATGTGTGACGGAATGCCGTCTAGCGAAGTGGCTTTGAAAGCGTCTTCTCCGATATCGCAAAGGCGCTTGTGCTCGGCGGAGCCGGGGGTGAGCTTTGCCAATTCTATGAAGCCGCCAAGCAGGAACGCCCGATCCGCCTTCGACAGTCCGGCTCGGATGACGATGCCGCCCAGTAAGATTTTCTCGCGTGTGTCGCGTTTGCGTTCAGCCGTCATGTGAAACCGCCGGCGGCGTTCCAACGCTGCTATCTGCCGGTCGGCGCGTTTGAGGAGCGGGGCCAGCACCCCCTTTCTTTTCCCCCCTGCGAAACCGCGCGGCGATCTCCTCGATGATCCGATCGACCTCCTCATCGGCGATCTCCATCTCTGCCAAGCCGGATTTCGTCGCGGCGCGGGCAAAACGCTCGGCCGATTTAACTATCAGTAGGCGTTTGCGTTCGCGCAGCTTCTCGATCTGGGCCTCGAGATCGGAGATCGATGATTTGATCGCCATTCCTGGTTCCTTTCCGGTTCAGATAATCGAACGCGAAGTGATTATACTAACTAGAATAGGATAGTAAAGTGAGCTAGGTTGCAAGCGGAAAGACGGTATCGGCCTTGTCAGGCCGATCGGTTCGAGGGCGCAATATACGTCGCTGTCGCGACATGCCTGGATCAGTCTGGAGACACCAGTGGCGATCATGTTCGTCAGAGCGCAGGTGATCAGCAGGGGAGCAGGGCGCAGCATCGTCTC
The DNA here is from genome assembly GCF_051810745.2 of Rhizobium sp. F40D2. Taxonomy (NCBI): domain Bacteria; kingdom Pseudomonadati; phylum Pseudomonadota; class Alphaproteobacteria; order Hyphomicrobiales; family Rhizobiaceae; genus Rhizobium; species Rhizobium sp. F40D2. The sequence goes on from NZ_JBPWQX020000002.1 coordinate 86,261, forward strand.
GGCGGCTGCCTATCGCCACCGCGCCCGGATGGTGGACGAGCAGGCCGGCACGTCCTTCAGCTATCGGGGCGGCGCTTCCGAGCTGATGCATGAGGAACTGGCGCTGCCGGAGCAGATCCCCGGCTGGCTGCAGAAGGCGATCGACGGCCATTCGGTTGCCGGCGCCAGCGAGGCGCTTTGGAATGCCGTCGAAGCCTTCGAGATGCGGGCGGATGCGCAGCTCGCCCGCGAGCTGATTATTGCGCTGCCGGAAGAGCTGACACGAGCCGAGAATATCGGGCTGGTTCGCGAATTCGTCCGCGTCAATCTCACATCGAAAGGAATGATCGCCGATTGGGTCTATCACGACAAGGACGGCAATCCGCATATCCATCTGATGATGACGCTTCGGCCGCTGACCAAAGAGGGGTTCGGGCCGAAGAAAGTTGCTGTTCTGGGAGAGGATGGCAAGCCGTTGCGCGTCGTCACGCCGGACCGGCCGACCGGCAAGATCGTTTACAAAGTCTGGGCGGGTGACAAGGAAACGATGAAGGCCTGGAAGATTGCCTGGACAGAGGCGGCCAACCGGCATCTGGCGCTCGCCGGCCATGAGGTCCGTCTTGATGGTCGCTCCTATGCCGAACAGGGCCTCGACGGCATCGCCCAAAAACATCTTGGGCCGGAGAAGGCAGCACTCGCCCGGAAGGGCAGGGAGCTCTACTTCGCACCGGCCGATCTCGCCCGGCGCCAGCAGATGGCCGACCGGTTGCTGGCAGAGCCGGAGCTTCTGTTGACGCAGCTCGGCAATGAACGCTCCACTTTCGACGAGAGGATATCGCCAAGGCGCTGCACCGCTATGTCGACGACCCGGTCGATTTTGCCAACATCCGCGCCCGGGTGATGGCGTCGGACCAGTTGGTCATCTTGAAGCCGCAGGCGATCGATGCAGAGACGGGGAAGGCGGCCACGCCTGCCGTGTTCACCACCCGCGACATGCTGCGCATCGAGTACGACATGGCGCAGTCGGCGCGGGCATTGTCGGCGCGCGGCGGCTTCGGTGTTTCCAGGCGGCACGTTGAAGCGGCGATTGATCGCGTCGAGAGCGGCGATCCTCAAACGCCGTTCCGGCTCGATGCGGAGCAGGTCGATGCCATCCGTCATGTCTCCGGTGACAGCGGTATTGCCGCCGTTGTCGGCCTGGCAGGTGCCGGCAAATCGACGCTGCTGGCGGCAGCGCGTCTTGCCTGGGAAGGCGAGGGGCACCGGGTGATCGGTGCCGCCCTTGCCGGCAAGGCGGCGGAAGGGCTGGAAGACAGTTCCGGCATCACCTCGCGCACGCTCGCCTCCTGGGAACTGGCCTGGGCCAATGGGCGCGACACGCTCCATCGCGGCGATGTGCTGGTCATCGACGAGGCCGGCATGGTGGCCTCGCAGCAGATGGCCCGTGTGCTGAAGATTGCCGAAGAGGCCGAGGTAAAGGTCGTTCTCGTCGGCGACGCGATGCAGCTGCAGCCGATCCAGGCAGGTGCGGCCTTCCGGGCAATCACCGAACGGATCGGCTTTGCCGAGCTTGCCGGCGTGCGCCGCCAGCGCGAGGAATGGGCGCGCGACGCCTCACGGCTGTTTGCCCGCGGCGAAGTCGACAAGGGCCTCGACGCCTATGCCCAGCAGGGCCACCTGGTCGAGGCGGGCACACGCGAGGAAACGATCGACAGGATTGTGGTCGATTGGACAGAGGCACGCAAACAGGCAATCGGTCGCTCGATCTCCGAGGGCAGGGATGGCCGTCTTCGCGGAGATGAGCTGCTGGTGCTCGCCCACACCAACGATGATGTCAAACGCCTGAACGAGGCGCTGCGTGAAGTGATGGCGCAAGAGGGCGCGCTCGCCGACAGCCGCAGCTTCCGGACCGAGCGCGGGACGCGGGAATTTGCCGTCGGCGACCGCATCATCTTCCTGGAGAACGCCCGCTTCCTAGAGCCACGAGCCAGGCATTCCGGCCCACAATATGTGAAGAACGGCATGCTCGGCACGATCACCGCGACCGGCGACAAACGCGGCGATCCGCTGCTGTCGGTTCTGCTCGACAATGGCAATAAAGTCGTCTTCGGCGAGGACAGTTATGACAATGTCGACCACGGCTATGCCGCAACGATCCACAAATCTCAAGGGTCGACCGTCGACCGCAGCTTCGTGCTCGCCACCGGCATGATGGACCGGCATCTGACCTATGTGTCGATGACCCGGCATCGTGACCGCGTCGACCTTTATGCGGCGAAAGAGGATTTTGAGCCAAGACCGGAATGGGGACGCAAACCGCGTGTCGATCATGCCGCCGGTGTCACCGGCGAGCTTGTCGAAACCGGCGAAGCCAAATTCCGGCCCGAGGACGAGGATGCCGACGACAGCCCCTATGCCGATGTCAGGACGGATGACGGAACCGTCCATCGGCTCTGGGGTGTCAGCCTGCCGAAAGCGCTCGAGGACGCCGGCATCTCCGACGGCGACACCATCACGCTGCGCAAGGATGGTGTCGAGCGGGTCAAGGTCCAGATTGCCATTGTCGACGAGGAGACAGGTCAGAAGCGTTACGAGGAGAGGGAAGTCGACCGCAATGTCTGGACGGCCAGACAGATCGAAACCGCCGAAGCGCGTCAGGAGCGCATCGAACGGGAAGGTCACCGGCCGGATGTGTTCAGCCGTCTCGTCGAACGCTTGTCGCGCTCCGGCGCCAAGACGACGACGCTCGATTTTGAGAGCGAGGCGGGCTATCGCGCCCAGGCGCAAGACTTCGCCCGCCGCCGCGGGCTCGATCATCTCTCGCTTGCTGCCGCCGAGATGGAGGAAAGCCTTTCCCGGCGCTGGACGTGGATTGCCGCAAAGCGGGAGCAGGTGGAAAAGCTCTGGGAGCGGGCAAGCGTGGCGCTCGGCTTTGCCATCGAGCGGGAACGGCGCTTCGCCTACAACGAGGCTCGAACCGAATCCCAGGTCGTCTCGGGAGCAAGCGCTGGCGAAGCCCAGTATCTGATCCCGCCGACCACGTCCTTCGTCAGGAGTATCGAAGCGGATGCGCGGCTGGCGCAGCGTTCCTCACCGGCCTGGACGGAGCGGGAAACGATGCTGCGACCGCTGCTTACTAAGATCTACCGGGATCCGGCTGCAGCACTTGTCGCCCTGAATGCGCTCGCCTCGGACGCCGGCACCGAACCCCGCAGGCTCACTGATGATCTTGCCGCAGCACCCGACCGGCTCGGCCGGCTGCGTGGCTCCGAGCTGATCGTCGACGGAGGCGCGGCGCGCAACGAACGCAAGGTCGCAAAGGCAACCCTGGAGGAACTGCTTCCCTTGGCCCGGGCCCATGCGACCGGGTTCCGGCGGAATGCCGAACGGTTCGAACTCAGTGAGCAGACGCGGCGCTCCTACATGTCATTGTCGATCCCGGCGCTTTCCGAGCGCGCGCTGGCGCGCCTTATGGAGATCGAGGCGGTGCGCAACCGGGGCGGGGACGACGCCTATAAGAGCGCCTTTGCGCTCGCCGCCGAGGACCGCTCGGTCGTGCAGGAGATCAAGGCGGTCAGCGAAGCGTTAACGGCCCGCTTTGGCTGGAGTGCGTTCACCGCGAAGGTGGATGCGGTTGCTGAACGCAACATGGCCGAGCGTTTGCCGGAAGATCTGACGGCCGGCCGGCGCGAGGAGCTGACCGCACTGTTCGAAGCGGTCAAACGTTTTGCCGAGGCGCAGCATCTCGCCGAGCGGCAGGATCGCTCGAAGATCGTCATGGCTGCCAGTGTTGTTCCGGGCAAAGAGACAGAGAACGGACCGGGGAAGGAGAATGTCGCCGTGCCGCCGATGCTTGCTGCCGTCACCGCGTTCAGGACGTCGGTCGACGACGAGGCTCGATTGCGCGTGTTCTCCAACCCTTTCTATCGCCAGCAGCGTGGCGCATTGGCCAACGCCGCGACAATGATCTGGCGCGATCCGTCGGGCGCCGTCGGCAAGATCGAAGAGCTGCTCCAGAAAGGTTTTGCCGCCGATCGCATTGCCGCTGCGGTGACCAATGATCCGGCCGCCTATGGGGCTTTGCGCGGTTCGGATCGCCTGATGGACCGGATGCTGGCGTCCGGCCGGGAGCGGAAAGAGGCGATGCGGGCCGTGCCGGAAGCCGCGGCCCGCCTGCGGTCGCTTGGGACCGCCTATGCAAACACCCTCGAAGCCGAGCGTCAGACCATCATCGATGAGCGCAGGCGCATGGCGGTTGCCATTCCCGGTCTGTCGAAGGTTGCGGAAGACGCGCTTATGCGTCTGACAGCGCAGGCGAGGGAGAATGGTCGCAAACTAAATATCCCGGCAACTTCTCTCGATGCCAATATTCGCCGGGAGTTCGCCGCCATCAGCAAGGCGCTTGACGAGCGCTTCGGGCGCAATGCCATCATCCGCGGTGAAAAGGATCTCATCAATCGGGTCCCGCCGGCGCAGCGCCCGGCCTTCGCGGCGATGCAGGAGAGGTTCAAGGTCCTGCAGCAGACCGTCCGCCAGGAAAGCAGTGAGCAGATTATCGCGGAACGGCGGGAACGTGCGGTCAATCGTGGGCGCGGGATTGATCTCTGAGAGTACTGAGGTGGCGAACCGGGCTGAGCTGGAACTGCTTATGACGCGACTGTCCGTGCCAAGATTTCTATCGCGGTCACCTTCGTGGGATTAAGGAAGTTTCCCATGAACAAGATGATCTAAGGAACGTCACGCGCTCGGCGCTTTTGTATTTTGCAGCCAAGCTGGAATATCATTCTTGGCATGCAGCACACGCCATACCTAGACGTAATCGGCTTGATCGAGATAGAAGACGATATGGGGATACCCTTTTAGGATTGCGCGGCGACAATGAAGGTGAGACTCATCCTGATCGCCGCGCCATATAGGATCGTGCTACGCAGACCGGGCAAGCCGAGTTCATAGGCGTAACGTAATGAACCTGATGCAGGTTGCTCCGCGATCAGAGCATAAGTCGACTCTAGGAGTCGTGGACTCTTGGGCTTCCCAAAGGTGAGCAAATCAGATTCAAGACTGTCTTTTGGAGGCAGTCATGGGTGTTTTAGATCGTCTCATTCTTCGAGATGACCAGTGGGAGCGGATGTCTCGTCATATCATTGGCGACGATCGCACGCGCGGTTCGTCTGGACGTGACAATCGCATGTTTGTGGAAGCGGTCTTGTGGATCGTGCGGACGGGTTCGCCCTGGCGCGATCTGCCGGAGGTGTTCGGTGATTGGAACAGCGTGTTTCGCCGCTTCAGCCGCTGGAGCCAAAAGGGTGTCTGGTGGCGTGTCTTTGAGGCGATGTCGGAGGATACCGACTTCGAATATCTGATCGTCGACAGCACTATTATTCGCGCCCACCAGCACGCCTCCGGCGCAAAAAAGGGGCTGAAGATCAGGCCCTTGGCCGTTCCCGCGGCGGCTTGAGCACCAAAATCCATATGGCCGTGCGTGGCCTTGGATGTCCCGTTCGTTTCATTCTGACCGCCGGTCAGAAAGGCGATGCACCGCAAGCCGATCTCCTGATCGAAGACCTGCCAGCCGAGGTCGTCATGGCCGATACGGCCTACGACAGCGAAAGGCTACGCAAACTCATTGCCGACAAGGGCGCGCAAGCGGTCATCCCGAACAACCCCTCGCGTGCCAAGAAGTATCCGCTCGACAAGCAACTCTATGCTCAGCGTTATCTCGTCGAATGCTGCTTCTCGAAGCTCAAGCAGTTTCGACGCATCGCCACACGATATGAGAAAACCATTCGAAATTACAAAGCCATGATCGCTCTGGCCGCAACAATCCTATGGCTCAGATAAGTGTCCACAGCTCCTAGCGCATCTGCGAAGCTCAACGCGATTTGAGCGCCGGCCCCGCGAGATAATGTTCCACGGCATTCTCGACGTCCTCGCAAGCCGAGCGACGAGGAACGACGGGCCTTAAGGTCACTTGGCGACTTTGTCGCAAGGCGCGATCGCGCAAGCTGTCAAAATAGCTGGCATCAACCGCCTCGCTCACCCCTGATGAGTCGCCCTCTAACAGAAGGCCGCGCAAATGCTGCCGATCTCTATCGCGACGGATTAGTTCGCGCACGTATTCGCTGCTGGTGCCATAGCCACGCCCGGCGACCTGCTGGTCAACGAAGTGTTTCAGATTGTCCGCCAGCGAGATTTTCATGTTGCTCATGACGAATAGACAGATGGCAAAATTTGGCAAGATACGTCCTGCCGTCCAGTCCACGTAGGTTGCGAGCTGTCCACCCTCGGGGCAATGCTTCGTTAAGCCGCCCCCGGCTCCGATCTTCCTTCTGGGCCACGCTGTCAATTTCGCGACGTGAAACAGCAGTTTAGATGTCTTCGGTCTACTTTTGAAGGCGCTAAGATGTTCTTCGCACACGGTTTTGACGTACCATATCGTTCGTCCTCCCGAGCGCCAACGTTGAGTGGCGCCTCGTCGCTGACCTAGAATGTCATGAGTAACGCGCCTTTCCCATGCAAGGGGACAGTGACTCAGGGACGGTCAAAGTCCGTTATGGTAGCCTGAGGTCTCGGACATCTTCCATCTCTTCGACATCCAGATGTTTGTAAACCCTCACCCAAAAGCTGAAGTCTCCGAAGCGGCCGTCGAAGCGCGCGCCTAATGCGCACCAGGCCGCCGCCGTTTTCGCATTTGGTCCGTAAACTGATCGAGCAGCATCACTTGTATGCCCAACATCTCCATCACTCCAAATCTCAGGCGTGGACGCGGCGGCGCAGCCGAGTGAGCACTTTTCGAATATTTCGCGCATTGAAAAACCCCGTTACCGTCCGGAAACAGGCCATCAAAATATGCCGGACGTTGATCCCATCAAATGGGCCACGATCACGTGCCGTCCCTGGCAAATATGCGCTTCGGCGCGAAAATCTTCGCAACCTCAACATTATGTTGTAACAAAAGAAAAAGGCAAGCTATAAAAATACCCGGAGAGAGAGCGCTTTAGCGATTCTTTCAAACCATTTTCGAGCTAAGGGCGTGGGGCGCCAATCGATATGACGCATTTCGGTGATTATTTTGTGATATTAAAAATGGTGATAGGGGTCTCAGATGGTGAGGCCGGCCGATGAGCGGACTTCTGGCAATCGTATCCCGGGATGCTGACTATTATTTGATGCTCGAGCACATTTTGAAGGAAGCCGGATACAAGACAATACTTATCGATGTTCCGGGCGAAGCCGTGCCGACAGTCGAGGAGCGCGACGCAGCGGCGATCATCGTCGACTGCCAGCCGGGTTCGCAAATTTTGTCCGATATCGCCTTCAGCTTAAGGGAAAGAGGACTTGCCAGCGAGGTCACCCTCATCGCGCTCGTCGCCGAAAAAACCGCCTTTCTCGACATCCTGAAAGCCAACGTCGATGAGAGCTTTATAAGGCCACTGCGGCCGGAACGCCTCCTGTCGTACCTCCACAATACAATAGGCAATTCCTCCGGGAATACGCCTAGCCGCCCCCTTTCAGTATTCGACGATATGAAGTTGGACGCTGAGGGGCGGCGTGTTCTGGTACGGGGCGCGCCGATCAACCTTAGCCCGATCGAGTTTCGGCTATTGAGCGCCCTTATGGGCGACGCGGGGCGTGTTCTCAGCCGGGTCGAGCTGATAGGTATCGCTTGGCCGCAGGGAGCGTTTGTCGAACCGCGGACGGTCGATGTTCATATCGGCCGCCTCCGGCGGGCTTTGAAGCGGGCCCTTGGCCGCGATGTGATCCGGACGGTTCCAAAGGTAGGATATGCGATGGATATCGCCTGAGGTTTATGAACCTCGTCACGTTCACATCTTCACCGAAAATTCTCCAAAACTTGCTGCCGACTTCGTTGCATAAACAAATTGCTCGCGGTTAGCGTGTGGTCAGTCCAACGTTTGGGAGCACAAAATGCAAGAGGCCGCTTCGGGTGCCAGGTCGCCCACGATATCTCACAGAAACACCGCCAGTTTGATCAGGCATGCGGATCCTAACTTCGCCGCAGCCCTTCTCGATGGCGCGATGGCACTTTATGTCCATCCGTCGGACGGTCGAGCCGTGGCGCTGCCGATATCAGGGAGCCGATCGCAGCGTGTTATCGACTTCGTCCGCTGCTCCTATCTCGGGCTCGATAATCATCCAGCGATCATCGAGGGCGCAATCGAGACCGTTCGGCGCTACGGAACGCTGCACTGGTCCTGCGCCCGCACGCGGCTCAATTTTGCGGTCCTCGGAGATCTCGAGGAGGCTCTCTCTGACCTTTTCGCCGCAAGGGTCATTACCTACACAACAGTTCTCGCCGCCAACATGAGCGCTCTTCCACTGATTGCGTCCGGAGTTTTGACCGGTGGCAAAAAACCCGTGATGGTGTTCGATCGCCTCGCCCATGCGACACTTGCCTTCAACAAGCCTGTCGTTGCCGAAGAATGCGAGGTTCGCACCATAGGCCACAACGATCTTCAGGCGCTGGAAGACATTTGCCGTCAGCATGAGACGGTCGCCTTTGTTTGTGACGGTGTCTACTCCATGGGTGGCTGTGCGCCGATCAAGGAATTGCGTGAACTTCAGGAGCGATACGGCCTCTTCCTCTACATCGATGATGCTCACGGCATATCGCTCTTCGGAGAAAGAGGCGAAGGTTTTGCCCGTACGCAAATGCCCGAGGGTCTCGGAGAGCGGACCATAATCGCGGCCTCACTCGGCAAGGGCTTCGGCGCTTCAGGCGGCATGCTCATGCTTGCAACGCCGTTTCAGGAGGAAATCTTTCGCCGATTTGCCCTTGCGCATGCCTTTTCGGCCTCGATCAATGTTGCGGCAATTGGTGCTGCCCTCGCCTCCCAGGCTCTCCATCGCACGCCGGAACTCGGCGTGCGGCAAAAGGCATTGGCCGAATACATTTCTCTGTTCGACGAACTGGTGCCGACCGCACAGGCTGGATCCCGACTTCCTATCCGGACCGTTGTCGTCGGTGACGAGCTTGCGGCAATCGGTGCTGCAAGAGTGGTGCTCGATGCCGGTTACTATACATCGGCCATATTCTTTCCGACGGTTGCTAAGGGGAGGGCGGGGCTACGCATATGTCCGACCGCCAGCCACACGGCCGCCGAAGTGCGAGACGTCGCCGCTGCCATCAATCGCGCCCTCAAGGGCTAGCGATCGGTCTTCAGCCCCGAGCGCTTCTTGCCTGGGGCTGATTCGTCATCGGATCCAAGCGTTCCAACGCTCAAGCATCATCGCGGCATTTTCATTGATCCATTTGGCGTCCGGAATGACGATGTAATCTCTGATATCATCGTCGCTCGGCAGTGCCGCACGTGCTGCCGGCGACATCGATCCGATCGCCTTGCGACTGGGTGGCGTGCAGAGGAGTTCCTCGCAGACTTTCGCCTGGGCTTCAGGATGATCAAGCCAGTAGCCGACCAGCTTCAACGCGTTCGCCCGGTTCGGCGCGCCCTTGATGATGGTCAAGCGATCACCGACGAGGAAAGAAGCCTGCTTGGACCAGGTGATCTGGCGGCCTTCAGCCTTCAGGGTGTTTGCGCGCGTCAGCCAGATTTGCCCGATGCTGTAGTCGCCGTTGCGAAAGCCTTGGACACTCTGATCACCGGTTTTCCACCAAAGCGATATCGCCGGACGGATCTCGTCGAGCTTTTTGAGTGCGCGGTCGACGTCCAGCGGAAAGAGCTTGTCGCGCGGGACACCATCGGCCAGCAATGCGGCAGCCATGACCCGCCATGGATCGTCGAAATTCGGAAACGATCGGCCGCCGGGAAATTTTATCTGGTCCCACATGTCAGCCCAGCTCGACGGGTTTCCTTCCTTGAAGCCAGAGGGGTCGTAAGCCATGAGCGTTGCGGTCGAAAAAAGCCTGGCCCCGGCACTGACACAGGCATCCTCGACCAAGTCTGGCCGGCCGCGGAACGGCTTGCAAAATTGGGTGAGGTCTTCAGAGGTCAGCCGATGTGTTTCAGCGCTCGCCTGGATCTCGCCGTCCGGATAAAGATCCCAGGTCACATTGCCAGTCTTGACCATAGCCGAAGCTTTCGCTCGCATCTCCGCATTCGTTGCGGCTACCGAAACGACTGTGATGCCGGTCTCTTCGGTAAACGGCTCGAACCAGAATTTCCGGAGCGCTGCATCGTAGGCGCCACCCGTGGTCGCAATGACCACCTGCTCCTCAGCATACGCTGCCCCCGCACCAGCTAGCACAAGGCAAGCCGCAAGCAGCAAAGTTTTGATCTCGATCCGTTTTTTCATCGCGTTTTCCTCTGTGAATATGGCCACGTTAGTTCTCCCCGCGGCCAGTTAGGAGATGGATGGAACCCATGAGGACGAGCGATACCGCGACGAGCAGCGTCGAAACCGATGCGATGACTGGGGTAAGATTGAAATCGATGTCTTCAAACATCTTGCGGCTGATCGTTTTGCCGCCGGTATCGGAGATGAAGAATGCGACCGTTGCCTCATCGAAAGACGCCAGAAATGCGAAGACTGAAGCAGCAGCGACTGCCGGCGAAATGTTTGGAAGTACGATGCTGAAGAAGGTGCGGCTCCGGCTTGCCCCGCAATTCAATGCGGCCAGTTCAAGGGACGGGTCGAAACGCTCGAGTGCCGCCGATACGGTAATGATGACGTAGGGGACGGAAAGCACGGTGTGTGCGATCAGGAAACCAGCAAAATTGCCCGTCAGGCCTAGCGGTGAGAAAATCAGATAGAGAGCAACACCGAAGACGACATGGGGGACAATCATTGGCCCGAGCGCCAGCGCCTGCAGAAAAGCCTTGCCCGGCAGATTGCCGCGAACGAGCCCGATAGAGGCCAATGTTCCGATTGCGGTCGAAGCGATGGTTGTCGACAGCGCAGTCTTCAGACTGAAAATCGTCGCCGCGCGCCAGTCCGGATCGGAAAGAAATTCGCTATACCAGCGGAGCGTCAAGCCCTTCGGAGGGAACTCGATATAGCTGCCATCATTCAGCGAAATCGGGATCACGACTAGCGTCGGCAGCACCAGGAAAAACAGGATCGCGCCAATCACAGATCCCCCGAGAAGCCGCAAGATTGCCTTAGCATAAGGTCGATGGCTGCTATTGACGGGAGAAGCGGGGAGTGCCGCGGCGGCTGCTGGCTCAGTTAACACTGTTCATTCCTTTGCTGATGGAAAGGGCTTTGCGGAACACAAGGACAATCGCGAGCGTCGTGGTAAGAAGGACCGTCGCGAGCGCTGCTGCGAATGGCCAGTCAAGCAGGACGATGGTTTGCTGGCCGATCAGCGTTGCCATCATCAATGCCCCCGGTCCGCCAACGAGGGCCGGCGTGATATAAAAGCCGATCGCCAGGATGAAGCACATAACGCACCCGGCAAAGATGCCAGGCAGGCTGAGCGGCAAGGTCACGCGCATGAAGGCGTCCACCGGGCCGGCGCCGAGATTGCGGGCGGCCTGGCTATATTCGGCAGGAATAGTGCGAAGAGCATTGCAGATCGGCAGGATCATGAAGGGCAGCAGAACATGTGTCATCGCGAGAATGACGGCGCCCTCGGTATAGAGGAGCTTCAAAGGACTGGGGATGACACCGCTTTCAATGAACAAGCCATTGACGACCCCGTTTCGCTGCAGCAGCACGATCCAAGCGTATGATCGCACCAGCACTGAGGTCCACAGCGGCACGAACACCGCCGCCGCAACGATCATTGCAGTCTTGCCTCTGGTGCGCGCCATGAGAAAGGCAACCGGATATCCGAGTGACAGGCTCGCCACAGTGACAATTGCACCCGTCTGCAGCGTGCGAAGTAGGACGTCGACGTAAAGTGGCTCGTTGACGATCCGCCGGTAGTAGTCGAGCGTGAATTCCGGCGCCATGACGCTCAAAGAGATGAGCCGGCCGATCGGATAGAGGAAGCCCGCTGCCAGTAGGAACATCAGCGGGGCAATCAGCACGAGCGTCAGCGCGTGCGAATAACGGCGGGCCGAGTACGAGAACAGCCAGCTTGCTGAAACGGGCGGTGCTGGTGCGAGATTGTCGACGGTCATGGTCATTTCATGTCTCCGCATCGGTAAAGAGCCGCAGGCCATCGCGCTCGGCAATGACATCCACGAGGGTACCGGTCGCAAAGGGCGATCTCATCCCATAAGCGGGGATCTGCACCTGAATGATTTCTCCGTTCCCGAAATCGGTGCGAACGAGATGGAGATCGAAGGAGCCTGCAAAGACCGAGGTTTCGATCCGGCCAGGGAGTGCGTTCTTTCCCCCGCGCCGCGCGCTGCAAGGCCAAGGCGCTCAGGTCGGAGCGCAAGACGAACGCGATCACCGATCCTTGCCGAAGCCTCGAAACCCGCAACAGCGCCCGGCGTATCAATGACCACGTTGTCACCCAGCCTGATCGTGTGGCTACCGGCGGTCTCGCCCAGGATTTCCCCATTCAGGAAGTTCATCTTGCCGATGAAGTCCGCAACAAAGGCGCTCTGCGGATTGCAGTAGATCTCAGCAGGGGGTCCGATTTGTGCGAGTTGTCCCTTTGCCATAACGGCGATCCGGTCGGACATGGTCAACGCCTCCTCCTGATCGTGCGTCACATAGATGACAGTGGCGCCGAGACGCTGCTGCAACTGCTTGATCTCAAGCTGCATGGATTTGCGCAGCTTCTTGTCCAGCGCCCCGAGCGGCTCGTCCATCAAGAGAACAGGTGGTTCGAAGACAATTGCTCGGGCGACGGCCACTCGCTGTTGCTGGCCGCCGGATAGTTCGTGGGGGTAGCGTCTGGCGTAGTCGGGGAGTTGGACGAGGTCCAGCGCCCGGTTGACGCGTTCGGCTCTGAGGTCCTTGCGAATACTGCGCATCTTCAGCGGAAAGGCGACGTTTTCAGCCACGGTCAGATGCGGGAACAGGGCGTACCGCTGAAAAACCATTCCGATGTTGCGGCGCTCGGGCGACACGGTTGTGACGTCACGCCCGCCAATGATGATGCGCCCGGCAGAAGGGCTTTCGAAGCCAGCGATCATTGTAAGAAGCGTCGTCTTGCCCGATCCGGATGGACCGAGAACGGACAGGAATTCGCCGGCCGGAATATCCAAGGTCACTGCGCCTACGGCAGTTTGACTGCCATAGGCCTTGCCTATGCGATCGATGAAAACAGACGCACCAATCAAAATGATATCTCCCTCATTCGCGTGCTTGACACGCATTTAGACCTTCCCGGCCCGCTCGTGCGGGGCCGGGTTGCTGTTAGCGTCATGCCGGCGAGGCCGGCAGCTCGTGTGGGTATGGCCTTGCGCGCCAGGGCGTTGCCAATATTCACGATCCCGTTATGCTGTCACATCAGGGGATCGTTTTCGTCTCATCTATTTTTGTTGCAACAAAAGTTTGAAGAAGTCAACGCTTAAGAGGTGAAAATTGAACAAAAATACAACCAACGAGGAATCGCAGGCGGCTGACTATCAGGCGGGGCGCCTCAGTGACTTCGTCTACTCGTCCATCAAAGAGCTTCTCACGCGCGGAACTTACGGGCCCGGGCACAAGCTGCCTATCCGCTCGGTCGCCGAATTGTTGAACGTCGGCGTTACGCCGGCACGCGAGGCAATCAACCGACTTGTCTTCGAGGGCGCGCTCGTCATGGCGGGTCCTAAAACCGTCATCGTACCGCATCTCGATCTTGCTGCACTTTACGAAGTCACTCAGATGCGGCTTGCGCTCGAGGGGCTGGCAACCGAAAAAGGTGCTCCGCGGGCGACGAGTGAGACAATCGACAAGTTACTGGGCTTGCAAGAGAAAATAACGTCATCGCTTGATGAAAAGCGCTATGCCGATGCTCTTCACGACAACAAGGAGTTTCACTTTACGATCTATCGGCTTTGTGAGATGCCGCATCTCCTTTCAACGATTGAGTCGTTATGGTTGAGGGTCGGGGCTTCATTCCACAACCTCTATCCCGAGTTCGCCGAGGCCAGGCATGGAGTGCACAACCACATGGCCGCGATAGAGGGGCTCGTTGATAGAGATCCATCTGCTGTCCGGGCAGCGATGGAAAACGATATTCGGGACGGATACCGGCGCCTGAAGCGGGCCGCTCTGGAGAATCCTCGAAGGCAATAATCGCGGTGTTTGATTTTTTTGTTGCAACTACTCCTGCTTCATGATTTTTGTTACAACAAAATTATGAAGGGTTGCGCCGCGACCCGCATTGGCCGGAGAAGATCGAATGTTCCACCCAGATTTATCGCGGAGCGGCCGGGGATTTTCCCGATCGCGGTCCGAACATTTCTTCAAAAGGGGGCGCCGCGTGTTCCCCACGGGGATTACGCGGGCCACGGTGGATCACGAGCCCTCCCCGCTTTACATTTCGCGCGGGGAGGGAGCCTATCTTGTCGACGTCGATGGTAACCGGCTCCTCGATCTCAACAATAATTTTACGACGCTGATCCACGGTCACGGTTTCCTTCCAGTCGCCGACGCGGTTGCAGATCTTCTTCATCGCGGCACGTGTTTCTCCAACCCCACCGAGCACGAGATCACGCTTGCCGAGCTATTGATCGAACGCATTCCGGCCGTCGAACATATCCGCTTCGTCAACAGCGGAACGGAGGCTGTGATGTTTGCGATCAAGGCCGCCCGCGCATTTACGTGCCGGCCAGGCGTTGCACGTATCGAAGGAGCCTATCACGGCGCCTACGACTGGGCGGAAACGGGGCAGGCGGTGTCGCCGGCTGTCTGGAACGACCCACAGCGATCATCAGCTGTACCCGCCTATCGCGGGATGCCGCCCTCGGTTGGTGAGGAGGTAACCGTTATCCGCTTTAATGACGTCGCGGATCTCGAGCGTCGCATTGCTTCGGCAGCCCCTTCGTTGGCCTGTATCCTGATTGATCCGATGCCGAGCCGCGCCGGATTGATTGCGCCTGAACCGAGTTTCCTTGCCGCCGTCGGGGCGATCGCCAAGCAAAATGGCATTCTCGTCGTGGCTGATGAAGTCCTCAATCTACGCCAGTCATATGCGGGAGCTTCGGCCCGCTATGGTCTGCAGCCCGACCTGATCGCGGCTGGGAAGATCATCGGCGGAGGTTTTCCAGTGGGGGCAATAGGTGGTCGCGAGGACGTCATGCGGGTCTTCGCGAGCGACAGCGGCAAGCCGCTGCTTCCGCAAGGCGGCACATTTTCGGCAAACCCCGTATCGATGGTCGCAGGTCGGGTCGCAATGGAGGCGATGACGGAGGCCGCATTCGGTTCGCTGGAGAGCCTTGGCGACAGCATTCGGGCAGGTCTTCGAAAGGAAATCGAGCGCCGCGGCTCAGCCTTCAGCGTGACGGGGGCCGCATCATTGTTTCGCATCCATCCAAAAAGCCAGGAGCCAACTGACTTCCGCGAGGCTTATCTCGAGCGGGAAGAGGCCGAATTGATGGCTCGTCTTTCCAGGCATTTCCTCGATTGCGGCATCCTGCTTCCGAATGGCGCCGCCGCGTGCCTTTCGACGGCAATGACCAAGGCCGACGGTGATGAGGTCATTTCAGCTTTCGCAGACTTTCTTTCAAACCTTGAAGCAAACCCAACAGAAGCAGGCACGTGATCATGGCAACTGATGTTTTCACCGTCGCCGAGCGTATCGCTCAGTCTCTCAAGAGACACAACGTCACCCATATCTTCGCTCAGAGCCTGCCTTCGGCGGTCATCCTCGCCGCCGAAGGGATCGGAATCCGCCAAGTCGCCTACCGGCAGGAAAATATGGGCGGGACCATGGCTGACGGCTATGCGCGCCTGTCCAGAAAGGTCGGCGTGGTCGCAGCACAAAACGGACCTGCCGCAACGCTTCTTGTCCCACCGTTGGCGGAAGCGCTGAAGGCGAGCGTACCGATTGTCGCTCTTGTCCAGGATGTTGAACGTGATCAGGCTGATCGCAATGCATTCCAGGAACTCGACCATCTTGCATTGTTCCAATCCTGCACGAAGTGGGTACGCAAGGTGATCGTTGCCGAACGGATCGACGATTATATCGATGCGGCCTTTACTGCGGCAACCTCGGGCAGGCCGGGGCCGGTCGCTCTCCTGCTTCCCGCCGACCTGTTACGAGAGCAGATAGCGCCTTCGCAATTTCGGCGCGAGGCTGCCTTGGGTCACTGGCCGCTCGATCGGTTGCGCCCGCGAAACAGTGACATCGAGCATGCAGCCTCGATGATCGCGGCAGCTCATGCTCCTATCATCATTGCGGGAGGCGGCGTTCACGCAAGCCGCGCCGCTGGCGAACTGTCAGCGCTACAGGATGAGGCCTCACTTCCCGTCGTGACGACCAATATGGGCAAAGGTGCGGTCGACGAATTCCATCCCCTGTCGGCCGGGGTTCTCGGTGCTCTCGTTGGACCGCGGTCGCTCGGACGACATACCGTGGCGCTTGTCGAAGAGGCCGATCTCGTTATTCTGGTCGGGACGCGCACCAATCAGAATGGCACGGATAGTTGGCGTCAAATTCCCCGGTGCGCGTCGGTCATCCATGTCGACG
The DNA here is from genome assembly GCF_051810745.2 of Rhizobium sp. F40D2. Lineage (NCBI taxonomy): Bacteria > Pseudomonadati > Pseudomonadota > Alphaproteobacteria > Hyphomicrobiales > Rhizobiaceae > Rhizobium > Rhizobium sp. F40D2. Next base: position 102,741 of record NZ_JBPWQX020000002.1, read on the forward strand.
TCGATCCCGCCGAGATCGGTCGCACGTATGAGGCCGTCAGGTTGGTAGGCGATGCGGCTGAGACCATTCGGGTGCTCCGCCGGGAACTGGCCGGCCGCGATCTCGCCTACCGCGCATCGAAGCGCAATCAGCTGACTGCCCGGATCGCCGGGTTCTGGCGCGCGTTTGATACAGAACGGCAATCCGTTGCCCGATCGGATCCGGTCCGATCCGCCCCGAACGGATCATGTTCGAGCTGCAACAGTTGATGACGGCAGAGACGACCGTTGTTGCCGATGCGAGCTATTCCTCGATGTGGGTTGCCGGCCAGCTGCGGGCGCTTTCGCCCGGCATGCGCTTTCTCTTGCCGCGGGGCCTTGCTGGTCTTGGTTGGGGCCTGCCGCTAGCGCTCGGCGCAAAAGCGGCAGAACCCGACAAACCGGTCGTTACGATCGTCGGGGACGGCGGCTTCGCGCATAGTTGGGCGGAGCTGGAGACCATGGTGCGAAGCAGGCTCCCCATCCTCATTATCGTGTTGAACAACGGCATACTCGGCTTTCAGCGTGACGCCGAAACGGCCAAGTTCGGTAGGTTCACGACGGCCTGCAGCTTTGCGGATGTCGACCATCAGAAAGTTGCCGAAGCCTGCGGCTGCCCGGCAGTTCGCATTTCCGATCCTGCCGATCTTCGTCGTTACATGGAGCGCGGTCTCTCTGGAGAGGGGCCTTTGCTGATCGAGGTCATGACAGACCCTGGCGCCCATCCACCGCTATCGCTGTTTGCTGCAATGGATCGAGCAGCATGAGCGCCGGCTGCAGCCCGCATGTTGCGGTCATCAGCGGAGGCACGACCGGTATCGGTCTTGCCACTGCCTTTCGTCTGCTCAAAGCCGGCCATCGGGTTGCCGTCTTCAGCCACGGCGCGGCAAGCGTCATGGCCGCCGGCACAGCACTTGCCGAGGCTTTCGGACCTGAAAGCTCGATTGCGAGACAGGTCGATCTCCGTGAGCCAGCGGCCATCACGCAATTTTTCCGGGAAGTCGCCGGTGTGTTGGGCGCACCTGGGATTCTTGTCTGCAACGCTGGGATATCGCCAAAAGGTCCCGAGGGCCCCCTTAACGTCGCTGACCTTGCTCTTGAAGAGTGGAACGACGTGCTAACCGTCAACCTGACGGGTACGATGTTGTGTTGCCGAGCCGTTCTGCCTGCCATGAAGGAAAAAGGTTATGGCCGCGTCATCTTCGTCGGTTCCCTTGCGGGGCGGACAAGACCACGGATCGCCGGCCCGAGCTATGTGGCGTCAAAAGCGGCTCTATCAGGGTTATCCCGCGTTCTGGTCTCTCAATATGGCCCCTATGGCATAACATCGAATGTCGTGGCGCCGGGTCGCATCCTGACGCCACTGACCGGACCCCCGGAAAGCAAGACGAACATCGAGGCGCTCACCCGTATTCCGGCCGGCCGTCTCGGCACTCCGGATGATGTGGCTGCCGTGATTGCGTTCCTGGCATCGGAAGATGCCGGGCTCGTCAACGGAGCCATCATAGATGTCATCGGCGGCGAGTTCACGCCGAGTTGAGAGTTGACGTTTTCAAATGACTAAGGGGCGATCGACTTGAAACCTGTCATTTTGGTTTGCTCACAGGACGCCGAGCTTTATTTACTGCTTGCGCATATTCTGCGTAGCGAAGGCTTCGAGGCTCGCCTCGGAGCAAGTGAAGGCGATGTGCTGGAGGCCTGCACTTCGACAGAGATTTCCGCAATTATCCTCGATTGTGCAGCCTGGCCGAGTGATATTGCACCTCTATGTGCGCTGCTGAAGGACTCTGGGCTTTCCGTGGGGGCGCTCATCGGCGGGGGTATGCGTGCGCAGCACCTGCAATTGATCAAGGCGGGCCTCGACGAAGGAATTACGCGTCCTTTGTCGCCGTCGAAGCTTCTCGCCTTTCTGCACGGAATAAGACCGCAGCCGGGGGCTGGGACTCGGCCGAACTTCGCTGTCCACGCCGCGTTTATATTCGAGCCGCACGCTGTAGTCGTCGGGGGGAAGAGAATAGCTCTGGCGCCTATGGAGGTGAGAATCCTCCGGTTCCTTCTAGAAAGGCAAGGTCAAGTCAGCACCCGCGAACAACTAATTGAGGCCGTTTGGCCGGATCCGCACGCAGTGGAGAGCCGGACGGTCGATGTGCATATCGGCCGGCTGCGGAGAGCGTTTGCAGGACTTGGTAGTCTGGGGATTCGTACTGTATACGGTGCGGGCTATGCTCTTGAATATCTCGATGGTTGATGTTCGCATGTCTTGGCGATGGGGTGCCTCTGTTGCAGTTTCGTCTCCCGCAGGACGATCTACACGAAGAACACGCCAGGAATAATCGGCTCCAGGAATGTCAAAATCGTCGGATCGCAGTCAACCCGTCCAGTTCTCGACCTGCTAAAGCGCACCCGCATGGACATCTCCGATGTTCGCCGTCACAAGAACTGCTCCCAGGGCGTAGGCATGGGCGGCAATGAACAGGTCATTCGGACCGATAGCCTTGCCTGAGACCGCCTCTAGTTCAGTCCGGATAACGCCGTACTGGCGTCGGCGGAGACATCCGGTGCTGACACCGGTATGCCGTTAAGGATGCCTCGATTTGTGCGAGAAGTTTGGCGGATCCTTTCTTGGCGCAACCATAGCGCAATTCAGATGCCGTGATGATGCTGACGCAGATTGCTTGCGTGCCGTGGAATTTCCCGGCGCGCCCGTGCCGTCGCTCCCGGTGCGGAACGAGCCGATCAAGCCATTGCCGCCGAGGAAGGCTCCGTTCTGGATCGTCACGTCAGAAAGGAAGCTGCCATTGATGGCTAGCGTTCCCTCCACAATGTCGGTTGTGCCGTCGGCGGTTCAGGTGAGCTTGCCGCCGCCGAGCTTCTCGAAAACGCCACTGCTGGATATGTTGTTGGAGAAGGTGCCGTCGAAATCCTGATCGAAGATTTGCGTAGGATTGTTAACGATGTCGCCGCTGATGCTGCTGCTGGTGCCCGAGAGCGTCCCGGCGGGAATGGTGGTGCCGCCGAAATGGTTGGCGGTTCAAATGAGTCTCGGCTCGCCGCTTCCCGACTTCACCAACCTGCCCCATCCCGACAATGTCGCCCGAAAACTCGCCGTCGAAAGTCTGGTCAAATTGGAGCAACGCCGGAATATCTCGCCCATGTCGCCCTGTATGCTGTCCGTGTTGCCGAGTAGCGTTCCAGCGAAGATGATCGTGGCTCCGGCATACGCATTCGAGCCGATAACGGTAAGCGTGCCGCTGCCATCCTTGATGAGCGCGCCGCCGCCGCTTATGCGCCCTGAGTGCTAACGGTCTGGCCCTCGTTCGTGGAATAGGAACCCTCGACTAGGGTCGTCGCGCTAATGAAGGTCGAAGCGTTGGTCGTGATAAGGCTCGCGGTGGTGGCGATGTCAACGTTGGCCGTAAGCCTTTCCGACGAGTTGTTGCTGCCAAGGAAGATTATCCCTCCGCCACCCAGGACGTCGCTTGCAAAGTTCGAAGAGGAGACGGTCACTTCCCCTGACGTGCCGATTGTCCCGGCTCCTGAAAGACTATGAAGCGTTTCGTGGTTCAGGCCGAGATTCCATGGTGCCGTCGATCGCGATGGAGCCCACAATGTTCGGATCGGTCGTATCAAGAGCGATCGGGCCGCCGACACAGAGGGGACCGACATCGATCAGGCGCGCCGTAGAGCTGGACGTCATCGATGATGAGCCTTCGCGTATGCGGCGCTGATGGGGAAGGTTGGTCGCCGTCGCGAGCAGCCATCTGCCGTGCGAGCCTTGACGGCGGGGAGGGGTGCCCGGCCGTCTTGACACAGTTTTTTTGAAGTTGGTCGCAGGATAACCCACTGAAATCGCGCTTAAACCCGCGTTAAATGGAAAGTAACTCGAGCATCACTTCCGTCGCCCATGATCGCCAACGCTGCTGCCACGCAGGTTAAACATCATCGTTTGGTGGGAACGACGGCATTGTCGTGCAGGTTTGTCCCCATGTAAAGGGGGTGATGTCGTATCTTCCACGTCCACTTCCTAATGTGGCCTGACAGCGGCTCTTCGCCTGAAGTGCCCCGCCAAAAGCGGAGTTCGACGAAGTGCTGGCGCCTCGGCACTATGTGGGCACCTGGGTGGTGAACGCCACCCACTGGTCGATATAATCTGCTATGTCACACGAAAGTCGGTGCAAGTCGATGCAACGGTCAAGACATTGTCGGGCGCATGGCGCCGATCTCGATCTCAGCTATAATGATCCAACTCGCGTGGCGAGGCGTGTAGTGGGGTTCCAGACTTCGCAAAATCCGACGTGCCTCAGCTTCAAAAAATCAATGATCGAGCCCCGGCGGAGGCAGACTTCCAGAGTCACAGCACCCTCAGTTCACCAAACGCTAAAGACCCTCGACCAAATTGGATTGATCCAGCGGCAATAGGCGTGGCGCGCAGCAGCCAACTACTTATGCCGCCCTCAAGAACTCCCAATCCTCGGCATGGATAACCCGCCACAATCTTCCAAGATGAAGGACTAGTTCGCTTCGTCGATCGGGCGAATTGTCGGGCCGTAAGAAGCGCCAGGTCACCGCCCTAAGCCCCTCGACCGCAAGCGCCCTGAGGTAAGCGACATCTATTCGGTCGCGGCCCTGCGACAAGTCGCTCGTTTCCGTGGCGTTTGCGGATGGGTCGGCGGCGGCCTGGACCGGGAGAACTCTTCGACGAGGCGCTGGTCCGCGGCCGATCCTCGGAGCGGCAATGCATTTCGGTAGCCGGGCCGCTGCTCCAGCGGGAACGGGGAAGAACATAAGGGTGATCGAGCGGCACGACGTGCTTCCGGAAATACCAGGCGACGCGCACGTCTCTAAGGCTGCGCTTCCTATTCGGCCTTGGGGTGCGGTCAGGCTCCATTTCCGGGCGATCCCGCTGTTCCTGAAAATCGGGTTATCTCCGTATGTCTCTATATCACCGGGTTCGGCTTGCCAAAACCATGATTCGGGTGAGACGGAGCTGCATTCATATCATTCGAAGTGGACATCGCCCCTCGCTCCACTATGGAAAGCAGCGCGAGGATCCGCCCACCGACCGCTCTCGCGGCCGGCCCCGGAGCACAAGGCGGCGGTAGCTGACATGAGCCGTGCAAACGCACTTGTCACCAAGGCAAAATGAATCCGACATGACGTTTCCGTGTCCAATGAGTGCAAAACGTTGCAACGCTTCGTTTCGGCCGTATTTCGTGGACCGCCGCTGCTTCATCTTCCTTCATATGAGAGTAAGGTTAGATAGCCACGACATCCTTCTACGATCAAAGCATGTCGCATGCGGGCGTTTTTGTTGGCTTTAAGGCTTGTAGTCGTCTCACCAGGGCGTCACGTCAGTTATCGCTTAACTTGGCTGGGTGAGTTGTTAAAGCGGCTGCGAATCCCGAAGATCGCACTCCGCAGCCGAGGGCCGTATACGGCGCTCAAGTGTAGCGTGCCTCTAAGCCAGGGTGCGTGCATTTAGGTAACTCATTGCCAAGTCTATGAAAATATCCTGTTTTGACGGCCGTCAAAAACCCGTCCCGTCGCGCCTACTCTTTGACGTGAGGTTTCGTCCCCTTCTGCAGTCCCCACTTTCGCGCGGTCGTGTCCTCAATTTTCCTTGTCCGACAACGAGAATCGGCGATAATGACGCCATTTCGTCGATTTCGTCGATTCTATCGACATAATGGCAAAGAGGTAAGATGAACGCGGTCAGCTCGTTACCGTCATTCGAATTTGATGACAAAATCCTGATGCAAGGGGCGGAGATATCGCGCAAGCTTGATCAATTGCGTCTGGAGAATTTTCCGCCCGACGCGAGGAAGACTCTTCGTAAGTTTTCGGTGGCTGAGGTTGCACACTATCTGGGCGTCACGCCAAGCAATTTGAAGCGTCTCTATCTCGACGACAAGGGCCCGACTCCGACCATAATGTCTGGAAATCGCAGGTACTATACTGCCGAGCAGATGCTGGAACTCCGCTACTTTCTCGACAAGACCGGGAAAACTGAAGCCAAGCGGTATGTCCCGCATCGCAAGCAAACTGATAAGCTTCAAGTCATTGCGGTTGTCAATTTCAAAGGGGGTCTGGCAAGACGACCACGGCCGCTCATCTTGCGCAGCACCTTGCGCTCACGGGCCACCGCGTTCTGGCCGTCGATCTCGATCCTCAAGCGTCGCTTTCCGCGTTGCACGGGTTCCAGCCGGAGTTGGATAAAAACCCCTCGCTCTATGATTCAATCCGCTATGATGATGAACGCAGACGTATCGCCGACATCATACTGCCCACCAATTTTCCCGGTCTTGACATTATCCCAGCAAATCTCGAACTGCAGGAATACGAGTACGACACGCCGCTGGCCATGCAGTCTGGAACCGAAGGCAAGCGGTTTTTCACGCGTTTTGGCAAAGTGCTAGAAGAGGTGGATAGCCGTTATGATGTCGTGGTGGTCGATTGCCCGCCGCAACTCGGATATCTGACGTTAACCGCCCTAACTGCTGCCACGTCTGTTTTGATTACCGTCCATCCGCAGATGCTCGATTTGATGTCGATGTCGCAATTCCTCCTCATGCTCGGCAACATTACGAAAACAATTAAGAAAGCCGGCGCAAATGTGCGGATGGATTGGCTGCGTTACTTGATCACGCGCTTTGAGCCTACCGACATTCCTCAGGTCCAGATGCTAGGTTTCATGCAATCGATGCTGGCCCAGGAAATCCTGAAGAGCCCGATGGTAAAAACGACGGCGATTTCAGATGCCGGCCTGACCAAACGAACTCTTTATGAGTTGGAACGCTCAAACTTCACCCGTGAGACCTACGACCGCGCGATCGAATGCATGGATGCCGTCAACTTCGAAATTCAAGGATTAATTCATAAGGCTTGGGGTCGACTGTGATGATGTTGACTGCCGTCAAAACCCCGAATTTGCCTATTGAAAACAACCCGATACTGGGGGCGTGAGGATAACGAGATGGCTCGAAAGAACCCATTTTTGAACGTCATGAATGAAACGCAGACGGACGAGAACCGCGAAGTTCTCAACTACGCGATCAAAGGTGCGTCCAAATCGATTCTGAGTTCGATCGACGAACTCGCTGCACGTGCAGACCGATTGCTCGAAGGTGAGACGATCGTTGAACTTGATCCTGACTTGATCGATGCGTCCTTCGTGCGTGATCGCATCGAGGATGACGAGCAGGAATTCGGGCAGCTGCTTTTGGCAATTCGCGACCGGGGCCAGGACAGCCCCATTCTAGTCCGGCCTCATCCGATGCTGACGGGGCGCTACATGGTCGTATTCGGCCATCGGCGGCTGCGGGCGGCGCGGGCACTCGGAAGAACGGTTCGTGCCGTTGTCAAGGAGTTGAAAGATAGCGACCATCTCGTTGCGCAGGGGCAGGAGAATTCGGCGCGCGCCAACCTGTCGTTTTTCGAAAGGGCGATGTTTGCGAGTGAGATTGCGCGGCTCCAATTAGATGGAGACAATGCGATCGTCCTCTCGGCGCTCTCCGTAGACAGGGCCACTCTATCCAAGATGTTGGCAGTGGCGAGCATGCCGGGCGAGGTGCTTGAATCTGTTGGCGCGGCGAAAGGCATCGGCCGGGATCGCTGGTACGAGCTGAAGACCCTATTGGAGCGGCCTTCCAATTTGGCGAAGGCGCTCGCCTTTCTCAAGTCGGATGAATTCGGCGCAAAAAGTGGCGACGATCGGTTTAACGCCTTGCTCGCCCATATCAAGGCCACAGGGCGACCGGTGCCATCAAAATCGGTCAGCACGTCCAAATGGGTTTCCGAGGACAGGTATGTTACTGCCGATCTGAAGAGCGACGGGCGCACTTTCACGGTCGCCTTGAGGGCCAAGGATGCGATGGCGTTTGGAGACTTCCTGTCCGAAAATCTAACGGATTTATATAAGGCCTATCGAAGCCGTAACGGAAATTAGGTGGAAGGCGGTTAAGCGCGATTTGCAATGCCGGCCGGGGCTCGGTGCGCGACATCGCCCAGACAAAGGCCTGATCGTCTACCCGCTCGGCCTCGCTTGTAACCTTCCCTCAAGTCCTCGACGACGGTCCCGGCGGCCCATTGGCAATTGTCGACGCCCGGAACGAGCGACAATGTGTAATCAGCGAACACGGCGTACATCTGCCCGACCCCCGTTGCTCGGTCAGCTAGCGGAGGAAGTCAATGTTGTGGGAAGGGGTTCGCGGGTGTCGGCAAGGTTCCTGCTTGACCGATTAGTGTAGTCCGACGGTTTGTTTTTAGTAAGTGACGCTCAATGGCGTCCGATGTCTCGTCGCTTCGGATGTGATCTGTGGCGGAAGTGATACCTGCTTTCACTTCTGAATCAGGCTCCGTGTAGCATGTCTTCAACAGGTTATGATCTATCGATCCAGTGTGCTTGAGGCCAATCCGCAATCCGCGATCCCGCGACGCCGGCAGGATTTGGCCTTTGCTTAGCAACTTCGATTGACGCGTTAAGCGAAAAATCTGGCATTGATTTTTCACCTAACGGCTCCATCCGCAGCCGGGGAGTGGGCCTGTTCAAAACTCTATCCTTTGGCGAGGTCAATCCGGGAGCGGTCGCGACGGCGCTGGTATTTGTGGGTCACTTCCGCGCTGACATCAAGGAGTTGCTTCGGCACGTAGCGCTGTCGACCTCGGCCTGGGCGGCGAAGCCGGCCCGGAGCGAACGGTCCGGGAATATTTCGGCACGCTCGGCCTCGTTGAGGTCGCCGCGGATGCCGGCGGCAAGTGCCGCCTTCTTGACGAGACGCGCCTTCTCGCGGTCGTGTAATCGATCCGGCCCAGCATGCTTGTCTTGACACCGGCCCGGCGGAACAGAGAATATTTGGCGGTCCGGCCGTATATCTGATGCAGGTCTCGACGGCGACAATTGGAGGGTCGCGTCGGAGGAGCCGCGGCCGAACTCAATCTCTCGTCGGCCGGTCTTGCCGGCCAGGGTGACGAGAAGGCCCTCGTCGAGGATTTCGCGCCAGCCGCCACGGTCCTCAGTCGGGTCGCGGCTGCGATCCAGCCCGACGATCTCGGACCGCCGCAAGCCGCCGGCGAAACAGCATTGCCCGATCCTGCAAGCCGCGCAGGGTTCCGTCTGTCGAACATTTCGAGAATGGCGATCACGCAAGGAGCGCGTCACACTTATTTGACAACAAGACCTGTCGGCGTTTTGCCTTGAGGCTGGGCGCCTTCCGGATATCGAAGCCCTCAATGAGGCTGGGCTGTTCCCGCACCAGGACCTTGAATCTGTGCCATCGGCGTACCCACTAGATGAGGGTCTGGAGGCCATTGATTGATCCGCGGCAGCACTCTGTCATCAAAACCGTCGGACGTGGTAGAGGCAAAGAGCATGATGGTTGGCCAACGCTGCCACCAAAAATAGCTCGAACTACAGGCAGACCATTTTTAAAAATGAACCGCTATCCCTAAAATCGGGCCCTGCTGGACAACGTCGAAGACAAAGCCGTCATTGTTGCTGTAGTTCACGCCCATTGCCCGATACCCAGCGACGGCCGAGACCGCGTTGGTAAATTTATAGCCGAGCCCCAGCGCCACGTCCCAATCGAGATCCGCACCGCCGCCGCCGACAAGGCCCCATCCGGTCAGATAAAATTCCGGCGTGAAGAAATAATTGCCTCTGACGCCAGCCACGGCGTCGACCCACGTCGCGCTGTCGTCCCTTTCACGCCCGTCCAGAATACCGCCATTAAATGCAATATTTGTGTCGACCGACCAGACCCTCACGCCGCCGACTATATCGAGATGGCCCGATTGGTCCTCGAGCACGGAATAGCCGACGCCGAGAAGTCCGGCGAACGTCTTCGAGGTCACATCGACGCTATCGGCCAGGATACCACGTCGCGTATGCGCGTCGGCTCCAAGCTTGGTGTAGATGATGTCGCCGAAAATGCTGTACCGGTCATATCGTGCTTCGCCGGCACCCATGAAAGCGAAGTCCAGGTTTTGCAGAATATCGCTAAAGCTGGAGTCGATGTGGACTTCGGGCAATCCGAACTGCGCCGTGTCTCCCGAAATCCCGGCAGCCCAGAAATATGGGGCCGCTGTAAATGACCATCCGCTCGGGCTTTCAATCACCTTCGCCTGAGGCGACAATGGTGTGATATCTGCCGACGAACTCGGCGATGCGGCGGCAAGGCCCGCCAAAAAGACAGCTACAGGCACAAAGATAGTTTTCATGATCGTCTCCATTCCCCCTTTGTCGGCGACCGACAAGCGTCAAGATCCTACCCAATTCTTGATTCGCTGACGGACAACCTGCCCGAAAAACCGAAATTCCTTAAGTAACTTATGGTTACAATCTCGCGCGATGGTTCGCCAATTGAACTACCGTCTCTGAATTTCATCACGACCCACAAACTCACTTTGCGGGATGCGCCTGGCGCCGCAGATCATCGGCGAGACGAAGAATGCCCGGATCGCTGGGAAGAAGGGATACCAGCCGGTCGGCATAGCCAAGCGCGGCGTCAAAATTTCTTCTGTCCCGATTGAGAGTCGCGAGTGCCAGCAACGTATCCCGGTCATTGGGATGATGCGCGAGGCTCGTTTCGAGTAGCGCGATCGCGTCATCTGTACGCCCGCCTGAGTGCAGTGCAATCGCGTAGACGTAGGCGTATTGCGCCTGTTCGGGCGCGAGATTGTTAGCCTGACGCAGTTCGTCAAGCGCATCCTGGGAACGGCCTAACCGAACCAGAGTCAGGCCAAGTGTGTATCGAAGGCCGGCGTCCTCGGGCGCCGCCTTCAGCACGGCGCGCAGCACCTCTTCGCCATCCTGGTCCCGCCCAAGCGTTCGATAAAGGTCGGCAAGATTGACTGCCGCCGGCGCGTACTCAGGGCTGAGGTGCAGCGCGGCGCGATATTCGCCTTCCGCCTCCGCAGTCATCCCCCGCCGGGCGAAGAAGCTTCCCAGTGCGCTGCGCCCTTCAGGCCGGTCAGCATTGAGGCGTTGGGCCGCGATGAACTCGGCCGCTGCTTGATCGAAGTGGGAGCGATCGGTCTCTGGCTGGCTCGTTGTGGGAACCGAGGCCAGCAGCGATACGGTTCTGAGACGCACGTCGCGGACCGGATCTGATAGCAAGGTCGACACAATCGACCAGAGTTGATCGGCGGGGGCGTCTTCGAGCATATCGAGCGCGCCGATGCGCACCATCGGATCGCGGTCGGCAAGGCCCGATCGCGCCACCTCAAAGTTGGTGGTGGACAAATAGGCGTTCAACTCGGTCAACGCGCTGGCGCGCACGAAAGGTGAGGCAACCGGATCGCGCGCAACACCGGCCAGGAGCTTTTCGGCGCCGGCCTGTTCCGTCCAAGCCACATTGAACGCCTCGGCATAATTCTGGAACCCTTTGCGATGTGGCCCGAACCAGCCTTCGACTGCAGAGGCGGCCCATTCGGACGACTTGTCCCTGTGGCAGTCGTTGCAGGCGTTCGGCGTGCCGAGCTTGGTCGAAAGGTCCGGACGTGGAATGCGGAAACTGTGATCATGCCGTTGGTCGATTACCATGTAGGTGTGTGCCGGCATGTGGCAGGAGGCACAGCTGAGCTGCACCTTCAGCTCATCATGATGGCGGTGAGCAACGGTTTCGTATCTCTCCGGCGCGTGACACTGTCCGCACACACCATCTTGCGGCGCACGCAGCGTGGCACTGTGCGGATCATGGCAATCGCTGCAGGTGACGCCGTGCGCAAACATTTTGCTCTGCTTGAAGGGGGCATAATTGTAAGTCTCCTCCGTGTCGCGCATCTGCCCGTCAGCATAAAACAGGGTGTGATCAAGGCCCGAAATATGATGCGTGTCGGACAGCGACAACCCCGGCACCCAATCTTCGGAGAACGGACTGCGGCGCGCATGGCAGAGGCCGCATGTTTCGACCTCCTTGCGCAGTGTAGAGGGTGGCAAGCTGCGTGCCGGCAACCCGGTCGTGGTGTCCGGCGTCCAGCTCACCCTCTCGCGCTCGTCGAAACTGACGACGAGTCCCTTTTTCGGGTCGTCTTGCCTGCCGAATGGCCACCAGCTCTGGCGAGCGCGGGCCCAGGCAAGGTGATGAGAGCCCTTGCCGTGGCAAGCCTCGCAACCCACATTGATTTCGGCCCAGCTGGTGGCAAATCGGTCGGCGGCGGCATCGTAGCTCTTGCGTATGCCGGTCGAATGACACTCAGCGCACATGAAGTTCCAATTCTGATTGAGCCTTGTCCAGTGCAGGATGTCGTCGTGACCGATCTCTTCGTTCGGATAGAGATGAAACCAGCGCTGCCCGCCTTCGGCCTTCGGACGACTATCCCAGGCAAGCGGCAGCGCCTGGATGCGGCCGTCAGGAAATTCTACGAGGTATTGCTGCAGCGGCGCGATGCCGAATGTGTATTTGACCTCGAAATCGGCAAGCTTTCCGTCGGCTCCGCCGGTCTCGACCAGGAACTTTCCATCTTTGCGGAAGAAGCGGGAGTGGATGCCGAAATGGTCGAGGCTGGCATCCTGGAAATCGCCCAACACCGACTTCTCGGTCGCATGGTCCATGGCATGCTCATGCTGGGAGGTACGCCACAGCTCGGCCTCGGCCTGATGGCAGCTGGCGCACCTTTCGCTGCCAACAAAGGAAACCACGTCCATGTTCGAAGCTTCGAGAGCGATTGATGGCCCATCGCCGCGCGCCAGCCAGGCAGCGAATCCGCTGGCGATGATGATCAGGACACCCGCGGCAACGATCGCTATTTTCCATCGGGCCGTAGCGCGGACCGATAGGTCCGGGGGCTCGCCCGTGGGAAGCGCAGTCGGAAGGCTGCGCTTTGCTTGACCGGGCTTCCGATTGGACCGTCTCTTCCTCAATTCCTGCGCCTCCTCTTCCGCAGTTGCGTCCGGCGGTCTGTCAAAATCACGAGGCGAGACGGCAATGACAAATGCCTGTTCGCACCAATATATGCAACCATGCGAGAGGCCTACGAAGCGACGCGCTGTCGGTCCGGTGCACTATTCGCATCAGTTGCGTTCGGCTGTTGCGTCGCGACGGTCATTGATCGATCGTCGACTGAATCGCGTTTGAGTTGGGCAGAACTTGGCAGCGATGAAGATAGTTCTATTCCTTCTCGGCGGCAGGCCTCGAGGATGCGCCACTTAGCGTCGGCCTCGATACCGCTGGCGCTGTTGGCGCGAATGATAAGTTTGAAATTGACCACCAGCGCGTTCTCGGTGATCTCGGAAATGCCCTTCAACTTGAGCGGCTCAAGGATTGCGTCTTTGTAGTCGGGGTTGTCCATAAGTTCGACCCCCACGCCCTTGGTGATAATGCGAAGTCGCTCGAGGTCCGTGTGACGGGCAAAATTGATCTGGAATTTGACTGTGGACCAGTCGCGGCTGAAATTGGTGATCTGGCCGAGCTGTCCAAACGGGACGGTGTGAAGCTGACCACTTTGATGCCTGAGCCGTACCGAGCGCAATGTGAAGCCTTCGACAGTCCCCTGTACTTTGTTGCAATCGATATATTCTCCAACCCGGAAAGCGTCGTCTGCAAGATAGAAAATGCCTGAAACAACATCGCGTACCAGGGATTGGCTGCCGAACGAGACAGCGAGACCAAATATCGAAGCGCTGGCGATAAGGGGGGCCGTGTTGATGCCAAGTTCCGAAAGGATCATCAGTGCTGTTACAACCACGACCAAAACGCTGAGAGTCACCTTGATGACTGGCATAAGCGTCAGGATGCGGGACGCCCTCATTCGCTCGGAGGAGGAAACGTTTGCGTCGGTTGTCTGAAGTGGAAGTGTTGCCGCATCCATGTATCTGCCGAGAATATATCTCATCGCCTCCCAAGCAATATATGCGCTAAGTGCGACAACCCCCGCCCTGATCAATGCATCCTTCCAGCTCGTCCACTGCGCCGATGTAAAGATGCCCAACGCCTCTCCGAGCCATATATGCAAGACATAGATCACCGCACTCATAATGATGACAAGGCGCGCGGCGCGCATGAGAACGCCGTATAGGCGGCGCGATGGGGCTTCCGCCGAGCCCACAGCTGCTCCTGCCGCGAGCCTGCGCCGGAAAAATTTAAAGAGAGACTCGGCAAGAATGACCCCGATGACTATGTTGATGGCGGTCATCTCGACATTGTGGCCTTGCACGGCACCGTAGATATCCACGAGGGTCCGCAGGGTGATCAGTGGAAGCGCGAAAAATAACCAGCCTTGGACGACCCGTTCCTGGTCTTGACCGCTTTTCCACCAGCCGAGGCTCGTCACGATCAGTTCTCCGATCGCCCGATGCCAGTGAATGACCGACCATGTGAGGATCGCGGCGAACAATAGCGCGTTGATCAGGAGACCCGCTGCAATGGCTTCGGAAGAAATTCCTGCGGTCGCGGGCACCGAGATCCAGCTCCGAAGCGCGTTCGCTGCAATAGTTATTGCCAAAAAAACGTATGTTGCACGGTTCGTATCCTCATCAAGGTCAACGATACGCAGGGCCGGTCTTCGTGGCCGGAACCAGACCACTATTACCTGCATATAGAAGCTCAATTGAAGCACGACGTTGAGAAGGAGCTTGCCAATACGCGCCTCGGTTCCCGCTCCCGCAAACCAGATGCCCTTCGCAAGGTCGCAGACGATCCATGCCGTCCCGAAAGCCAAGATATTCACGAGCGCGGCCAGGCCGAAAGTGATAAGCGTCGGGGGCTCATCCAGGGAAAGTCTACGCTTCAAGATCTGGTCGCCGAACTTGATGACCACGAATTGCAGGAAGATCGGGGTGCCTAAGGCAAACAAGACCAGTGATAAAAAATTCCCGGTATCACGTCCATGCGAGTTTGCTTCATCGAGTTGATCAAAAGTGCTGGAAAGGACCTGGGGTAGCTCGGGAAATGCGGTGACAACGGCAATCAACCGGCGGAAGAATCGGCTTGTGCCCGTCCCGAGGTCCTGCTCCAGAGTGCCAGCAGATTTTTCCGGCAAAGCGGCTACCGGGTTTGATGGTGTTGCGGAAGCAACTGGTTTGTCCGCCAGCTTACGGATCACAGCGTCGCTAACTTCGGTGACAAGTTGATCTAGCTGCTCTTTCGAGAGTGCGACCGTTGAGGAAGGCGGACCGGTCTGCACATTTTGGGCGTAACTGCGCACCGGTGCGGTCAACAGCAGCAGGCACAGGCAAAGCAATATCCTGTTAGGAAGGCCCGTCCTCATCGATATTTCTCCTGAGGTGACTTCGGATCACCCGAAAATGTGGCTGCCTTCTCGCTGGGAAGCGGCCGAAGCTTGCGGGTTAGGCATCTGCTTTGTCATTGCAACGCGGCCCGCTGTGTAGCGGGCCGCCCTATGCCGTCCGAGCTACTCGCTCGCCTTCTTCACTTGTATGGCCGCGCGGAGCTTCTCCTCGTCCGCGGGTGTCAGCTGTGGCCGCTCGATCTTCAGCGTGATCTGGTCGATCTTACCGGTGAAGGCGAAGGGTACTTGGTAGTCGGCGTCGTCGACCGGCGTCCCTGTGTCCGAGCCCACATCAAGGTTCTCGTCGAACTGCAGGATCGTGGGTATCGTATGTTCCATCCGCTTCTCCGCGACGACTTCACCGTCCACTTTCAGCGTGCCAGTGCCCCCTTGGCCGATCCCTGAGAGGTTGTTGAAGGCCAGTGTGCCGGCGCCGAGGCCATCGTATTTGAAATCGAACTGCAGCTGGTGCTTACCTGGCGAAAGCGCCTGCGTGCCTTCCCACCGCTCCCGCTGCAAACCCAGAAGGTTCCACAGGAAGACTGGCTCGCCGTGCTTCAGGTAAAAGCCGTACCCAGCAAAGCGGCCGCCCTGGGTGATGAGCATCCCTTCGCCACCGCCATTGGGCACTTCGACGGCTGCGTTAAATGTATATGAGGTGTTAAGCACGTTCGGTGCGTCGCCGTTCGGTGTCCCGGTCAGCGGACCGTTCCACACGAAATCGGTGCGGCCGGCGGTAATACTTGGCCGAGGGGTGACAATGCGTGCGGCCACCGTCGCGTCGAGCGGCAGCACCTGGTACTTTGCGGCCTCCTGCCAGAACAGGTCCTGGAGTTCTTTCAATTTGTCAGGGTGCGCTGCCGCCACATCGCGCGCCTGGGTCCAGTCATTCGACAGATCGTAGAGCTCCCATTCCGAGTTTGCGGGATCCTGGTTGACCGGCCCAAGCACGTCCCAGGGTGGGCGGGTGACCTTCGTTACCGCCATCCAGCCTTCGTGATAGAGCGCATATTCGCCAAACATCTCAAAGTACTGGGTGCGGTGATGCGACGGCTCGTCGGCGCGTTCCTTGTCGAATGTGTAGACGAGGCTCGTACCCTCCATCGGGCTCTGGGCGACACCATCGACAACAGTCGGCTCACGGATGCCGATGGCCTCCAGTATCGTCGGCGCAATATCGTTGACGTGCGCGAACTGGTTGCGGATCCCACCCGTGTCAGAGATTACTTTGGGCCAGGAGACGACCGTTCCCTGCTTGGTTCCGCCAAAGTAGCCGGCGATCTGCTTGGTCCACTTGAACGGCGTGTCGAAAGCCCAGCTCCACCCGATCGACATATGCGGGTAGGTCTTATCGGTGCCCCAGATTTCATAGAAGTTCTTGAGCTGGTCAGCGACCGGCACCTGGACTCCATTGAACACCGCGATCTCGTTCGGCGTGCCGTCTGGCCCGCCTTCGGCACTCGTGCCGTTGTCGCCGGTGACGAAGATGATCAGCGTATTGTCGTATTCACCGGAGTCCTTCACCGCCTGGATCACCCGCCCGATCTCATGGTCAGCGTAAGCGAGGTAGGCGGCATAGACGTCAGCCTGACGGATGAACATCTTCTTCTCGTCCGTCGAGAGGTCATCCCACTTCTTAATCAGGTCGGCAGGCCAGGGAGTGAGTTCTGCATTCTGGGGAATGACCCCGAGGCGCTTCTGGTTGGCGAAGATCGTCTCACGCAGCTTGTTCCACCCGTCATCGAAGAGATGCATGGAGCTGATCTTGTCCACCCACTCCTCGGTGGGATGATGCGGTGCGTGCACCGCACCGGGCGCATAGTAGATGAAGTACGGCTGGTCGGGCGCCAGCGTGTTGACACGGTTGATCCATTCGATCGCATCGTCAGACATTGCAGTGACGAGGTTGTATTCGGGATGGCCGACATAGGGGTAGATCGGCGTAGTGTTGCGGAAGAGCGGCCCCGGCTGCCACTGGCTTGTGTCGCCGCCGTTGAAGCCGTAGAAATAGTCGAAGCCCATGCCAGTCGGCCACTGGTTGAAGGGGCCGGCCTGGCTCACCTGGAAGGCCGGGGTGTTGTGGTTCTTGCCCCACATGCCAGTGGTGTAGCCGTTGTCGGTGAGGATGCGGGCGATGGTCGCCTTGTCCTTGGGTATCAGGCTGTTGTAGCCGGGATAGCCCGTCGCTTGCTCGGCGACGACCCCGAAACCCACCGAGTGATGGTTTCGACCGGTCAGCAGTGCTGCGCGCGTCGGCGAGCAGAGCGCGGTCGAGTGGAGATTGGTATAGCGCAGGCCGCCGGCGGCGAGTGCGTCAAGTGTCGGGGTTGGGATCACCCCACCGAAGGCCGAGTTGGTGCCATAGCCGGCGTCGTCGAGCAGGATCAGCAGGACGTTCGGTGCGCCTTTCGGCGGGCTGATCTGGGCTGGCCAGAAGGGCGTCGACTGGGCGGCGTTGCGCTCAATCCTGCCGCCGAACTGGTCTGGCGGCGCCGGTATCTGCAGGCCCTGGATCACACGCCGGGCGTCGGGCGCGCCTGGGGTTCCGATGGTCTCCTGCGCCTTCGAGATTGCGCCGAAAGACAGGAGCGTCGCGACGGACACGACGATCCCAAGCGTGATTTTTTGTGCAGCTCTTTGTGCAGCTCTATGCAGGTCCATTACCGTTCCTTCCATGTAACGGAGAATGTGCGCAAGGCCAGCCGCTCTGTCTCAGTAGCAGGGCGGATAGGGGTAGTAGCCGCAGGCCGGCGGCGGATATGATGGACGGTAATAGGGGGCAGCAGCTCCGTAAGCAGCCCCTGCAGCCGCACCCGCGTACCACGCGCCGCGCCAAGCTGTGCGCCGGGCAGCGCCTGCGAACGACGCCGGCGTGCGCGGCAGCCCGATGATGTCGATGAACATAGATGCTGGGCCGTCGGCATTCTCGATGTTACTTTCGAGGACTTCGACGGTAAAAGTGAGGGTATCGCCGGCGAGTTTTGGATCCTTGAGGACTACGACTGCATCCTCCACGGTCGACGCCTCCTTGTCGAAAACGGAAACGGTTGCGTTCGGTGGATCCTTCTCAAAACTGCCGCCGGGCGCCCACTCTTCCAAAAGATGTTTGGTCATCCCGTGACCAGCCGAGCGGACAGGGCGGTCGGCGAACATGATCGAATTTGGCGAAATGCCGTTGAGCGTCAGTGTCGTTCCGTTCAGCTTTGCGCCATCGGAATTCATGACGATCAGAGAGGGAACAATCTCCTGTTTCGCCGTGCCGATCGATTTCTGGGCGGGCGCCTTGATTGCATCTTCGGCTGCCGCCGCACCTGCCGCGCCGAGTAACCCGGCGACGGCAACAGCCAGCGCAAATCGCGATAAACCTCCGATATCCATCTTGTCCTCCCTTGGGTACCATTGATTGAGGCAATTATCGCGACAATCGCCGCGATTTAGAAAGCCTGGCCAAGCGTCATACGCAATTGCTGACAGAGGCGGGAAAAGTTGGCCCGCGCACTGGCACTATCTCTTCGTTCACGGGGGAATGGAGCCTGCCGTCACCCCAAGGACGGACGATGGCAATCCCACAATCGCCAAGCACTCCCTTATTAGCGCGTATATTAGCTCTTTGCTTTGATCTGGCGCAAATAGGTATAATTAGGTAGCGATTAGCTACCGCCATCACTTCACTTGCGCCTATATCTGATACAACTTTCGGAATAAACTTGATCCGGCAGATCGAGGTGATCGAGCCGCCGGAGGGTTCGCTGGACCGTGGGGCAGAATATACTAGAAGTTACGGCGCTCAGCGCCTTCGAGAGTTAAAGTATCCCTTGCCGGTTTGTTGGTTTAGAATGCAGTGAGTTTCAACCGAGGGCGATCCGTGGGCAGCATTGGGGGTGAGACGGCGTCGGCTTTAAGGAGCTGGTTTTATTGGTTTGTGGTATCTGCGGTGGTTGTCCTGCTTCCCGGATGTGGCGGCCATCCGAAGGATGTGCTTACGCCGGTAGCCGACACGTCTCCGCAGTCAGCGAAAGTGGATATGCTGATCGCCACGACCCGAACCCGCTCGACAGTGCCTGGCGAAATGTTCAATGGGGAACGGGCCCGGGCCCCAGCCTTCGCCGACATGACGATATCGATTCCACCGAGCAAAGTTCGCAAGGAGGGACAAGTCGTTTGGCCGAAACGGCTGCCTTCCAATCCGGCCACAGACTTCGCCACCATAAGGGCCGACGATCTCAACGTTGGCGAAGCCAGAAAATGGCTGAGCGCCAGCGTCAGGAAGACCCCGGACGGTAGCGTGCTCGTCTTCGTTCACGGCTTCAATAATCGGTTCGAGGATGCGGTTTACCGCTTCGCCCAGATTGTTCATGACTCCGGGGTCCATAGCGCACCCGTCCTGGTGACATGGCCCTCTCGCGGCAGCCTGCTCGCCTACGGCTATGACCGCGAAAGTACGAACTACACACGCAATGCATTGGAGACGCTGTTCCAATATCTGGCAAAAGATTCTCAGGTGAAGGAAGTATCGATCTTGGCTCACTCAATGGGGAACTGGTTGGCGCTTGAATCCCTGCGCCAAATGGCGATCCGCAACGGGCGTTTGCCAGAGAAGTTTAAGAACGTCATGCTTGCAGCACCCGACGTCGACGTTGATGTCTTCGGCCAGCAGATTGCCGACATGGGTAAACAGCACCCGCAATTCACACTGTTCGTCTCGCGTGACGACAAAGCGCTTGCGGTATCGCGCCGCGTCTGGGGCGACGTCGCAAGGCTTGGCGCCATCGACCCCGAGCAGCCTCCCTATAAAAAGGAACTAGAAGACAACAAGATTATGGTCATCGATCTCACCAAGATCAAATCCGGTGACAGCATGAACCACGGCAAGTTCGCTGAATCGCCGCAGATCGTCCAGCTGATTGGCCGGCGCATCTCTGAGGGGCAGACATTGACGGATAGCAGGGTCGGACTTGGCGACCAAATCCTTGTTGCAACGACGGGGGCTGCGGCGGCAGCCGGAAACGTCGCCGGCTTGGTACTCGCCGCGCCCGTCGCTGTGGTCGATCAGGACACGCGCGACAATTACGCCGCCCATGTGGAAAGCCTGGCGGGTACGCGGCCCGCTCAGTCGATCGCAACAAAGAAATGCGATCTAACTCGACCGACGCCGAACTGCAGACGCTGATCTCGTGACAGAGGTCCGGGAGATGCGCTGGTGGCTTGCAGGCAAATGCCGGCTCCACAGCCGAGATACGGCGCCTGGTCGAAGAAATCCGACTTCTTTGCAGCGCGATACTATGAGCGAGAATCGCGATCAACGCTCCACGGCCAACGTTGCGGAACGGGTTCGGCTTGATTGAAAGCCCCAATGCGGCTGGGCAGGACGGACATCGATCACGCAACCCGCATCGATGCTCAGGGCACGAAACCCGACCGCCAGGCGCCATCGGCGTCGGAAATAGGGCTGCGTGTCCACGGCAAGACGTCGGTACTGCAGCCAGCTTGTGCTGCGCTGGCGACCATTGATGCGCAGCGGCAGGAGAAGCGGTGGCTGAATGCGACAGCGACATCGTCGAGAGACCTGGCAGCGCAACGCCGGCTTGCATGTGGAGCAGTTCGCGACATCAAAAAGGGGATGGCGCGAGCCCAGCCGATGATGGGGTCGGCGTAGTGGCTGACAACGGCTCCGGATCTCGTGATTGAGCGTTCGGAAACTGCGAAATGCGCTGATCAAAGGCGGTCTAACAGGGAATACGATATAGCGCAGTTGACGCGAAACGCTTATTGACGGTACGGCAAGGCGATAGCGCAGACAGCGATAAGCGCTGGCGAGCAAGGATGAGCTGCGAAACATGGGTTTGAAACGGGCGGTGGATTTTTCCCTGGCTTTGATTGCTTCGATGATCCTGTTCGTTCCGATCCTTATCGTCGCTCTTTGTGTTCGGCTTACCTCGCCGGGACCGATCCTCTATTGGTCGAAACGTGTCGGCCGTTTCAATCGGATCTTCCTGATGCCGAAATTCCGCAGCATGCGCGTCGACACCCCAACGGTCGCTACGCACCTGCTTGAAAATCCGGATCGGTTTTTGACACCCATCGGCTCGTTTCTGCGCAAATCGAGCCTCGACGAACTGCCGCAACTCTGGTGCATTCTGGGAGGCAAGATGAGTTTCGTCGGCCCACGGCCGGCGCTTTACAATCAGGATGATTTGATCGAGCTGCGGACGGCCCACGGTGTCGACAAGCTTCTGCCCGGATTGACCGGGTGGGCGCAGATCAACGGCCGCGACGAGTTGCCTATTCCGGAGAAGGTGAAATTCGACGTCGAATATCTTGAGCGGCGTTCATTCGGCTTCGACATGCGCATCCTGTTTTTGACCGCAGGCAAGGTGATCCGCCGGAAGGGAATTCGGCATTAGGCTACCTACTTCTGATAGATAACCGGTGCGGAAGACCTTGGTTTCCGATTATTTCAGTTGCGCTCGTTGCAGAAAGCGACAAGAAGGTTGTTGTCTGTTGATCTGCGAGACGCTGGTGAGCGATGCCTGAAAATTCTCCCTCTGAGACACCGCGCTCACGATGGTTGTTAGTGCCGATGCAAGCGCTCGTCGCCCCGCTGCTGGCAATGCCGCGGGTTGCCAAACGCGCTTTGGCTTTGCTGGTGGATTCCAGCTTTTGTGTTCTGACGATCTGGCTGGCCTATTGCTTCCGCCTGAATGAATGGACGGTGCTGACCGGCGTGCAGTGGTTGCCGGTTTTCGTTTCGCTGTGCATGGCGCTTCCCATCTTCATCGTCATGGGCATGTATCGGGCGATCTTCCGTTATGCCAATCTGGCCGCTTTCATTACCGTCTTAAAGGCGATTGCGATCTACGGCCTCGCTTTCATGACGATATTTACGGCTCTCAGCGTGCCTGGTGTCCCGAGAACCGTCGGCATTCTCCAGCCTTTTCTGCTGCTGATCGGGATCGGGCTGTCGAGGCTGGGTATCCGCTATTGGCTCGGGGATGCCTACCAGCGGATCCTTCACAAGAATATGCTCGCGAAGGTGCTGATCTATGGAGCGGGCAAGGCCGGGCGGCAACTGGCAGCTGCCCTGACGAACAGTGCCGAGCTCAACGTCGTCGGCTATCTGGATGATGATCCGCGCCTCAAGGGTGGCGTCATGGGTGGCTTGCGGATCTATGACCCCTCGGATCTTCCGGCGCTTGCCGAAACCCTTGGTGTGCATAATGTGCTTCTTGCCCTCCCATCTGCCTCCCGGCAGCGTCGCAACGAAATCCTCGAGCATATCCGCAAAGCCCGGGTGAATGTTCGCACATTGCCGGATCTCACGGCGCTTGCTCAGGGACGTGTCGCCGTCTCCGACATTCGCGAGTTGGAGATCGAAGATCTCTTGGGAAGAGAAGCGGTCGCGCCGCGGCAGGAATTGCTCGACAAGGCGATGCGCAACAAGGTGGTGATGGTCACGGGCGCCGGCGGCTCGATTGGCGGCGAGTTATGCCGCCAGATCCTGCGCAACGCGCCTTCCAGCCTGATCCTCCTCGATCAGAACGAGTTTGCGCTTTATGATATCCATGCCGAATTGCGGAAGCTCGCAGAACTCTACGAGCATCAAAATCTGCAGATCGTTCCGATCCTCTGTTCCGTCCGCGATCAGGACCGCATGGAGCATATCATCCAGAACTGGCGACCGCAGACGCTCTATCATGCCGCCGCCTACAAGCATGTGCCGCTCGTCGAACATAATGCCGTGGAAGGCATCAAGAACAACGTCATGGGCACGCTTGTCGCGGCGCGCGCGGCGCATAAATACGGCGTCTCGAATTTCGTGCTGATCAGTACGGACAAGGCCGTGCGTCCGACAAATGTGATGGGCGCCAGCAAGAGGCTGGCGGAGATGGTTCTTCAGGCGCTCGCAGCAGAATCGGCAACCGATAGGATACGAACGAATTTTTCCATGGTCCGCTTCGGAAACGTTCTCGGCTCCTCCGGATCCGTCGTGCCGCTTTTCAGGCGGCAAATCAAGGAAGGCGGACCTGTTACGCTGACACATCCTGAGATAACCCGCTATTTCATGACCATTTCGGAAGCCTCACAACTCGTCATTCAAGCGGGCGCGATGGGCGAGGGCGGTGATGTTTTCCTGCTCGATATGGGAGAACCCGTTCGCATCGCCGACCTTGCCCGCAAGATGGTGGAGCTGTCCGGGCTGACCGTCCGCGACGAGAACAGTCCCGAAGGGGATATCGAGCTATCCGTGACCGGTCTCAGGCCCGGCGAGAAGCTTTATGAAGAACTGCTGATCGGGAATAACCCGGAAACAACCGAACATCCCCGGATCATGAAGGCGCGTGAGGATTTCCTGTTCTGGCCGGAGCTTTTGAAAAGGCTCAACTCGCTCAACGCGGCATTGGATCGAAACGATATGGCTGCTGCACGTGCGACATTGTCTGAGCTTGTTTCGGGCTATTCGTCGACGGGTGAGGTCTCGGATCTGGCTTTTACCGGTGCCGAAACCAATACGGCCGCCTGAGCGATCGCAGACGTCAAAGGGTGTCTGCGTCAAACTTGGTTCATGCAACGCGCTTCAGCTTTTATGCGTGTCCTCATCTTGGAACCGCTGCACTCTTCCGGGCGCCAAGCATCAGTTTCGGACGACGGGCACAAAGCCCGTGCTGCCGCGATCCGCGCAAATAAGAGCGACGAGATAGGCGAAGATCGGATCCAGGGCCTTCTGATTGAACATAATGCCGAAGCTGCCGGTTATGACGTAGCTGCTGACCAGTAGCAAAGCGAGCGCAATGGCCAGATCCCGGCCCGGCCCGGCTTCCTTTCTCCAGGCGCCGATCACGGGCGTCGCCAGCATCAGCGAAAGCGCTGCAATGCCGAAAATGCCGGCGTCGATCCCCGCGGTCAGAAAACCGTTGTGAACATGCGAATAGGTCAGCTGCGGCCTAATGCTTTCGGGCAGCTCCGCCAATACCGAAGCCATCCGGTTTTGCGGACCATAACCCGTCAACGGATCCTTGCTGATCGCCGATACCGCCCCTTTGTAAAGAGCAAACCGCGCACTGAGAGACGTGACCTCGCCGTCGCTGCGTTCGAGCGATGCCATATTTTCCTGCAAGGCCTCGATGCGATGAAGGATTTGGCCGCTGCCGAGGGCGATAAGTCCGGCAAACAGCAAAGAGCCGGTGATGGCGAGGCTGCGCAAGCTCAGATGGAAACTGTGTTTGCGAAAATACCAGAGAAAAATGACGATATGGACGGGAATGACCAGCCAGGCCGACCGCGTTCCCGAAAGCAGGACGCAGCCCAGACCGGCGGCATATCCCAATATCGCAATTCGTTGCTCGACGCTTCTGGGTGATTGAACGTTGAGAAGCGCGATGCCCCCGAAAAGAACCCCTATGACGCCCAGCAGCGCGGCGTTCGATGTCCCGGCCTCTGCCCTCTCCATCAGGAACATGATCTGCAGCAGGCTGAAAAGAAAGGCAACGATCATGCCGATACCTGCGCTGAGGATAAACAGCGGCACGAGGCGGCCATCAGGAGACTGGCGCATCCGTGGCAATATCAGCCAGACCGAAAAGAACGGCAGCAGTCGGAATATCCAGTCCAGTTCTTCGGAGTAGGGCGGATTGACGAATATGCTCGCGATCATCACCAGCGGATAGATCGACATGCCGATGGCGACCAGCCGGTCGGATTTCGACAGGTTCAAGGCCAGGCTGCCCGTCGCCAGACAGTAGAGGCCCCACACCATCGATCCGAGAAGGATGAACGAGTTAAAGTTCGGCGAAAGTCCGGGAAGGATTGCAAACAGAAAGACCGCGATGCGGTTGTTCCGATCGAGTGTGCTTCCCGCCCCATTTTCGGGATGGAGCACTTCTATCTTCAGTTGTCTGAGGTATTTCACTTGCCGATCC
Organism: Rhizobium sp. F40D2; assembly: GCF_051810745.2. Taxonomy (NCBI): domain Bacteria; kingdom Pseudomonadati; phylum Pseudomonadota; class Alphaproteobacteria; order Hyphomicrobiales; family Rhizobiaceae; genus Rhizobium; species Rhizobium sp. F40D2. Next base: position 127,900 of record NZ_JBPWQX020000002.1, read on the forward strand.
TGACCATGCCGATGCCGTCTCGCTAAGGATCGTGATCACGCCTGTCAAGCGGGGGGATCGGGTGCAATCTATGGCTTTAAGGCTCGTGGTATTCCAGCAACAGGATCTATGGGCCGAGGTGGTTCTGTCAAATGTCGGGATCCGACATGTCGCCAGCTTCAGCAGTAAACACGTTTGAGGTGCAGGTTGGCCGGAGGTTTGCCGGCATATATTTTCGTATAGGATCGCTGCGCGCGACGTCACGCCCGAGGATGTAGGGCGGGCGTGATGCATTGACGGAGGTGACGCGATGATCGCGGTCGTCCGGTCGGCTTGGACCTCGCGGGCGCTAAGGTGTCACCATTATCGCCAATATCGGCGTGTCATATTATCGGTCGATGATCGACCGAGGAGATAGCCGAGGCCGAATGCCAGAATGCCGGTGCCGAGCAGCAAGGCGCTTGCGGTTTGCGGGTGATCCCTTGCGCCGGAGACGACGGCGTAGGCCTCCCGCTTCACGCCATCGGCGGCCGACTTCGCGGCCCTGGTCAATCCCTCTGGCTGCTCGGCGGGTGTGCCGGTGAATCCGGCGTTCAAGTTCAGTTTGTCGGCCATGTCGGGTCCTTTCCTGAAATGAGATGGCGGAGAAGTTCAACGCTGCTCCCGCGTGCCGGGGGAGGCTTCGCGTTGGTCGGCATCTTCGAGATCGGTCTTGACGAGAAAGGCATCGGTATGTTCGCGCGAGGCCTCTCGCAGTGCCGCCAGATTGGGAGGATAGTCGATTTCGTCCCGTGCATCGAGTTCACGCTCGGCCAGGGTCCAATGGTGCCGGTGCTGGCCTTCCGGCCTGCCTTCCTTCTCCCAGAGGGAATATGCCCTTTTCCGGATTTCCTCCTCGCGGGTGGCTGCCGCTGCTCGCCCACTCTGCCCGTCGATTTCATTTGCGGGTTGCCGAGCCTTCTTCCGTCCGCGTGTGTCCGCGGCAGATGGGAATTCCGGCCGGGCGCCGTCTGCCTTGGTTTGGTTTGTCTTGCGTGGTGATGGATTTTTCATGAGCGTCTCCTTGCGGATTTCAACCCACTCGGCCGATCTAAGTTCCAAAAAGTGCGTCTTGACGCATCTATCCTTATTGCCTCCATTGCCTCCGGAACAGGTTGGCAGGGCAGGACAACTGGTATACTAGTATGCCAAGGAGCTTCACAGTCCTGGTATTATTATGTCGCAGGCGTCAGAAACCGAAGTTTTGGTCGTCCCGTCGCAAGGAGTCGCCAGACTGCGCCGGGTTACAACGGCCGGCGCCATTTATGAGCGCCTGCATGCCAATATCGTCTCCCTTCGGATGCCTCCGGGCATGTCGCTGCAGGAAAAGCGCATCGCCGAGGATTTCGGCGTCAGCCGCACACCGGTCCGCGAGGCGCTTCTGAGGCTTTCCGAAAGCGGGCTGGTCGATATCTATCCGCAGTCGGGTACTGTCGTGTCGCGGGTCCCGGTCTCGGCGATCCCTGAAGCGGTCGTCGTGCGCAAGGCGCTCGAAGGCACGACCGTCGAGACTGCTGCTCTGACCGCCACCGCTGCCGATATTGACCGTCTCGACGCCATCATCGCCCGGCAGCGGTCGCATGCCGGGACCGGCAACGCCTCGAGCTTCCATGAAGAGGACGAGGCCTTTCACGAAGCGATCGCGCAGATATCAGGTTATCCCGGCATCTGGGTGATCCTGAAAACGGTCAAGGTGCAGATCGACCGGGCGCGGCGGCTGACGCTGCCGGTGCTCGGGCGGATGGACAATGTGGTGCACGAACATCGGATCATCCGCGATGCGCTCGCTGCCCATGATGCTGCGGCCGCACGTGAAGCGATGCTACATCACCTGAGTGCTGTCATTCCCGATGTCGACGAACTGCGCTCGCGGTACCCCGATTATTTCTGCTGACGGCAGATCCAGACACGAAACGAAAAGGCAAGGAAGGAAGAAGGATGCGGCAAGGTTGGAGATGGTTTGGGCCGGAAGCGCCGGTGACGCTGGATGATGTCCGCCAGACGGGTGCGACAAATATCGTCTCTTCGCTGCACCAGGTGCCGATCGGCAGGGCATGGACGGAAACGGAAGTGCGCGAGCGCCAGTCTCTGATCGAGACGACGCCTGGGGACCGTTCGCCGCTGGTCTGGTCGGTGGTCGAGAGCATCCCGATCCCCGATGCCGTCAAGCGCAAGGGCGGGGAGGCGAAGGCCGAAATCGAGGCGTGGATCGCCAGCCTCGAAGCGGTCGCCGCCTGTGGAATTCCGATCGTCTGCTATAATTTCATGCCGGTGGTGGACTGGACCCGAACCGAGCTTGACTTCATGACACCGACGGGCGCCACTGCCATGCGCTTCGATCATGAGCGCTTCGCAGCCTTCGACCTCTTCGTCCTGGAACGGCCGGATGCGGAAAAGCAATATTCCGCGGAAGACCGCGAACGGGCCCGTGTCGTCTTCGAGGCGATGTCGGAACAGGAGATGGCCGAGATCACCCGTATCATCACCTCGGCTTTGCCTGGTTCGACCACCGAGCCTTTGACCATTCCAGCGTTCCGCGAAAAGCTGGTCGCCTATAGCGGCATCGACGCCGCGAGGCTGCGCCGGCATCTGATCGAATTCCTGGAGGCGGTGACGCCGGCTGCCGAGGCGCGCGGCGTCAAGCTGACGCTGCATCCCGATGATCCGCCGCGTTCGCTGTTCGGCCTTCCCCGCATCGCCTCGACAGGCGACGATTATGCCGCTCTCTTCGATGCCGTGCCATCGTCAGCAAACGGCATGTGTTACTGCACCGGCAGTCTGGGCGTGCGCGCCGAGAACGACCTGCCGGCAATTGCCCGACGCTTCGCCTCGCGCATCCACTTTGCCCACCTGCGTGCCACGACCCGCGAGGGCGACGGCCGGACCTTCCATGAAAGCGCGCATCTCGAAGGCGATGTCGACATGGTGGCGGTGCTCAAGGAACTGGTTGCAGAAGATAAGCGCCGCAGTGCCGAGGACACCATCGTCTTCCGCTCGGACCATGGCCACCGCATGCTCGATGATCTCGACAAGACTGTCACCCCCGGTTACCCGGCGATCGGCCGCATGCGAGGCCTCGCCGAACTGCGCGGCATTCTTCATGCGCTGGGCGCTCCGCCGAACTGAGGGCGCCCGGTTTGCAGCGCCGCGCCTTTAGCGGAAATCGTCGCGCTCTGATGCCCAAGCGGTGCCTCAGAGCGCGCAACCCTCCAAGAACAGATCCGTGCACATCCTCGCCCTTGCGGCGATCTCTTCAATCCCAGGCGGCTGTTGCTGACGCAGCATCGCGGCGCGCTGCGGCTCGAAAATCATCATGCCGCGCAGCATGCCGCAGGCGGCATGCGGATCCTCAAGGGTTATCAGCCCGCGGTCGATCTGCTTGCGAAGCCAGCTCTCCATCAGCGTGTTGGTTCTGACGATGGCTTTCTCATAGAAGCTGGTGGCGATTTCGGGAAAACGGTCCGACTCGCTGATGACGAGCCTAGTCACGGTGATTGTATCCAGCGAGAGCGCCAGCATGCCGTAGGCCGTCAGCATGCGCTCCAATCCTTTCCTCAGATCCGCCACCGCGAGTGTGCCGGGGTCGAGCGCGGTGACGAAACGTCCCGTGCGCTCCGTGATCATGTCGGAAAAGAGATCGGCCTTCGTCGGGAACAGGCGGTAGAGCGTCTTGGTCGAAACCCCTGCTTCCTGTGCGATTGCAGCGATGCTTGCGGCGGCATAGCCGCTCTCATGGAACTGCCGGTTGGCCGCTTCGATGATCACGCTTCTCGTATCGTCGTCGCAACGGACTTGCGGTCTGCCTCGCGGTCGCTTCTCGATTTCGTGATTTTGGACCATGATAATTTTCCAAATTCTCGTTGACATCCATTTTCTAATACATATTTTGGAAAACAGCAAGTTTCCAAAAGTACATTCCACCTGAATTCAAAGGCCGCGGCCGGTAGCGACAGCGACCGCTCCCAGGAGAGAGACAATGTCCATCAAAACGCTGCAGGCCTTGAACAATAACGCACCTGTCCCGGCGACCACGGCGGAAGCCGCACCCGCAAGCCTTGATGCCGGCGGCACACCGCACATCGTCGAACCTGCCGTCGTATCAGAGCCGTCCGCCCGCAGGCGCGCCGGCCGCGGATTGCTGCTCGGCGCAACCGCCATTGTCCTGATCGCCGCCACAGCTTACTACGGCCATAACTACTGGACCGTCGGCCGCTTCGAGGTCTCGACCGACGACGCCTATGTGAAGGCAGACAATAGCACCGTCGCACCGAAGGTGTCGGGCTATATCGCTGATGTGCTGGTCAGCGATAACCAGGTGGTCAAGGCCGGCCAGCCGCTTGCCCGTATCGACGATAGCGATTTCCGCGCTGCCCTCGACCAGGCCAAGGCCGATGTCGCCGCGGCCGAAGCGACCGTCAACGCCAAGCAGGCTTCGCTCGATATACAGCAGTCGACGATTGCCGCTGCCCGCGCCACGGTAGACGTCGACAAGGCCAATGAGACCTTTGCCGAACAAAACAACAAGCGTTATGCCAACCTCGCGACCAGCGGCTATGCGCCTGTGCAGACGGCGCAGCAGGCGGCTTCCGCTATCGCCGCGGCCCAGGCGACCATCATTCGCGACAGCGCCGCTCTCGATGCCGCCGTCAAGCAGGTCGATCTCCTGAATGCCGAACTCGCCCAGGCAAAGGCGGCCCTTGCGCGCAACCAGGCCGTCCAGCATCAGGCTGAGCTGAACCTCTCCTACGCAACCATTGCCGCGCCTGTCGACGGCAGCGTCGGCAACCGAACACTGCGTGTTGGCCAGTATGTCCAGGCCGGCACCCAGCTGATGTCGGTCGTGCCGACGAGTGCTGTCTATGTGATCGCCAACTACAAGGAGACGCAGCTCACCGATGTTCGGCCCGGTCAGCCGGTCGATATCGAGGTCGATACCTTCCCGGGCCGTACCTATCGCGGCCATGTCGACAGTGTTGCACCGGCAAGCGGCCAAGAATTCGCCCTGCTGCCTCCTGACAATGCGACCGGCAATTTCACCAAGGTCGTGCAGCGCATCCCCGTCAAGATCGTCCTTGATGGGCAAGCTGCCAACTCCGACCTGCGTCCCGGCATGTCAGTCCAACCGAGCATCGACACCAAGGCCGATGCTAGCCGCAAATAAGCGCAAGGATCAGGAGATCGTGTCATGTCCAGCATTGCAGCCACCGCTGGGGCCATTCCGCAACCGCGCGCCAGCACCAAAGAATGGATCGCCGTCCTCGCCGGCATGATCGGCGCTTTCATGGCAATCCTCAACATCCAGATCACCAATGCCTCCCTCCTCGATATCGAGGGCGGCATCGGAACAGGCGTCGACAACGGCGCCTGGATCTCCACCTCCTACCTGATCGGCGAGATCGTCGTCATTCCGCTGACGGCCTATTTCAGCAGCGTGTTTTCGTTCCGCCGCTATATCCTCGTCAACTCGATCCTGTTTCCACTGTTTTCGATCGCCTGCGCCTTCGCCCATGATCTCGGCACGATGATCGTGCTGCGCGGCCTGCAGGGTTTTGCCGGCGGCGTGCTGATCCCGATGGCCTTCACCATGGTGCTGACCAAGCTGCCGAAACCACAGCAGCCGCTCGGCCTGGCGATCTTCGCGCTCTCGGTCACCTTCGCACCGGCAATCGGCCCGACCATCGGCGGCTATCTCACGGAAAACTATGGCTGGCAGACGATTTTCTTCATCAACGCCATCCCGAGCGCCGTCATGGCGGTGGCTCTTGCGCTGACGCTCGACAAGCAGCCGATGCAGCTGCGCCTGCTGAGGGAAGGCGACTGGGCGGGAATCTTCACCATGGCGATTGGACTCTCGGCGCTGCAGACGGTTCTCGAAGAAGGCAACAAGGAGGACTGGTTCTCCTCGCCCTTCATCGTCAAGCTCAGTATTCTAGCCTTCGTCTTCCTTGCCGCCTTCATCTGGATCGAGCTGACCGTCAAGAAACCGCTGGTCAAGCTCAGCCTGCTGACGCAGCGCAATTTCGGCATCGGCGTTGCCGTCAACGTGCTGGTCGGCGTCGCCCTCTTCGGCACTGTCTATATCCTGCCGCAATATCTCGGCCAGGTGCAGCGCTACAATGCCGAGCAGATCGGCATGGTGCTGGCCTGGACCGGTCTGCCGCAACTGCTGCTGATCCCGCTGGTTCCGATGATGATGAAGCGCTTCGATGCGCGCTACATCGGCTTTCTCGGTATCTCGATCTTCGCAATCAGCTGCTTCATGAACGTCACGCTTTCGGCCGATACTGCCGGCGACCAGTTCTGGATCCCGAACATCGTCCGCGCCATCGGCCAGGCGCTGGTGCTGACGCCGATCACCGCCATCACCACCGCCGGTATTGCAGCCACGGATGCTGCCGCCGCCTCGGGCCTGACCAACATGCTGCGCAATCTCGGTGGCGCCGTCGGTACGGCAACGCTCGGCACGGTGCTGACCAAGCGCGAGCAGTTCCACTCCAACATCATCGGCCAGTCGGTAACGCTTGGCCGCGATGAGGTCCGCGACCGGCTTGCGCAAACGACCGCCTATTTCATGCAGCACGGCATTTCCGACCCCGCTCTCGCCGGGCAGAAGGCCGTTGTCGCTCTCGGTCAGATCGTCAGGCGCCAGGCCCTCATTCTGGGCTTTGCCGATACGTTCGCCGTCATCGGCGTGGTTCTTGCCATCGCTGCCGTCGCCCTGCTGCTTACCCAGAAGCCGCGGGCTGGCGCGGGCGCCGGCGCGCACTGACAACGGCCTCCGGCGACGGCTGCAACAACTGCGCCGGAGAAAAGCCCGCGTCGCGCGCTCTGTCGGGTGCGCGGCCTTCTATTGTAAAATCTCGACGCTAAAGGCGAAGCGAGCGATCGCGCCCGGTGCCAGGATCGTCGTCGATGGCCGCTTCGAAAGCTCGCCCGAGCTTCCAGCTTCCGCCGCCGTTCCATGCCAGGGCTCGATGCAGAGGAAGGGCGCGCCAGCTTTGGTCCACAGGGCAAGATTGGGCAGATTTTCGAACCGGAACCGCATGGTCGGCCCGCCTTCGGCGCCATAACTCAAGCCTTCGCCCGCCCCTTGCGGAAAGATCATCGCATCCTCATCGAACATTGCGTGATCGAGTACCAGCCGGCCGTCCTTGAACGGCGAGGGCAGCGGCGCAGGATTGATAAGGCCGCCCTGCAGCCGCACAAGCGGCGGCTCGCTCTTGTTGTCGAGCGTGACGACATGGGCGTGCCCGGCAGCACCCGGCAGCGGCCAGACAAAGGCCGAATGAAATCCGAGGCCGAACGGCATCGCCTTTTGGTCGCGATTGGTGACTTCGGCCGTCACCGTCAAGGCGCGTCCCTCGATCGCATGCGTCACAGCCAGCTGAAAATCGAATGGATAGACCGCTTGGGTGGCCGCGGAGGCGGCCAGTTCGTATCGACACATCATCGCGGTGGATTCCGCGAGTGCAAATTCGCTGCGGCGGGCAAAACCATGCTGAGCCATCGGATAGATCGTGCCGTCGATTGCTATCTTGTCGTCCGGCGCTTTGCCGACGATCGGGAAAAGGATCGGCGACCGTCCGGTCCAGAAGGCTGCGTCGCCCGTCCATAGCCATGAGCGCCCGTCGCTGGTGGTGAGCGCCTGCATCTCGGCCCCGAGGGAGGAGACGTCCACAGTGAGATGCTGGTTTCCAATCCGGATCGAGCTTGGCATCGCAATTCCCTTTCGCCTGGTTCGGCGCCAAGCCATATCTTTCTGCGCTGTCGATTTCCACCCAAAATGGAAGGGAGCGCCCTCCGTCGTCGCTACGTCTTCCGTACCGCGCCCAATCTCGCGATGACCTCGTTCGGAATGCCGTATCGCTGAATGGCGTCGCGGTTGTTTCTGAGCCCGCAGATCTCACGCTGGATGAAGAACGCCCAGACGGCGTCGGACGCTGCACTGAGAAGTGTCTCGCGTTCCTCGGCACTCTGGCGGTCGGCAGTCCAAGCCTTCAGTGCGGCAAGGGCTGCCTCCACCTTCAGTCCGTGACGCCCGAGCGCATCGGCGCGTTCCGACATCAGCTCGTATTCGAGGACGTTGAAGCCGTTTGCATTTTGCTGCGACTGTCTGAAGGATTGCGGTGGACGGACGCTCATTGGCACAGCTTCTCCTTGGCGCGTGCCACGATACTATCCAATCCTGTTCCAAATTAAAGAAGCGAGCAATGTCGTGCGAAACCGCCAGCACTTTTCGCGCATCAGGCTCTGCAGGTCGAGAGGGGCGGGAACGGGTCTATCCTGGCATTTCCATGCGTGGCATAAGGGCGCCGAAATCTTTCCCCGGGTCCCACGCACATCATGATTCGTATCGAGAATATCAGCAAGCAACTCAGTCACCGGATCCTCTTCATCGAGGCGTCTGCAGCGCTCAACAGAGGCGAGAAGATCGGGCTCGTCGGCCCGAACGGCGCCGGCAAGACGACGATCTTCCGGATGATCAACGGTGAGGAGCAGCCCGATGAGGGCCAGGTCTCCTGCGAAAAGGGCGTCACCATCGGCTACTTCAACCAGGACGTCGGCGAGATGGCGGGTCACAGTGCCGTCGCCGAGGTGATGAACGGCGCCGGCCCGGTCAGCCTCGTTGCCGGCGAATTGCGCGAGCTCGAGGCAGCCATGGCCGATCCCGAGCAGGCAGACGACATGGACAAGATCATCGAGCGTTATGGCGAGGTGCAGGCGCGCTACGAGGAGCTGGACGGTTATGCGCTCGAAGGACGCGCCCGCGAAGTGCTCGCCGGCCTGAGCTTCAGCCAGGAGATGATGGACGGCGATGTCGGGGCGCTGTCGGGCGGTTGGAAGATGCGCGTGGCGCTCGCCCGCATCCTGCTCATGCGTCCGGATGTGATGCTGCTCGACGAGCCGAGCAACCATCTGGATCTCGAAAGCCTGATCTGGCTGGAGGAGTTCCTGAAAGGATACGAAGGCGCGCTGCTGATGACCTCGCACGATCGCGAGTTCATGAACCGCATCATCACCAAGATCATCGAGATCGACGGCGGCACATTGACGACCTATTCGGGCGATTACGAATTCTACGAGCAGCAGCGTGCACAGAACGAGAAGCAGCAGCAGGCCCAGTTCGAGCGCCAGCAGGCGATGCTTGCCAAGGAAATCAAGTTCATCGAGCGGTTCAAGGCGCGGGCTTCACATGCCTCGCAGGTGCAGAGCCGCGTCAAGAAGCTGGAAAAGATCGACCGGGTGGAGCCGCCCAGGCGCCGTCAGGTCGTTTCCTTCGAGTTTCAGCCGGCGCCGCGATCCGGCGAGGACGTGGTCAGCCTCAAGAATGTTTACAAGAAATACGGCAGCCGAAGCATCTATGAAGGGCTTGATTTCATGGTGCGGCGGCGCGAACGCTGGTGCATCATGGGCATCAACGGCGCCGGCAAGTCGACACTGCTGAAGCTGGTGACGGGTACCGCCGAGCCTGATGAAGGCAGCGTCGCTCTCGGCGCCAGCGTCAAGATGGGCTATTTCGCCCAGCACGCCATGGATATTCTCGACGGCGAGCACACCGTCTTCCAAGCGTTGGAAGACCGGTTTCCGCAAGCGGGGCAGGGGCCATTGCGGGCGCTTGCCGGATGTTTCGGTTTTTCCGGCGACGATGTCGAGAAGCGGTGCCGAGTGCTGTCGGGCGGCGAGAAGGCGCGGCTGGTCATGGCGATAATGCTGTTCGACCCGCCGAACCTGCTGGTGCTCGACGAGCCGACGAACCATCTCGACCTCGACACCAAGGAGATGCTGATCAAGGCGCTATCGCAATATGAGGGCACCATGCTGTTCGTCTCGCATGACCGGCATTTCCTCGCCGCACTCTCCAACCGGGTGCTGGAGCTGACACCTGAGGGCATCCATCAATATGGCGGCGGCTACACGGAATATGTGGCGCGCACCGGTCACGAGGCGCCGGGGCTCAGGAGCTGACGATTATTTTGTGCGGCATGTCGAAACCGTCGGCGTCGAAGCGACCAGCAAAGAGCCGGCCCGTGATATCGGTCAGACGGTCGGAGCAACGGAGGAGAACTGCCCATGCTACTGGATAGGATCGAGGTCATCACCCTGTTCGTCGACGAGATCGACGCGGCGAGGGCATTTTACCAAAAGGTCTTTGCCGCCGATGTCGTCTACCAGGACGCCGTCTGCTCGGTGCTGAAATTTTCGGAAACGATGGTCAATCTGCTCCAGGTCACCGAAGCGCCGCAACTGGTCGAGCCCTCGCTGGTGGCGGCATCCGGGTCGGGCAGTCGCGTCCTGCTGACGATCAAGGTCGATGATGTCGATGCAGTCTGCACGGAGCTGCGCAAGCTTGGCGTGACGCTGCTCAACGGTCCGATCGATCGTCCCTGGGGCCGCCGCACGGCCGCATTTGCCGATCCGTCCGGCCATGTCTGGGAGGTTGCGCAGGAACTGCGCTAAACGTTTCATCAAAGGCCTTGGCAGGCCGCTTCCTTCACGCGAAGGACGGTTTCGGCGGTTGTTGCCACGATGATGACCAAATTCCGTGGTGTTCGGAGCCCTCTTCATGCAATCGGGGACGGGCGCATCGGCATGGACTGGATCAATCGCTATATCGATCAGCCGTTACTGCACGGCGCGGCGGGCTTGCTGCGGAGCTGGCATCTTCGCACACGGCAACCGCCGGAGCTGCTGGAGCCGACATGGAATCTCGTCGTGCTCGCCTTTCTGCTGATCGCCAGCGGACAGGTCCTGGCCGGCAAACCGTTCGCGCTCGGTGTGGCCGCGCTGATCATGCTGGCGCTGCCGTCAGCACGAAAACTGCTTTCGGCGGTAAAGGCGAGCGGAGGCGGCTACGGCGCCCGGGAATACAAGTCGCTGAGAGCACGCGCCATCGCCAAACGCGAGGCGGAGTGGTCGGTGCGGATCATCGTCCTGTTTTCCTCCGCCTGCCTTCCCTTCATCGCCCGCATCGACGATCCGGCGGGAGCTTGTTTCATGCTGGGGGCAAGCATCTGGTTCGTCCTGACCGGGCCGCTCAAGGCCTATCTCGATGCGGCCGAGCCTCCCGAGCCGAATGAAGGCGACCGGATGTTCAATGGCGCCTTCCATTTCGGCTAAGCCAGGCCGGTGCGACGTTGCATACGCCGGCCGTGAGAGGGACAGGGAACCAAATGGGGGCGGCCTCCGTTATCTCCGCAGCAACGTAAAAGGAGATTGCGATGCTTTATTACGCTCTGGTGTTTCTCGTTGTGGCCTTGATTGCCGGCGTCCTCGGATTTGGCGGTATAGCAGGGGCTTCAGCTTCTATTGCCCAGGTTCTGTTCTTTATTTTCCTGGTGCTGTTCGTCGTATCTCTCGTCATGCGCTTTATGCGAAGAGTATAAAGTGGATCGAACAAGTATAAAAACCCGGCGAACACATCGCCGGGTTTTTCTTTATTGCCGTCTTTGACGTCGCCACCACCGACGGTTTCCGTCGCGGTTGCGGTCGGTGGAAATCCGCGTGAGCCGCCGCATGAATGTCTTAGAGCGGGATGATTTTAGGTGGAATCGCAATTGGGATTGAACGAAGCCGCTTTCGCGGCATTTGGAGGATCTGATTGCATGAAGCGCTCCTGATTGAAGGAATGGGCTGTTTTGCCCAACCTTCAATCAGGAGATGACGATGACGGAGATGAGCCCTCTACGCCGGCGCATGATCGATGACATGACGATCCGCAATCTTTCGCCAGCAACGCAACGATCGTATTTACATGCGGTAACGAAGTTCTCGCGCTATTTCGGGCGATCGCCAGACCGTCTTGGACTGGAAGACGTGCGCGCGTTTCAGGTGCATCTGGTTTCATCGGGCCTATCATGGCCAGCCTTGAACCAGACAGTTTGTGCCCTGCGGTTCTTCTTTGGCGTCACGCTTGGTCATGGCGAGATACCGGAGCGCATTGCCTATGCCCGGACACCGGCCAAGCTGCCGACGATCCTCAACGGCGACGAGATCGTGCGGTTTCTGGAAGCCGTTCCAAGCCTGAGGACCCGTACCGCACTGACGACAGCGTATGCGGCGGGGCTGCGCGCCTCGGAAGCTGTCCATCTCAAGGTCCGCAACATTGATGGCGAACGCGGCATCATCCGCGTCGAGCATGGCAAGGGCGGAAAGGATCGCAACGTCATGCTGTCAGCGCAGTTGCTCGCGATCCTGCGGGTCTATTGGCGGCTGGCGAGACCCGAGGTCTGGCTGTTTCCGGGTCGGGACGAGACCAAGCCCATCGACGTCCAGGTTCTGTATTCTGCCTGCCGTTCGGCGTGCGCCGCGGCCGGCATCGACAAAAGGGTAACGGTGCATACGCTGCGCCACAGCTTTGCCACCCATCTTTTGGAAAGCGGAACCGACATCCGCATCATCCAAGTTTTGCTCGGCCACAACAATCTGTCCACCACGGCACGCTACACGAAGGTTTCCAATACCCTGATCCGCAGCACGACCAGCCCGCTCGACCGACTGACGCTGGAGGTGGTGCCGCCAAGCTGAGCATAGTTTCGCCATGGCGGCGGGACTGGAGGTGGCGGATATTTTTCGCCGCCACGGGGAAAGATATCGTCAAGCCCACGACACCCATCTCGGGCGTGTCGAACGCCGGGTCATGAGTGCGGTCGAGATGTGCCGGACCGCTCGCCTGGGCGGGCATGTCCAGCAATGTCAGGACTGCGCGGCGTTCCGCATCGCCTATAATTCCTGTCGCAACCGGCATTGCCCAAAGTGCCAGGGACAGGCGAGCCGTGACTGGCTTGCTGCCCGACAGGCCGACCTTCTGCCTGTCGGCTATTTCCACGTGGTCTTCACCCTACCGCAGCAGATCGCCGCAATTGCCTTCCAGAACAAAAATGCCGTTTACACGATCCTGTTTCGCGCCGTCGCCGAGACGTTGCGCAAGCTTGCTGCCGATCCCAGGCATCTGGGTGCAGAGATCGGCTTCATCGCGGTGCTGCACTCCTGGGGACAGAACCTCCATTTTCACCCTCATATCCACTGCATCGTGCCGGGCGGCGGATTGTCGGCGGACCAGTCCCGTTGGGTTCCCTGCCGGGCAAACTTCTTCCTGCCCGTGCGCGTTCTGTCATCCCTGTTCAGGCGGTTGTTTCTTGAAGAGCTGAAGCAGGCCTACGACCTGGACCAGCTTCGGTTCTTTGGCGATATCGCCGGCCTGGCCAATCCGGCGGCGTTCAATCACATTGTCAAAGAAACGCGGCGTGTCGCCTGGGTGGTCTATGCCAAGCCGCCATTTGCCGGACCCGAACAGGTGCTGGCCTATCTCGGGCGCTATACCCATCGCATTGCCATCTCCAATTCCCGCCTCGTCAGCATCGATGGCGATCGAGTCACATTCCGATGGAAGGACTATCGAACGGGCGGCAGGCAAAAGGTAATGACGCTCGATGCCCACGAGTTCATCCGCCGTTTCCTGCTTCACACCGTTCCGGACGGCTTTCACCGCATTCGTCATTATGGCCTGCTTGCCAATGGCCATCGGCAACTGAAGCTGGACCTGTGCCGAAGCCTGCTCGACGTCCCGCCGCCGCCGGTCGAAGAACCGGACACAAAGCCACCACCTTTGCTGCACCGCTGCTCCTGTTGCGGCGGAACCATGACGATCATCGGCGCGTGGACCCCGCTCCAGCCGGTACGTCGGCCAGCATGGAACGACAGTTCATGATCATACCACGCGCGCCATCATTGCAACGATCAGCGTCGGCATGCCGAAGAGCCGCGGTGCGAGTGCTTTGGCCAATCGTGCCCGAGCGACGTTTCGGTCGATGCAAACCAGCCGACAGGCGCGTCAAAGACACCGCAAATACCGGCAAGAATCTCCTTCCATACCTGTCCACGGGCTCCGGCAAGGCTCAACCCTGCAAAACGCCATCCACCGCTTCGGCTAAATCCCCATAGCGCCAAACAACCCGCGCCTTCGCTCAATCCGGCTTCAATGAGGTCCGATCAGTGAATGCCGCACGCACAGCGCCCGGACCTCACAGAACCCTCCAGATTCCCTTTTGGACGCAAATCAGATTCATCCTTCAGGCCGGTAAGGAGGCCGGTCTGGATGGCGAGACCTTTTTCGAATGATCTGCGAGAGCGTGTTGTCGGGGCGGTGACGCAGGAGGGGCTGTCGTGCCGGGCTGCGGCCAAACGCTTCGGTATTGGCATCAGCACCGCGATCGATTGGGTACGGCGGTTCCACACAACGGGCAGCGCAGCACCCGGCCAGATGGGCGGCCACAAGCCGCGGGCGATCTGCGGTGGCCACCGGGAATGGCTTGTCGAACGCTGCCGCGCGAGTGCGTTCACGTTGCGCGGGCTGGTCGCGGAATTGGCGGAGCGGGGTCTGGACGTGGATTACCGGTCCGTCTGGGCCTTCGTCCGGGATGAAGGGCTGAGTTATAAAAAAGACGCTGGTCGCCAGCGAACGGGAGCGACCCGACGTCGCCGCCAGGCGGGCGCGCTGGCTGAAGCATCGCCATCGCATCGATCCGGCCCGTCTTCTCTTCATCGACGAAACCTGGACGAAGACGAACATGGCGCCGCTCAGAGGCTGGGCGCCGCGTGGCGAACGGCTCTTGGGCAAAGCTCCTTTCGGCCATTGGAATACGATGACCTTCATCGCCGCGCTTCGAACCGACCGCGTCAGCGCACCATGGATCATTGATGGCCCCATCAACGCCGAGCGCTTCCTCATCTATGTCGAAAAGGTGCTGGTGCCAGAGCTCAAACCTGGCGACATCGTCGTGATGGACAATCTCGGCTCGCATAAAGCCAAGGCGATCCGGGTCGCCATCCGCAGGGCAGGCGCCCGACTATTCTTTCTGCCGCAATACTCCCCAGATCTCAATCCGATCGAGAAGCTCTTCGCCAAGCTCAAACACGGGCTGCGACAGGCACAGGCCAGAACCCGCAACGCCATCGACGACGCACTGGCAGCCATCCTCCAAACCGTCTCGCCAAAAGAGTGCCTAAACTACTTCAAGGAAGCCGGATATGAACGGACGTAAAATCATCCCGCTCTAAGCGGAGAGTCGACGCCAATCAGCACCGTGCCTTTCCGGCAACCATCCCTGACAACATCATGAAATAACCGGATGCCGCGAATTAGTGCCTTCGAAATGTCCCATTGGGGGCTGAACCGTAAACCTGTTTGTCGCTTGCGCCTCCTAGGCGCTTTGACATGCGATGCGAAAATGGTGCGGGATCGGATCGTTTTGCGGTTCCGGCCGTTATCTGTTGCCGAATCTGGTGGCGAGTAGCCGGGTATGCTCCCGTCACGATTTGAGAAGGAGAGACTTATGAATAAAATTCTTGCGACGGCGTTTGCCGCGGTATCGTTGACGGTTGTCGGCGCAGGGGCGGTCAATGCCGCCGACCTCGTCACCAGGACATATGAAGAGCCGGACCTGCGCAATGGCGTCAAGATCGGGTACCTCACCTGCGATATCGGGGGCGGTACGGGTTATGTGCTCGGTTCCTCCAAGGAGGCCGATTGCATCTTCCAGTCGACCGTCGGCAATGAGCTTTCGGATCGTTATACCGGCGAAGTGAGAAAGCTCGGGATCGACCTTGGCTTCACCACGCGCAGCCGCCTGATTTGGGCGGTGTTCGCGCCGACGGCCGGCTATCATCGCGGATCGCTCGCCGGCCTTTATGTCGGCGCCACCGCCGAGGCGACGCTCGGCGCCGGTGTCGGCGCCAATCTGCTGGTCGGCGGCACGTCCGGCTCGATCCATCTGCAGACGGTCAGCCTGACCGGCCAGCTCGGTCTCAACGTTGCCGCCGGCAGCGCCTCGATGACGTTGACGGCCGACAATTGAAATGCCATTTTTCACGCTCCCTGCCGCGATACGGCAGGGAGCGTCACGTTATCGAGGGCGGCTTCGCGCCTCGCAGCCCAGCCGGATCACGACATGATCGATATTCGAATGGCAACGCCCGATGAGGACGAGGTTCTTGTGGGGCACTATCTGAAGATCTGGGACAGCTACGGAACGCCATCGGAACATTACAGGCCCGACGCTGCGGCGCGGAGCTTGTCTTTCATCAGAAGTGGCCGCGAGGAGCGGCGTCTGACGTCGTTTCTTGCCATCGTCGACGGTGAAATCGCCGGTTCCGCATCCTGCCAGCTGCACCAATCGCCATTTCCTGAGGTGATCCGGGAAGCACAGCGGCTGCACGGCTATATCTGGTCCGTCTATGTCGCCGACGCCTTTCGCCGGCGCGGCATCGCATTGGCGCTGACCAACAAGGCCGCCGACTATTTGAAATCGATCGGCTGCACCACAGCCGTCATTCATGCCTCGGATGCCGGCGAGCCGGTCTATCGGGCCGCCGGTTTCGAACTTGCCAAGGAAATGCGCCTGCAGTTTCCGGCGGGGTAAGGATCTTCCGCTTACGTTTTCGCCCGGCCGGGTGCGATAAAGGCTGCGATTGTCGCCTCGTCATGGCCGGCCTCGCGCAGGAAGCGGCTGGCAAATTCGACGGCGGGGCTTCTGAGAGCATCGTCCGGTCGGATCAGATGAAAGGCCACGTGATAATCGAGTGTCCGCGCCGACACGGCGACGACGCGCCCGGCGGCGAGGGCCGCATCCGATAGTGGCGGCCGGGCGAGAGCGATGCCGAGCCCTTGCGCACAGGCATCGATCACCAGATTGTAATCCTCGAAGCGGCGGTCGTGGCCGCGTGGCGTATAATCGACGCCCTCTCGGGCAAGCCAGCGGCGCCAGCCTTCGATGTTGGAATCGTGCAGGATCGGCATGTCGAGCAGCGAAAGAGCGTCCGAGCGCTGGCCGAGCCGGTCTGCCAGCGCCGGGGCGGCGATCGGAAATGACTTCTCCTGCCACAACGGCAGGGCGCGCACGCCAGCCCAAGGGCCTTTGCCGCAACGGATTGCAAGGTCCGTGCCTTCCCCGAAATCCGCCAGCCGGTGCTCGAGCGTCAGTTCGACATGCAGCTCGTTTCCTTCAAGCTTCGCCAGGCGCTGAAACAGCCACAACGAGGCGACGGAGGGCGTCACTGAAAGACGCACCACCGCCTTGTTGCGGCGAGGCAGCCAGCGCTCGCCGCTATTGCCGAGCAGCGCAAGCGCTTCTTCCGCCCGCGCGAAAAACCGCATGCCCTCCGGCGTCAGGCGCACACCTCGGGCTTCGCGGGCAAACAGCCGCACCCCCATCCAGCGCTCGAGGCGCGAGACCTGCCGCGACACCGCGCCATGAGTGATGCCGCTTTCCTCGGCCGCGGCGGAAAACGATCCCAGCCGCGCGGCGCGGGCAAAGGTCTCAAGCGTATCGAGCGGCGGAAGAACGGGTGAGCTGTGAACCATGGACACATTTGATCATCGATTGCGATGCTTTTCAAGCACGCGTCAAAGCGTTACTCACTGTTTCAGGAACATATGGAGGCGAAAATGAGCATGGCGGCAAGCGCACCGATTTCGACGAAACAGCAAGGCGGGTTCGATCTGGTGGCCTTTGCGGCGATCGTCGTCACCATCCTCTTCTGGGCGTCTTCCTTCGTGGTGATCCGCATCTGCCTCGGACCGCTGACGCCGATCGAGCTGGCGACGGCGCGTTACGTCGCCGCCGGCGTCATCGCGCTGGTCTATCTCGCCATCTACCGGCCGATGCCGGAAAAACGCGATGTCGTGCGTCTTTCCATTGCCGCCGTGCTTTTCATCGCCGCCTATGCGGTTTTGTTGAATACCGGCGAGCAGACGGTTGCGGCCGGGCCGGCGAGCTTCATCATCAACACAATGCCGGTCTTCACCGCCCTCATCGCCACATTCGCGCTCGGCGAGCGCTTCGGTCGCTGGGGCTGGGCGGGCACTGCCATTTCGTTCGGCGGCGTGGCGCTGATTGCGGTCGCCTCAGACGGCGGCTTCAAGCTCGATCCGAATGCCGTCCTCATCCTCGGCGCAGCGCTCTGCTCGGCGATCGCCAGCGTATTGCAGAAGCCGCTGCTCGGTCGGCTGCCGGCGCTTGCCGTCACCGCCTGGATCCTGCTGATCGGTTCCGTGCCGCTGCTTCCGGCTGTTCCGGCGACGATCCGGGCGCTGGCCGCCGCCCCGGCGGAGGTGAACTGGGGCGTTGCCTATCTCGTCATCTTCCCGACGGCGATCGGCTACCTCACCTGGGCTATCGCGCTGAAGCGGTTGACGGCTGCCCGCGCTTCGAATTTCCTCTATGGCGTCCCGCCGGTCGCAACGCTGATCGGATTCGTCTGGCTGGGCGAGACGCCGACGGCGCTCGGTGCAGCCGGCGGCATCATGGCGATCCTCGGTGTGCTGGTCGTCAATGTGATGCGGAAGCGATAGGGGCAATTTGCCCTGGAAGGTGATCAGGTTTCGTCCAGGCCTAGCGAAGCAGCCCATCCCGCCCAAACTCTTCCCAGCCCCGCAGCTTTGCGGGCGCTTCTTCGGTGACGTCCTGCGGTGCCGCAGTCGCCTTACTGTCCTTCTTCAGTGAACGTGTCAGCTTCGCCTTGTAAGCAGCCCTCCGCCTGTTCTCCATGGCAGTCGCGGCGTCCTCTTCACGCCACTCTTCGACAGCGCCCCGGTCGAGTAGATCCTCCACCATACGTGGTTCGAAGACGTGGAAGGTGATCTGCCTGGCGCGGCCCCGAAGCTTCACCGTTCGCGTTCCCGCGCTGGGCAGGCGGCCGTCCTCCAGCCAGCGACGTCTCTCGGTCGTTGAGATCGTCAGGATGTCCTCGATTTCGCGCGGGATGACCGGCAGGCGTTCAATGCCTTCGAGCGACTTCGCAATGACCGCGGAGGCGTGACGAAACTCGCTCCTTGCGCTTTCAGGCATTGCCAGCGTGAAAACCCTCCCGCTGATATCCAGCGATTTTCGGATGGACGATGGGAGGCGCGCGCGGATTTCCAAAAGGATGCCCTTGGCGCGCACGCAAGACCCGAGAGTGGCGGCGGGCGGCAGGGTCCACGTTTCGACGAGTGCAGGGGCGTCATTCTTCTCGGTTTTCGCCATGCGCACACAGATGGGATCAAGGCGCGGCCCCGTCAACGATCACGACTTTGATGCATTGGTTCCTCGATTCCCGCCAGGACGAACAGCTCCTGCGCCGCAGCGTGGCACGACGCCGGCGTTCGTGGTATTTTAAGAACTCTGGAGCAGGATCAACGTCGATGCAGACGATTGAGGATTGGCTAGGTCGACTCGGTCTCGGCAAGTACGCCGACACCTTCGTCGAAAATGATGTCGATCTGCGAGCGCTCCCTCATCTTGCCGAATCCGACCTCCAGGAGCTCGGTGTCTCGCTGGGGCATCGGAAGATTATTCTAGCTGCCATAAACCAACTTGCGGATCAACGTTTGGACGAACAGCCTCCTGCTTCGGCCGCTACCGAGGCCGGATCCGAAGCTGCGGCCGACCGGCGACTGCTGAGCGTGCTCTTCTGCGACCTGGTCGGGTCGACAGCGCTGTCAGCAGAGCTCGACCCGGAAGACATGCACGAGTTGACCCGCCGCTATCAGGATAGCGTCGCCGGCGCCGTCACGCGCTTCGGGGGCTACGTCGCCAAATATCTCGGCGATGGCGTGCTAGCCTATTTCGGGTGGCCCATGGCTTACGAGGACCATGCCGAGCGTTCAATCCGGGCCGGACTCGCGGCGATGGCCGCCGTCGACGCCCTGCAGCCGCCGAACGGTCAGCGATTGAAGGCCCGCATCGGCATCGCATCCGGGCGCGTGGTCGTTGGCAACACTGACGGCAGCGCGAAGGAGCGGGCATCGATCGCAGGAGACACTCCCAACCTGGCGGCACGCCTGCAGGCCGCGGCCGCCCCAGGCCAGATCGTGATCTCCGAAAGCACCCGCCGCCTCGCCGGGCAGTCGTTCGAAATCGAGAGCCTCGGCGCGCAGGAGCTCAAGGGCTTTACCTCGCCCGTTGCTCTGTTCGAAGTCCGCGGTCAGCGAGAGGTGGATAGCCGTTTCGAAGCCGCGCATGCCAGCGGACTTTCGAAATTTGTCGGCCGCGTTAGTGAAATCGGCCTGCTGCTTGAACGATGGGAGTTGGCGAAGGCCGGGCAAGGCCAGGCGGTCTTCCTGTCGGGGGAGGCTGGCATCGGGAAATCCCGGCTTATCGAGGCTTTCGAAGAACGCCTGCAGGAGGCAGAACATGAACTCATCCGATTGCAGTGTTCACCATATCACGCGACCTCGGCCTTTTACCCGATCGTCGAACGACTGAGCCGGGTTGCGGCGTTTGCGCCGGCAGATGACCGGAACACGCGCATCGAAAAGTTTCGCACGCTTGTGCGCCGCTACGGCGAAAATCCTTCCGACGTGGGGGCGATCTATGCCGAGCTGCTTTCGCTCGACGTCGGCGACGAGTTCAGGCCGCCCGATCTCTCCGCCCACCAGCGCAAGGAGCTTCTCGTTCGCACATTGGTGAACCGTTTGCTGCTTGCCGCCAGGATCGCACCGGTGCTCATGGTTTTCGAAGATGCGCACTGGATGGACCCATCAACCAGCGAAGTGCTGAAAGAACTCGTCAGCCGGCTGCACGGTGCGGCCGCCCTTGTCGTTGTGACCCACCGACCGGAATGGAACGCGAACTGGGCAAGCGGACTGGCGCAGGCGACGACGCTCTCCGTTGGGCGCCTGACCAGGCAGCAAATGCGTGAACTGATCGAATCCATGGTGTCCGACATTCCCGAACAGCTCGCCGAAAGGATTGCGGAGCGAACGGACGGGGTGCCGCTGTTCGTCGAGGAGTTGACCCGCTCGGTCGTCGAGAGCGGAAAGCCGTCGTCGCTCAACGCAGAAATCCCGGACAGTCTGCAGGGCTCGCTGATGACACGTCTCGATCGTTTAGCGACGACGGCCAAGGAGATCGCGCAGATTGCCGCCGTAATAGGCAGAGAATTCGATCGCGGCCTTCTTTCGAAGATCGCAGGCATTGACGACCGAGCGCTCGAGACAGCACTGAACCAGCTCGAAACCAGCCAGATCGTCGTCGCAGGCGGTATCTTGCATGATGCGCTCGTTTTTCGACATGCGCTCATCCAGGATGCCGCCTACCAATCGCTCCTCAACCGGCGCCGGCGGCATTTCCACGAGAGGATCGCCAGGGTTCTCGTCGAACATTATGACGATGTCGCTGCCACGCAGCCCGAACTCATCGCCCAGCACTACGAGAAAGCCCAACGGATTGAGCTCGCGCTTCCCTACTGGATGAAGGCTGGAAAACGCGCCCTCGCACGCTCAGCCAACTACGAGGCGGTCGACAATTTCCAGAACGCCTTGGCAATTGCAGAGCAGCTGCCTGAAGGGCCTGAGCGGCAGAGGGACCTGCTCACCGCGATCCTCAAACTCGGCGACGCGCTGTTTGCGGCGGGTCGTATGACGGATTCGCTGGCGAAATACCGGCTGGCCGCGCCGTTAGCCCGCAAAGCGACCGACACGCAAGCCTTTATTCGCGCAGTGATTGGTCTGGACGGTACCAAATTCCTCTCCTCGAATTCGCTTGCCGAAACGGTGCCGCTTCTCGAGGAAGCCCTCGAGATGGTTGAACCATCGGATTTGAGCTCACGGTGCCAGCTTCTCAGCCGCCTTGCGCGGGCATACACCTATCTGAGCGACAGCAAGAAGGCTGCAAAATGCCATGATGAAGGAATAGAACTGGCCCGACGGGTTGGCGATAAGACTGCGCTTGTGGAGCTCTCCGCTCTGCCATTCCTGACGCCGGCACCGGTCAGGTCCACCAAGGAAAGAAACGACCGGTTTACTCGCATCGAGGAAATAAGGCGCCTCGCGGATGAGATCGATGACGACGATTTGCAGAGCCGAGCGCTTTCCATTGACGCCTATGTCTCTACCGAACTCGGCGATCGCGCACGAGCCGATCGGGCGGTCGACGCGCTGGACGAACTTGGTACCGCGCGGCAGCATCTCAACGTCCAGTTCTACGCTCGCACAGCAAAAGCGATGATGGCCATTCTCGATGGCAGGTTCACCGCCGCGGAGGAGCTTGCTGAAGAAGCGCTGAAGCTCGGCATGCGGATCCTTGGCGCTACGCCGGAGGGCGTTTACGGCATGCAGATGTTCGCGATCCGACGGGAGCAGAGCCGCCTCTCGGAGGTCGCACCGGTCATGAAATTGTTGATTGAGGAAAGCCCGGAGCAAACCACCTGGCTACCGGGTTTTGCGTTAATTGCTTTTGACCTCGGCTATCGGGATGCGGCCCAGCGGAGGTTGAGCGAGCTTGCCCGCACCGGCTTTGCCCTTCCGCTTGACGGAAAGCGAAGTGCGTCCCTGTCGTTCCTGACGGAAGTCGCCGCCGGTCTCGGCGACACAGATGCTGCCCAGACCCTCTATAAGCTTATGCTCGACTATAAGGAGATGACCGTAACGATCGGTATGGCGACCGTTTGCTTCGGCGCGGCAAGCCGCTATCTGGGCATGCTGGCAGCGGCGCTGGGTGAATTCGACAGAGCGTCGGAGCACTTCGAGCACGCGCTCGAGATGAACGCGGAGATCGGCTCGCCGCCGTGGCTCGCGCACACACAGGCAGATTATGCGGACTTGCTAATGAAAATAGGTAGCCGGGCGGCGATAAAGAGAGCAATGTTGCTATCGGAGAATGCCCGGTCAACCGCGGTCGAACTGGGAATGGTCCGGCTGCAACAGCGACTGAAGCCAACGATTCATTAGAACCAACAGTTCGTTGCTTTTGGTGGGAAGAAGGTCTCGTCATGCCACGCTACATCATTGAAAGAAACTTCGCGGAACAACTCGATCTGTCGAAAGAGGGGGTCGAGCTAATCAATCTGATCAATGACCAGGAAGGAGTGAAGTGGATCTTTTCCTTCCTCAGCGCCGACAGAAAAAAGACCTACTGTCTTTACGAGGCGCCTAGTACGGAAGCCATTCTCGCCGCCGCCCGGAGGAACAATGTCCCTGCGGATGTGATCATAGAAGTTAGTGAGGAGATCGGTCCCAATATGTTTGCATAGCGTTCCTCGGCCAGCCCGAGGAGAAAGGCGTCGCCGCGCTCTCCAGTTGGAAGAGGTTAGGCGAAAAATTCGCCAAACCGTAACGACCGCTTCGGTCGGCCAGGATCGCTGCGACGCTGGATCCAGGTTCCTGCCAGGGGCTCGACCGGCTCATCTGCAAGGTTGCAACGAGGCTGCGTATGCCGCCAGAAGGAAGTGTGGATCGTGCCAGCTGGTCGACTCCGCTTCATTTCCTCTCGGCAGCGATCCTCCCTGGCCTCCAAATGCTCGGGTCTTTTCCGGAGCTGCGACATCGGCCCGAGCTTCCTGGTCTCACAAACAGCCTCGTGGCGATCCTCGTGCGATTGTTCCACGTTTTCAGTCTTCACGAGCCTCCCGGCGGTCCAGGATCCAAACCCCAAATTTTTTCAAAGGGGATCTTGAAACCGAAAATACCGAAAACCAAATCGATGCAGTCGGCAGCCCAGAAGGGGGCCGAAAGCCGGGAACGCAGGTTTCCGCCGCGTTCCTTTCCATCTCGCTTCTAGGAGGTTTTGGTCATGAGAACTGAGTTTGACTTCGCACCGCTTTATCGCTCCAGCATCGGCTTCGACCGGGTTTTTTCGCTGCTTAACAATCCGCAGCGCCTGCAGGCCGTCGACGCCTGGCCGCCCTACGACATCCTTAAGGTCGGCGACGATGAGTACCGCATTGTCATGGCGGTCGCCGGCTTCGAGGATGGCGATCTCGACATCACCCAGGAGCGCAACGTGCTTCTCGTCAAGGGCGGTAAGGCCGATGACGCAAAAGCTGAATACCTGCACCGTGGTATTGCCACGCGCGGCTTCGAGCGTCGCTTCGAGCTTGCCGACCATGTGAGCGTGGAAAACGCATCGCTGAAGAACGGTCTGCTGCACATCGAGCTGAAACGCGAAATTCCGGAGGCGATGAAGCCACGCAAGATAGCGATTGGCGACGGCGCACAGACACAGGTGCCGCTGCAGATCGAAGGTGAGAAGCAGGTCGCGTAAGTGTCGATCGAAGGAGATGCGGGCGCCGCTTAGCGTCGCCTGCGGAAAAACGATGAAAACATTCGATTTCGACAAGCCAGATTACTTCGGCGCTGCCGATCTGCGTGTGTGCCAGAGCGTCTTCGACGTCGTCGCTTCGGAAGCGGGAGTGGAGCCGGCGTCCGAGGAGGGCGAGCGCATCGCTGCCATCGTCGTGCAGCTCTATCGCCAAGGAGTGAAAGAACCAGAGCGGCTGCGGGTTGTGGTCGAGTCCGCCCGCGGGATCAATATTGCAAATGCTGCGTGAAGGCTGGGACGCCGTATGACAGCGGCGTCCTCCTCTCGTCTGATCATATCCGACGTCATCGTCACTCGACGGTTCCAGAGCAGCCCCGGTCTCGCAAGCCCGGGCCTGCCTTCAATTTTTGATCGTCAAAGCATCGGCAGATCTAACCTGGTGGTCTGTCGGAGAGGACATGGGTATGGGTCTGCGCGTTGACCACGAAATCGTGGATCATCGCCGGCTTATGGCTCAGGCTGGCGACGCAAGGTTTAAGGTGCTGATGTCGGTTGAAGGCGATGTCGATCGAGTGAGAAGTTTTTCACTTCTAAAAACGGTGACCTTTCTCGCAGGGCGAGCTTCGTGACAGATAGGCATTGCGCGGGCGTTCACTTTCTTTAAAACGAAAGTAGATCGAAAGGGCGCGCTCATGTTCTTGACCGACCGGCAAACTGAAATCGTGGCAATAGCGAGGTCGAGCGGCAGGGTCCTGGTCGAAGAACTCGCTTCCCGCTTTTCCGTAACGCCGCAGACAATCCGCAAGGACCTGAATGATCTCTGCGATGCGCAAGTGCTGACGCGCATTCATGGCGGCGCCACATTCCCGAGCGGAACCGAGAACGTCAAATACGAGGCGCGCCGGCAGATCGCCGCGTCCGAGAAACAGGCGATCGGCATGGCTGCGGTCGAGCTGATTCCGAGCGGGGCATCGCTTTTCATCAATATCGGGACGACGACCGAGGCGGTAGGCGAGGCGCTCGCCAACCATCACGAGCTGATGGTCATCACCAATAACATCAATGTTGCCAACAGGTTACGCTTGCTACCGGCAATCGAGGTGGTAATCGCCGGCGGTGTCGTGCGCGGTTCGGACGGCGGGATTGTCGGCGAAGCGGCTGTCGATTTCATCCGCCAGTTCAAGGTCGATTACGCGGTCATCGGCGCGTCGGCGATCGACGTGGATGGCGCGCTTCTCGACTATGATTTTCGCGAGGTCAAGGTCGCCCAGGCGATCATCGCCAATGCTCGGCATGTCATTCTCGTTGCCGACTCCACCAAGTTCGAACGCACCGCGCCGGTCAGGATCGGCCAGCTTTCCCAGGTTCACACTTTCATAACCGACCACTGTCCGGTGCCGTCGATCCGCAATCTCTGCCTCGAAAACAATGTGAAGCTGATCGAAACGAACGGCAGGTTTCGCTGAGGGCGAGGCAGCAAGCCACTCCGAAATGATAATCCGCGAAACATTCGTTTGACATTCGTATTCCTTTCGTTTTAACTGCCTTCACTTTCGCAATCGCGCAAATTTTGTGCGATGCGAAATCCGCAGCGGGCTCGGAGGGGCAATTGGGCCGGGAGATCTACGACATATTCGTCATCGGTGGCGGCATTAACGGCTGCGGCATTGCGCGCGATGCTGTCGGGCGCGGCTATGCCGTCGCGCTGGCGGAGATGAACGATTTCGCCTCCGGCACCTCGTCGGGCGCCACCAAGCTGATCCATGGCGGGTTGCGGTATCTCGAGCATTATGAATTTCGCCTGGTGCGTGAATCGCTGATGGAGCGCGAAATCCTCTGGGCGATGGCGCCGCATATCATCTGGCCGCTGCGCTTCGTGCTGCCCTACCACAAGGGCGGCATCCGGCCGGCCTGGCTGATCCGGCTCGGCCTCTTCCTTTACGACCATCTCGGCGGCCGCAAGCTGCTCCCGGCGACCGCGGTGCTCGACATGCGTCGCGACCCGGCTGGCAAGCCGCTGAAGGCGCTGTTTACCAAGGCCTTCGAATATTCCGACGGCTGGGTCGATGACGCCCGCATGGTGGTGCTGAATGCCCGCGATGCCGCCGACAAGGGGCGACCATCATGCCGCGCACCAAGGTGGTGTCGGCAAGACGCGAAAACGGCCTCTGGCACATCGAGACCACCAATACAGTCACAGGCCGCAATGACAGCCACCAGGCGCGCATGCTGGTCAATGCCGCCGGCCCTTGGGT
Organism: Rhizobium sp. F40D2; assembly: GCF_051810745.2. Classification (NCBI taxonomy): domain Bacteria; kingdom Pseudomonadati; phylum Pseudomonadota; class Alphaproteobacteria; order Hyphomicrobiales; family Rhizobiaceae; genus Rhizobium; species Rhizobium sp. F40D2. Next base: position 154,190 of record NZ_JBPWQX020000002.1, read on the forward strand.
CGACCATGTCATCCGCTCCGCCTTTGGCCAGAACGAGGCTCACCACGTCCGTCTCGTCCAGGGCAGCCATATCGTCGTCAAGAAGAAGTTCGACGACCCTCGCGCCTATTTCTTCCAGAATCCCGACAACCGGATCATCTTCGCCATTCCCTATGAGGGCGACTTCACCCTGATTGGCACCACCGACCGCGATTACACCGCTGATCCCAGGGATGTCAGGATCTCCGAGGATGAGACCGTCTATCTCTGCAATGCCGCCTCGGAGTATTTCAAGGAGCCGGTCAGGCCGCAGGACATCGTCTGGACCTATTCGGCGGTCCGGCCGCTTTATGACGACGGCGCCTCGAAGGCGCAGGAGGCGACGCGCGACTACGTGCTGAAGCTGGAGGGCGAAGGAAATGCCGCGCCGCTGCTTAACGTCTTTGGCGGCAAGCTCACCACCTATCGCCGGCTTTCCGAACATGCGCTGGAGAAGGTCGGTGCTGCAATCGGCGTCAAGGGCGCCCCGTGGACGGCCAAAAGCCATCTGCCCGGCGGCGACTTCCCGGTCCGGGGATACGATGCCGAGGTCGCCGATCTGAAGCGGCGTTATCCGTTCCTGGCCGATCAGCACGCCCGCCGCCTGGTGCGCCGCTACGGCACGAGGGCAAAGACGCTGCTCGGTCAAGCTCGCGGCCTCGACGATCTCGGACGGCTGTTCGGCGGTGATCTCTACGAGGCCGAGGTCACCTATCTCGTTGAACATGAATGGGCCCGGCACGCCGAAGACGTGCTGTGGAGGAGAACAAAGGATGGTCTGCGCCTTTCGAAGGAGCAGGCTCAATCACTGGAGGAGTACATGGCTGCCATACCGGCGATGGTCGGATAGGCGGCGTGTGGTCCCCGCTGCGTGGAGGCACGGGAACAGGAATGCTGGAACTGCGGAAGGCCGCAAAGATGGTGGGAGGAGACTATCATATCCACCCGACCGATCTTGTTTTTGAAAGAGGAACGCTGAACGTTCTGCTTGGGCCGACCTTGTCGGGCAAGACCTCGTTGATGCGTCTGATGGCCGGCCTTGATCGGCCGACAAGCGGTACGATCCATTTTGATGGTGCCGATGTGACAGGCATGCCTGTCCAGAAGCGCAACATCGCTATGGTCTACCAGCAGTTCATCAATTATCCGGCATTGACGGTCTACGAGAATATTGCCTCGCCGCTGCGGATTGCCGGCAAGGATGCCAAGATCATCGATCTGGAGGTGCGCAAGGCTGCCGAACTTCTGAAACTCGGGCCTTATCTCGATCGCACGCCGCTCAATCTCTCCGGCGGCCAGCAACAGCGCACGGCACTTGCGCGGGCACTCGTGAAGAATGCGAGCCTTGTCTTGATGGACGAGCCGCTGGCCAACCTCGACTACAAGCTGCGTGAGGAACTGCGGCAGGAATTGCCGCGCATCTTTGCGCAATCCGGCGCGATCTTCGTCTATGCCACGACGGAACCCTCCGAAGCCTTGTTGCTGGGCGGCAATACGGCAACGCTCAGCGAGGGCCGAATCACCCAGTTCGGTCCGACCGTCGAGGTCTATCGCCATCCGTTCGATCTGACGACGGCGAAAACCTTTGCCGATCCGCCGCTGAATTTTATTGATCTTGTCAAATTGGAAGGCAATTTCCTGCGCGACGGCGCTCTGATTTTTGCCGTACCTCCGCATCTTCAGAACGTACCGGACGGGCCGGCAACCATAGCCTTTCACCCCCATCATCTTGCACCAGCCGCCCAGACGGATAGTTCGGCGCGGATGACGGCGCGAACACAGGTTTCGGAGATCACCGGGTCGGAAAGTTTTGTTCACCTGCAATTTGCCGACACCCGCTGGGTGATGCTTGCGCACGGCATCCACAATATCGAGCCGGACACGGACATCTCCGTTTTCATCGATACCCGCCACCTGATGGCGTTCGGCGCGGACGGCCGGGCGATCACCACCACCAGGCAAGGGGGCTAGGAGAAGATCATGGCACGTATCACCCTCGATCATATTCGCCATGCCTATGGGCCGAACCCGAAGAGCGAGAAGGATTACGCTCTCAAGGAAGTGCATCACGAGTGGAACGACGGCGGCGCCTATGCGCTGCTCGGGCCTTCGGGCTGCGGAAAAACCTCGCTGCTCAATATCATTTCCGGCCTCATTCAGCCGTCCGAAGGGCGGATTCTCTTCGACGGACAGGATGTTACGAACCTGCCGACCCAGCAGCGAAATATCGCGCAGGTCTTCCAGTTCCCGGTCATCTACGACACGATGACGGTCTACGACAACCTCGCCTTTCCCCTGCGCAACCGCGGCGTGGCCGAGGCGGATGTCGACCGGCGTGTCCGCGAAATCCTCGAGATGATCGATCTTGCCGGCTGGGCCAAGCGGCGCGCGCGCGGCTTGACGGCGGACCAAAAGCAGAAGATTTCGCTCGGTCGCGGCCTCGTGCGCTCGGATGTGAACGCCATTCTCTTTGACGAGCCGCTCACCGTTATCGATCCGCATATGAAATGGGTGCTGCGATCGCAGCTGAAGCGGCTGCATAAGCAGTTCGGTTTTACCATGGTCTATGTCACGCATGACCAGACGGAGGCGCTGACCTTCGCCGACAAAGTCGTGGTGATGTATGACGGCGAGATCGTGCAGATCGGCACGCCGGCCGAACTCTTCGAGCGTCCGAGCCATACTTTCGTCGGCTACTTCATCGGTTCGCCGGGCATGAACTTCATGCCGGCCAAGGTAGAGGGCAGCACGGTACGGGTCGGCGAGCACGCGCTGACGCTCGACTATGCGCCAAAGACTTCCTCAGCGGCCAAGGTGGAGCTTGGAATCCGGCCCGAATTTATCCGGGTCGGCCGCGAGGGGATGCCTGTGACGGTCAGCAAGGTGGAAGATATCGGCCGGCAGAAGATCGTCCGCGCGCAATTTGCCGGCCAGCCGATCGCGATCGTCGTTCCTGAGGACGAGGAAATTCCGGCTGATCCCCGGGTGACCTTCGAGCCATCGGGCATCAGTATCTATGCCGACTCTTGGCGCGCCGGACCGGAGGCTTGATCATGGAAAAAACCTGGAACAACAAAGCCTGGTTTCTCGTTCTGCCGGTCCTCGTGCTGGTGGCTTTCTCGGCTGTCATTCCCTTGATGACGGTTGTGAACTATTCCGTTCAAGACACTTTCGGAAACAATCAGTTCTTCTGGAACGGAACGGACTGGTTTACCGAAATCCTGCATTCCGACCGTTTCTGGGCCGCCCTGCAGCGAAACCTGATTTTTTCGTTAATCATCCTCGCCCTGGAGATCCCGCTCGGTATCTTCATTGCGCTCAACATGCCGAAATCAGGCATCGGCGTGCCGGTATGTCTGGTTCTGATGGCACTGCCGCTGTTGATCCCGTGGAACGTGGTCGGCACGATCTGGCAGGTGTTCGGCCGCAACGACATTGGTTTGTTCGGCTATTACGTCAATGCCATCGGCATCGATTACAACTATGTGCAGGATCCGCTCGACGCCTGGGTGACAATCATCATCATGGACGTCTGGCACTGGACAAGTCTTGTCGTCCTGCTCTGCTATGCCGGCCTCGTTTCCATTCCGGATGCTTTCTACCAGGCAGCCAAGATCGACGGTGCGTCCCGTTGGGCAGTGTTCCGCTATATCCAGCTGCCGAAGATGAAGCGCGTTCTTCTGATCGCCGTGCTGCTGCGTTTCATGGATAGTTTCATGATCTACACCGAGCCTTTTGTCGTCACGGGCGGCGGTCCGGGCAACTCGACCACTTTCCTGTCGATCGATCTGGTCAAGACCGCCCTCGGACAGTTTGACCTCGGTCCGGCCGCTGCCATGTCGCTGATCTATTTCCTCATCATCCTGCTGCTTTCGTGGGTGTTCTACACCGTCATGACAAGCCACGACGCGGAGAATTGAAATGAGCGCCTCCAACGAAACGACAGCGAGCCGAAACATCCCAGGCGCTACAAATATCGCAAGCGGGCTCTCCGCCGATGAAGTCAGCCGTCTGATGCGCCGGCGCGGCGAGGAATCGCGCTGGTGGTGGCTGGTTCCGACGATCTATATCATCGTGCTGCTGCTGCCGATCTATTGGCTCGTCAACATGAGCTTCAAGACCAATGCGGAAATCGTCAATTCTCTGACGCTTTATCCTCATAACCCGACGATCGCCAATTACGTGACGATCTTCACGGAGAAGGCGTGGTATTCCGGCTATATCAATTCAATCAGCTATGTCGTGATGAACATGGTGATCTCGGTGGCAGCCGCGCTGCCGGCGGCCTATGCCTTCTCCCGATATCGGTTCCTCGGCGACAAGCATCTGTTCTTCTGGTTGCTGACGAACCGGATGGCGCCGCCGGCAGTCTTCGCCCTGCCGTTTTTCCAGCTCTACTCGGCCTTTGGGCTCATCGATACGCATATCGCCGTGGCGTTGGCGCATTGCCTCTTCAACGTGCCGCTGGCGGTCTGGATCCTTGAAGGCTTCATGTCCGGCGTGCCGAAGGAAATCGACGAGACGGCCTATATCGATGGCTACTCCTTCCCGCGGTTCTTCCTGAAGATCTTCACGCCGCTGATTGCGAGCGGGATCGGTGTCGCCTGCTTCTTCTGCTTCATGTTCTCCTGGGTCGAGTTGCTGATCGCACGAACGCTGACGACGACCGACGCTAAGCCGATCGCCGCCACCATGACCCGCACCGTTTCTGCATCCGGCATGGATTGGGGCCTGCTCGCCGCCGCCGGTGTTCTGACCCTGATCCCGGGAGCGCTGGTGATCTGGTTTGTGCGCAACTACATCGCCAAGGGCTTCGCCCTGGGGAGGGTTTGATGAGCTTTTCGCTTCCCGATTTTTCATGGATGGCATGGACCTGGCCGACGGCCGCTTTCTTCATCGTCATCGTATTGCTGCTGATCGGCATGGGGGTCTGGGAATATGCGGTGCCGGGCGGCAACCCGCGGATCGGAATCCTGCGCTTCGAGACGACGCGCGGTGACCGGCTTTTCCTTTCGCTGCTCGGCAGTGCCTTTATCCATCTTGCCTGGCTTGGTCTCGCGGGATCAAGCCTCTGGTGGGCTCTCGCTCTCTCCGTTGTCTACGCCATCGGCGTATTCCGTTACGTGTGAGGCAAACTGATGCAGGCGGCCGGGATTTTTCTGGCCGTCTGAGACGTGAAGACTGCAATCGCAAAACCCTGGGAGGATATCATGCGAAGGCATTTATTGACGACGACAGCAGCGGTACTGCTGGCCATGACCGGGTCGGCTTATGCCGGCATGGACGAGGCAAAGACTTTCCTGGACAAAGAGATCGGCGACATGTCGACGCTTTCTCGCGCCGACCAGGAAAAGGAAATGCAGTGGTTCGTCGATGCTGCGAAGCCCTTCGCCGGCATGGAGATCAAGGTCGTTTCGGAAACCTTGACCACTCACCAGTATGAGTCCCAGGTTCTGGCTCCGGCCTTTACTGCGATCACCGGGATCAAGGTCACTCACGACGTCATTCAAGAGGGCGACGTTGTCGAGAAAATCCAGACGCAGATGCAGACCGGCCAAAACCTTTATGACGGCTGGGTCAACGACTCCGACTTGATCGGTACGCATTGGCGCTATCAGCAGGTGCGCAACCTGACCGACTGGATGGCCGGCGAAGGCAAGGACGTTACCAACCCCGGCCTCGATATCGACGACTTCATCGGCACCAAGTTTACGACCGCGCCTGACAAGAAGCTTTACCAGCTTCCCGACCAGCAGTTCGCAAACCTCTATTGGTTCCGATACGACTGGTTCAACGACGAGAAGAACAAGGCCGATTTCAAGGCGAAGTATGGCTACGATCTTGGCGTTCCGGTCAACTGGTCGGCTTACGAGGACATCGCCGAATTCTTTACCGGCCGTGACGAGAACGGCAAGAAGGTCTTCGGCCATATGGACTACGGCAAGAAGGACCCGTCGCTCGGCTGGCGCTTTACCGACGCCTGGCTGTCGATGGCTGGCAACGGTGACAAGGGTCTGCCGAACGGTCTTCCGGTCGACGAATGGGGTATCAAGGTCGACGAGAACTCGCGTCCCGTGGGCTCATGCGTTGCGCGCGGCGGTGACACCAACGGCCCGGCGTCCGTCTACTCGATCCAGAAGTATCTCGATTGGTTGAAGGCCTACGCACCGCCGGAAGCTCAGGGGATGACCTTCTCGGAATCGGGTCCGGTTCCGGCACAGGGCAACGTCGCGCAGCAGATCTTCTGGTACACGGCGTTTACCGCAGACATGGTCAAGCCTGGCCTGCCTGTCATGAACGAAGACGGTACGCCGAAATGGCGCATGGCACCGAGCCCGCATGGCGTCTACTGGAAAGACGGCATGAAGCTCGGCTATCAGGACGTCGGCTCCTGGACGCTGATGAAGTCGACCCCGACGGACCGTGCGAAAGCTGCCTGGCTCTATGCACAGTTCGTGACCTCCAAGACGGTTGACGTGAAAAAGAGCCAACTCGGTCTCACCTTCATCCGCGAATCCACCATTCGCGATAAGAGCTTTACGGAGCGTGCTCCGAAGCTCGGCGGTCTGATCGAGTTCTATCGTTCGCCTGCGCGCGTTCAGTGGTCGCCAACCGGCACCAACGTTCCCGACTATCCGAAGCTGGCTCAGCTTTGGTGGCAGGCGATCGGTGACGCCGCTGCCGGCGCCAAGACGCCGCAGGAAGCCATGGATTCTCTTTGCGGCGAGCAGGAGAAGGTCATGGGTCGTATCGAGAAATCGGGCGTCCAGGGCGATATCGGCCCGAAACTCGCCGAAGAGCATGATCTCGCTTATTGGAACGCAGATGCGGTGAAGAAGGGCAACCTTGCGCCGCAGCTGAAGGTCGAGAACGAGAAGGAAAAGCCGATCACCGTCAATTACGACGAGCTCGTCAAGAGCTGGCAGTCGAAGTAAAGGCGGACCTCCCGGCCGGAAGCAACGAGGCTTCCGGCCGTCACTCCCCGCCACCGGCCACGGCCGGTGGCACCCCAAAATCTTTCTCTCATGAAATCTGCCCATCCGCCCTCTTGCCGGGCGAAGCGGTTTCGTGCGAGCCGGAGACGGATATGAGCGGCTATATTCTTTCGATCGACCAGGGCACGACATCGTCGCGCGCGATTATCTTCGATGGCGGCATGAAAATGGCCGGCTCGGCCCAGGCTGAGATCACCCAATATTATCCGCAGCCCGGCTGGGTGGAGCATGACGCCACTGAGATCTGGCAGTCCGTCATCGATACCGTGCGCAAGGCGATTGCCGATGCCGGTCTCGAAGCCACCGCCATCGCCGCGATCGGCATCACCAATCAGCGCGAGACGACGGTCGTCTGGGACCGACGGTCAGGCGCGCCGCTGCACCGGGCGATCGTCTGGCAGGACAGGCGCACGGCTGAAATGTGCGAGAGCCTGAAGGCCGATGGATATGAGAAGCTTTTCAGCGCCAAGACCGGCCTGCTGCTCGACCCCTATTTCTCCGGTACCAAGCTGCGCTGGCTGCTCGACAATGTCGACGGCCTGCGAGAGAAGGCGGCGGCGGGCGATGCCTGCTTCGGCACGATCGACAGCTGGCTGATCTACAATCTGACGGGCGGCCGTGTGCACGCCACCGATGCGACCAATGCATCGCGGACGCTGCTTTACAATATCGATGACGGCGGCTGGGACGAGGAACTCCTCGGTATTCTCGGCATCCCGGCCACGATGCTTCCAGAAGTCAAAGAATGCGCCGATGATTTCGGCCATGTCGACAAGGCGCTGTTCGGTGCGGAGCTTCCGATCCTTGGCGTCGCCGGCGACCAGCAAGCGGCGGCCGTGGGCAATGCCTGCTTCGAGCCCGGCATGATGAAATCCACCTACGGCACCGGCTGCTTTGCCCTGCTGAACACCGGCAAGGATCGTGTTTCCTCCTCCAACCGGATGCTGACGACGATCGCCTACAGGCTCGACGGCGAAACGACCTATGCGCTTGAAGGCTCGATCTTCATCGCCGGTGCCGCCGTGCAATGGTTGCGCGACGGGCTCGGCATCATCAGCCAGGCGTCGGAGGCGGGCGTGCTCGCAGCCAAAGCCGATCCCGGGCAGCAGGTCTATATCGTCCCCGCCTTCACCGGCCTCGGCGCTCCCTATTGGGATCCGGCCGCGCGCGGCGCGATCTTCGGGCTGACGCGAAACAGCGGGCCGGCGGAATTTGCCCGCGCGGTGCTCGAATCCGTTGCCTACCAGACACTTGACCTGCTGGTGGCGATGAAGAAGGACTGGGGCGTCAACCAGCTGGAAACCGTGCTGCGCGTCGATGGCGGCATGGCAGCTTCGGACTGGACGATGCAGTGCCTTGCCGACATGACCGGAAATTCCGTCGACCGCTCGGCGATCCGCGAGACGACGGCGCTGGGTGCAGCCTGGCTTGCCGGCTCGAAGGCCGGCATCTGGCCCCGAAGACGGGATTTTGCGCAGGCCTGGGCCTGCGACCGCCGCTTTAACCCCCTGATGGAAGAGGGCGAGCGGCAGGCCAAGATCATCGGCTGGAAGAATGCCGTCTCGCGGATGATTTCGGACGCCTCGGCGGGGTAGCGGCGACAGAATCATCATCAGGCCTCCCTTTTCCTGGGAGGCCTTGTTCAAGTTATTCGTCAATCGTCTCGCCGAGTTCGGAAAGATCGATGCCATGGGTGTCGAACCACCAGTCGGGACTCATCTCGGCATGGCGGCCACGCAGGCGCAGATATTTTGCGCGCAGCCGCTTCTGGCGTTCGACCGGCCACTTATGAGCGGCGCAAGTCCAAGCATCGGCTCTCATCCGACGAGGGCATGAGGCTCGCCCGTCTCGCGCGGGTCTGGGGGCTGGCGCTCGAGGTCTGGCAGACCGAGGCTGAGGCGCGGGATTTCCTGTTTCGCCCGCATGCGATGCTGGAGGACAGGCGGCCGATCGACGTCGTCATCCAGAGCGAGATCGGCGGCGAGCTCGTGCTCGATATCCTTGGAAGCCTGAAATACGGCAGCGCTGCGTGAGCGCACAGCTTCTTGACCGCACGCTGACATCCGTCCGCATCGGCGATCCCAACGGAACCTACCCGATCTTCGATGCCACCGGCTCGACCATCGCGCCGGGGCGGTGGAATACGTCGGGCAGCCCGATCATCTATACGAGCGAGCACTATTCGACGGCGCTGCTCGAAAAGCTCGTCCATGGCAGCGGCAGGCTGCCGCCCAACCAGCATTACGTCACGATCACCATGCCGCGCGGCCTCAGCTACGAGGTCTTGTCAGAGCCGGCGCTGCCTGGCTGGGACAGCATGCCGGCTGTTGTCAGCAAGACTTTCGTCGAAAAGTGGTATCAGGAGAAGCGCAGCGCGATCCTGCTAGTCCCAAGCGTCGTCGCCCGCGTCGACCGCGACGTGCTGATCAACCCGGCTCACCCGGAATTCCCATCGATCACAGTCAGCCTCCACCAGCCCGTCTTCTGGGATCGCCGTCTGTTCGGTGTCTGGCGAGATCAATTTACGCGTGGTGGCGACCCTCGCACGCTGGTTCCAACTTGCCTTCAAGCCAATTGCGGACCACAGCAAGCCGGCGCCAGGCAGCCAACGCCTATCTCGCTAATGCATCATCATCATCGGAAGCGTGCTATGCGACAGCAGGTAGCGGGTGACGCGACCGAGCAGCAGGTCGAGGAAATAACCATGTCTGAAGGCGCCGATTAGCAAACAGGTGGCGTTCGCGGATTTCGCGAAATCGAGGATCGTCTCGCCGACCGAGCGGCTGCCTGCGCTGATCGCGACAATGTCGCCGTCAAACGTGAGCTTATTCAGCAGCTCCTGCGCCGTGAACTGATAGCTTCCGTCGGGTTTGTCATTGACGCAAAGAACGGTGATGCGATCGGCTACCGCCAGCCAGCGTCTCGCCGCAACGACTGTTCGCTGCGCGTGCTCATGCGACTTCCAGCCAATCACGACATGACCCATGAGGTTGCCGTCATATTTGCCGAGTGGCGGTACAAGCACCAACTTGTGTTCGTTGAAGAGAATGTCGTGAAACGCGTCACGGGCATCCATATTGCCATGGGACGGTGCGACGACGAGCGCCGCCTTACGGCATTCGCTCGTCACGCAACGGCGGAGATCACCACGGCAGTCGTCGAGAAGGAGACGTTCGCGATCAGGTTTGTCGTGTTTCCAATCCTTAAAAGCGCGCGTGACCCGCTCCAGCCGCTCCTGCGGTGAGCCCTCATCGTGCTCTCTCAGCAGCTGCAGGTCGATTTCCTCAGGTGCGGCAATCATCTTTTCGGGGTCGGCACCCACATGAGCAGCGGCCATGGTGCCATGAATGGCACTTGCTGCATCCTCGGCGATATCAAGGCAACACCGCACAATTGCTGGATCAGGGAGCAAGGCTAGGACATCAGCATGGGCTACTGCATGCGCATAGTCGGCAAAAGTGCCCCCACCCTGCTGCGCCGGCCTTTGCGGGTCGGCATTCGAGAGCGCATTATTCATCTCGGACCTCCTTCCACGATGCTTCCATCGATCCTGGTCCACAGAACGCCATTTTACTCCCGCATCGCATGGCTCGCAACGGCGCCGGGCGCTGTCCGGTCGACGCGAAAAAGTCTTTTTAGAAGTCCTCGCCAAAGCTTGTGTAGCGGTTCTTCCGCGATGAGCTTGAAACTGCGAAACCGCCGTGCCGGCATTCAGCGCAGAGGAGGCCTTCCCGCCCAATTACACCTTCCGCCGCGGTGAACGCGCCATCAGCCGGGCATAGGCGATGGCCGAGAGCATGTTGACGTGATTGGCCTTTCCCGTTCCGGCGATGTCGAAGGCGGTGCCGTGGTCGACCGAGACGCGGTCGATCGGCAGGCCGAGCGAGACGTTGACTGCTGTATCGAAGGCGACGAGCTTGATCGGGATGTGGCCCTGATCGTGATACTGGGCAATGACGAGATCGAAGGCGCCGTTATAGGCGCGGGCGAATACCGTGTCGGCCGAGATCGGGCCGACAACGTCGATGCCTTTCGCCTTCGCCTGCTCGACGGCGGGCGCCAGGAATTCCATCTCCTCGGTGCCGAACAGGCCGTTTTCGCCGCAATGCGGATTGAGGCCGGCAACAGCGATGCGCGCCTTCTTGCCAAGCCTCAGGAAATGCTCATGGCCGGCTTCGATGGTGGCCAGCACCCGCTCGGTCTTGGCACGTTCGATCGCGCCCTTCAGCGAAATATGCGTGGAGACGTGAATTGTGTTCAGCCGCTCGGAGGCAAGCAGCATGAAGGAACTCTTCGAGCCGGTGAGATGGGCGAGAAGCCCGGTATGGCCGTCATGGTGATGGCCAGCAAGGTTCATCGCTTCCTTGTTGATCGGCGCGGTGACGATGACATCGGCTTCACCGGACATCGCGAGATCGACGGCCCGGGTGATATAACGCACCGAAGCATCGCCGGCGACGGGGCTGACCTTGCCGATCTCCGGTAGGGCCGCGCCGAGCGCGACTTCGTCGACGGCGATCCTGTCGTTACCGTCGGCATCGGCAGGCCCGAATTTCAGGGTGGTGCCGCAGACGCGATCGGCGCGCTCCAGTGCTTCGACATTGCCGACAATGACGAAATCGCGGCGCTCTTCGCTCGGAAGGGATGCCAGGGCCTTGACGATCACTTCGGGGCCGACGCCGGAGGGATCGCCAAGCGTCACCGCCACTTTCGCATTCCTGTCCATCATCAAAATCCCTTCTAGAACGCAGCTGCGTAGATCGAGCGAATGTCGGCGCGCGTGAGATCGCGCGGATTGTTATCGAGCAGCCGGCGGATGGCAAAGGCATCATCGGCCATGGCGTCGAGGTCGCTTTCCGGCACACCGAGGCCGGAGAGTTTCATTTCGATGCCGAGTTCGGCGCAGAAAGCGTAGGCCGCATCGAAGACGGATGGGGTGTTGCCGGAGGTCCGGCGCCCAAGTGCTTCCATCACCGCCTTGGTCTTTTCCGGGGCCGATGGCGTGTTGAAAGCGAGAACATGCGGGAAGATCAGCGCATTCGCCGCACCATGCGCCACATGCCAGCGCGTGCCGAGGGGATAGGCGAGCGCATGGCCACCGGCAGTGTTGACCGGGCCGAGGCAGAAGCCGCCGTAAAGCGAGGCAAGCGACAGGCCCGCGCGCGCTTCAGCGTCGTTGCCATCCTTGACGGCGCGAGCGAGATATTTGCCGACCAGCCGCGTTCCCTCGATCGCATAGATATCGATCATCGGGTGTGCCTTGCGGTTGGTGAAGGCCTCCACGCAGTGGGCCATCGCATCGACGCCGGTGGCAGCCGTGGTGCGCGCCGGCACGGTGAAGGTCAGGGCCGGATCGATGACGGCGATGTCGGCCAGCATATGCAGGCTTTCGACGGCAAGCTTCGCCATCGTCGTGGGATCGGTGACCAGCGCGCGGATACCGGCCTCGCTGCCGGTGCCCGAAGTCGTCGGCACCTGGGCGAGCGCTACCTTGCGCGGCCCATGCACCTTGTTCGGGCCAACGACGTCATGCAGCGTCTGTGGGGAGCCGGCAAGAACGGCGGCAAGTTTTGCCAGGTCCATGGCGCTGCCGCCACCGAAGCCGACGATCAGCTCGGCATCGGCGCCGTTGGCCGCCGCAAGCACGTTTTCCAGGTTGGCCGTATCCGGCTCGGGCGTCACTTCGGAAAAGACGGTGACTTCGCCCCTGAGTTCCAGCACGTCGATGCGGGAGGCGTTGAAAGCGTCGGAGATGACAAGCATGCGCCGATAGCCCTTTTCGGCAGCCCATTTGCCGAGCTTGCCCGCCGTGCCGACGCCGAATTCGATCAGATGCGGCCGAACGATCGTGATCGGCGAATCCAAGCTGGCCATGAACCAGTCCTCCCTGCAGGATCTTGCGGCGACAATTTCGTCGCCCTCTTTATTGTAAAGTTGTAAGATCAATGTCAAGTCTGCATTCCAGAGCGAGCAAATTTTTCTCGTCTGATATGTGGTCGGTTATGCTTTCAAGCAGCATTTCGCGGGTTATAATCTGCAGTTATATCAGTATATTAGTGGATTTGTGCCGGTGGAAATGCTCTTCGGGCACGAAGGACTGGGCGACCATTCGCCGGCCTAGGCCTCTTGTCAACCTCCTGTCGCTGAGGCGGTCCAGCGCCGGTAGCCCTGCATCCTTTCACGCGCGATCGGATGCAGGTTTACAATCTTCCGGCTGCCGCTTCGTTCAGGGTCGCGATTGCGGGGCGAGGCGCACATATTTGATGGCGCGCCGGTAGTAGGTGTAGGCCATATGGAGCGTTCCGTCGCTGCCCTCAATGATCGAGGGATAGGAGAATTCGCGGTTCAGCAGATCTTTCGAATTGTTGCTGAGGCAGAAGCCGTCGCCGGTATCGAGATCGATGCGATCCGGAAAGCTCTTGCCGCCATCCCTTGAAATCGCGAGACTGAGCGGCGCCCGGGGGACACCCCAGACCGCCTTACGGCCGAAATCGGTGACAACAGTGGCCTCTCCCGCCTCGCCACCTTCGATTTCGTCATAGAGAGACTGGCGCCGCGCATCCGATGTGTTTGTGTTGGAATGGTTGTAAACCATTGCAATTGATCCATCATTCAGCATTGTGGCCTGAATCGAGGAGTTGTTGTTCGGCAGTTCGGTCGGCTCGGGCGCGCTCCATGTTTCGCCGCCGTCACACGATCGGCTGGAAAGAATGCTCTCGGCGAAACGATTGCGGTAGAAGGCGATCATGTCGTCGCCGCCGAGCGGCAGGATGTTCATGTGCACGGCGCCGGTACTGTCTGGAATATCGTGCATCTGCCAGCTCGCGCCACCGTCTCGCGAGATCAGCACCGCTGCGGTATCGGCATCGCCGCTCCAGCGCTGGCCGTTAAGGCCGACGCAGCGGAAGACCGGAAGCAGCCAGTCGCCCCTGCCGTTGACGACGATTTGCTGGCGAACGAATGTGCCGGGGCTGTCGCAGAGGATCCTGACCGGGCCGAAGCTTTTGCCGCCGTCATCCGATATGCGGCATTTGACAACGGAACCGTCCTGATTGCCCGAGGTCTGCGAGGTATAGAGCAGCCAAGTCGTTCCGTCTGGAGCATTGAAAATCAACGGATTTTGTTCGGATTTTTCGGGATCGTCGCTCATCTTCTCAGGCTCCGACCAGCGCTCGGAGCCCGGCGCCAGCCGCGACATGTAAATCGAAATATCGCCCATGCCTTCCATCGTGCCGCCGAACCAGACGCAGGTCAGCGTGCCGTCGCGCAGAAAGGCGAGATTTGCCGCATGGTTCTGGATGCAGGGCGAGGGCAGGTAGGCATCGGCACGGCCCGCGACAGAGGGATGAGAGGTGATGACCCCGGTCATCAAAGCGGGCACGGCGTCCGAAGGCAGGCCGGTAAAACGCATCGCGGATCTCCTCAAGGCAGCTTGGCGTAGCTTTCGGCGAGTGCGGCGTAATCCGCCTCGCTCAGCGGCATCAGCGGCGCGCGCGTGCGCTTCCAGGCAGGGTTGCCTGTCTTCAGCCCCACCATTGCCTTGATGGTCGGGATCTGGACGTAGGAGTTGGAAAGAGTGCGATAGGCGTTGATGCGCGCCTGCGCCACCTCGACATCGGCGGCGCGCGCCTCGTCATGGACATGGTCGTAAACGGTACGCAGCGAGCCCGCTACCAGATTGGAGGTGGCCGTGATGCAGCCAGCGCCGCCGGCCTTCATCAGCGGAAGCAGCAGCGGATCGGCGCCCGCCAGGACCGAAAAGCCGGGATGGGCGGCGATGATGGCCTGCATGTTGTTGAAATCGCCGGCAGATTCCTTGATTCCGACCACCGTTTCCGGAAAGGCCGCAATCAGCCGGCCGATCAGCGGAATGGAGAGCGGGATGCCCGAGACCTGCGGGATATGGTAGAGAATGACCTTCAGACGCGTGTCGGCGACCTTTTCCAGAACCTGCGAATAGGCAGCAAAGAGGCCGTCGTCGGAAACGCCCTTGTAGTAGAAGGGCGGCAGCATCACCACCTTGGTGACGCCGAGCGACAGGGCGTGCCGCGTCAGTTCGACGGTTTCCGGAATGGCGACGACGCCGGTGCCCGGCAAAAGCCTGTCGGCCGGAATGCCGGCCTTCACGGCCGCCTCCAATATGGCGCGTCGCTCGGCTCCGGAAAAGGAATTGGCCTCGCCCGTCGTGCCGAGCAGGGCAATGCCGTGACATCCCTCGGCCAGCAGCTGCCGGCAATGGTCGGTGAAAAGCGCGAGATCCGGCCTATTGTCAGCCGTCAGCGGCGTTGCGGCCGCGCTGAAGACGCCTGTGATCCTGTGATGGCTCATTTTCCCCTCCTTCGGCGCGTTCTGTCTCGCCGATCCGTGTTTCGCGTCCGGCTGCGCATCCAATAGTCATGCATCTGTCTGCAATGGAGCGCTAAGAACTTTTCCATTGCGGTTCTTTTGTCAAGAAGACAAAATGGATTGATGCAGAGGCGAAAACGTATCTAATTGTAATTGCTGTTGCATTTTTAGAAGAAAATTTTGTTTCGAGGAAAACGGCGATTTTTTGTTGACATATTTACAATAACGAGAGAACGATATGCGACGGATTGTGCTGCGCCTGGCAGGTGCAGGGAGAACGCTGCCGAATTCACCTGGGAGGGAATGCCATGTCTTTTGATCCATCTGATAAAACCAATCTATCGCGTCGCAACGCACTGAAGCTCGGTCTTGCGGCCGGCGTCGGCCTCACCGTGTTCGGGATGAATGCCCGCATCGTGATGGCCGATGAAGGTCAGGTCCTGAAGGTCGCACATCCGGCCTTCGACCAGGACTGGTCGCCGCTGCGCGGCGGCGGCAGAACGTTCCGCTGGAATTCGATCTGGTGGGCGGCCCCGATGTATTTCGACAGCAAGGGCGACATCAAGCCTTACGTCTTCACCAGCTGGGAATCGGCCGACAACACCGTCTGGACCTTCAAGATCGACCCGAAGGCCGTCTTCTCCGATGGCAGCAAGATCACCGCGGCCGACGTCAAGGGATCGTGGGAAGTCGCCTCGATGCCGAACACCAAGAGCCAGCGCGCCGACCAGGTGCTGAGCAAGGTCAAGGGTTACGCCGAAATCGCCGCCGGCTCCGGCAAGGAGCTGACCGGTGTTGCGACACCCGACGAGGGAACCGTCGTCGTGACGCTGACTGCGGCCGACCCGATCTTCTTCATGCGTCTGGCAAACCATATCGCGCCGATCACCAAGGCCTCGCAGTCGCGCGGCAGTGACGGCGAGGAGATCGTCGACTGGTACAAGCCCGACAGCAAGCCGGCCTTCTCCGGGCCATTCAAGCTGACGAGCATCGATATCGACGCCGGCAAGCTCACCTTCGAGCCGAACGAGAATTTCTTCGGTCCGAAGCCGAAGCTCGCCCGTATCGAGGTCACCTCGATCGAAGACAATGTGACGGCGACATCGCTGATCAAATCCGGCGAGTTCAACGCCCATACCGAGCTCGTCACCTCGACGATCATCCAGGATCTCGGCCCGGAATTCTCCGCCGGCCCGCTGATCCCGACGAGCCAGCACTTCTGGTTCAATATCTCGCGCGCGCCGATGGACGATCCGAAGGTCCGCCAGGCGCTGATCATGGCGGTCGACCGCGACGGCCTGTTTAAGGCGTCCTATCCGGATGGGCCGCACAAGAAGGCCGACCAGATCCTCAACTCGGTGCCGGGCGCCGAAAATTCCGGCTTCGAGCCCTTTCCCTATGACCCGGCAGCCGCCAAGAAGCTGCTTGCTGAATCGAGCTATGGCGGGCCCGAGCGCCTGCCGAAGATCATGTTCGTCGGCATCTCGGCGCCGGCCATTGAGGCCGCCGCCCAGTTCATCGCCGAGCAGTGGCGCCAGAATCTCGGCATCACTGCGGTCGACATGAAGCCGCAGCAGGACGCCTATGCCGGTCCGGACCAGAATTCGGTCCAGATCTTCCGCGACGACGTCGGCACCCGCGTTCCCGATGCCGTCTCCTATCTGGCGGGCTGCATCGCATCGACTTCGTCGAACGCGCAGAACAAGCTCGGCGGATATAAAAACGACAAGGTCGACAGCGCCCTTGCCGAAGCGACGACCAAGGCCGCGGACGATCCGCAGCGCATCGCTCTCGCCCAGCAAGCGCAGAAGGCGTTCCGCGACGATTGGGCCTTCATCCCGTGGTATTCTCAGGCGATGTCGCGCTGGGCCACCAAGGAGGTCAAGGGGCTGGACAAGAACCTTGACTGGCAGGTCGTCGAACCCTGGAACATTTCGATCGGCTGATTGGGACTGTCTGCCCGGTAATGAGCGCGCGAAGGCCGCAAGGCCTTCGCGCAAGTTTCAAGAAGAAAGGATGCGATCTGCCTGGTTTCAGGAGGGACCGCATCGACAACAGGTGGGAGGTGGCCTTGCTGCGCTACGTGCTAACCCGGTTTGCCATCTGGATTCCATCCGTTCTGGTGGTGATGCTGGCCGTCTACGCGTTGGCCTTCTATGGCGCCGGCGATCCGATCAAGCTGATCTTCCTGCGCGCGCCGGGCGACGTCGCTTACAATCCGCAGCGCATCGAAGCCATCCGCGAAAGTGCGGGCCTCAACCGGCCCTTTATCGAGCAGTTTGGCCTTTACATCTGGAACCTGCTGCACGGCCAGTTCGGCAATTCGTTGACCTCGGGCCGCTCGGTCTGGGCAATGGTCTCGGCCGCAGCTCCTGTCTCCTTCCAGCTTGCGCTCTGCTCCGTCATCCTGACGACCGCAGTCGCAATTCCGCTCGGCATGATCGCAGCGCTGAACCAGAATTCACGTCTCGATTACGCCATTCTGGGCTCTGCGCTCTTCCTCTGGGCGATTCCGGCCTATGTCGCAGGTCCCTTGCTGATGGTCGGCCTCATCGTACTGCTGCCGGGTGCGAACGTGCCCTATGGCTGGGGCGGCATTTTCGATGTGCGTATCCTGCTGCCGCTGCTCGTGCTGTCCTTCCAGCCGATCGCGCTGATCGTGCGCCAGACGCGCGCCGCCGTCATCGAGGTGCTGTCGGAGGATTTCGTTCGTACCGCCCGCGCCAAGGGCGTGCCCGAGATCGTCGTGGCGCTGCGCCACATCCTGCGGCCGGTGCTGACGCCTGTCGTGACGCAGCTCGGCCTGATCATGATCACCATCGTCAACGGCGCGATCTTCGTCGAACTCGTCTTCGGCCTGCCGGGCCTCGGGCGCCTGACGGTGCAGGCGCTGATCAATTCCGATTATCCCGTCATTCTGGCAATCACTTTGATCGGCTCGTTCCTGGTGATGGTGTCGAACCTTTTGGTGGACGTGCTCTACCCACTGCTCGACCCGCGCGCCAATGATGCAAGAAGGAGCCGCTGACGATGGCCGCAATCCCTCTTTCCACCCCTGAAACGGTCGAGGAACAGCCGGTCAGCCTGTGGCGCGACGCCTGGTATCGGCTGAAGCGCAACAAGCTCGCTGTCTTCGGTCTCGTCATCGTGCTGATCCTCGCTTTCACGGCAATCTTCGGGCCTTACCTGACGCCCTATGACTATCTCGGCCAGGACCTCAACGCCCGCAACGCGCTGCCGTCGATGAGCCACCTCTTCGGAACCGACGATCTCGGCCGCGATGTCTTTAGCCGCGTGGTCTTCGGCACACGGACCGCTTTCCTCGTTGCCGTCATCGTCACCTTCTTCGCTGTGCTGATCGGCCTCACGCTGGGTGCGGTGGCCGGTTTCTTCGGCAATCCCTTCGATCGCGTCATCATGTGGCTGACCGATGTGACGATGTCGGTTCCCAACCTGCTGCTCGTCGTCGTCATCAATGCCTCGCTGAAATCGCCGATCACCCAGTGGATGGAAGCGCGTTACCTTGAGACCCTCAATCCCTTTTACCGCCAGACGATATGGGTGGATTTCATCCTCGTCTTCGGCTCCATGGCGCTGATCTCGTGGCCGCCTTATGCACGCCTGGTGCGCGCACAGGTGCTGTCGATCCGCAGCCGGCCCTATATCACAGCGGCCCAGGCGCTCGGCCTGTCGAACTGGGTCATCATCAAGCGTTATGTCGTGCCGAATGCGCTTGGGCCGCTGATCGTCTCGGTCAGCGCCGGTCTCGGCACGGCGATGGTGCTCGAAAGCGCCTTCAGCTTCCTCGGCGTCGGGGTCAATCCGCCGACGCCCAGCTGGGGCAACATGATCTCGGACGGTCTTCGCGTCTGGCAGCACTATCCGCATCTTCTCGCCGCTCCCGCGGCCGTGCTCGGCCTTGCCTCGGTTGCCTTCAGCTTCCTCGGCGACGGTCTCAACGACGCGCTCAATCCGCGGGGCAGCAAATGATCGACACGCAAAACAGAGAACGCCTGCTCGATGTAAAGAGCCTCACCGTCGAGATCGACGGCCGCAATGGTCCCGCCGTCGTCGTCGACGGCATCGATCTCCATGTCGACAAGGGCGAGACGCTGGGTGTCGTCGGCGAATCCGGCTGCGGCAAGAGCCTCACCATGCTGAGCCTGATGCGGCTCCTGCCGAACAAGATCAAGGTCACCAAGGGAACCGCGACCTTCAACGGCCGCGACCTGCAGACGATGTCGAATGGCGAGCTGCGCAAGGTGCGCGGCGGCGATATCGGCTTCGTCTTCCAGGATCCGATGACCTCTCTCAATCCCGTGATGCGCGTCGGCGCCCAGATCTGCGAGCCGCTGATCTATCACCGCGGCATGAGGAAGGCCGAGGCCCGCGCTCGCGCCGTCGAGCTTCTGCGCCTCGTCGGCATTCCCGGCCCGGAAGAGCGGCTGCAAGCCTTTCCCCACGAACTTTCGGGCGGCATGCGCCAGCGCGTGATGATCGCGATTGGCCTTGCCTGCAATCCCAAACTGCTGATCGCCGATGAGCCGACGACCGCGCTCGACGTCACCATCCAGGCCCAGATCGTCGACCTGGTAAAGGATCTGCGCGCCAAGCTCGGCATGTCGGTCGTCTGGATCACCCACGATCTGGCGCTGATCGCCGGCCTCGTCGATCGCGTCGCTGTGCTCTATGCCGGCACGGTCGTCGAGGATGCGCCGGTCGACGAGCTTTACGCCCGCCCGAGCCATCCCTATACGCGCGGCCTGCTCTCCTCGATCCCGAAACTATCTGACCCGCCGGCAAGCCGGCTGAGCTCGATCGGCGGCACGCCGCCGGAGCCCGGCCGCCGGCCGAAGGGCTGCCCGTTTGCGCCGCGCTGCCCGCTTGTGGAGGCGATCTGCCACGAGAAGGTGCCGCGGCTCGAACCCTTAAGGGGCAGCAGCAGTCACCGCGCCGCCTGTTTCGTCGTCCAGAGAATGCAGGAGGCCGCGTGATGGCTGCGCAACCGCTGCTCAAGGTCGAGAACCTGGTCAAGCATTTCCACGTCAAGCTGGGCGCCTTCGGTGAGCGCTCGGCGACGGTCTATGCGCTCGACAATGTCAACCTCGACATCATGGAAGGCGAGACGCTGAGCCTCGTCGGCGAATCCGGCTGCGGCAAATCAACGACCGGCTTCACCATCCTCAATCTCTACAAGGCGACCAGCGGCAAGGTCGTCTACAAGGGCCAGGATCTCGCGACGCTCGACGAAAAGCAGATGCGGCCGTTCCGCCGCGACTTGCAGATCGTCTTCCAGGATCCCTATTCGACGCTCAATCCGCGCATGACGGTGGGCGAGGCGATCGGCGAGCCCATCCTCTTCCACAAGCTCTGCACCAAGGCCGAACTCAAGGAGAAGGTGGCAACACTGCTGACCGACGTCGGCCTGCCCACGCGTTTTGCCCAGCGTTATCCGCATGAGCTCTCCGGCGGCCAGCGCCAGCGCGTCGTCATTGCCCGGGCGCTTGCCTGCCAGCCGAAATTTATCGTCTGCGACGAGGCGATCTCTGCACTCGACGTGTCGATCCAGGCGCAGATCATCAACCTGCTGCTCGATCTCCAGGAAAAGTATGGACTGACCTATCTGTTCATCGCCCATGATCTCGCGGTGGTGCGCCATATCAGCACCCGCGTCGGCGTGATGTATCTCGGACGGCTTGCCGAACTTGCCACCCGCGAGGAACTCTTCGACAATCCACTGCATCCCTATACCAGGGCGCTGCTGTCGGCCGTCCCGGAGACCGATCCGGAGCATGAGCGCACTCGCCAGCGCCAGATCCTGCAGGGCGACGTGCCGAGCCCGCTGAACCCGCCGTCCGGCTGCCGCTTCCACACCCGCTGCCCGATCGCCATGGATGTCTGCAGCAAGGTCATCCCTGTGTGGAAGGAAGCCAAACCCGGCCACCTCGTCGCCTGTCACGCCGTCAATACCGGTGAGATTGCATGACGCTGAAGGCCGCGATCATCGCCGACGATCTGACCGGCGCGCTCGATACCGGTACGCCCTTTGTCGCCGTCGGCCTTTCGGTTGCAGTCGCCGTCGATGTCGCGGCGGCCCGGGATGCGATTGCCAGTGGCTGCGATGTCGTCGTCGTCAACACCGCCTCGCGCGCCCTTGGCGAGCGCGAGGCGGCCGAAAGGATCCGGCTGGCCGTCAAAGTGCTTGGCGGCGCGAAGCCCGGCATCGTCATGAAGAAGATCGACTCCCGGCTGAAGGGCAATGTCGCGGCGGAAAGCCTGGCGCTGGCAGGTGCCCTCGGCCTGAAGAACATTCTTGTGGCGCCTGCCATTCCCGATCAGGAGCGCCTGACCTACCGCGGCTGCGTCGTCGGCCGCGGTGTCGACAGGCCGCTGCCGATCGCCGATCTGTTCGAGGGTGCCGACAATGTTGTGGTTGCCGATGCCGAAGACGATACCGATCTCGACCAGATCGTCGAGGGGCATGTCTGGCTGACGACGCTTGGCGTCGGTGCGCGCGGCCTCGGTGCAGCATTCGCCCGCCGGCTCGGCGAAAAGGGACGGCGGCCGGTAACGGAATTTGCGGCGAGCCCGCGCACGCTGTTTGCCTTCGGCTCGCGCGATCCGATCACCTCAGCCCAGATGAACCGGCTCGAAGCCTCGGGCGCCTTGCGTATGGTGGTGGATGCGCCGATGGGGCAGATCGAATGCGGGGAGGGCCTGGCGCTGCCCGTGCTGTTGCGCTGCAGCGGCGACATGGCCGCCGATGCGGCGCTCGTCGCCGGTGATTTTGCTGCAGGCGTCAAAAAGGTGATCGACGATACCGGGCCCGATATGCTGATGGTCGGCGGCGGCGACACGGCGCTTGCGGTTTTCCGAGCATTGGGGGTGAGGGTGCTCATGCCGAAGGGCGAAATCGAGGCCGGCATTCCCTGGTTCGATGTCACGGCCGCTGACGGGCGGTCTTTTCGGTGCGCCGTCAAGTCGGGGGGCTTCGGGAAGCCGGATAGTTTGTTAAAGCTGGTTCTTCGGAATCAGGCGGCATAAGATACCGCCGGGGAGAATAACGTGGTTGAAGTGAATGGCCAATCGTTGAACGCGCAAGCCGGCCCGCCGGGCAAGCCCGAACGCGGCAAGGCCGTCAAGCTGGTCGACCGCGTCTTCGACCAGCTGCTCGAGCGTATTCGCGGCGGCAACTATCCGCCGGACTCACGCCTGCCCGGCGAACATGAACTTGCCGCGATGCTAGGTGTTTCCAGGCCGATCGTGCGCGATGCGCTGGCCCGCCTGCGCGATCAGGGCATGGTCTATGCCCGGCAGGGCGCCGGCACCTTCGTCAGCGCCCATGGCTCGCCGACGACGCAGCTCGCCTATTCGCCTGTCAAGACCATTGCCGACATTCAACGCTGCTACGAATTTCGCCTGACCATCGAGCCGGCCGCCGCCTATTTCGCCGCCAAGCGCCGTAATGAGCAGGCGATCCAGAAGATTGCCAGCGCCCTTGCCGATCTGCGCGAGGCGACCAGCCACCAGCTCCACCGCACCGATGCCGATTTCATCTTCCACCGCGCGGTGACGGAGGCAGCCAACAATCACTATTACACGGCTTCGATTGATGCGCTGAAGGCGCATATTGCCGTTGGAATGCATCTCCACGGCCTTTCCCTGCTCGGCCCCCGCCAAGGGCTGGAACAGGTCTATGAAGAGCATAACGCCATCTACAAGGCGATCGCCGATGGGCGGGCCGATGACGCTCAAAGGCTGATGAAGGCGCATCTCGAAGGCTCCCGCGACCGTCTGTTCGAGGGCAGGGCGCTCGACCTGTCTTTCTAGAGCGGGATGATTTTACGTCCGTTCATATCCGGCTTCCTTGAAGTAGTTTAGGCACTCTTTTGGCGAGACGGTTTGGAGGATAGCTGCAAGCGCGTCGTCGATGGCGTTGCGGGTTCTGGCTTGTGCCTGTCGCAGCCCGTGTTTGATCTTGGCGAAGAGCTTCTCGATCGGATTGAGATCTGGGGAGTATTGCGGCAGAAAGAATAGTCGGGCGCCGGCCCTGCGGATGGCGACCCGGATCGCCTTGGCTTTATGCGAGCCGAGATTGTCCATCACGACGATGTCGCCAGGTTTGAGTTCTGGCACCAGCACCTTTTCAACGTAGATGAGAAAGCGTTCGGCGTTGATGGGGCCATCAATGATCCATGGTGCGCTGACGCGGTCGGTTCGAAGCGCGGCGATGAAGGTCATCGTATTCCAATGGCCGAAAGGAGCTTTGCCCAAGAGCCGCTCGCCACGCGGCGCCCAGCCTCTGAGCGGCGCCATGTTCGTCTTCGTCCAGGTTTCGTCGATGAAGAGAAGGCGGGCCGGATCGATGCGATGGCGATGCTTCAGCCAGCGCGCCCGCCTGGCGGCGACGTCGGGTCGCTCCCGTTCGCTGGCGACCAGCGTCTTTTTTTATAACTCAGCCCTTCATCCTGGACGAAGGCCCAGACGGACCGGTAATCCACGTCCAGACCCCGCTCCGCCAATTCCGCGACCAGCCCACGCAGCGTGAACGCACTCGCGCGGCAGCGTTCGACAAGCCATTCCCGGTGGCCACCGCAGATTGCCCGCGGCTTGTGGCCGCCCATCTGGCCGGGTGCTGCGCTGCCCGTTGCGTGGAACCGCCGCACCCAATCGATCGCGGTGCTGATGCCAATGCCGAACCGTTTGGCCGCAGCCCGGCACGACAGCCCCTCCTGCGTCACCGCCCCGACAACACGCTCTCGCAGATCATTCGAAAAAGGTCTCGCCATCCAGACCGGCCTCCTTACCGGCCAGAAGGGTGAATCTGATTTGTGTCCAAAAGGGAATCTGGAGGGTTCTGTGAGGTCCGGGCGCTGTGCGTGCGGCATTCACTGATCGGACCTCATTGAAGCCGGATTGAGCGAAGGCGCGGGTTGTTTGGCGCTATGGGGATTTAGCCGAAGCGGTGGATGGCGTTTTGCAGGGTTGAGCCTTGCCGGAGCCCGTGGACAGGTATGGAAGGAGATTCTTGCCGGTATTTGCGGTGTCTTTGACGCGCCTGTCGGCTGGTTTGCATCGACCGAAACGTCGCTCGGGCACGATTGGCCAAAGCACTCGCACCGCGGCTCTTCGGCATGCCGACGCTGATCGTTGCAATGATGGCGCGCGTGGTATGATCATGAACTGTCGTTCCATGCTGGCCGACGTACCGGCTGGAGCGGGGTCCACGCGCCGATGATCGTCATGGTTCCGCCGCAACAGGAGCAGCGGTGCAGCAAAGGTGGTGGCTTTGTGTCCGGTTCTTCGACCGGGTGTTCCGGCGGCGGGACGTCGAGCAGGCTTCGGCACAGGTCCAGCTTCAGTTGCCGATGGCCATTGGCAAGCAGGCCATAATGACGAATGCGGTGAAAGCCGTCCGGAACGGTGTGAAGCAGGAAACGGCGGATGAACTCGTGGGCATCGAGCGTCATTACCTTTTGCCTGCCGCCCGTTCGATAGTCCTTCCATCGGAATGTGACTCGATCGCCATCGATGCTGACGAGGCGGGAATTGGAGATGGCAATGCGATGGGTATAGCGCCCGAGATAGGCCAGCACCTGTTCGGGTCCGGCAAATGGCGGCTTGGCATAGACCACCCAGGCGACACGCCGCGTTTCTTTGACAATGTGATTGAACGCCGCCGGATTGGCCAGGCCGGCGATATCGCCAAAGAACCGAAGCTGGTCCAGGTCGTAGGCCTGCTTCAGCTCTTCAAGAAACAACCGCCTGAACAGGGATGACAGAACGCGCACGGGCAGGAAGAAGTTTGCCCGGCAGGGAACCCAACGGGACTGGTCCGCCGACAATCCGCCGCCCGGCACGATGCAGTGGATATGAGGGTGAAAATGGAGGTTCTGTCCCCAGGAGTGCAGCACCGCGATGAAGCCGATCTCTGCACCCAGATGCCTGGGATCGGCAGCAAGCTTGCGCAACGTCTCGGCGACGGCGCGAAACAGGATCGTGTAAACGGCATGTTTGTTCTGGAAGGCAATTGCGGCGATCTGCTGCGGTAGGGTGAAGACCACGTGGAAATAGCCGACAGGCAGAAGGTCGGCCTGTCGGGCAGCAAGCCAGTCACGGCTCGCCTGTCCCTGGCACTTTGGGCAATGCCGGTTGCGACAGGAATTATAGGCGATGCGGAACGCCGCGCAGTCCTGACATTGCTGGACATGCCCGCCCAGGCGAGCGGTCCGGCACATCTCGACCGCACTCATGACCCGGCGTTCGACACGCCCGAGATGGGTGTCGTGGGCTTGACGATATCTTTCCCCGTGGCGGCGAAAAATATCCGCCACCTCCAGTCCCGCCGCCATGGCGAAACTATGCTCAGCTTGGCGGCACCACCTCCAGCGTCAGTCGGTCGAGCGGGCTGGTCGTGCTGCGGATCAGGGTATTGGAAACCTTCGTGTAGCGTGCCGTGGTGGACAGATTGTTGTGGCCGAGCAAAACTTGGATGATGCGGATGTCGGTTCCGCTTTCCAAAAGATGGGTGGCAAAGCTGTGGCGCAGCGTATGCACCGTTACCCTTTTGTCGATGCCGGCCGCGGCGCACGCCGAACGGCAGGCAGAATACAGAACCTGGACGTCGATGGGCTTGGTCTCGTCCCGACCCGGAAACAGCCAGACCTCGGGTCTCGCCAGCCGCCAATAGACCCGCAGGATCGCGAGCAACTGCGCTGACAGCATGACGTTGCGATCCTTTCCGCCCTTGCCATGCTCGACGCGGATGATGCCGCGTTCGCCATCAATGTTGCGGACCTTGAGATGGACAGCTTCCGAGGCGCGCAGCCCCGCCGCATACGCTGTCGTCAGTGCGGTACGGGTCCTCAGGCTTGGAACGGCTTCCAGAAACCGCACGATCTCGTCGCCGTTGAGGATCGTCGGCAGCTTGGCCGGTGTCCGGGCATAGGCAATGCGCTCCGGTATCTCGCCATGACCAAGCGTGACGCCAAAGAAGAACCGCAGGGCACAAACTGTCTGGTTCAAGGCTGGCCATGATAGGCCCGAAGAAACCAGATGCACCTGAAACGCGCGCACGTCTTCCAGTCCAAGACGGTCTGGCGATCGCCCGAAATAGCGCGAGAACTTCGTTACCGCATGTAAATACGATCGTTGCGTTGCTGGCGAAAGATTGCGGATCGTCATGTCATCGATCATGCGCCGGCGTAGAGGGCTCATCTCCGTCATCGTCATCTCCTGATTGAAGGTTGGGCAAAACAGCCCATTCCTTCAATCAGGAGCGCTTCATGCAATCAGATCCTCCAAATGCCGCGAAAGCGGCTTCGTTCAATCCCAATTGCGATTCTACCTAAAATCATCCCGCTCTAAAGCATGTCGCGCAAAAGCGCGCAGCGATTTTGCGATAACAACATGCGTAAAAACAAAGAGCCAAAGCGCAAGGAGCGGATCTGAAAGATCGCGACGCGCTCTAAGAGCATCTGGAGGCGACGATGGCTCCCGCTCCTGCCGTGAACCTCAGGCTGGAATTTCGAGGGTGAACACCGTCCGCGTTTCATCCGACGCCACCCGCAGCCGACCGCCATGCGCCTTGGCAATTTCGCTTGCGATGTAGAGGCCAAGCCCGAGCCCTTGTTTGCCGTCATCCGCAACCCTGGTGAATGGCAGAAACAACCGCTCAATGGCATCGGCCGGTATCGGGGCTCCGGTGTTAGCGACCGAGAGCTCGAACCCCGCCCCCTCGAACGGGCGGTGATTGTTATCGGACCGTCCGGGGATCCGTGTGCGACGGCGTTGGCAAGAAGGTTCGACGTGAGCTGTGCGAGCTTCGGACCGTCGCACATGATCGGTACTGGGAGCTCGACGTCCGCTTCGATCCTTCTGCCGGGGCGGGCTCCGGAAATCTCGTTGACTACCTGACGCAGAACAGCGGACAGATCGGTCTCGCTCAGCCTTACCGGGATCCCGCCGCCAAGCCGCCCGCGGGCAAAATCCATGATGTCGTCAATGAGACCGCCCATTCTTTTGATCGTCGCCTCGACGAGCGACACGATTCTTTCCTGCTGCTCATTGAGGGGTGATCTGGCGATCGCGCGCATGCCGCCGTCGATCGCGGCGAGCGGGTTTCTGAGGTCGTGACCGAGGACGGCGATGAACTGCTCTCGAAGCGCCGCCGTCTCCCGTTCGTCGAGCAGCGTCCCCTCCACCGTTGCAAGGGCTTCGCGTGCCTGTTTGCCCGCCTTTCGCAGGTTCTGCTCATAGGTCAGCCGGTTCGATGCACGGATGACGGTGAGCCGGAGGAAGAGCGGTTGGCCTGCGGCATCGCGCTGCTCGAAGCCATTCATCAGAACCGGAATCTTGCCTCCGTCGGAACATCGCATCTCGAGCATGACTTCCTCGAACTCGCCCTGCATCCTGAGCATGGGGGCAAGGTGGGTCTCGAGATAGACGCTGCCGCCGATCGTCAGCAGGTCCGACAGGCGTTTACCCGCTAAATCCTGAGCCGAGTGGCCAATCCAGTTGGCAAGCCGACAGTTTGCCCGAAGGACGATGCCGTCCGGCGAGACGACGAGATTGCCCGCCATCGTGTTTTCGAAGAGGTTCTCGAAGTCCTCCTGAAGGCTTTTCGGCGCGGCTTGATCCATCTTATGCGGCCCTGCCGAGGAAGTTTTCGATGGCGGAGATCGTCTCCTTGGGGGCGCTCAGATTGGGGCAGTGGCCAGTCGCCTTCATGATTACCAAGCTGCTCTTCAGAAGCTGCCTGTGCAGGTACTCGCCGACCTCAATTGGGGCAATCACGTCGCTTGAACATTGAAGGATCAGTGTCGGGGCTTCGAAGCCCTGTAGGAGATTCCTGCAGTCTGACAGAAAGGTCGTGCGGGCGAAATGCCGCGCGATCTCTGGATCCGTCCTGCAGAAGCTCTCCGTCAACTCCTCGGCGAGCCCGGGTCTGTCCGGATTGCCCATGATGACGGGCGCCATCGCACCGGACCATCCTAGGTGATTGGAATCCAGGAAGCCCATCAACTCCTCTATCTGACCCTGCGAGAAACCGCCGACATAGCCGTCGCTGTCGATATAACAGGGGGAGGGGCTGACCATGACAAGCGACTTGAAGAAATCAGGACGCTTCTTAGCCGCGATCAGTCCGACCATCGCGCTGACCGAATGGCCGACGAAGACGACCTTCTTCAGCGATAGGGCATCGATGATCTCCACGACGTCGTCCGCATAGCCATCGAGGGTGGCATACTTTTCGAAGGAGGAGGCCTTCAGGTCCGACTTGCCGGCACCGACATTGTCGAACAAAACGACTCGGTATTTGCCCTCAAAGGTCGGAGCCACGAACCGCCACATGTTGCTGTCACAGCCAAACCCGTGCTCGAAGACCATTGCTTCGTCGCCCGCGCCGCGCACGACTACATTATTTCTGCCGATGACATCCATCAGGACAACATAAGCCAACGGTCACAAAAAGATAGCTTGATAAAACGCCGCACAGGAGCCTTGGCTGCAATGCACTTGAACTTGCATGACTTTTTCGGCGTGGCTTCACGGACGTCAGCCAGAAAGGATCGAATTCGGCAGTTATGTTTCAGCCGCGGAACCCCTGAACATTGTATTGTTTTGGGCAAAGGGGACAGATCGAGCGTGCTCGGAATGACGATCACGATACTCGTGGTGAAGGACGAGCCGCTCCTGCGAATGGCGGCGGTAAATCTCGTCGAAGACGCTGGTTTCGAAGCGCTGGAAGCCGCTGACGGCGAAGAGCCGCTCGCTCTCCTCGAGTCGATGTCGGACGATCCCTTTCCGCTGACAAACGCCACAAGGCCAAGGGCGATGCGAAGCCGGGAGAGGGCGATCCCGGCCATCATCGCTCCAAAAAGCATTGACCTTCGGCGGCCCGGGCATGTCAACAGTTTCGTTAAGAGACCTCGCGGCGCCCGAATGCGAAGCGCTGCTAAAGAAGCTGGCCCTCACGCTTGAGCGGAATGCAGATTGGGCAGCGACCGAGGCCGATGACGAGTTGGAGGCGGTAATGCGCGTGGTCGGATCGGGCATCCTGTCAGTGGCACACGATTTGGTCGCAGCCGACATCTTCCTGGTTGAGGATGTAGCTGCTCGGGCTGTCAGTTTGATCACCACGTTTCATGTCAAGTATCCGCACTATCCGATCGGGCCAAACCTGCACTGAGGGGCGGAAGGCCGAGAATGCGCAACTGCCGCAGAAGGTCAAAGCCGATCAATCGCCGTCGACCTGACGACGATCTCGTTTTGCTCGAAGCGGATCTCCAATGCCTTGCGGTAGGATGTCCACCATTCCCGGTCGAGATCGTCCGCCATGACTTCGACGACGATGATACGATCTTCCTCGATGGCGCCACCCTCACTCCATAAGCCCTCCGCCGGAGCGTTGACGTAAAGCGTTGCGCCGCCGAACTTGTCGGTCAGCTCCCTGCGCACGGCGTCAAACCGGCTATGAGCATCGCTGTCCGGTGCCGGGAGGAGGATCTCAATCAGATAGTTAGTCATCAGCGAAGAAACCACACGCAGGTTGGATCGGTTCTGAAGGCCAGATTCAGGACATCAGTGCTCAGCCATATCCACCTTAACCTGGTTAATATGCGAGGCGTCCCCACGTGGGATCCCATTCCACCCCTTCCACGAGTTCGATGAAGACGGGGTTATTGCTGTTGCCATTGTGGGACTCTGCCAGCTTAAACGCCGCCTCGGGTTCCATCTCCTCGCCGGGAAATATCGTGTCGTCTTGGTCCTCGCCCGCCACCTTGCGAACATAGCCTCGGATCTCGTTGCCCGAGTGGTAGAATTTAACGATCAACGAGCCTGCCGGGGCGACACCTGAGTAATAGCGCACATATTCCGACGTCGCCGCTGCGGGATCGACGGTGACGTCACCGGCTCTGTTCCAATGAGCAAGATCTTGGCCGGCCGGACGACCTTCGCTTTCCCAAATCCGGTAGGCGCGGGTTCTTCTCTCTTCGTCGTTCATCATCGACCTCCGACAGGGGCCCTGGATCCTCTTGGGCGAACCTGGGCATCTCAAGACACCGAGGCTCTATTGCTGACTATTTGTTGAGTTCCTTGGCCATTTGCAGATGATGTTCGAGAGCAGGGCGCGTCTTTGCCGCCCAGGCCTTTAGCTCCGGGTTGTCACCTTCATCGCCATAGCGCTTGAAGAGGTCGACTGCATCTTCATGAGCAGCTTCCTGATCCGAATGATACTGCTTGTTGAAATCTTCTCCCTTCAGGCCGTTCAGCTTGTCCAGCATGCTTTGCTGAGCTGACGTCATAGCGCTGGGAAGGGTGGCCTTGACCTTGCCGCCGGAAACCAGTGCTTTCAGCTCGCCGCTGGTCTTCTGATGGTCGGCGACCATCTGCTGCGCAAAGGCTTTTGTCGCATCGTCGCCCCGTTCGGCAGCCAGTTTGCTAGAAGCAATTTCGAACATGTCGCTTGCGGCTGCTTCCTTCACGAAATCCTCGGTTTTCGGCGGAACGCCCATCAAGGAATTGACGCCAGTCTTTTCGGCGGCCGATTGCGCGAAGGCGGGAACGGCGAGCGAGAGGGCAAGTGAGGCAATGATAAAGCGTTTCATCGGGATCTCCTGGGTTGATCACCGCTAAACTATTGGACAAGCCGAGAGTTCCCATCTCATGCACCGATCCCACCCCGTATGAGTTCCGGAAAGCTTTATCAAAGGCGGAAGAAGGCTCAACTGTCAGCAGGCTTTTGCTTCTTGATGATGCTGATGTTGCCGCTCACCTCGAGGATCGCAAACTTGATCTCCGTTACGCTCTCGATGCCTTCCTGGCTTCGTGCCGCTTCCATGACGTCTTCTTTCTGGAGGCGGGAGCCTTTGAGGGCGCGTTCGTCGTAAACACCGTCCGCCACGAGGACGGTCGGCACGCCATCGACGATATGCGCTGCGGGCGGCCACCATCTCTTGACATACGAAAGGCCGATATCTGTGGTGAATAGTGTAAGGATCAAGATGACGGCGTTGGTGATGGAGAAATCGTCCCCCAACATCGCCTGCTGTGTGGTTTCGGAGATTACCAGCACGATAACCAGATCGAACGGCGTCATTTGCGCCAAAGTCCGCCTTCCCGACAGGCGAATGATCACCAGCAGTGTGAAATAGATTGCCAATCCGCGTAATACCGCATCCACGTTGTCGCCCTCACGGAAAGATGAAAGTCGATTGCGTCCGGGTCTCTTCGCCGATGCCGAGGGTGGCGCGGCGGGAGCCGACGAGATGTGTCTGCAGACGGAACACGACCTGCGTCGGTCTTGCCGGATCGCCGGGGAACAAATAGCCTATCCTACCGTCGCGCGCGAAGGTTGCTCTTTGCGGCGGGTCGACGCCCTCGACTGAAAAGGTTTGAAGAAAATCGGCATCAATCGTGAAGATCCTGTCTTCAGATGACGGCTGGAAGTTGACCACCATATCCTCTGGCGCGTTCCATCGAGAGATTACGGGAAAGTCGATGGAGCCATCGGCAAAAAACAGCATTTGACGCGAGAACAGGCCGCCTCTCCCGAGCAAACCCAGCAGGCAGGCCAGCAGAAGAAGAACAAAGACGATCCACGAGATGCGTTGAACTGCCCAGAACCGTCGCTGGAATTTGCCATGATCGAGCACACCTTCGGGCAACTCAGGCGACCTTTGTCTTTCTCCCATGCGCTCTCTCTGCTGGTTTTGCAGAGAACTTTGCTCCGGTGCATTAGTTCCCCGCAACGGGACGGCCGCAGTGTACATCGGATGTGTAGCAGTCCAGGCGTCTTCGCCAATCAAAGGAACGAAGCGGACCCCGCCGAGATCCTCCTCCTCGAACGTGTCGACCCCGGTGCGCGTGAAACGTTTCAGGCGCTGGCTATCGCCACGGCCGACCGGGATAATAAGCCGCCCTCCGAGCTCCAACTGCTCCTTCAAGGCCGATGGCACCTCGGGTGGGCTCGCAGAAACGATAATTGCATTGAACGGAGCGGCCTCTGCCCATCCCATGCTGCCATCGCCGATACGGACGGCGATGTTGTGATATCCGAGCGTCCGGAACCTGTCCCGGGCCCGAAGCGCCAGCTGCTCATGGCGCTCGATGGAATAGACGCGCTTTGCTATCAAGCTGATGACGGCCGAAGCATAGCCGGAGCCCGTCCCAACCTCGAGCACTTTGTCGTCGCAATCCAACCCGGCCTTTTCGATCATCAAACCGACGATAAACGGCTGCGAAATGGTCTGGCCCTCGCCGATCGAAAGCGGTGCATCCTCGTAGGCAGATTCCGCAAAGCATGGATCAACGAATTTTTCGCGCGGCACTGTGCGCATGGCGCTGATGACCTGTCGATCGTGTATACCACGCCGCGTTAGTTGCTGGTCGACCATGTGATCTCGGATGCGGCTCATATCACTCGATCACCTCCACCGTCATCGGTCGCAAATTTGCGAAATTTCATGCCCGGTCGCCAAAAGGTCGCGACGCAATGTAAAGCTCTGACGGGCTGCGTCATCTCGGCTTTCTGCTCCTCGTCAATCTCCCGTCCCCGAACAAATGGCCTGGTCGCGCCGAAAGGTCCTGTCGAGTGGCGGGATCCGAAAAGGCGCCAGCCGAGCGCTGGCACTGTCAAAAGTCGACCTGGCTGGTGCTAGGTCAAATATTGCGCGCAAACTCGCGCAGGTTCCAGAGGTCCTAAATACTCGGGGCGGGAAAACTGGTCAAGCTCAGTGGTGGTCGCGACAGTTCCCTGGAGGCGATATCGGGAAGAGCGGGTGGCGACATGAGCGGTGTTGCCTGTTCCGTCGAGGGAACTTCGTGCGAGGAGTGAAGTTGGAGAGGCAATAGCAAAGAGGCACCGAATGTCTGTCAATCCACTCTTAAGCGAGCCTGTCGAGGATTTTGCCGTTCGCCTGGAGGCAATGACGGACGAGGAGTTGTTCACAACCATGAACAGCCTCGAAGAAGCAAGCGAAGCGGCCGAGGACGCAGAAGAGACCCTTGCCCGGATTGCTTTGAGCGAAACTGAGATCGAGCGTCGCTATCCGGGCGAACTGCTCGCCCCTTATCGCAATTGGAAGCAAAGACAACCGTTGTTGTGACCGCCTCGAGACCACGACGGACCATAAGACGATCCAGACATGGGCGGAGAAAAGAGACGGTAAGCCGGCAGTTATCCGCAGCGGCGGCAAGGGCGGTGTACTGCGCATCGATTTTGGGGAAAAGGAAGAGGAATTCGACGAAATCGGCTGGGACGAATTCTTCAAGATCTTCGATGAGAACAAGCTGGCGTTTCTCTACCAGGACAAGACTAAGGACGGGAAGACCAGTCGATTCAACAAATTCGTCGAGCGCAGTTAACAAGCTGAATGGCGATGCGGAGATTTGATTGCCGCGTCGCCGCCACGGTGCGGTCTATTTTGTGCCCGAACCCGGCTCTGCCATCTTCGAATGCTGGTGGGCCAGAATGCTTGCCGGCGTGACATTAGCAACGGCGGCCTGCAATTTGTTCTTCCAGCCGCTGACGGCATCGCCTTCGCCGTCTATCATCGCATCATAGCCGATCCGTGCGACTTCGCCGGCATCGTCCTTTTTCGCTTGGCCGATCGCCGTGTCCATCAGCCCGGCCCGCTTGAAAAATTCGGTTTCCGTTGCTCCCGGCATGAGGCAGCTGACGGTCACACCCGATTCCTTCAATTCCTCCCGCAAGGCAAAGGAGAAGCTGTTGATGAAGGCTTTGGTAGCGTTATAGACCGCCTGATAGGAACCAGGCATGAACCCGGCGATCGAGCCCGTCAGCAGGATGCGGCCTTGGCCGCGGCTGCGCATCTGGTTGCCGATCGCATGGATCAGATAGATCGTGCCGGTGATGTTGGTATCGACGACCTTGCGCGCCTCGCCGAAATTCTGGTCGAGGAAGCCCTTGCCGAGGCCGCAGCCGGCATTGGCCATCAGCAGATCGACGGACCGGCCGCTGGCGGTGATGCGCTCGACGAGCCGATCCACGCCTTCGAGCGTCGAAAGCTCGGCTTCGACGGCATCGACGGTCGTGCCGAAATCCTTGAGATTTGCTGCTGCCAAGTTGATGCGCTCCTCATCGGCGGCAATGATAGCCGTCCTGCGCTGCGCATTTCGCCAGTTCGTAGCCAATGCCGGTGGATGCGCCGGTGACGACGGCGAGGCCTTTGCCTGATTGACTTTGAGCCATGATGCGTCTCCTCTAAGGTTTCAGAACGACCTTGATGCATCCGTCCTGCTTGTCGCGGAATGTCTTGTAGAGAGCCGGACCATCTTCCAGCGTGCCGCGATGGGTAATGACGAAGGAGGGATCGATTTCCCCTTCTTGGATACGCTTCATCAAGATCGGCAGATAATGCTGAACCGGCGTCTGAGCCATCTTGAATGTCAGGCCGCGATTGATCGCTGAACCCATCGGGATTTTGTCGAGGAAACCGCCATAGACGCCGACGATCGAGACCGTGCCGAAGTTGCGGCAGCAGTGGATGGCCTGGCGCAGCACATGCGGGCGGTCGGTTCCCATGAACATTGCGACCTTGATGCGGTCGAGGCGGGAGTCCCAGCTGGCGGCGGCTTCAGCTTCTGTTCCAACGGCGTCGATGCAGGCGTCGGCGCCACGACCATCGGTCAATTCCATGATTTGATCGTAGATGTCCTTATCCATGAAGTCGATTGGGATGGCTCCGGCCGCTTTCGCCAGCGCCATGCGCTCAGGCACGGCATCGATGGCAATGACCCGCGCGGCGCCGAGCAGGAAAGCCGAGCGAATCGCCATTTGGCCGACCGGCCCGCAGCCCCAGATCGCAATCGTATCGCCGGGTTGGATATTACAAAATTCGGCTGCCATGTAGCCGGTCGGGAAAATATCAGAAAGAAAGAGCACCTGCTCGTCGGTGAGCCCGTCCGGCACCTTGATCGGCCCGACATCGGCATATGGCACGCGCAGATATTCCGCCTGCCCGCCGGCATAGCCGCCGAGCAGATGCGAATAGCCGAAAAGCCCGGCGGGCGAATTGCCCCAGAGTTTGGTGACTTTGGCGCGATCGGGGTTGGAGCGCTCGCAGCCGGAATAGAAGCCGCGCTTGCAGAAGAAACATTCGCCGCAGGAGATGGTGAAGGGTACGACGACGCGGTCGCCGACCTTGAGCTTGGTGTTGTCCTTGCCGACCTCGACCACCTCGCCCATGGTCTCATGCCCCATGATGTCGCCGCCATGCATCTCCGGCATGACGCCGTCGTAAAGATGCAGATCCGATCCGCAGATGGCGCAGGCGGTCACCTTTATGATGGCGTCGCGCCCGTCCTCAACCTTCGGATCGGGAACGCTGTCGCAGCGAATATCATGCTTGCCATGCCAGGTCAGGGCTCTCACAATGGTTTCTCCTTTGGCAATCCTCGACGGCGCTCCAACCCCGACTTTCCGCAAAAGTTCCCGGAGATGCGGAGGAGGCCGGCGCATCGGTCGGCATGCCTGTTGCGATGGCCGCCCAAGCAACCCGGTAGAACTGTGGGGCCGTCGGAACCTTCATCATCGTCTGTTGTTTGACTTCCCCGAACGTTGGTTTCGCGGTCGAAGCAAAAACCTTCTTGTCCTTTGATTGGAGAATGTCATGTACAGACGCGCAAAAATATCGACCGGCACGAACGCCAGGCCGAGAGACGAGACCATTGCTGAAAGCGGTCCAGGCATTCCAGATGACAGCGGTCGCTTGGTGGAACTGACGGATGCGGAAATAAAACGCGTCGAAGCCTCGCTGCTGCGCGGACGTCGCGACGAGCCCAAGGACGAGCTGGATGAACAGATCGAACTTCCTCAGAGGGGATCGCCGTGAGCAAGGGCAGGAAAGACTGGAATCCGGCTACGGCAACGAAGCACGAAAATGCAAAGGCGCCACGGCGGATGATGCTCTTCGTCGTCGCGATTTTCCTTCTTGCTTGCCTGGCCGCGCTTGCCTTCACATTGATCACCCATCCCGGCGAACCGGATGAGAAGTCACCGACGCCGGCGATGGAGCAGGTGCAATGAGCGCGCGAGTTCGGACAAAGATCCTATCCAGCGGTCCGCAACGTCCCCCGCCGGGAAACGCACCAGGCTCAATGCGGGCAGGGTCGCGCTCATCCTGATCGCAACGGTCGGCGTGGTCGCGTTTATTCTGTATGCGACGATCGTCGTCTGCGGCCTCGTCAAAGGCACCTAGGATCACTCGCCGCTCGTGCGATAGATCCGGTCGATCGCCTCGGCAACCGCTATGAATTCCTCACAGGCGATATCGTGACGCTGACCGCCAGCCAGTCGTGTTGCCCAGTCGACAGCTGCGCGTCCACCCCAATCGTCCGACGGCAGGGTCAGCGTTTGCCGGGATGTGCGAGACAGTTTCTCGGCCGTAAAGTCGTAGAACGAGCCGTCAACGTTGCGAAATGAGGCGCCACCTTCGGTCCCGAAGAATTCAGCACGGATTGCCGCGTCGCAGCCGGCATGAAGCCTCCACGAGCAGGTCAGACGAATGATCTCGCCGCCGGCAAGCGACATTGTCGCAGACGCGAAATCCTCAACCTGGCGGTCGTCTCGAAGCTTTTCTCCGCCCGATCTAAGCTCGCTGGTGACCGAAACGACGGACGGAAAATCGAGACACCACAAAGCCAGATCGATAAGATGAACACCGAGATCGATGACGCAGCCGCCGCCGGAGAGGGTTTTGTCGTAAAACCAGGTTTTATCGGGTCCATAAGCATTGTGAAAGGTCAGATTGGCGGCGAATACCTTCCCAAGAGCGTTTGAGCGGATGATCTCACGGATCTGCTGTAGGCCCTGGGTATAGCGATAGGATAGATCGACACCCAGGAATCGGTCGGCTGCCTTTGATGCGTCGACGACAGCCTTTACCTCGGAGGCCGTCCGCCCCAGCGGTTTTTGACAGAAGACGGCGACGCCAGCCTCAAGGATGCGGATCGACTGTCGGGCGTGGGTCGCGCTCGGCGTCGCAATCACGACGCCGTCGAGCTTTTGGTCGAGTAGATCGTCAAGATCAACGGCGATCCGGGCATCTGGCGCAAGCTTGCGCGCCTCCCGCATCATCTCGGCCGAGGGATCGGCGATAGCGACGGCCTCGGCCACGCCGCTGTCGAGGATCGCTTTCATCCGATGCCGGCCGATCCATCCCACCCCGAGAAAGCCAAGTCTTAATGGTCTGACGACCAAGGCCGCCTCCTGTCCGACGATCAACTCATTCATGAAAATTGCACCAGTGCTTTCAGGAAACCATCCGGACGGTCGCGCGCCGTGTTCAGCGCCTCGTCCAGCCTCTCCAGGGGATAGACATGCGTGTAGAGCGGCAGGGGATCGATCCGCCCCAGCCGCACCGCTTCTATGGCGTCGCGAATACCTCGCATGTAAACGGCAGGATCGCGCTCATGGGTGTTGATGACGTCGAGGCCGCGCCAGTTCCATAGCTGCATATTGACTTGACGCGGCCCATCCTGGTGATAGCCGGCAACGATCAACCGGCCCCGTTCCCTGGTAAGCTCGCCCGCCAAGTCGAGTGGCCATTGTTTGCCGACCGCTTCGATAACGCAGTCGCAGAACTTTCCATCCGTGAGGGTTTTGACGCACTCGATAATGCGCCAGTGATCATCCATCGCAATGGTTTCGGCCGCTCCCATCTCTCTCGCCACCTCAAGCGAATAGGGCCGGCGTGAAATGGCAATTACCCTTGCTCCGGCGGCTGCGGCAAGCCGGGTGAGGAGGGCGCCGAGAAAGCCGATGCCGATGATGGCGACAGTCTGGCCGCGTTCGATATTGCTGCGGCTGAAGATGTTCATGGCACATCCGAGCGGTTCGCCTGGAAATGGCTTACCGTCCAATTCGCCAGGCAGTCTTGCAACCATCGAAGCGTCGGCGATATCGTGCGTGGCATAGGCATGGTAGGAAAGAGCGGCAACGCGGTCCCCCAGTTGAAGGCCCGTGACGTCGGCGCCCATGGCGTCGATTGTCCCCCAGCCCTCGTGGCCCAGCCCGCCGGCCTCCGTCGGAAATGTCATCCAATCGGGTCCTGCCCAGGGCGTGAGGTTCGACGCGCAAACGCCGCAGCCTTCCAGTTTGATCCTGACCTGGCCGGGACCAGGTTCCGGTAGGGCGCGGGTCTCGATCGAAAGACTGCCGGGGCCGGCGACGATTGCAGCCCGCATGAGCTCTGCCGCGGGTCTTGCCGCAATATCCATCAGATGTCCTCCAGTATGGCACGCCTCGAACTGCAGTGCCGCTGAAGAGTTCCGGGGGATGTCAAAGAAGTCATAGATGATGAAGTCAATAAAGATGTCATTGATGAAGGAACTTTTCCATCCAAGTCCGGTTCGACGGCTATCTCTGAAGCGATTTCTTCAACCGAACGGCTCCAATAATGATGATATTGATAACAGGCGGGTGCGGCTTTATCGGTCGCCATGTCGCTGAAGAACTTCTGAAATCGGGCTATGACGTGCGCATTTTCGATGCACTCATCGATCAGGTCCATGCCGATGCGGAAGTGAGCGTGCCGGAAGGAGCGGAGGTCGTCCGGGGCAATGTCGTGGACAAGGACGCCGTCGGCGCAGCGCTCGCCGACGTCGATGGTGTCATCCACCTTGCCGCCGAGGTGGGTGTTGGACAGTCGATGTACGAGATCGCCCGCTATGTCGGCAGCAACGATCTCGGAACAGCGGTGCTTCTGGAAGCGATGATCGGCTTGCCTGTCAAGAAAATCGTCGTTGCCTCCTCGATGAGCGTCTACGGCGAAGGGCTATATTCCACGGCCGATGGTCGGCGGCTCGGCTATGTCAGGCGGCGCGCCAATCATGTGAGGCAGGGCCAGTGGGATCCGCTCGGCCCGGACAACGGGCTGCTGACGCCGGTCGCGACCGACGAGGAGAAGCCCGTCGATCTTGCCTCCATCTACGCTCTGACGAAATTCGCTCAGGAAAAGCAGGTCCTGATCTTCGGCGAAGCCTACGGCGTTGACGCCGTCGCCCTGCGCCTCTTCAACGTCTTCGGCGCTGGGCAGGCGCTCTCCAATCCTTATACCGGCGTGCTCGCAAATTTCGCCTCGCGACTTGCCAACGGTCAGCCGCCGATGATCTTTGAGGATGGCAGGCAACGGCGTGATTTCGTCCATGTGCGGGATGTGGCGACGGCGTTTCGCCTGGCTTTGGAAAAACCGGCGGCAGCCGGCCACGTGATCAATATTGGCAGCGGCCAGGCTTATTCGATCGCCGATGTTGCGACGCTGCTCGCCGACGCCATGGGCGTGCCTCAGATCCGTCCCGACATCATGAATAAGGCTCGCTCTGGCGACATCCGCAATTGTTTTGCCGATATCTCCAAGGCCCGCGAACTGCTTGGATACGAGCCGAGATATCGGCTTGAAAATTCGCTTGGTCCTTTCGCTGAATGGGTTCGCGAGACCGGAGCGGTCGACCGCGGCGCCGAGATGAAGCGTCAACTGG
The DNA here is from genome assembly GCF_051810745.2 of Rhizobium sp. F40D2. Lineage (NCBI taxonomy): Bacteria > Pseudomonadati > Pseudomonadota > Alphaproteobacteria > Hyphomicrobiales > Rhizobiaceae > Rhizobium > Rhizobium sp. F40D2. The sequence goes on from NZ_JBPWQX020000002.1 coordinate 194,053, forward strand.
AAGAGCGGGGGCTGGTTTCATGAAGAAGATCAGCTCTCCAACACCCAGCCAGCAGGAGACAAGGCAGTTCGGCTTCGTCGAGTGGTTTCGACCGGGAGAGCATGAGCGGACGGAGGCCATGCTTCCTGATATTCTGGCTAGCGGCGCCAGTTATCTCCGCACGCATCTCTCATGGGCCGAATATTTGGCGCCCGGCGGCCAGCAATGGTTCGATTGGCTGATCCCCCGCGTCGGAAGCAAGATCGACCTTCTGCCCTGCGTCCATTACACCCCACCTTCGCTCTCGCGGACGGGAAAGGCGTCAGGCGCCCCGATCGACCTTAAATCCTATGCCGATTTCGTCGATCATATCCTGACGCGCTACGGCCGATATTTCCGCCATATCGAGCTCTGGAACGAACCCAACAACCTGCTTGATTGGGATTGGCGCCACGACAGCGATTTCCTGCTTTTTTGCGAGATGGTCGGAGGCGCCGCTTACTGGGCCAAGCAGAGAGGCTTTAAGCCGGTGCTCGGCGGCCCGTGCCCCTTTGATCCCTATTGGCTCAATCTGATGGGCGGGCGCGGTGTGCTCGGCGTCGTCGATGCTGTCGGCTTCCATGGCTTTCCCGGCACCTGGGATAGTGAGGAAGCCACCTGGGGCGGCTGGGATATGCATCTGGGCGAGATGCGGGGAATTGTCGACCGCTACAATGCCAAGGCGGAGATATGGATTACCGAAGCGGGCTATTCCACCTGGCGCAATGACGAGATCGAACAGGCGCGACGCTTCATCAAGGCGCTTAACGTGCCGGCCGACAGGATGTTTTGGTACTCCTGGTGCGATGTGCCGCCGGACGTGCCGGTCCAAGAAGGTCTGTGGTTCGATCCGCGACACTATCACCTCGGAGCCGTTACGCACGACAACAAGCCAAAGCTCTTGGCCCGTCTTCTGATGGAAGGTGGCGTCACCAGACTGGAGGAGGTTGCTGCCCTCGCTGCCCCGCACATTGGCTCTGACGCCGCACCTGTTGTCGTCACCGGCGGCAGTGGGTTCGTCGGATCCAATCTCGCCGACAGCCTGCTCAGCGACGGTGAGGACGTGATCATTCTGGACAATCTGGGTCGCTCGGGGGTCGATCAGAACCTCTCATGGCTGATCGAGCGGCATGGAGGGAGGGTTCATCCTGTCCTTGCCGATGTTCGCGACCTGATGGGCATCGAAGCCGCCTTCAAGGATGCCAAGGCTGTCTTCCATTATGCCGCCCAGACTGCCGTGACCACGAGCATTGTAGATCCGCTCGCCGATTTCGAGACAAATGCTCGAGGCACCCTCAACGTGCTGGAAGCGGTACGCAAGGCAGGCAGACAGGCGCCAGTCATCTTCGCCAGCACCAACAAGGTCTATGGCGCCCTCGACGATCTCGGCATGGTCGAGCTCGACGACCGATATGTTCCCGAAAACGACACCGTACGGACGAAGGGGATCGCCGAGGATCGGCCGCTCGACTTCTGCACGCCCTACGGCTGTTCCAAAGGTGTCGCCGACCAGTATGTCCTCGACTACGCCAAATCCTTTGGAATACCGGCCGCCGTTTTACGGATGAGCTGCATCTATGGTCCGCGCCAATTCGGCACCGAGGACCAGGGCTGGGTCGCGCATTTTCTGATCCGGGCGCTGGGGGATGAAGCCATTTCAGTTTACGGCAGCGGCAAACAGGTTCGCGACGTCCTTCACGTCGACGATGCCGTCGCTGCCTACCGCTCGCTGCTGGCCAATGTCGACCGTGTCTCCGGCAAAGCCTTCAATCTTGGCGGGGGACCGCGCAATGCCGTCAGCGTTCTTTCGGTGCTGCGTGAGATCGAGGAGATTACCGGTCGTCCGGTCGACACAAGTTTCGGCCCGTGGCGGGCCGGCGACCAGTCCTACTTCGTCGCGGATACGGGAAAAATTGAAAGGGAAACTGGCTGGGCCGCCCGCGTCGGATGGCGCGATGGGCTCCGGCACCTCGCCGAATGGCTAATCGCCAATCGTTTCGGCGGCCAGCAGATCCGCAGGGAAAATCGGAAGGTGATCGCATGACCGCAAACGCGCGAGATACCCGGCACCGCCGCGTGCTGATGACGGTCGACGCCGTCGGCGGGGTCTGGTCTTACGCCATGGATCTGGCTGCCGCCTTGAAGCCAAACCATGTCGAGGTTGTCTTCGCAGGCCTGGGGCCGGCGCCAACGGCGGAAAAGATTGCCGAAGCAAACGGGCTCGGCACGCTTAACTGGCTGGAGACGCCGCTCGACTGGATGGCAGGGCATGAAAAGGAAGTTGCAGAAGTGCCGCGTTTGATTGCCGATCTCGCCCGCCGCGAGGAGGTTGATCTTCTGCATCTCAATATGCCGTCGCAAGCAGCCGGCATGCAGACGGACCTGCCGGTCATCGTGGTCTGTCATTCCTGTGTGGTGACCTGGTTTGCCGCCATGCGCGGCACCGCGGTGCCGCGTGACTGGCAATGGCAATATCGGCTGAATGAGGCAGGTTTTGTCCGTGCGGACACCGTGATCGCCCCGAGCCGCAGCCATGCCGCGGCGATGGAGGCGGCCTATGGAGCGATCCAGAACCTTAGCGTGGTTTACAATGCGAGCGGGCTCGAATGTTCCAGCGAACCCAAACAGGATTTCGTCCTGGCGGCCGGCCGCTGGTGGGACGAGGGGAAAAACGGCGCCGTTCTGGATGCAGCGGCAGCTCTTTCCCGCTGGCCAGTGATGGCGGCCGGTGCCGACCGCGGTCCCAATGGTCAATATCTGCGGTTTCACCATGCCGACCATCTGGGCGAGATCTCGCGTCAGCGGATGGCGGTCCTGGCGCGGCAGGCGGCAATCGTCGCCTCTCCATCCCTTTTCGAACCCTTCGGCCTGGCGGCGCTCGAAGCGGCGAGGGCCGGCGCTGCCTTGGTGCTTTCCGATATTCCAACCTATCGGGAGATTTGGGGCGATGCCGCGCTGTTTGCAAATCCGCATCATCCAGAAGCTTTCGCAGATGCCTTCAACCGCCTCGCGGATGATCCGCAGCAGCGCGCAGCCCTCGGCCGGAAGGCGCAGGAGCGATCGGCTCGCTTCAGCCTGGAAGTGCAGGGCGAAGCCATGTCCGGGATCTATTCCGGCAGGCTTGGCCACACCCTATCGACAGCCGCGGAGTGATCATGAAGTTCGTTTTCTATACCCATTCGCTCATCTCCGACTGGAACCACGGCAACGCGCATTTTCTTCGCGGTGTGATGCGCGACCTCCAGCGGCGCGGCCATGACACCCTGGCATTGGAACCGGAAGATGCCTGGAGCCGTACCAACCTTGTCAGAGATCAAGGCGCCTCCGCAATCAAGAGGTTTTACCAGACCTTTCCGCAGCACCGCTCGCAGATCTATGAAAAGAGCTTCGACCATGAAGCCGCGCTTGGGGATGTTGATGTCGTCATCGTCCACGAATGGACGGAGCCTGAACTGGTGGCTCGGCTCGGCCGCATCCGGAGCAATGGCGCCAACTTCACGCTGCTCTTTCACGACACACATCATCGGGCAGTCTCGGCCGAAGGCGACATCGCCGGGCTGACACTTCGCAATTATGACGGTGTGCTGGCTTTCGGCGAGACGTTGCGGGAACGCTATCTCAAAGCAGGCTGGGGAAAGTCCGTGTTCACATGGCACGAAGCAGCCGACGATACTTTGTTTCGGCCAATGCCGAACATCGACAGAACCGGAGACCTCATCTGGATCGGCAACTGGGGTGATGATGAACGGTCGGCCGAGATCGCCGAATTCCTGATTGGTCCCGCCCAATGGCTCGGCCTGACGACGACCGTTCGCGGCGTCCGTTATCCCGATCTCGCGCTCGACGCTCTTCGCGAAGCCGGTATCGCCTACGGCGGATGGATCGCCAATTCTGATGTTCCTGCCGCCTTCGCCAGGCACAAGGTGACAGTGCACATTCCGCGACGCCCCTATGTTCAGCATCTGCCGGGTATTCCAACCATCCGCGTCTTCGAAGCCCTTGCCTGCGGGATACCATTGATCTCGGCACCGTGGAACGATGCCGAACACCTCTTCTCGCCGGGCACGGACTTTCTTCTCGCTCGCGACGGCGAGGATATGAAAAGGAACCTGCGTGACGTTCTTTCAGATGCCGATTACGCCGCAAGCTTCGCCGCGGCGGGTCTGACGACGATCAAAGCGCGCCACACCTGCCGGCATCGCGTCGACGAGCTTTTCGCAGTCCTGACGCGCTGCGGCACGAACCGCGTCACCACCAATCTCCAATCCCGAGAGGCAGCCGAATGAAGATCGCATTTTACGGTTCAAGCCTCGTCTCCGCCTATTGGAATGGCGCTGCCACCTATTACCGCGGCCTGCTGCGGGCGCTGGCGGCGAAAGGATATGACATCACTTTCTACGAACCCGATGTCTATGATCGTCAAAAGAATCGCGACATGGATCCGCCGGACTGGTGCAAGGTCGTCATCTACGAAGGCACGATCGACGCCTTGAAGGCCGTTAGCCGCTCTGCGGCTGAGGCCGATATCGTCGTCAAGGCAAGCGGCGTCGGTTTCGAAGACGATCTGCTTCTGGAAGAGGTGCTTGGCCATGCGCGGCCGCAGGCCCTGAAAATCTTCTGGGATGTCGATGCGCCGGCAACGCTTGCCGAACTCAAGGCCAATCCCGATCATCGGCTGCGCCGGGCGCTTTGCGGGATCGATCTTGTCCTCACTTATGGCGGCGGCGATCCGGTCGTCAACGCATACCGCGCCGTGGGCGCCGCCAACTGCGTGCCGATCTACAATGCGCTCGATCCGCAAACGCACCACCCGGTGCCGGAGGACATATGCTTCTCCGCCGATCTCGCCTTCCTTGGCAACCGTTTGCCGGATCGCGAGGCGCGGGTCGAGCATTTCTTTTTGGAGCCCGCGTCACGTCTGCCGGACCGCACATTCCTGCTTGGCGGTTCGGGCTGGCAGGACAAGCCGGTCGCGTCCAATATCCGCTATATCGGCCATGTGCCGACGCGGAATCACAATGCCTTCAATGTGACCCCGATGGCGGTTCTCAATGTATCGCGCGCCAGCATGGCGGAAAACGGTTTCTCGCCGGCGACACGCGTCTTCGAAGCTGCCGGCGCCGGCGCCTGCCTTATTACCGACGACTGGGAAGGCATCGAGTTCTTCTTGAAGCCCGATGAGGAAATCCTGGTCGCGCGCGACGGACAGGACGTGGCGGCGCTGGTTGCCGGCTTGTCGCGCCAGTCGGCTCGGAAAATTGGCGAGAGCGCGCGCCAGCGCGTGCTGACAGAGCACACCTACACCAATCGGGCCGAAGCCGTGGACAAGATTTTCCGCGCTCGTCTCGGCGCGCGGATGGAGGCAGCCGAATGACCCGGTCGCTCGACATCGTCTTTATCGGGCTTTCACTTTCCTCGTCCTGGGGAAACGGCCATGCCACGACTTACCGCGCTCTCATCAAGGGGCTTCGCCAGGAAGGTCACCGGGTTCTGTTCCTGGAGCGGGACGTCCCCTGGTACGCCAGTCAACGCGATCTTGCTTCACCGGATTTCTGCGACCTCGCCTATTACGCCGACATCGACGCGATGATCGACCTTCATCGAGACCGGCTGAGACAAGCCGATGCCGTTATCGTCGGATCCTACGTGCCTGAGGGTGTGGCGCTCATCGACAAACTCGACAAGCTCGAGCCGAAATGGCTCTGCTTTTACGACATCGACACGCCTGTAACGCTCGCAAAGCTTGACCGCGGCGAGGAGGAATATCTGGCGCTGCGGCAGATCCCGATCTTTGACGCCTACTTCTCCTTTTCCGGAGGAGAGGTACTGACGCGGCTGGAGAAGAGATACGGCGCGAGGAAAGCTGTCGCGCTCTACTGCTCAGTCGATGAAAGCCGATATGCCAACACAGGTGAGCCAGCTTACTGGGATCTTGGCTACCTTGGAACATACAGCCCGGATCGCCAGCCGACATTGGAGCGCCTGCTTCTGGAGCCGGCACGTCGCCTGCCATCCATGCGCTTCGTCGTCGCCGGGCCGCAATATCCCGCCGAGATCGACTGGCCGGCCAATGTCGAGCGCATCGAGCATTTGGCGCCGGCTGATCATGCTAGCTTCTACACCAGGCAACGGTTTACCTTGAATGTGACCCGCAGCGACATGATCACCGCCGGATGGTCGCCGAGCGTGCGGCTCTTCGAAGCCGCTGCCTGCGGAACGGCTGTTGTCAGCGACTTCTGGCGCGGGCTCGATGAACTCCTGCCGGCTGGGGAGGCTTTGCTTGTTGCGCAATGTCCAGCCGATGTCGTGGCAGGGTTGACCGAACTCGCCGATACCGACCGCATCGCGATTGCCGCTGCCGCCAGAAGGCGCGTCTTGAGCGGCCATACCGGGGCTGCCCGTGCCGTCGAACTCGCCCAGATCCTTTCGAAACTGCCGGCAAACCGAGCTTATGAGCGTATTTCAGCGTGAAGGAGAGTATCGATGCTGCAAGTCAATCGTCGCGGAAAAGCCAAGACTGTTTTGGTGGCAGGGGGAGCCGGCTTTGTCGGGTCTCATCTCTGCGATGCCCTCCTCGGTCGTGGTGATTCCGTCATCTGCGTTGACAGTTATATTACCGGCTCGCCGGATAACGTTCGTCCGTTGACCAACCACCCGCGCTTCCGGCTCATCGAAACGGACGTTTGCCAGTTCCTGGAAATCGAGGAGCCGCTGGACCAGATCTATAACCTCGCCTGCGCAGCATCGCCGCCGCAATATCAGGCGGATCCTGTCCACACGATGATGACCTGCGTTGCCGGCACGGGAAACCTGCTTGCGCTTGCCGAACGACACGGCGCTTCGTTCCTCCAGGCTTCGACGAGCGAGGTCTATGGCGATCCGGCCGAACATCCCCAGCGGGAAGACTATCGCGGGAATGTCAACTGCACGGGGCCGCGGGCCTGCTATGATGAAGGAAAGCGCGCCGCCGAAGCCCTCTGCTTCGACATGTTGCGTGCCGGCCGCGTCGATGCCCGTGTTCCCCGCATTTTCAACACCTATGGCCCGCGCATGCAGGCAAATGACGGCCGCATTGTTTCAAACCTGATAGTGCAGGCCCTGTCTGGGAAACCCCTGACCATCTATGGAAGCGGCACGCAGACACGGTCGTTCTGCTATGTCAGCGATCTGGTCAGCGGCTTGACTGCGCTGATGGACCTTTGGCCCAACCCCGGCGTGCCGGTCAATCTCGGCAATCCCGGTGAGTTCACGATCAACGAACTCGCCCAGATGATCCGCTCGATGGTGCCGAGCAGGACGGGGATCGTCCACAAGCCGCTACCGAAGGACGATCCGCAGCGCCGCCGCCCAGATATCGCGCGAGCGCGCGAACTTCTCGATTGGCAGCCGACGGTGCCGCTTTCAGAAGGCCTCGTCTATACGATGGAATGGTTTGCCAACAGTCTCGCCAGCCGCCCGCGGCGGCAGGCAACGGCGTCTCGCAGCCACCTGAACCGGGTAGCCTCGCTGGCGGCTCCCGCGCGAGGCTGATCGAAAAACGGAGGCAAGCCATGATGAACCTCGCCCTGAAACGCCGCGTGACCGAACTCGGCCCCTGGTTCCAAAACATGCGGCTCGGAGAGATTGAAACCGCTCCGGATCATTTTCTCGGCGATTATCCCGCGTTCAAATGGGAGCGCTTCAAACATGTCGTGCCCGAAGATCTGGGCGGGCGCAGCGTGCTCGATATCGGCTGTAATGCCGGCTTTTATGCACTTGAGATGAAACGCCGCAACGCTGGGCGTGTGCTCGGCATCGATTCCGATGCCCGTTATCTTGAGCAAGCCCGTTTCGCCGCCGCTCATTTCGGCCTCGACGTGGAATTCAAGCAGATGTCGGTTTACCAGGTGCCGGCCCTTGGAGAAGCTTTTGATCTGGTACTCTTTATGGGCGTGCTTTACCATCTGCGCCACCCTTTGCTGGCGCTCGATCTGCTCTACCAACATGTGGTTACGGATTTGATGCTGTTCCAATGCCTGCAGCGCGGCGACGAGCGAACCGCTCTACCGGAGGAGAACTATGACTTCTCGGAATGGGCGGTGTTCGACAAACCGGATTTTCCGAGATTGTTCTTCGTCGAGGAGCGTTACGCCAACGATCCCACGAATTGGTTCATCCCGAACAAGGCGGCGGTCGAGGCGATGTTGCGCAGTTCCGGATTTCTGGTTGAAGCCAATCCCGAGCGAGAAGTCTATCTTTGTCGGCGCGGCCGCCGGCCGTATATGGTCGAGCCGCCTCCAATTTGAGACGATCAGCCTATTTGCGGGTTCAAGATGATGAAAGGTGCGCGATTATTATCGATTGCAGTTGCTGCAATCGTCATTGCCTCCTCCACGACTTGGTTGCTGACCAGGCCGCACGCGCCTTTTTCTGCCGACGATCCGAGGCTGACACCAGGAGACGCTGAGCGCGGTCGGCTGGTATTTGCCGCGGGCGATTGCGCCTCCTGCCATGCGTCTCCTGGTCAGCCAGATCGCCTGAAACTTGGAGGGGATCTTGCGCTCGCCTCTCCCTTCGGAACCTTCAGAACCCCCAATATCTCGCCCGACCGCGAGGCCGGCATAGGATCGTGGTCGGTGGCCGATTTGGCAAATGCCCTGATCGCCGGCGTCTCGCCAGCCAAGCAGCATTATTATCCTGTCTTTCCCTATGCCAGCTATACTGCAATGAACCTTGACGATGTCAGGGATCTCTACGCCTTCCTGCGGACGCTTGCGCCTGTTGCCGATCGACCGCAACCGCATGACCTCGCTTTGCTGTTTCGCATCCGGCGGTTTGTCGGCTTCTGGAAGTTTCTATTCTTTAGCGAGGGCCGATCCGAAGAAATACTGAACGGCGATCCCGTGCATGACCGCGGCGCCTACCTTGTCGAGGTGCTCGGCCATTGCGCAGAATGCCATTCCTCCCGCAACGCCTTCGGCGCGATAGAACCGAAAACCCGCTTTGCCGGGGGAGTGAGCTCGGAAGGCGTCGGCTTCAATCCGAACATCACGCCAGAGGGCATCGGCCGATGGTCGGAAAACGATATCGTAGAGATGCTCAGGAGCGGAAAGACGCCTGACCACGGCTATGTCGGCTGGTCGATGGCAGATGTCGTGAGAAACACGGCGGAGCTCCATGAGCCCGATCGCATTGCCATCGCTCGATACCTGAAATCGCTGCCGCCGCGCGCGACCCCGCATCCGTAGGACGAGATGGCGTCCACCCCAAATCGAGCGATCTTGGTGCTTACACGCAGATACCCGAGATCGCGAATATGGCTTCGCACGACCACTTGGAACAGGTCGATTATCCAAACGTTTTCATTGAAACTGGATATGACGCGAGGAAGCAAGTGGTATGAGTACGGCTTTCACCAAGCCCGCGCAGATAGCCCTCGTCGTCGAGGACGATTACGTCCTTGCAAGCGACCTCACGTCGACCTTATCGGAAGCCGGTATAAAGATCATCGGCCCTGCACCCAATATCCAACAAGCCCTGAGATATATCGAAGAAACTTCACAGATCGACGTAGCCATTCTCGACATCAATCTGCATGGTACGATGGTATTTCCCGTCGCCGACGAGCTGTCGAAACGCAACATCCCCTTTTTTTCGCAACGGGCTATAGCCGAGATGTCGTTCCTCCGCGCTTTGCCGATCGGATCTTCGTGGAAAAGCCGCTGGACAAGAGGGCAATATTGGAGGCCCTGTCAGAGTGCGAGGGGTCAACGCTAAAGGCCTCGCGCCACCAGGAGAACCTCATTCTTTCGGCGCTTTCTTCCCGTGAAATCGATGTTCTCCAACCGCATCTGAAACAGGTCCGAATGGTGCAAGGTCAGATGCTCGAACAGCAGTTTGGCGAGATAAACGCGGTTTCCTTCGTCGAGACCGGGATTGTATCGCTTGTCGCAGTGTCGCTCGACGGCTCGCAGGTCGAAGCCGGCCTGATCGGACGCGAAGGCATCACAGGCGCGGGCCTGCTGGAGGGCGATTGGCGCACGCCTTACAACATGATGGTTCAGATCGAAGGTACCGCTCAGCGGATTGACGTCGACAATTTTCTTCGTCTCGTACACAAGGCGCCGCAGTTGCGCTCTCTCTCATCGTCATTTGCTCGATCACTCGGAATTCAGATTGCTTACACGGCCGTGGCCAGTGGCCGATATTCAATCGAGCAGAGGTTGGCGCGCTGGCTGCTCATGATCAATGACCGGGTGGAAAGCCAGGTGCTGAACCTGACACACCAATACATGTCCTTCATGTTGGGTGTGCGGCGTTCCGGAGTGACGGGTGCCCTCCACGTTCTGGAGGGCGAGAAGCTCATCAGGTCCGTGCGAGGGAAGGTGATTATACTCGATCGGGAGGGCCTCATCCTCAAGGCCCATGGATCCTACGGCATCCCGGAGGCGGAGTACGAGCGTTTGATGGGCTTTTCGTTGAGGGGTGCGCAACACACCGTGATAAACGCTGGAAACCGTGTTCGCTTTTTCCGCCCCTAACAAGGGGAAGACGAGATTCCTCCAAGCGCGTCACTACCAAGTTTGCAGTGTTTAATTCTTCGAGAGGCGCAACTTTTGTCTCCAACAATAGTTCGACAGGCAAAGGAGGCAGGTCATGCAGCAATCGCTCGCGCTGGCGGGGCGCCTCTATCTGCTGGTCGAAGACGAGTACCTGGCCGCCTCCAGCATAATGATGGCCCTTGAGGACGAAGGCGCTGAGATCGCGGGACCGGTGTCGAATGTCGCAGGTGCTTTGAAGCTCGTTAACGAGCGAGCCTTCGAACTCGACGGAGCAATCGTCGATCTCAACCTTCGCGGAACCATGGCCTATCCGCTGGCTGAAAAGCTCGAGGAATACCAGATCCCGTTCGTTTTCGTTACCGGCTGCGATTGTTCTTCGGTGCCGAAGCCTTTTACATCTGTGCCTTGCCTTAACAAACCGTGTAAGGAAAAAAACTATTGGCGGTGCTCGCCAGCCTGCCAGCTCGGCACAGCAGGCGTGGAGTACATCCAGTGGGTTGACGCTATCACTGCTGGCTCGGCAGAAAGGTGCTCCGTGCAAAAAACCAATCAAGCGAAACTCTTTTCGGGAAAGCATATTCTGATCGTCGAGGACGAATATTTTCTTGCCGACGAGACTCGCAGGAAGCTGGAGGAGCTTGGGGCGCTGGTTGTGGGTCCGACATCAAACGTCAGCCGCGCCCTCGATCTGATCAAGGAACACCACATCGATGCGGCGATCCTCGACGTCTACCTTGCCGATGATCTGGTATTTGCCGTCGCCGACGAGCTGGAAGCGCGCGACATCAATTTCGTCTTTGCAACCGGTTATGACTCTTCCCACCTGCCCGCGAAGTACAAGGGGTTTGCACTCTGCGAAAAACCAACCGAACTCGAACAGATCGCTGTAGCGCTCTTTGGTCCCCCCGTTGGCTTGAACCGGCTGAACTGATCGAGTTCTTGCTGGGCGCGACTGCATGATTGCCAGATTTTTCGACAGACCTGGGTCGAAGAAACGGAACTGCAGGCGTGCGTCGCGGAACAATGTCGCCTCGCCGACTGTTGAATGGTCACCGAAGGTCAATCACCATGCCATCATGCGCAACCAGGGATATTATTGCTATTGGCGGCTCGGCCGGGAGTGGCGCCGTTCTCCAGACCTTGGTTGCGGATCTGCCCGCGGACCTTCCGGCGGCCGTCTTCATCAGCACGCACATCCCGTCGAATTCACCAGGTTTCCTGCCGCAGGTGCTTGCGGCCAAATGCAAGCTTCCGGTAATGCAGGCGGTTGACGGCCAGCCAATTGAGCGCGGTCACATCTATCTTGCCGCACCCGACAGGCACCTGCTGCTCATCGGCGAAACAATCATGTTCGGAGCTGGCCCCCGAGAAAATATGGCCCGGCCCTCGATCGATCCGATGTTTCGTTCTGCTGCCCTGTCGTTCGGACCACGCGTCGTAGGACTCGTTTTGACCGGAATGCTAAATGATGGCGCGGCAGGTCTTCATGCAATCAAATCCAGCGGCGGAACGGCTATAGTACAGCATCCACTCGATGCTGAGGCGGATCAGATGCCGCTGGCCGCGCTCGAGGCGGTCGAGGTCGACCACGTAGCCTCGGCAACTGACCTCGGCAGGCTTCTTGTCGACATCGCGGGAACCTCTGCGGGTCCGGCTGTTGATCTTCCCTTGGAGAAACTGCGGCTTGAAGTCGAGATCGCGGCCGGCGCACGAACCGGCAGCGTCGAACTTCGCAAGATCGCTTCGCCAACGGCCATAACCTGCCCCGATTGTCATGGCGTGCTTTCCGAGGTTCGCGGATCGGGGCCGCTGCGTTATCGGTGTCAGATCGGCCATGCCTATACTGCCGACGCGCTTGCCGCCCACATCGATGAACTCGACGAGGCGATCAGGATTGCCCTGAGGGTCATGGAAGAGCGGGTGACCCTCGTGGAGCGCATGGCCCGAGATGCGCGCGAGACCGGCCGAACCGCCGTGGCCGAACTCTACGAGGCAAGGGCTGCGGAATATCGGAGATACTCCGCAACGCTGCATGAAGCTGCACTCACCTCACTGCGCCTCGGAAACGCGTGACTTTTCAACACGCCCCATAAAAGGTGTATCATTCTGTCGTGCCCGGTGTTTAGGGTCGGCCGCAAACTGAGATATGGATTGATAATGGCCTACGAGGAACAGGAGTATAACGAGCAAGGGGCAGGCGCGGCGCAACCGGATCGCCACGTACAGCCGCTCGTGATCGTCGGTATCGCGGTCTCAGAGCAGTCGCTGAGCTCGCTCGAACAGATATTTTCAGAAGTCGATGTAGGATTGAGCGCATCCTATCTTGTGGCAGTACGCCAGCAGAAGGGCCTTAGCACCGCGACCGTACTTGGATTGCTCGGGCGGCAGAACAGGCTTTCAGTGACGGTCGCAGCCGACGGTGCGCGGCTCCTCCAGAACCACATCTATATCAGTGGATCGGACGATGTCGTGACGCTCGAGGACGGTCATATCCGCGTCCGTCCGGCCTCCGAACCAGTCGGCCACCGGGGGACCGTCGACACGATGCTGATTTCTTTGGCAGAGCATGCGGGAGAGCGGGCGATCGTTGTTGTGCTGCTGGGGCTTGACAATGACGGCACCGCTGCGGTCGCGGCAACCAAGAACTTCGGCGGACTGTCGATCGTGGAGATTGGTGAAACCGCAAATGCGTCTTTCGAAGACGGAAGAGGGGCGGTGGCGATCGCGGATCTGCGTCTCCCCGCCCAGAGCATTGCTAACCAGATCGCCCTTCACGCGAGTAATGTCAACGAGAATGAAGACGCTGGAATGGGCGATGAAGCCCCGGGCGCGCTCGAGGCGCAAATCACGCAGATCGCCACCGTTCTCCGCAACGTCACGAGCCACGACTTTCACGGATATAAACGTGGGACATTCACCCGACGCGTGCACAGACGCATGCAGGTGCTGCAGATCGGCAGCATCGATGCTTATATCGAGCGATTGCGCGCCAACCGAGATGAAGTCCAAGACTTGTTTCAAGATCTGCTGATCGGTGTCACCCAGTTTTTTCGAGATCCGGCCGAGTTTGAAGCGCTCGAGCGCGAGATTCCGAAACTGTTCGAAGGCAAGAAGGCGAGTGACAAATTTCGCGTCTGGGTGCTGGGTTGCGCGACCGGTGAAGAAGCCTATTCGATCGCAATGCTGCTTCGCGAGCACGTTGCTACCCTGGATTACCCTCCGGAAGTGCAGATTTTTGCGACGGACCTTGACGCACGCGCACTGGGAATTGCGCGCGCTGGCCGCTATTCGGCTGCGATCACCTCTCATGTACGGCCCGAGCGGCTGGCGCGCTGGTTCGTGCGAGAAGGCGACACATATTGCGTTGTTAAGGAGTTGCGCGAGATGTGTATCTTCTCACCGCATAACATCGTCAAGGATGCACCATTTTCCCGCATCGACATCCTGTCGTGCAGAAACCTGCTGATCTATCTCGACAATGAATTACAAAACAGGGTCATGCCGATCTTCCACTTTGCTCTCCGGCCGAGCGGCATCCTGTTTTTGGGATCGTCGGAGAATGTAACCCGCCACGCCAAGCTTTTTGCGCCGGTCGACCGCAAGAACCGCCTGTTTCGGAGGCTGGAAACGGCAACCCGGATCATTCCGGACTTCCCGCTCAGCCCCCGTCCGCGCAGCCCCGACCATCCGTTCTCGCCACCGGCGCCGATGCTCCAGACCGGCCGGCTATCGGCCACGATCAGCCGGCAGGCAGAGGTCGTCGCAGAGCGCTTTGCACCAGCCTATGTGGTCGTCGATTCGCACTATGACGTTCTCCATTTCTCAGGACGCACGGGTCGCTATCTCGAACCGACGTCAGGAACGGCGACACTCAACCTTCTGAGCCTTGCCCATCGCGATCTTCGGCTCGATTTGCGATCCGCCCTGCAGCGCGCCACGGCCGAAGCCGTCAAGGTGGAAGTGCCGAGGGTGCTGTTGCACCAGGACGATCGCAGCTACACCGTCAATATCATCGTCGAACCCCTTGGCAGCGGCGACGTCACCTCGCTGATCGTGCTGTTTCAAGACGCAGGGCAGGCGGCCGAGGGCGCGGCGCCGGACGGAGGACGGCTGACGAGCGAAGAGCACGTCCAGCGTCTTGAGACCGACTTGCGCCTGACGCGCGATCGGCTCCAGGCGACCATCGAGGAGCTCGAATCCACAAACGAGGAACTCAAGTCGTCCAACGAAGAATACCAGTCGATCAACGAGGAGCTGCAGTCGGCCAACGAGGAGATGGAAACCTCCAAGGAGGAACTGCAGTCTGTCAATGAGGAGCTGCAGACCGTCAACGGCGAACTTGCGCACCGGGTCGCTGAACTGGATCGTGCAAATTCAGACTTGAAGAACCTCCTCGAGGCCACCCAGATCGCGACGGTGTTCCTCGATAATGATCTGCGGGTCAGAAGCTTCACACCGGCCGCAACCGAAATTTTCCACCTGCTCGAGACCGACGTCGGGCGGCCGCTCGACCACGTCGTCTCGCGGGTCGCTTATCCGGAACTTCTGGATGATGTCCGGCTTGTTCTGGGAACGCTGATGCCCGTGGATCGGAAGGTCAGCGACCCCACAGAGAACCGGCACTACGCAGCCCGCGCACTGCCGTATCGCAGCGTTGATAATTATATCGGCGGAGCTGTCGTTACCTTCACAGACCTGACGGCGACCTACGAGGCGGAGATGGCGCTTCGACGCAGCGAAGAACGCCTGCAGCGCGTTCTGGAGACTGATGCGGTCGGCGTGGTTTTTCTCAATGAGGAAGGCGTGATCGTCGACGCCAACGAAATTTTCTTGCAGATGTCCGGTTACAGGCGCTCCCAATTGGGTCGCCCGGAGCTTCACTGGCGCCGGCTGACCCCGGCGGAGCATATCGCCGAAACTGAATTGCAGATTAAAACTCTGAAGGAAACGGGCCGCATGGGCCCATATGAAAAGGAGTATCTCCTCGCCGATGGCACCCGTCGCTGGATGTTGTTTGCCGGACGCGATCTTGGCGACGGGACGACCGCTGAGTTCTGCATCGACATCTCGGCAAGAAAACTGGCACAGGCAGCTTTGCGCCAGGAGGAGGAGCAGTTCCGGCTGTTTGGCGAAGCTTCTTCCGACGTTTTATGGATTCGCGATGCCGACACGCTGCAATGGAACTATCTCGCGCCTGCCTTCGAGACCATCTACGGTGTCGAGCGGCATCAGGCCCTCACGGACAACAATTTTCGCAATTGGGTAGAGTTGATCATCCCTGAAGACCGGGAACAGGCGCTTTCCGAAATTCGTCGCGTGCGTAAAGGGGAGCGTTCGGAATACGAGTACCGCATCAGGCGCGCCTCTGACCACGAAATCCGATGGTTGCGTAACGCCGAGTTCCCGCTTTTCCGCGAGGAAGGAGATTTTACCCAGATCGGCGGTATCGGCCGCGATATCACCGATGAAAAGGTTTCTGCCGATCGTATGAGAGTCCTTGTCGGCGAGCTTCAGCACCGCACGCGAAACCTCATGGCAGTCGTCCGGTCGATGGCCGACAAGACCCTGCGTACCAGCACAGATCTGGCAGATTTCCACAAGAAGTTCCGCGACCGGCTGGATGTCATGGCGCGGGTGCAGGGATTCTTATCGCGGCTGCAGGATGGGGATCGCATCACCTTCGATCAGCTTATCCGCTCCGAACTGGCATCTCACGGCGTGGCGGAAGGCGAGGCGAGCCGAGTTATCTTGCAAGGTCCAGACGGTGTCAGGCTTCGATCGACGACTGTCCAGACATTGGCACTGTCGATGCACGAGCTTGCGACCAATGCCGTTAAGTATGGGGCGCTTAGCCAACCTCAGGCCCATCTGGCAATCCTTTGGCGTGTCGAAAAACAAGGCGAAGACGGCAAGCCATGGCTGCACGTCGATTGGCGGGAAAGCCAGGTGAAGATGCCGCCCGCCGGTTCTGGCCCACAAGGAGGCGGCCAGGGTCGTGAGCTGATCGAGCGCGCGCTGCCTTACCAGCTCGATGCGAAGACGTCTTATGTGCTTGATGAGGATGGGGTCCATTGCACAATCGCAATCCCTGTTTCCCTCAGCAACCTGTTCGAGGTTGCTCATCATGGCTGAACGGACGCTCTTCGGATACCGCGTCCTCGTCGTCGAGGACGAATTCATGCTGGCAGAGGATCTGTCCCAGGAACTGACCGACGCAGGCGCCATTGTCATTGGACCGGCGCAATCTCTAACCCGTGCTGTTGAGCTGCTGGCGGCATCGGATGTTCTTGACGCAGCTGTCTTGGACGTCAATCTTCATGGGGAGCCGGTATATCCGGTTGCCGATACGCTTCTGAAGCGCCATATCCCGTTCGTGTTCACCACCGGCTATGATCCCTCTGTTTTACCGGTAAGGTTCAAGTCGGTTGCCTGCTGCGCCAAGCCCGTCGACATCACGAAATTATTGGAAGCGGTGCAGTCTGCTATCGAGATTTCAAGGCGAGCCCAGCCTGGCAATTGAGCGCGCGCGATCCTCTGCGGATCCATCGCCGCTACCCTTCGACCCGGCTTGAGCCGGTAAACATGCTTCTCATCGCATGGAAATCAACTCCGCTTTCAGCCTATCAAGGTGAGCGACATGCAAGAGCTGCGACTCCTCAAAGACCTCCAGAAGCCGTCGCGCGTCGCTGGCGTCCGAGCCGCGGTTCGTCAGCTGAGCCACGATCTCGCGCTGGCGCGCGATGTGCTGTCCTCCCAGGGCCACATGCTCCAGCGCCTGCTGCAGATGTTTTTCGACAATACATCTGTCCATCTCGACGTCCTTTCTCCCAAACGAAGATCATGCGCTTATTATCAAGCTTGGGATACAGGTAAGCGCTGCTCGATGAGGAATGTGACGTCGTGAGGCACGCTTACCGCTGATCCTCCTCCTTGCTTTGTGCGATGGCAACAAAATATTGCAGACGCGCAAACGTCGTTACGAACGACCTCGGTAAGGAGCTCCGGCCGAAAGTGCTTGTTTCTAATGCGCGTAGAGATAGGCCGCGAGGTCACGCGCTTCCTTTTCCGATATGCCGGTCGTCGGCATCGCAGTCTTGGGAGAATAGCTCTGGGGCGCAACGATCCAGCCAACCAGATTATCGGCTGAATTGTTGAGCACGCCGGCAATATAGACCCGCTCGCGCAGGCCGGAGAGATCGCCTCCAACCTTGCCGTCCGCACCGTCGATACCGGGGATGGTATGACATCCACTGCACCCGTATCGACGAAAGATCACCGCGGCACGATTGGGATTGCCCTTAGTCAGGGCGATCGCACTCGCGAGCTTTTCGGATCGCACGCGATAGATGTCGGTCAATATCAACGTTGCGATAAGGCTCAGCGCACAGGCACCGACGACGACGACGGGGCGAAGCGGGCTACGAAGCAACGATGCGTGTTCCACCTGCACCTCCCTTTGTCGAATCCGTGATCCAAAGAGCTACCAAGGCAAGCGCCGCAGCGGCGTAGACGATCCCGCCGGGAACCCACATGACCAGGCCGGCCATCTGCTGGTCTTCAAGCGGCGAGAGCCCCCAATCCCCGGAGGTTTGCGTCTGCAGGCCATAAAGTACCTTCGGCGAAAGCGCGATCAGGGCGCCAAGAATGCTCATGTGCAGCATGGTCAGAAAGAGGTGCCATGCGGCAAGTCCCCTGTTGGTCTTCCAGATGACAGACCACCAGAACAGGATGGCGGTTGCAAAAAAACAAAGATGCTGCAGGCGGTGGAGGGAAACGCTTTCGATCGCTGCGTCGAAGAGAACCGGCGCGTGCCATGCCCAGATCGCAATGCCATGGACCAACGTTGGAGCCGTGCCGCGGCTGAGGAAAGTCCATGTCCTGCGCACCGTCCTGGTGGCAAGGGCCTGTCCGGCCCCGCGCCTGATCCCCTTCGGAAGTCCCCAGAGCAGCATCGCTGCCGGGCGCGCCAAGACGATGAGCGGCGCTGAAACCGCCATGACCAGTTCGTGCTCGACCATATGGACGGCAAACAGCTGTTCTCCTAGCCAATGCAGCGGCGAGACAAGCGCACCGGCAAGAACGAGCCACCCAATGCAGAAGGTCAAAGCCCGACGGCCCAAGGCGCGTCGGCCAGCCGGGGACCGCGTCCGGAAGCGAAGGCTGCCGTAGCTATAGAGGATTGCGCTGAGACCAAGTGGCGCAACTATCCAGGGATCGGTCGTCCATGGAAGCGAGGTCGAATGCGCATGGCCTTCATGCGCAACCGCCGGCTGGCTTACCGTAAGGGTCAGAAAGAATAGGATCGGGCTCCCAGCTTTCATAGCCGCGGCACCCAATAGATGCATCCGTAAAGGGGAAGCCAAGTCAGGACGACAAAGTTCCAGTAGAGCGCGTTGTCCTCGACGTCGCCGTAGCGCCGGGCATTGTCTCCGTGCTTTGAAAACATCAGGCAGGCAAGAACGACCGTATCGACGATGTCGGTGACGATGTGAGTCGTATGCAGGCCGAGCAGGGTCCAGGCGATCGATCCATAGGCGTTGTCGTCCCAGCTGATATGAAGCGCAGGAAATTCGAAGGCGCGGGGTATGAGGGGTAGAAGGCCGAGAATAGCCATGACCACCAGTCCCACCCGTACCTTGCGGAGGTCCCTCTGCTTTGCCCATCGCGATACCAGCATATTCGGCACCACGCTTAAAAGAAGCAGCAAGGTCAGGATCGTGCCGGCAAGAAGGTCCGGAGGCGGGGCTTTGATCGGCCACTGTGGCGCCAGGCTCATCAGGTAGAAATAGACCGCGATCGCCAAAGCAAAGCCCGTGCCTTCGATCAGCATGAAGGCGCTGGTGCCCCAGAAGGTCAGGCTCGCGCTGCCCATGCCATGCGGGGAAAGTTTTGACAGATCGAGCGCTATACGTTCCTTCACGACTCGTCCTCCGGCGTTTGCTTGGGCCAGAACCACCCGGTGAGGGTGATCGCCACGGGGATGGCTCCCCAGACGACCGCCCAGGGGCTGAAGATCGAGGCAATCAGCATGATGCTCGTGGCGATGGCTGCTAGAAATGGCCAGATGGAATCGGCCGGCGAGGATTCCCGTGCTTCCGGTTCGCCTGCTGTGACGCTGCTGACGACCAGTTCACGCCGATCGAGCCGCAATCCCGTTGCCACCGGAAGCGCCTCACCCGACGTCCAGAGCGGCTCCAGGGATTCGACCAGAGGAATGTGCCGGAAATTATAAGGCGGCGGGGGCGAGGGCATTGCCCATTCCAATGTCGAGGCGTTCCATGGATTGGGGCCGGCCGGAGGCCCATGTCGGACACTACGCAGGACGTCGATGAAAAACACCAGGAATCCGGCGGCCAGGATGACGGCACTGAGGCTGACGAAGAGGTTCAGACCCGCCCAGGGCAGCTCTGGCGGATAGGTGTAGACGCGCCGTGGCATGCCTTGCAGGCCCAGCATATGCATCGGGAAGAAGGTGAGGTGGAAGCCTGTGAAGATCAGCCCGAAGGCCCAGCGGCCAAGCCTCTCGCTCATCATCCGGCCGGTCATCTTCGGGAACCAATAATAGATCGCCCCGATGAGCGGGAAGACCGAACCTCCGATTAGCACATAATGAAAATGCGCCACGACAAAATAGGTGTCATGGACCTGGGTATCGAAAGGCACCGATGCCACCATGACGCCGGTCAACCCGCCGATGACGAAGGTAATGAGGAAGCCGATGATGAACAGCATCGGTGTCTTGAAGATGGGGCGGCCGTCCCAAAGCGTTGCCAGCCAGCAGAAAATCTGGGTCCCTGCCGGAATGGCGATTGCCATGCTCGATGCAGTGAAGAAGCTGCTGCCGACGCGCGGCAGGCCCGCCACGAACATGTGGTGCACCCATAGACCGAAGGCAAGGACACCGGTTGCAAGCATCGCCAGCACCAGCGGCAAATAGCCGAAGGTCGGGCGTTGCGTGAAGGTCGAGATCATCGCCGAGACCATGCCGACGGCAGGCAGGAAGATGATATAGACCTCCGGATGCCCGAAGAACCAGAACAGATGCTGCCAGAGAAGGGCATCGCCGCCTTCTGCCGGATTGAAGAACTGCGTGCCGACCAGCCGGTCGAGAATGAGCGACGAGCTGGCGAGCATGATCGCCGGCATTGCCATGATGACCAGAAAGGCGGTGACAAGCATCGACCAGACAAAGATCGGGATCCGGTCGAGCGACATGCCGGGTGCACGCATTTTAAAGACCGTCACGACGATCTCGACGGCAACGGCAAGGGCTGAGACTTCCGTGAAGGTGATCATCTGGGCCCAGATGTCTGCCCGCTTGCCCAGACCGTATTGGGGCCCCGCCAGTGGCACGTAAGCAAACCATCCGACATCGGGGGCAGTGTCGAGTGCCAGCGAAGTCCACAAAAGCAACCCGCCGGCGAGAAAGATCCAGTAGGAGAAGGCATTCAGCCTGGGAAAGGCGATGTTGCGGGTGCCGACCATCAGGGGAACCAGATAGACCGCCATCGCCTCCATCACCGGGACGGCAAACAGGAACATCATGTTGCTCCCGTGTACGGTGAAGATCTGGTTGTAACGGTCTGCGCTGATGAAGCGGGCCTCCGGGAAGGCGAGCTGGAGGCGCATGGTCAACGCCAGGACGCCGCCGAGCATCAGAAACACGAAGGCTGTGGCAATATAACGCCGGCCGATGATCTTGTGGTCAACGGTCGAGAGCGCAGCCAGCACGCCTTCCGGCGTCGACCATGTGCGCCGGAGCAAGGCTTCGGCCTTTTCGTCGCCGGCAGCCAGATCGGCAGGTGAGGGAGTTTTACCAAACCATGTCATTGGAGCCCCTTCATATAGGCGCTCAGCTGGCGCAGCTCTTCGCTTGTGACGGGGACCAGCGGCATGTTGTTTCCCGGCTTAAGGGTTTGCGGATCGGCAATCCATGCGGCAACCGATCCCCGTGTATTATCCAGCAATCCCGCGCCGATCGTACTCCGGCTGCCGACGTGGGTCAGGTCGGGGCCTGTGGTGCCGGCTGCCTCCGTGCCGCGGATCGTATGGCAAGCGGCGCAGGACTTGCTCATGAACACGAGCTTTCCCGCCGCCGCTTCTCCATCAGTCGGCGCGGTGGCTAGCCCCCTTTGCACGTCCAGCCATCGAGCATAGTCCGCGGGCTCCTCGGCGATAACCAGCAATGCCATATGACTATGCTGCAGGCCGCAGAATTCGGCGCATTGGCCGCGGTAGACGCCGGGTTTGGCGGCCTTCAGCGTCAGCACATTTTCACGTCCGGGGACCAGGTCCTGCTTTCCGGTGAGGTTTGGCACCCAAAAGGAATGGATGACATCGCTTGCCTCCAGGCGCAGGCGCACATCTGTCCCAACGGGGATATGCAGCTCGTTGGCGGTCTGGAAGGCCTTTGCAGGATCGGCGTCGAGATAGGAAAACTGCCACCACCATTGCTGGCCCCGAACGAGGATCGTCGGCGGATCACCCTTCCCCCGATCGAGGCTCGGCGTTGCGTAGAAGCTGGCGGCTGTCAGGAAGGCTATGACGAGGAACGTCGCAACGACTGCGCCGGCGACGACCCTGCCCATGGAATGCTCGGTCTGCGGTCTGCGAGCGGGCTCGTTTCTTCCACGAACGAGAGCCCAGACCATAACGCCCATGACCAGCACAAAAACGACGCCGCAGACCGTGAAGAACAGAAATATGAGGTTTTGGATTGCCAAGGCGGACGGTCCGTCCGCATCGAGCGCCGATTGCGCGCCGGCACAACCAGAGAGTAACAGCACGCAGGCCGGGGCGATTTTCAAGGCTGGACACCTCGATCGGAGCGGACGCCGGCCGGTCCTTCCTCAAAAAGTCCCGCGGCCGGTGCGCGGTTCTCGGACGGTCTGGTATGCTTGTCGTCATTCCGGCTCGGTGCAGTGTAAGGCGCCGAATAGGCACCGATCGTCCTGACATAGCCGGCGAGCTGCCAGATCTGGTCGCTCGTCATCTTCTTCCCGAAGGGTGGCATGCCGTGGGGCCGGCCATCGCGAATGGATGCCACGACCGACACCATTTCAGAACCGTAGAACCACCACCCGTCGAGAAAGGAGGGACCGGTTCCACCGCGTCCATCTCCATGGCAACTAGAGCAGCCGAACCAGGAATAAAGACGTTTGCCCTGGCTCAGATCATAGGCGGTCGTCTCATAGGGTTTGTTAAGCGCGAAATAGACGTCCGGCGGCGTGCCGCCGATGCGGTCGGGCATCAGCTTGAACTGATCGAGTGCTGAGGTGACCGGCGGATCGGCCCGGTATTGGCGGGGGTGTCGTGCCCAGCCGATCGTCGCGCCGATCAGCAGCATGCAGAGAAGCGTTCCTGCCGCAAGCCAATGGAAACGTCTGGTCTCGCTCATCGCCGCAGCTCGTGGATCAGGATGGCGACGGGGTGTCGGAGAGGCTGAGGCTCACCGGCAACAGCTTGTAGGATGGGGTCTTTGCCTTGGCGTCATGATGGCCCAGCGGAAAAAGCGGGTTGGCTTCGGGGTAATAGGCCGCGCAGCATCCCTTCGGCATGTCGTGCCGGGCGACCCTGAAGCCGGTGACACGGCGCGCCGTGGCATAGTCGATAGCGGTGGTCAGGTCCACCAAGTCGCCGTCCTTAAAACCCAGCCGCTCGATGTCTTCTTCGTTCATGAAAACGACCTTTCTGGTGCCATCCACGCCGCGGTAGCGGTCGCCGTAACCGTAGATCGTCGTGTTGAACTGGTCGTTCGAGCGCAACGTAGCGAGATTGAGAACTTCGGCGGCGGCCGGGTTGATGTCGAAAGCCGGAAAGAGCTGCGGCGGCGTTATGAAATTGGCTTTCTTGTTGGATGTGGCGAATTTGCGCTGCCGGGCCGGCACCGGCCGCGGAAAGCCGCCCGGCTGGAACATGCGTTTGTTGAAGTCTCTGAAAGTTTCGGGATAAGTCCTTTCGATTGAATCGCGAATTTTGGAATAATCGCCCACCCATTCGTCCCAGGGGACCTGGCCCTTTGTCAGCGTTGCTTTTGCAATGCCGGCGATGATCGCAGGCTCCGAAAGCAGCTCCTTGCTTGCGGGCTTAGCCCTTCCCCGCGATCCGTGGAAATGCGCCACCGAGCTTTCGATGGAGACGGCCTGCGGGCCGCTTGCCTGTTCGTCGATCTCAAGCCGGCCGAGACAGGGCAAGAGATAGGCGATCTCGCCATGGACGACATGGCTGCGGTTGAGCTTAGTGGCGATCTGGACGCTCAGTCGGAGCTTTCGCCATCCTTCTTCCATCGCGTCCGTTTCCGGGACGGCGCGCAGGAAATTACCGCCAAGGCTGACAAAAGCCTTGGCTTCGCCTTGCATGATTGCATTGCAGGTGTCGACGGTCGAGCGACCCTCCCAGGTCGGCGGCTCGAACTGGTAGAGTTCCGAGAGCTTGTCGAGCGGCGCAAGGCCAGGCTTTTCGGTTATCCCCACCGTGCGCTGACCCTGAACGTTCGAGTGACCTCGCACAGCACAGATATTGGCGCCGGGTTTGCCGACATTGCCGCGTAAAAGAGCGAGATTGGCCACCATATGAACATTCTGGACGCCCATCACATGCTGGGTCAGTCCCATGCCGTAAATCATCAGCACGGCTTCGGCCTTGGCATAGGTGTGTGCTGCCTGGGTCATCTGCGCGCGGGTCAGACCAGACACGCGCTCCAACTCCGCCCAGTCGTGTCCGCGCGCAGCAGCGGCGAATTCTTCGAAACCCGCAGTGTGTGTCTGGATGAAATCATGATCCAGCACATGCCTCTTGTCAGCTGCCGCCATCGAGGCGGCAAAGGCGACCGTTGCCGCATTTGACGGATCTTTTGGCACGGCATCGGTGCCAGCGACCTTACTCATGCCAGATGCCTTCAGGGCATCGTCAGCTTCGATCAGCGCCTTGCAGACGCCGAAGAGTGCTGCAATGTCGCCACCGTTCCGCACCTGGTAATATTCCGAGGAGATCGGCGTTGAGCGGCCAGTCAGCATCTGGCTCGGCATTTGCGGATTGATGAAATGTTCGAGGCCCGGTTCACGCAACGGGTTGAAGGTGACGATCTTTACGCCTCTGTCGACTGCATCCTGCAGGTCGTGAAGCATCCTCGGAGAGGAGGTGTTGACGTTCTGGGCCATATAGAAAATGCAGTCGCAGTTTTCGAAATCGGAAAGGATCGCCGTCCCAACGGGGGAGCCGATACTCTCCGGGAGCGCGACCGAGGAGCTCTCGTGACACATGTTGGAGGAGTCGGGCAGGTTATTGCTGCCGAAGATGCGGGCAAGCAGCTGGTACATGTAGGCCGTTTCCAGTGATGCCCGTCCGGAAGTGTAAAAATCGACCTGCTGCGGAGCAAGCGACCGAAGCTCGCTGCCGATTTCTTCGAAGGCTTCGGCCCAGCTCACCGGCTCGTATTTGTCGGTTTCGCTGTTCCACCGCATCGGGTGAGTGAGGCGGCCTTGCTCTTCAAGATCGTGATCGCTCCATCCTTCCAGCTCCTGCAAGGTGTGGGCTGCGAAAAAAGCGCGGTCGGCACGCCGGCTGGTGATCTCCCAGGCGGTCGCCTTCGCACCGTTTTCGCAAAATTCCATCGGATGAGGCTTGGCAGGCTTGGCCCAGGCGCAGCTGACGCACATATAACCGTCGGCCTTGTTTTGATGGGCAAGCAGCGACGGTCCGGATCGCGGCACGTGCTCGCGCAGAAGGATTTCTCCCGTAGATCGGGCGGCTCCCCAACCGCCTGCTGCATGGCTGCCTTTACCGATTTTAGGACGATTTTTTGATCTCGCTGACATTTTCGCCTCTCGACAATTTCTGCGCAGGAATTCCCGACCGACATTCCGTCACGCCGAACTCCGACAGAGACCAAACTGTTCCATGCGGAGGCATCGGGGCGCTTTATGCGCGTCGGCCTGTTCGTCGGGAACTGATCCATGGAGGCGGGCGGAAAATTCCGGCGTCGGGTGGCTCCACGGCACTGAAGCTGGCTGGAAGCCTTGCGTACAGTGCTGGGCCTTCGACAGGCCCCTTCGCGGGACGTTCAGTCGTAGTTATCCCCGAGCATTGACAGCAAAGACCCGCGGGCACGGTTGACGCGGCTTTTCAAAGTACCGATCCGGCACCCGCACAGCCGTGCAGCGTCCTCATAGCTCGTCCCGGTCGCGACCAGTATCAGCGCGCGGCGCCTGTCGTCTGGAAGTTGCGTCAGCGCATGTTCAAGCTCGCGCTCGCGCAGCGCCCACTCCTGGCTCGGCGCAATCGAGACCTGTTCCATTGCCGCTTCCATTGCGGTCGGCTCGCGTTTCTGTCGGCGGTAATTGGTGCAAAACGTATTTCGCAGGATGGTGAACAGCCAGGATTTGAGAGAGGTGCCTGGTCGGTAGAGGTGGAGCGAGTTCAATGCCTTTACCAGAGTTTCCTGCACAAGATCATCGATATCGTCTTCGCTGCGCAGGAACCGTCGGGCAAAGGCACGCAACGCCGGCGTCAACTGGACGATCTCCGATTCGAGAGCGGTTTTGCTTTTACAATTTGACGCAGAGCGAATTGGGAATGAGGTCATTTTTCCCTCCTATGATGAGAAGGAAAGCTGCGTTGGAGCTCTTCGTTGCTGTACGATAGCGGACCAAAGTCTGATCCCGGTGACCGATGTCCGCTTTTAGGGGAGATGGGGCGGCCTCCGCACGAACTAACTGCAGAAGCGTACTCGTTGCCACGCCGGCGCGGCCTGGTCGGCCAGGCCACGTCATCGGCGTGCCGCTTTACGTGTGGCCGCTAATGAGGTGTGCGCTTTGTCGTGCGATCCACAAAAGATGGGTATGTAGGCCCAGCACGGTGGAAAAGCAGAAGGGGCCGAGGCAAGGCAGATCAGGTCTCATATCGACGTCAAGCGGAAGCAGTGGCTAAAGTATTTTAGGGGTTCCGCTTTGCTGGCTCAATGCTTTTACGCTTCCACCTCGCCGTAAAGCTGGCCGCACATTGTCAGCGAACGGCGCATCGCTGCCACGCGCTCTTCGGCATCTTTAGCCGAATATGCCCATATTTCGCTCGCCCAGCTCTTTCCGCCCATATTGTATTGCAGCGCAAACCTGTAGAGCTTTCGATTATCGCCATCCGTGGTCACGAAGGCGGCATCGGGAGCGTCTCGATTATTTCTTACTCTGCTGAAAATCAAAACGTTCACAACATGCTCCTCCGCTAGATGTCAATCGTGCGGCACCAGGGTAAGACGCCGCATTCGAAAACCTAACCAAGCCGTCTGGCTTTCGTTCCCTCTGATGAGCCGTCCTTGCGGCCGCGACCGGACATCCCGAGTGCCCAACGGTCGCCTCCGTTTCGGTATAGGCGCAACCGCCTTTGCGGTTGGAATCCCTCGCCCGAGCCAGACGCGGCGGAACGGGTCCGCCATACATCTTCAGGCGCAAGAGCGTGCTCCCGGACAGGATCGCGACCGATCAAGACAGCCGGAATGAAAGAAACCTTTGCCGATGAGCCCCATTCCGATGCGACGGCAACGACCAGCCTGGCGAAAGATGAGACTTCGTCCTCTTTGCACCTCGGCGTTCACCGCACTTCCTTCGAAGCCCACGCCTCGATGTCAAAACGAACCTGCTGAATCGTCCATGTCGAGGTTCTATAGATCTATGAGGGAACGATTTGCCGTTCGCACGGTTCGGGTGCCTCGCAGGTGTAACCGCGGAGCTAATCGATGGGCAAAGAGGCTGGACGGAGGAAACTGATGTTGAGGCTCCCCGAGCTCCGTCATGCGTTGGCAGATCGATATAGTGAGGCGTTGGGGGAGATTTTTGAGGCTTATGATCTTGCCTCCAATGCTCTGGACCGCTTCCAAAGGCAACATCCCAGGCAACAGACACTGATCAACGAGTACGAACAGGTTTGCCGTGAAATTGAGCAAGAGGTCATGGTTTATTGCATGAAAAAAACCGAGCCTTGAAAACGATCCGGATCGTTCGCGAAACGGATCATCTAAGCCATCGCCCGAGTGTCGGAACCGAGGTCCCGCAAGGGCGCCTTTCCATTCGTTCCCTTCTACGACAGCTACCGCAGAGAACGACGGTGCCTTCGAGGGCGGGTCAGAATCCGTCGCAGGAAAATGATTGTCTTTGGCGAGTGAGAAGATTGCACCGAACGTGCCCGCGCCAACCGTGTCACCAGAAACCGGTCTTTTTGCTGCACGCCATCGGGACCTTTTTGCGCCCCCAACGTTGCCTTCCAAGGAGAAGAGGAGAGCGAGATGTCATCAAAAGCCACCACTGCCAAGCAACGCGATATCCAGGCTGAGGTCGAAAAGGCCGACGAGAAAGCGAAATCAAAGGCGACCGGCGCGATGCAGGCTGGCGCTCGGCACTATCCCGAACCACCGTTTCCGAAAGTGCATCAGGACAAGCCCGGCTCGGAGGCTGATCTTCCGCTCGCCCCAATGTACGACGCGCCGTTCTACGAAGGCTCGGGAAAGCTAAAGGACAAGGTCGCCCTCATAACAGGTGGCGATTCCGGCATCGGCCGTTCCGTGGCGATTCTGTTTGCAAGGGAGGGCGCCGACATCGCCATCGTTCATCTCGACGAGGATCGGGATGCGGCCGACACGAAGGCGGCTATCGAAAAGGAGGGCCGCGAATGCCTCGTCATCAAGGGTGACGTGAAGGATCCGGAGTTCTGCCGCGACGCTGTCCAAAGGACTGCCAAGCACCTCTCGCGCCTCGATGTACTCGTAAACAATGCCGCGTTCCAGGTCCACACCGCCGACATCGAGGACCTGACCGACGAGCACTTTGATGAGACGCTGAAAACCAACCTTTACGGCTACTTCTACATGGCGAAGGCGGCCATACCTCACCTGACGAAGGGGTCGGCGATCATCAACACGGGATCGGTCACAGGACTGGAAGGATCGAAGGAGCTGCTGGACTACTCAATGACCAAGGGTGGTATCCATGCTTTCACCAAGGCTCTCTCAAGCCAACTCGTTCCAAAGGGCATTCGGGTCAATGCCGTGGCGCCGGGACCCGTCTGGACGCCATTGAACCCTTCGGACAAGCAGGCCGATGACGTTGCCAAATTCGGCAGTCAGACGCCAATGAAGCGTGCGGCGCAACCCGAGGAGATCGCGCCCGCCTACGTCTTCCTCGCCTCCCCGCAGATGTCGAGCTACATCACCGGCGAGATTTTGCCGATCGTCGGCGGATATTGAGGCCGGCGATGGCGATGTTCTATTTCCAACTGCTCGATCATGAAGGCGTTCGCCCAATGGAAATGGCGTACGATTTCGATTCCGCCGAAGCGGCGATCAAAGAGGCGCGAAGGGCCCTGTCCGAAATGGCGGCGGAGGGTGTCCCGGCTAGCGAATACAATATGTTGTCCATCGAAGTCTTCGACGCACAGCGCAACCCCATCCGGGAAATCAGGCTTGTTCTCGAGGAGATCGACAAGTCTACGGGCTCATCTTGAGGAGATTTAATATGGTCACCAACCGCAACGATCCCGGAGCGCCCAGGGTCACGGAAACCGCCACCGAAGCCAGGCAAGGGAGCTATGGAAAGCCCGTGTTCGCCGTTCTTGTCTTCGGTATTCTACTCGCATTGCTGGCGTGGGGAGGCGTCGAAATATGGGGCGAGAGTATCGATCGAGATGCGAAGCCGACCGCATCGACGACGCCCGATCCGATCAACGCGCAGCCTTCCGGCGCGGGTACCTTTGACAACAACGCCGCCGACGGCAGTAGCCGTCCGCCTGAAGCCACGGACCGGTCTCCAAGCCCGAGCGGTAACGGTGGTGGCCCGACGCAGGTTACGACGCCGGCGGGGACGGAGAAAACCCGGTAGCCAATGTCCGCTGCGGCGGGTCGATCAAGGCCCGGAATCCCGGCAGGTGCGTCATGTCAAATCGACCGCGCCTCTAACGAACGAAGGCCGCCCGGAGGACCAGATGAAGATCACTGGGAGCCAAGGAGCAGCACGAGGCCACGGAGCGAGAGGGCGCAGACGTAACCGATCCAAAAACCATGACTCCGGCGAATTAACGACGGCAGACAGAAGAAGGTGGGGCAGACGAGCTTCCACCCTCGGCGGCTGCTCGGACTGAAAGACGTCGGTGACCAGCGCATTCATTGCGGATGCAGTGTGGCCGTCTCGTAAAATCAAAATTATTGGGAACATGATCTTCTCATCAAAGTTCACTTCCCGAGGTCATCAAGGTCTCAAGGAGGAATACAATCATGGCATCCACAGACACATCGCATTCCAAAGGCGGCTCGAAGTCGGGCGCAGCCAAGGGCGCTTCGTCGGCAAAGACAGGCGCCTCGTCAGGCAAGCAGGGTGGCTCCCACGAGCAGCACGTCAAAGCCGGCGAGCAGAGCCACAAGAACTCGAAGTAGCTTCAATCCTCTATGTGAATGTCCTCGAAGGGCGCGGATCATTCCGCGCCCGAACTGCATCAGCGATGCTGCGGAGGCGCCTTGCCTTGCTTGACGGATGGTTCGCGTCCGCTGACAAGCAGCCTGCTGAACTCCTCGAGGAAGGCGATTTTTTCGTCCACCAGCCAGGAGCGTTCCCTCGTCAAGAGAGCGGCAGATCTCAGCCTTCATTGGTCATGACCGATATACTCGAAGTGCTCGCGTTCGAGGGGCATGATCTCTCCATCTTGCATTGAAGATGCGGCGGCATCAACAACGTCAAACCATCGGAACGGCTGGAGTTTCAGCGCGGAGCCCACGAAAAAACTGTACGATACAGGACGCTCCACCTACGGCTGGAACAAGAGTTCCCGAACCCCGTTCCCTGATCTCCCTAACCAAAGGAGAACGACATGGTCACGATGGTAGGTAACGAGGCGGACATCAAGGATCTTGTGAAGAACCTGCTGTACCTCGAGCACGACGCGATCGCCGCGTATGACTCCTGCATTGAGCGCCTCGACAGCCGGGAGTTCGCCAGCCAGATTTCCGTCTTCAAGGAAGACCACCTGCAGCACGTTCAGGTCCTGACGGCAATGGCACGGGAACTCGGTATCGAAGCTCCGACAGAAGGGGACATGAAGCAGATGCTGACGACCGGCAAGATCGCGCTAGCCGACCTCATGGGTGACGCCGCGATCTTGAAAGCGATGAAGACGAATGAAGACGACACGGTGACTGCCTACGAGCGGGCGATCCGTCATGAGGATGCCATCCCCGCCTCGAAGGCGTTTTTCATGAAGGCTCATCAGGACGAGGAGAAACACAGGTCCTGGATGGAGACGAAAGCCAAGACGCTCTGATTTTGACAATGGCCCGAACCAACGAGCCTGCGGCCGTCCAATCGCGCGAAGGCGCTCCCGATATCGGGTCGAGCGCCCTCGGCTTGTCCGGCAATCTTGAGCGAGGGCAATTGACTGAACACTCGTTGATCATCTTACTCCATGGCATAGGCGCGTCTGGGGCACAGCTTATGCCGTTGGCCTCTTCCTGGATCGCCGGCCTCCCCAACGCCCGCTTCGCGGCACCGGACGCTCCCTTCCATCATCATCGCTACGGACATCAGTGGTTCAGCGTCGAGGGGCAATCCGCTTAACCACGACCGCATTGTCGCGGTCAGAGAGGCCTTCGATAGCGTAATCACCGACGTCGCCCGGCGGGAAGGCTTCGGAAACGCCCATGACCGGATCGCCTTCGTCGGTCTCTCCCAGGGAGCCATCGTTGCCCTCGACGCTGTTGCCTCAGGTCGCTGGCAGATCGGAGCTCTCGTCGGATTTTCCGGCCTTCTTCCGCCACAGCCGGTTTCGCCAGCAAGCAGGAACGTGCCCGTTCTTCTCGTGCACGGCGAGGATGATAGGACAATCCCGCCGCTCGCTTCCAGGCTCGCCGCCGCCCAGCTCGGAACGGCCGGCTTCAAGGTCGAGCTGCACGTCGAGCGGGGAACAGGTCACACGATTTCCACCGCCGGCGCGCAGAAGGCGTTATCTTTCCTCAAGAAGTCGCTGCTTTAGGTTCGAGAGAAACCTGGTCGATTCGACGTGACGGGCGCGCTCGGTCGTCTGAATTCCGACGAGCGATCGACGCTTTGGCACTACCTGCTGAACGCCTGCCCCCGCTATGCTGGGCTTCGTATCGATCACATCCTCTTAAATTCGCCGGCACTAACCCTCTAGCGAAAAGCGAAGGTGGACAACCACGTCCGTGGCCGAGGCCACAGCAGCGATCATCGCCCGTCTGGATCAAGTGAGAAACCCGACCGCCACCGCTAGAACGTTGGTATTCGCTTGGGTGAACGACTTAGAGCGGGATGATTTTACGTCCGTTCATATCCGGCTTCCTTGAAGTAGTTTAGGCACTCTTTTGGCGAGACGGTTTGGAGGATGGCTGCCAGTGCGTCGTCGATGGCGTTGCGGGTTCTGGCCTGTGCCTGTCGCAGCCCGTGTTTGAGCTTGGCGAAGAGCTTCTCGATCGGATTGAGATCTGGGGAGTATTGCGGCAGAAAGAATAGTCGGGCGCCTGCCCTGCGGATGGCGACCCGGATCGCCTTGGCTTTATGCGAGCCGAGATTGTCCATCACGACGATGTCGCCAGGTTTGAGCTCTGGCACCAGCACCTTTTCGACATAGATGAGGAAGCGCTCGGCGTTGATGGGGCCATCAATGATCCATGGTGCGCTGACGCGGTCGGTTCGAAGCGCGGCGATGAAGGTCATCGTATTCCAATGGCCGAAAGGAGCTTTGCCCAAGAGCCGCTCGCCACGCGGCGCCCAGCCTCTGAGCGGCGCCATGTTCGTCTTCGTCCAGGTTTCGTCGATGAAGAGAAGACGGGCCGGATCGATGCGATGGCGATGCTTCAGCCAGCGCGCCCGCCTGGCGGCGACGTCGGGTCGCTCCCGTTCGCTGGCGACCAGCGTCTTTTTTTATAACTCAGCCCTTCATCCCGGACGAAGGCCCAGACGGACCGGTAATCCACGTCCAGACCCCGCTCCGCCAATTCCGCGACCAGCCCGCGCAACGTGAACGCACTCGCGCGGCAGCGTTCGACAAGCCATTCCCGGTGGCCACCGCAGATCGCCCGCGGCTTGTGGCCGCCCATCTGGCCGGGTGCTGCGCTGCCCGTTGTGTGGAACCGCCGTACCCAATCGATCGCGGTGCTGATGCCAATACCGAAGCGTTTGGCCGCAGCCCGGCACGACAGCCCCTCCTGCGTCACCGCCCCGACAACACGCTCTCGCAGATCATTCGAAAAAGGTCTCGCCATCCAGACCGGCCTCCTTACCGGCCTGAAGGATGAATCTGATTTGCGTCCAAAAGGGAATCCCAATTGCGATTCCACCTAAAATCATCCCGCTCTAGCGCCAAAGACATCGTCAGCTTGGGGTTGGAGTATCTCGACTGGTTGCTGCTCCGCTTTTCAACGCATCAACCTCCTCCGAAAGGCGGTCCTTGATCTCGTCGTGAGCGTCCGATGCCACACTGGCTGCGCGTTCATAGATGTCCGATGCAGCGGCTGTTCCTCGATCGACTAGCTCGGAGCTCTGAGCGCCCAACGCGTCCTTGGCGCCGTCTGAGGCCTCTCCTGCCAATTCGTCTTCCGTCTCCGTGCTAGGAAGGGCTGCGCCAATAGCAGCTCCGACAGCAAATGCCAACGCCCCTCCAACCAGCGGCTGATCGCGAAACTGGGTAAGGATCAGGGTGTTGAGGTCCGTGGCCTGTTCCTGCAGATTTGTCGCAGCAGATGTCGTTCGGCTGGTCAGCGAGCTTGCCGTCCCCGCCGCGCTCTCTGCTATATCGTGCGCTGTCGCCTTAACTTGCTCCCATTTTTCCGCAGCCCAGCCGGATGCCGCGTCGAAGATCGCCCCCGTCTCGTCGAGGATTTGATTGACCTGTTTTCCGCTGGCATCGACGAAACCGCGATAGATCTTACCTGTGTCGTCCATAAAATGGCCGGCGCGGCGTCCCGTTTCGTCGGTGAGCGCTTTCAGTTGCCGGCCGGAGCCGTCGCCGAAGTGACTGTATCGCACGCCCCCGATCGATGTGGGCGGGCCAAGGCGACGAACCGGCCCTTGAACGGGATAGAGTTCATATTCCGGTTCCCGTGAAGAAGCGGATGCGGTCGCCGAAGGGGCGCCTTTGGCCATCAGCCAGGCTAGACTGACGCCCATCAGCGCCACAGGCAGGGGATTGTCTTTAAGGGCACGCCCAAGGTTTCCGACGAACTCGCTGCCTCCGCTATTCCTCGCGTAAGCCAGAACCTCATCCACCAGTTGGCCGGGTGACATTCGTTCCTGGATAGCGTCAATTCGATCTCCAAGCCGTTGCCGATCTCGCTCAATTTCTCGCTGGAGCTCAGCGGATGTTTTGTCTGGAGAGGTTTCCATCAGAGTTTATCCTTCACGGTTTGCACGTCACGGCCAAGCGAAGTCGTGGTTCGTTCGAGCGTCAGGTTGTTGCGTCGGAAGACGGCGAGACCGCGTGCGATCATGATCCATGCAATCAGCCCGATGACGACGCCGACGGCTGCGGACGCCAGCGCATTGGCAGTCGGCTCGGCAAACCCTTGAGCCACGAGGAATGCGGCGACACCGCTGACGATGGCACTCAACAGGACGCCGACCGCACCGATCGCCAGAACCAGGCCGATCAGGAGGATTTCGACACCGCCCAAAGCATCCGATAGCTTCTCGGCCGCTTCGGTTTTGGCCAGGTCGATTTCTTTTCGCAAGAGACCAGTGACGTCGCGCAGAAGTCCGCTGATCAATTCGGACAGCGGCGTGTTTTCCGAGATCTTAGTCATTTGAATTGCCCTCGCTTCCGGAAACTGATCTCACCGCTTGCGATGGCCCGGTCGGTCGGGTTTGATCGTTCCTTTTTGCAGAGGCGATCAGGAAACGACTTGCAGTTAGGCCCGCGAGTGCTGCGATTCCGAGAAATGCCATTGGCTGCCTGCGCCCGAAATCCTCGGCCAAAGTTGCCATTTCACCGAGGTCCTTGCCTTCGATCCTTTTGGCAACATCGGCAATGCTGCGACCGATTTCGCGGGCGTAGCGGCCGACCTGCCGCTGATCAGCCCCCTCCAGTTCAGCCCCGACCTTTTCGAGGGCCGTTGCTATGCCGCTCACCTGATGGGCGGCATAGTGGGTCTGCTCGGAAACCACCTCGTCGACCTTCTCGATGACGGCGCCGGAGCCCTCCTTAATCATCTCTCTCGTCGAGCTGACATCCTCGTTGAGTTTGTTTTTCAGGTCAGTCACTGGCGAGGCGTTCGCAGACGGACTGCCTTCTCCTACCGGAGCGGAAAAATCATTTGTCATCGAGAGCCTCCCTGGATCCGATTCCTTTGTGGGCGCCGAACCTCGATCTTCCAGCTTTGTTCCCGGTGGGTTTGTGTGTTCCAAAAAAACTTTTTGCGCCACAGCCCAGGAGGCAGAGCGTGCTTCAGACATCAGCGCAGACGAAACGAGCGAACCGGGCACCCACAAGACCATCGTCCCAACATCCCGCCACCATAGTGATCAAAGCAGATGCCAGGCAGTTCGACGGAATAACGTTCGAGCGTCGTGACGTCTTCAGCGCCCGTCCGCGCTGTTGGCCGCAAGCTGCTCGTGCCGCATGCCACGGGCCTGTATCGCGCCGGTTCGAACGGCCCGCCGAGGAAATATTTACAGCTGGGAGCCGGAACAATCTTTGGCTTCCAGCTTCTGAAGCGACGCATCGAACCTGATGGCGATACCTGTTGGAGCGTAATCGAGAGAAACATCTCCGAACGCGGCGAGACTCGCTCTAACGAGCCGCGAGCCGAAGCCCTTTCTCTTTGGTCTTTCAACAGCCGGTCCGCCGCTTTCCTGCCAAAGCAGGTAAAAGCGATCGTCACCGGCCTTTCGCAGCACCGACCACTCGATTTTGACAGATCCGCTGTCCGCCGACAAAGCCCCGTATTTTGTCGCGTTCGTGACCAATTCGTGCAGCACGAGGGAGAATGAAAGCGCCGCCTGGGGGTTCAGGTGAACGTCAGGACCACTTGCTACGATACGGTCTGGCTCAAGTCCGAGATTGATTGCGGTCGCCTCGACAATCGTACCCATGGTCGCCGACAGCCAGTTCTTCTGCAGTAAAATATCATGGGCGTTTGCATAGGCATTGATGCGCGCCGAGATCGACTGCTCGGCTTCCGCAATGCTGCTCGCACTTCGAAAGGACTGGCTGATGATCGCCTGAACGACGGCCAGCGTATTCTTGATGCGATGGGAGAGCTCGTGCATCAGGACGCGCTGGCGCTCCTCGTTTTCTCTCTGCTCGGTTCGATCCCTGAGGATCTTCAGGAAGCCTTCGAGTTCGCCGACATCCGACCTCAACGCCATCATCTGGCCCGACGCCCAGAACAACGAGCCATTCTTTCGAACGTGCCATCGTTCGTCATCCCCATGACCGTCCGTCAAAGCGGCGGTCATTTCCCTTTGCGGCACCCCCCTTCACGGTCCTTCTCCGTGAAAATCAAGGCCACGGGCTGGCCGATGATTTCCGTGTCTTCCCAACCAAGGATCCGGCGTGCACCTTCATTCCACGTGGTCACGAAACCTTCGAGATCCACAACGATAATCGCATATTCGATGGCACTCCGGAGGATCGCTTCGAGAAAGCGTTCACGAGCGGGACTGGAATGGGAAAAGCGGTTCATGGTCTAGTTCCGCGCCTGATCGTTCAAATCACTTGAGAATGAACTTGCCTCAATCCTATACCTGACGCTGCCGTATTGCCATCGCGCGTGATGCTTATGCGGCACGGTGTTCGCAAAGCCTCTTAAGTAAGTCAAATAGGTGATCGTCGGGGAAACAAAGGAACGCAGACGACGTTATCAGCCAATGACTTATAAAGCGTAGACGCATGACGACCCACTCGACAAAGAAACTGCACGGAGACCTGCCTTCGGCATCGTCAAAGGCAGCCTTGGCCGATCGGAAAGAATTAGCGGCGGTCGCGTTCGAACGCACGAGGATGCCCATGGTCGTCACCGACGCACGCAACCCCGATCTGCCCATCGTTCTGGCAAACAAATCATTCCTCGATCTGACAGGGTATGCCGCCGACGAGGTGGTGGGTCGCAATTGCCGATTTCTGCAAGGGCCTGCGACCTCACCGATTGCTGTTGCCGAAATTCGCGCCGGCATCGCCGAGGAGCGTGACCTCAGCGTCGAGATCCTCAATTATAAGAAAAGTGGAGAGCCATTCTGGAACCACCTGCACTTGAGCCCCATCCATGGGGATGAAGGAAGGATCCTATATTTTTTGGATCGCAAATCGACATGACGGAGTATCGGCGGGTCGAGGCGCTGGAGGCTTCCGAGCATCGCCTGCTCATGGAGGTCGACCACCGGTCGAAAAATGTCCTTGCGATCGTTGACAGCATCGTTCGCCTCAGCAACTCCGACGACCCGGCCCTTTATGCCGCCGCCATCCAGCATCGCGTGCAGGCGCTTGCGCGTGCACATAATCTGCTTGCTGAACGAGGTTGGGCGAACATTTCCGTCGAGGAGATCGTTCGGCTACAGGTGACGCCGTTTGCAGCGACCCGTGCCGCTTTAAGCGGACCGGATATCAGGCTGCCGGCGACGGTTGTTCAGCCGGTTGCGCTCGTTCTTCATGAGCTCGCCGTCAATGCAGCCCGTCATGGTGCGCTTGCCGTGCCTCAAGGTAGGCTTTCCATCAGCTGGATGCGCGGACCGTCGGACGCCGGCTTCAGGCTTCGGTGGGAGGAGGCGGGCGCTGGCACGGCGCCGCGGTCAACCAAACGAGGTTTTGGCACGGTGATCGTCGGCGCGATGGTCGAAAAACAGCTGAAGGGGCGTGTTGAGAAAACTTGGTCGGATGATGGGTTGCTAATCGAGATAGAGGTTCCTTCTGCCGGCTCTGCGGCCCGATGACGGATGTGGCACAGCCGCCTTCAGCCCTGATCGACGCAACATGGAATGGCCTGAAATTGGTCATAAAGCCGTCGCTCGATCGGTGACTGGATCGATAGATCAAACAGCTCATGGACGGACCATCGCGCGACGCCGCTACCTGCCATTTCGCTCAAGCATCGCCAGATGCTCTGAGCACACCGTCTTAATCAGCTCAAGCAACAAGGCGGTTTGCTCTGCAAGCCAGCCAAGGGCTTCCTCGCTAATCTCGAAATGCTTGGAATACCGCGCCTTCACATAGGCCTCGTTTAGGGTGTTGAACCAGGCGCGCTCACGGTGCTGATCGCGAGGAAATGCTTCGGCCAGACGCCGGTTCTGTTCCTCGGCGAGAGAGCGGAGGAATTTGATGTTATGGGACGGCGGACCATAATTGGTAAGCGTAAGGAGGACGCAGGAATAGGCTTGCTCGATTGATTGGTGGAGTTCGAAGGCACCCACGCGAAGTTCTTTCTCGCCAACATAGAACCTGGATCCCTTCAGAAATGTCTGCGCCAGTGAAAACCGATCCTCGAAATGCTCCTTTGCCACCCGCAGTCGATCGGCCGGTGAGAGTGGCTTGGGTTCCGCAAGCGGCTCATCATCGAGTTCGTAGAGAACAATGCCTTCCTTGCGGATATCGGAGAAGAAGTATTGCCCTTCCTTGAGGTAGGTGTTCACCTCCCGCCTGGAATGGACGATGAAGCTCACCGGAGTTTCGATCGACTTGTCGTGGATCAGCCGGTCGGCTGCCTTGTGCCAGTATTCGGCGAACTCGCAGAGCTTGCGGTTGTTGACGATGATCAGAAGATCGAAGTCCGACCGATAACCCTTCATCGTGAAGGGTTCATCCACCCAGCCACCCTTGGCGTAGGAGCCAAACAGGATGATCTTCAGGATGCGCCCGCGCTTCTTGAATTCCGCCGTGCCATCCTTCAGTGCGTCTTCGAATTCCTCGTGCAGGATCTCCAAAACGCGGCCAATCTCGCGTTGTTTGCGAAGCGGGATGTGATCGAGCGACGACTTCATGGGAACATCGATAGGCGAAAGATGCAGCAGCGTCCACCCGCAGTTTTAGGATATCAGCGGAGGTTCTCCGGCAGTGGCAGAACCGGGTTATCAACGCTGTTGAGAGATTGGCAAGGAAAACGCAACCGATCGTCTGGCGCCTATGAATGTATTCAAAGTCAGCATGCAGCAAATGTTAAAAAGTTTGGTTCGGATTTTGTAGTATAACTTAATTTTACCTCTCGCTTCCGATAAGCATTACTTATCGGAAGTGAGATCTCGTCCCAGAGATATCACCCTGTAACGAACCATAAAATAAAGATAGAGTTCATTTAGCAAATCATTTACCATGATTTCAATGTCTTATGATCTCGCCGGATTGCCTATCCAGAGCCTACTGCGACCCATTTCGGACGCGGGTTCGGCATTGACCCGTCTTGATGAGCGCATTGCCCGTTCGCCCATCGGCGAGGGCTGGATTCAGCGGACGCATTTTGCCGACGCCTGCGCCTCGCTGTGGATCGACGGTGAACTCGTGCATCTCGAAGATCTGGTTCTCCACGACGCCACGAAGGATATTCGCGCCCCAACCCACGAACTGACCATCGCCAGCGACGTTCTAAGAACCCGCCGGCGCGTCGCCGCCCAGCCGGCAGGCTGGGCACTTTCGTCTGACGGTGTTCGCAGGCTCAGGCAAGCCTCGGACATGACGTTTGTCACCACCGAAGAAGCGGAGACGGTCGCCGCCAATCGTGTGGTCGCGATCCTTCCGGGAGGGGAGGGGAAAGACGCCGATGACTGTGGCGAAAGCCTCCCGGGTGTCGACTATACCGCCATCGATGCGGTACTGGCCAGATCGGAGGCCGCCATCGAGAATGCAACACGGCCCGGCGGTGGCGGCGCGCAAGAAAAAGATCCGATGATCTACGATCTTGATTGGGACGAAGACGCGCGGCTTGACGAATGGCGCGGTGTGCTGCGGCAGGTCCAAGACCTACCGGCGGTCCTACAGGCAATCGTCTCCATCGACGCCTGGAATGAAATTTCGGTGCTGCAGCACGCGCCGTGGCTCGGCCGGTTGCTGGCCGCGTCGATCCTGCGGCAGGCTGGCGTCACCACCGGCACCCATCTTGCGGCCGTCAATCTCGGCCTGAAATCTGTTCCCGTCGACCGGCGCAGGCATCGCGATCGCGATGTGCGCCTCCTTGCGATTGCCCAGGGGCTGATTGCCGCGGCCGACACCGGCCTGAAAGAACACGATCGGCTGGCTCTTGCGCGGCAGATGATGGAACGGAAGTTGGTCGGTCGGCGGACATCCTCAAGACTGCCGGAGCTGATCGACCTGGTCATCGCTCGGCCGCTTGTCTCCGCGGGCATCGTGGCCGAGGTATTGAAGATGAAGCCGCAGTCGGCGCTGCGGATCGTTAGCGAGCTCGGTTTGCGCGAGATGACGGGCAGGGGAAGATATAGGGCGTGGGGGATCGTCTAAAGCAATGATGACGGAGGAAGGCATACAAGCCCGTATCGAGGACGCTCGTAAAATGGGAAGCGTAGGTTCCGCCGATTGGCAATCCTATACGTGGAAGAACGAACTTGCAGAGCAGCGCCGTCGAATACTGCTACACCTTGAGGAGGTTCTTGGGGAGGCGCGTACCGAGCACAATCCTTATCACATGCTGGAACGGGCGATTGGAATCGCCGCCGTCTGCATGCGGCGGCTGATCGAATGCCGTCTGGTGACGGATCGCTTCCGCGACACGCCTCTGGAGGTCTATGAGATTGGCGTTAAGAAAGACGTTGAATGGCGCGAGCCATTCGTGAGCCGAACAGCGAGCGAGATCTTCAATAACTATGATATGACGGCGCGACGTCTCGAAAGACGCAAGCCGAAAGTTATCTCCGACAAAATCTTGCATGCTCGTGTCATCGGCGTTCTTTCCGGAAGCGCCTATCTGCCGGACGGCTTGCTGATCGCTTCGGACACGCAGAGCAAGACGCAGCTCTTTCATTTCACGTCGCTGGAGATTGGAAGCATTTTTGGTGCATTCTTGGATGACGAGGTTCGACGCGCCTACGATGGTTATATGGACTCGGGCGGGAAGGTGCTCGGGACTCAGAACGTGTTCGCCACAAGGGATTGACGCTTTGGAAGGCGGATGTGGCTGCAATTGCCGCTGTTACGAATCTCCATCCATCGTTGCCCTTCCGTTTGTGACGGCGGGGAGCCACAATTCGCAGTCGCAGCTGATCATTCTAAATTCTCGAACATTTCATAAACCAAGCGC
This sequence comes from Rhizobium sp. F40D2, assembly GCF_051810745.2. NCBI lineage: Bacteria > Pseudomonadati > Pseudomonadota > Alphaproteobacteria > Hyphomicrobiales > Rhizobiaceae > Rhizobium > Rhizobium sp. F40D2. The sequence goes on from NZ_JBPWQX020000002.1 coordinate 234,832, forward strand.
GATCGTCGGGGGAGCGAGGCCGCGAGCTCAGCGGCGTCGAGGACGTATTTCTTAAGACGGAATGTGCCAGAGACCTCCCGCATCTCAAAAAATCGCACGGGCCGGCGTCTGTTTGTGAGCGCTTGGACGATGGTAAATTTGACTGTCGATTTGCAGCGTATTCCGAAGATGACCTCTTCGAGTTCAAGCGGAGAATCCTGAGCGCCGCGTTTCCCGATCAGGCGCCATTCGCGTTCATAGCCCCAGCTTGCGGCTTTGCGAAGGAGAACAGCATTATCGACCCGGCGACGAGCTTCACTGTCGCTATCCATTACGGCGACCTCACTGGCCAGAACCTTTCGACTGCCGCCGTAGCTGATCTTATGCAGATTTGGTTTTGCGTCTGGTGGAATAGAATAGGCGGCGCAAATCCCGTTGTGCTGATCGCCATAATGGCTCCACATAAGGGGGCACGTTGCACGCGAGCCGAAGGAGACGATTCCCCGATCATAACGCCGCAGGAGTTCCTCCTCGAGATACTGGCGAAGAAGCCAGCGGAGCGGGTCGTCTCCTTCGTAGCTTGGATCCGTCGCATGATAGCGGATCTCTTGAAGAAGTTGGCTGGCTTCCTTCTGACTATGCCGTGCTATGTGGTCGATGGTTTTCGGGCCACGATATTTCAGTGATTTTGCGGCGGCCTGCATCTCGGCAAGAACACGCCGTTCCCGCAGACGGCTGAGAACCAGTTCCAACTCATCATTGGATAGATCGACATCGAGGCTTGGGCGACAATCGAGGGGGTCGTTGAAGTCGCGGGGATCTGAATAGTAAAGCTCATCGGCGACCAGCATGTCGAGAAGGCGAGGACTGAACGCACGATACTTGTACAGGAGTTTTGGCGGCTTGGCTGCCTCAGCCATATTTCCCTCGCGGATGCTATGATTACTCTTTCGGCAGGGCGTACCTGAGCACGCGCAACTCTTCCTCGTCTTCGAGGGAAATTTCCAGAACTCGATTGACGAGATCTTCGTCGTTATCGAGTTCAACCAGTGCCTGCTCGAATAGTTCGATCTGCATGTCGAGGTCCATGCCAGGCGGTCCGTTGAGACAGATCAGCCCGGCATGGATAGCGACGTCGGCATATTGCCCCTTTGTTCCGGGCTTATCTTTCGGCCCGCGGAAATCGACCGAGTTCTTGGTGACGAAGGTCCAGTCGCCCTCAAGAATGATCGGTTTAAGCTCCCAGTCTTTCAGACCACCCAGTTTCATCCAGACGACGTGGCTGGTTTCACCATAACCTTTTTCCAGAGCCATCTTAGCCAGTTCAGGGCTGAGGCACTCATCGATCAGAAACTTCATCCCGCTTTCCTGCGACGGGGCACGCGGCGGTCTGCGATGATGACCGAGCCTTCGGGAAGCTCGCCGGCGCCGCGCGGCCGGCCACGCAAGGGATTTGCTTCCACATAGATTGACGCGAGCCTGATCTTCTCTTCGTCAAGACTAGGCCACGTTTCAAGGATGCGCTCCGTCGAATGGCCCGCGGCTACGGATGCGGCAACATCATAAACCGGAACGCGGGTGCCGCGGATGACAGGCGTCCCGCCAAGGATATCGGGCGAGGACGTGACGGCGTCTCGCGCTGCGGCGAGGTCGTCCAGCCGTTCGCTCGCACCTCTCATAAAGGGCATAAGATCGATCGTCAGAAACTCGTGGTGCACGGTCCAGTCCTCTCGCAACAGTGCGGGCCAGGGGAGGGTGCGAGCTCTTGCCAGTCGGTCCTCTGCGATCCGGATAGCAAACAGTCGCTCCTCCGCGGTGAGACGGCGGGCGCTCTCGAAATAGAAGGCAATCAGCGAACAGGCCGCGGCCAGGACATGACGACCGTTGTCCAGCGAGACGAACGCTTCTGGCAGAATGTGCTCATCGATGACACGATTGACGTCGCGAAGGCTCACGCGCGAGACGACGGCAGCCTCGCTCGCCTTCAGCATTTCTGCGACTGCGGGCATGGTGGGCTCCTATTAATTCTTCCGATAGGTCGGAATATATAATTTGATGACGCCGATATCAAGCCTTGGGGATAAATGAACGGCCCTCGCGAATTTTGGCTTCAACTGTGGCCCAATTGCCTGCGCAGCAGAGTCTTCGCGCTATCGATGCGGTATGTCTTCATTGGAGCCTTCAAACTCTCTTTATCTCGTTTGGCTCGAGGCGACGCCGCTCCTGTGGATATCCGTGCATGAGGAATCTGTGCCCTACGTGTTATTTCGACGCTTAACGCGACTCGATAGCTTGCTGATTACGCAATTTTTCCATATATAAATCCTGTATTAAGCAATTCGATTCGGAGCGGACAGTGGAGCAATTTATCAAAAGGCGGTTCCCGCCGGCCTTGTTCAAGAATCTCTTCCTGGATCTGGAAGACCGGCTGCGCGCCTCCGCCCTCAAAGCGTTCACTATGGTCCGCGATCATGCTGGCTTGGATACCAAAGCAAGCCGAGAGCTGGAAGGGCAGGCTCGCTTCCGCATGATGGAAAAAGCTTTCCGGGAGAGCTGCGAACTTCACGGTGGCGCGCTATTGGCCAACGGTATCATCCCCCTCACGGACCTAAAGATCTTCCAGCCGTTTATGCGGTTTGAGCACAATGGACAGGGCATCATATTCGGGCTTGCGGCTATGCCCGAACCCAAGGCACTTCCGGTCAGGAATATGTCGCGCAAGGCTGGGGTAACGCTCAATTATTATCTCTCCCCGCGGTTGGATCTCGATGGGGCGGGACCGAAGATCGGGGACATTTTTATGCTGTTTCTTGTCGCCCGGGACCGCGAACGGGCAGGGAAGATCAGTGAATTCGCGATCGGTGTGATCGATGCAGGTTACGAGCAGTATCTTTTCTATGAGCCGCTCGACAAATACCTTGAAGGTTATGCCGATGAGGCGGTAATTGCGCCTTTGCCTTCGTCTGGCGCTGGCGCGAAGGCGCCAATCATCAGCCTGAAGAAGACGATCAAGCCGTTCATACCGCCAGAGCAGCCTGGTGAGGGTGATAACGACGAGAGAAATACGAAGTGACCCGTGCTTTTGAAGCCGGGGAAGGAAATGCATGCGTGTAGGAACTCCAGGGTTCATCCCAGAAAGATTGATTGAGGCGAGAGCAGCGCGAAGAATTCTCAGCAAGAAGGCATTGGCCAGCCTGATAAGTGTCAATCCCAGCACGGTCACCCGGTGGGAGGACGGGACCAGCGCCCCTGATGCCGATGCGTTAGCCGAATTGGCCGCTCACCTCCACGTTCGCAGAGAGTATTTTCTAAGACCGGTCGCCAGAAGCGACCGGCCTCTGTTTTATCGCACCTTGGCGTCGACCTTGGTCAAAGATTTGAACTACCAGGAATCCCAAATGCACTGGCTGCAGGAAATCAGCAGCATCGTGGAGCATTATGTGGATTTTCCGGACGTCGATATCCCGGATGTATTGCAAGGTGCGTCCTACAAGCAGCTCCGCGACGAGGATATCGAACAGATCGCGTCTGATCTGCGCGCCCACTGGGGTGTCGGCGATGGCCCGTGCATTGATATGATGCCGCTGCTTGAGCGTATCGGATGCATTGTCGGCTCCATCGAAATGGGGACGTCCAAGCTGGATGGTCTCTGCAGCTGGGCTTACGGCAGCAGCCGGCCACACATCTTGTTGTCGACTGATAAAATGTCATTCCCGCGTCGGCAGATGGACGCTGCGCACGAGCTTGGACATGCGATACTGCATCGTGGTGTTACCGAGGACGAACTGAAGAAGGATCTCAAGGAGATCGAACGGCAGGCTTTTCGATTTGCAAGCGCATTCCTGATGCCCGCTACGACGTATTCCTATGAGGTAAAAAATGCCTCCCTTGCGTCGCTGTTGACCTTGAAAGAACGCTGGCGCGTTTCGGTCAAAGGGCAGATTCGGCGTCTTTCCGATCTCGACCTCGTTCCAGCGGACCATGCGACGTCGCTTTATAAGCTCTACTCAGCGAAAGGATGGAATCGGGAAGAGCCTCTGGATAGAAACTGGCCGATCTCGGAGCCTACCATTCTCGCCAATGGCCTCCAACTGATCGTGGATTCGGCTGTGCGCAGCAAATCAGACTTGCTGAGCGTAGAGTTCACCATGAAGGCAGGCGATATCGAAAACCTTGCAGCTCTGCCACCTGGCTGGTTTTCCAAGACCGGCGAGTTGATCAGCCTGAAACTTCGTGACAGCACATCCGAAAGGCAAGCTGGCGGATCGTCGACGATCCTGCCTTTCCCACCAAACAGGAGTAAGTGAGCCGTCATAGGGATCGCATCTGGGATTCGTGTCAGTTTTACGACCTAGGGAAAGCTCCCGTTACTTTTGTTTTCAGGACACTTGCGGAAGATCCCCGCACCCGATAGCTCCTATCATTGCATGAAACTTTATGGCGAGTGTTGGTGGAGGAATCAACATTCTGGCCGATAAGGTGTCTTTTCTATTTGCATGGGGGATATCAGGCTAAATGAGCGTCCGATCAGACATTGTTGCATATATTCGAGAGTGGTGACCGTTGGTTAACATTCCTTTGGGTCCGCTCAGCGTAATCGAAGGCGCTTCAATCCAGGGGCGTAGAGGTGCCTACGTACTCGGGTGCTTTGACCAACGGATCACTTTCTATTCGCAACAAGTGCGCGCTATGGCGTTAATACACGCCTTGGCCGAGCAGGATATGCTGCGGGACGGTCCGCGAATTGCTATCGTTGGCGGAGGTGCTGCGGGGATTACTGCCGCCGCCTCGGCCGCTCTTGCCTGCGATGGCGAGGTGGTTCTTTTCGAGTCCGCCGACGATCTGCTGAAGCTGCAGATGGGGACAGACCAGAGGAAGCTTGATCCTCATATCTATAATTGGCCGCGTGGCAACTCTGACGATCCAATCGCTGACCTTCCACTGCTCGGCTGGGATGCCGGCCCGTCGAAGGACGTGCGGGAGGACGTGGTGCGGCAATTCGAGGAAATTGCTGGACGAACCAGAAATTTATCACAGCGCAAGCGCCACAAAGTTACAGCCATTAAGGAGCTCGACGGAGGTGGCTATCAGCTCACTGCTCTCGATCTCGGTGCTGGCGTGGAACGGACGGACGCATTCCAGATCATCATTCTGGCATTCGGGTTCGGGCTGGAAGCAACTGAGACCGTCCGCGGCATCGGGGACAAGAGCTACTGGGACAATGCCGGCATTCCGGGCGCTGAGATCCGAGGTCGCGCCAATCCCCACTATTTCGTCAGCGGTAGTGGCGATGGCGGACTTATCGACTTCGTGGCAGCTGCTTTTGCCAGTTTCAACCACGCGGCGCTGATTCGCACCATCGCGACCTATCCCAACCGCAAGGATCTCGAACGCGAAATACTCGCCATCGAAAGCGAAGCCCGCGTGGCGCAGGCCAATGGCAATGAGTTCAATCTCTTTCAATCCTATACCGATCGGATCGACCCGCTTATTGAGGCGAACGGTCTTGTTGCCGAGATTGCCCGTAAGCTCCGTCCCGGCGTCCAGATGACGCTGCAGACCAGAGACAAGGCCGTTTTCACACTCGGCTCTGCCGTTCTCAACCGATTGGCCACCTTCGCTACAATCAGGGCCTGCCAGACAACTGCTGGACATGCTTTCCGACACATCGCGTGCGACACCGTATCAAGGGTCGCCGGTTATACGCCTGCGCAGGATGATCCGACCTTTCAGCTCGATTGCGACGGAGAACTGATCACCGCGGACGAAGTGATCATCCGCAGAGGAACAGACAGGAAGAGTGTTCGCGAGCCTTTCACCGACTTGCTCGGCGACTATGAGCAGCGACATGAAGAGTGGCTTGCTCGACTGGGCGCTGCGACGCTAGTGCCGGTGCTGTCGAACGACGCTCAGGACTTCTTCCGAGAAAAGGCGCGAGAAGCTCATCTAACGGGCTCAAGGCGACTGACCGCCCTAGCGGCAGCCTCTATGCCGATGATGGTTCATCTCAGTATCGATGGCACTGATGTCCAATGGTCCAGCGATCGCGGGGCTGACCGGATCGGGGAGGCGTGGAGTGATGGCACTTCGTTCAACGTAACTCTTAGGCAGGCGCCTTCAGAGATGGGGCCGATCGGAGGCGCGATGCTGCGGGTCGCTGTACATGCGTCCAATGTCGTGGTTCACGCCGAGCCTCTGGACTGGGCGAAACCGTGGGAATTGCTGACGTCGAGATCACCACATGCGAGCGGCATGGCCATGCCGAAGCTTATTCGCGGAAACCCGGGCGGCGGGTGGCAAGTCAGGCAGTCTACCGGTTCAGCGCGGCTTGCTGCAATTGTCCATCGCGAGCTGGATAGTTGGGTTCTCGCAAGGATCGACAATCATCTTAACGGTTATCTCCTGAACCAGGACGATCCGGCAGGCTATGTTGGGTTGGAGATCGCGCCGGACTTAAGAGCCCTGATGCGGCAGACGTGGAAGACCTGGCAGGAAGCCTTCACCGATGAACCGGCACTACTCAGCCGTTTCCTTCGGCTTATGGTGAGCGCCACCGACGAGGACGGCGATGCCGTGCAGGTGCTCGTGGGGCCGCGTAAGCTTTCTTCCATAATCGGCGGCACCGCGTTGTCCCTTGCCATCGCGTCGGTTTGGGGCCAGACAGCACCGCGAAGCATTCGCCCCGGCAATCTGCTTCGCGAGATTGCCGGAAATGAGCGAACTGGTCATGGTTGTGCGCCCGATCGCATTCTGGGCAAGCGTCCCGGGATGTGTGCGAGTACCCATGACTGGCATACAAATTTCGTCCTGCTCGCGCTTGAAGGCCGACTGGATCTGGCTCGGAAAGCGGAGGAGCCCTTTGCCACGATCGGAGCAGGGCAGCCGTCGCTTGCCGAAACCGCCGGGTCCGGTCCTATGATGATGTGGCTCAGCCAGGAATTGATCCAGGCCCTCACCGAGGGTGTCACAGCCTTGACGACGCTTCTTGAGCAAGTAGAGCACCAGCATTCCGAGCTCTTGCTGAGAGCGATCGAACGCAAGGAGGAGACCGTATGAGCGAACCGACCATTTCAGGCGCTTTAGCGGAATTCGTGCAGCGGGTTGTGAAGAATGCAAGCGAACGGGAGCTTTCAGTCAGCGACCGGCCGCAACTCGCTGGTCAAAATTTCAACGGCGGCACCAGCGCCGCGGCAAGACTTGATCCCAGTGAGCTGCCTTCCTACGTCAAGGCCCTGAAGATAGGACGCTATACTGTTATCTTCGGCATGCTTCCCGAAACGCCGACGCTGCCAGCTGTGCGAGAGACATTGCGGCGCTATCGCAATCAATGTGTCGTCGCGCGTTCCTTCCTCAGCGCCAACGAGAGCCTCGACCTGCAGCTGTTTCTCCTCGGGCCACGCGGTTCCGAGTGGGAACGCAAATGGAGGTCGCTCGGACTTTTTCTCGAGCGTGATGATCGCGTGGCCCGAAAGCTCGCCTGGCTGAGGCCGCGCGATGCAGAGCGGGACGGTGATAGTTTTGGCGATTTCGTCCGCCGGAGCTTCCTCGCGCGCCCATGGCACGAGGATGACGAAGTCATCATAGATCAGTCTCTCGACCTCGATGAGCCGACGCCTGCGGGCTTACCGCGCAGCACGGCGGAAGAATTCGATGCGATTGCTCTTGAAGGAGATGATGAGCGGTCAGGTGAGGACATTGTTGAAGCACTGGTGCGTGCATGGGAGCAGAGGGTCAATTCATGAGCGATGTGTACCTCTCCAGTATCGAGATCCAGAATTTCCGTACGTTCGGCGACTTTAGGGTTGCGTTGCCGGCTACCCCTGGACTGCTGTTGCTGACTGGCACAAATGGGCTCGGCAAAAGCAGCTTCTTTGATGGCATCGAATGGGCGCTGACCGGCATTATTCGTCGCTTCACGCCCTATGTGTCGCGGTCGGGCAAGATTGTCATTCCTGATGCCGATTACCTTACCCGCAATGGCGCAGAACGCGACAGCCATTCGGTCACGCTCCAATTCTCCGAAGACGAACCAGTGCGGCGTAGTGCCAAAGAGATACCATCGGCAACTTTGGTTTCCTCGCTGCTTTCCAAACCCGGTCGAGGACAGATTACAGATTTAGGCACACACCTAGCCATGACGCACTTTCTGGGTCAGGCAGAGCGGCAACGCTTCACTAGCCGCGAGGCCGACGATCAATGGGCCGCACTGAAGGGGCCGAGCGGCGTCGACCGCCTCGAACTGATCCGGACGCGCTTGCGCGGTAGACCGACTACGCTTGCCTTTGGTAACCGGATCAAATCCGAGCAGGCAGCGATTGCCGCGATCGAAAAGGATATTGCGGACTGGCAGGGCTGGCAGGCCCGGCTCGATCGCCTGCGGCTGGCGGTTCGCGCTTCCGGCGGCCTTAGCGAAGAGGAAGTCCGCAGCCGAGCGGCGGCGCTGGAAGCCGAGATTCACCGCATAGCCGCGCTCGGTCCCGTCAGTTCCTTAGGTGAAAGTGGCAGCCAACTGCTTGCAAGGCTCGCCGGACTCCTCGAAAGCAGCCAAGCACAGGCTCAGGATCGTCTCACAAAGCTGGCGAGCGCTGAAGACCTTATCGGGCGCTACGAAGCCCAAGCTGCATTCACACCAGACGATCACCCAAGCCTTGTGCGGGCCCGTCAGCAACTGGCTGCGGCGCGTACCTCGAACATTGACGCCCAGCAGAGGTTGGCTACAGCGAGCGAAGCCGCAACGGCTCAGGCGGGGATCGTCGCCATTATTGACGCTGATATTGCCCGGCTCGAAGCGAATCGTGCCGATCTCGCTCGACGTGACGGGCTCCTGCTTCAGATAACTACAGCACGTTCCGAACTCGACGTGCAAAATGCTGCGTTGGTGGAGCAGCGCCGGCAGCTCGGCGAAGCCGATGCAATAGTGGCGGCACATGCGACCGCGGCCGCCGAAGCCGCGCGGCTCTTGGCGATCGCCACCAAGGCACGCACTGATCTCGACACGTCAACGCGCCTCGTCGAACTTGCCGCCGATGCCGCTGCCAAGGATGTTGTCCTCTCTGCGGCAGTGGCAGCCGCTGCCGAAGTGAGAAGCGAGTATGATACTTCGGTCCAGCAGCGTGACACGCTCATGGCGGCACTTCAGGCCCTCCGGCGGGATCTCGCCGAGGCTGAACGTCATGCAAGCGCCATCGCCGCCGCAGTCGCCTCGGTTGCAAGCCACATACACGAAGACGATGACACTTGTCCGGTCTGCCAGTCTCATTTTCCTCCCGGCCAGCTTAGATTGCTTGCAAATGAGGCGGCACGGTCTGGTAATGCCCGCGTCGCTTCGATCGCCGAACGGGTCGAAAGTCTAAGCAGCGAAGCCGCTGCCCTCTCGGGCCGTATCGCGGACCTCGCGCCCATTCTTGCCCAACCAGGGAAGCTAGAGCCGGAGGCTCAACAAGCTCGTCAACGTGCCGTGGCCCTGGGCGATACGCTGCGTCAGGCGCTGAACGCCGGCGAGGCAGACGATCTTGCCGCTCTTGCTTCGGCGCGTCATAGTGCGGCGCAATTTGAGCTTCGGTCTGCGCAGGTAGGTCTTGCTGAACAACAACCCGTAGCGCTTGCCGCCGAACAACAGCGTTCGACTGCTTCGGGCGAAATCGAACGGCTTGCAAGCCGTATCGCCGCCGCCGAAACTCGGCTTGCCAGCTTTCAAGCAGAGGAGCGAGATTGCGGGGAAAGAATCGCGGCGCGCGGCCTCACGACATCTGCCCTCGACGAGCTCGGTACGCTCCTTGCTACGCGCCGAAATGAGCTCCAGCAGGCGCGCGACAAAATGGATGAGTTGGACGGTCTATCCGCAACCGCGCGCGCCGATTCCTCTTCGCTTCAAGAGCAACTCGGCACGCGCGAGGGCGAACTCGCTGCCGCGGAACTGGCGCAGAGGAACGCTCTTGCTGCGGCGCAACAGCTGGCAATGCAGTGGACGGCATTTGGACTGACTGGTGTTCCCGATCGGGCCAAACTTGAGTCGGGAAGAAATGAAGCTCGCAGCGCGTCGACGGAACTGACACTGCTCGACGAACGCCTCAAGGAGCTCACCGCCGTCAATCAAGACCTCCTGCTTGAGGAGGAGCTTGCCGTGGTCAAGGACCAGATGCGGGCGGCCGGCGGCGAGCAAGCGCTGGCGGATCCGGGCGCTCACCTCCAAGAGCTTCAGAAGCGGCTGACACCCGCTCGCGAAGGGCACAGAAGTTTCACTGAGCAAGAGCCTACGATCGGGGGGCGCGGGGCTGCGTTCTTTGATCCACGTCATTGCGAGCGCCGCTACCAGAGCACAGCATGAGCAACACCTGCCTTGAAGCGTGGGAATGCTTTTGCTTGAAGTTCCAAGTCCCAGCACGAAGGCGGCCCCTATGGTCGCCACGAAGAAAGAAGATCGCGCGGCCGGCAAGGCAAGATCCGAGCGCATTGTTGCGCTCGCCATCGCACTTGCCGCTGTCGTTGGCGTGGGTATTGCCGAATGGGAGATGTTCCTGCGCCCCGTCGAGTTCAGGTTGCCACCGCCGAACGAGACGTGCCGCTGCAAGTCTTCGGCCTCGGCACGGTCGAGGCACGCATCGCATCCAAGGTTGGCTTCAATGTGTCCGGCTTCGTCGTCGATCTGCGTGCCGACGTCGGCGACCACGTCGCCAAGGGTGCAATCCTTGCTCGCCTCGACGATCGTGAGCAACGGGCGCTGGTTGCTCGGGCAAAGGCCACTACCGAGCACACCGAAGCCAATGCGCAACGGGCGATGGCAAGCGTCGAGAAGGCTCAAACGAACTACGGGAACGGCAGCATCAATCAGCGTCGGTAAGCCCTGCTGAAGGGCAACACCACCTCGATCGAGCGACTGAAATCGCACAGGCGGCAGACCGTTCTGTCCGCCCAGCGGACCTTTTGGGAAAGGGCACCGCTCTCCACGCCGAGGCGCACTGCCGGTCGGAGACGGCCACGCCGCGATATTTCTCACGACATTATTATGACGTCGCGATGCTTCTCGACACCGAGGAAGGGTAACCGCAGCGAGCGTTTTCGATCTTCTGGCAACCGTCGCAAAGGTCGCAAAGCAACAAGGCAACCCTCTTTCGGTCCAGCTGGGCCAGCTATGACACCGCGAAGCCCTGTGCACTTAGATTGATGCCGAGCGAGTCTCGTATCTTAGCTCGATTCGATCCATTGATCTGCGTCTCGTGGATGATCTCGTCGACTTCATCCGGGGCCAGGGCTTTGTACTGGATTTCTCTGATGCGAACTTCTCCGACTTCTTTGCCTCGGAGCTCAAGATCAACATCGACGATCCAAAATATGCCGTGAATGGAGGTTCAAAGGGAAAGCGTCTCCGCTATTTCCTGCAGCATTGCGATGATGCCATTGCCGTCCGTACTCTCTCGGCGCTTTGGGAGCATCGTTCGCTCGCCTGAACCGCATCCAAAGATCCTGTCGCAAAAACTCGATTTCGGCGACAGCTTCGGCTGCACGAAGACGAGGCTTTGCCCTTCAGGGCAACGACCGGCCAGCTTATCTTCAACCGATCGAGCGTCTTTTTCAGGTCTTCAGCATCTCTGGCACTGAAACAAGTCCCGACCGATCCAACGTAAACCCGGTCGAAGCCTTGTCTGCCGGCCAGCAGGAGGCTGCCGATGCCCCACAACGGGCGGATGCCGACTTCTCATAGCCGACAATCACGAAGCTCGCTCTAGACGCATTTTATTTTCAGCCAGTCGCCCATGCGGCGACTACGGTTGGGGCGGTCGCGATGCTTGGCGATTATGCCTTCCAGATGACGATGGCAGCCGTGCTCGAGAAGGTCTTCGGCCGGCAGTTCTATCTCAGCACCCTCCGCATCCCTCAACGGGCGCTGTACTTCGCGTCGAGATCATTCATGGCCTTGACGTTGCCAGCAGAGCGACCGTTCTCGTCGAAGGTCTGGGCAAGAAACGCATCAGCGATCGACTTTGCCAGCTCGGTTCCGATGACGCGGGCTCCCATGGTGATGATCTGCGCATTGTTGGAAAGCGCGGCACGCTCGGCCGAATAGGTGTCGTGTGTCAGGGCGGCCCGGATGCCCGGAACCTTGTTGGCCGAGATGCAGACGCCGATGCCGGTACCGCAAACGAGGATCGCCTTGTCGTAGGTGCCGTCGATGACGCCTGAGGCGACGCGATCCGAAAGGTTGGCGTAGAAAGGATCGGCACCGGCGCTGGTGCGCGAGACTTCGTACACGTCGAAGCGGTCCTTCAGATGATTGGCCAGAACCTTGGCGAGGTCTTCGCCGGCGCTGTCTCCTGCAATGGCAAGCTTCATTGTCTTTCTCCTCAGAGTTTGGCGGCGCATCTGGCCAGGATGTCAAGGTAACCTTCGACATTCCAGGCCGAACGGCCGATGAAGAGCCCGTCGATATGCGGGCTCGAGATCAGTTCTTCGCAGTTCTGCGGGTTGACCGACCCACCATAAAGGCAGGGGATCTTGCGGCCCAGCAAAGCTTCGGCAACGGCGATGATCTCAGACTGGCGGGCATCCGCATAATCTGCAGTCGCCGGGATGCCCTTCTCGCCGATCGCCCAGACCGGCTCGTAGGCCAGCAGGATTTCGGCAGCCTTTTGAGCGCTGGAAAGTTTCGAAAGCGCGCCGCGCACCTGGGTCGCGAGGATGTCGGCGGCCTTTCCGCCTTCGCGGTCGGAAAGCGTCTCGCCAATGCAGATCAGCGGGATGAGACCGTGGCGAACGGCCGCTTCGGTCTTCAGACCCACTGTCTCGTCGGTCTCTCCAAAGTGTTCGCGCCGCTCGGAATGACCGAGCTCGACGAGATCGAGATTGCAGTCCCTCAGCATCACCGGCGAGACTTCGCCGGTCCAGGCACCTTGGTTGGCCCAATGCATGTTCTGCGCGCCGACCTTCACCGAGGTCTTGGCAAGCCTCGCCTTGACCTCGCGCACGGCCGTGAAAGACGGAATGACGAAACGCTGGATACGCGGGTCGCGCGCGGCATCGGCAGCTTCAAGACCGCGTGCGAAATGCTCGGCTTCAGCAAGCGTCTTGTTCATCTTCCAGCTGGTGCCAATCCAGAAACGCGGCTTTTCGGTCATGTAGGATCCTGCGTTGATGCAATGGTGAGCGTGATGCCCGCCTGCTCGAATTCCTCCAGAACAGCAGCATCGGGTGCCCTGTCGGTGATAACGGCATCGAAGTCGGCCAGATCCGCCATGACGTGCAGGGCGGTGTGGCCGATGCGCTGGTGATTGACCAGAAGACAGGTCCTGGTCGAGGACGCGATCATTGCCCGCTTGGCGCGCACGACATTGTCGTCCATGTGATAGGCGAGCCTGCCGCTGACGGCGGGCGTAGAAATGAAGGCAATGTCGGCCCTCAGCCGCGACAGTGCCTCCTCGGTGACGACGCCGAGATAGGCGTTGAATTTCGCCGAATAGATGCCGCCAAGCGCAATCAACGTGATGCCGGTTTCGCCTTTCAGCCGCTCCATGATCGCCGCATTGTTGGTGATCAACGTCAGCGGTCGCTTCCGCAGCAGCATTTCGCCGAGCACGGCCGCCATCGAGCCGTCATTTACCATCACCGTTATCCCCGGCTCGACCAGTTCCAGCGCGGTCTTCGCCATGGCCAGCTTGGCCTCGTTGTCTTGGCGCTCGCGAATGCGGAAGTCGCTTTCGAACTGCGTTCCGGCGTCAATGGTCGCGCCGCCGCGAACCTTGCGCAGGACACCCGCCTGCTCGAGATCATCGAGATCGCGATGGATCGTCATCTTTGACACGGTGAAGCGATCGGCAAGGTCGTCGAGATCGACGGTCTTGTTTTCGACGAGCAGGTTGACGATCAACTGCTGCCGCTCTTCCCGCCTCATCCCGCTCTCCACCCTCGCTTAATGTCAAGATAACGAAACATGCGTGATAATCAACATCAATAATGTTATTTTGCGATAAAATATTGTTGCTTTCGATCGCTACATCAATAATGCCTGCGCGGTTCGCTCGTCGGTGATCAGCCCGAAAAGACGACGGCTCTTCAGAATTGCCCGGATGGCCGGCACTTTCGACTGTCCGCCCGCCAGCGCCACAAGCCGCTCTTTCATGGTCTTGGGGAAAGACGCAGAGAGCGTGCGCGCCGTCAACGCGGTGTCGAGGATGTGGCCGTCGGCGTCGAAAAAGTGTCCGAGGATCTCGCCGACGCCGCCTGCGGCGGCAATGTCGTCGATTTCACCGGGTTCAACCATGCCGGACAAAACAAGCTGCGCCTCGGCATCGACAGTTCCCAGGCCGACGAGCTTCAGGTCGGCATTGTTAGCAAGGTCGAAGACCTCCTTGACGGCGCGCTGCGACTTCAGCACTTCGCGGTCCTCGCCGGTATTGGCGAAAAAGGGAACCGGCATGACAAAGGCATGGGCGCCGGTCTTTTCAGCGATGCGATGCATCACGTCATAGGGATTGGCACCGTAGTTTCGTGTCAGGCCGCCAAGCAACGAGACGAAACGCAGGTTCTTCGCGCTCACCCTCGGCATATATTGGACAGCGGCGGAGAGCGTCCGGCCATGACCAAGGCCGATGACCGTATTGTCGCCGCGCTCGATCTCACGCTTGAGATAGCCGGCACCGGCATGGCCGAGTGCGCGGAGCGGCAAGCCTTCCTCGCCGAGATCGGGTGCGACCTCGCAGTACTGAAGCCCGAACCGTTCCGAAAGCTGCATCTCCAGCTCGACGCACTCGACGATATCCCCGTCGATGGTGACTTTGACGACGCCATCGGCAACCGCTCTTGCGATCAGGCGATGGGCCTTGACCGACGGCACGCCAAGGCGGCGAGCAACGTCGGACTGCGTCAGGCCACCGGCATAATGAAGCCAGGCAGCACGCACGGCAAGCGTATCATCGGCGTCCGTCATCACGGCTCCTTTTCGAAGGTCATGCGGCGATTTCGCCGTATAGCAGTGCTGCCTTTTAAAGATCCCTGTCTCAGATGTTCAAGTCAGCGACGCCGGTGTCGATATGCGGCGCCCAGAAGGCGACGCTTTCGGCAATCTGCGGGATGACCTGGCGATCATTCGGCTCGCGTTCCTTGAAGGAGAGTTCCAGGCAGATTTCATTGTCCTTCGCCCCACCTTCGGCCAGCGCCTGCAGCAGAGGTGCCGGCTGGATGCGGCCCTTGGCGTTGAATTCGGCGGTAAAGGGCCGGTGCCCACCCTTGTCCATCAGGCTCTGTTTGATGTGGATGATCGGCGATACCTGCGGGACGGCGCGCGCCCAGGCATAGGGGTCGTAGTCGTGGGGATCGGCGGATGTGATGTCGCCATGATCGATATCCGCCATCATCCACATCGGGATGGCCATTCCGGCCGATGCCAGCCGCTCCTGCAGCGACAGGCAGGCGGCGATCGTCTCTCCGAACTCGCGGCCGATGCTCATCGGCTCCCAGAACATGTAGGAGAGGCCGGCGGCGCGAGCGTGCTCGGCAACATCGGCCCAACAATCGATGACGATCTTGATCAGTTCCTCGCGCCTGGCCGGATCGTCGAAGTCCTTATAGGTGAAGATCGCAAATTGCGTGCCGACCGAGTTGCCGCCGAGATCGGCGGTGATGTCGGCGAAGGTCTTGAACCAGTCGACGTAGTAGCGGCGGACATCGGCATCCGGATGTCCGAAATGGTTGAGACGCCCATAGGGGCCGGTCATGCCCGAGGTGATCCGCACCCCCGTGCGCTTCAGCGCGGCGCTCATCGTGCGCGTCAGGCGGCGGATGACCGGCGCCTGCCAGCTCGGATTGATGAACTCGTGGGTCAGTTGGAGGTCGCGGATCCGCAGATCCCTCGCAACCGTGTCGATGAGGTCGTCTGGGTCGGCGAAGCGGTTCACCAGCGGATTGGTATTGAGCGAAAGGGTCAGCGGCATGGCGGCATCCTTCAGGCGGCGGCAAGGCGGGTTGAAGCAAACCACTCGCCAAAAGCCGCGCGCTCCGCTTCGTTCAAGTGGAGGTAATGTTTGGTGCGGCGATAGAGGATGTCCTCGGCCGTTTCGGCCCATTCCATAGCGACGAGATAACGGGCCTCGGCCTCATAGAGCTGTCCGCCGAAATACCGCCCGAGCCCTTCCATGCCTGTCGCGCCGGCAACCACGTTCCTGGCGCGGGCGCCATAGAGACGGCCGTAGTGATGCACGAGCTTGCGCGGCATCCAGGGATAGATATCGCGCAGGCTGTTGGCGAAGCTCTCATAATCGGCGTTCGGAATTTCGCCGCCCGGCAGCGGCACTTTCTCCGTCCAGTCGCCGCCCATGTTCGGAAAGATGTGCTTCAGGCGCTGCATGCCGCGTTCGGCGAGCTCACGGAATGTGGTGATCTTGCCGCCGAAAACGTTGAGCAGCGGAGCGCCGCCTGTCTCGTCGAGATCGAATACATAGTCGCGGGTAACGGCGGACGGGTTACCCTTGCCGTCGTCAAACAGCGGGCGCACGCCGGAGAAGCTGTGCAGTACATCGTGGCGGCGCAGCTTTTCCTTGAAGTAGCGATTAACCGCCTTGAGCAGATACTCGATCTCTGTCTCGTCGGCGGCAACATCCTCGGCCCTGCCTTCGTACGCGATATCGGTCGTCCCGATCAGCGCCTTGTCGCCCTCGTAAGGATTGATGAAAATGACGCGTTTGTCGTGGTTCTGCACCAGATAGGCATTGGCGCCCGCCCAGAACTTCGGCACGATGATGTGGCTGCCCTTGACGAGGCGGACATTGCGGCCGGAGTTCGAACCGGCGACGCGATTGATGATGTCCATCACCCAGGGGCCGGCGCAGTTCACCAGACATTTGGCGCGGAAGGTTCGCGTCTCCCCTGTGGAGTTGTTCTTCGTGACCACGGTCCAGCCACCATTCTCCCGACGGGCCGACACGGCCGGCGAGCGGGTCAGCACCAGAGCGCCATTTTCCGCTGCGCTGACCGCATTCAAGGTCACGAGGCGGGCGTCGTCTACCCAGCAATCGGAATATTCAAAACCGCGTGTATATTGATCGAGGATCGGCGTGCCTTCCGGGTCGCGGAGCAGGTTGAGCGTGCGGGTTCCTGGTAGTTTCTTGCGGCCGCCGAGATGATCATAGAGGAAGAGGCCGAGCCGCACGAGCCATGCGGGGCGATCCTCAGGGCTGTGCGGCAGGACGAAGCGCATCGGCCAGATAATATGCGGCGCGGCATTGAGCAGCACTTCACGCTCGATCAACGCCTCACGCACCAGGCGGAATTCGTAATATTCGAGGTAACGCAGACCGCCATGCACCAGTTTGCCTGAGCGCGAAGAGGTTCCCTGTGCCAGATCGTCCTTTTCGCACAGCGCAACCTTCAGGCCGCGGCCCGCAGCGTCGCGTGCGATTCCCGCGCCGTTGATGCCTCCGCCGATGACGAAGAGATCCAGGAGTTCGGGTTCGGTCATGTCATGCTCCTTCGATGCCTGCTGCATCAGAATTACGCGCCCACCGGCGACGTCGTTGCGGCTTCGGCAAGCTTGTCCCAGGCGGGCGCCATTGCCTGGCGCACATCGGTATAGGCGGAAAAGAGCCGGTCGAACCGGTGGGCCTCGCTGGCGTCCGGTGTCTCCGCATCGCCGAGGAGCGGCGTCACCCAGTCGGCAATGCAATCGTCCATGCTGGAATAGACGCCGACAGCCACCGCGGCCATCATCGCAACGCCGGCCGCCCCCGTCTCTTCGCGGCGCGACTGGCGGATCGGTGCGTTAACGGCGGCCGAGAGTGAACGACGAAGAGCGGCGGAGCGTGTTGCCCCGCCCGTGACCCGCAGCTCTTCGGGCATCGCGCCCATCGCCGCGTAGCAGTCGCGGGTGGCAAGCCCCAACCCTTCGACCACGCTGCGCAGCAGGTCGGGGAAGCCGTGACGCATCGAAAGCCCGGTGAAGCCGGCGCGCGCATTGGCGTTGACGAAAGGCCCACGTTCGCCCGCTTCGGAAATGTAGGGATGGTAAAGCACCGCCCCGGGTCGGCTTTGTGCAAACCAGCCGTCGATGCGCGCAATGAGGTCTGCATGCGAAGCAGGCTTGCCTGCCTCGGCCATGAGATAGGCGGCGACATCCAGGATCCAGTCGATGTTGATCGTGGCACCCATATTGGTCTGGACCTGAGTGACGATGCCGGGGATGGGCAGGGCGATCACATAGCCGGTGCCCTCACGATTGAGCTGAACGTCGGCAACGGACTTGGCGCGCAAGTGCACGCCGGTCGAGCCGATCGTCGAGCAGGCGGCGTTGCGAGCGTCGCTGCGCACGCCCGCACCAAGCGCCGTCATCACCATGTCGACATAGCCGAGGCAGACCGGCGTTCCGACAAGAAGCCCGCAGGCCTTCGCCGCCTCTGATGTCAGCGGGTGGCTGACCTCGCTGCCGTCGATGATTTCGGGCAGGAGCCTGCGTCTATGGTCAAGGCCGAGCGCGTCGATCACCACTGCATCATACTGGCGCGTTCTGAAGTTGCCGAAGGTGAAACTTGCCTCCGATGGATCGGTTGCCCGCATGCCTGTTAGGTTGAGATAGAGCCAGTCCTTGCAGTGCAGCGCCGCCTCCGCCCGATCGAGAAGGTCGGGCGTGAAGCGGTCCATATGGGCAAGTTGCGCGCCCTGCTGGCATGTGTTGAGGCCAGTGCCCGTTGCCTCGAAGCGGGCGCGGTTCTGGGTTCCGCCGGCGAGCGCCGTCACCGTCGGCGCGGCGCGCGCGTCGAGCCACAGCCAAGCATCGGCTACCGGCGTATTGCCGTGGCCGACGAGCCAGGTGCCGTCGCCCTGTCCGGTGACGGCGATGGCTGCCGTGCGCGATGCAAGATCCGGGACCTTTTCGCTAAGGCCACGCAACGCGCTGGCGCAATCGAGCCAGGTCTGATCCAGCGACTGTGTTGCCGAGCCATTGTCTCCGGTGGTGTATCTGTTGCGAACGGAGGCTGTGTCAATCTGGCGTCCGGATAGATCGAAGGCAACGGCCTTGATGACCGAGGTGCCGGCATCTATGCCAATTATGATCTTCTGGGTCGATGTCATCGCAAGCCTATCTCGCCACCATCGTAAGCGCCGCAGCGGGCAATACGCGCATCAAATTCATCTGAAATCCTCCCGATCCCTAAACTCATCTAGGATGATGCATCCGGCTGAAACGTCGGTCCTTTCACGGGGAACGGCAAGCGCGCCTCCTGGAAAATCCCAGATCCGGCGTGCAGCGAGAACCTACTTAACTTCGCACAAAACATAACATAAAGATACCACAATACCAGTAAGATTTTTCTGGCGATGTAATTTTTTTCATCTAAAATAAGAGGGCAAGGAACTTGGCTTAGCGCCGCCGTGCTATCGGCATGCAGCATCGAAAATGGCAATGCGCGCAAGGCTCGATTTGTAATTTTTTACATGAATAACAGAGGGATGATGCCGCATCCCGATGGAATAACAGGTGCGAAGGCATCTGCATTTCCTGTCATTTGTTGCTGCGCTGCAGCGTGATGAGCAAGATGTGAGATCGCGAATTTCAGTCGAGCTGTCGTGAAAGTGCCGTTGACAGCTCATAAAATATATAACATCATTTACGGCATAAGTAACATACTTCTATCACGGAAGCGCGCTTCCCGATGGAGAATTTGCAGGCCCGGGCGGTTGGAGGAGACAGCCGACGGTCTTGTTGAGGAGGCTTCCAATGCGAATTTTCGTCCAGAGTTGCGCCCTTGCGGGCGGCCCGCCGGTTTTTCTTCCGGTGCGACGCAATGCTTCAGCGCGCCTGCGATCATCATCGCGCTAGCACTTCCCATCTTGCCATTCCAAGCCAAAGGCCGTCCGGACATGAGTACCTCGTCCGATCATGCAGCATCAAAGCCGAGCAGCGGCAATGGCGGGCTTCTTGTCAGCGCTGCGTTGGCGGTCATCGTCGTTGCAGCGATCGCGTTCGATACGACGGTCGTCAAGATCGGTTCCGAAAACGATGTCCGCCAGCAGGCATTCTCTCCGGAAACCTTCGGCGCCGAGCAGTTCCCGAGGATCAAAGCAAATGTCGAGGAGCGGGCAATGGCGGCCGCTGATCTCGCGGTCGCCATCGCCGCCGACAAGAAGGCGGCGGCCGAGAAATACGGCACTGCGACGAGCACCGGACCGGTCATTCCCGTCACGCTGACCGGCGTTTTCGGCGCCCGCAAGTCGAACACCAACGAAATGAAGATTGATGGGTTGCCTCCCGAGACGGTGGTCCGTGTCCAGACCGGCCCTGCGGTCAACGGCACGGACCTCCGCGATGCAACCGGCACCATCGAATTCGGCCAGTTTACCAACCAGATCCAGTATCAGGATGCCGGCTCGGCCATCAATAACGAGATGAAGAAGGCGGTTCTTGCGGGCCTGGATGCTGACGCCCTGGACGGAAAGCAGGCGACCGTCGTCGGCGTCTTCAAGCTCATCAACCCGAAGAACTGGCTCGTCACGCCGGTGAAGGTCGAGCTCAAATGAGCCAGCCGCAACGCAGCAACGGGGCGAAAGGCGAGGTCGTCCTCGCAGCCCGCAACATCGCAAAATCCTACGGCAGCGTTCACGCCCTCAAGGGTGT
The DNA here is from genome assembly GCF_051810745.2 of Rhizobium sp. F40D2. Taxonomy (NCBI): domain Bacteria; kingdom Pseudomonadati; phylum Pseudomonadota; class Alphaproteobacteria; order Hyphomicrobiales; family Rhizobiaceae; genus Rhizobium; species Rhizobium sp. F40D2. The sequence continues at coordinate 255,407 of NZ_JBPWQX020000002.1, forward strand.
GAACTTCGACATCCATCGCGGCCAGGTCACAACGCTGTTCGGAGAGAACGGCGCGGGCAAATCGACCCTGATGAAGATCCTTTCGGGTGTGGCGCAGCCAAGCTCCGGCGAGATCATTCTCGACGGCTCGCCGATCAGCTTTAGTTCGTCGACCCATGCCCGCGAGCGCGGGATCTCGATCATTCACCAGGAGCTCAGCCTCGCCCCCAATCTCAGTGTCCGCGACAATATTTTCATGGGCCGGGAGATCATCAAGGGCGGTGTCGTCGACTTCGCTGAAGAGGAGCGTCAGACCCGGTCGCTCATGGAAGAGCTCGAGGAAGACATCGATCCGCTGGCGCGCGTCGAGGACCTTCGCCTCGGCCAGCAGCAGATTGTCGAAATTGCGCGAGCCCTCTCCGTCAATTCTCGCATCCTGATCATGGACGAGCCGACCTCGGCGCTGAGCGCGACTGAGGTGGATGTGCTCTTCAAGGTCATCCACGACCTGACGAGCCGCGGCGTGTCGATCGTCTACATCTCGCATCATCTGGAAGAGGCGCTGCAGATCACCAATCACGCCGTCGTTCTGCGCGATGGAAACATGACGGCCTATGCCGAGCGCAAGGATATCGATCTCGAATGGATCGTCCGCAACATGGTCGGCGAGAATTTCGACCTCGGCAGCCCGCCGCAAGGTCACCCGTTCGGTGACGTCTCGCTTTCCATCGAAAACCTCAGTGTCCCCGGTCCCTCCGGCGCTGCCTATAATGCAGTCGATCGTCTGTCTCTCAAGGTGCGTGCCGGCGAGATTGTCTGTATCTACGGGCTGATGGGCGCCGGGCGCACGGAACTGCTCGAGTGCATTGCCGGGCGTCTGCGCTCAAGTGGCGGACAGGTTCTGCTCGAAGGACAGGACGTCAGTGGGCTCAGCATCGCCGGACGCATTGCCAGCGGTCTCGTGCTTGTGCCGGAAGATCGCCAGCGTGACGGCCTCGTCCAGACGATGACGGTCGGTTCCAATCTGTCGCTTGCCAGTATCCGCGCTTTCACCAAAGGGCTTTTCACCTCCGGCCATCGGGAGCGCGATCTCGTCAATGACGCGATCCGGCGGGTGCATGTGAAAACCGATGGCGGTGCAGCTTCGATCGGCTCGCTCTCCGGCGGCAACCAGCAGAAGGTCGTCATCGGCAAGATGCTGGCAACCCAGCCGAAGGTCATCCTGCTCGATGAGCCAAGCCGCGGCATCGACATCGGCGCCAAGTCGGAAGTTTTCAAGTTGCTTGCGGAGCGCGCCAAGCAGGGATTGGCGGTCGTCTACTCGACGTCCGAAGTCAATGAATGCCTGAGCATCGCGCACCGCATCATCGTCATGCATCGCGGCAGGATATCGGCCGAGTTCGGCTCGGATGTCACCAAGGAAAAGATCATGGCCGCCTCCGGCGAAGCCGTGGTCGCGCACTAGCCTGGATTATGGAGCACTGATTATGTCAGTCACAGACGTCACCGAAAAGAAATCAGTTTCCAGCGGGCAGAAGCGCAATACCAATATCGTGCGTCTCGTCCTGGAAGGCCGGGCCTTCTTCGCGCTGATCGTCATCATCGCGGTCTTCTCGTTCCTGTCGCCCTACTACTTCACGCTGAACAACTTCCTGATCATGGCGTCGCACGTCGCGATCTTCGGCATTCTGGCGATCGGAATGCTGCTCGTCATCCTGAACGGCGGCATCGATCTGTCGGTCGGCTCGACGCTTGGGCTTGCAGGCTGCATCGCCGGTTTCCTGATGCAGGGCGTCACGCTCACCTATTTCGGCGTCATCCTCTATCCGCCGGTCTGGGCCGTCGTCGTCATCACATGTGCGCTCGGTGCGCTTGTCGGTGCGGTCAACGGCGTGCTGATCGCCTATCTCAAGGTGCCGGCCTTCGTTGCCTCCCTCGGCGTGCTCTACGTGGCCCGCGGTATCGCGCTGCTGATGACCAACGGCCTGACCTACAACAATCTCGGCGGCCGTCCGGAACTCGGCAATACCGGCTTCGACTGGCTCGGCTTCAATCGGCTCGCAGGCATTCCGATCGGAGTCATCGTGCTTGCGGTTCTCGCCATCGTTTGCGGCATCGTGCTGAGCCGCACCGCCTTCGGCCGCTGGCTCTACGCCTCAGGTGGTAACGAGCGTGCAGCCGACCTCTCCGGCGTCCCGGTCAAGCGCGTGAAGATCATCGTCTATGTGCTTTCGGGCGTCTGTGCCGCAATCGCCGGCCTGGTCCTCTCCTCGCAGCTGACCTCCGCCGGTCCGACGGCAGGCACAACCTACGAACTGACGGCGATCGCAGCCGTGGTCATCGGCGGCGCGGCGCTGACCGGCGGCCGCGGTACGGTTCGCGGGACCATGCTCGGCGCCTTCGTCATCGGCTTCCTTTCGGACGGCCTCGTGATCATCGGCGTCTCGGCCTACTGGCAGACAGTATTCACCGGCGCGGTGATCGTTCTCGCCGTCCTCATGAACAGCATCCAATACGGCCGCCGGGTCAAATCGTCCTGACGGCTGAGACCGAAACTTGTCCACGACGGCAGGCTGGAGTCCACGAAGCCGATTGGGGAAAGCACTGCCGGATCCCCGGCAATAACTGAACTCACGAATGGGAGAGAGACTATGTTTAAGAAAGGCATGCGCATACTTCTGGCCGCAGCGGCCGTGGCACCGCTTCTTGCAAGCTCCGCTTGGGCAGCGGGGATGATGACGATCATCGTCAACGATCCGTCGAATCCCTATTGGCTGACGGAAGGCAATGTCGCCAAGGCGACCGCCGAAAAGCTGGGCTACACGGCCTCGGTCAACGCCCACAAGGGTGACACCAATACCGAAAGCAACCTGATCGATACGGCGATCACCAACAAGTCGGTGGCGATCATCCTGGACCCGGCAAATGCCGACGGTTCCGTCGGTGCGGTCAAGAAGGCCGTTGCTGCCGGCATCCCGGTCATCCTCGTCAACGCCGAAATCAACCAGGAAGGCCTGGCCAAGGCGCAGCTTGTTTCCAACAACGCACAGGGTGCCGCCCTCGGCGCACAGCAATGGGTCGAGGCAATCGGCGACAAGGGCAACTATGCCGAACTCTTCGGCGCGCCGTCCGACAACAATGCCGCAACGCGTTCGAACGGCTACGAGACCGTCCTTTCGCAGTATCCGGACCTGAAGAAGGTCGCCAAGGAAGTTGCCAACTGGGACCGCACCCAGGGCCACAACAAGATGCAGTCCATGCTGCAGGCCAACCCGGATATCGTCGGCGTCATCTCGGGCAATGACGAAATGGCGCTCGGTGCGATCGCCGCACTCAAGGAAGCCGGCAAGCTTTCCAATGTGAAGGTCGGCGGCTTCGACGGTTCGCCGGATGCAGTTGCTGCCATCAAGGCGGGCGAACTCCAGTACACCGTCCTCCAACCGGTTGCCGTCTTCTCCGAAGAAGCCGTCAAGCAGGCCGACAACCTGATCAAGACGGGCAACACGGGTGCCAAGAGCGAGAAGCAGCTCTTCGATTGCCTGTTGATCACCAAGGACAACATCGACAAGTACACCGGCCCGTTCGTTCTGGCGCAGTAAAACGGTAAAGGGCGCTCGCAAGAGCGCCCTCATTTTCATGCTGGAAGCGATGGCCGGCGGTCCAGCCGGCGGTCGCGTTTCACCTTTTTGCCTTGGCGCGGCAATCACTGTACGAAGCTGGGATCCGTAATTCAGCGACAGGGGTGACCCGTGACACAGAAGACCAGCCGGGACGACGATCTGTTGGACCAGCTCACCAGCGACAGCCGGCAGACGCGCCAGATCGCGCGCCGCCGCATGATTGCGGAGGCCGTGATGGGTGAAGGCTCGATGCGGATTGAAGACCTGACCGATCGCTTTGGGATCAGCCTGATGACGGCTCACCGAGATGTCGATGAACTCGTCAGCCGCGGCCTCTTCAGGAAGACGCGCGGCATCGTCACTGCAGCGGCGACCAATCTCATCGAATCCAGCGACGTCTACCGGTCCAACCGTCAGGCGGTGGAAAAGAAGCTGATCGCCGAGGCGGCGATGCAATTCGTCGAACCTGGACAGGCGATCTTTTTCGATGACTCGACCACGGTACTTCAGATGGCGGCGCATCTGCCTTCGAAGGTGCCGGTCACCGCAATCACCAATTCCCTGACGTTGATGAATGCGCTGACGGGCCTGCACGACGTCACGCTGCTCGCCCTCGGCGGCCAATATTACAATTGGTGCAATGCCTTCATGGGGCGCATAACCATCAACGAGATCAGGGCTCTCAGGGCCGATGTCGCGTTCATCTCGATGTCGGCGATCAGCGATGACACGGTGCTGCACCAGTCTCCTGAAACAGTCGATACCAAGCGCGCCATGTTCGACTGTTCCGTAAAACGCATCTTGCTTGCCGATCATACCAAATTCGAACGGCGCGCACTCCACAGTTTCGCAGCACTGGATGAGTTCGACGTCGTTATCGTCGACGACAAGACCCAGCCGGTGCACATCGACCGCATGCGGTCCAGAGATATCAACGTGGTCATCGCCAAGGGCGCCGGAGGGCGCACCTGACGGCGCGGGCCCGTTGCCCCTCGTGAGGTAAACGTGAATGCCGACACTGCTCGGGATCGATAGTGGTTTGACAGTCACCAAGGCGGTCATCTTCGATATCGACGGCACGCCGCTTGCAGCCGCACGGCGCCGCGTCACGCAGTTCATTTCGAAGGCGCGCCATATCGAGCGCGACATGGATGAATTGTGGAAGGCGACGGCCGATGCCATCCGCGAAGCGATTTCGCTCAGCGGGCGACCGGCAAGCGAGATAGAGGGCATTGCCGCTACCGCGCATGGAGACGGCATCTACTTGCTCGATCACGCCCGGAAGCCGCTTGGCCGGGCCGTTCTCTCGCTGGACAGCCGGGCAGGGCCGATCGTTGACCGGTGGACGAAAAGCGACGTCGCCGACCTGGCGATCGAGCTGACGGGACAGGTCCCGCACGTTTCCGCGCCATCGGCATTACTTGCCTGGATCCGCGAAATGGAGCCTGAGCGCCACAAGCGCATCGGCCATTTCATCAGCTGCAAGGACTGGCTGCGGTTCTGCCTGACCGGGACCATCGGTACGGACCGCACCGAAGCGAGCACCTCCTTCACCAATGTCAAGACGCAGAACTACAGCGAGGATGCGCTGCGGCTGTTTGGCTTGCAGGATCTCGTCCACGCCCTGCCACCAGCCTCGCGCTCCGACCAGATCGTCGGACGCGTGACCCGTGAAGCCGCGCAGCTGACGGGCCTTGCCGAGGGAACGCCTGTCGTTGCCGGTCTGCACGACGTCACGGCCCCGGCGCTCGGGGCAGGGGGTTATGCGAAGGGCGTTGTCGCGGTCATTGCCGGGACCTATTCGATCAACGAGACGCTTTCGTCGGAACCGCGTGTCGACCGGCGCTGGTTCTGCCGCAACGGCATTGCACCCGGCATCTGGAACAGCATGTCGATTTCCCCGGCATCGACAGCGAATTACGACTGGTTTCTGGACACGCTTTGCGCTTCCGAACGGAAGAATGGCGCGGTGCAAGGCAACTCGATCCACGCCCTGCTGGCGCCCGAGATCGAGGCCGCCTTCGAGCGCCCCTCGACCGCGCTCTTTCATCCCTATCTGTTCGGCTCGCCCTATGGTGCGGCGGCCAGCGCCGCCTTCTTTGGGCTCGGTGGATGGCACGACCGTGGCGACATGCTGCGCGCCGTGCTTGAGGGCATCGCTTTCAATCATCGCATTCATGTCGACGCGCTTCGCGACGGCTTTGCCTTCGATCAGGCGCGGCTCGCCGGAGGCATCTCGCGCAATCCTGCCGTCGTGCAGATGTTTGCCGATGTGCTTGGCATGCCGGTCACGGTAACCGAGACGGATGAGGCGGCCGCCTGGGGTGCTGCGCTTTGCGCCGGGTCGGGCGTCGGGGTCTTCGCCGATCCGCAAAGCGATCCGCGCGACACTGCCTCCATCGCAAAGACTTGCCGGCCCGATGCGGCCCGCAGAGCGGATTATGAGAAGCGTTACCAGGTGTTCCGCGACATTGCCGACGCGATGATCCCCCTTTGGCCTAGGATTGCCGCGCTTGCGCCGGAACAATCGGCAAACTGAAAAGACAAATGCCTGCCGCGGCGGGCAATTTAGGACGACGAGCATGACCCCCGATTTGCAGCAGCGCTTCTCCAACCTCGGCGAGAACGATATCGACGTTTTGATCATCGGGGCGGGCATTAACGGCGCCGGCTTGTTCCGCGACCTCTCACTACAGGGTGTCAATTGCCTGATCGTCGACAAGGCCGATTTTGGTTCCGGCACGAGCGCTGCACCATCGCGGCTCATCCACGGCGGCCTGAAATATCTGGAAACGGGTGAGTTCGGACTGGTTGCGCAGTCGACGCTTGAGCGAAACCTACTGCTCAAAAACGCACCGCATTGCGTCGAGCCGCTGCCGACCTTCATTCCGGTCTTTTCCTGGACCCGCGGTATCTGGGCAGCAATCAGGACGCTCTTCGGGTCGAAGACGGCGCCACGCAGCCGCGGAGCCGTGCTCATCAAGATCGGGCTTCGGCTCTACGACTTCTTCGGTTCACGCGACCAGGTCATGCCGCGCCACCGGCTGATCCTGAAGAAACAGGCGCGCAAGGAGATGCCGCATGTCACCCCTGCCATCGTCGCCGGCGGCATCTATTACGATGCCAAGATCAGCAGGCCGGAGCGGCTGGTCTATGAGCTTGTGGGCGATGGTCTCGATGCGAATGCGGGGAGCCTCGCGGCAAATTTCTCGACACTGGCTGCCGTTTCAGAAGGGCGTTTGACCTTCCGGCAGCCGGATGGTCGCGATGTCACCGTTGCCCCCAAGCTGGTCGTCAACGCGGCAGGTCCTTGGATCGATCATGTCAACACTTTGCTCGGCGCGCCATCGCACCTGATCGGCGGCACCAAGGGTTCCCATATCCTGCTTGACCATCCCGAGTTGGTGCGAAGCCTCAACGGCCACATGATCTATTTCGAGGCCGACGACGGCCGCATCTGCCTGGTCTACGACTATCTCGGGCTGGCACTGGTCGGTTCGACCGACATTCCAGCCAACGATCCGGACAATGTCCGCTGCGAGGAGCCGGAAACCGAGTATTTCCTCGAAAGCGTCCGTTCGCTGCTTCCGACGCTCCGCTTCGATCGCGATCAGATCGTCTACAGCTATAGCGGCATCCGCCCGCTGCCGGCATCGGATGCGGCCGCACCGGGCCTGATCAGCCGCGATCACTCAGCGCCGGTAAAGGAGCCAGAGAAGGGCAGACCGTTTCCGATCATTTCGCTGGTCGGAGGCAAGTGGACGACGTTTCGCGGCTTTGCGGAAGAGGTCGCCGACACCGTTCTCTCCCGGCTGCAGCGCAGCCGCAGCCAGTCGACACGCTATCTGGCGATCGGCGGCGGAAAGCTCTTTCCGGTTGACGCCCACCAACGTAGCGCCTGGATCAGGGATACCGCGTCACGCAGCGGCGTTGCCGCCGAGCGTGCCGACGAACTGCTCGGCCGCTACGGCACGACGGCCGCAGTCCTGCTTTCTTCTGCGTCAGGCTATACCGACGAGCAGCGCCTGACGGGTGCGCCGCGTTACAGTCTCCGCGAGATCGACTGGATCGTCCGGAACGAAATCGTTGTCCACCTGTCGGACATCGTGATGCGCCGCACGACGCTTGCGATCAAGGGCCAGTTGACGCTGGCAGGCCTGCGGGAAATCGCCGGCGTTGCCGAGGCAGCGCTCGATTGGAATGCCGAACGAACGGCCAGCGAAATCCAGGACGTTATCAGCCAGCTGAGCCGCTTCCACGGCCAAGCACTGACAGGCAAGGTTGCCGGCGAGCCGGAAAAGACACTGCGACCGGCGTCGGGCTAACCCAGTTTCAAGAGAAAGCCGGATCGAGGGAACCGGACTTGTAACGCTTTGCCATTTCCGAAACGGGAAGGGGCGTGATGCGACCCGCCATGCCGGCGGTACCGAACTGTTCGAAGCGCTCCTTGCAGAGCTTGCTCAGCGCCGCCATCGCCGGTTTCAGATATTTGCGCGGATCGAACTCGCTTGGGTCCTCCTGCAGCACGCGGCGGATCTGGCCGGTCATCGCCATTCTGCCGTCGGTGTCAATGTTGACCTTGCGAACGCCGTTCTTGATGCCGCGCTGGATTTCCTCGACCGGCACTCCCCATGTCGGCTTCATCTGGCCGCCATACTTGTTGATGATCTCCTGCAGTTCGATCGGAACCGAGGACGAGCCATGCATGACGAGATGTGTGTTCGGGAGCTTACGGTGAATTTCTTCGATGACGTTCATCGCCAGTACCGAACCGTCCGGCTTGCGGGTGAACTTGTAGGCGCCGTGCGATGTGCCCATCGCGATGGCAAGCGCATCGACCTTGGTTTCGCGCACGAACTTCACGGCTTCGTCCGGATCGGTCAGCAGCTGGTCATGCGAAAGCTTGCCCTCGGCGCCGTGGCCGTCCTCGGCCTCGCCCATGCCGGTCTCGAGAGAACCGAGAACGCCGAGTTCGCCTTCAACCGAGATGCCGCCGAAATGCGCCATATCAGTCACCATCTTGGTGACGCCGACATTATAGGCCCAGTCGGCGGGCGTCTTGGCATCCGCCCTCAGTGAACCATCCATCATCACCGAGGTGAAGCCCGCCTGGATCGCCGTCATGCAGTTGGACGGATCATTGCCGTGATCAAGATGCACGCAGACCGGAATATGCGGATAGATTTCTACGACGGCATCCATCATATGCTTGAGCATGATGTCATTGGCATAGGCGCGGGCTCCGCGCGACGCCTGCATGATAACCGGCGCCTGACACGCGTCCGCGGCCTCCATGATGGCGAGCGCCTGCTCCATGTTGTTGATGTTGAAAGCGGGAACGCCGTAGCCTTCCTCCGCAGCATGGTCGAGCAGTTGCCTAAGCGTAATGCGAGCCATCCAAGATTCCCCCATATCGATGGTCGATCGAAACGCCGCCATCTCCTCGAAACTAGAGCCCGGGCGGGACCCGTTCAAGCATCTTATTTTAATAGGCTAAATCGCATAGGGGGAGGAATGCAACAATCAGAAATAACAATATCACAAACAGCGTGATATTTCTCAAGAGTCATTTCGCATGCACGAGCCGAATGAAAATCGTTGCCTGTGCTGAAGAGATGGCGCGCCATGCCCCTTGCCGGAGATGGGGTGGAGCAGGAGGAGTACGAAATCGCAGGATAAGGCGAACGGGCCCGGCACTTATGCTGCACGCCGCAGCCCAGCCGGAAGGATCGAAATCCGTTGTGATGTTCCGCATCCCAGGTGTCTATGCTGGTCAGGTTAGTATGCTGCCAACTAAGCGGTGAGATGTGCTTCAACAGAGTATCAGGAATGTCCTCCGCCCGCTCGTTTCAGCTGCGCCTGATCAACGCCAACGCGGCTTCTGATCAATGCCTAAATATGCCGCATCCACGACATCTCATTCGATCCCGCGACAGGAAAAAAACGGAAAGGCCGGCTTGTTCGGCGCATGAAAGACCTGCCTCACCAAGGACCATCATTGCCGTCGCCCAGCCATCGGCGCTCGCGCAATCGCCTGCGACCACCGTCGCCGAGGCGGGCGGATTTTTGAGCGGCATGCCGAGAGGGGGGGCCATGGTATGTGAGAAGCGATACCCGCCAACATCTACCCAATGGCGATAATCCCCGGACGTTGCGACGGCTGCATCCTCAAGCTCGATGATGGAATGCGGCGCACGTTCGTGACGGTCGGGTTTCTCGACCGCAATCGCCCAACCTCTGCCATTCGGCTGCCTGCCGAGCGCGCGCAGCTCTCCATCGATCGCGAAAAGCCCCGCTTCTACACCGTGCTGACTTGCGGTTTGCGCCAGCCGATCGACACCGTAGCCCTTGGCGATGCCGTTGAGGTCAATTTGAATGTCGGCATGTTTGAACGCTCGCTGATTGGCCGGATCGAGCTCCAGCATGTCATGGGTCGGTTTGCGGCCTGCGAGGCGGGCAAGATTTATTGCCGTTTCGTCAATCTCTGCAACTCCGAAACCCCAGGCGGCGACAGCGTCGCCCATGCCGATGTCGAAGGCTCCGCCCGAGGCTTTGCCGATGGCAAGACCCATCCCGAGCACCTTCATCAGGTGCTCGGGAAGGGCGACCCATTCGCCGGAGCAAGCGGCGTTCAGGCGGTTGAGATCGCTTTCGGGCTTCCACATGGACATCTGCCGGTCGACCTCTGCGACGGCGTCCGCCATAGCGGCGTGGACTTCTGTGGTTTCGAAGTCGACCGGCATGTGAAAGAGTGCGGACCAGCGCGTACCCATGGTGGGACCGTTTAGGGCATGGCGGGCGAGATCAGTAAACGTCTTCGGCATAGCGACCCTCCGCCTTGAGCGTTGCAAGACTTACCCCTTGCGGTATCAGAATATCGGCGAGAGCGGCGGCAACGCCTGCCGCCATGTCGCGGCCGCCGCAGACGAGAATATGGCCGCCTGCCGTAATGAGTCTACCGATCCTGGCGGCATCCTTGTGCAGGATGTCCTGGACGTAGGCCGGATTTGCAGTGCGCGAGAAGGCCGTTGACACACCTGCCAGCCGGCCGTCCTCCTTCCAGCCCGCCAATTCCTCCGCATAGAGAGCATCGCTCGCCGGATGACGTGTTCCGAAATAAAGATACATGGGCTGGCGGGCCGTATTCGCGCGAGCAAATCCCGCAAGAGGTCCGATACCGGTGCCCGCCCCGATCAGGATGATCGGTCTGCCGCTGCGTAAAGGCCGAAAGCTCGGATTGGAACGAACGAAGGCCGTCACCGTCTGCCCGGGTTCCAGAGCTGTCAGCTGTCCGGAGCAGAGGCCGCCTGCCTGCTTGCGGACGCAGATTTCGAGGAACCCGTCCTTCGTGCCAGAAGCGAGCGAGTAGAAGCGCGGCACTTCCGATCCTTCCGGCAGGATGCCGACCAGGTCCCCGGCTTCGAACCGGGGGAATGCGTTGCCGGCCAGACGCTGCCACAAGGGCACCCTCGGCGGGGTGAAGCGCAAAATCACGGTCGTCGCCTGAACGCTTGTGCCGTAGTCGCGCCGCGAGACCAGTGAAAGCTCCCAGGTCTTCGGTCTGGTGGGGAGGTGGTCGAGCTCGAAGCTGAGTCCGAGGATCTGCGCGAGATCACGGCCCCAGCGGGAAAAATCCTGTGACGACTGGCGGTCGACCGTGTCGTAGGGCAGTAGCCTATCCCAGCCCCTCTTTTCCGCCAGCCGCGCGATGTCGGCTGCGTAACCGCAATAGGCGGGGAAGCTGCGGTCGCCGAAGCCCAGAACCGCAAGCGAAAGCGCTTTGTCTGCAGGCGCGCGCTGAAAGCGCTCCAGAAAACCTTGCGCGGACACCGGGGCTTCGCCGTTGCCGTAGGTGGCGGCAAGAAGGATGAGCCGTTGCGCGATGGGCCAGCGTGCGGGTTCGAAGCTCGACATTGGACCGACATGGACACGCATACCATGCTCCGAAAGCGATCTTCTCAGCGTTTCGGCAAAGCCCCAGGTCGTGCCGCCCTCGCTGCCGACCAGGATGACGGTATCGGCCTCGGAACCGCTCTTCTTCCCGCCACGCGACTTGGACCAGGCGGCGAGACCGGTCCAGCTGAGGACAGGAACGGCAAGTGCGGAAACACCGAGAAGCAGGCCGAGCCACGCCATCCCCTGGCCGGTGTGCAGCATGGTGATGACGTCTGTCAGGCGATCGACCTGGTTCGAATCCTTCCAGGCGAGCAGTTTGCCGGTGCCCTGGTCGATATAGCCTTCGCCAGCAGCCGTCTTCAGGGTAAACACGTCGCTCGCATCGCCGGCAGCCGGAAAGCTGAGGGTGCGAAGCGTGTCGATCGGGGTTTCCTGCAGAAGGGGTATGGAGGCGACTTGAGCGCCCACAGCTCCGCTGACCTGCGATGGGAAGGGCGGAGCGCCGGCACCCGCGGGCAGATAACCGAATGTTGAGGCAGTCATCCAGAGCGCGCTCAGCGATGACAGAAGCAGGCCGGGCAGCGCAAGCCGCGAGATAGCGGCATGAAAGCGTCTGTCGCCCACGCCTTTTGCGGGTTTCAAGATATGGCGCCAGCCGCCGGCGCGGCGCGCCAGCAGGAAAAGGCCGGACAGGTTGAGTGCCGCCAGGGCTGCCGCGCCGCTGGCGACGATGAGGCGGCCGCTATCGTCGAGGAGAAGCGCGCGATGAAGATTTGTGAGCCAACGCTCGACCGCCGACGCGTCAGCGCTGCCAGTGGGCGAGCCGGTTGCCGGATCGATAATAGCAGATGCCGGCTGGTCGCCGTCGAAATAATATGCCGTGATCCGGCCGGACGGTGCGCGCTTGATCTGTTCTACTGAGGGTTCCGTTGACTGGATCCGTGCCGTGAGTTCCGCGACACTTAGGTCCTGAGCCACGGGCGTGGAGAGCCCCTCAATGGCCGGGAAGACGGAGAGTGCCGTACCGCTCGCGGCGATAACGGTGATAAGCGCAGCGGCGATCAGCCCAAACCAGCGGTGGAGCGACCGGATCATGGCAATTTTCCTTGCAGATTAGCGCGTATAGGTGAAGTCGGCGATGTAGCGGCTGCCAGCAGCCGCTTGGCCCGATCCGGCCGAGGTTAGCGGCACGACGATTTCGTTGGCGCTCTCGCGCATGTCTTCGACGGCGGAGTCGATGTGCAGTTTGTAGCCGGCATCAAAGAGGGTATCGGCAAGGTCGAGTGTGATCTTGAGCGAGCGGCCGGAACCGACGCTTGCTCCGGTAATGCCGTTGATTTCGCCAGAGTCGCCACCTGTGGCCCGATACCAGCCGCTCAGATGCTGGTAGTAGCGCGCCTTGCCTCCTGCCATCCACAGGCTGCCGACATATTTGCCCTGCGCATCGGTCACGTAATAGGCAAGATAGGCTCCATCTCCACCATAGTTGCGCATGTTGGTGGCGAAAGTCACTTCGCTTGCGAGTGCAAGACCGGGCATTGTTAGTGCCGTGGTGACTGCCAGCATTGCCAGAAAGGACTTCATCCTCATTGTTCATCTCCTTTTCGGGTACGGTCAGTTCATCTGGGCGCGGGGCTTGCTGCCGGGCGTGAACAGGCTGTTGCTCGGGGGTGACGCGTTCTGGGGCATGGGAGCGTTGCGACCGCCGCACTCAGCGCGGCTATCATTATCATCATCATCGTCACCTTGCCCGCGACAGTCGTTAGCGGCGTAGCGGTCATCTCCGTCGCCATGCCGGTGATATCCCTCGCGGTGGCCCTTGCCCTCATGTTCGCGGTAGTCCGCCCTCACGATGTCGGTGCCACTGAGCCTCAGTGGATCGAGGGGTAAGGCCATGCTGGCGAAGGCGGCGAGAATGCTGGTGCCGGCAACCGCGCCAAGAAGAAGTTTGCGGCGTTTCATGGGTGTGTCTCCTTTGGGATTGGCAAGAGCGAGGGTCACCGATGGTTGCGGCGGTCCTCGATTTCGATGACATTGAGCGTCGCGGGGTCGATCTTCGCTTCGAAGCGGCGTCCGGTTTCATCCGTCCCGTAGACTTCGTAGCAGCCGTCATCGATCTTGATGCGTCCCAGCGTCCAGCCGCGCTCCTCGGCAAGCGCACGAACCGCCTCGCGTCCTTTCCAGTCACGGATCGGAGCTTCGCAGTGTTCCCTTGCCTGGGCAGATGTTGCCGCCATGATCGCAAGGGTCACGGTTGGCAGGATGCCGGTCTTCATCATTGGTTCCTCTCGTTGTCGCACCGATAATTCAGGCCGCAGACTGACCGCCACCTGACGGACGCCGAGACTTTGCTTCAGCTTCCTGTAAGCTGGCGGATGGACTACAGAGGCGACGAATGGAGAAATCCTGCATGAGGGTTCTGCTGATTGAGGACGATAGGGCACTGGGGACGGCCATCCGCGACCAGATCGCCGCGGATGGTCATTCCGTCGATTGGATGAGCCGCCTCGACGAGGCGGGCGACGCGTTCGTCTCTGCCGCCTACGATCTCGTCCTCCTCGACCTGATGTTGCCCGACGGCCTCGGCATTCCCTTCCTTAAGGCCTTGAGGGCACGCGGGAACGCGACGCCCGTGATCATACTGACGGCGCTGGATCAGGTTTCCGACCGGATATCCGGTCTGAACGCCGGCGCGGACGACTACATGGTCAAGCCCTTCGATCTAGACGAACTTTCCGCACGTATCGGTTCTGTCGCGCGTCGCTATACGGGCAACCCGAACCCGATCGTCACGCTCGGACCATTGGAGATCGATCTGGCCGCACGCAGTGTTAGACTGAACGGCAGACCCGTCGTCCTGACGGCACGGGAATGGGTGCTGTTCGAGGCCTTCGTCCAGCGTCCCGGTCAGTTGCTTTCCAAGACGCAGCTCGAGGAACGGCTCTATTCGTTCGACCAGGAGGTGGACAGCAATGCCATTGAGGTTCATGTGAGCCGGTTGCGCAAGAAGCTGGGGGCACAGGTGATCGAAACAGAGCGCGGATTGGGCTATAGACTGGGACGGCAATGAGAATGTTGTCTTCGCTTCAGGCGCGTCTGGCAATCGCGGTCGGCGTCTCAATCACCATTCTGTGGCTCGCTGCCGCCGTTGTTACGGCACATCGCCTCGGGCGAGACATGGAAGAGGTTTACGACGACGGGCTGAAAGCCACTGCCGAACGCATCCTGCCGATTGCCCGCCACGACCTGCGCGAGGGACACGACGGGCGCGGGACGTCCGACGATGATGAGGCGGATGACGCTGGTCACGGTGCGCGGCCTGAAAGCGAAGCCCGCTACGGGGAGGCTGTGACGTTCGTCCTGCGTGACAGGCAGGGTCGTATTCTGACTGGTTCCAAGGGAGCGGACGCCTCGGTCTTTCCTCCCTTCGAGAAGCAGGGATTTTCGCGCACCGACACGCACCGGCTCTATTATGCAGCAAGTACCGACGAAAACCTGATCATCGCTGTGGCCGAACCGCTGGATCGCCGTCGGGACCTGTCGCAGAAGATGCTGCTCGGCCTGATGCTGCCGCTGTTGATCGTCATTCCACTTAGCCTGGTGGCGATCCTCTTGGCGGTCCGGATCTCGCTGCGTCCCGTCCGCGACCTCAAAGAAGGACTTGCCCGTCGCGGGGCGCAAGACCTTTCGCCATTGATCGCAACCGGTATGCCGCGTGAACTGCTGCCGATCTCGGCGGGGATTAATCAGCTACTTGCCCGGTTGAAAGCTGCATTCGACGCTGAGCGAACCTTCGCCGCGAACGTAGCGCATGAACTTCGCACGCCCGTTGCCGGCGCGATCGCCCAAGCCCAGCGCATTCGATCGGAGACGAAAGAGGAGCAGACGGCGCAACGCACCAAGGAAATTGAAATGTCACTCAAGCGCCTGATGCGCATGGCGGAAAAGCTGATGCAGCTCGCACGCGCCGAGGGTGGACGATTGCGCGCCGACGAGCCATCGGATCTGAGGGAAGTCGTGCAAATGACCGTAAAGGAGTTCGAACGTGCCGGACAGGGATGGATTGACCTGACAATGCCTGAAAGGCCCGTGATGTCGTCGCTCGATCCCGACGCAGTTGGCATTCTTGCCCGCAATCTCATAGAAAACGGGCTGAAACACGGAGTACCGGGAGGGCGAGTCGAGGTTACCCTCGACGAGCGAGGTCTATTTACGGTCGCCAATGATGGCATAACCCTTCCTGCAGAGGTGATGGACCGGCTGATGCATCGCTTTGAGCGCGGCAACCTCGAGACCGTTGGGAGCGGCGTCGGGCTTGCCATCGTCAAGGCAATTGCCGATCGCGTGGGCGCCGCTGTCGACGTCGTCTCTCCTCGTCGCGGGAAGGGTGAGGGGATCGAGGTGCGTGTGAGCTTACCAGTCACCTGACGGCTCGTCTTTGACCACGCGCGCACCTCTTCACCTCTGGACTCCGCGGAACCGACTTGGAAGCCGGGATCGCCAAGATGACTTGGAATGCGCGGCGTCGATGACGGCATCAACCGAAGTTCGTTGTCTCATCTCTGTTGAGTGCGCCCGGGTTTTCCTTCACAAGATAGCGGAAGGCTGCAGGAGTCTGCGGCGATCGAGGTAAGTGGATGAGCAGAGTACATTCCGAAAGCCATCTCGTCGCCCGTATTGGCTGGCTGCGTGCGGCTGTTCTAGGTGCGAACGACGGCATCGTCTCGACCGCCAGTCTTATCATGGGTGTCGCCTCGGCGTCGGCGGGAACATCAGAGGTGCTGGTGGCGGGCGTAGCGGGCCTTGTCGCAGGCGCCATGTCGATGGCTGCGGGCGAATACGTCTCTGTCAGCTCACAGGCGGACACCGAGGCGGCCGATCTCGCTCGCGAACGTTTGGAGCTTCAGAGCCAGCCAGATGCGGAGCTTGATGAATTGACCCATATTTATGTCTTGCGAGGCCTCACTTACGATCTGGCAAGGCAGGTCTCCGTGCAACTGACGGAAAAAAATGTGCTGGAGGCCCATGCGCGCGACGAGCTTGGAATTGTCGAACATATGGCGGCGCGCCCGATCGAAGCCGCCCTGACCTCGGCAGTGACTTTCGCCGTCGGGGCGGCCTTGCCCCTGCTCATGGTTATCCTTTCGCCCTTGGGGACACTGGTCTACTCGGTTGCCATCGCATCGCTGATTTTCCTTGCGCTTCTCGGCGCCATCGGAGCGAAGGCAGGCCGTGCCGACGTTGTAAAGGCAAGTGTCCGTGTAACTTTCTGGGGCGCCTTCGCCATGGCGTTGACAGCAGGAATCGGCGCACTGGTAGGGACGGCAGTCTAGTCGGTCTGCACTTCGCCGAAGCGGTGCTTTCGGACAAAGACTCAAACTTCGGCGATCACTTCGGAGAGCTTGGAACGGACGCTTTCTGCCAGTTTAGCCAGACTATCGTTGTCGATTGCCCGCATAGATTCCACGGGGTCGACTGCACTGACCATCACGTCACCAGCGCCAAGTGACCGCACGATCACATTGCAAGGCAGCATGGCTCCCACCTTTGGCTCCAACGTCATGGCTTCATACGCCATATGCGGATTGCACGATCCAAGGATCAGGTAATCGTCGACATCGGCATCGATCTTCTTCATCGTCGCCTTGACGTCGATCTCCGTCAAAACGCCGAAGCCGTGCCTGGAGAGCGCCGCCTTCGTGCGAAGGACGGCGTTCGAAGGTAAGGTCATCAAATGCAAAAACACCGGTCTCCATCGCCCTCCGTTCTTATGTGTCGGAAGTCATTGATGTGAAGCAGAATCTTGCGCGCTGAACACCGGTTCGTATCCCATCAGGGCGAGCATCGCTCACTTTCGCAATGGCGCCCAATCGGAAATGGAGGATTAGCTCGCTGAACGTCCGCTTCGCGCTCTCGGTCATAGAGACCGTCATCTTGTATGACTGGAAGCAGACTTGGCCTCGACGGCGGCGTCAGCCCTCATGGGAAGCGCGCGACCTGGAAAAGATCCGTCCGCTGCGGCTTTTTCGGCCATCGATGCCAGGATCGGCGTATGGTTGTATCGGTTGCGCTTCCACCACGCCTGTTCCGTGGCCAGCTTCGCTGATCTATTTCGTGCTACACAACGCGTCGTTGGCAACGGCCGCCTCGACCACCAGCTAGCTGTTAGCGCGCCGATGGCCACGGCTGTCGAAGGTTTGCGCCGATGACGCCAATCTTCCCGAGGCTCGTTTGCTTAACAGGTTCGTCAAAACGATGCTGGCGCATCAGTATATTGATTTCAGACATCAATAGGCACATCATAGGTGTCAATTGTCAGAGTCTGCGCAAGATAAGCGATACTTCAATCGTGATCACTGCCGCTCAGATGCGGGCCGCCCGGGCCCTTCTTGGTATCGACCAGCGCCAACTGGCCGAATTGGCGGGAATTTCTGTCCCGACAATTCAGCGCATGGAGGCAAGCGCCGATGTCGTGCGCGGCAATGTCGACACCCTGATGCGTTTGCTGGCGGCGTTGGAAAGCGCCGGTGTCGAGGTGATCAACGAGGGAGCCGTCAGCACGGATGGCGGGCGAGGGGTCAGGCTCAGGGTGAAAATCAAGCCACCAAAGAGCGGAACGACGGAACCATCAAAGCCCTTTCCCGCAGCGAGGGATGACCCGTGACATCGGTTTCCGTCCTGTTGTCATGTGTGGTCGCACTGCTCGGGACGGCTGTGCTCGCCGTGCTGATCGCCCGCTCGGCCTTGTCCACGCCCATCGTCTACGGTGCAAGCCTGGTTTTCTCCGCCGTCGCTTTCGTTATTTCGCTCACCTGTCTTGCCAAGGCTCTTCCTGCGGCCGAGGCGTCGGCGCTTGTCCTCCCTCTCGGTCTGCCGTGGCTCGGGAGCCACTTTCGGATCGATGCGCTTGCGGCCCTGTTCCTTGTGATTGTCAATCTCGGCGGCGTGCTCTCCAGCCTCTACGGTCTCGGTTACGGCCGTCACGAACATGCGCCGCATCGGGTGCTGCCGTTCTTTCCAGCTTTTCTCGCCGGCATGAACCTTGTGATCGTGGCCGATGACGCCTTCAACTTCCTCATCTCCTGGGAGTTCATGTCGCTCGCGTCCTGGGCGATGGTGATGGCCCATCATCGCGACGCTGGCAACCGCAAGGCCGGCTATCTCTATATCGTCATGGCGAGCTTCGGTACGCTCGCGCTGCTGCTTGCCTTCGGGCTGCTTGCCGGGGCTGACGGAAGCTATGGTTTTGCCGCCATGCGGATGTCCGACCATACGCCATTTACGACTGGTCTCGTGCTCATCCTGCTGCTGCTCGGCGCCGGCTCCAAGGCCGGCCTCGCGCCGTTGCACGTCTGGCTGCCGCTGGCACATCCGGCCGCGCCAAGCCACGTTTCGGCTCTGATGAGCGGCGTCATGACCAAAGTCGCGGTCTATGCTTTCATCCGCGTGGTCTTCGACCTGATCGACGCGCCGACATGGTGGTCGGGCGTCATCGTCCTTGTGCTCGGCGCCGGCACGGCTGTAATGGGCATCCTGCATGCGATGATGGAGAGCGATCTCAAACGCCTGCTGGCCTACAGCACGATCGAGAATATCGGCGTGATATTCGTCGGCCTCGGACTGGCGCTCGCCTTCAAGGCGAACGGCATGGGTCTGGCGGCCGCGTTGGCACTGACGGCCGCGCTGTTCCACGTTCTCAACCACTCCTTCTTCAAGAGCCTGCTCTTCTTCGGGGCCGGCGCGGTGTTGACGGCAACGGGTGAGCGGGACATGGACAAGCTCGGCGGCCTCATCCACCGCATGCCGGTCACCAGCTTCCTTTTCCTCATCGGCTGCGTCGCGATCTCCGCCCTGCCGCCGTTCAACGGCTTCGTTTCCGAATGGTTGGCATTCCAGGCGATCCTGCAAAGCCCTGCTTTGCCGCAATGGGGCCCAAAGATCCTGGTGCCGGCGGTGGGCGGCTTGCTCGCCCTGTCGGCAGCGCTGGCTGTCGCCTGTTTCGTCAAAGCATTCGGCGTCACCTTCCTCGGCCGTCCTCGAACCATTGTCGCTGAACAGGCGCTAGAGGTCGACCGCTTCTCGCTGGTGGCGATGTCCGTACTGGCGGCTTTTTGCCTTGTCGCCGGCGTCTTGCCGGGTGTCGTCATCGACGGCCTCGCGCCCGTGACGCTATCGTTGATCGGCGAGCGCATGCCGGTGCAGACAGACATTCCGTGGCTTTCGATCGTACCGATCGCCGAAAGCCGCAGTTCCTACAACGGCCTTCTCGTCTTCACCTTCGCAATCTTCTCGGCGTCGCTGACGGCCTATCTGATCCACCTCTTCGCGTCACGGCGGCTCCGCCGGGCGCCCGCCTGGGATTGCGGCTTTCCCGAGATCAGCCCGGCGACGCAATATGGCGCTGGCAGCTTTGCCCAGCCGATCCGCCGCGTTTTAGGCACGCTGATCTTCAGGGCGCGCGAGCGGGTCGACATGCCAGCGCCCGGCGATCTCGGTTCGGCGCATTTTGCCGTCGAGACACATGATTTGATCTGGGAAGGGCTTTACCTGCCGATCGCAGGTGCCGTCGGATTTGTGGCCGAGAAGCTCAACCACCTGCAGTTTCTCACGATCCGGCGTTATCTCAGCCTGGTGTTTCTCGCGCTCGTCTTCCTGCTTCTGGTGCTGGCGCTATGGTCCTGATCTCGGCTCTTTTCATCCAGGCATTCCAGATGGCGCTCGTCGTGCTGCTCGCGCCGCTGCTGACAGGCTTTATACGCCTGGTCAAGGCGCGGTTGTTGCGTCGGCGCGGGCCTTCTGTGATCCAGCCATATCGTGACCTCCTGCGTCTTCTGCGCAAGGAAGTGGTGCTCGCCGAAAATGCTTCCTGGCTGTTTAGGGTGACGCCCTATCTGGTTTTCGCCGTCACGTGGGTCGCAGCCGCCACCATCCCCACCTTCGCCACCGGCCTCATCTTCAGCTGGACCGCGGACCTGATCGCCATCGTCGCGCTGCTTGGCAGCGCCCGTTTCTTTCTGACGCTTGCCGGCATGGATGTCGGCACCAGCTTCGGCGGCATTGGATCCAGCCGCGAGGTGATGATCGCGACGCTCGCCGAGCCCTCGATGCTGCTCATCATCTTCACCCTGGCTCTCATCGCCAGCTCTACCCAGCTTTCGTCCATCGCCGCCTTCATGACGTCATCACAGGTGGGCCTGCGTGTTTCACTGGCGATCGCCCTGATTGCCCTCGTCATGGTCGCGATCGCCGAAAATGCCCGTATTCCGGTCGACAACCCTGCGACCCATCTGGAGCTCACCATGGTGCACGAAGCCATGGTGCTCGAATATTCCGGGCGCCATCTCGCGATGATCGAGCTCGCGGCATCGCTTAAGCTATTGCTTTACATCTCGTTGATCGCCTGCATCTTTGCGCCGTGGAAACTGGCCGTCATTGGGACCGGTCCTGTCGTCTATCTGGCCGGTCTGCTCGCCTACCTCGCCAAGCTTGCTGCCGGCGGAGCGCTGCTTGCGCTGTTTGAAACCGCAACGGCCAAGATGCGGGTGTTCCGCGTGCCCGAATTCCTCGGCGCAGCGCTCATGCTCGCGCTGCTCGCCACCCTCCTGCGGTTCGTATCGAGGAGTCTTTAATGGACGGACCGGTCTTCGACATAGCCCATATGCTCGCCGGCGGCCTGGTGCTGGTCAGCATGATGATGCTCTATCAGGACCGTCTTTACGCGCTGCTCAACGTCTTTGCCCTGCACTCGCTGATACTGACGCTGTCGGTGGCATGGCAGGCCTTCATCCAGGATGCGCCGCATCTTTACGTGACCGCGGCACTCGCCCTCGTCTTCAAGGCCATCGTCATCCCCGTGGTGCTCCATCGCATGATCCGTCAGCTCGGCATCCACCGTGAGATCGAGACCGTTGTCGGCATTGGCCCAACCATGCTCGCTGGGATCGGTCTTGTCGCGCTGGCAACGGTCGTGATGCTGCGGGTGACGCCGGAAGCGGATCCGCTGGCACGGGAGGATCTCGCCTTTGCCTTGTCGGTGCTATTGCTCGGGCTTTTGATCATGGTCACCCGCCGCAATGCCGTCAGCCAGGTTGTCGGGTTCATGTCACTGGAAAACGGACTGGTGCTTGCCGCAACCGGCGCCAAGGGCATGCCGCTGGTGGTCGAGATTAGTGTCGCCTTCTCGATCCTCATCGCCTTTATCGTCATCGGCGTCTTCCTGTTCCGCATCCGCGAGCGGTTCGACACCGTCGATGTCCGAGCGCTCGATGATTTCAAGGGGAGGAAGCGAAAATGAACGCTTTCTCCCCTGTCCTGGCCTTCGATGCCGTAATGGCTGTCCTCGTGATACCGATCGCGGCGGCGGCCGTTCTGGCGCTCCTGCCCGGCTACCGGACGACGGCGCGACTGAATGTCCTTGCAAGCCTGCTGACCCTGCTTGCCGCCCTTTGCCTGTTCGTCACCGATCGCCCGGCACCGGGACAATATCTCCTCGTCGACGATCTCAACATCGTCTTCATCGTCCTCAACGCCTTCGTCGGCTTCACCACCAGTATCTTCAGCGCCAGCTATATCGCTCATGAACTGGAGACCGGGCGGCTGACGCCGGCAAATATCCGCTTCTACCACGCCATGTATCAGATCATGATGTTCGGTATGAATCTCGCATTCGTGTCGAACAATATCGGCCTGATGTGGGTTGCCGTCGAACTTGCGACGCTGACGACCGTGTTGATGGTCGGCCTCTATCGCACGCATGAAGCGCTCGAAGCCGCCTGGAAATATTTCATTCTGGGAAGCGTCGGCATCGCCTTCGCGCTCTTCGGCACCATTCTGGTCTATCTGGCGGCGCAGCCGGTGGTGGGCGAAGGTTACGACGCCATGGTCTGGACCATTCTGATCGACCATGCCGCCGCCTTCGATCCGGCGCTCCTCAATGTCGCGTTCATCTTTCTGTTGCTCGGCTACGGCACTAAGGTCGGTCTCGCACCGCTGCATGCCTGGCTGCCGGATGCCCATGCCGAGGGGCCAACGCCGATCTCGGCGGTCCTTTCAGGCCTCCTCCTGAATGTCGCGCTCTATGCCGTGCTACGCTTCAAGATGCTGTTGTCGGCCAGCCCAGAGGCGATTGCTCCCGGACCGCTGATGATGACGATGGGCCTCGCGTCGCTGATCTTCGCCGCCTTCATGCTCTACCGTCGCCGGGACATCAAGCGCCTGTTCGCCTATTCCTCGATCGAGCACATGGGCATCATTGTCTTTGCCTTCGGCCTGGGCGGGCCGATCGCCAATTTTGCCGGGCTGCTGCACATGGTCATGCATTCGCTGACCAAATCGGCGATCTTCTTTGCCGTCGGTCATATCGTCCAGGTTAAGGGCACGCAGAGGCTCTCCGCCATCCGCGGCCTGAGCGAAACGCATCCGGGGCTTGGCTGGGGTCTGCTCACCGCGGTCATCGCCATCGCCGGCCTGCCGCCGGCGGGCATATTCATGAGCGAGTTTCTGATCGTCAGCTCGACCTTCGCCAGGCAGCCGCTGCTGGCAATTCCGCTGGTCTTCGGGTTGCTGATCGCCTTTGGTGCTCTGCTGCTCAGGCTGACAGGGGCCGTGTTCGGCCAGCCGCGCGGCAACCCGGCGCCGGCCCAGGTGTCGTACCTGCCGATGTATGCTCATCTCGCGCTGGTGCTCGTCGCCGGCATCTATCTGCCGCCGCCGCTGGTCGCCTGGTTCCAGCATATTGCCAATCTTCTTCGATGATGCGGGGGAAAAGATGTCGGCGCTAAGCGATCTGATTGAGCAGGGGCGGGCGGTTCAACATCATGCGCCGTGGCCGCGCGCTGTCCTCGATCCAGCGGCATGGACATCGACGGCACTGGAGCTCGCAGAAGGGCGTTTCACCTTGCTCGGCCTTTGGGGAGAAGCGCACGCGGTTTACATGGCCCTCCTCGATGAACCCGCCGGCACGATCGCTGTCATCAGCCTTGAAGGACTGGCGGATGGCTATCCCTCCGTTGCACGACATCATCCGCCCGCGCTGAGGCTGGAGCGGGCGATTCGCGACCTTACCGGGTTGGAGCCACGGGATCTGCCGGACATCCGCCCATGGCTCGATCATGGACGCTGGGATCTGCGCTACCCGCTTGGCGAGCGGGCAGCAACTCTGGCCGAGCCCGATCCCTACACCTTCCTGCGTTCAGAGGGTGACGGTCTGCATCAGATCCCGGTCGGCCCGGTGCATGCCGGCATCATCGAGCCGGGGCATTTTCGTTTCACGGCCAACGGCGAAACGGTCGTCCGTCTCGAAGAACGTCTCGGATATGTCCACAAGGGGATCGAGGCGCTGATGATCGGCACGGATCTGCTCCGCGGAACACAACTCGCTGGGCGAACGTCCGGCGACAGCACGGTCGCCTTTGCCTATGCCTTTGTCCATGCGGCGGAGGCAGCGATCGGAGTTGTCGCCCCGCCCCGCGCGGTGTGGCTGCGGGCTTTGATGGCCGAACTGGAACGGCTCGCCAACCATCTCGGTGACATTGGCGCCATCTGCAACGACGCCGCGTTTCCGTTGATGCTGGCCCATTGCGCCGTGCTGCGCGAACGTGTGCTTCGTGCCGCCGATACCGCCTTCGGCCACCGGTTGATGCGCGACCGCATCCTCCCCGGCGGCGTTGCCGTCAACCTCTGCGAAGACGGACGCGCCAGCCTGAAGACCCTGCTAGATGAAATTCACCGAAGATTGCCAGCTTTGGTGGAACTCTATGACAACACGGCCTCGCTTCAGGATCGAACGGTTGGAACCGGCAGGCTGCGAGGCGAGCTTGCCCGCCAATACGGCGCCGGCGGTTATGTCGGGCGCGCCTCCGGGCGCGGTTTCGACGCACGCGATGCCCTGCGCTACCCGCCCTACGACCAGCTTTCATTCGAGATTCCGGTGCTGAACGAGGGTGATGTCAATGCCCGCGTCTGGATCCGCATTCGCGAAGTCGAGCAGAGCCTCTCACTGCTGGGCCAGATCCTCGATAAGCTGCCGGATGGTCCGATCATGAGGGATATTCCCGTCATCAACGAGGGCCGGGAGGGCATGGCGCTTGTCGAAGGCTTTCGCGGCGACGTGCTGGTCTGGTTGCGGCTGACCCAGGAGGGCAGGATCGAACGCTGTCATCTGCGCGATCCATCCTGGTTTCAATGGCCACTGCTGGAGGCCGCTGTCGAAGGCAATATCGTCGCGGATTTTCCTCTTTGCAACAAATCGTTCAACTGCTCCTATTCCGGTCACGATCTCTGAAGGCAGTTCGTCATGCGCAAGCTCCTCTTCGAAAGTCTCATCCGACCGCCGCTGACCGAACCGAGACCGCTGGTTTCCGATGCTGCGATGACACAGCTCGCCGCCGCCGTCGAAAGGAGTGCGCGCCGACGGTTGGGACGCAGCCTGTCGATCCGCGCCGTCGATGCCGGGTCCTGCAACGGCTGCGAGCTGGAAATGCATGCACTCAGCAATGCCTTCTACGATATCGAGCGTTTTGGTCTTCGTTTCGTTGCCTCGCCGCGGCATGCCGATGTGTTGCTTGTTACAGGCCCGGTGACCAGCAACATGGCGCAGGCACTCGAACGGACTTATAACGCCACGCCCGATCCCAAATGGGTCGTTGCCCTCGGGGACTGTGGTCGCGACGGAGGCTGCTTCTCGGGCAGCTATGCCGTCCTCGGCGGGGTCTCGAAGGTTATACCTGTCGATCTGCACATTCCAGGATGCCCCCCTCGCCGACGGATATCCTTAAGGGCCTGCTCGGGCTGCTTGAAAATGTGAACGAGGAGGGTCGCGTTTCGTGACGGGCAGTTTCTATGGTTCAACTTCTGCAGGCTGGAATCATCGCAATCACCACGCTGACCGCGGCGGCACTCGCGCTGCTTGAGACCACCTGGCATTGGATCGCGCGGCCGCCGCCTCGGCGTCGCCGTAACATTGCGCTTCCCGGCCATCGTGTGGATCCCGCCACACGCATCGCAATCGATGCTGTCGAAAAGGTGTTCGTCCGAGATTTCAAATGGTCTTTCCGCCGGCTGCCAGATTCGAAGGCCGGCATCGATGCGCGGGCCGAGATTCTTGATGGCGGTCGGCCGACCGGAAGGTTCCTGCCCCTTCAGATCGGATTGATACAATCGTGGTCTGAAGACGGCAGCGATTATGTCCATCGGGGCGAGAACAGTTACCTCGATTACTGGACGAAGCACTCGTTGCCGGTCTGTGTCGTCATCGTCGATGCCGGCAGCGGGACGATGCGGTGGCAAAGAGCCAACAAAGAGAGTTGCACGGAAAGGGCGTCGGGGTGGGAGATGGTTGTTCCGGCAGCCAACGTGTTGGACGCCAACGCCAAGCTCTGTTTCGACGAGGCCATTGCCAGCGATCAGGAGTCGCTGATGCGCTCCGCCTTTGCCCTTGATCGAGAGCTTATGGAGGCGGTTCGGGATCAGACGACTTTTTTCGTGTGGGACGAGTGGGGTGATACGACAGCGATCTTTTCCAACCTACAGATCTATATCGGCGAAGCGGAGAGGGATGAGCCGGATATCCGGATCGACTATCATCTTCGGGCCGACAATCTGCATAATGTCATGATCAGGCTCTTCCCGTGGGCGACCTACTCCTACGCCGAGCCGATCAAGGAATATTCCGACGAGGTTGCTGTGCACGTTCTCGAGGTCGAACTTCGACCCGAGGCAGAGGCCTATCTCGAGGCCGAAGACTTTCTGGTGGCGGGTTACCCCGATGAGGAGGAGCCGTGCGCACCGGAATCCGAGGATTATGTCACGGCGCAAGAAGTAGAGGCGTTCTGGCGGAGCCGGGGGTTCTTGCGCGAGCATCGCGATAAAGACGAATAGGTGTCGGAACAAGAGCAGTTCGAAATCGTACGATAAGGCCGAAAGAGCAAGAACAAGGCCGTAGCTCGGATTGCGGCATTCGATCTCTGTGGATTGCCAACGACATGCGCGAGCTTTGATTTCTCTGTCCGGCCCGATTCGACAACGCTCCGCGCGGTCGTGGATGGAGTCGGGCGATGACACGGCTGCTTCGGATGAAACCTGAGCTTGAGTCGATGGTCGACGACTACGAGGTACCGCCGTTGACCGTAGCAGCCGAGCAATATGCAGCCGTCAACAAATACGCCGGTGCGTTCCTTCAGGTCTTCAAGTTCCGCTCAGTGAGTCGCCACGATCCACTTCTCGCGGCAATTGCGCTGCTGAAACCTCCATGCCGAGAAGCGGCGGATACTCCCGGATCGTGTCCCCGCTCACCCACCTCAGCCAAACTGATCGGCGGCTCATCTTCGAACAAGATCTGGCGGGTTGCAACATTTACGATCGAAACCTGTGGCAGCTCCAGGAAATGGTCGCCGCCAAGCTGCGCGCGTTACGTCGAGCCTGAAGGCAGTCTTCAGGCACTTGAAGATCTAAAGGAACGCGTTACTCCAGCATCACCATATGGGCCGTAACCTGCTCTTCGAAGAACTTCGAGAATGATGCGATGCGCGGTGGCAGCGCCTGATAGGGTGGATAGAACAGTGTCAGCCACAGGTCCGGCGGCGCCCATCCTTTGAAGATGTGGATCAGACGGCCGCTTCGAATGTGGTCGGCGATATTGAAGCCTGGCAGCAGGGCAACGCCCGCACCATCGGCGGCCATGTCCGCCAGAACTTCGCCGCTGTTGGCGCTGAACGCCTGACCAGCTGATATCGTCATGCTCGACCCGCCATCCGACAGAACCCAGTTCTCACGCCGGCTTTCACCGCTATAGGCGAGGCAGTCGTCTGGCTTCAACTGGTTGGGATGCTCCATATCGGCGAATCGGCTGCCCGGCGCCGCGACCAGGATGCGCGGCACCACCCGGATTTTTCTCCAGATCGTGAACTTGTCCGAGGGCTGCGACGAGATGCGGATCGCCAGGTCGTAGTCGTCGTCGACGATGTCTACGAGTCCGTCGGACAGGGAAATCTCGAAGCTCATCTTCGGGTAGCGTTCCTTGAATCCCGACAGGATCGGCGGCAGTACCGTCTTGCCGAACCATGTCGGCGCGCTGATCCGCAGGCGTCCTTCGTCGGCCTTGTGGGCATTCATCACCTCGCGCCGCGCGTCTTCAAGGGTCTTCACCGCGGGCTGGATCTGTGCGGCGAAGATCGCGCCATCTGTCGTCAGCGACACCTGCCTCGTAGTGCGCACGAAGAGCTGCACGCCGAGTTCGGCCTCAAGTGCTGCGATCGCACGCGTAACGGCTGCGGGTGTCATATCCAGTTCGCGGGCGACCTGGGCGAAATTCCGCTTCTCGGCGGCGAGGAGGAAGGTCCGGAGAGCTTTGTAATCATTCATGTCATTGTTTCAATAATTGCAACTCACTCACAAGGAATATTGCAATTTTAGTTGGCGTTCAAGCTGGCTACATTCACTTCAACACTTGAACCCAACGCCCATTGAAAGGCTTCGACATGATCAAGGATATCAAAGGACTGCATCACGTAACCTCGATGGCTTCGGATGCGCGGGAGAACAACCGCTTCTTCACTGACACGCTTGGCCTGCGCCGCGTGAAGCAGACGGTCAACTTCGACGATCCGAGCGTCTACCATCTGTATTATGGTGACGAGAACGGCTCGGCGGGGACAGTCATGACGTATTTTCCGTTCCAGAACATGATGCTGGGCCGTCCCGGGGTGGGCGAGGTCGGCGAAACACAGTTCTCCGTGCCAGAGGGTGCGCTGAAATTCTGGCAGGATCGCTTCACCGCCCAGGGAGTCGACGGGCTGGAAACGGATACCGTCTTCGGCGCCAACCGACTTCGCTTCATGGGGCCTGACGGCGACCGCCTGGCGCTGATCGAGTCTGCTGACGACACCCGCGCCCCATGGCTTGCCGACGGCGTCCCGAGCGATGCGGCCATCCGCGGTTTCGCCGGCGCACGCCTCAGCCTCCATGATACCGCAGCAACCGAGGAGCTGCTCGGCTTCATGGGCTATCAGCGCGCCGGGAAACAAGGTGACGTGACCCGATTTATCGTTCCGGGCGGAAACGGAGCAGATACGATCGATCTCGAAGCGCTGCCGAAGACGGCGTTTGCCCGACAGGGTGCGGGTTCGGTTCATCATGTTGCCTTTGCCGTCGATAATCGCGAGAAGCAGCTCGATGTGCGCAAGGCGTTGATGGACACAGGTTACCAGGTCACCCCTGTTATCGACCGCGATTATTTCTGGGCCATCTACTTTCGCACGCCGGGCGGTATCCTGTTCGAGGTCGCCACGAACGAGCCTGGTTTCAATCGCGACGAGGACACCGCGCATCTCGGAGAAGCACTCAAGCTGCCGAGCCGATATGAGGCGTTCCGGGATCAGATCCAAGCCAATCTCGAGCCATTGGCAGCCTGACAATACCGCAGAAAACCGGTGTCTTTTGCAACTGATTGATAATTGAGCCGAAGACAGTCGCACACGCGAATTTCGATGGAGATATGCCAATGGATCAATTGGGAGCAATCCGAGCCTTTGTTCGTGTCGTCGAGGCCGGATCCTTTGCGAAGGCTGCAGACACGATGGGTGCACCACGGTCGACTGTGAGTAAGCTTGTTCAGGATCTCGAGGCAAGCTTGAGCCTCAAACTGCTCGAACGCACGACACGTTCAGTCACCGTAACGTCTGAGGGCGTCGCGTATTACGAGCGCGCCATTCGCCTGATCGCCGATTTCGATGAAATGAACAACGAGGCCACCCGTGGGCGCCTGGCCACCAGGGGAAAACTTCGGGTTGACGTAGGAGGGACCTTCGCCAATGCGATTCTGATCCCCCGGTTGCCTGAGTTTTACGCGCTCTATCCAGAGATCGAGTTACATCTTGGTGTAACAGAACGTCAGGCCGACATCGTCGAAGAGGGTATAGACTGCGTCATACGTGCCGGCGATCTACCAGGCTCATCGATTGTTGCGAGGAAGTTATGCAGCGTCGAGATAGTGACCTGCGCAACCCCGGGGTACCTCGAAAAGCACGGCGTGCCAGCTTCGCCATCGGATCTGCAGCGTGATCATATCTTCGTGCAGTACTTTTTCGCACGCAGTCTGAAAGCGGCACCCGTTCGACTGATGAAAGGCGGGGAGAAAATAGAGATCTATAGCCCGATCAAGCTCTCCACCAGTGATGCGACGGCGCATTTGCAAGGAATACTAGCAGGGCTGGGTATAGGGCAGACATTTGAATTCTTGGCACGGCCCCACATCGCTCGTGGCGCCCTAGTCCCAATCATGAACGATTGGGCGCCACCACGCTATCCCGTTCACATTGTAAGGCCAGCGGGCCGGTTTCCGAGCCTCAAGTATCAGGTCTTTGCAGACTGGGTTGCAGGCGTATTTTCTGCCTACGACGATGGCAGCCGCGCATCCTAGGGGGCTTTATCCATATTGATGGATAGTTACTCCACAACGAAGGGCTTCTCCAATCTCTCCTTTGAAGTTATCTCCCACGGCCAATGTGAGCCATCGCCCGAGAGGGCGGAGGCCTGAGGGGGCCACAATGGGGTGGGCTGCGACATGGAGCTTGGTTCCTCGTTTGGCATAAAGCGACCTCTAACTTGGAATCGTGGTTGTTGAGAGTAAACAGAAGACAACGTCGTCGTGAGATCGCGAACTACCTCAGGGCCGACTGTCCGAATGAAATTTCCCTAAGAACAATTTGGAACGAATGGCCTCACGGCGCAGCCCCGCGCGACATTCATACCCTAGTCGAACCCAAAGTGATTATTGCGATAAGGGCAATTCTATCGCAATTAATACTGCAATTTTTTACAAGCGCCCATCACGCTACATTTCCTTTCAGCGGCCGAGGCGACGAAGTCCGTGGAAGCATCGGTTTCGACTCTTCGGAGTCAAGCTCATTTCATAACCAGCCGCATTCGCGGTCCCAACAACCAAAAGGAAAATATCATGTCTAAGCTCGAAGTCTTGACCCCGGCAAACAGCCAGCTCATCTTCATCGACCAGCAGCCGCAGATGGCTTTCGGCGTCCAGTCGATCGACCGTCAGACGCTGAAGAATAACGTCGTCGGTCTCGCAAAAGCTGCCAAGATCTTCAATGTTCCGACCACGATCACAACGGTCGAGACGCTCTCATTCTCGGGCAACACCTTTCCGGAACTGCTCTCCGTCTATCCGGAGAACGACATCCTCGAGCGTACCTCGATGAATTCCTGGGACGATCAGAACGTTCGCGATGCGCTAGCGAAGAACGCCGCCAACGGCCGCAAGAAGATCGTCGTGTCCGGCCTTTGGACCGAAGTCTGCAACACCACCTTCGCGCTTTCCGCGCTCCATGACGTTCCTGACTATGAAATCTACATGGTCGCCGATGCTTCTGGCGGCACTTCGGCCGACGCGCATAAGTACGCGATGGACCGGATGGTGCAGGCTGGCGTGATCCCAGTCACCTGGCAGCAGGTTCTGCTGGAATGGCAGCGCGACTGGGCTCGTAAAGAGACCTACGAGGCGGTAACCACGCTCGTGAAAGAGCATTCCGGCGCCTACGGCATGGGCATCGACTACGCCTACACGATGGTTCACGGCGCCAAGGAACGCGTCAAGCACGGCAACCGCATCGGCCCGAACCCCGCGAAGTAATGTTTTCCCCGCCGCTCCGACAATCCCATCGGAGCGGCTTTTCTCGCAACCGGAGAACACATCCCATGAAAGTCTACCTTCTGTCGCTTGGCGCGGGCCTGCTGGTTGGCATCGTCTACAGCCTGCTCAACGTGCGTTCGCCCGCCCCACCGGTCATCGCACTCGTCGGCCTCCTCGGCATTCTGGTCGGCGAACAACTGATACCGTTCGCCAAGACACTTATGAATAAGGAGCCGGCCGCAGTTTCGTGGATCCACCAAATCAAGCCGCACATGTTCGGCCATTTACCCAAGGGCGACGACAGCATTTTCGGTGTTCATCAGGCGAAGGCGAAGATGGAGGAACATAGCTGATGACGACGCGTCGATCCTTTCTGGGAGGCGCATCGAGCCTAGCGTTCTCGAACCTCTTCTCCCCGGCGAACGCCGCTGATCCACTAAAGACCGGAGTACCCACGATGCATCCAGACCTGATCCTTCACAATGGCCGCGTCACCACGCTTGACCGGTCCAATCCGAATGCGACGGCAATCGCCGTCAAGGACGGTCTCTTTCTCGAAGTTGGATCCGACGGCGACATCATGGCACTCGCTGGTTCCAACACCAAGATTGTCGACCTCAAGGGTAAGCGCGTCCTGCCTGGCCTGATCGACAACCACACCCACGTCGTGCGCGGCGGGCTTAATTTCAACATGGAACTGCGCTGGGACGGCGTGCGTTCGTTGGCGGATGCCATGGACATGCTGAAGCGCCAGGTGGCGATCACGCCAGCCCCACAATGGGTGCGCGTCGTCGGCGGTTTCAGCGAGCATCAGTTCGCGGAAAAACGCCTGCCGACGATCGAAGAAATCAACGCTGTCGCACCGGACACGCCCGTGTTCCTTTTGCATCTCTATGACCGCGCGTTGCTCAACGGTGCCGCTCTGCGCGCCGTCGGCTATACGCGAGACACGCCCAACCCGCCGGGCGGCGAGATCACCCGCGACGCCAACGGCAACCCGACGGGCCTGCTACTCGCGAAACCGAATGCCGGCATTCTCTATTCGACGCTCGCCAAGGGACCCAAACTTCCTTTGGACTACCAGGTCAACTCCACCCGCCATTTCATGCGCGAACTCAACCGTCTTGGCGTGACAGGCGTGATCGATGCGGGTGGCGGTTTCCAGAACTATCCTGACGACTACGAGGTCATCCAGAAGCTCTCCGATGCGAACCAGATGACCGTTCGCCTTGCCTACAATCTCTTCACGCAGAAGCCGAAGGAGGAGAAGCAGGACTTCCTGAACTGGACGCAGTCGGTCAAATACAAGCAGGGCAACGACTACTTCCGCCACAACGGCGCTGGCGAGATGCTGGTCTTCTCCGCTGCCGATTTCGAGGACTTCCGCCAGCCGCGTCCGGAGATGGCCCCGGAAATGGAAGGCGAGCTCGAGGAAGTCGTGCGGGTTCTGGCCGAAAACCGCTGGCCGTGGCGTCTACATGCGACTTATGACGAAACCATCTCCCGCGCCCTCGACGTGTTCGAGAAAGTGAACAAGGACGTGCCGCTCGAAGGGCTGAACTGGTTCTTCGACCATGCCGAGACAATCTCCGACCGCTCAATCGACAGGATCGCTGCTCTGGGCGGCGGCATCGCCACGCAGCATCGCATGGCCTACCAGGGCGAATACTTCGTTGAGCGTTACGGCCATGGCGTTGCCGAAGCGACCCCGCCGATCAGGAAGATGCTCGACAAGGGTGTCAACGTCTCGGCCGGCACCGACGCCACTCGCGTTGCCTCTTATAATCCTTGGGTCTCGATGTCATGGATGGTCACGGGCAAGACTATCGGCGGCATGCAGCTCTACCCGCGGGCCAACTGCCTCGACCGCGAAACCGCGCTTAGGATGTGGACGGAAAAGGTCACATGGTTCTCCAATGAGGAGGGAAAGAAGGGTCGCATCGAGAAGGGTCAGTTCGCCGACCTCGTCGTGCCGGACAAGGACTTCTTCGCCTGCGCCGAGGATGAGATCTCGTTCCTGACCTCGGAACTCACAATGGTCGGCGGCAAGGTTGTCTACGGAGCGGGCGAGTTCAGGACGCTCGACGAGAACGACGTCCCGCCCGCGATGCCAGACTGGTCGCCGGTCCGCAAATTCGGCGGCTACGCCGCCTGGGGCGAACCGGGGGTGCTGGTGCCCGTTCATTGCGCCGCACGGCAATCTCGACCTGCGGATGCGCGAGCGACTGCGGTGTGCATGGCCATGACCATGCCGGAGCCTGGACATCCAAACTTCCCATCGCAGACCTGAAGGGCTTCTTCGGCGCTCTCGGCTGCTCGTGCTGGGCCGTATGAAACTACTAAAGCCTTGAACGGATCGGATAGAGCCGATCCGTTCAAGCCAACACCGCAATGCTTAAGCTGGAGGTGCTGTCTGGGTGTCTCAATCGTTTCGCTAACACCAGGCCGACAAACCTATTTGGCGTATCCTGTCCAATATCGGAGCTACCAATGTCTGCCATTCCTCTCCTTGAACCTTCAGCGCCTCCCATCCTCTTGATCGACCAGCAGGCTGGTCTCGCCTGTAGGATGGAGGCTGCGGGTGCAATGATGACCTCCTGGCCCCAGGTCCTTCTGAAGCTGCAGCGCGATTGGACCCGCAAGGAAAGCTACAGCGATGCTCGCGCCATCGTTGAAGCTCATGCCGACGGCTACGGGATTTGGACTGGCCTACGCCCGGAACATGATCCACCCCGTGTAAAGCCTGCGACGGTGCCGGCTACGATCCCTGTCTCCGATAATTTCAGAATTCGCAATTAAATGAAAACTATTGCTGCAATTGTTGGTGAGGGAGTAACCGGCCACTATCGCTCCATCAAACGCGGCCGCTCGATCTGATCGGCGAAAATGCAGGAGCAGTTATGACCTACCAATCTCACGCTTTGAATCCAATCCGAAGCAGTCTAACGCGGCTCGTCGGCTCTCCGGTCACGCGCACCGTGTCGCTGCTGGCACTCTGCGCCGCCTACATCCAGGGTCCGATCACCAAGATCTTCGATTTTAACGGTGCCCTGCTCGAGATGGATCACTTCGGTCTTCATCCGGCTGCCGGTTTTGCAATCGCGGTCATCGTGTTCGAGCTGACGGCGTCAGCCATGGTGGTCTCGGGCTTCCTGCGCTGGGCAGGTGCCCTGGCGCTGGCTGGCTTCACGCTTCTCGCGACCTTCATCGCCCTCCGCTTCTGGGATATGGCCCCGGGCATGGACCGGATGATGGCAACCAACGCCTTCTTCGAGCACCTCGGCCTCGCAGGCGCATTCGTCTTTGTTGCAGCGTTCGATCTCACCAAGGGAGCAGGCAAATGAGCGTTGCAAAATCGTCCGGGGGAACTTTCGCGCCCCTTGCACAGCCGGTCTTCGCGGTCCTGTGGATCGCCACGGTCCTTGGCAACACCGGCAGTTTCATGCGCGACGTTGCGAGCTCGTGGCTGATGACGGATCTTTCCGCATCACCTGCCGCCGTCGCCATGGTTCAGGCAGCCGGCACCCTGCCGATCTTCCTTCTCGCTATTCCGGCAGGCGTTCTCACCGACATCCTCGACCGCCGCAAATTCCTGATCGCCGTCCAACTCTTGCTCGCATCCGTGAGCATCTCGCTGATGGTTCTGTCCCAGACGGGCATGCTGTCCGTCAGCGCCCTTATTGGTCTGACCTTCCTCGGCGGCATCGGTGCCGCGCTGATGGGGCCGACTTGGCAGGCGATCGTGCCTGAACTCGTCAAGCGAGAGGACGTCAAAAGCGCCGTGGCGCTCAACTCGCTCGGCATCAACATCGCCCGTTCGATCGGCCCGGCCGCCGGCGGCTTGCTTCTTGCCGCCCTCGGTGCCGGGATCACCTATGGCGCCGACGTTGCCAGCTACATTTTCGTCATTGCCGCACTGGTCTGGTGGCCCCGGGCGAAAAATTCTAACGATGCTCTTCAGGAGAACTTCTTCGGTGCCTTCCGGGCCGGACTTCGCTACACGCGCTCCAGCGGGCCGCTCCACGTCGTCCTGCTGCGCGCCGCCACCTTCTTCGCCTTTGCCAGCGCCGTCTGGGCACTGCTTCCGCTCGTTGCCCGGCAATTGCTCGGTGGTGATGCCAGCTTCTACGGAATCCTTCTGGGTTCGGTCGGTGCCGGCGCAATCGGTGGCGCCCTAGCCATGCCGAAGCTGCGAGAACGCCTGAGTTCAGACGGCCTGCTTCTCGGCGCGGCACTGATCACAGCAATCGTCATGGGCATCCTGTCGCTTGCCCCGCCGAAGATCGTCGCCATCATCGCTCTTCTCTTCCTCGGGGCAGCATGGATTACCGCGCTGACGACGCTGAATGGCGCAGCGCAGGCCGTCCTCCCGAACTGGGTGCGAGGTCGTGGTCTCGCTGTCTATCTGACCGTCTTCAATGGCGCGATGACCGCCGGAAGCCTGGGCTGGGGTGCGGTTGGCGAGGCCGTCGGCATTCAGACGACCTTGGTCATCGGCGCCGCCGGCCTTCTTATCGCAGGCTTCATCATGCACCGCATCAAGCTTCCAACAGGCGATGCCGACATGGTGCCGTCCAACCATTGGCCCGAGCCGCTTGTCGCCGAACCCGTTGCCCATGACCGTGGTCCCGTCCTGATCCTGATCGAGTACGAGGTCGAGAAGCAGCATCGCAGCGCGTTCCTTCATGCGCTCGATACGCTATCCCATGAACGCCGCCGCGATGGTGCCTATGGATGGGGGGTCACCGAGGATTCGGCCGATCCGGAAAAAATCGTCGAATGGTTCATGGTTGAATCCTGGGCTGAGCACCTTCGTCAGCATAAGCGTGTTTCCAATGCCGATGCGGATCTGCAGGGCAAGGTTCTGACCTTTCATGCGGGCCCAGAAAGACCCGTCGTGCGCCACTTCCTGACGATCAATCGGCCGGGAGCTGCGTAAAGGCAAAGGGCAGGGGCGGCGTCGACCGCCCTTCCCATTCCGTAGTGGCTGGCAAGCCGGCCATCCTCCTCCCGCTGCTGGATGGTGTCATCGCTGGTTGTGTTTCCTAGACAAGCAAGCGGGGACGAATGAATGAGGACGCGTCGCGCCGCGGGGAGAAGCGTGGCGCTCATTCCAACAACCAACGAAATAGAGGGGCGAGAGGCACTCGCGAACTCGAACCCGAATTCGCTCAGGTCGCTGCCGCTATCGAAAATGGCGAGTTTTTACGTCGCTGATCTCGAAGCCAAGCTTAAGGCCGCCGATCCGAAGGCGCCGAAGCTGATCGCCTTCGAAAGCGTCTATTCGATGGACGGCGATATCGCTCCGATCAAGGAAATCTGCGACCTCGCCGACAAATACGGCGCAATGACCTATCTCGACGAAGTGCATGCGGTCGGCATGTACGGCCCGCGCGGCGGCGGTATTGCCGAGCGCGAGGGGCTGATGGACCGGCTGACCGTCATCGAGGGCACACTCGGCAAGGCTTTCGGGGTGATGGGCGGCTATATCGCCGCGTCTTCAGCGCTTTGCGATTTCATCCGTTCCTTCGCCTCCGGCTTCATCTTCACCACGGCGCTGCCGCCGGCGCTTGCTGCCGGCGCCGTCGCCTCGATCCAGCACCTGAAGGTCAGCCAGTTCGAGCGCGCCCGCCATCAGGATCGGGTGCGCAAGCTCCGGATGCTGCTCGATCAGAGCGGCATTCCGCATGTGCCCAATCCGAGCCATATCGTGCCGGTGCTGGTCATTTGAGGTCAATCGGCCCAAATAGGGCGTTTTGTTAAACGTTCTTCTTCTGGAAGGTTGATCGGGCGGCTTGTTCGTTGCGCCGTCACTGTTTTGTTGGATGGAGCCGGTTGCTTCCGGGTCGTGATGCGGATGCCCTACCGGGCAAGAAGCGATCAGATGATGCCGCCGGCATGCCGGGGCCGCGGATCATTCCGCGCTGATCGAAGGTGAAGTTCGTCTCCGTCGACCTCAGGCGATCTTCAGTAATTACTTGCGGCAGGCGGAGGTTCGCGTCCCAATGGTTTGGATCCCGGCGACCTCCAACTTGTTGAAGCGGGCCTTAGAGACGCTTCTGAGCCACTTCCGGAAGGCCGGATCTGGCCTCCCGGCCCCAATAGACGCCTTAGCCGCGCTTCGATCTGACGGATGCCGAGTATGCCGCAGTTCGATAAATTAGCGTTATGCCAAGAAGTCGAAATAGCGTGTCGGACGTTTGATCCCTAGAGTACTAAACGCGGGGCCTCGGGCGAGCCTTAACCGATTTACAGCGATTGCTTCGAGTCTTTCTCGCAACACCTAAGCAGGAACTTTAATCCTGGACGGATTCGGCTGGATTAGAGCGTTTCAGTTACGGTATCCATAGGACTGCGAAGCGATTTTCGCGAGCGGGACAGTTAGTGAAAGCACGTCCTCATCTCCTAAAGCAGGACCTTGATGAACGCGGATATGATAGCCGCCTGGGCGGTTGAGAATGGATTCCAAGCGATGGATTCCGGGAATTATCGTCGCCATGACAATGTAGGCGTGATCACGATCGAGATAAAGAGGATGTCATTCATCCTCATCGATGAGAGGCAAGGATTGCGACCGCGCCTCATATCGCGGTTGTTCAAAGACATATCCCTCACAAGCGGGAGTGGCCGCTTGCATAGTCTTCTTGACCGCAAACACAATCATTGAGCGCCGACATTCAACACTTCAATATTTCTTCTTGCGAACGATCTTGTTGCCGCGGGGTCCGCTCACGACCGGTGTTCGGTCGCGGTTTTCTGCAAGCAGGTTCCGCCAGCGTTCCACACGATCAGCGACGAGGGCACCGCTTTTGACAGACGCCTGGACCGCGCACCCAGGTTCATGGGCATGGGTGCAATCGCGAAAGCGGCAAAGTGGCGCCAGTTCAGTTATGTCAGCAAAGAGGGTGTCTATCCCGTCGGCAACATCACTTACGTAAAGCGTTCTTATCCCTGGTGTATCGATGACCCAGCCGCCGCCTGAAATTGCGTGCAGAGATCGGGACGTAGTTGTATGCCGGCCCTGCGAGTCATATTCGCGGATGGCGCCGGTTTTTTGCTTTGCGTCAGAGCCAGGCCCGGTCATGGTGTTCACCAGCGTCGATTTTCCGACACCAGAGGATCCCACCAGCGCAACCGTCTGGCCAACGCCGCACCAAGGCCTCAACAGGGAAACGGCGTCCGCTGAGCGCCCATTCAAGGCAATGACAGGCAGATCGCGTTGCAAAGTCTCCGCTTGCGCCTGGAAGATGCCGGCATCTTCCGCAGTGTCAGCCTTCGTCAGCACAATCACCGGCTTGGTCCCGGCCTGGTTGGCCATGATCAGGTAACGTTCCAGCCGTGCAAGATTAAAATCGGCGTTGCACGAGGTCACGATCAGCAGGGTGTCGACGTTGGCGGCAACAAGTTGCTGGCCGTGTCCACCTTCCGGGCGTCGTTGAAGGACGCTTTTTCGGTCGAGACGTCTGATAAGCAGGTCAGTCAGTGCATCGGCAAGAACCCAGTCCCCCACCGCGTAGTCACCAGTACTGGTGTTGGATGGAAATCCCAGTCCGACCGGCCCGGTGATATCGATCGCCTCGATCCGTGCCCGATGAACTGAAGCGATGCGTCGGGGGATCAAGTCCGCTTCGCTGGGCTAGACTTGGTCCGCGAAGAATTCAGACCACCCGAGCAGTTCCAGCGGTGAAGAAAGTTGGGGGCTGGTCAAATCTTGTTCCACATTTGGTAAAGTTGTCAGAAAGGGTTCTTGAATGATCTTCCGCGGCTTCTCGCCTAGCTGCGTGGATGATCCCGTTTTGGCAACGAGCTTGCGTAAGCAGCGGCTTCGCCGGGGTAGGGGAAATCATCCCCGAGCTGGCGGTCGCCGTCGCAGACCTTGAAGGCAGGCCCTTCAACTTGAACGATCTTATAGCCATTCACGTATTCGACCTTCGATGTCTTTCAGCCCATCACAAGCTCTCCAGTGCGGTCCGAGGTTCTCTCTGAAGATGGTGCCAAGACCTCATACTCGGCGATCTACCTATCAGGTGCTTCACGATTAGCCAACGCCGACCAGATCCCGATCAAGACCACCGTTCGTCTGCAAAGAGTCACCGCCGGAGCGGTCTACAGGTGATCAATGGCGCACGAGGGCGGTCGGCTCACCGACGTGGTTGATAAACTCGGCGACGAGCAAGTGGCCATGCGCCCAGCGCCCGCGTCTGACCTCCAATCTCGCAAGGCGATCTGCAGAGCCAGCCGTCTTGCTTGGGGAAAGCACCAGGCACGCCGCTGCGACGCGCCCGTTTGGGCTTTGCGCGGAACCAATCGCGCGGCCGGACACCGGCAGAGCAATCCGTCACCCGTTGACGCTCCGAACAGTCGCAGCGCTACCGCCGGCGGCAGCCCGGCGCGTGGCAAGCGCCTTTGCCGAAAAGAGCGCGTAAATGATCAGCGGAAGGCAGACGAGATAGGATATACGGATGCCAGCATATTCGGCAATGAAGCCGAGCAGCGGCGGCGCCAGGAAGAAGACGACAAAGCTCATCTGGCCGAGGGCGGCGACGTTGAGATGCGCCGCGCGGTCTGTGCGCTGGGCCGCCGCCGAGACGGCGAGAGGATAGACCGCGCTGCAGCCGGCGCCCATCATGGCAAAGCCCGCCAGCGCGACATACGGATGCGGCGCCCCCGACACCGCGCAGATGCCGATAGCCGAAAGAACAAGCAACATCGTGGCGACGGCCCGC
Source organism: Rhizobium sp. F40D2 (assembly GCF_051810745.2). Classification (NCBI taxonomy): domain Bacteria; kingdom Pseudomonadati; phylum Pseudomonadota; class Alphaproteobacteria; order Hyphomicrobiales; family Rhizobiaceae; genus Rhizobium; species Rhizobium sp. F40D2. Next base: position 295,270 of record NZ_JBPWQX020000002.1, read on the forward strand.
GCGCCAAACCGATCGACCAACGGATCGACGAACAGGCGCGCCAGCGCCATGCAGAAGGTAAAGAGCGTCAATCCCAGTCCCCCAATGAAGGGCTCGACTGAAAACACGTCGCGCATATAGATCGCCGACCAGTCGATCCCGGCGCCTTCGACGAGGAAGGCCGCGATGCCGATCACGCAGAGCGGCATCAGGCCCCAGGTGGGAAGGGCTACCAGCGGTGCCTTATCTTCATGCAACACGAGCCGCACCGGCGCATTCCGCATGCCGGAAATCGCCCAGATCCCGATGACAAGAACCACTGAAAAGGTCACGGCGAGATGGAGCTCCATCGAAATGCCGGCTTGGCGGACGACTGAGGAGACAAGCGCTATGACGAAGAAGCCGAGGCTCCAGAAACCATGCGCCCTGTTCATCACGCCGCGTCCTAGCTGCGCTTCGATGCGGTCGATCTCAACATTGAGATTGATCTCCAGTGCGCCGGCCAGCAGCCCCTCGACGAAGAGCACACAGAAAACGACCGGCGCCGCACCGATCCATGGCACCAGCGACAGCAGCGCAGACGTGCCGAGAACAGTAATGAATGCCGTCGTGCGTGCGCCGAGCCGGGCGATCAAGGGCGAAGATAGAGTCAGCGAAATCAAGGCGCCGATCGCAGCCCCTATCAGCGTCAACCCAAGCTCGGACTTATTGACGCCAAGTGCAACCTGCAAATCCGGCATCCTCGACAGCAGCGCGCCCAGCGACACAGCGAAGAGAAAGAAGCAGACATAGATCCGCTGCTGCGGCGCGATTTTCATGATGCAACTCCAAGTATTGGTCTGTCGAAGCGCAACACGCGCGATTGGACCTGTGATGTCTATCTCACAGGGCCGTAGATCGAAACTTCTTTATAAGGGAATGCGTCACAGAATGCGCTCTCGGAGGCCGGCGCAATTTGCCTAGAATAGGCAGGCGGCCTCGCCTTCGCTGAGACTTAAGCTGCCCTCCCATGCGTCGATTTGAAAAACCAATATCTCGGTCCAATTATAGCGAGCAGATTGGTTTCGATACGCCTTCGATCTATCAGCCTGACCCCGGCGTGACCGCCTCTTCATCCCGCTCCGGCAATGATCCGGCGCCTGGCGTTTTGCTCTTGTCGGTCAAGTAATCTTGAGCATGTGGCCCGGCTTGAGGGTTCTTCTTTGCCTGGTTCAGCTCTTTGTCCGTCCCCTCGATGGCCAATTGGGCCTTCCTGTCCTCGTCCACACGCGGCTCCTTTCATGTCTGTTAATCATTGGGCTCAATACGGCAGTAACAATGGGGTGGGCTTCGGGTTCCGACGGATGGCTCGATTGATAGAGGAGGCGGCGATGTGTCGGAAAACTGCACCGCTCCAGCGAAAGGCCCTAACGCCTTCTGGAGCCCGCATTCGCCAGGCGGTTCTCGAAGAGACGCTGCGAGGATTGGCCGGCTCGTGTTTCCATCACGATCACAGCTGTTCCCACCTTGATTTTTCAAACCTGTTTCGCCATTTCATCGGCGCAAATTCGCTTTACTGGAGAACCCGAGCACATGACAAAGACTGCAGAACAGACCGCTGAAAGCCACGTCTTTGAGGCCGACGTCGCCCGCCTTCTGCACATGATGGTTCACTCCGTTTATTCGGACAGGGATGTATTTCTGCGTGAGCTGATTTCGAATGCGGCCGATGCCTGCGAGAAACTTCGATATGAGGCGATCGAGACCCCGTCACTCCTTGGGGCTGATGCCGAAAACCGGATCACGCTGACGCTGGACGAAGAGAACCGGCAGCTTGTCGTCGAGGACAATGGCATCGGCATGAGCCGCGACGAAATGATCGAGGCGCTGGGAACGATCGCGAGATCGGGAACCCGGGCGTTTATGGAGCGAATTGAAGCGAGCAAAGCCGCTGAAGGTGCTCAATTGATCGGGCAGTTCGGCGTCGGCTTCTATTCCTGTTTCATGGTGGCGGAGCGCGTCGATGTGATCTCCCGTCGGGCCGGAACGCAGGAAGCCTGGACATGGACCTCGGACGGCAAGGGAAGTTATAGCGTCAGCCCGGAAACGGCCCTCACTGTAGCTCCATCCCGTGGGACACGTATTGTCTTGCATCTGATGGAGGACGCCAAGCAATATACGTCCCGCTGGACGGTCGAGCGTATCGTCAAGGAACAATCCGGCCACGTGCCAGTTGCGATCAGCCTTGTTGAAAAACCGGGCAACGAGCCAGTCCAGATAACGGACGGCACCGCACTATGGACGAAGTCGAAGAGCGATGTCAGCAAGGAAGAGTATACGGACTTTTATCGTGGCGTCTCCGGGCAGTACGATGAACCGGCGCTGACCGTACATTTCCGCGCTGAAGGGCGGCAGGAATATACGGCTTTGGCGTTCATACCCGAAGCGCAGCCTTTCGATATGTTCGATCCCGAGCGCAAAGGCAGGATGAAGCTTTACGTCAAGCGGGTGTTTATCACCGATGATGCGGATCTACTGCCGAGATACCTGCGCTTTGTACGTGGGTTGGTCGATACCGCTGATCTCCCGCTCAACGTTTCTCGCGAGATGATCCAGGAAAGCCCGATCCTGACGGCGATCCGAAAAGGCATCACCAGCAGGATCATCACCGCGATAGAGAAACTGGCTGAAAGTGACGCCGAGGCCTTCCTCAAGTTCTGGGAGAACTTTGGGGCAGTCCTCAAGGAAGGCATCTACGAAGATTTCGAGCGACGCGCTCAGCTCTTGGCGCTTGCTCGGTTTCGGACGTCCGCATCGAACGAAGGCTACCGTTCACTTGCCGACTACGTCAAAGATGCCAAGGAAGGCCAGAACGCCGTCTACTATCTGGCGGGCGGCAGCCTCGATCAGCTTAAGGCATCACCACAGCTTGAAGGGTTCCGGGCGCGCGGCATCGAAGTGCTGCTTTTGACGGACTCCATCGATAGCTTCTGGACGATGAATGCTCCAGACTTTGAAGGCAAGGCGTTCAGGTCCATCACGCAGGGTACTTCGGATCTGGCACAGTTTGCAAAGCTTGATGGCCAGACAGTCCAGGAGGAGGATAACGGCAGCGCTGCGACCTTCCTTGCATTCGCCAAGGAAAAACTTGCCGACCAGATTGCCGATGTCCGGGCTTCCGACCGTCTGACGGAGAGTGCGGTCTGCCTCGTAGCGCCCGAAGACGGCTATGACAGACAGATGGAAAAAATCCTGCGAAACGCCGGTCGCCTTCAAGATGCGGCCAAGCCGATCCTGGAGATTAATTTGCTGCACCCCTTAATCAAAGCGATTGCGAGCGTGGAGGGTGATGCCCCGTACCAGGAGGACGCCGCGTTCCTACTGCTCGACCAGGCGCGTATTCTGGATGGCGATCGGCCAGCAGATCCGCGGCGATTTGCCGAGCGGCTTGCACGGGTCCTCCAGAGGTCGGTGCCTTCGTAGCAACGGGGGAAAGGTGGGGGTTGGTCAGGACCAACCTCCACCACATTTCGCCGAATATTCCTGCCCTCATCGGTGCGTTCACGGCGTTTTGTGGCCTGACGGTTGGGCCGCCGCCATCGCAGAATGGCGGAGTAGGCACCCACGTACTGAATTCCCCGCTGCCTCCAAGACCTCGACGAAACTGCAAGGATAAGAGAGTCCGCCGCGACAACTATTCGCAGCGAAGTTGCATACTGTATTACGCCTCAAACTATTAATTTTAACGCACTTAGGCGGCTTGGTCGGATCCTGTCGGGCGTTTAAACATAGAAACTGGTCTATGTCCTAGTGGCTGGTCCGCTACCTGCTTGTGCTCGGGGAAAAGTCTTGCTTGCTATCTGAGCTCGACGACGAAGATCTATTTTTTCTACCACAGTGCGCGGCCTGTATTAATGCGACGACAGTGAAAAGCTGGTGGCGTGTGTCTGTTATCAGACTTTGCACTGCGCTATTCTTTGCCAATGAAGCTCGGCCAGACCATAGGGTTCTGCACCTCAGCAGATGGTACGCGGATCGCTCTCGCGTCCTGCGGGAAGGGGCCGGTGATTCTGCGCGCTGCGCACTGGCTCAGTCACGTCGACTACGATCTGCAGAGCCCGGTGTGGCGGCCGTGGGTCCAGGCGCTTTCCGCCGGCAACCGGTTCGTGCGCTATGATCCGCGTGGCTGCGGCTTGTCAGACCGGTATGTCACCGACCTCTCGGTTGACGCGTGGCATGCGGACTTGGATGCCGTTGCAGCGTCAATCGAGGAGCCGCAATTCGTGCTCCTCGGTCTTTCACAGGGTGGCGCTCTTGCCATCGCCTATGCCGCAAGGCATCCAGAGCGCGTGTCGCATCTGGTGCTCCTCAACGCCTACGGTCAAGGTGCCCGGACAAGAGCCCAGACCGACGCCGAGCGTCTGGAAGCGGAGACTCTTGTCAATTTCATTCGTATAGGCTGGGGACGCGACAATCCGGCGTTCGCCCAGTTCTTCACCAATCTCTTCATTCCAGATGGGACACCTGAACAACATCGCTGGTGGGGCGATCTCGAGCGTTTGACGGCGGCGGGCGATGTTGCTGCGCAACTGCTCTGGAACATGCAGGGGATAGATGTGCTGGACCTCGCGGCGACGCTTCGTGTCCCGACATTGATCGCGCACAGCCGTGGTGACATGCGCGTGCCATTCGACCAGGGCTGCAAGCTTGCCGCCGCGATCCCGGGAGCACGCTTCGTACCGCTTGAGAGCAAGAACCACGTGCTTTTGCCGGACGAACCAGCCTGGATTGCCTTCCAGGCCGAACTGGCCGCCTTCGTTGGGCAGGACCCGCCCTCGCGTCCGCTGGCCATTCGCGAAGCGGGTCTGACACAAGCCGAGGCGACCCTTCTCGACCTGGTCGCAGAGGGCCTCGACAACCGTGCGATCGCCGAGCGCGCCGGCAAGAGCGTGAAGACAGTGCGCAACCAGCTATCGATCATCTTTGGCAAACTTGGCGTGCGCAGCCGCTCGCAGGCGATCGTCATCGCGCTGTCCAGATAGCTGGCATCGCGGGCAGAGTTCCTCCTTCGTGCGACCGAATGGGACATCTGTCCCCCGCATGGCCGGATTTCCTCGCCGGCCCGGGACTTGCGCCTCATGCAATCGTTCTGGATGGCGATCATCCTCCGGGTCTTGGGCGGCAAGACGTCGTCTAGCGACAGGAGGAAATCGACATGACTGAAGTCAACGAAACAGCGCTCAATGAACTCGTGGGCCGCGTGCTTGGCGACCTTGGCGGAGCAGTCAGCGTGCCGCTGGTGCGGATCGGAGATGCTCTTGACCTCTATAAGACCCTCAGGAAGATCGGACCGGCGACATCAGACACACTTGCCGATGCTGCGGGATGCTCGCCTCGCTACATGCGCGAGTGGCTGGCTGCCCAGACGGCATCGGGTTACATACACCACGAGGACGGCCGGTTCTCGCTGACTCCCGAACAGGCATTCGTGTTTGCCGAACCCGACAGCCCCGTCAACCTGATTGGCGCGTTCGATACCGCTGCTGCAATGGTCGAAAACCAGCCGAAGGTGCAGTCGGCCTTCAAGACCGGGCGAGGCGTTGCCTGGGGCGACCAGGCCGGTTGCATGTTCTGCGCCGTGGCACGGCTCTTCCGGCCGGGCTATGTCAACGCCCTCGTGCAGGAGTGGCTTCCGGCAATGGACGGCGTCGTCGACAAGCTGAACGCGGGAGCGATAGTTGCCGACGTTGGATGCGGGCATGGGCTGTCGACCATCCTGATGGCACAGGCCTTCCCTGACTCCCGATTCACGGGCTATGACTTCCATCCGGGCTCGATCGCCGCTGCGACCGCGCACGCCCGAGCGCATGAGTTGACGAACCTGCATTTCGAAGTTGGCCGGGCCCAGGATTTCGGGGGGCGCGACTTCGACCTGATCACCTGCTTCGACTGCTTGCACGACATGGGCGACCCCAAGACAGCGGCAACTCACATTCGCAAAGCACTCAAGGACGGCGGCACGTGGATGGTGGTCGAACCGATGGCCGGCGACAAGCTGGAAGACAACATCAATCCGGTCGGACGGCTCTATTACTCAGCCTCGACGATGATCTGCGTTCCAACCTCGCTGGCGCAGGAGACGGGGCTCGCACTTGGTGCCCAAGCGGGGGAGAAGCGTCTGACCGAGGTGATCCGGTCCGGTGGCTTCACTCGCGTTCGGCGGGCGGCTGAGACCTCGCTCAACATGATTCTCGAAGCGACCTGAGGGCGGGTGCAAGCAGGACGTTATCGCTGGAAGTGATGGGGATCTTCTTCAGACGAGCGGTTGAGATGGGGGAGCAGATCCCCTGATCTTTGTGACGGTGGCCGCGCGTCTTGTCCATGTTTTCGCCACCGAGATAAGGGGGCATATTCTGTAACTATCGCGTATTTCAGATACGCGATAGTTACATCCTCAAGATACCTTAAAGCGCACTCAAAGATCTCATAACGTCCTGCTACGTGCTCGTGGCCCTAACGGTTTTCAGGGATAACGGCCCTTGGTCCTCAGCGTCAGTGGCAACACGCCATCGCGCGGCGATTTTCCCTCTGTGGCGCACGATGCCCGGGTTCTGCAGCAAGCGTTGGTTGTCGGCGTCCATGAGCCGCGCAATTCGAAGGAAATCGAAGCCGAGAAAAACAGATCGAAAATTCTCCCGCTTGGCCAGGATCGTGCGCCAGCTCAAGCCGGATTGAAAACCTTCCAAGCAGAGTTTTTCGAAAAGGCGGTGGTCATCATCGACGGGAAAGCCGCGCTCGTTGTCGTGGCAAAGTATCAGGTCTGGAGCGGCGGCACACCAGCGGCAGCGCGCCTGCCCACCGGCCCCAAGATCGTCGCGGTCATCTCTCACGCCCTGAGAAAAGCCAGCCGGTCATCCGTGCGGCCGGGCGAGATCTCGAGGATATCGGCGGTGACCACCTCTTCCACAACGAAAGGGTCTTCCTGAACCCGTGCCTCGAGATCGGCGCGGGAGGTGTTGTGGGCGAGAACCGCTCCACCTGCGCTTTGCTGTATGCTTCCCGTAAGGAGGAAAATGCCCTCATCAAACCCTCGCTTGATCCAAGCATTGTGCCCGTCCATCAAAACAGGCGCCTTAGCCTTGTTGGTTGAGAATTTGAGTGTAACGACGAACATAATTGGCTCCTCATGTTTCTATATGGGTGAAGGGATCGGGTTGCTGTGCTGCCAGCCATTGGCACATATCTTCCACCTCACGGCGCACGAACGCTTCATCGCGAAACGCGGTCGCGAGCGCTGCAACACCTTGGCTGCGCATCAGAATGTGCATGGCGAGTTCATCGGCGTCGGTCTCGTGGCCAAGCGCTGAAAACTGGCGCGACAGCCAGTCGCGGAACAAGGTGAAAAGCGCGGCAGCTCTGTCCTTGGCAATATGATCGAGCTTGGCGAGCTCATTGCAAAGCGTGCCGACCGGGCAGCCATATGCCATGATCTTCGTCTGGTTCGTGATCAGAATATGGATAAAGCTGCGGATGCGATCGGCCGGGTTGTTTGCTTCGACCTCCCACGAATTGAGCATCGCCCGGGTCTTTGAAATGCGGTGGGCGATCACGGCTTCGAGAATCTCGTCCTTCATCTTGAAGTGATAGTAGAAGTTGCCGCGCGAAAGCCCGACCACTGCCGCGATGTCTGCGAAGGACGTGCCCTCGAAACCTCGCTCGTAAAAGAGCCTGTCGGCAGACTCGACAATGTGCTGTCTCGTAATCGCGGCGACCAAGTTCCGGCTCCTCAGCCTATGCGTTGCCAAATTCGGCTTAACGCCTAGGACGACTGACCTAGAGATGTTTAGGACATTTGACCTACGGGTATCAAGTGTTTTTCGAGGCAAAATGCAGGAGTTTAGCTCTTGCGAAGCTTGGACGTTGGCGACTGATAGGTTCGCAGCATCCCTTCGGGCCCTCCTAGGTCTTGCTTTTCGATGCGCCCGTGAGTCAAGCTGCCCGCAACGGCTTATGGCTGAACCCGTCGGTCCTCCTTTGGCAACGCTATTGTGATTACCGCTGCGATCAAAGCCATGACCGCTACGGCGAGATAGATGCCGCCGAAGCTTTGGGTCGACGTCTTGATCACGCCGCCGAAGAAGTTTCCGGTGGTACCGCCGATGCCCTGGAGCACCGTGCAGACGCCCAGGACCGTCACTGCGAGGCGGGGCCGGGCGCGGTGCGAGACATAGACCGGCAGCAGACCGTAAATCGGGTAGAAGCCGAGCGAAAAGAAGATAGCCGACGCCAAAGCGAGTTCCATCGAGGGATCGATGACGACAAGAACGCCAGCAATGAGGAAGCTCGAATAGCAGGCAAGCATGGCGTAGCGTGATCCAAGCCGTGACGATATCGTCCCGACGACGAAACCGGCGCCTATCCCAACTGCTCCGACGGTTGCCCAGAGCCAGGAGGCAAAACCGACCGAATAGCCCAGTTCCTCCCGCAAGAACGGAGAGAGATAGGTGAGATAGGGATAGGGCATCATGCCATTGACGAAGCCGAGGACGAAAATCAGCGCCCCCCACGGCATGATCGCGCGAAGGCTCGGCGAACCACCCCCAACTGCGGTGGCCGTTTCCTGACCTGTTGTCTCCTCAAAGAGGCCCGTTCGAACGAAGAGCACAGCAACGGTGACAGCCAGCGTGATGGTGACCCCGCCCGTGACGTACCAGGCTATCCGCCAGTGACCGCTGCCGGCGAATGCCGATACCAACGCGCTATTGATCAGAACGCCATAGGACGGAGCACTGGAGATCAGACTCATGGCAAAACCGCGTTGCTCTGTGTTCACGACGCGCGTTGCAAGGTCGATCATCGGAACGAAGGTCGATGCGCCGGTCCCGCCAGCGACCATGAGAAGGCAAGCGGTGACATAGATGTTGCCGGTGGCAGGTATGCTCACTAGGCAAAGCCCGCAGAGCGACACGGAGGCGACCACCGTCCGTGCGGCACCGATCCTGTGGACGAGCCAGGTGCCGAGCAAGGCGAAAGCGACCGTGGAAAGTTGGACCAGGCCGGTGACGGCGCCCACAAATCCATAGTCGAAGCCAAGGTCACGACGCATGTCGGGGATAATCTGCGGAAAGAGGCTGAGGCCGAAACCATAGCAGGTGGCAACGCAAGCGATCATGAGGGCGACAAGAATCTCACCCCTTAGGCGTAGGCTGGTCACGATGATCGGTCCCCTCGACACGCATTCGCGGATTTGCCGCAATATCAATCAAAGCAAAGGCTGTTCTGACTGTTTAATTGCAGGCATCGCCACAGTCTCGTGCAAATCGGCAGTACACACTGTTTTCAAGGCGGCGAGCATTTTGTCGTTCGCGGTGTCGAGCAGGTGCTGTTTGTGTTTTTTCATCGCACCGCAAAAATAAGGAATTGCCCGTGTGGTCACGATAGACAAGTAGCGTCCATCTCGTCGTACGCCGCCTAGCTGCTCGTGCCTGGGATCGCAGTCAGCAAGAGGTCCTACACTCGATCTCGGCTGACCGCGCACCGACCGCTTTTGCAGTCTCGCGCCACGTTGCGGTGGAGGTTGCGACTTCCTTAATGATCGCGCGAGCCTGGGCGAGCGTGAAGGCGAAGAACCCGGCGCAGGGACGCCGGAACGGATCGGCGCTTCGAATTCCTCCTCTCCAACCCAGCCGAACCGGAGCGCGCCGAGCCGCGTCTCGTCAGCGACGCCAAGCAGATAGTCGCTTTCGGCCAGCGTGCGAACGGCCCGGCGATCGCGCTCAGCCATGCGCCTTTCCGAGCGTTGCATGAGGCGTCGGCCCCAGGTATCGGGTGCTGAGTCGCCAATAGAACCAAATGTTGCGAGGCCGGCGGGTGGGGCGAACGCTCCCCGGCTCAGAGCTAGAGCAGGCTCCAGCGAGAAGCGGTCGGGGTCCTCAAGCCAGGCACGGTCATACTCAAACATGATCGTTTCGGCCCCACGGACGCGATTGCTCCGCGCCAGTCCGATCGGACGTGTGCGGCCGTGAAGGTTGAGATGAATTTCAAAATCAGCCATCGCGTGACGATCCCGGCGATCGCTTTGGGTGAGCGTGCTTGGGCAACTCCGCACTGGCCAGAGCCTGGCCGACGCTGTCGCTACTGATGTCGGCGACTTGGCTCAGCCCATCTAGCAGGCCGAGTGCCTGGAGGACGCCCGCATAGATGCCGATTCTGACATTGGTGTCGCCGGCCTCGATCTTTTGAAGCGTTGAGCGCGAGGTGAAGGCACGTTCGGCTACTACCGCCATAAGCAGGCGGCGACGTCGACGTGCGTCGTGGATGTCTGCCCCCAGTTTGCGCAGCGCGCGCCGCATAGCGGCCGGAGAATTATGAGGTGGCGGCATTTGCCACCTTCGCACTACAGATTGGTCGGAAGAATATCGTCGACATGGGCCGTCCAGCCAACTGCGCCTTGCGCGCGGATCATCGCGATGGCTGCGGTTTTGAATTCGGGAAGAATAGCTTTCCGTCCTCTCCTCGGCGAGCCGACACTCATTGCCGCGGTCATTGGTCTCGCGCGCGTCCGGACCAATGACCTGACTGAGTAGAGCAGGCGAACGTCATCTGTCGCTATTCTCGTATCTCGACCACCTTTACTGACACGTCCAAATCCAGGAAATCGTCAGGCAGTCCCGTATATCCGCCGGCAACAGGCATGATCTGTCCATTGTTGCGGGCAAACGCTACGGGAATAAGATATGCTTCTCCCACTCGCCGATGGGTGGGATCAAACGCGATCCAACCGGCTCCCGGAAGATAGACTTCCGCCCAGGCATGTGTCGATCCGCCGTCGTCGACAGATGCCCGCGGGTCGTAGATGTAACCGGAGACAGCACGCGCGCCAAACCCCAGGCAACGTACAGCTTCAATGAAAAGCGCTGCAATGTCCCTGCATGAGCCACTGGCCTGCTCCAGTGTCTGTTGCGGCGACTGTGTGCCTTCCTCGTCTCTGATGCGATAGCTGACATTTGTCAGAACACCGGCATTGATATCCTTCAGGAGCGAAAGCGTATCGGTCGGGCGGCTGCCAACGAACGCTCGGGCCCAATCCGCCACACGACTACCAGGAGAGGTCGCGACAGCCAACGCGCCGAGGTCGGTCTCGTCTTCGGTCGAGTAGGTGAAGGGGTAGGAATGCGCCGACATGTCTATATTGAAGACCGGCCACGGGTCGGCGGTCTGCTCGACAATGGCAGCGCTGGAGATCGTCAGTTCGGAGGTCCGTTCAGAAAACGTTGCCGTTGCGATCGTGTTGCCGAAAACGTCCTTCGCCCAGTCGATTGACCCGCTCGCAGAACAGTCAATGCTGAAAGAAGAGATCCGAAGCTGTTGGTCGGTCCGGGGCGACAGGATCAGGCGGTGGGCAAGCAACCCGACGGGCCGCAAGTAGCGGTAGGTCGTTCGATGCTTGATCTGAAGTTTCATAATGATTTCCCGGCCGTCAGAGGTTCAGTCTATCTCAGACGCGGTCAGCGAAACGGCGCTCGCGAAGTGTTCCTGCACTACTGACTCCATTGAGGCGACGAGACTTCTTCTGGATACTCCGATTCAATGAGGAGCTTGAAGCATGTCATTAGGGGCTCGGTAGCGTACGGCTTCCTGACAAATCTAAAGCGGTGCGGTAGCAACGACTGCCGCAGATTTACGACCCCGGACGTCATAACAATCGCTAGCTTTGGCCATCTTGCATGAATCCGCACTGCGAGTTGGACGCCATCTATCGGGCCTGTCATATTAACGGAGGTGAACACGAGACTGATGTCGTCCCGCTTTTCTAGGGTCTCCAGCGCATCTGCGCCATTGGATGCTTCGGCTGTCCCATAGCCTGACGCCTTACACGCAACGACCGCCTGCGCGCGGAGGATCCTGTTCTCTTCTACAATCAGGATCACGTGTTTTTGATCGTGGCCATCTAACAACTTGATTGCCCAGCAAAGAGTTTAGCGACGAGAATCATCAAATCATCAATGTTGCGGCGCAGCAACAAGATATTGACAGCTGGTGTACACCCGATGTCTCGTTCCGCGGGTGGGTATACTAGGCTGTGCGGGCGCCGGGTTCGAAGGTCACCAGTGCGGATGAGCCGCGCCGCGCATCATTGGCTGCGAGAAGCGGGTCACGCGGACGGTGCCGCAGTCAGAAGACCACAAGCCCTTATGCCCGTAGCCCGCCCCGTGAACCCCTGCCGGGTCATGATTAGATGCTATAATCCGAATGAACCTAGAGGGAACGCAGTTTCACGCGGGCGGCCGGCAAGCTGGCCATTACCCAGTCGACGCTGAGCCAGACCATCCGCGTCCTGGCAGAGCGACTCGGCGTTCGACTGCTTATCCGAAGCACGCGCAGCGTCTCGCCAACCGAAGCCGGCAAGCGTCTGCTGCAAACCGCAAGGGGCGCCTGGATGACATTCGGCAGGCAGCTTGCAGATGCTGTCCGTGAGAAGCGGCCGAACCTTCCGATCCTGTTTATCACAGGCTATGCCGAAAATGCTGTGCTTAATCATGGTCATCTTTCGCAGGGCATGGAGGTCATGACGAAGCCGTTCGACATGGAGACGCTGGCGAGAAGGGTGAAGACTTCACTTGAAGGACGTTACGGCAACGACTGAGTGAGCTCGCAATACTCGGTCCGCCGTTACTTTCCAACAGCCGGCTGCCGGTCGCCGGTTCGACGTCTTCCACGGCTTTCGGATTTGGGTGGATCTGCCGTGCGCCCAATCGCGCTGATGGGGAGGCGGCAGGCGACTACAGCCGCTGACTTCCCCGAGGCCCAGTGACATCGATGATTATTGCAATTTTAGAAATAAATTCCGCAGTTTTATCGCAATTGTTGGACGCATGTGTCTGCGCCATTATCCCTCCATCAGACGAACGCAACGTCGCCTGATGTTTTGAGTGACGAAATCAAAGGACGCGAGATGACCCAGACCCTTTCCTCCATGACGCGTCGGAGCGCGCTACTGTCCGCAGGCGCCGCCGCAGCGACTATGGCAACCTCTGCCTCTCCCAGCTTCGCAGCCGATGCTGCTCCCGCCACCAACCCAACCGAAGGAACCGACACTATGGCATATGTAACCACCAAGGACGGCGTCGAAATCTTCTACAAGGACTGGGGTCCGAAGGATGCCCAACCGATCGTCTTCCACCATGGCTGGCCGCTGTCCTCGGACGATTGGGACGCACAGATGCTGTTCTTCCTGTTGAAAGGATATCGCGTCGTTGCCCACGACCGCCGTGGCCATGGCCGTTCTTCTCAAGTCTCCGACGGTCACGACATGGATCACTACGCTGCAGACGCTTTCGCTGTTGCCGAACATCTCGACCTGAAGAATGCGGTCCACATCGGCCACTCCACCGGCGGCGGCGAAGTTGCCCGCTACGTGGCCAAGCATGGCCAGCCGAGCGGTCGTGTCGCCAAGGCGGTTCTGGTTTCCGCCGTGCCGCCGCTGATGCTGAAGACGGATACAAATCCCGAAGGCCTGCCAATGGAGGTCTTTGACGGCTTCCGTTCGGCCCTCGCGGTAAACCGCGCCCAGTTTTTCCGCGACGTTCCGGCAGGCCCGTTTTATGGTTTCAATCGTCACGGCGCGACAGTCCAGGAGGGTGTGATCCAGAACTGGTGGCGGCAGGGCATGATGGGCGGAGCCAAGGCTCATTACGACGGCATCAAGGCCTTCTCCGAAACTGACCAGACGGAAGACCTGAAAGCCATCACGGTCCCAACGCTCGTCCTCCACGGCGAGGACGACCAGATCGTGCCGATTGCCGACTCCGCGTTGAAGTCTGCCAAGCTTTTGAAGAATGGCTCGCTCAAGACCTATCCGGGCTTCTCGCACGGCATGCTGACCGTCAATGCAGACGTGCTAAACGCCGATCTTCTGTCCTTTGTCCAGTCCTGACAAAATCCTCGGGGCCGCGATACCGAAGCAACCGCGGCTCCGAACGATGCGATGCTTCTCCATCTTGGAAATAGGCAATGATGATGCTGACCCCCGAACTCGTTGCCTTGACACTCCGGGACGTCCAAGATGACGGTCCCGAGCCGGGATGGACACCTCTTTCCGACGCGGGACTCGACTGTCTGGTCGACAGGATCGAGCGCGAGGCAGGCAGCGACCCCGTCTGGGTCTTCGCCTACGGTTCCCTGATCTGGAACCCCGAGTTCGCGCCAGCGGCCCGAATGCCTGCAACCGCCTTCGGCTGGCATCGCTCGTTTTCATTGAAGATCGAACGTTGGCGGGCGACCAGCGAACAGCCGGGCCTGATGATGGCTCTCGAGCGAGGTGGAAGGTGCGACGGCATCGTGCTGCGCCTGTCAGACGAGCGCCGTCGCCAGGATCTCCGTGCATTGGTCGCCCGGGAGATCAAGTACCATGAAGTCGCCGAGATGGTACGGTGGGTTCGCGTGCAGACAGCTGATGGCCCCGCAACGGCACTGACGTTTTGGGCAAGCACCAAGCGATCCGGCCTGACGAAGCCATTGCCGGCGGACACCACGGCGATGCTGATCGCCAATGCCTGTGGGCAGGGTGGGTCGTGTGCGCAGTACCTGCACAACACAATCGTCGATCTTGAGGCCGAAGGGATACGCGACCGGAATCTATGGCATTTGCAGGCGCTGGTCGCCGAACGGATCATGGCTGAACAGTCGGCCTGAAGAGGCCGTTCAAACCGAGGGTCCATCCAGCGTCACCATGTGGGCGGGCACCTGTTCTTCAAAAAACTTGGAAAACGAGGCGATGCGTGGTGGAAGCGCCTGGTGTGGCGGATAAAATAGCGTCAGCCACAAGTCAGGCGGTGCCCCGCCCTTCAAGACATTTACCAGTCGCCCGTTGCGCAGCTGCTCTGAGATGTGGAAGCCCGGGAGCATGGCAACGCCTGCGCCATCTGCGGCCATGTCAACCAGCATCTCACCATTGTTGGCACTGAAGGCTCGGCCAGCCGAGATCGTCATGCTCGATCCGCCGTCCGACAGATCACGCCCTCGCCGGCCGGGACCTGCGTTCCATTCTATCAACGTATCAGTGCGTATCGCACCTAGCAGAAGCCATTGAGCTTCAGGATTCGATGGGCGTCGATCGCCGCCCGGAGCGCCTCCTCTGATGCGCGGTTTCCATCGTTTGCATCGGGGTGGTGCATCTTGAGCTTCTGCTTGTAACGACTTCTGATTTCATCCGGCGTCGCGTTCGGTGAGAGATCGAGTGTTTCGAATGCTTTTGCTTCCAGCACCTTAAGTCTGCGGGAGGGAACGGCCGCTTTCGCCGCTTGCCTTTGTGTAGCGTTTTTTCTTGCGTTGATTGTTTTCGCGGTCCCGGAGCGAATTGAGGAGGGAAGGGGCGTTTCAGTAGAGTGATTGACTCTAACCCCCCAAGTAGGGCGGCTGCCACTCGCGGCTTCCCTCTGATAGCGGGCCGTGACAGGATCTGATAGTTTCGTGACGTAATTGTAGCCTTCGCTATACTGTTTTGCGTGGCTATGGCAAAACAGCAGATACAACCCTTCAGCATCCGCGCCGACGGGGGCGCGATGCATGCCCTGTTTGTCGCATCCGTCCCATTGGCATCTCGGGCCACTCGTTTCGCGATGTTCAGCCGGTTTCTTTCGCGTCGGTCTCAGGCCGACAAAAATCTTCGAATCAGTGGTCATCGCGCCTTATATGGCCATGCTGCTGAACACGACAAGGGCGCTACCGCGCCAGAGCCTCGTGTGGAAAGCCGGCTGCGAGACTGTCGATGAATTTCCGGACGGCTGGCGGGAGGCCTTTTCGTGTCGTGAACACGAGATGGACCAGCCCGTTCATGCCATGACACACCGGAAGAACGCGAACCAGCTTACCATCTTCATTCGAGCTTGCCGAGCGCACCGCGCAGCTGCTTTGCCAGCACTTCCCCACAACTGCCGGCTGGACCGCGCGATATAACTGGCCTCGCTCATAGGGCCTCACCGACGACTCGCGCCGCCAACGCCAGAGAAACAGCCCCGGCATCCGGGTGGCCGACGCTGCGCTCGGCGAGCGGGCGGGCGCGGCCGAGTTTCGGAGTAAGGGCTGCGGTCGCGTCGGCTGCGGCGTGTGCCGCTGCTGCGGCGCCGACCCAGGCGGTCCTGAGTGGTTTTCCCGCTGAAACGGCGCTTTCCAGCGTCTCGACGAAGGGCACGAGCGCATCGACCAGCGTCTTGTCGCCGAGGCGGGCGCGGCCAAGCCGTGTCACGCCGTCGAGCGCCGCGCGTGCGCCCTTTGCTGCCGCAGCTTCATCGATTACCTCATCATCCGAAAGCGCGGTGCTCCAGGCCCGCAGTAACAGACCCCAGATCGCCCCTGAGGTGCCGCCGGCGCGATCCGCCCAGGCGTCGCCCGCAGCCGCAAGCGTGCTTGCTGCACCAGCGCCTGCCGCAACCGCGTGGTCGGCGGCCTCACGTGCGGCAGCCGAACCTCGGCGCATGCCCTGGCCGTGATCGCCGTCGCCGGCCAGGGCGTCTATCCGGCCCAGATCCTCTTCCGCGTCCTTAAGCGCGTCGGCGACGCGGCTGATCAATCCGGCGATGCAGGCCGCACCCGTTCGGCCTGCATCGGTTGACGGGCCGTAGATCGGGGCTGCGTCCTCGTTGGCGATGACGTTGGTCGCCAGCTCCGTGCGGATCTCGCCGCCGCGCTTGAGCACTGGCGTGTCGCAGGCCGCGGTCCAATAGGTTTCAAGTTCCGCGTCCAGCCACATCAAGGTCAGCGAGCAGCCCTGCATGTCGAGGCTGGTCACGTATTCTCCGGCCTCCGGCGCAACGATCTCGAGTCCCGCGTTCTTCAGCCGCGTCGAGACGGCAGTCCAGAGCACGAAGAGTTCTTCGTATTTCGTTGAACCAAGCCCGTTCAGTACAGCCGCCACGCGTGCTGCACCGACGGGGCGCTCAGCAAGGAGGCGGTCGGTCAGGAGGGAGGCCAGTTCACCTGCAGAAACGATTGCCTCCTCTTTGATGCCGGGCTCGCCATGGATGCCGAGGCCGAGTGCCATACGGCCCTTTGCCACGGTGAAGAGCGGGTTAGCCGCGCCAGGCAGCGTGCAACCGGCAAATGCGACGCCGAAAGAGACTGTGTTTGCATTGGCATGGCGCGCGACGCGTTCCACCTCATCGAGGGAAAGGCCGGCCTCCGCCGCTGCGCCCGCGATCTTGAAAACCACGAGATCGCCCGCGATGCCGCGGCGCTTGCCGATTGAGTCGGCCGGCGCGCTCGCCACGTCGTCGGTGACGGGAAGAATGCGCACATCGATGCCCTCGGCGACGAGGCGTTCGGCCGCCACGCCGAAGTTCAGCACGTCGCCGGCATAGTTACCGAAGCCGAGCAGGATGCCGCCGCCGCGGTTCGCCTGGCGGCAGACGCGGGCGATGGCAGCCGTCGAGGGCGAGGCGAAGACGTCGCCTGCGACGGCTGCATCTGCCATGCCGGGACCGACGTAGCCGGCAAAGGCTGGATAGTGACCGGAACCGCCGCCAATGATGACGCAGACCTTGCCGGCCGGCACTATGGTGGCGCGCACCACCCCACCTCGCACCAGGCGTACATGGCGGCTGTAGATATCGGCGAAACCAGCAAGCGCAGTGGCGGCAAAGTCCTCCGGAGCATCGAAGATCGTTGTCATCGTGTTCGTCCTTGGTCGTGTGTCAGTTGCGCGGCAGGATCCGCCTGAGATAATCGCGGTTGGCGGCGGAAACGGACAGGCCGTCACCGCCATAGTGCTCGCAGAGGAAGGCGCTGCGAAAACCGTGTGCGATCGCCATGCGGATCGCCGCCCGGTAATTGACGACGCCGGATTCGAGCGACGCCGGATGGGTGACGATTGCGCCGCTGATGGGGTCTTCGGTTCGCGTGTAGTTTTTGACGTGCCAGTATCTGGCAAAGGGCGCGATCTTCTCCATCATCGCCTGCCAATGCTCGACGGGGCGATGGAGGCGCAGGAGATTGCCGATGTCCGCGTTGATGCCGACATTCGGCAGGCCAACCGCCTCGACGAAACGCAGGCTATCGTCAGCCGTGCCGAGATAGGTGTCCTCGTACATCTCCAGCGAAACCTCGATGCCGAGCTCCTCCGCATGGCGGCCGAGTTCGCGAATGCGCGCGACGGCCTTGCGCCAGGTTGAGGGATCGTCCGGATTCTTGGCGCCGTCGACGGTCCAGAACCAAAGCGCCTTCTTCTGGTCCGCCGTCAGCGGTTCGAAAAGGCCGAAGGAAACGGCGCCCGCGCCGATCGCATTTGCGGTGTCGATGACGCGGTGGCTGTAGGCGAGATAGGCGTCGCCATGTTCGGCGTCGATGACACTCCGGCGCGAGGTCGATATCGCCGGCACGGTGAGGCCGAGGGAGCGGACAAGCGCCATGAAGCCGTCGAGGCGGGCTGGCGGAAGGTCCGCAAGCCGCAGCCAGCTGTCGGTCGGATCGAGTTCGGTGAAGCCGGCGTCGACGACATCATCGAGCGTCGCGGCCCATTCCTCCACCGATTGGTCCTGAACCGACCGACCATCCGGCAAAAGGTTGGGATATTGGATCATCGCGGCTGCGATCGGCCAGGTGTCGCGGGTCCAGATGTATTCGGTCGCGGTCATCGTCAATTCCTGTTTCATGGCGTGGAGGAAGGCTGCTCAGGCCGCCGGCGTGCGATCGTGGTCTTGGGTGGCAACACCGAGCCTGCGGCGGCGTGAGATGCCGAAGAGCCAGAAGACGAGCGGCGAAAAGAGCATCGCCAGGGCGACCAGCATCAGGGTGGTGACGAGACCGTTCGACCAGAAGACCGAGAGCTTGCCGTCGGAAAGCAGCATCGACTGGCGGAACGCATCCTCGGCTTTGTCGCCGAGCACCATGGCCAGAACGAGCGGGGCCAACGGATAGTCGAGCTTTTTGAACACGTAGCCCACAAGGCCGAAGAGCAGGACAAGCCACATGTCGCTTACCGCATTTGCAACCTGGTATGCGCCGGAGAAAATGACGGCGACGATGATCGGGCCGATGATGGCGAAGGGCACCCGCAGGATCGAGGCGTAGAGAGGCACGGTTGCGATCACCAGGATGACGGCGACGATATTGCCGAGATACATGGAGGCGATCAGACCCCAGACGAAATCCGGTCGATCGGTGAAGAGTGTCGGGCCCGGAGTGAGGCCCCAGATCATCAGGCCGCCCATCATCACCGCCGCCGTCGCCGAGCCCGGCACACCGAGCGCGAGCATGGGCAGCAGAGCCGAAGTGCCGGCGGAATGATCGGCAGTCTCCGGCGCAACAATGCCGCGCGGATCGCCCTTGCCGAATAGCGATTTGTCACTGGCAGAGCGCCGGGCGACGCCGTAACTCATGAAGGAAGCCGCGGTGGGACCTGCCGGCGTGATGCCCATCCAGATGCCGATGAGGGTCGAACGGGCGATGGTGAACCAGTAGCGCGGCATTTCGACCAGCGTGCGGCCGACCTCGCTGAGTTTTACCCGGGCCTTGATGCCGTCAAACCGCAGGCCCTCCTCTGTCGTCAGCAGCAGTTCGCCGATGCCGAAAAGACCCATGACGGCAATTAGGAAGGAGACACCCTTGATGAGCTCGGGGATGTCGAAGGTGAGGCGTAGGTTGCCGGAGATCGTGTCCATGCCGACAGAGGCGAGCGCGAAGCCGATCATCATCGAGACCAGCGTCTTGAACGGCGACTGGGCGCCCATCGAGATGAAGCTCGCGAAGGCGAGAAAATAGACGGCGAAATATTCCGGTGAAGAAAAACGCAGCGCGAAATTTGCGACCCAGCCGGACAAAAGCGTGATCATGACAACACCGGCGAGCGCGCCGAGTCCGGCAGAGACGAAAGCAAGTGTCAGCGCCCGGCTCGCTTCACCCTTCTTGGCCATGGGATAACCGTCGAAGGTGGTGGCGACCGAGGAAGGCTCGCCCGGGATGTTGAAGAGAATCGATGTGGTCGAGCCGCCGAAAAGCGCCCCCCAATACATGCATGAGAGCAGGATGATGGCCGAAATCGGATCCATCGAGAAGGTGAGCGGCAGGAGCAGCGAAACGCCGTTCGGCGCTCCAAGGCCCGGCAAAACGCCGACGAGAATTCCGAGCGTGACGCCCAGCATCATGAGCAGGAGATGGTTGAAGCTCAGCACATGGCCGAAACCGTCCATCAGAAGACCGATGTTTTCCATGTCTTTCCTCCGAAGACAGGAGACTTTTCGGGATCAGTAGATCCCGAAGAAAGCCTCGACGGGACCTTTCAGGAGCGGAACCTTGAAGCCGATCTCGAAAATGATGAAGAAGCAGAAGGCGACGCCAACACCGGCAATGACGCCGATCCACCATTTGTAGCCGCCCTGAACGACCATCGTGGCGGCGATATAAAGCGCGGTACCAACGTAAAGGCCGAGGAAGGTTGAAGTCGCTGCAAAGGCCACCAGCGGGAGCAGGAAGCCAAGCACGACTTTAAAGCGCGCCGCATCGATGAACATCTCACCGCTGCCGCGGTGCCTGACGAGAGCAACAGCCAGATTGGCAAGGCTGCCGACGACAATCAGTAGACCGATGTAGAAGGGGAAATAGCCGGCATCCGGCCCCATCTCGGTCCAGCCTGCGCCGGCCTGGAGCGAGCCGTAGGCCACTGCCACGCCAAAGGCGCCTGTCAAAAGGGCGACGGTTGCTTCCACCGCAAAGCGGGAAAGACCGTTTGCACTATTCTCACTCATGAGTCACGACCACCTTTCCGAAAGTGAGCGGGCGTCATCATAACGCCCGCCAGGAACCTCATACCTCGGGAGGTTCAGTTCGCAAGCCAGCCTTCGCGCTTCAGCACACCGCTGACCGCGGCTTCGTCCGTCTTGATGAAGGCCGTCAGGTCGGCCCCAGTCATATAGGTGCCGGACTGGGAGGTGTCGGCGAGGTATTTCTGCCATTCGGGCGTCTCGGACACCTGCTTCAGCACACCGGAGTAAAAAGCGATCACGTCCTGCTCGACGCCAGCGGCCAGCCAGACAGTGCGCGGCATGGCGTAATTGTCGATCGGGATGCCGGACTCCTTACAGGTCGGAATATCGCTCCAGCTCTGGTTGCCGGCGGCTTTGCCTTCGCTCTTCAGCTTCTCGGACTTGAAGACGCAGACCGGCTTGACCAAACCCGCCTGCCACTGACCGAGATTCTCGCTCGGATTGTTGACGTTCGCCGCGACGTGATCCCCCGCCAGCTGTACGGCAGCCTCGCCGCCGCTCTTGAACGGCACATAGCCGATCTTGGTTCCCGTCGCCTCGCCGATCATGGAGGTGAGGATTTGGTCTACGTCCTTCGACTGGCTTCCGGCAACTTTCAATTCGCCTGGCGCGGACTTTGCCTTGGTGATGAAATCGGCGGCCGTCTTGATGTCGGACTTGCCATTGACCCACAGCACGAATTCATCGGAAGCGAGTGCTGCGACCGGCGTCAGGTCGGCCGCCGTATAGGGCACCTTGGCGCGAACCGGCAAGAGATAGGCATTGTTGGTGCCGAAGGTCAGCTTGTAGGCATCGCCTTTGGCGGTGGCGGCATAGACGAAGCCTTCGGCCCCGCCGGCGCTGCCTTTATTCACCACGACGACCGGCGCTTTCATAAATCCATACTTGACGATGATCGACTGGATGGTGCGCGCGAAGATGTCGGTGCCGCCGCCGGGACCAGCGGTCACGACGAATTCCACAGGACGCTCCGGCTCGAAGGCGAGTGCAGGCAGCGCGACGCTTCCGGCGGCGGCCGCCAGACAGGCAATGATCAGGGACTTCTTCATCTTAGCTCCTCCGTTGAGATGATCCGGCATGAGACCTCCTCCATGCCGGCATAGGCTGAATGGCGCGCGAACGTCAGGCCGCGGCGGAAATCGTGGCGGCTTTTTTCGCCATGCGCGTGGCAAGAAGCAGCGCTTCGCGGCTTGCGCCGACATCCGCGATGCCCTTGCCGGCAATGTCGTAGGCCGTTCCGTGGGCCGGCGTGCAAAGCGGGAACGGCAGTCCTCCCATCATGGTGACGCCTTTGTCAAAGCCCATGAGCTTCATGGCAATCTGGCCCTGGTCGTGATACATGGTCATCACCGCCTGGAAGCCGTCCTTCAGCGCCCGCAGAAAGACCGTATCGGCCGGAAACGGACCATCCACGGCAAAGCCGCGTGCCTTGGCCGCCGCCACGGCGGGCTCGATAATGTCGATCTCCTCCATGCCGAAGGAGCCGCCGTCGCCTGCGTGCGGGTTGAGGCCCGCGACCGCAATCTTCGGATCGTCATAGCCGGCATACTTCAGGCAATTGATGGTGAGTTCGATCTCGGAGAGGATTGCGTCGACGGAGAGCGCCGCAGCCACGTCCTTCAGCGGGATATGCGAGGTGACGCGCGCATTCCAGACCTTTTCGAGGACGTTGAACTCGCGGACCTTGCCCTTGAAGCCGATGACATCGGCAACGAAACGGATCTCGTCGTCATAGCCTGGATAGGCATAGCGCATCGCCTTCTTATTGAAGGGCGTGAAGCAGACGGCCTTCACCTTGCCTGTGTCGGCAAGTTCGAGGGCTGTTCGGAAATTGGTCGTCGCGAAGGTGCCGCCGGCAAGCGTCGCTTCGCCTCGCTGCACATCCGCCGGGTCGAGATGGCCAAGGTCAATAAAGACGTGTCGATCTTGGCTCGCTGTCTCGAAATCCTCCAGGGTCGCCATAGCCAGGTCGAGCGCCAGGCCGGCCGCCTCGGCGCCCTCGTCGAGAATGCGGCGATCGCCGATTACCACAAGACGCGCCGCTTCCTTGACGTCGTCGTGCGCGATCAAGCGAGCGGTGAGTTCCGGGCTGATACCGGCCGGATCGCCCATGGCGAGCGCGATGAGAGGCCGTGTTTCAGTTCCGCTGTTGGTCATGATCAAGTTCCCGCTGCATTCTGTATGCAGGGTTCATACGGCATTGGTCAATCCGCATCAAGTCTTTTGTATTCTGTATGCAGCATTTTTTATTGACGGCCGATCTTTGCCCGGTATGCTTTCCTTAGCGACGATTCCGGAGGCCCCAAGGGCTTCGAAGGTGGAAAAATATGGATGATATCAGCAGCTTGGACGCATCCGCAGACAGCGGGCCGGGGCCGATACGCCGAACTGCGCTGCATGATACGCTGGTCAACCGCCTACGTGACATGATCATCGAGGGACGCCTGGAACCTGGAACACGGCTGCACGAGGGCCAACTCGGCGAGCAGCTTGGCGTTTCGCGCACGCCGCTACGCGAAGCGATCAAGTATCTGGCAAGCGAGGGGCTCGTGGAGCTTGTTCCCTCGCGAGGCGCAATCGTAAAGCGGTTCAGCCCCAAAGACGTGCAGGATATGTTGGCCGTGTTGCTGAATTTGGAAGAGTTTGCGGGACGGCTCGCCTGCCAATTCGCGACCGACGCAGACGTGGCTGCTGTGCGGGCAATGCACGATCGCATGGTCGCGTGCTACAAATCCGGCGACAGGTTGGAATACTACAAGCTCAACCAGAACATTCACACGGCGATCGTCGCGCTCTCGGGCAACACGCCGCTCGTCGAGATCCAGGCGATGTTGCAGACGCGGCTGAAGCGGATTCGGTTCATCGGACACGAAGGGCCGGAGAAATGGGCTGCCGCTGTGTCCGAGCATGAAGAGATGATCGCGGCGCTCGAAGCGCGCGACAAGGAAAGACTTGCCGAAGTCCTAGGGCGCCATCTTTCAAACGCGTGGGAACGCGTTCGCGGCGTCCTCTGACGCCACTATCGGTGGACATGTATGACCGTTGCCGGCGATACCCCGGAAAGTTCGCCGCCCGCCTGGGTAATCCATTGGCTAAGTTGTTCCCAGGCGGTTTGTTCTGCGCCACTCTTCGTACTCTTTGCGGGCGTCGTCATGCAGCGGATAGTAGCGCTGCAATGACCCGACCCCCATAAGTTTTACGCGCGAGAACTCCTCCCAATCGTGATGCTTTTGTGATTCTTCGATTACCTTCGGGGCCATTGCGACTGGAACCACCACCACCCCGTCATCGTCGGCGACGATAATGTCTCCGGGGATTACCGTGACACCGCCGCAGGCGATCGGAACGTTGACGGCGTTGGGATAGATGCCGGTCTGCACGTGATAGTTGGGCGTCCAGCCGCGCAGCCATAGAGGCAGATCCAGCTTCTCGACATTGGGCCGATCGCGCATGCACCCATCAATCACGATGCCGGCGCCGCCTCTGCCTTTGAAATAGGTCGACATCATATCGCCGAAGACGCCCGAGCTCATGTCGCCGCGTGCGTCGACCACGACCACATCGCCCTCCTGCACCTGATAAAGCACATGGCGGTGCAACTGCGTCTCCGGATCTGCATATTCTCCCTCGGTGAAGAGGTCCGGCCGCTGCGGCATGAATTGAAGCGTCAGGGCTGGCCCGACGATCGACTTCCCGCGGTTCTGCGGCACGGGACCGACCATGTGCGGATTGCGGAAGCCCATGTGGCCGAGCGTGCCGGAAACCGTCGCGGCGCCGATTTCCTTCAGTGCGTCGATCAGCTCTTTGGGCGGTCGCGGAATGTCGTGCTTGCGGGTCATTTTTGGCTCCGGTGGATGAAACTACCAGTTTGTGACAGAACCGTCGCGGCGCTTCAGGTGAGGCGCTTCCCAGAACCGAAAGCTCTCCGCCCTGATTGCCTCTTCGTTGACCTCGACGCCGAGCCCCGGAAAATCGCTGACGGGATAGTCGGCGCCGTCGAGCCGTGGCTGCACGGGGAAGAAGTCGGAATTATCGAAGCCCAGTTTTGCTTCGGGCGCCCTTGTCTCGAGCCACGCGAAATTCGGCACGGCGGCGGCGAAATGGATGGTCGCGGCCGTGCAGACCGGGCCGAGCGGATTGTGCGGCATCAGGTCCACATAGTGCGCCTCGCTCCAGCCGGCGACCTTCATCGCTTCGGTGAGCCCGCCAACATTGCAAACATCGAGCCGGTTGAACTGATGGATGCCACGCTCGATATAGGGCAGGAATTGCCACTTGCTGGCAAATTCCTCTCCGATCGCGAACGGGATGTCGGTCATCGTGCGCAGGGATTCGTAGGCCTCGGGTGTCTCGTCTCGTATCGGCTCCTCGAGAAAATCAAGCACACCACGGCCGAGCTTGTTGCAGAAGCTCGCCGCCTCTGCCACCGACAACCGATGATGATAATCGATGCCGAGGACGACGTCATCGCCCAGCACCTGGCGCGCCTTGTTCAGCATAGCTGCAGTAGCGCCGATCGACTCCCGCGGCTCAAAAATGTCCTTGCTGTTTTGCCCGATGGGGAAAAAGCGGATCGCCTGCCACCCTTGTGCGCGTAGTTCGCGGGCTCGTTCGATGGCAACCTCGCCCTCGGCCTCGTCACCGGTCGAGGCGAAGGTGGGAATGCGCTCGCGCTGCTTGCCGCCCAGCAGTTCGTAGGCCGGCACCCCAAGCGCTTTACCCTTGATGTCGTGAAGGGCAATGTCGATGGCTGAAATCGCCGCCTGCAGGACACGCCCGCCTTCGAAGTATTGGCTGCGATAAACTTCTTGCCAGATCCGACCAATCTGCATCGGATCGCGGCCGATGAGAAACTCGCGATAGTGCTCGATGGCGCCGGCCACGGCCTTCTCGCGACCGCTCAAGCCGCTCTCGCCCCAGCCGAAGACGCCGTTGTCGGTCTCGATCTTGACCAGCATCTGGTTGCGCGTTCCGACCCATACCGGATAGGGCTTGATCGCCGTGATCTTAAGCTTCGTCGTCATCAACGCCCTCCATCCAAATGCATCCGCTGGGTCTCAGTTGGCCTTGAGGGCCATTTCTGTTTCGCCGTCGAACAGATGCATCCGCTCCTGATCGAACTCGAGCCAAATCTGTTCGTCGGGCGCGACGGCAATGGTTGGCGGCACGCTGACATTGACGATGGCGCCGGACAGGAACGCCTGTACGAAGGTGACGTCTCCGGTCGGCTCCACGGTGTAGGCCTTGGCGGGGATGCTTCCAGGCATCGCGCTCTTGTGCAGCTTGATCGTCGAGTGACGTGCACCGAGCACGACTTTCCTGGTTGTTGCCCTCTCGACCTTCCGAGCGTTGTTCGGCGAGAGCTCGAGGCGCCAGCCCTCCGCGCTCGTCAACACGGTGTTGCCGCCTGCCGTTGATGCCTCCAGCGGAACAAGGCTCATCGCCGGGCTGCCGACGAAACTGGCGACGAACATGTTCACCGGATGGGCAAAGACCTGCGCCGGTGAATCGTATTGCTGCAGGTAGCCGCCGTTCATCACCGCCATCCGGTCGGCCATGGTGACCGCTTCGAGCTGGTCGTGCGTCACGTAGATGATCGTCGCCTTGAGGTCCTGGTGGAACCGCTTGATCTCCGACCGCATCTGCACGCGCAGCTTTGCGTCGAGGTTGGAGAGCGGTTCATCCATCAGGAATACCGCCGGATCGCGAACAAGGGCGCGGCCCAGCGCCACGCGCTGCTGTTGTCCGCCTGAAAGTTCGCGCGGCTTGCGTTCGAGCAGCTGCGTCATGTCGAGTACGCGTGCTGCTTCCTTGACCTTCTTGTCGATCTCGACCCTTGGCAGTTTGCGCATCTGCAGCGGGAACGCCAGATTTTTATAGACCGATTTCTGCGGATAGAGCGCGTAGTTCTGGAACACCATTGCGATGTCCCGGTCCTTGGGGTCGAGGTCGTTGACCACCCGGTCGCCGATGACGATGTCGCCGGATGTGATGGGGATGAGCCCCGCCACCAGGTTGAGTGTGGTGGTCTTGCCGCAGCCTGAAGGGCCGACGAGCGCGACGAATTCGCCGTCGTTGACCGTCAGCGAAACATTGTTGACAGCTTTGAAGCTACCATAGGTCTTGACCAGATCTTGAAGGACCACGTGGGCCACCGGCAACTCCTCTGAAACATAATGCCGAAAAGTGTGAGCGGTTTTCGGACGAAATCATGCTCTAACTCTGTAATTTAGAACAGGATTCCGATTTTAGACCGACCGGCCAGAAATCATCCTGTTCTAGTGCTTGACTGCGCCTTCCGTAAGCGCCCGTACGAAGTATCGTTGCAGGACAAGGAACAGGACCACGACGGGTACGCTCATCATGAAGCTGGCCGCCATCAGGCCCGGAAAGTCCGTTGTATTTTCCGAGAAGAAGCGCTGGATGCCGACCGGCAGCGTCAACTGATCGTTCTTGGAGAGGAAGGTGTAGGCGTAGATGTACTCGTTCCACGCGCCAATGAAGGAATAGATCGCCGTGGCGATAATTCCTGGCGCCGAAAGCGGCATCACGATCAGGAAAAAGGCCTGGAACCGCGTTGCCCCGTCAATGCGCGCCGCCTGCTCGAGTTGCACCGGGATATTGTCGTAGAAGCCTTTGAGGAGCCAGATTGCCAGCGGCAGGCCGAATGTGAGGTAGGTGAGGACGAGCGACCCATGCGTGTTCACCAGCCCGATTGCGCGCATCAGGATGAAGAGCGGCACGAGGAAGATCACCGCCGGGAACATGTTGCGGAGCAAGACGGCGAAGAACAGAAAGTTCCGGCCCGGGAAGGTGAAGCGTGAAAACGCGTATGCCGCAGGAACCGCCACGATCACCGAAAGAATGGTCGTGGCGGTGGAGACGAAAAGGCTGTTCCAGAAGAAGCGTAAGAAATCCTGGCCGACGCTGTTTTGCGGATCGAGCAGCTTCTGGTAGCTGGCAAGGGTGGGTTGGTCCGGCCACCATTGTGGCGGGAACTGCATGGCCGCGAAGCCGGACTTGATCGAGGTGATCAGCATCCAGACCATCGGCAATGCGGTGTAAAGCAGCATGAACACAAGGAAGATGCGTCCGCCCCACCGCCATCCATCGATGCGCATACGGCGACGCGCCTCGCCTCGATGAGCCGTCTCGGCCATTGTGCTCATTCGCTCCCGTCCTTCTGCTCGTTGCCACTCAGCGCACGGACGTAGAAGTAGCCGAGCGACATCAGGATCACGAACAGCAGCACCGAAT
This sequence comes from Rhizobium sp. F40D2, assembly GCF_051810745.2. Classification (NCBI taxonomy): domain Bacteria; kingdom Pseudomonadati; phylum Pseudomonadota; class Alphaproteobacteria; order Hyphomicrobiales; family Rhizobiaceae; genus Rhizobium; species Rhizobium sp. F40D2. The sequence goes on from NZ_JBPWQX020000002.1 coordinate 323,241, forward strand.
AGGCCGATGCCACCCCCAGCGCTGGCGGCCGAAAGCGAGTTCGTAAATGTGGGTGATCCAGATATGCGATGCGTTCGACGGCCCGCCGCCGGTCATGATCCAGGGAATGATGAAAGAATTGAAGTTGGCCACTGCCAGCAGAAGGATCGTCACCGTCGAGACGTTTCTCAAATGCGGAAAGGTGACGTGCCAGAACCGCTGCCATGCATTGGCTCCGTCGACTTTTGCGGCGCGCAGCAACTGGTCGGGAACCGTCTGCAGGCCAGCCATCATCATAATCATGGCAAACGGAAACTCTCGCCAGATATTGACGACGATCAGCGAGGGCAGCACCGTGCTGACGCTGTCGATGAAATTCGGCGGCCGGTCGGCTAATCCGAGGCCGACCAGCACCGCGCCAATGATCCCGAAGTCGGAATGGTAGATCCACTTCCAGATATAGGACGCGGCGACCGCGCTGATGACCCAGGGAATGATCAGGACGGCGCGCAGGATGCCACGGCCGACAAAGTCACGATGGAGCGCCAGGGCGCAGCCAAACCCCAGGACAAATGAGACAAAAGTGGATCCCACTGTCCAGATGAGAGTGTTCGAGGTGACCTTCCAGAACACCGGACTTGTGAGGATGGCGATGTAGTTGTCGAAGCCGATGAAAATCTTGTCCCGCAACTGCAGGCCAGGCGGTGTGTTGAAGAACGACAGCTCGATCGTGTAGTAAATAGGGTAGGCTATGACGATGAGCATCACGGCGATCGCAGGAAGCACATAGGCGTAGTCGGCCCGATGCTCCCAAATCTTTCGCAGCACGCCGGACCTATCGGGTTGCGGTCTTCGGAGAGCCTCGGCCTTGCCAGTCAAGATCGTCACTGTGCCGCGCCCTTGTTCTTCGGAACAAACCGGCTGCAGTCGAGGCGCAGCCGGTCAGATCGTCTGGCTTCGACTAGAGCCCGCCGTCCATCAGGTCTTTTACCTTTTTGGCCGCGTCGTCGGCTGCTTGGTCGACTGTCATGGCCCCGGTCAGGGCATTCTGCAGCATGTCCGGCACGATGATGTTCATGATCTCGGGGGACTGTGGCAGCGCCGGGAACGGAATTCCGTATGGCAGCATCGAGGTCGTGACATCGAGGAACTTTATGTTATCAAGACGTTCCTTCATCCATTTGGTCTTGAAGCCGTTAAGGTTTCCCGGGTTCGAGCCGGCATAGGCCATCTTCAGCGACCATTCCGGGCTCGTCCACATGCAGATGATCGCCTTTGCAGCCGGCTCGTCTACCTTGCCGCCCTCGACATATTCGGGCTTCAGGATGTGAATGTTGGAGCCGCCGAACACGACGGCACGCTTGCCGTCGGGGCCAGTCGGAATCAGGCCGTAGCGCATGTTGTCGATGACGGTCTGCGCCTTGTCCTTGTCGGTATCCGTCGCCTTTTTCTGCAGGTCGAGCATGACGTTATAGTCGGACGGGTGCGAGATCATCATGCCGAGCTGGCCAGCGAGAAAGAGTGGCTGGTTGTCGGCCTGCTGGTTGGTGAGTGCCGAAACCGGAACCGACTTGTCGCGAACATACATATCGTAGGAGGCTTGCAGTGCCGCCTTGCTCTGCGGACTGTTGAGCTCAACCTCCTTATAGGTCGGATTGGCGGTCGCTTCGTCGAAGACGCCACCGCCATAGGCCCATAGCTGCGGCATGAAGCGGTACGGCGTATTGCCGGCATTCTTGCGAGCCACGAGGCCGTAACCGGCAATGCCGAGCTTGTCGTGGATCTGCTTGGAATCCTTGACGACGTCGTCCCAGGTTGCCGGAGCCTTTTCCGGATCGAGGCCTGCACGCTTGAAGATGTCGGCGTTCCAGATGAACGCCATCGTCTCGTTGTTGGTCGGAATGCCGTAGGTCACCCCATCCCAGGTTACAGCCTTCATTGCGCCGGGCCAGAAATCCTCGGTCGAATATCCCACATCCTCGGGTTTGAGCGGTTGCAAATAGCCCTTTGCGGCGAACTCCGTGCCACCAAGGATCTGCAGGCGGACCGCCATGGGTGCTGCATTGCCAAGGAGCGCGGTCCGGAATTTGTCCAGCAGGTCGTTATAGGTGAGGGCCTGCTCTTCAAGCTGGATGTTCGGATAGGTTTTGCGGAAGGTCTCGAAGAACTCTTTGTAATACTGGCGCAGGAGGTCAGGGTCGCCCTCGAACACGCCCTGATACCAGAACGTCAGTCGCCCCTTATAGTCGAGCGGGGTCACCTTGCCGCAATCGGCCGCCGTGTCAAAATCCTGCGTGCCGGCAATGGAGCGCACATATTCCGGCGACCACTTGCTCAGGTCGACCGGCGCTCCCAGCGCCGACGCGGACATCAACGATACCATCAAAGCAGTGGAAACAGCACCGCGCAGGACGGCACCACCGAGTGAAATCCTCGTCATAAGGTATCCTCCAGGTTCTCCCATGCCGCTCTGCGTCGAGGCGAGCGGTCTTTGCCCATTGGCTGCGGGACGTTTTCGGCCAATGTATCTCTTTGGACAGATCATACGTTTCCAGATTGCAGATTGCCTGTCAACTGGAGAAATCGTACATTGTTTGGATAAACCTCGCGTGATATCGAAGCAATATATGTATTGATTGGGGACAGCTTTGGCCGAAACAAGTGATTTTAGAGCGCAGCCACCTGAGGGGATCGACGCGATCGGGGCCTCCAGCGAGGGCGCCTCGCTCTACCAACTGATCAGGGACGACATCATCGAAGGGCGGCTTGCTGCCAACGAACGGCTTGTTGTCACCGATCTCGCCCGGCGCCACGGCACCTCGACCAACCCCGTGCGCGAGGCTCTGCAATTGTTGCGCGGGGAGGGCTTTGTCACCTTCGTTCCTAACCGCGGAGCCCGCGTCCGGCCCATAGATCAGGATTTTGTTCGGGACATCTACGAGATAGGAGTCTTGATCGAGCCGGCACTGACGCGATGGTTCGTGAATATGGCCACCGTCGAGGACATTGCTGAACTCGAACGCATCCAAGACTTGATTGAAGAGAACAACTTCGCCGACACGTTCAGGCACAGCGAGCTGGACACCGCCTTTCACACCGTCATGTACCAAAGGCACTACAACCGCCATGCCGCCGAGCTTTGGTGGAAGCATCGCGAAGTGCTTCGTGCCGTGAGCCGGCGTTTCAACTTCACGCTCGCCCGGCGTGCCGCGATCCTGAGCGAGCATCGCGAGCTCATCGCCCATGTAAAAGCGGGAAATGCGAACGAGGCAGGCGACCTCATTGGACGCCATGTCGAGGGCTCCGGCCGGCACATCCTCGAACACATGCGCGCGCGGAACGCCGCTCGGGCAGGATAGAAGAGATCGCCCGGAATATCGTTATCCCGGCCACTTCAGACAAAGGAAGTTGAGATGAAAATCACCAGCGTTCGGCCGTGGCTGATCAAGTCCGAGGCTTCCTATTGGGGAGAGTATCTGTTCGTCGAAGTGACGACCGATGAGGGGGTGAGCGGCTGGGGAGAAATCACCACCACGACAAGGCTCGCCAATCGCGCCCTCTGCACCATACTAAGGCAGATCGGTGCTGCTGTGACAGGCGAGGATCCGGCGCGTATCGAGTATCTGTGGCACAAGATATTTCGCAGCTTCACCTATATGGGCAGTCGCGGCGCCGCAGTCGAATGCGTGAGCGCCATAGACATAGCCCTCTGGGACATCCGAGGCAAAGTCCTGGGTAAGCCGATTTACGAGCTGTTGGGCGGACCGGTACGCGATGATATTGCGCTCTACACCCACCCCAACCAGGCCAAATTTACCAGCAATGAGGCTGTGGTCCGCGAAATTCGAGACATCGTCGAATCCGGCCATACGGCGCTCAAGTTCGATCCTTTTCCCCAGCAAGGTCGCACCGCGGATGGACAGGCTCGCGAACAGCGGGACGGCTACCTCGATGGCGGCATGACCCGCAAGGATGAGCGCGAGGCCGCCGAACTGACGGCCCTCATCCGCGAAACGGCCGGCCCTGACGTCGACATCCTCATCGATGCGCATGGCCGCTTCGACGTTCCCACCGCCATTCGCCTTTGTCGAAGCCTTGAGGAAGCTGGTCAGATCGACTGGCTCGAGGAGCCTTGTCCACCGGAGAGCCTCAACGCTCTCAGACAGGTTCGTGAGAAGGTCAGCGCCGCGATCTCGTGGGGCGAGCGCGGCCACACGAAGTGGGATTTCGTGCCGGTGCTCGAAAACAAGCTCGCTGACTACATCATGCCTGATGTCACCTGGACCGGCGGCATTACTGAACTCAAGAAGATTTCCGCCCTATGCGAAGCCTACTACATCCCGGTCTCGCCGCATGACGCTGCAGGGCCGATCAATGTAGTTGCGGGAGCGCAGGTGATGATGACCGTTCCCAACTTCTACAAACTTGAGACGTCGGGGTGGAACCTCGGCAAATACGATCACCTCATCGACAGCCCACTCGATGTTTCGAACGGCAGCCTCAAGCTTACGCCAAAGCCCGGTCTCGGCGTTGAAATGAACCGAGACTACCTTCAAAACCACGAGATAGAGCTGGACTAGCAGCGCTTTCCGCCGCCCCAGCTTGCGCGGCGACCAGCCCGCCCGACCAAAACGAGGATAAATCATGCCAGAGGCAGATGGGGCCGAGGAGGCGCTCAATCGGGTGAACACGCATTCCAAGCCATCCGACCTTCGCATCACCGACATGCGGGTCGCTGAAATCGTTGGTGCGCCGTTCACCTCCGTGCTGCTTAAGATTTACACCAACCAGGGCATCGTCGGGCTTGGCGAGGTGCGCGACGGCGCCAGCGCCACCTACGCGCTGATGCTGAAGAGCCGGTTGCTTGGCGAGAACCCTTGCAACATCGACCGATTGTTCCGCCGGATCAAGCAGTTTGGGGGCCACGGCCGGCAAGGCGGTGGCGTCTCGGCGGTCGAAATCGCGCTGTGGGATCTTGCCGGCAAGGCCTATGGCGTCCCCGTCTACCAGATGCTCGGCGGCCGTTTTCGGGAGAAAGTGCGCGTCTACTGCGATACCGACGCAACCGTGCCGAGCGGCACCGAAACTGGCAAGCGCCTCAAGCAACGTATGGAGCTTGGCTTCACCTTCCTCAAGATGGATCTGGGGCTGATGCAGATCGCGGATGTGCCCGGTGCGGTCGTCTTTCCTGCCGGCTCATTGGAAGGATATCGCAACGGTCCCAGTCGCGGGCCGCTGAAAACCATTGAAGAGCGGCGTGTCCGAAATGCTGCCTACGATTTGCATAACGTCCAGCACCCGTTTACCGGCCTTCACTTCTCCGACAAGGGTCTCGACCTGCTCGAGCAATACATCGCAGAGGTTCGTGAGGTCATCGGCATGGATGTGCCGCTTGCGATCGACCATATCGGCCATATCTCAATGCAGAACGGCATTCGCCTTGCCAGGCGAATTGAAAAATACGTGCCAGCCTGGCTCGAGGATGTGATCCCCTGGCAGTATACCGAGCAGTACCGACAACTGCAGGACGCCACCACGGTGCCGATCTGCACCGGCGAGGACATCTATCTCAAGGAGGGCTTCGAGCCACTGCTGGCCAGCGGCGGCGTCTCCGTTATTCACCCGGACCTGCTCACCAGTGGGGGCATCCTCGAGACCAAGAAGATCGGCGATATGGCGCAGGACCGTGGTGTCGCCATGGCCATCCATATGGCGGAAAGTCCGGTCGCCGCAATGGCCGCGGCACATGTCGCGACCGCGACCGAAAATTTCATGGCGCTCGAATACCACTCGGCCGATGTCGACTGGTGGGACGATATCGTCACCGGCCTTCCGAAGCCTTTGGTGCAAAACGGCTTCGTCACTGTTCCGGACAAGCCGGGCCTAGGGATTGACGATGTCGTCGACGAGGTGATCTCGCAGCATCTGCAGCCGGGTATCACCGGCATCTGGCAGCCGACCAACCACTGGGACGACGAGTATTCCTGGGATCGCACGTGGAGCTGAGGCGAAAGGAAACCGAAGATGAAGATCACCGATCTCCGCTGTGCCGTCATCGGCAAACACCCGATCGTCCGCATCGTTACGGACGAGGGCCTCTACGGCTTGGGCGAAGTCGAATTCACCAAGTCCTATCTGAAGCCCTGGGTGCTGCATTTTCGCGACGCGCTGATCGGCGAGGACCCGACCGACGTCGAGCGAGTCATGCTGAAGATCCGCCAACGCGGCTCTTTCAAGCCCTATGGCGCGGCGGTGAGCGCAATTGAGCATGCGCTGTGGGATATTGCCGGCAAGGCCGCAGGTGTGCCCGTCTATAAACTGCTCGGCGGCAAGGTGCGGGACAAGGTGCGCGTCTATAACGGCTCTGTTCGCCGGAAACGCACGGGCGACCGGCCGGAGGATTACGCCGCCGACGTCAAGTGGATGATAGAGCAGCCGCAGAACTTCTTCATGATCAAGCAAGGCATCTCGTTCCACTCCAACATGAAGGACACCATCGATGACTTCCACTACGGCGTGACGCAGAAAAAGGCCGGCTATCACGGTGCCATGGATCAGGGTGTGATCAGCGAGCGCGGTTTCAATCACATGCTCGACTGCGTGATCGCGATGAAGGAAGTGCTGGGCGATAAAGTCAGCCTGGCGCTGGACTGCGGTCCCGGCTGGATGTTGCCCGATGCGATCAAGTTCGCTCGCGCGGTCGAAAAGTACAATTTGATGTGGCTCGAGGACATGCTGACTGGCGACTACGTGCCGTGGGTCAATCCGCAGGCCTATCGGGAACTGACAACCTCCACCTCGACGCCAATTCACACTGGTGAGCAGATCTACCTGCGGCATAATTTCAAGGAACTGATCGAGACGCAGGCAGTACGCGTCATCGGCCCTGATCCAGCCGATATTGGCGGCATTGCCGAGCTCAAATGGGTCGCCGAGCACGCTTACATGCACTCGATCCTGATGGCACCGCACGGCACCGCCAACGGCCTGCTGGGCCTCGGCGCGCTGATCAATGTCTGCGCCACGTTGCCGGCAAATTACATCGCGTTCGAATATCCGACCGCCTCCGACCCCTGGTGGGAGGATCTGGTAATCGGCTTGCCGCCGCAAATCGTGAAGGACAGCATGGTGGACCTCCTGGAAGCGCCGGGGCTGGGCCTCGATATCGACGCTGAAGCGGCCAGGAGATATCTCAGGGAAGAGGATGCGGACTTTTTCGATTGAACCTCCATCCACCTGCCGTGCCGAGCTTGTCGGCCGCCACTACCCTGCTGGTTGTCCTGGCTCATTTGGCGCTTGTATCCTTTAACCGAGTGCGACGTCAGTGGCTGTCCGCTCGATTTCGGCGCTTCGATGGACGGGCGTTCTTGAAGAAGAACCGAGAAGCGCATCGAGCTCCTTGCGATCGGCGCCGAACCGTACGATATAACGCGCGGCCTGCTGAGGGCCGATCTGATAGCGTTTGGCGAGCTCTTCTGGCGAATATTTTTCGTTGATCATGACGCTGCTCCTTTCGAGAAGAAATTCGTTTCGGGCTGCGACAGTTCCATGATCTTGAAAATCAATCGCCGGATGCGGGCAAGGCGTTGGGGAATTTCCACCCTTCTTTCCTGCCAGATGGGATTCGCTGCTCCCCAAGGATTGAACTAAGTAAGGCCGCAGCGGAACTGCGAACGCTACTCCTCGTTTGGTAGCAATATCCCCGGGGGCTTTCTCTTTATGGCAGCTGGAATGAACTCGTCACAGCTATCCCCATGGACGGTGCCGCTGATTGCGATCTCCATCCTCGTCAGCAACAATCTGGCATGGGCGGCAGAACAAAAATCCTCTTCCCCGTCGGAGGCCCTATTCCTCATTCAGATCATTGTCCTCGTCGTCGTGGGGAGACTGCTTGGCGAACTGATGGTCCGGATGGGTCAACCTTCGATTATGGGCCAGATCATCGGCGGCATTCTGCTTGGACCTTCCGTGTTCGGACTCGTGTTGCCAAGTGCCCAGTCCGCACTTTTCCCAGGGCACGAGACCCAGAAAGCGATGACCGACGCGGTCGGGCAACTTGGCATTCTTTTTCTCCTTCTCCTTGCCGGCATGGAAACAGATCTCGCGCTGGCGATCCGATTGCGCCGCGCCGCGGCTGGCGTCTCGCTGACAGGGATCGCCATTCCCTTTGCTTTGGGATTTGCTGTGGGTGAGCTCATACCGCCCACGTTTCTGCCAAATGCGGGTGAGCGCCTGGTCACCTCGCTCTTTCTCGGGACAGCCCTTTCCATCTCGTCGGTCAAGATTGTTGCCTCCGTCGTGCGCGAGATGGATTTCATGCGCCGCAATGTCGGGCAGCTCATCGTCGCCTCGGCGATCATCGACGATACGATCGGCTGGGTCATCATTGCCGTGACGTTCAGCTTGGCAAAAAACGGAGCGGTTGATCTTTCGACGCTTGCTCAAAGCGTCATCGGCACGCTCGCCTTCATGGCGTTCAGCTTTACGATCGGGCGGCGCATGGTATTCGAGATCATTCGCTGGACCAACGACAATTTCAAGAGCGATTTGCCGGTTCTGAGCGCCATCATCGCCATTATGGGCGGGATGGCGATCGCGACCAACGCAATTGGCGTTCACACCGTGCTCGGTGCCTTCGTCGCCGGGATCCTGGTAGGTCAATCACCGATCCTCACTCGCCAGATCGAAGGACAACTGCGCGCATTGACGACGGCGCTGTTCATGCCGGTCTTCTTCGGCCTGACCGGACTGCACACGGATCTGAGCGTCCTTGTCGATCCAGCGACCTTGCTTCTCGCGACCGGATTGATCCTGATTGCCAGCTTGGGCAAGTTCGGGGGAGCCTTCGTCGGCTCGAAGATCGGAGGCTTTTCGAACGCAGAAGCGATAGCGCTCGGCTGCGGCATGAATGCCCGTGGCTCGACGGAGGTGATCGTTGCGTCAATCGGTTTGTCGGTGGGGGTGCTGGACCAGCGGCTCTTCTCGGTCATCGTTGCGATGGCGGTCGTTACGACCATGGCGATGCCGCCGACGCTCCGCTGGGCCTTGGGGCGATTGCCGATGCGCGAGGACGAGAAGGAACGGCTTGCGTCGGAGGCTTTTGAGAAGGATAGCTTCCTGTCGAAGTTCGAGCGTATTTTGCTTGCCATCGATCATTCCGCAAACGGCGACCTCGCTGCGCGACTTTCAGGTCACTTTGCCGCATTGAGAAAGATGCCGGTGACGGTTCTCGATGTCGAAGATGATGACGGTGCCGCAATGAGGCAGGCTGATGCGGGAGGTAGGTCGGACAATCGGGCCAAGGAGATCAGTCAGCGCGTTCAATCGACTGCTGAGAAAGCCGTCGAAACCCAGGCGGCGGTGGGGGAGGTCGGCGAAGGTAATGGTGAACTTCATATCAGTGTCCGCAAGAAGGACGCCGAGCTTCAAAAAGTGCTGACCGAGACTTCAGAGAAGGGGCATGATTTAATGTTCCTAGGGGTGGAGCCTACGACAAGCGCAAAGGGCGGCTACGCTGATCGACTGGCGTCGATGATCTCGGCCTTCGCGGGCACAACAGCAATCATCACATCGCGTGGGCGGCTGCCGGAAAAAGACGCCGATCTTCGGATTCTTGTGCCTGTCAGCGGCACCGAGCGATCGATGAAAGCTGCCGAATTTGCTCTCGTCGTTGCGAAAGCCACCGGGTCTACAATCACGGCCGTCTACTTCCGTGATAGCAAGCAGGCAACCTTGGTTTCTCGCGTGAGCGACGTGAGCGACCCTCACAGGGCCGCATTTCGAAAGCTCGACCAAATCGCTTCTTTTCACGGTATTGATATCGACAAGGTCGTGTCGACAGGCTCCTCGCCGGAACTCGCCATACTCAAACACGCGCGTCGCGGGCGGTTCAACCTCATCATTCTCGGCGTGAGCAGGCGTGCCGGCGAGGATCTGTCTTACGGCACAGTTGCAGATACGCTTCTCGAAACGGCTGATCGTTCGTTCGTTTTTGTTGAGACATAAAGTCATGGCCGCCGAGGACATTAGCACCGAACAGGCTGATTGCTCGCCGCCCTTCGCACGTCGCCTGCCGGCGGGCTGCGGCGAGAACATGGTCTGCTGCTCGCCAAATTCCGTAGGGCGGCAGCGATGGCCAAGCGTGCATCGGCTCTGAATTAGGCCCTGATCGAACGATCGCCCAGCAGGTTCGGGACCGATGGAAGCCTGGCGATGTCACAGCCATTCATTCGATGCTGGCTCGTTGGCCCGGAACAACGCATTTCCTCTGGCGTTACTGGGTTGTAGCGCGTGGAGCGATTTGACTGATTCAGCGGAAATCACGATGGATCTCGGGCTGACCAATAAACGTGTTCTGGTGACAGGAGGCAACTCTGGTCTGGGAGCCGCGATCGCAAAGGCGTTCGCTGCCGAGGGTGCACGAGTTGCGATCAACTATTTGGTCAACCCGAAACAAGCCGATGCGCTCGTCGAGGAAGTCTCCGCCGCTGGTGGCGAGGCACTTCAGTTGATGGCGGATATCAGCGACGCCCAAGCGGTCGAGACGATGTTTTGTAACATAGACGATGTGTGGGGCGGCATCGACATATTGGTCAATAATGCCGGTATCGACGGCAAACGCGCCCTCGGCTGGGAAGCAGACGCCGATGCCTGGAGCAAGGTCCTCGACGTCAACCTGAAGGGAACGTATCTGTGTGCGCGCGAAGCCCTGAAACGCATGGTTGCGCAGAGTTCGGGCGTGGTACTCAACACCACAAGCGTTCATGAGGTGATCGCCTGGGCCGGATACAGCGCATATACGGCCAGCAAGGCGGGCGTCTCGATGATGTCCAAATCGCTAGCGCAAGAAGCGGCTCCGCATGGCGTTCGCGTTCTCTGCATCGCGCCGGGCGCGATCCGCACGCCGATCAATCAGGCGGTCTGGCGGGATGTCGAAGGCCACAGGGACTTGCTTACGAAGATCCCACTGCGCCGTATCGGCGAACCCGAAGACGTCGCGAACATTGCCGTCATGCTGGCGTCCGATGCCGCCAGCTACGTCACCGGGACGACGATCTTTGTGGATGGCGGCATGACCGACTATCCCTCCTTTGCGCATGGCGGGTGATTGGGATATGGCCAAGCGCATCGAGGACTACGGACTGATCGGAAATATGCTCTCCGCAGCGCTCGTGGGCAAGGATGGATCGATCGATTGGCTATGCCTGCCGCGATCTGATTCACCCGCTTGCTTTGCCGCACTGCTGGGCACTGCCGACAACGGTCGCTGGAAGATCGCGCCAGTAGGTAAAAGGGAAACGAGCCGGCGCTACGTTCACGATACTGCAATCCTGGAAACCCGGTTCGAGACGGCGACCGGCGTCGTTACCATCACCGATTTCATGCCGATCAACGAAGGCGACCGCCATGTTGATTTAATTCGCATCGTGACCGGCATTTCGGGGACTGTCGAAATGGAGATGGAACTCGTGCTGAGGTTCGAAAACGGGCAGGCGGTGCCCTGGGTGCGGCGCAAGGATTACGGCCTGAGTGCGATCGCCGGCCCCAACGCGGTGGAACTCCATACCGACCTGGCGCTCAAAGGCCGCAATATGAAGACGTACGCACGCTTCTCGATCAGGGCAGGCGACACTGTGCCGTTGACGATGTCGTACCATCCTTCCAACGAGCAGCCGCACTTCGTCCGCGATCGCTTGGAGGAACTCGATCGAGCGACAACCTGGTGGCGGGAATGGGTAAAGCACGGCAGCTTCGAGAATATGCCGGACGCATGGCGAGCGCCGGTGGTTCGCTCGCTTATCACCCTCAAGATGCTAATTTACGCCCCGACGGGCGGGATTGTCGCTGCACCCACCACCTCGCTTCCCGAGAAGATTGGGGGTACGCGCAACTGGGACTATCGTTATTGCTGGCTGCGCGATTCAGCGCTGACGCTCTATGCGTTGCTGAATTCGGGATATCGCCAAGAAGCGGAGGATTGGCGGAAATGGTTGCTGCGCGCAGTTGCCGGCGCTCCGGAACAACTCCAGATCATGTACGGGATCGCGGGGGAGCGTTGGTTGCCCGAGTTCGAAGTGTCGTGGCTCAAAGGATTTGAAGGAAGCATTCCCGTCAGGATCGGCAACGCCGCCGCCGGCCAGATGCAGCTCGACGTCTATGGCGAACTGATCGACACTCTCAACGCAGCGCGCGGTGCCGAGCTGCAATCGCAAGATGAGGCCTGGCGGCTGCAAAAGGTGCTGCTTACTCACCTGGTGACTGCTTGGCAGACGCCCGATCACGGCATTTGGGAAGTGCGGGGGCCGCCACGCGCTTTCACCCACTCGCGCATGATGGCCTGGGTAGCATTCGACCGAGCCGTCATCTGCACGGAGCGGTATGGTCTTGAAGGCCCGGTTGCAAAGTGGCGTGAGGTGCGCCAACAAATTCATGACGAAATCTGCACCCACGGCTTCGATGAGAAAAAGAACAGCTTTGTCCAATATTACGGCGGCGAGACGCTAGATGCGAGCCTGCTGCTGATGCCACAGGTCGGCTTTTTACCAGTCGATGATCCTCGCATCATTGGCACAATCGCTGCGGTGGAGCGGGAGCTCCTGCGGGGCGGGCTCGTCATGCGCTACTCGACGAACCAGACCGACGACGGGGTCGGTGGCGACGAAGGCGCATTCCTGGCGTGCAGCTTCTGGCTGGCTGATGCGTATGTGCTCACCGGGCGGCGACAGGATGCGCACAAGTTATTCGACCGCTTGCTCGGCCTTCGTAACGATCTCGGCTTGCTCGCAGAAGAGTTCGACACCGTCGGCCAGCGCCTGCTCGGCAATTTCCCCCAAGCCTTTTCGCACATCGGCCTGATCAACACCGCGCACAATCTTGTCAGCGCGGGAGGACCGGCGCGGCAGCGGGCTGAAAAGACCGCGCCGAACAAGCCGCACAAGGTTTCCCCGGATGCGTTGTAAGCCACGCCAATATCGCATTCTGGGACGCTGCTGAAAATCCTTCATCACGCTCCCGTTCGAAAGTTGGGTATAGAAATTCTCCGCACTTTCCATACTGGCTCGTCGCGAGCGCGGCATAAACACCTTGGATTTGCATGATGTGCCTCCCTTACAAGTGGACTACTTGCTGATGAAAAGGGCACTGTTCCGTTCCGAGTCATCGGATAGCGGCGGCAATGTCTGCTTGTGGGGCGTTGCTCCCGCCTCGCTGGATTGGTCGCCCTCCTAGCTCGATTGTAATTCACACTCATGCGATTGCTTTTAGAGGACGCAATTTCTTCTCACGAGAGAGGAAACGATCGGGAGAAAACCATGTGCCGAAACATCAAACCTCTCTTCAATTTCGACCCTCCAGCGACGGATGAGGAGATTCATGGCGCTGCGCTTCAGTTTGTGCGAAAGTTAAGTGGAACCACCAAGCCGTCGAAACGCAACGAGGCGGCGTTCGAGCAGGCGGTCCTTTCGATCGCGAGGTGCGCCCAGGAGCTGCTGAGTTCGCTGGAGACCTCTCAACCTCCTCGGGACCGAGAGGAAGTTGCCGCAAAAGCGCTCGCGAGAACGGCGAAGCGCTTCGCCTAAGGGGCAAGTGCCCATGAGGTCCCACTGGGCAAAATCGTGCCGGGATGAAGCCCGACGACAGGTTGACGCCTCAGCGGCGCGCCCTCGAGGGGCGCGCTCGTGACCTTTCAGAGCCGATAACGGCTACGTTCTTTTGCGACCTGTTCTGGGCTATAGGGATCGAGCGCGTCATCGAACCTCGTCCACCCCTCCTTGGTGTAGGCCGCGCGGCGCTCAATCGGATCGACCCAATTGGATCGCTTGAGGATCGCTTCCGCTTCCGGGACAAGCGCGTCTTGAACCCTGGCAGTGACCAATGAGCCACCCCGGCGAACGCCTTCGGCATATACGTTGGCGTCAGCGTCAGAGACGCCGGAACTCGTCATTGCGCCGATAATACCCCCTGTCGCCCCGCCAGCAACAGCACCGGCGGCGGCGCCCGCGGCGGTTGCCGCCAACCAGCCGGCTGCGACGACGGGGCCAACGCCGGGGATGGCCATCAAGCCGAGGCCTGTGAGAAGGCCGCCGGCGCCGCCGACGACTGCGCCGATGCCGGCACCGGCACCCGCGCCTTCACCTGCGTTAGAATGTTCGCCGTGGCGATTGTCGGCATTATTGGAAACGATGCTGATATCGCTGGAAGGAACGCCGGCGGATTCAAGCGCGCTGACTGCGGAGCTTGCGTCGGTATAATCGTCGAAAAGTCCAGTTACCGTTTTCATAGTCATTTCTCCTCGAGGATTTGTTGCGTCACTTGGCGACGATGTTGCCCTGATAATCGAGAGCGATTACGACGGCTTTGCCATCCTTCATGCCGGATGCCATCCAGATGCCCTTGTCATCCTTCTTGAGGTCTTTGACGTCGGTATAACCGGCCTCTTCAATACGGTCCTTGGCCTGCCCCTCGGTGAAGCTGTTGGCGCCTTCCACCGGGGCGGTCGCATTGTTCGACCCAGGCGTCGCGATGGCCGGCGTCTTGCCGTCGCTTGTCGTTGCTGGTGCCGTTTGAGCCATGGCCGACAATGCTGAAGCGCCTAGAAGCGCTGCGGCGAAAATGAACTTGTTCATGGGAATTTCCTCTCGTGCCGAACCTCTTTGATCCGTGATCACCAAACCCCATGCGACCCAATTCGTTCCATGTCCCAGAACTTAAAGCGCAAAGTGTTTTGCGTGATTTGCTGTTGAACTCGCAGCGCGCCCGCGCTGGAAAGTGGGCACTGCAAAGATCGTTGACGAGGACAATTGTGCTGCAGATTCGACGCCTTCCACAGCATCGGCGTCTTGAGATGCTGCTGGCGGAGAGCGACCAGCTTGCCAACAGTCCAAGCACGTGTTGACTCCAACTTTAAGTCGGTCGAAAAGAGACTTGGCTTTAAAGGAGATGGCTGATGGCTGACGAGACTAATACAGGCTCCGTTGCAGGGGCGGCGGAGACAGATACTGCGGCAAAACCCGTGATCCGGAAGCAGCGTGCGCCGCGGCGTGGAAAGGCAATTGCCGAAGCGGCTCCCGCCGGATCGCCCTCGGTCACCGAGCTGCCCCCGACCGCAAGCGCCGCGACCGTTGACGGGCGAGGCAGGAGAGGAAAGCGCAAGGCTGCCGAGACGAAGGTTGTGGATGGCAGAAGCGCGCGTAAGGGCGCTCCAAGGAAAACGACGGCGAAGCCTGTCGAGGCGGCAGCGACGTCCGCGCCGGCATTCGATGAGCTGGAAGACCTGATTCAACTCGAAGAAGAGAACAAGCGACTTCGCAAAACCCTTGCCGAAAAGCTGCGACAGGAAAATGCCGAACTGCGCAGACGGCTCGGGGTCGGCTGATCGGCGAGCGCAGCGGGGCCGGTTGCAATAACCATCTGGCGCGGCATTTTTCAGCAGGCGATATACTCGCCGGGCGCGCTTCGTCGTGCCCGGCCGAATGGCGAGTGAGGATATAGTAGTGGCAGCAGGATTGCGGTCCGGGTTGCCCGAGGTTGAAACACTATGAAAACACCGTGGAGATTTCTTGCCGACCTGACGTCCCGACGCAGGCCGGCGAACGCACAAGAGAGCGCGATCGGTCATGATACCGATCCCGGGGCTCTCGAACGCGAGGTAGATCCGACGCCGACGCGTCCGTCCCTTTCAGCGAAACCGTCCGTCAAGGCGGATGACGATAAAGGTACTCCGGTCGATCAGGCGCCAGCGGCTTCGAGGGCGGTCGAAAGCGATCCTCATGCCGCGCGGGCTTTAGAGTCGCCTGTCGATGTCGAAGAGCCTCGGACAGCTGCACCTGATGATGAAAGCGATCATTCGCGCGCAGAAGCGGACATGTCGGCGCCACGTAACGTCACCGGAAAGCAACGAAACAAGCCGGCTGTCAAACGTCGTGCACCTGGGAAGAAAGCCAAGGCCGGCGTGGCCGCGCAAAGCGCTATCGCCGCACTTGAAGATCCGCGTTCACAACCCTCGGCCTCACGCGATTCCTTCTTCAATGACGTGGCAAGCCTTGACGAAGACATCAAAAAGCTGAGAAGCCAATTGGCGCAAAAGCTCGACCTGCAGAACGCTCAGCTCAGGAAGATGCTCGAACGATTTGGAGTGTCGTGAGATTGGCTCGCGATTGGAAGACTGGATACAGATGAAAACGCCGCAACGAAATTTCATTGTCGAACTCAAGTCGAAGCGCCGACGGTCTACGATGCCGCCAGTTTCGATTTGGGGAAACACCGATCTCAAGGCTTTTGCGCGTCAAGTCGAGACTGATGCGCCGCATCTTTTCGAATCCAGAACGGGATCGGAAACGTTGAGCCAGGGCAACGAGGTGCAGTCGGATCGAACGCCGCAACGGCAAATCGATGACCGCATCGAAAGCGGCAGCCAAAATCAGGGCAGCGCTTCGTTGACCGAATCGGTGAAATCGGTTTCATCGCAAAACGATCGCGACCCCGCAAACTCTATGCCACGATCGAAAAAGCCTCGCGCCAGGCGACGCCGTCTAGATGCGACGACTGCTGCGGGCGACACGGGTCCGGAAGTTCATCTCGATAGAACGACAAATGCGGGCGATAAGCGATCGGCAACCGCTGAAGTCGAGACTCCGCTCGATGAACTGGTTGGACTTGACGCGGAAAATCGGCACCTCAAGGCATTGCTGGCGAACCGTCTTCGTCAGCAGAACACGCGGCTTCGAAAAATGCTCGAGCGCTTTGGCGTTTCCTGAGATGCTACGGGCCGTGAGTTATCTCCATATCTCGATTGCCTGAAGAGCAATATTGTCCGATCGTGTCTACCGAGAGGAAAGGCAAGTAGCGGCTGATTTCCTACTTCTTCGCTCCGGTGCAGTGAGCGCGAGAATCTCCCATCGCTGCCGATGGCACCTGACCGATCTTGCCGCGTGGATCCGATTGGCTGAATCCAAGGGCTGGCTTGCAATGCCGGCTCTCTTGCGGGCCAAAGATCGCGTCATCTTCGTCGAGTGCGACAAGGAAGAACCGGCGCTCGCACGCTTCGAAGAGGCTCTGCGCTACGGCGGCCTCGGCGCCGTTGACGGCCGGGCGATGGCGAGCAAGATCACCGTGTAGTATCCAAACCTGTCCGTCGTCCTGACGACCGGTTACGCAGATATCGAACGCATCGGCGCTGCATCGAGCTCCAAACTACTTCTCAAGCCTTACTCGCGGAGAGGCTTCGGCAAGGCCCTGCGAGAGGCGATTGAGGCTTCACGTGACATTCGATGAGATCGGTGTGATCAGAAAAATCGAGACCTGCAAAAGCGCGAGAACGCGCACCGCGCGCAGGGCCGCCATCTCAATGGCAAAGCCGATCGCCGTCCCGACAGCGAGCACGTAAAACACCTTGTTGACCGCCCCGACGGGCGGAAATGTCGGCCCCTTTTTCTAGGTAAGCCAATACGCAGCCAACAGTGCCACAGGCATCAGGAGGCCTGTAAGTCAGGTCAGGCCGCGCCAACGCATCAGGCTCGACCGTAAAAAGCCGAGGAGCTTCATGGCGAGCAGTGACGCGACGAGTGCCTCCCGCGGGGAGTTTGCCAAATCCGAGCATGTATTGCTTTCCCGAATTGCCAATCCATGACGTGCTACCGACGCGCACGACCATGTGGTATCTTAACCTGCCGCTCTTGCGCTTCGACAGGTCATTGTTGCTGTGATTCTGTCCATGAGCCCCCGCTTGCACCATTGCCTTGCCGTCTCGGAAGGAAGCGAGGGTGGACGCAGCGTTCCTCAATCGCTCGCCGCGGCAAGGATCCTTCCACCCTTTCGTTCCTGGACGATGATGGCCCTTTTCAGGCTCCCGCTCACAGCGGGGATCGGAAACGCCACTATCTCGCCTTGCCACGTGCCGAGACGCTGCAGCCCGTGCACGACATGGGCATGCGCCAACGTCTCGCCGGCATTTTCGCCTCTGGCGACCGGAACCTGCACGATGCCCTTGTCATAGCGCACCAGCCAGATATCGGCTGCAGCCGGCTTTTTTGGGGCGGCGTCGACGACAACGCTGTTTGCCGATAGTGCGATGCGGGGCCCGGACAGAGCGGGCTCGGAGGCGATGACACGGCGGATCTCAGAGAGATCGTAGCCGACGATTGACTGATGACCGTTGATGACCATCTGCGGCGTGAACGCGCCGGATTGACCGAGCGCAGGCTCATAGGTCACCTGCCGGTCAGTGAATTCCTTCTTCCCGAAACTGTCCTTCCAGCCGAGATAGTCCCAGTAGGTGACCGAAAAACTCAGTGCCAGCACGTTGGGATCGCTGCTGAGCCTGACCAGATTGGCGTTGGCCGGAGGGCAGGAAGAACAGCCCTGGCTGGTGAACAGTTCGACGATCGCCGGTGATTGCCCGGCGAGGACCTGCACGGCGGAGCTGCAAGTCAAGATCGCCACGGCGATTGCGAGGTTCAAGCCAGTCGAGTGTTTCATGGCATTACTCCCTTGGTGGTTGCCTCTCCCCCTCCTTCGCAACGGAAGCACCACTCGTTACAGCTTCACGCTTTTGTGACGGCTTGCTGGAACAGACGCTGGACGATAGCCGAACCCATTCTGAGAGCTTCGATCTCATCGACGCCTTTCACCGCGGACGATCCTCGCCTGCCAGATGAACGGTAAGGATCTGGAGGTTTGCCCACGGCGCGCCGCTTCACCTGCGCGTCGAACGCCACCTCGGCTTCAAGCATGCGAAATATCTGATGAGGATCGAGATCACGGAGAGTTTCGCCGGCCAGTGGGGCGGCAAGGGCATCGCCGGTTTCGCTATCGACGAACTCGCAACGCCGATCCCAGCAACAGAACTTGCATTGACCGCTCGCCGCCAGCGCGCCGATCGGCAACGATCCCCCGCAGCTCCGCAAACGGCGCCGGCAATCGCTGTACCTCATCGAGCACCGTTAAATGCCCGACTTGAGCTTGGAGGAACGCTTCCGCGTCTGAGGATGTGGAAGCACAAAAGCAAATCGACCGGGCACCAACGGCGAGCTAGCCGAGGAGGGTGCTCCACGCCATGGCGATGCCGAACATGAGGATGACGCCCGCAAAAAGACTGTTGAGCGCAGATTGATATGGCCTGAGCCGGTGCACAAGTGTGCAGCCGAGGACGGCGCCGAACGCGCCTCCGGCGATGAAGACAGCGGCCAGCGGCCAGTCGACGAGACCTGAGAAGGAATAGGTGGCAGCCGTCGTCGAACCGAACGCGACGATCGCGACCAAAGAGGTCGACACCGCATTGATCGTTGGCATACCGGTCGAAAACACCAGGCCGGGGACAATCAGGAAACCACCGCCTATTCCGAAAAAGCCCGAGACGACGCCACTCCCACCACCAATCGCAAGAACCTTCCTTGTGTTGCGACGTTCGAAGACGCAGCTATTTTCGCTGGCGACGCTTATTCGGCGCAGCATCAAGATGGCGATGGCGATCATCAGCCCCGAGAAATACAAAAGCAGATGGTTCCCATCGAGCATCTTTCCGATCGATGCGCCGAGCAGCGCTCCGAGGATCCCCGTCGCGCAGTATAGTCCTGCATATCGCCATATCACTGTTCCCCGGCGCGCATGCATGACCAGACTGATCAACGCATTCGCGGCAACGGCAACGGCGCTGGTGGCAATAGCAGTATGGGCGTCGGTCAGTCCCACTGCATGAATAAGAAGCGGGACGGCAAGGATGGAGCCGCCGCCGCCCAGAAGGGCGAGGGTGAAGCCGACCAGAGCGCCGCTGAAAGTCCCCATCCCATATTGAAAAAGATCTAACGACATTTCTCCGGATCCCGCTTGAGCATGGAATGTTCAGTCGTTCAACTCGGCGGGCGCGGTGCCGTATCGCCGAGCGGCGATCGGGTTGCTCAGCACCAGACGGAACCTTGAAGGGCGCCTATCGGGAGCTTGAGATAGCGAAGGCCGTTGCCTTCGGGTTCCGGTAGCCGGCCGCCGTTGATGTTGACCTGCAGCGCGTGGAGTATGAGCTTCGGCATTGGCAGCGTCCGATCCCGTGCCTCCCGAAGGGAGACGAACTCTTCAGCGCAAGCACAATGCGCGACATGTATGTTTTCCGCCCTCTGACGTTCCACCGTGCTCTCCCAGAGCGGCGGCCGGCCGCCGGGCTGATAGTCGTGCCCCACGAAGACGCGCGTATCGCCGGGCAACGCCAAAATGTTCTGAATGCTCGACCAGAGAGACCGGGCGCTACCACCGCGAAAGTCCGCACGGGCAGTGCCGCTGTCCGGCATGAAGACAGTGTCATGAACGAACAAGGCGTCGCCGGCCGCGTAGGTGATCGAGGCAAGTGTGTGGCCGGGCGAATACATCACGCCGACCTCGATATTCCCAATAGAGAAGGTGTCGCCGTCGAAGAAAAGCCGATCCCACTGGCTGCCGTCGACGGGAAGATCCGGCCGATTGTAAATCTTCGACCAGATTTTCTGAACGTCCGTCACGCGGTTCCCGATGGCCGTCGGCGTGCCGGTCAGTTCCTTCAGATAGGCGGCGGCTGAAAGATGATCGGCATGCGGATGAGTGTCGAGAATCCAGTGTAGCCGCAGGTCCTGACCCCGAATGTGGTCCAACAGCATCTCGGCGTTGTGGGTCGTTGTCGATCCTGACTTTTCATCGAAGTCGAGAACCGGATCGATGATCGCACAGGCCTTCGTCTGCGGATCGCTGACCACGTATTGGATCGAGGAGGTAGGCGGGTCGAAGAAGGCGGCGACGTCGGGTCTACGCACAGACCGCCTCCTGTCGAGCGGACGCGATGGGCGAGAAGATCGCCCGCGCGGGATCGAAGACGTAGAGGGCAACATACGCCGGTGCATCCCGCGCGAGTTGCGCCACCGAATCCAGAATGAAGGAAACCTTTTCGTCCGAGGTAAGTACGCTCAGGTTGAGCCGCGTGAATCCGGGTTTCTCGATTTCGTTGCCATCCAGGATCGCCTGGCGCATGCGCTGCGACGTCGGGGTGTCGATGGAAAGCAGTCGATGCACGTAGGGGCCAGCGCAGGCGCAGCCGCCACGGGCCTGAATGCCAAACCGGTCGCTGAGCATCCGCGTGACCAATTGCTGATGGATGAAGCCGCCCTTGCCATCGCGCACCCGAAACGAAAAGATCGGCAGGCGTGGGATCGAGGTGGAGCCAAGCAGCTCGATCTCCGAAACGTCCTTCCACGCAGCGAAGGCGCGCCGCGTGTACTCGTCGTTCAGCCGCTTGATTTCATCAACGCCGATCGCATCCTTGACGAGAAAGGCAAGTGCCGCGCGAATGTCGCCGATGACGTTGGGGGTACCTGCTTCCTCCCGAGACTCCAGGCTGTCGCTGTAATCATGACCCGTGGGTGAAACAAATTTAACCGTGCCGCCACCGGGCCAGGATGGCTTGTTCGTAACCACCGCGTCGTGCCGCACGACCAATACACCGGAGGCCCCTGGCCCGCCCAGGAACTTGTGAGGAGACACGACGATCGCGTCGATTTCGGCACCATGCTCAGGTGTCATCGCAATCGGCACGTAGGGTCCGGCCCCTGCATAGTCCCAGACGACTTTGGCGGCCGCTGCCTTGGCAATCTTCGTGAGCGCCGCGACGTCTGTCAGAATGCCGGTGACGTTCGATGCGGCAGAGAACGAGCAAATGGTCAAATCTGCGCAGGCATCCTCCAGGGCCTTCTGCAACATGACAGGATCGGGACCGCCATCGTTGCCCTCGGCAATTTCGATGACCTCCGCTCCGCTCTCGCGCCATGGCAGGATGTTCGAGTGGTGTTCATATGGGCCAAGGACGACGCGGACCGTTTTGCCGGCCGCGATCGCATCGGTGACCCCCAGCAGGTTCACCAGCCGGTTGAGGCCCGCAGTCGCGCCGGATCCGGCAAAGATGACGGCATGCTGTTTATCGGCTCCGCAGAGTTCTCCAATGACTAAGCGTGCTTCCCGTCGAAGGCGGGTCATCATCCCTCCGCAGTAGGATGCCTCGGTGTGGCTGTTCGCGTAGTACGGAAGGACTTCTTCTAGGATGAATTCTTCGATCTGTCCGAGCGCGCGCCCTGAAGCCACATAATCGGCATAGACGAGGTCCTTAGGGCCGAACGGGCCGTCGACCTTCGCCTTTAAGCCTATCAGTCCCGCCCTGAACCTGCCGATGGGATCGGCTTGATTGAGGTCGCTCTTGAACTTGCCGAGAACGGTGGAGAGTTCTTTTGATGGGTAACGCAAAGCCCGTTCCTGCATTGTCATTCTCCACGAAGAATTTGACAACAATTCTAATCTGCATCACGGTCGAGAACTTCACCAATTTTTCGAGAAGAATGGGATAAATCGGGTCATATGATCGATAAAAATCCAAAACTTGATGAAATTGATCTGAGAATTCTGACTTGCGTGCAGCGGGATTCTTCGCTTTCTCAACGTGACTTGGCCGAGCAGGTCGGTCTGTCACAGAACGCTTGCTGGCGCCGGCTTCAGCGCCTTTATGCGACAGGTGTCATCAAGGGATCGCGCGCTTCCCTCGATTTCGAGGTGCTCGGGTTTGATCTGACAGTGATCGTGATGGTTCGAACGCGGCATCATTCAAAGGAATGGTCGGAAGATTTTCGCAAGCACGTCGACCGCATGCCGGAAGTCGTCGATTTTTACCGGATAGGCGGCGACTGGGACTACTTGATCAAGGTCATCACCAAAGGAATGTCGGGCTATGACGCTTTCTACCAGAAGCTGATAACGAACTTCGATCTTGCGACGGTGACCGGCTATTTTTCGATGGAAGCTATCATAAGCAATCGCGCTGTGGACCTGATGCGCACGCGGTGACGCGTCCGCTGGACCCGCGGCGAGCGAGCTCCAGAGCGCGTGACGCGATGCGGGGGCCTTCCACCTCCCGAAACACCTAGTCCTTTACCGGTTCGCCGAGCGTATGCATCAGGCGGTTCGCCCAACCGAAGATGGCAGACGACAGCACGAGGTCCAGGGATTCAAGCTCGGAAAGACCGACGTCCGCCAGCGCCTGCGCGTCGGCGTGCGTTGCTTGCGGCGGCGTCGTCGACAGATGTGCGGAGAAATCGAAGATGGTTTGAAGGTGCTCGTCGAGTTCGGCGTCGAGCCCATCGGCGAAAATGGCGTCGATCACGTCAGTCCGCTTGGTATGGCTGATGAACCGGGAGGCATGCACGGCGGCGCAATAGACGCAGCGATTGACGACGGACGCGGCGGTGGCGCCGAGTTCGCGTTCTCCCGGTGAAAGCCCGTCCTTTCCGTACATGATCAGGTTGAACAGCGGTGAGCGGACAGCCAGCGATTCCGGATCGTGCGCAAGCGTCAGGACGTAGGCAGAGATGCCTTTGTTGGAGGGCGTGACCTGCATTGCCTCCCGCTGCTCGTCGGTCGCAGTTTCAAGATCGACGGGAGTGACGTAAGGCTGCCAGCGCGGAACCTGCGTGGTGAAGGCATGGACGACTTCGCTCATTGTCTTCCTCCGATCAGTGCCAGCCCTGCAATGACGCGAGCCTGATAATTGACGAAGGCTGCAAGCTCCGACAGCCGGACGATGTCGGCGTCAGTCACTCCCGCACTGCGCAATCGCGCTATGTGGTCGCGGGTGGCTTCGCGCGGCGCGACGGTTAATCGGTCGGCATGGCGGACGATTTCGGCCGTGCGCTCGTCGTCTGCGCTCGTACCCGTCTGAGCGAGCGCGGCAGTGGCTGCTTCTCCCGCGTGAGCGACAAGACCATCGTAATGGGTCGCGAGCGCCTGATTTCGATTGTGTCGGGCCATACGGGCAGCGAGAGCAGCCCTCAGCCCATGTGACAGGCCGCCCGGATCGCGAGGCAGGAGGACGGCGTTGTGTGCTGCCTCGCTCAAGCGCAGGATTTCTGCGCGTTTCTGGATGGCCTCGGCGAGCGCCGAGCCCGGCCGCACCGAGGCGAGGGTTTCGATAAGTGTCAAAACACGCTCCTTTGCATTTCGTTGCAATGCGTAGGGTAGATCTAATTTCTCTATTATGTCAAAGTAGCATGAAGAGGCGAACAGAATGCGAAATTGTTATCTATTATCCACTAATTTTATAGAACTCTCATGCTTCAAAAACATGAAGGTGCATGGTTGATGGCATCCATGCATGGTAACTCGATCGACATTCGACAGCTTGAAGCCTTCGCAGCGGTGATGTCTGCCGGCAGCGTGACGGGAGCTGCCCGACTGCTCGGCCGCTCGCAACCTGCCGTGACGCGGCAGATACAGGATCTGGAAGCCGATCTCGGCTACCCACTTCTCCACAGAAGCGGGCCGAGGATCCAGCCGACGTCGCGAGGCCTTCGCTTCCACGCCGAAGTAGAGCGGCACCTCGCCAGCCTCGGCCATATCCGCGAGAAAGCCGAGGCGATCGGTCGGGAGGAACCATTGACATTGACGGTCGCCGCGACTCCGTCGCTCGCCGCAGGAATTCTGCCGCAGGCGCTGGCGGCCATTGCTCCGGATCTTATTCCGCGTCATCTGCACATCCAGGCGCTCGCGGCCGAGAACGTCGTGCAGGCGGTGCTCGCGCGATCGGCCGACCTGGGAATATCGAGCCTTCCGCTCGAGCATCCGGGCCTCGACATCCATTGGATCGCGGAAGCGCCCTGTGTCGTCGCCATCGGCCTGGACGATCCTCTGGCCGGCAACGATGTCGTCAGTTTGGTCGATCTCGCCGATCGTCGGATCATTACGCTCGCAAATCCATACCGTCTCCGCCATCGCATCGACGAGGCTTTTGAAAGAGCGGGGGTCGGGCCGGACCGCATCATCGACGTGAACGCTTCGCTGACGGCGCTTTCGCTCGTCCGTGCAGGCCTGGGCGTCGCCATCGTCGAACCGGCGACCGTCTACGGCGTGCCACTGGAGGGCATCGTGGTGCGCGCGGTCGATCAGACCATTCCCTTCCTCTTCGGGGCGATCTCTGCTGCGGCATTGCCGCTTACGCCGACGGTCTCGGCCGTCATCGACGCCGCGCGCGCGCAGGCTTTGTTGATACCGGGGTGCCGTCTGCTTGAAACGAACGGCTCGGAGACACTCGCCGACACCGTCTACGGACAAGCTGCAATCGTCGAAGGAGCGCACGCATGAGCAACCTTTCGGCGTTTCCGGATGGCATCGACGCTCTCGAAGCAAGGCTCCGTCAGGATCTTGACTGGCTGGAGCTGCCCGCCAAGCCATGGGTGCCTGTCCGCACCGTGGAGGGCAAGGAAGTCATCGACGTCGTCGTCATCGGTGGCGGAATGGCCGGCCTCGTCGCTTCAGGGATGCTGAAGCGTCTCGGTGTTGCCAACCACGTCGTGCTCGACAGGGCTTCCGCCGGGCACGAAGGGCCATGGGTCACCTTCGCCCGCATGCGAACCCTCCGTTCTCCCAAACAGCTCACCGGCCCGGCCATGGGGCTGCCTGCGCTCACCTTCCGCGCCTACTACGAGGCGCTCCATGGCCGCGAGGCATGGGTTGCGCTCGACCGTGCGCCGCGTGAGACCTGGATGGAGTACCTCACCTGGTACCGCCGGGTCCTCGAGCTTCCGGTCCGCAACAGAGTCTCCGTCAATGAGGTCATTCCGCGCGACGATGGTATGCTCGACGTGTCCTGCAGCGAGGACGGTCGCAAGCAAACGATCATCGCGCGCCACGTCGTTTTGGCGACCGGGCGCGATGGCCTCGGCGGCCCCTTCGTGCCTGATATCGCTGACAACATTGCCCGAAGGTTCTGGGCGCACACCGCCGACGCGATCGATTTCTCGGCACTTGCCGGCAAGCGGGTAGGGGTGATCGGCGCAGGCGCGTCGGCCATGGACAATGCCGCGACCGCTCTCGAAGCAGGAGCTGCTCGCCTCGACATGTTCGTGCGCCGCAAGGAGCTTCCACGCATCAATAAGTTCACCGGCATCGGAAGCCAGGGCGTCGTCCATGGCTTTGCAGGGCTGCCGGACGAATGGAAGTGGCGATTCCTGGACTACGCCATGGGCCAGCAAACGCCGCCGCCAAGGCCGAGCGTGCTGCGCGTCAGCTCCTTCGAACAGGCTCATCTTCATCTGGAAAGCCCGATCACCGGGCTGAAGCAGGAAGACAGCGAAATTGTCGTGACGACGCCGAAGGGCGGTTATCGCGTCGACTTCCTCATTTTCGGAACGGGATTCAAGGTCGACCTCACCGAGCGGCCGGAACTAGCCGCCTTCGAACCTCATATCCGCCTCTGGCGCGACCGCTTCCCGACGCCCCCCGGGATGTCCAACGCCGAACTGGAAGGCTCGCCCGATCTCGGAGATGCGTTCGAGTTCCTGGAAAAGGTGCCCGGCGCATGCCCGGCTCTGGCAAAGATCCATTGCTTTAACTTCCCGGCGACGCTTAGCCACGGCAAGCTCACGGGCGACATCCCGGCAATCAGCGAAGGAGCCGACCGCCTGGCGCGCGGGATCGTAAGGTCGCTCTTCGTTGCCGACCGCGAGAAGCATTTCGAAAATCTACAGGCCTTCGACACGCCGGAACTCCTCGGAGACGAGTGGTCCGACGCAGAGACCGAAGTCCCTGCCGAACTATCCTCCGAAAGGAACTGAGACCGAGATGCTTGAGATCAAGAATTTGAAGCTGTCCTACGGGAGCACGCAGATCTTAAACGGGGTCGACCTGACGGTGAAGCGCGGCGATGTGGTGTCGATCATCGGACCGAGCGGAACCGGCAAAACGACCTTGCTGAAGTGCATCAACCACCTGGTCAAACCGTCCTCGGGAACGATAGCATTCGACGGCATCCGGATGGATTTCAGCCGTCCCGACAAAAACGCGGTGCAGGCGATCCGTCTGCGCACGGCAATGGTATTCCAGCAGTTCAACGTCTTCAAGAACATGACGGTCATCCACAACGTCATGGATCCTCTCGTGGTCGTCCAGCGCAAGTCCAAGGACGAGGCGCGCAAGATTGCGCTTCAAGAACTCGAGCGCGTCGGCCTTTCCGACAAGCTCGACAACTATCCATCGCAGCTCTCCGGCGGCCAGCTCCAGCGAACTGGCATCGCCCGTGCACTGGCGGTCAAGCCGGATGTGATGCTCTTCGACGAGCCGACGTCGTCGCTTGATCCCGAACTCGTCAATGAGGTCCTGAAGGTCATCAAGGATGTGACCTCATCGGGGATAACCTCGCTGCTTGTGACTCACGAGATGCAATTTGCGAAGAACATCTCAAACCGCATCGTCTTCATGGACCGGGGCGTCGTCGCTGCCGACGGCACCCCGACTGAAATCTTCGACACTCCCTCCAACCCGCGCCTTGCTCAGTTCTTGAGTTCCGAGCGAGCGATCCAGTAAGAAAGGATGCCTGAAATGACTTCCAAAAGTTCAATCTCGCGCCGTCGTCTCGGTCTCGCCGTAGGCGGCGTCGCGATTGCCTTGGCAGCCGCCTCGTTCGCGCAGGACGTTCGGACGATCAAGATCGCCACGGCGGCGGAATCAAAGCCGCTCTCCTGGGGCGCCATCGGCGTCGAGCCGCAGGGCTACGAGCCCGATGTTCTCAAGGCGATTAACGCCAAGCTGCCCCAATACAAGTTCGTGATGGAAGGCGCCGCCGACATCGCGCAGGAGACAGGTCTCGCTACTGGCAAGTACGACATCGCGACCGGCGGCTACTACCGAGCGCCCGCTCGCGAGAAGCAGTTCCTCATTCCGGAGGCCCCGATCGGTGCCAGCCTGATCAAGATCTACAGCCGCAAGGACAGCGGGATCAAAGAGATGAAGGACCTCGTCGGCAAGAAGATCGTTCCCGTGACGGCGGGTGGCGGCATCTACAAGTTCGCCACCGCGTGGCAGGAACAGAACCCCGACTACAAGATCGAGATCACGGCTTCGAGTGCCGGCATTCCGTATCCCGACCGCCTGAAGGAAGTCGAGAACGGCAAGTACGACGCGCTGGTTCTGCCGTCCAATCTCGGCGAGCAGACTGTTATCGATCAGCAGAAGCTGAACGTTCAGGCGAGCGAACCGGTCGCGATCAACAACACTTTCATGCTGATCCACCGCTCCGAGGAGAACAAGGCGCTTTCCGCCGACATCGACAAGGCTCTGAAGGAACTCAAGGCCGACGGCACGCTCGCCAAGCTGTCGCAGAAATGGTTCGGCGAAGACATCACCACGTACATGAAGTAACGCCGGGCTGCGAAGCAGGCGATCAGGCTGAGAATGAAAGAAGGAGTGTTCCGAAGTGGACCTATCCATTATGATCCCAGAGCTGTTATCGGCACTGCCGCTGACGCTTGCGATCACGTTCACGGCCATGGCCGCCGGCTTCGTGCTGGCCTTGCTTGCGACGACCTTGCGGGTGCGAAGGAGCCCGGTGATCAGCCATTTGGCAGATCTCTATGTATCCTACGCCCGCAGCGTGCCCGTCGTGCTCCAGTTGTTCGTCGCTTTCTACGGGCTTCCGGTGCTTGTCGGCGCGTTCGGCGTCGACGACTTCGTGTCCCCGACCGTCGCGGCAATGCTTGGCTTGAGCCTTTACCACGGCGGCTATCTATCGGAGGTCATGCGCCCTGCCTATCTCGCCGTCGAGCGCGGGCAGCACGACGCCGCGGACAGCCTAGGATATACGTTCCGCCAGAAACTCCTGCGTGTCCTCGCGCCACAGGCGGTGCACATCGCACTGCCCGGCTATGGAAACTCGATCATCTACCTCATCCATAACGTGGCGCTGGTGATGTATATCGGCGCCGCCGACGTGATGGCGACGGCCCATCTCGTCATGGAGCGCGACTACAACCAGTACCAGTTCGAAACGTACCTCGTGCTGGCGGTGCTCTATTCGGCACTGTGCCTGTTGGCCTGGCTCATCGTCCGCTCCTTCGAGCTTCGCTCCGCAAAGTTCGCTCTGAACGCGACGCCGAAAAGAACCGCGCTGATGGCAAGCGCCTGATACGGGAGAAGACCGTCACATGTTCGATCTCGAAGTTCTTCTTCCCGACCTCTGGGATATCCTTGGCGCCGTGCCTTTGACCCTGGCAATGGCGCTCGCCATCTTCGTTCTGTCCACCGTGGTCGGCAGCCTGTTCGCGATGGTCGAATACCGCCGGATCCCAGTGCTGCGCGAGCTTGTCGTCGCCTACAAGATCGCCTTTAAAGGCGTGCCGATGGTGATCGTGATCTTCCTGGCCTACTACGGCCTTCCTCCGACCCTTGAATTTCTGGCCTCATTGGTCGGCATCGACTTCAACGGTCATTCCACGCCCAATTGGGTCACCCTCGTTGTCGCGCTGACGGCATGTGTCGCGGCCTTCCAGGCCGAAGTCGTCAAAGGCGCCTTGAATTCGTTCGATACTGGCCAAGCCGATGCGGCCTACTCGTTGGGCTACAAGAAGAGCCAGCTTTTCCGCCGCGTTATGCTTCCCCAAGTGATTGTGGCTGCCATTCCCGACCTTGCGAACTCGTTCATGGTGATCATGAAGGCTCTGTCGCTCGGGTTTGCGATCGAGGTGGTCGATATCTTCGCCCAGTCGCAATTGACCGCAGCGTTGAACTTCTACTACCTCGAGGCCTTCCTCGTCGCAGTTGTCATCTACATGGTGATCGCGTATGCCGTAACTCAGATTGCCGATAGGACCGAGCAAGCCCTTAGGATGCGGACCTAGGAGCGGCGAACCTCGGCTGCGAGTGAGGCGGAGCGGCTGCTTTGCCACGGTCGACCCGCTACGTGGCTGTCGGATCCAACAGTTCGAAGTCCGTCTTTTGCCAAGGCTCGCGACTGCGGGATCGAGGTGAATACTGTCGATCCGGGCTATACTCTGGATGCGAATGGACCGATGCGCTATGACTCAACGGCCGTGCAGATTCTTCCTCGGCAAATGCCGTGTTCTTAGGAGATCATCTAAGCTGGCCCTCGATGGCGGCCTTGTCGATAACTGACCAAACCTCTTGGATCCGGCCTTCACGAAATTCGTAGAAGACGTTTTCCGCGAAGGTAATCTTGCGCCCATTCACCGGAAGGCCGAGAAATTCCCCTCGCGGCGTGACATCGAACCATAGGCGAGCTGCAATGTGGGGTGGTTCGGTGACGAGGATCTCAATCCCGAAATGGAGATCCGGTATTTGCTCGAAGTTATCTTCGAGCATTCGGCGGTATCCCTCAAGGCCGAGCGTCATCCCGTTGCGAACGACATCATCCTGCACGAAGCGTCCGAGATTTTCCCAATCTTGACTGTTAAGGCAGCCGATATAGTCGCGGTAGACGTTTGGAAGATCAACTTTCATCATGACCGACATCGCATATCCTGTGAATGTTCAAAGCTCGCGCTCGAATGCGCCCGCGTCAAGCGAGCTATTGCGTCTACCGAGAGTCATTGTGCTTTCAGCAGGCCCAGCCTGCTGCTCTTGGGTAAACGTGCGATGTTTCAACGGCCCGTTCTGTCACAGCGGTCCATGATCCAGCCGTGGCAAGACAAGACGGGCGAAAAGATCGGCCTCGGTGGTGTGCGGGTAGCCCGAGAGAATGAAAGCTTCGATCCCTTCCGCGCGATAGGCCTGCAATTTTGCCAGAACCTGATCGGGATCGCCGACGATCGCAGCGCCGCAGCCCGAGCGGGCGCGGCCGATACCTGTCCAGAGGTTGTCCTCGACATAACCCTCGCTGCCGGCCTGGTCGCGCAATTCGGTTTGGCGCCTGACGCCGACGGACTGACTGTCGAGTGATTTCGCCCGGATGGCTGCACCCACAGCGTCATCGAGTTTCGACAGAAGCCGGTCGGCGGCAAGTCGTGCCTCGGATTCTGTTTCGCGGACGACGACGTGCACGCGGTAGCCGAAGCGCAGCGAGCGGCCACGCGCCTGTGCCCGGCTGCGAAGATCGGCGATCGTCTCGCGGACGGCTTCCATCCGGTCCGGCCACATCAGATAGATGTCGGCACCTTCTGCCGCTGCTTCACGGGCATCCTCGGATAGGCCGCCGAAATAGAATTGCGGGCAGCGTCCCGACAGCGGAGCGATCCGCGGCGGATCGACCTTCAGCTTCCAGAAGGTGCCGTCGTGATCGAGCGGCTTTCCATCAAGCAGCGTGCGTAGGATCGACATGGCTTCGATGGTGCGGGCGTAGCGCGGGCCGCTCGCAAGCGTTTCTCCCGGCATCTCGCTGGAGATGATGTTGACCGAGAGGCGGCCGTGGGCGATGCGGTCGATGGTAGCGATCTGGCGGGCCAGCTGCGCCGGCCAATTTTCACCAATGCGAACTGCCATCAGGAGCTTGATCCGGCGGGTCAGCGTCGCCATCGCCGAAGCAAAAGCCGTCGTGTCGATGCCAAGCGCATAGCCGGACGGAAGTAGAATATTGTCGAAGCCGCCGCTTTCGGCCTGAAGGACGATATCGCGACAGTGTTCGAAGCTCGATAGCAGCCGTGGATCAGGCCAGCCGAGGAATTCGTAGTCGTCGTCGCACAGGGCGGAAAACCAGCTGACTTCGCAGGCGGTGGTCATATTGAGGGTGTCTCCGGTCTCGTCGGGGCGATCTCGCGCAGCATTTCTTGATCGGCCCGGTCTCTGGCGCAAGTGTCTCTGATAGCAGCCGGTGCCTGTCGAAGGAAGGAACTGCGCTTCTGTCCTTCCCTGTTTGGCAGATCAATTTTCGAAGCGGTTGCCGCGTGCGGCAGATTGTTTTCGTCAACTGCTTTGCCGATGAAGCAGCGTGAAACGGGTATCGATGACCGTAGGCTTCCTTTCGCCGTTATCGGCTATGCGCTCAAGGATCAGGCGCGCAGCCTCCGTGCCGATCAGATCTCCTGGCGGGCGGATGGTGGTCAGCGAGGGATTTGAGGCGGCGCTGAAGCTGAGATCGCCGAAGCCGATCACCGAAAGCTGTCCGGGAATGTCGATTCCGAGCCGCTGGCATTCAAAGATTACGCCGAGCGCCACGTGGTCGTTGGAGCAGGCAATGCCATCCACTTGTGGAAATTTCCGCATCGTTTCGCCAAGCAGCATGGCGCCAACTTCGGCGCTCGACGGTGCCGGATGCTGGATGATATCGACGATAGCACCCGAGGTTTTGCGAGCTTCCTCTACAAATCCTTCGGCGCGGTGCGTCGCTCTTTTGTCTTCCTGCATGCGGGCGCCGAGAAAGACGAGGTTGCGGCGATTTCGTTGAACAAGGTGAGCGGCCATCGAGCGGCCGACCTGTTCGTGGTGGAAGCCGACCGCCATCTCGATAGGCTCGGATCCGAGTTCCCAGATTTCGACCACCGGCACGCTGCTCTCGCGCAGCAGCTTCCTGGTCGCATTGCTGTGGCTCAGCCCCGTCAGCACGATTGCCGCCGGCGCCCAGGACAAGGCCATGCGCACGAGGTTTTCCTCCTCGCGCTCGCTGTATTCGGTGTGGCCGAGCAGCACCTGCAGCCGCTCCTTGCCCAGTTCGGCCTGCATGGTCGCAACTGTTTCGGCAAAGAAGGCATTGCGTACGGATGGCACGATAATGCTGACGGCGCGCGAAGAGGCGGCGGCGAGCCCTCCCGCCATCAGGTTCGGGACATAATTGAGAGCCTCGATGGATTTTGCGATCGCCTCGCTGGCCGACGCCGATACGGCGTCCGGCTTGCGCAGATAGAGCGAGACGGTCGAAGGCGAAACCTCGGCCCGTGCCGCGACATCCATCATCGTCACTCGCTGCATCTTGCGGCGTTTTCGGGTCGGCTTTGCGGAGCGTCGAGTATCCACCATATATCCCGCCAAACATAATAGCGCTATTATTTCAAGGCATGATAACCCATAGGTCTCCGTTGAACAATTGCCGTCGACTGGAAATGCGGCATTTGACTGATAAAACTGGATAAATCGACAAATTTGCCGTCCCGGGCTGGGTTCGGCTGAATTCACCCGCGGCGATATTCAGCACACAGACTTGCCAAAAGAAATCGTAGCGCTATTATTATAGCGAGAAGTCAAGATGGGCATGGGATGAGGTCCCGTCTCGGGGAGGTTTGAATGGCGGGAGTGAGCCTACGGGCGCTGGACAAGAGTTATGGTGCCCTTCGGATCGTCAAGGGCATCGATCTTGAGATCGCCGACGGCGAATTCGTGGTCTTCGTTGGCCCGTCGGGCTGTGGCAAATCCACAACCCTGCGCATGGTTGCCGGGCTGGAGGCGATCACCGGCGGCGAGGTCAGGATCGGTGACCGTGTCGTCAACCGGCTGGCGCCGCGTGAACGGGATATCGCCATGGTCTTTCAGGACTATGCGCTTTATCCGCACAAGACGGTTCGTGAGAATATGGGTTTCAGCCTGAAGGTGCGCGGGATCAACGCCGGAGAAGCGGCGGTACGGGTGGACGAGGCCGCCAACATGCTCGGGATTTCTCACCTGCTCGATCGCCGGCCTGGGCAGTTGTCCGGCGGCCAGCGCCAGCGCGTCGCCATGGGCCGCGCCATCGTGCGCCGTCCGCAGGTCTTTCTCTTCGACGAGCCGCTGTCCAATCTGGACGCCAAATTGCGCGGTCAGGTCCGCACCGAAATCAAGAAGCTGCATCAGGCGATCGGCACGACGATCATCTACGTGACCCATGACCAAGTTGAGGCTATGACGCTGGCCGACCGGATCGTCATCCTGCGCGGCGGCGAGATCGAGCAGGTCGGGACGCCGGACGAAGTCTACAACCGCCCGGCCAGTGTCTTCGTCGGCGGCTTCGTCGGATCGCCCGCTATGAATTTTGCCAAGGCAAAGGCTATTGGCGACCATCTGGTATTTTCCAATGGAGACCGCCTGTTGCTGTCGGCGATCCAGGCCCCCGCCGTCGATGGCCGCGAATTTATCGTCGGTATCCGTCCGGAGCATTTTGCGGCAAACGCGTCAGACGTTGCCCTGAGCTGTCGCGTTCAAGTCGTCGAGCCGCTCGGCTCCGATACGCTTGTCCATTTCGCCGTCGGCAACGAGACCCTGACGGCCCGGATGCCGCCGGAGACGCGGGTCAAGGCCGGCGAAACGCTGAAGATCGGCGTGGACCCCGCGAAAATCCATCTTTTTGACGCCGCAACGGAACGCGCCGTCCATTGACGACCCTGCGCGGGGAGGATGCCAACATCGCGCGACCAAATATCAAACGGGAGGAAATCATGATTGTTTCGAAATTAACCGGTGCATTGTTCTGCGGTGCGATGCTGGCCTTCGCGGTGCCGGCTTCGGCCGAGACAACGCTGAACATCTACATCTCCAGCCAGCACCAGCCGGACGTCTGGCGCAAGGCGCTCGACAAGTACGAAGCCGCCAATCCGGATGTGAAGGTCAAGATCGAGACCGGCGGCAACACGTCCGAAGCCCAGGCGCAGTATCTCAATACCGTGATGTCGGCCAAGGACACCTCACTCGACGTTCTGATCCTCGACGTCATCCGCCCGGCGCAGTTTGCGGCTGCCGGCTGGACCAGCGATTTCGCGGGCAAGGACATGTCCTCCTATCTGCCGGCCTATGCGGGCGCCAACACCGTCGATGGCAAGGTGATCGCGCTGCCGGCCTTCGCGGATCTGCAGTTCCTCTACTATCGCAAGGACCTTCTGGAAAAATACGGTATCGAGCCGCCCAAGACCTGGGATGAGCTGAAAGTTGCCGCCAAGAAGATCGCCGAAGGCGAAGGAAAGACCGATCTTCAGGGCCTGTCCTTCCAGGGCAAGGCGATCGAAGGCGCGGTCTGCACCTTCCTGCTGCCGTACTGGAGCCAGGGCAAGATGCTGACCGACAACGGTCACCTGACCTTCGATCGCGACGCGGCGATCAAATCGCTCAGCCTCTGGAAGAGTTTTGCCGACGAGGGCGTAGCCAAGAAGAACATTGCCGAAGTCGGCACCGACGACACGCGGAAGGAATTCCAGGCTGGCAACGTCATCTTCGCCGTCAACTGGTCCTATGCCTGGGCCCAAGCTCAAGGCAAGGACTCCGCCGTTGCCGGCAAGGTCGGGGTTGCTCGTCTGCCGGCCGTGACCGGCGGCGAGCAGGCAACCTGCCTCGGCGGCTGGGAATGGGGCGTTTCCGCCTATTCGCAGCATCAGGACGAAGCAAAGAAGCTGGTCGAGTACCTGTCGTCCCAGGATGTCTCGAAGTTCATGGCAATCAACGGCTCGCTGCTGCCCACCTATGCCGGTCTTTATCAGGACGCCGAGGTGACGAAGAGTGCGCCGTGGTTTGCCGATGCGCTGCAAGTGGTCGAGACCGCCAAGCCGCGCCCGGTAACGCCGCGCTATAACGAAGTGAGTGAAGTCATCCGCACCACGGTCAACGCCGTTCTTGCCGGCGTGACCACGCCGGAAGATGGTGCCGATCAGATCGGCGCACGCTTGAAACGCATTCTGCGGTAAGGACCCCTTCACTCCTTGCCCATTCCCCTCCCTTTCCTCCGGGGAGGGGAAACCTTCTCAAGGCGGAAGAGCAGCATCCGGTTGCAACGGACGAGGCATCGGCCTTGCCCTCCAAACCTCTCAACGTTTCGGAACGAGACCATGGCGACGACAACCACACTCAAGGCGACGGATACGCACGAGCATCAGCCGGCGGTCTGGACTCGTTGGCTCGATCTCGGGGACCGTGCTCTTGCCGTTTTGCTCCTCGCACCGGCCGGTCTTCTTCTCGCATTGATCATCGTCTATCCGGTCTGTCGACTGATCTATACGAGCTTCTTCAACTTATCGCTCACCTCCGGCCTGCCGGCGGAATTCGCCGGGCTGGATAACTACCGCCTGATGATCGACGATCCGGTATTCTGGGAAACCACCTGGAATACGATCCTGATCACACTGATCACCGTGCCGGGTGCACTTTTGGTGGGGCTTGCACTTGCGCTGCTCGCCAACCTCCCCTTCCGAACGCAGTGGCCCGTGCGGCTGTCGCTGCTTATTCCCTGGGCTTTGCCGCTTTCCTTTGCTGGTTTGATCTTCGCGTGGTTTTTCCACTCGGAGTATGGCGTCGTCAATGATGTGCTGAACCGCCTCGGGTTCGAGGGGATCATCTGGTTCAACTCGCCGAACTGGGCCTTCGCCGCCATCTGTCTGACAATCGTCTGGAAGACGTCGTCCTTCATGGCGCTGATCATCCTGGCCGGCCTGCAGACCATCCCGCGCTCGCTTTACGAGGCGGCAGACGTGGATGGCGCCGGACGGCTGCGGCAGTTCTTCGAAATCACCCTGCCGCTTTTGAAGCCATCAATCGTCGTGGCGCTGATCTTCCGCACCATTACCGCGCTGCAGACCTTCGACATCCCCTACATGATGACAGGCGGCGGGCCGGGCACATCCACCGCGACGCTTGCCATGTACATCCACCAGAACACCGTGTCCTTCCTCGATCTCGGCTACGGATCGGCGCTCGCCGTCGTGATGTTTGCGCTGTCGATGTGCGTGACGGCGGTCTATCTCCGCATGATCCGGACCAAGGAATAGCATCCATGAGCACGACAACAGTCCACCGTTCGGCCTCCTTCCTGTCCGGCAAGCCGCTGCGTTTCACCGCTGCCGGTATCCTTCTGGTGAACGGCATGTTCCCGGCGCTCTGGATCCTGTTTACATCGCTGAAGACCGAAGCCGAGCTGACGGCAAAGCCCATTACCTGGATCCCGCATGCGCCAACCATTCAGAACTATGTGCAGGCCTTCTCCGACCAGCCGCTGCACATCTTCCTGTTCAACAGCTTCATGGTGGCGTTGCTCTCGACCGCACTGACGCTGTTCGTCGCGGTGCTGGCTGCCTATGCGCTCGCCCGGCTCAATCTGACTTATCGCGGGCTGATCCTGTCGCTGATCATCGCCGTTTCGACATTTCCGCTGGTGACGCTGCTGGTACCGCTGTTCGAAATCATGCGGGCGCTCAATCTCCTCAACAGCTGGACGGCGCTGATCCTGCCCTACACCGTGCTGAGCCTGCCCGTCTGCACGCTGATGCTGGTCTCCTTCTTCGAGGGCATTCCCCGCGATCTGGAAAATGCAGCGATGATCGACGGCTGCACCCGCTTGGGCGCGCTGTTCAAGGTCGTTGTGCCGCTCTGCGCGCCTGGTGTCTTCACGGCCGGCATCCTCGCCTTCGTCAATGCCTGGGATGAATTCCTGCTGGCCCTGTCGTTCAACTCCAACCCCTCATTGCGCACCCTGCCGGTCGGTATCCAGCTTTATCAGGGCGAATTCGCCTTCCCCTGGCCGGTGATTTCGGCAGCGCTGGTCGCCGGCATCGTGCCAGTCGCCATCCTCATCGTCATCTTCCAGGAGCGTGTCGTCTCCGGCCTGACTGCGGGGGGCATCAAGGGATGAGCGACGTGAAGAAGAGACGCGATCTTTCGGAACTGCGCAGCCAGCGCTGGTTCGCCTCGGATGATATGCGTGGTTTTGCCCATCGGCAGCGTACACAGCAGATGGGCATGCGCCGCGACGAGTTCATGGGCCGGCCGGTGATCGGCATCATCAACACCTGGAGCGAGATGAGCCCCTGCCATGCGCATTTGCGCGATCGTGCCGAGGCGGTGAAACGCGGTGTCTGGCAGGCGGGCGGCTATCCGGTCGAAATGCCGGCGCTTTCCGTCGGAGAGGTCATGGTGAAGCCGACCACCATGCTCTACCGCAACTTTCTCGCCATGGAATGCGAGGAACTGCTGCGCTCGCATCCAGTCGACGGCGCCGTGCTGCTCGGCGGCTGCGACAAGTCTACACCGGCGCTGCTTATGGGCGCGATCTCGATGGATATTCCGGTGATCTATTGCCCGGCAGGCCCGATGTCGAACGGGCAATGGCGTGGCACGAAGACAGGCGCCGGCACGCATACCAAGAAATATTGGGACGAATTGCGCGCCGGCAATATCACGCAGTCGGACTGGATCGACCTCGAAAGCCGCATGACGCGCTCGGCCGGCACCTGCAACACCATTGGCACCGCATCGACGATGACATCGATCGTCGACGCCATGGGGCTGACGCTGCCAGGCGCCTCGTCCATCCCCGCCACCGATTCCGGTCATCCGCGCATGGCATCGGCCTGTGGCGTTCGGATCGTTGAGATGGTCTGGGAAGATCTGAAACCCTCAGATATCCTGGACAAGGCGAGCTTCCTTAACGGCCTGGTTGCCTATATGGCACTCGGCGGCTCCACCAATGCGGCCGTTCATCTGGTCGCCATGGCGCGCCGCGCCGGCGTCGATCTGTCGCTTGACGATATGGCGGCGATGGCCGGCAAGGTGCCGGTGGCAGTCAACGTCTTTCCATCGGGCGAATACCTGATGGAGGATTTCTATTTCGCCGGCGGTCTTCTGGCGCTTCTCAACAAGTTTTCGCGTCACCTCGATCTGACGCGACCGACGGTCAATGGCCAGACGCTTGGCGACAATATCGCCGGCGCGGACTGTTGGAACGACGACGTCATTCGCGGCGAAGACAATCCGGTGGTGCCGCTGTCGCGCGGCAAGACGCTGGAAGTTCTGCGCGGCAATCTGGCGCCGAACGGCGCCGTCATGAAGTCTTCCGCGGCCAGCCCGAAATTCCTGAAGCATGTCGGCCCGGCCATCGTCTTCGACAATCCGGGTGTCATGAACACGACGCTCGACGATCCCGATCTCGATATCACCGAGGATACGGTCATCGTGCTGCGCAATGCCGGCCCGGTGGGTGCACCGGGCATGCCGGAATGGGGCAATCTGCCGATTCCCAGGAAGCTTCTGAAGCAGGGTGTGCGCGACATGGTGCGCATCTGCGATGGCCGGATGAGCGGTACGCACTATGGCACCTGCATTCTGCATGTCTCTCCCGAGGCCGCCGTCGGCGGACCACTGGCCCTCCTGAAGACCGGCGACCTCGTCGAACTCGACGTTTCCGCCGGGACCATCAACATGCGGGTCGATGAGGCGGAAATCGTCCGCCGCCGTGCGGCATGGAGACCGGCCCCGCCGACTTATCAGCGGTCCTTCGCAGCCCTTTACCAGGAGCATGTCAGCCAGGCCGATGAGGGCTGTGATTTCGATTTCTTAAGCGGAACGGCCGTGGTGCCCGATCCGGCGATCTATTGAGGAGACGACCATGAGCCTGACCAACCATTTCAAGGCATGGCTTGCCGAAAAGGACCGGGCAACACCGCTCGGCACCTGGCTGATGGCCGCAGCGCCGGCAACAGCCGAGGCGCTCGGCTATACCGGCTTCGATTTCCTTGTCGTCGATATGGAGCATGTGCCGGTCGAGGTTTCGGATGTCGCGGGCATCCTGCGCGCCATCGGCTGCACGCCGGCCGAGGCCGTGGTGCGCCTTGCCTGGAACGACCAGGTGCTGGTCAAGCGCGTCCTCGATGCTGGCGCGCGCACGGTCATGCTGCCATTCGTGCAGACCGCCGAGGAGGCCCGTGCGGCCGCGTCCTACACCCGCTATCCGCCACAGGGCACTCGCGGCGTCGCCGCCGTTCATCGTGGCTCGAAATTCGGCTCGATCCCAGACTATCTGAAGCGGGCGAATGGTGAAGTCTGCACGATCGTACAGCTCGAAACGCCGGAGGCGATCGAGCGGCTGCCGCAGATCTCCGCCGTCGATGGTATCGATGCACTGTTCGTTGGTCCGGGCGATCTTTCGGCTGCCATGGGCCATATCGGCAATATCGCCCATCCGGAGGTCCAGGCGCTGATCGAGAAGGCGGCCAGGGACGCGCATGCCGCCGGCAAGCCGGTTGGCATCGTCGGTCCCAATCCCGATATGGTGAAGCGCTTCCTCGGCTACGGCTACGACTTCGCGGCGATTGCGTCCGATATCGCGATGATGACCGGCCGCGCCAATGACTGGCTCGGCGCCCTGAAGGGGCAGGCGGCTCCTGTCGCGGCATCAGCTGCTGCCTATTGAGGATACGTTCATGCGTACCTGCTTCGACCTCGTTCTCGATGCAAAGACGTTGCTCGGCGAATGCCCTCTGTGGTCGGTTGCCGAGCAGGTGCTTTATTTCGTCGATATCAAACGCTGCAGCATCCATTGTTTCGACCCGCAGACGGGCGGCTTGACGACGCTTGAGCTATCGGAAGAGGTCGGCTGCATCGGCCTCGCCGCAGGGGGCGGCTTCGTGGCGGGGTTGCGGTCGGGAATCTGGCTGATCGATGCGCACGGCGGGCCGGTTCGCAAGCTCGCCGACAATCCGGAGGACCAGACGATCAGCCGCTTCAATGACGGCATGGTCGATCCGATGGGCCGGTTCGTTGCGGGAACGGTGGATGAAAGCCGCCAAAAGGGCATTGCCGGACTTTACCGGTATGACCGTAACGGATTGGCGAGACTGGCCGATGGCCTCCTCACCTCGAACGGCGTCGCTTTCTCACCGGACGGACGCCGGCTTTATCATGCCGATACGCTGCGCTACACGCTC
Organism: Rhizobium sp. F40D2; assembly: GCF_051810745.2. NCBI lineage: Bacteria > Pseudomonadati > Pseudomonadota > Alphaproteobacteria > Hyphomicrobiales > Rhizobiaceae > Rhizobium > Rhizobium sp. F40D2. The sequence continues at coordinate 363,578 of NZ_JBPWQX020000002.1, forward strand.
TACACCTATGATTACGCGCCGGAAACCGGCACCGCATCTAATCGGAAGGTCTTTGCCCGCTTCGGCGGTGAAACGGACAAAGGCCGCCCGGATGGCGGCGCTGTCGATCTCGAAGGCTGCTATTGGACGGCCCTGTTCGAGGGCGGCCGGGTGCAGCGCTACGGCCCGGACGGCGCGCTGCTGGTCGAATACCCTGTTCCTGTCAGATGCCCGACAATGGTCAGCTTTGGCGGTGCGGACATGCGTACGCTCTTTTGCACCAGCGCCAGTATCGGCCGCTCCGGGGCCGAGCTTGAAGCCTTCCCGCTCTCCGGCGGTCTCTTTGCCATGCGCACCGATGTCGCCGGGCTGCAAAAACCTCTCTTCAATCCGGAAGTCTGATCCATGCCATCGACCTATGACACCGTCCGCTATGCATCTCTTGAAGGCAGCGCTGTGCTGATCACCGGCGGCGCGTCGGGGATCGGCGCGGAGATGGTCAGGGCTTTTGCGGCGCAGGGCGCGAATGTCTCCTTCATCGATATCGACGCGGTCGAAGGTGCTAAGCTTGCCGCCGAAACAGGTGCTGCCTTTTCCGAATGCGATATCACCGACATTGCGGCATTGCGGGTTACCATCGCCAGGATCGAGCAGGCGTGCGGCGGCATCGAGACCCTCGTCAATAATGCGGGCAAGGATGATCGTCACGCGATGAGCGATGTCGAGCCGGACAGCTGGCGCCGGGCGCTGTCGCTCAATCTCGATCACCAGTTCTTCGCCACCCAGGCCGTCAGCTCGGGCATGACGGCAAAGGGCGCGGGATCGATCATCATGCTTGGCTCGATTTCCTGGATGCGGGGGCGTCCGGGGATGGTCGGCTATACCACCGCGAAGGCCGCGATAAACGGCATGACAAAGACGCTTGCCCGCGAACTTGGCCCTTCCGGAATCCGGGTCAACTGCATCGTGCCCGGCGCTGTTGTCACCGAGCGGCAGCTGAAGCTGTGGACGTCGCCGGAGCAGAACCAGCAGTTCATCGAATTGCAGGCGCTGAAATTCAGGCTGGACGCAAGCCATGTAGCGCGCATGGCCCTGTTTCTAGGCTCCGACGAAAGCGGCGGCTGCACCGGCGCCAATTTCGTCGTCGATGCCGGCCTGACCCAGAACTGAACTGGAACCGAACAAGACGATGCAGGATCCGAAAGACATTGCGATGAAGCTCGAAAAGACGGAAACCGGATTTACCGTGTCCATCAACGGCCGGACGATCCTTGATCACAGCACCAGTGCACCCTGCATCTTCGCCGGTATCGGCGAGGAGCGCATGGATATGTATCGCGGCAACTTCGAGATTGAGGACTATGTCATTGAGCGCGGCCGACTGGCGCATGCCGAGATCGACGGAAACCGGATCGCCCTGTCGGAACGGTCGGGCCAGAAGCCACGGCTGGTGTTGACGATCGAGAATGGGGCAATCGAATTTGAAGCGCCCGATCCCCTCGTCAACCGCCTCTGGATCCGAATTCCCGCCGACCACGATGAGCATGTCTGGGGCGGGGGCGAGCAGATGTCCTATTTCGATATGCGCGGCCGCCGCTTCCCGCTGTGGACGTCCGAGCCCGGCGTTGGCCGTGACCAAACGAGCGAGATCACGTTCAAATCGAACGTCAAGGACAGGGCGGGCGGGGACTATTTCAACACCAACTACCCGCAGCCGACTTACGTTTCCTCGGCTCTTTACGCATGCCATGTGGAGACGTCAGCCTATTCCGTCTTCGATTTCCGCCGCAAGGCTTTTCACGAGATCGAGGTCTGGGCGATCCCGGAGCGGATCGAGTTCTTTGCTGCTCCGACGTTCGTCGAACTGGTCGAGGTGCTGTCGGACCGCTTCGGCCGCCAGCCGCCGCTGCCCGACTGGGTTTATAACGGCGCGATCATCGGTCTGAAGGATGGGGAGAATTCCTTCGCGCGCCTTCAGTCGATGCGCGACGCGGGTGTCGAGGTGTCGGCTCTATGGTGCGAGGACTGGGTCGGCCTGCGCCAGACGTCTTTCGGGGCGCGGCTTTTCTGGGACTGGCAAGCCAACGAGGAGCGTTATCCGGGTCTGCGCCGGAAGATTGCCGAACTCAACGATGATGGCATCCGCTTTCTTGGCTACGTCAACCCCTATCTCTGTGCCGATGGCCCCTTGTTCGAGATCGCCGAGAAAGCCGGCTATCTTGCAACAGATGCAGCCGGCAGTACCGCGCTCGTTGATTTCGGCGAGTTCGATTGCGGCGTCGTGGATTTCACCAATCCGGCCGCGGCGGAATGGTTTGCCGAGGACATCATCGGCAAGAAGATGCTGGACTACGGCCTTTCCGGCTGGATGGCTGATTTTGGCGAATATCTGCCGATTGACGTTCAGCTTTCGAATGGGATCGATGCCAAGCTGATGCACAATCAGTGGCCGACGCTCTGGGCCGAGGTCAACGCCAAGGCGGTTGCCAGCCGCAACCAGACGGGCGAGGCGCTGTTCTTCATGCGCGCCGGCTTCACCGGCGTGCAGGAACATTGCCCGCTACTGTGGGGCGGCGACCAGTCGGTCGATTTCTCCCGCCACGACGGGCTGGTCACGGTTATCTGTGCGGCACTGTCTTCCGGCCTGCTCGGCAATGCCTATCACCATTCCGATATCGGCGGCTACACCAGCCTCTTCGGCAATGTCCGTACGCCGGAGCTTCTGATGCGCTGGGCCGAGATGGCGGCGTTCACGCCCGTCATGCGCAGTCACGAGGGAAATCGTCCGCGCGAGAACGTCCAGATAGATCAGGATCCGCAGGTGCTGTCGCATTTCGCCCGGATGACGCGGATCTATAAGCATCTTGCTCCATACCTCAAATCCCTTTCCGAGGAGGCGGTCGCGCGCGGTTTGCCGGTGCAGCGGCCGATTTTCCTGCATTACCAGGACGATCGGGAGACCTACGCGATCCAGGACAGTTACCTCTACGGCCCTGACGTGCTGGTTGCGCCGGTCTGGGAGGCGGCGCAGACAGCTCGTGTCGTCTATCTGCCGCAGGGCGAGCGGTGGGTTCACGCCTGGACGGGCGCAACTTTTGCCGGCGGCGAAAATGTGCGAATTGCCGCGCCGCTGGGGCAGCCGCCCGTCTTTTATCGCGCCGGTTGCGCCGATGAAGCGCTGTTTTCCGGTCTTGGAGGCCTGTGACGGTGAGCGCTGCCGGTCTTGCAGGGCTTCTGGTGCTGGCGGGTCTTGCCGCCTACATGCAGACACTGACCGGTTTTGCCCTCGGCCTGATCATGATGGGCGGCATCGGGCTTTCCGGGCTGATGCCGCTACCCGAGGCCGCCGTGCTCGTCAGCTGCATGGTGCTCGTCAATGCGGCGCAGATCCTGGCACGCGGCTGGCGCGATATCGCCTGGGCGGAATTCTGGCCGGTCGTCATCTCCAGCCTTGCGGCTCTTGCTGCCGGATACTGGCTGCTGGGCTTGATGGTTTCGACGTCCATCGATTGGCTGAAGCTTGTGCTCGGTGTTGTGATCATTGCCTCCAGCCTGCAGCTTGCGCTGAAACCTGAGCCTCTGGCGGTGCGCTCGTCGACGGCTTCCTTCGCGTTCTTCGGGGCAGTTGCCGGCCTGATGGGCGGCCTGTTTTCCACCGCCGGTCCGCCGCTGGTCTATCATCTCTACCGGCAGCCGCTGCCGGCCGTCAGCATCCGCGAAACGCTAGTAGCGGTCTTTGCCGTCAACGCCGTCATTCGGCTGTCCATGGTCGCGGCTGCCGGCGAGGTGCCGCACGGCGGCTTCTGGTGGGGGCTGCTCTGCGTTCCGGTCGTAATGATCATGACCTTGGTTGCCAAAAGGTGGCCGCCGCCCCTGTCTGCTTTGTCCATCCGCCGCATGGCTTTCGGCCTGCTTCTCTTGTCCGGCCTGTCGCTGGCCGTTCCCGCCCTTTTGAAGATCATAGGAGATCATGCATCATGACCGAGCGTCGCACGCTTGCCCTCAGGGACCCTGCGCTTCTCATAGATAAGGCTTTCGTCGGCGGTGCGTGGATCACCGCACCCGACGGCAGGTCGATTGCGGTCACCGACCCCTTCGACGGGGCGCTGATTGCCAATGTGCCGGATCTCGGCAAGGCGGTTGTCGCCGAAGCGATCGATGCCGCGGCGGCCGCCCAGAAGCTATGGGCAAGGCGCACGGCCAAGGAACGGGCGCAGGTGCTCAAACGCTGGTACGATCTCATCATCGAAAATGCCGATGATCTGGCGCTGATCCTGACCACCGAGCAGGGCAAGCCGCTGGCGGAGGCGAAGGGTGAAGTTGTCTCCAATGCCGCCTATCTCGAATGGTTCGCGGAAGAGGCTAAGCGCATCGACGGCGATATTATTCCAAGCCCTAATGCCGGCCAGCGCATCATGGTCCTGAAACAACCGGTAGGCGTCTGTGCGGCGATCACGCCCTGGAATTTTCCGAACGGCATGATCACCCGCAAGGCAGGTCCGGCCCTTGCCGCTGGCTGCAGCATGATCCTGAAGCCGGCTTCGCAGACGCCGCTATCGGCGCTGGCGCTTGCCCTTCTGGCTGAGCGCGCCGGCGTGCCGAAGGGCGTGTTCTCGGTCGTGACCGGCGAGGCCAAGCCAATCGGTCTTGAGTTCTGCCACAATCCGAAGATTGCCAAGATCACCTTTACCGGCTCGACGGGCGTCGGCCGCTGGCTGATGAAGGAGGCTGCCGACGGCATCAAGCGCTTGTCGCTGGAACTGGGGGGCAACGCGCCCTTCATTGTATTCGACGACGCCGACCTGGATGCCGCCGTCGAAGGCGCGATGATCTCCAAGTTCCGCAATGCCGGCCAGACCTGCGTCTGCGCCAACCGCATCTACGTGCAGGAGAGTGTCGCTGCCACTTTCACCGAAAAGCTTCTCGCCAAGGTTTCGGGACTTTCGCTCGGTCGCGGTACCGACGCCGGCATCAGCCAAGGGCCGCTGATCGATGAGAAGGCTGTGGCGAAAATGGAAGAGCATGTCGCGGATATCGTCGCAAGAGGCGGGGTCGTGCTTTCCGGCGGTAAACGCAGTGCCCTCGGGGGCACGTTCTTCGAGCCGACGGTCGTCACCGGCGTGACGCAGGCAATGAAGGTGGCAAAGGAGGAAACCTTTGCGCCGCTGGCGCCGATCATTTCGTTCAAGGACGAGGATGACGTCATCGCCATGGCCAATGATAGCGAATTCGGCCTTGCTTCGTATTTTTACGCAAAGGACATGGCCCGCATCTGGCGTGTGGCGGAAGCACTCGAAGCTGGCATGGTCGGCGTCAACACCGGAATGATCGCCAACGAAATGGCTCCCTTTGGCGGCATCAAGCAGTCCGGCACCGGGCGTGAAGGTTCGAAGTATGGGATTGAGGGCTTTCTAGAATTGAAATATGTGGCGCTCGCGGGGATTTGACGGGTCGCTATTGATGGCACGATGTTTCCAATCTCCAAAACTGGCGTAGACGCAGGTGGCGCGAGATTGGGACATGGAGCTGTCTCTTGCGCAGGAGGAAGGATATTATGAAGCGTCGCAACGAGATTGCGCGCTTCGCCAACGCTCGTCTAGCAGCAGCGGGCAGCAGGTCGCTGCGTGTGCTCGACGGGCGCGCTTGGCTACAATTTGTGCGCGCTCCTAGGAAGCAGTGCTTTTGGCGCATAGCTGCGCTGCAGCATAAGCTCTGGTGGCTGATAATGACGCGCGTATGATGTGTCTATCGAAGCAATGCACCTCCTCCCGCAGCGCTTCGAATTCAGACGGCCCCACTCCTCCCAAGGGACGTTTGAGGGAACAGCGGCACTCCTCCTCCCAGTCGCTGTTCGGATTTTATGAAAGCCTGCCGCACCTCCTCCCGCGGCAGGCTTTTTCATTTTCGGCTCGGCATCAGAGATCGCGAGGAGTTCAGACTGAGACCATGCATCACCCGGCTTTCGCCGCCTGTCAGCAATCATAACGACCACCCACAGGACGACTGATAAGACTGAGCCGCTCGAGAACATCGGCCATGTTTGAAAGGACTGTGCTGGGCCGGCTGCGCCTCATCGGAGAGACGGCCGCGTGTTTGATTTTCAGGAGGACGAGTTTATCACCGACGCCCTCTCATCTCGACATTAGACCGGACTTTTTGGGCAAGCAGCTTCAGCTGCCCGGCCTATCGATGTCGAAGCTGGTATCGCCAGATTCATGCTATTTCCGCTTCGAGCATTTTCACAGGCCGGTCCCATTGGATCAGTACGACACAGCCGGTATCGCTCCAGACCGAATGTTCGGTGCCTGGCGCATTGACGATATAGCTGCCGCTGACGTAATCGCCTGCTTCGTCGGATTGTACTCCATCGAGAACGAGAATGGTTTCCAGCCCCTCATGCCGGTGGCGAGGAACGCTGGCGCCGGCCTGGTATTTCAGGAGCGCCACGCCCGGCTGGTCACCGTCGAAAGGACGGATCCAATGAATCGTCACGTCATCGCGGAAGGGGCCGAATTCAAGCGTCTTCCAGCCGTCCGACGTCAGGAGTTCGCGTGTGGTTTCAGGCATGGGCGATGCTCTCCAGGATATCGTCGACGTGGGCCGTCCAGCCGACGATCGCGCCCTGGGCGCGGATCATGGCGATAGCGGCCGCCTTGAATTCGGGGAAGTAGCTTTCCGTCGCCTCCTCGGCGAGCAGGCATTCATAGCCGCGGTCGTTCGCCTCGCGCATGGTCGTCTGAACGCAGACCTCGGTTGTGACGCCGGCAAAGACGAGCTGCCTGATGCCCTTCCGCTGCAGCACGTCGCCGAGCTCGGTGGCGTAGAATGCGCCCTTGCCAGGCTTTTCGATCACCACTTCGCCCTTGATCGGCGCAAGCTCCGGCAGGATCGCGGTGCCGGGTTCCCCTAAGATGAGGATGCGGCCCATTGGACCTTCGTCACCGATCCGGAGCGTCGGGTTGCCGCGGTCGCGTTTTGCCGGCGGGAGGTCCGAAAGGTCGGGCCTGTGACATTCCATCGTGTGGATCACCGGCAGACCAGCATGGCGGAAGCCCTGAATGAGGCGTTTGACCTCCGGCACGATCCTGGTAATGCGATTGACATCATTACTGAGGCTGGCACCAAAGCCGCCGGGCTCGGCGAAATCGCGCTGCATGTCAATGACGATGAGGGCGAGCTGGTCATGTTTCGCCGGAAAAGCGAAGGGTTCTGCTTTGATCTCAGCCATGGTGATGCCCCGCCATGTGCGCGCCGATAACCCCGATGTCGGCAGATCGTGCCGGTGTTTCGTAAACCAGCTTGCCTTCGGAAATCACCACGATGCGGTCGGACATTTCGAGCAGCTCGTCGAGGTCTTCAGAAAGCAGCAACACGGCTGTACCGGAATTGCGCGCTTTCATAATGCGGGCGCGGATTTCGGCGACGGCCGAGAAATCGAGGCCGAAGCATGGGTTTGAAACGATCAGCAGATCCACTTCGCCCGTCAGTTCGCGGGCGAGCACGGCGCGCTGCACATTTCCACCCGAAAGCGCTGCAATCGGCGAGGAGGAAGAAGCCGTCTTTACCTTGAAGTCGGAAATCAGGTCGCCGGCACGTTTCTTCATCTTGCCCGTGTTCAGCCAGATCGCGTCTTTGCCGTCTGCCTTCAGATCGAAGGTGCGGAAGGCGAGGTTTTCGCTGACCGTCATGCGTGGAGCGCAGGCATTCTGCAGCGGTTCCTCGGGGATGAAGCGGACATTGTTTTTGCGGGTCTCCGGGCGTGTGGCGCCATAGGATTGGCCTTTGACGCTCACGCGGCCGGTATCGACCGGCCGCTGGCCGGCGAGGATTTCCGTCAGTTCCTTCTGGCCATTGCCCGAAATGCCGGCAATCCCGACGATCTCGCCGGAGCGAACCGTGAGATCGTCGATCTCGATCGTCTTGAGGCCCGAACGATCCGGCGCTTTGACTTTCTCGATCGTCAGAACGGGCTTGGCGCTTTCGGAAATCGGAACGCGGGTGTCGAGCTCGGCCAGCTTCACGTCGCCGATCATCTTCGCCGCCATGTCGGCGGTGGAAAGCTCGCCCACCCTGCCGGTGCCGACCAGCTTGCCACGCCGCAGGATGGAGACGGCATCGGCAAATTTCGTGACCTCGTGGAACTTGTGGGAGATCATCAGCACGGTCAGCTCGCCGCGCTCGGTCAAACCGCGCACGAGGCCGAGCATCTCGTCGGCTTCGGCAGGCGTCAGCACAGAGGTCGGTTCATCGAGCACCAGAAAGGAGCGACCGAGGTAAAGCTGCTTGACGATCTCAAGCTTCTGCTTTTCTCCGGCGGCAAGCTCGCTCACCGGCTGATGGAGTGGGATCTTGAATGGCATACGCTCCATGAAAGCCGCAAGATCCTGGCGCTCCTTCGCCCAATTGATAACGGCAGACACTTCTGCGCGGCTGATGACGAGGTTTTCCGCACCCGTCAGCGAAGGGACCAGTGTGAAGTGCTGGTAGACCATGCCGAGACCATAGGTCGCCGCATCCTTCGGCGAAGCGATCGCCACTTCCCGGCCATCGACGGAAAGTGCGCCTGATGTGGCGTGGTAGAAGCCCATGATGCATTTGACGAGGGTCGACTTGCCAGCGCCGTTCTCGCCGAGCAGCGCGTGGAAGCTGCCCGAGGGCACCTTGATCGACACATGGTCGAGTGCGGTGAGACTACCGAAGCGCATCGTCATATCGATCGTGTCGATGCCGATGGCTTTGCCGGCTTGCGGGAGGGGAGTGTCGCGGACCGTGCTCATGGGAGCTGGCTCACAAGCGTTTGCGAATTGGAGACGGAGCCGAAGACGCCGCCCTGCATCTTCACCATCTTGATTGCGGCAAGGTGGTTGCCGTAGTCAGTCGCGCCGCAGCAGTCTTCCAGCAGCAGGCACTCATAACCGCGGTCGTTCGCCTCGCGCATGGTGGTGGAAACGCAGACGTCGGTGGTGATGCCGGTGAGGATGATGTTCTCGATGCGCTTCTGGTTGAGGATCAGTTCCAGGTCGGTGGCGCAGAATGAGCCCTTGCCGGGCTTGTCGATGATTGTCTCGCCCTCGATTGGGTAGAGTTCCGGAATGATGTCCCAGCCGGGTTCGCCGCGCGTGAGGATGCGCCCGCAGGGTCCGGGATCGCCGATGCCCGCCCCGATGCGCTGTGAGCGCCAGCGCTTGTTGGCCGGCAGGTCGGCGAGGTCGGGGCGATGGCCTTCGCGGGTGTGGATGATGTGGTAGCCTCTGGCACGCATGGCTCCCAGGACTCGTCTGATCGGCTCGATGGGTGCCTGGACCAGCGAGAGGTCATAGCCCATGTGATCGACATAGCCACCCCTGCCGCAGAAATCCGTCTGCATGTCGATGATGACGAGCGCGGTATTGTCAGGCCGCAGGGCGCCGTTGTAGGGCCAGGCATAGGGATCGGCGTCGATATAATGTCCTTTGGTTTCGACCATGGCGTCCATCGTCTTGTTCTCCTATTCACCCGCAAGTTTGAATGTTTCGCCGTAGCGGCGCACCGGCTTGTCGAAGCCGCAGGATGTGCCATCCGTGACCTTCACCTGATCTTCCCAGGCAAGGCGGTATTTGCCGGCGATGAGATCGTGCATGTAGGAATAGGGCGCATCTTTCGCGCCGTCGGCAACGGCGACATAGCCGCGATGGCCGAATTGGTAGATGTTGTTTTCGACACCCCAGCCAAGGCGCGCTTCGCGTACGAGATCGGGGCGCACTTCGGCGGTGATGATCTCGTTGACGCGGCCCGATATGGCATGGGCGATGATCGAGCCATCGAAATTGCAGATCATGCCTTCGCCCATCGAGTCGAAGGTACCATCCGAGCCGCACATGCAGACACTTGCCGTGACCATGAGATTGCAGAAGGCGTTCGACTGATTTGTGAATTTCCAGCTTTCGCGGATCGGTGCTGTGTAGCCGGCCGTGCGGATCATGATTTCCGCACCCTTATAGGCGCATTCGCGCGCCATCTCCGGGAACATGCCGTCATGGCAGATAATGAGTGCCAGCTTGGCGCCCTTCGGCCCGGCGATGACGGGAATGCCCAGATTGCCGGGCTCCCAGGGTTCGACAGGCACCCAGGGGTGCATCTTGCGGTAATAGAGCTTCAGCTCCCCTTTGTCGTCGATGACGATGCCGGAATTATACGGCATGCCCTCAAGGTTCAGCTCCATGATCGAGAAGCAGCCCCATATCGCATTGTCCCTGCAGGCCTTCTTGAAGGCTGCCACCTCAGGCCCGTCGATCGTGCACATAATTTCCGAATTGATGTCCATCGACAGGCCGTGCAGGGCGTATTCCGGAAAGACGACGAGATCCATGCCCGGCTGATTGCGCCGCGCCTTGGCAACGAGATCGACGATGACCTGCGTCTGGCGCGCAAGATCTTCCCTTGTCACGGTGACGGGGAGCTGCAGCTGGACGAGGCCAATGCCGACGCCATGCTCCGACTTGTTCAATCCGCCAAGACCGTTCAAGGGTTGGCTCCTTTCCTGTTTTACTTCTCTCGGGCTTACTTCGTGAGGGAAAGCGCGCCGGGAGCACCGGCAAGCGAACGTGTCGGCGAGGAGGTGGCGATCATGATGACCAGAGTGAGCACATAGGGTGCGGCGTAAAAGAGATAGTAGCCCTGCGTGACGCCAACCGATTGCAGTGCCGGGCCGAGTGCACCGGCCCCGCCAAAGAGCAGTGCGGCGAGGAAGCAGCCGATCGGGTTCCAGCGGGCGAAGATGACGAGTGCTACGGCCATAAGGCCCTGGCCGGAGGAAATGCCCTCGTTCCACGACCCGGGATAATAGAGTGAAAGATAAGCGCCGCCGATTGCCGCCAGCGAACCGCCGAGGGCGGTCGCGAGCAGGCGCACGCGATCGGGATCGATGCCCATGGCGCGTGCAGCATCGGTACTGTCGCCGACGACGCGCAGGACGAGACCGATGCGGGTATTCCTGAAGGCCCACCAGAGGATGAAAGCGAGAGCCGCTCCGAGGAGGAAGAGCACGTTGATGTTCAATGCCGCCTGAATCTGTGGGATGGTGGACCAGGAGCCCAAGGGGATTGCCGGCAGACGCGGAGCGGCCGGCTGAATGAAAGACTTGCCGAGGAAGAAGGCAAGGCCGAGCCCGAACTGCATCATGGCGATGCCGATCGCGATATCGTTAACTTTCGGCCATTTGCAGATCCAGCCATGGACGAGGCCGAAGACTGCGCCCGTCGCCATGGCGGCGAGCAGGCCGAGCCACGGCGAACTGCTCATGACGGCGACGGCGTAAGCCGTCATGGCGCCGAAGACCAGTGTGCCTTCAAGCCCGAGATTGATGCGGCCGGAGCGTTCGGTGATGGTCTCGCCGAGGCTGACGAAAATGAATGGCGTGGAGACGCGGATGGCGCCTGCGAGGATGCCGAGAGGCACGCCCCATATGCCGATGCCTGTCTCTTCCATCAGAGGCTCCTTTTCCAGAGGTCGGGATTGAAGATCTTGAAGCGGCCGTAAAAGGTCTCGCAAAAGAGGATGACGACGAAGAGCGTGCCTTGCAGCACCAGAACGGTGGCGTCTGGCAGGCCCATGCGGCGCTGGATGAGACCGCCCGATGCATCGATGCCGCCGAGCAGGATGGCAACGGGAATGATCGCCAGTGGATTGTGGCGCGCAAGGAAGGCGACGAGGATGCCGGTATAGCCGTAACCCGCAGCGAGTGAGGCGTTGGCGCTGCCTTGCACGGCGGCTACTTCGATCATGCCGGCAAGCCCCGCGAAACTGCCGGCGATCGCCGTGAAGCCGGCGATCAGCTTGCCCACAGGCAGGCCTTGGATCTGTGCGGCGCGGACATTGCCGCCAGCGATGCGGGCGGCAAAACCGAAGCTCGTCACCTCGATCAGGATCCAGGAAAGGATGCAGGCGACGATGCCGATGACAAGACCCCAATGCACGTCCATGCCGGGAATGTTGCCGAGCATATATTCCGATGGGAGCGGCGTGGTCGAAGGCTTGTTGAGGCTGGCGGGGTCGCGCAGCGGCCCCTCAACGAGCTGGTTCATCAAGGCGATGGCGATATAGGAGAGCAGCAGCGACGAGATCGTCTCGTTGACACCGCGATAGTGGCGCAGGAAACCTGCAAGGCCGATCCAGATGCCGCCGATCACCATAGCGGCGATGCCCATGAGAATAAGGGTGAGGAAAACAGGGGCAGTGCCGGCAAGCGGCATGGCCATTGCTGCGGCCGCAACGCCGCCCAGCACCACCGCTCCTTCCCCGCCAATGATGACGAGGCCGAGGCGGGCGGGCAGGGCGACGCAGAGTGCCGTCAGGAGAAGGGGTGCGGCGCGGCTTAAGCTGTTTTGCACGGAAAACCAGCTGCCGAAGCCGCCGGTATACATAAGCTGGAAGAGCATGGCTGGCGATTTGCCGATCGCCAGGATGAAGAGGGAGAAGAGCGCAAGACCGATCAGAATGGCCGCAAGGCCGATGACAACAGGTTCGGCATGTCGCGCGATCCATTCGAGGGCCGGGCGAAGCGACGCCGGTTTTTCCGCGACTGATATTGCATTGGCCTGGACAGTCATGGCGCTTCTCCTTCGTGGTCTACGCCGTCGACCCGACCACGCCCTCGACCAGATAATTCATGCTCTCGAGCTCGATCGCGTCTTCGGCGTAGCTCTTGCCGGAGGTCACGACGGTGTCGCCCTTGTTGTCCTTCAGCGGTCCCTTGAAGACGGAGAAACCGCCCTTCATCATCTCCGCATGGGTTGCTTCGAAGGCCTTGCGGCCGGCCTCGGAAACGCCTGGGCCGAGCGCACTCATCTTGACGAAACCGTCCTTCAGGCCGCCGCGCACGAAATTGCCGAGCTTTTCGCCGGTCTGTGCCTTCTTGACAAAATCACTGTAGACGTTGCCCCAGGCCCATTCGGCGCCGGTCAGATACTTCTCGGGCGCAAGCGGACCCTGGTTGGCGTGATAACCGCAGACGAAGGCGCCGCGGCCGGCCGCAGTCTCGACGACGACCTTCGGGCTGTCGACGTGGCAGGTGATGACATCGGCGCCCTGATCGACCAGCGCGTTGGTGGCTTCTGCTTCCTTGACGGCCAGTGACCACTCACCGGTGAAGATCACCTGGCAGCTGATGGATGGATCAACTGTGCGCGCGCCGAGCAGGAAGGCGTTGATGTTCTGCAGCACCTGCGGGATCGGCTTGGCGGCGACGAAACCGATCTTTTTGCTTTTCGTCGCGTGGCCGGCGGCGATGCCGTTCAAATACTGGCCCTGAAAGATGTAACCGAAATACGAGCCCGTATTGGCCGGATGCTTGCCCTCCTGCCAGAGGCCGCCGCAGTGACGGAACTGGATATCAGGATATTTGGCGGCCATCGCCAGCATGTGCGGATCGAAATAGCCGAAGGAAGTCGGGAAAAGCAGGCCCGCGCCATCGAGGTTGATCATCGATTCCATCGTCTTCTGAACGTCGACGGTTTCGGGCACGTTCTCCTCCTCGACGACGGTGATGCCGGGCAGCGCCTTGACGGCGGCTGCACCCTCGGCATGCGCCTGGTTGTAGCCGTAGTCGTCCTTCGGACCGACATAGATGAAGCCAACGGTAAGGGCGCTCTGCGCAAGAGCGCGCGAAGAAAGGAGGCCGGGCGCTGCGCCGGCGATGGCAGCGGCAGCTTGCAGAAAGTTGCGGCGGTTCATGGAAAGGAGTTTGGTCATCGGAATGCTCCCCTGCGGCGGTTTCGCCCGTTTAACTGGTTACGGAAAAGTGTATGCAATGACCGTGCCAGTTTTTATGTCGTTGATTTCGCATATTTATCTCGATAAGTGTTGATCGACACCAAAAAGTGCATGCAATTTTCTTGCGCATATGCGTTCAATATTTATGCATTGCCTATATCGTAGGCATTATTTTTCCATAGGAGTCGCATGTTTTGCCAGAAATACAGGCTTGACGGACTTTATGAATGTAAAACAATATTTTAAGCCATGTTTGACTTTGCTTGTTCAAGAATGCATGTGTATGCAGTACGAAGAAGCGGAATGATTCCTTTGAAACAGATCCGGCGCAGAGAAATTATCCGGGCGGGAACGACCGTCGAACAGATGGTGCGGGCAATCGCCGATATGATCGTGACCGGGCAGATGCTGCCGGGCGAGAAACTCGACGAAATCTCGCTGGCCGCCCGTTTCGAGGTGTCGCGTACCCCAGTGCGTGAGGCGCTGCGAGAACTCGGCGCGATGGGGCTTGTCGAGCGTGAGCCGAACCGTAGCGCAGTGGTCACCAACGTGACCGAGACCTATCTGCATTCGATGTTCGAAGCGATGGCGGAACTCGAAGGCATTTGCGCAAGGCTTGCCGCCGAGCGGATGACGGTCGAAGAGCGGCGGATGCTGGAAATCGAACACCGGGCCTCGGCGCGCCTCGTGCATCGGGGCGCCCACGAGGAATATGCCACCCATAACACCGAGTTTCATACCCGGCTCTACCGCGGCGCCCATAATGAGCACATCTACGAACTGGTAACGCAAAGCCGCGCCCGGCTTGCGCCTTTCCGCCGTGCGCAGTTCCGACTGGCGGGACGATTGACGAAATCCTATGACGAGCACGATGTGATCGTGACGGCGATCATGCGGGCGGATGGCGCGGCCGCCGCGCGAGCGGCCTATGCGCATGTGGAAACCGTCAGCGATGCCAGCGCCGTCTTTGCAACCGCTACCGAGCGCGGGACTTAGAGCCGGGCCTCGGTCGCTACTGAGGAAGAGACGACGACTGCAATGTGCGCCGCGCTGCCTACTCCGCGGCTTCGATAAACCGATGGCGTTCATAGAGGAACTTCAGCACGGCTTCGCGGCATTTGAGATATGTCCGGTCGGAGGCGAGTTCGATGCGATTGCGAGGCCGGGGCATGGTCACATCGAGCACATCGCCGATGCGGGCCGCCGGACCATTGGTCATCATCACGATGCGGTCGGAGAGCAGCACCGCCTCATCCACATCGTGGGTGATCATCACCATCGTGTTGCCGAGCCGGGCGTGGATTTCCATCACCGCGTCCTGGAGATGGGCGCGTGTCAGCGCGTCGAGCGCGCCGAAGGGCTCGTCAAGCAGCAATATCTTCGGCTCCATCGCAAGCGCGCGGGCAATGCCAACGCGCTGTTTCATGCCCCCTGATATTTCCGAAGGCCGCTTATCCCTCGCATGCGCCATCTGTACGAGGTCGAGGTTGGACATGACCCAGTCACGCCGCTCGGTCCTGGTCTTTGTTCTGCCGAAAACCTTGGAGACGGCGAGGTTCACGTTCTCATAGACCGTCAGCCATGGCAGAAGCGAATGGTTCTGAAAGACGACTGCGCGCTCCGGGCCTGGCTCGTTGACTTCGCGGTTTTCCAGGAGCACTGCGCCTGCCGAAACCCTGGTCAAGCCGGCAATGAGGTTGAGCAGCGTGGATTTGCCACAGCCTGAATGCCCGATGATCGAGACGAACTCGCCCTCGGAAATCGTCAGGTTGACGTCTTTCAGGACCTCGGCGCGCACGCTGCCGCGATCGAAATGTTTGTCGATATGGTCAAGCTTGAGATAGGCGTTCATCAAGTATGGTCCTCAGTTGGCTATGCGCCACGGGTAATGAGTTTGCCGAGCGCGGCCACCAGCTTGTCGAGGGCGAAGCCGACGATGCCGATATAGGCGAGCGCGACGATGATGTCTGGAAGGCGCGACGAGTTCCACGCGTCCCAGATGAAGAAGCCGATGCCGACGCCGCCGGTCAGCATTTCAGCGGCGACGATGGCGAGCCAGGAGAGGCCGACGCCGATCCGGAGGCCGGTAAAGATATAAGGGGCTGCCGAAGGCAGCATGATCTTCCAGAAAAACTCGAACTGGTTGAGCCGCAGCACCTCGGCGACATTGCGGTAGTCCTGTGGAATATTGCGGACGCCGACGGCGGTGTTGATGATCACCGGCCAGATCGAGGTTATGAAAATAACGAAGATGGCAGAAGGGTTGGAATCTTGAAAGGCTGCGAGCGACAGGGGCAGCCAGGCAAGCGGGGGAACCGTACGTAGCACCTGGAAGATCGGATCGAGGCTGCGCATCGCCCACACCGATTGGCCGATGATCGCCCCTATGATGACGCCGGTGATCGCGGCAAGCCCAAAGCCATAAGCTACGCGTTGCAGCGAAACCAGCACGCGCCAGCCGAGTCCTATATCCTGCGAGCCGTTGTTGAAAAACGGATAGGCGATGAGGTCGTAGCTATCCTGCCAGACCTGATGCGGCGAAGGCAGAGAGGCATCGGCTGATGAACAGAGCGCCTGCCAGAGGACGAGGACAAGTGCCAACATGATGGCCGGCGGGACGATATTTTGAAGTGCGCTCAATGCTGCACGACGAAAATCAATCCGCGATCCAAGCTTGCCGGAAAATGGCAGGACCTTTGCCGCCGGCTTGGCAGAGGCGGCCGTTGAGGAATTTTCTTTATTTGCCAGGGCGAACATCAGCGTGTTCCTCACATGAAGAGAAGGCCGGCACGCCGAGCGCGCCGGAGGTGAAATCAGGAGGCAGCTTTGATCGAAAGGCTGTCGAGATAGGCGGAGGGATTTTCAGGGTCGAAGACCTTGCCGTCGAAGAAGGTCTCCTTGCCGCGGGAAGCCGATGTGGGAATATCGGCGGCAGTGACGCCAAGATCCTTGGCGGCTTCGCGCCAGATGTCCTCGCGATTCACCTGATTGACGAGTGCCGCGATGTCGGTCGTCGCCGGCAGATTTCCCCACCGGATATTTTCCGTGATGAACCAGGTATCGTGGCTTTTGAATGGGTATGAAGCACCGTCTTTCCAGAACTTCATATAGAGGTCGGTCGCTCTGACCTCTCGGCCGTTCCCATAATTGATGTCTCCCTTGAGGCGGCCGAGCACATCCTTCGTCGGAACGTTGAACCATTGGCGCTTGCCGAGGATCTCAGCCATCTCGGCTTTGTTGTCCATGCTTTCGCACCATTGCTGCGCCTCCATGACCGCCATCAGCAGGGCCTTGGCAGCGTTGGGATTCTTTTCGACCCAATCGGCGCGCAGACCAAGCGCCTTTTCCGGGTGCTCTTTCCAGAGCTCGCCGGTCGTCGCGGCGGTGAAGCCGATGCCCTGATTGACGAGCTGTTCGTTCCACGGCTCACCCACGCAGAAGACGTCCATATTGCCGACCTTCATGTTGGCAACCATCTGTGGCGGTGGCACGACGACCGTCGAAACGTCCTTGTTCGGATCGATGCCGCCGGCGGCGAGCCAATAGCGGAGCCAGAGATCGTGAGTGCCGCCAGGGAAGGTCATGGCGGCTTTGATTTCCTTGCCTTCCGATTTCTTTTTCTCAAAGGCGGCCTTCAGCTTGGAGGCATCAAGCTGGACGCCGGTTTCGGCATATTCCTTGGCGACGGAAATACCCTGACTGTTGAGATTGAGCCGGGCGAGGATCGCCATCGGCACCGGCTTGTTGTTCTGCGTCACCTTGCCGGTATGCATAAGATAGGGAAGCGGCGACAGGATATGAGCGCCATCGATGCCGTTTGCCGCCCCGCCCAGCACCAGATTGTCGCGAGTGGCGCCCCAGGACGCCTGTTTGGCGACATCCGTTTCCGGAAGACCATGCTTATCGAAAAAGCCCTTTTCCTTGGCGATGATGAGTGGCGCGGAATCCGTGAGAGCGATAAAGCCAAGTTTGGCGCCCTTCACCTCAGGGCCGGCTCCAGCGGCGAAGGCGCCGGAAGGAAAGGCGGTCTTGATGGCGCCGATAAGGGCGGCCGTGGCCGTCGTCTTGAGCATGCGGCGGCGGGTAATGCCGGTTGTCGAAATCCCAGTCGTCGAAAACTTTTTCATCTGCAGGTTCCCCTCTGCTGGCTGAATTCGGACGCAAAAAAACGCCGCCGGACATTGCGGTCGCGGGATGGGAATCCCGGACGACAAAGACCTTGCGACGTCGGTGTCTAATGCAGGCGCTTATGCCGCGCCTATCCGCACCAGTCGCCGTTGACAGGTGCGAAGAGTGACTTGCAATCAACGTGCCAGTTTTGTGATGGCTGATAACCGTCAGAAAACAAAGAAGAAAGCCTGGAATCAACGCATTGCCTATTTATTGGGCCGGCATGCAATATGATAATCTTTTGTGCGATCGTGCTGCGCCTGCGTTTCCAGAAGCGCTCTATTTGTGCACCGCAAACGCAGGCGGTGAGGATCGTCGAGCGGTGGACAGAGAAAGTGCCATTGGCGCTGGGCGCAGCCGGGATTCCACCTTGCCGTCGATCAGTTCGGAGGAGACGCCTTGAAGCCGGATGCGTTCGAACTGACCTTGAGGATCGCCGGGAAACCGAAATTCCAGATCGGTACGACCAGCACCGGCCCTTCGGCCTGCTTCACTCGATCGACATGGGATTTCACCAGCTCGATATTGCCGGGATCGTCATGATAGGCGAGTTGGTCGTGGCGTGAGCATGGACCGAGCTTTTTGGCGTAGCGCAAGCATCCACTTCATGACCTGTTTTGCGAAGGCTTTCCAGCGTCTGTTTGCAATGCCACTCGCCGTAGCCTTCTTCGAATAAAGCAGCCGTGACCTTCGCTGGGCCGTGCTTATCGCGAAGATTTATCGACTGGCTGGAAACGCGGTCGACGGCCCACCCAGATCGCGCTGGTCCTGGCAACGAACCCCATGAGAACGAGCTGCATTGCTCTTGAAAGAAGTTCTCGCATCCTCGCACCCCTGCTCACGCGGAACCGGTGCCACGAACATAGTTGCGCCAGCTACCGAACTCGGTGATCTCTCGCCCGCCGGTCACGGCATGTGCCTCGCAGAGAAATCCCGTGACGCAGCTTCCGTCGTCGAGCGTGATCTTGCCCACGCCAAGAGGCGCCGGAATGTTCTGGACGAAACCGGCGAATGCCGCTGGAGGCAGGGCCCACACTTCGACTTCCACGCCATAGCCCGTAAAGCCCGGATCACGGACCAACCCCGGCTTGGGCGGGATCGTGCCATGGAGCGCAAAGAGCCGATAGCTGCCATCGGTCCGTGCGCGTCTCAGCCTGTAGCCGCCCGGTCGCGTCAATTCGTGATTCAACGGCATATCCGTCAGGTGCGCGCCGACGACCACGATCGGCACGAAGTCGTCGGACGGAGGCGCCACGCGGCTTGCTTCCGGCAGCGCGGCTTTGCGGTCCTTGCCCATTCCGGTGTCCGCCGCCCGGTGCATCGCGTCGGCGAATGGCGCCAGCGCATCGTCGGTGAAAGCAGGCCCGACAAACGTCACACCCGCAGGCAAATGGCCATTGGCGTCAAAGCCGGCGGGAACGGCGATCGCCGCGCAATCGAGCAGGTTGGCAAAGTTGGTATAGCGGCCGAAATGGCCGTTCTTGACGATCGGATCCGCCTTCATCTCTTCGACGGTGTAAGTGGTGGGTGACGTCGGCAGCATTAGAAGATCCACCTTCTCCCATTCTGTCTTGGTTTTCTGCCGCAAGGCTTCCAGCCTGTAACGCCCTTCGAAAGCGTCGACCGCGTCGTAGGCTTTTGCCCCTTCGATGATGGTTCGCACCGTCGGGTCGAAGTCGCCGTTGTTCGTTGCCAGAAACGCCTTGACCGCCGCCAGCCGTTCGGCGACCCAGGGGCCGTTGTAGAGCAGTTCGGCCGCCTGTCGGAACGGTGCGTAGTCGAAGGGAACAATCGTGGCGCCGAGCGCGCGCGCCCTTTTAATTGCGGCGTCATAGAGTGCTTCAACGTGGCTGTTGCCGAAGAATTCCCGCTCGGCTTCGTCGAGCACACCGATCCGCAGACCGGAGGCGGGCAGGCTGGAGGGAGCCGCCCTGCGCGAAAATGGATCGGCGCCATCGTAGCCCTCCATCACCTTGCGGACCGCGACGCCGTCGCCGACCGTTGAGGCAAAGACGGTAACGACATCGACGCTGCGGCAGGCCGGCACGACGCCGACATTCGGCACCAGTCCAGGTGTCGGTTTGATGCCGACGAGGTTGTTGAAAGCGGCCGGCACGCGACCGGAGCCGGCCGTGTCCGTTCCAAGCGCGAAGCTTGCCAGGCCTGAGGCAACGGCAACCGCCGAGCCGGAGCTCGAGCCGCCCGACACATAGTTCTTGTCGAAGACCGAGCGCGGCGCTCCGTAGGGAGAGCGTGTGCCGTTGAGACCAGTCGCAAACTGATCGAGATTGGTCTTGCCGATCACGATCGCACCTGCTGCCCGCAATCGTGCAATGACCGTTGCGTCCTTTTCTGGATTATAGGCGAAAGCCGGGCAGGCGGCGGTCGTCGGCAGCCCCGCCACGTCGATGTTGTCCTTCACCGCGAAGGGGATCCCCCACAGCGGTAGGCTGTTTGGCTCGGGTGCACGTTCCATCAGGGATCGTGCTTCGGCCCGCAATGTGTCGTCAGGTGTCGGCGTGATGAAGATTGCCGGATCTTCCGAGGCGGCGCGACGAAGAATGACGGTCTCGATGACATCGACCGGGCTTTTGCCTGCCTCGTAGGCTGCGCGAAGGCTGGTCAGATCAAGAATGGTCGGCAGCATGGGTCAGCACTCCTCCAGAACAACAATGATATCGCCGGCTTTGACGTTTCGCCCGGGGCCGGCGCGCAGGTCGCGGACGCGGCCTGGCGCATGTGCAGTAACGTTGATTTCCATCTTCATGGATTCGATGATGGCAAGGGTATCACCGGCGGCGACCGCTGCGCCCGGCTCGACCAGAAGTTTCCAGATATTGCCGGGTACGGCGCTGGCAACGCCGAAGCAGCCTTCGGGAATATCGCCGTCAGGGCGTTCACCAGTGCCTTCGTCAGTAACGAAGCTGTCGAGGCCTGACTCCTTCCAGCGCAGGCGTTCGGCATTGAACGCCTGCTGCTGGCTCGCCTTGAACTCCCCGATCGAGGCGGCATTCGCCTGCAATTCCTTCTCATATACGCCATAGGAGAATTCCGTTTCCTCAATCTTCACTGGGTAGCCGCCATGCGGGAAGGCGCTGCGCGCCTCCGTTAGCTCCTCATGGCTGACGGGAAAAAACCGGATCTGATCGAAGAAGTTCAGCAGCCAGGGCTTGCCCCTGGCAAAGACCGGTGTCTGCCGCCAGGTGTTCCATACCTGGATGGTGCGGCCGAAAAGCTGGTATCCGCCGGGGCCCTCCATGCCATAGATGCACATATAGGCTCCGCCGATGCCGACGGCGTTTTCCGGCGTCCAAGTGCGGGCCGGATTGTATTTCGTGGTCACCAGCCTATGGCGCGGATCGACCGGTGTTGCGACCGGCGCGCCGAGATAGACGTCGCCAAGGCCGAGCACGAGATAACTGGCCTCAAACACGACGTTGCGCACGGCCTGCTCGTCCGCCAGCCCGTTGATGCGGCGAATGAATTCGATGTTGTCAGGGCACCAGGGCGCGTTCGGCCGAACGAGCTCCTGATACTTGCGCATGGCAAGTTCCGCATCCGGATCGTTCCAGGACAGCGGCAGATGCACGATACGGCTCGGCACCTTGACATCCTGGGCTGCCGGCAGGCTCGCCTCGATCTCGGCCAGCAGGCCGAGCAGGCGTTTGCGGGTCAACCCCGTGCCGTCATAGTGAATCTGCAGCGAGCGGATGCCGGGCGTCAGATCGATGATCCCAGACAGGCCGGCCTGCGATACGGCCTGCATCAAGAGATGCACCCTGAGCCGCAGGGCGATATCAAGGGTCATCGGGCCATATTCGACCAGCAGATTGTCGTCGCCCTGGCGGCGATAGACGACCGAGACTGGCCCGTCGCAGCTCTTGCCGATAACGGGCGAGCCTGTCTCTTCTTTCGCCCGTTGCACGCTCGGCCCGGCAATCGGGTCCTCAGGCCGTGCAACCGGATGGAAGCGGATGCGATCGCCCGGCTTGAACTGACCCATCTTCCATTGCTCGTCGCGAGCGATCACGGCTGGGCAGACGAAGCCGCCGAGGCTTGGCCCGTCCGGTCCGAGGATGATCGGCATGTCGCCGGTGAAATCGATCGCGCCGATGGCATAGGCATTGTCATGCAGGTTGGAGGGGTGAAGACCGGCTTCGCCGCCATCGCTGCGCGCCCACTTCGGCGCGGGACCCATGAGGCGCACGCCGGTGCGGGCACTGTTGAAATGTACCTCGTAACGCGTCGAAAACAACGTCTCGATATCGCCATCCTGAAAAAAGTCGGGCGCCCCGTGCGGACCGTAGACAACGCCGACATTCCATTCGCGCGTCAATTCCGCCGGCTCGGTTGCCGGTTTCGTCGGTTCGACGACGGCGTGACGAGCAAGATGCAGCACATGGCCGGTCTTCAGCGTGCCGGTCGCATTGCCGCCGAACTGGCCGAGCCCGAAGGTAGCGCGGGATCCAAGGACCACGGGAGCTGCAAAACCGCCCGCCACCGCGAGGTAGGCCCGCTGGCCTGGCCCCTCGATACTGCCGATCGAGAGGATCTGGCCAGCGCGGATGGTTGCTGCTTCGTCATGCGGCAGTTTCACGCCGTCGAGGCTCATCGCCATCTTGGCGCCGGCAAGCGCAACCATTGTATCTGTATAAAACTTCAGTACAGGGCCGGAAACCGTCAGCTCCAGTGCCGCGACCATATCACCATTGCCGACCAGGCGGTTGGCATGGCGGAAGGAGCGTTCATCCATCGGGCCGCTCGGCGGCACGCCGACGTGCCAGAGACCAAGCCTGCCCGGCAGTTCCTGGATGCTCGATTGTGCGCCCGGCGCGATTACCTCGATGACATCCGGCACGAAGGAAAAGTCCCGTAGCGCCGTCGTCGCCACCTTGCCGCTGGCGAGAAGCTCGGAGCCTGCAATGGCGCGAAGATAGTCCAGATTGGTCTCGATGCCCGATATCGACGTGCCGGAGAGTGCTGCCTTCAGCTTCTCGATTGCCCTCGGACGATCCTCGGCGGAAACGATCAGCTTGGCGAGCATCGGATCGTAGAAGGGCGTCACCTCTGTGCCAGTCTCGATCCAACCGTCGAGGCGGACATCTTCAGGGAAGACAACCTCCGTCAGCAGGCCGGCGCTCGGGCGGAAATCGGCATGCGGCATCTCGGCATAGACACGCACTTCGATCGCTACTCCCTTCGGCTGCAGCGCCTCGGCGCCCGAAAGCACCTCCTCGCCGGCGGCCTGGCGGATCATCCATTCGACGAGGTCGATGCCGAACACGGCTTCTGTAACAGGATGTTCCACCTGCAGGCGGGTGTTGACCTCGAGGAAGTAGAATTCCTCGCGCACAGGATCATAGATGAATTCGACGGTGCCGGCGGACTCGTAGGAAACCGCCGAGCCGAGATCGACGGCCGCCTTGTGCAGACGGGCGCGGGTTGCCGCCGAAAGACCGGGGGCAGGGGTCTCCTCCACCACCTTCTGGTTCCGTCGCTGCAGCGAGCAATCACGCTCACCGAGCGCGATGACCTTGCCTTTGCCATTGCCGAAGATCTGCACCTCGACATGGCGTGCCTCCGCCACAAAACGCTCAATATAGACGCGCGCATCGCCAAAACTTGCCCGCGCGGTGCGCTGCACGCTTTCGAAGGATGCCTTCAGGTTTTCAGCATCGACGCAGAGCTGCATGCCGATGCCGCCGCCCCCGGCCGTGCTTTTCAGCATGACGGGATAGCCGACCGCTTCGGCCGCGGCGAGCGCTTGCTCGGCATTCGACAGCAGGCCGGTGCCGGGCAGCAGCGGAACGCCGCTTGCCTTGGCAAGCTCTCGGGCGGTATGTTTCAGACCGAAGGCAGAAAGGTGTTTCGGCCGCGGGCCGATGAAGGCGATGCCTTCGGCGGCAAGCCGCTCGGCAAAACCGATATTTTCCGAAAGAAACCCATAACCGGGATGTACCGCCTCCGCACCCGTCGCCTTGCAGGCAGCGATGACGGCATCGACATTGAGATAACTTTCGCTCGCCGGTGCCGGTCCAAGGTGGATTGCTTCATCGGCCATCATTGCGGGTTTGGCGAAGCGGTCGGCATCGGAATAGACTGCGACCGAGGCAATACCCATCCGCCTGAGGGTCTTGATGACGCGGATGGCGATTTCGCCCCGGTTGGCGATCAGGACTTTCTTGAACATGTCAGTCCTCACCATCCCAGATCAGCACCCGGATCGGCGTCGGATCGAAGCCGTTGCAAGGATTGTTGATCTGCGGGCAGTTGGAGATGACGCAGAGCACGTCCATCTCGGCGACGAGTTCGACATAGTCGCCCGGTGCGGAGATGCCGTCGACGATCGTCATCTCGCCGGTCGGCTGGATCGGAACGTTCATGAAGAAGTTGATGTTGGGGACGATATCGCGTTTGCCCATGCCGTGTTTGCTGACTTCGAGCAGAAAATTGTCGCGGCAGGCATGCAGGTATTTCGTGCCGTGGCCGAAGCGCACCGTATTGCTCTCGCAGGAGCAGGCGCCGGCCGAGGTATCGTGGCGGCCGCAACTGTCGGCCGTCATGGTCAGCATGACATTGCCCTCGTTGGACACGATCTTGGTGCCGATGCCGATATAGGCGGCACCCTGCATGCGCATCGTATCCTGGTTGGAATAGCGCTCGGACAAATCATCGGCACGATAAAAGAGCGTGTCGATCGCCTGCTGGCCAAAACTGTCCTCGATGCGGATCGTCTGACCCTTGCGCACGATGCCGGACCACGGGGCTTCTGCTGCGATGAAATGATCCTCAGCCGCCGTTTCCGGATTGCGCGCAGGGTGGGTCTGGATGAAATCGGACATGGTCTTCTCCTCAGGCCTGCATCAGGGCGTTGTTTTCGAAGCCGCGCACGGCTTCGGCCGTCGCTGTTCGGCAAAGATCGTCCGCAGCCGGGAGTGCGGCCTTGTAGCGGGTGATGACAACAGGCTTTGGCTGGTAGGTCCGATCGGGGTCGAGCGGATGCGGGCAATTGGAAAAGCCGACCAGCATGTCCATCTCGGCACGCAGTTCCACATAATCGCCGCTGTTGGACCGCTTGCGCTGCCAGCCGAAACCGCCGGCCTCGGCAAGGCGCACCGGCGCGAAGAGACTGAGGATGCCAGGTATGTCGCGGCGGTCGAGGCCGAGCTTGCCGGCAACGAGGACCAGGTTGTCGCGGGTGTTGCGTGTCTTTTCGCCCGGATATTTCGCTGCATTCGAAGCAGAGGTCGAACCGCCCATCAGGCAATCATGGGCACCGGAACTATCCTCGATCATCGAGAACATGACACGGCCCATGTCGGAGAAGATCACGCGACCCTTGCCGAGCGCCGTCGTCCACTGAACCTTGGCGGTGTCGACGAGATTGATCCGCTCGCTCGTATCCTCGGCATTCCAGGCGATGAGGGCCACGGTGGAATTGCCCTCCGCCTGGTCGATGCGGATCGCCTCGCCGCGCAAAAGCTTCGTCGACCAGTACCAGCCGCCGGGAATGATTTCCTGGTGGATGACGGCGGCGGCGTCGATGGCCGGTGCCGGCAGCGGGCTCAGGCCGGGAAGGGCCTTCGGCGCGAATTCCAGACCCTTCTTCTGATGCTCCTCGTAGCGCGCACGGTTGGCGGCGATCTCTTCGGGCGAGCGTCTCACATGCTTCATGGCTTCTCTCCTGACGGTGCCAGGTCGTCCCGGCTGTGCCCCAGGGAAGCGACCGGGCCGTCCCGGTCGGGGCTGAAGATCGATGACTGGCCGGCGAGGCGAGGCGGCCAGATGGAAATATCCTTGGTGATGGTGGCGCCGTAGCGCTCCTTCTCTTCCGGCCGGTCGCGGCGACGCTCGAAGGCCACGACGCGACTTGCGAGCGTAAAGGCTTCGCGCATGTCATGGGTGACCATGACCACGGTCATCTGCGTTTCGTGCCAGAGCCGCTTCATCAGTGTGTGGATTTCGGCGCGAATGCCGGGGTCGAGCGCGCCAAAAGGCTCGTCGAGCAGCAGCACCTTCGGCTTCATGATGAGCGCCTGGGCAAGCGCAAGGCGCTGCTGCATGCCGCCCGACAGCTGGGCAGGATATTTGGCCTCCGAACCGGCAAGGCCGACCTCGGCAATCAGCTGACGCGCTTCCTCGATGGCGTTTCGGCGTGCCGCGCCGAAAAGCTTGGCGCTGTAGCGCGCTGCGGTCAGTTCCTTTCCGAGCAGCACATTGCCGAGCACCGTGAGATGGGGAAAGACAGAATAACGTTGGAAAACGACGCCGCGGTCCGCTCCCGGCTCCGGCGGCAGGGGCTCGCCGTCGAGCAGGATGGTGCCCCGCGTCGGTCGCTCCTGGCCAAGCAACATGCGCAGGAAGGTGCTCTTGCCGCAGCCCGAGGGTCCGACAAGGGCGACAAAGGCGCGCGAGGCGACTGTCAGCGACACGTTTTCGAGCACGATCTGGTCGCCATATTCCTTCCAGACCCTTTCGATCCTCACTTCGCTCATGCCTGCTTCTCCAGTTCCGACCAGGGGAAGACGGCGATGCGCAGACGGTCGAGCAGGGTGTTCATGACCACGGCGAGCAGGGTGATCCAGACCACGTAGGGGAAAATGACATCCATCGAGAGATAGCGACGGACCAGGAAGATGCGGTAGCCAAGACCGGAATCGGAGGAAATCGCCTCGGCAGCAATCAGGAACAGCCAGGCCGGCCCGAGCTGCAGCTTGAGGCCGTTAATCAGTCGCGGCAGGATCTGCGGTAACACAACGCGCAGGCCGATCTGCCAGGAGGAGCCGCCAAGCGTCTCGGCCTTGACGATCTGCTCGCGCGGCAATTCCAGGGCCTTCAGCGCCAGATCGCGGATCATGGTCGGAGCGATGCCGATGACGATCAGCGCGATCTTCGATGTCTCTCCGAGCCCCATGACGATGAAGAGGATCGGCAGCAGCGCCAGCGGCGGCACCATGGAAATGACGGCGATGAGAGGGGCAAGCAGTGCCCGGATATAGGGCAGCATGCCGATGAGCATGCCGACGATGAGCGCGATCGCCGTCGAGATGCCGAGGCCTGAGAGCAGGCGGATTAGACTCGCGCCCGTATCCGACCAAAGCAGAAACTCACCGGTGCGCTGGTCGGCGACGAAGGCCAGACGGTTGATTGCATCGGCAAAGCCGGCAAGGCTCGGCAGAAGCTTGTCATTGGCGTTTTCCGCCAGTCGTGCGGCCGAGCCGAAGGCATAGGCGACAACGAGCAGCACGAAGGGCAGCATCACCAAGGCAAACTGCGCGCCCCGGCTTGGCCTCGTGTTGATCCAACGCATGGGAAATGCTCCGCTGATGAAAGGAGATGAGGCGCGGCCAGGCCGCGCTTCCTGGGCGATCAGAGCGAACCGTCGGCGGCTGCCTGCATGTACGTCGCGGTGAAGCGCAGCTTCACATTGCCCGTGTCGCCCAGCACCTTGCCATCGGGCATTTCAATGCCGATGACGTCGGCAGACGGCGCGCCATTGCCGAGCAGGCCCTTCTCGAAAAGGAAGTTGCGCACAAGATCCATGGTCTTCGGCAGATTGGACGAAGCAGTGAAGGCAACCGCGTCGGCCGGCTTGTCGAACAGCTTGGTGGCGGCAAGCTGGGCTTCGAAACCGGCAAGATCGGTGCCGGAAGCCGAGCCCATGGCTTCGCGGGCAGACTTTCCTTCGGCAGTATCGGCCCGAAGCAGCGCAGCAGTCTCGTACCAGATGCCGGCGAGGGCCTTGCCGAAATTCGGATTGTCCTTGAGCACGCCGCTATTGGCGACCATCAAGTCGATGATTTCGCCCGGCACCTGCGAACTGTCGAAAACTTTCTTGGCCGTCGGATCTTCGAGGATGGTGGAAACCAGCGGGTTCCACGTGACGACAGAGGTCACGTCGGCCGTCTTGTAGGCGGCGACCATGTCGGCATCAGACGTGTTGACCACTTTCACGTCGCGTTCCGTCAGCTTGATGCTTTCGAGAGCGCGAGCGAGCAAATAGTGCGAGACGGAAAACTCGACGAGATTAACGTTCTGGCCTTTGATGTCGGCAAGGTTCGCCTTGTCTTTCAGGATAACGGCGTCGTTGCCATTGGAGAAGTCGCCGACGATGACGGCGGTCGTATCGACGCCTCCGGCAGCCGGGATCGACAGACCATCCATGTTGGTGAGCGTGACGGCATCAAAGGCGCCGGCCGTGTACTGGTTCATCGACTCCACGTAGTCGTTGAATTGGGTGACATCGATTTTTATGCCGTATTTATCGGCCCATTTCTTGACGATGCCGTGGTCAGCAGCGTAGCCCCAGGGCATCCAGCCGACATAGATCGACCAGGCGACCTTGAATTCGGCCTTCGGCTCGGCCTTGGCGTTAGAACCAAATCCGAGCGCCAGCGAAGCGGAAAGAGCGGTGATGGAAAGGATCTTCGAAACAGTCTGCATTGAAATTCCCCTTTTGCTGTTCTTCAAAAGGGATCGGCAATGACCATCGTGCCGCCAATCCCTTGGCTTACGAGGTCTCCCGGGCTTTTGTCCCGCCGTGCACCCGACAGGATTTCTCCCCCGTCGGTGGTGGCTCTCGGACCAGTCGCACTTCAGCAAAGCGCCGGAACCCTAGCCACCAACTCACCACTTTATAGGCAAGACATGTGCCAGCTTGTAAGGCGTTGATTTTTCGAGATCATCCTCTTTTGAATGTCTATAACTGTGTACACTTTTCGGCATTTGCTAAATTTTTGAGCAGTGATGACGGCGGGGATGGTGCAATGGCGCGCGCCGTTCGATGGCCCGGTATGCCAAACTGGGCGTGGTGTGTCTCGGGCACGCGGAGTACGGACGCAGAAGAGTCGCTTCGTCCGGACGGTTCACGTGAGGTCATCGAACTGATGGCCACTCACCAAACTTGCGGAAGAATGCTCGAGAGAATGCAGCTGCGCTGCCAAAGCCGACCTGCCGGGCTACGGCCTTCACCTTTGCTCCTTTGGCGAGCTTCCGTCGAGCAAGGGTCAGACGCCATCCCGTCAGGTAAGCCCGCGGTGTTGTACCGACCACGTCGCGAAACAGGGCCATGAAATGGCTTCGTGACATCGCCGCCGCCGCCGCAAGGTCGTCACTGCTCCAGCTTCGCATTGGCGCATCGTGCATTGCGACCAATGCCCGATGTAATGAGGGATGGGACAGACCCGCCAGCAAGCCTGGTTGGGTCGCGCCACGCTCGATCGTCGACCTCAGGATAAGCAGCACGATGACTTCGCAGAGCCGATTGAGGGCGGCGCTGCGTCCGCACCGGGATTCCAGCGCCTCCGTCACGAAGGCAGCGGTGATGTCGCGAAGGGTTGGAATGTCGTTGACCTCGACGACGACTT
The DNA here is from genome assembly GCF_051810745.2 of Rhizobium sp. F40D2. NCBI lineage: Bacteria > Pseudomonadati > Pseudomonadota > Alphaproteobacteria > Hyphomicrobiales > Rhizobiaceae > Rhizobium > Rhizobium sp. F40D2. The sequence goes on from NZ_JBPWQX020000002.1 coordinate 392,842, forward strand.
GATCCGGCAAGGCGTTCATGAGTGGAATTCGTGATCAAAAACGGCTACCCGGCAAGAGGGGAATATACGGGGGAGGTCTAACTTCCTTCGGTCTCAGTCGGAGGATTGAACGCAAGCCTGGCCGCCTGGGCCTGGTTTCGGAAGGCGCAGCCTTCGGCGTGATCGGTGATCAAGCCCATGGCCTGCATGAACACATAGGCAATGGTGGAACCGACGAAGGCCCCCCGTGCTTGTTGAGATCTTTCGACATTGCGCCGTAGGCGGACGAGACGGACGCCGTCTGAGGTGCCGCAGGCTCGGCTGCTTTCGCTTCATACCTTTGTCACGGACAGAAGCTAAGCGTCGTATCTTCACCTGCCCGCTCTCCGAATTCCCGGCACGTATCTCCATAACAAAGACGCCAGCCGCTAGCGGTTGCCCCGGATGCTGCAAGCGAAAGTTGCTTCTGGGAAGCGAGTTTCGGCTGCCATGTCCACCAGCCATCCCTGAGCACTGCACCTTCCCCCGGTTCCATTCCTGCCCCGGAGCCCTTGACGCTTGCTTCCGTGATATGGAGGCCGGACGGTCCCACTTGCCAGCGCTCCCGCCACTCGATTTTCTCGACGGAATGTGTCCATTGCAACATGAACGTCGTTGTGGCGATTACCATCAACTTTCCGCCTGCTAACACACAAAGGCTCACTGTACGGGCCCGGCCTTTTGCGCAAATCGAGATCGGTACCAGAGCCAGAAGACAAAACCGCCCGACAGCAAAAACCCTGCCTCATCGGTGAGCGGCAATGCGGCAACCAGAAGAAAGGCTGCTGCTATCGCGATGGTTCGTTCGACAGCAGTGAGTGTCACCGTACAGTAGCCGATTACGGCCGCGCCCCACAACCCGATGGCGATCACAGCCTTGACAACGATATAGACGACTGCCGGTGCGTAGCCGATGTCAGCGGCAATCGGTCCGCCGTCCTGCAGCATCAGTGCCGGAGAATAGACCGCCATGAATGGCACGATAAAGCCTGCAGCGGCAACTTTGATGGCTTCGATCGAGATTCTCAAACCGCTTTCCTTGGCGATCGGCGCCGCTGCAAAACAAGCAAGTGCCACTGGCGGCGTAAGGTCGGCCAAAATTCCGAAATAAAATACGAACATGTGGCTGACAAGAAGCGGAATGCCCAGCGAAAGGAGCGCAGGTCCCGCGATTGACGAGGTTATGATATAGTTCGGTATCGTCGGGATTCCCATGCCGAGGATGATGCAGGTAACCATGGTCAGGAGCAGCGACAGGAACAGGCTGGACTGTCCAACCGACACGACGAACTGGCCAAAGGTCGTGGCAACACCTGTCAGCGTCATCGTGCCGACGATGATCCCGACGATGGCGCATGCAATGCCGACCGGAAGGGCCGTCTTTGCACCTTCGGCCAAGCTGTTGACACAGGCGACCAAGGTCTCCCTGCCGCCTCGGCTCACGGCGTTCCAAGCGATAAGCACGGTGAGCGCGATAAGAAGAATATTGAAACCATACTGCAGGAATGCGGCGCCAAGAATGCCGAGAGCGATCCAGAACACAATCCGGATCGCGCTCGATGGAAGACCAAGTGCAATGCTGCCGCCGAGAATAAGCATGGCCGTCAGCCCGAGCCCTATAGTGCCGGCAAAGAGCGGAGTGTATCCGGAGAAAAGCAGCCATACGAGGGCGGCCAACGGGAGAATGAGATACCACCGCTGCCTGAGAGCTTGGGAGGCCGATGGCAATTCAGACTTCGGCAGGCCCACGAGACCGCGTTTTCCCGCTTCCAAGTGCACCATCCAGAATGCGGACGTGAAGTAGAGAAGCGCTGGGATAACCGCGGCCTTCACCACTTCCGAATATTCGACGCCGAGTGTTTCGGCCATGATGAACGCCACCGCCCCCATCACCGGCGGCATGATCTGACCACCCATTGACGCGGTGGCCTCGACACCGCCGGCAAAAGCGGCCCGGTATCCGAACCGCTTCATCAGCGGAATGGTAAATTGACCGGTCGTGACGACGTTTGCAACACCAGAGCCGGAGATCGTGCCCATGAGTCCGGAGGAGATGACGGCGACTTTTGCAGCACCGCCCCGCTTATGGCCGACAAGCCCGAGAGCCGTATCCGTGAAAAGCTGAATCATTCCCGCCTTTTCCAGGAATGAGCCAAACAGTATGAAGAGAAAGATGTATGAGGAGGACACATAGATCGGGGTCCCGTAGATGCCTTCGGTACCGTAGGCCATGTGATCGATGACCTGCGCCAGGTCGTATCCGCGATGATCGAGAGGCGCCGGGAGATATTGGCCAAGCAGGCAATAGGCCAGAAATGCGCCGCTGATGATCGGCAGCGCGGGGCCCAGGCTTATCCAGCACGCCACGAAGATCACGACAAGGCTGACGATGCCGACCGCGATGTCGATGGGAAGAGGATCACCGGCGCGAGTAAGAAGATCCGAGTATTCGACGGTTTGATAGATAGCGACTGCAACGCCGAGGGCCGCCAGGACCCACGCCAAGACCCGAAGGCCGATCGCGCTGCTGGCCGTGGACGCAACCAGCGGATAGGCCAGCAGCAGCAAAAAACCCACATGCACAGCACGAACGATCTGGCTCGGCAGATCCAGAATGTGCGCAGCCGTGGCGATTTGGAACACCGAGAAAGCAACGGCGAGCAAGAACAGCAATCGCCCCTCTTTCGAGGTCGGAAAATCGTCACCCAGCCTGTTGTGAAATTCGGTTGCGTCGGCGGGTGGCGCGCCCGCTGTCGTTTCTGTTTGACGCACGCAATTCTCCCTCCCAGCGAGATCAAGACGGCGGCCGGCGTTTCTGGCCGCCGCCAAACAAGGTGCTACAGGAGTCCTTTTTCCTTGTAGTAGCGTTCGGCACCCGGATGGAGCGGGATTGGCATACCCTTGATGGCATCTTCAAGCTTTATCGCCGAGGCCGCATTGTGTGCAGCGGTCATAGCGGGCAGGTTGTCGAATAGCAGCTTGGTCATCTGATAGGCGGTCTCGTCCGAAACGTCCGAACGCGTGACCAAGAAGTTGACGACCGCAACGGTCGGTACGTCTTGTGCTTGACCCTCATAGGTATTGGCGGGAATTGTCGCGGCGACATAGGGCGCGCCGAGTTTTTCGGCCACGTCCTTCGGGACCGCAACGACATTGATCGGCACGGAGGCCGCCAGATCCTTCAGCGACGCAACCCCAAGACCAGCCGACTGCAAGGTCGCGTCGAGCTGGCGGTTTTTAATGAGTTCGACGGATTCCGCGAAGGGAAGGTATTCAGTCTTCGCAAGGTCTGCGTAGGACATGTTGTAAGCGCCGAAAATCGAGCGCGCGTTTAATTCTGTCCCAGACTTTGCCGCGCCGACAGAAAGACTCTTTCCCTTCATGTCCGCCAATGTCCTAATGCCGGAGTCCTTGGAAGCGACGATCTGGATGTAGTTGGGATAGATGGCCGCGATCCCGCGCAACTTGTCGAGCGGCTTCTTAAAGCCTGCTTCCGCATTCCCTTCTGCGGCCAGCTTAACGCTATCGCCGAGCGCGAACGCGATCTCGCCTTTGCCCTGTTGAAGCAGATTGAGATTTTCAACCGAAGCTTTCGTCGCCTGCACCTGGGTGCGCGCGCCAGAAATGCCGTCGCCATAAATCTTGGCGAGTGCGACGCCCAGGGGATAATAGACGCCAGAGGTGCCGCCGGTCAGAACGTTGATGAACTCATCCGCCTTGGCGACGTTTGAAACTGAGAAACTAGACAGGCCAAAAACGCCCGCCATCATGCCATTCACGATAAATCTTTTCACGATTGTCCTCCCGATCAATCAGTTCAAGAAAATATCATGTGTGGATATATCAGGCGCGTCAACGCCGCAACGAGCTTTTTGCCCGCCGAACTCACACGCGCGAGCGCCGACGGGGAAGTGGCCGCCACGTTAAACAGACGTGTCGCCAGCGGTCATGGTCCGTTTGCTATTTCCTTTGCTTCCGGAAAAATCGGACACCGTGTCGTGTCACTGCGTAAAAGATCAATCCGAATAGGACAGCGAGCGGAAGGCCGCCAATCAACAGCGGTCTTACAATTGGCTGCCAGAGCCTTGCCACATCGAAATTACGCAATAGTGAAAAGAAATCGACGTTGTTCATCGCATCCGAATGCTCTCGACCGAGCAGATAGATGCCGATGCGATAGGCGCCGGCAAAGATAAATGGAAACGTGACGGGGTTCCCGAAGGCAGTGCCGAGCGCTGCTGCGACCATGTTACCTCTGAGAACATAAGCGATACAAAATGCTATCACAAAATGGAAACCCAAGAATGGTGTGCAGGAAGCGGCGGCGCCAGCGGCGACGCCGGCGGCGATGGCGTGCGGTGTCGCTTTAAGCCGCAGGACCCGAAACAGGATGTAGCGGAGAGGGCGCAGCGGGCCTTTTCGCGGCCATAGGCCGGCGCGAAGCCGCTCAAGCAGTGAAAGAGGTATTCGACGTCTAAATAACATTTCCCGTCTTCTGCTCAGCGACCTCGATAATCCCAACGACGGAGATGGCGGAAGGCTCTATGATTCGCCCGTGCGGCAGCAAACAACACGAAAGAAGCTACTCCGTTGAAGTCTGTTTGCCTGGCGGTTCCTCGCATCCGCCGACGCAGGAGATTTGCACCAGCGTATTACGGCATCTTGCAGAGATGGCGTTTTGCGGTCAGTTCGGTAGACTTCTTGAGAATTGCCGCTGCGCGGCAGGCAAGAGACACTCTGCTCCTCCTGCGGAACCGGCCATCGTTGCTCATCTAGGCCTGAAGTTAGAAGGCGCGCAATAGTTAAATGATGTGACGAGGGCGACAGCCTCGATCCGTTCGAACCTTAAGAATTATCTCTCGCATCGGATGACGCTATCTTGGTTGTGTCGAAGGCAGGCTTGCACGGTGCTTGATGGCGGCGGGCGGCCGGCTTGCGCCGGTAAGGACCTGATTGTTGCCGCCGAGACAGCGCTGAAGATGCCCAGCCCCTGTTCTACACCGGAACTTCGAGCACATCAGCGATAGGTTCGGCCGTCACGCCCTTAGTCTCGTCCTGCAGAGCTTCGCCGAGGATGTAGCAGTGAAGAGACATGCACCAGGGGCAGCCACGACCTTCGGGCGCCTCATCCCAACCGTCAAGGAGCGGGCCTATGGCGTGTTTTCCTCTTAACGCTCAGACCGGTGCTTCCGAATGGCCGCGGCGATGAACACACGAGACAGGCCGTGATAGAGCGGCTCGCGCGACAGGAGGCGTGAGGTCACGTAACCGATCATCGACACGGCCATGATCGGGATCACTGCCTGGTGGTCGCCGGTCATTTCCAGAATGATGACAAAGGCCGTCATCGGGGCCTGCACTACGCCCGCAAAATACCCTGCCATCCCGAGGATTGCCGCAAGCGCAATGCTGGTGCCGAGCAACGACCCGACAGTGCTGCCGAAACCGGCGCCGACGGCCAGCGACGGTGCGAAGATCCCGCCCGGTATGCCTGAGAGCATGGACAGGAAGCTGGCGGCAAGCTTCTCAACGAAGAAAAGCAGCGGTAGGGCATTGCCTTCGACGGCGCCGCGCGCCTGCTCGTACCCGGTGCCGAAGGTGCTGCCGCCTGCGGCGACGCCGATAATGCCGACGGCAAGACCGCAGACACCGGCAAACGCCAGCATGCGCGACAGCGGTTGCGGCTGCGCCCAGCGGCGGATTCGCTGACCGAAATGAAGTGCAAAACCGCTGAAGGCGGCGCCGAGCGCGCCACCGCCGACCCCGCAGATGAGAACCAGTCCCCAGTCCTTCAGCGCGGTAGGCGCCGCGGACGCCATGCCGAAGTAGTTATAGCTGCCGGAAAGCCCGAGAGCCGCGAGGCCGGAGAGGATGACGGCAGTCAGCACCAGTCCGTTGGCGCGCGACTCGTATGTGCGGCTCATCTCCTCGATGGCAAAGACGATACCGGCAAGCGGCGTGTTGAACGCGGCGGCGATGCCAGCCGCCGAGCCCGCAAGGATCAGCCCGCGTGCCTGTGCTATGCCGCTAAGGCGAGCGACCGCCAGCATGATCGATGCGCCGACCTGCACCGTCGGCCCCTCGCGCCCTATCGAGGCTCCAGAGAAAAGCCCGAGCACGGTTAGCACGATCTTGCCGAAAGCAATCCTCAACGACAGAAGCCGCGTCCGATCGTCTTCGTCACGCAGGTGCCTAGCGGCGATCGCCTGTGGTATGCCGCTGCCTTGCGAATTCGGAAACAGCGTTGCCGCCAGATAAGCGGACAGCATGAAGCCGAGCGGGGTCAGTACCAGCGGCAGCAGAAAAGCCCATTGACCTGTCGAGGTGACGGAGCCGAAGGCTTTCTGCGCCAAATCGGCCAGTTTGGCAAAGCCGACGCTGATGACGCCAATCGCCAGCGCGCCGCACCAGAAGACCAGCCGGGGCCGCCAGAGTGAAAATGATCCCCAAAACACACGGGAACGGCGGAGCAGTTTGGAATTCAGATAGGGGGAGGGCATATCAATTCGATAACACTTTGATGGGGCTACCCCTTCTAACGCCAAACCAACCGAAAAATCACCCCCAATTCGACGCATGAGGCTCCCATCGGGCTTTGAAGTCGAAACTCCATTTCATGGCGTCATCTTCGGCTGGCCTGATGGCCATGAAAAACCGGCATGTCGATTTTGAGAAGAACTACTTTCGCATTGTGACGGCGGCGAACGCAGATGGTCTCTGCCTGGTGCCCCATGGATGATGGCTTGGAAACTGGCTCTATCGTCGGGTTATTTCGGGGTCAGCACTCTTCGGAGGCTTGCGATCTCGCCATCCGAGGGTGCTATATCTCGCCGGGCATCGAGGCGTTCGGCCTTGTGCCGACGAGAGGTCTACACTGTCGACGCCTCGGGTCATAGCAGAACGGCCTTCACAATCATCCAGATGGCCATCGCCGACATCATCAGGTTTTCGGTCAGAGAAACGAAACCGAGCGGCACGTTGCTGTCGCCGCCGACGCAGGCGCATTTCAATTGGCGTCCTTCGACATAGACCGCGCGGAATACGGACCAAGCGCCAATGCCGCCGATGAACAAAGCGATCGGTGCTGAAATCCAGACAAGAATTCCCGCAATCATCAGCACGCCGGCGAGCGCCTCGCCGAACGGATAGAGATAGGCATATCTGACCCAGCGTCGCGCCAGGACATCATAGCCCAGGAACATGTTGGAAAAGCTCTCCAGATCGCGAAGCTTGAGGATCGCGAGCACGCACATGCTGAAGGCGATAAACCATTCGACTGTCCGTGGCGTGGCAAGCGTGCCCGCTGCGAAACTTGTTGCAACGGACATAAGCGCCGTCATCAAAAAGACGGCGATCACAGGAGCATAGGTGGTGGCACTCGGGTCTTTTACCGGTTTTCCGAAGAATCGCCTCAGGTCGTCGTTGCCGCCGATGCGCGTGCCGTCGATAAAGGTCTGGGGCGTCTTATCGACGCCGTGCTCGCTCTGGAACCGGTCGGTTTCCCGACGCGTCTTGAGCCAGTGATCCTCGACCTCATATCCCTCGCGCTTCAAAAGGTCGAGCGACTTCAACCCAAACGGACAGATATGGTCCTTCATCACCATGCGGTAGAGAACCGCGTTTTTTCGGGCAGGCTTCATCCCCAGTTTATTCATCTGGCTGTCGAGGTGGACGATTATCCAGCAACGCCGCGTCTTCATGCGCCCAGCGGGCGAAGGCGTCGAGGGTTTGCTTTCGGGAAATCGGGATGCCGAAAAGAAATTCCCGGTAGGCGACGACCCCTTTTTTAATCATCGAAACATACCGGCGGCGCCCGGCGTTGCGCGATACGTACGAATGGTCCGGCTTTATCAGGGAAGGTTGCATCTCCGGGCTCCTTGCACAGGGATATAATGGAGATATGGCGACTGTGTTCCAGCCCGCCCAAAATAATATCATGGCGTGATGGATTCCGTTTGCCGGCAACCGAACAGCCTGTCTTGCGCGCACACGTGAGATCATGAATGGCCATGCCGCTAGATCTCGATTCGAAATGTTGGCCACGGGAACGCTCGCACGAAATTTGGACAGGCTCAGTTGACGGCCTGTTCGGACTGCGCTTGAGACAGCTGAGGCGGAGCCTCTCCCGGGATGGACGCAATGGCGAACATGACGGCTGCGTAGGTCACAAAAACTGCTGAAAGGAAAGCGGTCTTCGTCATGGAGGCATCCTTTATATCACATGGTGACATTCTTTAATGCTTCGCCCATATTGTCAATCCTGAATGCCGGATGAACAAAAAGGGGGCGCGGCGATGGTTGGTGAAAAAATTTTGATTGTGGAGGATGATTTTATTATTGCCGCGGATCTTCGCGATATCGTCGAAGGCTTCGGATATGAGACGTCCGGCATAGCCAACAGCTTTGAAACCGCGCGTCAGCTTGCTCCCTTCAGCACGATCGCGCTCGTCGACGTCAATCTTCGCGACGGCGCGACGGGCCCCCGGATCGGCCAGTACCTCGCCGGCGACTTCGGCATCTGCGTCGTTATGGTGACGGGCAACCCCGAGTCCATCGGAGAAGGCCTTTCGAATGTCATCGGAATCATATCCAAACCAATTCACCCACCAGTGATCGGAAATGTTCTGAACTATCTGAAGAGCATTCGGCAAGAAGGACGAGGCGTGCCGCCAGGGGGCTGCGGCTTTTCGCCTGAAGACAACGTGGGAGGGCACCATGAAGGACATGCGCGCCGAGCTCGGCCACTGGGTCGGTCAGATCGAAAAGATTCTCATCCGCCAAGGCGTGCTGGATGACCATGGGAAGCTAGCACCCGAGATCGGGACTAGTTTTCCGGAAGAAATTGAGGACGCCCTGGACGGCTTCATCGAGAACCCAATAGAGTTGATCGGCCTTCTGAATATCTCGCGGGACGCCCGGGACGGCCGGCCGCTTTCCCCTGCTGTTTTGATGGCGGCCCACTTGATGGCGCGTGAGGTTCTCCAGGCGCTGGAGGATGGTCGAAGCGATCCATCCTAGTAAAGCAAACGGCCCGCCCGAAATCATTTCGGACGGGCCTCGCGCCAACCGGATATGTGATCACATCCGGCCGATGGCCTAGCTGTCGGTAACGACAGGATCAGATGGCGGCAGTTCCTTCAGCTTCATGAGCTGGTCGGCGCAGGCATCGGCTGCATTCGCGACCGTATCGTCGATGCCGGCGATTTTCGCCCAGCCACCCTCGTTGATAAAATCATCGCGCTGCCACGAACCTTTCGCCTGAAGCGACTTGAGATTCTCCGCCGCCCCGCTTGCCGTGACAAAGTTATGGACGCAAATGCCCGCCACCAGGTCCGCCTTGGCATTTCGCACCGCGATTTCAGTCATTACACGGGCGCGCCCGGAGGTCGTCCATCCCCCCCAGGTAAACCCGAGAGCCATCGTCAGGGCGGATGCGCCGACGATAGACCAAGCCCAGAGGGTCTTCGAGGGGCGGTAGTTCGGCCAGCCGCGTTCACGATCCGGCATAGCTGTTCTCCTCTTTTTTATATCATGGCATGATACAAAATTCAGCCTGATAGATCCAGTCACGCCGTGATCAACAAAACGTGATGCCGGTCAGACCAACAGGGTCACTTGGCGAAGTCGAGACAAGGATTCGGCCAGCAGGAGTTCATTTTCCAGCATGCCTTCGAGATGGACACGTGCCAGCGATTCCAGCAGCTCACGGCCCTTGGCGGTCAGCCCGATCATCACGCTTCGCCTGTCGTCCTCCGCTGGGGTGCGTTCTGCCAATCCGCTCGCGCACATTCGATCAACGAGCTGCACGGCCCCATTATGGTGCATTAGCATCTGTTCCGCGAGTTCCCGGAGCCGAACCTGTCGTTCCGGTGCTGTCCGGATGACGAGGAGTGCCTGGTACTGCTGGGAGGTCACGCCGGCCGCTGCAAGCGCGGCTTCGCTGAACGCGAGAAAGCGCCTCATCGCGAACCTAAATCCGGCGAGTCCAGTATAGACGTCCTCATTCAGCGCTGGAGCGTCCCGTCTTGATCTCGGCATACAAAAACCTTGCATATGTCATTATGTGATATAAACTTCATCTCACGCTGGGAGGCGGGGTCCGTAAGCCGATCGACCTGGCGTGGGAGGCGTGCATAGCATCGCGCCTATCGATCTGGCTTGCGGATCATAATCGCATCGACTTGTCAAAATGACTGTGCCAATTTCGTGACTTTTCGAATTTTTTGAAGAACCGTCGGAGGGGCGTATCGACCCTGGGAATAAAGGGGCCCCTCCATGGCTGAAGCAGTTCGAATGCGAGGTTGTCAACGCGCTGGACTAGACAAGGATTGGTGCCGACTTGAAAGTGGGAGAGGAAGCCGTGAAGCGTAGGTGGCTTTGCGGCAGCTATTCCGAAGCGCTAACAAGTCGTCTCTCCCCGAGGCGTGAGTATCGTCTTGGGAAACTGGCCCGCTCAAGCACTCCCCCGCTGAAGCGGGCCATTTTTTTAATTAGGTATGCGGTGAAGCGGCCGTATACTCGACGTTAAGTGTTCGCCACGAGACGATTTCCAATGTCAGGACTGCGACGCAGGACTGGGTTGGGAAAATCAGGGCGTCACTTGACGCTGCTCATTGATGGCGTTTCCGCCGTGACGGTCGGCTCAGAGCCAGCGAGCGTCAAAAGGCTTATTGCAACGATGCCGATCCAGATCAGAGCAGTCACGGCAAAGCTAGCCCGCAAATACATCGAATAGCTTTTTCTGGCTTGAATCACGTCATTCCACTCGCGCGTCCTAGTGATCTTGCTTTCCAAGATCTCCCGGCTTGATGATCGGCATGGATCCTACTTTGGGTGGCTTGTTGACCATTTCGGCATCACCCACGGACGGAGGCTTGAGAACACCACCGCATTCCTCCAGCGATGATACGCCCCCGGGCGCTTCGCCATGCTGCTTGATGGCGCAGCGGGGTGAGGGCTTTTGGTTCTGGTCGGGACCGCCAAATCCTGGTTCCGCTGACAGCAACACCGCACTGAGAACAGAAAGACCCGTCAGGGAGAGAAATTTCAGCGAGCGTTCCATTTCCAGCCTCCTTGTTGTTAGGAAAGATCGGAAGTCCAGTTTGTTCCAAAATGGGCGCGACCTCCTGCGGCGTTTCTTCGGCCGATCCATTGAGGGCTCGCGCGGACAACCGCCGTTCCGGATCTGACCATCCGAGTTGGCGCGACGATGGTTTTTTCGCGGAGCCAGCAAACAGGGGCCAATTCTTCAAAAAGAGCGTTTTATATATCACGGCATGATGTATATTGAGATGTCGACCATGGCTGACCTGTTTGAAGCCGGTCGACAAAAGAGGGTGCGCGAGCGTGGGCCGGGAGAGATAACATTGCGCTTGCGGACTTTGATCGCAAAACAAGGAGTTTTACCTTGGACAATCTGAATGTGCGTGTTCACGGATCGATTTCACTCGACCGGAATGTCAGGTTTTTCGGTCAGGTCGATGGCGATCTGACAATTTCGCCTGGTCATAACCTCGAACTGCACGGTCGCGTGGGCCGCGACCTGATAGTGGAAGAGGGTGCCTCGGCAACGGTCTATGGCGTCGTCGGGCGAGACGTCGTCAATAAGGGTGGAAGCGTTGTCGTGAAGGAAGCGGCAGGGCGCCTGGACGATGAGCAAGATGCGATTGTCCCGGGAGTTTTACCGAAGTCTTGTTGACTGCTCCTTCTTTCAGCATGGGAGGCCTGCAAGAAGCAAACTGGGCAGCTCGCAGGTTTTGAGGGTTTCGGAAGCCAGCAATTCGGAATGGCTGTTGGTCCCGTCAGGCGCCCGAGTTTAAAGTCTTCGAGACACGCGAGATGAGCCATTTTGCAGCAGGCCCAGCGCTTGGGGGCTCACTTTCCGCATTTGCCGAACCGCTTCCAAACCTTGCCAAACTGGAGCATCGACGTCCCAGGCATCTTGGCTGTGTCATCACGAACCGATTTCATTGGTCCGCTGCGATCCCAGCCAGGATCGACTTCGGGCTGACGGGTCGATGTGACAGAATGGATGAGTGCAACCCTCATTAACTTATGAAGCGATACCTCTATTCGCGATGGAAAATCATTCGCGCTTGCGCTATCGAGTGACCACGGCGTGTGCTGCGTGCGCCGCGGGATTCCCGAAATCGACGGAGATTGAAGATCAACCTTCCAACTGGGGAGCGCGAGCGCGAACCTATGTCCTTGTCGACCGCCACTGGCCGTATTCAATCCACCCTCCGTAGTTTCCTCGACAGTGAGGCGTCAGGCGGCCTCGTCCTCATGGCTACCGCGGCGCTGGCCCTTGCCGTGGCGAACTCCCCGTTGGCGGATGCCTACTTCCACACACTCGATCTCCACGTCGGGCCGCTGAGCGTGCTGCATTGGATCAACGACGCGCTGATGGCCGTCTTCTTCCTTCTGGTCGGTCTGGAAATCAAGCGCGAGATGCTCGACGGCCAGCTCTCCACATGGAGCCGGCGCATCCTGCCGGGTGCGGCAGCCGCGGGCGGCATGTTGGCGCCGGCTCTGATCTATGTGGCCTTCAATCTGAGCAATTCAACAGGCCTGCGTGGATGGGCGATTCCGACGGCAACTGACATCGCCTTTGCGCTCGGCGTCCTGTCGCTCTTTGGAAACCGCGTGCCTGCGTCATTGAAGATATTTCTGGCGGCGCTCGCCATAATTGACGACCTCGGCGCCGTTCTGGTGATCGCGATCTTCTACACCGGCAATCTCCATCTGCTGGCCTTGGCCGGAGCGACCGTAACGCTCGCGATCCTATTCACGATGAACCGAATGGGTGTCACGAGGCTCTCGGCTTATGTCGTGCTTGGTGTCGCGCTGTGGGCATTGGTCTTCGCCTCGGGCATTCATGCCACCCTCGCGGGTGTAATGCTCGCCCTGGCGATTCCTATCAAGACGACACCCGGTGCACCGGAGGCGAGCGACGAGGATTCCCTGCTTCACCGTCTCGAGCATCTTCTCCATCGGCCGGTCGCATTCCTGATCGTTCCGCTATTCGGCTTCGCCAATGCAGGCGTCTCACTGGCCGGGACGAGTCTTTCGACGCTCGTCGATCCCCACACGCTGGGTGTGGCCGCCGGACTGTCGCTTGGCAAGCTGGTAGGAGTCCTTGCGGTCATCGCAATTCTCGTAAAGCTGCGATTGGCGCAGCTACCCGCGACCGCCAATTGGACGCAGATGACAGGCATCGCGCTCCTTTGTGGCATCGGCTTCACAATGAGTCTGTTTATCGGCATGCTGGCCTTCGACGATCCCGCCGTTCAGAACAAGGTTAAGATCGGCATTCTTCTCGGCTCCGCTCTCTCCGGTTTCGCAGGATCCGCCGTCCTGCTGGCGTGCAAGAGGAAATCACCGCGTCGCGGGGCCTAACGGATTGCCTTTGTCTTTCCTAGGAGACGGCGTAGCGCGCGTTCGCATAGCGTCGACAATTCTGGCGCGACGGATTTGATCCAGAGGCACTTGCTTCTCGATAGGCGCGATCGCAGCGGCACTCGGCACCAGGTGGTCGATCGCGTCGGCGGTTTCCAGTAGAAGATCTGCCTCCATCGACTAAAATCCGGCTTGCGGGTTGGTTGTCGCCGAGATCGCGTGCTCGTGCACAATTGGCGGCGGGACCTTCTCGAGGCCTGGCAGGGTGTCTGCGGCATCGATCAGCCGGACGAGGTGCAGCAGCCGGGCAGGATGCGAGACCGGCTTGCCGTCGATTTCGGGTTCTTCTTTGCTCCGATTTCAGCCTACGACATCCTTTTGCTCCAAGACGCGTTTCGCGACGGAGCCGAGTGTCAGTCCCTGAACGAGAATCGTGAACACCACAACGAAATAGGTCGCCGAAAGAAGGATTGGCTTCCATTCGCTCTCCGGGAGCGATAGCGCCAGCGCGATGGAGATTCCGCCCCGCAAGCCTCCCCAGACAAGCACGGCCACCGTTCCACGCTGGAAGCTGTACCAGCGCTTGAGAGCCGTGACGGCCGTCGCCGTTGCGAGAAGTCGCGCGGCGACTGCGACCGGAATTGCCAACAGTGAGAGCGGCAAGTATGAGGCGTCGAACCGGAGGACGAGCACTTCGAGGCCGATCAACAGGAACAGAATGGAGTTGAGAATCTGGTCGACCAAAGTCCAGAAGCCGAAGAGGTAGCGTTGGGTAAGATCGCTGAGGGCGTCCTTCGGCCCGCGGTTGCCGACGAGAATGCCGGCGACGACGACGGCGATCGGACCACTTGTGTGCAGGGCCGTTGCAAGCGAATAGCAGCCCATCGCAAGGGCGATGGAGATGAGAACCTCCACCGGATAATCGTCTATCGCCCGCATCGCGCGATAGGCAGCGTAACCGCAGGCAAGGCCCAGCAGGCCGCCGCCGATAGCTTCGAGGAGGAACAGTTCACCGATCTTCGCCGCTCCTACGCTTTCTCCGCCGCTTCCAGCCGCAAAAGCCACAAGAGCGGTAAACAGAACGACGCCCACGCCGTCATTGAATAAGGATTCGCCGGCCATGTCGGTTTCAAGCTCGACAGGCACCTTCACGGCCTTCAACGTCGCCAGCACGGCGACGGGGTCAGTGGGGCTGATAAGCGCCCCAAAGACGAGCGTCCAGGCGAAGGGTAGGTCGATGCCCGCCATGTGCGCCACCCCCCAAATCGATGCGGCAACGAGCACGGTTGAAATGATCGTACCGGCGATTGCCATCGATCCGACAACCGCCAACCGCGAGCGGAGCGCTGCGAAATCGACGTGGAGTGATCCTGCGAACAGCAGGAAGGCCAGCATCCCGTTCATGACCGTAGTCTGGAAGTCCACCTGCTTCACCAGATCGGCGAGCTGTTCGTAGAGGGCGACGTTCGGCAACGCCATCCCCAGCGTGACAAGCAGGGTCGACGATGCCAGTCCCATGACGAGAATGCCGATGGAGGGCGGAAGACGCAGGTAGCGCTGGTTTATCCAAGAGAAGGCGGCGGTGAGGGCGAGCAGCAGGGCGATGAGATCGAAGATAGACAACAAACGTTCCCCAGGAGCGGCTGGTGCTGACGCGGCTCAGATCACCGAGTGAAGGCCAAGTTTGACGACTCGGCCGGTTGGAAGTCGGAAATAGTCTGTCGCATTCCCGGTATTCCAAGCAAGCGCGGTGAGCAGGCCGTCCCGCCAAAAGGGCTGCCACGGTTCTCGGATGTAGCCAGAGATAATCAACAGGCGGCTGAGCCGCGGATGGAAGTTTGCGGGAGATCTTTTCCCTACCCGAAACATGTCGGGGCCATCATCGCATTGAGAATGGCATTCTGCTCGTACACGGCATTTGTAATGCTGGAGCTTGTGCAACGGGCGGCTTCAACCTCGCTCGTCAGAAAGATCGCCCAGGGAATCGCTCGTGGCTCTCTCTGCGTCAACTTATCGATGAATGCACTTTAGGGAATTTCTCATCTATGGGGGCACGAGCAGGCGTCGTCCCGATGGTTACCCCTGCAATATGGACGATATTAAAACATGCTCGTCAGGGGGGCCAACGGACGAGCTGCCCGAGCCTTTCGGGCCAAAGTCCTTTTTCGTCCATGACGCCGATTGGTAGCGCGTCTCTCTGTCTGACCAGCAAAGCCAAATGGATGGCGGCCTCCAGAGGCTCTTCGCAAGCCACACCCGGTCTTCCCTTGATGACAAGCTGGCCGCTTATCCGGAGGCTGTCGCCAGCGACGACGATAATGTGACCAGGATAGGCCGGCGCAGTGTCGTTATTGACGAGATCGAAACCTTTCATCGCTGCTCTCTTCTAGAAGCTAGGGAAGGATTTCGGCTCGAACCTGAGAAATGGTCATGCCCGAAGCTCGACATTCAAGAATTCGGCAAATTGTCAGATGGCAGGCGGGGTCGCTTCGTTTCGTTCCCGACCGCCTGCACCACTCATCAAGGATCATACTGACAGCCACGTCCTCACGGAAATCGTTAGGCGCCTGCTGGCGGCCCTGGCTGAACGCCGGGACAGCCAGGCCGAGGAACTTCATACTAGCTGCGAGCGCCGTTAATATCATGCCGTGATATTACTCGCGTTTTCTCGGGTTAGCAACGGATGGCGTTGTCGGTATCCAAAAAATCTGCACCCTGAACACAAGGGAGCGAATCCGCGTCAGGAGTCGCGCAACGTCGCGAGAGGTCCACCCTCCACAAGTTTCTCGACGGCGAGGCGTCCGGCGGTTTGGTCCTCATTGGCGCTGGTTTGTGAATTTTCCAACCGGCAAACATAATTCCACACTGCAATGCCGCGCAGCGTTGCCGGACACCGTTGATCCCGGTGCATCGCCCTTATCTAACGCAAGGCCAGCCGCTTTGTGAGGGGTATTTCCATCTGTTCTGGCGCAGGGATTGAAGGAAGGCAACGACGGAGAATTCCATCGGCTTACTTCAGGATAGCGGGGGGCGCGACTGAATTCGGCAGATGCTCGGCCAATTGCCTCTTAGACTTATTGCTAATTGTTTCCGCTCCGGCAGGGGGTAGCCTTTGTTGGCCTTTTTTGAAAAGGAACATTTCGACTTTGGGAGGAGTTCGTATGTCAAAATTCATCATCAATCGCCGTGGCCTTTTGAAGGCAGGCGCCGTATCCGGTATTGCCCTTTCTGCGCCGCTGCATTTTATCCGCAATGCCTATGCGGACGACATGTCTTGCAACGTGCCGACCGGAAACACCGTGACGCTCGGTTTCAATGTGCCTCAGACGGGTCCTTATGCCGATGAAGGCATGGATGAATTGCGGGCCTTCCAGCTTGCGGTCAAGCACCTGAATGGTGAAGGCGACGGCGGCATGCTTTCGACTTTCACCTCAAAGGCTCTCAAGGGTAATGGCGTACTTGGCAAGAAGGTCGCCTATGTTTCGGGTGACACACAGACCAAATCCGATGCAGCGCGCGATTCCGCCAAGCGTATGATCGAAAAAGATGGTGCGATCATGATCAGCGGTGGCTCCTCGTCGGGCGTTGCCGTCGCGGTTCAGAGCCTTTGCCAGGACATGGGCGTCCTCTTCATGGCTGGCCTGACGCATTCCAACGACACGACCGGCAAAGACAAGAAGCGCTACGGTTTCCGGCACTTCTTTAATGCGTACATGTCCGGCATCGCTCTCGGCCCCGTGCTCGGTGAGGCCTACGGCAAGGATCGCGTCGCCTATCATCTCACTGCTGACTACACGTGGGGTTGGACGCAGGAAGAATCCATGAAGAATGCCACCGAAGCGCTCGGCTGGAAGACGGTGGCCGCCGTTCGCACGCCGCTTGGTGCCGGTGACTTCTCGCAATATATCACACCGGTCCTCAATTCCGGTGCCGACGTCCTAATTCTCAACCACTACGGCAAGGACATGATCAATTCGCTGACGCAGGCTGTGCAGTTCGGCATGCGCGACAAGCAGGTCAACGGCAAGCAGTTCGAGATCGTTGTCCCGCTATTCTCCGAACTTATGGCCCAAGGTGCCGGCACGGCTATCAAGGGCATTTACGGCACGGCGAACTGGGACTGGAAGTTGGACAACGCTGGAACGAAGGCTTTCACTCAGTCCTTCGGCAAGGAATACGGCTTTCCGCCGTCCCAAGCGGCTCAGACATGCTACGTGCAGGCGCTTCTTTATGCCGATGCCTGTGAACGGGCCGGAACCTTCTATGCACCGGAGGTGATCAAGGCTCTGGAAGGCTATGAGTTTGACGGGCTCGGCAACGGAGCGACAACCTATCGTGCGGAGGATCACCAATGCTTCAAGGACGTGCTCGTCGTGCAGGGTAAGGAAGAGCCTAAGGACAAGTACGATCTTCTGGCGATCAAGAAGATCGTCCCGGCCAAGGACGTGACCTACGAGGCTTCGCTCTTCGGTGGTGATCTCGGTCCGGCCGACGCCAAGAAGTGCTGACGACCTGCTGTCAACCAACGGTTGCGGCGCGAAGGCTGCAGCCGTTTGACATCACTGGCACCGGCAGGTGCCAGAAATACTCTTTACATCCGGCGGTATAGATATGGACGCTCTCCTGCTTCAGATCCTGAACGGGTTGGACAAAGGTGGGGCTTATGCCCTGATTGCCCTTGGCCTGACACTCGTCTTTGGAACTTTGGGCGTGGTGAATTTTGCCCACGGCGCCCTGTTCATGATCGGCGCCTTTTGCGCGGTTGGCTTCAATCAGCTTCTCACATTTGAAACCGTTACGGTCGATCCAACGCAAATGACCGCCTGGGGCACGCCGCTGGAGGTCCGCACCCCGTATATGGAAGCGTGGCTGGGGGATTTTGGCCGCTTCCTGATCGATTATTCCGTGCCGGCATCGATGATCCTGGCCATACCCACGATGCTACTCATCGGCATCATCATGGAACGTGGACTGATCCGGCATTTCTACAAGCGTCCTCATTCCGACCAGATCCTGGTAACCTTTGGTTCGGCAATTGTCGTCCAGGAGATCATCAAGCATTTCTTCGGAGCAAACCCGATCCCGCAGCATGCCCCTTCCGCCTTTTCCGGGACTGCCGAGGTCGGCCAGCTCATCGGCCTTGGCGATGCTTTGCCTTATCCCTGGTGGCGGCTGATCTATCTGTTGTTCTCAGTCGGCATTATAGGCGCTGTGTTTTCGTTCCTGCAATTCACCACATATGGCATGGTGGTCCGCGCTGGCATGCGCGATCGTGAAACCGTTGGCTTGCTCGGGATCAACATAGAGCGGCGCTTCACCGTTGTCTTCGGTCTTGCTGCGGTGGTGGCTGGCCTTGCCGGCGTGATGTACACTCCCATCCTACCGCCCGATTACCATCTGGGGATGGATTTCCTGGTTTTGTCGTTTGTCGTGGTCGTCGTCGGAGGCATGGGGTCTCTTGGAGGTGCGGTAGCTGCCGGCTTCTTGCTGGGCATCCTGCAGTCCTTCGCCTCGATGAACGAAGTTAAAATGATTTTTCCCGGTATCGATCAGATCATCATCTATCTGGTTGCCGTGGTGATTCTGCTGACGCGTCCCCGCGGCCTGATGGGCCGAACCGGCGTGATGGAGGACTGATCTTGATTGCGACACTTTCCCGCAACGACTGGCTATTGCTTATCATCTTCTCGCTTTTCGTCCTGGCGAGCCCCATCACGTTGCAGCCTTTGGGTGCGGCCTATCCAGCTCTCATGCAAAAATTCTGTATTTTTGGGATTTTCGCCCTCGGCTTCAATATTCTCTTCGGGTTGACGGGTTATCTCTCTTTCGGTCATGCAGCTTTCATCGGCGCAGGCTCCTATGCTGCGGTCTGGATGTTCAAGCTTGTCACGATGAATGTTATCCCGGCCGTTCTGTTCGGCGTGCTGGTCGCGGCACTGTTTTCAGTCATGATCGGTTACATCTGCCTGCGGCGTTCGGGCATCTACTTCTCCATTCTGACGCTGGCCTTCGCGCAGATGTCGTACAATCTCGCCTATTCGGTGCTGACGCCGTTGACAAACGGCGAGACGGGCTTGCAACTGACCGTTCAGGATCCCCGGGTCCTTGATGTCATGTTTGCGGCGCCGAGCGCTGGCCTGCCGCGCGCCAATTTTTTTGGCCTGGACATCAGCGGTGGCGGAATGGCAGGGTTCTACTTCTGTGCGATCGCGTTAATCCTCTGTTTTTACATCGCTCTCAAAATATTCCGATCGCCCTATGGTTTGATGCTGCGGGCCATCAAGTCCAACCAGAACCGGTTGCGCTATACCGGGGTGAACACTCGGCCGTATCTCTTGACTGCATTCGTGATTTCCGGTGCCTATGCCGGACTTGCCGGTGCGTTGATGGCTGCGACTGATCCGCTGGCAGGTGCCGAGCGCATGCAGTGGACGGCGTCGGGAGAGGTTGTGCTCATGACCATTCTTGGAGGCGCTGGAACATTGCTGGGTCCTATCCTGGGCGCTGGCATCATCAAATATTTCGAGAACATCTTTTCATCGTTCAGCGACCGGACATTGCATGGCATCTTCGGCTTTCTGCCCGATGGTATCGAGACTGCCGTCGTCAAGGTTCTCTCGCTTTTTGTCGGTGACGGCTGGAATTTGACGCTAGGCGTGATCTTCATGCTTATCGTCATCTTTCTTCCCGGAGGCATCATGGAAGGGCTCAACCGGATCCTACACTTTTTCAAAGGCGGGGGCGGCGGCAAACCGGCCGTCGTTGGCCACCCTGAAGCGGCGGAGTAAAGCCAATGACGGCGGACAATATTGTGTTGCACGTAGCCGATGTCAGCAAGCGCTTCGGCGGGCTACAGGCGCTCAGCGGCATTGATCTGCAGATTCAGGAGGGCACCGTCCATGCAATCATCGGACCTAATGGAGCGGGAAAATCGACGCTGCTCAATGTCTGTATCGGTCGCATCCGTCCAGACGAGGGGCACGTTGTCTTCGCCGGCAAGACGCTCGATCGGCAGCAACCACACGAAATCAACCAGCTCGGCGTCAGCCGGGTATTTCAGACGCCGGAGATCTTCCAGGATCTGTCGCTTCTCGACAATGTCATGATACCGGCGTTTGCACGCCGCGACGGTGCCTTCCGCTTCAGCGCCCTGCGCATCGTGAACAGTGAAACCGATATCCGTGAAGAAGCTGAATTTTTCCTTCAGGACACAGGACTCTACGAACGTCGCTTCGACAATGCCGGATCGCTTTCGCGCGGCGACAAGCGCCGTCTCGAGCTGGCCATGTGCCTGATCCAGAAGCCGAAGCTGCTGCTTCTCGACGAGCCGACCGCCGGCATGTCGCGTCATGACACGAACAAGACGATCGAGCTGCTCACCCGCATCAAGGCCCGGGGCATGACAAAGGTTATTATCGAGCATGACATGCATGTTGTCTTCTCGCTGGCCGATCGCATCAGCGTTCTTGCGCAGGGGCGGATCATCGCGGAAGGTCTGCCAGAGGAGATACGCGGTCATCAGAAGGTCAAGGAAGCCTATCTTGGGGAGTTACACGAGTGAACATCATGGCCGGGACGATGATCGTGGATCAGGGGAGAGGCATAGTGAATAAGGCTAGCGAGTTGCCGTTCTTCAGCGTGAGAGACATTCATGCGTGGTACGGCGAATCCTACATCGTACAGGGTGCATCCTTCGAGATTGCCAAGGGCGAGGTACTGTCGCTGTTGGGGCGAAACGGGGCCGGCAAAACCTCAACACTCAGGACCCTGGCGCGCGCCAGCAATCCGACGCTCAAACGCGGCGAAATCTGGCTTGATGGCACACCTCTGCACAAGATGCAGGCATATCAAGCCGCACAGGCCGGCGTTCAGCTTGTTCCTGAGGATCGCCGAATCATCGGCGGATTGACAGTCGAGGAAAATCTAGTGCTCGCCCAGATAGCGGGTCAGAAGGGCTGGCCGATCGAAAAGATCTACGAACATTTTCCGCGGCTAGCGGAGCGGCGCAACCAGGAGGGCACCACCATGTCCGGAGGCGAGCAGCAGATGCTTGCTGTCGCGCGAGCACTTGCTCGGGATATCAAGATTCTGTTTTTGGACGAGCCCTATGAAGGCCTAGCCCCCGTTATCGTCAAGGAGATAGAAGCGATCGTCCGACAGATTCGCGACATCGGGATTACGACGATTATTGTCGAGCAGAACGCCGTGGCGGCACTGCGGTTTTCGGACCGGGCCGTTATTATGGACAGCGGCGAGGTCGTCTTTTCAGGAGCAGCCAAAGATGTGCTCGACAATCACCAACTGCGCGAAGAATATCTGGCGGTCTAATAAGGCTGTGCCTGCAGCACGCATCGCCGGCTGTTCAAGGGCATCTATCGATGTAAACGCCTCAGCAAAAAATGTGAAGCTCGCAGATCTTGTTGGCGCCGTGCCATTGGCAATACGAGCGCGCCTCGCACCATAGATAGTTGATCTAGCTGAACAACTTCAATTGTTGAATCAGGCCTTCAGCTTCTCTTTGGTTGCATCGACATAAACCCATAGACCCGGCCATGGTCGCCCTTCTCGTTCCTCACAATGTTGGCCTGGTCAAGAGGCACCGCGATGCGATGTTCAGCCATCCCTAGAAAGCCACCGATGTCTTCGTCCTTGGGTCCATAGTGGTGGGCTCCCGTCAAAGTATCGGAAGTCAAGTCCTTCATTTCTGAAGTGAGATAACCTTTCCGCTGAACGGTCGGGCGCACCAGAGCGGTGTTGCCCGTTGGGGCAGGATTGGTCATATTCGACGACTTGCTCGCCGTGGTGGTTGGAGCAACGTATGCCGGCGCGTTGCGACGGTGGCGGCCTGATGCACGAAATCACCGGTCACGTCCTTGGGACGACAGTCAACTTCCTCCTGATAGTGGCCGCCGATTGGTGATCTTGCTTGTTGGCCAACGACTGCCAGCACTGGTTGGTGGTTAAGGCGGGTATCATAGAGGCCGGTTATCAGATGGGCCGCGCCCGGGCCGGAGGTGGCGATACAGACGCCGAGGTCACCCGAAAACTTGGCATAGACCGACGCCATGAACGCCGCCATTTCCTCATGTCGGGCCTGAATGAATTCGATTTTCTCTTTGGGGCGGTTT
The DNA here is from genome assembly GCF_051810745.2 of Rhizobium sp. F40D2. Taxonomy (NCBI): domain Bacteria; kingdom Pseudomonadati; phylum Pseudomonadota; class Alphaproteobacteria; order Hyphomicrobiales; family Rhizobiaceae; genus Rhizobium; species Rhizobium sp. F40D2. The sequence goes on from NZ_JBPWQX020000002.1 coordinate 415,386, forward strand.
AAGTGCGCCAAACACGCCATTGATGCCATCTCCCGCATACCCGAAAATCCGCCGAACGCCCCATTGGTGCAGTCGCTCCACGATGAAGTCGCGGACTGTCATTGTCATGTCTATCTCCTGGGGAACACTTCAATAGCCTCGAAACGAGGCATGTTCGGTCAATGTTTCCGCGCGATAGGGCGATACGGAACAGAGCCGTCATCCCGATCGCCGGGGCGGCTGCGTGTGCGGAGCCAATGGATATCGCCGCAATAAAGCGAAAAACGGCTACCTTTTTGTCCCCTTCCGTTTTCGGATGACAGATCCTCGGCCAATGGAACTCATCGGGACTTCGCACCGTTTCCATGAATTGAAAGAGGGATCATGGATAATCGGGCGAGTGACGATGGAAATCAGGTTGGAAAGGAGAGACCCATCCGAGTCCTCGCCCCGCAATGGGCGGTCATCGGGCTTTTTATATATGCGTCGATCCTCTGCCTCAGTTTCGGCAAAGACTTCTTCGTTCCGATTTTGCTCGCATTTCTCCTTGCGCTGGTATTCAGCCCAATCCGCCGTTTTTTGACCGGTTCGGCATCCCGCCAGCCCTGACATCCATACTCATTGTCGGGGTGCTTGTGATCGGGCTGGTCGCAATTATGGGTATGATTGTCGTACCGATCAGCGGCTACCTGGAGAGCCTGCCGCGGATCGAAGATGATCTGCAATCAAAGCTGGCTGGTCTTTCCGAAGCTCTTTCCGGCGCCTTAGAAGCCAGTCGGAAAGTGACGGACCTCCTTAAGAGCCATGCAGGGGACGTGCAGCAAGTTGAACTTCGGGGAAACGGTCCACTGACGAGTGCGGCTTTGATTGTTCCAGCCATGCTGGCTCAGACACTGCTTACCCTGATCCTTCTTCTTTTCCTGCTCGCCTCAGGTGACCTCTTCTATGAAAAACTCGTCGAGGCTATGCCAACGGTGCAGGACAAGCGCCGCGCCATGCAGATCGCCCATGACATAGAACGCAATCTTTCGCGCTATCTTCTAACGATCACGGCCATCAACGCGTCCCTCGCCTTGGTGATTGCGACCCTGCTGTGGCTGATCGGCATGCCCAACGCTGTGTTATTTGGGGTTATCGCGTTCGTCTGCAATTTCGTTCCGTATCTCGGTCCTTTGGCCAGCCTGTTAGCAGGTTCGGCGGTAGCCCTCATATCTTTCGACGGCGTTTGGTATGCGGCTGCTGTTGCAGTGATGTACTTGGTCGTCATGTCCTTCGAGGGGCAGATCGTCACGCCGTATTTTATCGGCCGCCGATTGCAACTGAATACCGTCGTCGTGCTGATTGCGGTCTCGTTTTGGGCGTGGCTCTGGTCCGTCATCGGCATGCTCCTGGCAGTCCCTCTGCTCGTAACGTTGAACGTATTCTGCAATCACATTCCGCGCTTTCGAAGCCTTGGCAATGTCCTGTCGGCAAGGACTGATGTCGCCCCGGATTCGGACCGAGTTACCTGATCTGGCAAGCCATGCCCGCCGTGGGCGGTTTAGCGGGCCCATGCTGGCATCATATGTTTCAACCTTGCCGACATAACGGATTTTTCCGCCCGGATTCATCAATCACCGTCGCATTCTTGCAAGCGGAACGGCTTTGGCTGACCCTACGCATCGCCTGTTTATGGACCTCTACCTTGTGGCAACCGCCATCCACGCGGCGTCGACTCGCGGCTGCCACTTACGTCTTCCAAAGAACGCGCCCGACTCGCCTAGCAGGCTTGCCCGTCTAAAGAACCAATTGAAAAATCTGCCTCCGCATCGTCCCTAGCCAGATCGCCGAGGCGACTGAAAATTGAGTGACCGTCGCGCCCTGAAGGTTGCCCGTTAGTGCGAATTCTGCAACATATGCCTATGGATATCGATTGGTCGCGTTTTCGCACAATTGCCTTCATGTCTCCTGCCGAGGAAGGCAACGGCGTGGTTGTGGAGCTCACGGACATCAAGCTCTCGACGCTTGAAGGGGTAGTTTATGCTTGGATTGATCAAGGCGGCACCGTACTTCGCGTCGGGGCCTCGAACCAGCCGATCGGGACAAGGGTGTTGGCCCTTGGAGAGAACATCAACAAGTCACTTTCAGGACTGGAGAGTCCCACTCCGGAATGGGAGGCGAAGCAATGGGTTGCGCTTGCTAAGCAGGGACGGTTGAGGGCCTTGGTTCACCAACCGCCTGCGATTGACACGGTTGCTGGAAGGGTCCGCCCTTATCTGGGTATAGAGCGTCGCATGATTGCCAGCCTCAAGCCGGTGCTGAATCGCAGCTATCGTTAACCGCCGATGGCCCGCGTGCGGTGGATTACGCCGCGAGCGTTCTTAACGGTCGCGATATGGTGGAATGTCCTTAGCGTCGTCCGCAACCGGATGAGCCCGCAGATCGGCAATAAGTGCTTTCATTTCACCGATTTCGCGAAGTTGGGCTTCAATGATGCCATCAGCCAGCTTCCGTACGCGCGGGTCTTTGATATGGGCGCGTTCGCTGGTCATTATGGCGATCGAGTGATGCGGGATCATCGCTTTCATATAGCTGATGTCGTACACGCTTTCCTGGCTCCGCACGAGCCAGAGGGAGCCTGCGAATGTGATCAGGCTCACGCCGATGATGACGATATTGAGCACCTTATTCTTATACATCGACCACATGAACACCAACATGATCATTGCCATAGCAGCGCCCATCAGCAGCGCCATCCAGGCCCGGGTCTGGCTGTAGCTCACATGGTCGAGCGCGTAGGTATTGAGATACATCAACCCGAACATGATGAGCGTCGAAGTGATTATCATTGCAGCGAAGCGGCCGTAGGACATGCTGCTCTCCTTTCTTCGCCGTCATGAAGGCAATCCGCTAAGAAGGCCATTGATGCGCGGCAAACCCGAGTGATGGTTCTGGGTCATGCCGGCAATCCCACCCGAAGCGGCTTTCAACGCGCCTTAATTGATGCCGGCAAGAGTTGCGAAACCTGCGAAAGCCGGGTTTGTTCCTGCAATCACGAAAAGGTGCCAAGGCAAAGCAGCGCAAGACAGCGGCTGTTTCCGTAGCGGCGACAGAGCCAGACATGAGCGGCAGGCGGAGGGACTATCGTCATCTCCGGCGTCAAATGGCGACCTGGATGCCGAGTTCGACGACACGGCCCATCGGCAACCGAAAATATTCGGTCGCATTGCTCGCATTTCTGGCAAGCGCGATGAAAATGCGGTCCTGCCAGAACGGCATTCCTCTCCTGGCCGACGGGATGAGGGTCCGGCGGGAGAGGAAGAAGCTGGTCGACATGATGTCGAACTTCATGCCGAGTTTCTTGGCCAGCACAAGCGCGCGGGGAATGTTCGGCGTTTCCATGTAGCCGAAGGTGATGACCATGCGGCTGAAGCGCGGATTGAAGCTTTCGAGAAAGATCTTTTCGTCGTCTGGCACGTAAGGAGACGTCGAGGTCGCCACCCCGAGGATGACGTTCTGCTCATGCAGGACCTTGTAATGTTTGAGGCTGTGAAGCAATGCGGTCGGTGCTCCTTCGGTATCGCTGGTCAGGAACACGGCGGTGCCGGGCACTGTCGGCACGCGGCGTTGGGCGAGACTGCCGAGCACGCCTTCGAGCGGCACCTCGTCGGCCCGCGTTCGCTCGGCCAGCAGCTTCCGGCCCGACACCCAGGTCTGCATGAGCAAGGCGATGGTGCAGGCAACCGCCATAGGGACCCACCCCCCTGGGCGAACTTTGCCGCATTGGCGATGAAGAAGCTCGCATCGATGACAATCAGCGGAATGACCACCGCCAATGTTCCCACCAGGTTCCAGCGCCAGATGTTTTTCATCACTACGAACAGCAATATGGCGGTGATGAGCATTTCGCCGGTGACGGCAATGCCGTAAGCGGCCGATAGATTGCCGGAGCTCCGGAAGTTGATGACGAGGATCACGACAGCAACGAAGAGCAGCAGATTGACCTGCGGCATGAAAATCTGGCCCGACTGCGTTTCCGAAGTGTGCCTTATGTCGAAGCGCGGCAGCAAATTGAGATGCATCGCCTGCCGGATGAGCGAATAGGCGCCTGAAATGACCGCCTGGCTTGCGATGACAGTGGCAATCGTGGCGAGGATCACCATGGGTAGCTTTGCCCAGTCCGGCTGCATGCCGAAGAAGGGATGAGCGACCTCTTCGGGATGCGTGAAGACAAAGGCCCCCTGGCCGAAATAGTTCAGCAGCAGGCAAGGAAAGACGAGCCCGAACCATGCGGTGATGATCGGCCGGCGGCCGAAATGGCCAAGATCGACATAGAGTGCCTCCGCGCCGGTGACGGCGAGGAACACCGCGCCCAGCACGGTGATCGCGATCTCTGTATGACTGACGAGATAGCTGATCGCATGATGTGGGCTTATGGCAGCCAGTATTCCCGGATGCTCGGTGATATGGCTGAGCCCGGTGATCCCGAGCACCAGGAACCAGAGCGCGGTAATCGGGCCGAAGATCGCCGCAACGCCGCCGGTGCCGAAGCGCTGAACGAAGAAAACGCCGGCAAGAATGGTCAATGTGGCGGGCACTATCCAGTTGGATAGTTGCGGCGCAACGACTTGCAAACCTTCGACAGCCGAAAGCACCGAGATTGCAGGCGTGATGATCGCATCGCCGAGAAAGAGCGAGGCGCCGATGACGCCAAGGATGAGGATCCATACCGGCCGGCCTTTGGCGCTCTCTCGCGCGAGCGTCATGAGCGACAGCGTGCCGCCTTCTCCCTTGTTGTCGGCACGCAGGACGAAGCCGACATATTTAAACGAGACGACGATGGTAAGAGCCCAAACGATCATGGAGAGAAGGCCGAGAATCTGCGCTCCGTCGACGGTTCCCTCCGTCTGCCCCGAGGCATGAAGAGCCTCGCGGAAGGCATAGAGCGGGCTCGTGCCGATGTCGCCATAGACGACGCCGAGAGCGCCGAGCACAAGCGCGGGACCGCTTTTATGAAGGGGCTCGTCTTCAAGTTCCGGGTCGTCCGCCCGCATTTGCCTCGGGTTCAAGCGATCGCCTTCTCTGTCAAAGAAAAAATCCGGCCTGCGGCCGTTATCACAACTTCACTGGTTTGCCGCTTTCGTTGTCCGGGGAAAGTCGGATGAAGTGTCGTGTATTGGGCCGAGCGTGCATGGTGGTTGGCTCCGCAGCACTTTCGTCTTCGATTATATCGCTGGCCGCCGTGCGGCACCGACCGATCAACAGACTATCTGGGAGCCGCGGCTATATTTGGCAAGGCTCCGACACGGATTGAATATGCCTCATCGAAAGATCTCCTTCGGATAAACACCCCAGAGCGAGGGCTTATCGATGAAGCCTCTGAGCTGGTCCTTATCAACCCTGACGTCGCACCAGGAAAGCGAGCATGAAAGAACTCGAACGCGCACCCTCGGTTCAAGCTTCGCCTCCACCGTGCCGTTCACGCGCGCCTGGGTTCTCAATGCTGCCATGTGCTTGAGCCAAGGGCCGACGATCGCCGTGCGGCGGCTCGAGAGCAGCGAGCGATGCATCCAGCCGGAGATGCCGTCACAGTCGCGAACCTGCCGCCAGTTTCCGTATTCCTCGGTGATCTCCAAAGGCAGGCCTGGGGCCTGATAAATCCATTCCACTGCGTATTCGAAGGCCGGACCTACACGCATGCGCGCCCGGTTCGCTTTCAGCGAGACGAAACGTGGGATTGGGAGGCCGGTTTCGCGCCCTCTTGCTTCCCAGTCCGAAGGTGGCGCAGGGGAAGGCGTGGCAACTGATGTGTCATGCGAGGAAACAATCGCGGCCAACGCCATGAAATATTTCAGAACTATCTTCCGAAGCGGCATCTGTTTCTCTGAAATGATCTTTGTATCGAAATTGGATCAGGGCGCGAGGAGAGTCGAATTCCGCTCTACGATGGGCGAGAGCTGCCGTGAGGCTCACAAATCGCCGACTTTATCGGATGGATCAATTTACGATCACTGCATTGGTCGCGTCGGCGGTTTCCAGCGATCTAACGCCAGGAATCGAAGCTAATGTAAACATCACAATGACATAGGCGGCAAATGTTGCCGCAAGAAAAACGATCCGTCCCACGTCGACTCCTTCTATGTCACGCTGTGATATTCTGGTGACGATTCGGACTTCTGTCAATTCTGAACCTGACGTGAATGATTGGCGCGAGCTCTGGGGCTCAAAGGCATCGACCGGCAGACCGGGTCCGGATGCTTCGTCCGCATTGTTCTTGGCGGGTTAACCTCGATCGTAGTGCGGAAGGTCGAAATTGCTGCGTAATTGACGGCCCAACAGAAAGGCTCCCACGACGGGAAATGAAAAAAGAGAGCTCAGGATATTGCGCAGGGTGATTCCGAATGCGGTTGTCGGAACGAAGGACGAAGCAAAACGCCGCGCGGCCCGCTGCTTGTCGAATAGGAATGGCATCATCCGCGTTTGATAACGGATAAGACCGGCAAGCGGATTATCTGGGACACGCGCGAGCTCGCCGGCAAGCACATAGGCCTCACTCATCGCCAATCCTGAACCCTCACCTGCGAGCAGCGAAACGCAGGCCGCCGCATCGCCGATAAGGACAGTGCGGCCGCTGGTCCAGCTGGACATTTGAATCTGGCTGACGCGATCGAAATAGATCTCCGCCGTTTCGTCCATTTGGCTTAAGATTTCCGGGCACTCCCATCCGGCGTCGCTGAAAGCGTTCCGCAGGGCTGCTTTGCGTCCGGCGTGCGTTAGCGGTAGGTTCGCGGGACCGAAATCCCTGTAAACGAACAGAAAAAGCGTCCAGCCATCCCGCATGGAAAACCGTGAAACCTGCCTGCCCGGTTCGGCATAGCTGAGATAGGTCTGTTCCTCGTGCAACGGATAGCCCTGCAGCTCAAAAGCGGCGGCCTTATATCCAAGATAGGCCTCAAACTGTCTCTCCGATCCGAATTGCAGCTCTCGGACGCGCGAATGGAGGCCATCGGCTCCGACGACGACGTCGAACGTCAGATCGCGGTGGCAATCGAAGCTCACATGCACGCCGGAGGAGCCGTCATCGATCGTCGCGATGCTATCGTCAAAGATTGTTTCGACCTTGCCGTCGAGCGCCGCATAAATCGCTGCCGCCAAATCGCTTCGCTTCAAGCTAACGAAGCGTCCACCGAGCGTCCTTCGTATTGCATCGGTGGAAAATCCGCCCCGCTGCTGTCCATCGCTGCCGACGAAACGTACATCTTTGACGTCATATCCGAGCTCGTGAAGGCGCGGAAGAAGGCCCATCTTCGAAGCCACCTCATATCCGGGGCCCCAGAAGTCGATGATATAGCCTCCGGACCGCAGATGCGAAGCCCGCTCGATCAACACAGGCTCATGGCCGTAATGATGGAGCCAATAGGCTAATGTCGGTCCGGCGATGCCTGCTCCGTTGATCGCTATTTTCATCGTAAGGTCACTCCTAATGCCCGGCGGGGAGGGTGCGGCGTCAAGCGTCTTGGATCTTCGAGCCGTCGAATTCGCATCATTACATTGCGCCGCTCAATTCTTCGCAACATCGGCGTGCCGAGGGGTATTTGCTTCATTCTGACGAGTATCTCGACGCAGCGATCGGCAGCGTCTGCGCTTGGCTTGTCCACGCCGGCTATCGTGACCCAACCACCCTTTTCGATAGAGCTGCCACGCTTCCAATATGATAGCGCCTTCAGCGCCTTCGAATTTTCCGCCGCGTTAATCGCTGATACGAATTTCTGAACGCAGATATCCGCGCCAGAGCCGCACGGGCATTTCCACCAGCTCTGTCCGCCAGAACGCCAGCACGGCCGACGGGTAGCCACCCGCACCAAGTGAAGCCGACGAACATGGTCAGCGCCAAGGCGCCGATCAGCGGCCAACCCCAGACACGCCTACCGGGCTGGTAGTTCCGCCATCCAGCCGGCTCCGTCTTGCTCACGACGGTGTCCTTCACGCCAGTAGTTGTGTCATTGCATGATACAACTACTGGCGAATGCGTCAACATTTTTACAAAGGAAACCGGACACCGCTTATTCGCCGCGAAAACCACTGTGATAGGGCGAACCGCGGCGAAATGCGATCCTGCCGACCTCCACGATCTACCGCGATCCGCATGTGTTGACTGTCTTCAAAGCTGCAGTAAATCCGTCCAGCGAGAAGCTGTAGCTGGTGTCCGTGCCGCGTCGAGAGGTGGCCTTTAGAAGCATCTCCGCGCCAGCGCGCATAGCATCCACCAGTTCCGGTTCGCGCGCTTCGTTCTGCATCCAGGCGCTGTCGCCCCTCGTGAACAACCAGAATTTTTTCTCACCGATCTCCAACTGGACCCGCGTACCGGGTTTCAATTGATATCCAAAACGCGCCTGGGGCTCGTATTTCGCATCGCCCCTGCCGGGCGCGACGATGAAATAGTTGTTCCCGTGATCGACGCTAGCCGGTTCTGATTGAGTAGGCAGGGTCAACGTATAACAGACGTTCTTTCCGCCCGACGGATAGGAGAACACATTCCAGTGATCGGAGTGCTTGACCAGACTGGGCTGGGCAAAAGCAGCAGACGCTGTAAGTGCGACGATTGCGAAGGAAGGGATAATGGTTTTCATGTTTAGCTGTTCCGGCCGATGGTTTTGGAGGTGCTGGTCTTTGCCAGACCGGCTGGGCGACACGCGCGATCCAAGGCCGAAAGAGTAAACGCGAACTTAACGGCGTATGCCAAATTCTTCGCATCGCGGCCGCTTGTGATCGACGCAGTCTGACCCATGGAGGCGTTTCCCCGCTCTTGGTCCCGCTAGAAGAGGTTTGGCATTGAGCAAACTTCATGCGCGATAAAACCGAGGCTCGCCCTGTCAGCCTAGCAACGCCAGGGAGCGCAGCATTGATAGCGATTCCGCGAGCAACGGCTCATTGGCGAGAACTCCCTCCAGATGGACTTTCGCAAGCGCTTCGACCAAGGCCTTTCCCTCCGATGTGAGGGTAATGAAAACACTGCGTTTGTCTTCGAGGGAGGGGATGCGCTGGGCAAGGCCGGCCATTGCCAGCCTGTCCACGAGCTGAACTGCACCATTATGTTGCAAGAGCATCTGCTCTGCAAGCGCGCCCATCGTGATCATCGAGCCAACTTTGATTACCAGGAGAGCTTGGTACTGTTGAGAGGTTACACGTGCAGCAGAAAGGGTGGCTTCGCTGAAAATGAGAAATCGCCTCATGGCCAGTCTCATTCCCGCCAACCCCTCAAAAACGCGCTGGTCGAGGACAGGCGCTTCGGCGGAAATGCTGTTTTCTGAAAGGTTGACGGCTTTTGCGGAACTCATTCGATAAATTCCTTTATTCATATCACGGCATGATATAGTCTATCGGAGTCGAGGTTGAGACAATTGGTGTGTTCTCCTGGCGGGGTTGCCATTGCGCAATGATGCGTAGCGGTCACGCGCAATAGTCTCAATTCTCGGCGGCAAAAAAGGGTATTTGAGGGCAGCTTCGATTGAGGAAATTCATTGTATTGGAAATCGCCAAATGATCGCTGCAAATAGCGCTTCGGAACCTGCTCTAAAATCCTGACAACGGAAGTCGGCCGCTATGCAGCCGCGGTTTTATTTGGAGGGTCGGTAGCGAATGTTTTCAGCCGGAACGACCAGCAACCTCGTCCTGGAGGTCAACGATATTGCTGACAGATTTGGGCTGACGACCAAAGATTTTAATCGATATCGGAATCTCGGCCTAATGTTGGTCGTGGTCGAGACCGGATCGAATGAGCATGAGGGGTTGACGCGATTAACCTGCCAGTTTGGCAATCGTGTCTGGCAGGCGCTAGTGGGAGGCGATAAGCGGATCGTGCATGAGGAAATCAGATATTTGCGGGGAAAACTTTCGCGGGCATCAAGCTCTTCGAGCTAGAGCGGTTACGCTGGCGGTAAAGCACGTGGCAACGGGCGAAGTTGGAGAGGTACGATGGAGATGATCATCGCCGCCGCGTCCATGACCCTTGCCTTTGTACCGTCTGGCCGTCCGCAGCAAGTCATCGAGTTGGCGCAGGCGAAAATTGTTGATTGCAGCGAAGCTGCGGAGGACATTCTGGCGAACAACGATGCGCGTCTCCTTTCGATCAGTAATCATGAGGATCGATGCACGATCGTTGTGCTCGTCACGAAGGAGGGAGAGCGGCCTCGAAAGGTTATTTTCCGAGTTCCGCCGGCCGCCACTGCCGAAGGAAAATAGGCGGTGACGTCGATGTCGAGAGCCCGAAGAAACCTCTCCCGTCGACCCGACCGTCGTGTCGAAGCCCCGTTAACGTCTGCCACTCATCCCGGTGCCGCGGGGCGAACCGGCAGTGCGGTGGGAGGCGGCAGCGCAAGGCGATCTTTATTCGTTGTCTTTGCGACCGCGACAATAATGTTGATGGCAGTGGTGGTGGTTACCTTTGCATTGCGCGGCTACGCCCCTGTCATCGCAAACACGTACGAGTTCCGCCGTCAGGGCGAGGGGCCATTGTTCAAGGCGAATCGAGGATTTCGGCCGGCGAAGGTCGAGAAGATCAGCAATAAGATCAGGCGAGGAAAAAGCTCTGTCGATCTCGGTAGTCGCGTCAGCCCCAGGTGAGGGCTGGCAGGCACTGTGAGCGTGGAAAAGCTGTCGATTGCGTATCGCAGCATGCGTAGCGCACTTAGTCTGGCAGTTGCTCACCCAAGACCAATTCCAGTACAATGCGAACCTCACGTCTCCCCCTGCGAGGGAGCCCCAGTGTGCCGACAGGCCGCAACTAAGAAGGTGGAGCAAGACGCGGTTAGTCCTCGCGCGACTGCTTGATCTCGACGGGCGTCTTCATGATGATTTCCCGATGCGGGAACGGGATGGAAATGCCGGCGTGCTTAAATGCGTCCCAAAGCGCCATCAGCACCTGGCCCCTGACGTTCGTCAGGCCATTTGCGGGATCGGAGATCCAGAAACGGAGCCGAAAGTCCAGTGACGAAGCACCAAAGCAGGTAAGCCAGCATACCGGCGTCTTGTATTCATTGGCGACCCGGTCCACCGTCGAGGCGGTTGCGATTGCGATCCTGACGACCTCATGCGGATCGCTGTCATAAGCCGTGCCGAAGTCGACGTCGATCCTGACGTAGTCACTGGAAAACGACCAGTTGACGACCTGTTGGGAGATGAAGTCCTCATTGGGAATGAGATATTCTTTGCCGTCACGCGTGATGACCGAGACGAACCGCGAGCGCAAATCGCGGATCGAACCGAAGGTATCGCCGAGCGTGATCGTGTCGCCCGGCTTGATGGATTTATCGAGGAGGATGATGATGCCGGAGATGAAGTTCGACACGACTTTCTGAAGGCCGAAGCCTATGCCTACGCCAACTGCGCCGGAAAAAACGGTCAATGCGGTAAGGTCGATGCCGGTCGCTGATAAGGCAATTGCGCCGGCGATCATGATCAGACCGATTTTTATGAACTTGCTGATCAGGACCTTGATCGATGGCGAAAGGTCGCTCGACCTCTGCACCCAATGGGAAAGGACATTGCCGATGAGAACCGCCACCCAGATGAGCGCGACGGCCAGCACGACGGCTTTGAGTACAAGAAGAAGTGAAAGGCGCACGGCCCCCAGATTGACAGCCAGCCCATCGAGCGCGGAGAGCACGGGATCGTCAAGCCGGAGCGCGTACAACGCGACGTAGCTCCAACTGGAAATAGCGACGATACGCGACAAGGTGGGATTGCGGATGATTTTGGTCAGAACGGAGATGACGAACCACGCCGCCGTTAACGTCAGAGCAGTCGAGATCAGCCAACGTCGCGACGGCCAGGTCGTTTGAGTCAGAGTGACGTTTGCAAGCCATAGCCATACGGCAAGAAACAGCCACTTCAAGCGACGCATGAAAGCAATTATGACGCGCAACAGGTCCGGATTACCTTTGATGCGCCTCGCTTTCTGTTCCAATGCGGCTTCGGTGCGCGATGCCAGGAATGACGCTGCGCCGTAACCGATGGCGATGAGCCCGAATTGGTAAAACGTCCATTCGCTCAACACGAACGTTCTGAGCCACTCGTCCAACGCGTCGATTGTCTGCCTGACATCCATGGTTCTAGCCTTTAGGGAGTGCAGATAAGGCATCGACACGAGTTTTGTTCAATTCATACAGGATATAGCCGGTTGTCGAGCGACGGGCTTTGGCTGAACGATAGCGAGGCTCGTGCTCCCCGGCCAGGTTAATGATCGGGTCTATCACATTAAACACGGCCGCGAAAATCGGTCGGGCTCCGCGACGACTACCGCCATGTCTCGATCAGAAATCCCGACGGGCCTTGAACGGGATCGCTGGAGGGTACGGGTACGGACGAGATTTTCGCCAGCATTTCGCTTGAAGCAGCCGAGGTCTGGATGTCGGCATGCTGTCCCTTGGGATACGCGCCGACGACCTGGAAGTCCGGGGTGCAACCGAGATTTTGGTGCCCTGTCCCGGCTGGAAGCACCAGACAGTCTCCCGCCGCGACCCTTAGAGCCTGACCGCCAAGGCCCCCAATCAGCAGGGTGGCACTCCCAACTGCAACCCCAAGCACCTCATGGGCGCCGGAATGGTAATGCTGATAATTGAAGACGCCGTTTGTCCAGATGCCTGTCCAACCGTTGGCTGCGAAGCGGTTTTTGAAATCAGCTGGTCCACCGTCGGCAAAAAGCCCCCTGTAAAGCAACACAGGAAGACGCTGATTGTTCGGAACCCAGTCGCTCGGCTCGAAAACTATCCTCTTGACGTTCATTTTGAATCCCCATCTTTCGCGTTCCCTCGCGCATGAAGACAGGTCTGTTCCATTATTGCGAGGCGCCTGAGTAAGAAATGTGCCGACCCGAAACTCGGACTCCACTGGTGCACGAGCGCGTACGATTTTCATTCTTCGCGTCATTTTCGCCGAATGCCTTGCAGCCGCCAGATACCCGGGGCGCGTGCTTGAGCCTTCGATTGTCGCGTCCGAGTGGAAGGTAATCTCCCGAAGCCATCCGAGCCGGACTATCTGTGCAAAAGAGCGACGAGCGACATCGGTATATCGACCGCGAAAAAATCCATTGCCGCACCGATAATCACCGCCCACACGACTATCAGAAAAATGAGCGCTGCAATCCTGATTTCCACTGGTTGCATCATCTGCTCCATCCCAGCATATGCGTCCCCCCGGACAGAGTTTTTTATTCCTCGCGCAAATTCGCCATGCGGGAGGGTACGCGACCGTAGCGAGCGTCTACGCGTGGAGCGCTGAAGTCTCGGCTCTTTCCAAACCGATGTTGCTTCGACCCATCAAGTCTCCGGATTTAACTTCGTTGCTACCGCGTTCGAGATAATGACCATCCAGGAAGGAGCGATAGGCGTCTGCGATGCCCTCCTTCAGACCTATCTTGGGAGACCAGCCGAGGGTGCGAAGCTTGTCGATACTCAAGAGTTTTCGTGGCGTGCCGTCTGGCTTGGTGAGGTCGCGCTCGATCTTGCCTTTGAAGCCAACGACCTTGGAGACGAGATGTGCCAATTCGAGGATGGTAATGTCTTCGCCAGAACCGACGTTCACATGACTTTCGGCGGAATAGGTTTTCATGAGATGGACGCAGGCGTCGGCGCAATCGTCAACATGCAGGAATTCGCGCCGCGGTGTGCCAGTACCCCAGATGCATATCTCTTGCTGCCCGTCGATCTTGGCCTCATGCGCCTTGCGTATGAGTGCCGGCATGACATGGCTGGATCCGAGGTCAAAATTGTCCTCTGGACCGTAAAGATTGGTAGGCATGGCCGAGATGAAATCTCTGCCGTTCTGCTTGCGATAGGCTTGACAGAGCTTTAATCCGGCGATTTTGGCAATCGCATACCATTCGTTCGTAGGCTCAAGCGATCCAGTGAGAAGTGCATTCTCAACGATCGGCTGGTCGGCGAGTTTCGGATAGATGCAGGACGAGCCTAGAAACATCAGTTTTTCGACGTCAGCTCTATGGGCTGCGTGAATTACGTTGGCTTGGAGAATCAGGTTGTCGTAAAGGAAGTCGGCCGGGTAGGTTGCGTTTGCGAGAATGCCGCCGACCCGAGCAGCTGCCAGGAAGACAGCGTCGGGATGATTCCTGCTCATCCAGGCCTCCACCTCCTCCTGCCGTCTGAGATCGACCTCGGCACGGGTGGCCGTTAAAATCTCGCAGCCCTCCGAAGCAAGACGCCGCACGATCGCAGAGCCGACCATGCCGCGGTGGCCGGCGACATAGATCCTTTTTCCGGCAAGGCTGTAGATCACGTCAGGCATAGGCAAAACCCTTGGTTACACCAGCCGATGGAACATTTCGTGCCATGACTTTCAGATCCTCGCGAACCATCTCCGCAACGAGCTGATCGAGACTGGTCTCATGTTTCCAACCAAGCTTCGTGTGCGCCTTCGTCGGGTCGCCTATCAGAAGATCAACTTCGGTTGGACGGAAATAAGCTGGATCGATCTCCACCACGCACCGACCGGATGTCTTGTCGTATCCCTTTTCCTCAACCCCGTTCCCGCGCCAATCAATTGGCATGCCCACCTTGGCAAAGGTCTTGTCGACGAAGGAACGAACCGAGTGCGTTTCGCCGGTCGCGAGCACGTAGTCCTCCGGTTCGTCCTGTTGCAGCATCAACCACATGCCTCGGACATATTCTCGTGCATGTCCCCAGTCGCGCTTGGCATCCAGATTGCCGAGATAGAGCCTTTCCTGCAGGCCAAGATGGATCGCCGCCGCCGCCCTGGTGATTTTACGCGTCACGAAAGTTTCGCCGCGGATCGGGCTTTCATGATTGAACAAAATGCCGTTCGAGGCGTGCATGCCATACGCTTCCCGATAATTGACCACAATCCAATAGGCGTAGAGCTTGGCCGCCGCGTAGGGTGATCGAGGGTAGAAAGGCGTCGTTTCGCTCTGCGGGACTTCCTGGACTTTGCCGTAGAGCTCGGAGGTGGACGCTTGATAGAAGCGGGTCTTCTTGGTGAGCCCCAGGAGGCGAATTGCTTCAAGTAGCCGAAGGGTGCCGGTTCCATCCGCGTTCGCTGTGTATTCGGGGGTCTCGAAAGAGACTTGAACGTGGCTCTGTGCGGCGAGATTGTAGATCTCGTCCGGCTGCGTTTCCTGAACGACACGGATGAGATTCGTTGAATCGGTCATATCTCCGAAATGCAGGATAAAGCGTGGATTCTCGATGTGGGGATCCTCGTATAGATGCTCGATGCGACTGGTGTTGAAGGACGATGAGCGGCGCTTCAGGCCGTGAACGATATAGCCTTTCTCTAGGAGCATTTCCGCCAGATAGGCACCGTCCTGACCTGTTATGCCCGTAATCAGCGCAACTTTTCGGTTCTCTCTCATTCCCGTATCCATGTTTCCTCCGGCTCGCTGCCAGTGCAGAAGCAAATTGAGCGTTTAAACATTGGTGCGTGATGTATTCATGCTTTGAATGTGTAGTATTTCATCAGAGATTTCGAAAAAAGCTCCGAGTCGCTGAAATTATACAATGCGTGCTTCTGGGGATTTACGTTGTTGATCGCAACAACGATTTCCGAATTTCGCGAGCTTTTCATTTGCTGCAGGCTGAACTCGACCGCACGGCGGCTCGTCTTTCCCCATCTAACGATTGCCAGTGTTCTTTCCGCCAGGGCGGTCAAATGCACGGTATCTGTCGAGGCGAGCACAGGCGCGCTGTCGAAGATGACAATCTGGCCGGCCGCGACCGCCATCTCGATGATTTCTGCCAGGGCGTTCGGACGGACGCGCCGCTGGAGACTGAATTTTCCAGATGGAATAAAATCGATGCCGCTTGGATGGTGGTAGACGATGTCGCGGAAATCGGCCTGGCCATTCAGGAATTCGTTCAGCCCGCACATTACCCCCGACCTGAAAAACGCATCGAGTTTTCCCCGTCGAAGGTCGCCATCGACCAGCAGCACCGGAATCGCGGCGGCAGCAAGTTCCATCGCAAGCGATCGCGCGACAAGCGACTTGCCATCTCCACTGTGAGCCGAGGTAACGACAATACTGTTCGGCAACTTGCCGCCATTGGACTGCTTGAGTGAAAGCACCACGCTACGGATCGCTTCGTCAAACATCGGGACCGGCATATGTGCGAACATCGTCTTCGAATTTTCACTCCGCGCCAGACGCGGGATAAGTCCAGCCGGTAAGGTGCGCGCCATTCCAGCTATTTGGTCGAAACTCCGGACTGTCCGGTCCCACATTTCGATCACCAAAGCAGCCGTTACGGCGGCAGAGATCGCAGCCAGGAGGGCGCCCACCAGATAGGAAAGCCGTCCACGTCCCGTTGATGTGAGCGGCACTGTAGCCGGTGTTAGAACTTCCAACTCCGCCCCGGGCAACATGGCCTTCGCGGCGAGGTCACGGCGCTGGTTCTCAAGCTTATCGAGTGCCGTTTGTTCCTTTTCCGCGATTTTCTGCAATCGTACCAATTCCGTCTGCACCAGCGCATCGCGTATGCGTTTTTCATTAGCAACAACCAATCTGGATTGTACGGCTTCAGCTTCATGATCAAGTGCGACGAGCTTGGCGCGCATTGTCTGGAGATATTGGTTGGTCGCCAGTTCGAGACCGGCACGGGATTCTTGGATCTCTCCACGTAGCTCCACTACGGCCTCGGCATTGCCGTCATATGTCTCGAGAAGACGGGCGAGATCCTGTTCCTGTCCGCGAAGATCGCGTTGCTTTATGGCAATGCTGTCGGGGACGACGATATTCTGCGCAGCGACCGAAGCGTTATCCGCTGCCTCAAGCGTCGAGATCACCGCCTCCACCTCAACCCGGCTTTCTTCGATTTTGCCTTCTCGGCCAGTGAGTTCCAGAAATGACTTGATCCGTTCCTCCTGGGCGTCCTCTTTGGAGACGACGTCCATTGATTCTTGATAGTTGCGAGCAGCGTCGCGAGAAATGTCAGCGCGAAGCTGCTGCTCCGTGATGCGTTGGCGTATCCATTCTTCCGCTGCATCCAGGCGGCCATGGACGCTCTGTTTCCGCTCGTCGAGGTAAATGTCGATGACCCGGTTTGGCACCGCGGCTGCGAGTTCAGGATCGATCGAATTGAAGCTGATCTGGATTACGTCACTCTTATCTTCATGCCACACGCCGAACGCCCTATAATATTCTGGGATGATAGCGTTGATGTTCTCCCGTAAAGGCGAGGTGGGCTTTTTCGTGTCGAACAGGCCGCGCAACTTTGTCCGGATCCTTTCGATCAACGAGATCTCCCGCAGCGCTGGATTAAATTCCTCCCGCACGTCAAGCCGCAGTTCGCGGACAACTCGCTCTGCGATGCTTCTGGATAGAAGCCGCTCAGTCTCCGATTTCGCGTCAAGTAGATCACTGTGGCTGGTATCTTCCGCATCAAGTGATGTTGCAAGGGGCTGGTGAACAATCAACCGGGCCCAGCCCTGGTAGGTGGGCTTGAGCCCAAGGATCATAATCGCCGCGGGCGCCATGAGCAGCATGGTTATCGTGATGATCATGATCATTCTTCGGCGGAGGAGACGGTAAATCGATGCGAGATCGAAGTTGTCCGCCTTGGTCTCTACCTGAAAGCGCGGGTCATAGCGCATCGGCGAGATCGGAAGATTGCGGTCCGGCGGTAGAGTGGAGATCGTCATCGTGCGCCAACCATTGCTTGAGGTTTCGCGGAAACGGCTTCGTATAGTTTATCGAGCGACCGCATGTAGGCCTTCATGCTGAAATGGTTGAGGTAATGCATGCGCCCCTGGACTGAGAGGCGGATGCAGGTTTCCGGATCAGTCACCAGTTTCGCCAAGGCTGCAGCCAAGGCATTCGGATCTCCGACGGGGACGAAAATCCCGGTTTCACCGTCGGTAATGACTTCGCCATGCGCTCCGACTCGCGTGGTGACGACCGCGAGCCCGTGGGACAGCCCTTCGAGCACGGCCATTGCCAGGCCTTCTGCATGCGAAGGCAAGACCAGGATATCTGCTCGCGCGCACAGGGCTCGCGCCCCGGCGGCGTCCAGCCAGCCGGGCATCTCTACCAAATTGGAAAGCGCCATGGCGTCAGCCTGTCGGCGATAATCCTCGACAGGCCCGTCACCTGCCAATACAGCCCTCCACTTGAGGTCTTTCATGACCGGGTGGCTGAGGGCCAGCAGAAGCTCCGTGACGCCCTTGCGTTCGCTCAACCGGCCAAGGAATACGATCAACGGTGCCTGGCCGGCACAAATATCGTGCGCCCCGGGATCGGGGACGCAATTATGGGCGACGACCGCGCGGCGCTCGTCCACGCCCAGAAGTGTCGTCAGCGTCATGCGATCGCGCGCCCCCAGCGCCACAACGCAATCGGCATTCTGAAACATCCGACGTATGAGCCGTTGTTGGCGCGGCGAGCGTTGCGCAAAGTCGCCGGCATAGTCGTAGTCGTGCAGGTGCAACATGTGGCAGCACCCGAGTAATCGGGCAGCCTCCGTCAGGATCAGTTTTCGCGACGTACTGCCGCGGCCGGCGATATGGATATGGTGAATGCGGTCGGGCGCAACAATCCGGTCCTTCGCCATCGTCAAAATGGCGCCGAACAGCCGCGCCGGCGACGTCAATTTGGACCATCGCGCGCCCCTCGTATCCGTGACGAAATGTTTGGTGCCGGTCTCTTTCGCCGTCTCGGTTATATAGCCGACCAACCTGCCAATGCCGCCGCCGTTCTCGCAGCCGCCTGGAACATAGTGGCGAACGCTGGCCGCGCTCTGTGCCGCCAGCCGACTTCTGTCCGTGAGGGTCTCCATCAGCATGTCCCGACCACCTCTCGATAAACGGCCGCGGCCTGGCCCCCGACCTGTTCCGGCGAATTCGGTCCTTTGGCCCATTGAAGTGCATTGGTGCCGAACTGATTTCTAAGCTCGCCGTTGCCTGCCAATGTCTGGATCGCTGCCGCGAGTTCCTTTGCATCTCCGGGAGGGACCACCAGTCCCAACCCGTTTTGTCGAACGGTGCCACCCAACTCGCCGACATCCGTAACAATGACCGGTTTGCCAAATGCGGCTGCAAGGTTGAGCACACCGCTTTGGGATGCTTCCGTGTAGGGAAGCACGACGATGTCGGTGTCGAGAAATAGCTGGGCGACCTCCGTATCCTCGATGAAACGATTGAAAATATCGTAGCGGCCGGCATCCCCCATAAGCGCCTGGAATATCCGCGGGTCGTCGCCGCGGCCCGCGACGGTAATGCGCAGGTTGGGTAACACGTCTTTGAGCATCGCTTCGGCCCGGACCAGATGTTCCAGACCCTTGTAGGCAAAAATCCGCCCGAACAGCAGCACGCGTATAGTTCCATCGGCTTCGCGCGGCGTCATCTTCTGTCGCCGGGCGAGTTCCGCATAGCGAAGGATGGAGGGATGTGACAGGACATGGACGTGATCGGCGGATTTCGCATATCGATCGAGAACCAGCTGCTTCAGTCCTTCGCCGTGGACAACAAGATGCCCGGATTGCCTCACCATCAATTCGGGAGCCCAGCCGGGTAACGTACGCGTCTCCAAATCGCCGGGATGGATTTCCACGTCATGGATCGTCGTCACAAGCGGGGTCGGGCGCCAGAACGGCACGGCGAGGTTCAGCCAAAGTGTCGAATTGCTAAGGAGATGAATAAGGTTCGGCTGTTCCCGCCGGATCAGGCGCGTAAGCTGGTACAGAAACCAGGGATTGGAGAGAGAACGGTGTCTCGGCCAGTCCAGAAGGTGCAGATCAACAGCCGGATCGAAGGAAGAGGCGAGATGTGCATACCGCCGGTGCGGCACGGCAAGCACAACGTCCAGGTGTTGGGCAACGCCATTGGCGAAGGAGATGGTATAATCTTCCAGTTCGGAAACCAATAACAGCGCCTTCATTTCGCTGCCTCCGACAAGCCTACATCAAGACCTAGCCGTGACAGACCGCGCGCCGAGCGCAAGCTGTCGCGCGTCCGCCTGAGCAGGTTCGGTTCGCCGGCAAAGAAGAGGCCTTCGACGGCAAGCTTGAACCGGCTGAGAGCATCGGCGCCCTGCAGCTTCGCCGACGCAACGCGATAGGGATAGTGATCCGCCAGATGCAGTCTTGCCGGCAGTTCATGGGTTGAGAGAAACAGGTTCGTTGCCTCAACGGTATGCCGCCAGTGCGTCATCCGTCGCCGCAGCGTGGTGGCATCCTCGGTCGAGCGATACCAGTTGTTATTGTGTATGCGGTAGAATCCTAGCGGATCCGGCATGGCAATCACGTCGCCCAGAAACGGATAGATCCCCACGAGCCAGGCGTCGGCTGATATGCGGAACTGTTCTGGAATGCCGCCCGCAGCATCCCATGCGCTTCGACGTACCGCGACAGCCGACGTCATCGGAAAAGGCCACCAACCAGCAGATCGTGTGAGTAACGACGGCAACGCGCCGGAACACAGCGTTCGAGGGATCGGCTTGGAAGTCGGCGTGCCATCGACAAGCGTCGGCTGCAGTCGATGATAGACGAGCGATGCCTGAGGATTGGCGCGGAATGCCGCAGCCGTCGCCGACAACTTTCTCGGCGCCCACCAGTCGTCGGCATCCAGAAAACAGAGGATCTCGCCCACGCTTGATCTCACAGCGGTATTGATCGCGGCGGCCTGTCCTGCGTTCTCCTGAAAGATCACCTTTACTCGGCTGCCATACGCTTCCAGAACAGACCGCGACTGGTCGGTCGAGCCGTCATCGACGACGATGATCTCGACGTCGCGTGCGTCTTGGTTCAACACGCTGTCTATCGCCCGCCCGACAAAGCGAGCGTAGTTGTAATTGTTGATGAGGACACTGAGGGCCGGCCGCTCCATGGTGCGCGCTCAGGTGGGCTGCCGCGATGCACCGCTGTGCAGCGCAACTTTGCTTAAGAGGTCGCCCCTTGCGCAGCCATCGCGGTTTGGAATTGTAATATCCAAAATACCCACGACGAGTAGAGCGCCCGTCGTGTTACATAGAGAACTAGGATCATGACGCAGAAACATAGCAATCCTAACCTTCCAGGCTTCGATTGCAGAGATAGACTCTGCCAGAATTGTTGCCTCATTGCAGTAGAACCGCGGCTTACCCACCACGCTTCATAAGACATTCATCGCCACGGTACCGGTGAACGGACACGCACAACATCTGCTCTTAAGGGCAATTCGCGGACATAAAGACCCGCCTTTTGGGTAAAGACCGGCTGAAAGCTTAGGCGCAACATCGCCTTTGGGTGGAGGCAGGGTGCATTAGGCGTAGCCCGCCCTTCACTAGGACAGGTTGACCGCGGATGTGGCTGGATGATTGCTTGAGAGCAGCGCAGCCACGAAGGCCGACAGCTGTTTTTTGATCTGCCGCGATCGACAGTCGCTTGTCTGTTCAATTTAGTCGGGACGGATAATGAGAGTAGATAGACTCAGAACTGCCAGCGGACCAACGATCAGTTGGCGGGCCATAGAATGCTGGGGCGCCGGCATATCCCTTTTTCTTCAGGCAGGCGCGTTTCTGCCACTTGTCCTTTCAGATGCGGACGGAGCTCTCAGCGAATCTGCCAGATCCATCCTGCGTCTTCCTTGCCTTCCTATATATGCATTTACAGCCGTGATCCTGATACGTAATTTTCCTCAGTTTCTAACGGCGCTCAGGCGAAATCTGATTGTTCCCCTGATGCTTGCCTTGCCGTTTTTGTCTACCCTGTGGTCCATAGCACCGCCAACGACCTTGAGGCGCGCAATCGGCCTTTTGTTTTGCGTGCTTCTTTCCTATGTCCTAGCGATACGTTTCACGCCAAGGCAGCTGCTGTTCCTGGTATTTGTAACGCTCGGAGCTTGTATCACCCTCAGTGTGGTTGTCGCCGTGGTGTCACCAAGCCTCGCCAGTATGCCGGATGGTGCCATGCGGGGCGTCTTTATTCACAAGAACGTGCTCGGCTGGTACGCGTCTTTAATGATCTTGGTGGCGACGGCCGTGCTGATCGACGGGACGTTCGGCCTGCGGCGAACCGCGTTCGCCTTGTTGGCGGCGGGTGTGATTTGCCTTGCAAGCTCCGGATCGATGACCGCGATTATTGCAACGTCAGTGGCGTTTTGCCTGATCGGCTTTTATTCCCTGCTGCAAAGAAGCAGCAGCATTGGCCGCGTCGTCATCGTGCTGTTTTTCGTTCAGCTGTCTATCGCCATTCTGATTTCGCTTCACGAATTCCTGGTTCCGGCCCTTGAAGCGCTCGGTAAGGATGCGACTTTGACGGGTCGGGTGCCATTGTGGGAGCTGGTTGATCGCGAAATATCCGATCGTTGGTTGCTTGGCTATGGTTACCAGGCTTTCTGGACGGTCCAGAACCCCGAAGCGACGCATATGTGGTTGAAGATCGGCTGGCCGGCACCCCACGCGCATAACGGATACCGCGATATCTTGTTGAGCTTTGGAATCATGGGAATGATTCCGTTTGTTCTAATGGTTCCCTATGCAATCCGCCAGGGCGGGTTCCTTCAATGTCATGATCCGCAGTACGGGTGGCTCTGGCTCAATGTCCTTACGATCATGATTCTGGTGATGAACCTGACCGAAAGTATTTTTTTCGTTCAGAATGACGCCATCTTCATCCTGTTTACCACAGCCATCATCATGTTCTCGCTGTACGCGCCCGTCGTTTCGGTGAGCCATTCGCCACCTTTGCAGGCGCCCGCGCGTGGCCTTACGAGCGGGTTGCAGACATCATGAGCCGGCGTTTTGGACTGATCCTGAGTATTTTGCCTGTCATGCTCTTTCCGCAGTCCAGCACTCCGGCTCCCCTTGAGACAGAGATAGATGCGCCAGAGCGCCTGCAGGTGCTCGTCAGGGAGGCGACTTGTGCGGAAGCTTCCCCGACTATGTCAGCCAAGTTGAATGGGACTTCCTTAGGCGACGTATTGAGCAGCAGCACCGGGGGGCGATCGATATTTTACGTTTCTCCCGATGGCAAAGACAGCTGGAGCGGTCTCCTTCCGACCGCAGATCAGCAGGGTGGCGACGGCCCTTTCGCCAGCATTGAAAGAGCCCGTGATGCTGCCCGTGAGAAAGGCGGCGCCAACACCATCGCCCTGGGTAAGGGCGATTACTATCTTACTCAGCCGATCGTCTTCGACACCCGCGATACCGGCTTGATCCTGACGGCAAGATGCGATGAAGCGCCGATTTTGCATGGGGGCTGCGCGTTGACAACTTTGCGCAGCAGACGGATGGTCGGTGGACGGCATCACTGAAATTGCCACCGGATGAAGGGGTCGGTGACCTTTTCGTCGATGGGATACGACAAACCAGGGCTCGATTCCCCAACGCCCCCGCAGACGGCGATCCACGTAAGGGATGGTTGTTTGCTGCAAAATGCCAGCCTGCCATTGACGTGTCGGAAGCAAACACGCGCTTTTGTTTCCATGCCGGCGATCTTCCGGCAGTGGACGATATAACGGGACTGGTCGCAGACATCGTTGGAGGGTATCGACCTGGAAGCCAGTGGGGCAATGATACGCTCCCAGTTGTATCCATCGATAGCGCCGGCCGGACTGTCTATACGGAAGGCACGGGCTATTTCTTTACCGCAGAAGGTAGCCGCTATTTCCTCGCCGGAGCAAAGGCCTTGCTCGATGCTCCCGGAGAGTGGTGGTACGACCTTGTCGCGGGCCAGCTTCATTATATCCCCGTCGATCAGTCATTGCCCAATTCCATAGTCGTTGCTGGCATTCTGCCGACGTTCTTCAAGTTGGATGGGGCCAATGGGATGGTCGTATCAGGGCTCGAGTTTAGAGATGGAGCTCCTGCAGGCAGCGGCAAGTTCTATACGGAAACCAGAGGATTTGGCGCCATACGGATCGAACACTCTGACGGCGTCAGGATTCTCGGCAACAGCATCGAGAATGTCGGCGTCGGGGTGCATGTGACGGAAAGTAGGGATGCGTTGATTGCCGCCAATGTGATTGCGGATGTGGCTGGCAACGGGATCTACGTCGGCACCAATTATGGCACGTTCGGCAAGTCGAACGGCGCCAGGATCCTTTCAAACCACATCCACGATATTGGAACGATATACATTGAAACCGCCGGAATATGGTTCCAGGCGGCTGATAATGTCAGGATCGCCGACAACCTGATCGAAAACACGGCGCAGTTCGGAATTGCCGGCGGTTCGCTGTGGGGTTCCAATGACGCCGTCTATAACGCTGTCATCGAGCACAACGTGATCCGTAACGCCAATCAGCAGACGGCAGATGGCGGCGCCATCAAGATGATGGGCGAGCAGGGCGACCCTTTGAACAGCATCATCCGCTCCAATATCGTAACCGGGACCGGTTATCTCATGAACAGGGCCGATGGGACGTTCTGGCCTCCCGGATATGAGAATACCAGCGAATGGCCGTCTCCTATCAGCTGGGCGATCTATACGGATGGGAAGGCGAGCGGGCTGCGTATCGAGGGAAATACGCTCTCGGGCAATATCGCGGCGATCGGTATCAACGGCGGTTGGAGCAACCTGGTGGCGGGAAACGTCATCACACACGGATCAGGCGCGGCTTTTCGCGTTGATGACGGTACCGGCAGGGGTTGGCGTCCGCCATGGGCACGCCCGAACCGTATCGAGGAGAATGTCGTATCGGTTGACAGTGACAGCGGCATGGTCGCGTATGTCAACGCTCCCGATCTTGGGCTTGGATTTGTGCAATTCGCGCGCAACCGCTACAGCGGCAACTTGAACAGCCGGAGCTTCCGGATGGATCCGAGGATCATGCGTTCGGGAGAATTTGGCAGTCTACGGGATCTTCAGAAGGCTGGGGCGGACACCGGAAGCGTCGTCGCGCCGCCCGAGTAAAAAAGACGCCGCGGGGAGCGGTGTTCTGCGGCGATAAAGCCGGCAGGGGGCGTGCCGTTCCGTGAATGATCGATCGCGTCACGGTAAGTCGCAGCCAACCGTTCGCAGATCCTGATTGGCTCCTGTCAACCAGCGTCGGCATTTGCCCGACATGTTCGATCCTCACATCAAAAATGATGGCATCGCCCGCTCGTACGCCGAGGTTGTTCTCTCGCATGCTCTTTACCAGGCCCTTGAGCTTCCGGTCGAACCTTCAATTCGCCGGCGGGTCTTCATTCTTATTCTGGAGATAGAAGGCGATCCTTCCCGGCTTTGTTCGCGCGAGGGCGAACATCTTCTGCAGCTCTGTGATCATCAAAAAGAGCAACATGGCAAGCCATGGGGTACATAGACTTACTTCGAATATCGTACGTCATCTCGGCGGAAGACGTAAACATGAAGTCTCTTCTACGTCCAATAGCTGGAGCGGCAAGTATGGAGGCAATCGACATGCCGGGATATTCTGATGGCAGTTTCAGTCGTGAAAGCGTAGGTCATGAGAAAACAACCAGTACGCAGCAGCCAAACTTCAGTTCTTCATCCGGTGGGCTCTTTAGGATGGACGAATGTCCTTGGTGTTCGCGTCTCGGCAGTCAATCTCACAAGCGCGACTGGTTTTATCCAAAAAGCGATCGAAGACGGCAGGAAGGAATATGTCTGCGTTCGCGACGCACACGGCATCGTCCGATGTCAGGATGATCCCGAGCTCCGGTCGATCCATAACCGGGCGTTCCTCGTAACCCCTGACGGCATGCCGCTTGTTTGGGCGCTGCGGAAGGCTGGTCATGCGGAAAGCGACAGAGTCTATGGACCTGATCTCATGCTATCCGTTTTCGATGCCGGCAGCACCAAGGGCTTGCGCCATTTCCTTTATGGTGCAACGGCCGAAACGCTCGAACAACTGCAGGCGCACCTTCTCGCAAAATTTCCGCAAGCGCAGATCGTCGGCTCCTATGCGCCGCCTTTTCGCAAACTGTCGACGCAGGAGGAAACAGATATTGCTGACCAGCTCAATCGGTCGGGCGCCGATATTATCTGGGTCGGGCTAAGCAGTCCCAAGCAGGAGCTCTGGATGGCGCATATGCGCGACCGTCTGGAAGCATCGATGCTTATCGGCGTCGGAGCTGCGTTCGATTTCCATGCCGGCCTCAAGCGGCAGGCTCCGAGGTTCATTCAAAGAAGCGGCTTCGAATGGGCGTTTCGTCTTCTATGCGAGCCGCGGCGGCTGTGGCGGCGCTATGCGCTCGTCGTGCCGACCTTCATCTCACTATCAGCATTCCAGAGACTGGGACTTCGGAAGTTTCCGATTGAAGACGCCATTTCTGGATCGGGCGTGTCGGGACAAATGCAGTAGGGGGTAAAGCGTCATGTCCATATTTGTGCCGTCAGCGATGACACCGGGTGCGTCGAAGGCATCCGCATCAAATGACATGACATCGCGAGCGATTCCGGCAGGGTCCGTGCCGCCCATAGCAGCCAAGACCGCCGATGCCTTTGTACCGGCAGGGCTGAATATGCCCGTCGCGCTACGGCGCCGGCTTCCACGGCTTGCAACGTCGTCCTTGCTGGTCGCCGGCGACACCGCCAGCTATTTGCTTGCCTATTTCGTTCTGCTGTCCTTTCTGCCCAGTGGTTTGCAGGGCACGTTCGTTGAACGTGCGTTCGCGGTCGCCGCACTGGCAGCGATTTTTCTTTACGCATCGGCCGGCCTCTATCCCGGATATCGGCTGCATGACCACGAACATCTGCGGCGACGCACGTTGGCTGCCGTCAAGGTGGTTGTCCTGGCGGCATTCGGAGCAATTATCCTGCCGGAGGGGGGAGGGCTGCTGTTTGCCATCATCGCGTTCCTCGGTATCGGGCTGATTGTTCAGCCATTTGTGCATTGGCTTGCACGAGGTCTTTGCTGGAGACTTGGAATTTGGGGGGAGCGCGCGGTTGTCATAGGGGGACGCAACCTTGCTCCCGCGCTCGTGGCACATTTCACCGACCATTGGCAGTATGGCATCAGGCCGGAGCCATTTTCCCCCGATACCTTGGACGCATTGCCGGGTGGCGGGCCATCCATTGCTTTGATCGCGAGCGACACGAGCTCGCTTGTGTCCGGCTTGCCGGCGCTGCGTCGGAAGTTCGCAGAAGTCATTTTGCTATCCGACACACCGAGCCTCAAGGTAAGTGGATTGCGACCTGCCGATATCGGTGGAGAGATCGGCATTCGCCTCACCACCCGTGGGAGTTCGATCAACTCGGATCCGGTTCGCCGGGTCCTCGATCTCGCAATCGCCATCCCTGCAACGATCGTGGTCGCGCCATTCATCGCGATTGCAGCGGCCGCAATCTACGTCATCGATCCAGGTCCTGTCTTCTTTCGGCATGCCAGGGAAGGACGGTCCGGCAGGCCGGTGCACGTCCTGAAATTACGGACAATGTACCAAGACGCAGAACAGCGCCTTGAAGCACTATTCCGAGACAACCCTGCCATGCGCGCCGAGTGGTTGAGCCACTTCAAGCTTAAGGACGACCCGCGCATCCTTCCGATCATTGGACATATGCTGCGCTCATCGAGCATCGACGAGCTCCCGCAATTGGCAAACATCATTGCGGGCGAGATGGCCTTTGTGGGACCACGGCCGTTCCCGGAGTATCACCTTTCGGCGATGGACGGCGAATTTCGCGACAAGCGCCGTTCCGTCACGCCGGGGCTCACGGGTCTTTGGCAAATATCCGAACGAAGCGATGCGGATATCGAGCTGCAGCAACAACTCGACGAGTTCTACATCGACAACCGGTCCCTCTGGTTCGACTGCCAAATTCTTCTCGGCACAATCCCCGCGGTCTTCAAGCGCAGGGGAGCCTGCTGACCACTTCCACGAGGCAATCATCAACAACGGAGCACATCAATGCACGGACACAAGAGAATTATGGTTACCGGCGGCACCGGGTTTCTGGGATCATTCCTGTGCGAAAGGCTTTTGCGAGAGGGTAACGACGTCCTCTGCGTGGACAATTACTACACCGGTTCGCGCGACAACGTGCTGCACCTTCTCGACGATCCACGCTTTGAGATACTTCGCCACGACATTACCTTCCCGCTTTATGTGGAGGTCGACGAGATCTACAACCTCGCCTGCCCGGCATCTCCGGTCCACTATCAGCACGACCCTGTGCAGACAGTGAAGACCAATGTGCACGGCGCCATCAACATGCTCGGCTTGGCAAAACGCACCAAGGCGAAGATCTTCCAGGCCTCCACCAGCGAAGTTTACGGTGATCCGGCCGTCCACCCTCAACCCGAGGAGTATCGAGGCAGCGTCAATCCGATCGGCCCGCGGGCATGTTATGACGAAGGCAAGCGGTGTGCCGAAACATTGTTCTTCGACTATCATCGTCAATACGGTGTGGAAATCCGGGTGGCGCGGATCTTCAATACCTATGGGCCGCGCATGCAGACCAATGACGGTCGCGTCGTCTCGAACTTCATCGTTCAGGCGCTTCAAAACCAACCGATCACCATCTTCGGCAACGGCACGCAGACGCGCTCCTTCTGCTATGTAGACGATCTGATCGAGGGCTTCATCCGACTGATGGGGGCGCCGGCCGGCGTTACGGGTCCGATCAATCTCGGTAACCCGGGAGAATTCCAGGTCCGCGAACTCGCCGAAATGGTCATCGAGATGACGGGATCGAAATCAAGCATCGTTTACAATCCTCTGCCGATTGACGATCCGACACAGCGCAAGCCCGACATCAGTCGCGCAAAGCAGGACCTAGGCTGGCAGCCGACGGTGAATCTGCGAGAGGGGCTCGAGAAAACGATCGCGTATTTCGAGTGGAAGCTTTCTGGCGGAGCCAAGAGCGTGCCTGGCGTCCGGCCCTCGCGAACGGCTTACACCTATCTGCCTACCCCGGCCGCCGGCCTTCCTGTTCAGGAAGCCGTATCAATCGGGCCGTGAACAGCAACGTCGATCATTGCAAGGCGAAGCTCGTTTTCTTTCGATGGGATGGTGCCGGAAACATGAATGTGCATAGCATACCAACAGGAGCCGCCCCTGCGGGCGCAAAACAGCGGCTGGGGCCCATCGTCTTTGCGGTCGATGCGGCCTACACCGTTCCCTTGGCGACCGCCCTTAGATCGGTCGCCGAGAATAACCAAAGCGCATGGCCCCTGGATATCCATGTCATTCATGAGGGAATAGTCGAAGAAACAAAGCGACGGATCTTTGAATCTTTGCCCGCAAATTCTGTGGTCATTCAGTGGCATCCCATCGGTACCTTGTCCTTCGCAAGCGGATTCTCCACTCGCCCTGGCGTTTCAAGTATGACCTTCGCCAGGATCCTTCTACCGCAGTTCCTTCCGCAGACCTGCGACCGGGCTCTGTATCTGGATGGCGACATCCTGGTGCTGAATGCGCTTGAACAGTTGTGGAATATCGATCTGGGCGAGGCAGTGATCGGCGCCGTACCGGATTACTGGCTGGACAATGTCGTGAGTAACGGACCATGGGAAACAGGCTTCCCTCGGGTCGAACGTTATTTCAACGCCGGCATTCTTCTTGTCGATCTCGCAAAATGGCGAAACGAGCGAATATCGGAACGATCGCTGGACTATCTCGACCGCTTTCCGACGACGGAATATTCGGATCAAGACGCTCTTAACGTCGCCTGCGACGGAAAGTGGAAGATCCTGGACCGCGCCTGGAATTTTCAGTTCGAGCCCACGCAGGCGATCGCCCACATGGCGCTGGAGCAGAAGCCCGCGATTGTTCATTTCGTGACCAACGTGAAGCCCTGGAAATCCGGAAGCTTGAGCCCTAACGTTGCCTTCTACGATACGTTTCGGTCCCGGACCCGTTTTGCACTTACGCGTTGGGAGCGCGTTCAGAGTGGCTTGAAGCGTGCAGGCTCCCGGTTGCTTGCCCGATCTGCCTTGTTGAGAGCTGCATGGTCCTGCACGAAATCGGCTATGCGGGCGTACGCCTCAAAGTCTACGCGGATGAATCGTGGAGCGAAGAACGCGTAAGAGCGAAACCAAGTCCAGTTCGGGCTCCTTCAAATGCTCCGAACGAGACGATTGCCTGCGGAGGAACAAGTTTGCAACGCGTTGATGTCGTCATTCCTTGCTACAACTACGCTCATTTCCTGCAGGAATGTGTTGGAAGTGTTCTTTCTCAAGCAGGCGTCGATGTGCGCGTGCTTGTCCTGGATGACTGCTCGCCAGACAATACGCCGGAAGTCGGAAAGGCTTTGGCATCCCGGGACAAACGGGTCACTTATCGGCGGCACACGGCAAACAAGGGCCACATTGCCACCTATAATGAGGGAATCGAGTGGGCGGGCGGCGACTTATTCCTGCTTCTCTCTGCGGACGATTATCTCTTGCCGGGCGCGCTGCGGCGCTCTGCGGAGCTTATGCGCAATCATCCGCATGTGGGGTTTACGTTCGGGAACGCGCTCATAGCTGAGCCAAGTGGCGTCACAACTAAGCGCGTCGATCCTCTCGGCGCCAATAGTGTGCCTCCCATGCAGATCTTGTCCGGCCCGCAATTCATGCGGTTGAGTGGGGCAAACAATCTGGTTCCGACGCCGACGGCCGTCGTGAGAACGACGCTGCAAAAACAGGCCGGCGGCTATCATAAGGAACTGCCACATGCCGGTGATATGGAGATGTGGCTGCGGCTCGCATCACATGCCGGAGTGGGTTACATCAACGAAGATCAAGCAGTATACCGCAGGCATGCTTCAAACATGTCGCTACAATACTACGGACAAAGTATTCTTCCTGACCTCCAGCAAAGAAAACAGGCTTTCGATATTCTGTTTCGACAGGGCGCGGATAACCTCAGAACAGATGAGAATCTAAGACGTTTTCTTACAAGGGATCTCGGGAAAGAGGCGCTTCGGCTGGCCGGCATGGCATTCAATAATTTCGATGTTGCTACAGCCCTCGCTATTCAGCGCTTTGCTCTCGAGGTTTCTCCGGAACTGCGAAATTCGGTACCCTGGATCAAGTTGGTCTGCAAACAAACGATCGGGCCAAAGTGCTGGTACGCCTTGAATTCTATGCGACGAAGAGTTGCAGCATGAATAGGCAGGACCGGCCGGTTAGTTCATCCGCAGGTACGGAAAAAGCAGTCTCTGTTGAGCGCTCGATCGCTGCGGATGCCACGATTGCGGGAAGCGCAACAGAGTGCCCTCAAAAAACCCGGTGACGCGTTTGCGCCACCGGGTGATTTGAGCAAAGAATGTTCGTCCAAGTATGCTCCAACCAGTTCACGTCTCTACGATCATGCTGGAATGGTATTTTGGAACAAGTCGTTAAGCTTGAACACGACCTCCGTCCGGTTCGTTGCTTTGACCTTTTTCATGATGTTGCGAACATGCACCTTGACGGTGCTTTCTCGCAGGTTGAGCTCGTAAGCAATGATCTTGTTCGCCTTCCCGCGGCGCAGTGCCGCGACGACTTCGGCCTGGCGATCGGTGAATATCCCGGCCAGCGGATGCGCTGTCGGATTGTTCGACTGTATCAAGTGACGCATGGCAAACAGGGCGCTTGCGGGCACGAAAAGTCCTCCTGCCACCGATAGCGCAATCAGCTCCATGCAGACGCTAATGCTGACGGAGGCAGGTATGTAACCCTTTGCTCCGTAATCGATTGCCCTCACGATCTGGGCGAAATCGTCACTATCGGACAATATGATGACCGGTGTCGACGCGAATTCCGACGAAAGAGCCTTGATCTGCTCCGAAACGACTGGGTCGTCGACCGTCTTACCGCCGACGTTCAAGAGTATTGCCGAAAGCGGAGGATATTCTTCACGCTTTTGCTTCCACTCTTCGATCGATCCGAACGCCAGAATCACGAAATCCGCCGTGTGTGCGGCCATGCATTGCGCAAGGCAGTGCCGGTCAAGTTCCCTTTTATCGAGAATGACAAGCGAATGCTTTGACTTTGACGGTCCGGCAAACGTTGTCGAACCATCGTCTATCTCCAACGGAAGAGATATGTTTTCCTGCCTGTGGCTTATATTTATTGTATCCAACGCCCTATCCTCCCAGCCTTTTTTACGCGGTACTTCAAAGTCGAATATCAAACCCCTCTGTAAATAAGGGAGTTTAATAACCAGAAGTGCTAAACTATTAACACAGTTTCCAAGATGTTAAACTAATTAATAGTGGTTATCTCAACACATAAGTTCCACGCAAATATACAAATGGTTACATAGTTGAGATTGATCGATCTCGGCTAATTCATTTGTATGGCGGCCCGTCAGGTTGCTACATATATTTAGTCGAATGCGCTAAACCCATGTGAATTTTGGCGTCTTAGACGTGGAAGACCAGGATTGATCGGCGCGTGACCTGCCGCTGCCGATGGTCGATGGCTATAGACGTTCGCATGGGATCGTCATCCAATTTTCGTAAGCAGATACGCCTTTAGGTGAATGAGCTTCAACGTTTTGTTTCTTTACTCAGATGAAGAAAACAATTCTTTTTGAAGGCAAGGAAATATTTGCTCTGACGAAACGAAACCTTGCATGCATTCTTGCGATGGCCGGTTTCACCCACGTCAGGGTCTGTTGAAGCGTAGGGGGCGAGTTGGGATGATTGCATCGAACGTCAACCTGGGTGACGGCTGCGTTATCCACCATCGGGATCTTGTGAATCTATACGGCTGTACGATCGGCGCGGGAACGCGCATCGGCACCTTCGTTGAAATCCAGAAAAACGTCCTCGTCGGAAAAGACTGCAAGATCTCCAGCCATTCCTTCCTCTGTGAAGGCGTGACGCTGGAGGACGGCGTTTTTATCGGCCACGGGGTCATGTTCACCAATGATATCTATCCGCGCGCCGTCAATTCGGACGGCAGTCTGCAGACGGAGGCTGATTGGGTCGTCATCCCCACTCTGGTCAAGCGCCACGCATCGATCGGCAGCAACGCCACCATTCTGCCCGGCGTGACCATCGGCGAGGCCGCACAGGTCGGCGCAGGAGCGGTTGTAACGAAGGATGTGCCTGCCGGCGCCATTGTTGCCGGCGTTCCGGCGAGAATCACCGGTCGCGTTCATGACCGGTCAGTTGACATGCAAGTGTTGGGAGGAATGCGATGATCGGCATTGCTGTAGTTGGGTATGGGTATTGGGGCCCGAACCTGGTTCGTAACATCTCGGAAGCGGCCGGCGCGCAGCTCCTTTCGGTTTGTGATCTGAATGTCGAACGGTTGGCGGCTGTTAAAAGCCGGTATCCCGCGGTGACGATCACCGACAATTTCGAGGAAGTTCTGCGCGATCCGAGAGTGGATGCAATCGCCATCGCAACGCCGGTCTCGACCCATTTCAAGCTTGCAATGCAGGCGATGATGGCCGGAAAGCATGTGTTTGTCGAAAAGCCGATGGCGTCGACGACGGAGGAAGCCGCCCGGATGGTCGAGGAAGCCGCGCGCAGACGCCTCGTACTGGCCGTGGATCATACCTTCGTCCACACCGGCGCCGTCCGCAAGATGCGCGAACTGGTCGAAAGTGGCCTTGGGGACATGTATTACTACGACTCGGTTCGGGTCAATCTCGGGCTTTTCCAGCACGATGTCAGCGTTATCTGGGATCTTGCGGTGCACGACCTGTCCATCCTGGACCATGTTGTCCAGGAAAGGCCGGTGGCTGTGTCTGCGACGGGCATGAGCCACGTGCTCGGCGAGCCGGAGAACATCGCCTATCTGACGCTTTTCTTCGAAAGCAAGCTTATCGCCCATATCCACGTCAACTGGTTGGCGCCGGTCAAAGTGCGCCGCACGCTGATCGGCGGCAGCAACAAGATGGTCGTCTACGACGATCTGGAGCCCAGCGAAAAGATCAAGGTTTACGACAAGGGCATCACGCTGAACCCGAATTCTCAGGCCTACGGCGAGAAGGTGCATCAGATGATGGTCGGCTATCGCAGCGGCGACATGTGGGCGCCCAAGCTCGATATGACCGAAGCGTTGAAACGCGAACTGGATCAGTTCGTCGATTGCATCGAGCAGAATTCGCGGCCCATTACCGATGGCCAGGCCGGGCTGCGTGTCGTTCGCACACTTGAAGCCGCAAGCCGGTCGCTCGCCCAGCGCGGTCGCATCATCGAGCTCGAAGAGGCGAGGCGCATTGCATGATCCCGTTCCTGGACCTCAAAGCACAATATCAATCGATCAAGAGCGAAATCGACGCCGCCGTGCTCGGCGTGCTCGCCTCGGGACAATACATACTGGGCGAGGAGGTCGCCCGGCTCGAACAGGAATTCGCGGATTATTGCAACGTCAAACATGCGATAGCCGTCAACACCGGGACGAGCGCCCTGCATCTGTCGCTGCTCGCTGCAGGCGTCGGCCCGGGCGATGAGGTCATTACCGTGCCGTTTACTTTCGTCGCGACTGTGTCGGCGATCTGCTACGCAGGTGCACGACCGGTGTTCGTCGATGTCGAGCCTGTGACGTTGACGATGGATCCGGCTCAGCTCGAGGCAAAGATCACTCCCCGAACCAAGGCCATTATTCCCGTCCATCTCTACGGTCAGATGGCCGATATGGACGCGATCAAGGCCATTGCCGACCACCACCGGATACCGGTCATCGAGGACGCCTGCCAGGCGCACGGAGCACAGTACAAAGGCGCGCGCGCCGGCAGCATCGGCGCATCCGGCTGCTTCAGCTTCTATCCTGGCAAGAACCTCGGCGCCTGCGGCGAGGGCGGTATCGTCGTCACGAACAGCGACGATCAGGCCAAGACGATGCGCATGCTGCGCGACTGGGGTCAGGAACAGCGTTATCACCATCTGCTGAAGGGCTTCAACTACCGCATGGATGCCATTCAGGGGGCGATCCTGCGCATCAAGCTCCGGCATCTCGAAGCCTGGACCGAAGCGCGGCGCGCCCATGGCCGCCGCTACTCGCTGCTGCTCGGCGGTTCGCCGAATTTGAGGACGCCTGTCGAAGTCGCCGGCCGGCGCCACGTCTACCACGTCTATGCCATCAGAAGCCGCGATCGCGACGAGCTTCAGCGCGTGCTGAGCGCGGAGGACATCCAGTCCGGGCTGCACTATCCGATCCCCGTTCACCTCCAGAAGGCCCATGCCGACCTTGGGTACCAGGCCGGCGATTTCCCAATCTCGGAAGCCGCCGCACGGGAGGTGCTCTCGCTGCCGATCTATCCCGAGATGCCGGCGCGGCACGTCGATCAGGTGGCCGCCGCGTTGGAGTACGCCTATGTCAGCTAGTCGTGCCGGCGAGGCCCGGGTCGTGCAGGCGGTCCATGGCCGTCACGAAAGGCTGGCGGACCCGACCTACCAGGCTGGGTTGGCCGAAGAACTCAGGCAATCTTATGGGCGCGCCGGCCTGATCGAGCTCTACGGTCGTTTCGCGGCCGGGGACGGTGTCATCGATACACTGATGCGAAAAGCCATCTGGCAAGCCATCGCGCGGAGCTGCGGCACAGGATTGCAGGTTGCAGGCGGTGCCGGTTTCAAGCATCCGGAAACTTTCGAAATCGGCAATGGCGTGTTCATTGGCGCCCAGGCCTATATCCAGGGACGCTTCGACGGTACCTGCGTGATCGGCGACAATGTCTGGATCGGGCCGATGGCCTATTTCGACGCGCGCGACCTGGTGATCGAGGATTGTGTCGGCTGGGGACCCGGCGCCAAGGTGCTTGGCTCGAGCCACACGGCCCTGCCGGTGGATGTGCCGATCATCCGCACGGATCTCGAAATCAAGCCGGTCCGTATCGGCGCATGGGCCGACATAGGTACCAATGCCACAATACTTCCCGGCGTGACCATCGGCAAAGGCGCGATCGTCGGTGCGGGCGCCGTTGTCGTCTCAGATGTCGAGCCGTTTTCAGTTGTCGCCGGGGTGCCGGCGAAGTTCATACGCTGGCGCACGGAGGCTGATCCTGTGCTGGATATATCGCATGGAGGAAGATCGTGAGAAATCAACGGGTGCTCATTACCGGCGGAGCCGGCCTGATCGGGTCGCATATTGCCGATCTCGTCGCATTGGAAAGACCGCGTGAGATCATCATTCTCGACAACTTCGTGCGCGGACGCCGGGATAATCTCAGCACGGCAATAGCCAGCGGGTACGTTAACATCATCGAGGGAGATATCCGCGACAGAGCGCTTCTGGCAAAAGTCTTCGAAGGCGTCGATATTGTGTTTCATCAGGCCGCCATCCGCATCACGCAGTGCGCGGAAGAGCCACGACTGGCTTTTGATGTCCTTGCGGAGGGCACGTTCAACGTTCTCGAATCTGCCGTCAAGGCAGGTGTCTCGAAGGTGGTCGCTGCTTCCTCGGCTTCCGTTTTGGGGCTGGCCGAGAGCTTTCCCACGACCGAAGAGCATCATCCCTACAACAACCGGACGATCTACGGCGCGGCGAAGGTATTCAACGAGGGGCTGATGCGCAGCTTTGCGGAAATGTACGGTCTGCGCTATGTCGCGCTCCGTTATTTCAACGTCTATGGGCCGCGCATGGACGTTTACGGCGCCTATACGGAAGTTCTGATCCGTTGGATGGAGCGCCTGGTGGCGGGAATGCCGCCCCTCATCTATGGGGACGGTAGCCAGACGATGGACTTCGTCGATGCCCGCGACATCGCCCGCGCAAACATTTTGGCCGCGAAAAGCGATGTCACGGACGAAGTGTTCAACGTCGCGAGCGGCAAGGAAATAAGCCTGCTGCAACTCGCGAAGATGCTGAGCGACATTATGGGTTCTTCACTAGAGCCGGAGCACAAAGAAGCCCGCACGGTCAACGGCGTGACTCGTCGTCTTGCCGATATCAGCAAGGCCGAACGGCTCCTCGGTTTCAAGGCGGAGATCTCCATGGAGCAAGGGCTTCGTGATCTCGTTGCCTGGTGGCAAATGCAGACCGACGCAGGGGGGCAGGCAGCATGAGTTCATCTCAATCCACAATTCCGGCTACAATTCCTGTCGCCAAACCCGTCCTTGGAGAGGAAGAGGCTGAAGCTGCGCGCCGCGTCATTCTGTCCGGATGGGTGACACAGGGGCCGGAGGTCGCGGCTTTCGAGCGTGAATTCGCTGCCTTCGTGGGCGCCACGCATGCTTGCGCCATGTCCAACTGCACAACTGCGTTGCATCTGGCGCTGAAGGCGGTCGGCGTATCCGCCGGCGATGAAGTCGTCACGGTCAGCCATTCTTTCATCGCGACCGCAAACGCAGTTCGATACTGCGATGCTGTGCCCGTTTTCGTCGATATCGAAGACGGTGGTTACAACATCGACGCCAGCCTGATCGAAAGGGCGATCACGCCCCGCACCAAGGCAATTCTCTGCGTGCACCAACTCGGCATGCCTTGCGATCTCCGCGCCATCGTCGAGATCGGCAAGCGCCATCAGATACCGGTCATCGAGGATGCGGCCTGTGCGACGGGAAGCGAAATCCTGTGGGACGGGCGTTGGGAAAAGATCGGCAAAGCGCATGGCGACATTGCATGCTTCTCCTTCCACCCCAGGAAGGTGGTCACCACGGGCGATGGCGGCATGCTGACCACGGCCAATCCCGAATATGACCGGAAGTTCCGGCTCTGGCGCCAGCACGGCATGAGCGTCACGGATGCCGTCCGTCACGGCTCGAGGCAGGTGATCTTCGAAGACTATGACGAGTTGGGTTACAATTACCGGATGACCGATCTTCAGGCGGCCGTCGGACGTGAGCAGCTGCGGCGGCTGCCGGAGTTGGTTGCCCAGCGCAGGCTGCTTGCCGAGCAATATTGCCAACGTCTGCAGACGATTGCAGGGCTTTCTCTCCCGGCCGAACCACGCTGGGCTCGCAGCAACTGGCAGAGCTTCTGTCTGAGATTGCCCGACACGGTCGACCAGCGGGCGGTCATGCAGATCCTGCTCGATCAGGGTATCGCGACCCGGCGTGGCGTGATGAACATTCATCTGGAGGGAGCCTATTCGGGTGAGAGCTCCTACCGCGCCGCCACGAGCCTGATGCGAAGCGTATCTGCGCAGCAGCAAACGATCATCCTGCCGCTCTATGCCCAGATGACGGTGTCTGAGATGGACCGGGTTGTCGAGGCACTTCGCGCCGCCCTTGCGGACGCGACCGTCGGAGCCGTCAGTGTGCAACGCGCCAGGGATGTCGCTGTCGCCTGAGAACAATCAGCATAACGAACAATGCGCGTATCTTCGGATGCGCGCATTGTTCGTTATGCTGTCTTCGTGATCCATTCGCGGATGATTGCCGGCACGGATTCCGGCGGAAGCAGGTCGACCAGCATGCGCAGCGAATATAGACCGCAGAGAACGACGGCGACGAAACCCATCACCGTCGCCGGCCATAGCGGCAAAATCGAGAACATCAGGAATACCAGTCCCGATGCGGGCAGGAAGAGCAGCGCGTGTCTGCGATTGGCGGCGGACCAGCGAAAACCGGTCAGCTTCCGCACGATCACATAGATCAGGATGCTGTGCCAGACATAGAGGCCAAAAAACGCCATGCCGGCTCCGCGCGTACCAAGCAGCGATACGAAGAGCCAGGCAAGTCCTACATGCACGACCGCCGCCGCAACCTCCGTCCAGAAGAAAATCGCCTGGGTCCGCTTCGCCACGACGATGAAACCCATCGGCCAAGAAATAATCCGCAGCATCATGCCAAGGCAGATCCAGCGCAGAAGCTCGACTGCTCCGTGAAATTCCGCCGAATAGAACAGGCTCATCATCAGCGGCGCGAGCGTCAGCGTGCCGAGCAGGCCGGGACCGGCGAGCAGCATGCTGATTTCCGCCTGTTCATTGACCAGCCGATTGCATTCGGCGCTGTTGTCGATCGTTGCGGTCAGGCGCGGATAGAAATCCGTTCCCATGGCCTGCAGGATGAAACCGGCATATAGACCGCCGAGGCCCCAGGCCGCTTGATACAGTCCCGCCGCCGTGACGCCGCCCTCCTTGAGCACGATGAGGCGGATGGCATAGGCCGCACCGAAGGTCAGAAGCCCGCTTGCCATGAAGACGAAACCGAGCCGGAGCAGCGCCGATACCTCCCGGCTGAACTGGCGCGTCGGCATTGACGAGGGATGCGGGAAGAGCCGCCGGCTGTACCACCAGGTCGGAAGGATCGAGGCAGCTGCAATGACCACGAGCGACGGTGCGATCGCCTGGACCCCGAACAGGTAGATCAAAGGGATACTCACGGCTGTACCGAAGAGCCCGGCAAGCACGTTGATGCGGGCAAGATCCGCAATGCCGCGCAGGCCCTGGATCAATGCGCTCTGCCCCGCAGACACCAGCCGGAAAAAAACGGCGAGCGACAGCAGCACAATGCCACCGACATGCTGGTAATCACCGAACGTGAAACCTGAGACGGGATATGCCAAGGCGGCGAGGAGAAGCCCGCCAAGTAGCGCCAGCACCACCGATATGCGTCTCAGTACGGTCGCCGACTGGGCAATCCTCGCTGCGTCGCCGGTGCCGGCTGCCTCCGCGACTTGGCGCACGCCACTGCCGCCGACGCCCAGACCCGCGATAGACTGCGCGATATCGACAATCGAGCTATAAAGTCCCATAAGCCCGATGCCTTCCGGCCCGAGCAGGACGGCCATCGCCTTGTTTCTGATAATGCTGAGTGCGACATTCACGAGCGAGGCGCCACCCATCAGCACCGTCGACCTGAGGATTTCAGTGTAGGTCTGGCTGCCGGGTGGGGTCATGCGCAAAGTCATCGGAAGCCCCTAGCCGTGTTTTCCGTGCCAGCGTTCAATCCCCGCTGCAGGCTCGATTGCAGCACATGCTTTTCGCTTATCACCGGCTTACCTGACTGATATGCGCCTCGGTCTGAACAGGCAGGGCTGCGGCGTCTTCGGACGGCGCATCGCCGATGCGGGCCCGGGTTACCCTGACCACGTCGCCCGGCGCTAGCTCGGTTGTTTCGGAGGCCTGGAATTGATTGACCTCACCCTTGTCCCGCCGGTTCACGACGAACGTCAGGGGAGGTCTTCAACGCGCCTTTTCACGTTGGCGCCGTTCGACACGTCTTCGAGAAGCAGTTGTTGCGTGGTGTCGCGCTTCAATTTCAGCTGATCGAGATTGGCTTTTTCCGCCTGCACCTCGGATGCGATCTCGCTGCGGCGAGTGTCGGAAAGTCCCTCGAGATTGCGCGTCGTCTCGTTGATCGCCTGGCGGCCACGCATGATGGCGGTGACGAGATCGAGCCGGTCGGAACGATAGGTGGTGAGCAACCGTTCCAGATCCATCTGGCGTGAGGTGATCGTGAGGCCCTTCTGGACCAGCGTCTTCACGCTCGTCAGTTGCTCTTCGACCGACTGGATATTGTCATCGGAGCCTTTCAGCTTTTCTTCCAATGTGTCGATTTCCGCCGTCAAGAGATTGCGCAACTCGACGAGGGCCACGGACTGCTTGTCCAGCGCGTTTGCACGGGCCTGAAAGATGACCCGCTCCTCCTGGTAGAGACTCTCGGCATATTGCCGATCGGTAGCGGGCGGTTGATCGAAGGTGATCTCTTTCTCCCCGGCCATCTCCGCTTGCAGCCGCGCCAGCTTTGCCGAACTGCGCAGCAGCGAATGGTCGATTTCCTGCAGGTCGCCGGCAAGCCTGATCGTCTGCGATTGCTGCTGCGCCGCCGCCCGCAACGGGCCGCCGCTCATCGCCAGGGATTGCAGGACGCTGAGGCCGGAGCGGAACTTGTATTCTCCCGGCGCCATCACGTCTCCGACGACGTAAATGGAGGGATAGTCGAGGATATCGATAGTCACTGCAGGTGCCTGGGCCAGACCCATCTTCGCCTGAAGGCGCTTGGCAATCTCATTGGTAAGGCTCGCATTGTCCAGATTTCCGACCGACAGCGACCCCAGAAAGGGCAGGGAGACCGTCCCTGCATCCGAAACCGTATAGTCGCCGCCAATCCCGTCCCATCGCTCAAACTGGCCTTTGGACTGGATCCATTGGACGATCGTCAGGCGGATTCTCGTTTGTGGAGCCAAGGGGGAGCTGTCGGCGGCAGCGGGCGACACAGCCCCGGCGAGAAAGACGAGTGCGCTGACGACGAACGTCGCGCGAAAGAACACGCGGGGGCGCGGTGCGATAGATTCATATACATGTCTCGCCTGCAAAACATTCTTACACGGACGCTGATACGATACTTTGAACTCTGCTCGAACGCCGGAAGCCAATTCCGAAGCTGCATCGCCAGTGTGCAGTCTGGTGAAGCCTTGAGGAAGGTG
Source organism: Rhizobium sp. F40D2 (assembly GCF_051810745.2). NCBI lineage: Bacteria > Pseudomonadati > Pseudomonadota > Alphaproteobacteria > Hyphomicrobiales > Rhizobiaceae > Rhizobium > Rhizobium sp. F40D2. The sequence goes on from NZ_JBPWQX020000002.1 coordinate 456,459, forward strand.
GAGGTCGTTTGCTTTGCCACATCAATATTGATGAGGCGGGGAGGGTGCTTCAGCCTAAATTGAGTAGAAACATATATCGGCGGTGCGATCCACAGACGTTATCTTGGAAAATCAACAGGTTCTGCACGCAGAAATGGGTGCGCTCTTCGGCAAAGTGCAACCTTTCCGGCAGCGCCTTTATGTTCGGGATCGTGGGTTTTTCCGCATGATAACCCGCCGCTTGGCTATCTTTGCGCCTGCGAGCCGTGCCCAGGAATCGACGGGTCTCCGCCCTCGCGCATCTGAGCCATCGCGTGGGCGACGCAACACGGCCGCTTGCCCAAAGGATGCCGCCAGTAGAGCGAAAGGCGTAGGATATAGTCTGCCAATTTTCGACTATACTTCAGAGCTTCGCGTTTAAGCGATATAGATTTGACCCTGACAATCTTGCGAGGTACCTGCCATGTATCGCAACGCTCGCCGGTGGACTTCGCGCTCACTCCTGCTGGATTCGCTGGTTCCCCGATGGTTGACCGTCGGCGGAAAAGAAAGGCCGCGCAAGCCTGCCGGAAAGCACGGGGATGATGCTCAACTCGCGGCAGCGGTGCAAACCTCGGATGGAAACAAGCAGGCCTACATGGTCGGCGATCTCCATAAGGACGGGGCGCTTAACGAACATGAGGTTGGGCAGCGCGCCGGCGCAAACGGTGACGCTCATGGTCGGGCCGACGACAGCCTCGTCGCGCCGCCCTTGCCCGACGCTTTCACAATCAATCGCGAAATCGGAGAGCGAAGCGCTGATAGAGCCGCGTCCGTTGTGTCAGCTCATTCGCCGGATTTTGCCCCTTTCGAGGGGAACGCGAACGGAGTTGCATTCGGGGCGGCATCATCCCTTTATCGCACCTACGCTGGCATGAACCTCATAGGCGACGATCCTTTGGCGCCGTATCTGCCGCAAAGCCCTTCGCCCTCTCCGTCGGGGCACGATTCTGCCACCCTCGCCAGCGAGCGTGCGCACTCGGGCAAGGTCGTCATTCTCGAATCGACGCCGTCGGCGCAGTCGACCGTGCAGCATGCTGGTGCAAATGCACTGGCGGTGGGCATGCCCTTTGGTGTGTGCGGTTGCGGCTACTATACGTCCCCCACACGGATTCTCGATTACGCCCATGGCGGCGCCCTGCTTCAGCAAGATGGTCAGTTGCCGGGAACAAGACTGACCGATGGGCCGGACTATGCGGAGGCGATCAAGAAGGCCATCGGAGCCTCGGTCAGCGACCCGCTTCTCGATCGTAACCTGTCTCCTCTCTCGGGCTGGCGCGGAACCGCAACATGGACAGAATCAACGGCCCTGAGCGGATCGTTGCCCGGCGGCGGAGAGACCGGAAAGGGCACCACCACCAACGGTGTCGGCATCCTTTCCGGCTCGGTGACGACGACGCCTCAACCTTCTGCGCAGCGCTCGTTGACGACGCAAAATCTGGCGGCCGCTGCGGCGGCGGCCAGCAACGCGATCGTCCTGGAAAACCAGAAGCAGGGCAATCCGGAAAGCGAGTGGGGCATCGACGGTGCCGGCAGCTCCAACATCGAAGGGTTTGCGACCGATATCAGCGTCGACAACGGCAAGACGATCAGCTTCAAGATCAACACGAATTCCACCAACTACCGGATCGATATCTATCGACTCGGCTATTATGGCGGCATGGGCGCGCGCAAGGTCGCGACAATGCAGCATACCGGATTGCAGACCCAGCCCAATCCGTTGCGCAATGCCACGACCGGCACGGTCGATGCCGGCAACTGGGCGGTCTCGGCTTCGTGGACCGTACCTGATGATGCCGTCTCAGGCGTCTATATCGCCAAGCTCGTGCGCCAGGATGGCACCTCCGGCGAAAATCAGATCCCGTTCATCGTGCGCGACGATGACAGCCACAGCGACATCGTCTTCCAGACCGCAGACGAGACCTGGCAAGCTTACAACGGCTGGGGCGGCGCAAACTTCTATGGCGGCAACGGCCCGGCGACGGGTCAGGGCGCTGGTCGCGCCTATGCGGTCAGCTACAACAGGCCGATTGCGACCCGCGGCGGAGTCGGCACCTATGCCGGCCCGCAGGACTTTCTGTTCGGCGCCGAATATGCGGGCATCTACTGGCTGGAACAGAACGGTTATGACGTCTCCTATCTGTCGGGCGTCGACGTCGACCGCTATGGCAGTCTCCTGCTCAATCACAAGACCTATGTCGATGCCGGGCACGACGAATATTGGTCGGGACAGCAGAGGACCAATGTCGAAGCCGCGCGCGACGCGGGCGTCAACCTGATGTTCTGGAGCGGCAACGAGGTCTATTGGCGCACCCGCTGGGGCAATGCCTACAGCGCCGACGGAACGCCTTATCGGACCCTCATCTCCTACAAGGAGACATGGTCGCCCAGCGCCAGCATCGATCCTTCCAACGAATGGACGGGCACCTTCCGGGATCCGCGTCTCAGCCCACCTGCCATCGGCGGCGGAAACCCGGAAAACTCACTGACCGGCCAGTTGTTCAAGGTCGACGATGTCGGCAACAATCTCGCCGCGATCACGGTCGGATATGACGACGCGAACCTGCGCTTCTGGCGCAATACGAGCGTCGCCAATCTTCAGCCTGGCCAGACGGCAACGCTCACCAAGAACTATCTCGGTTACGAATGGGACGAAGCGGTCGACAACGGCTTCGATCCAGCCGGCCTCGTGAAGCTGTCGTCGACGACGCTGCCGGTCAGCACCTACTTGCTCGATTACGGAAACACGACCGGCAATGCGACCGCGACCCACAATCTGACGCTCTATCGTGCGCCGAGCGGTGCACTGGTGTTCGGCGCCGGCACCGTCTACTGGACATGGGGCCTGAGTGACAATCACGACAATCAGGCGACCCCGACCGATCCCCGCGTTCAACAGGCGATGGTCAATCTGCTTGCCGACATGGGGATTCAGCCAGGAACGCTGCAATCCGGGCTCGTCGCGGCAACGGCTTCGTCGGATCATTCCGCACCGACCTCGGTGATCACGGTGCCCGCCACGGCGGCTGTTGGATCCACCGTGACGATTACCGGCACCGCTACCGATTCGGGAGGAGGGGTCATCGCCGCGGTGGAGGTTTCGACCGACAACGGGGCGAGCTGGCATCCGGCAACGGGCGATGAGAACTGGACTTACACCTGGTCGCCGCAGACAGCGGGGACCTACACCATCCGGTCACGCGCAGTCGACGATAACGTCAACCTGGAAACACCCTCGGCGGGTCGGACGGTCACCGTCAGCGGGCCGAGTTACACCTCTCTCTTCGGTTCGGCGACACCAGCGGTCGTCAACACCAACGACACCTCGGCCGTTGAACTCGGCGTCAAATTCCAGACCTCCTTGGCAGGTACGGTCACCGGCATACGTTTCTACAAGGGCGACCTCGATACGGGAACGCACACCGGTTCATTATGGTCGAGCACCGGCACGCGGCTTGCGACCCTCACCTTCACGAACGAGACAGCCAGTGGCTGGCAGACCGCCTACTTCACCAGTCCGGTTTCGCTGACGGTCGGGCAAACCTACACTGCATCTTACCATACGAATAGCGGTCACTATTCGACGACCACCGGCTACTTCACCTCAAATGTGACCAGCGGTCCACTCACGGCGCCAGCCAGCGGCAACGGCGTCTACCGCTATGGCAGCAGCAGCCTATTCCCCACGAGCACTTTCCAGTCGACGAATTATTGGGTCGATGTGATGTTTACCACGCCGAGCTCGAACACGACGCCGACGGCGGTTGCCGATGCGGGCGATGCGACGGAGAAGGGCGGGGTGGCCAATGGTTCGGGCGGCGTGGTCGCCAGCGGCAACGTGCTGACCAACGATACCGATCCGGATGCCGGCGACACCAAGACGGTGACGGCAATCAAGTTCGGCGCGACGTCAGGCACGCTCGGCTCGGCGCTCGCCGGCACCTATGGCAGTCTCGTGCTCAATGCATCGGGCGCTTATAGTTATGCGGTCAACGAGACCAATGCCGCCGTCCAGGCGCTACGCCTGTCGACCAACACGCTGAGCGAAGTCTTCAGCTACACGATGCGCGACACCGCCGGCGCCACCGCCACGGCCAATCTCACCGTCACCATCCATGGCGCCAACGATGCGCCGGTGCTCGCTGTCCAGACGGCCGCCCAGAATGCCACCGTCGGCACGGCCTTCTCCTTCGTCGTTCCGACGACGACATTCACCGATGTCGACAGCGGCGAGACGCTGGCCTATTCGGCAACGGCTGCCGATGGCACGGCATTGCCGTCTTGGCTCTCCTTCAATGCCTCGACCCGGACCTTCTCCGGCACGCCGACGGCAGGCGGCACTTATGGCGTCAAGGTCACGGCGACAGATCTTGGCGGCCTTGCCGCCAACGAAAGCTTCAACATCGCCGTGTCGACGCCTGGCAATACGCCGCCGACGGCGGTTGCCGATACGGGGAATGCGACCGAGAAGGGCGGGGTGGCCAATGGTTCGGGCGGCGTGGTTGCCAGCGGCAATGTGCTGACCAACGACACCGATCCAGATTCCGGTGACACCAAGACCGTCACGGCAGTGGTCTTTGGTGCGACATCAGGCACGCTCGGCTCAGCACTCGCCGGCACCTATGGCAGTCTCGTGCTTAATGCATCGGGTGCCTATACCTATGCGATCAACGAGAGTAATGCCGCCGTGCAGGCGTTGCGCCTGTCCACCAACACGCTGAACGATGTCTTCAGCTATACGATGCGCGATAGCGCCGGGGCCACCGCCACGGCAAACCTGACCGTCACCATCCATGGCGCCAATGATGCGCCGGTGCTGGCGGTCCAGACGGCCGCTCAGAATGCCACCGTCGGCTCCGCCTTCTCCTTCGTGCTGCCGACGACGACCTTCACCGATGTCGACAGCGGCGAGACGCTGACCTATTCGGCAACGGCCGCCGATGGCACGGCGCTGCCCGCCTGGTTGAGCTTCAATGCCACGACGCGGACCTTCTCCGGTACGCCGACGACGGCTGGCACCTACGGCGTCAAGGTCACGGCGACGGATCTTGGCGGCCTTGCCGCCAACGAAACCTTCAACATCGCCGCCTCGACGGCGGCCGTGACCTACAGCCTGTTCAACGCCTCCAGCACACCGACCCAGACCAATCTCAACGATGGTCAGCAGCTCGAACTGGGCGTCAAGTTCCAATCGAACGTTGCCGGCGACGTTACCGGCATCAAGTTCTATCGCAGCGCCAACGACAACGGCCAAAACGTTGTCGACCTGTGGACCACGACGGGCACCAAGCTCGCCACCGCCACCTTCGCCGGCACCACCGGCAGCGGCTGGCAGACGGTCAACTTCTCAACCCCGGTCACGATTACTGCCAACACGACCTACGTTGCCTCCTATCACACCACCGGTGCCTACGTCGCGACCGACAATTTCTTTACGGCGGCCGTCACAAACGGCCCGTTGACGGCGGCGGCCAGCGGCAACGGCGTATACACCTATGGCGGCTCCGCTACCGCTGGCATTTTCCCGAATGCCACCTACAACGCCGCCAATTACTATGCCGATGTGGTCTTCCGGCCGGCATCGACAACGCCGAACACGACGCCGACGGCGGTTGCCGATGCGGGCGATGCGACCGAGAAGGGCGGGGTGGCCAATGGTTCGGGCGGCGTGGTCGCCAGCGGCAACGTGCTGACCAACGATACCGATCCGGATGCCGGCGACACCAAGACGGTCACCGCAATCAAGTTCGGCGCGACGTCGGGCACGCTCGGCACGGCACTCGCCGGCACCTATGGCAGTCTCGTGCTCAATGCATCGGGCGCCTATAGCTATGCGATCAATGAGACCAATGCCGCCGTCCAGGCGCTACGCCTGTCCACCAACACGCTGAGCGAAGTCTTCAGCTATACGATGCGCGACACCGCCGGCGCCACCGCCACGGCCAATCTCACCGTCACCATCCATGGCGCCAATGATGCGCCGGTGCTCGCTGTCCAGACGGCCGCCCAGAATGCCACCGTCGGCACGGCCTTCTCCTTCGTCGTTCCGACGACGACCTTCACCGATGTCGACAGCGGCGAGACGCTGGCCTATTCGGCAACGGCTGCCGATGGCACGGCATTGCCGTCTTGGCTCTCCTTCAATGCCTCGACCCGGACCTTCTCCGGCACGCCGACGGCAGGCGGCACTTATGGCGTCAAGGTCACGGCGACAGATCTTGGCGGCCTTGCCGCCAACGAAAGCTTCAACATCGCCGTGTCGACGCCTGGCAATACGCCGCCGACGGCGGTTGCCGATACGGGGAATGCGACCGAGAAGGGCGGGGTGGCCAATGGTTCGGGCGGCGTGGTTGCCAGCGGCAATGTGCTGACCAACGACACCGATCCAGATTCCGGTGACACCAAGACCGTCACGGCAGTGGTCTTTGGTGCGACATCAGGCACGCTCGGCTCAGCACTCGCCGGCACCTATGGCAGTCTCGTGCTTAATGCATCGGGTGCCTATACCTATGCGATCAACGAGAGTAATGCCGCCGTGCAGGCGTTGCGCCTGTCCACCAACACGCTGAACGATGTCTTCAGCTATACGATGCGCGATAGCGCCGGGGCCACCGCCACGGCAAACCTGACCGTCACCATCCATGGCGCCAATGATGCGCCGGTGCTGGCGGTCCAGACGGCCGCTCAGAATGCCACCGTCGGCTCCGCCTTCTCCTTCGTGCTGCCGACGACGACCTTCACCGATGTCGACAGCGGCGAGACGCTGACCTATTCGGCAACGGCCGCCGATGGCACGGCGCTGCCCGCCTGGTTGAGCTTCAATGCCACGACGCGGACCTTCTCCGGTACGCCGACGACGGCTGGCACCTACGGCGTCAAGGTCACGGCGACGGACCTTGGCGGCCTTGCCGCCAACGAGAACTTCAATATCGCCGCCTCGACGGCGGCAACGACCTACAGTCTGTTCAACGCCTCCAGCACACCGACCCAGACCAATCTCAACGATGGTCAGCAGCTCGAACTGGGCGTCAAGTTCCAGTCGAATGTTGCCGGTGACGTTACCGGCATCAAGTTCTACCGTAGCGCCAACGACAACGGCCAGAACGTCGTCGACCTGTGGACCACGACGGGCACCAAGCTCGCCACCGCCACCTTCACCAACACCACCGCCAGCGGCTGGCAGACGGTCAACTTCTCAACCCCGGTCACCATCGCCGCCAATACCAACTATATCGCGTCTTATCACACCACCGGAGGCTATGTGGCAACTGACGCCTTCTTCGCCAGTGCCGTCACCAACGGTCCGTTGACGGCGCAATCGAGCGCGGTCGCCGGTGGCAACGGTGTCTATGCGTATGGCGGATCCGCCACCACAGGTCTCTTCCCGACCAACACCTACGATTCATCGAATTACTATGCCGACGTGGTCTTCCGGCCGCAGCTCGCCGGATGAAGCAAAGGTTATGGACCAGTTTTCGAATGAGGCTGATAAGACGCAAATGCTGGTCGCAGCGAGGGGCGCTCCGACCGAGCGCCCTCAAGGAATGCCGATGAAAAGGATCGAGCGGCTGCCGGTAACCGTGCTGGCCGGCTTCCTCGGCGCCGGCAAGACGACGCTCCTCAGCCACGTCCTGAATAACCGTGAGGGCCTGCGGGTCGCCGTTATCGTCAATGATATGAGCGAGGTGAACATAGACGCCAGTCTCATTCGAGACGGCGGCTGCAACCTGTCGCATACGACGGAGACATTGATCGAGCTCAGCAACGGCTGCATATGCTGCACCCTGCGCAACGACCTCCTGACGGAAGTACGACGGCTGGCCGAAGAGCAGCGATACGACTATCTGTTGATCGAAGGCACCGGCATTGCCGAGCCACGCCCCATTGCGGCAACCTTTTCCTTCCGCGACGAGAACGGCGTCTCGCTCGCCGATTTTGCCAGGCTCGATACAATGGTCACCGTGGTCGACGCGGCAAACCTGTTGGCCGACTACAGCAGTGCCGATCTGCTCGCCGACCGCGGCCTGCAGCGCGACGGTGAGGACCGGCGCACACTTATCGACCTTCTGGTGGATCAGATCGAGTTTGCCGATGTCGTCGTGATCAACAAGATCTCAGACGCGACCGAAGAGGTTCGCGCCGAGGTGAGCAAGATCGTGACGTCTCTCAACCCGGATGCGCTCCAGCTGGAGACGGATTTCGGCAAGATTTCTCTTTCAACCGTCCTCGATACAGGCCTCTTCGACGAAGCAAAGGCAGCTGCGCATCCCCTGTGGCACAAGGAATTGTACAGCCCGGATGAGCATGTTCCGGAAACGGAGGAATACGGGGTTTCGAGCTTTGTCTATCGCACCAGGCGTCCCTTCGATCCTACGCGGTTTCGGGCATTCCTGGACGAGCCCTGGCCGGGGGTGCTGCGCGCCAAGGGCCATTTCTGGCTTGCCACGCGCCCGCGTCATGTGGGGCTGATGTCGGCTGCCGGGATCCAGCGGCGCTGCGAACCCATGGGACTTTGGTGGGCAGCCGTGCCCCGACAGGACTGGCCGAGCCATCAGCAGTTTCGTCAGCATCTCGAGAGCCGGTGGGACAGCGCTTGGGGCGACCGTCGGCAGGAACTAGTATTTATCGGCGTTGATATGGACGAGACGGGTGTGCGGACCGCGCTGGACGGGTGCCTCGCCAGCGCCGATCCGCGCGACTGGGCTAGCCTCGAAGATCCGTTTCCGGCCTGGTAACACGCGGCGCAGGACGACTTTCGAGTTGAGCGGCTAGGCCAGCCGGACCAGCGCAGAATTCCTTTTCCCAGCGTCAGCCACTTGCCAGGAGCCGTCGGCAACTTTGGGGCCTTGTCGGCCGGTATGCTGTGAGGGTCATCACATTGGAGTAGGGGCTACCTCCCACATACCCCGGATTGCTGTCGTACATTCCCTTCGCAAAGGTGCCAGAATGAACGTCTTGCTACAGCGGTCGAAGGGCCGGCCGATGCGGAAGGGGACGCCGCTGATGCGGAGAATTCATGTCAGTAATCGTGAGTACCTGTGTACATTTGGTGGAGCGTTGAGTGTCCTTCGTGCATCCTCTGCCTGGAGCGCAGTCCTGGCCTCCGCGACGGTCGTATCGTCGAGGAGTACTGACGGCGCCCCGAGCTTTGCCAATCAGGGCAGCGCAACCGTCCAATCCTCCTTCACCGGCACGGTCACATCGTCCCTGATATCATCCGGCGACATGCAATCGTCCCCGGCATCGTCGACGGCGATGCCGGCCCCTGCTGCCGATGGCGGCACGCAGGACACGTCCACGAAGACGGCGTCGGCTGCAACGGTCTTTCAGACGCCGTCCTCGCCATCTAAGCGCACGGTGCTTGGCCCGGATCCGGCCGAGGAGGCGGCGACGCTGCCTGCCGCCCCCGCGCTTACGGGTGTTACCAGTGATGCCGATACCGGCAGCGCAACGGCGCCGGTCAGTTCTCCCACCAGTGTCGGCACGGCTTCGTTGCGCCTTCAGGCCTCGGTAGCATCCATTTCAGTGGAGCCGAGCCAGGACGTTTCTGCCGAGACGACCGCGGCCCCGACAGCACTGGCCGCGCCGGTGGGGGCTGCAGCGGCCGCGGCGACGCCCAACAAGATCGCGCTCGAGAACCTGAAGCAGGGCAACCCGATCAGCGAGTGGGGTCTGGAGGGCGACGGCGGCGGCACCATCCAGGGCTTCGCCACCGAAATCAGCACGAATATCGGCCAGACCGTCGATTTCAAGATCGCTACGGATTCCACCCACTACCGCATCGACATCTACCGCATGGGCTATTATGGCGGCGACGGCGCGCGCAAGGTCGACTCGATCGAGCAGCAGCTGACCACGGCGCAGATCCAGCCGCATCCGATCGTCGACATGTCGCTCGGCCTTATCGATTGCGGCAACTGGTCTGCTTCTGCCAGCTGGCAGATTCCGACGGACGCGGTTTCCGGCGTCTACTTCGCCAAGCTGGTGCGCGAGGATGGCACCGAGGATGCAAGTATCATCCCCTTCGTCGTGCGCGACGATGCCTCAACCAGCGATATCGTCTTCCAGACGTCGGACACAACCTGGCAGGCCTATAATGCCTGGGGCGGCGCCAGCCTCTACTACGGCGAAGTGCCAGTCGATCCGGCCGCCATGATTGGCTACTTGCCGCCGAACTGCAGCTGCGGCCTACAGGCGATCGGTCGCGCCTCGGCCGTCAGCTATAACCGCCCGATCATCACTAATACGAGCCCGATCGGCGGCTCGCACGATTACGTCTTCGGCGTCGAATCCTCCGCCATCTCGTGGCTGGAGCAGAACGGGTACGACGTTTCCTATATATCCGGCGTCGATGCGGCGCGCAGCGGCACACTGCTGCTCAACCACGATGCCTATCTCTCCGTCGGGCATGACGAATACTGGTCTGCCGAACAGCGCGCCAATGTCGAGGCCGCCCGCGATGCCGGCGTCAACCTCGCTTTCTGGAGCGGCAACGAGTGCTACTGGAAGGTTCGCTGGGAAAGCAGCATCGACGGCAGTGGCCAGGCCTATCGCACCATGGTTTGCTACAAGGAGACCTGGGGCACGAGCACCGATCCGAGCAATGTCGGCACCGGCACCTGGCGCGATCCGCGTTATGCCGATGCCGGTCAAGAGCCGGAAAATTCGCTGACCGGCACGATGTTCCAGGTGGACAGCTACCGCCAGGATACGATCTCCATCCCCTACGACTATTCCAACCTGCGCTTCTGGCGCAACACCGATGTCGCCGAGCTGCAGGAGGGCGATACCTACAATCTGGTGCAGAACCTGCTCGGCTATGAATGGGATTCGGATGTCGAGAACGGCTTCCGGCCGGATGGGCTGATCAACCTCTCGCTCTCCTCCATCGCTGTGAGCACCTATCTGCGCGATTACGGCACGACGGTCGGCGATGGGGTGGCGACCCATAGCCTGACCATGTACCGGGCGGAAAGCGGCGCGCTGGTTTTCGGCGCCGGCACCGTCTTCTGGTCCTGGGGCCTGAGTGACAACCACCAAGGCCCGGCCACGTCGACCGATAGCAACGTCCAGCAGGCGATGGTCAACATGTTCGCGGACATGGGCATCCAGCCGACCACGCTGGATGCGAGCCTGATCCTGGCGACCCAATCGACCGACACGCTGAAACCCACCTCGTCGGTCACTTCGCCAATCGTCGGTGCAAGTTTCCTCGAAGGCCAGCATGTGACGATCACCGGTACGGCGCAGGATTTCGGCGGCGGCATCATTGCCGGCGTTGAAGTCTCGACCGATGGCGGCCAGCACTGGTTCAAGGCCACCGGCCGCGAGAGCTGGAGCTATAACTGGGTCGTCCAGGCAAGCGGCACTTATAAGATCCTGTCGCGCGCTGTTGACGACAGTGTCAACATGGAGACGCCATCGGCTGGCAAGCAGGTCACCGTCACCCTGCCGGGCACGCAGGGCCTCTGGACTTTGGCGGACAAGCCCGCTGTCGAAACGGCGATCGATCGCGATTCCGTCGAGCTCGGCCTGCGCTTCCAGGCGACGACGGCCGGCTCCGTTCAGGGCATCCGCTTCTACAAGGGCTTCTACAATATCGGCGACCATGCCGTCAGCCTCTGGAGCGCCGACGGGACGCTGCTGGCAACGGGTGTCTCGGTCGGCGAATCACTCTCCGGCTGGCAGACGGTGATGTTCTCCTCGCCAATTCAGATTGCCGCCGGCACGACCTATGTGGCCTCCTATCACACGAATGGGTACTATTCCGCGACCGGGAATTATTTTGGCAGCACCTATGCCAGCGGAGCGCTGAAGGCCGTCGATGGCGGCGGCGTCTTCGCCTACGGCGAGAACGCCGGCACATTCCCCGGCCAGAGCCCCGGCACCGGCACCAACTATTGGGTCGACGTGGTCTTTGATGCCGGGCCCAACAGCGCGCCGGTTGCGATCGATGATGCCGGGCTGACCATCACCCGCAACGACAGCGTTGTCATATCGATCGCCTCGCTCATCGGTAACGACACGGATCCCAATGGCGACGCGATGACGATTTCGGCTGTCGGGAATGCCGTCAACGGCACGGTGGCGCTCAATAGCCAGAACGGCACCGTCATCTTCACGCCGACCAACAATTATTCGGGCCCTGCAAGCTTCACCTACACGCTGTCGGACGGGCGCGGCGGCACGGATCAGGGCAGCGTCAGCCTCACCGTGAACCCGGGTCCCACCGGGGAAACACTGTTTACTTCAACCGAAGGGCCGACGGGCGCAAGCTTCAACGAAGGTCAGTCGCTGGAACTCGGGATGAGGTTCGTCGCTTCGTCCAGCGGCATGATTTCCGGCATTCGCTACTACAAGGTGGTCGGCGATACCGGCGCCCATACCGGCTCTCTCTGGTCGGCCGACGGCACGTTGGTCGCGACCGTGACCTTCGCCGACAGCGGATCGGTGAGCGGCTGGCAGACCGCGACATTCACCAACCCGGTGCATATCGCGGCCGGCACGACTTATGTCGCCTCCTACCACACGACAGGCTCCTATGTGGCGACATCGGACTATTTTACCTCAGCCCACACCAACGGCGCGCTGACGGCGCTTGCCGGCAGCAATGGCGTCTTTGCCGAGGGCACCGGTTTCCCGACCTCCAGCTACCAGTCGTCGAACTACTGGGTGGATGTCGTCTACAACCAGACAAGCAACGCGCTGCCGGTCGCCGCCAATGACAATGGCTACACGACCTATTCCAGCACCGCGCTGTCGATTGCCGCAGCGAGCCTGCTTGCAAACGACACCGATGCCGATGGCGACCCGCTCAGCATCACCGGCGTCAATGGTGCGGTCAACGGAACTGTCACCTTCAACAGCCAGACAAAGTCCGTCACTTTCACACCGACGGCCGGTTATACGGGTGCGGCAGGCTTCTCCTATTCGATCTCGGACGGGTTCGGCGGAACGGCATCCGCAACGGTCAGCCTCAATGTGGCTACGCCACCCGCGGGCGGCCCGACGTCAAGTCTGTTCACCGGCGCAGATACGTCGGGGGTTGCCGCCGCCAATGACCCCAACTCGGTCGAACTCGGCGTCAAGTTCATCGCGTCCGCCAGCGGTCAGATCACCGGGCTCACCTATTACAGGAGCACCCAGGATACCGGCGCGCATGTCGGCTCGCTCTGGACGGCGGGCGGCCAACTTCTGGCCCAGGCGACCTTCATCAACGAGACGGCGAGCGGCTGGCAGACGGTTTCCTTCACCCAGCCGATCAATGTTGCCGCCGGCGCCACTTATGTGGCGAGCTACCATTCGAACGGCTTTTATTCGGCAACGGCGAACTACTTTACGACGGACCACACAAACGGTGCGCTGACGGCGCCATCGAGTACGACGAGCGGCGGCAACGGCCTTTATGCCTATGGCTCGGGCAGCCTGTTCCCGACTGCTTCCTACAATGCGAGCAATTACTGGGTCGACGTGCTTTATCAGCAGGGCACACAGAATGCGGTCCCGGTCGCGGCCAATGACAGCGGCTTTACGACCAATACCGGCACGCCGATCACCATCCAGGCCTCGGCGCTGCTCTCAAACGACAGCGATGGCGATGGCGATCCGCTCACGATCACTGGCGTCAGCGGTGCGGTCAACGGCTCGGTCGCCTACGATGCCCAGGCCCAGACGGTGACCTTCACGCCGACTGCAGGCTATTCGGGGTCGGCAAGCTTCAGCTACACGATCTCGGACGGCAAGGGCGGCACGGCCTCAGCTCAGGTGGCGCTTACCATCAGCAACGGGGCCGCCGGTCCGGAGCAGAATCTCTTTGCCGCCAACGCGACGCCTTCGGTCGTCTCGGTCAACGACAACCAGCAGGTCAATCTCGGCATGAAATTCCAGGCCGACACGTCAGGCTGGATCACCTCCATCCGCTTCTACAAGGGCGCCGACAATACCGGCCCGCACAATGGCTATCTGTGGACGGCATCCGGCACTCTGCTCGGCAGCGTCACCTTCAACAACGAGACGGCGAGCGGCTGGCAGACCGCGCAGCTTAGCCAGCAGATCGCCATCCAGGCAGATACGACCTATGTCGTCTCCTACTCGACCAACGGCAATTATTCCGCGACCGGAAATTACTTTGCCAGCGACGTGACGAATGGCGATCTCAAGGCGCTTGGCGGCAGCAACGGCGTCTATGCTTACGGGGCGAGCGGGTTGTTCCCGACGGCCAGCTATAACAGCACGAACTACTATGTGGATGTGGCCTTCAAACCACAGCTTGCGGCGTAAAGCCCGCGAGGATGTAAGGCCAGGCATGCTGTAAAGAGTGAGAGTTTCGATGATGGGTGCAGACAACAGATTGCCAGTAACGGTTCTCGCCGGGTTTCTCGGCGCCGGCAAGACGACTGTCCTCAATCATGTCCTGAGCAATCGGGAGGGCCGCCGGGTTGCTGTCATCGTCAACGATATGAGCGAGGTCAACATCGATGCCGAGCTCGTACGCGAGGGGGGAGCAGATCTTTCGCGCACCGACGAGACGCTGGTAGAGCTCACCAACGGCTGCATCTGTTGCACCCTGCGCGACGATCTCCTGAGCGAAGTGCGCCGGCTCGCAGCCGCCGGCCGTTTCGACTATCTGCTGATCGAGGGCACCGGCATTGCCGAACCGCTGCCGGTCGCAGCCACCTTCTCCTTCCGCGACGAGAACGGGGCGGCCCTCTGCGACGTGGCGCGTCTCGACACGATGGTCTGCGTCGTCGATGCGGTCAATCTTCTCACCGACTATCAGAGCGCCGAGTTCCTTGCCGATCGCGGCGAAAGGCGTGACGGTCATGATGACCGCAAGCTCGTGGAACTGCTCGTAGAGCAGATCGAATTTTCCGATGTCGTCATCATCAACAAGGCAGGCGACGTGCCGTGCGTCGACCTTGCTGAGGTTCGCCGGGTCGTCGCGGCGCTCAATCCGGGTGCTCAGGTCGTCGAGGCGGTTTTCGGCCAGGTGCCGCTTGGCGCGATCCTGGATACCGGCCTCTTCAGCGAGGCGAAGGCCGCCCGCCATCCGCTCTGGCACAAGGAACTCTTCGGCTGGGGCGATCATGTGCCGGAGACCGAGGAATACGGCATAAGAAGCTTCGTCTATCGCAACCGCCGGCCCTTCCATCCACTGAGGCTCAAGGAATTCCTCGACCGGAAATGGGCGGGCCTCATCCGCGCAAAGGGCCATTTCTGGCTGGCGACGAGGCCGGATGAGATCGGTCTTCTGTCGATTGCCGGCACCCAGTGCCGCATCGAGACCAGGGGCTACTGGTGGGCCTCGGTGCCGCGGGTACAATGGCCGCGCTTTCCGCAGTTCCGCCAGCTCATCGACCGGCATTGGGACGATGTCTGGGGAGACCGCCGCCAGGAGCTCGTCTTCATCGGTTCCGGCTTCGACGAGGAAGCGATCCGCGCCGCTCTCGGTTATTGCCTGATCGGAGAGGAGACGGGTTTCGATCCGCAGACCGCCGTCGGCATTCGCGACCCGTTTCCAGCCTGGCAGCACGGACATATCCCTTTACATTCAAATGGTTAGAGTGTTCTGAGGAACGTGAAGCGCCTTAAGTGAAGACGTATTGATTATCAACGGAGGAGAGAACAATGAGCAACGAACTTTACGCAGACGGCATCGGCGAAATCACCATTACGGGAACGATCGTGCGCATCGACCTGATGTCGCTTTCGGCAACCGATCGTGACGACAACAACAACCCGAAGCCGGTCTTCCGCCAGCGCATCATCATGCCTGTCGATGCTTTCGCCAATGCGGTCGATCTGATGCAGAAGGCGCTCGGCGGGTTGGTCGAGGCGGGTGCGGTTCGTCGTATCGGCGATATGTCAGCGGCGGCGGCGGCCGATATCCAGCAGGCCGGCGCGTCGAACGCTTCGCCGAACTTCAACTGACAAAACGAATATTGACTCGGTCTCGTATTGTTTCGGGTGGGCCATGACTGGTTTTCTGCATACCAACCTGCACTGTCTGGCGCTCGTCGCGCGTCATCATGGCGTCGATCTTGCGCCTGAAAGATTGCAGCATGATTATGCCGTCGGCAACGATCCCGTTGCCGTGCGGCAGCTGTTGCGCATGGCCAAGGATGCCGGCCTCAGGGCCCGGCATCTGACGCTCGACTGGCGATCGCTGTTTCAACTCGGCGAGGCGTTTCCAGCGCTGGCGGAACTGACGAACGGCAACTGGGTGGTCATCGCCGGCGCTGTCGGGAGCGGCGAGGACGAGAGAATTCGCGTTCTCGATCCGCTCGCGTCACGCGCCGAAGTGATGATGCTCAGCGAAGAGCAATTCGCCAAGGCCTGGCTCGGATCGGTCGTTCTTCTGAAACGCAATTATCGCATGTCCGATGAGGACCGGCCGTTCGGCTTCCGCTGGTTCGTCCCCGAAATCATCAAGCAGCGCAGCTTCTTCCGCGATGTCGCGCTCGCAGCCTTCGTGCTTTACGGCCTTGGACTGACGACGCCGATCTTCTTTCAGCTCGTCATCGACAAGGTGCTCGTGCATCAAAGCTATGCGACGCTGACGGTTCTGACGGCGGGCATTGCGATCGCACTCATCTTCGATGCGACATTCACCTTCCTGCGGCGCTATCTGCTGCTCTACGCGACGAACCGGATCGATATCCGCGTCGCGACACGCACCTTCGGCCATCTGCTGAACCTGCCGATCGCGCTCTTCGAGCAGGCTTCGGCCGGCGTTCTCGTCAAGCATATGCAGCAGACGGGGCGCATCCGCGAGTTCCTCACCGGGCGGCTGTTCCTCACACTTCTGGACGGAGTTTCACTGCTGGTCTTCGTGCCGATCCTGCTTCTCTACAGCGTCAAGCTGACGCTGGTTGTGCTGGGTTTTGCAGCGCTTGTCGGGCTGGTGGTGATGATGCTCGTCGGGCCGTTCCAGCGCCGCCTGCAGGCGCTTTACCAGGCGGAAGGCGACCGTCAGGCCTTGCTGGTGGAAACCGTGCACGGCATGCGCACCGTCAAGTCGCTGGCGCTTGAGCCGCGCCAGCGCAAGGTGTGGGACGACTATTCGGCGCAATCGATTTCCGTGCGGTTCCGGGTCGACAAGATCTCGACCATTGCTCAGGCGATGACCGGACTGCTGGAGAAGCTGATGAGTGTCGCGATCATCGGCCTCGGCGCGCTCGACGTCTTCAGCGGCGCGATGACCATCGGCGCGCTTGTCGCCTTCAACATGCTCGCCGGCCGGGTCTCCGGACCGCTCGTCCAGATCGTCACCATGGCGCATGAATATCAGGAAGTGGCGCTCTCCGTGCGCATGCTCGGCGAGATCATGAACCAGCGGCCGGAGCAGGCAGGCCGCGGGCGTGGCGTGCGGCCGCATCTGCAGGGACGCATCGAATTCGACAGGGTCTCCTTCCGCTACGCCCCGGACAGCGCGCCGGCGCTCGACAATGTCTCCTTCGCCGTCCCGGCGGGCTGCGTCTTCGGCGTGGTCGGCAAGAGCGGCTCGGGCAAAACGACGATCACAAGGCTCATCCAGGGGCTCTATCAGAGCCAGGAAGGGCTGGTGCGCATGGACGGCTATGACAGCCGCGAGATCGACCTGGTGCACTTAAGAACCAGCATCGGCGTCGTGCTGCAGGACAATTTCCTGTTTCGCGGCTCGGTCCGCGAGAATATCGCCGCCGCCAAGCCCGATGCCAGTATCGAGGAGATCATGGAGGTCGCCCGTATCGCCGGCGCCGAGGAGTTCATCGAGCGCCTGCCGCGCGGCTTCGACACGATGCTGGAGGAAAATGGCTCCAACCTGTCGGGCGGCCAGAAACAGCGATTGGCCATCGCTCGCGCGCTGATCACCGATCCGAAGCTGTTGATTTTCGACGAGGCGACGAGCGCGCTCGACCCCGACAGCGAGGCGATCATCCGCGAGAATCTGAGCCGCATCGCTGCCGGCCGCACCGTCATCATCGTCTCGCACCGGCTTTCGACGCTCGTCGATGCCGATGCCATTCTCGTCGTCGACCGTGGCAAGGTCGCCGATATCGGCCGGCACGATCAGCTTGTATCGCGCTGCATGACCTATCGCCACCTGTGGGCCCAACAAATGAGGCAGGTCGCATGAACGCGCACGCCAGAAAACCCAGTGAAAACCTGCCGGTCCCTTCAGACAAGGGCGCCTCGGACAAGGCTGCTGATAAGGGAAGGGCACTGACCGCCCGCCCGCCGCTGCCACCGGCAATTGCCGAATTCCAGTCCGATGCTGTCGAGCTCGAGGAACGCGCCCCGCCGCGGGTGGCGCGCATGACGCTCTACTGCGTAACGGCGCTGCTTGCCGCAGCGATCACCTGGGCCTCGGTCTCCTCGATCGATGAGGTGGTGATTGCGCCAGGCAAGCTCGTCACCACACAGCCAACCATCGTCGTCCAGCCGCTCGAAACATCGATCATCCGCACGATCGAGGTGAAGGCCGGCGAGGTCGTGCATGCCGGTCAGACGCTCGCGACCCTCGACGCCACGTTCAGCCAGGCCGATGTCGACCAGCAGCAGGCGAAATTCTCCGCACTCGACGCCCAGGTCAGGCGCATCGAGGCTGAGCTTGCCGGCGACGACTATACGAAGATGGCGGGAGACACGCCCGACCAGATGCTGCAGGCGCAGCTCTTCGGCCAGCGGCGGGCCTTCTACGTGGCGCAGCTGCAGAATTTCGATCAGCAGATCGCCGGCCAATCGGCCGCTCTTCTGGCGAGCAAGAACCAGGAGGCGGTGCTCAATGACAGGCGTGATGGGCTCTCGCAGATCGAAGCAGCGCGGGAGAGGCTCTATGACAACCAGAGCGGTTCGCTGATCACGCTGCTCGGCTCCCGCGACGCCCGCCTCGACGTCGAATCCGATCTGACTGCCGTCCGCGGCCGGGCCGACGAGGCCGCCCACTCCTTTGCCAAGCTCCGAGCCGACCGCCAAGCCTTTATCGAGGACTTCCGCCGCGCCGCAATGGAGCAACTGGTGGAACTGCGCGGCCAGCGCGACATGGCCGACGAGGAACTGAAAAAGATGAAGCTGCGCCGCAACATGGTGGCGCTGACCGCACCCGCCGACGCCGTCGTGCTGGATCTCGCCCAGCGCTCCATCGGGTCTGTGGTGCGCGAAGCCGAACCGATCGTCACCTTGGTGCCGATCAACGTGCCGCTCGAAGCCGAAGTTTCGATCAACACCCGCGACATCGGCCGGGTGGCCGTCGGCAAAGAGGCGCGTATCAAGCTCGATGCTTATCCCTTCCAGAAATACGGCACGGCCTCCGGCAACGTTCGCACCATCAGCGAGGACACGTTCCTGACCGGCCAGCAGGATCAAACCACCACCCCCAGCCAGTCGGCTGCTCCCTTCTTCAAGGCCCGCGTCCTGCTCGCCGATACCAGGCTGAATGCGTCGGACGTGCCGGTGCGGTTGCTTCCAGGCATGACCGTGTCCACGGAGATCAAGGTCGGCAAGCGCACGGTGATCTCCTATTTCCTGTATCCGTTGCTGCGGGGGCTGGATAACGCAATACGCGAACCCTAGGCGGATCGGTCTGCCGCGAACGCGATACCGGGCCCAGGAAGATCAATAGGCAGAGCAGTTGTCGCGAAGCTGTCTGATGTGATTGTCCTGAGGCCACCATTGCGTTCGTCCCATCAATTTAGGGGGAGAACGCCGTCCGGCAGGCTTGCTGCTTGACGCTCCACACAGGCGACCTCACACTCAAAATGTCGAAGCTGAGTCGGACAGACTGTACCGTTTTGCACATACGTCGCTCACCTCTGAAGGAGCCGTCAGCAAGGGGCATTGGATGACGCGCCGACCGACAGCGGCTGGTCGCAAACGGGATCGAGGTTGATTGGATTCAAACTCGCATCCGCTCCGTTTTTGCTCGTGAGGTCGCCGTGGATAAAACGTTATCAGCAGTCGACCCTCCTCCCGACATTCCCAATCGGCGCTGGAACTCCCGATTGCGGAGCCGCAGCCGCTGGCTGCTTTGGTCGATGCTTTTGATATCCGGTTTGCTTTTTGCAGGCATGGTTGTCTTTTACAGTGAACTCCACCACCTCGACGATCCGGTCGGGCTCTCTGACGTCCGATCAGCGCCCATAGCCGTCCGCCCCGATATGGCGGCTCCGACTCCTCTTCCGCCGATGTCTATACCGCTGCCGCTCATCGAGGTCCCGAAGCCGGAATGGGCAAGTCAGTTTCTGCGGACATGGCGCGTTTCGGGCCCGAATATGTGCGGTGCTCTTCGAGAGGCCGGCATCGAGATGAGCGACTGGAAAGCCGCATCGATGCGCAATCGCAGTTATGAATGTTATTTTCAGCGCATCTATGAACGGGACGAGGTGCGTCCCCTCAGTTCCACCTTCGTCAAGGTTCGTGGAAATGAAATGGGCGATGTTGTCGATATCCGCGCCAAGATCATTGGGCCGGCGACAGATGCGAAGGGGCATCTCGCCCCGGCCGTCCTGCGCATTTTCGAGATCATTGTGAAGCAGTCGTGCTGGCGCGATTTCGAGGATACTCTTGCGTCGATCCAAAACCTTCGAAATGTCGAATACGAACGATTCGGCTCCTTTCTCAGCTTCACGCGCGAAGCCGGCAGCGGAAACAACTTTAATTTTGTCCTTGGTCTGAAGGCGACGTCAGATTCGCAGATAAGGACGAAGACGTATTTTTCCACAGAGCGCTGGCTAGCCACAACAAATCCGCGCCTCATGGACAGCTTGGGCACGTCTATATCCGCCAGTTGCGCTCAGTGACGGCGGGGCGATATCTGCAACATGCACTTGGAGCCAGCGCTTATCGGGATAGCTCTGGTGCTCGGCCGGTATTCAGGGGCCGCATAAATTTTACCAGGGGGAGATAACCGACTGAGGGGCCTTTGTCTCACGGGTCTTTTCACGTAGAAATGGCGCGATATCTATGGTTGTGGTAACCAGACGGGATCCGATATGGACGAGATCGCTGAACAGCTTATGCAGCTCTCTGCGAACACCTCGACGCTCATGGCGGTCTATGACTCTAGCGACCGGCTGCGCTACGCCAACCTGGCGTTCCGTTCGGCGTATTTCATCGAACCGGACGAGACCCCGCTTTGGCCGGATCTCATGAGACGCAATTTCGAACGCGGCCAGGGCACCGTCATTCACGCAAAAAATTTCGACGAGTGGCTGCGATCGACGCAGTCCCGCCGGGGGAAAATCGGCTATCGGGCGTTCGAAACCGATCTGATGGACGGCCGCTGGCTCTGGATGACCGAGGCTGTGCAGAAAAACGGCTGGATGCTGTGTGTTGCGAGCGATATCACCACCCTGCGTGCCGAGGAAAGAAGTGTCCGGCAGGACCGCGACTTTGCCGTTAAAGCTTCGCAGACCGATGAGCTGACCGGGGTTGCAAACAGGAGGTTCGTCATGGCGCGGATAGAGGACATGCTTGTTGCCGCCAAAGACGGTAGTGAGGGATGCCTTGCCGTGCTCGACATCGACAACTTCAAGCACATCAACGACAGGCTCGGCCATCACGCCGGTGATCTGGTACTGAAGGACTTTGCGCAACGAATCCACCAGCATGTCCGGCGCAGCGACTGTTTCGGGCGCGTCGGAGGAGAAGAGTTTGTTTTGGCGATGCCGGGCACGGCTTTGGAGGACGCCGTCGGGATCATCGAAAACATGTTGACGATGATCCGGTTTTCCCGCCCGCTGACGGAATCCCCCGATTTTGCCTACACCTGTTCCGCAGGCGTTGCAGCCTCTCTCAAGGAGGACACTGCGGCTGAACTCTATAGACGCGCCGATCAAGCACTATACGCTGCCAAACTTGGCGGCCGCGATCGGGTCCGCGCTGCTTGAAATGTCGCTGCATCCAGGCACACCGGTTGCCACGTGCGGCGGTCGATCTGGCCCGAAATCCGTTCGAAGGATATCGCAGACCCAACCGATGAGCGTTGGCTGCGCGAAGATGAAGCAGAAACCGTCGACTTCATGCAAACACCGCCGTTCCAATCACGGGCGTCGAAGGCACGGCCATATCGCGCGGCTCCAGCATGCCGGCACCGAATGCCTGCCGGCCGGCATCGATTGCCTTGGCAAAGGCTTCTGCCATTGCGGCGGGGTCGCCGGCGCCGGCAACAGCGGTGTTCAGCAGCACTGCATCGAAACCGAGCTCCATGACGATCGTCGCATGCGAAGGCCGGCCGATACCGGCATCGACGATCAGCGGCACCTCGGGTAAATACGCCCGCATCGCTCGAAGGGCTGAAAGATTTTGGGGTCCCGCCGCAGATCCGATCGGCGCGCACCAGGGCATCAGCACCTGGCATCCGGCGTCGATGAGACGCTCGGCAACGACGAGATCGTCCGTCGTATAAGGAAAGACCCGAAAGCCTTCGCCAGTCAGGATGCGGGCCGCCTCCACGAGCGCGAAGACATCCGGCTGCAGCGTGTCGTGATTGCCGATCACCTCCAGCTTGATCCAATCGGTGCGAAACACTTCGCGGGCCATCTTCGCCGTCAGCACCGCCTCGGACACGCCATGACAGCCGGCCGTGTTGGGAAGAACGTGAACGCCGAGCGCACGGATCATGTCGAAGAAAGCGCCGCCGTTACGCCCGCCGGCCATTTCGCGGCGCAGCGACACGGTGACGATCTCGGTTTTGGAGCGCGTGATGGCTTCGGTCAGGATCGCCGGCGAGGGGTAACGCGCAGTGCCGAGAAGAAGGCGTGAGCCGATCTGGCTTCCGTAGAGATCAAGCATGCTCAGCCTCCCTGCATCGGGGTCAGGATTTCGATCCTGTCATTGTCGTTCAGCATGTGCTCGTCGCGATCCTCGCGATGAACCAGTTCGCCGTTAACGGCGGTCGCCAGCCAGTCGCCTTCGTAATCGAGTGCGGCCAGAAGCTGCGAAAGCGTGGTGGCGGCGATTGTCTGGGCTTCGCCATTGATGATCAGCTGCATTGGGTGTTCCTCTGCTTCAGCTATTTGGAGAAAATGAGTTCGGCTGCCTCCGCCGCCATGGTCGGCGCCAGCAGAAAGCCGTGGCGATAGAGGCCGTTGAAAAGGACGACCTTTCCCTCCCGCACGACGCGCGGAAGATTGTCGGGCAGGGCAGGGCGGATGCCGGCACCGGTTTCGACGACGGCGGCGTCGGCAAAGGCCGGATGCAGCGCATAGGCCGTGTTCAGCAGCTCCATCAGCGAACGTGCGGTGATCGGGCCGTCGGAATCGGTCTCGATCATCGTCGCGCCGATCATGAAAAACCCGTTGCCGCGGGGGACGACATAGACGGGAAAGCGCGGATGCAGCAGGCGAACGGGCCGGGTGAGGGTGACCTCATCGGTATGGAGATAAAGCATTTCGCCCCGCACGCCGCGCAGATCGCGCTCTTGCCCGATGCGGGCAGCGCCGGTGCAGTCGACGATATGGGAGAAATTGTCTTCACTCGGATCCGTGTCGGTAAAGACGACGCCGTTTGCCGACAGTTGCTCTTTCAATCCGCGCAACGCCTGACGCGGATCCATGTGCGCTTCGCGTGGGAAGAACAGGCCGTGCCTGAAACGGGCGGCGAGCATGGGCTCGAGGGCGGCGATATCGTTCTCTTCCACCCATTGATAACCGGTCGTCCGGCTGGCAAACCGCTTCAACTCGCCATGGTCGCGCGTCAAGGCAACGACGAGCGTGCCGTTGCGGACGACGCTGCCCGGCAGGATCGCTTCCCAGCGGTCGGCGGCATCGAGACCGCGCGTCAGCACGGCCTGATCGGCGCTTTCCCGCTCGCACCAGGGCGCCAGCATGCCGCCGGCGAGCCAAGACGCGGCATGAGCGAAGTTGGGATGCGGGTCGAAGACCGTGACATCGGCACCGCGGGCACGCAGCTCGCGGGCGACGGTGAGGCCGGCGACGCCGGCCCCTTTGACGAGGACATGCATTTCATTTCGTCCCGTTGGCGTGGGTATCGATCGGCATATAGAGATCGCCGCCCTCACGATATTTCGCCGCCATCGCGTCCAACCCTTCCTTTTGCGCTTCGGCGCGGATGTCGTGCGATATGCGCATCGAGCAGAATTTCGGGCCGCACATCGAGCAGAAATGCGCCACCTTGTGCGCTTCCTTCGGCAGGGTCTCGTCATGGAAGCTGCGGGCGGTGTCGGGATCGAGCGACAGGTTGAACTGGTCTTCCCAACGGAATTCGAAGCGCGCCCGCGACAGGGCGTCGTCGCGCAGGCGGGCGGCCGGGTGCCCCTTGGCAAGGTCGGCTGCGTGGGCAGCGATCTTGTAGGTGATGACGCCGGTCTTGACGTCGTTGCGATCGGGCAGGCCAAGATGCTCTTTCGGGGTGACGTAGCAGAGCATGGCCGTGCCGAACCAGCCGATCATCGCCGCGCCGATGCCGGAGGTGATATGGTCGTAGCCGGGGGCGATATCGGTGGTCAGCGGCCCCAGCGTGTAGAAGGGCGCCTCGCCGCAGACGGCGAGCTGCTTGTCCATGTTTTCCTTGATCTTGTGCATCGGCACATGGCCCGGCCCCTCGATCATCACCTGGCAATCCCTGGCCCAGGCGATCTTCGTCAACTCGCCCAGCGTTTCGAGTTCGGCAAACTGCGCCGCGTCGTTGGCATCGGCGATCGAGCCGGGGCGAAGGCCGTCGCCGAGCGAGAAGGAGACGTCATAGGCCCGGCAGATATCGCAGATCTCCTCGAAATGCTCGTAGAGGAAGCTCTCGCGGTGATGATGCAGACACCACTTGGCCATGATCGAACCGCCGCGCGAGACGATGCCGGTGACGCGATTGACGGTGAGTGGGATGTAATGCAGGCGAACGCCGGCATGGATGGTGAAATAGTCGACGCCCTGTTCGGCTTGCTCGATCAGCGTATCGCGATAGATCTCCCAGGTGAGGTCCTCGGCGACGCCGCCGACCTTCTCGAGTGCCTGATAAAGCGGCACCGTGCCGATCGCCAGCGGCGAATTGCGGATGATCCATTCGCGGATATTGTGGATGTTGCGGCCGGTCGACAGATCCATGACCGTATCGGCGCCCCAGCGGGCAGCCCAGACCATCTTCTCGACTTCCTCTGCCATCGATGAGGTGACGGCGGAGTTGCCGATATTGGCATTGATCTTCACCAGAAAATTCCGGCCGATGATCATCGGCTCGTTTTCGGGATGGTTGATATTGGCCGGGATGATCGCCCGGCCGGCGGCGACTTCCCGGCGGACGAATTCCGGCGTCACGTGATCGGGAATATCGGCGCCGAAGCTCTCGCCGTCGCGCACCAGCACTTCTGCCTTGGCCTTGCGGCCGAGATTTTCGCGAATAGCGATGAACTCCATCTCCGGCGTGATGATGCCGGCCCGTGCATAGGCAAGCTGGGTGACGGCTTTGCCGTCCTTGGCACGCAGCGGCCGGCGCCGCCCCGGAAATTCCGGTGTCAGCCGGTCGCCGCCGACAAAGCCGTTGTCCTCGGGGCGGACATGGCGGCGGTCATAGGCTTCGACGTCGCCGCGGGCCAGCACCCAGTCGCGGCGCATTGGGGACAGACCCTGCTCGATGCGGATCTCCGCACCTTCGATCGTGTAAGGACCGGAGGAATCATAGACGACGACAGGCGGTTCGCCCGCGGTCGGATGGACGCTGATTTCGCGCATCGGCACGCGGATATCGCCATGGATATCTCCGGGAATATGGATCTTTCGCGATGCCGGCAGCGGGCCGGTGGTGACGGTCGGGGTGAGGTTCTTTGCGGCAATGGTCATGGTTTGAGGCTCCAAGTTGTAAATTGGAGACCCAGTCAATCAGCCGGAATGATGGAAAGACGCCGGCACGGATTCCACGCGTGAATCCGCAGCCTTCGAGCGCTCGCACCGTCCCTACGCCAGTATGAACTGGATCAGGTTCAACGGGTCACTGCGCCACAACAGGCTAAGCCTTATTGTCCAGCAGTATCTCAGCCCCTTGCGGGACCCCCCTGGTGAATGCCGATAGTCGTAAAGCGCGGCTGCTGGTTGTGTCAAGCTTACAGCTTTGTCGTTTCCATAGATCGTCCGGCTCGGAGCCTGTTGCGTTACCGATCGAACTGCGGCAAATGTCAATTCACTCAACGTCAGGTGGATTTATGTCGTTTCGGATTGAACGTCTTACGCTAGAACATCTCCATGGCGCCGCCACTGTGCTGGTCAGGGCCTATTCGGGACCTCCGTGGAACGAGAATTGGTCGCTTGAAGCAGCGGCTGAAAATGTAAATACCGTGCTTGGAACGCCGAAATCCATTGCGCTTGCGGCCATTGATGGAGGCAGGGTACTGGGGATCGCGTTGGGCATACGACAGCGGCGCCATGCCGGTCCGGTCATTTATCTTGATGAGCTGTCGGTGCTGCCTGAGGCCCAGGGTAGGGGAATAGGGACCGCGCTGCTATCAGCCGTTTTCGAAACAGCAAAGGCCGAAGGCTGCAACAGCGTCTGGTTGGTCTCACAGCGAGAAGGTGCGTTGTCGAAATTTTATCAGCGCTGCGGGTTCGCCGTCGGCAGCAACCTTGGCCTCTACTCCAAATCGAGTGCGTAGCGGTTAGGGTTGTATTGGCCCGCCATGCCTAATGGCGAGCGCAGGGATTCGAGGCCCAAGACCCGGATATTCCCTTTGAACCATCTCCTTGTGGGATTAAAAGGTGCATGTCTGACCAAGTTTGTCCCTTTGCGGTATTTCGGAAGAAAGCTGGCGTCCGGTCGATCTGCGCGGCACCCCGCACCTCGTGAGTGTCAAACCTCACCTGCTGGCGGGAGCCCCATAGCCACCCCTGTCGGGGTGACGATCGTGATCGCCTCGCCTTCGCAAAGTCGCGTTTGCGCGCACCCCGGAAGTATTTCAATTTGCCTGTTGAGGCGGCGAACAAGGTTTTCGCCCGTTTCACCTGCTTCTCCGCCGGCAAGCCCGAACGGCCTCACGGTACGATGGCCGGACAGGATCGCACAGTCCATCGTTCGCCGAAAGCGGATCGTGCGGCTGGTGCCGTCGCCGCCATTCCAGCGTCCCCTGCCTCCGGAGCCCGCGCGTATGTGGAAATCCTCAAGCACGACGGGAAAGCGCAATTCGAGGATTTCCGGATCGGTTAGGCGTGAATTCGTCATGTGGGAATGGACACCGGCAGCGCCGGCAAAACCATCGCCCGCCGGGGCGCCCGAGCAAAGCGTTTCGTAATATTGGTGCGCCTCATCACCGAAGGTCAGATTGTTCATCGTGCCTTGCGACGAAGACAACATGCCAAGCGCACCGAAGAGACAATTGGTGACGGCTTGGCTCACCTCGACGTTTCCAGCGACGACCGCTGCAGGGCGGCGGGGAGCAAGCATCGACCCTTTAGGGACGATGATCCTGATTGGCCGCAGGCAGCCGGCATTCATCGGGATATGGTCTTCCACCAGAACACGGAAGACATAAAGGACTGCCGCACGCGTGATCGGCTCGGGGGCATTGAAATTGTCCGGCTGCTGCTCCGATGTCCCGGTAAAATCAACCGTAGCCTCGCGTTTTGCACGATCGATGGTGACGCGGACCTTTATCGCGCATCCTTGGTCCATCGGATAGGTGAACTCGGCATCATCGAGACGGGCGATCAACCGGCGGACGCTTTCCGCAGCATTGTCCTGCACATATCCCATATAGGCCTCCACGACATCGAGACCGAATTCCGCCACCATCTTTCGCAATTCGTCGGCACCCTTCTGATTGGCGGCGATCTGGGCCCTGAGATCCGCGACGTTCTGATCGGGATTGCGAACAGGGTAGGGTGCTTTCGTCAGCAATTGCGTCAGTTCCGCCTCCCGAAACCGGCCCTGGTCGACGAGCTTGAAATTGTCGATATAAACGCCCTCCTCGTCGATGGTCCGGGCGTTTGGCGACATTGATCCCGGAGCGGTGCCGCCAATATCGGCGTGATGGCCACGGGATGCCACCCAGAACAGGATGTTCTGCACCGCGTCGTCGAAGATCGGAGTGCAGACGGTGATATCGGGCAGGTGGGTGCCGCCATTATAGGGCGCGTTGATGGCAAAGACGTCTCCAGGGCGGATGATCGGGTTGCCCGCGATGATCGCTTCCACCGACCGGTCCATCGATCCGAGATGTACGGGAACGTGAGGCGCGTTGGCGACAAGCGCGCCATGGCGATCGAAGACGGCGCAGGAGAAGTCGAGGCGCTCCTTGATGTTGACGGAGGAGGCCGTGTTTTGCAGCGTGAAGCCCATCTGCTCGGCAATCGACATGAAGAGGTTGTTGAATATCTCGAGCATGACCGGATCGGCGCCTGTCCCGAGAGCAGCCGACCGCAATTTGGCGACTCTGCGTTCGAGCACGATGTGGTCCCGCGCTGTCAGCGTGGCTTTCCATCCGTTCTCGACGGTAATGGTCTGATTGGGTTCGATCAGCAGGGCCGGACCGGTGATGGTCTGACCGGAGCAAAGCTTCTCACGCCGATAGATGGGGGCGTCGTGCCATTGTCCCTCGGAAAAGAACCGTGCTCGGGCTAAGGGCTGTGGATCGATGGCTTGTGCGACCGCGTCTGCCACCAACTCGACGTGCCGTCCGCCTCCGACTGCCTCGATGACGAGCGTTTCGACGATTAGAGGCTTGTTGTGGTCGACAAATCCGAAGCGAGATTCATGCGCGGCATCGAAGCTCCTTTTCAGGGTATCGCCGTTGATATCGCTGATGATGATCACGCCTTTTTCCGCCTCGATGCGGGCAGCGCTAATTTCCAGCGCAGCGTCCGCACCGGCATAGCGGATAAGGAGCCGCAGATTGACGGCGATCTCCTTGGCGTCGACCCCTTGTTCGCCGACCTCCCGGATGGCTTCCGCGGACAAGGGCTGAGCAGCCGCAGCGATTGCCTTAATATTGTCGGCAGACAGCGGGAGATCGAGTGAGACCTGGCGCATGGCGCGGATTTCGGCAAGCCCCATGCCGTAGGCTGAAAGCAGGCCGGAAAAGGGGTGGACAAGCACCTTGGTCATGCCGAGCGCATCGGCGACAAGGCACGCATGCTGGCCGCTGGCCCCACCAAACGCATTTAATGTATAGCCGCTGACGTCATATCCGCGCGCGATGGAGATCTTCTTCACCGCTTCTGCCATGTTCGCGACGGCGATCTTCAGGAAGCCATCGGCCACTTCCTCGCCGCTGCGCCCATCGCCGATTTCCGCGGCGAGTTCATCAAAGGCAGCCTTGACCGCGGGATAGTCCAGGGGTTGATCCTGGCTTTCGCCGAAGATCGCCGGGAACATGTCCGGAATGAGTTTGCCGACCATGATATTGGCATCCGTGACGGCCAGCGGGCCGCCTTTGCGATAGCCTTTCGGTCCAGGGTTGGCGCCGGCAGATTCGGGGCCGACGCGGAAACGCGCACCGTCGTAGCGCAGAAGCGAGCCGCCGCCGGCAGCGACGGTATGGATCTGCATCATCGGCGCGCGCATCCGCACGCCGGCGACCTGGGTTTCGAACGTCCGCTCATATTCCCCGGCGAAATGCGCAACGTCCGTCGAAGTGCCGCCCATGTCGAAGCCGATTACTTTTGTGAAACCGGCCTCCGCGCCGGTCTGGGCGAGCGCGACCACGCCGCCGGCAGGTCCCGACAGAATGGCATCCTTGCCCTGGAACAGACTGCCGGCGGTCAATCCGCCGGCGGATGTCATGAAAAGCAACCGGGCTCCGGTTCGCTCGAGATCCAGTTCTTCCCCTACCTGCGCCACATAGCGACGAAGGATCGGCGACAGATAGGCGTCGACGACCGTCGTGTCTCCACGACCGACGAATTTGACCAGCGGCGAAACCTCATGACTGACCGAAATCTGCAAAAAGCCCATTCCGCGGGCGATCGCGGCAATTGCCCGCTCATGGGCAGGGTAGCGATAGGCATGCATCAGGACGATAGCGAGGGATTTGAACCCGCGGGCGATGATCTCTTCGAGGGTTTTGCGGACTTCCGTCTCGTTCAACTCCTTCTCGACCTCGCCATCGGCCAGAACCCGCTCGTCGATTTCGGCGACGAAGCCATAGAGCAGGTCGGGTTTGACGATGTGCTTAGCGAAAATATCCGGTCGCGCCTGGTAGCCGATCTCCAACGCGTCGCGGAAGCCGCGAGTGGTCATGAGAGCCGTTGGCTCTCCTTTGCGCTCCAGCAGGGCATTGGTCGCAACCGTGGTTCCCATGCGGACTTCGCCGATTGCACCAACTGGTATCGGTTCATTGGCATCGAGCTTCATCAAAGTTCTGATGCCGGCAACAGCTGCGTCCCGGTAGGCACTCGGATTTTCGGAAAGCATCTTGCGGGCGTGCAACCGACCTGCGGGATCGCGTCCGATGACATCGGTAAACGTGCCGCCGCGATCGATCCAGAAATCCCAATGTGATTGACTCATGACTCATCCATCCGCGCGAAAGGCACGGTCCTTGTTTCTGTGATCGTGGAAGAAGGGTGGACTGCAGCGGCTTGCCGCAGTCCATCGATAGGATCAGTCGGCCGCCAGTTCCTTGCCCTTGGTTTCGGGCAGCGCGAAAGCGGCGATGATGACCAGCATGTATGCGATGACCGCGAAAATGGCTATCGCCTTGCCAAGCGGCATGGAAGCCGTCGCAATGCCGACCAGCGTCGGGTTCAAGGCGGCGACGCCACGACCGAAATTATAGGTGAAGCCCTGGCCGGCCGCGCGAGTGCGGGTTGGGAAATTTTCCGTGAGAAAGGCTCCCATTCCGGCGAAGATGCCGGAAGCGAAGAAGCCTAGCGGAAAACCGAGAAACAGCATCAGCATATTGTTGATCGGCAAGTAGGTGTAGACGACGACGGTCACCATCGCGCCGATGGCGAACAACATAAACTTCTTGCGGCGGCCGATGATGTCGGACAAATAGGCGCCCGTGACATAGCCGAAGAATGAACCGACGATGATGACGGCGAGATAGCCGCCGCTGCCGATGACACTCAATTGCCGTTCTGACTTCAGAAAGCTCGGGAGCCAGGTAGCGATCGCATAATAGCCGCCCTGCGCACCGGTGGTCATCAGCGACAGCAGCATGGTTCGGCCGATCATCGAGGGGGCGAAGATTTCGGTGATGCGCACAACCTCGCCAGAGGCTTTCAGGTTTTTGCGCGAGGTGGTGTACACCTCGGGTTCCTGGATGAACCGGCGCACGATGATAGCGAGAATGGCCGGTGCGAGCCCAGCCCAGAACAGCCCGCGCCAAGCCTCCTCCTGCGGCATCAGGCTGAACAGGACGGTGGACAGCAAAACGGCTGCGCCCCAGCCGACAGACCAGGCACTCTGGACCATGCCGACCGCTTTGCCGCGATGCTTTGCCGCGATGACTTCGGCCATCAGCACCGCGCCGGCCGACCATTCGCCACCGAAACCAAGCCCCATCAGCGCGCGGCAGACGAGAAGCTGCTCGAAATTCTGTGCAAAACCGCTGAGGAAGGTGAACACGGCGAACCAGATCACGGTGATCTGCAATGTGCGCACCCGCCCGAACCGGTCGGCGAGAATGCCGGCAAACCATCCACCCAGTGCCGAGGCAAGAAGCGTCACCGTGGCGATGATGCCGACATCAGTGTTGGAAATCGCCAGCGTGGCAATGATCGCCGGTATTGCGAGACTGTAGATCTGGACGTCGAAGGCATCCAGCGCGTATCCGGAAAAGCAAGCCCAAAACGTGCGCTTCCCCGGTTGCGTCAGTTCACCATACCAACCTCGCCGCTCGTGGCGGGTGGAGACTGCGTAATTGTCCGTCATGCTATTCCCCTTTTCGTTCTCGAGTCTGTCATTATCCCGCGGTTTTCCCAGTTTTTATTGGCGGGTGTCATTGCTCCATCAGAAGGCGACGAGAGCGGCGTTCGGCTTGTCGGTCACCAGCATGCAGCCGGGCGCGTGCGTGATCGCAAATTTTAGGCGTGCAGCCTCGATGATGGCTTGCGGCGTTACCCCGCATGCCCAGAAAACGGGCAGTTCATCGGGCATGATGCGTGTCGGATCGCCGTAGTCTGGCTGCTCGATGTCCACAATCCCGATGGACGCGGGCAAGCCGATGTGGATGGGCGCGCCGTGCACCGCCGGCATTCTCGACGTGATCTGGACCGCACGGATAGCGTCGGCTGGAACGAGCGGTCGCATGGACACGACCATCGGACCTGAAAAGGGACCCGCCGGGACACATTCGATATTCGTCCGGTACATCGCGACATTATGCCGTTCTGCAACGTGGCGAAGCCTTATGCCGTTTGAGATCAGCGCTTCCTCAAATGAAAAAGAACAACCGATTGCGAAGGCGACCAGATCGTCGCTCCACAGATCCCTGATATTCGTTGGTTCTTCCGCCACCTCCCCGTCTTTCCAGACACGATATCTCGGCACGTCCGTCCGGACATCGAGGTCGAGACCCAGTTCCGGAATACGAGGTGATCCCTTTTCCGAGATTCCCACCAGCGGACATGCTTTGGGGTTGCGCACGCAGAAGCGCAGAAAATCATCCGCAAGAGCACTCGGCAAGATTGCCAGATTAGCTTGGACATAGCCAGGCGCGGTGCCACTGGTTTCTCTTTTCCAGACGCCATTCCTGCAGATCGCCCGGATTGCGAGAGGATCGGAAAAAGCCTGCTCCTGAAGCGTCGAAGAGATGTTCATGGAAGTACCTCGGTTTCTTCGGGTACAGCATCATCGAAAATTCGATAATTGCAAATTGTCGTTTTTCATGAATAATGATAAATTCTGTTTATTGAAGAAGATGTACGAATGGTGGACTTCAAGGGCCTAGAAACAGTGCTGTGGATTGCACAGCTTGAAAGCTTCCGCGCAGCCGCAGACAAGCTGAATACAACCCAGCCAGCCATTTCCGTGCGGGTGGCGCAGTTGGAGGACGAGCTTGGAACGCAGTTGTTCGATCGCTCAAACCGGGCATTGACTGTTACGCCTGCCGGGCGCCAGGTGCTGGCTTATGCGGATCGGCTCCTTCGGCTCCGGGCGGAAATGCTTCACGCAGTCGCCGACCGAACCCATCTCAGTGGCACATTCAAGCTGGGTGTGGCAGAAACGGTCGTTCACACATGGCTTCCGCGGTTTCTCGAACAGGTGAGCAGCACCTATCCAAAGCTTGCGCTGGAGATCGAAGTCGACATTTCCACCCATTTGCGAGAACGATTGCTCCAGCAGAAAATCGACTTGGCCTTCCTCGTCGGACCTTTAAGCGCTCCCGCGGTCATTCAACGCCCGCTTTGTCGGTTTCCGGTCAGTTTTGTCGCCAGCCCAAAAATCAAGGCGGATCTTAAAGACGGCTCTCTGGAGGAAATCGCGCGTTGGCCGATCCTGACTTTTGCGCGCAACACGCAGCCTTATGTCCAGGTCACTGAGCTCTTTTCCGATCCGGCCCTGCCGACGCCGAGAATATATGCGAGTTCGTCGCTGGCGACGCTGATTCGCATGGCATTAGACAGCCTGGGAATTGCCGTGATACCGCCTTCCATTGTCACGGTTGAACTGGCGGCCAAAAGGTTGGTGGATCTCAATATCTCTCCCAGCCTCCCGGATCTGCAGTTCGTTGCCGGCTGGCTCGGAACGCCCGACCGTCGCACCTTAGAAGAAGTGGTAGAAATTGCCTTCCGGGCGGTAGAAGGTGCGGTGGATCGGCGCGCTTTTGGTGCGGGCCGCCTGGAGGACATCGGCGAACCGATTGAAGCCCAGCCATTGTAGCCGAACCCGATCTCAAACACGGAGCTCTATCGCCAACAACCGGAAACCGACGACGGGACGAGCAGGTGCGGGAATAGGACCGCGCTAAGGCCGAGGGGGCAGCGTCCGGGTAGGCGAACTGCTAAAGTTGAAATCTTGCATACTATATGTATGCAGAGTAAATCAACATCGATGAAACCTCGGCGAGGAGAAACGCAGCATGACGAAGACCACCCTGACGATTGCCGACCTGCATGGCCGTGTCGACGCCATCTTCCGCAAGGCCGGCCTCAATGCCGTGCAGGCCGGGGCGCTTGCCCGTGTCATCGTCGCCGGTGAGCGCGACGCCTGTAAATCGCACGGCATCTACCGCATCGAGGGTGCGCTGCGCACCGTCAAATCAGGCAAGGTGAAGCCGGACGCGGTGCCGGAACTGGACCTCAACGAAGGGTCCGCCATCGTCAAGGTCAATGCCGACGGGGGCTTTGCCAATGCGGCCTTCGAACTCGGCGTGCCGGCGCTGGCCGAACGCACACGCAAGCTCGGCATTGCCGCCCTCGTCATCAATGATTGCACCCACTTCTCCGCGCTCTGGCCGGAGGTGGAGGCGGTGACTAAAGAGGGCCTTGCCGGCCTCGTTATGTGCCCGAGCTATGCGACCGTCGCGCCCGCCGGCGGCAACAAGCCGCTGCTCGGCACGAACCCCTTCGCCTTCGGCTGGCCGCGCAAGAACACGTCGCCATATGTTTTCGACTTTGCGACCTCCGTCGCCGCCCGCGGAGAAATCGAGTTGCACCGCCGCGCCGGCAAGCAGCTTCCCGAGGGCTGGGCGATCGATGCCGACGGCAATCCGACGACCGATCCGGAAGCTGCCCTTGCCGGCGCCATGCTGCCCTTCGGCGGACACAAGGGATCGGCCATCGGCACGATGATCGAGCTCCTCGCCGGCATCATGATCGGTGATCTTACCAGCCCTGAGGTGCTCGACTATCTCGGCACGACGACACTTGCCCCCTTCCACGGCGAACTCATCATCGCGTTGTCGCCGCAGGCCTTTGCCGCAGGCCGTCCCGGCGATCCCTTCGCCCGGGCTGAGCTGCTTTTCGAGGCGATCGTCGGCAGCGGAGCCCGCCTGCCTTCTCAGCGCCGCTTCGTCGCCCGCCAGAAATCCGAGACGGAAGGTGTCGTACTGACGGCCGCCGAGTTGGAACTGCTTGACCGTCTGTTCGAAAAAGGTCTCGAGGCGGTCCCGTGACGACGTCGTCTTTTTTGTTGGTTTCCAAATGAAGAGGCCCTCCGTGATGAACTGACGCCCGAAAGCTGATGTCCAACTTTCGGGGGCAGTTCTTGAGGAGGGCCTTCAGCTTAAATCGATGGATTATGCAGAGGCTTTATACTTTTGTACGGCGCCCGGCAGCTTGCTCCACTCGGCGTACCATGTGTCAAAGAGCTTCAACTGGGCTTCGACATAGCCGCGCTGGCTTTCGGAGAGCACGTCCGTCTCGTTGAAGTGCAGCGTGTATTCCTTGTCGCCCTTCAGCACCATCATGTGCTTGAAGTAGAGAACGAGGTCCGGGCCTTCGTCGAAGGAGGAGAGCACGGCAAGCGCCGATTCCAGTTCCAGCGCGCGCTGGCGGGCATCCGGATCGCCGGCAGCCGCAGCCTGGGCGAGGTTGCACATGTGGATGACTTCCTTCGGCAGCACGCAGCCGATGCCGGTGATCGCGCCGACGGCGCCGCAGTTGACGAAGCCATGGAAGGCGCAGGTGTCGACGCCGATCATCAACGAGACGTCATCGTCGCGGCTGGTGATGTTTTCGGCTGCATAGCGCATGTCGGCCGCGCCGCCGAATTCCTTGAAGCCGACGAGGTTCTTGTGATCCTGGCGCAGCGCGAAGAACAAGTCCGCGCGGGTGGCGAAGCCGTAGTAGGGGCTGTTGTAGATGACGGCCGGCAGGTTCGGGGCGGCCGAAAGGATCGCCTTGAAGTGGTTCTTCTGGGCCGCGACGACGGTGCCGCGTGACAGGACGCGCGGGATCACCATCAGACCCTGGGCGCCCGCCTTCTGGGCATGGGCGGCATGCGCGACAGCCGAAGTGGTGTTGACGGCGCCCGTGCCGACGATGACCGGAATGCCAGCCTGCACCAGTCGCTCAACGCCCTGCATGCGCTGTTCGTCCGTCAGCAGCGGCCAATCACCCATCGAACCGCAATAAACGACGGCGGACATGCCCTTTTCGATCAGTTCCCTGCCTTTGTGCACCAACGCGTCGAAGTCTGGCGTGCGGTCGTCCTTGCAGGGTGTCATCAGCGCGGGAATGACGCCGGAAAAAATTCTTGCCTTCATAACGATCTCCTTCAGCGGCTCGGTGAGAAGGCCGACCGGTAGAGGTCGCCAACCCGTTCGATGATGCAGATAGCATCTTGTGTTTTATTTGTCGACAAGAAATATACAATGGCTGTTATAGCGGGATATCGAGCTTGCCGTTTCGACTGAAAAGCTTCTGCACCTGGGCGACAATCTGTTCGGCGTGCAGCTTGCCCAGACGATCGGCCGCTTCGACATCCCTTGCCTCGATCGCGGCAATGATCTCAGCATGTTCATCGACGAACTGCTGGGGAAAATGTTCCTCGAAGGACTGATAATAAAGGCGGAGAATGCGCCGGCCTTCATCGAGCAGCCGGCGAAAAAGCCCGGTGAAATACGGATTGCGCCCGGCCTCGGCGATGGCGGCGTGGAAGGCGGCGTTGGTCGCGATCATCGCCAGCGTGTCGCGCGCTTCGATTGCCGCCGAATAGTCCTCGTGGAAGCGACGGATAGCGGGCAGGTCCTCGCGGCGATGGTTCTGCGCCGCCAGCCGCGTCGTTACCCGGTACATCAGGACGAGGGCGTCGAAGAATGTACTGAGATTGAGAAAATCGATGTTCGATACCATGGTCGAGCGGTTCGGTAGGGTTTCTATCAGCCCGTCACCGGCGAGACGGACAAGTGCTTCGCGGATCGGTGTCCGCGACATCTTGAACCGCTCCGCCAACTGCACCTCGTCAATCGGGCTGCCCGGGGCGAGCTTCAAGTCGAGTATCTCGTCGCGCAGCAGGTCGTAGACCAGTTTAACGCCGGAGCCGCGTTTGCGTTCTGGAAGAGAGCCAGGGTCGATGTCGGGCATAAAAACTCCTCTTGTCGACACGACAAATACATTGAGTTTGGAGCTGCATCAAACCATCAAGGTCGTTTTGCGTGGCAATCTCGGGAACAATCGCCAACCTCGATCGCGGCTTAGAAGGTCGACAGGCGATCATATGCGCGCCTTAAAACTCCGGTAGCAATCGAGTCTTGATTGCGGCTGTTTCCAGCCGAGAATGCTGGAGGCTCATATCGCCTCAGAGGTATCGGGGCAAACGAAGACCTAGCAATCCCTCGATCGAGGTCAGATCTTCAGCCATGGCTGCAGCCACCGGACAAGTCGGCTGGTGAACTTCAGAGGCGCGTCTGTGATAGCCAGACATATGCAATCCTTTTCCGGGCCTGCGCGCGGCGTATGGAGAATTTCCGCATCCGCCATCTCGACGTCACCTCTTTTGAAACTCGATAGTTCATCACTGAAGCTACCGTCCAGGACAAGCGTGAGTTCCGTTCCGCCATGCGAATGTTCCGGAACAGGTTTTCCTGCAGGGATTCTTAGCAACCTGACGGTGGTGGTCAGATCGTCGGTCGGCACGATCATCTGCGCCGCCCCGCCGCCAAGGCGGCGCCATTTCAAGCCACCCGCTCTTTCAACATATCCTTGCAAAGGCTGTGGAATGAGACCGTCGCCCTGTCGCTTGGGCTTGAGCTGGACGACGGTGCCTGTTTCGTCAATCGATATGCGTCTTCTCATCTCTTGCCACTCGCCGTCATTCAGATCTTCAACCATCTCGCTTTCGAGGAAATGGCCGCCCAATGCTTCATATGTCTGCAAGCGACCACGGCATTCAGGGCAAAGGGCCAAGTGTGTCGCCACGCCAATGCTCCAGCCCTCTTCGAGAGAGCCCGCTGCATATCGCAGAAGAATATCATCATCTAAATGATGGCGGATCATCTGAGGTCTCCAAGTGCCCGGCGAAGCTTGCCACACGCCGTTCTGATCCTGGATTTCACGGTGCCGAGAGGTATTCCCATCGCTTGCGCAATCGCCGAGTGAGGAATCTCTTCGAAATACGACATCTTGAGTATCTCAACGTGATCCGGCCGTAATGACATGAGAGCCTTACCGAGCGTTCTCGCTTCCTGCTCCCTTATCATGAGGATATCCGCCGAGAGACCTTCATCGGGAACAAAGGCCGGATCGTTCTCGTCGAATTCGGGGCGTGATCCGCGACGACATTTGTCTATGTAAAGGTTTCGCGCGATCCGAAAGATCCAGGTAGACGGCTGCCCTTTGGCGGGATCGAATTGTCCGGCTTTGCGCCAGACGGTAACCAGCGTCTCTTGGGACAGTTCTTCAGCGAGCGCAGTGTCTTTGGTCATCCTCTTCATGTGCGAACGCAGTCTCGGGATGAAATGACGATACAATTTCTCGAAAGCGTCCTTGTCCCGTTCGCTCCCCACGGCCACCAGCAGGCGGCTCAAATGGATTGGGCTGGATGCGTCGTCATTCATCGGTCGATCGACCTTCTCCAGTGAAAGGCGAGGTCTCTGCATGCTTTGCGCGGCGAAAGACATTTTGATGATCCGTGGTTTCGACAACGCTGTCTACGCAGCAACGCGGTTTTGGATCTTCAATTTTTCACCATCCGGCTATCAATCCGTTCGTCTTCTGGCTCGTACGAAGGCACAGTTGATGAGGTTGCGAAATGGATGAGCTTATCGAGCAGCCAGCCTCTGGCGCCAATAAGCCGAGCCGCGAACAGGCCGAATTGGCGGCCATCTGATGTGCCGGGCAGACGACAATATCCGACGCATTTCGGGCTGCGCTCCAACCAAGGGACGTCGGCGTTATGATGGAGGCAGAATCTCTGCATGGCAATGCCTGGCGTCCCGTAAATAAAGCGCTCCAACTATCACAAGTCGGTCCGCGGACAGCATGCATCGGCGGAAATTCAGTCGCGGCTTTGACGACCGGGCGGGGGCGGGGGATTTCGAGTTGAGCGAACCATGGAGATTATGAGTAGTTTGAAAGTCGGCTACAGCGCCTTGGTTGTGGGAGCGTCAGGCGGGATTGGCGCAGCTATCGCCGCGCGCCTGTGGCGTGACGAGAGACTGGGCGAACTGGACCTACTGTCGAGAAGCCATGACGGCTTCGATGTGACCAGGGAAGAGAGTGTGCGCGATCACACGTCCAGACTCGCAGACAGAAGCCTCAATCTCGTTGTTTGCGCTACCGGAGCACTCACCATCAACGGAATCAGGCCAGAAAAATCCATCAGGCAGATCGATGTCGAAGCCATGCAGTCGCAATTCCTGGTCAATGCAATTGGCCCGACACTTATACTTAAACATTTTCTGCCCCTTATCTCCCGCAACGAGCGCGCAATCGTCGCCTTTCTTTCGGCTCGCGTCGGCTCCATCGGCGACAACCACCTTGGTGGCTGGATGTCGTATCGAGCATCCAAGGCCGCGCTAAACCAAATCGTAAAGACAGCGGCAATTGAACTCGCGCGAACGCACCAGCAATGCGTCGTCATTGCGATCCATCCCGGCACCGTCTCGACTCCTTTGTCACAACCTTTCTCTCGCGGACGCGACATGACTGATCCCGCTGACGCCGCCACGTCCATCCTGCGTGCGCTGAACGAAACTACACCGGAGAAGACGGGAGCATTTATTGCGTACGACGGTTCAGTAATCGCCTGGTAGCCGGCTGACGAGCTTCAAGCGTCGAACGCACCGGGTTCGGAAATCGCTTCGTGGAGTTCGCAGGAAGGTCGAAGTGCGGCCAAGTACGAACTGATAAGATTGGAACATCTGCGTTTGAACGTCGCCAACGCGGATAGTGCGACTCTATTCTACGCAAGAGTTGGGCAGATAAACCTAGGTTGGTTGATGCGACATTATCGTTGAAGCGCAGTAATTGCGTCGCCTCCACATATCATTGTAGAGAGCTCAATAACATAACGTGCGTAACATTCCCTCGTAGTTGGGCTTACTCGTGCAATTCCTCGCATTGACCGAATATGTTGGTTTATGTTTTTGGTAGGGTTCGCTCTGAGCGGCTGGACGGGGCGACGTAGAACAGGCCGAGCAGAAAACGCCACTTGCCACCGCGAAGATGAAAAAAAGTTTCATTCAACCGACCTCCATGACCTTTGACGTGCTCGCCATGCCGTTTAAATTTCGCTGAGGGCTCCGACAACGCGCTGGGTTATCCAAACGCTGGCGCCGGCGGAAATTGCCGACAGCGCACAGCCCCAGAGCAAGTCCGCTATAGTCAGGATCGTCGACCAATTCTTGAGCGTTGACTGATTGGTCAAGTCGTAAGTGGCATACGCGGTCAAGCCGACAACGGCGCCGTAAACGGTGGCCGCGGCGAACGAGCCAGATGTCAGGCCTGGTTTGACCGCAAGAAACGTCAATCCGGCCGCGTAGAGCAGGTAAAACGCCACAGCTGGAGCCAGCCGGAATTCGGGCGTCAGCATGTCGCCCAAGGTCGGGCGATAAAGACGATCAGCCATGGTGCTCAGCCATACGAAATCGATCGCCACGAAGACGATCAGCGTGGCAAGATACGCGACGATACTCGTTTTCACATAAGTCTCCTCGACATTTTTAACGCAGGCGTCAGTTGACGCGCGTCCAATCGACCCCTTTGCAAAGCAGACCAGCGACCACGCAACCTTTCGTGGTCATCTTGCTGCCGCTCACCGTCACCGTCAGCTTATAGCTCATGTCACGCTGCGGATCGAAAGCGGTGCCGGAATAGTGGCCCTCGCCATCCTGTTTGATCGACATCACAAGCTTGTCGCCTTCCTTCTCCTTCGGCGTACCCGGCTTGATCCAGGTGTTGACCGCGCAGATATCAGAACCGCACGGAGTAATCTGCACTTTTGCCTTCCCGTCTCCACGTGCCCACTGACCGCTAATATCCCCAGCTTCTGCCATGCCGGCTAAGAGAAGAACAACGACGGCAACCGTCGGCATTAAAGGTTTCATTTCGCACCTCCTTTTGAAGCGATCCTAACCATGCTCGACCGTGTAGATTCCAACATTGATACTTCCCTCCTCAAAGCCTGCCTCGCAGTAACAAAGGTAATAGTCCCAGAGGCGTTTGAAGCGCTCGTCGAACCCTTGGGCGGCGATCGCGGGCCAACGCGCGTGAAAGCGAGCCTTCCATTCACGGAGTGTTCGCGCATAGGATTTGCCGAAGTGCTCTACCTCGGTGAGCTTCAAGCCGGCTGCGGCCATTGCGCCCACAAGCGCTGCGTCCGATGGCAGAAAGCCGCCAGGAAAGACATATTTCTGAATAAAGTCGATGCTGCCACGATAGGCCTCGAACCGACCTTCCTCAATGGAGATGATCTGCAGCACCGCGCGGCCGCCATCCTTCATGCAGCGCTTCAGCATGTCGAAATAACTCGGCCAATAGGCTTCG
The DNA here is from genome assembly GCF_051810745.2 of Rhizobium sp. F40D2. Lineage (NCBI taxonomy): Bacteria > Pseudomonadati > Pseudomonadota > Alphaproteobacteria > Hyphomicrobiales > Rhizobiaceae > Rhizobium > Rhizobium sp. F40D2. The sequence continues at coordinate 497,768 of NZ_JBPWQX020000002.1, forward strand.
CCGACGGCCTCGAACATCTCGATCGACACGATACGATCGAACTGACCGTCCGTGTCGCGGTAGTCCAGAAGGCGCAGATCGACTTGGCTGGTCTTGCCTGCGGCGGCGACCGCCTCTTTCGCCCAAGCGAGTTGGGAAGGCGACAGCGTGATGCCGACGACGCTGGCATCCGAATTAGCTGCAAGATCGAGCGCCAATGCGCCCCAACCGCAACCGATCTCCAAAACACGTTCGCTGCCTGAAAGCACAAGCTTTTCCCGAATTTGATCCAAACGGTTTTGCTGTGCTGCCTCAAGTGTCGGCGTGGTCTCGTCGAAGATCGCCGAGGAATACAGCATCTTTTGGTCGAGCCATTCCTTGTAGAAGTCGTTGCCGAGATCGTAATGCGCTTCGATGTTTCGACGACTACCGCGCCTCGAGTTGGCGTTGAAAAGGTGGCGTGTGCGGTTCAATAGCCGCATGAGCTGGCTGCCCTGGATCGCCGGAGACAGGGCGTCGCCATTTCTGGCGGCCAGCCGTATCAATGCGGTCAGATCCGGGGTCTCCCAATCCTCTTGCAGGAAGCCCTCCGCAAAGCCGATATCGCCGGCCGTGACCATGCGTCGGAGCGCGCGCCAGCGCCACATAACAATAGTCGCATCGGGCCCGGCTTCAGCTCCCACCTTGTGGATCACCGCCGCGGAGGGCAGCACGATTCTAAGCGTGCCAATTCGAAGGTTGCGGACCATATGCGCCATAAGGCGACCGCCAAGGCCAAGCCTTCGGGTCTCGGTGGTCATGAATGGTCCGTCAGAAAATTCCTCAAGCTGGCTCATGTATTTCGCCCGATAGACGAGGCAGACCGGTGTTGCTGAACGATATGCGAACAGACAATTTCGGTGCTTGCGGCAGGCCCGGAAGCACACCAAAGCGAATGCACTCCAGACCTCGCCCGCGCAAGGATCGTCAGATGACCGCAAAACGGGCGCGGGCGAGGTTCAACTGTCACGCCAGCACCTCCAGTCCGATCTGCGCTTCGATCGGTCGTGCGATAGGCCTACGAACGATGCGGGCGCTTTCCTGCGCCACCTGCCACGGACGACGGATGCCAGCTAGATCTTCGGCCACCGCGAGCCCGGCCTGGATGCCGTCCTCATGGAAGCCCGAGCCGAAATGGGCGCCGCAGAACCAGGTATTCTGGACACCCTGAAGAGACCATAGTTCCTGCTGCGCCCTGTCTGTTTCAAGGTCGAAGACCGGGTGCTCGTAGATATCGGTGCTGATGATAGTGTCTTCGCGTGGCGCTCGGTTTGGATTGAGCGTGACGAAGGTCGGCGGTGCGCCGCCGAGAGGCTGAAGCCGGTTCATCCAATAGGTGATGGAGGGCTGCATTTGTCCGTCTCGTGGGGAGGTTCGCGTGTCCGCAGAATAGTTCCAGCTCGACCAGGCGGCCCGACGCCTGGGCATCAAGGCAATATCGCCATGCAGCACCGCCACGTTGCGGCAATAGCGGAAACCACCAAGAATGCGGCGCTCGTCGTCGGTGGCGTCCGCCAGCATACGAAGTGCCTGATCCGCGTGCGTTGCGACAACGACATGATCAAAGAGGTTCTGTCCGCCGTGAGCATCACGGATCTCAATATAGCCGCCCAGCCGACGCACCGTCCTTACTGGTGTCGAAATACGTATCCTGTCGGCAAAGCCGGCCGTCATTCGCGCCACATATTCGCGACTGCCACCTTTGACCGTGCGCCATATCGGACGATCCCAGATTTCGAGGAGGCCGTGATTGCTGCAGAATTTCACAAAGCTGGCGGCCGGGTAGGCGCCAACCTCCATGGCAGGCGTGGACCAGATTGCCGCGGCCATCGGATAGAGGTGGTCGTCACGAAAGGCACGCCCATAGCCGTTGCGTGAAAGATAGTCATCGAGAGAGATGCCCCCCATGATTGCCAGATCGCGTGGCGCCTTGCGATAAAACCGCAAAAGATCACGCACCATGGACCAGAAGCGCGGGCTGACGACGTTGGACCACTGGGCAAACAAGCCGAGACCGGTGCCTCCAGAATATTCGAATGCTCCGTCGTTTAACGATACCGCAAAGGACATGTCCGAGGCGGCGGTCGGCACGTCGAGGGTGTGAAAAAGGGCCGTGAGGTTGGGATAGGTAACTTGGTTGTAGACGATGAAGCCGGTGTCGACAGCCATCTCGCCGCCATGTGTCTGAAAAGTCACCGTATTGCTGTGACCGCCGATCCTGTCCGACGCTTCAAACACGGTAACGTCATGGCGCTGCGACAACAGCCAGGCCGCCGAAAGGCCTGAAATGCCACTTCCGACGACTGCGATATTAAGGCGCCGCGAACCCGCAACCCGATCATGAAATGCCATAAGATCCTCTCGTTTCGAGCAATTGTCAGCTCTCAATACGATTGCTTCCAACCTGTCTCTACGAAGGGAATTCGGCTCGGTTTCATAGGCGGCACAAATTTTCGGAATTTTTTCACGCCCGACGCTAGAACTGAAACGCGCCGAGTAGCGTAGAACCCATCGTAACCAATCTAGGCCGATGGGAACCATGATGGACGCGTATCTTCCAGTGATCATTGCAATCGGGCTGTCGCTGACGATGGCAGGCGCCTGGGCCGTTCAGCGTGCCACGGGACTCAGCGGCTGGATCGACACGATCTGGTCATTTGCCGTTGGGCTCGGCGGGATCATCGCGGCGCTCCTTGCCGATGGTAGCTTTGATCGCCGCATGACCGTCCTTGTCCTCATCAGCCTTTGGGCGTTGCGGCTCGGCAGCCACATCGGATCGCGCACCAAGGGGGGCACCGAGGATCCGCGCTATGCGAAATTAATCGAGGATTGGGGCGATCACGCCGTCACGCGGTTGTTTGGTTTCTTGCAGATCCAGGCGATCGCCGCCTTTGTTCTCGTGCTCGCCGTCTACCTTGCGGCAGGAAATGGCGCAGCCTTTCCCCGCCTTGTCGATATCGTCGCCATCGTAGTTGGCATTGTGGCGATCGGCGGCGAGACACTATCCGACGCCCAACTTGCACGCTTTCGCAAGACACGGCAGGCGAGAACGGAGATCTGCGAAGTCGGTTTATGGCGCTATTCCCGCCATCCTAATTACTTCTTCGAATGGCTCTTCTGGTGCTGTTTTCCGCTTTTAGCGCTGGCCTCGCCGATTTGGAGCTGGCTTTCGCTACTTGCGCCGCTGCTGATGTATTGGCTGCTAGTGCATATCTCCGGCATTCCGCCGCTCGAAGAACATATGCTTCGCTCACGTGGGGACAAGTTCCGCGCCTTGCAAAGACGCGTCAATGCCTTCTTTCCTGGCCCGCGAAAATCCACACCCCCTCTTCATGGAGAGTCCCGATGAACATGCTCGCCTTCGCCATCAATGCTGCCGAGCGCGCACCAATCTCCGACGGCCTGTCGCTCGCAGGCATCGATCTGCTTTGCGGCCGTATGAAACGACGATTAGCGACCCTGCCGCAGGAGGTCGAACAGAGATTTGTCGAGACGATGGACAGGTCTCCTGTCGCTATCCATACGGAGGAGTCCAACCGCCAGCATTATGAGGTACCAGCCGGCTTTTTTACGCAAACGCTCGGCCCACAGCGGAAATACTCCTGCTGTCTCTATCCGACGAGCGGAACGACGCTTGCAGAAGCGGAAACCCTGGCGCTTGCCGAAACCGTCAAACATGCAGGGATCGAAGACGGCATGAGCATCCTGGAGCTTGGCTGCGGTTGGGGCTCCCTTTCGCTTCATCTCGCCCAGCATTTCCCGAAGGCGCGTATCGTTTCTGTTTCGAACTCAGTCTCTCAACGCGCCTACATCCTGGGCGTTGCGGAAGCGCGCGAGCTGTCCAATCTCACTGTGATCACCGCGGACATGAACGATTTTTCGACTGCTGAGCGCTATGATCGCGTCGTCTCAGTGGAGATGTTCGAACATATGTCGAACTGGCGCGCGCTGCTCCAGCGGATCAGTGGCTGGATGCAACCGGGCGGCAGGCTGTTCCTGCATGTGTTCACCCACAAAAATCGATCCTATCGATTCGATCGCGCCGACCCCGCCGACTGGATCGCCCAGCACTTCTTCACCGGCGGCATAATGCCGGCCCATGATCTGCCGCATCGTTTTGGCGACCTATTCCGGGTCGAGAACGAATGGCGCTGGACGGGCATGCACTATCGCCGCACCGCGCTCGACTGGCTTGCCAACTTCGATCGCGAGGTCGATCGAATCCAGCCGATCTTCAGCCAAGTTTACGGCCGAGACGCGTCACTTTGGCAACGCCGTTGGCGGCTATTCTTTCTCTCGACCGTCGGCATGTTCGGTTATGATAAAGGCGAGGTTTGGGGCGTCGGCCACTATCTTTTGGCACCGGCAGCGTGATGAACGAAACACGACAATCGCTCGACCCTCTGACCCGGGCGACGGTAGCTGTTGCTTGGGTGATTGCCGCTAACAAGCCGTTTTATCCGGTCTATGTCTGGTATCTGGTTGGAAATGGTGTTGCGGCTTCGCTTGGCACTCTGATCGCTGCCCCTTTTTTCCTGGCGATTCCGCTACTGGCGCGACGGTCTCCCCTTGCAGCTCGAATTGCCCTGCCATTGGTCGGCACCGTCGATACTCTTTTTGAAACGAAGCTGTTCGGCCAGAGCTCAGGTACGGAACTGTTTTTTGCCGCCTGTATACTGCTCGTTTCATTATCGTTCCGCGAACACGAGAAGTGGTGGCAACGTGGCATGACCGTTCTGGTTTTTGCCCTATTCATTTTATCGCGCCGCTATGTCGGTTCGCCGCTGCACATCTGGGCGGATGCCGATCTGGCAGTCCTCTTCGATTTGAATGCATTCGCGGTCGCCAGCCTGATGGCCTTCGTAACGCTGCGATATGCGGGAGTTTCGCGGCATTCCGGAATTTGAAAATGCGGCCTCTACTAAGCGTACTGAACATACGGAGTTATTTATGGAATTCTATCTCAATCGCACCAGTTCGCTCCTGCTTATCGCGCTGTCTCTCTTCGGCAGCGGCACCACGGCATGGGCGACGCCCAAGGTGGTTAAAGTCGAGCGGGGTCATTACAGCGGGACATGGCTCGAGATTGGGCGTACTCCGATGTTCCTGACCGACGGCTGCGTCGCGGGCTATTCGACCTATCGTCCAGGCAAATCGCCAAATGAGATCTCCGTCGAGGACGGCTGCCGGGTCGAAACGCCCAAGGGTCGCCTGAAAACAGTCCGCGGTACCGGGACGATCCAGGATTTCGGGACGACAAGGGCGAAAATGCGGGTGCGTTACCCTTTTCTCATCACTTTCGACTATTGGATATTATACAAATCGCCCGACAGGTCCTGGTTTATTAGCGCGAACCCGTCGATGAAGGACCTGTGGATTTACTCCCGGAACGTTCCTTCCAAAGCCAAGCTTCGGCGCATGATAAGGAAGGCAAGTCAACTCGGCTACGACGTACGCAAGCTCGAGTTTCCGCCACAGTGACTTGTGCGGGTCATTGCTTCGACTGGCCTTCGATCCTCTACTCGCACAGGCGCCTCATCGGCCTGCACGAATAGTGACTGGTCAATGGCGAAATCTGCACTGCCGATATGTGGATGGAATTTGCAGACCTGCGTCGCAGGACGCGATCGGCGCCCTGCGGCTTTACTGGCGCGATATTAGTACCCCGGCGGCTTTTCCCGCAGCCGATCCAGGGTCTTTAAGGCCGACAAAACGTCCTGGTAAAGAATTGGGCGTGGCACGCCCGGGACCGACCGGAGCGCAGGTTTCGATTCCACGGCATGCATGTCCGATGCCGATGAAGCCAGGATAGTGCGTTTTTCCTCCGACGAGAGGTAATTGGCGTTCAACACGTCTTTCGGATTGCGGAAATGCCGAGCAGGATGAAGAAGCATGGACGTGTCGACAGCGTCGGTCTGCGCACCCGGCGCACGCGATAAATTGCAACCATGGTTCATGCTTATCTCCTGATCACAGACGATGACGCAATGAGATCATCGCAGATGCGGGTCGCTGCCGTGTCTGTTGCGTGATGTCACCACCGCACTGATCTGGGGAGCAAGCAGGTCGTGTTTGTCAGCAAAAGCTACAAACACGCTACGGGCGGTCTCCGCCTCTATATCGCCCGCAAGCGCTGCTTTGCAGGTCTTTACGGCAACGGCATGGGCTGGATCATGGTTCAGATTTGGCCATTCGAGCAAAAGCCGGTAGGCATGCATGACTGTGGAAACCCGCGTCGGAATACCAAGACCGGTCAGAATCATTACAGGTGTTTCAAACATACCGGGTTTCATGGCGCACTCCTTTCAAAAGCCCGATTGTTAATGAAGGGGCAGGGCGCTGGTACCTAGCGCCCTGCGATGATCGAGCCCTCTAGGCGGCTTTCTGGGCTTCGATCTGCGGTGCACTCGCTGGTTTTGCAAGTTCCGCATTCGTCTGGATATCGATCTTCCGTGGCTTCATCGCCTCGGGAATTTCTCGAACCAGATCGATGGACAAGAGACCGTTGGTCAGATCGGCGCCCGAGACCCGGACGTGATCGGCCAATTCAAAACGGTGTTCGAACGGCCGGCCGGCAATCCCGCGATGCAGATAGCTTTCGCTCTGCGTCTCGCCTTTGTTGCCGGTGATCGTCAGCAGGTTCGACTGGAATGTGAGGTTGAGATCATCCTGCGAGAAGCCGGCAACAGCGACAGTGATACGGTAGGTGTCTTCGCCCGTCTTGATGATATCGTACGGCGGCCAATCGCTGATCGAGCGGGCCCGCTGCGCGTTTTCCAGAAGGTTGAATACCCTATCGAAACCAACGCTCGAGCGGAAAAGCGGTGCATAGTCGTAAGATGTTGCCATAGCCATATCCTCCTTGAAGCAACATGGGTACGAAGACGCCGGACGACCGACGCCTTAGCGATCGCCGGCCCTTTCGGCATCCAGCAAAAATTATCTGGTTTTTGGAGTTTTCGGTTTCAAGGCGTTGCTGCGGAAAATTTGCGGATTTTTCTTGGTCCTTTGACAGGGGAACCGGCTCATATCTGTTCAAGGCCCGGGATTTGGAAACCTGCTCTACATCTCAGACGTAGGGCTTCACGATTTTCGCGGGCCGATCCCATTGGATGAGCACGACGCAGTCGGTATCGCTCTTAACGGAATGTTCGGGTGCCGGGCGCATTGACGATAAAGCTACCGCGGCCGTGACCCCCCGCCTCGTCGCATTGTACTCCATCGAGGAAGTCGATATCTTTCGCACGAAGCAGGTCTCGTCTACGTCGGGAAACTCTCTTCTGGGCCAAGCGGTAGCAAACCAGCCAGACCTACCCGGAGGTTCTTGCGGCGTAGCGGTTCCATAATGAGCCAATCACCGTCGCGGTAGATCAACACTCGGTCGCCTTGCCGGTCATCATTATCGCTCGAAAGTCTCGCCTAGCGAGGCGACGCCATTGAGTTTGAGCAGGCGGCGATCCGCCGAGATGATGCCGAGCACGATGATTGTCACCAGATAGGGCAGGCATGCGAGCAGTTGCGAGGGAACGTCGAGCCCCGTCGCCTGCGCGGCAAGCCCCATCAGCGATACGGCGCCGAATAGACAGGCGCCCAGAAAGATCCGGCCGGTCAGCCAGGTTCCGAAGACGACGAGCGCGATTGCGATCCAGCCGCGGCCGGCAATCATCCCATCCGCCCAGAGCGGAGTGTAGATTGTCGCCGCATAGGCGCCCGCAAAGCCTGCCATCATGCCGCCGAATGCCACCGCGGCGAAGCGGATAGCGATGACGGGATAGCCGATAGCATGCGCCGCTTTCGGGTTTTCGCCGACCGCCCGGATAATCAGCCCGAGTTTGCCATAGGCAAACATTGCCCAGATCGCGACGGTTGCGAGCAGCGAAAGCCAAACGACGATATCCTGGACAAACAGGCCGCCGATGACGGGAAAATCGGAAAGACCAGGAATGGCGATCTTCGGCAAGGCTCTGACTGTCAGGCTCTCATAGGTCTTGCCGAACAGCGCCGACAGGCCCTGTCCGAGAATCCCGATAGCAAGCCCGGTTGCGACCTGGTTTGCGTTGAAACCGAGGACAATTGCCGCGAAAATCATGGACAGTAGGGCGGCGCCGAGACCGGCCGCGGCAAAGGCCAGAAAATGGCCGCCGCCGTGATAGACGATGATGAAGGCGATGACGGCGCCGAATGCCATCAGCCCCTCGACGCCAAGATTGAGCACGCCGGCACGCTCGGCGACAAGTTCTCCGAGGGCTGCCAGCAGAAAGGGTGTCGCAGCCGCCAGCATGCCGGTTAGAACGAACTCGACGGCGTTCATGTCGGGCTCCTGGTCGCTGCTGGCCGCCAAGCGAGACGGTAGCGCACGAAAGCGATGGCCACCAGATAGGCAAGAAGCAGGTTCCCCTGGAAAACCCGGACGGCCGCAACCGGCAGATTGGCGGAGACCATGGCGTTGTCGCCGCCAATGTAGAGCGCCGCCATGACGATTGAGGAGATGACGATGCCGATCGGATGCAGCCCGCCGAGATAGGCAACGATAATTGCCGCATAGCCGTATCCGGTTGAGATCGAGCGTTGCAACTGACCGAGCGGGCCGGCGACTTCAGCCGCACCGGCAAGACCCGCTGCGGCTCCACCGATCAGCAGGGAAAGCCAGATTGCCCAGCTTTCCCTGAACCCGGCGTAGCTGGCGGCGCGTGGCGCCAGCCCGCCAACCTGCAATTTGTAACCGATGAAGCTCTTCTGCATGAAGACCCATGCGGCTATCGACAGGACGAGGGCGAGAATGAGCGAGACATTGACGCGCGTTCCTTCGATCAGGATCGGCACCATTGCATCATACTGGAACATGACGGACTGCGGGAAATTGAAGCCGTTCGGATCCTTCCAGGGGCCGAGCAGCAGATAGTTGAGGAGTTGCACGGCAACGAAACTCAGCATCAGGGAAACGAGGATTTCATTGGCATTGAGCCTGACGCGCCAGAAGGCGGTAAGTGATGCCCAGAGTGCGCCGCCGATCGTGCCGAGAAGTAGCATTGCCGGCCAGATCCATTGGCCGCTCGCATCGGGCCACCATATCGGAATGGCGGAGGCGAAGATTGCGCCGAGGACGAATTGTCCCTCGGCGCCGATATTGAATACCTTGGCGCGAAAACCGATCGCAAGCCCTTGTGCGATGAGGAGCAGCGGCCCGGCCTTCAGCAGCACTTCGGAAAAAGACGCCCACGAAAAGAAGGGCTCGATCAGCATCGCGTAGACGACCGCGGCCGGATCGCGCCCCATGACGATGTAAAGTCCGAGATTGAGGATGAGGGTGGCGACGAGAGCGATGGGCGGCGCCAGAAGGGTCGCGGCAAGCGATGCCCGCTCCCGTCGGACCAGGGTGGGCAGGGAGGTGAGGAAGTTTCTGCTCATGCGGTGGCTCTCGCGCGCTGCGGCTGGGCTCCGATCATGTATCGACCGATCTCTTCCGGGTTGGTATCACGCGTGACGAGCGGCGGGCTGAGGGCCCCGTGGTGCAGAACCTGGATAAAATCGCTCAGTTCGAACAGTTCCTCGAGTTCCTCGGAAATGACAAGGATCGCCATGCCTTCATTGCGTAGGCTGATGAGCCGCTTGCGGATCGCCGCGGCTGCGCCGATGTCGACGCCCCAGGTCGGTTGGGCGAGGAAAAGAAGCTTGGGCGCCAGCATGATCTCGCGCCCGACGATGAATTTCTGCAAGTTGCCGCCGGAAAGCGACCCGGCTTCCGCCTCGGCACCGCGCGTGCGCACGTCAAAATCTCGGATGCAGTCATTGGTGAAGCTTTTTGCGCGGGCCTTGTCGAGCAGGCCATATCTGACAAGATTCAGCGGATGGGCGGTCAGGAGGCTATTGAGAGCGAGCGACATTTCGGGAACCGCGCCGCGACCAAGCCTGTCCTCCGGGACAAAGGCGAAGCCGAGCCGGCGGCGTGTGGCGGAATCGAGCGAACCGACATCCTTGCCCATCATGAAGATCCGATCTCGTTGATCGGGCGCCAGGACGGTCTCGCCCGAGATCAGCGCGGCGAGTTCACTTTGGCCATTTCCCGAGATCCCGGCAATGCCAAGGATTTCGCCGGCGCGCACCGCCAGGCTGACATTGGAGAGCGGCACGGCGAAAGGATCCGCGCGGTAGTCAAGGCCGATTAGCTCCAGACGCTTTTCGCCCTGGGGCAAAAGCAGTGCCGGCATGAGTTCCGGCATGTCGCGGCCGATCATCATCCGGGCGAGTTCGTGAGCGTCATGTTCGCGCGGATCGACATGTCCGGTGACGCGTCCGGCGCGCAGGATCGTCGCGCGATCGCAAAGCGACTGAATTTCCTCGAGCTTGTGAGAGATGAACAGGATGGACACGCCGCCGTCCCGCAGCCGGCGCAATGTTTCAAAGAGCTTTTCCACCGCCTGTGGCGGGAGCACGGAAGTCGGCTCGTCAAGGATCAGCAGTTTCGGGTCGGTCATTAAGCACCGGATGATTTCCACCCGTTGCCTTTCGCCCACGGAAAGCGAATGGACATGGGCGAGCGGATCGACCTCGAGGCTGAAGTCATGCCCCAGCTTGCGAATGCGCTCGGCAAGCTCGCTCTTTCTGCCGGACACGATCAGGCGGATGTTCTCGACGACCGTCAGGCTCTCGAACAGCGAGAAATGTTGGAAGACCATGCCGATCCCGACGCGTCTTGCCTCTGCGGGAGAGGCAAGACTGAGCGGTTGCCCGTTCCAGGCGACGGTGCCTTCGTCCGGCTGCTCGACACCGTAGATCAGCTTCATCAGGGTCGATTTGCCAGCCCCGTTTTCTCCGAGGATGGCATGGATCGAGCAGGGAGCGACGTCGAGATCGATCTCCTGATTGGCATGGACCTGGCCATAGCTCTTCGAAATGGCGCGCAGCGACAGAAGCGGAATCATGGTTTACTTCGGCAATGGCGTCGTGACACCTTTGACGTGCCAGTCCATCGCGACAATCTGGCCGTCCGTCAGCGTGGCCCCCGAGGCGGCACCCTCGCTCCCATCCGCTTTGGTGATCGGACCGGTAAACGGCGAGAAGCTGCCATCGGCAATCTTGGCTTCGATCTCTTTAATCTTCGTCATGGTGTCTGCTGGGATCGCCGGGTTCCAATCGACAACTTCGACGACCTTGTCCGCGACACCTAAAAAGGTGTTGGCGCCCTTGAACGTGCCGGCAAGATGGGCGTCGACCGAAGCCTTGAAGAAGGGCGACCAGTCGGTAGCGATGCAGCCGAGATAGGTCTTTTCGGCATACTTCTTCATCGAGGAGTTGAGATTGAAGGCGTAGACGCCGGCTTCTTCGCAAGCCGAGATCACCGAAGGCGTATCCTGCGCATTCGAGAAGATCACGTCGCAGCCCTGCGAGATCAACGCCTTGGCCGCTTCCTGCTCCTTGGCCGGATCGAACCAGGAATTGACCCAGACCACGGACACCTCGATATCCGGCTTGACGGCCTGCGCCCCCAGCGTGAAGGCGTTGACCGAAGTAATCAGCTCGGGAATGGCAAAGGCCGAAACCGAACCGAGTTTGCCGGACTTGGAGACGGCCGCCGCCGCCATTCCGAGCAGGTACGTTCCCTGGAAATATTTGGCGGCGAAGGGCGAGAAGTTGGGTGCAACCTGAAAGCCCGAGGCATGCAGGACGGTTACCTTGGGATTGCGGCGGGCAATCTGCAACGCGCCGTTCTGGTAACCGAAGGAGCCGGCTATCAGGAAGTGGTTTCCGTCGGCGACGGTTTTGTTCATGATGCGATCGGCATCCGGGCCTTCAGCAATGTTCTCGATGACCGTGACCTTCACCTTGTCGCCATAGGCGGCCTTGATCGGGTCGATGCCGGCGGCAAGCGCATGGCCCCAGCCGACATCGCCGATAGGCGAGGGAACGACCAGGGCGATGCCAAGAGGTTCGTCGGCGGCAAGCGCCGAGCGGCCGGCAAACGCCGTCGCCAGACCGGCAGCCGCGGCGCTCTTCATGAGTATTCTGCGGGTGAGATTATTTGGCATGTCAGTTCCCTCTTTTGGTTTTTCAAAATTGGACGGTCGCGAGCGCCGCTTCGGCGGCGGCGGAAAGTTGAGCCTCGTCGAGGCCGACAAATTCGCCGGCCTGCCAGACGATGCGTCCGTTGATCATGGTCAGATCGGTCGGCATGCCGATGCCGACCTTGGCAATCAGGCTCAACGGGTCGTGGCGCGTGCCGACATAGTCCATCCGCCTCGTATCGATTGCGAAGAGGTCGGCGGCCATGCCGGGAGCAAGCCTGCCGATGTCGCTGCGGCCGAGCAGACTTGCTCCGCCCGCGGTCGCATAATTCAGGAAATCCACCGGCGCTGGAACGGGATGAGCACGCGTCGCCGCCGTCAGGCACTGGAGCATATAGGCAGAGTGGATGCAGTGCATGAGATTGGAATTGTCGTTTGAAGCCGCACCGTCACAGCCGAGCCCGACACGGAGACCGAAAGCCGCCATCGCGGGAATATCGGTCACTTCGGCGCCCACGAGGTAAACCGGCTCGGGGCAATGAGACACACCTGTGCCGCTTGCCGCCATCTTGCGCAGTTCGTCATGTGTCAGCTCCCAGCAATGGGCATAAAAGCTGTCAGGCCCGGCAAAGCCGAGTTCGGCGCAGTAGTCGACCGTGCGCATCCCATGGCGCGCCTCGATGACGGGACTTTCGCCTTCTCCGACATGTGTGCAGCCGCACGCCCCGATCGCGGGCGAGCGTTACGGACTCGACGAAAGTCTCGCGGTAGCAATTGACAGGCTGGCAGGGGGCAACGACCACCTGCCGCATACTGAAGCGTCCGGCATCGTGGTAGCCGTCGATCAGCCGGGCGCAATCGGTGATGAATTCATCTGTGGTTTCCAGCATGGCGTCGGGGATCGTCGACCCCTCGGATTTTGGCAATGTATTGCCGCCCCGTCCCGCATGGAAGCGCATGCCGAAAAGCTCGGCTGCCTCGAACTGGCGATCGATCAGACGCTTTCCTGCGTGCCGGGGAAAGCAATATTGATGGTCGAAGGCCGTGGTGCAGCCATGCTTGATCATCTCGGCCATGGCAGTGACCGACGAATGGTAGAAACAATCCTCGTTCAGCCGCGAGAAGATCGGATAGATCCGGTCGAGCCACTCGATGACCGAGAGCTTCGTCCAGTCGAGATCGGCCCGGTTGCGCACGAAGCATTGGAAGAAGTGGTGATGAGTATTGACGAGTCCCGGATAGACAAACCAGCCGGACGCGTCCTGGACGATCGTTTCCGCAGGCAGGGTCTCTTGTGACAGCTGCGTCCCGATCGCCTCGATCGCCGGACCATTGGTCAAGAGATCGGCATTGCGGAGCACGGAGGGCCCGCCGCCATCGTCGACGATGATTGCGGCGCAGTTCTTCAAAAGGTAGCCCGCCATCTTAACTCTCCTCGTTGGCAGGATGAGGGTTGGGCTTCAACTCGTGCAGCCTGTGGATGCCGGGCATTTCGATGAAACCTGCAAGGCTGCGGATGGCGCGCAGCCAGAGCCGGATGTTCGGATAGGGATCGAGCGAGATTCCGCCATCAGGCGCCAGTGCCACGTAGGGAAAGCAGGCGATGTCGGCAATCGTCGCGCGATCCGATGCCAGGAACCGCATGTCGCGGAGTCGCTGTTCAAAAAGCCCGGCTTCCAGTTCGCGCAGCGCCGCGACCCCTTGTGCCTGCAGGGTCTCGATGTTGCCAGGACGCAAAAGCATCTGATGCAGCCGGGCGCCGCCAAGATTAGTCGTGAGCCGATGCGAGAAGGAGAGCCATTGGTGCACGCGCGCCGTCTCCGGCGCGTCGGTGCCGAGCCAGCGGGAACCGCTTTGGGCGGCGAGATAGGCGAGCATGGCCGAAGACTCGGTCAGTATGAGATCGCCATCTTCGAGGATCGGGATGGAGCCCGCCGGATTGAGGGCCAGAAGCCCAGGTCCGCGATGTTCGAGACCTGGATGGAAATCGACCGCCCGGATCTCCAGTTTGACGCCGAGGATCGCAGCCATCAGGCGGATCTTGTAACAGCTCGGCGATAGGATGTAGTCGTAGAGCTTCATTGTGCGACCAGCTGCGCGCCATAGAGATAATTGTGGCGCTTCAGCCAGCGCCGGTAGGCAATCGACGTCATGTCGGCCCTGGTCGGGATTTCCATGCCGGGATCGAGCGGTAAAAGTGCCGGGATCTGATTTTCGAGGATGGACCGATCCTGCAGAAAAATCATCTGCTGAAAATGAATAAGGTCGGTCATCGGCGTCACATCGTCGAAGAGGGCCATCCAAGGCCATACGTCACAAAGGTCTTCGCCAAGCGGCTGAACGAACAGGGTGATGACATCCCATTCCCCGGGCCGGGGAGGGCAAGTCTTGTAAAGCACCGCACAGGTCGGGGCCGGCACGCGATACATATATTCGGTGGTTAATCCACCGGTCGCCGACTTGGCAGCCTGCGGCTGGTAAAATTTTACCTGCGTCGCCCAGACTTCATCCTCTTCCTCGCGAATCTCGACCTTATAATTTTCAACTTCGGTATGAGGCTCGGCGCCGAGTATATCCGTGTGGACGAAGGGAAAATGCGCGATGTCGAGGAAGTTCTCGACTGCTCTGAGGGGCGAACAGCGCACCCGCACGACGCCGACATCGACGAAACGGCGGCCGGGCTGATCCGCTTCGGGAATGGCAAATACCTCTTTGGCCGGATTGCCTAGGGAGGACCAGACATGACCATAGCGGACGCGGACGGGCAGGGCACGCCCATCAGCCGATGTGACCTGCGCCGCGCCGTCAGGTGTGCGCATCACCTTAATCGGCTCGCCCATCAAAGCGGTCTTGCTTCCTGCCTCGGTGAGCTGGCTGAAGAGGCCGACCGGATACCATTCATCGATCATCGCGCCGCCCCCTTTCATGCGACATCCTTCTGGTGCATTTCCGCCCGGCGGCGGACGGCTTCGGCGATGCGCGATGCCGCAACCTGATCTGCGAGATTACGATCCCGTTCGACCAGGAGGTGGATGAGCGTGCGCCCGACCTGGGCCGTCGGCAGCAGTCGGGTCCACGAACAGTCGGCGACGTGGATCAGCCCGTCCGCGCCAGCTTTCCCGCCGGCTGCCACTTCGATTGCCGCGATATCGGCATCCACTGTCAGCGAGCGTATTGGCACGAAACGATTAAGACATGGCAGCGCCATTTCCGGTTCGCCGACTGCCACCCAGACGATGCCATCCGATTCTTCAACCCGCTGAACGGCAACGCGAATTGTTTCTGGTGGTATGAGATTGGGATGAGCCGGGATACGAACACATCCTCCCGCCGAAGAATAGCTCCAGCCGTGATAGATACAGGAAAGCGCTTCGCCTCGCACGAAGCCATGAGACAACCGCATCCCACGATGCGGACAGCGATCCGCCGCGGCCGATACACGCCCGGACTGACTACGCCAGAGCACGATCGCTCCTACTGGGGTCCAGGCGGGTATGACGGTTGCCGGCGGCAGATCGGCAGAAAGCGCGACAGGCGTCCAGGAGCCGGCCGTATCGGAAGCCATGACGGTTAATTCCTCAATCTTACCAGTGGCCTGGCACGGGTCATGCGGTGCTGGTCCCAAGCTTGCAATCTCAGCTTCAGAGGCTTGCATAAAAAATTCGCATTGGCAACAATGATTAAATAAAGTGCATCGCCTCAGATGAGCTTGGCCAGAGGTGTGTCTGGTGGACATACAATCTTGCGCTGAATCTCGTCAACCCAGACATCGATGGGCCCCAGGGAGCATCCCATTTCCAGCATGTCGATCAGTTCGGCAGGCCCCACGACCTCGAGTTCGATCCGGTTGGCACCGGCGTGCAAAAAATCCTGGGATAGGCCAAGCTTGTCGGCATGACGGCGAATCCACGGGATGAAAGAGGCGGACTCGACATCCCCAACGATCGTAATCCGCTCACGCAACTCGCTCTGCTGTGATCGTCTCATGGGTATCTCGTGTTTCTATGATGACAGCATAGCGCTTCGACGCCTTTGTGAAAGGGGGCATGAACGAAAAGAGGTCCTGGATCTTCCGACATGCTGTAGGGGCGGCCTGTTCGGACTCGCGACCAGGCTGTGGGTTGTCATCCTTGCTCCCAATGTTGGCATTGACCAGCACGTCGAGAGGCGAGACTGTCGCATCTCTAACTGGCCCAACTGTCGCATTACTAAATAGCCTTGTGACTTCTAATGTAAATGCAACAAGGGCTTAAAGGCTACTACAGGGCAGGGAGATCAGCCCCCGATCCGACCGGCTGGGCCGGGTTGAAAGGGCGGAGCGGGGGCGGGTGATGACGCACCCCTTCGGCTTTAGCTTTCTCACTAGCAATTGTTCTTTTACCGCTCGATACTCGCTGGGACTTGCATGGCGCAGTTGGGGATCAAAGCCGCACGATGCTTCCGGAAATCAACCTGCAAGGTGACGTCGACGTCGCCGCGCTGTCACCACTTCTTCGCGGCATGCTTCTTTCGGTTGCCTATGCTGACGGTGAGGGTGGCATAGGATTGACGGCGACCGGCGCCATGAACCGCAAGTTCGTGCATTGGGCCGCTGTGCACTTCCTCTGGCCAGGGTTCACAGCCGAGGACCTCTACAGCATGAACAAGGTGCTCAATGAAAGCGACATGCCGCCGCTTTGGGTCGTGCGCGACATGGCCCGTCATCTGAAGCTTCTTCGCCGGAAAAAGGATGTGCTGCTGCCAACCAGACGCGGCCGGGAGTTTTTGGTGAACCCGCAAGCCTTCTTCGATCTGGTCGCCACGGATTATCTCTATTCCTATGTCCACGCCACCGAGCGGGAAGAGGAGGTCCGAGCGCGGTTACGCTGGTGGCGCATGTTCCTCAATCTTCTCAATATCAAGGCCAGAGAAGGTTGCACGCCAATGGACGTTGTGAAAATCCTCTATCCAGAGCTGGCGCCTTTGTCGGACACCGAAATGACCATAGAAGCCTGGGAGTTGAAATCCGATCTTCAGTATGGCGTCTTCCAACGCTTATGCTGGCTCGGCTTGCTCTGCGAGGCACGAGAGGGGCTCACTCTTCTGCAGGATGGATCCTTCCACAAGACGCTACTTTGGGCAGCTTGCCTGCAGTTGGAATCGGATACGCAAAGCGATATCGGCGTGCATTGACGATCTCTATTCTGCCGCTGGCTGCCTAATAACGCTTTCTCTCGCCGCGCAATCACCGCAGGATCATTCATAAAATCCGTCCTCCGCCCCGGCTTGCCGTCATTTGTTCACTTCACGCCTGAACACTTCAGCTGGGGTGCGGAAACCAAGGCATTTTCTCGGCGTACTGTTCAACCGATCGATCAGCGATCGTATCGATTCATCAGGAACTGACAGGACAGCAGTATCCCTCGGCAGGTAACGCCGAATCCGCCGATTCATGTTCTCAACGGAGCCTTTTTGCCAGGGCGCAGACGGATCGCAGAACCATGCATCGGTTCCCATTCCCTGCTTCAGTCGCCGCCAGGAGACGAATTCAAATCCGCGATCAAACGTCAAACTTTGCCGGGCATGCCTGGGCAGGGGGCTGAGCACGTCGATGAGCCGCTCCATGATCGGCTTGGACTGCCGGTCGTTGTTCTTGAACAGCATGGTGAACCGGCTCGTCCGCTCAACAACAGTTGCCACATTGGCATTGCCCTGAACCCTTTCGAAGATCATGAGATCGGCTTCCCAGTGACCGAATTCCTTGCGATCGTTGATGGCTTCCGGCCGATGTTTGATCGAACGCTCATCTGGAAAGACTGGATTCTGCGGCTTGCGAGCATATCGCGGCCGGCGCTTTCTCCGCCGTTCCGGGAGAAGCCGCGCGAGTTGCTGCCGTTGTCCTTCTGGTGAATAGACATACCGGTAGATCGTCTCGTGACAGACGCTTGCCTTGGCCGCTGGTTCGATCTTCAGTCGTCCAGCGATCTGTTCCGGCGACCAGCCGGATTCCAACTTTCCGATCACTTCGTTCCGCAGATCCTCGCGACGAAAGAGCTTGCCGATCCGCCGGCGCCTGTCGCGCGCCATGTCGTTGGCGGTCATCACCCAGTAGCCCTCGGCATCGGGGAATTCCTGATCGTGCCAGTAGTTGCGTTTTATCTCCCGGGAGATGGTCGCACGGTCCCGGCCGAGGCGTCTGGCGATCTCAGACTGGCTAAACTTCTGATCCAACATCCTGGAAATCGATCGGCGTTCGTCAAAACTCAAATGCGAAAAGGTACGGATCAAACCATGGCTCCCGAAAAGCAGGCAGCTTAGCGCCTTTGTTGCAGTTCGAGATAGAATGTACCGCTCCTACAGAACGCTGTGGCGGCAAGGTTAGAATGTCCGCCGGCCTGCAAAGTAGAAATGTCCGCCTGGTCGCCGCACGGCGCAGCGACCAGTCCCGATCTGAGCGGCTGATACCGGTTGCAAGATCAGATCGGGGCGGGTGATAAGAACACCTCTTCGGCTTTAGATCCCATGAGGAGTGAACAGCGGCCGCCGCTCTGGCAGAGTGAGGTTGCATCAAAACACTCGCTCAGGAGGAGAAGTTTATGAAACCTGCATCCATTCATCCGACCGCTGTCCGCACTGATCTTGGCGCAATTTTTGTGTCATTGGAACTGAGCCGATCGACCTGGTTGATCACTTCGTTGTCGCCGGGCAGTGGCGAGAAGATGTCGAAGCATGTAGTGGCCGGTGGCAATGTGGCCGAGCTGCTGGATCGGTTTGAGCAGCTACAACAGAAGGCGCGGTTGAGAACAGGGAAGTTATTTCCCATCGTGACGATCCAAGAGGCCGGATTGGACGGCTTCTGGATACACCGCGTGCTGGAGGCTCGCGGCATCGAAAGTTACGTTGTCGACGCAGCTTCGATCGCGACCTCCCGTCGACGTCGGCGTGCGAAGACCGACAAGATTGATGGAGAGGCTCTGACGCGCACATTGCTCGCGTTCAAGCGCGGCGAGCCACGCGTATGTGCGATGGTCAGAGCGCCAGATCCGAAGGACGAAGATCGGCGTCGGATTTGCCGGGAACGCAAAGTTTTGATTGCTGAACGGGTCAGGCATGTCAATCGAGTGAAGGGGCTGCTCTTCGCTCAAGGCGTCAGCGGCTATCAACCGCTCCGTAAGGATCGCCGTAAGCGCCTGGAGGAGCTCCAGACGGGAGATGGGCGCGAGTTGCCGAAACACCTAAAGGCTCAAATCAATCGCGAACTCGACCGTCTCGAGTTGCTGCTTGAACAGATTGCTACAGTGGAAAGCGAGCGTAATTCTCTCCTATCGACGTATGAGCAGCCAGCGGTTGAGGCAACCTCGCCCGCAGCGATGCTGCTGTCCTTAAAGGGTGTCGGCGCTGAATTTGCCGCCGTTCTTTGGACCGAAGCACTGTCCCGGCATTTTGATAATCGGCGGCAGATTGCCGCCTATGCAGGTTTGACACCGACCCCATGGATGAGCGGGACGATTGACCACGAACAGGGTGTCTCAAAAGCAGGGAATCCTCGGCTGCGCACCACGATGATTCAACTGTCGTGGCTTTGGCTACGCAATCAGCCAGCGTCAGCGCTCAGTCGTTGGTTTGTGGATCGGGTTCAGTTGAACGGGGGACGTTTAAAGAAAGCCGCGATAGTTGCCCTTGCGCGCAAGCTCCTTATCGCGCTGTGGAAGTTTGTTACTGCGGGTGTTGTTATCGAAGGGGCTGTCATGAAGACCGCCTGACGACCAAGAAATGACCGAACACACAAATCTTCCAGGACTGATCACTCCTGGCGGATCCAGGTGAGCGAACCGCCTCAAAGTCGGGCTTCAAATGCCGCGCTTTAGATTGGTCCCGTTCTCCTGAGCCTTGCCGCTACGCAAGCGGGATAATGGTGCAGCCGGACAAAACGGCGACCGTATGTGAGTTTGAACCGGTGACGGAAACGTGCCGCGTCAAGCAAGGTGGCTCAGACCATGGGTTCGATATGAAATCGAAGGGGCACGCTATGAAGCCATGATTGATCTTGACGCCAAAATCCTCATGTGAGCTTTGAGGCTATTCAAACGATCACTCATTCCGCGGCAGGTCTCGACAGCGCTTTCTCTCGCCGGGCAATCACCGCCGGATCGTTCATGTAATCTGTCCTCGGCTTGCGGCCACGCTTCTGATAGCCGTTTTTGTCACTATTGGTTTTGACGACCGGCGGCACATGCTGGTCCTGGCGCTCCTTGACGTAAGCCAGAATATCCCCGAGCCGTTTGTTCTCGGTAATTGCCGTATGCGTCACCCGCTGGTCCTTGTCGAACACTTTGTAGGGCAGGGAATAACCCTTCCAGCGCACATCGAGGCGACCATCTGCATAGGCATAGGTCTCGACATAATGGCCAACCAGACCACGCGTCACCTCGGTCTCCGCCAGCATGATCCGCTTGCGTTCAAACGAAAATGTTAGCTGTGTTCCGACGTAACGCTGCTCGCGCTTGCACAGGATCTCCGTCAATCGATCCGGCGCCAGATTCAGCGGTCGGTGCAAATCATCTGAACGGGCAGGGGCGATCGAAAATCGAGCATTATACCGGCTCATGAAACTCGCCAGAAGCGCGTTGCCGGCTTCCATGCTGTCGATCCCGGCAAGTCGCAGTGCCTTGACCAGGCGATCCTGCAATGTCCGGTTCATCCGTTCGACGCGGCCCTTAGCCTGACTTGAATTTGCGCAAAGAATCTCGATATTTAGCTCACAGAGTGCACGCCCGAACTGCGTCATGGCCTGACCACCTCTGGCATCCTTCTTTGCCACCCGGAACACCGAATGCTTGTCTGAATAGAATGCTATCGGCGCGCCATGTTCACGTAAATACAGCCCTAGCGCTTCAAAATACGAGAACGCACTTTCCGACCGTACGAACCGCAATTGCATCAACTTGCCTGTCGCATCGTCGATGAACACCAATAACGAACAGGGATCGCCTCGGTCTTCGAACCAGCGATGGTCAGAGCCATCAATCTGCACCAGCTCGCCATAGGCCTCGCGTCGTAGCCGCGGTTGATGAAACGTCCGACGTTGCTTGCGCGACAACCAGATGCCGGCATCGATCATCCAGCGCCTCAGCGTCTCGCGCGACACACACAATCCATCCCGCTCAGCCAACATCTCTGAAGCCAGGGTCGGACCGAAGTCCGCATAGTGTTCGCGAACCAGCGTCACTGCATAATCCCGAACGCCGTCGCCGATCCGATTGTTCGACGGACGGCCAATCGCCTTGTGCCGGATCGATGCCGCACCACCAACGCTCATCCGCATCAACAGACGCCGGACCTGGCGCGTGCTCACGTCGAGCACATGTGCCGCCGACACCATCGTCATACGGCCAGCCGCTACCTTCGACAAAACTTCGATCCGCTGCAGGTCGCGCTCGCTCATCGCTATCAATCCCATCTGATCGTCTCCGCGTTATCAAGCGCGGGGAGCGTGACATTCTAACTTTGCTAAAGTAGGACATTCTAACTTTGCGGTTACAAACGCGTGTGGCGTAATGCATGTTATGGAACAATGACGGCTGGGGCAGCAGGGTGCACCAGCCGCGGTGCCGCCGCTGGTCGAGCAACATTGGTTGTGGATGGGCCGGTTTGCCGGGCCCATTTCGCTCGCGCCCCTTGGGCGCGTGCTCCATATTCTGATGCTTACGGTCAGGTGACAGCGACCTCGCGGTTATCTGTCCGACGGCCCCGCTCATCATTCTATCGCAACGCGTTCGGCATTCATGGCTTATCGTTTCGTCCACACCGCCGATCTCCATCTCGACTCTCCCCTGCGGTCGCTGGCGCTTCGCAACGCCGATCTGGCCAATCTCGTCAGTGACGCCAGCCGACAGGCGCTGATCGCGATCGTCGACCTTTGCCTTGAGGAGCAGGTCGATGCGCTGGTCATCGCCGGCGATCTCTATGACGGCGAGCAGACGTCTATGAAGACGGCACGCTTCCTGGCAAGCCAGCTGGAACGGCTGCACCGCGCGGGGATTGTCGTCTTCAAGATCCGCGGGAATCACGATGCGATGTCGAAGATCGCCAGGGAACTGGTGATGCCCGATACGGTAAAGATCTTCGGCGGCCATGCGGAGACCGTGGAGGCGACGAAGGGCAGCCTGTCTGTCGCGATCCACGGTTTGAGCTTCGCCAAGCCGCACGCGCCGGACCCCTTTGCCGAAGTTCAAGCCGCCGGTGGCGGGTGCGGTCAATATCGGCATCATGCACACGAGCCTCGCCGGATCGGCCGGCCATGACGTCTATGCGCCCTGCAACGTGCTCGACCTTCACGCCTCGGGGTTCGATTACTGGGCGCTCGGCCATCTCCACCAGCGCAGCCATCATCCCGGCGCGGCGACGATCATCATGCCGGGCATGCCGCAGGGCCGCGACATCAACGAGTCGGGCGCCAAGACCGTATCGCTGGTGACCCTCGCGGACGACCGGACGGTGACGGTCGAGGAGCGGCGCACGAGCATCGCGCAGTTCGAGCGCGTCGATGTCGACCTCACGGGTGTCGATGATTGGCGTGATGCGGCCATGGCGGTCGAAACGGCACTGACAGCGCGGCGCGACCGTACGGTGTCGCCGCATCTTGTCGCGCGCCTGCGGCTCTCCGGCCGCACACCGCTCTCCTGGCAGCTTCGCCGCGATATCGATCTGATGCAAGCGGAAGCCGAGCAGCGCGGCGATCTGATCGGCCGGACCTGGATCGAGAAGTTGGAACTCGCCTTCGACGCGCCCTTGACCGTTGCAGGCGCCTCCGCCGCCGATCCCGTCGTCGGACTCGGTGCGCTGATGCGGGACGAGGTCATCGCCCGCAGCGGCTTTCGCGGCGATATCAGGGAGATGGTTCGGGACCTGCTCGCCGACCTGCCGCCCGAGAGCCGGGCATTTGCCGGGCATGACGAGGCGGGCTTCGAACGCTTTATCGACACCCTTCTCGCCAACGGCGCCGAGGACATCGCCGCCCGGATGAAGGCTGCGGACCGGGGACAGAGTTGATGCGTCTGCGCCGCCTCGACCTCATCCGCTATGGCAAGTTCACCGATCACTCGATCGATTTCAGCACGGCCCGTCCGGGCTCGCCCGACCTGCACATCGTCTACGGCCTGAACGAAGCGGGCAAATCGACCACCTTTGCCGCCTACCTCGATCTGCTCTACGGCATAGGGGAGCGCAGCACCTATAATTTCCTGCATCCCTACAACACGATGAAGGTTGGCGCGCGGCTGGAATTCGATGGCGCGGAATACGAGATGGCGCGGCTCAAGCTCCGGACCGGCAGTCTCGTCGACGATCGGGGGCAGGCTGTGAACGAGGCGCTGCTCGCCGGCGCACTCGGCGGCATCGGTCGCGAAGCCTATCGCACCATGTTTTCACTTGACGATCAGTCGCTCAAGGAAGGCGGCAACGCCATCATACAAAGCAAGGGCGAACTCGGCGAGTTGCTATTCTCGGCAAGCTCGGGCCTTGCCGGCCTCAGCCGTTCGCTGGTGACGGCCGCCGACGAAGCCAATGTGATCTACAAGAAGCGGTCGCCGAGCTCGAAGCTCGCGGAACTCAAACGCTCGCTTGAGGCGCTGAAGATCGAGCGCAATGCCATCGACACGCTTGCCTCCACCTATTCGGCCCTGAAATCGACCTACGAGCAGGCTGACGTGGCCTATACCGCGACCGCGCGGGAACTGGCCGGGGCCAAGGCCCGGCATCAGGAACTGACGCGCCTTCTCGGCGCCCTGCCTGCGGCGCTGGAGCTCCGGCGGCTGGAGGCTGATGCATCCGGCATGGGCGATCTGCCGCGGCCGCCATCCGAATGGTTCACGCTGCTGCCGCAGCTTTCCCGCGATGAGACGCGGCTGCAGGCGCTTCTCGAGACTGCCGACCGCACGCTGCGCCAGCTTACGGACGAGATCGAGGCGATCGCGATCGACGACAAGGCGCTGGTGCTCGCCGCGCATATGGACATGTTGGATCAGGGCCGGGCGCGCTATCTCGCGGCTGAGAGCGACCTGCCGAAGCGCCGGCTGGCGCTGGCCGAACAGGAAGCTGTGCTGGTCCGGCTTCTGACCGATCTGGAACAGCCGGGCCATGCAACGCCCGAGGCGTTGTTGCTGCCCGCCTCGCTGATCGGCATCATCCGCGATCTCATCGAACGGCGCTCCGGCGTCGAGGCGCAACTGGCTGCGGCTGATCGCGAACTGTTGCGAGCGCGGGAGAATCTCGAAAGGCTGGGCAAGGACGACGGCTCGCAAAACGTAGCTGCGGTTCTCGATCCCGCGCGGCTTGGCCGCATCGAGGCCGCCCTGAGCCGGCTGGCGGGCTCTGATCTCGCAACGCGGCTGCTCATGGAAGAACGGGCACTTGTCCAGGCGAAGCGAATGCAGGAGAAGCAGTTCGCACAGCTCGCACCCTGGACAGGCGATGCCGTCGCCCTGCAGCGGACGACCGCGGCGGAGCCTCGCGAGATCGAGGCCTGGCGTGGCCAGGCCACTGCTGTCGACAAACGGATTGGGGACCACGAAGCGCGGCTTCGCGATCTCGGCACCGAGCAGGCGCTGACCAAAGCCCGGATCGCAGCCTTCATTGCCGGCGGTTCGATAGACGATGCCGAGGCCATGAAGCTGCGCAGTGAACGCGATGCCGCCTGGCAGGCTCATCTTGCCGGTCTGAACGCCGCCACGGCCCGGGCATTCGAAGAACGGATGCGGCAGGACGACATGGCGTCCGCCGGCCGGCTGTCGCGGGCGCAGGAACTGGCGGAACTGCGCCAGCTCCGGCAGACGGAAGCGGCAACGGCAGCAGCTATCGAGCGGCAAAGGGAACTGCTTGCCGAGGCGCGCGCCGAACATGATGTCCTTGCCGAACGCATCCGCAGTCTGCTGCCCGGCACGATCGAATATGACGCCGAAGCTTTAGCGCGTATTGCCGCACTCGAGACCTGGAGCACCAGGCGGGCCGCGGCGCTGGCCGCCTGGGGTGATCTGCAGCGGGCCGAAGAGACGGTGGACGCGCTCCGCGGCGAACTGGACGGGCATGCCGCGACGCTTGCGGCCAGTCTTGCGGAAGCCGGTCTTGGTGACGCAAACCATCTGCCGGTTACCGAGCTGATGCAGACTGCAAATGAGATGCTTGCCGCCGGCAAAGCCGAGCGGGCGGCGCGGCAGGCGCATGAGAAGGCCATCGGCGACCTCAGCCACGATCTCAGGGAACGCGAGCGCGACCAGAAGGAGGCGGAAGCGACCATAGGGTCCTGGGACCGGGAATGGGCGGAGGCCCTCTCGCGCACCTGGTTTGCCGATAAGGCCGGCTCGATGGCCGCGGTCCGCGCCATGCTGAATGCGCTCGGCACACTGCCCGCCATCCTGAAGGAACGGGATGACCTTGGAAGCCGCGTTGCCGCGATGGAGCGCGACCAGGAGCAATTCCGCGGTGATATTGCCGGTCTTCTCGCTGACTGCGGCCTCAGCCAACTGGCAGCCGATACGCTCGCCTCGGCCCATGCGCTGGTGGAGCGCCATGAGGCAGCGCGGCATGCGGCTCAGCTTCGGGCAGACCGGCAGGCGGATCTCGAAAAACACTTTGAGAAACGACGGGCGCTGGAGGAGGAACTGGCCGTTCACAATGCCCGCAAGAACGAGCTGACCAGCTATTTCGGTACGGATTCGCTTGCTTCGGTCGATGCATTCTTGAACCAGGCCCGAGAGCGCGACCGGCTGGAGGAACGGGCCGCCATCCTGCGCGGCCAGATCACCGAGGCGTTGCGTGCAGCGAGTTTTTCCGAGGCCGAACGTCGCCTTGCGGATGTCGACGCGGATGCCGTCGAGCGCGATGCAATGGAGCTTGACGCCCGGATCGAGGATCTCACCGAGCGGGCGAAGCTTCTCTATTCCGACGTGTCGCTGGCGCGGCAGAAGCTCGAGGGCGTCGGCGGGGACGACGCGGTGGCTAGGATCGAAGCCAAGCGCCGAACCACCTTCATTGAGATCGAGGAACTCGCCGTGCGGCATCTGACGCTCCGTGCCGGCACGCTTGCCGCCGAGCAGGCGCTGCATATCTATCGCGAAAAACATCGCAGCTCGATGATGAACCGCGCATCGGAAGCCTTTCGTCTGATCACCGGCGGCAATTATTCCGGCCTGACGACCCAGCCCGACCGGGACAGGGAAATACTGATCGGCGTGTCACGCGATGGCGGCTCGAAGCTTGCCGACGCAATGTCGACGGGTACGCAGTTCCAGCTCTATCTCGCGCTTCGGCTGGCAGGCTACGAGGAGTTCGCAGCGCTTCGCCGGCCCGTGCCCTTCGTTGCCGACGACATTATGGAGAGCTTCGACAATCCTCGCTCCGAAGAGGTGTTTCGCCTGCTCGGCGAAATGGCGAAGGTCGGACAGGTCATCTACCTCACGCATCACTGGCATCTCTGCGAGATCGCCCGGGACGTCGTTCCGAACGTGACCGTTCACCAGCTGCCGTGATTGGCCGTAAAGACATGTCGTCCGCCGTAGCAGCCGTCCTACCCGTTCACCAACAAGCAAAACCGCCACAAGTCATGTCACAAATGGCGCACCCTTCGTCTTTGGAGAACATCGTCCAGAACGCGGCCATCACGCTGCTCGCCCGCATCGTGACCGATGATTCGCTCGACCGGCTGAGGCGTCTTAAGCGCGGCGCGACCTATATCGGCTCTTGGCTACCGGACCGATCATCGAGATCGAAGAAAGGCCCGAATGGTGCTGCGGATATTGGCATCGCCGGCAATCTCTGATTTAGTCCAGCCGTCTCCGCCGGGCAGTCCAGCTGCAGGCTCCTGACATTCGAAACCAGCGAGAGCTGTATTCTCATGACCACTCACCGCCTCATCCCGACAAGCTTTCACAATGTCATCGGCTCCCTTCCGCCGGTCCTGCGCATCGCCGATGGCGACACCGTCGTGACCGAGACGCTCGACGCCGCCGGACATGACAAGGACGGCATCAAGCAGGCAACCGGCGGCAATCCGATGAACGGCCCGATCTTCGTGGAAGGCGCCGAGCCCGGCGATGCGCTGACGGTCGAGATCATCAGCATGATCCCGACCAGAGACACGGGGTTTACCCGAAGCATCGTCGCCGCCGGTGTGATCGATCCCGAGACGGTGCGTGACCTGCCGCCGCGCGATGTCGCCATCTGGGCCATTGATCGCGAGGCCTTGACCGTCCGGCTGTCCGAGCCGGTCGCTGGCCTGGAAAATTTCGTTCTGCCGCTCGCCCCGATGATCGGCTGTTTCGGCGTGGCGCCCAGCCTCGGCCAGGCGATCTCGACCGCGACCAGCGGCGAATATGGCGGCAACATGGACTATCGGCTGTTTGGTCCCGGCACCACGGTTCGCTTTCCGGTGTCGGCTCCGGGCGCCCTGTTCTTTCTCGGCGATTGCCATGCCGTGCAGGGGGATGGCGAGATTGTCGGAACCGGCATCGAGACCACCTTCGAAGTCACCGTGCGGCTGACGGTGGAAAAGAAGGCCGGGCTGGTCTGGCCGCGCGGGGAAACCGCCGAGGACATCTTCACCATCGGCAACGCCAGGCCCCTTGACCAGGCACTCCAGCATGCGACCAGCGAAATGTTGACCTGGCTGGCGTCGGATTATGGCCTGGACAGGACGGCGGCCAGTCATCTGCTCGGCCAGGTCGTGCGTTACGACGTCGGCAATGTCTTTGATCCGGCCTATACGATGGCCTGCCGCGTCGCCAAGAAATGGCTGGTTCGTCGATAGGCCACCGCCAGCAGGCGATCAATGATCGCCATGGGCCGTCAGTGCTTTTCTCAATCGTGCCGAGACAGGAAAGCGGAAACGGTCGCCAGGCAAAGCTGCTTTTCCTCGACATGCGGCATGTGGCTGGAATTTTCGAAGAGCACCCATTCGCAGCCGGGAACGCGTTCGAGATAGGGCCTGACCACCAGGGGCGTCGCCTCGTCATATTTCCCCGAGATCAGCAGCGTCGGCGCTTCGATGCGGTCGAGCCGGTCTTCGATCGTCCAGTCCTTCATCGTGCCGATGACGTGAAACTCGGTCGGGCCGTTCATGTTGCGGTAGACGGTGTTGTCCGCGTCCATGATCGCGAAGGTCCGCGCCACCTCAGGTGGCCACGGCACCACGCGGCAGACATGGCGGTCATAAAAGACGCGCGAGGCGGTGATATAATCCGGGTCGGTGAGGCTTCCCGCCAGCTCATGCTTCAGCAGCGTGTCCTGCACCTCCTTCGGCAATTCCCGCCTCAGGCGGTTCGCTTCCGAAACCCAGGTGTGCATGTTGGCCGGTGAGTTGGCGATGACGAGCGCCTTCAGGCCTTGCGGCCGGCGCACCGCATGTTCGGCGCCTAGCATGCCGCCCCACGACTGACCGAGAAAGGCATAACGATGCTGGATGCCGAGATGGGCAAGTAGCGCGTCCAGTTCTTCGAGAAACAGGCCGACCGTCCAGAAATCCGGCCCCTTGTCGGGAAGGCGGGTGGAGTTGCCATTGCCGAGCTGGTCGTAGTGAATGACCGGACGGCCGTCGAGCGCAGCTATGTCCTTGAAGGAATCGACGTAATCATGGGTGCAGCCGGGTCCTCCATGGGCGACAACGAGCGGCAGCTTGTCGCTTTCCAGCGATCCGGTGACACGATACCAGGTGCGATGGTCGTGAAAAGGCAAATAGGCTTCATTCGTCACGATTTCGGCCACCGGCGTCTCCATCTCTTGGCATGTCGGAAACCATAACGCGGCAGCAACGGCGAAGGCAGCTATCACAACTTATAGGGTGACCAATGATCGGTCGGTCGGTCCTCGAGCAGGCGGTAATGGGTAGCGCGCACCACGGCCTGGGTGCGGTTGCGCGCCCCGAGCTTCTTTGCCGCGGTATTGAGATGCATCACGACGGTCGGCACCGAACGGCCGATGATCCGGGAGATTTCTTTGGCGGAATAACCTTCCGCGGAATGGCGCAGGCACTCGCGTTCCCGCTCGGTCAAGCGGACCGTGCCGACGCTCAACGCCTTCTTGTCGAAAAGCGAATAGGCCGTCTCGTGAAAGACATGGGCCAGCAGGTTGAAGTCGGCGATATGACGTAGCGCATGCCGTTCGAACTCACTGTTCCCACCAAAGCGGATGCCGGTGACCGTCGCATAGTCGCCGCCCGGCATATGGACCGGCACGGTGACGCCGGTCGACATGTCGCGTTCGTTCAGGTAGCGCGCTACCGGCGCGGTATCGTCGCTCATGAAGCGGTTGATCAGTGTGTCGGCATCGGTGTCGTAGTTCCAGAAGAACGGCGCCGTGCTGCGTAGCGCCACCTGCTGGACCGGGTCGATGCGGAAATAACCGCGGTCGAACCAATAGTCGTGCATGTCGTCCGCGATATTCCGGAGTTTCAGCAGGGACGGTATCATGATCGCGCCGTCGAGATCGTAGGGCACCGGCGTATAGTCGTATATCAGCGCCTCGAAGCCGATTTGCTTCATTGCCTCGAAAGCCTGGTCGATCCGGCCGTCCAGCGTTTCGTGCGCCGTAAACTGCCGTCTGATCGTTCCGATGTCGTCAAGCATGGGCAGCTCCCGGTTCGGCATGCACCCCACCCTATCACTTCTTATAGCTGGCACGGAGCGAGATTTTCGATAAAAAATTAACCATGCCCAAATATTGAGCAAGCGAAATCTTCTGCCGGAGCGATCAATGTGGCGTGAAATACGGCCGGACCAGCAGTTCGAGATCGATGTCGATGGTCATCGCATCGTTGCCTATAGCTTCGGGACCGGCAGCGAGACGGTTTTCTGTCTGAATGGCGGACCCGGCCTGCCCTGCGATTACCTGCGCGAGGCGCATTCCTGCCTGATCGACAAGGGCTACCGCGTCATCGCCTTCGACCAGCTCGGCACCGGCGCCTCCGATCGGCCCGACGATCCATCGCTCTGGACGATCGGCCGCTATGTCGAGGAAACGGAGACCGTGCGCAACGCGCTGGGGCTCGGCAAGGTCCATATGCTCGGGCACTCCTGGGGTGGGTGGCTGGCGATCGAATACGCGCTGACCCATCCCGGGAATTTGAAGACGCTGATCCTCGAGGATACCGTCGCCGACATGCCCCATCTGATATCGGAACTGGAACGGCTGCGAGCGGCACTCGGTCCCGAAACGGTCTCGATGATGCAGAAGCACGAGGCGCAGGGCACCTACAATCACCCGGAATATCTCGCAGCCGTCACCATTCTCAACTACCGCCACGTCTGCCGTCTGGCGGAATGGCCGGCCCCGTTGCGCCGCTCGCTCGACGATTGGAACATGGCGCCCTATGAGACCATGCAGGGGCCGAACGAATTTCTCTATATCGGCAACCTCAAGGACTGGAACCGCATCCCCGATCTGCCGCGGCTGACGCTGCCGGTGCTGATCACGACGGGAGAGCATGACGAACTGACCCCGGCCTGCGCGCTCAGGATGAAGCTTGCTCTGCCGAATGCGGAACTCAAGGTATTTGCCAATGCCAGCCACATGCCGTTTTATGAGAACCCGCAGAATTATTATCCGGCGCTTCTCGATTTTCTAGCACGGCACAAGGCAGCCTGATGCAAATGAAATCGGCTCCAACCCGACGAAGACAGAGGGGCGATCGCCGTCATGCATCGCTATAAATTCGTTCTGATGCGGCCGCTGCAGTTCCTGCCGGTCATTTTCGGCATCAGCGTCATTACTTTCATTCTGGTCCGGCTGATTCCCGGCGATCCGGCGCGCAACATCCTCGGCACGCGCGCGACGCCGGCAGCCCTTGCCAGCATCCGCGCCCAGTACGGCCTCGATCAGCCGATGTGGCTGCAATATGTTTATTTCCTCAAGAACCTCGCCAACGGCGAGATGGGCAAATCGATCCTCTACAAGATCGACGTGCTGAAGCTGATCGTCACCCGCATCGAGCCGACGCTGGCGCTCGTCGTTACCAGCGTCGTGCTGTCGGTCCTCATCGCAGTGCCCATGGCTTCGATCGCCGCGCGCAATGCCGGCCGGGCGCCGGATCATGCGGTGCGTATCGTCTCGACCCTTGGCATCGGTTTCCCGCCCTTCTGGCTGGGGCTGATGCTGATCATTCTCTTCAGCGTCGAACTCGGCGTGCTGCCGGTTTCGGGCTATGGCGCGACGATCGGCGAGAAGCTGTCGCATCTCGTGCTGCCGAGCCTGACGGTCGCGCTGTCGCTCTCGACCGTGCTGACGCGCAGTCTGCGGGCGGCGATGATCGAGCAGTTGAAATCGGATGTGGCGACGGCGGCGCGCGCCCGCGGCATGCCCGAAGGCATCGTCTTCTGGCGGCATGTGCTACCGAATTCGCTGGTGCCGACGATCAATCTGCTTGCCGTCAATATCGGCTGGCTGATCGGCGGCAGCGTTGTGGTCGAAACCGTCTTTGCGCTGCCCGGCATGGGGCAACTGCTTGTCAGGGCGATCTTTTCACGCGACTATATGGTGGTCCAGGGCGTTGCCATGGTCTTTGCCTGCGCCACCGTGCTCATCAATTTCATCGCCGACATCGTCACCGTCACCGTCGATCCAAGGGTGACGCTATGAGCCTCGAGGCGATCGCCCCTGCCCCTGCCTGGCGGCGGCTCTTCGGCCGCCAGCCGATGCTTGTCGTTGGGGCCGGCCTGCTGTTGTTCTTCGTCCTGCTGGCGATCGCCGCGCCCGTTATCGCGCCCTATGACCCGATCATGCAGAACGCCGAGGTGCGCCTGCAGGCGCCTTCCTTGCTGCATCCGTTCGGCACCGACAATTTCGGCCGCGATATCCTCTCGCGCGTCATCTGGGGCGCGCGCCTCGACCTGCAGATGGCGCTGATCGGCGTCATTTTCCCCTTCCTGATCGGCACGACGGTCGGCACGATCGCCGGCTTCTTCGGCGGGATCGTCGATGCGCTGTTCATGCGTCTTGTCGATATCATTCTCGCCTTCCCCTTTCTCGTGCTGATGTTGTCGATCATCGCGATCCTCGGCCCGGGCCTCGGCAGCTTCTATATCGCGATGGCGCTGGTCGGCTGGGTTTCCTATGCGCGGCTGATCCGGGCGCAGATGCTGGTGCTGAAAGGCAGCGACTATGCCGTTGCCGCCGTCAGTCTCGGCTTCAGCCGCTCGCGCATCATGTTCCGCCACCTGCTGCCGAACGCGATCGCCGGTTCGATCGTCTTTTCGATGTCCGATGCGACGCTGGTGCTGCTTAGCGGCGCCGCCGTCAGCTATCTCGGCCTCGGCGTTCAGCCGCCGATCGCCGAATGGGGCGTCATGGTCGCGGAGGGACAGAGTTTTATCACCACCGCCTGGTGGATCACGCTGTTTCCGGGCCTCTCGATCGTCTGCCTCGCCTTCGGCTTCAGCATGCTGGGCGACGCGCTCGGCGAACTGCTGGGAGTGCATGAATGAGCGGCTCCGTGCTGTCCGTCCGCGATCTCACCGTCAGCGCCCATGTGGATTCCGGCCGGCGCACACTGCTCGATGCGGTCTCGCTCGATCTCGGCAAGGGCGAGATCCTCGGTCTCGTCGGCGAGAGCGGCTCGGGCAAGAGCCTGTTCTGCCGTTCGCTGGTGCGCCTGCTGCCATCCTCGCTGCTGAAGATCGACAGCGGCTCGGTGCTGCTCGAAGGGCGCGATCTCATGCGGGTCGCCGACGGCGAGATGCTGAAGGTGCGCGGCGGCAAGATCGGCATGATCTTCCAGAACCCGACCAGCCATCTCGACCCGGTGATGCGAGATCGGTGACCAGATTGCCGAGGGCATCCGCTATCATCAGGGGCTTGGCAGCGGTGAAGCCCGCTCGGCGGCCGTGGACATCCTTGCGCAGGTCGGGTTTCCCCAGCCCGTGCGCCAGTACGACAGCTATCCGCACGAATTTTCCGGCGGCATGCGGCAGCGGGCGATGATCGGCGTGGCTTTGTCCTGCAACCCGAAGATCCTGATCGCCGACGAGCCGACAACGGCGCTCGACGTCACTATCCAGGCGCAGATCCTGCGGCTGCTGATGGAGATTCGCGATCGGCGCGGGCTGTCGATCATTTTGATCACCCACGATCTCGGCATTGTCGCGCAGACCTGCGACCGCATCGCCGTCCTGCGCGGCGGCAAGCTGCTTGAAGAGGGGCCGAAGCGGGCGATCCTCGCGCGGCCGCAGCATCCCTATACGATCAACCTGATCAATAGCCATCCTTCCATGCCCGGCGAAACGCCCGTGTCGCAGCCTGAGGTCGCCGAAGCAGGCCGGCCGGTGAGACCGCTGCTCGAAATCGACGATTTACACGTACGCTTCAAGGTCGGTGGCAGCCTGTTCAAGGGCAAGTCCAAGACGGTCAGCGCCGTCGGCGGCGTCAGCCTGCAGATCATGCCCGGCGAGACGGTCGGCATCGTCGGCGAGATCGGGCAGCGGCAAGAGCACGCTTGCCCGGGCAGTGCTCGGCCTCACGCCGCTTTCCTCCGGCCATGTCACCTTCGACGGCGTCGATCTGGCCGTGCAGAAAAGTGCTGGCTTGGCAAAGCTCAGGCGCGAGACGGCGATGGTCTTCCAGGACCCCTACAATGCGCTCAATCCGCGGCTAACGATCGGGCAGATGCTGGCCGAGGTGCTGAAGGTGCACGGCAAGGTGGCGAAGGCCGATATCCCGGCGCGGATCGACGAACTGCTCGATCTCGTCGGCCTCGAACGCGAATTCGCCGGCCGCAAACCGCGCAGCATGAGCGGCGGTCAGTGCCAGCGCGCCGGCATCGCCCGGGCGCTCGCCGTCGACCCGAAGCTGATCATCGCCGATGAATGCGTTGCCGCCCTCGACGTCACGATCCAGGCGCAGATCATCGAGCTCTTCCGTGAACTGACGGAAAAGATGAACCTGACGCTGATCTTCATCGCCCATGATCTGGCGATCGTGCGCAATCTCTGCGAACGCGTCGTCGTGATGTATCGCGGGGAGATCGTCGAGCAAGGCCGTTCCGAGGAGGTCTTCGCGCGGCCGAGCCATGCCTATACGGCGGCCCTGATCGCCGCCATTCCCGACATCGATCCTGACAAGCCGCTGCTGCACGGCGCCGGCGGCAGGGACGATCGGCAATCGATACCGATCCAACCCATCAAACGCATGCCATAACAACGAAGGGAACGAATTTATGAAAAGCAGGTGGAAATCAATCGGGCTCGCAGCCTTGCTCGCCGGCCTGACGCTTAGCGCAAGCTATGCCGAGGCCGCCGGAGTGCTCACCATCGGCCGGCGCGAGGATTCGACGACATTCGATCCGATCAAGACTGCACAGAACATCGACAACTGGGTATTCTCCAACGTCTACGATGTGCTGATCCGCGTCGACAAGACAGGCACCAAGCTGGAGCCTGGCCTTGCCGAAAGCTGGACCGCCTCGGATGACGGGCTGACCTATACACTCAAGATCCGTGACGCGAAATTCTCGGACGGTTCGCCGCTGACGGCGGAAGACGCCGCCTACAGCCTGCTGCGCATCCGCGACGATGCCGCCTCGCTCTGGAGCGATTCCTACAAGGTGATCGACACGGCGGTCGCCACCGACGCGCATACGCTGACGATCAAGCTGAAAAACCCGTCCGCGCCGTTCCTGTCGACGCTGGCGCTGCCGAATGCCTCCGTCATCTCCAAGAAGGGCATGGAATCGCTTGGGTCCGACGCCTATGCCGAAAAACCGATCGCATCCGGCGCGTTCACCGTCGAGGAATGGCGCCGCGGCGACCGGGTCATTCTGAAGAAGAACCCGAATTTCTGGCAGGCCGACCGCGTCAAGCTCGACGGCGTCGAGTGGATCTCGGTGCCCGACGACAATACCCGCATGCTGAACGTCCAGGCCGGCGAACTGGATGCGGCGATCTTCGTGCCCTTTTCTCGCGTAGAGGAGCTGAAGAAGGACCCGAACCTCAACGTCGATATCGACGCTTCGACCCGTGAGGATCACCTGCTGATCAACCATGCACATGGTGCGCTCGGCAAGAAGGAGGTCCGCCAGGCGCTGGATCTGGCGATCGACAAGAAGGCGATTGTCGACACCGTCACCTTCGGTCAGGGCACGGTCGCCAATTCCTACATCCCGAAGGGCGCGCTTTATTATTACGCGGACAATCTGCAGCGGCCTTATGATCCTGCGAAGGCCAAGGAGATGCTGGCCGCGGCCGGCGCCTCCGACCTGACCCTGAATTACCTGGTCCGCGCCGGCGACGAAGTCGACGAACAGACGGCGGTGCTGGTCCAGCAGCAGCTGCAGAAGGCCGGCATCACGGCCAACCTGCAGAAGGTTGACCCGAGCCAGGAATGGGACATGACGGTTGCCGGCGACTACGACATTTCAGTCAATTACTGGACCAACGACATTCTCGATCCGGACCAGAAGACGACCTTCGTGCTCGGCCACGATTCCAACAACAACTATGCGACCAATTACAAGAATGAGGCGGTGAAGGAACTGGTCGCCAAGGCACGCCTCGAGCTCGACCCGAAGAAGCGCGAAGCGATGTATGTGGATCTGCAGAAGATGGCCAAGGACGACGTCAACTGGATCGACCTCTATTACAGCCCCTATATCAACGTCACGCGCAAGAATATCGAGAATTTCTACCAGAACCCGCTCGGCCGCTTCTTCCTGGAAGACACGCTCAAGAACTGAGGCCTATCAGTCTTCCGATGCTCCGCCGGCGTCAGTGCGGCGGAGCATGGTACTTTTTCGAAGTGGGACTTACTTCAGCTTGCGGCAGCCAGCTTGTCCTGCGTTTTGGTCTCGAAGTCGCTGGCGTCGTGACGTTCGTGCAACTGGTTCGCCGGCTCGCCGGAGAGGCGGTTGACCATCCGTCCGCGCTGTACGGCCGGGCGGCTGAAGATCGCGTCGGCCCAGCGCCGCACGTTCTTATAGTCGTCGACCTGCAGGAATTCGGCCGCGCCATAGGTCCAGCCCTTCACCAGGCCGCCATACCACGGCCAGACGGCAATATCGGCGATCGTGTAATCGCCGCCCGCCAGATACTCGCTCTCGGCCAGGCGACGATCGAGCACGTCGAGCTGGCGCTTCACCTCCATAGCGAAGCGGTCGATCGCATATTCGATCTTCGTCGGCGCATAGGCATAGAAATGGCCGAAGCCGCCGCCGAGATAGGGGGCGCTGCCCATCTGCCAGAACAGCCATGACAGGCATTCGGCGCGGGCGGCCGGCTCGGTCGGCAAGAAGGCGCCGAATTTCTCGGCGAGATAGGTAAGGATGGCGCCGGACTCGAAGACGCGGATCGGCGTTTCGCCGCTGCGGTCCATCAGCGCCGGGATCTTCGAGTTGGGATTGACCGCAACGAAGCCGCTCCCGAACTGATCGCCATCGCCGATTCTGATCAGCCAGGCGTCATATTCCGCACCGCTATGGCCAAGCGCCAGCAGTTCCTCGAGCATGATGGTGACCTTCTGGCCGTTCGGCGTTCCCAGCGAATAAAGCTGCAGCGGATGACGGCCGATCGGAAGTTCCTTGTCATGCGTCGCTCCTGCAATCGGGCGGTTGATGCTGGCGAACTGGCCGCCATTCGCCTTGTTCCAGGTCCAGACCTTCGGGGGCACGTAATCGGAAGAACCGCTCATCTTTCAAACTCCTGGCATTGATCGGATAGAGCGCGGCGGCAATCGGCTGGCCACCGCATTTTTCCTGACATAGCAGAGGCGATGCGGTTTGTCAGAGGGGTCGGGGTGGCTTCACACAATCGTCAGAATATTAGCAAATGCGGGTGGATGGCCGCATCAGGCGTCCGCTGGCCGCCCGCATGGCGGCGAAGAGCTATGGCATGACCATCGCACTGCCGGTGTCCGGAGAGCCAAGGATCTCGTCCAACTGCCTGACCAGCGCGTGGTCGCCCTCCACGTCGTCGGCGAGCCTGGAGAAAACGCCGGCAATGCCCCGGAAGATCGTTGCCGCCGGATCGTCCTCTCCGAGGAAATCGGCGATCTCCTGCATTTCGGCGACCCAGCGATAGGCTTTCGGATACATGTCGGGAATGGATTTCGAAAACTTGCGGTCGACATCGGGAAGGCTTTCGGCGAGTTCGACCTTCAGGCTTTCGGCAGCGCCCGAGCGGGATGCAGCAAGCAGCATCGCGGCGCCGAGGCCGATAAAGCCCTTGTTGATGCCTGCATAACACATCTTCAGCGCCGAAGCCGCGCCGAGCGGTCCATCGAGCCTGCGGATCCGCAAGCCGTGATCTTCGAGCAGCCTGCTTCGCTCCGCGCTATCGCCGCTGACATAGAGGGTCGGTCCTGGTTTGCCGGCAACCGGCGGCCCGCCGATGATGGCGCCGTCCAACACTTCCACAGTGCTGCCGCCGAACCGTGCCGCCAATGCCTGCATGGTTTTCGGCGCAATCGCGTTGAAGTCGATGAAGGGCGGCGGCGCCTGTAGCCCTGACGATATCTCCGCGACGAGCCCGGCAACGGCTGTGGCTTCCGCCGGCGGAACGATCGACAGGATGAGCGCAGTTTTCGCCAGATCCTGCCTGCCGACCGGCACCATGCCGGCTGCCCCAGCCCGCGCGATCGTCCGCTCGCTGCGACCTTCGAGACATGTCAGCACCGTGGCGCCATGGTCGATCAGCCGTTTGGCGACAGCGCTCCCCATCGCGCCCGCTCCGATAATCGCAAAATCCGGCATGTGAACCCCCATAGTGTGGCGGCATTGCATGAGAGCTATGGCCGATCGGGCCACAGTCAATTGCGCCGAACAGGCAGAACCCTGGTCTTTAAGGGGCGTTTTGGTCCGCCGGCCAAGGGGTCTTGCGCATTTCTGTTTGATTTTTGTCAAAGCAGACACGGTCGATGGAGGTATGATTGGGGGCGGTTATTTGCATTTCAGGACATAGATATCAATGTATCGAACAATCATCTGCGGCATCGGCATGGGTTCAAGGCAAACGGCAAACCGCCTCCTGCGCCGGGCGGCGGCGCTGGTGGATGAAGGCGGAAGCATCGTCGTCATGCACGTCATCGAAAATATCCCGCACCGTCACCTGACGGAGCTTCCCGAGGAATTCGAGACGACAGCCATCGCCGACGCTGAAAGGAAACTTGCAGTGCTCTGCAAGGAGCTCGAGATTCCGGCCACGATCGAGGTTCGCGTCGGGGTTGCCGCCTCCCTGCTTGTCGCAGTCGCCGGGGAGACGTCGGCCGATCTAATTCTGCTGTCATCGCATGTGAGCGATATTACCGACTACGTCTTCTCCTCGATCGTCGACAAGGTCGTGCGCCACGCCGGATGCTCGGTTCTTATCGATCGACGATTTGATCGCAGGCACTCCGGCTCGGAGGCGCAAGCAGAAGACAGAGCGCTGCTCTAATCCAATGTGCCGATTGGCTTTCGAAGATCGGCATGCGGTCTCCCCTCCCCGGCGGCGGCCTAAGAGCCTATATC
The DNA here is from genome assembly GCF_051810745.2 of Rhizobium sp. F40D2. Taxonomy (NCBI): domain Bacteria; kingdom Pseudomonadati; phylum Pseudomonadota; class Alphaproteobacteria; order Hyphomicrobiales; family Rhizobiaceae; genus Rhizobium; species Rhizobium sp. F40D2. The sequence continues at coordinate 536,243 of NZ_JBPWQX020000002.1, forward strand.
TCTGGTAAGCCAACCGGCAGTATCGACTGCCTTGACCGGAGATATGCATGAGCCAGGATCCCTATGAGCTTCTGGGCGTGAAACGCGATGCGTCGCAGAAGGATATTCAAAGCGCATTCCGCAAGCTCGCCAAGAAACTTCACCCCGACCTTAACCCCGGCGACAAAAAGGCCGAGGAACGGTTCAAGGAAATTTCGACCGCCTACGAGATCCTGAGCGATGTGGAAAAACGCGGGCGCTTCGATCGCGGTGAGATCGATATAACGGGCGCCGAGCGGGCGCAACGGAGCTATTACCGCGACTATGCCTCGGCGAACGATCCCGGCAATCCTTACCGCAACAGTTCCGGCTTTGCCGATTTCGCCGATGCCGACAATTCCTTTGCCGATTTCTTTTCGCGCCGCGCCGGCGGCGGCAGGATGCGCAGTCATGGCCAGGACCGGCGGTTCTCCATGGAGGTCGATTTTCTCGAGGCCGTCAACGGCACCAGGACCGAAATCAAGCTGCCGGACGGGCCGCAGCTCGATGTGCAGATTCCGCCCGGAACCCGGGACGGCCAGACCTTGCGGCTGCGCGGCAAGGGCGAGCCGGGCATTGAGGGCGGGCCGCCGGGCGATGCCCTTATCGAAATCCGCGTGAGACCTCACCGTTTTTTCACCCGTGATGGCGACGACATCCGCCTGGAACTGCCGATCTCGCTCGGCGAGGCGGTACTCGGCGGCAAAGTCCGCGTGCCGACACCATCGGGTCCTGTCAATCTGACGCTGCCCCCGCACTCGAATACCGGCAAGGTCCTGCGGCTCAAGGGTAAGGGTGCTGCCACCCGCGGCGGCGGGCACGGAGACGTCTATGTCGCCCTGAAGATCATGCTGCCCGACATCCCCGACGAACGGCTGACGGCCCTGATGAAAGAATGGGCGGCGGCAAATCCTTACGATCCGAGGAAGAACATGGAGGCCTGATCATGGATGATCTCGAATTCCGTCTTTGCTTGAAAATCGATGTCGTCCAGCTCGATCTCTGGATCGAACAGGGCTGGCTGATCCCGGAGATGTCAGACGAGGGGCGGCAGTTTCGCGACGCCGACGTCGCGCGCGCCCGGCTCATCCTGGACTTGATGGGTGACATGGGCGTCAACGAAGCCGGCGTCGATGTCGTCATGGACCTTATCGACCAGTTACACGGCTTGCGGGGAACGATGGACAGGCTGGTGACCGCCATCAGCAAGCAGGAGCGGGATGTTCAGCGCCGGCTGCTCGAGAGTCTTGAGGATATCGACCGGTTTTGAACAATCGCCCGCGGCCTCACCTCAGGCGGTGAACCAGTAGCGGACGATGTGGAAGAACAGCGGTGCGGCGAAGGTGATGGAGTCAAGACGATCGAGCACGCCGCCATGGCCTTCGATCACATAGCCCCAGTCCTTGGCGTTGAGATCGCGCTTGATCGCCGACAGCACGAAGCCGCCGAAGAAGCCGGCGACGACGATGACGGTGCTGACGGCCGCGGCCTGCAGCGGCGAGAACGGCGTCAGGCGATAGAGCAGCGTGCCGACGAGGATGGCCGAGGCGCCGCCGCCGATCAGACCTTCGAGCGTTTTCGACGGGCTGATGTTCGGCGAGAAGCGGTGCTTTCCGAGAAGCTTGCCCCAGACATACTGGAAGACGTCACTGAGTTGTACGACGATGACGAGATAGACGAGAAGAAGTGCCGACGACGTGCCGGTCTGCAGCATCAGCAGCGCCGGTGCGTGGCTGATCGAATAAACCGTCAGCATCAGGCCCCATTGCACCCTGGCGCTGCGCGCCAGGAATTCGTTGACATCGCCGGTCAGGGTCGCCACCGCCGGCAGGATCAAGAAGGCATAGACGGGGATGAAGATCGCAAAGAGACCGTACCATAACGTTCCGAGCAGCACATAGTGCACCGGCAGGACGACGAAAAAGGACAAGAAAAGCGCCAGATGGTCGCCGCGCCGCGACGGCGTCAGCGTCCAGAATTCGCGAAGCGCCATGAAGGAGAGGAATGCGAACAGGATGACCACTGCCGTATCGCCGAGCAGGATCGCGGCGCCGAATATGGCGACCATGATCCACCAGGAGCGGATACGGGCGTTGAGGTTGTGGACGGTGGCGACGGAGCCGGGCTCGGTCGCGCGCCGCTGCAGGATGAAGCCGATCGCCGAGGCGATGGCAAGCAGGCTGAGGATCGCGGCAAGTACCAGGGAAAACAGGCTGTTCATCTGGCGGCCCCTCCGTCTGCGAGCTCGATGACGGCGGCCCGGGCGCGGGCCAGGAAGGCATTCTTTTCCTCGCCCGGCTCGACGCGCAGCGGCTTGCCGAAACGCGCAGTGCAGGTGATCGGGACGATCAGCATGCTTCCTTTCGGCAGAATTCGCTGCAGATTGTCGAGATGGATCGGTATGAGATCGACATCGGGGAAACGGCAGGCCAGCCGATAGATGCCGCTACGGAACGGTGCGATCTCTTCGGTGGCGCTTCTCGTGCCTTCGGGAAAAATCAGGATCGAACGCCCCTCTTCGAGCAGGCGCTCGAGGGGCTCCAGCGGGTTGCTGTCCGGCAGGGGCTTACGGTCGATCAGGACGGCGCGCAGGCCCTTCTCGGCGATGAAACGGCGAAAGGCGTTGGTTCCCCAATAGTCGCGCGCCGCAACTGGATGCGTCAGCCGCCGCACCTGATACGGCAGGGCGGCCATGACGGCGACCGTATCGACATGGCTGTTGTGATTGGCGAAATAGATGCGGCGGCGCGTGTCGGGCGAACAGCCCCGCCACTCGCTTCGGGCGCCGACCATGATACGGACGAGCAGCACGAGAAGACGACGGATAAGAGGGATCATGGTCTCTCCAGCGAACGGGCAAGCGTGATCGTGCGCGTGATGCAGGTGACGAGGCTGCCGGCCGCGATGATGGCGGAGGTCAGGATCAGCGACCGATGGCTGGTAAAGACCAGCGTCTCGACACTCTGGGCAACGAGGCCGGCGGTCAACACCGCCATGCGGCGCTGCTTGGCCATGATGCCGCTGAAGTCCTGGGCAAGGCCGACCGATCCTCCGAAGACCCTGATATAGGCGGTGAGTGCGGCGAGCAGCGCAGCAAGCCAGCCAAGAGAGGGAAAGCCGCAGGCATAACCGGCCGCGACGAGCAGCAGGCTGTCGGCGATCCGGTCGGGGAATTCGTTATAGATCGGCCCGCTCTTGGTTTTCTTGCCGCCTTCGATTGCGACCATGCCGTCGAGCAGGTTGCAGACGAGCCGCAGCTGCACCGAGATCGCCGCGCCGATCATGGCGATTGGGTGCGTTGTGAGCAGGATCAGCGCCGCGCCGATGGCGGCAAACAGGATCGAGAAAAGCGAAATCCCGTTCGGCGTGACGCCGGTGCGCACCAGCCATGCGCTCAAGCCGATCGCCCAGCGCGACGACCGGCTCGCGATCGGTCGCCGTGAGGCGCCCTCTTCTTCCCCCATTTTCATTTCCCCAAACCCGATTTCCTTGCATATCCTGCCGATGTCGTCGCGCCAAGCCGTCGCGCTCTGTAAATTCGGCTCAAGGTCGCTCTCGCCGACGTGGAAAGAGTGCGTTTTTCAACGTCGAGCCTTGACCGCTCGAGAAGCCGGCGGCTGAGCGCGCCATGCCGCGCTCTTTCGGCCGAAGCCCTTCACGATTCGAGTTCGGAAAAAATCGGCTGAAGGACCCGGGGCAATGGATCGAACAGCCTGATTTTTAAGCCCATTCGACGCTTGACACATTTTTGGGCGCTACCTATGATTTTTGAACCAAACGGTAAAAAAAGGGGAGCAGTCAATGACCAAAGACATCCTGATTTCACGCCGGGCAGTGATCGCGTCGGGTATTGCGCTGGGCGTCAGCGGCTTTGTCCCGCTGGCGAGAGCTGCCGCGCCGCTGAAGGTTGCGGGCATCCATGCATCGCCGGTCGAAAATGCCTGGAACTCCTGTCTGCATAAGGCCCTGCAGGACGCAGCCAAGGACGGTGTCATCGAATATGTCTTCTCCGAAGGCGTCTCCGGCACCGATTATCCGCGCGCCATGCGCGAATATGCCGAACAGGGCAACAAGCTGATCATTGGCGAAGCCTACGCGGTGGAGAAAGAGGCCAGACAGGTGGCAGCCGATTATCCCGATACCGCTTTCGTGCTGGGTTCGAGCGGCGAGCAGGCCGGCGACAATTTCGGTGTCTTCGGCACCTGGAACCATGACGGCGCCTATCTTGCCGGCATGCTGGCCGGCAAGATGACCAAGTCGAATGTTGTCGGTTCCGTCGGCGCCATTCCGATCCCTGAGGTCAACATGCTGATCAATGCGTTCGCCGCCGGCGTCAAGGCCGTCAATCCCGACGCCAAGCACCTCGTCTCGTTCATCGGCACCTTCTTCGATCCGCCGAAGGCGCGAGAAGCTGGTCTTGCCCAGATCGACGCCGGCGCCGACATCCTGTTCGGCGAGCGCATCGGCACTGCCGATGCCGCCAAGGAGCGCCGCATCAAGTCGGTCGGCTCGCTGATCGACTATACGCCGCGCTACCCGGATACAGTATTCGCCAACGCCATGTGGTACTTCCGCCCGATCCTGAATGCGGCGATCGCAGATGTCGCTGCCGGAAAGCCGGTCGGCAGAAACTACACGTCTTACGGCCTGATGAAGGAAGGCGGCAGCGATATCGTCTTCGTCAAGGGTGTCGCGCCCGCTGGAGCCGAGGCTGCGATGGAAGCCAAGCGGGCGGAAATCAAGGCCGGCACCTTCGAGGTCCCGAAGATGATGGAAGAGCCGAAGTAATTCGGCTCATGCAGGGCGATGCAACAGACCTGGCGGCAGCGATCAGGCATGGCCGGCTGAGCGCCGCAGAGGCGATGCGGGCTTCTCTTGACGCAGATCGGCGGCAAGAGCGGATCGGCGCGATCGCCTATCGCGATGCAGCGATGGGCCTCGCTTCGGCCGAGGGCCGCGACCGGGAACGGCAGAGTGAGCCCGAACAGGTTGCCGCCAGGCCGTTTGCCGGCGTGCCGACCTTGGCGAAGGATCTTGGCGGGCCTTTCTCCGGCCTGCCGGTCGCGGCCGGGTCCCGTCTCTTCGAAAGAAAAGGCGGCGAAGCCGATTCCGACCTCGCTTTCCGTTTCCGCGACGCCGGCTTCTGTCTGTTCGGCTTGACGACGAGCCCGGAATTCGGCCTGTCGCTTGCCAGCGAACCGGCGATCGGACCAGTCAGCCGCAATCCGCTCGATCCGGCACGGACGCCAGGCGGCTCTTCCGGTGGTGCGGCAGCAGCGGTTGCCGCAGGCATCGTCGCCATTGCGCACGCGACCGATGCCGGCGGCTCGATCCGCGTGCCCGCAGCCTGCTGCGGCCTTGTCGGAATGAAGCCGACACGCGGCGCCATGCCGGGCGGACCATCCTTTGGCAATCACCTCGGCGGGATCGCCAGCGAACTCGCGGTTTGCCGCTCGGTGCGGGATACCGCGCGGATATTCGACAGGCTGAGCGGCAATTCACGAGGGCCCTTTCCGGATCCTTCTCCTGTCGACATCGGCAACGGCCGTTTGCGAATCGGCTTGCTGGCAGATACCGGATCGGTCCATCCGACCGAGGGCGATCGGCTCGCAGCCGTTGAGGCTGCCGCTCGTGCCCTCGAGAACGACGGACACGAGCTCGTTCCGCTGAGCTGGGCCGAATTCGAACGGAGTGTCACGTCAAGCCGCCGCGCCTTCGCCGATATCGTCTCCGTCAACCTCGCGGCGCTGATCAAGGCGCTAGGTCTCGATGAAAGCAGGGCCGAGCCTCTGACGCAGGCCTTCGCGGCGCGCGGACGGGCGCTTCCCGCCACCAGGCTCTGGGATAGACTGAACGAGGCTGTCCTGGTGAGCCATAACCTCTGGGCGCTGTTCGACAGGGTTGATTGCATCGTGATGCCGATGCTCTCGTCTGCGCCTCTTGCGATCGGCTCCTTTCCGTCCGATCATGGCGACACGGATCTCCATCTCGAGCGGATGACGGCATTCGCGCCGCTTGCCTGCCTCGGTAATATTTCGGGTTTTCCTGCTTTGACGCTGCCTTTCGGACAGGATGAGCATGGCATGCCGCTGCCGGTGCAGATCATGGCGCCGATGGCTCACGAGCCGCGCCTGCTGTCGCTTGCCGCACGTCTGGAGGCCGAGGGGCGATGGCAGCACCGTTTTCCAGTCGCTGGATTACCGTCATGACCGAACCTGTGCTGGAGATTATCGGCGTCAGCAAGCGCTTCGGCGGCAATCTTGCCAATGACGATATTTCCATGACGCTTGCCAGGGGTGAGGTCGTCGCTCTGCTCGGCGAAAACGGCGCCGGCAAGACCACGCTGATGAGCATCCTTTTCGGCCATTACATGCCCGATGCCGGCCGGATTCTGATCGACGGTCTGGAGGTGCCACAGGGCAAGCCGCGTGCGGCGATCCGCGCCGGCGTCGGCATGGTACATCAGCACTTCTCGCTCGCACCCAATCTGAGCGTTCTCGAAAATGTCATGACCGGCACCGAAAGCCTGTGGGTCTGGCGGTCGGGAACATCAGCGGCGCGAAAGAAGCTCCTGGCGATTTCCGAGCGCTTCGGCCTCAAGGTCGATCCGGATGCCCGTATTGGCGACTTGTCGGTCGGCGAGCAGCAACGCGTCGAGATCCTCAAGGCGCTCTATAACGATGCCCGCATCCTGATCCTCGACGAGCCGACGGCAGTGCTGACCAATATCGAGGCCGAACGGCTGTTTACGACCTTGAAGGAGATGGCCCGCCAGGGGCTGTCGCTGATCTTCATCTCCCACAAGCTCGACGAGGTGATGGCGGCAGCCGACCGCATCGTCGTGCTGCGCGGCGGCAAGATGGTCGCCGAACGCAAGGCGTCTGAAACCAGCAAGGCGGAACTCGCCGAACTGATGGTCGGCCGCCGGGTGACGCGGCCGGTGCGCGAGCCGTCGACGCCCGGCGCGGTTGCGCTCGAAGCCATCGATATCACAGTGCGCATGAACGGCGTCGATCGGTTGAAATCGATCAGCTTTCGGCTGCACCAGGGCGAGATCCTCGGCATCATCGGCGTTTCCGGCAACGGTCAGGCGGCGTTGGCGCACCTTCTCTCCGGCACGCTGGCACGCAGCGGCGGCGACCTTAGCCTGTTCGGCGAAGCCGTCGGCAATCTCGGCGTCGCCGAGGTCGTCGACGCCGGTATCGGCCGCATTCCTGAAGATCGCAACGCGGAGGGCGTGATCGGCGAGATGGCGGTCTGGGAAAATGCCGTCCTTGAGCGCCTTGCCTCACCGGCCTTCTCGCGCCGCGGTCTTGTCAACCGCAAGGCCGGCATGGCCTTTGCAAGGGCGATCATCGACGAATTCGATGTTCGCGGCGGCGGGCCGGCCGCGCGTACCCGGGTGCTCTCCGGCGGCAATATGCAGAAGCTCATCCTCGGCCGCAACCTGCATCGGCGACCGCGTATCCTGATCGCCGCGCAGCCCGCACGTGGACTCGACGAAGGGGCCGTGGCGGCCGTGCACGCGCGCCTGCTGGAAGCCCGCCGGCAGGGTGCCGCCGTCCTGCTGATCTCCGAAGATCTCGACGAGGTGATCGCGCTCGCCGACCGTATACAGGCAATCGTCGGTGGCCGCCTGTCACCGCCCGTCGAGGCGGAAGACGCGGATGCCCGCAGGCTGGGGCTGATGATGGCTGGCGAATGGCAAGAGACCCGCGAGACCAGCCATGCGATTTGAGCGCCGCGAGCATCGTCCGCTTTACCTGCTGATCGGCACGCCCGTTATCGCGGTGATCGCAGCGCTTGCGCTGGCGGGCATCTTGATCGCCATTGCCGGCGCGCCGGTGCTCGATGCTTATTGGCGTATCCTGATCGGTGCCTTCGGCTCGCGGCTGTCGGCGACCGAAACGCTCACGCGGGCAACGCCGCTGATGCTGACGGGGCTTGCCGCCGCCGTCGCCTTTCGGGCGCGGCTCTGGAATATTGGCGCCGAGGGCCAATTTTATCTCGGCGCCATCGCCGTTGCCGCGGCGAGCTCGAAATTGCTGGGCAATCTGCCGGCTCCGCTTCTCATTCCGCTGTTGCTGCTGATCGGCGCCGTTGCCGGCATGGTGCTCATTCTCATTCCCCTTTGGCTCAGGCTGCGCTTCTCGGTCGATGAGGTCGTCACCAGCCTGCTGCTGAACTTCATCGCCGTGCTCTTCGTCTCGATGCTGATCGACGGCGTTCTCAAGGATCCCCTCGCCTTCGGCTGGCCGCAGTCGCAATCCGTCAGCGATCATGCCATGCTGCCGAAGTTGATTGCCCGCTCACGCCTGCATATCGGCTTTGCGATCGCGATAGGGCTGGCCGTCGTCGTCCATTTTGTTCAGTCCCGCACCGTATTCGGCATGCAGTCGCGCGCAGCCGGCCTCAATCCCATCGGCGCGATTTTCGCCGGCGTCCCGCTCGGCAAGACCTTGGTCAAAGTCGCCTGCCTGTCCGGCGGGCTTGCGGGGCTCGCGGGAGCGATCGAGGTGATGGGGGTCAAGGGTTACGTGACGACCGATCTGTCACCGGGTTTCGGCTATTCCGGCATTGTTGTCGCGATGCTCGCCAACCTCAATCCGCTGGGGGTCGTCTTCGCCGCCATTTTCACGGCCACCATGTTCGTGGGCGCGGACGGCATGAGCCGGGGCCTCGGCATCCCCACCTATATCGCCGATGTCACGGTGGCGCTGTCGCTGTTGACGATGCTGATCGCGTTGTTCTTCACCCAATACAGGATCCGGCGATGATGCAACTGTTCGACATCATCGGTTCGGCGGGGCTCTGGGCGGCAATCCTGCGCATCGCCACGCCGCTGATTTTCGGCACGCTTGGCGCATTGCTCTGCGAACGGGCCGGCGTGCTCAATCTCGGTATAGAAGGCATCATGACCTTCGGCGCGATGATCGGCTGGCTTTCGGTCTATCACGGCGCCGATCTCTGGACCGGCCTGCTGATTGCGGCGCTGGCCGGCGGCGTCTTCGGCCTTCTGCATGCATCGCTGACGGTGACGCTCGGCCTCTCCCAGCATGTCTCCGGTCTCGGCGTCACGCTGTTTGCCTCCAGCTTCAGCTATTATGTCTTCCGGCTGATCGTGCCGCTTGCCAATACTCCGCCCACCATCGTGCCGTTCCAGCCGATCGCCATTCCCGGTCTCTCGACATTGCCCTTCATCGGGCCGGCCTTCTTCACGCAGACGGCGCCGACCTATCTCGCAATCCTTATCGCCCTGCTGATGGCCTACATCATCTTCCGCACGCCCGTCGGCCTTGCGATCCGCATGACCGGCGAAAATCCGCATGCGGCGGAAGCCCAGGGCGTCAATCCGATGAAGGTGCGCTACGGCGCGGTGATTGCTGGAAGCGCGCTGATGGGAATGGGCGGCGCCTTCCTGACATTGTCGGCGTTCAACAGCTTCTTCCCGACCATGGTGCAGGGACGTGGCTGGATCTGCATCGCGCTTGTCGTCTTCGCCTCCTGGCGGCCGGGCCGCGCGCTGTTCGGCGCCCTGCTCTTCGCCTTCTTCGATGCCTTTCAGCTTCGGCTGCAAACCGCACTCAGCGGGCTCGTGCCCTATCAGCTCTTTCTGATGACGCCCTATATCCTTTCCATTGCCGCCCTTGCCGTCATGGCCCGCCGCGCCCGCGTTCCACAGGCGCTGATGCAGCCCTATCGGCGCGGCGAACGCTGAACCACTTCTGTCCAACGAGGCTTCGATGCTCGATCTGATCGTCAGAAATGCAAATCTCCCCGATGGCCGAACCGGCATCGATATCGGCATCCAGGGCGGCAAGATCATCGCTGTCGAGCCCAATCTCCAGGCGCAGGCGCAAGAAGAGATCGACGCGACCGGCCGGCTGGTCAACCCGCCCTTCGTCGATCCGCATTTCCACATGGACGCTACCCTGTCGCTCGGCCTGCCGCGAATGAACGTATCCGGCACGCTGCTCGAGGGCATCGCGCTCTGGGGAGAGTTGCGCCCGATCGTGACGAAGGAGGAACTGGTCGATCGTGCGTTGCGTTATTGCGATCTGGCGGTGACGCAGGGGTTGCTCTTCATTCGCAGCCATGTCGATACCAGCGATCCCAGACTGGTGACCGTCGAGGCGATGATCGAGGTTCGCGAAAAGGTCGCGCCCTATATCGATCTGCAGCTGGTCGCCTTCCCCCAGGACGGTTATTACCGCTCGCCAGGCGCAATCGACGCGCTCAACCGCGCCCTCGACATGGGCGTCGATATCGTCGGCGGCATTCCCCATTTCGAACGGACGATGGGCGAAGGTACGGCGTCGGTCGAGGCGCTCTGCCGCATCGCCGCCGATCGCGGCCTGCCGGTCGACATCCATTGCGACGAAACCGACGATCCGCTCTCGCGCCATATCGAGACACTGGCTGCGGAAACCATCCGCTTCGGCCTGCAGGGGCGCGTCGCCGGCTCGCATCTGACCTCGATGCATTCGATGGACAACTATTATGTTTCCAAGCTCATTCCGCTGATGGCGGAGGCCGAGATCAACGTCATCCCCAATCCGCTGATCAACATCATGCTGCAGGGCCGGCACGACACCTATCCGAAACGCCGCGGCATGACCCGTGTTAGGGAATTGATGGATGCGGGGCTTAATGTTTCCTTCGGGCACGATTGCGTCATGGACCCCTGGTACTCGATGGGATCGGGCGACATGCTGGAAGTCGGCCATATGGCAATCCATGTCGCGCAGATGGCCGGCATCGACGACAAGAAGAGGATCTTCGAGGCGCTGACCGTCAATTCGGCAAAGACGATGGGCCTTGCAGGCTACGGCCTGGAAAAGGGATGCAGCGCCGACCTGGTCATCCTTCAGGCCAGCGACACGCTGGAAGCGCTGCGGCTGAAACCCACCCGCCTGGCGGTGATCCGCCGCGGCAAGGTCATTGCGCGGTCGGCGCCACGCATCGGTGAGCTTTTCCTGGACGGGCGCCCGGCACGGATCGACGGCGGCCTGGATTACGTGCCGCGCCATTGAGAGGCGACGGAAGCTTTTCGGTTTACCGGAGCAGCTTCCATCTGCGCCAAAACAAAAAGGCCGCGAAGTCGCCCGGCCCCTAACCTAAATGTGGAAAGCAAGTATTTTGTGATGCACTATTCGCTTGCGGCACGGGCGTTGCGAGCGGTTTAGCTTGCTGAAGATATTTCCGTGAAGCATTCGCTTCGCCTGACCGTCGCATAGCGTCGGGTTTTGCGACTTCGCCAGTATCAGTCGCAACAACAGCTTGACGAATCAGCACCTGCTCGACAATTTTATTTCGGCGTGGCCTGCGCCTAACCTCCCAGACCTTCCCCAGCATGGTCTTGAACGGAGGCAAAGGGACTTTCGTCTCAGGCCGCTGTCTTGGTCCGATCGTTTCGGGCGGGTTGCTGGGGAACTGCGTCCGAGACGTGAAAGGCCTGACAATGACGCAAAACGGAAATCTCAAACGCCTTGTACGTGCTCGCGCAGCCAAAACCGGCGAATCTTACACCGCAGCTCTTCAACATATCCGCCAACTTACGGACGAGCCCGTGATCCGTTCAATACGGATCGCTGTCGCCCAAACATCGCTGTTCAACGATCCTCGTGATATTTCGGCGCTCCGTGGCAGCGGAGCGGAAATGCGCAGCCTTATGGAGGAGGCCCATAAGAAAGGCGCTCGCCTCATACACTTCCCCGAGGGAGCGACCTGTTCGCCTAACAAGCGCATCATGTCTGAGAATGGACCTCGGGAAATTGGCCCGTCCGATTGGACCCGCTGCGAATGGAGTGTTTTGCGGGAGGAACTGGAGACTACCAGAAAATTTGCGAGCGAACTTGAGCTATGGACGATATTCGGCTCCGTCCATCAGCTCTCTTCTCCACATCGACCGCATAATAGTCTCTATGTGATATCCGATCGTGGAGAGCTGGTGACACGTTATGACGAGCGTCTGCTATCGAATACGAAAATCTCTTTTATGTACTCGCCGGGAAAAAATCCGGTGACCTTTGAGGTGGACGGTCTCCGTTTCGGCTGCTCGATGGGCATGGAACTGCATTAACCGGAAATTTTCACAGAATATGAACGGCATGATGTCGATTGCGTACTATTCTCGACCACAGGCGAGACGCCTTCAACGCCTTCACTGGCTTTCGCTGCGGAGGCATTAGGACACGCTGCTAGTAATTCCTACTGGATCAGTTTTTCAGCTCATGCGCCGCAGAGCGTCACGGTCCCCTCCGGAATAGCTGCGCCTGATGGGCAATGGGCGGTACGATGCCCCACAAGTGGGGAAGCTGCGATCGCTGTTACGACCATCAGAAATGATCCGGAGTCTCCTGCAAGACCTTGGCGGCGAAACGCTCGTGCCGACCTTTACACGCCTCACCAGATAGATGGTGATCCGCGGAGTGACGGTCGCAACCTATTCTGACGAATAGGCATTGGTCAGCGGGGTGGTTTACCCGCTGACCTGCCGGTGCACGGCAAGGACGAATTTCCTGCCTTGTCGCGGAGATCCTGACTTCCGAACGCGGCAAAAGTCGGGATTTTTGCAACACACGGGTAGCGGCACAGATGGGTGGAAAGCGGACGGTCTTCTTCCCATTGGGTTTCGCGGGATACCCGCCATTCGGTATTGCAGATGTCGGTCGCAGATCGTCGATTTCTGCGGCTGATATTTGCGCCAGAAAATCCCTGGAAAATAAGCGCTTCCGGTACTGTCGCGGAACTTAGGATTTTTGCGACATTTGAACGGCCGGTTCCGACCCAGACCTGGTCGTTCATGGCAGGAGGCGAGGACGCCTGGAGCGGTGGATCATATCTGTCGCATGTTTCGGGACTTTCGCGACAGGAATTTATGGAGGTGGTTCTGCTGATGACACCTGACGAATTGAAGATCGTGCGGCGAGCTTATGCGAAGCAGATCACGGCGGCTGTGAGAGTTGTCGATGAACGTGTTGAAGCAGCCTTTGCCAAAGTATCGCGAGAAGATTTCCTTGGTCCCGGTCCGTGGCCGATCTTCCGAATGCGAAAAGCCTATGTTCCGACCCCGACCGCCGACCCGGTCTACCTCTATACGGATGACGTTGTTGGTATCGTCCCTGAGCGCCACATCAACAACGGACAACCTTCACTTCATGCCTTCCTGCTTTCGCGGGCCACCCTGCAAGCGGGCGAGCATATCGTGCATGTTGGCGCTGGTGCCGGCTACTATTCTGCGATCATGGCGGACCTCGTTGCCGCATCCGGCAGGGTGACGGCGATTGAGTTCGAGCAGGAGCTTGCTGCGCGGGCGAAAGCAAATCTCGCTGCCTATCGGAACGTTTCCGTGGTTCAGGGAGATGGCAGCTCCGTAGCTTTCGATTCCGCCGATGTGATCTATGTGAACGCCGGCGCGACCCGGCCCGCGAATATTTGGCTGGACCGGCTCAATAATGGCGGAAGGTTGATCCTACCGCTTACGACCGATCTTGGATTTACTAGCAGCAATTGGAGCAACATGCACCTTCGCGGGGCGGTGTTCCTCGTGACGCGTAGGACTGAGGAATTTCACGCGCAATGGATTTCGCCGGTGGCTATCTTCCCCTGTGAAGGAACGCGCGATGAGGAATCGGAAAAAGCGCTCGCGGCGGCGTTCGAGAGCGGGGAGCACAAGCGGGTGACCCGGCTGTATCGTACTGATGAGGTGCCGGCCGAGCGATGTTGGGTTCGCGCTCCCGGCTGGTGCCTAGCCTATGCCTAGGCGACGGTTCGGCATCATACCGTCGCGTAATTCCTAAGTTTCGCGACAAAAATCTCCACCGCAGAAAAGTCGGGAGAATTTCTGTCGTAAAAGTAAATCACGATTTGGGTTACGGGCTGGGCGAAGCCGCGATCCCCACAATCCGTGTTAGCCCGGAGCCTATTTCTTCGAGGCCTGGTAGAGCGCCTTGGTTTCGGCGTTCATCGGATAGAGGCCGGGCAACGGTACGCCTTCATCGATCCTGATCATGATCCAGGCTTCCATGCGCTCCTGTTCCGGCGCTTCTGCCAGCACCGCCTCGAGCAGATCGGCCGGGATCAGCACCGCGCCGTCCTGGTCGACGACGATGATGTCGTCAGGAAAGACCGCAACGCCGCCGCAGCCGATCGGCTGCTGCCAGGCGACGAAGGTCAGGCCGGCGACTGAAGGGGGTGCTGCGACGCCGCTGCACCAGACCGGCAGGTTGGCATCGAGCACGCCGGCAAGGTCGCGTACGACGCCGTCGGTGACGAGGGCTGCAACGCCTCTCTTCTGCATGCGGGCACAGAGGATATCGCCGAAGATGCCGGCATCGGTGACGCCCATCGCGTCGACGACGGCGACACAGCCTTCCGGCATCGCCTCGATCGCGGCGCGCGTCGAGATCGGCGAGGCCCAGGATGCCGGCGTCGCCAGATCTTCGCGGGCAGGCACGAAGCGCAGGGTGAAGGCCGGACCGACGATGCGCGGCTGGCCGGGCTTCAGGGGAACGGCGCCGCGGATCCAGACGTTCCGCAGGCCCTTCTTTAGAAGAACGGTCGTCAGTGTCGCCGTCGAGACGGTCTTGAGGGTTGCTATCGCTTCAGCGCTGAGGGCCATCGGGTATCGGTTCCAATTCGGTTTCTGTCAGATGCTCTGGATCATGCCGCCATCGACGCGGATCACCGATCCGGTAAGATAGGAGGCAGGTTCGCTTGCCAGGAAGGTGACGACATTGCCATATTCTTCCGGCCGGCCATAGCGGCCGAGCGGAATGCTGCCGGTGCTCTCAGTGACAACGTCATCGATGGAGCGGTTTTCGCGTTTGGCCTTCTGTTCATCGAGGAAGGTGATGCGGCCGGTGGCGATCCGGCCGGGCAGGACGATGTTGACGGTGATGCCGTCGCGCCCGACCTCACGCGCCAGCGTTTTCGACCAGCCGACCAATGACAGGCGCAACGCATTCGAGATGCCGAGATTGGCGATCGGCGCGACCACGCCCGACGAGGTCGAGGTGACGATGCGCCCCCATTTGCGCGCCCGCATCTGAGGCAGCACCCGATCGGTAATGGCGATGACGGAAAGCACCATGCTCTGAAAATACTGGTTCCAGAGCGTCGGATCCTGGCCGGAGACGGTGGTCGGCGGCGGGCCACCGGTATTGTTGATGAGGATATCGACCGGGCCGAACTGGCGCTCGATTGCAGCGACATGCGCATCGATCGAACCGAGATCGGAAAGGTCCCATTGCAGTGCCAGCGCCTTGCCGCCTTCGGATTCGATTGCAGCCGTGGTCTTCTCAGCGGCGGCGAGATCAATATCCGCTGCGGCAATTCTGGCGCCTTCGCGCGTAAGTTTGGCGGCAATCGCGCTGCCGAGTCCGCCGCCGGCGCCAAGCACCAGGGCCGTCTTGTCCTTCAGGCCGAAATCCATTTCATCTCCTCATATGGTCGGGCCATCTTTCGGAGCAATGGATTGTAAATAAAATATGGCTTCTGCTTCGTTCAAGAGATAGAAAAACTATCGATGGACACACGCTTTCTCGAAACCTTCATTGTCGTTGCCGACCGGCACTCGCTGGCGGAGGCGGCCCAGCGGCTGAACCTCACGCCTGCGGCTGTTGCCCAGCGTATCCGCGCATTGGAGGCCGAGCTCGGGGTGCGGCTGCTGGTGCGCTCCGGCCGCGTCATGCGGCCGACGGAGGCGGGATTTGCCATTCTCGACCGCTGCAGGGATCTGGTGCGCGACACACGCGACCTGAAGGCCATGGCCGGTACCGCGACGATTTCGGGCGAGATGCGGATCGGTGCGATCAATACGGCGCTGACCGGCCTCGTTCCCGACATTCTCCACCGTCTCGCCCAGGATTACCCGCTGATCGAGATCTTCCTCAAGCCGGGCGCGTCGATGGACCTCTATGCCGAGGTTTTGAACGGCGCGCTGGATGCGGCCTTCATCATCGAGCCGCGATTTCCGATGCAGAAGACGTTGACCTTCAACAAGCTACGCCAGGAACCCCTGGTGCTGATCGCTCCGCGGGACTGTGAGGGGGCGGATCCGCTCGAACTGTTGAAGACCCTGCCGTTCATCCGCTACGACCGCAACCAGTGGGGTGGTCACATCGCCGATGAATATCTGCGCGAAATCGGCATCCATCCGGTCGAGCGTTATGAGCTCGACGCGTTGGAGGCGATCGCGGTGATGGTGGATCGCGGTCTCGGAATCTCGATCGTGCCGGATTGGGCGCCGCCCTGGCCGGCTGGCCTTGATATCGTCAAGCTGCCCCTGCTCCGCTCGTCCGCCGTGCGCACGGTCGGCATCGTGGTGACGCGATCCTCGCCACGGGCAAATCTCGTCGCCGCGCTTCTGGAAACCAGCCGCGCGGCGATGGGAGCCTGATCAATTTCAGGCGATCTTCTGGCGGACCGGCAGTTTCCAGCCGGGCCGGACGAAATGGCAGGTATAGCCGTTCGGAATCCGCTCCAGATAATCCTGGTGCTCGGGTTCGGCTTCCCAGAAATCGCTAACCGGCACGACTTCGGTGACGACCTTGCCGGGCCACAGGCCTGATGCATCGACATAGGCGATCGTATCCCTGGCGACGCGCTCCTGCTCAGGGGTGACGTAGAAGATCGCCGAGCGGTAGCTCAAGCCAACATCGTTACCCTGGCGGTTGCGGGTGCTCGGATCATGGATCTGGAAGAAGAATTCGAGGATTTCCCGATAGCTGATCTTGGCGGGATCGAAAATGATCTCGATCGCTTCGGCATGGGTTCCGTGGTTGCGGTAGGTGGCGTTCGGCACGTCGCCGCCGGTATAGCCGACGCGGGTCGAAATCACGCCTTTGTAGCGGCGGATGAGGTCCTGCATGCCCCAGAAGCAGCCACCGGCGAGCACTGCACGTTCTTCGGTCATTGGGTGTCTCCTTGTTTGCCCAGAGATAGTGTCTGCAGCCCGCGATTTCCATATGGGCGAAAATAAGCACAGCTGTGCAATTCTCTTCGAATAGCGCCATTCCTGTCATGTCGATGTTACGCGGCGGCGCTAGCAAAGTCCTGAACAATCCTGCGGAGGCCGAGCCTCGATAGCTGATGGAGATGGATTATGAACAGGCGTGAATTTTTGATCACTTCCTCGGCTGCGGCCGGTCTTCTGGCTCTTCCGCGCTTCGCATCGGCGGCAGTCGGCACGATCGATCTCTATAGCGGTTCGGACGCCAACATCATCGACCTCTGGAACAACATCATCCGCCCGGCCTTCGAAAAGGCGCATCCTGAAGTCGCCCTGAAGGTAACCGATGCCGGCGACAATAACGGCCTGCGCGCCATCGCCGACCGCGCGCTCGCCGCGCTGAAGACAAAAACCGATCCGCAGGCCGATCTTTTCGAGCAGTTCGATCCGCGCCTGCCGGCGGGTGGCATCGATGCCGGCCTCTGGGTGAAACTGTCAGCCGAAAACATCGAAGGCTACGACCATATCAATCCGCTCGCCCACGATACCCCCTACTCGCTTCCCTATCGCGGCTCGCAAGTCCTGCTCGCCTACGACACGACCAAACTCGACCCGAAGGATGCGCCGAAGAGCTGGGAGCAGCTCACCACCTGGATCAAGGCCAATCCGGGCCAGTTCATCTATAACAGACCCGACAAGGGCGGTTCGGGCAGCAACTTCGTCCGCCGCGCCATTCATGAGGTGAACGGCCGCGATCCGAAGAAATTCAAGGTCGACAATTACACGGCGGACTACGGCACCGAGGCCCTGACGCCGGCCTGGAAGATCCTCAATGATCTCGCGCCTTCGCTCTACGACAAGGGCGCCTACACATCAGGCAACACCCAGTCGATCCAGCTGCTTGCCCAGGGTGTCGTCACCATGGTGCCGGTCTGGTCGGACCAGGTGCTGCAGGCGATTGCCCAGGGCGTGCTGCCGGAGACGACGGGGCTGGTGCAGCTTGGCGATCTCGCCCTTTGCGGTGGCTTCTCCAGCATCACTGTCTTCTCGAATGGCGCCAGCAAGGATGCGGCGCTGAAGCTTGCCGCCTTCATGCTGACGAAGGAGATGCAGGAAGCGATCATCACCCAGATCGGCGGCTTCCCCGCCATCTCCTGGGATCACATCTCCGACGATCTGCGCAAGAAATATGCCGACGTCATTCCATCGACCATTCCGACCTTCCCGAGCGGCGATTGGGAAAAGGCGATCAACGACGGCTGGTACCGCAGCGTCGCTCCCGGTATCAGCCGCACCTGATGCCCGCCGAAACCGTGCTGGCGGCACCGCGCCGTCACCAATCGATCAACAGGGGGAGTTCGATCGGGCTCCTCCTCGTCGCCCTGCCGGTCTTCCTGCTTGCCTGGCTGATCGTCTTTCCGATCTTTTCGGCGGTTTACGGCACGATTTTTGTTCGAGGCCCTGATGGCGCGACGGCCTTCTCACTTGCCTCTTACCGCTTCTTCTTTACCGATGGCTACAGCCTCGGCAATCTGTGGCTGACGCTCTGGACCACTGCCGTCTGCGGCACCCTGCTGCTCGCGATCGGCTTTCCGATCGCGCTCTACCTTCGTTTCTCGCAAGGGCGCCTTGCGGCTTACGTGCAGGGCCTGGCGATCTTTCCGATGTTCGTGCCGTCGATCATCCTCGCCTATGCGCTGATCAGGACCGTCGGGCCGAACGGCACCGTCGACCTGCTGCTGAATTCCGTCGGCCTGCCCAAGCTGCGCACGCCCTATCTGACGCCATGGGGACCGGTCATCGGCCTCGTCTGGGACAATCTTCCGCTGACGGTGCTGATGCTGACGGCCGGGCTCTCCTCCGTTTCGAACAGCGCCATCGAGGCTGCCCGCGACGTCGGCGCAAGGCCGTTTCGGGTGTTCGTCTCGATCATCCTGCCGCGCATGGGCAATTCGCTGCTGGTGACGGCGTCCTTTGCCGTGCTCGGCATCTTCTCCGCCTTCACCCTTCCCTATGTGCTCGGCCCGGCATCGCCTGAAATGATGGGGCCGTTCATGCAGCGCACCTTCGCCGACATGAACGACCCGCTTGATGCCATGACCCAGGCCGTCATCACCTTCGGCTTCTGCCTGGTCTTCGGCATCTTCTACATCCGGTCGATCGCCCGCAACCGCGAGGCCCGGCCATGAGCGCCGGCAGATCGCGCATCACTTTCCGCTTCGACTGGGTCGGCCTCGTCTTCGCCTGCCTGCTGACGCTGTTCATCGCCCTGCCGCTGATCGTCGTCGGCACCTGGGCCTTCACCGAGATCTGGCGTTATCCGTCGGTGATCCCGCAGCAGTTCGGCCTGCGCTTCTGGGGCCAGACGCTGGCGCGGCCGGATGTCTGGGATGCTCTGTTTCTCAGCCTGCGGCTGACGACGACGGTGACGCTCCTGTCCGCCGTCATCTGCCTTCCCGCGGCTTATGCTTTTGCGCGCCTGCGCTTTCCCGGCAGGAACATTCTGTTCCTGTCGTTTCTCGCATCGCATGCCTTCCCGAAATTCGGCCTGCTCGTCGCCATTGCCGGCATCTTCCTGCAACTCGGCCTGATCAGCACCTTCTGGGGCGTGGTGCTGATCCAGCTCGTCGGCACGCTGATGCTGATGATCTGGATCCCGGTCGCCGCCTTCCAGAATGTCGACCGACGCATGGAAGAGGCGGCCCGCGATGCCGGTGCTGCGCCGCTGCGCGTCTTCTGGTCGATCACCCTGCCGCAGGCCGCACCGACGATATCAGCCGCCCTGCTTTTGACCTTCGTCGGCACCTTCTACGAGACCGAAGGCGCCTGGCTGATCGGCGCGCCCGAGATCCGCACCATGCCGGTGCTGATGATCAGCTTCATCAACAATCAGATCGTCGTGCAATACGGCGCCGTGCTTTCCGTCATGCTGTGGGTGCCGTCCTTCATCGCGCTGATGTTTGCCCGCCGCGTTATCGGCACCGGCGCCTTTGCGAGAGGTTTTGGCGCCTGAGAAGCCTCGATTGAGGAAAGGGTTTGAGAATGGCACATCTGGCGATCGAGAGCGTTTCGAAACTGTTCGGAACCACCTTTGCCGTGAACGACTTTTCGCTCGAAGTCAGCGACGGCGAGCTTGTCTGTCTGCTCGGCCCCTCCGGCTCCGGTAAGTCGACGCTTCTCAGAATGATCGGCGGCTTCGAGCGTCCGAGCGGCGGAACGATCCGCATCGATGCCAGGGATGTGACCAACCTGCCACCCGAGCGCCGCCCGACCGGCATGGTGTTCCAGAGCCACGCGCTCTGGACGCATATGGATGTCTTCAGCAATATCGCCTTCGGCCTGAAGCTGCGGCGGCTGCCGAAATCCGAAATCCGTGAGCGCGTCGAGAATGCGCTTGATATGGTCGGCCTTGCCGACTACGGGCGGCGGATGACGACGCAGCTGTCGGGCGGACAGCAGCAGCGGGTCGCGCTTGCGCGTTCGCTGGTGCTCGAGCCGAAGATCCTGCTTCTCGACGAGCCCTTCGCCAGCCTCGACCAGCACCTGCGCGAAAGGCTGCGGGAGGAGGTGCGCGATATCCAGCAGCGCCTCGGCATCACCACGCTCTTCGTCACCCATGGCCAGGACGAGGCCCTGGCGCTTGCCGACCGCATCGTCGTCATGCGCGACGGGCGCACCGAGCAGATCGCGCCACCGAGCACCATCTACCGGCAGCCGCAGACGGCCTTCGTCGCCGGTTTCATCGGCTCGATGAATTTCGTCCTGAGCCGGACCCGAAACGGCGTCTGCGACCATCCGCTCTTCCCGGTTGCCGTTCCCGTCGACGACGGGCCGGTGACGCTGGCCACCCGCCCGGAAGCGCTGACGATCCGTCCTTCGGACCGAGCGGACGCCGCCTGCGTCCATCGCATCGTCGATTTCGGCACACACAAGATGGTCGATGTCGATCTTGCCGATGGCACCCGCCTGAAGGCAATGGTGGCCCCCGACGATCGGATAGAGGCCGGGATGAAGGTCGAGCCGAGTTTTATGAGTTTCTTCGTCTTCCGCGACAATACGCTCGTTCACCAGGGAGCGCCGGCAAGGACCGGTGCGGAGCTCGGACGGTTGGTACCGGTCTAAAGCAATTACGCCTTCACCAGGAAGCCTTCCCTGAGCCAGGGATACAGCGCCTTGCTGGCGGCGAGGATATCGCCCGGACCTTTGACGTCTGCGCCGGAAAAACGTGTGACGACACCACCTGCCTCCTCGACCATCAGCGCCGAGGCGCCGAAATCATGGATCGAAAGCCCGTCCTCGAAAAAGCCGTCCAGCCGGCCGCAGGCGACATAGGCGATCGACAGGGCCGCCGAGCCGAGCCGGCGCACGCCTGCCGTATTGGCCATCAGGCGTTTGATGGCGTCGAAATAGGTCTCTTCGGCAACTGCCTTGACCTGGCCGGGGATCGGCAGGCCGGCGCCGATGAGCACGTTTTCGATGTCGCCGACATCGGCGCAGCGGATGCGCTCACCGTCGAGATAGGCGCCGCCGCCGCGCTCGGCACTGAAAAGCTCGTCCTGCATGGCGTCATAGACGACACCGGCGACCAGCCGGCCGGCCTCGGCGATCGCGATCGTCATGCCGAAATGTGGGAGGCCCCAGGCGTAATTGGTGGTGCCGTCGATCGGGTCGATGTAGATGATCGGCGTCTCCGGCCCCGCGGTGCGGTTGCCGACGGCTTCCTCGCCCTGGATGGCATAGTCCGGGAAGGCCTTGGTCATTTCGTCGACGATGATCCGCTCGACGGCGACATCGATCTCGGTCTGATAGTCGCGCGGCGCCTTGGCGAGCATTTCCTGAGAGGTTCGCCGCCGCAGCGAGCCGCGGGCGGTTTCGCCCGCCTTCACCACCGTTTCGGCAAGCACAAGGAGGCGGGACGACGCGGTTGGGGAGAGGCGCGCTGAAATCGGGGAGGATGTCATGATGAAGATCCGGATGCTGCAGATGTGACGGAGTGACTCGTGCGGGAGCAATCCCTTCGCAGAGGCTGATGATGGTTTGATGAAGCTGTCGGCTGCCGCTGCCGCCAAAACCCATCCAACGGTCGACGAGAACGCAGAGTTTGTTTGTGAGCGTCAGCATAATGGCGTCAAGCCGGTTATTTCAAGATCGTTTCAAGCTCGGAAACCGTAGGGAACGCCTTTCTGGTCCCGTGCCGAGATACGGTGATAGCGGCGGCGACGGCCGCATGCTCGATGGCCTGCCTGTCCAGCCGTCTCCCCCGCAGCCCACAGGATGCCAGCGCCACGGCCATAAACGTATCGCCCGCACCTGTCGTATCGACCACATCGCACGCTCGGGCGGGCACTTCGATGCTATCGTGCCGATTGACAAGCGTCGCGCCGCCGCTGCCGAGGGTCAGAACGATTTCGCGCAGGCCCCGGCTCAGAAGATATTCTGCCGCATCCCTGCCTGTCGTTCCTGTCAGGGCCTCCGCCTCACCCTTGTTGAGGAATGCTATGTCGATCAACTTCCAAAGGTCGGAGAAATAGGAACGCACCGGCGAGGGATTGAATGCGGTGACCATGCCGATCGCTCTTGCCTGCTCCAGAATGTCGCGGGTTGTCTGATCGGACAGATTGCCCTGCAGCATCATCAGATCGCCTTGACCGGCCGTCGACAGGCTTCGTTTGACATGGGACAGGGACAGGCTTTGTGCCGATTCCGTCGTCGTGACGATGGCATTTTCACCGCCCGGGAGCCGGAAGATGATCGAGACGTCGCTCGACGTATCTTCCATCTCGATCAGTTCGCTCCGAAGCGGTTCCTCGGCGAGGTAGTGGCGGATCATCTCGGCCCTCCCATCCCTGCCGACAGGCGCCACCAACGTTGTCGGAACGCCGCAGCGGGCCATGACGACCGCCTGGTTCGTGCCCTTGCCGCCAAGATCGCTGCCGCCGGCAGTGCCGAGGATGGAGGCACCAATGACCGGAAGTTCGGAAACGGCGATAGTTTCGTCGATGGCGACATTTCCGACTATGTAGGCGCGCATGCATCCGCTTTCGCAAGGCTGAAGCTAAAGATAAGGCGCATTGTGAAAATCGATCTCGAGCTGCATCGCCTGGCCGAAAATCGCGCTCAACCGCGCCATTTCATCCTCTTCCAGGGTTTCTCCTGCCGTGTCGAGTTCATTTTTCAGCCATTGCGCCTGGGCGGCGAAATTAGGATCGACATGCAGGGCGACCCATTCCTTCAGCAACGGATCGCTGATCGAGCGGGTTGCTGCTTCCTTCGACCAGGTCCAATACATCCACTCGGCCGCAAACATCGCCGCGACCGTGTCGAGGAAGCCGCCCTGGCGGGCGATCTCCAACATGCCGGCACGAAAGGCTTCGACCTCGGCGACGCCGGTGTCGAAGGATGAAGGATCAATGCTGCGGCTGGCGAAGGTGCGTTCGAAATAGGCGATCTGCTCGCTTGCCAGCCCGTCGAGAACCGCGATCAACCAGCGCTTCTGCGTTATCTTCTTGGCGGTCGCCGCCGCATAAGCAAAGATCGAGATGGCGCTGTCTACGAAGGCGCCTTCGTAGACGAGGTAACGCTCGAAAGCCTCCTTGCTCAACGTGTCGTTCTTCACATCCTCGACGAAGCGGTGGCCAAGCATCGTCCGGAGGACGGCGTCGTTCTCACGCAGAATGCGGTCTGAAAGGCGCTCCTCGCCCATGCTCAGCCCTCCAGTCCCGGTTCGGCGGCCGCCCGGAAGGCGCGCACCCGCTCAACGTCGACAGGATTCCACCAGACGCCGCCATGTTTCAGCGATGAGGCGACGATGACGCCGTTGGTGCGGCTGAGAATATCGACGATATTGTCCTTGTTGACGCCGGAGCCGACGAGCAGTGGCAGATGCGTCGCTGCGCCGATCTCCTCGATTTCCTCCATCGTCGCCGAATTGCCGGTTCGCTGGCCGGTGGCAATGACGCAGTCGGCATCGAAGAAGGCGAGGTCACGCGTCAGTTCCTGGATCGAGCGGTCGGCGACGATGGCGTGGCTGCCGTGTTTGACGTGGCTGTCGGCAAAAACCTTGATGTGCTCGGCCCTGAGCAGCGAGCGGTAGCGCATAGCTTCCGCGGCCCTGCCCTCCATGAAACCTTCATTGGCAACATAGGCATTGGCCCATTGGTTGACGCGGATGAATTTGGCGCCGCCGGCCATGGCGATGGCGAAGGCTGGAATCGGCGCATTGGCAAGGACGTTGACGCCGAGCGGAATGCCGGCAGCGCGGGCGATCCGGTCGGTGACGACGGACATGAAACCCGTCGTCTCGGGGCCGATGTCTTCGGGCTTCGAGAATGGTAGGTCGCCGTGATTTTCGACGATCAGCCCATGCAGGCCGCCTTCCATACAGGCTTCGGCGTCGCGCATGCACGCGTCGTAAATCGCGTCCATCGCAGCAGCCCTGTAGCGGGGTGCGCCCGGGAAGGCCGGGCAGTGGATCATGCCGATCAGAACCTTGTCCCTGCCGAAGATGTCCCTGACCGCGTTGGATGATCTGTCCGAAATTTCCTGCATGTCATTCCCTTTTCAATTCCTGCCGCGTGCTGAAATCACGCCTGGTTCTCGGTGAGCCAGCCGAGGATGTTTTTCCACAGCCGGCCGTAGCCCTCCCATTCGCAGAAGGCAGGTGAGAGCCAGTGTGGGCCGATATCCGACGTCCAGGCCGCCGTCCGGCCAGTGCCGTGCATGCCAACGACGAGCAGCGGGTAGCCACCCTGATCCTGCGGCAAGCGTGCGACGACTTCGACATCGGCGCGGTTGCGAACTTCGACCTCGTTGACGCCGAGAAGCACCGGCCAGGCGCCTTCGAGGCCCTGCATCGTCGGGTGCTCAGGCTTCACCACTTCGGCAATGGTTCCCTCGGGGATCTCGACGCGGTCGTCATAGGGCAGGCAGGTGACGGGCAAAGTGTCTTCGACCGGGGTGCGGCGCCAGCGCGCCTTGCCATCGATGCCCTGGAAGGAGAAATAGCCACCGACCATCAGCAGGCCGCCGCCCTTTTCCACCCATGCCTTCAGCAGCTTCAGCCGGTTCGGCACCGTGCGCGAATGCAGCCACACATCCGGCGGCAGCAGCAGCGAATTGGCCCCGATATCGGAGAGGATGATGGCGTCATAGGAGTCGAGCCCAGTCATATCGAAGGGGAACTTCTCCACCGCCTCATGCGCCGGCATATAGGTGAGTTCGAAGGCGCTGCCGGCGAGCGCCTTAACCAGCGGTTCGGCGCCAAGATGGAAGGTGACGCTGCCGAACTGGTCGAAGCCTTTGTAATGCGTGGCCGAGCTGACCCAGCTCTCGCCGACAAGGAGGATTTTCTTTGTCATGGTCTTCCGGTTACCTGTGATCGATTGAATTGATGGAGCTAGGCTCCGGTTTCAAAGACGCGGCGCGGATTCCCGCGCATCATCTCGTTAAGGACCGTCCCGTCCAGGCCGTGCCGCTGAAGACGCGGGAGGAAGTGGCGAAGGATGTAGGCGTAGCCGTTGCCGCCGTAGTGCGTCAGCATCATCTTCAGGAAGACGTCGTGCGACAGAAGAACCCGGTCGAGATAACCGGCCTCGACGAGACGCACGATCGCGCGCGCAGCTTCTTCGTCGCTCGGGCACTGCACCTGCTGGTCGGCATAGAAGAAATCCATTCCGATCATGTCGTATTCGATGAAGGCGCCGCGCTCTGCCAGCTCGCTCTGATAGGCAATATCGTCGTGCGACGGGTTCATGTGGCAAAGGACGGTGTGGCTGAGATTTGCACCCTCTTCCGCCACCACGTCGAGCACGCGATGGCCGAGACGGAACCAGCCCGGCAGATGAACCATCATTGGAAGGCCGGTCAGCACCTGCGCCCGGGCAGCACCGCGCAACGATTTCTCTTCCTCAGAGGTGAAATCCGAAGAGACGCCGATCTCGCCGATCATGCCGATCCTGACACCGGTGCCGTCGACGCCTTCCCTTGCCTCGCGGACGATTTCGCGCGCGATGTCATCGGCGCTCATCGCCGCGACGCCTTCCGGATGCGAGGAGCCGAGGTAATATCCCGCCCCCATCACGATGTTGAGACCGGATGCCTTTGAGATACGCTGGAGCGCCAGCGGATCGCGGCCGATGCCCTTGCAGGTCGGCTCCACCACCGTCCGTCCGCCGGCGTCGGCGAAATCCTTGAGTTCGACTACCGCCAGATGTTCGTCGTCGAGGGTGATATTGTGCTTGTTGACGAAGGGATCCTGCCGGAGTTCGCCGAGGATCTCCATGCAGACGAAGCTTTCGGTCAGATATTGGCGCTCCGGCGTCTTGGGCGCATGCCACCAACAACGGCAATCGTTGAGGATATGCTCGTGCATCAGTGTCACGCCAAGCGCATCCGCCGAAATCGGGCCGGTGACCGTCATCACCTTGCCGGAGCGGACATGCGCTTCGGACAAGCTATCTGTTGGCTGCTCGCTCATCGCCTCATCCTTTCCTGCCCAACCCGAACCGGAAATTGGCCGTGAAGATGCGGGTGTTCAGCCAGATGGCGATGAGAATGATGGCACCGGTGACGATCTGGGTGAAGAATGGCGATATGTGCATCAAGATGAGGCCGTTGCCGATGACGGCGATGGTCAGCGTGCCGAGCACCGTGCCGAGGATGGTGCCGTGTCCGCCCATCAACGACGTTCCGCCGAGAACAACGGCGGCAATCACCTGCAGCTCGAAACCGACGGCGGCATTGGACGAGCCGGAGCCGAGCCGGGCGGCAATCAGCAGGCCGGCGACCGCGCAGGCGATCCCGGAGATGATGTAGACCGAGGCGATGATCCATTTGGCGGGCATTCCGACACGCCGCGCCGCTTCCATGTTGGAGCCGACCGCCACGACCTGCCGGCCGTATTTCGTCGCTGTGATGATCACATAGCCGAAAATGGCGATGATGAGGGCGATGACCGCGGGGATCGGGAAGCTGAGGATTTCGCCCCGGCCGAGCGCGAAGAAGCCAGGCGCATCCTTGATCGGGATGGAATAGCCCTGGGTCAGATAGAGCGCTAGGCCGCGCAGGATCGAGAGGCCGGCAAGCGTGACGATGAAGGCCGGAATGCCCTGATAGGCGACAAACCAGCCCTGAACCAGACCCATAAACGCGCCGAGCACCAGCATGCCGATGACCACGGACGGCCAGGGAATTCCCATCGTCATGACGATTGCCGCAACCGCATTGACGAGCGCGACCTGCGAGCCGACGGAGAGATCGATGCCTCCGGTAATGATGACGAAGGTCATGGCGATGGCGACGATCAGGATGGGGGCGGCCTGCCGGACGATGTTCAGGATGTTGCCGAGCGTGAAGAAGGTCTCGCTGCCGATCGAGAAGAAGATCAAGCAAGCCAGGAAGAAGATGGCGATCGACAGCACCTGCGCATGTTCGCCGAAGAAATCGGCGGCGCGCGAGCCGTGGCCGCGTTCCGTGTAAGCTGTCATTGCCTGGCTCCTTCACCGACGATCAAATGGACGAGATCCTCGAGGTTGGTGCTGCCGATCTGCCGCTCGGCCACCTTCGTGCCCTCATACATCACCGCAATGCGATCGCAGACCCGGAAGAGATCCTGCAGCCGGTGGGTGATGAGGATCACCGAGACCCCGTTCGCCTTGACGCGGTTGATCAATGCGAGAACCGCTTCGACCTCGGCAACGGCAAGTGCCGATGTCGGCTCGTCCATGATCAGCACCTTCGGCTTGAAGGAGGCCGCGCGCGCGATGGCGATCGCCTGACGCTGTCCGCCGGACAGCTGGGCGACCTTGCCGGTCAGTCTCGGGATGCGGATTTCCAGCGAATCCAGCATCTTGCGGGCTTCGGACAGCATCGTCCGCGTGTCGAGAAACGGGCCGCGGCTGAGTTCGCGGCCGAGAAAGAGATTGCCGACGACATCGATGTGGTCGCAGAGACTGAGATCCTGGAACACCATTTCGATGTTCCTGCCGCGCGCATCCGCGGGGCCGGAGAAGCGGACCTCCTCGCCTTCCATGGTGATCGTGCCGGCATCGGGAATGTAGGTTCCCGAGATTATTTTCGTCAGTGTCGACTTGCCGGCGGCATTATCGCCGACGAGGCCCAGGCATTCGCCGGGGAAGATGTCGAGGTCGACGCCGCGTAGCGCCTGGTGCGAGCCGAAGGACTTGCGGATACCGCGCAGCGAGACGCGCGGACCGGATCGGGTGCCGCCGGATGTTCCGGTTCCGGAGGGCACGTGCCCTCCGGAACCGGCGGCAGCAATTTGATACTGTCCGCTTTCGATCATTTGAAAACGGCCCGGTACGGTTCGACATTCTCCTTGGTCACGATGGTGATTGGCACCGAGATCGTCTTGGTGATGGCCTCGCCGGCCGAGGCCTTCACCAGCGCATCGACGGCGGCAGCGCCCATCGCGGCCGGATCCTGCTGGACCACGGCGACGACGAAGCCGGCATCGATGCCGGCAATGGCTTCGGCAGTCAGATCCCAGCCGAATACCTTGATCTTATCCTGCTTTCCCTGGCTCTGGACAGCAGCGATCGCCCCCATCAGCGCCGGCTCGCCAGTAGCGTAGATCGCCGTCAGGTCGGGATTGGCCGTGATCAGGTTCTCGGCCGCTGCAAGGGCGTTGTCCTGGATGTTCTGGCCGTCGACGACGCCGGCCATTTCGATGCCGTCGACGCCTTTCAAGGTCTTCTCGAAGCCGTCCTGGCGGATGTTCTGGATGAACGAGTTCAATGCGCCGACAACGCCGAGCTTGGCCTTGCCGCCCATGTTCGCCTTGACGTAGTCGAGAAAGTATTTGCCCATGTCGGCGCCGGCCGCGGCGTTGTCGACGCCGATCTGCGCTTTCTGCGGCCCTTCCGGCAGGATGGCGTCGATGGCAACGACAGGAATGCCGGCATCGGCCGCCTGCTTGACCGCCGGCATGATGCCATTGACGTCGATCGCCACGACGGCAAGACCCGAGACCTTTTCCTGGATGTAGGTTTCGATCGCGCTGTTTTGCGCGGTCGTCTCGTTGTTGGCGTTGAAGATCACAAGTTTGACGCCAGCGGCGTCGGCTGCCTTTTGGGCGCCCTCATTCATCTGATTGAAGAAAAGCGCCTGCTGGTTGATCTGCACCAGTGCGACGGTCTTCTTCTCCTGCGCCTGGGCGCCGGACAGACCGATGAAGGTCAATGCGGTGAAGCCGGCGGCTACGATCATCGTTCGTCTTGTCAAGTTCAGTGTCATGTTCTCATCCTCTTTTGGTTTTCTGACGTTGCTGTTTTTTATTTCGCGGGCGGCGCAACGGAGTTCCGCACCACGATTTCGACAGGCACCAGTTCCTCCGAAGCGGATGGTTTCCACTCGTGCCAATTGGTTTCCAGAAGCAGCTCCAGCGACCGCCGGCCGATCTGGCGGACGGGCTGGCGGATCGCTGTCAGCGGCGGTGCAAAAAGATGAAGCGGACCGACATCGTCGAAGCCGATGACCGAGATATCAGCAGGGATCGAGACGCCTCGGCTCCCGAACACCTCGACCAGCCCAATGGCGATCTCGTCGGAACTGGCGAAGATCGCGGTCGCCTTTCGGTCTCCCGAGAGATATTCGAGCGCAGCCGCACGGCCGTATTCGATCGTATATTCTCCGGCGAAGCGATCGGCCCGGGCCACTTCGCCATGTCGTTCCTTAAGAGCCTTCAGCAGGCCGTCATAACGCCTGCGGGCGCTGATCATGCGCTTGTCACCTCCGATGAACAAGACATGCCGGTGGCCCTTTGCGGCCAAGTGCTGACCAGCCAGATAACCCCCTTGCTCATTGTCGCAGAACAGCTTCGGGGCCTTCGGATCGGGAATGTCCTCATCGACGATGATGACCTTGCCGGTGCCGTTGATGAGGGCGGCAAGCGCGCCGTCGTCGGGGTGGTTGGTGACGAAGATAAGACCGTCGACGTGATTGCGCTCGATCAACTGCAGATATTCGATCTCGCGCCCCGGCCGGTTGAGCGTGGCATGCAGCGAGACGGCGAGTTTCTTTTCGTCGGCCGCCTGCTCGACGGCGGCGACGAGGGTCGCGAAGAAGGGATTGGCGATATCGGGCACGACAAGGCCGATCGTGTCGGAGCGCCCCCTGCTCAGGCGGCGCGCATGCGGGTTCGGCCGGTAATTCAGCGTCTTGATCGCGTCCTCGATGCGCTTCTTTGTCTGGAAGGGTAGGTCGAGGCTTCCGTTGACGAAACGGGACACAGTGGTGACCGAGACGCTGGCGGCGGCCGCAACATCCTTCAAGCTCGGCGTCGTTCCCTTGGCCATTGATCCGGTCCATTGTAAAGCGGTTTAGTAAATCGCTTTACAAGACAATATCGAATGCTCCTCGTTGTCAACAGCGATGAAGATGCGGGATGTATTTTTCTATAAGCCGATCGAAGCTCGATCGGACGGCTCAGACGCTCGTCGGGACGCGCTTGTGGTGCAGCCAGCCTCGGGCGGTGTGTACGAGACTTGGCTCGACGCCCTCGCCCAAGTTCGATTTATGACAAATCCGAACCAGCAGGCTGCTTGGCCGCTTTTATATGACGTGGTCCGTCGATGCATCGAAGAGATGGATCTGGGCCGGATCGACAGAAACTCCGATCATGTCTCCTGACTTGACCCTGTCGCGGCGCGTCTCGACGATTGTCAATTCCGGCTGGGTCTCCGCGACGATGAAGGTCGACGAGCCGGTCGATTCGACGAAGGAGATCGGCACGTCGAAGCTGCCATGACCCGGCTCGACGACGCCGACATGTTCCGGCCGGATGCCGGCGATGAGCTTGCGCCCGGGCTCGACGGCGCGCGATATCGCAAGCGTCTCTTTCACCGCGCCGAAATCCAGGATCAGGCTCTTTCCATCTTCGGCGACGATCGCGGGAATGAAATTCATTGCCGGCGAACCGATGAAACCGGCAACGAACCGGTTGGCCGGCCGGTCGTAGAGTTCAAGCGGCGCGCCCTGTTGTTCGATGATGCCGTCGCGCATCACCACCACATGGTCGGCCATCGTCATCGCTTCGACCTGATCGTGGGTAACGTAGACGAAGGTGGCGCCCAGCCGGTCGTGCAGGGCGCGGATTTCCTTGCGCATCGAGACACGTAGCGCGGCATCAAGGTTGGAAAGCGGCTCGTCGAACAGGAATGCCTGGGGGTTGCGGATAATGGCGCGGCCCATGGCGACGCGCTGCCGTTGGCCCCCGGAAAGCTGGCGCGGATAACGGTCGAGCAACCGGGAAAGACCGGTGATCACAGCGACTTCCTCGGCTTTCTGTTTTGCCTCAGCCTTAGGGACACCGTGCATTTTCAGCGAATAGGTCAGGTTCTGTTCCACCGTCATATGCGGATAGAGGGCGTAACTTTGAAAAACCATGGCGATATCGCGCGCCCGCGGTGGCACGTCGTTCATCACCTCGCCGGCAATCTTCAGCGTCCCACCGGTAATTTTTTCCAGCCCGGCAAGCGAACGGAGCAACGTGGACTTGCCGCATCCGGACGGACCGACCAGCGCGACGAACGTGCCCTTGGGAATTGAAAGGTTGACGTTCTTAAGCGCGTGAAAGGCGCCGTAGTGCTTTTCGACGCCCAAGAGTTCGATTTGGATTTCCTGGCTCATATCGAAAACCTTGCTGGTCCCCAACCGGGACCGATGAGATGGTCAAGGGTGAAAAACGTCGTCATTTGACTGCTCCGGCGGCGATGCCGCGCGTTAACGTGCGCTGGAAGATCAAGAAGAAGATCACGGTCGGTATTATACCGAGGAAAGCCGCCGAGGCCTGCAGCACCGGGTCCGACATGTTCTGACCGCGGGTGAGGCCCATGGCGACCGAGACCGTCTGGTTGTTGTTGGACACCAGCATGACGAGCGGGATCAAGAATTCGTTCCAAGTCCAGATGAAAAAGAACGTTCCCAGGACCATGAGCGTCGGGCGCAGCATCGGGACGACTACGAACCACAGCGTTTTCCAGTGGGTCGAGCCATCCATCTCTGCCGCTTCGAGGATTTCCCTGGGAAAAGTACGCAGCACCGTCGAGAGCAGGTAAGTCCCGAAAGCGCTTTGCAGGACCGCGAAAATGATGATCACGGAAAGCTGCGTATCGTAGAGGCCGCTCGCTTTCGCCATATAGTAAAGCGGGTAAATGATGGACTCCTGCGGCACCATAATGCCTAGAAGAAAGACCACCAAAATGACGCGCGAGCCGGGCACCCTGCCGACCCCAATCGCATAGGCGTTGAACAGGCTTATCAGTACCCCCAACACCGACACAGCAAGACTGATCACCAGGCTGTTGAGCAGCTTGCGGCTGAAATCAGACGCCGTCCAGAATTTCTCGATCGCCGCGAGATCGATCGACCGGGGAATCGAAAGCGGTCCGCCGACTGCGTATTCGGCGCTCGCCTTGACGGCGTTGAGCAGAGCAAGGAAAAAGGGAAAGAGCGTAAAGGCAAGGAGTAGAACAAGGATGGCCAGCACCACCCACCGCATCGGATCGCGTCGCGCGCGATAGGCTGCCGCCGTCGCCTTGGCCTTGGTCGTACCATCGCTGAGAACTGAGTATGCCATGATCTACTCCTTCGACTCCTGCCGGCTCTGGAAGCGTAGGAAAATAACGGCCAAAGCGATCGTCAAAGTCGTTTGCACGACTGCGATGGCTGCGGCATAGCCGACGCGTTGTGTTGTGAAGAAGTGGTAGTAAGTCAGATAGGATGGCACGAGGGTGGAATTGTCGGGGCCGCCGGCGGTGATGACAAAGATTGGCGCAAAGACTTTAAGCGCTGCGATCAGCGTGGTCAGCACAACGACGAAAATCTCCGGCGCTAGAAGCGGAATAGTGATCGTAACCAGCCGGCTCCACCAGTTTGCCCCATCGAGCTCGGCAGCCTCGTAGAGAGAAGGCTCGATGCGCGAAAGACCGGCCATGAAAACCACCAGACAATAGCCGACTTGTATCCAGACAATGACGAGCGAGACGGCAGCAAGCGCGTATGTCGCATCGCCGATCCAGTTCTGGGCGAGACTATCAAGGCCGATGGCCTTCAGCGTGATGTTGATGACACCGACGGGGTTGAGAATCCAACCCCAGAGCACGCCCGCCACAGTTACGGGCAGAATCTGCGGTAAGTAAAAACCGGCCCTGAAGAAGCTCGAGACCCATTCCCCGAATTGGTCCCTGACGTAGTCGAACAGCAGAGCGGCCAGCACCAGGCCGATGCAAACCGGTATTACGGTCATCGAGACGATGAACAGCAGCGTGTGATACATCGATCCCCAGAATTGATCGTCCGTCAGCAGGCGATGATAATTCTGCAGGCCGACCGGTCGCGGCGTGCCAACGCCTTTCCATGCCGTGAAGCTCAGCCCGAGATTAGCAAGCTGCGGTATGAGCACGATCAGAATGAAGCCGATCGCCCCCGGGATGAGGTACAGGCTATAGGTTTGTAAACCGTCGCTCGATCGCTGGCTGGATATGGCCATATCATTCTTCCTTCAGCCTCCGATAATGGGCTGCGCCAGAGGCGCAGCCCAGCGTTCCAGGGCGCGTTACTGATTTTCCTGCGCGTCGTCGTAAACCTGCTTGATCTGTTCGACGAACTGCTCCGCAGTCAGACTGCCCTGGAAGAGACCGGTGTCTTTCTGATTGAGCACGTCGTAGTAGCCGGGGACCGGCCAGTCAGGATAGAAGCCGAGGCCGCTTTTGTCAGAGATCTGCTTGAAAACCGCTGCGGCGTTCTTGCCGATGGGGTTGGTGATGGCGGAAAGATCAGCGGCGATCGGCACGCCGCCGGCATTGCCGAGTTCAGCTTGGTACTTCGGCGACAAGGTCAGGCTGATCCACTCGGCGGCGAGATCCGGATTCTTGCTACCCTTGGGAACGACCCAAAGGTTTCCTGTCGAGCCGACCGAATATTTCGGCGTCGGAATTACGAACTGACCCCACTTGAAGTCCTTGATGGTCGAGGCGAATGTGCCGAGATTCCACGTGCCCGAGACGTACATCGGCGCCTTGCCGGACGTGAAGAGCAGAGCCGCGTCCGGGTCCTTCATGCCCGTGGAGTCCTTGTTGATGTAGCCCTTGCTGACCCAGTCGACCAATGTCTGCGCCGCATAGAGGTAGGGCGCGCCGTCGAGGGGAGCCTTTAAACCCTGATAATTCTGGACCCAGGCATCATCGGCCTTGGTATAGGCGAGAGAGGCAAGCAAGTGCTGGCCACTGGTATCGATGGCGCCGAGCGCGAGAGGCGTGAGACCCTTCTCTTTGAAGGCTTCCATGTCGGCGACCCACTCTTCCAGCGTCGTCGGCGGCTTGAGGCCTGCCTTTTCGAACATGTCAATATTGTAGAAGCACGAAACATATTCGCCGAAGACCGAGACGCCCCAAACAGGGCCGGAGCCATAGATGCCCTTTTCGTCATACCGGCTTAGGACAAAATCGCCTTCGTTAAGGATCTTATCCCAGCCTTCCTTCTTCACATAAGCATCCAGATTGGTCAGCAATCCCTGGCTTGCAACCAAGCCGGCGGTCGCATTGCCCTTGTTGTACTCGAGCACGTCGGGGGCCTGATCGGAATTAAGGATCATGCCGCCTGAGGCTTGCAACTGCTGAAAGGTCTTCTGCTCGAAGCTGACGTTGACGTCTGGATGTTTCTCCTTGAACTCCTCGAGCGCTTTCTTCCAGACAATGCCCTGAGCCGTGGTCGGCTCCTCGAACCACCAGATCTTGAAGGTCTTCTGTTCGGCATGGCCGATTGATGTCATCAGCATCGCCGTGCCGAGTGCAAGCGTAAGTCTCGCAATTCTTTTCATGCTTTCCTCCCAAAAAAGCGGCTGCGCCGCGAAAAGACCAAGTTAGTCAGTCATGGGGCCCCGCCGGGCCTCCCAGCCCGGCGGGGCCTTACCTTAGGCGGTCGATGAGGGGTCGACAACGAATTCTCCGCCCCGGCATTTCTTCAGATAGTTGAGCCCGTGAACCTGGCCGGTCATTTCAAGCGCGTCGCGATAGACCGGGTCGTGCCAGCCTTCGATGTCGATCGAGCCGGACCAGCCGGCAAGCCGCAACTCGGAAATGATGTCGGTCCAGTTGCTGTCGCCGAAGCCCGGCGTGCGCATGAAGACGAATTTTTCCTTGCCGAAAATGCCGTGCTCCTTGATGACCTCCCAGCGGATGGTCGCGTCTTTGCCGTGGACGTGGAAGAATTTGTGCGCCCATTTGCGGATCTGCGGCATGGGGTCGATCAGATAGACCATCTGATGGCACGGCTCCCATTCCAGCCCGATATGATCATCCGGCGTCTCGTTGAAGATCAGTTCCCAGGCATCCGGATTATGGGCGATGTTCCAGTCGCCGCTCTCCCAGTTGCCGTCCATGGCGCAATTTTCGAAGGCGATCTTGACGCCCTTGTCGGCGGCGCGCTTGGCAAGCTCGCTCCAGATCTGCTTGTAACGCCCCAGGCTGTCGGTCAGCGGCTTGCCGCGGACGCGGCCGGTGAAGCCGGCAACGCAGGTCGCGCCGAAATGATGGGCATTGTCGATGCAGTCCTTCCAGCCTTGCAGGGTCTCGAGGTCGATGGCGCTGTCTTCCAGCGGATTGCCGAACATGCCGAGCGTTGAAATGGTAATGTCGCGGTCGCCGATCGCGTCAAGGCAGCGTTTGCCGAGCTCGGCAAGGTTCTGGCCCTTGGTCGTTTGCCAGAAGAAGGGTTCGAAGCTTTCGAAGCCCATGTCGGCGATCTCGCCGATGCGCGTCGCGGCATCGCCGTTGTTGCCGCTGACCATGGTGCCGATGCGAATGGATTTTGCAGGGTTGCTCACGTCACGTCATCCTATGCTGAAATTTCGATACGCTTGCCGGTCTTGGCGCTTTCGATCGCGCCGAAGACCATGGCGAGGCTTCTGATATTGTCGGAATTGACCGTTTCGGGCTGTTTGCCGGTGCGGATTGCGGCGATGAAGTCGGCGATGACGCTGGCGTGGCCGTGGGTTTCCGCGTCATGTTCCGGGCCGGGAACGTTTACGGAAGCGGAGCCGCGCAAAAGGCTAGGTTCCTCAGCTGCGACAGTCGCGTTGAAATTCTCCTCGCCGTCCCAGGTCAGCATGCCCTTCGAGCCGACGAGGCGCCACTGGCTTTCCCAGCTGGTGCGCTCGCCTTCGGCGCACCAGGAGCCGCGATAGGTGAAGACGATATCGTCGGAAAATTCGAAGATGGCATTGGCCGAAGCGCCGTGCCGGTACCACGACCCCTTCGGATTGCGCTCGACGCAATAAACGGCAAGCGGCTTGCGGTCGGCGACGTACCGGGCGGCATCGAAAGTGTGGATCGCCATGTCGAGGAGCAGCACATTGTCCATTTCCTCGCGGAAACCGCCGAAATGCGGTGCGAGAAAAAAGTCGCAATGGATGCCGGTGAGTTCGCCGATCGCGCCGCTGTCGACGAAGCGGCGCAGGCGCCGGATGCCGGAGATGAAACGGCGGTTCTGGATGACGGCGTGGATGCGGCCGGTTTGCGCGGCAAGTTCGATCAGCGCGGCCCCCTCGACGAGCGATGCGGCCATCGGCTTTTCGCTAAGCACATGGCAGCCGGCCTTGAGCGCCGTCGAAACCACATCATAACGGGCGGCCGGGATGACGATGTCGAAGACCAGCTCGGCCTTGGTGGCGGCGATGACCTCGGACAGATCCGAACCGATGGCGGCGCTCTCGAGGCCGAACTCGGCGGCAAGCTTTTCCGCCGTCTCGCGGTTGAGGTCGACGAGGCCGACGATGGCAATGGAGTCAGCCAGTTGAGGATTGGACGCGATGGCGCGCAACCAACCTTTGGACATAGCTCCGCACCCGCACAGAATAGCACTGAATTTCACGACTTCCTCCAGGGAATGGCGCCAACTCTCCTCGTGACACGCACTCCGTAAACGTTTACGAATGTTGGCGGAAACATTTTGCGATGTCAAGAGACGCCAAATACGAAATTGCGGACCCAGATCCGGATGGATCTAAATCAGAGAAGGAGAGCATGATGTCGTCTGAAAACCGCGCAGTTTTCGGACGACATCATGCTCCAGGAAAAACGCGGCCGATGAGGGGGATTCGCCAGCTTGCCGAACACTTGGATATTTCGATCGGCACGGTCTCCCGGGCGCTGAACGGCAAGCCCGATGTCAACGAGGAAACCCGGAAGCGTGTGCTGGCGGCGGCCGAGGAACTCGGCTACGTCGCCAACCAGTCGGGACGGAGTCTCAGGCAAGGCGAGACGAAGGTAATCGGGCTGATGATCGAATCCAGCATGGAGGCGGTCGAAAATGCCGACAACTTCTTCCTCGGCGTCACCAGCGGCCTGCAAAGCGTCTTTGCCCGCCACAAACTCGACCTGATCATGCTGCCTTGCCCGAGCGACGAGGATCCGCGAGAATATCTGAGGCGCATCGTGGCGCGCCGTATCGTCGATGCGATGATCATCTCGAATACGCAGCGCCTCGACCGGCGCATCGATCTTCTGTCACGGGCAAAGATCCCCTTCATCGCGGTCGGCCGGAGCCTTTCCCCAGGCAATTTCCCTTGGATCGACCTCGATTTTGAAGGCGTGGCCGAACGCGCCGTCGATCGGCTGGTCGCGCGCGGCCACCGCCGGATCGCGATCACGGCGCCGTCGAGCGAGGTCAACCTCGGCTATATCTTTCTCGACAGCTATCGCCGCGCACTCGCGCGGCACGGTATCGCCTTCGACCCGTCGCTCGTCATCCGCGTCAAGTCGAGTGAACAGGGCGGCTACCAGGCGGCTCATGAACTGCTGCTGCTCGAACAGCGGCCGACAGCGGTGATCCTGATCTACGAGCTGATGGCAATCGGCCTTTACCGCCGTTTGATGGAATCAGGCGTTATGCCTGGCCGCGACATTGCGGTGATCGGCTTCCGTGACGCGCCGCGAGCGCGGTTCCTGCAGCCCTCGCTCAGTTGCTTCCGCATGTCGCTCTATGATCTTGGCGTTGCGCTCGCACGGGCGCTTCTCGCCAATATGCCGGCCTATCGCAAATTCTATCCGGATGAAGGCAGCAATATCGTGTGGCCTCTTGAACTGATCGCGGGGGAAAGTGACGCGTTTCAGCAAGGGGTCATGGCCTGAGCGCCGTGGATCGACTTTCTGCAGGGACGCCGTGGCCCCGTCTTACAACGGCTTGCGTCCGACTGGTTGGCATGGCTTGCTGAAGCGAATGCGCGACAGGGTTTCCGGCGCGAAAAAATATCCCCGCGGCCAGCCCATTCAAACTTAATATCTGTCGCAATGATCTGTTTGGCTGGAATATAGTGTTGCGAATTGGTCGCCGAACAGGAGAGGTCATGACCGTACCAGCTATCTCGCGGCGCACGCTGATGAAGGGCGCTGCCCTGCTCCTTTCCTCGTCGGCGCTCGCCCGCCAGGCGCTGGCGCAGGCCGCGCCCGCCGGCGGCCGGCTGATCGTTGCGGCCGATACCGAGCCGAAGAACCTCAACCCTGCCATCGTCGCCTCGAACGGGGTCTTTTTCATCGCCAGCAAGGTGATCGAACCGCTGGCCGAAGCCTCGTACGACGGCAAGGACGGGCTTGCGCCGCGCCTTGCCACCGCCTGGGAAGGTTCGGCGGACGGTCTCTCCGTCACCTTCAAGCTGCGCGACGGCGTCACCTGGCACGACGGCAAGCCATTCACCTCTCTCGACGTCGCCTTCTCCGCGCTCAACATCTGGAAGCCGCTGCAGAATCTCGGCCGCCTGGTCTTTGCCAATCTCGAAGCCGTCGATACGCCTGACGACTACACCGCCATTTTCCGTTTCTCCAAGCCGACGCCGTTCCAGCTCATCCGCAACGCCCTGCCCGTCGTCACCAGCGTCGTCGCCAAGCACATCTTCGACGGCAATGATATCGCCACGAACCCGGCCAACAACAAGCTCGTCGGCACCGGTCCGTTCAAATTCGCCGAATACAAGCCCGGCGAATATTACCGGCTGACGCGCAATGAGAGTTACTGGGACAAGGACCAGCCGAAGCTCGACGAGATCATCTTCCGTGTGCTGCCCGACCGGGCGTCGGCGGGAGCGGCGCTCGAAGCCGATGAAATCCATCTCGCCGCGTTCTCGGCCGTGCCGCTGGCCGATCTCGACCGCATCTCGAAAGTCGACGGTATCAAGGTGATCTCCAAGGGGTATGAGGCCTTGACCTATCAGCTCGTCGTCGAGATCAATCACCGCCGCAAGGAGCTCGCCGACCTCAGGGTCCGTCAGGCGATCGCGCAGGCGATCGACAAGAAATTCGTGGTCGATACGATCTTCCTCGGTTACGCCGCCGCCTCCACAGGCCCGGTGCCGAAGAATGCGCCGGAGTTCTATACATCCGATGTCACGACCTATGATTTCAACCCCGCGGCCGCCAACGATATTCTCGACAAGGCGGGGTACAAACAACGAGCGGACGGCAACCGCTTCAAGCTGAAGCTTCGTCCTGCACCCTATTTCAACGAGACCCGCCAGTTCGGCGATTATCTCCGCCAGGCGCTCGCGGTGATCGGCATCGATGCCGAGATCGTCAATGCCGACGCGGCTGCCCATCAAAAGGCTGTTTATACGGACCACGATTTCGACCTCGCTGTCGGGCCGCCGGTCTTCCGCGGCGATCCGGCGATCTCCACCACCATTCTCGTCCAATCCGGCACGCCGGATGGTGTGCTCTTCTCCAACCAGGGCGGCTACGTCAATCCGGAGCTCGACAAGATCATCAAGCAGGCCTCCGAGACCGTCGATACGACGGCGCGCACCGATCTCTACCGCAAGTTCCAGCAACTCGTCGCCGCCGATCTGCCGCTGATCAACGTCGCGGAATGGGGCTTCATCACCGTTGCCAGCGACACCGTGCTCAACGTTTCCGAAAATCCACGCTGGGCCGTCTCGAACTGGGGCGATACCGCGCTGCAGTCGTGATAGGATCGGCGGCAATTCTCTTCCAGAGGCCCTGTCCGGCGTGAAACGTGCAATCATCCTCTTGAGGCGCAGGGCGATCAGCAGCATTCCGGTGCTGTTGATCGTGGTGATCTTCACTTTTTTCCTGCTCGAATCCGCCTCGGGCGATGCCGTCGATGCCTATCTCGGCGCAATCGGCGGCGGCGATGCGACACTCAGGCAGTCGCTGCGCGAGAGCTACGGCCTCGACCAATCCATGTTCGCCCGCCTCTGGCTCTATCTTTCCTCGCTAGTGCGCTTCGATCTCGGCTGGTCGGTCGCCTTCGGCCGGCCGGTTGGCGAACTCATCGCCGAACGCCTGCCCAACACGCTGCTGTTGATGGGAAGTGCGACGGCGCTTTCCTTCGGCCTCGGCTCGGCACTCGGCATTCTTGCCGGGGCGCGGCCGGGAACCTGGCGCGACCGGCTGCTGTCGATCGGTTCGCTGATAGTCTATGCCATTCCGAGCTTCTGGCTTGGCCTCGTCCTCAGCATTGCCTTTTCGGTCAAGCTGCGCTGGTTTCCGATCGCCGGCATCGAGACGATCGCTTCCGGCAAGACAGGATTTTCCCGCGCCCTTGACATTGCGGATCATCTGGTTCTGCCGGTTGGCGCACTTGCCTTGATCTATCTCGCCTTGTTTCTGCGGGTTATGCGCGCCGGCATGGTCGAGGTCTGGAAATTGGATTTCGTCCTTTTCGCCCGCGCCAAAGGCCTGTCTCGCAGCCGGATCGTGCTGCGACATGTCGCGCGCAATGCGCTGCTGCCGCTCGTCACCATGCTCGGGCTGCAATCGGCGGCCATGCTCGGCGGCAGCGTCGTCATCGAAAGCGTCTTTGCGATCCCGGGTTTCGGGCGCTTGGCTCAGGAGGCGGTCAACGGCCGCGACGCACCCTTGTTGATGGGCATTATCGTCACCAGCGCCGTTCTTGTCATTTCGGTCAATTTCCTCGTCGATCTCGTCTATGCCGCGCTCGACCCGCGCATCGGCGCTTCGGAGGGCGGCGCATGAGCCGTCTCCGTCGCCTCCTCAGCACGCCGGAAGGCACGGTTGGGCTTGCAATCCTTGTCATCCTGCTTCTGATCGGGTTGCTGGCACCCATCATCTCGCCGGGCGATCCGCTGAGAATTGCCGGCCGGGCGCTGCTGCCGCCATTCACCGATCCAGCCTTTCCGCTCGGCACGGATCGCCTTGGCCGCGACCTGCTTGCCGGCCTGATTTATGGTGCGCGCACCTCGCTTGCCGTCGGCCTCGCGGCGGCCTTTTCGGCGATGATCCTCGGCGTCTGTGTCGGCATGGCGGCGGGTTTTGCCGGCGGGATCGTCGACGAAGCGCTGATGCGCTTGGTCGACGCTTTCCAGATCGTGCCGGCCTTCCTGCTTGCGCTTGCCTTCGTCAGCGCCATCGGCGTCTCGACACCGGTCGTCGTGCTTGCCATCGCGCTCGGCGCCTGGGCCGATCCGGCGCGGCTGACGCGGGCGCAGGTGCTTGCCATTCGCGAGCAGGATTATATCGCCTCCGCAAGGGTGATCGGCATGCATCCCGCAGAGATCGCCTTCCGGGAAATCCTGCCGAACGCGCTGCCGCCGGTGTTGGCGCTTTCCGCTACCATCGTCGCCGGGGCGATCCTCACCGAAGCGGCGCTTTCCTTTCTTGGCCTCGGCAATCCGAATATCGCCACCTGGGGTTCGATGATCGCCGAGGGCCGCAGCGTGCTGCGCTCGGCCGCCTATCTCTCCGTCCTGCCGGGCGCAGCACTTGCCGTGACAGTGCTCGGTGTGCATCTCTTCAGCGAGGGTCTCGGCAAGGCGCTTGGCGATGACGGCGGGAGGGCGGCATGAGCGGCATTTTCTGCAGCCTCCGGCAGCTTTCGGTCTCCTATGGGCGCGGTAGGAACAGTGCCGCCGCGCTCGATCGTATCGATCTCGATATCAAGACTGGCGAAAGGCTGGCGATCATCGGCGAAAGCGGCTCCGGCAAGAGCACGCTTGCCCGGGCGCTCGCCGGCCTGCTGCCTGAGGGAACGAAGGTCGGTGGCGAGATGCTCTGGCCCGCCCTCGGCTACCTG
This sequence comes from Rhizobium sp. F40D2, assembly GCF_051810745.2. Classification (NCBI taxonomy): domain Bacteria; kingdom Pseudomonadati; phylum Pseudomonadota; class Alphaproteobacteria; order Hyphomicrobiales; family Rhizobiaceae; genus Rhizobium; species Rhizobium sp. F40D2. The sequence goes on from NZ_JBPWQX020000002.1 coordinate 578,274, forward strand.
CCCCGCCCGGGTCGCGATTTCGGCTTCGTCTTCCAGGATCCGGGCACAAGTCTTAATCCCGTCCTGACGATCGGCGAGCAGATCGCCGAAGGCGCCAGGCGCCATCTCGGCCTCAGCTGGAAACAGGCCTCACTCAGAGCCGAGGAACTGCTCGGGCGGGTGCGGATGCCTGAGCCGGACAAGGTGATGCGGGCCTTTCCGCACCAGCTTTCCGGCGGCCAGCGCCAGCGCGTGGCGATCGCAGCGGCAATCGCGGCAAGGCCTGCGCTGTTGATCGCCGACGAAGCGACGAGCGCCCTTGACGTCGTGGTCCAGGCCGAGATCGTCCGCCTGCTCGACGGGCTGGTGCGCGAGGACGGCATGACGTTGCTCTTCATCACCCATGACATCGCGCTTGCCTCCGGCTTCGTCGACCGCATCGCCGTCTTCCACAATGCGCGCCTCGTCGAGGCGGGCCCCGTGCATTCTGTGCTTTCGGCGCCCGAAAGCGGCTATACCGCGGCTCTCATCGCCAGCCATCGCGACCTTGCGACGCCGCCGTTGATCGCGGAGTTATCCTCATGAGCCCGCTGCTTTCCATCGAAAACATCTCGAAGGGCTTTTCGTCGGCAGGCCGCCGGGTCGCGGCCCTCGACAATATCTCGCTGACGATCGCAGCGGGGGAAATACTCGGTCTGGTCGGCGCCTCCGGCAGCGGAAAATCGACGCTGTCGCGCATCCTGCTGCGGCTTCTCTCCAGTGATGCCGGTGCGATCCGCTTCGAAGGAGAGGATTGGCTGACACTGAAGGGGGCTGCCCTGCGCCGCAGACGGGCGCGCATGCAGATGGTCTTCCAGGATCCGCTGGCGGCATTCAACCCGCTGGCGACTGTCGGTTCGGTGCTCGATGATCCCTTGCGCATCCACGGCGTCGTGTCGAATGACCGGCGTGCCGGCGAAATCGTGACGCTCCTCGAGCGTGTCGGCCTCACCGCCGACCATGCCGACCGGCCGGTTCGTGCTCTGTCCGGCGGTCAGCGCCAGCGTGTCGCGATTGCCCGGGCGATCGCGACACGGCCGTCGCTGCTGGTGCTCGACGAGGCAATCTCGGCGCTCGACGTCACCGTGCGCGGCCGGATCCTCGAATTTCTGGTCGATCTGCAGAAACAACAGGGCATTGCCTGTCTGTTCATTTCGCACGATCTTGCCGTGGTCCGCGCCGTCTCCCACCGCATCGCCGTCATGGATAGCGGGCGGATCGTCGAGACCGGCCCGGCAGCGGCTGTCGTTGTCGCGCCGCAATCCGAGGCGGCCCGCGCCATTGTTGCAGCCGTCCCTCGTCTCGTGAGCGACCCCTCCTGAAGGAGAAGAAGATGCCTATGTTCGATCACGGTTGGAATCCCTTGCACCCCTTGGACTTCTCCTCACTCGCCTTGCATCGAGGCTGAAGGCCTGGAGAATGTCGTCGCCCGCCATGCGCAGGCTACGTTTGCCACCTGGGCGGGTTAAACGCGCTCGGCGCCCCGGACTGGCTGCGGGCAGCCAAGGCTTCGAACCTGTTGACGGCGGTGCCGGTGCCAAAGGCATTGACGCCCGATGCGCTGATTGCCGCCGCCAGGCGGCTGGAGGTGAAGTTGACCGAATGTGTGGGAACCACGCGGGTCCGCGCGCCGCGTTCCAGACGGCGCGCTCGAATGTCGCGGCCTATGGCGCGGCCCTCATGCAGGCTGGCCATACCTGCGATATCGCCGCTGCAGCCAAGGGGATATCACCTACAGCCGCTGAGAGAATGCTGTCGGAATCAGGAAAGCGGCATGAGACCGCCCGGCGTGGATGGCCAGGCGGCCGGCCTTGGCTCAGGCCGTCTGCCGGGTGCGCCAGCTGTCGGCATAGGCCTCGCGGGCATCGCGTGCATAAGGCACCGGCGCGACCTTGACCCGGATCTCGAGCTGTTTGTGACGTTCGACTGTGGTCTTGCGGGTTCCGCCATCGGGTTCGCCCCAAACCAGGGTCAGCACGTCGCCGACCTGAACATCCGGCTCGACGGTGCCGAGCGAAAGCATGGTGCGTTCGTTGTGGCTGTAGCCCGAGAACATCGACACGCCGATCGTCCTGCCGTTCCTCATCACCTGGTCGTAGCTTGATGAAGCGTAGTTCGATAGCGGCAGGTCGATATACTTGTAGTTATCGCCTGACGGGTCGAACAGCGATTGGAAGACTTTGGCGACATCGTCCCGGTTCCAGGCGAATGTCACCTTTTTGCGATGCGGCTTTTCGGCTATCTTTTCCAGCGCGGCGCGGCCGATAAAGTCGTGATCGAACTTGACGAACGGCCCGTAGCCCAGCTCGTACGGGGTCAGGTAATAATCCTCGATATTGTCGGAGACGAAGCTGCCGCCGATCGAGCCGGTTGCTTCATAGCTGTCGGCGCCCAGCCATTCGCGGAAGGATTTCATCCGCTCGTCGGTATAGACTGCCGGCAGCGGCGACGGAATCCAGCCGGACTCCAGCGTATTCGTCGCATAGGCGCGGGCACCGACCTGGCGCAGACCAAATTCCTCACCCGCTTCCAGGAGGACGTTGCGGATCTCGTCCCCTTCTTCATAGGGTCCGAAGATCTCGAGGCCGGGGGCGCCCGACATGCCGTGGCGCAGCGTGCGCACGCGGCGCCCGCCGATGTTCATCGTATCCATGTTGAAGAATTTGACGTCGGCGAGCGGCCCGCCATTGACCTTTTCGAGGATATTCCAGGCGTTCGGCCCCTGTATCTGATAACGGTACCGCCGGCGCACGACCGGTTTGCCGCCCGGCCGCGATGGCGAACGGTCGTCGCGGTCGAGCTTCACGTCGTAGCCGCCGGTCAGCCCGTGGAACTCTACCCAGTTGATCGTCGGCGCGCGGCCGACGATCAGATACTGGTTTTCGGCCAGATGGAAGAGAATGACATCGCCGATGACATGGCCGCTATGGCTGACCGGCACGAATTGCTTGGCGCGGTTGACCGGGAAATTGGCGAAGCTGTTGATGCCGAGATGGGAGAGAAGCTTCAGCGCCTCCGGCCCCTCGATCATCAGTTCGGCCATATGGTGGGACTGGTCGAAGAGTACGGCTGTTTCGCGCCAGGCGCGCTGCTCGTCGCGCCAATTGCTGAATTCCGGCGGCACGACGGGATAGATGTAGGCGCCGATTTGCGAATTGCGGAGCATATTCACCGTGTTGCCGGCGGCGTTCAGCTTCTGCTCCAAGCTCTGTTTCGTCATGATATTCCTCCCATTGAACAAAATGATGGTCGAGGCCTTGCGGCCGGTTTCAGTCAGAGGGCCGCTGCTGTTCTGCCCAGCGGATGGATTGGGCCGGATCGCCGAAGGTGAAGAAATGCACGCCGCTGATGCCGAGATCCGGTTCGGCGGCCTGCGCTGCGGCGATATCGATCAGCAACTCTTCCGGCGTTTCGCCCGAAAGCACGTTGCGGGCGATCTCGCTTCTTTCGCGCAGCGCCCGCAAGGATGCGCCGACACCGCAGCGAAGCGCGTATTTAAGAAGCTTCGTGCGGCTGGCGGGTCCGGCGATGCCGACCCTGAGCGGCACCGTTATGCCCCGCTCGCGAAGCCGCCGTGCGAAGCCGAGGAGCGGTTTCTGATCGAACAGGAACTGGCTCATCAATAGCACATCGAGCCCGGCACGGGCAGCCGCATCGACCTTTGCCGTCAGCGCGGCGTCGAGGACGGAGCCGGCGATGCGCGGATGCCCTTCCGGGTAGCAGGCGATGGCGATACGGCCGATGCTATATGTCTGGAAGAGCCCTGTTTCGATCAGGTCCAGCGCGGAGCCGAAGGCCCCGGCGGCATCGTCCCGATCACCGCCGAGGACGAGCGCATGACGAACGCCAGCCTCCTCGGACAGCCGGGCGAGCATGGTGTCGAGTTCCAGGCGGTTGCGGATATTGCGGGCGACGATATGGGGAACGGGCACGAAGCCGGCATCTCTCAAACCCGCCGCGGCCCTCACCAGCAGCCCGATATCCTCTTTCGGAAGATGGGCGACAAAGACCTCGGAGCCTGGCGGCAGGGTCGCCGTCATGCTCAGCAGCGACGGGAGGTCGCGCGACGTCACTTCGATGGAATAATGCGTAAGAAGATCGGCAAGAGGCGCCTTCTCCCGGCTTTCGCTTTGCGGCGCAATCATCGCAAGCCTCTCTCCTCGGGATTCGTGTGTCCAGCCTGTATACAGTAATTGGCAGAAAATCATGCCGTCAGCAAGTGACATAACGAGCATCATGGAAAATTCCATGAATATCGCTTGATAAATAACTTTTTAGATATGTGATGATATGCCGATCGTCATGCAATAATCGCTTGACAGGAGACGGTATACACGTCGTACTCCATTCTTGCATGACGGGATTTCGTGAGCGCCCAAGCGCCAGAATGGGGACGGGAGATGGCTGCGGAAAAGGCAAACGTGGATCGCAAGCGTGACAGCCAGGCCTTGAAGGGCCTTCTCGGCGTGCGTGATCTCGTGCTCGGTGGCGGCGTCTCGCCGGGCGAGCGTCTCTCGGAAGTCTGGCTCGCCGAAAAGCTCGGCATTTCGCGCACGCCGCTGCGCGCTGCCCTCGCGCGTCTCGAACAGGAGGGCCTGCTCGAGCAGATCCCCTCGGGCGGTTACGCCGTGCGCGGTTTCACCACAGCGGATGTTTTCGACGCCATCGAGCTGCGTGGCGTGCTTGAAGGCACGGCAGCCCGGCTTGCCGCCGAACGGGGCGTCACGCCTGCCAAGCTCAAGGCGATCAAAGGACTGATCCTCGAACTCGACAAATGCTTTGGCGATCGGCCGGAGGACATGCTGTTTGCCCACTATGTCGAGCTCAATGCGGAATTCCATTCCATGCTCGCCGGCCTTGCCGGCAGCGAGATGATGCGGCGCGAGGTGGAACGGGCGGCGCAGCTGCCGTTCGCCTCGCCGAGCGCGTTTCTGGAGAAGCAGGAGGATGTGCTCGCCTTCCGCCTGTCGCTGGTGCATGCGCAGCGTCAGCACCGCGACATCGTTGCGGCGATCGAGATGCGCGAAGGCACCCGCGCCGAAGCGCTGGCGCGGGAACATGCGCGGCTTGCGCGTCACAATCTGGAATTCGTCATGGAAGAGGATCGCAGCCTGATCACCCGCGTTCCGGGACTGACGCTGATATCGACGTGAGACGCGGCCGGCGATTACGGGCGGGGAGGCCCTGCCGGCCGGTCGGCTGAGAAAGCCGATGGAGAAGAGAGGAGGCCGGCGGATCGCATGGATCGCCGGTAAGAGGAGGAGAAAAGCCGTGATTGCCAGAAGAAGTCTGATCGCCCTCTCCGCAGGGGTTTTGATGTCGGCCGGCCTTGGCCTGCCGTCCTGGGCCGAGGATACATTCAAGGTGGGTCTCATCCTGCCAATGACCGGCCCCTTCGCATCGACCGGCCGCCAGGTCGAGGCCGGTGTCAAAGCCTATATCGCCGCCAACGGCGATACGGTCGCCGGCAAGAAGATCGAACTGGTGGTGCGCGACGATGCCGGCACCGCCGACCAGACCCGCCGGATCGCGCAGGAACTGATTGTCAACGAGAAGGTCAATACACTTGCCGGTTTCGGATTGACGCCGCTGGCGCTTTCCGTTGCGCCTGTGATCACGCAGGCCAAGGTGCCAGCCGTCGTCATGGCCGCCGCCACCTCGTCGATCACACAGGCATCGGAATATTTCATCCGCACCAGCGGCACGCTGCCGCAATATTCGGTGCCGGTGGCGACCTGGGCGCATGAAAACAACATCAAGAAGGTCGTGACCCTCGTGACCGATTACGGCCCGGGCATTGATGCAGAAACCTGGTTCACCAAGGAGTTCAAGGCCAAGGGCGGCGAGGTCGTCGAAGCCGTGCGCGTTCCCCTGCAGAACCCGGATTTCGCGCCTTTTCTGCAGCGTGTGCGCGACGCCAAGCCGGACGCGGTCTTCGTCTTCCTGCCATCCGGTGTCGGCTCGCTGTTCATGAAGCAGTTTGTCGACCGCGGCCTTGCCGAAGCCGGCATCAAGCTAATCGGCACCGGCGACATTACCGACGACGACATCCTGAATGGCATGGGCAAGCCTGCGCTCGGCACCATTACCGCTCACTTCTACGCGGCGGCGCATGACAGCCCGGAGAACGCCGAGTTCGTTAAGGCCTTCAAGGCCGCCAACAACAACATGCGCCCGAATTTTATGGCAATAGGCGGTTATGACGGCATGCACGCCATCTATGCCGCGCTCGAGGCCACCAAGGGGGATGCGGACGGCGCCGCGTTGATCAAGGCGATGAAGGGCCTTGCCTGGACGAGCCCGCGTGGCCCGATCTCCATCGATCCAGAAACCCGCGATATCATCCAGAACATCTACATGCGCGAAGTCAAGGACGTGAACGGCGAGTTGCAGAACGTCGAATTCAAGACCTACACGAATATGAAGGACCCGGTCAAAGCCGGCCAATGAGCGCGGAGCCGCGCAAGCTCGAATGGGAAGATGCGGCGGAGATCGCTTCGCCGCTTGCTCCTGGAAAGTCGGGTTTATCATGTTGACTATTCTGTTCGACGGCATCGCTTATGGAATGCTGCTGTTCATTCTCGCCTGCGGGCTGACCATCACGCTTGGATTGATGAATGTCATCAACCTCGCCCATGGCGCCTTCGCCATGGCGGGCGGCTATATAACCGTCGTCCTGATGAACAGCTACGGTGTCTCCTTCTATTGGTGTTTGCCGATCGCCTTTCTCGCAGTCGCGCTTGCGGGGCTGGTTCTGGAGCGTCTGCTCTACCGGCACCTCTATTCCAAGCCGCATCTCGACCAGGTGCTGTTTTCCGTCGGCCTGGTCTTCATGTCGGTCGCCGGCGCTGATTATTTCATGGGCGGCCAGCAGCAGATGATCCAGTTGCCACAGGAGCTTTCCGGCCGCTGGGATCTCTACGGCGTCGGCATCGGCCGCTACCGGCTCTTCATTATCCTCGTCTGCGTCCTTCTGACGATCGTGCTGCAGCTGCTATTAACCAAAACCCGTTTCGGCAGCCGGCTGCGTGCCGCCGTCGACGACGGGCGGGTCGCCCGCGGGCTCGGTATCAATGTCTCGGCGGTCTTTGCGCTGACCTTTGCCGTCGGCTCGGGCCTTGCCGGTCTGGGCGGCGCCATGGGCACGGAGATTCTCGGCCTCGATCCGAACTTTCCGCTGAAGTTCATGATCTATTTCCTGATCGTGGTGACGGTCGGCGGCACCTCTTCGATCATCGGGCCGTTTCTTGCCGCCCTGCTGCTCGGCATTGCCGATGTCGCCGGCAAATATTACGTGCCGCAGATCGGCGCCTTCGTCATTTACGGTGTTATGGTCGTCGTGCTTCTCCTTCGTCCGCACGGCCTGTTCTCACGGGAGGGCGGCCGATGAGCGGAGCGCGCAGCGAGGCAAGAGAACGCGCCACCGAACAGCTTCGTCGCGGCAACGCCTGGCGGCTCTATGAGATCGTGCTCTGGATCGCGGCGGTCGCCGCCATCTTCGTGCTGCCCTCGGAGATGCTGCTGTTGACCGAAATCGCCATCACCGCGTTGTTTGCCATATCCCTCGATCTGGTGCTCGGTTACACCGGCATCGTTTCCCTCGGTCATGCCGCCTTCTTCGGCCTCGGCGCCTATGCGGCCGGTCTCTTTGCCAAGTATGTCATCGCCGAGCCCGTCACCGGCCTCTTTGCCGCTGCCGCGGTCTCCGGCCTTGCCGGCTTTGCAACGAGCTTCCTCGTCCTGCGCGGTTCAGACCTGACGCGGCTGATGACGACGCTCGGCATCGCCCTGATGCTTGCCGAACTCGCCAATCAGATGGCATGGGCGACAGGCGGTGCAGACGGCCTCAGCGGCATCACCATCGGGCCGATCCTTGGTGCTTTCGAATTCGATCTCTGGGGCCGCACCGGTTATGTCTACAGCCTGGCTGCCCTCTTCATCCTGACATTCGTCGCGCGGCATCTGGTGAATTCCTCCTTCGGCCTGTCGTTAAGGGCGATCAAGGCCAATCCGGTGCGCGCCGCCCTGGTTGCCATTCCGGCGAGGAACCGGATCATCGTCATCTATACGGTCGCCGCCGCCTATGCCGGCGTTGCCGGCGCGCTGCTGACGCATACGACGAGTTTCGTTTCGCCCGATGTCCTCGCCTTCCACCGCTCGGCTGACGTTCTTCTGGTTCTGGTCATCGGCGGCGTCGGTTATCTCTATGGCGGCATTGTCGGCGCGGTCATTTTCACCGTGCTGCGCGACTGGCTGTCGGTCTCCACGCCGCAATACTGGATGTTCTGGATCGGCCTGATCCTGATCGCCATCGTTCTCGTCGGCCGCGAGCGCATCGCCCGCTGGCACAGTTTTCTGCCGGCCTCGCTGCAGCTCGGCATTCAGCGGCTCGCGACCTGGCGGCCTGGCACGAAGCTGAGGGAAAGCCGATGACCGTCGCGCTGGAAACCCGCAGTCTGGTCAAGCGTTTTGGTGGGTTCACCGCCACCAACGATGTTTCGCTGTCGATCAAAAGCGGTGCCCGCCATGCGCTGATCGGTCCGAACGGCGCCGGCAAGACGACGCTGATCAATCTGCTGACCGGGGTGCTGAAGCCGACCTCCGGCCAGGTAATCGTCGACGGCGAGGATATTACCGGCCTTTCGCCGCACCGGCGTGTGCGGCGCGGCATTGCCCGCACGTTCCAGATCAACCAGCTCTTTTCCGTCTTCACGCCGCTGGAATCCGTTCTGCTGGCGATCAACGAGCGGGATGGCCTCGGCCGCTCCGCCTGGCGCCCGCTCGCCGCTCACGCGGATGCGACCGATGAGGCGGTGGATCTTCTGGAACGGTTCGGCCTTGCCGGCGTCATGGGCGAGAAGACCGGCCGGATCGCCTATGGCAAGCAGCGGCTTCTTGAAATCGCGCTTGCCTTCGCGAGCCGGCCGCGGGTGCTTCTGCTCGACGAGCCGGCGGCCGGTGTCGCCGAAGAGGAGCGTAGCGAAGTGCTTTCCATCGTCCGCGGCCTGCCCGCCGAGGTGACGGTGGTGCTCATCGAACATGACATGGATCTGGTCTTCTCGTTTGCCGACCGCATTTCGGTTCTGGTCGCCGGCGCTGTTATGGCCGAGGGAACGGTCTCAGAGATCGCCGCCGACCCGCGCGTCAAGGCGGTCTATCTCGGGGAGGACGTGGCATGACGGCGCTTTTGCGGATCGACAAGCTTGTCTCCGGTTATGGCGAGGCCCGGGTTCTCGGCGGCGTCAGTTTCGAACTCGACGAGGGGCAGTCCCTGTCATTGCTCGGTCGCAACGGTGCGGGCAAGACGACGCTGGTCGATACGATCGCCGGCGTCACCACCTTTCATTCCGGGGCGATCAGCTTTGCCGGCAGCGATCTGACCCACATGCGGCCGGAACGGCGGGCCGCCGCCGGCATCGGCTGGGTGCCTCAGGAGCGCAATATCTTCCGGTCGCTGACTGTGGAGGAAAACCTGACGGCGATCGCCCGCCCCGGCCGATGGTCGCTTGAGCGCGTCTATTCGATGTTCCCGCGGCTGAAGGAACGGCGCCTCAATCTCGGCAACCAGCTTTCCGGCGGCGAGCAGCAGATGCTGGCGCTCGGACGGGCGCTGGTGCTCAATCCAAGGTTGCTGCTTCTCGACGAGCCGCTGGAAGGATTGGCGCCGATCATCGTCGACGAACTGCTGGCGGCGCTGGCGAAGATCATCGACGGCGAAGGTATATCGGCGATCATCATCGAGCAGAAGGCGCGCAAGATACTGCCGCTGACCGACCGCACCGTGGTTCTGGAACGCGGCCTTGTCACTTATGCCGGCGAGAGCGCAGCCCTGCTTGCCGACGGCGAGATGTTCGACAAATATCTGGCGCTCGGCGACCATAGGGCCGTCAGCCCGGCTTGATGCATGTGGCCGAAAACGCGCCAGCATCCCGAATGCCGTATCCGGCCCTTGATAAATCCAGCTGGTGGAGGCAGGAGAATAGCATCGCGGAGATTTGGTGCAGATGACGAGATTGCTGGATGCGCAGGGCCTGGAGATTTCGCATGAGGGACATCGCACCCGCCTGAAATGGCACCGGCTGCGCAAACGGTTTGCCGATCCGCTGTTCTCCGCCGAAGTGATGGCGGAGGGTTTTGCAGCCGGCGCGTCGATGGAACTCGATCTGCGGGTGCGCGCCGATGGCGGCTTCGTCGTGCTGCACGATGAAGAGCTCGACGGGGAGACGAGCGGGCATGGACCGATCGCCAAAATGAGCATCGGCGATCTCGGCGATATCAGGATGAAAGAGGGCGAGCGGCCGCTGATCCTCAGCGAGGATCTCGCCGCCATGATGCAATCGACGCATCCGGCCGCATTGCTGCAGTTCGACATGAAGGATGATTATGAGGCGATCGGCGCGAGCGGCATCGAGCACCTTGCCGCGCATTTCCGCGATATCGCCGCCTCGGTGATCGTCAGCGCCGGCAGCCTCGACCTGATCGTGGCGGTCAAGGAGGAGCTTCCGCATCTCCTGCGCGGTATTGATCCCACAGACAAGCTCTACAATATCAGGCAGGACAGCGGCTGGAAGGCTGTCGAGATGGAATTGCGCGCCGACCTGCGCGGCCCGACCGAACCGGACACGATCTATCTCCACTGGCCGCTGATCCTTGACGCCGCCAGGGAAGGTCTCGACATGATCGCGCTCTGCCAGGATCACGGCAAGCACGTCGATGCCTGGACCTTTACCCTGAAGGATCCGGAGGCTGGTTTCAGCGATGAGGAATGGCGGAGCTTCCAGGCGCTGATGGCGCTGAAGCCGGATCAGGTCACCACCGACGAGGCGCCGGCGACCGAAAGCGCCTGGAGGCACCGCATGGCAGGCTAACCGTTGGGCATGAGCCCCTCGATGTCGAGGATGAAAGCGAATTCGCCGGCAAGCCCCGGCGAGTGGGCGATGACCGGTCCGCCATCGGCAAGCAGCCTGTCGACATCCGGCATTGCCACAATAGCGCCGGCCTCTTCGGCGATCAGTGCGCCGGCGAGCATGTCCCAGGCATTGAGATGTCGTTCGTAATAGAGATCGGCCGCACCCTCGGCGACGCGAACGAGATCAATCGCCGCCGCGCCCGTGCGGCGATAGTCCATGCCGCGTTCGTGAAGCCGCTTGGAGAGCGCGAGGTGGTCGTCGAAACTGGTCTTGCGGGAATGGCCGAGAATGACGAGCGCATTGGCCGGATCGGCGGTCGCCGCCGCGTGCACTGGAATTCCGTCCTTGAAGGCGCCGCCGCCGCGGATGGCGTGAAAGACCTTGTCCTCGGTGGCATCGTAGACGACGCCGATTTCGACCTTGCCGCCGGCGACGAAGGCGATCGAGACGGCCCAATGCCGGAAGCCCCTGATATAGTTGGTCGTTCCGTCGATCGGATCGACGACCCAGGTGCCGCCCTCGCCCGATCGCCCGCCACTTTCTTCGCCCATGAACATATCGTCCGGAAACCGTAAGAGCAGCCCGTCGCGGATCGCCTGTTCAGCCTTCCTGTCGGCGATGGTGACGAAATCCTGCAATCCCTTGTTCTCGACGGCCAGCGTGCCGGGATTGGAGTCGCGCCGAAACCGGGCCGCTTCCCGTCCGGCCTCGAGGGCGACTGTGATCGCGACCTCCGCCCGTGCGCGGATGGCGGCGGCATCGAATGCGGGATTCATCAGGCAGTCCTTCTTGTTATCAGCGTTACCGGCGTGAATTCGACGCGCGCCGTCAGGTCCGGTTCAGCCATCCGGCTCATCAGCAGATCGACCGTCTGTTCGGCCTGGAGATCGCAGGGTTGGCGGATGGTCGTGAGGTCGTAGGCGGTCCAGCTCGCCTGGGGGATGTCGTCATGGCCGATGATGGAGAGCGGAGGCGCATCGGCGCGGCTGCGGCCCTGCATAACCCGGTCGACAACGCCGCAGGCCATGTAGTCGTTGGCGCAGAACAATCCGTCGATGCCGGATGCGGTAAGGTCGGCGGCCGCCTCATAGCCACTGTTGTAGTCGTTGATCCTGACCTGCAGCAGCTGCGCCTCGACGCCGAGCTGCTTGCAGCGCGCGATGAAGGCTTCGCTTCGCCGTCGCGCCGTATAGGAGATGGCGGGTGCGGCCATGACGGCCAGTTGTCGCGCGCCGCTGTCGATCAGATGGGTGGCGGCGAGGTGGCCGGCCATGCGGTCATCGGAGATGATGCGGTCGACGAAGGGGATATCGTTGCCCTTGTTGATCAGCACGATCGGCACGCCTTCGGCAGCACATTGCTCGCAAATTTCGGTCGGCGGCGCATCCGAGGTGACGATGACGCCGGAGACAGCGTAATGCAGCAGCTGGCCGATGACCGTCGAGGTATCCGCCTCCTGCGAGGTCGGCAGCAGGATGGGGCGGAAATTGCGGGCGATTAGCACTCTTGCCAGGTTCTCGATCTGCAGCGTCCGGAACGGATTGTCGAGGCCGGCGGCAACGACCCCGACGAGATCGGAACGTTTGTTGGTGAGACTTCTGGCAAGATAGTTTACCCGATAACCGAGATCCTTGGCGGCCTGGAAGACCTTCTCGCGTGTTTTCGGCGAGACGCTGGCATCCGGCGTGAAGGCGCGCGATACGGCGGCACGCGAAACACCAGCCACGCGCGCCACGTCGAAGGAGGTTACCTTGCGCGGTCCCTTATCCCTGTCTGCCAACTGCTTTTTCCCCTCACCTGTCGGCCGCATCAGATCGGGCAAATCCGTGCAGATGCCGAGAACCGGAAGCTTCATGATGTCATCGAGAATGCTCTGCCGCTCCTCGTGCCAGAGCACGATCTCGCGGCCGGCCTCGAAGGCGCGGCGCATCAATTCCTCGCTTACCAGATCCTGCGGTCGCTCGCCCGCCTTTTCCCAGCAAAGATGCAGGATATCGGCGCCGGCCTCGTCGCCCAGCGCATGCGGATCGTGGCCGATCCGGATCAGCACCGAAAGCGGGAGCTCGCAGCCCGCGTCGCGGAGTTCGCGCACCTGCGCCGTATCGAAGGAGCCGAGGCAGGCAAATTGCTGGTTCATCTCGGCAAGATGGCGCCAGCAGAGCAGGCCGGTTCCGGGTGCCTTGAGCTCGACATAGAGACCGGTTCCGGTCTCCCTGCCGAGGGCGGCGACCTCCGAAAAACTCGGCACGTCGACGCCGTGGAGGGCCGCGAGTTCGGCAGCCGTCATTTCGGAAATGCGGCGGTCGATGCCGAAGACGCGCTCGAGATGGTCGTCATGTGAGACAACGACCACGCCGTCGCGGGTCAGCTGCGTGTCGAGCTCCCACATCTCGGCGCCGAGTTCTGCGGCGCGGCGGAAAGCTGATATCGTGTTCTCGCGCTCATGGCCGCTGGCGCCGCGATGGCCGATGCAGAAGGGAAGTCGGCCCTTGGCCGTTGGCCAGTCGTAACGCTTGAAAAATGCCTGGAAGTCGCGGGTCATCAGAGCCTCCTGCCATCTTCGTCGAAGACGAAGACGCCGCGGCTGTCGATCGCCCAGCGGACATCGTCGCCGACGTGAATATCGTTGCGCACCGGCTGTATCGAGCGCAGCAGCGGGCCGCCGGCAAGACGTACGTCGTAAAGGTTTTCTCGCCCTTGCGTTTCGGCGAAGGTGACCTTGCCGGACACCGGTGTATCGCCCGCAGGCGTAAAATGCTCGGGCCGGACGCCGAGCATCAGCTTCGTGCCCTCGGCGGCGCCGACGGATCCCGGCAGCGGCACGCGGATTTCGCTTTCCGGGATGGCGAAAGCGCCCTTGTCGACGATGCCGCGCAGGAAGGTGATCGGCGGATTGCCGAGGAAGCCGGCGACGAAGGCGGTCTTCGGATCATTGTACATTTCGGCCGGCGTGGCGATCTGGACGATCTCGCCTTCCTTCATGATGGCGATACGGTCGCACATGCTCATCGCTTCCACCTGGTCATGGGTGACGAGAATGGCGGTGATGCCGGTCTCGCGCTGCAGGCGGCGGATTTCCGAGCGCATTTCGAGGCGCAGCTTGGCATCGAGATTGGCGAGCGGTTCGTCGAGCAGCAGCACGTCAGGCTTGCGGATCAGCGCTCGCGCCAGCGCCACGCGCTGCTGCTGGCCACCGGAAAGCTGCGCGGGACGGCGTTCCATGAGATTGCTGATATGAACAAGCTCGGAAATACGCTCGACCTCCTTGCGGATGTCGGCGGCAGGCATGCCCTTCACCTTCAGGGGAAACCCGATGTTTTCGGCCACCGTCATGTGCGGGTAGAGCGCATAGGACTGGAAGACGACGCCGACATTGCGGGCCTGGCTCGGCAGGTCGGTGACGTCGCGGTCGCCGAAGAGGATGCGTCCGCTGGTCGGCCGGTGAATGCCGCAGACCGCAAAAAGCGTCGTCGATTTGCCGCAGCCGGAAGGACCGAGTAGCGCCAGCATCTCGCCGTTGCCGACTTCGAGCTGCATGTTCTCGATGACCTTGGTAGAGCCGAAGCTCTTCGAAAAATTGTCGAGGAGGATGCGCATCAGCCTTTGCTCCCGCCGCCGTAGATATTCATGAGATATTTGTTGAAGAGCGTGTAAGCGATCAGCACCGGGATGAGGTAGAAGAGGCCGACCGCCTTGAACATATTGAAATCGTAATTGTTGTCGTCGGCGAGGAAGCCCGCGAGATAGACAGACAGCACCTGCACCTGATTGCCCGGCGCCAGCACCTGCGGCAGAATGAACTCGCCCCAGCCGGAGAGGAAGGAGAACAGCCCGAGCGCCATGATGCCCGGCTTGACCTGCGGCAGCACGAGGCTGCGCCAGACGCGGAAACGCGAAGCGCCGTCGACGACGCCGGCCATTTCGATTTCCCAGGGCACGGTGTCGTAGAAACCCTTCATCAGCCAGATGCCGAGCGGCAGGTCGATCGCCGCCTTCACCAGGATGACGCCGATCAGCGAATTATAGAGGCCGATCATCTGCAGGACGATGAAAATGGCGATGATCAGCGTCACCGACGGGAAGGCGTGCAGCACCATGACGCCTGCAAGGAAGAAGCCGCGCGCTGGCACGTTCAGCCGCGACAGCACGTAACCGGCCATCGACGAGACGATGAGCACCAGGCTGGTGGTGCAGGCCGAAAAGAGCAGCGTATTCAGCGTTACGTGCCAGATATTCGCCTTACCAGCCGTCGTCTGCCACAGGAAGCGCCAGTGATTGAGTGTCAAGCCGGAGGGCAGCAGCGCATCCGGTTGCTTCACCGTCACTGTGTCGAGGAAGAGATAGACATACATCAGGAGCAGCGGCAGGCTGACGATGGTCAGCGCCGTTATGACAGGCCAGCTTCGATAATTTGCCGAGGGCTGCGATCGTTCGGCCATGGTCAATCCTCGATCAGGGGCTTGGCGACGAGCGTGCCGTAATTGAAGATGCGTAGATAGAGGAGCGACAGCGTCACGCCGATGACGACGAGCACCAGCGCCATCGCGGCGCCCAGCCCGTATTCGAGGTTGCCGGCATAATTCCTGAGCGCGGTGTGATAGGCGGCGAGCGCCCAGACCTCGGTGGCGTTGCCGGGGCCGCCATTGGTGGCAAGCAGGATTTCATTGAAGGAGGCGAGCAGCGACAGCGTCTGGTAGCAGGTGACGAAGAGGATCGGCCAGCGCATCTGCGGCAGGATGATGTAACGGATCTGCTGCCAGCGCGAAGCACCGTCGACCTCGCTTGCATAGAACTGGCTCTTCGGAATGGCCTGCATCGCCGAGGAGAACACCAACATTCCCATCGAGGCGCCGATGAAGCCGTTGATCAGCACGACGAAGAACCAGGCATTATAGGCGGTATCAAGCAGGTAGTTCTTCGGCGGGTAGCCGAACTTGCCCATCAGGATAGAGATGAAGCCGCTGTCCCAGGCGAGCCACTTCCACAGCAGGACGTAGATGACGACGGGCGTGATGCGCGGCAGGAGCCAGATGCCGCGAAAGATCGAGGCGGGCGTCGGCGGCATGTAATGTGTCCAGATGGCCAGCAGCAGGGCATAGCCGACGTTGAAGAGCGTCAGCACCAGCGCGACATAGAGCACGGTGTTGAAAAGCACACGCGCCATGTCGGGCGAATTGGCCATGCGTGAGAAATTGTCGGTCGTCCAGGTCCAGCCGGTATAGGTTATCTTGGCGACGGTTTCCTTCTGCTCCGGCGTCAGCTTGAAACCCAGACTGTCCAGCGCCGAAAACAGCTGCTCCTTGCTGTCGAAGCGGGTGTTGAGGACGGAGCGGTTGAACTGTTCGGAGATCTGCTTGACCTCACGCGTCGAAGGTCGCTCGGCGAGATCCTTGATCATGCGCTCGACGTCGCGGCGTGCCGGGAAGATCTCACCTGTATGTTTGGCGCGCAATTCCGCGGCGATCCCCGGCGCAAGCCCGAGGCTCTCGACGGCCGTGAGGCCAGCCTCGTCGATGGTGTAACGCGGCTCGGCCATCTCGGTGGCGATCTCGGGCATCGCCGATTTCAGCGCGATCAGCGAGTTGGGCGCGATCTGGTAGACGCCGCCGGAAATGCCGGTCGCCGTCGTCATGTTGGTCATCGAGAAGACCGCCGTCAGAACCACCGGCATCAGGAAGAACAGGACGATCATGATCGCCGCAGGCGCGATCATCACCAGTCCGAGCGTTCTGGACGATTTCATGGGAAGTCTCCTCGCGGAACCGACCGGGCGGCGGGATTGCCGCCGCCCGGAGGGATGCTTCAGCGGATGACAATCTTGTCGCCGAGCGTGCTTTTCAGCTCGCTCTCGGCGTCGCTGATGGCGGCGTCGACGGTCTTGGCGCCGGTCCAGGACGCTTCGAGGTTCTTCCACATGATGTTCCAATAGGTGCCGAAATCGGAATTGTTCGGCATCGCATTGGCATAAGGCAGCAGGCGCTCGGTGGCTTCGCGGGTCCAGCGGTCGGCCGAGTAGAAGTCGACGGTGGATTCCGACTTGGAGATGCCGAGATGGGCCGATCTGACCGCATGCAGCGCGTTGGTGCGCGGCTCGGAGGCGATCTTGACCAGCTGGGCGGCGATCTCGGTGTCTTCCTGGTCGTGACCTGCGGTCAAGAGGTAGACGAGCGGATGGGTCAGCGTGTTGGCCTTGCCGCCTTCGCCGGCGGGGATCAGCGTGAAGATCACGTTGCCGAAGAAGTCCTTGAGGCCTTCCTGGTTGACGAGGCGGGCATAATGCCAGGTGCCGCCGTCCCAGATCCCGGCCTTGCCTGTGGCGACTTCCTTCCACCACTGGTCGCCGGGCATGCCGATGTGGTTCTTTTTGGTGACGCCTGATTTAACGGCGTCGGCGAAGAACTGATAGGTGCGGGTCATCGCCGCCTTGTCGAAGACGAGCTTGCCGTCTTCTTCCATCGTGCCGCCGAAGCTGGTGTAGAACTGCCAGTAGTCGGGGCCGTTGCTGGTGCGTGGATAGAAGCCGTAACCGGGCTGGACGAGCCCCTTGTCCTGCATCTTCTTGGCATCTTCGAGCAGGTTCTTCATGGTGTACTTGCCGTCCTGGACACTCTGCGGCAGCGCGTCCAGATCGGCGTCGCTGTAGCCGATCGCCTTCATGTAAGGCTTCCAGAAGAACATCGGGCGGGATTCGGCATCCTGCGGAATGCCGTAGACGGTCCCGTTGTAGGAGGCGATCTTCAGCAGGTTTTCATAGATGTCGCTGAGCGGCCAGGAGTCGAGATCGACGTAATCCTCGATCGGGACGATGAGGCCGGCCTGCGACCAGGGGGCGATGTCTTCGTGGCCGCTGACGACGATGTTCGGGGCGGTCTTGGCTTCCGCGGCAAGGGTCAGCGCCTGCTTGAAGTCTTCCCAGGCGGAATAGGGCTTCTTCTCGACGGTGATCTTCAGGTCTTCGCCCTTGAGGGCGGCTTCGCGCTGCAGTTGCTGGGCTGCGATCTCGATGGCGTCGAGGCGATAGACGTCGTTCGGGCCGGTGCCGCCGGCCCAGACGCTGATGTGAACGTCCTTGGCAACCCCAATTGCAGAGCTCGAGGCCAGGATGGCAGTAGCGATGGCGAGGGTTTTCAGTGTCGGCAAAATGGTCATCTTCTTCGTCTCCCTAGAAGAGCAGTGTGAAGCCTCTTGGCGGGTCAGCACTGCTGATGATGGCCGCTCCGAAACCCCACGAAAACGTGACGATGTCCGCTCTAGGGGTTTGATGTAACGGCCGAATGACAAAATTGAGCACGTGTGCAAAATTATTATGACAATGTCTGCCAGACTTGCAAGCGGCGGTTTTCGGGAGTGCCTTTTTCATTTCAAATTATGCTTGCCCTCCTGCGGGTTCGCGGTGTCTTTCGAGACGCTGCAATGCTTTCAATCCTCGCATCGTGACTTCCGAAAACCGGTTCCGATTTTCGGGCCGATGCGCTAGCATGCGGGGATGAGCCTCGAATCTGTCCGCGCTTTCTTGCGTGCGCACGCACCCGATATCGACATCATCGAAACCGCCGAGAGCTCCTCGACGGTGGCGCTTGCTGCCGAGGCCCATGGCGTCGAGCCGGCCCAGATCGCCAAGACGATCTGCCTGCGCGTCGGCGAGCAGATGATGCTGGTCGTTGCCGGCGGCACGGCAAGGCTCGACAATCGCAAGTTCAAGGACACGTTCGGCGCCAAGGGGCGCATGCTCGACGCCGATGAGGTGGTGGCGGTCACCAGCCATCCGGTCGGCGGCGTCTGCCCGTTCGGCCTACCCTCGCCGCTGCCCATCTATTGCGATATCTCACTGAAACGCTTCGATGAGGTCGTGCCGGCGGCGGGCTCGACGAATTCGGCCGTGCGCATCGAAACCGGACGGCTGGCCGAGCTTACCGGCGCCAGCTGGGTCGATGTCTGCCAGTAAGCGGCGAAAAAACTTCAAACGGCGGAAAGAGTACCTATATTCTATCCCGACATGCCCTCACTGCGCATGACAGGAGATCAGGAATGCCGAGTGCTATTTCGCGTTTTGCCAAGTTCGCGGCTATTGCCGCACTGACGAGCGCTACCGTTTTTGCCACGATCAGCGATGCCGATGCCCGCCGCGCCGGCAGTTTCGGTGGATTCGGAAGCCGCGGCACGCGGACCTTCCAGGCTCCGCCTGTCACCCGTACCGCGCCTGCGCCAGTTGCGCCGATCGAACGGTCGATGACGCCGCGCCCGCAAACCACGGCACCAGCGACCGCGCAGCAGCCCTTCGGCGCCCCGCGCCCCGGTCTCTTCGGCGGCTTCGGCCGTTCGATGATCGGCGGCCTGATTGCCGGCGGCCTCCTCGGCATGCTGCTCGGTCACGGTTTCGGCGGTGGCTTCGGCTTCCTCGGCATGCTGCTGCAGATCGCGCTGATCGGCGGTGCCGTCATGCTCGCCATGCGTTATTTCTCCAACCGCCGTCAGCCTTCCTACGGCGCCGGTGGCCAGAGTGGCTCCTTCAACCGGTCTTATAGCGTGTCGCCAGCCAACAATTCGTCCTTCCAGATCCCGGCGATCGGTTCGGGTGCCGGTTCAGGATCGTCCACGCGCGGCAACCGGCCGAGCGACGAGCTCGGGCTGACGCAGGCCGATCTCGATCAATTCGAGGAATTGCTGACCGACGTTCAGACCGCTTACGGTGCCGAGGATTACGCCACGTTGCGCCGACTGACGACGCCTGAGGCGATGTCTTATCTGGCCGAGGAACTCGGCGAAAACGCCACCAACGGCATGCGCAACCGCGTGTCCGACGTTAAGCTGCTGCAGGGCGACATTGCCGAGGCCTGGCGCGAAGACGGCCAGGAATATGCGACGCTTGCCATGCGCTACTCCTCGATCGATGCGATGGTCGAACGCGACAGCGGCCGCGTCGTTTCCGGCGACGATCGCCGCCCGAGCGAAAGCACCGAGGTCTGGACTTTCGTGCGCAAGCCCGGCACCGACTGGAAGCTCGCCGCGATCCAGGGAAGCGAGCAGCGCGCCGCCTGAGGCGGCGCGCGTCTGCTGGTTTAATTCACTGCGACTGGTTTGGAACGCATGCGCGAAACCGTTTCGCGTTCTGCCCGCTTGCAACGCATCGGCGGCAGGCCGCGATCCATCAGGTCCATGTCCTCGAGCACCATATCGCCCATCTTCTTGAAGGCACTGTCGAGCGCGCCGGCGCGATGTGCGGAGCGGATGAAGCCTTTCAGGCTCCGCACCGGGTGATCGGGCGGCAGCGGCTCCTGCGGGTAGACGTCGCTTGCCGCGACAAGATGACCGGACGAGACGGCCGCCATCAGCGCCTCGAAATCGACGACGTCGGCGCGGCTGAGCAGGATGAAGGCCGCGCCCCTGCGCATGCTGGCGAAAGCGTCGGCGCCGAGAAATCCTTTGTTTTCACTGGTGACGGCCGCGACGACGAAGACGAAATCGCTCTTGGTCAGCACATCCTCCAGGCTTGCGGGCTCGACGCCGCTTTCCTTGAGGATCGAGCGGGGCAGCCAGGGATCGAACACTCTTATGCGGGCCCTGAAGCCGGAAAGCAGCCGGCGCAGTGCCTTGCCGAGATCGCCGAAGCCGACGATGCCGATCTCGGAGCCGGCGATCAGCCGCGCATGCGCATTGCCCTCGCCGCCCCAGAGTTCGTTTCCCTGGCGGAACGCGACATCCGCATCGACGATGCCGCGCGCCAAGGCGAGCGCGAAGCCGAGACCGATCTCGGCGACCGGCTCGGCAAAGACCTGGCCTGTGGTCACGACATGGATGCCGCGCTCAAAAAGCACCTCATAGGGCATGTTGTTCAGAAGATTGCTTTCGACGTTGAGGATCGAGCGCAGGGCCGACATTCTCGCCAGCGTTTCCGCCGAAAGCGGCGGCTGGCCGACAATGTAACGGGTCCTGCCGAGGATCTCGTCGCCGAGCCCGGCGATATTGTCGGGATCGGCCTCGATGATCTCATATTTCGCATGCAGTTCGGCGCGCGCCTGATCGCTGAAGATCAGATCGAGCGTGCGCGGTTCGGGCGCGCTGATCGCCAGCGGCCGCTCGGTGTTCGTCATGGGCGTCTCCTCCATCGCGGGGCGATTTGCGCTGGTTCCGCCGGATGATTGATAGTCCCTGTGCGGCGACGTTTCCAGGCGGATCTTGGAGCAATGTGAGAAGCTATCGAAAGCGGCATTTGCCTATCAGATAAGCAATTGAATTGCCTTGTTATTTTATGGAGTTTTCGTTGACGGCGCAAGTTTGTTGAATTAGCGTGTTGCGCGCACCTTGGAATCGCGGCGGCGTTCGGCGGCCGCAGGATATTCGAAAACTTACGAGGGATGAGCCATGAAATCAGCACTCAAGGGCGGCCTGCTTGCTTTGGCTGCCACAGCGCTTCCAGCCGCAGCCTATGCCCATCCCGCAATCGGCGAGGCTGCCGGCTTCAGCCATGGCTTTGCCCATCCGATGTCCGGCCTCGATCATATCCTCGCGATGGTGATGGTCGGCGTTTTTGCATTTCAGCTCGGCGGCCGCGCCACCTGGCAGGTGCCGACGACCTTCGTTCTGGTGATGGCGCTCGGCGGTGCTCTCGGCGTTGCCGGCATCAATATTCCCTTCGTTGAAACCGGTATCGCGCTATCCGTCGTGGTCCTTGGCGCGATCGTTGCGCTCCACGTCAAGGCCCCGACCGCCGTTGCGATGGGTGTCGTCGGCCTCTTCGCGATCTTTCACGGGCATGCCCACGGGGCGGAGATGCCGGAGGATGCCGGCGGTGCCGCCTATGCCGCCGGTTTTATGATCGCGACTGCGCTACTCCATGCCGCCGGCCTCGCCCTCGGCTATGTCATCGGCCGCGCCGGCGAACGTCAGGGCGCGTTCGTAACGCGCGCAGCTGGCAGTGTTGCCGCCATTGCAGGCGTCGGCATCCTGGCCGGCTTGATCTGAGCGGACAATATTTGAGCCGCCTGCGAAGGCGGCATCACATCTATCATCGCAGTCCGATCAGAACGCCCGGTAAGCCAAAACCGGGCGTTTCTGCGTCATCGCCGCAAAGTGCGGCGGACTTGATCCAAATCAAATCCAGCCATCCCGCGCCGGGCTATATCCGACCCTCGATCAACGAACGAACATCCAAATTGACGCAGGGCCGCCTTGCCGGTTGGCGCCGATGTGCGAAAGTCAGTATGCTGATTTCAGAAATTTCTGAAATCACAGACGCAACGGAAACAATGATGAACCTTCCGCCTCTCGTCCAGTCCTTCGTTCTCCACTTCGGCGAAATGGGATCCCGCTGGGGAATCAACCGCACGGTCGGCCAGATCTACGCCCTGCTCTTCGTCTCGCCGGCACCGCTCTGCGCCGAGGAGATCGCCGAGTCGCTCGGCATTTCGCGCTCCAACGTGTCGATGAGTCTGCGCGAACTGCAGGCCTGGAACCTCGTCCTTCTCAAACACAAGCCGGACGATCGCCGCGATTTCTTCACCACGCCGGATGATGTCTGGCTCATCTTGCGGACGCTTGCCGAGGAACGAAAGAAGCGTGAGGTCGATCCGACGCTGTCGGTTCTGCGCGAAATCCTGATGCAGCGTCCTGCCAGCGAGGCCGAGCGCCATGCGCAGCTGCGCATGAGCGAAATGCATACGCTAATCGAACAGCTGACCCATTGGTACGAAGACGTAAAACAACTTGAAACGGAAAGGCTCGCAACGCTACTCTCGCTCGGCGCGAAAGTGACAAAGCTTCTGGAGGCCAAGGACCGGGTTGTTTCGCTTGGCCGCAGCCGCCGGCCGAACCCTGCGAACAAGAGTTAGCGCCATGGGAACTGCTTTCTGCCACGCCACAGACAAACAAGAGACGCGGCCGTTGGACGGCGATGCCGTTTCGCCCCGCGGTGAAGCGGCGAAAGGCGGGCTGCTGAGGGCGGCGATGCTGCAGGCGCTCGCCGCTGCCATCTGGATCCCACAGGCCGGCTTGCTCGCCATCTCGGTCGGCCGTATTGCCGATGGCGGTGGATTGCATGACGTGCTGTGGCCGGCCTTCGGCATCCTAGCCCTCGGATTGGCAAGAAGCTGTCTTGACGCAGCTGGCGGCCGGCTGGCCTTTCATGTGGCGCGCTCTGAGCTCAGCCGCAGGCGGCAGGCCGCCGTCGCTGCCCTTTGTCTGTCGTCGCCGATCGATCGCGGCCGGCCGGCCTCCGGCAAAGCCGCAAGCGTCATCGGCGAGCAGGCTGAGCTGATCGTGCCCTATCTCGCCCGTTTCCAGCCGGCGCGGATGAAGGCGAGCCTCGTGCCGCTCGTCATCCTTGCCTTCCTCCTTCCTGTCTCCTGGATCGCCGCGCTGGTTTTGCTGTTCGCCGCGCCGCTGATCCCGATCTTCATGGCGCTGATCGGCTGGCGGGCCCAGGCAGCCAGCGAAAAGCAGCTCGTTGCGACCGGTGGCCTCAACGGCTTCCTGCTCGATCGGCTGCGCGGACTGGCGACGATCCGCGCGCTCGGCGCGGTGGATACGACCGCACTGCGGCTGCGCCGAGAGGCAGAATCGTTGCGTCTGCGGACCGTGGCGGTGCTGAAGATCGCCTTTCTCTCCTCGGCCGTGCTCGAGCTTTTCGCAGCACTCGGCGTGGCGATGATTGCCGTCTATGTCGGCTTCAGCCTGCTTGGCGAAATCCGCTTCGGCACCTGGACAGGCCGGCTCGACCTGACCGAGGGACTCTTCATCCTGCTGCTGGCGCCGGCCTTCTTCGAGCCGCTGCGCGAGCTTTCGTCTGTCTGGCACGATTGGGCGGCCGGCGAAGCGGCGTTGAAAGCGCTGGACGCTCTGGCTGCAGGCGGTTTGCCGATCCGAGGATCGGCCGAGGCAACAGTGCCTGCCGGCACCGGGGCGCCGGCCATCCGCCTCGAAAATCTCGCCTTTCGCTACGGCGCCGACGAACCGCTGATCCTCGACGGTTTCAACCTCGATATCGCCGCCGGGGAACATCTGGCGTTTCTCGGCGCCAGCGGCTCCGGCAAATCGACGCTTCTCTCATTGATCGCAGGGCTGGCGCCCTGTGCTGGCGGGCGCATCGTCATCGGCGGCGTCGAGCTTTCGGATGAGACTGCCGCCAGCCTGCGCGGCGCCATGGCGTGGATCGGCCAGAAGCCGCATATCTTTGCCGGCACCATCGCAGGCAATACTTCTATCGGCAGGACCGGCATCGCACGCGACGATGTCACGAATGCGCTTGCCGTCGCGAGACTCGGCAAGGTGGCTGAGGCCTATGGCGGCCGGCCGCTCGGCGAGGGCGGAATCGGGCTTTCCGGCGGTGAGGCGCTGCGGCTTGCGATCGCGCGGGCGGCCTGCAATCCGCATCTGGGGATTATCCTGGCCGACGAGCCGACCGCGCATCTTGATGCCGCCACCGCCGCCGAAGTGACCGAGAGCCTGCTTTCGCTCTCCAGGGGGCGCACTTTGATCGTTGCGACCCACGATCCGCTGCTGGCAGCGCGCATGCATCGTAGCATCCGCATCGACGCCGACTTTGTTATAAGGGAGGCCGCCGAATGAGTACATTTGCTGCAGATCTGAAGCCGATCCTGCGTCTGTTCTTTGCCGAGCGCCGGCGCGCGCTGCTGCTCGGCGCGGCACTTTCAGCGGCGACGGTCACGGCAGGCATCGCCCTGCTCGGCCTCTCCGGCTGGTTCATCACCGCCACCTCGCTTGCCGGCCTTTCTGCGGCCGCTATCACTTTCGACGTCTTTGCGCCTTCGGCCGGCATCCGCCTGCTCGCCATCATCAGGACAGTGGCGCGCTATGGTGAAAGGCTTGCGACCCATGACGCGACGCTCGGCGTGCTCGCCGCTCTTCGCGAAAGACTGTTTCGCGGCTTCACCGAACCGGGTGCGGCGCGCACGCTGCTGCATCGCCCGGCAAGGCTGCTCTTCCGGCTTACGGCCGATATCGATGCGCTCGACTCGCTCTATCTCAGGATCCTCGTGCCGGCCGCGGTGGCGATCGGCGCTACCCTTGCGGCAAGCCTTGCGCTGGGTCTCATGCATCCCTTGTTCGGCCTGTTCGCTTGTCTCTTTCTTGTCGGCACGGGCCTCGGCCTGCCCTTGATCGCCGCTCGGGCGGCGCGCAAACATGCCCGCAGACGCGCCCATGGTATCGAGGCGCTGCGGTCGCGGACGATCGATCTCGTCGCCGGCCAGACCGATCTGTTGATGGCCGGCCGGCTTGCCGCGCAGAGCGGCGCGATTGCTGCCGCCGATCATTATGCCGGCAGCGCCGACGACCGGCTGAACCGCGTCGAAACCGGCCTGACATTCGGCTTCGGCCTCGTCTCCACCCTGCTGTTGACGGCATCGCTGCTTGCCGTCGCCGCCCTTGCGGAAACGAAGGCGATTACCGCGCCGGTCGCAGCCTTCGGCCTGCTCGTCGCCTTTGCCGCCGTCGAACCCTTCGCGGCGCTGCGTCGCGGCGCCCTTGAACTGGGCCGGACCTTGCTTGCGGCAAAACGCGTCGGACCGCGGCTTGCCATCGCGGAGGCCTCCGAACCATTGGCGGCGGCGCTGCCGGGATTTGCCTTTTCGCTGGCGGATGTATCCGCCTTCCATGAAAATTCCGCCGTGCCGGCACTCCAGGACATCGCGCTCACGCTTCAGCAGGGCGAAAGTCTGGCCGTCATCGGCAGCAGCGGCGCCGGCAAGTCGAGCCTGCTCGCTCTGCTTTCCGGCGAACTGCCGGCAAAAACGGGAAGTCTTGCGGCGGTACCGGCGACCTTGCTGACGCAACGGACGGAGCTCTTCGAGGACAGTCTGCGCGGCAATCTCGCTCTCGCCAACCCGGATGCGAGCGAGGCCCGTCTTCGAGACGCGCTCGCTGCCGCCGGTCTGCTTGCCGATGTCGAGGCCATGCCGCGCGGGATCGATACGCCGCTCGGCGAAGGCGGGCTCGGCCTTTCCGGCGGCCAGTCGCGCCGGCTGGCGCTTGCCCGGCTCTTCCTGCGCGACACGCCGCTCTGGCTGCTCGATGAACCCACAGAGGGCCTGGACGGCGCCACCGCCCGCGACGTGCTCTGCCGCCTGTCGGCAATGGCCGACGGCCGCTCTTTGGTGATCGCCACGCATATCCGCCGCGAGGCTGCCATCGCAGACCGTATCGCCGTCATCGAAGGCGGCCGCATTTCAGAGATTTCGCGCCGCGGAGAGGCGGCGTTCGAAAAGACGCTCGACCGGCTTCGGCCGGACTGAGCATGATCGCATGCCCTCAGGCGCCGGCCGGCGCTCGAGGAACGCTCCGTACCCCGTGGGACCGTGGGAGAAAGACAATGGAACTAGATATCGTAGCGCTTTCGCGCTTCCAATTCGCGCTGACGGCGCTGTACCACTTCCTGTTCGTACCGCTGACGCTCGGCCTGTCCGTGCTTCTGGCGATCATGGAAACCGTCTATGTCATGACCGGCCGCCAGATCTGGCGGCAGATGACGAAATTCTGGGGCACGCTGTTCGGCATCAATTTTGTGATCGGCGTCGCCACCGGCATCGTCATGGAATTCCAGTTCGGCATGAACTGGAGCTATTACAGCTATTATGTCGGCGACATTTTCGGCGCGCCGCTGGCGATCGAAGGCCTGATGGCCTTCTTCCTGGAGGCGACCTTCGTCGGTCTGTTCTTCTTCGGCTGGGACAAGCTGTCGAAGGTCGGCCATCTCGTCGCCACCTGGGCTGTGGCGCTCGGCTCGAATTTTTCCGCCCTCTGGATCCTCATCGCCAATGGCTGGATGCAGAACCCGGTGGGATCGGCGCTCAATCCGCAGACGATGCGCATGGAGATCACAAGCTTCTTCGACGTGGTCTTCAATCCGGTCGCCCAAGCGAAATTCGTCCATACGGTGTCGGCCGGTTATGTCTGCGCCTCGATCTTCGTGCTCGGCGTTTCGGCCTGGTATCTGCTGAAGGGCCGGCATATCGAGCTTGCCAAGCGCTCGATGACGGTCGCCGCCTCCTTCGGCCTCGCCTCCGCACTCTCGGTGGTCGTGCTCGGCGACGAGAGCGGTTATCTCGCCACCGAAAACCAGAAGATGAAGCTCGCCGCGATCGAAGGCATGTGGAAGACAGAGCCGGCGCCGGCTGCCTTCACTGCCTTCGGTTTCCCGGATCAGGAGGCGCGCGAGACGCATTTCGCCGTCCATATTCCCTGGGTCATGGGCCTGATCGGCACGCGGTCGCTGACGACAGAGATCCCCGGCATCGATAAGCTCGAACAGCAGGCCGAAACCCGCATCCGCGACGGCATCAAGGCCTATGACGCGCTGATGCAGATCCGTGCAGCACCCGCGCAGGATCAGGTGGCGCAGGAGGTTCGCAGCTCCTTCGAGGATCTCGGCCATGATCTCGGTTATGCCCTTCTTCTGAAGCGCTACGTCGACGATCCGCGCCAGGCGACCGACGCGCAGATCGTTCAGGCTGCGCGCGATACGATCCCGCATGTGCCGACGCTCTTCTGGTCGTTCCGCATCATGGTCGGCCTCGGCATCTTCTTCATCTTGTTGACCGCCACCTTCTTCTGGCTGTCGGCGCGCCGGCATCTCGACAAATATCCGCTGCTGCTGAGGATTGCGGTGCTGGCGATCCCCCTGCCCTGGGTCGCCATCGAGCTTGGCTGGGTCGTCGCCGAGTTCGGCCGTCAGCCCTGGGTGATCGAAGGTGTGCTGCCGACGGCGGCAGCCGTTTCCAGCCTCGGCGCCGGCACCGTGCTTTTGACAATCATCGGTTTTGCCGCGCTCTACACGGTGCTGATCGTCATCGAGATGGGCCTGATGATCAAGGCGATCCGCCAGGGGCCCGAACCGGACGACGAGCCGGAAGCGGTGCTGATTTCCGAAACCCTCGTCCCGGCCGCGGAGTGACCTGCCATGATCCTTCATGAACTCATCGACTATGAAACCCTGCGCATCATCTGGTGGCTGCTGCTCGGCATAGTGCTGATCGCCTTTGCGGCGACAGGCGGCTTCGATCTCGGCGTCGGCACGCTTCTGCCCTTCGTCGCCAGGACCGATACGGAACGGCGCGTGGTGATCAACACGATCGGCGCCACCTGGGAAGGCAACCAGGTCTGGCTGATCCTCGGCGGCGGCGCCATCTTCGCCGCCTGGCCGCCGCTCTATGCGGTCTCCTTCTCGGGCTTTTACCTCGCGATGTTCGCGATTCTCTTCGCGCTCATCCTGCGCCCGGTCGGCTTCAAATACCGGTCGAAGCGGGAAAGCGCCAATTGGCGCAACGGCTGGGACTGGGCGCTCTTTATCGGCGGTTTCGTGCCGTCGCTGATCTTCGGCGTCGCCGTCGGCAACGTGCTGCAGGGCGTGCCCTTCCGCTTTGCCGACGATATGCGGATCTTCTATGAAGGCTCGTTCTTTGGCCTGCTCAATCCCTTTGCCCTGCTTTGTGGCCTGCTCTCCGTCGCCATGCTGACGATGCATGGTGCGGCCTGGCTGGTGCTGAAGGCGAGCGGTCCGGTTGCGGAGCGGGCCAGAAGCTACGGCAGCATCGCCGCCCTGGCCGCCATCTTGCTGTTTGCCCTCGGCGGCGTCTTCCTGTGGATCGGCGTCGGCGGCTACCGCATCATCAGCGATATCAGCCCGATCGGACCGTCCAATCCGCTGCTGAAAACGGTGGTGATCGAAATGAGCGCCTGGCTTGCCAATTACACCGCCCATTCATGGATGATCGCAGCACCGGTCCTCGGCTTTGCCGGTGCGGCACTGGCTTTCATTGCCATGCGGGCAAGGCGGGAGGTGATGACGCTGCTCTTCAGCACGGTCGCCGTCCTCGGCATCATCTCGACGGTCGGCCTGTCGATGTTCCCCTTCATCCTGCCCTCCTCGCTCGATCCGCGATCGAGCCTGACGGTCTGGGATGCATCCTCCAGCCATATGACGCTGTTCATCATGCTGGTGGTGTCGGCGATCTTCCTGCCGATCATCTTTGCCTACACGGCCTGGGTCTACAAGGTTCTGTGGGGCAAGGTCGACGAGAAATCCGTCACCGACAAAAACAGCCACGCCTACTGAGGGAGACGAAACGATGTGGTATTTCGCATGGATACTCGGCCTGCCGCTGGCCGCCGCCTTCGCCGTCCTCAACGCCATGTGGTATGAGTTGATGGACGATGCTGCCAGAAAGAAGGCGTCCGAGACGCGTAAGTAGAAAGGGGCTTCGTGGGCATTTCTACAATAATACCCGCTAAGGGAATTCGAAGTTGTTTGGATTGATGCGGTTCGCGCGGATTGGCGGGCCGGAGGTCTTAGCGAGGTAGAGAGCGCCCGGTTCGTCCGCTGCCCGCAACGTCCAAAATTTGATAGCCCGCGCACCTGGGGAAGAGATTGTCTGCTCTCAAACCAGCATCGACTGCTGGGCGAAGATGCCCGCCATCGCGCCTTGCCATGATGCCGTGGTGACCGAGGGCATTCCGGGGTTGGCGAGGTCGCCGGCGGCGTAGATGCCGGGCATGCTGGTCTCGCGGCGCTCATCGACCTTGAGGGCGATGCCGCTGGGCGTACCGACTGTGGCGAGGCCCAGTGATTCATGCAAGCTGGCGGAGGGTTCGTTGCGCGGATGAGCGAACAGGATGTCGACCGCGACATCGGGGCCGGTATCGAGTTTGATGGTGGCGCTATGGCCCCCGTGATGGGCGATCCCGGTGATCCGGCCCTCGACGACAGGTATGCTGCGGCGCGCCAGATCGGCCCGGATATCGGGCGGAATGTCGTGATCATCGGCGAACAGCGTCAACCTGTCGGTCCAATCGTGGAAAAGCCTGGCCTGATTGTGCGACTGCCGGCCGGACCAGACGAGGCCCCAATGCTGGCCGGCGACTTCAAAGCCGTCGCAATAGGGGCAGGGCACGATGGAGGTGCCCCAGCTTTCGGCAAAGCCCGGAACATCAGGCATCTGGTCGGCGATGCCATAGCTCAGGATCAGGCGGCGCGCCCCAATGCTTTCGCCATCGCCAGTAAGGACGGAGAAATCGTCGATGGTGCCGGAGATGCTGTCGGCCCGGGCATTGACCAGCTTGATCGTGGGATAACGCGCCAGCTGCTGCCGCGCCTCGGCCAGGATGTCCAGCGGCGGCTTGTGGTCGTGGCCGAGCAGGCCATGCGAGTGGCCAGCGAAGCGGTTGCGCGGCAGACCGGTATCGAGAACCGTGACCTTGCGGCGGGCACGGCCGAGCTGCAAGGCGCCGGCGAGACCGGCAAAGCTACCGCCGATGATGATGACGTCATCCATGGTGATGGGCTCCGTGTCGTGGGTTGGGAACCTTAAGGTTGAACCTACCCATTGGCTTGCACATTTCAGATACTGCATGGTATCGTAATGCAAGAATTACGATACTGTCAAGGATCGGAATTGTCGTGACCGAAAACAGCCAGGGCCGGCGCGGCCGGCCCGCCAACGAAGCGCTTGGCCAAACAATCGTCGACGCCGCGCGCGAACTCTTTGTGGAATTGGGTTTTCAAGCGACGACATTGGACAAGGTCGCTCAGCGGGCGAAGATATCCAAGCTCAGCATCTATCGGCACTTCGAGAACAAGGAGGCGCTGTTCAGCGCGGCCATCGCGGCCGGCTGCCAGCAGTTGTTTTCACCACAAACCCTGCTTGAAGGCGTCGACGGTTCGGTCGAAGATCAGCTCATGGCGGTGGGATCTTTACTGCTTCGCACGCTGTTGAGATCAGACGTCCGCAGTGTCGAAGCCATGGTCATGGCCGACAGGGCGAATCAAAACTCGTCAAGCAAGCTCCATTACGAAGCCGGCCCCGCCTACGTCATCGCCCAAATCGAGGCACTGTTGCGTCAGCTGCACGCGAAGGCGGTTCTGAACGTGCCCGATCCTCTCCGGTCCGCCCGCTTGTTTGCCGCGCTTTTCAAAGGATCCGATCTCCTGATCATCGCACGCTTCGATCAGGCGAGAGCAGAGGACGACAACGAAATCGAATCCTATTGCCGGTCGGCCGTCGCCATGTTCATCGCCGCGCACGGTGGCAACGACCACGCGGGCAGATAGCCTGGTTAAGAACGGATCAGAACAAGGATATGGCATGGCAGAGAAAAATGTTTATCAGATAGCCGACTGGAATGGCCCAAGCGGGGAGCGGTGGGTCGCTTACCAGACCCGGCTCGATGCCATGATGGCGGTGTTCGGCCAGGCCGCGATCGAAGCCGCCGCGCCCGCCACGGGCGAGCGCGTACTGGACGTCGGCTGCGGCGCTGGAGCGTCGAGTCTGGCTCTGGCCGCCCGCGTCGGCGCGGAGGGCCATGTGCTGGGCGTGGACATATCCGAACCGCTGATCGGCAGAGCGCTCGCGCTAGCGCCGCAGGATGCGCCGGCCCTATTCCTAGTGGCCGACGCCAGCAGCGCCGAACTGCCCGAGGGCGCGTTCGACATCCTGTTCTCGCGCTTCGGTGTGATGTTCTTTGACGATCCGACAGCGGCGTTCGCTCATATGCGCTGTGCGCTCAAGCCGGGCGCGCGGGTCGCTTTCGTCTGCTGGCGCGGCATGGCCGAGAACGATTGGGTGCGCTTGCCGATGGGCGCGATCAAGGGCATCGTCCCGCCGACCGCGCCGCCTGATTCCGAAGCGCCCGGCCCATTCTCGTTTGGCGATCAGGGGCGCGTGGCGCGTATCCTGACGGCGGCCGGCTTCACCGATATTGCTATCGCGCCCTTCGATGCCTCCATCCCGTTCGGCGAGGGCGGGACGCGGGACGCGGCGATCGACGACGCGGTGGAGATGACACTCGAGGTCGGTCCGCTGTCGCGCGCACTCGTTGGTCAACCCGGCGACATTCGCGCCCGCGCTTCGGCCGCGGTTCGCGCCGCCTTCGCGGGCTGCCCCGGTGAACGGTCGGTGATGATCGACGGCGCGGCGTGGATCGTCACCGCGCGCAATCCTGCAAGCTGACCGGGATTAACAGGGGTATACGCCCCGTCTCGATGGCTCGGCGTCGGCCGTGACGCGATCGAAAAAGGGCGCGGCTCGAACCGCGCCCTTTTTATTGGGTCAGCCTTCCAGCCATTTCACTTGATCGGGCGTCAGTCGGATGTCGAGCGCCGAAAGACTGTCTTCCAACTCGGCGACAGTACGCGGTCCGATCAGCGGAATGACCGGGAAAGGCTGGGCGATCACATAGGCGAGCGCGATGTGGATCGGGTTGCGGCCGAGCTTGTTGGCCAGTTCGATGGCACGGTCGCGGCGTCCGAAATTGCGTTCGGAATACCAGACCCGCACGATCTCCTCGTCATCCCGCTTGTCACGGCCGGCGCGGTCGGTGAAGAAACCGCGTCCCTGGCTCGACCAGGCAAAGTTCGGGATCTGCTTCTCGTTCAGCCACGTCTTCCAATCGTCGTCGGAGGCGGCGACGCAGCCGGCCCAGATCGGATCCAGCATCTCGGCGAGCGAGAAGTTGTTGGAGAGTGCTGCCGGCGCTGCCTTGCCGGTCTTTTCGGCATAGGCGATCGCCTCGTCGAAACGCGCCCGCGTCCAGTTCGAGCCGCCGAAGATGCCGCGGATACGGCCGCGCTTGACCTCGGCATCCATGGCATCGACGAACTCGCCGACGGGCACGTCGGTATTGTCGCGATGCATGAAGTAGATGTCGACATAGTCGGTCTTCAGCCGGGCGAGAGACTGGTCGAGTTGCTTGGCGATCATGTCGGGATAGCAGAGCGGCGAATGCGCGCCCTTGCCGATCAGCACGATCTCCTCGCGCGGCACCTTTCGGCTCGTGTGCCAGTCGCCGAAGATCGCCTCCGTCTTGCCGGCGCCATAGACATAGGCCGTGTCGAAGGTATTGCCGCCGGCCTCGTAGAAGGAGTCGAGCGTCAGCGAGGCGGCGGCAAAGTTCGGGAAGAATTCGAAGCCGAGCGTCACCACCGAGGCCGGCTTGGAAATGCCGGGTATCTCACGCCGCGGAATGCTGCTGCCGTGCGTGACCGTGCCGCCGGCAATGTTGGTGGTGCGCTTTGCCGCTTTCTCGACGCCGTATTCGAGGCCGACCGAGGCGCGCCACTGGTCGAGCACGCGCAGGTTGGCGATCGAATCCGCCCAGCTCATGCCGGGAGAGCTGAACTCGGTTTTCCCGGCGCGGATCGCATCGCCCGCCGCGTCCGCCTCGAAGGAATAAAGCCAGCGATCTTCCTTGACCTCGACCGTCTCCTGTTTGCCGCCCTTGAAGATTTCGATCTTGCCGACGCCGCCCTTGTGGCCGGAGGCGAACCAGAAGTCGGCGACTTCGATCCGGCCCTCGGAGCCGATGATACGCAGGACATTGTCCTGCTGCGCCATGATCGAGCAGGAGACTTCAGCAATGATCTCGTTCGGGAATTTGAGCACGGCGGACGCCCATTCGTCGACGCCGCTCTCACCGAGATGGGCGACGCCCGAAACCTTCTCCGGGTCGAGGAAGGCCTTACCGTTCGCGGCGCCGGCGATCAGCCTTGCCATCGAGACCGGGTAGCCGCCGACATCGAGAATGCCGCCGCCGGCGGTATCATTGGCGAACAGCCGGTGCTCCGGCCTGTAGCTGCCCATATTGAAGCCGAAGCTCGAGCGGATGATGCGGACGGTGCCGATAACGCCGCTCTTGATGAGTTCGACCAGTTTTTCCGTCTGCGGATGCACGCGGTACATGAAGGCTTCGCCGGCAAAGACGCCGGCCTTCCTGGCTTCGTAATAAACGGCTTCGGCATCATAGGCCGAAAGCGCGATCGGCTTTTCCACAAGGATATGCTTGCCGGCGCGCGCGGCCTTGATCGCCCATTCGGCATGGCCGGTATGGGGCACGGAGATATAGATCGCATCGACCTCGGGGTCGGAAAGCAGCGCCTCGTAACCCTCGACGATGCGGGCGCCGGGGAAGTTTTCTGCCAGTCCCGGCTTGGAAGGATTGCGGGTGGCGATCGCCACAAGTTTGCCGGTGCCCGAATGAGCGACGCCGTCAGCAAAGGTGCGGGCGATGGTGCCGGGGCCGATGATGCCCCAGCGGATCGGTTGATCGGAAGTCATGGAAACCTCTTTCGTCTTTCTGCCTTGGGATTTGCGGTTTAGCGAAGCCGTTTGCCGGCGCCGTCGAAAAGGAATGTGTGGCTGGCGGGAAGGCCGACGGTCAGCGTGTCGCGATTGCCGGCGGTGCGCGATTCCGGCCGTTCTATGATCAGCTGCTCACTGCCGATGGCGGCATAGATGTAGCTGGTGTTGCCGAGATGCTCGGCGACGTCGATGGCGACGGTGAGATCGGCATTGCCCATGCCGGCATCGACGAAATGTTCGGGGCGGATGCCGAGCGTCACCTTCGTGCCGGCTTCGATGGGTTCGGTGACGGGCAGCGGCAGGCGCATATTGGCATCGCTTTCGAGCGTGATCACCACTCTGCCCGGCTGCGTCTCGACCACCACGGCTTTGAGGAAATTCATCTTCGGTGAACCGACGAAACCGGCGACGAACTGGTTGGCGGGATCGTCGTAAAGGTCGAGCGGCGCACCGATCTGCTCGATATTGCCGGCGCGCAGCACGACGATCCTGTCGGCAAGCGTCATTGCTTCGGTCTGGTCGTGGGTGACATAGATCATCGTCGTGCCGAGCTGTTTGTGCAGCCTGGAGATTTCGACGCGCATCTGCACGCGGAGTTCCGCATCGAGGTTCGACAAAGGCTCGTCGAACAGGAAAACCTCGGGTTCGCGAACGATGGCGCGGCCGATTGCGACGCGCTGTCGCTGACCGCCGGAAAGCTGCTTCGGCCGTCGCTTCATCAGCTCGGTGATCTGCAGGATCTCGGCGACGTGGCGCACGCGCCGCTCGGTATCAGCCTTCGGATTGCCGTTCATCCGTAGGCCGAAGCTCAAATTTTCCTCGACGGTGAGGTGCGGATAGAGCGCATAGGACTGGAAGACCATGGCAATGCCGCGATCGGCCGGCTCGACGTCGTTGACCACCGTGCCGCCGATCCGAAGCTCACCGGAGGTGATGTCCTCGAGACCGGCGATCATCCGCAAGAGCGTGGACTTGCCGCAGCCGGAAGGGCCGACGAAGACGACGAATTCGCCGTCCTTGACCTCCAGATCGGCGCCATGGATGATCTCGAAGCCGCCGAAGCGCTTGACGATATTGCTGAGTGAGAGCTCTGCCATGCGGCCTCCTGATTACTTGATTGCGCCGGCGGCGATGCCGGCGATGAAATGGCGCTGGAGAGCCACGAAGACGACGAGGATCGGCGCCGTCAGCAGCACCGCGCCGGCCATGATGCCGCCCCAGGAGACCTTGGTGAGGCCGATCAGCGTTCCCAATGCCACCGGCGCGGTCATCATTCCCGGTTTGGAGTTGATAAGCAGCGGCCACAGATAGTTGTTCCAAGAGGCGAGGAAGAGGATGATCGCCAATGCCGCCATGGTCGGGCGCGCCAGCGGCAAGGCGATGCGCAGGAAGATCTGCCATTCTTTGACGCCCTCGACACGGGCCGCATCGAAAAGCTCGCCCGGCATCATCGAGAAGGACTGGCGCATGAACAGCACGCCGAGCGAATTGAACAGCGGCGGTACGATCAGCGCCACCCAGGTGTTGGCCAGCCGGAACTCGCGGGCCACCATGATGAATTGCGGGATGACGACCACGGAGAAGGGCAGCGTGATCGTGCCGAGGATGATGGCGATGACGATGGAGCGGCCGACGAAACGGTAACGCGCCAGCGCCCAGCCCGCCATCGAGGTCAGCATCACCGACAGGAAAGTATAGATGATTGCAACGCCGACGGAGATCGTCATCGCGCCGATGAAGTCGGTATCGGCCTGCAGGTTCTTGAAATTCGCGATGAAGTTTGTGGATGGCCAGAGCACGATGTCGGGGCTGAAAATGCCGTTGTCGGGCATCGTCGAGAAGACGAACATCATCCAGAGCGGAAACAGCCAGATCAGCGCAAGCGGCGCCAGTGCGGCGTGCAATGCGATCTGGCGCATGAGAAGGGATTGCGACCTGGATTTCATTTCGGATCCCTCCCGACCCAGAGATTGAGAAGCGAGATCACCACGGCAAGGGAAGCCATCGTGTAGGCGATCGCCGAGGCATAACCGAAGTTCAGCGAGGTGAAGCCCTGGCGGTAAAGCAAAAGGCCGAGCGTCTCGGTGCCGCCGCCGGGGCCGCCGCGATTGGTAATGAGGAAGGGCTCGGTGAAGAGCTGCATGGTGCCGATCACCGAGAGCACCACACAGAAGAGGATGATCGGTTTCAGGAGCGGCAGGGTGATGTGAAAGAACTGCTGCACCTTGCTCACCCGGTCGAGTGTCGCAGCCTCGTAGACATCGTCGGGAATCGACTGCAGGCCGGCCAAGATGATGATGGCGTTATAACCCGCCCAGCGCCAGGTGACGGCAAGGATGATCACTGCCATGGCGGCATTGGCATTGTCGAACCAGGAAACCGGGCTGAGGCCGACGGCGGAGATCAGCTTGTTGATGATGCCGAAATCGAGGCTGAACATCAGCCGGAACACGGCGGCATAGGCGACCTCGCCGACGACGACGGGCGCAAAGAAGGCGAAGCGGAAAAGCGGGCGCGCTTTCAAGAGCGGCGAATTGAGCATCACGGCCATGACGGTCGCAAGCGCGATCATCACCGGTACCTGGATCACCAGGATGATCAGCGTGTTGTAAAGAGCATTATAGAAGGCCGGATCGTAGAAGAGCCGACCCCAATTGGCTTGGAAACTGTACTTCCACGGGTTGATGCGGGTGTTCTGAAAGGAAATCAGGAACGAATTGATGATGGGCCAGACCCAGAAAGTGGCAAAGACCAGCAAATACGGGGCAAGGAACGCATAGGCGCTCCGGGTTCTGAACGGCATCGAGCCTCCTCCTCACGCACGAATGACCGGCCGCCTTGCAAGGCGGGAGAAAGCCGGGCGCCGAAGCGCCCGGCGTCGTCAGTCATTGCGCCACTGGAAGCCCGGTCGCCGAAGCGATCTGCTTGGCGGCATCGTCGAGGGCTGCCTTCGCGTCGGGATAACCGCCGGCAAAAAACTTCGTCTGGGTTGCCTTGAAGATGGCTTCGGCATCGCTCTGGAAAGCGGTGCCGCGGCTCGGCACGATCTTCGGCAGCGTCGCCAGAATATCGGCCCAGACCTTCTGGCCGCCCCAATAGGGCTGCGGTTCGCTGATGAAGGGGTCCTTCTCGGCCGAAAGCAGCGACGGCACCAGGCCGAATTCCTTCAGCATGGTGATCTGGCCTTCATTGGTGCCGAGGGCGTAGTTGACGAATTTCCAGGCGGCTTCCTTGTTTGCCGAGGTCGCCGAAATGGCGAGCGACGAACCGCCGAGATTGGCTGCATGCGGGCCGTCGGCCGTCAGGCTCGGCATCCTGTAGACGCCCCACTTGCCCTTGAGATCGGGAGAGGTCGAGCGCACGGTGCCTTCATACCAGCCGCCATACAACTGGCTAGCGGCCTTGCCGGCGGTATTGGCCTGGATCTTTTCGTCCCAGTTGGCCGCCGTCAGCGTGCCGGCGTCCTTCATTTCCTTCACCTTTTGCAGCGAGGCGACGCAGGCCGGCTGGTTGATGGTGATATTCTGGCCATCGGTCGAGTAA
Organism: Rhizobium sp. F40D2; assembly: GCF_051810745.2. Lineage (NCBI taxonomy): Bacteria > Pseudomonadati > Pseudomonadota > Alphaproteobacteria > Hyphomicrobiales > Rhizobiaceae > Rhizobium > Rhizobium sp. F40D2. The sequence continues at coordinate 615,829 of NZ_JBPWQX020000002.1, forward strand.
TAGCCGCAGCCCTGTTCGTTGGCGATCATGCGAAACCATTCGCTGTCGCCGTTGAAATCGGCCTGGGCCATGACGACGCCGGGATTGGCGGCGGATATCTTCTTGCCGGCGGCGATGAAATCGTCCCAGGTGCTAATCGTGCTCGGATCGACACCGGCCTTTTCGTACATGTCGCGGCGGTAAAAGACGGCGACCGGACCGGAGTCCCACGGCATGGCGTAGGCAACATCGCCGACTTCGAGCTCGGTGCGCTTGAAGTCAGGGAATTTCGCCTGGATCTCCGGCGTGTAGCCGAGCTCCTTCAGATTAGCGAAGCAATCCGGGAAACGGCTCCAGAAGATTTCAGCCTCGAAATTCTCGATGCTGACGATATCGGGCAAGCCGTCGCCGCCAGCGGCGCAGGCAGCCAGCGTCTTGTCGAAGACCTGGCTGTTGCCAAGGTCCTCGACGGTGATCTTGATGTCGGGGAACTGTTTGTTGAAGCCCGGAAGCGTGGACTTCAATGCCGACGCGGCGACATTCCAGCTCCAGATGGTCAGATTGGCCGACTCAGCGAATGCAGAGCCGGAAGCAAGCAGTGCGACAGCGGCGGTCGCAGCGAGAAGTTTGAAGCGCATTGAAAATCCTCCCTTTTCAATTGCCGATCTTTCACGAACCCGGTTAAACTAACTGTCAGGGAGCAGCTGTCTCCTAAAAAGGGAATATGGATTTGGCGGAAAGTAAGGTCGGTGTGCGTGCAATCTATCAGCCCGGAGCGAGCAGCATCGAGGGTTCGCCGACGGCGCTGCAGATGTTTCATGCCCATCCGCCCATCATGGCCATGCCGCACTGGCACGCGCAGGTCGAGGTCAACTATGTGATTCGCGGAAGCGTGCACTATCGCATGAGCGACCACGAATTCCGGCTGAACGCCGGCGAAATGTGCCTCTTCTGGGGCGGCCAGCCGCATCAGATGGACGAATCCTCGGACGATTCGCTCTATGCCGGGGCGCATCTGCCGCTCGTCTATTTCTTCCGGCTGCGCCTGCCGATCAGCATTTCCAGCCGGCTGATGAAAGGCGAGACACTGTTGACGTCGGCAACCGATGCGGCCGACATCGACAACTTCGCTCGCTGGTTCCGCTATGCCAACTCAGGCAATCCCGCCAAGGCCCAGCATGCCGTCGATGAGTTGCTGCTGCGCATCGAACGCATCGCGCTCGAACCCTATTCAATGACGTCGCAGGCGGCCATCAATCTCGATGGCGATCATCCGCATTCGCATTCCTCGCGCAGTGTCGCGCGCATGTGCGATTTCATCGCCGCCAATTTCCTGCAGGACATCGATTTGGTCGATATCGCCCGTGCCGCCGATCTGCATCCGAAATATGCGATGAATTTGTTCAAGCGGTCGACCGGCATGACGCTCAGCAAATATGTGACGCTGCTGCGGTTGTCGCGCGCCCAGGCGATGCTGATGAGCGAAGGCGCCAATGTGCTGCAGGTGGCGATGGACAGCGGCTTCGGCTCGATCAGCGCCTTCAACAAATCCTTCCGCCACATCGCCGGCATGTCGCCATCGGATTTCCGCCGCGATATCCGGCTGGTAACGACGGTCCCCGCCGGCGCCTTCCGGAACTAGAATCCGAAATCCATCCCTCGCTAACCTGCCGGCTCATCATGCGATGCGCGATGCGCCTCAATTTCTCCCAGGTGATCCAGCACCCACATGGCGAGCTGCAACAGGGGCGCGGCGAGCGAGTGGCCCAGATCTGTCAGGCTGTATTCGACCTGCGGCGGTATGGTCGGATAGACCTTGCGCGTCACCATGCCGTCGCGCTCGAGCGCCTTCAGCGTTCGGGTCAGCATCTGCTGTGAAATCCCGCCGATCAGCCGCTTCAACTCGTTGAAGCGCCGCGGCCGCTCGGCGAGCATGGTGATGGCCATGATCGTCCACTTGTCGCCCATGCGGCCGAGGATCTCATTGACTTTCCGGCAGCTAGGGTTCGTGCCGGCCTGTTTCGGCGCCGTCCGCACGGCTCTGTTTGGCGGGGTAGGCATATGCATGTGACTAGGCCTCGAAAATATGCGTTCTTGCGGGATGGCTAGTCACAATATCATATCTGGTCAGTAAAACATACCAACCCAGGAGTAGGTTATGACTGACAAGAAAACGATTGCCCTGTTTGGCGCCGGCACCGGGCTCGGCGCCTCGCTTGCCACCCGCTTCGGCCGTGAAGGCTTTCGCGTGGCGCTGGTCGCCCGCAGCGCCGGTCCGCTTGAGGAAAGGGTGGCCGAGCTCGCGCAAGACGGCATCGAAGCGGCGGCATTCCCGGCCGATCTCGCCAATGTCGACGGCATCCCGGCGCTCGTGCGCACCATCGAAGAGCGCTTCGGCGCGATCGACGTCGCCGTCTATGCGCCGGTCCCGTCCGACGTCAGCTTCGTGCCCGCAATCGAACTCGATGCCGCAAAGCTCAGGTCGATGGCCGACATCTATGCATTCTCGCCGGTCGGAGTGTCTCATGCAGTCCTGCCCGGTATGCTGGCCCGCGGCGACGGCGCGGTCGTCATTGTCGGCGGGCTGACCGCCGTGGTCGCCATGCCCGGGAAGAGCGGCGTCGGCCCGCTGATGGCGGCGGCTCGCAACTATGTCTTCACGCTCAACGCCGAGGCAATGCCGCGGGGCGTCTATGCCGGCACGGTAAATATCGGCGCGGCCATCGAGCGCTCGGCCGGATTACGCGCCATGACCGCCGACGGCACGCCGCTCGACCCGCGGTTCCCGGTGATCGACCCCGACGACATTGCCGAGGAGATCTGGGGCCTCGTGACGAAGCGTGACCGGGTCGAGGCGATCCTGCCGCCCATGCCGCATGCGTGATTGGGAGGGCATCATGCTCAAAATCGAACTTTATACCGAAATCACCTGCCCCTGGTGCATCATCGGCCAGCATCGGCTGGACAAGGTACTGGCCGAGCGCTTTCCCGGTCTCGTCGCGGATATCCGGCACTATCCGGTCCTGTTGCTGCCGGACGCGCCGGCAGCGGGGCTTTATATTCCCGATCTGCTTCGCGGGCGCTACGGCGCCACCGATCCGAAGGCCGCGTTTGCGCGGCCCGAGGCCGAGGCCCGCGCATCCGGGCTGGACCTCGATCTCAGCCGTCAGTCTTGGACCTACCCCACACAGGCGGCTCACGCCCTCATTCTCGCCGCCCGCGAACGCGGCACGCAGCATCGGCTCGCGGTGGCAATCTCCGAAGCCTATTTCCTGGAGGCGAAGAAGATGGCCGATGCCGATGTGCTTGCCGGTATCGCAGTCGACCACGGCTTCGACCGCGCCGAAGGCCGCGCGATCGCCCTCGATCCGGCTCAGCACCAGCGGGTGGAGCAGGAGGCGGCCAGATCCGCCGCGGCAGGCGTCCATTCGGTTCCCCACTTCGTCTTCGGCGGACGCGTGGCGATCAATGGTGGTCGCAGTGAAGACGAGATCGCTGCGGCCATAGAGGAGACTGTTCATACCATCGCGGCGGACTGACGATGAGAGGCAGACCTCCTGATGCACTGCGTCAAACGGCTCTCAAAAGCGCGCGTTCGGGGCAATGACTTTGCCGGAGGCGATCAGCGCCCGCAGGGATCCTCTACGGCCTCGAGGCTGCTGTATCGCGGTTGGTAGCCGAGGCTTCGCCGAGTGCGTTTCGCTATGACCGTTTCTCAGCAAGCTCGATCTGAATACCGTCGGGATCGCGCAGGAAGGCGACCTTGTGCAGCACCTCGGCGTTAACAGCCAGGCGCGGCCGCTCCTTGATCTCGACGCCGGCCTTTTCGAGCCGGGCGAAGGTCTCATCGACACTGTCGAACAGGAAGGTCAGATGGCGCAGGCCGGCCGTACCATCAGGCACATCCACCGCCCTTGCCGCACCGCCCGACGGTGCGACGATTTCGAGCATGCCGCCGCCGGCATCGAGGAAGGCGATCTCTGCGCCGTCCGCCATGACTTTGCGCAGATGCAGGCGCAGGCCGAGCAGGCCGCAGTAGAAATCGACCGTGCGGTCCATGTCGCTGACCGTCATGCCGGCATGCTCGAAGGATTTCAGCATGAAACGCCCTCCCCCGTTCAGCCGGCAGCCGGGCTCCGTTCTTCTTCCGGAAGCCAGGACCGGTAGAGCGGATGATCGGCGGCGATCGGCATCGGCGTCGGCTGGCCGGTGCGCTGCGAGAAATAAGCGGCCGTCACCAGTTCCAGCGAATTGCGGGCATCCTGCAGCGTCACCGGCGGCTCCTTGTCCTCGACGATCGCCTTATGGAAGAGCTCGAACTGACGGGTGTAGCCGTCCTCGCCGGGCACATAGGCGGCGAGCGCCGCGTCGATTTTCGCCTGATGCTCCTCGGTTCCCGCCGTGAAGACCCAGGGATCACGGCCCATCGTATAGGGTTCGAGGATGCTTTCGGCGACGAGATCGCTGAAGCAGAAGCGCAGCCGCGAGATTTCCTTGCGCGAGCCGAGCGTCATCGACAGCGTCGCCAGAGAGCCGTTCTGCATCTTCACCGAAAGGGCTGCCGTATCCTCGACCTCAATCGGGTTGACCAGCGTCGCGCCATAGGAAAACACCTCGGCGCAGGGGCCGTGCACATAATTCAGCATGTCATGGGCGTGGATCGCGTGGCCGAGAAGGCCGCCGCCGAGTTCGGTCGCCCATTTGCCGCGCCACGGCACGGCGTAATAATCCGGCCCGCGCCACCAATGGGTCTCGATCGTCGTCAGGAACGGCTTGCCGGCAAGCCCGCTTTCGATCAGCAGCTTCAGCTTCTGCAGGCCGGAGCCATAGCGATACTGGAAGATCGGCATCAACTTCCTGCCGGGGAAACGGGCGAGGATGCGGCCCATCTCGTCGACCTCGGCGATCGAGCCGAAGAGCGGTTTCTCGCAGATCACATGCTTGCCGGATTCAATGCCCTTGCGGCAGAGTTCGAAATGCGAGCTCGGCGGCGTCGAAATGTCGATGATGTCGAGATCGTCGCGGGCAAACAGCGAATCCGTATCCTGGGTATATTCGCCAATGCCGTATTCCTCGCACAGCGCCCTGCCGCGCTCCTCATCGAGCGAGCAGAGCACGGGAACCTCGAAGAGATCCTTGTTCCAGCCAAAGCCGGCCAGATGCCGCGCGGCAATGCCTGCGCCGATGACGCCGACGCGTAGTTTCCTGGTCATGATATCCTCCTCAGCGAGCGCCGATGCGCGCGGCTTTCGCCTGGGCGTCGAGCGAAAGGCGGCAGACTTCGAAAACATGGTCCTGCGTCATCGCCGTCTGTGTGCGGTTGCCGACATCGGCGGTGAACGAATCGAAATAGTCGAGTTTTTCGCCGCTGCAATCGATATGGGTCATCTCCTTGCCGTTGACGAGGAAGAGGTGATCCTTGCCCGGCCGGCCGGCGATATCGATATATTTGCGCAGTTCGATATAGCCCTCAGTGCCGAGGATGGTCAGGCGTCCGTCACCCCAGGTCGGCAGCGCCTCCGGGGTAAACCAGTCGACGCGGACATAACCTGCCGCCCTGTCCGAGCGCAGCAGCACTTCGCCGAAATCCTGGAAATCAGGCTTGTCGGGCATGCCGAAATTGCCGATCGAGCTGGCGACGACCTCGCCCGAGGTCGAGCCGGTATAGAACAGAAACTGGTCGACCTGGTGCGAGGCGATGTCGACGATGATGCCGCCGAAGGCTTCGGGATCGAAGAACCAGTCCGGCCGGGTCGGCAACTGCAGCCGATGGGGACCGACGCCGAGCGTCTGGATCACCTTGCCGATCGCTCCGTCGGCGACGAGCTTGCCGGCCTTGACGGCGGATCGCACGCAATGGCGCTCGGAAAAGCAGATCGAGAAAATCTTGCCGGTCTCGGCGACAGTGCGCTTAACCTCCTCGAGTTGGGCGAAGGTCGTGACACCCGGCTTGTCGGTCATTACGTCCTTGCCCGCTTTCATCGCCCGGATGGCAAGCCCGGCGCGGTCGCGCGGGATCGCGGCAATGCAGATGACGTCGATCGACGGATCGTCGAACAGCTTCTCCCGGTCGATCTGCGGCGCATCGGGATAGGTCTTCTCGAAGGCTTCGCGCAACGCCGGGACCGAGGTCTGCGGGCAATAGCCGACGAACTCGCCGCCCGCGGCAAGCAATCCCTTCACGTGATCGAACGTATGCCCATGGTCGATTCCGACGACGGCAAATCTCAACATCGCTGCAATATCCTCCCGGGATTTTCTGAGCACCGGCTGCGGCCGGCATCCTCCATGTCGGGCAAAACAGATAACGAAAGCCGGCGCCTGTCAAGGCGAGATCAGCGATGAAAACGCCAATACCACGAATTAAACTTATGAAATATAACGATAAATTTGTATCTAAATAGTTATTTTGCGGGCTTTGGCGATTGGAATTTCCCCAGATCAGGCCCGTTCGACCCTCTCGGGCGAAAGTCTTTTTCCCAAGCCTATCTTGCCCGATCTCGATGAATGTGATCGATTTCGGCGACCGCCGGGCTGGAGGGCGGCAACGACCCCGAAAAATTTCAAAGAGCGCTCCCCGCTCGCTGTGACGGAAGATCACCATGTCTCATCCCCTTCTCGATGCCGCCGCTTCGGGTGGTCTTTTTGTCGGCCGCGTCTGGTTCCCCGAGGTTGCCGGGCCGAGCGTCGTGACGCTCCGAGAGGGTCTGCTGGTCGACATCACCTCGCGCGAGGCGCCGACGCTGAGCGCCCTGCTCGAGAAAGAGGATGCCGTAGGCTTCGTCCGCGCTGCAGGTGGCAAGGCGATCGCCTCGCTGGAGGAGATCGCCGCCAACAGCACCGGAACGCCGGATGAAACACGGCCTTTTCTGCTCGCACCCGTCGACCTGCAGGCGGTCAAGGCTTGCGGCGTCACCTTCGCCCAATCGATGATCGAGCGCGTTATCGAGGAGAAGGCCGCCGGCAATCCGGAGCGCGCCGCCTCGATCCGCGAGCGCGTCAGCACGCTGATCGGCGGCAGCCTCACCAATCTGAAGGCCGGTTCGCCGGAGGCCGCCAAGGTCAAGCAGGCTCTGATCGACGAAGGCATGTGGTCGCAGTATCTTGAAGTCGGCATCGGCCCCGATGCCGAGGTCTTCACCAAGGCGCCGGTGCTCTCCTCGGTTGGCTGGGGTGCGGATGTTGGCCTGCATCCGATCTCGACCTGGAACAATCCCGAGCCGGAAATCGTGCTCGCGGTCAACAGCCGCGGTGAAATCAAGGGTGCGACGCTCGGCAATGACGTCAATCTGCGCGACGTCGAGGGTCGCTCGGCGCTGCTGCTCGGTAAGGCCAAGGACAACAACGCCTCCTGCTCGATCGGTCCTTTCATCCGCGTGTTCGATACAGGTTACGGTCTGGACGACGTTCGCAAGGCCGAACTGGACCTGAAGGTCACGGGCCAGGACGGTTTCGTGCTCAACGGCAAGAGCTCGATGTCAAAGATCAGCCGCGATCCGACCGATCTCGTCAAACAGACGCTTGGGACCCATCATCAATATCCCGACGGTTTCATGCTCTTTCTCGGCACGCTGTTTGCGCCGACCCAGGATCGCGACGCGCCGAAGCAGGGCTTCACCCACAAGCTCGGCGATGTCGTCGAAATTTCCTCGGCCGGGCTCGGCGCGCTCGTCAATACCGTACGGCTTTCCACCGAATGCCCGCCCTGGACCTTCGGCATTTCGGCGCTGATGCGCAATCTGGCGAAGCGCGGATTGCTCTGACTCTTTGATTTTGCGCATTTCCGGGCGGAAAACCGCTTCGCACTTTTCCTGAAATGCTTAAGCTACTGGTTTCGCCGCCTGCCCTGCAGCAAATCGAGGACGGAGTTTGCCGCCTCAAGGACATTGGTGCCCGGACCGAACACGGCCGCAACGCCGTGTTCGTGCAGGAATTCATAATCCTGCCGCGGGATGACGCCGCCGCAGACGACGATGATATCGTCACCGCCCTTTTCCCTCAGCCTGTCGATCAGCTGCGGCAGCAGCGTCCTGTGGCCTGCCGCGAGTGACGAGACGCCGACGACATTGACCTTTTCATTAAGCGCCAACGCGACAGCCTCGTCGGGCGTCTGGAACAGCGGGCCGGCGAGCACATCGAAGCCGATATCGCCGAAGGCCGAGGCGATCACCTTGGCGCCGCGGTCGTGCCCGTCCTGCCCGAGCTTGGCGACCATGATTTTCGGGCGGCGCCCCATCGCTTCCGTAACCTCCGTCATGCGCTCCTTGAGAACGGCGAGTTCCGGCTCGTCGTTATAGGCCTCGCCGTAGACGCCTGCGATGACCTCAGGCGTTGCGGCATGATCGCCGAAGGCCTCGCGCATGGCATCGGATATTTCGCCGACGGTGGCGCGGGCCCGCGCCGCTTCTATGGCGGCTTCGAGCAGGTTGCCGCGGCCGCTGCGTGCGGTCTCGACCAGGGCGGCCAGCGTCTCGCGCACGGCGTTGCCGTCGCGGCGGCGCTTCGTTTCCTCGATGCGTTTGATCTGCGCGGTGCGCACCGCGCTGTTGTCGATCTCCAGAATGTCGATCGGCTGCTCGCTGTCGAGTCTGTAGCGATTGACGCCGACGATGACCTCCTCGCCCTTATCGACGGCAGCCTGGCGGCGCGCGGCGGCCTCTTCGATCAGCCGTTTCGGCAGGCCGTCATTGACAGCCTTGGTCATGCCGCCGAGCGCCTCCACCTCTTCGATCAGCGCCCAGGCCGTGTCGGCAAGCTCCTTCGTCAGGCTCTCGACGTAGTAAGAGCCGGCCAGTGGATCGACCACCTTGGTGACGCCGGTTTCATGCTGCAGGATCAGCTGGGTGTTGCGGGCGATGCGGGCGGAAAATTCCGTCGGCAGCGCAATCGCCTCGTCGAAGGAATTGGTGTGCAGCGACTGCGTGCCGCCGAGCACGGCCGACATCGCCTCGAAGGCGGTGCGGATGATGTTGTTATAGGGATCCTGCTCCTGCAGCGAGACGCCGGAGGTCTGGCAATGGGTGCGCAGCATCAGCGAAGACGCCTTTTTCGGCTGGAACTCCTCCATGATCCGGCTCCAGAGTAGCCGGGCGGCGCGCAGTTTCGCCGCCTCCATGAAGAAGTTCATGCCGATGGCAAAGAAGAAGGAGAGCCTTCCTGCGAAGTCGTCGACGTTCAGGCCCTTGGCGATCGCGGCGCGCACATATTCGCGGCCGTCGGCCAGTGTGAAGGCGAGCTCCTGCACCAGCGTCGCGCCGGCTTCCTGCATGTGGTAGCCGGAGATCGAAATCGAGTTGAATTTCGGCATCTCCCTTGCCGTATATTCGATGATGTCGGCAACGATCCGCATTGAGGGTTCGGGTGGATAGATATAGGTGTTGCGGACCATGAACTCCTTGAGGATGTCGTTCTGGATGGTCCCCGACAGATCGGCCTTCGAGACGCCCTGCTCTTCGCCGGCAACGATGAAGGAGGCGAGGATCGGGATGACAGCGCCGTTCATGGTCATCGATACGGACATGTCGCCGAGCGGGATTCCGTCGAACAGGATCTTCATGTCCTCGACGCTGTCGATCGCCACACCGGCCTTGCCGACATCGCCCTCGACGCGCGGATGATCGCTGTCATATCCGCGATGCGTGGCAAGATCGAAGGCCACCGACAGGCCCTTCTGGCCGGCGGCCAGATTTTTCCGGTAAAAAGCGTTCGACGCTTCCGCCGTCGAAAAGCCGGCATATTGGCGGATCGTCCACGGCCGGCCGGCATACATCGTCGCGCGCGGGCCGCGGGTGAAAGGCGAAAAACCGGGAAGCGAGCCGAGATGCTCGGCGCTCTCGAGATCTTCGGCCGTATAGAGCGGCTTGACGGCAATACCCTCAGGCGTTTGCCAGGTCAGCGTCTCAGGCGCGGCGCGCAACTCCTCTTGCGCCAGCTCCGCCCAATCCGACAATGTCTTCTTCGTCATGCCTTTCCTCCGGCTTTTACATCCGCACCCTACCATTTCACCGGATCGCCGTGCGATACCAATCCTTGATTTTTATTCCGGGCTTAGGACTCGTCTTATGAAGACAATGCAGATCTATGCTTTCGACATGAATTGCGTCGGGCATATCAACCACGGCCTGTGGACGCATCCGCGCGACCAATCGGTGCGTTATACCGATCTCGACTACTGGACGGAATTCGCCAGGACAGCCGAGCAAGGCAAGCTCGACGGCATCTTCCTCGCCGATATCGTCGGCATCTATGATGTCTACAAGGGCAGTCCGGCGCCGGTGATCGAGACGGCGGCGCAGGTCCCCGTCAACGACCCGCTGATCCCGATTTCGGCGATGGCCTATGTCACGAAACATCTGGGTTTCGCCGTTACCGTCAACACCACTTACGAGCCGCCCTTCCTGCTGGCGCGGCGCATGTCGACGCTCGATCACCTGACCAAGGGGCGGATCGGCTGGAACATCGTCACCGGTTACCTCGACAGCGCCGCCCGCAGCATGGGTTTCGACAAGCTGCCGGAACATGATACGCGTTACGACGCAGCCGAAGAATATCTCGAGATCCTCTACAAGCTGTGGGAGGGCAGCTGGGACGACGATGCGGTTCAGCGCGACAAGGCATCGGGCATCTATGCCGATCCCTCGATGGTGCGCGCTGTCCGTCACGAGGGCAAATATTACCGGATGGAGGGCATTCATCTTGCCGAGCCTTCGCCGCAGCGCACGCCCCTTCTCTTCCAGGCCGGCGCTTCGGCCCGCGGGCAGGATTTCGCCGCCCGCCACGCCGAATGTGTCTTCATCGCCAGTTCGAACCCTGGGGCGGCCCGGCCGACCGTCGATGCGCTCCGGGCGAAGGCGGAGGCATTCGGCCGCGGCAGAGCCGCATTGAAGATCCTGAACCTGATCACCGTTGTCGTCGGGCGGACGGAGAGCCAAGCGCAGGACAGGCTGGAGGATTATCGCCGCCATGCTAGCGTTGAAGCCTCGCTCGCGCACTACTCCGCTTCCATCGGCATCGACTTGTCGAAGTATGAATTGGATGAGGTCATCGACCAGAGTTCGACCAATGCCAATCAATCGGCGCTTGCCGCAATCACCAAGCAGGCGGCAAAGCCGGTGACCAAACGACAGATCGTCGATCAGATGGTACTCGGCAGCAGGATGAAGCCGATGGTGGGCTCGCCGGAACAGATCGCCGATCGTCTGCAGACATGGATCGAGGAAGGCGACATCGACGGTTTCAACCTGGCGCGGACGGTGGCGCCCGAGAGCCTGCGCGATTTTGTCGAGCTGGTGGTGCCGGTGCTGCAGGAGCGCGGCGTCTTCAAAGCGGACTATTCTGAAGGACCGTTGCGGCAGAAGCTCTTCGGCGGCGGGAACGGCAGATTGCCCGCGGCCCATCCCGCCGCGCGCTTCCGTCGCTGACTTATCTCCGGTCCAGCCTGGCGACGAGCCTGTCGCCAATCCACTGGATGCCGCAGACGAGGACGATGAGGACGGCCACCACCGCGATCATCACGCTGGTTTCGAAGCGCTGATAACCATAACGGATGGCGAGGTCGCCAAGGCCGCCGGCCCCGATTGCGCCGGCCATCGCCGAGGCGCCGATCAGCGTCACCAGCGTGACGGTGAAACCGGCGACGATGCCGGGCAGCGCTTCGGGCACCAGCACTTCGCGGATGATCGTCCAGCGGTTTCCGCCCATGGCGCGCACGGCATCGATCAGCCCGCGGTCGACTTCGCGCAGCGACACTTCGGCGATGCGGGCATAATAGGGTGTTGCTGCGATGGCGAGCGGCACGATGGCCGCCCAAGTGCCGAGCGCCGTGCCGACGATCAGCCGCGTCAGCGGGATCAGCGCCACCAGCAGGATGATGAAGGGCACCGACCGGAAGCCGTTGATGACGGCGCCGAGCCCGCGACTGATCCAGAGGTTTTCAGCGATGCCGCCACGTGCGGTGACGACAAGAGCAAGACCGAGCGGCAGGCCGGCAACGAGCGAGATCACGCCCGAGGCGACGGTCATCAGCACCGTCTCCCACAGCGAGCGAAGAAGCAGTTCAAGCATGATCGGTGTCATAACCAAGCACCTCCACCAGGGCGGACCGGGCAGTCAGAAATTGTTCGACCTTTCCGGCAAGCGCGGGGTCGCGTGCGGGAACGGCAATGAAGAACCGCGCCACGGGCTGGTTCTGGATGTGGTCGATGCCGCCATGGACGAGGCGGAAGGAATGCGGCAGCGCCGCCGAGAGTTCGGCAAACAGCGCACCCTGCGCTTGCGGCCCGGCGAGATCGACGCTGAGGATCGCTTCGCTGCCCGCCGTCGCCGACAGCCGGCCGGCGATGTGATCGGGAAGCTGGGGACGGATGCCGCCGAGCAGGCTCCTGGTGATCGTCTCCTGCGGATCGGCAAAGACCGACCAGACCTGCCCCTCCTCGACGATCCGCCCGGCATCGATGACGGCCACGCGATCGGCAATGCCGCGCACCACTTCCATTTCGTGGGTGATCAGTAGAATGGTCAGGCCGAGCTTGCGGTTGATGTCCTTGAGCAATGCCAGGATCGACCGGGTCGTTTCAGGGTCGAGCGCCGATGTCGCCTCGTCGGACAAGAGCAGCGCCGGACGCGCCGCGAGCGCCCGGGCGATGCCGACACGCTGTTTCTGGCCGCCGGAGAGCGATGAGGGGTAGGCCTTCGCCTTGTCGGCAAGCCCGACGAGATGGAGCAGCTCATGTGCCCTTCGCAAACGTTCGTTCCTGGCGACGCCCTCGATCTTCAGCGGCAGCGCGACATTCTCTTCGACTGATTTGGCGGACAGCAGGTTGAAATGCTGGAAGATCATGCCGATGCGGCGGCGCAGCGGCTGCAATTCCTGTTCGGCAAGCGCCGTGATCTCGCGGCCTTCGATCAGGATCTGGCCGCTGTCGGCGCGCTCCAGGCCGTTCAGGCAGCGGATCAGCGTCGATTTGCCGGCGCCGCTGCGGCCGATGATGCCAAGGACCTCGCCTTTCCTCACCGTCAACGAAATACCGTCGAGGGCGGGCGTGGTTCCGAACCGCCGCTTCACGTCGGTCAGCCTCACCACCTCTTCGCCTGCCGCTACTTGCGGCTGTGCCTCGATCGCTGTGGTGGAAAAAACGGAATTCATGTGCTTTTCCTTACAAATACTGAAAGCGGCCCGGGCAAGAAACGCCCGGACCGCCTCTCGGCAGGCCTTAACCCCGGCCCTGTTCGGATCAATAGGCGCTAAGACCCGTGCCCTTGTAGACCTTGTCGAATTCGGCTTTGACGGTGTCGTTCTGATAGGAAGATGTGAGCGTCTTGACCCAGTCGGCATCTTTGTTGTCGTCTTTCACGGCGATGAAGTTGCGATAGGGATTGTCGGCAATCGGCTCCTGCGCAATGCGTTCGGCCGGAGAAAGACCGCTCTTCAGCGCCCAGTCGGTGTTGACGACACCGGCATCCAGATCGTCGATCGAACGGCCGACGATGCCTGCGTCGAGCTCCTTGATGTCGATCTTCTTCGGATTGTCGGTGACGTCGGCGACGGTTGCGAGAATGCCGGTGCCGTCCTTCAGTTTGATCAGCCCTTCGCTCTGAAGAACGCGCAGCGCCCGGCCTTCGTTCGAAGGATCGTTCGGCACGCCGATGACGGCGCCTTCCGGAATCTCTGCGACGGATTTGTACTTCTTGGTGTAAAGGCCGATCGGCCAAACGCCGGTGTAACCGACGCGCGTGATGTGGTAGCCGTGCTGCTTGATCTGGTTGTCGAGATAGGGCTGATGCTGGAAGGCGTTGGCGTCAAGTTCGCCGCGCTCCAGCGCTTCATTGGGCTGCGTATAATCGTTGAAGGTGATCGTTTCGATCTTGAGGCCCTTCTTGGCCGCCTCGCTGGTGACCACGCGCCAGATGTCCTCCTCCTCGCCGGCCATAATGCCGACCTTGATCGACTTGTCCCCGGCAAAGGAAGGAGCGGGTGCTGCAAAGGCAAAGAGCGTGGCAGCGGAAACGGCGACGGCGGCAAGAGCCGCGCGGAGCGAAAGGGGGAAGCCGTGAAGATTGTTGTTCTTGGTCATTGTTTTATCCCGTCTGACTGAATGAGGCCAAGCGCCCCGAGCACCGATCATGGCAAATGCGCCCGTCGCGAGCGAAGCACGAATGTCCGATGTCGAGGAAGGCTTGGAAAAACTCTTGTCTCCGCCATCGATGTCGGCAGGATAAATTTCCACCAAATTGATGGATTAAAATGCCTTGCAAGATTGGCCCGAACTGGAAACGGCGCCTCGAGGGCGCCGTTGCAAGTCGGTGCCGAGATTTCTCACTCGGCAGCGATAAGAGCCTGCTTTTGGGCGGGAAAGAAGGCCGAAAGCTCGCCGATGACCTCGCCGATCCGCTTGGACAGCGGTTCGGATGAGACATGGTAATCAGTGAAGTCGCGATCGGATGCGTAGACGGCCGTCGGCAGCGTATAAGACATGAAGAAGCCGAAGAGCGGGCGCAGCTGATGCTCGACCATCAGCGCATGCCGATCGCCGCCGCCTGTCGCGGTGATGATGATCGGCTTGGCGCGCAGTTCATGCGGGTCGATCATGTCGATCAGGTGCTTGAACAGGCCGGGATAGCTGCCCTTATAGGTCGGCGCACCAATGACCAGGAGATCGGCGTTGACGATATCGTCGATGACTTGCCTGGCGCGACTGTCGAGATCGTCGCGGCGTAGCGCCTGGCCGAGCGACGGACCGACATCGGTCAGATCGTAGAGGGTGTTGTCGAAGCCGTATTTTTCACCGGCAAGGCCGGCGATGTTTTCGACCAGCGTGAAGGTCTTCGAGGGACGGTTGAAGCTACCCGCCAGGCCGACCAGTTTGTAAGCAGACATGCCATTTCCTTCCGATATCGTGCCGCGACCGATTATTGGACAGATATTATCTATGAAAATAGTGGATTAAAGGAAGCCTGTCCCTCTTCATCATGATGAGGAGAAAAATACATTCTCATCTGCGGGTGATCGCCTGCTTGCGACACCGCATCAGTCATGGAGCCCGGAATATGGCGGATATTCCGGGTCGATGCGGTGTCGAAGCGCGATATCGCCTCAGACTGGCTTTGGCTTCGGGATGCGCGGCAGGAAGATCGTCAGCAGCCCGAGAAGCGGCAGGTAGGAGCAGATGCGGTAGACGAAGTCGATGCCGTGGGTATCGGCGAAACTGCCGAGCAGTGCTGCCCCGAGCCCCCCTGCCCCGAACGCAAAACCGAAGAAAACGCCGGCAATCAGCCCGACGCGTCCGGGCACCAGTTCC
This sequence comes from Rhizobium sp. F40D2, assembly GCF_051810745.2. Lineage (NCBI taxonomy): Bacteria > Pseudomonadati > Pseudomonadota > Alphaproteobacteria > Hyphomicrobiales > Rhizobiaceae > Rhizobium > Rhizobium sp. F40D2. The sequence continues at coordinate 631,104 of NZ_JBPWQX020000002.1, forward strand.
TGCGCGAAGACGACGATTGCCGAGAAGGCCGAAGCAAAAATCAGCCCGATGGCGACGCTGAGTAGGCCCGTCCAGAACAGGTTTGCATAGGGCAGAAGAAGCGCGAAAGGAATGACGCCGAGGATCGAGAACCAGATGACGAAACGAGCACCGAAGCGATCGCCGATCGGCCCGCCGAGAAAGGTGCCGACGGCAACCGAGCCGAGGAAGAGGAAGAGCATCAGCTGTGCCTGCTGGACGCTGAGCGCAAACCTGTCGATGACATAGAAGGTGAAGTAGCTCGACACGCTGGCCATGTAGACGTTTTTCGTCGCCGTCAGCAGCACGAGGATCAGCAGCGCCCAGACCACCCTGTTTTGCGGCAGCGGCAGGGCGCGGCTTACCGCGGGCTTGCTGGCGTTCTGGCGACGATGGCCAATATACCAGTTGCCGACCCAGCTCAGCACGACCATGCCGACCATGGCGATGGCGGCAAACCAGGAGACGCTGTGCTGGCCGAGCGGCAGCACGATAAAGGCGGCAAGCAGCGGACCGATCGCCTGGCCGGCATTTCCGCCGACCTGGAAGAAGGATTGCGCAAAACCGTGGCGACCGCCGGAGGCAAGACGGGCGACGCGCGAGGATTCCGGGTGGAAGACCGCCGAGCCGAAGCCGATCAGGCTGGCAGCAACCAGCAGCAGGGCGAAACTGCCGGCATTGCCGAGCAGGACGAGGCCGCAAAAGGTGCTGGCCATGCCGACCGGCAGCGAATAAGGCATCGGCCAGCGGTCGGTGACGATGCCGACCAGCGGCTGCAGCAGCGACGCCGTGACCTGGAACGTCATGGTGAGCAGGCCGATCTGCACAAAATCGAGATCGTAATTCGCCTTGAACAGCGGATAGAGCGAGGCGAGCAGCGACTGCATGATGTCATTCAGCATGTGGCAGAAGCTGACAGCCACCAGGATGGACATCGTTGTTTTCTGGAAACGGGGCGCGCTCTCGGCAACAGTTGCCATGGGATTCCTCCTGGACGGCCCGGTTGGTTGCCGTGCCGCGTCGCTTTATTCGATGGATTTCGGGCGATCGGGGCTAGGTAAGATGATCGAGCGGCGGTCGCTGGAGTGCATTTAGCGTAAGCCGGAGGGCAGTTACAGCCCAGTTTCATCAGGATCGGTACGGCTTTTGTTCGATTTGCAGATTTGAAGCCTATCCTGCGCTGCTTTACCCCTTGCCGAACGGGGGCTTTCCTACCACACTCGGTTGCGATCATCGCATATATAGCATGCGATGTGAAAACAACCATGGAAAACCGGGACGGGGGATATTACAGCTGCACCGATTAAAATGCGATCGAGGCTGAAAACACGCGATGAATGTCAAAACACCGAATGCAATAGACGGCTATGTCGGAGCGCGCATCAGAATGCGCCGGCAATTGCTTGGAATGAGCCAGGAACGGCTTGCCGAGCAAATCGGCGTGACCTTTCAGCAGGTTCAGAAATACGAGAAGGGCATCAACCGCATAGGCGCGAGCCGTCTGCAGAGAATCGCCGATGTGCTTCACACGTCGCCGAGCTTCTTCTTCGAACAGGAAAATTCCGAGCCGTTGACGTTGCAAGGGTTGGATTTGGCCGCAAATAGCGATCCGGTTGCTGAATTCTTGCGATCGAAAGAGGGATTGGTGCTCAATCGCGCCTTTCTGAAGATCGCCGACCGGAATATCCGGGAAACGATCATCGCATTGGTGAAGGCGATGGCGCAGGCGGATAGCGGCGGTGTAACATTGGGTGCCTCTGTCGCGGATATCACCCTTCCGCTCGGCGAATAGTCAGGCATACCGGCAGGCATCATCCGCATGAAGCTCAGGCTCGAATCATTTGGTGAGTTGCGGCTGATCGACCCGGCCGGGCGACCGGCGGCGTTCCCGGAAAAAGGCCTGCTGGCGATTTGTTATCTGCGCGACCGTGATCTGCGCGACGGAGCTGGGAGCGAATATCCGCGCTCGGCGCTGGCACGATTCTTGTGGGACAGCCATGACAATTCGGACATCATGGCCAACCTGCGAAAAACCATATCCCGCATTCAGAAGCGTCAGACCGAGCTCGGTGCCGAGCTTCTGGCCTTCACGGCAACCGGCGTGCGGGTCAGGTCGGATGCGTTTTCAGGTGATCTCTTCGAGCTTGCCAATCCCGAAGGCGATGACGCCCTTGCCAGGCTGCGGCGGCTGGTTGCCATCCTTCGCCAGGATTTCCTCGCCGGGCTCGCCGATCAAAGCGCCAGTACGCGGCAATGGATCGCCGGCCAGCGCGACCGGCACATGGCCATGCTGGTGGATGCGCTGAAGACGGCGCTGCCGGCGGCCCGGTCGCGAGAGGATGTCAGCCTGATCAAGGAGGCGGCGCTCAGGATTTTCCGCGAGGCACCGGACGACGAGAACATTCGTCGCATCCTTCTCGAGGCTTATGAGTCCGAAGGACAGGTGGAGAAAGCGCGCCGCCTTTTCGAGACGAGCAGGCATCAGCTGGAAAGCGCATTCGATATCGGCCTTGACGTCCAGGCACTGGGAGAGGTCCGCAAAATCTTCGCCGGCAGTCAACCATCGCAGAGCGTTGCTGTGTCACTCAGCGATGGCGGCGTTCGAGTTCTTCCCGGTCCCCTCCCCCGTCTGGTGCTGTTGCCGCCGAGCGGGTCGGATGCCATCGGTGCCTTGCCGGTGCCCTGCGAGGCGCTGATCGAGGATGTGACCATCGGCCTTTGCGCGCTGAATACGGTTTCGGTGGTGGCGCCCCACACGGCCGCTCTTATCGCACGGAATGCCGACAAGGCCCAGCTGATCCTGCGCCATTCGATTTCCTATGTGCTCGACACGAGGCTGACCGATCGAGCAGGCAGCCCTGCGCTCTTTGTCCAGCTGATTTATGCCGGTAGCGATGAAGTCATCTGGGCCGAGCGTTTCAGCCTCGATAAATACGAATTGATAAGCCACCGGCGCGACATCGCGCGGCAGATTGCCAGAGAGCTTGCCGGGCAGGTCCGCCAGCATGAAACCATGCGCGATTCCTTCGAGGGCAATTCGGCCGCCTATCACAGCTACCTTCTCGGTCTGCGGGATATCAAGCGGCTTGCCCTTCCCGACGTGCGCCGCTCCCGGAAGGCCTTCCGCGAGGCGCTTCAGCACAGCGCACATTTCGCCCCTGCGCTCAGCGGATTGTCGCGCACGTTTCTTGTCGAATGGCTGCTGACGGCACGGGGCGACAGCGAGTTGCTCGGACTTGCGGAGGACTATGCGAACCGGGCGATCGTTGCCGATCCGTCGTTTGCGGCCGGCTTTCGCGAGCTCGGCGTTGCCAAACTTTATCTCGGAGACCTTGACGAAAGCGTCGTGGCGTTGAAGCTTGCGGAAGAACTGAGCCCGCATTATGCCGACGGCATTGCAAGTTATGCCGATACGCTCGTTCATGCGTCGCGCCCTGCCGATGCATTGGCCAAGATCGAACGGGCCATCTCCCTCAATCCGCTGAGCCCGACCGATTATCTATGGACGGCTGCCGGCGCGAATTTTGCTCTTGGCCATTATGCCGAGGCGCTCGAGCAGATTTCCATGATGGACGACCGCACACCGGCCGACCGGCTTTCGGCGGCCTGCTGGGCGATGCTCGGCGATATGAAAAACGCGCGTATCTATATGCGCAAGGTGCGCGAGATCTATCCGGATTTCGATGTCGACAAATGGCTTTCGGTCGTTCCCTTCAAGGAGCAATGGCAGAAGGAACAGTATCGCGAGGCGTTACGCAGGGCCGGCTTCTGAAGTCTGGCGCCGAAACGTGTAAGCCGGCAATTCCTGTCACGCCCGTGTCACGCGCGTCTTTCGTTCAAGAGGAGTAAGCTGCCTTTGCTCTGTCGGCATGTGCTGGCAAGTGGAAGCAGGAGAATTCTCAAATGCATGACGCAGCCGAAGTAACGATCAAACCGAAAAGTGACGAAGAGCTCAAGGAACTCGTATCGCTCGCCCGGCTCGTTGCCTACGCGCGCGAGAACGCCAGAGACCTGAACGCCGAATTCTCCGCCTATTGCCTGGATCTTGCGCTCGGCGCGCTGATGCAGGACCTCGACAGAAGCGGCGTGGCCCTTTCCCACGAAGGCGGCCCGGATGGAAACCTGCTCGGTACGCGGCACTAACCGCCTTTTGTCGACGTGCCTGCCGTTGCTGGCTTGCTTCCACGCGCCGCAAGACTCAATATTGCGTTTCCCACAGGTCGATCGGTTATGATCCCGGTGCGGTCTTGTTCTCTATTCGGTTGTAAAGAGGTGATTGCTGCGCCGGCAGCGCTACCGGCACCATGTCCAGACCCTCCGAAAAAGATTGGATAACGTCGCGATAGGGTCTTGTTAACCCTATTTGCCTTGCCACTTTCCGAGAATCGGAACTAAATGCGCTTTAAAGGCCCGCAGGGCTTTCAAATCGCATTTTCGAGATTTTAATGAATATGGCACCGCAGGTAGAGAAAGCAATTTGCGATGTCGACCAGCTGATTATTGGTCAGGCGCAGGAGCTATCCGACAAGCTGAAGCAGCATAGACTCGAAATGTTCCCGCCGCGCGACCTGAAGGGGCTCAGGGCATTTCAGCTGGCTGAAGTGGCGCGCTTTCTCGGCGTAACCAGCGGCTATCTCCGCAATCTGTCGCTGGAGGGCAAGGGCCCTCTTCCGAAGGTCACCCCGTCCGGGCGCCGGTCTTATACGGCGGGGCAGATGGAAGAGATGCGCAGCTTCCTTGAACAGAATGCCCGCGCTGGAACCCATTACCTTAGTCATCGCCGAGGTAACGAACATTTGCAGGTTGTCGCGGTCGTCAATTTCAAAGGCGGCAGCGGCAAAACCACGAGCGCCGCGCATCTTGCCCAGCACCTTGCCCTGACCGGCCACCGCGTGCTTGCCGTCGATCTCGACCCACAGGCGTCTCTCTCCGCCATCCACGGCTTCCAGCCTGAGTTCGACGTCAATGAGAATGAGACGCTCTACGGTGCCATTCGCTATGACGATCAGCGGAGACCGCTGAGGGAGATCATCCGGCCGACGAATTTCCCGAACCTGCATCTGGTGCCGGGAAATCTCGAGCTGATGGAATTCGAGCATGATACGCCGCGTGTGCTTGCTCAGGGCACGGCGGGCGACTATGGGCGTGTCTTCTTCGCACGGCTGGACGAGGCGCTGTCTTCGGTCGCAGACGATTACGATGTCGTCATCATCGACTGCCCTCCCCAACTCGGGTTTTTGACGATGAGCGCGATTTGCGGCGCGACGGCGGTTCTGATCACCGTGCATCCTCAGATGCTCGATGTCATGTCGATGTGCCAGTTTCTGCAGATGCTTGGCGAAGTGCTGAATACGTTGAAAAGAGCCGGCGGCAATATGAACCTCGACTGGCTGCGTTACCTCGTGACCCGTTACGATCCGCAGGACGGGCCGCAGACGCAGATGGTCGCCTTCATGCGTTCGATGTTCAAGAACCATGTGCTGACCAATCCGATGTTGCGCAGCGTCGCAATCTCGGATGCAGCCTTGACCAATCAGACGCTCTACGAGGTAGAGCGGAGCCAGTTCACACGCGCGACCTATGACCGCGCCATGGAGGCGATGGATGCCGTCAACCAGGAGATCGCCAATCTCATTCACAAGGCCTGGAGGCGGAAATGATCGAGCACAAGGAGCGGGCTGATGGCGCGTAAGAATCTCCTCTCCGCTCTGATGGACGAATCCAAGAAGTTTACTGCGGTAAACAATGAGGCCGAGCCGCTTCAGAGGGACGAGAAACAGCAGATCACCTATAAGGGGATCGGCGCGCTCGGAGCCGTCACGCGAAGTATCGATGCGCTGGCTGCCAAGGCGAATGCGGCCAAGGCGATCGAGGAGAAGCTGGCGACCGGCGAGGCGGTGATCGATCTAGACCCTACCCTGATCGACGATTCGTTCGTGAGGGACCGGCTGTCGCATCCCGACGAACAGTTTCGCGAACTGGTTGAGGCGATCCGCCTGCGCGGCCAGGATTCGCCGATCCTGGTTCGCCCGCATCCGGAGATCGACGGCCGTTATCAGATGGCCTTCGGCCATCGCCGTGCCCGTGCCGCCGAAGAACTCGGCATACCCGTCCGCGCGATCGTTAAGAAACTGGACGATCGCAACCATGTCATCGCGCAGGGCCAGGAGAACTCGGCACGTACCGATCTCTCATTCATCGAGAGGACGATGTTCGCCTCCAAGCTCGACAGTTTGGGTTTCGACAGGGGAACGATCATGTCGGCGCTCAGCGCCGACAAGACGACGGTTTCCAAGATGTTGTCCGTCGCCAAGCGGATCCCAGCCGAAGTCCTGACTGCAATCGGCGCGGCAAAGACCACCGGCCGCGACCGCTGGCACGATTTATCGGCAAAATTCGAGGCCGAAAACATCTCTGCCCGGGCGATCGAGTTCAGCAGGTCGGCGGAATTCGAGACAGCGGAGCCGGATGCCCGCTTCGATATGCTGGTTGCCTTCATCAGCAGGAGGCAACAACCGTCGTCATCGGCAGCGACGCTTCAGCCCGCGGCTCACGCCTGGCAGCGCAAGGACGGCGCGGTCAAGGCGAAGATCAAGGATGACGGGAAACAGTTCACCATCGCGCTGAAGGCGGAAAAGGCGTCTGCCTTTGGAGCCTATATCGCCAGCAATCTGGATCGTCTTTACGAGGCGTTCGAGAAGACACAGAATTCGACGAAAAACGGAGATCAATAAGCAAAAGAAAAGGCCCCCGAACGTTGCCGTCGCGGAAGCCCTCTCTGATCTAGACACCCAGAGAATCACATTTCCGCGAATCATAGTCAAGAGTCCTCGGCACCGAATTTGGTGAGCTGCGATCTTTTGCCTTGAAGAAGGCGAAGACAATGGAAAGCGGAAGTGTGACGACGCCCTTCGGGCGGCGGTCGATGACGTTTGGCATGCTGGCAAGCCAAACGGCGGCTCGAAAAATCGAGCCCGGCCAATCAATTGATAAGTGGAAACTCTACCGTGCGTTATGCGAGGCGAGGCCCTTGCTCGGCGTCACCGACCGGGCGCTTGCTATTCTGAACGCCTTGCTGAGCTTCTATCCAAAAGGAGAGATCTCCGAGGACAACGGGCTTGTCGTGTTTCCTTCCAATGCACAGCTCTCCCTGCGCGCGCATGGAATGGCTGAGCAGACGATCCGCCGGCATCTGGCGAGCTTGATCGAGGCCGGCCTGCTGATCCGCAAGGATAGCCCCAACGGCAAGCGTTACGCCCGCAAGGAGCAGGGCGGGGAGCTGCGTGAGGCATTCGGCTTCTCGCTGGCGCCGCTGCTCGCGCGCGCGGAGGAGATCGAGCGGCTGGCAGCGCAAGTGGTTGCGGAACGATTGCACCTGCAGCGGCTCAGAGAACGTCTGACGCTTTGCCGACGCGACGTCGCCAAGCTTATCGAAATGGCGTTGGAGGAAGGGGCTGCCGGCGATTGGAGCGCGGTCCATTCGCATTTTCGCAATGCCGTCGAGCGCCTGCCGCGGTCGCCATCCGCCGAACAGGTCGCCGACACGCTCGACGAATTGGAGCTGTTGCGCGAAGAGATCGTCAATCGGTTGGAAATGCAGGTTAAAACTGACAATCAAGGCGGCAATGCCCAACAGACTGAGCGGCACATACAGAATTCAAACCCACACTCCAATTCTGAACTTGAACCAAGCTTCGAACCGAAGCAGGGCGCGACGTCGGATGATCGATCGGCAGGTCGGGCCGAACCGATAGCCGAAACACACAAAAGCGAAGGGAAGAACGAGCATGTCTTCAGGGCGCGCGCTGCCTCCGCTAATGGTGGACTCAAATCCTTCCCGCTGGGGCTGGTGCTGCAGGCCTGCCCTGAGATTGCGGCCTACGGACCCCAGGGGACGGTCGGCACGTGGCGCGATCTGATGGCGGCGGCTGTCGTCGTTCGCTCGATGCTCGGCGTCAGCCCGTCGGCCTATGAGAACGCCTGCGAAATCATGGGCCCGGAAAATGCTGCGACCGTCATGGCGTGCGTCCTGGAAAAGGGAGGGCATATCAATTCCGCCGGGGGGTATTTGCGTGATCTGACACGGCGCGCAGAGAGAGGGGAATTCGCCATCGGTCCGATGTTGATGGCACTTGTCCGCGCCAATTCGCCAATCGGAGGGAAGATGGGGTGAATATCCGCTTCATCGTTTCATAGGGCGAGGAGGATAATCGCGTCGGCGCACCGATAGACTATCCTCCAGGATCATATCGGCAACAAGCATCCCGATGCGTTCACAATAGGAGACTGCGATCGAACGAAACTGCCGGTAGATCAGCTGATCTACACCTCATCCGCGCATTCACGGCACGTCGGAGGGTCAGGCCTGCAACGAATATCGTTCGAGATTCCGCCTCAGAAGATCAAGCAGCCCATCTCGCTCCGGATCACGGACTGCTTTCATCCAGGCCACAGCCAGCGGCAGTTTCGGCGTCTTATGCCCTGCCCCCTCCTGCACCGGCAGAAAGCGAACGCCGGCAGAGGAAAGAGAGGACGTCCATCGCGGGACGATGGCAAGGCCGAGGCCGGCGGCGACCATGCTGACGATGGTTTGTTTTTCGTCTGCCACCTGGGTGATATCAGGGTGCAGGCCGGCTGCGGCAAACAGGTTCATCGTCAAATCGTAGCTATGGGGCCGGGATCGTCTATCCGGTACGATCAGCGGCGCATTCGCCAGATCGAGGACAGAGACACTGGTATGGTCAGCGAGTTCGTGAGAGGCCGGGACTGCGACGACGGTCGTCTCGGAAAACAGATTCTCGACCGCAAGATGACGGCTCAGCCCCGGATGCGGCCTGATGAAGGCCAGGTCCAACCCGCCGGCCAGCAGTTTGGGCACGAGCCGAATGGATTTGCCCTCCATCAGCTGGGTTTTGACATCGGGGGCGATGGCTCGAAAGTCGTGGATCAATGTCGGAAGGAAGCCGGCGGCGGCGCTGTCGATCGCGCCGATCCGAAGGATGCGGTTGCGCCGGTGCTGCCTGGCGCGAAATTTTCGACCGAGCTCATCGAGCCGGGTGAGAAGCGGTCTGACCTCTTCCAGCAAAGCCACGCCGTCGTCGGTCAACGAGACGCTCCGGGTCGTCCGGCTCAACAGCTGACTTCCGACCGACTCTTCCAGCAGGCGCACATGGCGCCCGAGCGATGCCGGAAGCAACCCGATCCTTTGCGCCGCCCTTCCGAAGTGAAGCTCCTCGGCAACGGCAACGAAGCATCTCAATTGCTCCAGTTCCACAGGCAGCCCCCTATTATATTCATAATTTATATAATTCTTTTGCCATTGAGTAAACCGGGAGCGCGGCATTACGCTTCCGGAAGAAGGCGTAGGCCGCATCGGGCACTGGAGCAAATCAATGCGTGAATATTCTATTGCAGCGATCCCCGCCGACGGGATCGGACCTGAGGTCATTGCTGCCGGGCGAACGGTGCTCGCAAGTCTGGAAAAACGTCTCGGTGATGTGAGATTTGCCATCGAACACTTCGACTGGGGGTCCGACTACTACAAAAGCCACGGCGTGATGATGCCGTCCGACGGGCTTGAGCGGCTGAAGAATTTCGACGCGATTTATTTCGGTGCCGTCGGCGCGCCGGATGTTCCCGATCATATCACCCTCTGGGGACTCAGGCTGCCGATCTGCCAGGGCTTCGACCAATATGCCAATGTTCGGCCGACCAAGATCCTTCCGGGCATTACCCCTCCGCTGCGCAATTGCGGCGTCGGCGATCTCGACTGGGTGATCGTCCGCGAGAATTCCGAAGGAGAATATTCCGGCCATGGCGGTCGCGCCCATCGCGGCCTGCCCGAGGAAGTCGGAACCGAGGTTGCCATCTTCACGCGCGTCGGCGTCACCCGCATCATGCGTTACGCCTTCAAACTGGCGCGGGCGCGGCCGCGCAAATTGCTGACGGTCGTGACGAAGTCGAATGCCCAACGGCACGGCATGGTCATGTGGGACGAGATCGCCGCCGAGGTGGCCGCAGAATTCCCTGACGTCACCTGGGACAAGATGCTGGTCGACGCCATGACGGTGCGGATGACGCTGAAACCGCAGAGCCTCGACACCATCGTCGCGACCAACCTGCATGCCGACATCCTCTCCGACCTTGCCGGCGCCCTCGCCGGCAGCATCGGGGTCGCGCCCACCGCGAATATCGACCCGCAGCGCCGGTTTCCCTCGATGTTCGAACCGATCCATGGCTCGGCCTTCGATATCGCCGGCAAGGGCATCGCCAACCCGATCGCGACCTTCTGGACCGCCGCGCAGATGCTCGACCATCTCGGCGAGCAGGAGGCGTCTGCCCGTCTCATGCGCGCCGTCGAAACGGTCACAGGCGCGGGCATCCTCACCCCCGACGTCGGCGGCACCGCCACGACCAAAGAGGTCACGGATGCGGTTTGCGACGCGATCCATTCCTCCAATGTCTAGAACAGGGCTGCGCGGCCTCACACATCATCGTGTCGCCCGCGAACGGCATAAAATTCTGTTGCAGGCGTGGCAGCATCCTGTTCGTCTCTGCCAGAGCCCGCAAAACGCGATCGACTCGCGCTTTCGATGTGCTAGTGTTGCAAGGGTGGCGGCACAATATGCTGCGACGCTGGCAGGTTCGACAGGCGGAGTGAAGCGATGAAACTCGACCGGATCGATATAAAAATTCTGCATGAGTTGCAGAAGAACGGCCGCGTTACCAATGTCGAGCTCGCCGAGCTCGTCAACCTGTCGCCAAGCCCCTGCCTGATGCGGGTGAAGAAGCTGCAGTCGGAAGGTTATATCGAGGGTTATTCCGCTCAGATCAACGTCGCCAAACTCGGCCAGACGCTGACGGTTTTCACGGAGATCACCCTGAAAAACCACCGGCAGATCGATTTCGCCCGGTTTTTGACGACGGTCGAGAAGATCGACCAGGTGATCGAATGCCATCTTGTCTCCGGCGGCTATGACTATCTCTTGAAATTCGTGACGGCCGGGATCGGCGAATACCAGACGATCATGGAACGACTGTCCGACATGGAGATCGGCATCGACAAGTATTTCAGCTTCGTCGTCCTCAAGTCGCCCATCGTCAAATCGCACATGCCGTTGACGAGCCTGTTTCCGCTTTAGTTCGGTCGTCGGCCCGACCGCGGCAGCAACAAGGTCAGAAGGTTTGCCCGGCGCGATCGATTGAGCCCTTAGGGCCGCACCAGCTCCAGGAGGCGGTGCGGCACAAATTTGTTTAGCGTTCCTACGAAGCCTCAGCCGGACGCGGTCAGCCCTTCAGGGCCGCGCGTACATCCGGGTCAGCCAGGGTATCATCAAGCGTTTTGCGCGTGCGCTCGATGATCGCATCGATGTCGGCGTCGGTGCAGCAGAGCGGTGGCGCATAGCCGAGGACGCCGTTGGCGAAGGCACGGATGACCAGGCCGTTTTCCCAGGCGCGGTCGAAGACCCGGCGCGCCGGCTCGGCGGCTGCCGGCAGCGGGGTTTTCTTTTCCTTGTCGACCACCAGTTCGACGGCGGCCAACATGCCGCGGCCGCGCACGTCGCCGACGAGCGGATGGTCCTTGAGGCTTTCAAGCCCCTGCATCAGCCGTGCACCGGCTTTCCGGCCGTTTTCAAGGAGGCCGGTTTCGTAAAGGTTCAGCACTTCGAGACCGACGGCTGCGCTGACGGGATGGGCCGAATAGGTATAGCCGTGACCGACGGCCGCACCTCCGGCGCCATCCGCGATGGCCTGATAGACATGATCGGCCATGAAAACCGCGCCCATCGGCACATAGCCCGACGTCAGACCCTTTGCGGTGGTGATGAAATCGGGAACGATCTCGTCCTCTTCGCACGCAAAGAGCGGGCCGGTGCGGCCGAAAGCGGTGATGACTTCGTCGGCGACAAAGAGGATTCCGAGATCGCGGCAGAGCGCGCGCATCGCCTTCATCCAGCCCTTCGGTGGCACCAGCACGCCGCCCGAACCCTGGATGGGTTCGGCATAAAAGGCGGCGACGCGCTCGGGGCCGATCTCTTCGACCTTGCGCCGCAGGGCCGCGAGGGAGGCGTTGATGATCGCCTGCGGATCCTGGCCGACCGGGTTGCGGTAAGCGTAGTGGGAAGGGATTTTATGCTGCCAGTCGAAGGGGATGCCGAAGCCAGCGTGGAACAATGGAAGTGCCGTCAGTCCTGCCCCCACAGTCGATGAACCGTGATAGCCTTGCTCGATGGAGATGAACTGGTCGCGCTGCGGCTGACCGCGGGCGATCCAGTAATAGCGGATGAACCGGATCGTGCTGTCGACTGCATCGGATCCGCCCAGGGTGAAATAAACATGGTTGAGATCGCCCGGCGCCCGTTCGGCCAATGCCGCGGCAAGCCGGATCGCCGGTTCCGAGCCGAGACCGAAATAGGTTGTGGCATAGGGCAGTTCGCGCATCTGCCGCGCCGCCGCCTCGACGATCGATTCATGACCGTAGCCGGCATTGACGCACCACAGACCGGCGAAGCCATCGACCAGCTGCTTGCCCGAAGCATCGGTCACCGTCGCCCCTTTGGCCGAAGCGAGGACACGGACACCGAGCTTTTCGTGGTTGCGGTAGGAGGCGACGGGGTGCACGAGATGGGCGCGGTCGAGTTCGACAAGGGAATTGCTGTACATGATGCTCTCCGGATCAGCCGAGCGCCTGGTTGGCGAGGGCGAAGATGGTGGCGACGGAATCGGCAGCTGGGATCGATGGCTTCATCATCGCGATGCCGCCGCCGACATGGGCGAAGCCCTGTTCGGCCAGCCAGTCGGACAGGCCGGCGGCAGCCGTGGTATCGACCCTGAGGAACATGCCGGGGCGCCGTGCGATGAAATGCGTGACGAGCGCTTTGGCGTCCTCCACGTTGCCGGCAATGACGGGGCCGATGACCTCGCCCCGGCCGAAGCTGCGAATAACCCCAAAACCGGTGACGCGTCCGCTGCGGCGGACCACGGCGAGTTCACCGACCTTGGCGAGATATGCGATCAGATCGGCGCGATCGGCGCCGAAGGCCTGCCGATCGAGTTCTGTGATCGCCGAGAAGTCGGTCGTGGCGGCGGCTGACGTTGCCGTCGGCGCGGCGCGTTCTGCTGCGATGCCTTGATGTTGCAGAATGCGGCCGGTCTGGCGGAAGCCGAGCTTCTCGTAAAGCGGAAGGCCATCGACGGTCGCCACAAGCCGGAGCGGGCGATCGCCGGCAAGCTCTATTGCGGCATGCATGAGCTTGCGGCCGAGACCGCGGCCGCGCATGGCTTCATCGACGATGACCATGTTGATCGTCGCGCAATCTTGCTTGTAGGGGGTGACGAGCACGGTGCCCACCACCCGGTCGCCCTCGATCGCGACGACACCCTCGCTCAAGGCGAGCGCCATCTCCCAGTCTTCAGGTCGATGGGGCCAGCCCGCCTGCCGCGACAGCTTGAGGGCGGCACCCAGGTGTTCGTGGCCGAACGCGGCAAAGTCGATCTGACTTGTCTGCATGACACTTCCTTCGTTTCGTATCTGGAAGTGTGAAGGAGTGCGGGTTGGATGATCGTCTGAAGGCTACGCCCTGTGCAGTATCTTATCGTTTTCCCTTTGTCGCTCGCCGCATCTTATGCTGGCATGTGGGCGTCGCCGGGCGGATCGCGAGCAACATTGGCTGCACCCGGGGGCAAGGCGGGTGAATGAGTGCGGCGAACTGATCAAATCGAGGGGTATAATGGAGGGCGACACAGCCATCCTCCCCGTCGTTCAGCCGCCGCCAGCCGGTGGGGCATCCACAACCATCTGCCAAAGCCACCTTTCGATACGAAATAATCTGCTTCGATAGCCGCCACATTCAGGCGAGGCGGGGGGCGGGCCGCGTCTATCATGACGTCAAATGCCCCGGTCCACCCTCCAAAGGATATGTCCATGACCTTCTCGCGTCCGAAATACATCACTTTCGACTGCTACGGCACGCTGACCAATTTCCAGATGGCGGAGGCGGCCCGCGACCTTTACGGCGACCAGCTCGACGAGCCGCGCATGGCCGAGTTCGTCCGCAACTTCGCCGCCTATCGCCTCGATGAGGTTCTGGGTGACTGGAAGCCCTATGCCGAGGTCGTTTACAATTCGATCGAGCGCAGCTGCAAACGTAACGGCATCAAATTCAGGGACGAAGACGCCCGCACGGTCTATGAACGGGTGCCAACCTGGGGGCCGCACGCCGACGTGCCGGCTGGCCTCGCGAAGGTCGCCAAGGAGATCCCGCTGGTGATCCTGTCGAACGCGATGAATTCGCAGATCATGTCGAATGTCGAAAAGCTCGGCGCGCCCTTCCATGCGGTCTACACGGCTGAACAGGCACAGGCCTACAAGCCGCGCCTGCAGGCCTTTGAATATATGTTCGACATGCTCGGCTGCGCGCCTGAGGATGTCGTGCACTGCTCCTCGTCGTTCCGCTATGACCATATGTCGGCCAACGATATCGGCATCAAGAACAAGGTGTGGGTGAACCGCCGCCATGAACCCGCCAACCCATTCTATGGCTACGTCGAGATACCCGACATCTCCGGCCTCCCCGGCGTATTTGGTCTCTAAAAGGGGGACGAAGGAAAGCGCGCGCGTGTCCGCCCGCGCTTTTTTGAAGTGGTCCGCCGTGTTCGCGGACCAGCAGTCAATTCCAGCCATAGTGCCCCGCAATGGATTGCCCTCCCCCAACGCTTTAAGCCTGCTTAACGGCTTCTCTGACCGGGCGAACTCTCCAGAGACCTAGCGTTTAAGGGCGCGCCCTGCTGCCGGATCGACCGAAGCCGAAGGCTTGCCAACGCTCGTGTGTCGCGATGGCTATGAACAAATGGCGCACGCCCGTACGCCACATTGCTCGGTCATCATCTCATAATCGCTTCAGGCTCAGCTCAGCCCACCAATGTGGAAGCTCTTCATCTCGAGATATTCCTCAATGCCCACTTGTGCACCTTCGCGCCCGAGGCCGGATTGCTTGACGCCGCCGAAAGGGGCGACTTCGGTGGAGATTGCGCCGGTATTGAGCCCGATCATGCCGAATTCTAGGGCTTCGCCAACCCGCCAGGAGCGCTTCAGGTTTTCGGTGTAGAAATAGGCGGCAAGACCGAAAGGCGTGCCGTTGGCGATGGCGATCGCCTCGTCCTCGGTCTCGAAGCGGAAGAGCGGAGCAACCGGGCCGAAGGTTTCTTCACTGGCGAGCAGCATGTCGGTCGTCGCGCCGGTCAGCACCATCGGCGCAGCGTATTGCGAGCCCTCCGCCACGGAGCTGCCGCGCGCGGCGATCTTGGCGCCTCTGGCCAGAGCGTCGTCGACATGTCGGTTGATCTTCTCGATCGCCGCCATGTTGATCATCGGGCCGATGACATTGCCCGGCTCCATGCCGGGGCCGACCTTCATGGCGTTGACGCGGGCGCCAAGCTTTTCGGCGAAGGCCTCATAGACTCCGGCCTGCACCAGGATGCGGTTGGCGCAGACGCAGGTCTGGCCGCCGTTGCGGAACTTGGACAGGATTGCGCCCTCGACCGCCAGATCGAGATCGGCGTCGTTAAAAACGATGAACGGCGCATTGCCGCCGAGTTCGAGGGAGAGCCGCTTGACGCTGTCGGCGGCGCCGCGCATCAGAAGCGATCCGATCCGGGTCGAGCCGGTGAAGGAGATCTTGCGCACCGTCGCGTTTGCCATGAACTCGTTGCCGATCTCCGTCGGCATGCCGGTGACAATATTGATCACACCTGCCGGGATACCGGCGCGCGCGGCAAGGACACCCATGGCGAGCGCCGAATAGGGGGTGAACTCCGAAGGCTTGACGACAACCGTACAGCCGGCCGCCAGGGCGGGCGCCACCTTTCGGGTGATCATGGCGATCGGGAAATTCCAGGGTGTCACGATGGCGCAGACGCCGACCGCTTCCTTGAGCACGACGATGCGGCGATCCGGCGTCGGCGAGGGAATGGTATGGCCGCCGATGCGGCGGGCTTCTTCGGCAAACCATTTGACGAAGGAAGCACCGTAACGGATTTCGGCGCGCGATTCATCGAGAGGCTTGCCCTGTTCAAGGGTGATGAGCAGCGCCAGATCCTCTAGATTTTCGATCATCAGCGCATACCAGCGCTCAAGCAGAAGCGCACGCTCGGCATGCGTCCTCTTCTTCCATGGGGTGAAAGCGGCCTGGGCTGCATCGATCGCCGCTCGGGTCTCGGCAGTTCCCATATCCGGAACGGTGCCGAGGTTCTCCTGGGTGGCGGGATTGACGACGTTCACCGTCTTGCCCGACGCCGCACGCGACCAGATCCCGTCGATCAGGCCGGCCTGCTGGAAAAGGTCTTTGTCGTTCAACTCGAGCATATCGTTTCCTCTCTAACCATCAGTCGCTGGCCGCAAAAGCCACCGCGTTGCATGGATTCCGTCTTGCGTCGTCATCGCTGGCCTCGACGTGTTCCTAGGCCAAGCCTAGCGAAACAGAGGAAGCAGCATGCATCGACTGCGGGGGGCGGCGCGGTGGAAAATAACGTTTTGGGCGACCTGACAGCCATCTTCGACCGTGGGTGCTTGGGCGCTTTGCGCCATCGGTCGCAGCATCAAAGCAAGAATGGGATCGTCATTCCGGAACGTCGGGGTAATGGCCAGATGAAACGATTATTGAAAAACCTTGTATATCTCGGCAAGATCGCACAGGTCCCAGTTTCCTCCAGTCAAAACCGCACAGACCTTTTCATCCGGCCTGACTTCTATCGAGCCGGCGAGCAAGGCTCCGATACCGATCGACGCGGCCGGTTCAGTGATCAGCTTCGCATCTCTTGCCAGGCTACGCATGCCTGCAATGATATCTTCGTCATCAACGAGGACGATCTCGTCTACATATTTTTCGATAATCGGATACGGGTTCTGACCTGGCACGCTTATTCTCAAGCCGTCGGCGATGGTATTCTTCAACGGCAACGAGGTGCGTTCCTTGTTGATCCGGCTGTGGAAATACTTCGGTGTTAAGGCTGGCTCGGCACCAACAACCCGCACCGAGGGTTTCGTTTCTTTGATAGCGGTGGCGATGCCTGAGATAAGCCCTCCGCCACCCACGGGCACGATAACCGTATCCACATCATCCAGATCCTCCAGTATTTCGCATCCGATCGTGCCTTGGCCGGCCATGACCAGGGGATCCTCAAACCCGTGAATGGTCGCGTAGTTATTTTCCTCGGCGATTTCATAGACCTTTTTCCATCTGGCTGCGGTATCACCGTCAAACAGAATGACTTCCGCGCCGAGCGCTCTCGTGTTGGCGATCTTGATTTTCGGCGTGGTGACCGGGAGCACCAGGATCACTTTCACACCAAGCATCCTCGCCACGTAGGAAAGCCCTTGGGCGTGGTTGCCCGAAGAACTGGCGATGACGCCGTTTGCAATCTCTTCTCGCGGAAGCGAAAGCACCTTGTTGAGAGCGCCGCGAATTTTGAACGCGCCAGTGATCTGCAGGGTCTCAGGTTTGAGGTAGAGCTGGCAGCCAACGGCCTTCTCGATTTTTTCCGCACGAAGCAGCGGCGTGTGCCTGATGTGGGGCTTAAGCCTTTCCTGGGCTTCGCGTATGTCCTGAATGGTGGGATGGTTGCGCATGGTGCTCCTCGGGTTTCCGCTTCCAGGCCGATATTCTTCTGAACATGGGTGCAGAGCGCTGATCGATGGTTGTTTGATATTGTGCGCCAAGCCTTTGATCGGCTCACAAGGCGACTGGAACAGCGCACGACCCGCAGGTCATGATCTGAAGAATTCAAAGAACGTTCCGACGCCCTTATCTATTGCGTTCTGGTAAATCCTGCTCGCTGCAACATTGTCTTGGATAGCCATTCCCGTGGAGTCAAAAATGGTAACCTCATGATCGTTTTCTCTGCCCGGTTTTTTGCCCACCAAAATCTCGCCGATCTCTCCATGAATGTCGTCTTTGGCGATGATTTTTTTATTCAGCGGATGCCAGGTCTCACCCTTCTCGGCACACTGCGCCATTGAATCGACGACCACCTTGGCGTTCCTGAATATCTCCGGGTCCAGTTCCTGTTTACCCTGCTGATCGGTGCCGATGGCCACGATGTGCGTGCCGGCTTTCACCCAATCCGCTTCCACAAGCGACCCTTTCCCGCGGGTCGTCGTAACCAGGATATCGGCCTGCTCAACGGCCTCCCTTTTGGAATTTGCCGTGACGACGGGAATACCGAACTCGCTCTCGATATCCGTCTTGTATCTGGCAAGCGTATCCGGATGACTATCCCAGGCGCGGACCTCTTCGATCGTCATGATCTCGTTGATTGCCCGGATCTGCATTCTCGCCTGGTTTCCTGTGCCCATCGAAGAGACTGTCCTGGCGTTTTTCCGTGCCAATGCTTTCACGGAAACAGCTCCAGCCGCTCCGGTTCTGAGGCCGGTGATCAGGCTTCCGTCCATGACGCAGGTCAGCGCGCAGCTTCTGGCATCGAACAGGAGGATCGTGCCCATGCCGTTAGGAACCCCATGGGCGGTCGGGTTGTCGATGAAACCTCCGGAAGAAGCTTTCATGGAAATCACTTCATTGGCTTTGTTATAGCCAAGCTTGAAGTCCACTTCCCCACGAGGTGACGGGAGATGTATCCCCATATAATCGGGCTGCACCACCTGATCGCTGTTGAAGGCTTTGTACGCTTCTTCCACTGCACCAATGACTTCGTGCATACAGATCAGCCCGTCTACTTCTTCTTTCGTAAGCAGGAGTGTTTTCATGATCGCTATCTCTCGAGCTGGAGCATACCTGGCGGTGCTATTGCAGCCGTTATGATGCATGCCGTTTTGGTGCCGCTATCGGTGCCCACGGTACATTTAAATTTAGTGGAACGGGAAAAGCAGCATGCATCGACGGTCCCTGCCGGCGCGGTCGGAGATACCGTTTTCCGCATCTCAACAGCACATCTTGTTTTTGCAGCTTCGGTGACCGACTGTCGCCGGGAACATCCACAAAGCAAGAATTGTAGAAATACTCGTGGCATCGATTTCCAGATCCACGCACAAGCACTTCGCACCGGGTTTATTGATGGGTGCGAGTATTAGCGGCTGGCGCGGCAGAGCGCGATGCGGTCCTGCATCCTGTAGGTCTGGATGACAGCCGGCATGATTTAGGGATTGCCGGTGTAGAACGGAATGGAAGCCGGCGGCCGCAATTCTGGGCTCTTCCATCGCACTCGCTCTGCATCTGTTATTTCGTCATGTCGACTATTGAGCGAAACCTCGAGGGTGCCGTTGGCAATGCCAAATCCATCCGGGATGGCGCCACGGCGTGATGCTAGAAATAGCCGAGAATGGATTTGACCTCGAGGTATTCCAGCATGCCCTCAATGCCATACTCGCGTCCATTTCCAGATTGTTTGAAGCCGCCAAAAGGCGCGTGTGGATCCCAGGCAGGGTAGTTGAGATGCACTTGACCGCAGCGGATCTGTGATGCGACATTTTTGACGACGTCCATGTTTTTCCCCTGCACATGCGCACCCAGGCCGTAGACAGTGTCGTTGGCGATGGTGATGGCTTCGTCCACCGCATCGTAGGGAATGAGGCACAGAACCGGGCCGAAGATTTCCTCCTGGGCGATGCGCATGTCCGTGCGCACCTCCGAGAAAATCGTCGGTTTAACGTAGAATCCGGCATTCTGACCGGCGGGGCGCCCCGCGCCGCCGGCGACGAGCGTCGCGCCTTCGGCAATCCCGACGTCGATCATGGTTTGGATCCGATCGAACTGGGCGCGGTTGGCGATCGCGCCATGCGTGCTGGCTTCTGAAAAGGGATCACCGACCACGATCTCACCTGCGGCTCTCCTGGCAATGGACTCACTTTCGGACAACAGCGCGCGCGGCACAATCATACGCGTCGGCGCGCTGCATGATTGGCCGAGATTGCGGAACGCAGCCGCGACGCCGATGGAAACGGCGCGGTGGAGATCGGCGTCCGGCAGGATCACGTTCGGCGACTTGCCGCCAAGCTCCTGCGCGACGCGCTTGACAGTCGGTGCGGCTGCTTGAGCCACCGCGATACCCGCACGGGTGGAGCCGGTAATGGAAATCATGTCGACATCCGGATGCGACGCGAGAACCGACCCGACGGACGGGCCGTCACCATTGACGAGGTTGAAGACGCCGGCAGGGAAGCCGGCTTCCTCAATCGTCTCTGCAAACAGCAGCGAGCAGAGAGGAGAAAGCTCGCTCGGCTTCAGCACGACCGTGCAGCCCGCGGCGAGCGCCGGCGAAACTTTGGCGGTGATCTGGTAGAGCGGCCAGTTCCATGGCGTGATCAGCGCGCAGACACCGATCGGTTCGTGGGTGACCGCGGTGTGGCCGCGCTGCTTGACGAAGGGGAATGCTTCCAGGACCTCACGAGCGACTTTGACATGGGCGATCGCCAGCGGCACCTGCGCGGTGCGCGAATATCCGATCGCCGCGCCCATTTCGAGACTGAGGCATTGCGCAAACAGTTCGCTCCGGGCTTCGAGTAGCGCCTGCAGGCGCTCAAGCAGGCCCGCGCGGTATTCCTGTTTGGTGCGGCTCCAGGTGGCGAAGGCCCGTCGGGCGGCGGAAACAGCCGCATCGACATCCTCGACGTTTCCGAGCGCAAAGTGGGTCACCACGTCTTCCGTGGCAGGATTCACCAAAACGCCCTTGGCGGTGCCGCTGGGTTCCAGCCATCGACCGTCAATAAAGAACTTGTCCAGACGACCGCTGGAGGACAGGTGTTCGAGAGGCGTGATCATCTTACAAGGCCTTTCATACGATAATAGGCGTGAGGATCGGCAGGGACCGAAATATCAGGGGGTCGCCGGCCGATTGAAACCTTCCGCGGGTTCAGGTCGGGTAAACTTCATTTTGCGCCACCAGGGTATTGCATGGGCGCCATGCAAAGCGTCGACGCCTACCAGCCGCGTATCCGCTCCCACCGCGCTTCAATCTCAGGGCTCTGACCATTGATGACGCTATAGAAGTCATGCTGAGCACCCATCGCACAGGCATGGTTTGGCAGGATCCGGATCTGCGTACCGACCGGAAGCTCAGGCATCGCCCTGCTTGAACCGGGGCGAATGGCGAGGATGCCGTGCTCTTGGCTGGCCTGTGAAACGACGACGTCTTCGAGCACCCGCCCCTGTTCGTCGCAAACCACGCCGTAGCCCTGGTCGAGCCGCTGATTTGCGGTCCCGCGATCGCGGGAAAGCGCCATCCACCCGGCGTCCACCAGCACCCATCCCTTTTCCGGCTTGGCGCCGATCACGGTAGCCAACACGGAAATTGCGATATCGTCGATGGCACAAACCCCTACCCCGTGTTGAACGAGATCGAAGAACATGTAGACCCCGGCGCGCAATTCTGTAACGCCTTCGAGGTTTGCGGCGAAGTGCGCCGTTGGCGTAGAGCCGAGGCTGACGATCGGACAAGCATGGCCGTGAGCGCGCAGAATTTCGGCGGCGCCCACGGTGGCCGAACGTTCATTCTCAGCGGCTTCGATCAGTGCATCGGACGTGGTCAAACCATAGGATTCTCCGGCATGGGCGAGGACGCCGACGAGATTGGCGCCCGCTGCGACGATCCTGTCGGCCACCTCTATCAGCTTGGGATCATCCGGCTTCAATCCACCGCGATGCTCATCGCAGTCGAGTTCGATAAAGACGGACGGCGTCACGCCGGTGGTCTCGCGCACAACGGCCAAAGCATCGGCCTGCTCGACAGTATCAAGCAGCAGCTTCAGATCCACACCCGTGCGGCGACAAAGCTCCATGGCACGATTGGCCGCAGCCGGCGACATGCCAACTGCATAAGTCATGTCTCGAAAGCCGTGGCCCGCGAAATATTCCGCCTCGGCGATGGTTGAAACCGTGATCGGGCCGGGTTCGCCGGGAAACAAGCGTCGAGCAACCTCGATACTCTTCGCCGTTTTCATGTGGGGGCGTAATACCACACCCAGTTTCTTGGCGTGCTCGGCCAGACGCCGAACGTTGCGCTCTAATTTTCCACGATCCAGAAGCAGCGAGGGCGTTATGAGGGTGTCGATCACTTTCGCCGCTCTACGCATATCCAGTTTTGTCTCCATCTGCCCGTTCCTCATTTCCTAACCGAACGACTGATTGCCAAATTTTTGATTTGGCTTGTCCACCCACGTGCGGAGCCGGAAATGCGGCGGTACGTGGGCGAGGTCCTCCAAGCGGCGACCGGCTCGCGGCGCGAAGATCGGTCAGGGCAGCAGGTCCTTGACGCGGTAATAGGTGCCCACCATGGGCAGGAACCATGGGTTTCCGGTGTGCATCGGAACGGCCGGCCACGCGAAGCCGTCGAGGGGATTGGCGTCCTTGCGCCCCATCGCCATATTGGCCAGCGCGTTACCCATGAAGGTCGACAACTGGGCGCCGTGCCCGGAATAGCCCATGCTGTAGATGACACCCTCGGCGCTGCCCGCGCGGGGATAACGGTCTTGTGTGCACCCGACGAGGCCGCCCCAACAATAGTCGATCCCGACGTCTGCAAGCTGCGGAAACATGCCGACCATTTGCTGGCGCAGAAGCTGGCCAGAGCTGACGTCGGTTTTCTGGTTCGACACAGCCGAAAATCTCGCTCTCCCCCGAACAGCATGCGGTTGTCGGGCGTCAGGCGGAAATAGTTGGCGATGTTGAGGGAGTTGGTGAAGTTGCGGTTGCCCGGAACCGTGGCGGCGACCTCCTGGGCGGTGAGCGGGCGTGTCGCAATGATGAAGGAAGCGATCGGCATCAGCCTTCGGCGGAAATAATTGAAGACGCTTGGCGTATAAGCATCGGTCGCCAGGATGATCTGGCGCGCGGTCAGCGAGCCGGTCGGCGTGGTTAGCCGCCATCCATTCGGCACGCGTTCGCGGCCGGTAACCGGGTTCCGCTCCCAGATCGCAGCGCCATGGCGGCGGGCCGCCTCCGCCACACCGTTGGCGTAGCGCCCCATGTGCATCATGGCAGATTTCGGATAAAGAATCCCGCCATGGAAGCCATCCGATAGCACCTCCTTGCGGAGGTCCTCACGCGTGAGCCATTCGACTGACGGGTCAACCTCACGACGGATTTCTTCGGACATCGCCTGCAGCTTGCCGACATGGGAGGACTTCGAGGCAAGTTTGAGCTTGCCTCCCCTGCGGAAGTCGCAAGCGATCTTTTCTTCCTCGATGATCCGTTCGATCATGTCGATCGAGTCATCGTAAGCTCGCCACAGGCGACGTGCCCGGTCTTCCCCGAGATGCTGCTTGGCGGCGCCGAAGCTTGCGAAATGACCGCTGTTGAGGTGCCCACCATTGCGGCCGGACGCACCATACCCGACGTGCTCGGCTTCCAACAGAGCGATCTTCGCACCGGATTGCGCCAGTGTGCGCGCGGCGTTGAGCCCCGTGAAGCCGGCACCGATCACCACAACCTCGAAATCCCCCGAGACGGGTTCACCGATACCTCCGGCGAAAGGGATCGAGGTATCATGCCAGTAGGAAGCAAATTTCATTGCTGCAGGCCCTTATGCTCGTCTGATCCGATGCATGAAGTATAGGCCTGCTTGCGCTGGAGAGGTGCGGCGCAGGTGACCTTGTTTCGCAACAATTGCCTGTGTTGAGGGCAGCAAACCACAGGATATTCTGTTTATGCGCCAACTCCGCACCGCGCCCCTTGAAGCCACAGACTAGGATCCATGCAGATTTCGGTCCTGCGGTATTTCTAGGAGTAGTCCATGCCCACTGATGCTCAGCTTCTTCTGCTTGATGCCGGTAACGTCGCGCAGCTCATGGAGCCGGCAAAAGTCTTCGAGGCGATGAAGCGGGCCTTCACGCTGCATAGCCAGCGTGAAGGCCGGGTCTTTCCGGTCGTCCGCGAGCAGCTCCATACAGGCGGCGTGTTCGGCATCAAATCGGGAGACATACCGAGGGCGGACTTGCTCGGATTCAAGGCCGCCGGGTTTTGGCCAAACAATCGCTCGGTAGGAAAAGAACCGCATCAGGCAACCATCCTCTTGATCGACCCGCACACAGGCAGACCCGTTTGCCTGATCGACGGAAACACCATAACCACCGTTCGCACCGGCGCCGCGGGCGCGCTCGGGCTGACGCTGCTTGCGCGTCCGCAGAGCACATCCTTGTGCATTTTCGGCACCGGTACGCAGGCGCGCATACAGCTCAGCTTTGCCTTGCGCTACATGCCAAAAATTGATCGGGTTAGGTATTTGACAGCGCTTGGACAGCCGGATGAGCCGTTCGAGGAGGAGTTCGGGGGTTTATGCGCCCTCGCCCACGCGCGAGACGCCGATGCGGCCGTCAGCGCGAGCGACATCGTCGTGACTGCAACGCCAGGGTTTGGTCCATTATTTTCGCCGGCCGCTGTCCGCGCCGGCACGCACATCAATTGCGTTGGCGCCGACACGAAAGGCAAGCGCGAGCTTCCCGAGGGCCTTCTTCGGCGATCCCGGGTCTTTACAGACGATCGCGCGCAATCGCGTTCTATAGGCGAAGGACAATGGGATGTCGAATGCCTCGCGACGGAGATCGGAGACGTATTGACGGCCAAGGTACAGCTGACACGTGATCCCGAAGATATCACCGTTTTCGATATGACCGGATTGGCCCTTCAGGATCTTGTGGTTGCCGAAATGCTGCTGCAACTGGCTGAGGCCAAAGGCCAGGGATCGAGCCTGGCTTGGTCCTGGTAAATCGGCTTGTGGCCGATGGACACAAGCAACAAGCAACAAGCAACTGATCCTATAGCATAAATTGGAGTCAGACGATGACCGGCAAGATCATTTTTCTCTTCGAGGCGAAAAGCGGATCCGCCCCGGAAGGCAGACGAAGTGGCTTGGGGTCAGACGACATATTCGCGGCCGGCCGCGATATCGTCTGGAGCGCTTCGGGCGGGGTTTTTGCCGGATCGGTCGATTGGAACGGAAAAGCCTCGATCGCCAGCTTTCCTCATACGGAATGCTTGGTCGTCGTGGCAGGGCGTCTCGTTCTGCATTCGGACGGCCTGACGTTTGATCTCGCCTCCGGCGACAGCGTGGCCATCGGCCACGGCCAGGACGTCACGGCGCAAGCGGATGAAGGCACGCAGTGGATCTACTGCGCAACGACCGCGGCGACTTCGAGCACGCAGGGCGTCGTGGCAATCGACAGGGATGTGACGCTTGCCCCTCCCCGCCGCCTCCGGCGCAGTTCCTGGAAGGCGGCACGCCTCAGTGCCGTCTCTTCAGGGCATTTTCCGATGAAGCGGTCGGCTTTCGGGCTGGTGTCTGGGCAACGACGCCGCACATCCGGCTGTCGCGCCCTCATCCCGCCCATGAATTGATGTACATCCTGGAGGGGCAGGCTGATGTGACCGATGGCGACGGGACGCAAACATCCGTCGGGCCAGGGGACGCGATCTTCGTCGGCCGCGGGACGGTGAACCGTCTTTCAATTCACGGCGACCTCAAGAAGATCTTTGTCATCGCCGAAGGCTAATGCATGCCGCTCCAAAAGCGCGTCGCATGAACCATGCGACGCGGCGGCTTCTCAGTCGTAAACACAGACGTAGATCTTGCGCACGGTTTCGATGGTGCGCCAGACGCCGACAAAACCAGGCTTCATCACGAAACTGTCGCCGGCGCGATACGTCTTTGTCTCGCCGTCTTTTTCGTCGATCTCAACGACACCGGAAATGATGTGGCAGAATTCGTAGACCGTGCCCTTGATGGAATGGTGCTCGCCGGGCGTCGCTTCCCAGATGCCGGTGAGCACCTTTTCGCCTTTTGAGGCATCCTGTGCCCAGGTCTTGTAGGCCGGATTGCCTGAAATCAGCCGTTCCGCGTCCGGCACGGCCTGCTTTGGCGTAAAGTTCGGATCGGTGTCGATGGTCAGCAGAAGCGACATTTCTTTTTCCTCGTTTAATAACCACGTGTCCGATCGACCAGGCCGATCAGTGTTTCGCCGGCGCGGTGGCGCCTGATGTTTTCGATGACCGAGTGCGCCGCCGTTTCCGGCTGGGTAACGGAGGCGATGTGCGGCGTGATCGCCACTTTTGGATGTTGCCAGAGCGGATGGTCTGCCGGCAGCGGCTCGGGATCGGTGACGTCGAGCATTGCGGCGGCAAGACGACCGCTATCGAGCGCCTCGATCAGCGCCGTCTGGTCGAGATGCGCCCCGCGGCCCACATGCAGCAGCCTGGCACCGGCCGGCAGCTGAGAGAAGAGTTCGGCATTGAGAATGCCGCGCGTCTCATCGGTCAGCGGCAGCAGGCAGACCAGAATGTCCGTCTCGGCCAGAAAATCGGCAAGTCCATCCGGCCCATGATGGCAGGTGACGCCATCGATTTGTTTTTTGCTGCGGCTCCAGCCTGCGAGGGGAAATTGGAATGGCTTCAAGCGCTCGATTGCCGCCTGCGCCAGGATGCCGAGGCCGAGAAAGCCTATTCTGCGCCGGGCAGCCTGCGGTGCGGCCAGCGGCTGCCAGGCCGACTGTTTCTGCAGCTCCCGGTAGGCGAGCATCTCCCGGTGGAGCGTCAGGACGCCAAGCGTGACGTATTCCTGCATCATCCGGATAATGCCGTCCTCGACCATACGGACGAGCGCGACATGGTCCGGCAGGCTGTCTTGTTTGAGCTGATCGACGCCGGCGCCGATACAAAACAAGACTTCCAAGTTGCGGTAGCGCGAGATGTCGCCGGGGACGGTCCAGGTCAGGAGATAGCGCACCTTGTCCGGATCCACCGGTTGGCCCTGCCCGACGAACTCCAGATCCGGAAGCGCGCGGGCAAAAGCCTCCTGGAACGTCGCGCCGCGCGTGGCATCGGAGTTGAAGAGAAACGCCATGGAAAATCGCCTTCTTTCAGCCTTCGGCAAGGGAGGCGCCGAGCTTCTCGATCATCGTCTGGCATGCGGCGAGCTCGCCAACTTCGATATACTCGTCGGGCCGGTGCGCACGGGCGATATCCCCTGGTCCGCAGATAATGGATTCGATGCCGGCTTGCTGATAAAGCCCGGCCTCCGTGCCGTAGCTCACGGCGGTCAGCGGCTCCTGCCCCGTCAATCCCTTCAGCAGCGCTGCGAGTCCGCTGTCTTCGGGGAGCGCAAGTCCGGGGTAAGCGCTCAGCTCATGCCAGCCGACCTCGAATCCCTGGTCCCTGAGGGCAGCGAGCCTGGCCTTTACCGGCTCGAGCA
The DNA here is from genome assembly GCF_051810745.2 of Rhizobium sp. F40D2. Taxonomy (NCBI): domain Bacteria; kingdom Pseudomonadati; phylum Pseudomonadota; class Alphaproteobacteria; order Hyphomicrobiales; family Rhizobiaceae; genus Rhizobium; species Rhizobium sp. F40D2. Next base: position 658,311 of record NZ_JBPWQX020000002.1, read on the forward strand.
GCGATGACGGCGAGATACCCGGCACGGCGCGAACCTCGATATCGGCGGTGCAGCGATCCGGAATGATGTTGACCGACTGGCCGCCGGCAATGACGCCAACCTGCAATGACGAATAGGGAGGCGCGAAATCATGGTGGAAAGGCCCGCTCGTCAGGGAGTTGCCGTATTCGGCGACCTTTGTGATCAGATTGGCCATGGCATGAATAGCGTTTAGTCCGAGATCGGGGCGCGAGGAGTGACCTGATCGCCCGATCACTTCAAGCCGGACGGCTGCCTTGCCCTTATGCCCCCGCACCGCCTGCATCCGGCTCGGTTCGCCGATGATTGCACCGAGCGGCGCATTGCACAGCTTCGGCAGTGCTGCGATCAGATGCGGCACGCCGCGGCTGCCTGCTTCCTCGTCATAGGAGAAGGCAAGGTGGATCGGCCGCCGTAGGTTCATGGCGGCAAGCGTCGGCAATGCGGCGAGCGCGCAGGCGAGAAAACCTTTCATATCGGTGGCGCCGCGTCCGTAAAGCCTGTCTGCCGCAGCGCGCAGGACGAAAGGATTCGAACTCCATTCCCGTTCGCCGGCCGGCACGACATCCATGTGCCCGGACAGAATGTAACCTCGGCTTTCCCTCGGTCCCATAGTCGCGAAAAGATTGTATCGGTCACCTTCCGGGCCGGGATGGACCGTCACCTCTGCTCCCGCCTTTCGGCAATAGTCGCCTATCCAGTCGGCAATCGCGCCATTCGGCGTTCCGACAACGGAAGGGAACGCGATCAGCCTCGCGAGAATATCTATGACGTTCATGGGTGACCAAGTTGCCTTTGGAGTGGGCGAGATGCTAACTAGCCTAAGCAACGGCAGGAGTTTTGCCTGCTGAGTGGGGCCTCGGTTCAGCTGAAGATTTCGAATTGTTGCGGCGAACAAGCCAATCCTGCCGGCCTTGGTGTGCGATATTGTGACTTGGTTGCAATCGGCGCAGGATCAAAGACGCTGTCTACCTCCAGGGGAGTCTGGTGATCTGGCGAACGGAGCGGATACCCGAAAATGCAAAAATCAGTGCGGCTGAAATCGTTCGAATTGATTGCGCAGGATATCAACAGTGTCGATGTCAGCCTGCTTCACGCATTATCGATCGGCGTCGGCTGGCCGCACCGGCCGAAGGACTGGGATATCCTGCGGCGTGCTGGGCTTGGCATCGTCGCCGTCGATGGGATCGGACGCGTGTTCGGAAGCGCGATGTGGTTTCCGCATGGGGATGACTTCGCCACGATCGGGCTGGTGATCACATCGCCGCGCACGCAGGCGCAAGGGACCGGCCGATGGCTGATGGAACAGGTGTTCGAGCAGTGCGGCGACCGCGATCTGAGCCTGAATTCAACCCATGCGGCTTACAGACTCTATGTTTCGCTCGGCTTCACCAAGGAAGCGATTGTCTATCAATACCAGGGAGATGTCGCGCCCAAGCTCCCTCCCCTGCCGGAGCTGAACGGGCAGTTGCACGAATTGTCAAATGACAATGTCGAGGAGATCAACGCTCTCGATGCGCGCGCTTTCGGCACCGATCGCGGCAAATTGCTTGCTTTGCTTGCGGAGGGTGCCGCCATTTGCACACTCCGGCGGGGCGACGAAATCGTCGGCTATTCCATGTGTCGCGAGTTCGGACGCGGTCATGTCGTCGGTCCGATCGTGGCGAGCAACGATCAGGACGCGATCCATCTCGCAGCCGTGCACCTCAAGGATTTGGCAGGTCGGTTCGCGCGCGTCGATACGCGGGAGAAGGGCCTGTTCGCCGAGTTCCTTCAACAAAGTCGCCTGGCCGTCTCGGAAACCGTGACGACCATGTCCAAGGGGCGGCGCTTCCTGAATAGGAAGAACGGCGAACCGGCGGTTTATGGCTTGGCCGGCCATGCCGTCAGTTAGAGAATACTGACAAATATTGCGTGATGTCCTGTCGATAACGGTGGCTGAGGAGCCATCCGTGGCGTCGCTTCGAGCAGCCCTCGACAGTTGCTCTTCGATCAAGTTTAAACGCTCCGCGCCCGGATTCCAAAGCGCGTCGCATCAAACTTGCTGCATGCGCCGCGCTTTGGTCCTTGTGTTTTATGCATGTCGCCCGAAACAGCTGCACATTTTCGGGCGACATGCATTGAGGATGGAAGCACGATGCCAATTCATGAACTTGCCGCGCTCAGAGCGGCAACGTGCTGGGCCTTCACCGGTCTAATCGCGGCGCATGGCGGCCCTTTGCCTGAGCATCCTGATCCAGTTGCCTGTCCAGTCGCTCAAACCGAAAGGACCGCTCACCTTCAAGGTCGCGGCATTGACCGCCCTGACCGGCATCACAGCCCTCGTCATTGGCATGACACTCCTGCTCTTTGCGCTCGCCGGCGGTTAGGTCGGTATCGTCTCGACATTGTCGACAACCTCACCTGCGATCATTCTGCCGCTGCTGTGGTTGAAGACCGGCGAACGCCCAGCCGGCGGCGCCTGGGCCGGTGCTGCTCTCGTTGTCGTCGGGATGGCTTTGATTTTTCTTCGGTAATCGATAGCGACAGTGTTCTGTCGCTTGTCACAATATCGCCTGCGAATGCCGCCGGCGCCAGGCGGCCGGCGCCTCGCCGGTGCGTTTGCGGAAGAAGCGGGAGAAATAGGCTGGATCCTCGAATCCGATTTCGCGTGCGATGTCTTCCACCGAGCGGACGGTGAACATCAGCAGGCGTTTGGCCTCCAGCAGGCGCCGCTCCAGCAGCAATTCCTTGACCGATAATCCGAAGACTTCGCGGGCGGCCTTGTCGAGCAGATGCGGTGTGGTCGCAAGCAGATTGACATAGGCGCCGACGGGCCAATCCTTTCTGTAGTGGAGATCGACGAGACGACGTAGCGCCAGGCCGAGCGAGACCGTCGGCGAGGTCGACGGCAAGGCCATCCGGCCGCCGATGCGGCCCATCAGCGACAGCACGACCGATATCAGGCCGCTGAGCACCTGTTCGCCGTCCGCGCCCCGATCGCGATAATCCTCGGCGGCCATGTCGAGGAGTGTTTTGAGCCTGGTCCATACCGGATCTGCAGGCTGACCGGTCAGGAAGATCGGGAGATCGAGATTGAGCGCGACCTGCGGCACCATCGCCTTCAGCATGTCATCGGAGACCGACACGACGATGGCGTCGGACTCTTCGTCGACATCGAAACCATGCACGACATTGCTCGGCACGAAGCTTACGGCGGGGGCGGAAAAATTCCAAGTCTCCTCTTCGATCCGATAGGTCCCGCTGCCTTGAAACCAATAGGTGATCTGGCCCATCAGCGGATGTTTGTGCGGCGAAACATGGCCGAAATGCAGGGTTTTTCGTTTCATGACCGTTTCGACGTGCAGAAATCCCACGTCGAGCGAGCGGCTCGGCTCGCCATAGACGAAAAAATTCGGAACGTCGCCTCGTGTCGCCATACCGGAAAAAGTACCAGCGAATTCCCTTCTTTGTCCATGGTTTGTCTGCGGCTCCCGTTTTAGATTCTGACAATATTCCAAGGGAGGAACCTGACATGCGAGCTGAAGATCACCGCAGCGACAAGACCCGTCCGTTTACCGGCGCCGAATATCTCGCCAGCCTGCGCGACGGGCGCGAGGTCTATATCAATGGCGAACGCATCGCCGATGTCACCACACATCCCTCCATGCGCAATTCGGCGCGCTCGATCGCGCGGATGTATGATGCGCTGCATGACGAAAAGACCAAAGATCGGCTGACGTCGCCGACCGATACCGGCAATGGCGGCTATACCCATAAATATTTCCGGGTGGCGAAATCCTCGGCTGAGCTCGTCGCCCAGCAAGGCGCCATCGCCGATTGGGCCCGCATGTCCTATGGCTGGATGGGCCGCACCGCCGACTACAAGGCGGCGCTGATGAACACTCTCGGCGCCAATGCCGACTGGTATGGACCGTTCAAGGACAATGCACTTGCCTGGCACAAACGCGCCCAGGAAGCAGCGCTGTTCATGAACCATGCGATCGTCAATCCGCCGATCGACCGGCACAAGCCGGCCGATGCCGTCAAGGATGTCTTCGTTCACATCACCAAGGAAACGGATGCCGGCATCTACGTCTCGGGTGCCAAGGTGGTCGCCACCTCGTCGGCGCTGACGCATTACAACTTCCTTGCCCAGAGCTCGGCGACGGTGACGGAAGATCCCTCGCTCTCGGTTATGTTCATCGTCCCGATGAATGCGCCGGGGATCAAGATGTTCTGCCGTGTCTCCTACGAGCAGACCGCCAATACCGTCGGCCAGCCCTTCGACTATCCCTTGTCGTCGCGCTTTGACGAGAACGATGCGATCCTCGTGCTCGACAACGTCTTCGTCCCCTGGGAGGACGTGCTGGTTCTGCGCGATGCGGCCAAGATCCTGTCCTTCCATCCGGCCTCCGGCTTCATGCACGGCTATTGCTTCCAGGGCTGCACGCGCTTTGCCGTCAAGCTTGACTTTATGGCGGGGCTGCTGGCCAAGGCGCTGCGCGCCACCGGCGGCGACGCCTTCCGCGGCAATCAGGCAGCACTCGGCGAGGTCATTGCGCTGCGGCACATGTTCTGGTCCTTTTCCAACGCCATGGCCCACAATCCGCAGCCATGGGCAAACGGCGCCGTGCTACCCAATATGGAGGCAGCGCTTTCCTACCGCACCTTCATGTCGGAGGCCTATCCGCGCGTCATCGAGACGGTGCGCAAGGTCGTGGCCTCGGGGCTGATCTATCTCCCTTCCTCGACGAAGGATTTCGGCAATCCCGAGATCGACCGCTATCTTGCCCAATATGTGCGCGGCTCCAACGACATGGGCCATATCGAGCGCATCAAGATCATGAAACTGCTTTGGGATGCGACCGGCACCGAATTCGGCGGGCGTCACGCGCTCTACGAACTCAACTATGCCGGCGCGCCCGAGGAAGTCCGGCTGCAGGTGCTGAAGGGCGCCGAGCGCGGCGGTCGGCTGAAGGAGATGGAAGCGCTCGTCGACCAATGCATGAGCGACTACGACGAAACCGGCTGGACCGGCGATACCTGGCTGCCGCCGCTCGATGAGATATCCGCCGTCCGCAACGCGGCCGAATGAGGACAGGGCCATGGAGGAGCAAGTCTCGAAAACCGAGTTCCGCAATGCGATGGCCAGGGTCTGCGCGCCGGTCAACGTCATCACCACCAACGGACCTGCCGGGCGCGGCGGGTTCACCGCCACCGCCATGTGCAGCGTCACCGACGAACCGCCGACGCTGCTGGTCTGCATGAACAGCCGTTCGGCGCAGACGGACCTGTTTTTCGAAAACCGGCGCTTCTGCGTCAACGTGCTGACACAGGAGCACAAGGATCTCGCCGGCTATTTCGCCGGCCAGCGGGCCGATATGGACGAGCGTTACGCCGCCGCCGAATGGATCGAGTTCCGCTCCGGCAGCCAGGCGCTCAGCGATGCCATCGTCTCTTTCGATTGCCGCCTGATCGAAGTCCGCCTCGTCGGCACGCATAATATCTTCATCGGCGAGGTCATCGATATCCGCAGCCGCGTGGACGGGCACGCGCTGCTCTACTTCGACCGGAATTATGTGCATGTCCCGACACAGGCCGGGAGCTTCGGCGGATAGGCGGTCAGCCTCCCTTCGACACGGCACAAACGACTACAAAGGATGCCGTCTTCGGACGGCATTCTTTGTAGTGTGTTCACCGACGAAAATCTTCCCGTCGGCGCGCAGGAAGTTCCCTCAGAGCTGGATCCACGCGGTTTTCAGATCGACATATTTGTCGAGCGCATGCAGCGATTTGTCGTGGCCGTTGCCCGATTGCTTAACGCCCCCGAGCGGCACGCTGTTGTCGGCGCCGCCATAGGTGTTGACGTGCACGACGCCGGCGCGGATGCCGCGCACCATTCGGTGGGCGCGCGAAAGGTTCGAGGTCCAGACGGCAGACGCAAGGCCGTATTCCGTGGCGTTGGCGATCTGCAGGGCTTCTGCCTCCGTCTCGAACGGAATGATCGACAGGATCGGCCCGAAGACCTCCTCGCGGGCAAGCGTCATCGATGGCGTCACGTCGAAGACTGCCGGCCGCATGTAATAGCCGCCGGTCTCCTCCAGGATGCGGGCGCCGCCGGTGCGCAGCAAAGCACCTTCAGACAGAGCGTCTGCGACATGGCCGAGGTCTTTCTGCAGCTGGATCTCGCTTGAGATCGCACCGGCCTCGGTGGAAAGCTGCAGCGGGTCTCCGACCCTCATGGCGGCGGCGATGCCGGCGACTTTTTCCGAAAATTCAGCGTGGATCGATTTTTCCACAAGCAGGCGGGAGCCTGCGACGCAGACCTGGCCGGAGTTGCGGAAGATGCCGTAGGCCGAGATCTTGGCGGCCTGATCGAGATCCGGCGCATCGGCAAAGACGATGTTCGGGGATTTGCCGCCGAGTTCGAGATAGACGCGCTTCAGGTTGGAGCGCGCCGAATATTCCAGCAGCCGGCGCCCGACCGGACCGGAACCGGTGAAGGCGAGCACATCGATATCCATGTGCAGCGCGAGTGCTTCGCCGCTGACGGCGCCGCGCCCGGTGACGACGTTGAGCACGCCGTCCGGCAATCCCGCCTCGGCGCAAAGTTCGGCGAGCCTCAACAGCGTCAGCGACGCGCCCTCGGCGGGTTTCAGCACCACCGAATTGCCGGCCGCCAGTGCCGGCGCAATCTTCCAGGCGCCAATCATCATCGGGAAATTCCACGGCACGATGGCGGCGACGACGCCGACGGGCTCCCGGTGAACGAGACCGAGAATATTATCGGCCGTCGGAGCAATCTCGCCATAGACCTTGTCGATCGCCTCGGCATAGTAGCGGAAGGTGCCGGCGGCGCTTCCCGGCTCGGCCTTCAGCGCCATGGAGATTTCCGTGCCGTTGTCGCGCACGCCGAGCACGGCGAGTTCGAGCGCGTTCTTCTCGATCAGCTCGGCGATCGTCAGCAGCACCTTCTTGCGTTCGGCCGGTGCCGCCCGCGACCAGCTGCCTTTTTCGAAGGCGCGCTGCGCCGCCTTGACCGCCTGGTCGACATCTTCGGCGCCGGCATCGGCGATCGTCGTCAGCCTCACGCCGTCGATCGGCGAAATGACATCCATCGCGCCGCCGTCCACCGCCGGTCGCCACGCTCCGTCGATGAACAGCGATTGGGAGGGAACGGGCAGTGTTCGCAAATGATCGATCTTGTCCTGCATATCAGCTCTCACGAAAAGGGTGGCGGATATATGTTCCGCCACCGTTGATAGGGTTCGTGTCAGGCTTCCTGCCCGGCGCCCAGCCGGGCAAAGCCGATGGCATCCGCCGACTTCAGGCGAGCCGCAGCGAGCAATCCGATGATCCCGGCAATCAGAACGAGACCCGGCAGGAACACGCCGAGCACGCCGTTGGCCCCGGCAATCGCGCCGAAATTCGCCGAGATGTAATAGACCAGCGCCAGCAGGATCAGCCCGGTGACGACAGGCAGCACCTTGACGGCCAGCACATTCTGCTCAAGCCCCGGATTGCGGCTGAAGAAGACGACGATCGAGAAGGCCGTGAACGCCATCAGCAGAATGATGGCGAGCGTCGCGACATTGGTGAGCCAGGAGAAGAGCGCCAGCACCGGATCCTGACCCGTCGCTGCAAAGAGCGCGATCACGAGCACGGCAATGACGGTCTGGATGATCGAGCCGACATGCGGGCTCTGGAAAACCGGATGCGTCACGCCAACGGACTTCGGCAGCAGGCCTTCGCGGCCGGCGACATACATGTAGCGGGCGACACCGTTGTGGAAGGCAAGCACGCCGGCAAACAGGCTGGTGATGAAAAGCACACTCATCACGACGGTGATCCAGTGGCCGACATAGCGCTCGGCGAGACCGAAGAGGAAGGTCGTGGGATCGGCGAGCCCCTGCAGCTCGGGAACGAGCTTGTCGGCGCCTGCGCCATTTACCATCAGCCATGATGTCAGCATGTAGAAGAGGCCGATGATCAGCACGGAAATATAGGTGGCGCGGGGCACGGTCTTGTGCGGCTCACGGGCTTCCTCGCTGTAGATGGTGGTCGCCTCGAAGCCAATGAAGGCGGCAAAGCAGAACAGGATGCCGATCGCCGGCGTTCCGCTCCAGAAGGCGGTGGGCGTGAAGGGTGCGGCGGATAGGCCGCTGTCGCCACCCTTGGCGAAGATCGCAGCGTCGATGACGAGGACGACGAGATATTCGAGAATGACGAGCACCATCAGCACCTTGGCCGAGAGATCGACCCGGCGATAGCCGAAAACGGCGACGAAGGCGATGCCGACATAGCTCCAGACCCACCAGGGAAGATCGAGGCCGAGCTGCTCGGCGAAAAAGCCCCTGGTCGCCGCGCCGAAGAGGCCGAGAACGCCGACCTGCATGGCGTTATAGGCGAGGATTGCGATCAGCGCCGCCGCCCCGCCCATGAGGCCGCCGAGCCCTTGGGCCGTATAGGCATAGAAGGCGCCGGCATTGCGAATATGACGCGCCATGGCGACGTAGCCGACGGCAAACAGCAGGAGAATGCCGGTCACCAGCAGGAAGGTCAGCGGAATGCCCGCTCCGTTGCCGAGCATCATCGACAGCGGCACGCCGCCGGCAACCGCCGTCAGCGGTGCGGCGGCCGAAACCACCAGGAAGGTCACGGCGCCGACGCCGAGACTGTTCTTGCGCAGCTGGTTCTCAGCCGGGCCTTGCGAATTTTGCGTATTCATCTGCCTTCGTTCCCCTTGTTTAAGAACATCCGATCATCGCTGCGATGTGCGCAAGCGACCTCCACCAGAACCGGACTGACAAACGGTGTTTTTGGCTTTTGTTGATTTTGCCGCCGTCAGCGCTTATGGTTCAATATTTGAACCTCAGCTTCAAATATAGACTTGCAAACATTGCCGGCCTCTGTCAAGTTAATTCGCATGTTAAGTATCTTGGGTCGCTGCTATCGTGCCGCGGTACCGGGTTTGCGGGCTGATTTGGCGGCTGGCGTAAAACCGGATGCGACAATCCGGGACATGAACCCACCCCAAGAGGAAGAACGATGAGCACGATCGGAAAGGCGCTTTCATTGCTGGATACCCTGTCACGGCTGGACAAGGATGTAGGTCTGACGGACATCGCCCGCCTGTGTTCGCTCGACAAGGCGACGGCACGACGCTTTCTGGTGGAACTGGAAAAACACGGTTTCGTCGAGCAGGATGCCGATAGCCGCCGCTACCGGATCGGATCGGCGCCGGTTCGGCTCGCCCGCATCCGCGAGGCCCGCTATCCGTTTCTGCGGGTCGCCGTTCCCTTCATCAAGACGCTTGCCGAATCATCGGCAGAGACGGTGCATCTCTCGGAATTCTCCGGCGGTAGGCTGTCGACCATTCATGTGGAAGATCCGCCGCGGGCGCACCGCATCACCGTCGATGTCGGCAGCGTCCTGCCCTTTCACGCCACCGCATCCGGGCTTGCCTTCCTCGCCTTCTGCCCGCCCAAGGAGATCGACGCAGCGCTGCAAAAGCCGCTCGAAAAATTCACCGACAATACCGTCGTCGATCCCAAGCTGATCCGCGGACTGCTCGACGAGACGGCCGCGCGCGGCTTTTCGATCAGCCATCAGGGTTTCGAAGCCGGCGTCATCAGTGCCGCGGCACCGGTGCGCGCGCCGGATGGACGGCCGGTCGGCTGCGTGGCGATCGCCGCCCCGCTCTCGCGCACGACGAAGACGGCCATTCACGAATTCGGCGCGCAGGCCATCGTCGCCGCCGATGGAATTTCAGAAAAATACTACGGGTCGGAAAGGCTCACGGGAACCAGTCCAAACATCAGGAGGAGAGATTGATGAGCCCTGCGGCTCCCCTGCCAAGGATCCTCGTCATCGGAACCGGTGACACCAAATGCGACGAACTGCAATTCATGGCGTCCGTCATCGCGCAAGCTGGCGGCCGGCCTGTTATGGTCGATGTCAGCATTCTCGGCGACCCGCCCTATGTTCCCGACTATTCCAAGCACGACATCGCCAAGGCCGCTGCCACCTCGATTGCGGCCATTACAGAAAGAGGCGATGAAAACAGCGCCATGGCGGCGATGGCCCAGGGTGCGGCGGCGCTGACCCTCCGGCTATACAAGGACGGGCTCGTCGACGGCATCATCGTGCTCGGCGGCTCGATGGGCACGGATCTGGCCCTCGACGTCGCCGCCGTCCTGCCGCTCGGCGTGCCGAAATTCGTGGTTTCGACCATCGCCTATTCCCACCTGATCCCGCCCGAACGCATCGCGCCCGACCTGATGATGATCCTCTGGGCCGGCGGCCTCTACGGCCTCAACAGCATCTGCCGTTCGGTGCTATCGCAGGCCTGCGGCGCCGTCGTCGGCGCCGCCAGGCACGGAACCAAACCCGATCGGGCCCGTCCGTTGATCGGCATGACCTCGCTCGGCTCCTCCTGCCTGAAATACATGAAGCATCTGCGGCCCGAACTGGAAAAGCGCGGCTATGACGTCGCCGTCTTCCATTCCACCGGCATGGGCGGCCGCGCCTTCGAAGCCATCGCCGCGCAGTCAGGCTTTGCCGCCGTCTTCGACTTCTGCATGCAGGAGGTCAGCAATCACTATTACGGCACGGTGGTAACCTCGGGCCCAGACAGGCTCGAAAATGCCGGCCGCGCCGGCATTCCGCAGATCGTCGCACCAGGCGCCATCGACATGGTCGATCTCCAGGCATGGCAGACGCTGCCTGAAATTTTCGTCGACCGTCCGTACCATGCCCATAACAGGTTGATTGGATCGGTGACGACATCGCCTGAAGGTCGGCGGGAAGTCGCCCGGCTGATCGGGCAGAAACTGGCGCAGGCCGACGCCAAGGTCGCCTTCCTGCTGCCGACCGAAGGGCTGCAGGAATGGGACAAGCCGGACGAGCCGCTGCATGATCCAGAAGGCCTCGCCGCCTTCCTCGACGAGATGCGCCGCGCCGTGCCTGCGTCCGTCACCTTCCAGGAGGTCGACGCTCACATCAATGCTCCCTCTTTTTCGGCCGCAGCCCTTGCCGTTTTCGACACATGGGTGGCCGAAGGCATCATTCCGGAAGGACGGCCATGACAAGCGAACGCGCCCTCATTCTCGATTTCGGCGGCGTGGTCACCCGCACCCTGTTCGAGACGCATGAGATCACCGAGCGCACGCTCGGCCTTCCCAAAGGCTCGCTCACTTGGCTCGGGCCGTTCGACACGGCGACCGACCCGCTCTGGGTGGCGATGCAGAATCGCGAGATCACCGAGCGCGATTACTGGTTGACGCGGGCCGGCGAGGTCGGCCGAAAGGTCGGCGAGAGCTGGGGCGACATGCAGACCTTCGTGCGCCGCGCCCGCGGCGCCGAACCCGAGCTGGTGCTGCGGCCGGAAGCCCGCGACGCCATCCTGCGGGCCAAGGAGGCAGGCTTGAAGCTTGCGATCCTGTCGAACGAACTCGACCTTTTTTACGGAGCCGAATTCCGCAAGCGCTTCCCGCTGATCGAGCTCTTCGACATCATCGTCGACGCCACCTACACCAAGATCCTCAAACCCGATCCGCGCGCCTATGAGCAGGTGCTTTCCGAGCTAGGGCTGCCGCGCGAAGCCTGCGTTTTCGTCGACGACCAGAAGAAGAACATTGAAGGCGCCGAAGCCGTCGGATTGCCGCATGTGCATTTCGACGTCACCAGCCCTGCCGAAAGTTATGCCCGCGCACTTGCGATGCTGGGCCTCTGAACCCGAGAGGAATTGAGATGCGTGAAACCAACTTCATAATCGAAAACAACGCCCGCCACATGTGGCACCCGATGGCCCATCCGGCCGAAATGCAGGCTCAGCCGCCGCGCATCATCACTGCGGGCGAAGGCGTCGAAATCGTCGACATTCAGGGAAAGAAGGTGCTGGATGCGGTGGGCGGCCTGTGGAACGTCAATCTCGGCTATTCCTGCGAGCCGGTGAAGAAGGCGATCCGCGACCAGCTCGACGAGCTGCCCTATTATTCGACATTCCGCGGCACGACGAACTCACCGCTGATCGAGCTGTCCTACGAGCTTGCCGAATGGTTCAGGCCGGATGGATTGAGCCGCTCCTTTTTCACCTCGGGCGGCTCGGATTCGGTCGAGACCTGTCTGCGGCTTGCCCGGCAATACCACAAGATCGCCGGGCAGCCGGAGCGCACCAAATTCGTTGCGCTTAAGAAGGGGTATCACGGCACGCATTTCGGCGGCGCCTCCGTCAACGGCAACCAGAATTTCCGCCGCAATTACGAGCCGCTGCTTCCGGGCGTCATCCATCTGCCGGCGCCATTCTCGTATCGTAATCCGTTCGGCACCAATGACGGTGCGGAGATCGCTGCCGCCATCGGCCGGCTCTTCGAGGATGAGATCGCTTTCCAGGGTGCTGATACCATCGCCGCCCTGATCGTCGAACCGGTGCTCGGCGCCGGCGGCGTCATCGTTCCCCATGAGACCTTCCTGCCGCTGATGCGCGAGATCTGCGACCGTCACGGCATCCTGCTGATCGCCGACGAGGTGATCACCGCCTTCGGCCGGACCGGCGCCTGGACAGGGTCGCGCCTGTGGGACGTCAAGCCGGATCTGATGTCGACCGCCAAGGCAATCACCAACGGCTATTTCCCATTCGGCGCCGTCATGATCGCCGACAAGGTGGCGGAGGTCTTCGAAAGCAGCAAGGGCGCATTCGGCAGCATCGGCCACGGCTACACCTATTCCGGCCATCCGGCCGGCGCGGCTGCCGCCCTTGCGACGCTCAAGGAAACAAAGCGGCTGAACGTCGCCGACAATGCTGCGGCTCGCGGAGAAGAACTGATTGCCGGCCTGAGGAAGCTGCAGGACAAACATGAGCTGATCGGCGACGTGCGCGGCAAGGGCCTGATGTGTGCGCTCGAACTCGTCAGCGATCGGAAGAAGAAGAGCGCGGCATCGAAGGACGTCCTGCAGAAAGTGCAGGATGCCGCCTTTGACGCCGGCGCGCTCGTGCGTACCTCCGGCGCCAACGTCATTATGTCGCCGCCGCTGATCGTCACGGCGGGGGATGTGCAGACGATCCTGACGGCGCTCGACGCCGGCCTAGCCGCGGCGGGAGCATGATCATGGCCGATCACGCAGCCCTTATCGCGCGCCGCGAGCGGCTTCTCGGCCACAATATGTCGCTTTTCTATGACGACCCGGTCCATCTGGTGCGCGGCGAAGGCGTCTGGCTCTGGGATGCCGAAGGCCGGCGATATCTCGATTGTTACAACAATGTGCCGCATGTCGGCCATTGTCATCCGCGCGTGGTCGAGGCGATCACCCGGCAGGCTTCGACGCTCAATACGCACACGCGTTATCTGCACGAGGGCATTCTCGATTATGTCGAACGCCTGACCGCAACTTTCGACAGGAGCCTTAACGCGGCGATCCTCACCTGTACCGGCAGCGAGGCGAACGACGTGGCATTGCGCATGGCCCAGGCCGTGACCGGCAAGACCGGCGTGATCGCCACCAACCATACCTATCACGGCAATACCGCTGCCGTGTCGCAGCTCTCGACCCGCATGCCGCCGGTCGGCGGCTTCGGCGGCCATGTCAGGCACGTGCCGGCGCCCGACAGCTACCGGCCGCTCGGGGGTGAAAGCGGCGAGGCTTTTGCTGAGGCCTTCGCGGCCGAAGTCGAGGCGGCGATCGCCTCGCTGCAGGAAAGCCCGCATGGGTTTTCCGCACTGATCATCGATCCGTTCTTTGCCAATGAAGGCTTTCCGGATCTGCCGCCGGGCTTCCTGGACAAGACGGTGGCTTCAGTGCGCAAGGCCGGCGGCCTCATCATCACCGACGAAGTGCAGCCGGGATTCGGCCGCACCGGCTCGCATATGTGGGGCCATCAGCGCGCCGGCATCGTTCCCGACATCGTGACGCTCGGCAAGCCGATGGCGAACGGCCATCCCGTCGGCGGCGTCGTTGCCAATGCCGATGTGGTGAACGCCTTCCGCAAGGCCTTCCGCTATTTCAATACCTTCGGCGGCAATCCGGTCTCCTGCGCCGCGGCCATGGCGGTCCTCGACGTGATCGAGGATGAGAAGCTCGTCGAGAACGCCCGCGACGTCGGCGAATATGCGCGCGACGCCTTCAAGCGGCTCGCGCAAAAACATGCGATCATCGGCGACGTGCGCGGCAGCGGCCTTTTCATGGGTATGGAATTCGTGCTGCACCGGGCGACGAAGGAACCGGCCACCGCTGAGGCAAGCCGGATCGTCAACGAAATGCGCGAACGCGGCGTGCTGATGGGCAAGATCGGCCTCCACCAATGCGCCACGAAGATCCGGCCGCCGATGCCCTTCTCGCTGGAAAATGCCGATCTGATGTTGTCGGTCTTCGACGACGTGCTGTCGGGCCTGTGAGGCAGATATGGGCGATCAACTGCCGCAAACCATCCGGGATGGGCTGCAGGAACGGGCGCTGGAAGGGCTCGGCCACTGGGCGGCTCTTGCGGACGAACCCGTTCTGCTGAAATACCGGGAAAACGCCGTCTTCCGCATCACCCTTGCCGATGGACAATCCGCCGCCCTGCGGCTGCATCGGCCGGGCTATCATGACGCGACGAGCCTGCGCTCGGAACTGGATCTCATGGCAGCACTACGGCTTGGCGGCCTCAGTGTGCCGAGCCCCGTGCCGACCGGAAACGGGAAAAACCTCATTTGCCTCCCCGAGAGCGGCCGGTTTCCCGAGCAATATGCCGACGTCGTAAGCTGGATCGACGGCGCGGCGCTCGGGCATAGCGGAACCCCGCTGTCGCAATCGTCCGAAACACAGGCCGATATCTTCTTTCGCATCGGCCACGCCATGGCGACCATGCATGATCTTGCCGACGCGTGGGCTCTGCCGGCAGATTTCCGTCGCCCGGCATGGGACGCTGAAGGCCTGCTCGGAGAAAAACCCCTCTGGGGCCGCTTCTGGGATTGCCCGGGGATTTCAGACGATGAGACCTCGGCGCTCTCGGTGCTGCGCGACGACTTGCTGCATCGCCTCGCCGATGCGCAGATACACGGCCTCGACTATGGCCTGATCCATGCCGATCTCGTCCGCGAAAACATCTTCCTGACGGGAAATGAAGATCGTGTCGCCTTTATCGACTTCGACGATGCGGGATATGGCTTCCGCCTGTTCGATCTCGCCACGGCCCTGCTCAAGAACCGCCAGGAGCCTGCCTATGCCGACATCGAGAACGCCTTGATCGCAGGTTATCGCAGTCGGCGCGGTCTTTCCGATGCGGCGCTGCAAAGCCTGCCGTTGTTCATGGTGCTGAGGAGCCTCACCTATATCGGCTGGCTTGCCGAGCGGCCCGAAATCCCAAACGCCGGCGAGCGCCTGTCGCGCTATGTCGCCGAAAGTCTGGAGCTCGCAAGAAAGCTCGATATCGGCGCTTGACATCCACGGCAAATTTATTAACGTGTTAAGTAAATACGGATCGGGAGGATCGATGCCACATCTCACCATCGAATATTCGGCTAATCTCGATGGCCGGGCCGACATCGGCGCGCTCTGCGAGACGCTGCTGAAGACCGTGCTGGAGACGGGCCTTTTCGAACTCGGCGCGGTGCGCGTACGTGCCCTTTGCGCCGATCACTATGCGATTGCCGACCGGCTCCCGGAAAACGCTTTCGTCGATCTGAACTTCCGCATCGGCAAGGGCCGCACGGCTGAGGAGAAGAAGCGCACCGGTGAAGCGATCTTTGCGGCGGCAGCGGGCGTCCTCGGCCCGCTCTTCGAGACGCCGCATTTTGCGCTGTCGCTGGAGATCCGCGAGATCGATGCGGAGCTGAGCTGGAAGAAGAACGCCATCCATCCGCGGCTTCGCGGCAAGTGACACCTCCCTTCGCGGGACGACAGAACACCAAAGGAAATAGACGATGTCCAAACTGCAGGAAAACATCGCGAAGGCGGAAACCTACCTTGCCCGCTTCAAGGAGCGCGGCGTCCTCAACCGCATCGGCGGCGAGGATGTGGGAGGCGGTGACGGCGCGACCTTCGAGACACTCTCGCCGGTCGATCTGAAGCCGCTCGCCAGCGTCGCCCGCGGCAATGCCGCCGATATCGACCGCGCGGTCAGGGCCGCCAAATCAGCCTTTGGCGAATGGGCCGCCATGCCGGGCGATGCGCGCAAGAAGCTCCTGCACAGAATAGCCGACGCGATCGTCGCGCGCGCCGAAGAGATCGCCTTCGTCGAATGCATGGACACCGGCCAGTCGCTGAAGTTCATGGCGAAGGCGGCGCTGCGCGGTGCGGAAAATTTCCGCTTCTTCGCAGATCGCGCGCCGGAGGCCCGTGACGGCAAGGCGCTGCGCGCCGACGGTCAGGTGAACCTGACGACGCGTGTGCCGATCGGCCCGGTCGGCATCATCACGCCGTGGAACACGCCCTTCATGCTGTCGACTTGGAAGATCGCGCCCGCCCTTGCCGCCGGCTGCACCATCGTCCACAAGCCGGCCGAATTCTCGCCGCTGACGGCCCGCCTGCTCGTCGAAATCGCCGAAGAGGCCGGCCTGCCCAAGGGTGTGTGGAACCTCGTCAACGGCTTCGGCGAGGACGCCGGCAAGGCGCTGACCGAACATCCGCTGATCAAGGCGATCGGCTTCGTCGGCGAGAGCCGCACCGGCTCGATGATCATGAAACAGGGCGCTGACACGCTGAAGCGGGTGCATTTCGAACTTGGCGGCAAGAACCCGGTCGTCGTCTTTGCCGATGCCGATATCGAGCGTGCCGCCGATGCCGCCGTCTTCATGATCTACTCACTGAACGGCGAGCGCTGCACCTCGTCCTCGCGCCTGCTGGTCGAAGACAGCGTCTATGACAGGTTCACCGCCCTCGTCGCCGAAAAGGCAAGACGCATCAAGGTCGGCCACCCCCTCGATCCCGAGACGGTCATCGGCCCGCTCATCCACCCCGTGCACGAAAAGAAGGTGCTGGAATATATCGCGATCGGCCGCTCCGAAGGCGCAACGCTTGCCGCCGGCGGAGAGAAATTCGATGGTCCGGGCGGCGGCTGCTATGTCTCCCCTACTCTCTTTACCGGCGCCGACAACACGATGCGCATCGCCCAGGAGGAAATCTTCGGGCCGGTGCTGACAGCCATCCCCTTCAAGGACGAAGCCGACGCGCTCGCTCTTGCCAACGACGTCCAGTACGGGCTCACCGGCTATCTTTGGACCTCCGACGTCACCCGCGCCTTCCGTTTCACCGACCATCTCGATGCCGGCATGATCTGGGTGAACTCGGAAAACGTCCGCCACCTGCCGACGCCTTTCGGCGGCGTCAAGAATTCCGGTATCGGCCGCGACGGCGGCGACTGGTCCTTCGATTTCTACATGGAAACCAAGAACGTCGCCTTCGCCACCAAGCCGCACGCCATCCAGAAACTCGGCGGCTGAGCCGACCGCACTGATAAAGAGGAGGAACCCATGCCCCTGCCGACACCCAATCTCTATCCGCCCTTCAACATCGTGCGTCTCAGCCATGTCGAACTCGGCGTTACCGATCTCGCCAAGTCCCGCGCCTTCTATGTCGACACGCTCGGCCTGCAGGTGACGGATGAGACCGCCGATACCATCTATCTCAGGGCGCTCGAAGAACGCGGCCATCACTGCATCGTGCTGAAGAAATCCGGCAAGGCCGAAGCCCGCGACCTTGGTTTCAAGGTCTTCGGCGACGAGGATCTCGAGAAGGCCGCCCACTTCTTCAGGGACAAGGGCCTGCCGGTCGAATGGGTCGAGCGCCCCTATCAGGCGCGCACCTTCCGCACCCGCGATCCCCACGGCATTCCGCTCGAATTCTATTCGAAGATGGACCGCCTGCCGCCGATCCACCAGAAATATGCGCTCTACAAGGGCGTCAAGCCGCTGCGCATCGACCACTTCAACTGCTTCTCGCCCAATGTCGATGAAAGTGTCGCCTTCTATAACGAGCTCGGCTTCCGCGTCGCCGAATATACCGAGGATGCCGAGACCGGCCGTCTCTGGGCCGCCTGGACGCACCGCAAGGGCGGCGTGCACGACATCGCCTTCACCAACGGCCGCGGCCCGCGCCTGCACCACACCGCCTTCTGGGTGCCGACGCCCCTCAACATCATCGACCTGCTGGATCTGATGGCGACCACCGGCTGGGTCTCCAACATCGAGCGCGGCCCCGGCCGCCACGGCATCTCCAACGCCTTCTTCCTCTACATCCTCGATCCCGACGGCCACCGCATCGAGATCTACTGCTCGGACTACCAGACGGTCGATCCCGACCTGGAGCCGATCAAGTGGGACCTCAAGGATCCGCAGCGCCAGACACTTTGGGGCGCACCGGCTCCCAAATCCTGGTTCGAACATGGTAGCCTGTTTGCCGGCGCCGACGTGGCCGAGCCTGATCTGAAGGCACAGCCGATCATCGCGCCTTGAACGTTTACCCCGAAAGCGGGCGAAATCGCCCGCTTTTCAACGTTGGCGAGGATAGAGTCATGGAATTGAAAGACGCAACATTGTTCCGGCAGGCCGCATTGGTTGGCGGCGATTGGATCGAGGCGGGGGACAATGGGATCGCGGTGGACAACCCCGCGACCGGCGAGATCATCGGCCGCGTTCCCAATCTCGGCGCAGCCGAGACCAAGGCGGCAATTGCCGCTGCCGAGATTGCGCAGAAGGAATGGGCCGCTCGCACCGCCAAGGAACGGTCGGTCATTCTCAGGCGCTGGTTCCAGCTGATGATGGACAATCAGGACGATCTTGGCCGCATCCTGACGGCGGAACAGGGCAAGCCGCTCGCCGAGGCCAAGGGCGAGATCGCCTACGGCGCGAGCTTCATCGAATGGTTTGCCGAGGAGGCGCGGCGCGTCTATGGCGACATCGTTCCCGGTCATCAGAAGGATAAGCGCATCCTGGTGATGAAGCAGCCGATCGGCGTCGTTGCCGCCATCACTCCGTGGAATTTCCCCAATGCGATGATCACCCGCAAGGCAGGACCCGCCTTTGCCGCCGGCTGCGCCATGGTGCTGAAGCCGGCCTCGCAGACGCCGTTTTCGGCGATCGCCATCGCCATCCTCGCCGAGCGTGCCGGTTTTCCCAAG
Source organism: Rhizobium sp. F40D2 (assembly GCF_051810745.2). NCBI lineage: Bacteria > Pseudomonadati > Pseudomonadota > Alphaproteobacteria > Hyphomicrobiales > Rhizobiaceae > Rhizobium > Rhizobium sp. F40D2. The sequence continues at coordinate 677,407 of NZ_JBPWQX020000002.1, forward strand.
GGCCTCTTCAGCGTTCTCACAGGTTCGGCGCGCGCAATCGGCGGCGAGATGACAGCAAGCCCCGTCGTGCGCAAGCTGACCTTTACCGGTTCGACCGAAGTCGGCGCCGAACTCTACCGGCAGAGTGCCCCGACCATCAAGAAACTTGGGCTGGAGCTCGGCGGCAATGCGCCCTTCATCGTCTTCGACGACGCCGATCTCGATGCGGCCGTGGAAGGCGCGCTGATCGCCAAATTCCGCAACAACGGCCAGACCTGCGTCTGCGCCAACCGCCTCTATGTGCAGGAGGGCGTTTATGACGCCTTTGCCGAGAAGCTCTCGAAGGCCGTGGCCACGTTGAAGACCGGCAACGGCTTCGACGAGGGCATCAATCTCGGCCCGCTGATAGACGAGTCCGCCCTTGCCAAGGTCGAGGAGCATGTCGCCGATGCGCTGTCCAAGGGCGGCCGTGTCGTTGCCGGCGGCCACCGCCACCCACTCGGCGGACGCTTCTACGAAGCGACCGTGCTGGCCGACGTCACCCCTGCCATGGCTGTCGCCAAGGAAGAGACTTTCGGACCGGTGGCGCCGCTCTTCCGCTTCAAGGACGAAGCCGATGTGATCGCCCAGGCCAACGACACCGAGTTCGGTCTTGCCTCCTATTTCTACGCCAAGGATCTCGCCCGGGTCTTCCGGGTCGCCGAGGCGCTGGAATACGGCATGGTCGGCGTCAATACCGGGCTGATCTCGACGGCCGAAGCCCCCTTCGGCGGCGTCAAGCTTTCCGGCCTCGGCCGCGAGGGTTCGAAATACGGCATCGAGGAATTCACCGAAATCAAATATGTCTGCCTCGGCGGCATCGCCTGAGGCCAAGAGAAGGCCCGAGACAAGCATGACCCATCCACGATTCCTGTCTTTTTCCAGAAACGGCCATCATGGCTATGGGCTTGCTGTCGAGGGCGGCGTCATCGACCTGTCGGCTCGCCACGGCGCAAGCTGGGCGAACCTCAGCGACGTGATCGAGGCGGGCCGCCTCGTTCACCTCGCCGAGGAAAGCAAAGCATTGAAGCCGGATTTTGCGCTCGACGAAATCCGCTTCGAAATTCCCATTCCGTCGCCGGAAAAGATCATCTGCGTCGGGGTCAACTTCCCCGACCGCAACGAGGAATACAAGGACGGCCAGGCAGCCCCCTCCAACCCCTCGCTGTTCATCCGTTTTCCCCGTTCCTTCACCGGCCATGGCGAAGCGCTGATCCGGCCGCCGGAAAGCCCGCAGCTCGACTATGAAGGCGAGATCGTCATCGTCATCGGCAAGGGCGGCCGGCGGATTGCCGAGGCGGATGCCTTCTCCCACATCGCCGCCCTGTCGCTCTGCAACGAGGGCACGATCCGCGACTGGGTGCGCCATGCGAAGTTCAACGTCACCCAGGGCAAGAACTTCGATCGCACCGGCGCGATCGGCCCCTGGCTGATCCCCTTCACCGACGCCGCCCAGCTCGAGGACATCAAGCTCGAATCCCGCGTCAACGGCGAGGTCCGCCAGAGCGACCGCACCAGCCGGATGATCTTCTCCTTCCGCAAGATCATCAATTACATCTCGACCTTCACCACCCTCGTTCCCGGCGACGTCATCATCACCGGCACGCCGACCGGCGCCGGTGCGCGCTTCGATCCGCCGATCTGGCTGAGACCAGGGGATGTCGTCGAAGTCGAGGCCGACGGCCTCGGCATCCTGAAAAACACCATCGCCGACGAGGTGTTCTGATGCTGTCTGAGGATGAAATCCAGGCGGCCGCCGAAAGCCTCGACCAGGCCGAGCGCACCCGCATCCAGACCGGGCTCCTGTCGCTGAGACATCCCCAGATGAACATGGACGACGCCTATGCCGTCCAAAGCGCCTGGGTGAAGAAGAAGATTGCGGACGGCCGCAAACCGATCGGCTGGAAGATCGGGCTGACGTCGAAGGCGATGCAATATGCGCTCAACATCGACATTCCTGATTCCGGTGTGCTCTTCGATGATATGGTCTTCGAAGACGGCGCGACCGTGCCGGCGGACCGCTTCATCCAGCCGCGCATCGAGGCGGAAATCGCCTTCGTCATGAAGGCGCCTTTGCGCGGGCCCGGCATCTCGATCTTCGACGTACTGAACGCCACCGATTATGTGACGCCGGCGCTCGAAATCCTCGACACCCGCATCCTGCGCGTTGATCCGGAGACGAAGAAGCCGCGCACCATCGTCGACACCATCTCCGACAATGCCGCCAATGCCGGCATCGTCACCGGCGGCCGCGCCGTGCGGCCCGGTGAAATCGACATGCGCTGGATGGGGGCGATCGTCAGCCGCAATGCCGAGGTCGAGGAAACGGGGCTTGGGGCCGGCGTCCTCAACCAGCCTGCCCGCGGCGTTGCCTGGCTCGCCAATCGGCTGGCGCAATATGGCGATGGCATCGAGGCTGGACAGATCGTGCTGGCTGGTTCATTCATCCGTCCGATCGAGGCGCGGCACGGCGATACCATCAACGCCGATTTCGGCCCTTACGGCTCGGCCAGCCTCTATTTTGCATGAAGGAGTAAAACCATGCCGGCGCCAAAGAACCTCTTCAAGCAAGCCCTGAAAGAGGGGCGGGCCCAGATCGGTCTCTGGCAGGCGCTCGCCAGCCCTTACACGGTCGAAATCTGCGCCGGCGCCGGTTACGACTGGCTGCTGCTCGATGCCGAACATGCGCCGAACGACGTGCCGCTGCTCGCCTCGCAGCTGCAGGCGATGAAGGGATCGGCAAGTCATGCGGTGATCCGTCCGCCGGTCGGCGAGACCTGGATCATCAAGCAGATGCTCGATATCGGCGCGCAGACGCTGCTCATTCCGATGGTCGACAGCAAGGAGATGGCAGAAGCCATCGTCCGCGCCGTGCGTTATCCGCCGCAGGGTGTGCGCGGCGTTGGTGCTGCCCTTGCCCGCGCTTCCGATTTCAACCGCATCCCCGATTATCTCCAGACCGCCAATGACGAGATCTGCCTGCTGCTGCAGGTGGAAAGCCGGGCGGGGCTCGCAGCGCTCGACGCGATCGCAACGACCGAAGGCGTCGACGGCGTTTTCATCGGCCCGTCCGATCTCGCCGCCGACATGGGTTATCTCGGCAGGCCGGGCGCGCCCGAAGTGCAGGCCGAAGTCGAAAAGGCGCTTGCCAGGATCCAGTCGCACGGCAAGGCCGCCGGCATCCTGATCGGCGATCTCGCCCTCTCCAAGCGCTACCTCGAACTCGGCACCACCTTCGTCGCGATCGGCAACGACGTCATGCTGCTCGCCAATGCCACGGCCAAGCTGCTTGAAGATTTTCACAAGACCGAAGCCGCCAGGCCGGCGGGCGACGTGAAGGTCTACTGATCTCCTGCGTTGTTTTGCACGCTCAGTCAAAACGGACTGCAGAGCTGGACAGGACGCCTCCTGGGCTTTCGATCATGATGATCGAAAGCCCAGGAGAAAGAAGTATGCGCTTCAACAAGAAGACAGCCCTGATCACGGGCGGCGGCACCGGCATCGGCGCCGCGGTCGCCCGCCGCATCCGGGAGGAAGGCGGTAATGTCGCGCTCGTCGGACGGCGCCCCGAGCCGCTTCGAGCTGTTGCCGATGAGATCGGCGCCACCGTCATCGCCGCCGATGCGGCCGACGGCGTTGCGATGCGGAAAGCAATCGAAACGGTCGCCGAAACTTTTGGCGGGCTCGATATCCTGATTGCCAATGCCGGCGGCCACGGCGTCGGGCCGACGATCAGCATGTCCGATGAGACCTGGGATCTCGCGGTTCGGCTCAATTTGAACACCGCCTTCGTCAGCGCCCGCAGATCTCTGCCGCATCTGATCCGGAGCAAGGGCAACATCGTCGTTCTCGCCTCGATTGCCGGGCTGTTCGCCGGGCCGGATGCGGCGGGCTACGTCACCATGAAGCATGCCTGCATCGGGCTCGCAAAATCGCTGGCGCGCGACTACGGCCGCAAGGGCGTGCGCACGAATACCGTCTGCCCGGGATGGGTGACGACGGCGATGGCCGACGAGCAGATGCAGATGATCGTCGAGAAGTTCAGGCTGAAGGGCATCGAGGAGGCTTATGCGCTCGTCACCAGGGACGTGCCGCTCGGTCGGCCCGCGAGCGCCGAGGATGTCGCCAACGCCGTCTGCTTCCTGGCCTCGTCGGACGCCTCGATGATCAACGGCGCGATCCTGACCGTCGACGGCGGAGCCGGCACGGTCGATCTGCCGACCCTCGCCTTTGCAGAATGATAGGAGGAGACAACGATGAACGAAAATCCGAAGGATTGGAAAACCTACGACGAATTCGCCTATGGCATCGCCACGAACCGCCTGCCGGCGACGGAGGCGCTTTCCGGCTCGTCCTATAAGATCGGCTTCGACGACGGCCGCCTGCTCGACCTTGCCTTCGGCAGAGGCGAGGCCAGATGGTCCGACGGCAAGGAAAGCGCAACCGACAAGGCTGAGGTGATCGAGGTCGCGCCGAACACCTATTTCATCGAGATCGTCTTCGCCGGCCGCCCGAGAGAAGCCGAAACGTTGATCCTCAATGTTGCGACCCGCCGAGCGCTTTCGATCTATTCGATCGTCCGCGATGCGAGCGACGCCGTCGGCGAACCGCAGGTGGCGCAAATCTTCCGGCCCGGCGTCATCGAGGGCGGTGCTGCCGGCGGGCCGGCGCCGGCCGAAAGCCGCGATCTCATCGGGCTTAGGGCGCATTTCACCTACAGCCCCAACCATGTCTACGAACACACTTACCTTTCCGCTGAGCGCTACGCCTGGCAGTGCCTGGTCGGCGTCCAGCGCGGCCATGGCGATGTCGACCTGACAACCACCTACAAGTTCGACGAGAACCAGTACGTCTTCACCTTCCGGGAGTTCAAAATCGCGGTCGCCTCCACCTTCTTCTACAATTTCGACGATATGCGCTCGACCGGCAAATTCCTCGGCATCACCGGCGACGGACGCATCCAGAACAGCCCGGCCGGCGCTTTCATCCGCAAGGCCTCGATAACCTATTACCTGCCGGGCCAGGAACCGGTTTGAGGGACAAAACCATGAAAACAGCTTTCGACATCGTCAAGGCGCATTACGACGCCAACGGCCGCCGCGATATAGACGGCATGCTGGCCGACATCGCCCCCGACTGCCGCTGGACGGAGATGGACGGCTTTCCCTGCGCCGGCACCTATGTCGGCCCGCAGGAGGTCTTCAGACACGTTTTCCAGGCGCTCGGTGAGGCATTCGATGACTACACCTTCAAGCTGGAACGTCTTCTCCACGCCGGCGACGACGTCATCGCCATCGGCGACTATAGCGGCACCCACCGGCAGACCGGTAAATCTTTCAAGGCCCGCGTCGTCCATGCCTGGCGTGTCGCGGACGGCAAGATCCGGCGCTTCGAGCAGTTTACCGATACGCTGCGCGTCGCGGAATCGATGCGATAAGAATCTGGGCGGCTCGGCGCAGACCGGGCCGCCCTACGAAAGCGCAGCCTTGCGCCATTGCGACGGTGAAACGGCGTAGCGGGCGCGGAAAGCGCGCGAAAAATGCGCGCTGGAGGAAAAGCCGAGCGCAAAGGCGATCTCCGATATCTCGCCGCTATGGCCGCCGGCTTCGCGCAGCTTGGCCGCTGCCCGCTGCAGGCGCAAATCCCAGATATAATCGGACGGTGTCAGCCGTTCGGCCTCGAAGGCGCGATAGACGTAACGCACCGAGCAGCCCATGCGCCGCGCGATCATGGCCACGGTCAGATCCGGCCGGGCGATATTCCCGGCGATGAAATCCTTGATGCGCGCCAGCAGCAGATCGAGCGGATTGGCGACCAGTTTCTCCGGCCGCCCCCCGCCGATCATGGTGCGAACGAGATCGATCATCGTCTGGCCGACGCTCGAACGCCGCGCTTCGTCGAGATGGCCGATCTCGCGCATGGTCGTTTCCATCAGCGACAGTAGAATGCCGCACATGCCGTCATACTCGGCATGCGCAGTGAAGGGTGCTGCCAGCCGCTCAACCGCGGCCTGCGGCAATGCCTGCCGCGGCAGTTGCAGCAGCAATTGGCGGACCGGCGTGCTGTTGGTCAGCACATAGGGCCGGCGCGGATCATAGATCACAAGCGCATTGGTGGAGACGGGGGCGTGCAAGCCACCCTGGGTGATCGAGGCGCTGCCTTCGGTCTGCAGGATCAGCTTGATTGCGTCGGGATCGTCAGGTCCCACCGTCACGCGCTCGCCGAAAACCACATGCCGATCGGCTTCCAGCCGGGTCAGCCGGCAGGCTCCCAACATGGCGGAGAGCATCGAACTCTTCTCTTCGTCGGCCGCGGTGAAATCGAGCCTGACATTGCCGAACAGCGTGCGGACAAGCCCGGCAAATTCCTGGCCCCGGGCCGTCTCGATAGGGCGGTGACCAGCGGAAAAACGCACGACAACCTCCTCGCTTCAGCTCGCCAGATAGGCGCCATGGAGGATGTCCGGCTGGGCTTTCAGCGTCGCGGCGGGACCGTCGAAGACGAGGCGGCCGCGCTCCAGCACGAGCGCCCTCTCGGCAAGATCCAGCGCGAGATTGGCGAATTGCTCGATCAGCAGCACGCCGATGCCGCCGGCAGCGGCAATCTTCAGCGCCTCGGCCAGACGCTTGACGACGGCAGGCGCCAAGCCGAGCGAAAGCTCGTCGACGATCATGAAACGTGGCTTTGCGACGAAAGCCTGCGCCATCGCCACCATCTGCTTCTGGCCGCCGGAGAGATCGGAAGCCGACTGACGTCGGCGCTCGGCAAGCTCGGGAAAGATCTCATAGGCGCGCTCCAGCCCCTGCCGGCGGGCCGCTGCCGCAGGATCGAGCGCGGCGACGAGGATATTGTCCTCCACCGACAATTGCCCCAGCACGCGGTGCCCTTCCGGAACGAGCGCAAGGCCTGCCCGGCGGATGCGATCGGGCACAAATCCTTCGAGTGCGATGTCTCCCAGCCGCACCGCGCCGCCGCGCGGCAGAACACCTGCCATGGCCATGACCGTGCTCGATTTTCCCGCCCCATTGGCGCCGAGCAGGGTCGTCACCTTGCCGGCTGCGACCGAAAAGGAAATGTCGTGGATGACGCGTTTGCCACCGCGTTCGACGACCATGTTTTCGACGCGGACCTCGGAATTCCCGCTCATCTCAGAACTCCCCCAGATAGGCGCGCCGCACGTTCGGATCGGCAAGCACGGTCTGCGTCGGGCCGAGCGCCAGCAGCTTGCCGTAGTCGAGCACCATGGTTTCGCTGCACATGGAGCGGATAAGATCGACGTCGTGATCGATGACCAGAACCTGCGCTCGGAATTCCGCGGGGATGCGCAGCACCAACTCGCGAAACGCCTTTCCCTCTTCCTCGGTCAGACCGGCGGCCGGCTCGTCCAGCAGGATCAGCTTCGGCTTGCCGACAACACATTTCGCCAGTTCGACCAAGCGGCGCTGGAAGAGATTGAGCGATTGCCCCAGCCGGTCGGCAACCGCGCTGAGACCGACGAAGGAAAGCGCCTCGTCCACGGCTTCGGAGCGATGCGGCGCGCCAACCACATGATCGGCGATCGCCGCGATATTGCCGGCGACGGTCAGGTCCTCGACCACCTGCTCGGTCTGGAACGAGCGGCGCAGGCCGGCGCGCACGCGCTGCAGCGGCGTCATCGGCAACAGCGCCTGAGCGCCGAGCGACACGGTCCCCTGAGCCGGCCGAACGAAGCCGGAGAGCACGTTGAGCAACGTCGTCTTGCCGGCTCCATTCGGGCCGATGAGGCCCGCGACCGGCGCCGCAAGCACGGCGCTGAGTTCGTTGATCGGCTTCACCCCACCGAACTGAACGACGAGATTGTCGATGGTGATCATCGTGCCCTCCCCCTTGATAGGCCGCTGTTCAGACGGGCGAGCAAGGTGGCGATCTGGCCGGCGATGCCGGTCGGCGCCGTTGCCAGCGCATGGAACAGCGCGACGCCGAAAATGCCGATCGTGACATAACCGTCGATACCGAGATCGGTCAGCAGCGCCGGCACCGCGCGCAACAGAAGGCCGGCGATCAGGGCGCCATACCAGTTGAACACACCGCCGACGATGGCGAGCGCAAAGAGGTTGAGGCTCTCGAAGGCGCCGAAGGCGCGCCCGTCGAGCTGGCCGACATTGCCGGCCAGCAGCCCGCCGGCAAGGCCGGCAAGCAGGCCGCTGAGCGCAAAGGCCCAGGCCTTGTAGATGAGAACGTTGACGCCGCTTGCAACCGCCACGGTCTCACCCTTGCGGATTAGCGCCCAGGCCCTGCCGGGACGCGCAAGCTTATGCCATTGCGCGATCGAGAGGCCGATCGCAGCTGCCGTGCAGACATAGAGAAAATAGGCGACCTCGCCGTCGGCCACGGCAGGTCTCGCCAGCATCTCCCGGCCGGAACCGTCCGCTCGGCCGAGGAAACCAGGACCGCCATCGGGAAAGCCCCAGGCGCTGATGACGATCTGGAAGCCGCCGGCGAGCATCAGGGTGACGAGCGCGAGGTAGAGACCGCGCAGCCGCAGCGCCGGCACGCCGAAGGCGAGCCCGACCGCCGAGGCGACGATACCGCCGGCAAGAAGGCTCACCTCGAAGGGCGAATGAAAGGCGTGCCCGATGCGCAGCGTCACCCAGCCGCCGACGCCGACGAGGGCGAACTGGCAGAGCGAAACCAGGCCGAGCTGGCCATAGAGAATGGCAAGGCCGGCAACCGATAATGACAGGGCGACGGCGGAGGTTGCCGCCGAAAGCCAGAAGGAATTTGCGAGGAAAGCGACCACTGCTGCGAAGAGCGCCATCGTCACGGGGACATGCAGAATCTGTTTCGGCAGGCGCATCATCGACAGGCCTTCGGCGTTGGAGGCGATTGTTTGCTGCTGAACGCTCATCGGTCTTTCAACGCGGCTTTCGCCGTGCCTCCGAGGATCGTGACGGCGGCAAGCGCGATGATGAAGGGTGCGGCCGCGCGATAGGGCGATATCCAGGCAATCGGCGTCAGCGCCGCCTCGGCAATACCGATCAGAATGCCGGCAGCCGCGGTTTCCCAGAGCGAGCGCAACTGGCCGAGGATCGCCGCGGCAATGGCGGGAATGACCAGCAGGGTCAGAAACGTACCCTGCAGTCGCACGAGATCGGCCAGCAGCAGGCCGGCGAGGCCTGAGAAGATGCCGGTGATGATCCAGGCTGCCGTTTCGGTGTGGAGGACGCGCACGCCGAGCACGGCGCTGAGATCGCGGTCGTTGGCAAGCGCCCGCATATCGAGGCCAAGCCGCGTGCGGGAAAGCAGCAAGGTGATCGCGACGACCATGGCGACGGCAAGAAGAAGGGCGATGATGCGCGTATAGGTCAGGCGGACGGCAAAGAGCGAGACGAATATCTGGTCGGTCGGAAACTGCAGACGGCGCGGCAGCTCGCCCCATGTGACACCCATGACAGCGATCAGGACGAGCGCCGGCGCCAGCGTTCCGACGGCGCGCACGACGGTGTCGCGATGCGACAGCATCGGAGCGAAGATCCGCCCGTAGAGAAAGCTGATCGCCGTCGAGACGGCAACGGCGGCAAGGATGGCGATGGCGAGCGGCATCTTCCACTCGAGAAGCTGCCAGGCGCAATGCGCGCCCATCGCACCAAAAGCACCGAAAGCGAAATTGAGAACGCCGGTCGCGCGAAACAGCACGACGAGGCCGACGCCCGATAGGGCATAGACGGCGCCGATCCCGAACCCTGATATGATGAAAGGAAGTATGTTCATAAGCCGATCCTCCGGGGCTTGCCCGGCTCCGCGGGTGATGCCGCGGAGCACGATGTCAGACGCAGGCTCAGTTGATGCCGGCGGACTTTTCGAAGGCGCGAATGTCCTTCAGCTCCGGATCCGGCGACGGCGCGCAGTCGGAGACGACTTTCCATTTGCCGCCTTCGCTGACCGCCATGCGCGTGGTCGAATTGGCGTTGTGGCGGGTCTGGCCGTCGCCGAAGTACCAGGGCGCGCAGAAAATATCGCTCTTGAAACCCTTTATCCCCCGCACGGCGGCCGATGCCGTGTCGCGATTGATATTGGCGGGATCGAGCGTCATCAGTGCCGTCTCGGCGATCCGTGCCGCGAGATAGCCGGCCTGGGCGAAGGTGTCACGCGGATCGGATTTCTGGCCGTATTGATCCATGACGGCGAGCCAGTTCTGATTATCAGGCGTCGTCGCCTCGAGGTCGTTGAATTCCATATTGACGATGAAATTGCCATCCCAGCCGACGCCGATCGTGCCGGGCATGGAGAGATCATAGGCCGAGGCGGCGCTCAGGAACTTGATGCTCTGGTTCAGCCCCTGTTCTTCCGCGGCGGTCAAGAGCGGCACGGTGACGCCCTTTGGCAGGCCGAGGATGATCACATCCGGTCTGGAAGCTGCCGCCTGCAGGATGGTCGACGTGGAATCGGCGGTCCCGGGATCCATCAAGATCGTCTCGGCCGTCAGGCCTTTTTCCTTGGCGAGCTGAACAACGCCATCGCACGACCAGGTGCCGACATTCGGGATATTCGGCCCGATGCAGACGACCGACTTTGCCTTCAGTTGATCGAGCGCATAACCCATGGCGCCGAGCATCGAGACGCGAGGACCGGCATTGGTCGGCGCGTAGTTTGCCGCGAAGAAACATTCGCGGGGAACACCGACGCCGGCGACGACGAGAATGCCTGACTTCTTGTAGAAATCGGCATTGGCGCCGCATTCGACGAAACTCGAATTGCCGACCATCAGCACGGACTTCTCGTCATTGACGAGCTTGGCGGCGAGCTGTGCTGCTATCTCGGGGTTCCACTGGTCGTCCTCGACCAGATATCTCACTGGCCGTCCCTTGATCCCGCCGTTGGCGTTCAGGCAATCGAAATACGCCTTGGCCGCCTTGGTGGAATTGGAAAAATCGTCCGGTCCCGTCTTGCCGGTAATCGCGCCGATCACAATTGGTTCGCCGGTTGCCGGCCTGCCGCTATTGTCGCCGCAGGATGCTGCGGCATGTGCGCTGAACGCCGAAACGAGCGTCAGGAAAAGGCCGATTACCAGCCCTTTTGGATTGATAGGCATTGTCTCCTCCAGTGTGTTGTCCCGCTCCCCACGGGATATTGCGATCGGCGATATCAGGCTCAGCCGGAAATCACCTTCCCTGTCATGAACGCGGCAGCCTTTGCCGCAATCATCATCGTCGGCGCGTTGGTATTGCCCGACACCAGAGTCGGCATCACCGAGGCGTCGCAGACGCGCAGTCCCTCGATGCCGCGCACCTTCAGGTCCGGTCCGACGACCGCCATGCGATCGTCGGCGCGGCCCATGCGGGCCGTTCCCGCCGGATGGAATACGGTCTTGGCCGATTGCCTGATGTAGTCGTGCAGGGCCTCCGGATCTTTCTCGACGCCGGGCTTCGGCAGCACGCGGCGCTTCACCAGTTTGGCGAGTGCCGGCGCATCGAGAATGCGGATCGCCGTTTCGACACCGCGCACCAGGGTCTCGATGTCGGCGGGATCGGAGAGCAGATTGGCGTTGAAATCCGTCTGCTCCCGGGGATCGGCGCTCTTCAGCCTGATCCAGCCACGCGACCGCGGCCGGAGATAACACGGCCCGATGCTGATACCATGGCCGGGCTCCGGTTCGCGATCGACGAAACCGATCAGAACGGGCAGGACATGGAACTGCACATCCGGCTGGCCGGTGCCTGCGGTATCGACGAAGCCGCCGCATTCGACGACGTTGGATGACAGCAGCCCGCGACGTGATGTCAGATAACGCAGCATATGGCCGGCAGCCCGCAGACCCTTGTCTTGGCCGAGGATCGAGATCGGCTCGCGCGTTTCGCCCTGCACCGGCACCTCGAGATGATCCTGATAGTTGGCGCCGACGCCCGGCAGGTCGGCAACCACCTGGATGCCAAGCGAGGAAAGAAGCGCGCCGTCGCCGATCCCGGACAATTGCAGGATCTTCGGCGTGGCGATAGCCCCTGATGTGAGGGCGATTTCGCGCGAGGCCTTGAAAGTCGTGCCGTCGAGCAGTTCGACGCCGGCCGCCCTCCGCCCCTCGAACAGGACACGCGCCACCTTGCGCTCGGTCAGCACGGTGAGGTTCGGCCGCTTCTCCGCCTCGCGCAGGAAGGCCTGGGCAGAGCTCCAGCGCCGGCCGCCACGGGTGGTACTCTGATAGAAGCCGGCACCTGCCTGATCGGCGCCGTTGAAATCGTCGTTCTGGGGAATGCCGATTTCAGTCGCCGCCTTGACGAAGGCCTCGCTCAGCGGGTGGCGGTGGCGCGGGTCGGAGACGTGCAGCCCACCCCTCTTGCCGTGGAAATGGCCGTTCAGCCGCTCGTTCTGTTCCAGCGAGCGGAAGGCTGGAAGCACGTCGTCATAGGACCACCCCTGGCAGCCCATTTGCGACCAGGTATCGTAGTCGTTGCGATGGCCGCGAATATAGATCATCGCATTCACCGAGCTGCCGCCGCCGAGCACATTTCCCTGCGGCACGATGCACGGCCGGCCGTTCAGGCCCTTGTCGGGGTTCGATGCGTAGGGATGGATGTCGATGCCCTTGCCCAGCACCTTGAAGAAGGTCGCGGGTATATGGATCCACGGATCGGCGTCGCGACGGCCGGACTCGATCAGCAGGACCTTATGCGCCGGATTTTCCGACAGGCGGTTCGCCAGCACGCAGCCCGAGGATCCGCCTCCGACGATGATATAATCGTAAGTCGTCATGGCTCAGCTCAACACCGTCTGGATCGTGGTGAATTCCTTCAGTCCTTCGGCGCCGAATTCGACGCCGATGCCGGATTGTTTGACGCCCCCGAAGGGTGCATTGGGTTGAATCGTGCCGTGCTTGTTGATCCAGACCGAGCCGCATTCGAGCTGCCTTGCATAGCGCTTGGCCTTCTCGACATCGGCAGACCAGACCGAACCGCCGAGACCCGCCGGATTCTGGTTGGCGCGGGCGATCACCTCGTCGAGATCACTGTAACGGATGATCGGCAGGGCCGGACCGAACTGCTCCTCATCGACCAGCCGGACACCATGATCGACATCGGCAACCAGCGTGATCGGATAGAAATAGCCGGGCCGGTCCATCGGCGTGCCGCCGGTCAGAATGCGGCCGCCTTGTGTGCGCGCATCATCGACCAGATCGCGCACCTTGTTGAACTGCATTTCGTTTTGTATCGGGCCGAGGATGCTGGCCTCATCCAGGCCGTCGCCGACAGTGATCTTGCCGGCATAATCGGCAAGTGCGCTGCAGACCTCCTCATAGATGCTGTCATGCACATAGAGGCGTTTCAGCGCCGCGCAGGTCTGGCCGTTATTGATGAAGGCGCCCCAGAACAGGCCCTCGACAATGCCTTTCGGATCGACGTCGGGCAGCACGATGCCCGCATCGTTGCCGCCGAGTTCCAGCGTCAGCCGTTTCAAGGTGGCGACGGCCGAGGCCATAATTTTTTTGCCGGTCTCGGTGGAACCGGTGAAGGTCATCTTGGCAATACCGGGATGGGCCGAAAGCGCGGCCCCAATGCTGTTTTCGCCGGTGATCACATTGACGACGCCGGGGGGCAGCACCTCGTTGATGATCTCGACCAGGCGGATGGTCGAGAGCGGCGTCAGGGGCGACGGCTTGATGACCACGGTATTGCCGGCCCGCACCGCTGGAACGATGTGCCAGCAAGCGATCATGACAGGCCAGTTCCAGGGTGTGATCGAGCCGACGACACCGATCGGCTTGCGATGCAGCTCGACGCGGCCTTCATTGTCATCCTGCAGGATCTCGACCGGCAGATCGAGTTCCGCCGTATGGCGCGTCCAGGCGAGCGCGCCGCCGATTTCAAAACGCGACCCGAGGCCATTGAGCGGCTTACCCTGCTCCCGGGTCAGGAGATGCGCCAATTCCTCGGCGTGTTCGTTGATTTTTTCGGCGATGGCCCGGCAAGCGGCCGCGCGCTCTTCGTTTGACGTCACCGACCAGCTTTTGAAAGCCGCGGCTGCGGCGGCAACGGCCTGGTCGAGATCGGCTTGCCCGGCAAGCGGCATATAGCCGACGATTTCGCCGTTCGACGGATTTGTAACCGGCGCATATTGGGTCGTGGCGACAGTTTCGCCACCAATGAGCAGGGTAGACTGCTTCACGATATTCTCCTCCCGTGACATCAGGGAGGACTATGACTTTCGCCGGAAAAACCGTCTTGGGGAGAAACGCGCCTCGTCTTGGACGGAAGCGCAAATTGCGCGTCAGACCATCTTTGGCACCGGTTCGCCGGCGCGAAGCAGTTCGCTCGGCGCACAATCGAACAGTTCCTTGAAGCTGCGGTTGAAATAGGAAATGTCGTTGAAGCCGGCCGAATACGCGACTTCGGCGATCGTTCCGGCGTGGCGCTGCTCCTTGATCTGCTCAATTTTTTGCCGGGCGAAGCGCAGGCGCTTGTCGCGGATGACGGTAGTGCAGGTCATGCCCAATCCCTGGAAATCCTGCTGCAGCGTGCGGATCGATACGCCGAGCCTCGTCGCCAGCCATCTGGCGCTGAGATCGCTTTCGGTCAGGTGTTTGTCGATCAGGATATCGACCATCTGCAGGCGCCTGCCGGCACTGTCATGCAACGAATTCAGGCTTGGCGTCTGGATGTCGGTCGACAGAAATGCCTGGCGCGTCGCATCGAACATCAGCTGGCGCAGATGCGGCGAGGCCGCCTCGCTTTCCGGAGCCGTCATCATCTTGGCGATCAGCGCGCGCAGCATCACCGCCATCGGATCGCCGGCCGAAAGCTTGCGGGCCACGTCGAAATCCACCTTGCTGTCCGAATACATCAATTGCCGCGGCAAATGCAGGGAGAGATGATTGGAGAAGTGTCCGCGAAAATAGAGAGTGGTCGGCCGCGTGGAATCGACCAGAATGCATTCACCGACGTCGAGGATATTCTGCTGGCCGGAATGCTCCACCCCGCAGGCCCCCTCGAGCTGCAGGATCAGAAACAGATGTTCGTGAGCGTCGCGGCGAATATCCTCCCAGCCGCGATGGACATAATCCAGATCGTTGGAGACATGAGCAAATTCCATGCCGCAGACGTCGATGCGGCTTGCCGTGCCGACCACCTTGTCGCCGCGTTCCATCGTGTGCGGGTTGAAATTCCCGCAGATGTTATAAAGGTCGTCCGCCCATTGATCGTAAGGTGTCGGCGCCCAGGCGCGATCGACGAGGCTGCGGTTCTGCAACAGGTCCAACTCTGCCTCCCAACAGTGTCAATACCGCTGAAGACTGCCGCAGACCGGGCCGGCCGTCAATTATATATTTAACACATTAATAAAGAGGCTTTGCGGGGGCCCGAAAGCCGTCACTCTTCACCGCTGGTCGCGCCTTCGAGCCTCAGCGCCGTCAGTTCGTCAAGCATGTCCAAGAGTTGCTCGACCCGCTCCCCACCGAAGCGCGCACCTATGTCGGCGTAGACCTTCAGGCTCTCCGGCATGACTTCGTCGACCATTGCCCGCCCTGTGGGCGTAATCCGCAGCAGCACCCGCCGGCCGTCGGCCTTGTCCTTATGTTTGGTGATGAAGCCGCGCTCCTCGAGCGAGCGGATCATGCGCGTCAGGCTTGGCGCCAGGATCGAGGCCTTGTCCGCCACTTCGCTCGCATCGAGCGTTCCCGCTTCCGAGAGCACACGGATGACCCGCCACTGCTGCTCGGTTACATCATGCGCCGCCAGGATCGGCCGAAAATGGCTCATCACTGCTTCGCGCGCACGCAAAAGCCCGATCGCCAGGGACCGCTGGCGCTCATGCGGCGACCGGCTGGCCGGCGACGAGGGTATTTCACGTTTATCCTGCTGTCCATTCTTCATGCGGGTTCCGATCGCGCAGCTGTTGAATGCGGGATTTTCCGTTGGCCTTGAGCAGCCGGCTGAAAATCGCAAGACAGCTAGTTAACACAGCAACGACCAACCACAAGCCCATCCGGGACGACATCTGGGCTGATTGCCCTCCGCCGGGCTCTGCGTCTTTCCCAAGGCGATCCGCTGGGATTCCTGGAACGCCCGATCAGCGCCGCCCCGCTGTTGATTACCGCCGGTATGCTGGTAACCTTGATACTTCCGTCCATTCGGAATGGGTCGCAAGGAAGCATTCGAGGCAAGCGAAGATTTGAAGCAGTCGGTAGCGATGGATGCAATGGCTTCACCGCCCTCTCCCAGAAACAAATTCGTCTGTAATTGAACGGAGCAAGCCATGAAAGTAAGCAGCCTCGACTCCCGCCGTTCGACCCGGCTGGCGCAGGCTATGCTCTGCCTCGATGACTTCGAGCCAAAGGCAAAGCGGCATCTGCCAAAGCCGCTCTACGCCTATATTTCCGGTGGCACTGAAACCAACGCATCGCTGCGAAATAATCTCGAAGCCTTTCAGACCTATGCGTTGCGACCGCGTATTCTGCAGGACGTATCGACGCGAAGCACGCAAACCACCTTATTCGGCCAGACTTATGCCGCACCCTTCGGTATCGCCCCAATGGGAATCAGCGCGCTCATGGCCTATCGCGGCGACATTGTTCTTGCCGCTGGCGCAGCGCAGGTCGGGATTCCGATGATCATGAGCGGATCCTCGCTCATTCGGCTCGAAGAGGTTGTTGCCACCGCGCCCGCGACCTGGTTCCAAGCCTACCTGCCCGGAGAGCCCGAGCGCATCGATGCGCTGGTGGACCGCGTTGCTGCGGCGGGCTTCACCACCTTGTTGCTTACCGTCGATACGGCTGTTCTCGCGAACCGGGAAAACAATATCCGGGCCGGCTTCTCGACGCCTCTGCGGCCCAGCCTTGCTTTGGCCTGGCAGGGTGTTTCGCACCCGCAATGGACCATCAGGACGTTTCTGCGCACGATCGCGCGCCACGGCATCCCGCATTTTGAAAACTCCTACGCAACCAGAGGCGCACCCATCATCGCCTCGAACGTCATGCGGGACTTTGGCCGAAGAGACCATCTGAACTGGAGCCATCTCGAGCGCATTCGCAACCGCTGGAGCGGCAAGCTGATCGTCAAGGGCATTCTTCATCCGGACGATGCGGCGCGTGCGGCTGAGACAGGGGCTGACGGGGTGATCGTCTCCAACCACGGTGGCCGCCAGCTGGATGGCGCCATCTCTCCCATCGCGGCGCTTCCCGAGATCGTCGAACGTCTGGGCGACAGGATCCCAATCATGATCGATGGCGGCTTTCGCCGCGGAACCGATGTTATCAAGGCCTTGGCGCTCGGGGCACGTTTCGTGTTCGTCGGCCGGCCGTTTCTCTACGCGGCTGCTGTAGCCGGTCTGCCTGGCGTATTGCGGGCGGCAGACATCCTGAAGGCCGAGCTCCATAGCGATATGGCCCTGCTCGGTGTTACAACAATCGAGCAGATTTCAAGCGGCCACCTCATTCCGACTTGACGTGACAAGCCGTGATCTCTCGCCAGCGCAATGGTGCCCCTGGATGCGGCTAGCTGGCCAACGCCTTCTTTTGCTCTCTGAGAAGCCATTCTGAGCGACTGGTGCACATGCCGATGACTGTACCGGGCATCAGCATGGCGATCTACAATCCGCCTTTCGCTCCCGGCGAATATTGGCGCCGGATACGCCGATCAGGTCGCGCCTGCAAAACTCCGCAGATCGCATCGCGAACTGGGCGTGCGCTGAGGGACAACTGGTTCAGCCAGAAACCCGCAAAAATTCGTCGGTTTGCATAAGTTCGACCTGCACGGAAAACCGATCGTGCAGAAGTTCCAGCGAGGCGTCGTGCGTATCGTCGGCGCCGCTGCAGACGGCGTCTTTCAGCACGATGACGCGATAGCCGAGATCGATGGCGCCGAGCGTGGTGGCAAGCACGCAGACATCGGTTTCTCCGCCGGTGATGACCAGAGTATCGACCCGCTCCGATTGAAGGATAGGATGAAGGCGGCCGTCGATCCAGGGGGAATAGGTGCGTTTGTCGAAGTGCCTTGCCGGCGGAACCAGCGACGCCAGCGACGAGGCCAGATCGACGAGGTCGCGGGGAAGGTGCTCGCCGGTCATCATCCACCATTTCCGATAATAATCACGCCATTTCCCCGGCATCTCGTCGGCATGCTCGGGTGGCAGGAAGCGGGTGAAGATCGTTCGAGACGGGTGCCGTCCGGCGAGTTCCTCGATCTGCGGAGAGACCCGCGCCATCCAGGGAACGTGCCAGGGTGTGTCTTCGGCAAACATCCGCTGCATGTCGACGCAGAGGTGCCGCCACTCGCCGATCTCGCCCATCCCATCCTCCGTTCTCCGGGCGTCAACCGCCGCCTGCGGCGAAAGTTCCCGTGACCTGTGGAAGATCGGAAACCTCAGGCGACGGCGTCTGGAGCGATCGTCAGCAATCCGGCGGCGCTCTCAGCTTCCCGGAAACAATCAAGTTCGCGAAGAGGAACCGGTTTGGAGAAGAAATAGCCTTGGAGGTCGGTGCAGCCGAGGGCGGCCAGGAGGTCACGTTGATATTCGGTCTCAACGCCTTCTGCCGTCGTCGAGATGCCGAGGTTGCGGCTGAGCGTGACGATGGCGCCGATGATCGCTGCCCCGTTAGCCTTCGTGCCGAGCAGCGACACGAACGACCGATCGATCTTGATGCGGTCGATGTCGAAGCGCATCAGGTGGCTGAGGCATGAAAAGCCGGTTCCGAAATCATCGAGCGAAATCTGAACACCTCCGCCGCGCAGCGACTTCAACACAGAATAGACGTCCGAATTATCCTCGATGAGCGAGGACTCGGTAAGCTCGAGCTCCAGCCGGGATGGCGGCAGTCTGCTCTCTTCAAGCACGGCGAAGACTTCCTCGGCAAAATTCGGCCGCCGCAACTGGGCGGGAGACACGTTGACGGCAACAAACGTATCGTCTGGCCATTTGCAGGCGGCTCGACAGGCTTCGCGCAGCACCCAGAAACCGAGAGCGTCGATGAGGCCGCCCTCCTCGGCGACAGGGATGAAGCCGGCGGGCGTCAACAGGCCGCGCTGGCTGTGACGCCAGCGCACGAGGGCCTCTGCGCCCGAGGCCGCGTATCCGCCCTCGGCGCGGTGCACCGTTTGGTAATGAACCTCGAGCGATCCGAAGTCCGGCCTGGTTGCAATGGGATCCGAATGTGGGCCAGCCGATGAAGCCATGCCTCTGGCCAGAACTTCGCGCAATTCGTTCTTGAGAATGTCGCGTGCGTTCCTGCCGCCGTCCATGGACGGCGAATAGAGGCGCCATTGACCTCTGCCGCCCATTTTTGCCTCGTAAAGCGCGACATCGGCGTAGCGCATGATGTCGTCGGCATTCCGGCCGGCATCCGGCACGACGGTCACGCCGATCGAGCCGCCGACGCGGGCGACCGCCTCGCCGCGCAAAAGCGGGAAGGGCTTGCCAAGTTCTGCAACGATCGCTTCGCAGATCGCCGGCAAAACTTGGTCATGATCTTTGATGTCCCGCAGAAGCAGGGCAAATTCGTCGCCTCCGAGCCGGGCAAGGGTGTCGCCTGGACGCAGTATGGCGCGGATCCGCTCCGCAGCCATCCTGATGAGTTCATCGCCGGCTGCATGGCCGAACGTGTCGTTCACGGCTTTAAAACGGTCGAGGTCGAGAAGCGCAACGGCCGAGCGTTCGACCGAATTGCGCGTCTCGGCCAGGCACTCGTCGAACCGCATCGCGAACAAGGCGCGATTGGGAAGGTCGGTCAGCACATCATGCAAGGCAAGCTGCCGTGCATGCAGCTCGCTCTTCTTCAACTCGCCGAGACTGCTTCGCAGGCGCACCAGCAGAACCGAGAACAGGACCGCGATCAACAGGGCCGCGATCGAAAGCGCCGGCATCAAGCGCCCGATGACCCGCGACCCGGGAAGATCTGGCCGCCAGACGATGAAGCCGATCGGTTCGCCGTTTGCCGTCGCGTCGATCTGAAACGCGACCTCGTTCTCGTCGGCATCGGCGGTGCGCGCGAAGCGCGCGCCGTTGAGCCCCTGCTGCCGGCTCAATTCGTCGAGCGCAGCACCATCGATGAACCGAACGACGATCAGGAATTGCCGCATCGGCTGCTGCCGTCCCTGGGCGGCGTCGTTGATGGCGACGACGCCGACGATCGTCGGGCGACCTTCCAAACGCATCAGATTGGCCAACGCACGGTTGGACTGGGCCGCGCTCGCAAGGCGGCTTTCCATCGAAGACGGCGTTCGTTCGGACGCCGTCCCTTGTCTCACCCCCAGGCGGGCATCCCGAAGGAGAGGCGCAAACAGGGGCTTCATCCAGCGATAACGTTTTTCTGTCTGGGCATCCGCCAGCATGAGCAGTTGGGCCTTCTCGTCGACGACGAAAGCCTGGTCGTAACCGAAGGCGGACATTGCGGTCTGGCTGATCGCACTGCCGGCCGCCGCCGTCAGGACGGCGTCGAGGCTGGAGGAACCTCCGGTTGACCGGGCGGCAGGATAAACGCGTGTGAGGTAGCCGTTGCCGAACTGGCCGATAACATGTGCGACTTGATCGACCTGCTCGCGCAGCCGCGCATTCACAAGCTGGCGCTGGCGATCGAGGGCAGCAGCGTCACTCTCGGTTCCTGCCCAGAGCGCCGAAAGCACGACGAGTCCAATCGCTCCAAGCCCGCTCACGGCGATCAGAAAGAGAATCCTTCCCGAGGCGATCCAGGATTTCTGAAACGTATTGGAGCTGGAAGGAACAATGATGTGCAAGCCTAGACCCCTGAACACCGCGACATGGGCGCATGCGTCGACGCTACCAAAGAAGCGTTCACGTAGAATTAAAGGCTAAGGCGTATTATTGGCAGGATCGAATAGCCCCAAGGAGCTCACGACGATGCTGCGCATATCTCTTCAGACTATGTTGCGCGGAGCGCTGGTGGCGGGGGGCTTGGGTATGGTGTTGGCCGCGGCGGCGCCAATCCAGGCGGCCGCGCAAGATCGCATCCCGATGCGAATTGCCGTCGAAGGCGCGTTTCCGCCCTTCAACTATCTCGATGCAAACAACAAGCTTCAGGGCTTCGACATCGATATTGCCAATGCGCTTTGCGAGGTCGGCAAGTTCGAATGCCAGTTCATCATCGAGAAATGGGACGACATAATTCCCGATCTCGTTGCCGATAAATACGACGCGATCATCTCGTCCATGTCCATGAGCCTCGAGCGGCGCCAAAAGGTTGCCTTCACTGAGAAATACTACAACAGCCCCTCCGTGTTCATCGCTCGGAAGGATTCGCCGATTAGCGATATCAGCCCCGCTGGCCTCAGCGGCAAGATTCTCGGGGTGACGTCGTCGACGGCGCAGGAATCCTACGCCAACCATCTCTATCCGGAGATGAAAAAGAAGGTCTTCCGGTCCTCGCCTGAATTGTACAAGGGGTTGTCGGACGGCAGCGTCGATATCATCCTGGAGGACAAACTCGCCATCTACGACTGGATCGCCAACACCAAGGCAGGAACCTGCTGCGAGTTCAAAGGGCCGGATCTGGTCGACGTCACATACTTCGGTGAGGGTGCCGGCATCGCGCTGCGCCTGGACGACAAGGAGCGTCTTACACGCTTGAACGAAGCGTTGAAGAGCATCAAGGCGGACGGGACCTATGACATGATCAACGCAAAATATTTCCCGTTCAGCATCCAGTAATTCCGCCGGTAAATTCCTGATGAATGCAGGATGGCCGGCTTGCGGCCGGCCATCCCATCACGTCGAGTGTTCGATCGTAACCGCTAAAGCATGATGCCGAAAAGTGTGAGCGGTTTTCGGACGACATCATGCTCTAACTCTTTAATTTAGAACAGGATTCAGATTTTAGGCCGATCCGGCCTAAAATCATCCTGTTCTAGGCGGCTTTCGCGACGTCCCCATGCGGATCGAGGACGAATTTCGTCGCCGCTCCGTGGTCGAAGCTCTCATATCCGGCGGCGGCCTCGTCGAGCGGAATGACCTTGGCGTTGACGATATCGGCAATCGGCAGCCGGTCGTGCAGGATCGCCTGCATGAGCTGCCGATTGTATTTGAGCACCGGCGTCTGGCCAGTATGGAAAGACTGCGCCTTGGCCCAGCCGAGGCCGAAGCGGAGCGACAGATTGCCGTGTTTGGCGGCATTGTCGACGGCGCCCGGATCCTCGGTGACGTAAAGGCCGGGAATACCGATCGAGCCTGCGGCGCGGGTGATCTCCATCATCTGATTGAGCACGATCGCCGGCTGTTCGCCGCCCGAATGGCCGCGCGCTTCGAAGCCGACCGCGTCGATGGCGCTGTCCACTTCGTTGGTGCCGACGACCTGGGCGATCATGTCGCCAAGGCGGTCGCTCTTCGAGAGATCGATCGGTTCGAAACCGACCCTTGCCGCATGCGCCAGGCGATCTTTGTTGAAGTCGCCGATCATCACGACCGCGGCGCCGAGGATGCGCGCCGAAGCGGCAGCCGCAAGCCCGACAGGGCCGGCGCCTGCGACGTAGACGGTCGATCCGACCCCGACGCCTGCACGCACCGCGCCATGGAAGCCGGTGGGCAGAATGTCGGAGAGCATGGTCAGATCGCGGATCTTCGCCATTGCCTTGTCCCGATCGGGGATTTTGAGCAGGTTGAAATCGGCGTAGGGAATGGTGACGTAGCGCGCCTGCCCACCGATCCAGCCGCCCATGTCGACATAACCGTAAGCGCCGCCGGCGCGGGCCGGATTGACTGTCAGGCAGACGCCGGTATCCTGGGACTTGCAGCAGCGGCAACGGCCGCAGGCGACATTGAACGGCACCGAGACGATATCGCCGATGTCGAGCATCTCGACGTCGACGCCTTTCTCGATGATCTCGCCGGTGATTTCATGACCGAGGACCAGGCCCGGCATCGCCGTCGTGCGGCCGCGGACCATATGCTGGTCGGAGCCGCAGATATTGGTGGAGATCACCTTCAGGATGACACCGTGCTCGATGCGGCGACCGTCGGGCGCTTCCAGCTTCGGGTCGTCGATGTCGCGAACTTCGACCTTGCCCGGCCTCAGATAAACGACGCCTCTATTCTTGCTCATGGATTCCTCCCATTCGTTGAATGCCTCGATCTGCAACCGATGCAATCGATGGCAATTTTTCCTCCGGCCTGCCTCCTCTGCAGCCCGGTATTCACAACGCCGCACCGGGCGATATTCGAATTTCGCAAATAGGCGGGGACAGATTGGATGGAGGGGAAGAGTGAAGACGATAGGTCTGGCCTGTCGTTTCCGCTCGTCATCACCGCCGCAATCCGCCGATTTGCTGCGCAAAGAGCTGGTTTCGGGCTCCAGAACCTCCTTTCGATTCATCTTGGAATCTTCGGTCGGCGTTCCAACGGTTCTGTCGCCAGTGACGAGCGCCTTGAACGCCACAAGCAAACCACGCCCGGCGGAAAACAGCGCCCGAAAAAACGACATGGGCGCAACTCAAAGACGACAGTCGGAAAGTCGCGATAGCATACCGCTGGCGGGTAGTAGTTGATCCCCGGAATAGGGCGGTTTTCCGGATCGGTTTAGAAGATTTGATTGCAACTCTCCGATCAAATAGCAGGGTTTCTCTGCCTGCCCGCGGCAGATGCCGTTGCCAATCGTGATTGGACATCGGCTGCGACCTGAGCCACGCTATTTTTGGGAGCGGACCATCTATTTTTCTCGGAGATAGGAGGCCGAAATGGAACAGTATGCACTCGAGCAATTGAAAACGATTGCGAAGGTCAGCACGACCTGCAAGCGCCTTGAATTAACGCGGCGCGAACGGATTGAACGGTGGGCCGAAAGTCTCGAACGCAGCCCCAGGCCGTTTCTTAAGACGCTTCACGAAACAGAATATCAGCCGATCGCAGATCGCATTGCCATGCGGGATGACGACACGCCGATCTCGGTTGCATTCGCTGATCCCATTCTGCGGGCGGCAGGAATGGAAAATGATAGTTACGGAGAAGCCAAACGGTTCTTCGAACTCAGCGACGGGGAATTGCACGAGCTTGTCTGCTTCTGTCATTTTGGTGAACGCGTCAGCGCGGCAACAGTCGCTCGTCGCGTGCGGAAGATGGCAGATCCCAAACCAAGCGGATTTTTCGCGCAGATTCGTGCGTTCTTCGGCTAATCGAGGCTAAAGAGCACATGACGCTGTAAAGCCGGGTCTAGCGGTCGCGTGACCGCTGGCTGCGGTTGAAGTCGATTGCCGTGTGCCAGAGCACGGCGCCAAGGATGATCGCGCCGCCGAAATAGGTGGCGACTGGCGGCTGCTCGGAAAACAGCAGCCAGACCCAGAAGGGCGTCAGCACGATTTCCATCGTACCGATCAGCGCGGCTTCTGCCGGCGGCATCCGCTTTGCGCCGGCGAGGAAGAGCACAAGCGCCAGCGAGAAATTGGTGGCGCCGAAGGCGGCAAGAACGATCCAGTTGTGCAGGTCGAGCGAGCCGACCGAACCGAACGGCGCGAAGATGACGAGGGTCAGGAAAGCGCTGACGACGGTCGGCGGCAGGCTCGGCACGCCGGGACTGACGCGCGGAATGATGATGACGAGCGCGAAGGACGCGGTCATGCCGAGCGCTAAGAGGTCGCCCCAGCCGGTGCCGCCGCCGATCGACGAGGCGACGATGACGCCGACGCCGAAGAGGGACACGGCGCCGGCGATCAGCGTCCGCCTGGCGACCCTCTCTTTGAGGATAAGCCAGCCGAATAGCGCCGCAATGAAGGGCGTGGTCGCATAGATCATCGTCACATTGGCGACGGTGGTCATGTAGAGCGCCCCGATGAAGCATCCCTGACTGAAGGTCTGGCATGCGATCATCGCAAGACCGGAGGGATGGAAAACGGAACGCCATTGCCGCTGCGAGATGCCCCCTTCGAGGAAAAGGCAGGGGATCAGCAGGAACAAGCCTCCGAACAACGACCGCCAGGCGATCGCCGTCCATACGTCGGTCGTGAGCAGCCGCGAGTAAACGCCGCTCGCACTCCAGGCGAGCGTCGCGGCAACGATGAGAAGCACACCCTTCTCGTGCTCGCTGCCTGCGAGGCGCGTGGTCGGATTTTCAATGGTCACGCAGATGGTCTCAAAGAAGGAAGTCGAACGCCGCTCATTTCTGCGCCAGCAATTGACATAAGACAAACGAATAGTAGAGATAGCTCTTATCGATTTTTTCTATGGCTATCTCATGCATGAACCAATCGAAAGCGACCTTCTGAGGACCTTCCTGGTCGTCGCCGAGACCTCGAATTTCTCCGCGGCTGCCCAGCGCATCGGGCGGACGCAGTCGGCGGTCAGCACCCAGATCAAGAGGCTCGAGGCGGCGATCGGCGAGATCCTTTTCGAGCGCGGCGCCCGCGGCGTGCTGCTCACCCGCCAAGGCATCCAACTGGTGCCCTATGCCCGTAGGGTGATCGATCTCCTCAACGAGGCTGCCGCGACGATCCGCAGCAAGCCACTCGACGGGCCGGTGCGGATCGGAATTCCCGAGGAATACAGCCAGACGGTGCTGCCGGCAGCCCTTGCGGCTTTCGCCGTGCGCCATCCGGCGGTCGAGGTCACGGTGTCCTGCGACTATACGGTCCGCAATCTCGCCGCCCTGGAACGAGACGAACTCGATCTCGCCGTCGTTTTCGACTGGAGCGACCAGAACAAGGGCGAGGTTCTCTGCATTGATCCCACAGTCTGGGTCACATCGATGGTCCACCGGCTGCACGACATTGATCCCCTGCCCGTTGCGACCTATCGCAATTCCACCTGGTCACGCGATTTTGCGCTCCGCTCGCTGGAACAGATCGGCCGCAGCTACCGGATCGCATTCATCGCCGATACTGGCTCGGGGCTGAAGAACGCCGTGACCGCAGGCCTTGCCGTCACCACCCTTTCCCGCAGCAGCATTCCGCCCGGCTGCCGGGAACTGACGGCCGAAGACGGTTTTCCGCCGGTCGATTCCTCGAAGGTCGTGCTTCGCCGGAGCACCTTCCGTTCCAGCGAGGCCGTCCGGGAACTCGCCGAAATGGTGCGCGAGGCCTTCCAGCCTATGGCGGCGCCGGCAATGGCGTGATGCGGCGGCGCAGGCGGCGCCGGGTTTCGGATGGGCTCTCGGAAAAACTCGCCCGGTAGCTTCTTGCAAAGGCCGAGGCCGAATTGAAGCCGGTCGCCGCCGCGATGTCGGCGAAGGAGGCCGTCGTTTCGATCACCTTGCGCCGCGCCGCATTCAGCCGCAGCGCCAGATAATGCACATGCGGCGGTGCGCCGATACTCTGCTGGAAAAGATCCTGTAGATGCCGGGCGCTGACGCCCACCCTGCGGGCGAGCCGCGCCAAAATCAGCGGCTGCTCGATATGCTCCTCCATCAGCCGCACCGCCTGTGTCACGCGGGGATCATGCATGCGCAGTCCCGCCGAGGCCGCGGATAGCGCTTCGTCGACATGGAAGGAGGGCTGCTCATAACGGAACAGCCGGCTGACCTCGAGCGCCAGCGAATAACCCTGCCGCTGCCGGATCACTTCCAGCATCAGGTCGACGGTCGGCAGTGAGCCTGAAGTCGTCAGCCGCTTGCCGTCGATGACGAAACGATCCTTGACGGCTCTGACCTCGGGATAAGCCAACGCAAAATCCTCGTAATCCTCCCAGTGGACGGTCGCCGGCAGCCCGTCGAGCAGGCTTGCCTCGGCCAGCAGCCATGTGCCGGACTCGATGCCGGCAACGATCGTGCGGTGACGGGCCGCCTGCGAGAGCTGCATCTTCAGCGCCGGCGTCGCGCTGCGGCGCCAGTTGTAACTGGCCAGCACGAAAAGCGGCGTCTCCTCGGTCGTCGCCCGGAAGGTGCCCTCGGCCGGGATGGCGATCGCGCTGGTGGTCGGCACCGGCGCGCCGTCCGGCGTCAACAACCGCCAGCGATAGAGTTCGCTGCCGGCGATGCGGTTGGCGCCGCGCAGCGGCTCGATGACAGACGCGATCAGGATCAGGTTCGTCTCCGGCAGGACGAGAAGGTCGATATCGAGCCGTTCCGTTGATCGCTGCAGCAAGGTCACCTCCTCCAGTTCCGATAATGTATCAAAGACTTCTGATAATGCAAAGCATCTTCGCCGATCCTGCCGCGTAATGCCTGACAAGACGGGGAGAACAAAATCATGCCTCTTGCGATGAACCGCGATGTCTTCATCACCTGCGCCGTCACCGGCGCCGGCGATACGGTTTCCAAATCCAGCCATGTTCCCATTACTCCCAAGCAGATCGCGGACTCCGCGATCGACGCCGCCAAGGCTGGGGCGGCCGTTGTTCACTGCCATGTCCGCGATCCGGAAACGGGGGCCGCCAGCCGCCGCAACGATCTCTACAGGGAAGTCACCGAGCGCATCCGCTCGGCCGATATCGATGTCGTCCTCAATCTCACCGCTGGCATGGGCGGGGACCTGGTTTTCGGCAATGTCGAAAGCCCCCTTCCCCTCAATCCGAGAGGCACTGATATGGCGGGCGCCAGCGAGCGCGTCAGCCATCTCGCCGAATGCCTGCCCGAGATCTGCACGCTCGATTGCGGCACGATGAACTTCAACCTCGGCGACTATGTCATGACCAATACGCCGGCGATGCTGCGGGCCATGGCGAGGAAGATGACGGATCTCGGCGTGCGGCCGGAGATCGAGGCCTTCGACACCGGCCATCTCTGGTTCGCCAAGCAGCTTGCCGAGGAAGGCCTGATCGAAGACCCGGTGCTGATCCAGCTCTGCATGGGCATTCCATGGGGCGCGCCCGACGACCTCAACACCTTCATGGCGATGGTCAACAACCTGCCCCAGAGCTGGACTTTCTCGGCCTTTTCGATCGGCCGCAACGCCATGGCGTATCCGGCCGCGGCGGTTCTGGCCGGCGGCAATGTGCGTGTCGGCCTGGAGGACAACCTCTTCGTCGGCAAGGGCCGGCTCGCTACCAATGCGCAGCTCGTCGAAAAGGCCGTGCAGGTGGTCGAGGGTATGGGCGCGCGCATCATCGGACCGGAAGATGTGCGCAAGAAGCTGAAGCTGACGAAACGCTGAGGATATCATGACCAAGATCAGCAAGGCGGCTTGTATCGGCGGCGGCGTCATCGGTGGCGGATGGATCGCCCGTTTCCTGCTGGCCGGCATCGACGTCGATGTGTTCGACCCGCATCCGGAAGCAGACCGCATCGTCGGCGAGGTAATCGCCAATGCTGAAAAAGCCTACGCCATGCTGACCGGTGCACCGCTGCCGCCGCGAGGCAGGCTACGCTTCTGCCCGACGCTCGCGGAAGCCGTCGCCGCTGCCGACTGGATCCAGGAAAGCGTGCCGGAGAGGCTCGACCTCAAGCGCCGCGTGCTGACCGAGATCGATGCTGCGGCCCGCCCGGACGCGCTGATCGGCTCGTCCACGTCGGGGCTGCTGCCGACCGATCTGCAGCGCGACATGACGCATCCCGAACGCCTCTTCGTCGCCCACCCTTATAATCCCGTCTATCTGTTGCCGCTGGTCGAAATCGTCGGCGGCGCAAAGACCTCGGTTGCGACCATCCAGGCGGCTATGGAAAGACTGCTGCCGATCGGCATGAAGGGCGTCCACATCGCCAAGGAGATCGAAGCCTTCGTCGGCGACCGGCTGCTCGAAGCGCTCTGGCGCGAGGCCCTGTGGCTCATCCATGACGATATCTGCACCGTCGAGACGCTCGATGATGTCATCCGCTACTCCTTCGGCCTGCGCTGGGCGCAGATGGGCCTGTTCCAGACCTACCGTATCGCCGGCGGCGAGGCCGGGATGCGTCACTTCCTCGCCCAGTTCGGTCCCTGCCTTGCCTGGCCCTGGACCAAGCTCACCGATGTCGTCGATCTCGACGACGCCCTGATCGAAAAGATCGGCCGGCAATCCGACGAGCAGGCGGCGGGCCTCTCGATCCGCGCGCTCGAACGCATCCGCGACGAAAACCTCGTCGGCATCCTGCAGGCGCTGAAGGGCGGCGACGGCGGCAAGGGCTGGGGCGCCGGCAAGCTGTTGAAGGATTTCGAGCAATCGCTCTGGGCGGAGGGCGGCAGCGCGACGAAGTCGTTCGACCCGTCGAAGCCGCTGAGGCTCGTCGAGACGAAGGTCAGCCCCGCCTGGGTCGACTATAATGGCCATATGACCGAGCACCGCTACCTGCAGGCTTTCGGCGATACATCAGATGCATTGCTGCGCCTGATCGGCGTCGATCTCGCCTATGTCGAGGCGGGACAGAGCTACTATACGGTAGAAAGCCACATCCGCCATCTCGGCGAGGCGAAGCTCGGCCAGGCGATCCATTCGACCTGCCGGATTTTGTCCGTCGATGAAAAGCGGCTGCATCTCTTCCATACTCTCTACGACACGGCGACGGGCGAAGCTCTCGCAACCGCCGAGCAGATGCTGCTGCATGTCGACAGCAAGGCGGGCAAAGCGGTGCCGGCGCCGGCCGCGGTGCTCGACAAGGTGAAGGCGATCGCCAGCGCCCACGCGGCGTTGGCGCTGCCCGAAGGTGCTGGCCGTTACGTCGGCCAGAAGCGGTAGGAGATAGGGCATGGATTTCGGTCTCAGCCAAGAACAGGAAATGATCGTCAAGACGGTTCGCGCCTTCGTCGAAGCCGAGATCTATCCGCATGAGAACGAGGTCGAGCGGACCGGCATCGTCCCGCCGGAGCTTGGCCGCGAGATCCAGCGCAAATGCATCGATCTCGGTTTCTACGCCTGCAATTTTCCGGAGGAGATCGGCGGCGCCGGGCTCGACCATGTCACCTTCACGCTGGTCGAACGGGAGCTCGGGCGCGGTTCGCTCGGCCTGACGGTTTTCTTCGGCCGGCCCTCCGGCATCCTGATGGCCTGCGAGGGCGAGCAGCGCGAGCGTTATCTGCTGCCGGCAGTGCGCGGCGACAAGATCGACGCGCTCGCCATCACCGAGCCGGATGCCGGTTCCGATATGCGCGGCATGAAATGTGCTGCCCGCCGCGACGGCGGCGACTTCGTGTTGAACGGCACGAAACACTTCATCTCCCATGCCGATGTCGCCGATTTCGTCATCGTCTTTGCTGCGACGGGCGAAGAGGAAACGCCGAAGGGCATCAAGAAGAAGATCACCGCCTTCCTCGTCGATCGCGGCACGCCGGGCTTCGAGATCCGCAAGGGCTACGATTCCGTTTCGCATCGCGGTTACCATAACTCAACGCTCAGCTTCGAAGATTGCCGGATACCCCAAGCCCAGGTGCTGGGCGAGGTGCATCGCGGTTTCGATATCGCCAATCAATGGCTTTACGGCACGCGGCTGACGGTGGCCGCCACCTGCGTCGGCCGAGCACGGCGCGTCTTCGAGATGGCTCTGCCCTATGCCGCCGAGCGCAAGCAGTTCGGCAAGCCGATCGGCGCCAATCAGGGTGTGTCTTTCAAGCTTGCCGACATGATCACCGAGATCGACGCGGCCGAGTGGCTGACACTTTCAGCCGCCTGGCGGCTCGATGCCGGCCTTCCGGCAGACCGGCAGATCGCTTCTGCCAAGCTCTATGCCTCCGAAATGCTGGGACGCGTGACGGATGAGGCGATCCAGATCTTCGGCGGCATGGGCCTGATGGACGACCTGCCGCTTGCCCGCTTCTGGCGCGATGCCCGCGTCGAGCGCATCTGGGACGGCACCTCCGAAATACAGCGTCATATCATCAGCCGCGACCTGCTTCGGCCTCTGGGAGCATGAGCCGATGACATCCAGCCCGCTCGACCGCCTGCTCAGACCGCAAACGATCGCCGTCTTCGGCGGCCGCGAGGCGCGCAGGGTGATCGAGCAGTGCGACCGCATGGGCTTTTCAGGCAAGATCTGGCCCGTCCATCCCAAACTCGACGAGGTGCTCGGACGGCCGTGTTATCGCTCGGTCGCCGATCTGCCTTCGGTTCCGGACGCCGCCTTCGTCGGCGTCAACAGGACGCTCACCGTCGAGATCGTGCGCAACCTTTCTGCAGCCGGGGCCGGCGGCGCGGTCTGTTATGCATCGGGCTTCAGCGAGGCGACGGCGGAACTTGCCGATGGCGCCGACCTGCAGCAGGCGCTGCTTTCAGCGGCCGGCGACATGCCGATCCTTGGCCCCAATTGCTACGGGCTGATCAACGGTCTCGACGGCGCGCTGCTCTGGCCCGATCAGCACGGCATGAAGCGGATCGAATGCGGCGTGGCGATCCTGACGCAGTCTTCCAATATCGCCATCAACCTGACCATGCAGACCCGTGGACTACCGATCGCCTATATGGTCACGGCAGGCAACCAGGCGCAGACATCGCTTGCCGATGTCGCCTGCGCATTGATCGAGGATCCGCGCGTCACCGCGGTCGGCCTTCATGTCGAAGGTTTCGGCGATCTCTCCGGCCTCGAACGCCTTGCCGCCATTGCCCGCCGGTCGAAGAAGCCGGTGGTCGTGATGAAGGTCGGCAGATCCGAACAGGCAAAACGGGCGGCGGTGTCGCACACCGCTTCGCTCGCCGGCAGCGATGCGGTGGCGGATGCCGTGCTCGCCCGCCTTGGCATCGGCCGTGTCCAGAGCCTGCCGGCGCTGCTCGAAACCCTGAAGCTACTGCATGTCGCCGGCCCCCTGCCAAGCCGGTCGATATCGTCGATGAGCTGCTCGGGCGGCGAGGCTTCGCTGATGGCGGATGCCGCCGTCGGCCGCAATGTCGAATTCTCTGAGCTGCAGCCGCAGCAACTGCCGCGTCTGCGGCGGGTTCTCGGCGAGATGGTGACACTCTCCAATCCGCTCGACTACCACACTTTCGTGTGGGGTGATTTCGCCCGCCAGACCGAAGCCTTCAGCGCCATGTTCGAAGGCGGTTGTGCCCTCAATCTGGTCGTCCTCGACTTCCCGCGGAGTGACCGCTGCGATGCGTCCGAATGGGCAATGACGGCAGATGCGGTCATCACTGCTGCCTCTGCGACCGGCGCGCTGGCCGGCCTTCTCGCGACGCTTCCGGAGAATATGCCCGAACTTGTCGCCGATCGGCTGATGGCCAATGGCATCGTCGCCTTCTCGGGCATCGACGAAACCATAGTTGCAGCTGTGGTCGCAGCCGGCATCGGCCAAGCTTGGCAAGCCCCGCCTCCCCCGCCGCTGCTCGACGTGCCGTCCATGGACGGTGAGATCGAGACTTTGACGGAAGCCGATGCAAAGGCGGAGCTTGCTGCCTGCGGCCTCCCCGTTCCCCGGGGGCTGCAGGCTTTTTCTCCCCATCAGGCGGCCGAGCAGGCCGAACGGCTCGGTTTCCCCGTCGTGCTGAAGGGTCTCGGCATTGCACACAAAACCGAAGCCGGTGCCGTTGCACTCAACCTCAGGGATAGTCAGGCGGTCTCGAACGCGGCGGCGGAAATGCCACCGAATGCCGGCTATCTTGTCGAAAAGATGATCGATCTGCCGGTCGCTGAGCTCATTGTCGGCGCCGTCCGCGACCCGGTTTTCGGATTGTCGCTCACCTTGGGAGCGGGCGGAATCTTCGTCGAATTGATCGAGGATTCCGTCATCCTGCCGCTTCCGGCGACGAAAACCGAGATCCGCACGGCGATCTCGCGCCTCAGACAGGCAAAATTGATCTATGGCTATCGCGGGCGGCCGAGAGGCGATCTCGACGCCGCGGTTGCGGCTATCGCAGCAGCGGCAGATTATGTCGTAAAGAATGCGGCATGCCTGGAGGAACTGGACATTAATCCATTGATGGTTCTTCCCGAAGGGCAAGGTGTTGCCGCGGTCGATACCCTTATACGGCGGAGGAGGTAGCATAGGTTGAGCGACCACATTCGCACACGACATAACGGCGGGGTGCTCGAAGTCGTCATCGACCGGCCGAAGGCGAACGCCATCGACCTTGCGACCAGCCGTGCCATGGGATTGATCTTCCGGGATTTCCGCGACGATCCGGAATTGCGCGTCGCCATCGTGACGGGTGGGGGCGAAAAGTTCTTTTGCGCCGGATGGGACCTCAAGGCGGCCGCATCAGGCGATGCGGTCGACGGTGATTACGGTGTCGGCGGCTTCGGCGGCCTGCAGGAACTGCGCGACCTCAACAAGCCGGTCATTGCAGCGGTCAACGGCATCTGTTGCGGCGGGGGATTGGAGATCGCCCTTTCGGCCGATCTGATCATCGCCGCCGAACATGCGAGTTTCGCCCTGCCGGAAATCCGCTCGGGCACGGTTGCCGATGCGGCGTCTATCAAGCTGCCGAAGCGCATCCCCTATCACATCGCCATGGACATGCTTTTGACGGGACGCTGGCTTGACGTTCACGAGGCGCATCGCTGGGGCTTCGTCAACGAGATCCTGCCGGCCGACAGGCTGATGGAGAGAGCCTGGGAGCTTGCCCGCCTGCTCGCAAGCGGGCCGCCGCTCGTCTATGCGGCCATCAAGGAAATCGTGCGCGAAGCGGAGGGTTCGACGTTCCAGACTGCCATGAACAAGATCACCAAGCGGCAGTTTGCGACCGTCGACAGGCTCTATTCGAGCGAAGACCAATTGGAAGGCGCACGGGCCTTTGCCGAGAAGCGAAGCCCTATCTGGAAAGGACAATAAGGAGGCGGCAGCAACCGCAATGTTTCCCGCATGATGCGGGCACCGGAGGTGGAGAGGAAACCGCCTGCGATCCTGCCCGGAAGTTCTGTCAACGCACCACAAAGAAGGAACTGGGGAATGAACGACTATAGCAAATATCTCGCAGGCCGCGTCACCGCGGGCGGTCTCAGCCGCCGCGAATTCATGGGACGCGCCATGGCGGCGGGCATCACACTTGCCGTCGCCGACAAGCTCTTCACCGAAAGTGCCGAAGCCGCCGAACCGAAGCGCGGCGGCCACCTGAAGCTCGGCCTCGAAGGCGGTGCCGCAACCGATTCCAAGGACCCGGCGAAATTCCTGTCGCAGTTCATGTTCTGCGTCGGCCGCTGCTGGGGCGACATGCTGGTTGAATCCGACCCGCTGACCGGTGCTGCCGTGCCGGCGCTTGCCGAATCCTGGGAAGCCTCGAAAGACGCGGTCACCTGGACCTTCAAGATCCGCAAGGGCGTCAAATTCCACGACGGCAAGGAACTGACGATCGACGACGTCGTTGCGACGCTGAAGCGCCACACCGATAAAAAATCGGAATCCGGCGCGCTCGGTGTGCTTGGCTCGATCAAGGAGATCAAGGCCGACGGCGGCAATCTCGTCCTGACGCTCAGCGAAGGCAATGCCGATATGCCGCTTTTGCTGTCCGACTACCACCTGGTCATCCAGCCGAATGGCGGCGTCGACGACCCGCTCGCCTCGATCGGCACCGGTCCCTATAAGCTCACCAGCTTCGAGGCCGGCGTTCGCGCCACCTTCGAAAAGAACAAGGACGACTGGCGCAGCGACCGGGGTTACGTCGATTCGATCGAAGTTATCGGCATGAATGACGCCACCGCCCGCATCGCAGCACTTTCGTCCGGCCAGGTGCACTATATCAACCGCGTCGATCCGAAGACCGTCAATCTGCTGAAACGCGCGCCCAATGTCGAGATCCTCTCGACCGCCGGCCGCGGCCATTACGTCTTCATCATGCACTGCGACAAGGCGCCGTTCGACAATAACGACCTGCGCCTGGCGCTCAAATACGCCATGGACCGCGAGACCATGGTGCAGAAGATCCTCGGCGGTTACGGCAAGGTCGGCAACGACTTCCCGATCAACAGCACCTATGCGCTGTTTCCCGAGGGCATCGAGCAGCGCGTTTACGATCCCGACAAGGCCGCCTTCCACTACAAGAAATCAGGCCATAGCGGCTCGGTTCTTCTGCGCACGTCCGAAGTCGCCTTCCCCGGCGGCGTCGACGCGGCCGTGCTCTATCAGGAAAGCTGCAAGAAGGCCGGGATCGAGATCGAGGTCAAGCGCGAACCGGGCGACGGCTATTGGACCAATGTCTGGAACGTCCAGCCCTTCTCTACCTCCTACTGGGGCGGCCGGCCGACGCAGGACCAGATGTATTCCACCGCCTATCTCTCGACGGCGGACTGGAACGATACCCGGTTTAAGCGTCCCGACTTCGACAAGCTGCTGCTGCAGGCCCGCTCCGAGCTTGATGAAGCCAAGCGCAAGGACATGTACCGGACCATGGCGATGATGGTGCGCGACGAGGGCGGCGTGATCCTGCCGATGTTCAACGACTTCGTGAACGCCTCCACCAAGCAGGTGAAGGGTTACGTCCACGACATCGGCAACGACATGTCGAACGGTTATGTCGCGACCCGCGTCTGGCTGGACGCCTGAGGGGCCAACGCCCTTCGATCTCCGACGAAGCCGGGACCGTGGGATCAACTCCCGCGGTCCTCCCGACGTTTTACGAGAGGCCTCCGCCATGACCAATCCTGCCCCGAGCAATATCTTGCCCGGCTTGAGGTTCCGGCAGCGTTTTCCGCTGCTTGCCCTCATCCTCGAGCGCTTCGTGCTCAGTATCGTCCTGCTTTTCGCTGTCTCCATCCTGATCTTCGGCGGCCTGGAAGCCCTTCCCGGCGATTTCGCCACCACCTATCTCGGCCAGTCGGCGACACCGCAGGCCGTCGCCAACATCCGTCAGGATCTCGGGCTGAACCGTCCGGTCACGACGCGTTACGTCGAATGGCTCGGCAATGCCGTTCAGGGGGATTTCGGCACCTCCTGGGCAAGCAAGAACTCGGTGAGCGAACAGATCGGCAAGCGTCTCGGCAATTCGCTGTTTCTGGCAGGTTTTGCGGCAGTGATTTCCGTGCCGCTCGCCGTCGGTCTCGGCATGTTCTCGGTGCATTTCCGCAACCGCATGCCGGACAAGATCATCAATGTGATCTCGCTTGCGGCGATCTCGCTGCCGGAATTCTTCATCGGCTATCTGCTGATCCTCTTCTTCGCCGTGAAGTTCGGCATGGCGACCTTTCCGGCGACCGTTTATGACAGCATGGGTTTCGTCGAGCGGCTGAAGGCGATCGCGCTGCCGACCGCGACGCTCGTGCTCGTCGTCCTCGCGCATATGATGCGCATGACCCGGGCCGCGATCCTATCGGTCATGTCGTCGGCCTATATGGAGACCGCAGAGCTGAAGGGCCTGAGCGGCTTCCGCTCGATCGTGAAGCACGCCGCCCCCAATGCGCTGGCGCCGATCATCAATGTCGTCGCCTTGAACCTCGCCTATCTCGTGGTCGGCGTCGTCGTCGTCGAAGTGGTCTTCGTCTATCCCGGCATGGGGCAATATATGGTCGACGCGGTCACCGTGCGCGACATGCCTGTGGTGCAGGCCTGCGGCCTGATCTTTGCGGCCGTCTACATCTTCCTCAACATGACGGCCGATATCCTCGCGATTGTCGCCAATCCCCGGCTGAGGCATCCGCGATGAGAGCAAGAGACATCCCCATCACCGCATGGATCGGCATGACCGGCATCGCCATAGCCTTCATCTTCGCGCTCTTCGCACCCTGGATTGCCCCCTATGGCGAGACGCAGGTCGTCGGCGACGTCTGGCAGCTGCCGGATGATCACTATATTTTCGGGCTCGACAATCTCGGCCGCGATATCCTCTCGCGCCTGATCTACGGAGCGCGAACGACGCTCCTGGTCTCATCAGCCGCCACCATCATCTCCTTCTCGCTCGGCATCATCCTGAGTTTTACCGCCGCCGTCTCGCGCGGCATCATCGACACGGCATTGTCGCGCTTCAACGATCTGATGATGTCGATCCCGACGCTGATCTTCGCGCTGGTGGTGCTTGCGGTCCTGCCGCAAAACATCGTCGTCCTGATCCTGGTGATGGCGATCCTCGATTCCACCCGTGTCTACCGTCTCGGCCGTGCCGTGGCGCTCGATGTGGCGGTGATGGAATTCGTCGAGGCGGCTAAGTTGCGCGGCGAAGGCAAGCTCTGGATCATCTTCCGCGAAATCCTGCCGAACACGCTGTCGCCGCTGC
Organism: Rhizobium sp. F40D2; assembly: GCF_051810745.2. NCBI lineage: Bacteria > Pseudomonadati > Pseudomonadota > Alphaproteobacteria > Hyphomicrobiales > Rhizobiaceae > Rhizobium > Rhizobium sp. F40D2. The sequence continues at coordinate 714,295 of NZ_JBPWQX020000002.1, forward strand.
TTGCCGAATTCGGGCTGCGTTTCGCCTTCTCGATTCTCTTCCTGTCGACGCTTTCCTTCCTCGGCCTCGGCATTCAGCCGCCGGCGGCCGATTGGGGCGGCATGGTCAAGGACAACAAGGACGGCATCATCTTCGGCATATCGGCAGCGCTGGTGCCGGGCACGGCGATCGCGGTGCTCGCCGTCTGTGTCAACCTCGTCGTCGACTGGCTCCTGAAACGCACATCCAGCCTCAAGGGAGGGCGCGGCGATGCCTGAGCTTCTTTCCGTCCGCAATCTGAAGATCGAAGCAACCAGCTATCCGCCTGGCGAGCCGCCCAAGCGGGTGACGATCGTCGACGGTGTGTCTTTCGATCTCCAGAAGGGCAAGGTTCTCGGCCTGATCGGCGAATCGGGCGCCGGCAAGTCGACGATCGGCCTTTCCGCGCTGGCCTATGGCCGGGGTGGCGCTGAAATCACCGGCGGCGAGGTGCGGCTCGACGGCGCCGACATCCTGACGCTCTCGAAGAACGGCATCCGGAAAATCCGCGGCGCCCGGGTCTGCTATGTCGCGCAATCGGCCGCCGCCGCCTTCAACCCGGCGCACAGGCTTGGCGATCAGGTGATCGAAGCCTCGCTCAAACATGGTCTGATGACCAGGGAGGAGGCGCGCAAACGGGCGCTTTATCTGTTCCGCGTGCTCGGCCTGCCCAATCCGGAGACCTTCGGCGAGCGCTTTGCCCATCAGGTTTCCGGCGGCCAGCTGCAGCGCGCGATGACGGCAATGGCGCTCTGCCCAAACCCTGAACTCATCGTCTTCGACGAGCCGACCACGGCCCTTGACGTCACCACCCAGATCGACGTGCTGGCGGCGATCAAGCACGCCATCGAAGAAACCCACACGGCCGCCCTCTACATCACCCATGACCTTGCCGTCGTTGCCCAGGTCTCCGACGACATCATGGTGCTGCGCCACGGCAAGCAGGTGGAATATGGCAGCGTGCGGCAGATCATCGAAGCGCCGCGGGAAGATTATACCCGGGCGCTGGTCAATGTCAGGCAGGCCTATCGCGAGGAGGCCGCCGACCAGTCCGCGGCTCTGCTCAAGGTGGAACATGTCAGCGCCGAATATTCTAACGGCTTCAAGGTGCTGCACGATGTCTCGCTGCATGTGCCAAGGGGGCAGACGCTCGCCGTCGTCGGCGAGATCGGGTTCCGGCAAGTCGACCCTGGCGCGCGTCATTACCGGTTTGTTGCCGCCGAGCAGCGGACGCATCGTCTTTGACGGCAAGCCGCTGATGCCCGGCTTGAAGAGCCGGGCGAACGACGACCTGAGGCGCATCCAGCTGATCTACCAGATGGCCGATACGGCGATGAACCCGCGGCAGACGGTTCGCGACATCATCGGGCGGCCGCTGACCTTCTATTATGGCCTGAGAGGCGCTCAAAAAACCGCCCGGGTGAAGGAGCTGCTCGACCAGATCGAAATGGGCAACGGCTTCGTCGATCGTTATCCGGCTGAACTGTCCGGCGGCCAGAAGCAACGCGTGGCGATCGCGAGAGCGCTTGCTGCCAAGCCCGAACTCATCCTCTGCGACGAGCCGACTTCGGCGCTCGATCCGCTGGTGGCGGAGGGTATCCTCAAGCTGCTGCTTCGCCTGCAGGAGGAGGAGCAGCTGTCCTATATCTTCATCACCCATGATATCGCGATCGTCCGGGCGATCGCCGACAGCGTGGCGGTCATGCATCGCGGCAAGCTGGTGCGGTTCGGGCCGAAATCGACGGCGCTGTCGCCGCCTTTCGACGATTACACCGATCTGCTTCTGAAATCGGTGCCGGAGATGGAGATCGGCTGGCTGGAACGCGTGCTTGCGACCCGGCGCATGGAAAGCGCCGGTCATTGAAAGGAACAGACATGACGTCGCGCGGCTTCACCACCATCGAGAATGAATGGATCACGCTGAAGGATGGGACGCGGCTTGCCGCGCGCATCTGGATGCCCGACGGCGCCGAGCAGGATCCGGTTCCCACCGTCTTCGAATTCCTGCCCTATCGCAAGCGCGACGGCACCAGCCCCCGCGACGAGTCGACCTATCCGGTATTTGCCGCCGCCGGCATTGCCGGCGTACGCGTCGATATCCGCGGATCGGGAGAATCCGACGGTGTCATCGACGGCGAATATACCGAGCGGGAGCTTGCCGATGCCTGTGAGCTGATCGCCTGGATTGCCGCGCAGCCGTGGTCGAACGGCGCGGTCGGCATGATGGGCATCTCCTGGGGCGGCTTCAACAGTCTGCAGGTCGCAGCCCTGCGCCCGCCGGCCCTGAAGGCCGTCATCTCGATCGCCTCGACCGTCGACCGCTACAATGACGACATCCATTATAAGAACGGCTGCCATCTCTCCGCCCAGCTCTCATGGGCGGCGACGATGCTCGGCTACCAGTCGCGCCCGCCCGATCCAGCGCTTGCCGGCGAGCGCTGGAAGGCGATGTGGCTGGAGCGTCTCGCGGGCGAACCCTTTTTCATGGAGGAGTGGCTGAGCCATCAGCGGCGAGACGATTTCTGGCGCCACGGCTCGATCTCGGAGGATTTTTCCAGCGTCGAGATCCCAACGCTGGTCATTGCCGGCTGGGCCGACGGTTACCGCAACACGCCGCTGATGGCGGTCGAAGGCCTCGGCGATAAGGCCAAGGCGCTGATCGGCCCTTGGGTGCACAAATATCCGCACTTCGCCTGGCCGAAACCGCGTGCGGATTTCCATGGCGAAGCGATCGCCTGGTGGAACAGATGGCTGCGTGGCGAGGACAATGGCATCGAAAGGCTGCCGCAGGCCCGCGCCTATATTCTCGATGCCATCAGGCCCGCTCCGCGCCGCGACAGCGACACTGGTTTCTGGATCGCCAGGGACGTTTGGACGCCGCCGCGCATGCAGTGTTTTTACGTCGAGCAATTCGGCAGGCTGACGGAAGGCATGCCGATCCCGCATGCGCCCGAACATCCCGTCTATCTCCACTCTCCGCTTGATACCGGCACGGCATCCGGTGAATATTTCACGCTGAAGCCCGACGCCGAAATGGCGATCGATCAGCGCTCGGACGATGCCGGTTCGCTAGTCTTCGATACCATGCCGCTTTCCGGCGATTGCGACTATCTCGGCCGGCCGGTGCTGACGCTTGCGCTGCGCTCCCGGACGTCGGGCGGCAATCTCTGCGCCCGGCTGATCGACGTCCATCCTGATGGTACGGCAATGCGGGTCGCCTTCGGCGTCGTCAATCTCACCCAACGCGACGGCAATGCCGATCCGAAACCGCTGATCCCGGGCGAGATGGTGTCGATCCGTCTCGTGCTCGACGCCTGCGGCTATCGCTTCCGCAAGGGACATCGCATCCGCCTTTCACTTTCCACCGCCTATTGGCCGATGATCCTTCCACCGCCTGAGGATGAGGGAATCGAGATCGATATGGCATCGCTCGGCCTGGGGCTACCGATGCTCGGCGACCATCGCCGGATCGAAATCAAGGAGCCGGCCAATCCCGATCCCCTGCCTCGATATATCGAGCATGCCGCGGCGGCGACGGAGCGCCAGGTCGTTCGCAACCTCTCGGGCAACCGGACGGACTATCGCATCCACGAGGATACCGGGCTCTACGAACATCCTGAGACGGGCCTGTCGACCCGGCAATTGCGCGAGGAAGTCTGGTCGATTTCACCCGATGATCCGTTGTCGATGACCGGTGTGTCGACTTGGACCTGCGACATGCGCCGCCCCGGCTGGTTCGTGCGGACCGTGGCAACGGCGCGGATTGCTTGCACCGCCACCCATTGGATCGTCAGCGCCGTCGTTACCGCTTTCGAGGACGACGTGCAGATCTTCGAAAAGATCTTTGCGGAAAAGCGGATCTCACGCGACCTGATGTGATCGTCAGGGCGCGGCGAAATGCCGGACGGCTTCGCAGACGGCATGAAAGCCATCGCGAGCGCCATCGCTCATATGACGGGCGCGCAGCCAGGCATGCACCATCTGCGGCTCCTCCCGGAACCAGACTTCGCCGCCCGCTTCGGAAAGCCGGGCGGCATAATGCCGGCCGTCATCTCTCAAAGGGTCGAAATGCGCGACCGTGATGAAGGCCGGCGGCAGCCCGGAAAGCGAAGACGCCTGGAGTGGCTCGGCGATCCCATTTCCTTCTGGCGCCTGCAGAATCTCGCGATAATAGGCGACATCGGCCGTCGTCAGGCCGGGTGCGGCGGCCATTTCGACATAGGAGCCTGCATTGAGGTCGCCGCCGAGCGCGGGATAGATCAGCACCTGGCCAACGACGCCGGAGAGGTCCTCGTCGCGCGCCCGCAATGCAAGCCCCGCCGCAAGGTTGCCGCCGGCGCTGTCGCCGATCAGCACGACCTTGTTATTGGCGGCAAGCAGATGTTTGAGCACGGCGAAGCCGTCATCCGTCTGTGCCGGCCAGCGATATTCAGGGGCCAGCCGGTAATCGACGGAAACGAGTTCGGCGCCGGCAAAATCGGCGATCTCGGCGCAGATGGCATGATGGCTCTCGAGCGAACCGACGACGAAGCCGCCGCCATGGATATAGAGCAGGATGGTCCGGGTGACGATTTTCCGCGGACGGTAGCGCCGGATCGGTATGCGCTGGACCATGCCGTCCGCAAAGATCAAATCCGGGGGCAGCGGGCGGTCGAAGCGGGCGCAAAGCGCATCGTACCAACGCCGCTGCTGCTCGACCGACGCTTCGACGGCCTCAGTGGGATAGAAGCTATCGCAAATCTGGAGAAACTGCAGAATGCCTTTTTCGGTGGGGACAGGCGGTGGAGCGGACATGCAGGGTCCTTTCGATTTGGGACTGCGGATTGACGTCCCTGGCCGACTCTCACCCCATCATGCGCCTTTGCGGCGGAGGCAATCTGTCTGGCCGCGACCCATGGATGTCGCGATGCTTCCTTATTTTGATCCTGCATTTCAAGGCTTTGCCGCTTTTTCAAAAAATCCGATATTTTTTCGTCGTCGACCCAAGGAAAGCCACTGGAGAAACGTCTCAATCCCGAAATAGCATCTTGCTTGATAGCTTGGGGGTAGGTGCGCATTGGATGCGGAGCTCATAGAACGAGCGCAGGGCGGCGACCGGGAGGCCTTCGGGCAACTGGTCTCGCGCCATTATGATTTCGTCCACGCGACGGCATGGCGATGGTCGGGCAGTTCCGCCGACGCCGACGACATCGCCCAGGAGGTCTGCGTCAAGCTCGGTGCGGCGATCCGCGGCTTTCGCGGCACCAGTCGCTTCAGGACATGGCTCTACACGCTGACGCTCAACGCCGCCCGCGACCATCGACGCAAACTTGCGCGGGAAGAGCAGACATTCCGGGCTTACGCCGCCGAACCGCAGCAGGATGCACCGGGCGGAAACGACGACGAGCTGTCGAGCGAATTATGGGCGGCCGTGCGCGCTTTGCCGGAACGCCAATGCGACGCCGTGCTGCTCGTCTATGGCGAAGGCCTCAGCCATTCGGCCGCCGCCGATGTTATGGGCTGCTCGGAAACGACCGTGTCCTGGCAGGTCCACGCGGCGCGCAAGCGGTTGAAGGCCATGCTCGGCAAGGAAGAGGTATGATGGACAAGGAACTCGAAAAACTCTCCCGCCTCACCCCGCCGGCAACCGATCCGGAAGCGCGTGCACGCGCCCTTGCCGCGGCGATGCAGGCCTTCGACAACGCAGAAAATAATGCAGGGGCAGCCCAAGGAAATGCGAAAGACTGGCGTCCAAGCTCCATCATCAACTGGATATGGAGCTCTGCTGTGAATAAGAAATTCCTCGCCGGTTCAGCCCTTGCGACGCTGCTCGTCATTCCCGCCGCCGGTTACCTCACCCTCGAGCTGGCCCGCAACCAACCGATCGTCGACCAGGAAAAGATCGCCGGCACTGTTTCGAAAAACGAATTGCCGAAACCGACCGAACCTCGGCTTTCCGAAGCGCCAGCCGAAGAGAATCGGCCGGCTCAATCGTCGGCGGCTGATAGCACTCAAGTCTTGCAGGACAAGGAGCCTCAGGCCGCAAAGTCCGCTGCGGAGTTGCGCGCTGAATTCGATGCCGGCGAGATTGCCGGTCTTAAGAACAAGTCGGAGGAATCCGCCGCGGCACTTGGCATGGCAAAACGGGCTGCGCCGGCTGCTCCCGGCGTGGTTGCTCAGGGCCAGCTATTGGCTGAACCGATGGCCGTTGCCCCCTCGCCTGTTTTGCCTGCAGATGGGCGTATGCAGATCCAGCTCGATCCCAGCCGCGAGCGGTTTGCCAATGCCGCGGCAAATCCGATCAAGAGTGTGGCGACCGATCCAGTCTCGACCTTCTCCGCCGATGTCGACAGCGCCTCTTATTCCTTCGTCCGCCGGTCGTTGACGGGCGGGGTGATGCCGGATCCGCAATCGGTTCGTGTCGAGGAGATGATCAATTATTTCCCCTATGACTGGCCGGCTCCCGAGAAGGCCGATCAGCCCTTCAAGGCGACCGTGACGGTGATGCCGACACCCTGGAATCACGACACGGAACTGATGCATGTGGCGATCAAGGGCTATGACATTGCGCCGGCGACCGCGCCGCATGCCAATCTCGTCTTCCTGATCGACGTCTCGGGCTCGATGGACGAGCCAGACAAGCTGCCGCTGCTGAAGAGCGCCTTCCGTCTTCTGGTCAGCAAGCTGAAGGCCGACGATACAGTCTCGATCGTCACCTATGCCGGCAATGCCGGCACGGTGCTCGAGCCGACGCGGGTGGCGGAGAAACCGAAGATCCTCTCGGCCATCGACAGGCTGGAGGCCGGAGGCTCGACCGGCGGCGCCGAAGGCATCGAGGCGGCCTATAATCTTGCCAAACAGGCCTTCGTCAAGGACGGCGTCAACCGGGTGATGCTGGCGACGGACGGCGACTTCAATGTCGGCCCGTCGAGCGACGAGGATCTGAAGCGCATCATCGAAGAGAAGCGCAAGGACGGCATCTTCCTCACCGTTCTCGGCTTCGGGCGCGGCAATCTCAACGATTCCCTGATGCAGACGCTGGCGCAGAACGGCAATGGCAGTGCCGCCTATATCGACACGCTGGCGGAGGCGCAGAAGGCGCTGGTGGAAGAGGCCGGGTCGACGCTGTTTCCGATCGCCAAGGACGTCAAGTTCCAGGTCGAGTTCAACCCGGAACGGATCGCCGAATACCGGCTGATCGGCTACGAGACGCGCGCCCTCAACCGCGAGGATTTCAACAATGACCGTGTCGATGCCGGCGATATCGGCTCCGGCCACAGCGTCACGGCGATCTACGAGATCACGCCCAAGGGAAGCCCCGCGGTCATGAATGATGACCTGCGTTACGGCGCAGCCGGCAAGGCGCCGGCCGAGACATCGGACGGCACGCATCAGGGCGAGCTTGCCTTCGTCAAGATGCGTTACAAGCGGCCGGGCGAGGACAAGAGCGCCCTGATCACCACGCCGGTCGGCGACGGCAACACGGTCACCACCGTCGACGCCGCGCCCGGGGACGTCCGCTTCTCGGTGGCCGTCGCCGCCTTCGGCCAGAAACTGAGCCGGATCGCGGCGCTGGATGCCTATTCCTATCAGGCGATTGCCGATCTCGCCGCGGCATCGCGGGGAACCGATCCCTTCGGCTACAGGTCGGATTTCCTCGGTCTCGTCAGGTTGGCCGACGGACTTAGCCAGTGATGAAGAAGGAGCATCGCAAAGCAGCGGCCGCCTGGGAAGGCGGCCGCTGCTGCGGAGAGCGCTTACCCGGCTCTCGACCCGTTGGCCGTGAGATAGACGGCATAGAGCGACGTGGTGGCAGTGATAAAGAGGCGGTTCAATTTCTCGCCGCCGAAAGCCACATTGGAGACGATCTCGGGAATATGGATCTTGCCGAGCAGCGTGCCATCCGGATCGTAGGCGTGCACACCGTCGCCGGCGCTCGTCCAGATCCTGCCCTTCCGGTCGACACGAAAGCCGTCGAAAAAGCCCGAGGTGCATTCGGCAAAGATGCCGAGGTCGGTCAGCGTTCCGTCGCCGGATACGGCGAGCTTTCGAATATGACGCGGGCCGCCGGGCAGATGCGTCCCTCCGGTATCGGCGATATAGAGCATCGTTTCGTCGGGGGAGAAAGCCAGGCCGTTCGGCTTGACGAAATCGGAGGCCACCCGCTCGGTTGCGCCTGTCGCCGGATCGTGCCGATAGACATGGCATCCGCCGATTTCCTCTTCCCCGTAGTCGCCCTCATAATCGTGGAGGATGCCGTAGCTCGGGTCGGTGAACCAGATCGTCCCGTCGGATTTGACGGCGACGTCGTTGGGCGAATTGAGCCGCTTGCCGGCAATGCGATCGGCCAGCACGGTGATCCCGCCGTCGAAATTCGTTCGCGTGACACGGCGCGCCAGATGCTCGCAGGTGATCAGCCGTCCCTGATTGTCGACCGTGTTGCCGTTCGAGTTGTTGCTGGGCGAGCGGAAGACCGATGTATGCCCGCTGGTATCGTCATAACGCATCATGCGATTGTTGGGGATATCCGAGAAGACCAGATAGCGCCCGGCGGCAAACCAGGCCGGTCCTTCCAGCCAGCGCCCGCCCGTCCAAAGCCGCTCGACGCGGGCATGGCCGACGAAACAGTTTTCAAAGCGCGGGTCGAGAACCTCGAACCCCGTCCCCTCGATCTCTCCGAACATCATGCTTCCTCACCTCAATTTGTTATCGATATCATAATGCTCTGTTTTTCGCTCTTCGTACAGAGATCGGCGAACTGTGGAACGCGGCATTCCTGCAATAATATCGATTGTGCGATGATAGCGATAACTTTATCGTGTGCTGAGTTGCCCAACTCGGAAGCTGTTTTGAAAGCGGAGCCCAGTGAAAAACGAGGATGAGCCAAAAGACAAGCGTCTCAAGGGAGGCGACGCCCAAAAGCTGACGATGGCTGAGGTCGCCAAATATGTCGGCGTATCGGCCATGACCGTTTCGCGCGCCTTTCGGCAGGATGCGAGCGTTTCCGAAGAGACCCGAAAGCGCATCATGGAAGCCGTCGATGCGCTCGGTTACGTACTCGACTTGTCGGCCGGCAGTCTTTCCTCTCGTCGCAGCGGGTTCATCGCGGCTCTGGTGCCCTCGATCAACAATTCGAATTTTTCCGACACCGCCCGCGGCATCACGGATGCCTTGGAAGATACCGGCCTTCAGCTTCTTCTCGGCTATACCGACTATTCCGCCGAGAAAGAAGAAAAGCTGATCGAGGCGATGCTGCGCCGGCGCCCCGAAGGCATCATCCTGACAGGCGGTTCGCATACCGACCGGGCGCGGCGCATGCTTAATAAGGCCGGCATTCCGGTGGTTGAAACCTGGGAAATTCCGGAAGAGCCGATCAATCATGTCGTCGGCTTTTCCAACAGCGAGGCGATGTCCCTGCTGGTGCGGGCGCTAGCGGGCCAGGGCTATCGCAGGTTCGGCTATATCGGAGGTACGACGGCGCGCGATACGCGCGGCAGCCAGCGACGAAGCGGTTTTCTGAGGACCGTCGAGGAACTGGGTTTGGGACCGGGGCGTGCGATTTCCTTCGGCGTGCCGCCGATCAGTATGGAACAGGGCGGCCAGGCGATCGTCAGCCTCCTGGAGCGTTGGCCGGATACCGAGGTCGTTCTCTGCGTCTCCGACCTGTCCGCCTTCGGCGCGATCATGGAATGCAAACGCCGGGGAATGCGCGTGCCGGGGGATATCGCCATTGCCGGCTTCGGCGATTACGAGATCTCGTCGATCTGTCACCCCAGCATCACCACCATCAATGTCGACTGTTACGGCATCGGCCGCCAGGCCGCCGCCCGCCTGCTCGATGCCTTGCAGGGCAGCGGCGAGGCGACCGGCGACGAGATCACATTGACGGGCTACAGGGTCGTCCTCCGCGAAAGCACGGATCGCGGCGCCCAATAATGGGCGCCGATGTCAGAAGGCGATCTGCACCTTCATCGACTTGCTGCGGTCGCTGGCCAATTCGAAGGCGGCGACGGCCTCTTCGATGGCAAAAACACCTGTCAGCAGCGGCTTCAGATCGACGCGGCGCGCGTTGATCAGTTCGACGGCAAGGGCAAATTCCTCGTGAAAGCGGAATGTCCCGCGCATCTCGATTTCCTTGGCGACGATCATGTTCTGCGGGATGGAGACATCGCCGCCAAGGCCGAGCTGCACGAGAACGGCGCGGGGCTTCAGTGCCTCCAGGCCGGCGCGCACCGCCCGCTCATTGCCCGACGCCTCGAACATGACGTCGAAATATCCCTTGTCGGCGCCGTAAGCGGCAAGATCGGCGGCATGCGTGGCGACATTGATCGTCCGATCCGCGCCGCTGGTGCGGGCGATCGCCAGAACGCTGTCGGTCACATCGGTCGCGACGATTTCGCGGGCGCCGAGAACACGCGCGGCAACGATCGCCAGCATGCCGATCGGGCCGCAGCCGGTGACGAGCACCCGTTTGCCCAGTAGCGACCCTGCGCGGCTGGCCGCATGCAGCGTCACGGCAAAGGGTTCGGCGAAGGCGGCCTCGTGAATGGAAACGCCGTCGGCGACCTTGTGGCATTGCCAGCGCTCCGCCACCAGCCGCTGGCGAAAGCCGCCCTGAATATGCGGCATCGGCATGGCGCTGCCGTAAAACCGCATGTTGAGGCAGTGGTTCTGCTGTCCCTTCAGGCAATATTGGCAATGATTGCACGGCCGGCTCGGAGAAACCGCAACGCGGTCGCCGACGACAAGGTCGCTCACACCGGCACCGAGCGCCTTGACCGTGCCGGCGATCTCGTGGCCGAGGATCATCGGCTCGCGCAGGCGAACCGTGCCGAAGCCGCCATGATTGTAATAATGCAGGTCGGAGCCGCAAATGCCGCCGGCTTCGATGGCGATCTCCACCTGCCCCTCTCCCGCAGCCTCCGGCTCGCGCTCCTCGATCCTGAGATCCTTGGCGGCATGAATGACGATGGCTTTCATATCGAAACCCTCACACGACGGGAGTTGGAAGCGGGCTGCCGGCAAAATGCGCTGCGAGGTTGTCTCTGACCAGCTGGCCCATGGCCTTGCGAGTTTCGACCGTACCGGAGCCATGATGGGGCTGCAACACCACGTTCTGGAGCGTCAGGAAACGCGCATCGATCTTCGGTTCGTTCAAAAAGACGTCGAGGCCGGCGGCCTGGATGGTGCCGTCTTGAAGGGCTGTGATCAGCGCCTCTTCATCGACCGTCGTTCCGCGCGAAACGTTGATCAACATGCCGTTTGGACCGAGCGCTTTCAGCACATCGGCGTTGATGATCTTCATGGTCGCTTGCCCGCCGGGGACGATGACGATCAGAAAATCGGCCCAATCGGCAAGTGCGACCAGGTCCGGCTGGTAGGCATAAGCAACATCCGTGTGCTCATTGCGGGCGAAATAGGAGATGTCGCAGCCGAAAGCGGCAGCCCGCTTGGCGATCGCCTTGCCGATCCGACCCATGCCGGCAAGTCCGACCTTCTTGCCGGAGACCCGCGTCACCAACGGCATGGCGACATTGCCCCACTGGCCGGCGCGGACGAAGACATCGGCCTGCGGGATCTGCCGCGCTGTGGCAAGCAGCAGTCCGATGGCGATATCGGCGACATCTTCGGTCAGCACATCAGGTGTGTTGGTGACGCGAATGCCGTTGGCGCGGGCATAGGAGAGGTCGATGGCGTCGGTGCCAACGCCGTAACAGGAGACGATCTCCAGCCTCGGCAATTGCTTCATCAGCTCGGCGGAGGCGCCGAGTTCGCCACGCGTCGCGATGGCGCGAATATCCTTGTCGATCCTTGCAATCAGTTCCTGCCGGTCTGCCGCTTCCCACAGGCGGTGAACGCGATACTTCGCCTCCAGATCGACCATGTCCCATTCCGGATAAGCTCCGGTCATCAAGATCTCTACGTCAGGCATTCCGTCTCCGTCCCGCATTTTGGCAGTTGATTATGTTATCGATAACATATAATCCGGAGAAGCGATGTCAAGTGAGTTTCACCGCGAGTGGCGGTATAAGCCGTCATTCGCAGCGACACCGGAGGAGTTATTTGCATGAAGAACCTGTTTGATCTGACCGGGCAGCTTGCCCTGATCACCGGCTCGAGCCAGGGGATCGGTTATGCGCTGGCCGAGGGTCTGGCGCAGCACGGCGCCGAGGTCATCATCAACGGCCGCACGCCCGAAAGCGTCAAACGCGCAGTGGAAAGTCTCAAGGCTCGAGGCCTGTCTGCCCATGCCGCCATCTTCGACGTGACCAGCAAGGATGACGCCAAAGCGGGCATCGATGCGATCGAGGCCGATATCGGGCCGCTCGACATCCTGATCAACAATGCCGGCATGCAGTTTCGCACGCCGCTGGAAGACTTTCCGGCGGACAAATGGGAACTGCTGCTGACCACCAATATTTCGAGCGTGTTTTACGTCGGCCAGGCAGCCGCCAAAGCCATGATTGCCCGCGGTCAGGGCAAGATCATCAACATTGCCTCGGTTCAGAGCGAGCTCGCCCGCCCGGGCATCGCCCCCTATACGGCGACCAAGGGTGCGGTGCGCAATCTGACGCGCGGCATGTGCGCCGACTGGGCCAAGCACGGCCTGCAGATCAACGCGATTGCGCCCGGTTATTTCAAGACGCCGCTCAACCAGGCGCTTGTCGACAATCCAGAATTCTCGTCCTGGCTCGAGAAGCGGACGCCGGCCGGGCGCTGGGGCAATGTCGAAGAATTGGTGGGTGCTGCCGTTTTCCTGGCGGGTCGCGGCTCGTCCTTCATCAACGGCCACACGCTGTATGTCGACGGCGGCATCACGACCTGCCTCTGACAGAGACGCGCCGATGGAGCTCGAAAAAGAAGCGCTGCCTCTGGCCGTCGTGGTCATGGGGGTGAGCGGTTGCGGCAAATCCTCAGTCGGAGCGGGCATCGCCGCTCGAAACGGCATGCGTTTTGTGGAGGGCGACCAACTCCACCCGCCTCGCAATGTCGAGAAGATGGCTGAGGGCATACCGCTCACCGACGCCGACCGGCTGCCCTGGCTCGACCGGATCGGCGAGGAAATTAATACCGCGCAAAAGGCGTCGCAGGGATTGGTGATTTCCTGTTCGGCGCTGAAGAAAACCTATCGGGACAGGCTGCGTCAGGCGGCGGGCGGGCGCCTGGCCTTCGTTTTCCTGGAGGGGACGCGCGATCTGTTGCTGTCGCGGATGCAGGCCCGTCAGGGCCACTTCATGCCGGCGTCGCTGCTTGACAGCCAGTTGCAGACGCTGGAGCCGCCGACCGGTGAAGCCGGCGTCGTGACGGTGGCGATCGAGAATGTGTTGGAGGATATTGTGGCGCTGGCTTGCAAAGGGCTGAGCGGCGTGGCGGTCAAGGGAGGAGATAATCATGCAGGATGACTATAGAGCAGACGTCGCCGTCATCGGCGCGGGCATCATGGGAACGGCGATCGTCACGCGACTGATCGAAACCGGGCACAAAGTATCGGTCTTCGATCTCGATGCCGAAAAGGTCGCGGCACTCACAGCCAGGGTGCCCACGCGGCGCCTTCCGTGGAGAATGCCGTCGCAGCGTCAGAATTCTGCGTTCTCAGCCTCAATCACGCCAGCATCGTGCGCGCCGTCGTCTTCGGCGAGAAGGGGGTTGCGGCGGCGGCCAGCGCTGACAAGCTGCTGATCGACATGTCCTCCATCGATCCGGCCGAGACGGCCGACATGGCGAAGCGGCTGCGTGCGGAAACGGGCATGGCATGGGTGGATTGCCCGTTGTCCGGCGGTGTGCCGGGCGCTCTCGGCGGAAAGCTGACGATCATGGCCGGCGGCAGCCCTGAGGATTTCGAGCGGGCGCGCGTGGTGATGCGGCATCTTGCCGCCAATTACACGCTGATGGGCGCCTCCGGCGCCGGGCAGACCACCAAGCTGATCAATCAGCTGTTCTGCGCCGTGCTGTTTCAGGCCGTCGCTGAAGCCGTCAAACTTGCCGAGGCCGGTGGCGTCGATCCCTCAGCCATTCCGTCAGCCCTTGCCGGCGGCAGGGCGGACAGTCGGATATTGCAGGAATTTATGGTAAAATTCGCCGCCCGGGATTTCTCCCCGACCGGACGGATTGACAACATGCTGAAGGACCTGGATTCGCTCCAGGCGTTTGCGCTGAAGACGAAGACGCCGCTGCCGATGACCGGGGCGGTGGTCGAAATTCACCGACTGCTCTGCGCGGCCGGGCTTGGGCCGAAGGACTCTGCCGAAATGATGCGCCTTCTCGACGGGCTTCAGGCCGGCTGACGTCAATCTTCATTCCAAATTCGAGATTGTCATCTTTCCGCTTGACCATCCCCGAATGTTATCGATAACATACAGCCAATGACAACCGCAGCTTTGGGAGGAGCCACAGTGGAAGCCAAGAGACTGCTGGAGTTCCAATCGATCACCAAAAGCTTCGGCGGCACGCAGGCCCTGCGTGACGTCTCGATCGATCTGCGCGAGGGCGAGATTCTTGCGCTGCTGGGAGAAAACGGCGCCGGCAAGTCGACGCTGATCAAGACGCTCGCCGGCATTTACAAGCCGGATACCGGCGACATCCTGTTCCGCGGCCAGAGCTACCATCATCGACCGCCGAAGCCAAACGAGCGGCAGCCGGTTGCCTTCATCCACCAGGATCTCGGTTTGATCGAGTGGATGACGGTCGGCGAGAACATGGGCCTGTCACAGGGCTTCTCGATGCGTCGCGGCGTGATCGATTGGAACAGGACACAGGCGCGTGCCAAGGAAGCCTTGAAACTGGTCGGCTGCGATTTCGATCCGACGACGCGGGTCTCGGCCCTGTCGCGCACCGAAAAATCGCTTGTCGCCATTGCCCGCGCGCTTGCCGTCGAGGCCGACGTTCTGGTGCTCGACGAGCCGACGGCGAGCCTTCCCGCCGACGAAGTCGATCGGCTGTTCAATGCCATCCGCCCCCTGAAGGAGCGCGGCGTCGGCATGATCTACGTTTCCCACAGGCTGGACGAGATTTTCCGCATCGCCGATCGCGTCGCCGTGCTGCGCGACGGATGCATGGTGGGACAGAAACCTGTCAGCGAGACCACGCCCGACGAACTGGTGACGATGATCATCGGCCGCAGCGGCGACAGTCTCTTCTCCAAAAGCGAGATCAGGCCCGGCAAGGCGATCGTCGAGGTTCGCGACCTCGTCTGTGCCGGCACAAGCCCGATTTCCTTCGATATCCGCGAGGGTGAGCTGCTTGGGCTGGTTGGATTGCGCGGTGCCGGCCAGGAACGGATCGGCCGGGCGCTGTTCGGCTGCGAGCCTTTCAACGGCTCGGTTCTGCTGCGTGGCCAGGTACCGGATCTTTCCAGCCCGCGGCAGGCCATGGCCTCGGGTATCGGATTGATCGCCCGTGATCGGACGGAGGAATCCGTTGCGCTCTCGCTTTCCATTCGGGAAAACACTTACCTCAATCCAGGCGCCGTCGGCCGCGGACTTTTCTCCGTTCTGTCGCCGCGCGGCGAGGCCGATCTTGCCCATGCGATCGGCCACACCGTCGGCTTGCGTCCGAATGACCCGGATCTGCCGGTGGAGGCGCTGTCGGGCGGCAACCAGCAGAAAGTCGTCGTCGGCCGCTGGCTGGCGACCGGCCGCAAGCTGCTGGTCGCCGAAGATCCGACCGCCGGCGTCGACATCGGCGCACGCGCCGAGATCTACCGCCTGATCACCCAGGCGCTGGAAGCCGGTCTGGCGGTTGTCGTCGTCTCGACGGACTTCGAGGAAATCGCCCATATCTGCCACCGCGCGCTGGTTTTCTCGCGCGGCAAAATCGTCAGCGAACTGACTGGAAGCGCTCTGACGACGGAGGCGGTCATCACAGCCGCCTCCGCATCGGAAGCGGCTTGAGCCATCGGGAGAACAGCCATGCAATCCATTGAATCCACCGCGCTGGAGCCGACCAAGAGCGAAATGGCCGGCCTGTCCATTGGCCAGAAGATCGGCCGCCTGATCCCGGTCTACGGACTGGTGATCCTGACCCTCGGCCTGATCGTGATCTTCTCGATCCTGCTGCCGGATACGTTCCCGACCGTGCTGAACGTTCGCTCGATCGTCTCCGACAAGGCGATCATCGCGCTTCTGTCCCTGGCTGCAATGATCCCGATGGCATCGGGCCGCATCGATCTGACAGTCGGCTACGGCATCGTACTCTGGCACATCCTCGCCATCAGCTTGCAGACGGCCTACGGCCTGCCCTGGCCGGTCGCCGTCCTCATCGTTCTCGCGCTTGGCGTCCTCACGGGCTTCATCAACGGCCTGCTGGTCGAAGTCGCCAAGATCGACAGCTTCATCGCCACGCTCGGCACCGGCACGGTTCTTTACGCGCTTGCCCTTTGGCACACCGGCGGGCGGCAGGTGGTCGGTGTCCTGCCTGAAGGTTTTTATGCGCTGAACGGCACCATGCTGTTCGGCCTGCCGATCACCGGCTTCTATGTGCTCTTAATCGCCATCTGCATGTGGATCGTGCTCGAATACCTGCCAATCGGCCGGTATCTCTACGCGATCGGCGCCAATCCCAAGGCTGCGGCCCTCAATGGCATTCCGGTCCGCAAGTTCGTGATCGGCGCATTCGTCACCTCCGGCCTGCTGGCTGCTCTGACCGGGGTCCTTCTCGCCTCGAAGCTGCGCATCGGCCAGGCGAGCGTCGGTCTTGAATATCTGCTGCCGGCGCTGGTCGGCGCATTTCTGGGATCGACGACGATCAAGCCGGGCCGCGTGAACGTCTGGGGCACTTTGATCGGCGTCATCATCCTCGCGGTCGGCATATCAGGAATTCAGCAATTCGGCGGGTCGTTCTTCGTCGAACCGCTGTTCAACGGCGTGACCCTGCTGATTGCCATCGGCATAGCAGGTTATGCCCAGCGCAAGCGCGGAGCTGTGAGGAGGATCACACCCGCATCCAAATGAGGATGCCGGCTCACCGGCATTCCACAACAAACAATATGGAGGAGTGAACATGAAGCGCAGGACTTTATTGCAGGCAACGGTCGCAACCGTCGCCGTTATGCTCAGCATGCCGGCAATGGCCGATTCCATGGCCGACGCCAAGGCCGTGGTCGACAAGTATGCGTCCAAGGTGAGCGCATGGGATGGCCCGACGAGCGGCCCCAAGGGCGCTAGCGGAAAGAACATCGTCATCCTTGCCGGCGATATGAAGAACGGCGGCATTCTCGGCGTGGTCAACGGCGTTCAGGAAGCGGCAGGTGCTCTGGGCTGGACGGTCAAGGCGCTTGACGGCGCAGGCTCGATCGGCGGACGGACGGCGGCTTTCGGCCAGGCCATGGCGCTGAAGCCCGACGGCATCATCATCAACGGCTTCGACGCGGTCGAGCAGAAGCCGGCGATGGAAGCGGCAAAGGCGGCCGGCATTCCGATGGTTTCCTGGCACGCCGCCTCGGCCGTCGGTCCGGTTCCCGAAGTCGGCGTTTTCGCCAACGTCACCACCGATGCGATGGAAGTCTCGAAATCCGCAGCGGATTGGGCTTTCGTCGATGCCAACGGCAAGCCGGGGGTCATCATCTTCACCGACTCGACCTACGCGATTGCAATTGCCAAGGCCGACCGCATGAAGAAGGAGATCGAGGATCTCGGCGGTACCGTGCTGGAATATGTCGACACGCCCATCGCCGAAACCTCCCAGCGCATGCCGCAGCTGACCACGTCGCTGCTGCAGAAGTATGGCGCCAAATGGACGCATTCGCTGGCGATCAACGACCTCTACTACGACTTCATGGGACCGTCGCTCGCCTCGGCCGGCATTGCCGGCGACGGGAAGCCGGTGAACGTCGCAGCCGGCGACGGTTCGGAGAGCGCCTATCAGCGTATCCGCGCCAAGCAGTTCCAGGCGGTCACCGTTGCCGAGCCGCTCAACCTCCAGGGATGGCAGCTCGTCGATGAGCTGAACCGCGCTTTCGCCGGCGCCCCGTGGTCGGGCTATGTGTCGCCGCTGCATGTGGTGACCAGCGCGAACGTCGAGTTCGACGGCGGACCGAAGAACAGCTTCGATCCCGATAACGGCTATCGCGATCAATATAAGAAAATCTGGGGCAAATAAGCCTCCAATCAGGGCGTATCGATCGATACGCCCTCACCTCCCCGCATCACATCGATCCGGCTCCGGCGAGTTTTGGAAAAGAGAACCTATGATCATTCGTTATGCTTTGTTTGAAGGCGAAATCCATCCCGGCAGAGAAGAGGAATTCCGCGCCTTTGTCAGAGAGCGGCTCGTCCCTCTCTGGACGAAATTTCCAGGCGCCGAGGAAATCCGGGTTCTGGACGGGATTGAGCGCGACGACGGCGCGCCGGTCTATGCCATGGCCCTGGCGATCCGTTATCCCGATATGGATGCGGTGAGCGCAGCGCTAAGCTCCGATGTGCGCTTCGAGAGCCGCGAGGTCACCGGCGAGCTCCTGCAGCTCTTCACCGGCAAGGTGCATCATCACGTATTCCAGGCCAACGAATACCCGCCGGCCGCTGCCTGATATCCTGCGGCCCGAACTTCGGCGACGGCTGGGCTGGAGGGTAGAATTTCAGGCCTTCAGCCAGCGTCT
Source organism: Rhizobium sp. F40D2 (assembly GCF_051810745.2). Classification (NCBI taxonomy): domain Bacteria; kingdom Pseudomonadati; phylum Pseudomonadota; class Alphaproteobacteria; order Hyphomicrobiales; family Rhizobiaceae; genus Rhizobium; species Rhizobium sp. F40D2. The sequence goes on from NZ_JBPWQX020000002.1 coordinate 732,884, forward strand.
CCTTGTTGAAATGGATGAGCACCAGCCGATGCGAGGCGCGCAACGCTCCGGCAACGTCGACGCTCGAGTGCTACCTCGTAGGCAGTCTCTCACCTCGAGCGCTTCGCTGGTGCGGCATTACCAGTCCACGCGCACGGCACTGTCCAGCAGTTCCTGCCAGCTTGCTGCGAGGTTCCGATCGTGCCTTGACTTGGAAGACGCCTGTTGTGCCACCTCTGCCCTATTGCTTTCCGCACCGCATCGTCTGCGAGAACTTCTAACTATTCTCAAAGAGTTGCGCTTAACGGCGAACTTGACCGCTGAACATCGATGCTGGCAGGCGAATTCAAACCGCCCGTTTGCAACAGGAAATTTGTGCCAACTCAAACCAACAACTTGGTGTACTCTTTCCGGCGCGGGCGTTGGTGTCATTAAAACCAAAAATGCGAAGAAATATCCAAAAAGCGCAGCAGAATAACGCCCTGTCGGCTTCGTTTACACTCTCTAAAATATCTCCTTCTACGTTTAAGGATATCGGAGTGACGTTCTAAGAATCGTCACCTACGCCATGATGGCCGGCCAGGTATCCCGAAATCCCGCATGAAATCGACGTTGTTACCCTGACGCTCGCGTGGGCCTTAGACGCGACGTGCGCGGTGGTGCCCGGCGACGCATTCGGGGACAGATCCTGGTCACAGACACCTTTAAACCTCGCCAGCACGACGGAGCGCGCGAATGAACAGCATTAAGAGTTTCGGGATCGCGATGCGTCTCGCCCTTGGTTTCAGCTTTCTGATCGTGCTGATGGCCGGCCTCAGCATCTACGCGGCGGTGCAGGTCGCGGAGATCAACAACAATCTGGGGACGATCAACGACGTCAACAGCGTCAAGCAGCGCTTTGCCATCAACTACCGCGGCAGCGTGCACGATCGGGCGATCGCCATTCGCGACGTGACCCTGGTGACCTCCGCCGATGAACGCAAGGCGGCCGAGGCACTGATCGAAAAGCTCGCCGCTTCCTACGCCGAAAACGAAAAACGCATGGCGGAGATGGTTGCGTCGCCGGCGGGTGCCACGGATCAGGAAAAGACCATTCTGAGCGAAATCGCCGACATCCAGGCGAAAACCAATCCCCTGGTCGCCCAGATCATTGCGCTGCAGGAGAAGGGCGATGGCGAGGCAGCCCGCAAGATCCTGCTCGAACAGGCAAGGCCGGCCTTCGTGGCCTGGCTCGGCGCCATCAACAAATTCATCGACTACCAGGAAGCATTGAACAAATCGATTGGCGGTGAGGTTCGCAGCACGGCAAGCGGCTTCAAGCCGATGGTCCTGACGGCGCTCGGCATCGCGGCTCTTCTTTCGATCGTTGCCGCGGCGATCACCGCGCGCACAATCGTCGGCCCGCTGGCAAAACTGCAGCTTTCGCTGAAGGCGATGGCGGAAGGCAATCTCGACGGCGACCGTCGCCTCGAAGCACGCGGCGATGAGATCGGCAAGCTTGCGCGAGCCGTGGCCGGCCTGCGCGACGCCATTTCGGCAAAGGCGGAGCGGGAAGCCGACACGGAAGCCAAGCGGGCGGTCGCAGAACGGCATCGGCTCGAACAGGATGCCGATGAACGCCGCACCCTTGCCGAGCAGACGGACCGGGCGGTCGGCCAGCTTGGCGCTGCATTGCAGGCGCTGGCCGACGGCGATCTCACGCAGCAGATCGGCACGCCGTTCATTCCGTCCCTGGAAAAGCTCAGAGCCGACTTCAATGCCGCGGTCGAAAAGCTGCGCGCCGCCATGCAGAAGGTTTCCCAGAACGCCAGCGCCATCGCCGCCGGCGCGCAGGAGATCCGCTCCGCTTCGGACGATCTCGCCAAGCGGACCGAACAGCAGGCCGCCTCCGTCGAGGAAACCGCCGCCGCCCTTGAAGAGATCACCACCACCGTCGCCGACTCGAGCAACAAGGCTCAGGAAGCAGGGCAACTCGTTCGCAAGACCAAGGACAATGCGGAACGCTCGGGCAGCGTCGTCCGGGATGCGGTCGACGCCATGGGCAAGATCGAATCCTCCGCCACCGAAATCGGCAGCATCATCGGCGTCATCGACGAGATCGCGTTCCAGACCAACCTGCTGGCGCTGAATGCCGGCGTCGAAGCCGCCCGTGCCGGTGAAGCAGGCAAGGGTTTTGCCGTCGTCGCCCAGGAAGTGCGCGAGCTGGCGCAGCGTTCCGCCAAGGCGGCAAAGGAAATCAAGGAACTGATCAACGCTTCGAACGGCCATGTGAAAAACGGCGTCGCCCTGGTTGGCGAGACCGGAAAAGCCCTGCAGGAGATTGCAGCGCAGGTGCAGCAGGTCGATGGTAATGTCGGCGCCATCGTCGGTGCTTCCCAGGAGCAGGCGACAGGACTGAAAGAGATCAATACCGCCGTCAACAGGATGGACCAGGGTACACAGCAGAACGCCGCCATGGTGGAAGAAGCCACAGCCGCCTCTCATAACCTCGCCAAGGAAGCCGATGCATTGTTCCAGTTGGTCAGCCAGTTCAACATTGGCGGAGCGGCGGCATCCAAGCGCATATCGCAGCCGGTCGCCGTGGCACAGCATGCTCAACCCGTGGCCTCGCCGGCACGCCAGATGATCGCCAAGGTGGGCAGGTCGTTCCAGGGGAATGCGACCCAGAATGCGGCCCAAGGTAATGCAGCTTTGGCCGGCGATTGGGAAGAATTTTGATCGCCCGACCTCTCCTCAGCCTCTACTGAAAAAGTAAAAGCACGAAGGGCAGCGTTTGCTGCCCTTCGTATTTCTGTCCTAGGCCCGAGCCGGAGCCTTGGCCGGAAGCAGGGCGTTGACGACGACGGCAACGCCGATATTTGCCGCAAGCGCCAGCAGTCCGGTATAGACGGTGAAGGGTTCGCCGCCGAGGCTGATCAGGTGCAGCGGCTTCCAGCCGGCATCCCAGACGAGGAAGGTGCCGCCGCAGAAGCCGACGAACCAGCCGGCGAGCAGCCCGGGTGCACGGAACCAGTTAGTATAGAGGCCGAAGACCAGGGCCGGAAGCGTCTGCAGGATCCAGATGCCGCCGAGCAGCTGCAGGTCGAGTGCGAACTGCGTCGGCAGGAAGATGATGACGAGCAGTGCCCCGACCTTCACCACCAGCGACGTCACCTTTGCGACCTTGGCTTCGCCGGCATCGCTGACTTTCGGATCGACATAGGCCTTCCAGAAATTGCGGGTGAAGAGATTGGCGGCACCAATGCTCATCACAGCTGCCGGCACCAATGCCCCGATGGCGATCGCCGCAAAGGCGAAGCCGGAGAACCAGCCCGAAAACAGCGTCTTGAACAGGGTCGGAACGACGTCATTGGCGCTGTCGAGCTTCAGGTTGGCGGCATGGCCCATATAGCCGAGCAGCGCCAGAAGGCCGAGCAGCAGCGTATAGGCTGGCAGCATGATCGCATTCTTGCGGATCGTCTTGCCGCTGTTGGAGGCAAAGATGCCGGTCAGCGTATGCGGATACATGAAGGCCGCAAGCGCCGACCCAAGAGCGAGCGTGGCATAGGCGACATATTGATTGCCGCCGAGCAACAGGTTGCCGGAGCCCTTGGCCTGGAAGGCCGCATCGGCCGAGGCGAAGACATTGGCATAGCCCCCGAGCTTCGACGGGATGAGCGCGACGGCTGCGATCACCACGATATAGATCATGATGTCCTTGACGAAGGCGATCAGAGCCGGGGCGCGCAGGCCCGCGGAGTAAGTGTATAGCGCCAGCACGATGAAGGCGATCGCAAGCGGCAGTTCGCCATGCAGCCCGAGTGCCTTCAGGACCGCCGTCATGCCGACGAGCTGGAGGGCGATGTAAGGCATGGTGGCGATGACGCCCGTTGCTGCGACCGCGAGTTCGAGGCCGCGCGATCCGTATTGGCCATGGACGACGTCGGCGGCGGTCACATAGCCGAACTCCTTGGCGCGTTTCCACAGGACTGGCATGACCATGAAGACGAAGGGATAGACGACGATGGTATAGGGCAGCGCGAAGAAGCCGTAGGCGCCGACCGTATAGACCAGCGCCGGGACGGCGATCACGGTATAGGCGGTATAGAAATCGCCGCCGACGAGGAACCAGGTGATCCAGGTGCCGAAGTTGCGGCCGCCGAGACCCCATTCATCGATGTGGGCGAGCGTCTCGGGCTTGCGCCAGCGGCTGGCGACGAAACCCATGACCGTGACGAGGACGAAAAAGAAGATGAAGACGGCAAGCGCCGTGCCATTGATGTCAGTCGTCATGGCGAACGCTCCGGTAAGCGATCCAGGTCAATGTCGCCGTGATCGGCACCCAGAGAAGCTGATACCAGTAGAAGAAGGGAAAGCCGAAAAGCGATGGCTCGCGGAGATTGTAAAATGCCGGCCAGAGCAGACCTATATACGGGATGATCAGCAGCCAGAGCGCTGCCTTGCTACGTGGTTTTTCCATGTCGGAATACCTTTCAGGCGCCGCAATAGCGGTCGCCATGTTCCAGTTGTCGGGCGTGGAAGGCAGGTCTGTCAGCCGGCGGCGGCAGCAGGCCCGGTTCGGGTCGCTCGAGCTTTTCCGGCGGATCGGAAGCTGATGTAACGCATGTGAATTCCTCCCAACGGCTTGGCGCTTGGCCAGCCGTGACTGGAGTCCTAGGGCGTTGGTTTTATCCCCACAAGATGGGCGCAGAGGCGAAATACCAGGGTCTACCCAGAAGTGGGTAGGCGCGGATTTCCCCCGACGCCCGAGGCGATGCCGTGGTCGAGGGCATAGCGGATAAGGCCAGCCGTGGTGGCGATGCCGAGCTTTTTCTTGAGGTTTTTGCGATGGGTTTCGGCGGTGGCGGAGCTTATCCCGAGCATTTCGGCGATCTCGCGGTTGCTCCTGCCGGCAACGATCAGCCCGAGAATGTCACGCTCGCGCGGCGTCAAGGGATCGCTCCCCTCCTCCGCGCGTTCTCCCATCAGCGCATCGAAGACGCCGGAGGAAAAATAGGTGCCGCCGCCGGCGACGGTTTCGATGGCCGCGACGATCTCGTCCGTCGAAACGTCCTTGAGGACGTAGCCGGCGGCGCCATGCATGACGGAGGAGGAAATATACTCGCGGATGTCATGCATCGAGAGCATCACGACGCGGGCCTCAGGAAATTCGCTTCGAAACAATTCGATCGCATCGATGCCGCTGAGCTTCGGCATGTTGATGTCCATCAGCACCACCTGCGGCTGGATCTGCCGGGCAATGTCGAGCCCGGTTTGCGCGAGGCCCGCGGTGCCGGCGACTTCGATATGGTCGAAGGTGTCGAGCACGGCTTTCAGCCCGTCCAGCACCAGCGGATGATTGTCGATCAAGAGCACCCTGATTTTGGGTCGTTTCGTCATGCGGCTTCCGACTGCTTGCCGGCGGCAAGATTGGCCGATCTCGGCATCATCGCCGTCAGCGTCGTGCCGGCCTCGCTGCTGTTGATCAGCAGCAGGCCGCGGAAGTGGGCCATCCGCTCCTGCATGTTGCGCAGGCCGAGGCCCGACCTGCCGGATGCCCCGTCCCTGCTGCCATCGAAGCCGGCGCCATTGTCGGATATCGTCATGCGGGCGCGGCCACTGTCACTCCAGAGCTTGACCGAAAGCTTCGAGGCGCCCGAATGCCGCTCGACATTGTTGAAGGCTTCCTGCGCCACGCGATAAAGCGCGGTGTTGGCTTCGGCCTTCAGCGTGTCGGTGAACGCCGAAGCGTCGATTTCCGTCTCGATCCCCGTTCGCTCGGCAAAATGGTGACAGAGCGCTTCGAGCGCGGCCTTGAGGCCGAGATCGTCAAGCACGCGGGGCCGCAGATCATGCGAGAGCAGCCGGATTTCCTTGATGGCGCCGTTCAGCGCTTCGACGCCGCGCTCGATGGTCAACGCAGCCTCATCGACATTGGTCCTGACCTTGCGGCCGGCGAGGTCCATTGCATAACGCACGCCGAGAAGAGTTTGGGAGATGCCGTCATGCAGCTCGCGAGCCAGCCGCGTGCGCTCCTCTTCCTGGGTGTCGATCACCCGCTGCGTCAGCGCCTTGAGCCGGCCATCGGCCATGCGGCGCTCGTGGAACGTCAGCAGCATGCAGGTGGTGAACACCACGAGCACCGAAGGCACGGCGATCAGCGCAACGATGACGAAGGTCCGTCTGATGTTGGCGCGCATCACCTTGTTGGCGGCCGCACTTTGGGCAAAGACGTCATCCAGGTAGACGCCGGTGCCCACCACCCAGTGCCATTTGTCGAGGCTGACGACGAAGGAGAGCTTGTCGGCGATCTGCCCGGTCGACGGCTTCTGCCATTTGTACTGATGCAGGCCGCCGCCCGCGCGGGCCGTGGCGATCAGCTCGGCAATGACCTTGTCGCCATCCGGATCAGTGAGATCGAGCCAATTGTGCCCATGCCGGAAACTCTGGCGCGGATGGACGATATTGTTGCCGTCATAATCGTAGACGAAGAAATATCCGTCCTTGCCGTAGTCGAGCGAGGTCAGAATCTCAGCCACCTGCTGCTTGGCGGCTTCGTCGTCGGCGCCGGCCTTGTCATAGATGGTCTGGATGGCGGAGAGGGCAAGATTGGTCAGGTTGAGGATCTCGGCTTCCTTGGTCTTCAGCATGTTCTGCTCGAAGGTATCGATGCTGTTCTTGGCGAGGTTTGCCGATTGCCAGGTGATGAAGGTGGTGATCGCGAGGATCGAGATGACGAGCGGGACGATCGCCAATGCGATGATCTGGTGTCGTAACGTCAAGGCTCGTTCCTCCCGAGAATTTGCGCCCGGAATTATGCCCTTTGTCCTATATGAGTCCAGTCGCTTGCCGCTGAGACAGGATGATCGCTATTCCAGGGGCACGAACAGGCCGAGCTTGACGTCGCGCAGCACGACATTGGTGTGCATGCGACGGATCTGCGGATTGTCCGCCATGATCAGGGCGGCGATATCGTCATAATGTTCGACGTCGCGGGCGGTGACGATGGCGATCAGATCGACCGCGCCGGTGACGTAATAGACCTGCTGGATATGATCCTGCTTCTCGGCCCAGACGCGGAATTTCGCCAGCGCGTCGTAATTGTCCCGCTCGATCTCCATCCCGACGATGAACACCATCGATGTCCCCGTCGCCTTCCGGTCGACGACGGCGACCTCCGCCTTGATGATCCCCTCCTCGCGCAGGCGTTTCAGCCGCCGCTGCACGGCCGAGACCGACAGGCCGATCCGCTCGGCGATCGTTTCGGCCTTCAGCTGGCAGTCGCGCTGAACGATATCGAGAATGTCACGGTCAAAACGATCCAGCTGTTCCATTGTCCAGTCCAATTCCGCTTATGGCATTTAATAGATTTCGCCGCATTCGATGCGCGAGGAAGATTATTTTGCGCATAATATGCAAAATGGGTGATAATTGCGCGAAAAAACCGCGTTGTTTTATCATTATCCTTCGCAAACTCAGTTCAGCCGGACCCCTGCATGTCGGATCAGCCCTTTCCTGCTCTTCGCGTCGAAGATCTCCATAAAAGCTTCGGCTCGCAACAGGTTCTCAAGGGTATCTCGACGGAGGCCCACAAGTCCGATGTGATTTCGATCATCGGCTCGTCAGGCTCCGGCAAGAGCACGTTTCTCAGATGCATCAATTTCCTGGAAACGCCGGATCGCGGCCGCATTGCCGTCAACGGTGAGGACGTCGTGCTGAAAGCCGGTCGCGGCGGGCGGCTGCAGCCGCAAAGCTGGCGGCAGATCGAGCGGCTGCGGGCGGGGCTCGGCATGGTCTTTCAGAGCTTCAATCTCTGGGCTCATCGCACCGTGCTGGAAAACGTCATCGAGGCGCCGGTGCATGTCATGGGCATGTCCAAGCGCGAGGCGATCGAAAAGGCCGAAGCCCTGCTCCACAAGGTCGGGCTCTTCGACAAGCGCGACACCTATCCCGCCTTCCTCTCCGGCGGCCAGCAGCAGCGCGCGGCGATTGCTAGAGCCCTCTGCGTCGATCCCGCCGTCATGCTGTTCGACGAGCCGACATCGGCGCTCGATCCGGAGCTGGTCGGCGAGGTCCTGAAAGTCATCCGCGATCTCGCGGAAGAAGGCCGGACCATGCTGATCGTCACCCATGAAATGCGCTTCGCCCGGGATGTTTCGAGCCGCGTCCTCTTTCTGCATCAGGGACGGATCGAGGAGGAAGGGCCGCCGGAACAGGTTTTCGGGGCGCCGGTCAGCGCCCGCTGCCGGGAATTCACCCGTCTCAGCGCCCATTGATCCACACCAGCCATCATCGACACCCACGAACCAGGAGAATCCTGCGAATGAAACTGCTCCCCATGCTTTTTGCCGGCGCGGCCCTTGCGCTTTCCGCGGTCACCGCGCAGGCCGAAGTCCGCTTCGGTGTCATGAACGAATCCTATCCTCCCTTCTTTGCCAAGGACGCCTCGGGTGAGTGGCACGGATGGGAAATCGACTTCATGAACGCCGTCTGCACGGAGATGAAGGAGAAATGCTCGATCGTCGACATTTCCTGGGATGGTCTCATTCCGGCTCTCCAGAGCAAGAAGTTCGACGTGATCTGGTCGTCGATGTCGAACACGGCAGAACGCTCGAAGGTGATCGACTTCACCGACAAATACTACAACACGCCGAGCACCCTGATCGGCCCCAAGGACCAGAAGCCGGGCGCCACTGCCGAAGACGTGAAGGGCAAGACCATCGGCATCCAGGTGTCGACGATCCAGTCTGAATATTACAAGAAGTATTTTGCCAATGCTGCCGAGGAGAAGACCTACCAGACGCTCGACGAGGCTTTCCAGGATCTGGCATCCGGCCGTATCGACTACGTCTTCGGCGATTCGCTGGCGCTCGACGCGTTCCTGAAAAGCGACGGCGGCATGGATTGCTGCGCCAAGATGGGCGATGTCGCCGACGACAAGGAAATTCTCGGAGCCGGCGTTTCGGGTGGTCTGCGCAAGGAAGACACGGAGCTGAAAGCCAAGCTGAATGCGGCGATCGCTGCGGTTCGCGCCAACGGCCAGTATGACGCCATCACCAAGAAATACTTCGACTTCGACATCTACGGCGCGAAGTAAGCAGTCCAAAAGATGGCGACCGCACAACAAGGCATTCTCGACCTGCTGTCTCCCTATCCTCCGGGATGGGGCGGCGTTCTTCTGGCAGGCGCTGTCTCCACGGTCGCCATCTCGGCCTGCGCCTTTGCGGTCGGACTTTTGCTCGGCACCGGCGGCGCGCTTGGAAAGCTTTCCGGCAATCGCCTGCTCCGGCTGCTGCTCGATTGCTACACCACCGTCATCCGCGCGGTTCCCGAGCTGATCCTGATCGTCGGGCTCTATTATGCCGGCACCGACGGCCTCAATCGGCTGCTCGCGGCATTGGAGCTGCCGCCGGTCAACGTCAACGGCTTCGTCGCGGCCGTCGCCGTGCTCGGCTTCGTGCAGGGCGCCTATATGACGGAGGTGCTGCGCGGCGCGATCCTCGCCATTCCCCTCGGCCAGATCGAGGCGGCCAAGGCCTTCGGCATGGAACCGATGCTGCGGTTCCGCCGTGTCCTGCTGCCGGCGCTTTTGCCGAACGCGCTGCCGGGGCTTGCCAATCTATGGATGTCTGTCACCAAGGACAGCGCGCTGGTCGCGGTCGTCGGCTACCAGGAACTGGCGCTCGCCACCCGCCTCGCCGGGGCAAGCACCAAACATTACTTTGTGTTTTTCCTGGCTTCCGCCCTTCTCTATCTCGCCATCACGCTCGTTTCCAACGTCGCCTTCAAAGTGATCGAGGGGCGGGTGCGGCGGGGACAGCCTCGCCATGCCTGAAGAAAGCGCCCCATGAGTTTCACCTGGATCTCTTCCTACTGGCCGCTTCTTCTGACCGGCGCCTGGCAGACGGTGTCGCTGCTGGTCATCTCGGTGGTGTTCGGTTTCATCATCGCCATCGGTCTCGCCTTCGCGCAGGTCAGCGGCGGCAGGGTAACGCGGCTGCTTGCCCGCGGCTACTGCACCTTCTTCCGCGGCACGCCGCTGCTGATCCAGCTCTGGCTTCTCTATTACGGCGTCGGCTCGCTGCTGCCCATGGTTCCCGGCATCCGCCAGAGCCTGTTCTGGCCGATCCTGCGCGAAGGCTTCTTCTTTGCCGCCGTCAGCTTTACGCTGAACTATGCTGCCTATGAGGCGGAGGTTTTGCGCGGCGCCCTGCTTGCCGTGCCCAAGGGCGAGCTCGAAGCCGGCCGGGCCTTTGGGCTGTCGCCGTGGAAGCTCGTCCGGCGCATCTGGCTGCCGCGCGCCATCCGCATCGCCCTGCCGACCATTGCCGGCGAAATCGTCATGCAGCTCAAGGCGACGCCGCTTGCCTTCACGGTGACGGTGATGGATCTCTATGCCGTGGCGAACAAGGTCCGCCAGGACACGCTGCTCGTCTACGAACCTTTGCTCGTCGTCACCCTCTTCTATCTCGCTTTGACCGCAGTCATCGCCCGCGTCTTTCGAGGTCTCGAAGCGCAGGTGCCGGTGCGGCGGTAGCCGAGAGATGGACCCGCCATGAACCCCGGCGCGTATCGACGCGCACCTTACCCCGTTTGTTATGAAAAGCCCGCCGCCGGTAACGGCGCGGCAGCCTGAATGGAGACCCTTGATGAGCACGACACGAATCCTCGATGGCGGCATGAGCCGCGAGCTGCTGCGGCTCGGCGCCGAATTGAAACAACCGGAATGGTCGGCCCTGGCGCTGATCAATGCGCCGGATATCGTCCGCGAGGTGCATAAGGAATTCATCGCCGCCGGCTCTGAGGTCATTACGACCAACAGCTATGCGCTGGTGCCTTTCCATATCGGCGAGGACCGTTTCGAGAAGGAGGGGGCGGCGCTGATCCGTCTTGCCGGCCGCCTGGCGCGCGAGGCCGCCGAATGTGTCACCGATCGCAAGGTGCTGGTCGCCGGTTCGCTGCCGCCGATCTTCGGCTCCTACGAGCCGCAGAATTTTCAGCCGGCGCGGGTGCAGGACTATCTGAAGGTGCTTGTCGACAACCTCGCGCCCTTCGTCGACATATGGCTCGGCGAGACGCTGAGCCTGATCGCCGAGGGCGAGGCCGTCCGCGAGGCCGTGGCAACAACCGGCAAACCGTTCTGGATCTCCTTCACATTGGCGGATGACGAGGCGGACATCGAAAGCGGCGAAGCGAAGCTCCGCTCCGGCGAAAGTGTCGAGGCGGCTGCCTCCTGGGCGATCTCGTCAGGTGCGGAAGCCTTTCTGTTCAACTGCAGCAAGCCTGAAGTCATGCGAGGCGCCGTCGAGACGGCGGCGCGCGTGTTCCGCCAGGCGGACGCTCGGATCGAAATCGGGGTTTATGCCAACGCCTTCGAAGGGGAGCAGGGCGCATCGGCCGCCAATGAAGGCCTGCACGAAACCCGCGACGATCTGAACGACGATGCCTATTCGCGTTTTGCCTGCTCCTGGGCCGAGGCCGGCGCGACGATCATTGGCGGCTGCTGCGGCATCGGCGCCGCCCATATCCATCGTCTCGGCAAGACACTTTCAAGATAAGCCGCGGCGCGGCTTCGTTCATTGCGCTTTCAGAGCCGTCTTCTGAAGCTCGAGCAGAAGCTCGATCAGCTTCGGCGCCATCACCCTGATTTCAGAAAGATGGACGGCGCTCAGCCGCGTCAGAAGCTCGTCGGCCTTTTCGGTCAGGAGCAGCGTCTGACGCCGCCTGTCGGCCGGGTCTGCATGGCGTTCGACCAGCCCGGCATCCGACAGCCGTCCGACGAGCTCGGTCGCCGTGTGGGGCGCGATGATCAGCCGCTCGGCCAGCATGCCGATGGTCATCGCTTCGCCGTCGCGTTGCCCCTTGATCGCCAGCAGCGCCTGATGCTGCTGCACGGGCAGTCCTTCCGACTGGGCGGCGGAGGCGCTGAAGTCCATGAACTGGCGAAGCGCGAACCTCAGATCGGCGAGCGCCTCGTAATCCTCCTGTCTCAGCGAGGGGATTTTCTTCACACTCATTCTCCTCTGCCGCTTGCGCGAAGCGACGGTGCTCGGCTGCCGTGTCTCGCTGTCCAGGTAACGGGCGGAACCAGCTTCTGCGCGCGAACTCTTCGCCGATCCCGAATAGATGGGCAGCCGCCAGCCGGTCAAGTGAGGCATCATCTGAGACATTTTCGCCGTCCTGCTTTCGTCCATTGATTTATATCGTATCACGATATAATGACACCGCTCAAGTATACCCCACTCCCGCGTAGCAGAGGCTTCCATGGCGCAGCATCAACCCAGCAACCGGCCGCATGATTTCACCGGCGGTCTTTCCCGGCGCGAGGCCGGCGATTTCACCACCGACAGGCGGGTTCTCCTGCTGGTCGGGATGTCCATCATCGTCGGCAGTGCGGGCGCCTTTGCGGCCTGGTGTCTCGTCAGCCTGATCGCGCTTGTGACCAATGTCATCTGGTTCGGGCAGATCGGCATTCAGTCCGCTTCTCTGGCCGCCGTGCCGCGCTCGCTGTGGGTGGTGCTGGTGCCGCCGCTCGGCGGGCTGGTGATCGGCCTGATGGCCCGCTTCGGATCGGAGAAGATCCGCGGCCACGGCATTCCCGAGGCGATCGAAGCCATCCTGATCGGCGGCAGCCGGATGTCGCCGAAGGTCGCGGTCCTGAAGCCGCTGTCCTCGGCAATCTCGATCGGAACCGGCGGCCCGTTCGGCGCCGAAGGACCGATCATCATGACGGGTGGGGCGATCGGATCGCTCTTTGCGCAATTCTTCCACATGAGCGCGGCCGAGCGGAAGACGCTGCTCGTTGCGGGTGCCGCCGCGGGCATGACGGCAATCTTCGGCTCGCCGATCGCCGCGGTCATGCTGGCGGTCGAACTCCTATTGTTCGAATGGAAGCCGCGCAGCTTCATCCCCGTCGCCGTTGCCGCCTGCGTGTCGATCTACTGGCGTCCGCTGTTCTTCGGCACAGGCCCGCTGTTCCCGACCCATTTCCAGGTTGATTTGCCTTGGTGGGGGATTTTCGCCTGTGCGGCGATGGGCATCATATCGGGGCTGCAATCGGGATTGCTGACGACGCTGCTCTATCGGATCGAGGACCTGTTCGAGGCGCTGCCGATCCACTGGATGTGGTGGCCCATGCTCGGCGGTCTCGTCATCGGCCTCGGCGGACTGGTCGAACCGCGGGCGATGGGCGTCGGCTACGACATCATCGATGGCCTGCTCAACAACCGCCTGCTCGCACCGGCTGTCATGTTGATCCTGCTGGTGAAGACCGTCATCTGGCTGTTTGCCTTGTCGTCGGGCACTTCGGGCGGCGTGCTCGCTCCGCTGCTCATCTTCGGCGGCGCTCTCGGATGGCTGGTCGGGCTCGTTATGCCGGGCAACGATCCGGGTTTCTGGGCGCTGCTCGGAATGGCCGCCATGATGGGCGGAACCATGCGTGCCCCGCTCACCGGCACCTTCTTTGCGATGGAGATCACCGGCGACATCGGCACGCTTGTTCCGCTGCTCGCCGCAACGGTCGTGGCCTATGCCGTCACGGTGCTGCTGCTGCGCCGCTCGATCCTCACCGAGAAGATTGCGCGCCGCGGCCAGCACATAACCCGCGAATATGGCGTCGATCCGTTCGAACTCTCCCGGGCAAGGGAGATCATGATCGGCGATGTCGACACGCTTCCCGTCACCATGACGGTCGGAGAAGCCTGCGATTTCTTCGCCTCCCAAGAGAAAACCCATCGGATCTACCCGGTGATCGATGCTTCAGGCAGGCTGGCCGGCATCGTCTCGCGCGCGGATGCCCTGCTCTGGCAGGGGAAAGCGGATCTCGCCGTCCAGACGCTCGGCGAAAACGTCGCGGACGGCTCCGTTCCCGTCGGGCATCCGGACGATACCGTCGCCTTCATCGCCGACCTGATGCTGTCGACCGGCGACGGCCGCATTCCGATCGTCGAGCCCGCTTCCGGCAAACTGTGCGGCCTGATCGCCCGCAAAGATCTGCTGCGGCTGCGCAGTTCCTTGAGGTCGGCGGAACTCGATCGGCGGCCTTATCTGACTGCTGGTCCGAGGAGCAAGTTGCAGTAACGTTCTGCGGTTCTTCCGCATCGCTGCCGCAACTGCCGCGCGTCGCATGTGTCAGGTCCCATGCGGCGCGTGTTTACGTCTGGACACCGTTAATGCAGCCCGAACAGGTTCAGCAGCTCTTCGCGATGCCTGACGAATTCCGGTGCGCTGCGGTCGCGCGGGCGCGGCAGATCGATGTCGATCAGGCGCAGTTCGGCTCCCTTTTCCCGCGGCAGGATCAGGATCCGGTCTGCGAGGTAGATCGCCTCCTCGAGATCGTGGGTGACCAGAATGGTCGTCACATCTTCATCGCGCCAGATCCGGGCGAGCTCCTGTTGCATTCCGATCTTGGTCATCGCGTCGAGCGCACCGAGCGGCTCATCGAGCAGCAGGATTTCCGGCTGGACGGCAAGCGCCCGGGCGATGCCGACGCGTTGCGCCATGCCGCCGGAGAGCTGGCGGGGATAGGCCGCCTCGAACTGCTGCAGGCCAACGAGCTTGACATAGTGGCGTGCCCGCCCCCTCGCCTGCTCGCGCGACAGGCCCCGCGTTTCCAGTCCGAAGGCGACATTGTCGAGCACATCGAGCCAGGGAAGAAGACGTGGCTCCTGGAAGATGACGGCGCGTTCCACGCCGACGCCGCGTATCGCCTTGCCGTCGACCAGCACTTCTCCGGCGTCGGATTCCTCAAGGCCGGCCAGAACCCTGAGCAGGGTCGTCTTGCCCGAGCCGCTGGCGCCGACGATGGCGAGGCTTTCGCCGGAGCGGATATGAAGATTGATCTCCTTGAGAACCTGCAGATGGCTGCCGTTCAGCGTGTAGGATTTTGAAAGGTGACGGATCGTCACCTCTCCGCGGCGAATGCCCTCAGCGACGCTCATCACGGCTCCTCAGTTGCTTGCCGGCTTGGCATCGGCGGCGAAGATGATGTCCTTGGCCGCCAGCTGACCTTGCTTCAGCTTTCCCTCGCGAACCAGGACGTCGATCCAGAACTGGATGTCGCGCTCGACCGGCAGGCCGCCGGCGCGCACGCCGTAGCCGCGGAAATACTGCGCGATATCCGGGTTCTCTCCGCGCTCGCTGAGCGCCTTGGCCAGGACCTTCTTGGTTTCCTCAGGATGTTCGCGGGCATAATCGAGGGCGCGGGCCGATTGCTCGACGAAGATCTTTACGGCTTCCGGATGCTGCTGAATAAAATCGCGACGCAGGACCACAAAGCCGCCGGCGATGTCGCCGAGCACGTCGGTATCGTCGAAGACCGCGCGCAGACCGCCGTTCTTGAGCGCCGCACCCTCGAAGGTCGTCTGCCAATAGCCGAAGGCGGCAATATCGACCTGCTTGGAGCGCAGCACCTGCTCGAGCTGCGGACCGGGCACGACGATCTGATTGGCGGCGTCGATCGGCAGGCCGACCGAATGCAGGGCTTCGCGGATCGTATAGTCGAGATGCGCGCCGAGCGTATTGACCGCGATGCTCTTGCCGGCAATGTCCTTGATGCTCTTGATCGGGCTGTCTTCCAGCACATAGAAGGTCGACTGCACTTCGTCATTGATGCCGTTCGACGGATAGGCGGCGACGAAATCATTGCCGCCGATGATCGAATTCAGCACCGCGGAGGTGGCCGCACTGCCGATCTCGACATCACCGGATGCCAGCGCGATCAGAGAGGCCGGGCCGCCTTGGGCATAGCCGACATTTTCGAACGTGATGCCGGTGTCCTTGAAATAGCCGAGCGCGTCTGCGAGCTCATGGGCGGCAAGGCCGCCCTGGCTTGCGAGGTAGCGCAGCTTCACCGTGTCGGCGGCGGCGGCCGGCGTCGCAAGACCGAGAGCGAGCACGGCCGGCAGGAGGAGATTGCGGGGGTGGAAGGTCATGGGGTGTCCCTTTCGGAAGAGGAAAATCGGTGGAAGCGGGTCAGGCGCTCGGCTGAGACCAGCGGCAGAGCCGGTGCTGCAGGAGAACCAGCAGGGCATTGGCGGCAAGCCCGAGAAAGGCGAGCAGCAGGATCGCCGCAAACATCAGCGGGATCTGGAAATTGTACTGGGCGTTCATGACCTGGAAGCCGATGCCCTTGTTGGCGCCGATCATCTCGGCGGCGATCAAAAGGAGCAGCGCGGTCGTCGCCGAGAGACGCAGGCCGACGAAGATTGCAGGGACGGACGCCGGCAGAATGACGCGGCGAAAGACGGTCAGAGGTCCCGCGCCATAGGTTCGCGCCATCTCGATAAGCTTCTGGTCCACCTCCTTGACGCCGCCGATCGTCGCGAGCAGCACCGGGAAAAGCGTCGCCCAGAAAATCACGAAGATCTTGGAGGTTTCCCCGAGGCCGAGCAGCAGGATGAAGATCGGGTAGAGCGCCAACGCCGAGGTTTGCCGGAAGAGCTGCAGGATCGGATCGAGCGCCTGCTCGACCGCACGAACCTGGCCCATGAACAGGCCAAGCGGAATGCCGATTACCACGGCAAAGGCAAAGGCGGTTCCGGCTCGCTGCAGGCTGATGGCGATGTCATCCAGCAGCGCGCCGTTGGCAAGGTTGGTCCAAAGAGCAGACAGGATCACGTTCAACGGCGGAAAGATGGCCGGATTGATCCAGCCTTCGGTGCTCGATACCTGCCAGAACGCGAGGAAGGCGAGAAGCAATCCATAGCGCGGCAAGAACGATGCGACCAGCCTGCGCAGATGGGAGCCGAGAGTGGAAGTCGTGCTTTCGCTGCTCTTCAGGCGGCCGAAGCTTCTCGGGAGGGTCTGGTTGACTTCATAGGCCATGGATTGCTCCTCACTCTGCTGCCTGGAGAGCTGCGCGTCCCGCGGCCCAGCGATTGGCGGGGAAAGGCAGGCCGAGGTTTTCCCGAAGCGTCCTGCCCTCATAGGCGGTGCGGAACAGGCCGCGGCGCTGCAGTTCCGGAATGACCAGATCGACGAAATCGTCGAGCGCCGTCGGCAGCCAGGGCGGCAGAATGTTGAAGCCGTCGGCCGCTTCGTTCTCGAACCAGGTCTGCAGCGTATCGGCGATCTGCTCGGCCGTGCCGACGATGGTGTAGTGACCGCGGGCCGATGCGATCCACTGATAGAGCTGGCGGATGGTGAAGTTGTTTTCGTCGGCGATCTGGCGGATGAGGGCCTGGCGGCTCTTCATGCCTTCCGTCGGCGGCGCCGGCGGAAGTGGCCCGTCGAGGTCGTAGCCATGAAGGTCGAGCGTGCCACCCGTCAGGCCGTTGAGGAGGCCGATCCCATCCTCTTCGACAATCAGCGACGTCAGGCGGTCGTATTTTTCGCGCGCCTCCGCTTCGGTCCTGCCGACGAAGGCGGAGACGCCGGGCATGACGAGGATATGATCGGGGTTGCGGCCGAGGCTGCGGGCGCGTGCCTTGATATCCCGGTAGAATTCCTGGGCAGTTTCTATGTGCTGATGGGCGGTGAAAATCACCTCCGCCGTTGCTGCGGCAAGCCCGCGCCCGTCGTCCGACTGCCCGGCCTGGACGATAACAGGATGGCCCTGAGGCGAGCGTGAGACGTTAAGCGGACCGCGCACGCTGAAATGCTCGCCACGGTGGTCGGTGTCGTGCAGCTTCGCCGGATCGAAGAACACGCCGGATTCCTTATCGCGGATGAACGCGTCGTCCTCGAAGCTTTCCCAGAGTTTGCGGACGACATCGACATGCTCGGCGGCGCGGCGATAGCGATCGGCATGTGGAAGCTGTGTATCACGGTTGAAGTTCTGTGCGGTGAGGTCGCCCGTGGTGGTGACTACATTCCAGCCGGCGCGGCCGTTCGAGATCAGGTCGAGCGAAGCGAATTTGCGGGCGGTGGTGTAGGGCTCCTCGTAGGTGGTCGACGAGGTCGCGATAAAACCGAGATGGGTGGTCAGAGACGCAAGTGCGGAGAACAATGTGACGGGTTCGAAGCCGGCGACGCGGGCATTACCGCCTTCGCGTGCGCCGCCAAAACCGACAGCAAGTCCATCGGCCAGGAAATAAGCATCGAAAAGGCCGCGCTCGGCTGTCAGAGCGAGTTGCTTGTGAAACTCGAAACTGGTGGCGCCATCGGCCGGCTGGTCCGGATGCCGCCACGAGGCGACATGCTGTCCGCCACCAGGAAGAAATGCTCCAAGCCTAATTTTCCGTGTCATTTCGCGTCCTCTCCGTTTGCCGTTGATCGCCTGGTCTTCTTCCAGGCCAAGCTATAGATCGGCTGTCAGGACGCTAAACTACGTTATCCATAAATTTTATAGAGAAACTGCATTTCATAATTTAGGAGGAAGCGTGAATAGTTTTGCGGGATTGGCTTGAATCTGGAAATCGGCGATCGCGGCGGCCAACAAGAGTATGTCTCGCTGCGATCTTAATGCTTTTCACGTCGGACAGGTCGGCGAGCGGTGTCCTGCTTCAGCGTGACAATGATTTGTGGCGTCAGCCTCGTTTGGGCCGGGCCGGGGCATGCTCCAGGCCGGCGGCGGCCTTCTTCAGACAGTCGAGATAGCGCTCCCGGTTTGCGATGCCGTCGTCGCGTGGAGTGACGAGGCAGAGCGTTGCGGCGGCGTGACCTTCCTCGCCGCGCACCGGCACGGCAAAACAATGGGTGAAGCTGTCGACGATGCTGTTGAAGGTGAAGAAGCCTTCCCGCTCGGCCTGGCGTACCTCGGCGATGAAGGTCTGAGGCTCCAGCCATTCACCGCCCGGCAGACGGAAATCCTGCGACGGAATGAAATTCAGGATGTCCTGATCCGACAGATGCGCGACGAGCAGGCGGCCCGACGCCGTCCACGGGATCGGCACCGACTGGCCGACATCCGTCGAAATGCGGAAGGGCCGAGCGCCTTCGCGCATGCGTACGACCGTATATCTGTTTCCATCCAGCATGCAGAACTGTGCCGTCTCCCGCGTCTCGTCGGCAAGCTGTTCCAGCGTTGCCTCGCATTCGCGGGTGAAATCGAAATGGTTCTCATAGGCGGCGCCGAGGAAATAGAGTTTGCGGCCGAGGTAGACGCGCCCCTCGCCGCCGGTGAATTCGAGAATGCCATTGCTCAGCAGCAGGTTGACGAGCTCGTACACCGACGAGCGCGGCGCGCCGATCTGGGCGGCGATTTCGTTCGGCTTCAAGGCCTGCCGTTTCTGGCGCAGGAAATCGAGGATCTCGAAGGCGCGGTCGAGCCCTCGGGCGCGCTTGCCGGCTGCTTCGTCCTGAACTGCATCCATCGCTATCGGTCCTCATTCTTTGCCCGGCCAAGCTTTTCAAGCCGTCTGCCGCATCTGTCAATCGACGCCGTCATTCAATCGCGAATGAAATTTTTCTCCCCCACTTGCGAGGTAGAAAAATCGGCATAAGATCGCCTCGTCCGGTATATAGATCACATGTACGATATATTGGACATAGATGGTAAGCCGTCAAGGCTGCCGCACAAAAAAGGGGATCGACATGAAGAATTCTGAAAACAGCATTTCCGCGTCACTGCGCCGCCGCCTTCTGGCGGGTGCCGCCGCCGCGGCAGCCCTCCTCGTCTTTTCCACCGGCACGGCTTCGGCCGCCGCCAATTGCATCAAGGGCGACAGGAAAGCGCCCTATACGATCGGCTGGGCGAACATCTATTCGGTGCCGACCTGGATGAAGCAGACCGAAGGCACGATCACGGCCGAGGTGGAAGAGCTGAAGAAAGCGGGTCTTGTGAAGGACCTGATGATTACCGACGCGCAGGGCAATGCCCAGACGCAGATCCAGCATATTCAGTCGATGATCGACGCCAATGTCGACGCCATCGTCGTCATTGCCGGCTCCTCCAACGCCCTCGATCGCGTCATTTCGGATGCCTGCGACAAGGGCATCGCCGTCGTCAATTTCGACAGCCTGGTCAACACCGACAAGGTGACGGCGAAGATCAATACCGATTCCAACGAATGGGGCGCGACCGCTGCCAAGTGGATGGTCAGCCAGCTCGGCGGCAAGGGCAAGATCATCATCATGAACGGCCCGGCCGGCATTTCGGTGAGCGATGATCGCCGCAAGGGCGCCCAGCCGGTCCTCGATGCCAATCCGGGTCTTAAGGTGATCACCGAGACGAACACGGAATATAACGTCGCACCCGCGCAGGAAGCGATGACCAGCCTCCTCTTCGCCAATCCGGAAATCGACGGCGTGCTGTCGCTCGGCGGCGCGCTGTCTGCGGGTTCCGTCCTCGCCTTCGAGCGCCAGGGCCGCGACCAGGTGCCGACGACCGGCGAAAACGCCCGGCAATTCCTGGAACTCTGGAAGGAGAAAGGCCTGAAGGGCTGGGCGACCATGCAGCCGAACTGGCTCGGTGCGCTTTCCGTCTATACCGCCGTGCAGGCGCTGCAAGGCAAGGACGTGCCCGCTTTCGTCAAGGTGCCGCTGCCCGTCATCGACGACAGCACCATCGGCAGCTATCTCGCCCGTGCCGACAAGTTCCCGGCCGACGGCTATATCTACTCGGATTACGACCAGGCGCTCTTCGACAAGCTGCTGGCCAAGTAATCCCTAGCTGAGGATAC
Source organism: Rhizobium sp. F40D2 (assembly GCF_051810745.2). NCBI lineage: Bacteria > Pseudomonadati > Pseudomonadota > Alphaproteobacteria > Hyphomicrobiales > Rhizobiaceae > Rhizobium > Rhizobium sp. F40D2. The sequence goes on from NZ_JBPWQX020000002.1 coordinate 753,403, forward strand.
CGTCATGACGGAAGAAAGGCCCCTGCTGCAAGCCCGGCAGGTGTTCAAGGGATTTTTCGGCAATCCCGTTTTGAAGGGCGTCGATATCGCCCTTCTGCCGGGCAGGGTTCACGCCCTGCTCGGCGAAAACGGCGCCGGCAAGTCGACGTTGATCAATCTCCTGTCCGGTGCCCTTCAGCCGGATAGCGGCTCCATCCTCGTCGACGACAGGCCCGTCGGGCGTTTCAGCCCGGCGGCGGCGCGCGCGGCCGGCATCGCCGTGGTTCAACAGGAGCTGAGCCTGACGGCCAGCCTGTCGATTGCCGAAAACATCGGGACCGGCGCCTTTCCGCGCCGGTTCGGCCTCATCGACTATCGAGCGCTGCATCGCGGCGTGCGAGAGGTCTGCGACATGGTCGGGCTCACCGAACCGCTCGACATGCCGGTCGCCGATCTCGCGCTCGGTCGCCGTCAGATGGTGGAGATCGCCAAGGCGCTGTTCCGCAATCCGCGTGTGCTCATTCTGGACGAACCGACCTCGTCGCTCTCCGCCCACGAAGCCGGCATCCTTGCCCGGCTGATCGAGGCGCTCAAGGGCCGCGGCACCGCACTTCTTTATATTTCCCACCGCCTCAACGAGGTGCAGGCGCTCTGCTCGCATGTCACGGTGCTGAAGGATGGCGGCGTCACGGCCGACCAGTCGCTCTCCGGCATCGATGGCGAGGGGCTGGTCCGCCTGATGGTCGGCCGCGAGACCGGCGACCTGTTCCCGCCGCGCCCAACCGCCAGGCCCGGCGTGATGCGCATCAGCGTCGAAGATTTTTCCGCCGGCATGGTGCGCCATATCGGCTTCTCCGCCCGCGCCGGCGAGATCGTCGGCATCGGCGGGCTGGTGGGGCAAGGCCAGGAAGACCTGCTGCTCGGCCTCTACGGCGCGATTGCCGCGTCTGCCGCTCAGGCCGAGGTCTCGGGAAAACCCGGCCTGCCCGCAGATGTCGGGGCGGCGAATGCGGCGGGCATCGTCTATGTGCCGGCCGACCGCAAACATGAGGGACTGGTGCTGCCCCACTCCATCGCTTCCAATCTGATCCTGCCCTCGCTCGGACGGCTTGCCCGCAAGGGATTGCGCGAGCTGACGGCGGAAAGCAGCCTGGTCGCCGATCTCGCGCGTCGCCTGACGATCAAGGGCGATACGGCCCGCCCGGTGCAGGCGCTTTCCGGCGGCAACCAGCAGAAGGTGGCGCTGGCTAAATGGCTGCCGCTCGATCCGTCCATTCTGCTCCTCAACGATCCGACGCGCGGCGTCGACATCGAAACCAAGCGTGAGATTTACCTGATGCTGCGCGCCTTCGCCGCCGAGGGACGGCTCGTCGTTCTCGCCAGTTCCGATACGCCGGAACTCGTGCATCTCTGCGACCGCGTCGTGGTTCTGCGCGAGGGGCGCATCGCGGCAACACTGTCGCAGGATACGATCAGCGAAGGCGCGATCGTCGGCGCGGCCATGGGTATTGCGGCCGCGACGCAGGGAGAGGCGGCATGAGCACGATTTCATCATCCCGGCTCTACGGCTCGATCCAGCTCCGCCGCAACCGAGGCCTCGCCGGCCTATATCTCGTCGTCGCCGCCTTTCTCATCCTCTATGCGGTGCTCTTTCCCGGCATTCTTTCGATCGGCGGCTTTTCCAAGTTCACGCAGAACTGGTTCCCGCTCGCGCTCGTCACCATGGCGCAGGCGCTGCTCATGCTGAACGGCGGCATCACGCTGGCGATCGGCCCGCTCGTCAGCCTCGGCGCCGTGATCGCGGCGACGACGATGCAAGGGGTGCTCGGCGTGCCGGGCGGCATTCTGGCTGTCGCGCTCGCCGGCCTTTTGATCGGCGCCGTCATCGGCGCCATCGTGACGCATCTGAGATTGCCGGCGATCATCGTCACGCTGGCCGGCTCCTTCATCATCAGCGGCGTCGCGCTCATTCTGCTGCCGCGGCCGGGCGGATTCATTCCCGATTGGCTGTCGACGGCGCTTGCCGGCCACACGCCCGTCGCCTTCCTGCTGCTTCTCGTCATCCTGGCGCTCTGGAAAGCCTTTCTCGCAACGCCGCTCGGCCTCGGCATCTATGCGGCCGGCGACAACCCGGTCGGCGCATTCCGCTCCGGTGTTCCGGTCGAACGGGTGAAGGTTGCAGCCTTCGCGCTCTCCGGTCTGCTTGCGGCGCTGACCGGCCTTTTCGTCGCGGCGCTGACCGGCTCGGGCGATCCTGTGATCGGCACACCCTTCACGCTGAACTCGATCGCTGCGGCCGTGCTCGGCGGCGTCGGTTTCCTCGGCGGCAAGGGCACGATGCGCGGCGCGATCTGCGGCAGCCTGCTGCTCTCGGTGATGATCAACGTGATGTTCTTCCTCGGCTTCCCGCCGGTCGCGCAATACGTCGCTCAAGGATTGATCATTGTCGGCGCGGTCGCCGTTCCGGAACTTCTCAAGGGTTGGAGGGCAAGGCGATGAACATCATCCGATCCGCGTTCCGCAATCCGCCGCTCCTGACCTTTCTTCTGGTCGCGCTCGTCTGGATCGTCGCAGGCTTCACGCTGCGCGGGTTCGGCGCCTACGGCCATCTGCGCTACCTGCTCGAACTCGCCGCGGTGATCGGCATCGTCGCTGCAGGGCAGACACTCGTCATCCTGATGGGCGGCATCGATCTTTCCGTCGGTGCTGTCATCACCGTCACGGCAATCCTGCTGCCGCTGATTTCGCCCGCCTGGGATCCGACCGGCCTTGCCGGCATCGCGGCAGCCCTTGCCATCGCCACCAGCATCGGCTTGATGAATGGCGCGGGTGCTGCCTATCTTCGCGTGCCGCCGATCATCATGACACTTGCCATGGCGACCTTCCTGCAGGGGCTGCTCGTCATCGTCGCCGGTGGCAGCGCCGTCACCGTCAGCAATCCGGCCGTCATCCTGCTCGGGCAGGCGCGGCCGTTCGGCATTCCCTCGGGCATTCTGCTATGGCTCGCCGTCTCGATCGTCGTTTGCTGCTGATCCACCGCATGCCGATCGGCGCTCGCTTTCTGGCGCTCGGGGCAAACCCGCTCGCCGCCCGGCTTTCCGGCGTCAGCGTCACCCGCAATACGCTGGTCGTCCATACCCTGTCCGGCTTCTTCGCCGGGTTTGCGGGCATTCTGGTGCTGGGCATGAACCGGCAGGGTTATGTCGGCATCGGCGATCCCTATCTGTTGACCTCGATCGCCGCCGTCGTGCTCGGCGGCACCTCCATCCTTGGCGGCCGCGGCACCTATGCTGGCACCATCCCGGGGGCGATCCTACTCGTCACCACGACGGCGCTGATCACCGTCGTCAACGCCTCGCCCGGCTGGCGGTCGATCATGTTCGGCACGCTGATCCTCGCCCTCCTGCTCGTTTCGGGCCGCGAGGCGCGCAGATGACCGAGCGCTACAACGGGCCGGTGATCGACCCGCATCACCATCTCTGGGATCTCAGCCTGCAACGCCATCCCTGGCTTCAAAAGGCGCGGGCTACCGGCGGGGAGATGGTGTTCGGCAGCCTCGCGCCGATCCTGCGCGATTACGGCATCGACGATTATCGCGCCGATGCCGCGCGCCAGAACGTCGTTGCGACGGTGCATGTGGAGGCCGGCTGGTCGGTTGCCTACCCGGTGGAAGAGAGCCGCTGGCTGGAGGGTCTCGACCGCAGCTCCGGGGTGGCGCATCGTTATATCGCGCGTGTTCCCCTCGATGGGCCGGATGCCCCGCGCCTGCTCGAGGCGGAGGCGGAAAACCGCAACGTCGTCGGCATCCGCGATATTTTAAGCTGGCATCCCGATGCGGCGAAGCGTTTTGCGCCGCGCCCGGATTGCATGGGCGATCCCGCCTGGCGCGTGGGGCTTGCCCATGCCACGCGGCTCGGGCTGGTCTTCGACCTGATGCTCTATCCCTGGCAGATGGCCGAGGCGCTCGATCTCGTGCAGGCCTTTCCCGAAACGCTTTTCGTGCTCAACCACGGCGGCAGCCCCGTCGACCGGACGGAGGACGGCATGGCGCTCTGGCATCGCGGCCTGCGGGCGCTCGGCGGCGCGCCCAACGTGCGCGTGAAGATTTCCGACCTTGTCGCCTATGACCATGGATGGACGCTCGAAAGCCTGCGGCCGGTGATCGAACATTGCCTCGATTGTTTCGGCCCTGAACGTGCGATGTTTGCGAGCGACTTCCCGGTCGCCGGCCTGCACGCTTCTTTCGACGAGGTGTATCGGGTTTTCCGTATGGTTGCCGCCGAGCTCTCTCTCGACGAGCAGCGCGCTTTGTTCTTTGCCACTGCCAACGACACCTATCGCCTCGGTTTGGCCGATCCGGCCGAGATCGCCAGAGGCCGCCATGTCTGATCTTCATAGCGCGACGGAAAACGTCCTGATCGACGAGCGGGTGCGCGGCTTTCCGCCGGGCCATCCGCCGCTGCCGCTTGCGGTAGTGGGAATGCAGGGGTGGAAGCCCTATGACGGCAGCATGGCGCTGCCGCTGATGTCGCTCGACCGGCAGGCCTTCGCCGGGAATGTCGAACTGATGATGGCTTATGTGAAAAGCCATGGCGCCGAAATCGCGCCGCATGCCAAGACCCCGATGTCGACGGCGCTGGCAGAGGCGCTTCTGGCGGCGGGCGCCTGGGGCACGACCGTTGCCGACATCCGCCAGGCCGCCGTTCTGCTGAAGGCGGGGCAGCGCCGGCTGATCCTTGCCAACGAAATCGGCGGGGCCGCCGCCGCCCGCCGGCTTGCGGCGCTCGTCAGCCATTATCCGGATGCGGAGTTCCATGTCTTCGTGGATTCGACGGCGCTCGTCGATGCGCTTCGCTCCGCATGGCAGGAGCGTGCGGATCTGCCGCCTCTCGGCCTGATGGTGGAATTCGGCGCCGGCCGCGCCGGTCTCCGCAGCGCCGAAGCCGCGGCGGCAATTCTCGACGCGATCCTGGCAGTGGAGACGCCGGCCTTCCGGCTGACCGGCATCGCCGCCTATGAGGGTGCGGCCGCCACCGCCGATGCGGAAGAGACGATGCTTCGCATCGACGCGCTGATGGCGATGACCGCCGATTTCCTGCCGAAGATCCGCGCCCGCATCGGCAGGGAACGGCCGCTCCTCGTTACATCAGGCGGTTCGGTGTTTTTCGACATCGTGGTGGCGCGGCTCTCAGCTGCCGTCGCCGCCGATCCAGCCTGCCGGCTCGTGCTGCGCAGCGGCGCGATCTTCTTTATGATCACGGCATCTATGAGCGCGGCCTTGCCGGCCTCGATGCGCGCGGCGGCTTGCGCATCGGCGATAAGACGGTTTCGGCGACGGCCGGTTTCCACCCGGCGCTGAGGGCCTGGGCCGAGGTTCTCTCCCGGCCGGAGCCAAGGCTTGCGATCGCAGGCCTGGGCATGCGCGACGTGGCGATGGACCAGGGCCTGCCGCGGCCCTTGGCGCTCTATCGCAATGGCGCGTATCTCACCGATCTCGAAACCGCCGACGTTTTCCGCCTCAACGATCAGCACGCCTTTCTAAGACTTGCCGATGGCAGCGACGTCTCGGTCGGCGACGTCATCGAGTTCGGCATCTCGCATCCCTGCACCTGCCTCGACCGGCATGCGATCCTCTATGGCCTCGACCCGGATCATTCGGTGACGGCGGCCTATCTGACCAGCTTCGGCTGAATTTTCCCTTCAAGAGCGAGAAAAGGAAAACCTGCATGATCCAGCGTTACCAGAAGGGTTCGCGCATGAGCCAGGCCGTCAGCTATGGCGGTCTCGTCTATATTGCCGGCCAGGTCGCGGAAAACCGCAAGGCGGATATCGAGGAGCAGACCCGCGACGTGCTCGGCAAGATCGACGCCCTTTTGAAGGAAGCCGGAACCGATCGCTCGCGCCTCATCGCCGTCAACGTCTTCCTGCCGGCGATCGTCGATTTCGAGGCGATGAACGGCGTCTATGACAGCTGGATCGATATCGAAAACCCGCCGGCCCGCGCCTGCACCGAAGCCCGCCTTGCCGACCCGGACCTGCGCGTCGAAATGACCGCGGTCGCGGCGCTGTAACCGCGCGGCCACCGCCCGCACTGGAGAGATCATGCATAGCGGCCTCGTCAATCCGATCGATTTTTCGCGCCAGGGCCGGCAGACCGGCCATCTCGCCATCCCCTATTCGATCGACCGTTCGCCCTACTATCAGATCCGCATTCCGATCCTTCGCCTCAGAAATGGTGACGGGCCGTCCTTGCTGATGATGGCCGGCAATCATGGCGACGAATACGAGGGCGAACTGCAGCTCGGTCGGTTGATGCGCCTGCTCGATATAACTGAGATCCGCGGCGCCGTCACCATTTTGCCGATGGCGAACCTGCCGGCGGTGATGGCGGCCAAGCGCTGCTCGCCCTTCGACGGCGGCAACCTCAACCGGGCCTTTCCCGGCGATCCCATGGGGTCGCCGACGGCGCGCCTGGCGCATTTCCTCGAATACGAGCTCCTTCCGCGCCATGACGTCATGCTCGACCTGCATTCGGGCGGCACGTCGATGGCGCATCTGCCCTGCACGCTGATCGAGCGGCAGGCCCATGCCGCCCGCTTCGAGCGGTCGGTCTTGCTGATGCGGGCGATGGGCGCGTCGCATGCCTTCATCGCCGACAATGGCCCCGCGGCGCCGACATCGATGGGGGCTGCGGCAAGGGCCGGCATCATCGGTCTTTCCGGCGAGTTCGGCGGCGGCGGAACCGTGACGCCCGCGACGATGGCCTTCACGGCGGCGGCGATCGACCGGCTGCTTGTGACGCTCGGCATCGTCGGGCGTCCGGTCCTCTCCCGCGCACCGCTGCCTGAGCCGGGGCCGTTGCAGCTTCTCTCGCTCTCCCGGCACAGCCAGGGCATCTATGCCACCCGTAGAGGCTGGTTCGAGCCGGCCGCACCCCTGGGTGCCGCCGTTTCGGCCGGCGATCTCGCCGGGTGGTATCACGATCTGGAACGGCTGGAGCAGCCGGAGGAAGAGCTGCGCTTTGCCGAGGACGGCATCGTCATTTCCCACCGGCTGCATTGCGACAGCCAGGCCGGGGACTGCCTGATCCAGGTCGCCGAACCGATTGCTGCTTAGAGCGGTTCAGCTTTTCACGGAAGCGCAGAACCGCTCTAAGCTTTTGTTTTAACGCAATTCCGGACGGAAAACCGCTTCGCACTTTTCCTGGAATTGCTCTAGATGATGACGCCGACCGCCGCCTTGACCCAGTCGAGACGCTTAGCCGGGATGAGGCCGTAATTGTAGAAGTTCACGCCATCGGCGCCGGCATCGACGGCGGCCTTGGCGCGGGCCGCCAGCACTGCGGCTTCACCGACCTCGGGATAGAAGACGCGCAGGCCGATGCCGAGCAATTTTTCCGATCCGAGTGCCGCCCGGCCGGCGCGGATGACATCGCCGATGGCATTGGGCTCCATGTCGTAGCAGCAGAGGATCGCCCCGTCGCAGAGCGCACCGACGGCCGAGAGATCGACGCCGCCGAGCCAGCCGTCCTTCAAATCGATGAGCACGATGCGGGTCGCCGGATCGGCCGCCGCCTCGATCTCGCCGATCAGGCTGGTCACCGGTTCGCTGCGCCAGGCGAGATAGGCATAGAGATCGGGATGGTCGCGGAAGGCATCGATGCCGGCTGCCGGGAAATCCGAGAACTGTCGTTCCGGCACGGCCCGTTCGCAGAGTTCCGCAATGAAGCGCGCCACCGTCCGGCGCGCACCTTCGACCGGCACGCCGGCCTTTGCGGCGCGCGCCGTGCAATGGTCGCAGAAGCAGAGCGACAGGAGGAAATCGTCTTCGGGGTTAAGGCCGACGCCGTCTTTCTCGTGATGATATTCATGCGCGAAGCCCATGAAGTTCGGGCTTTCGAGTTCCACCATGTCGGGCCGATAGTTCGTGGTGATGTCGCGGACAAGGGTGACGGCATAGGCGCGCGCCGCCGGGCTGGAGGGGCAGAGATTGTAATAGTTGGGATTGCCGAAGGCGTTGCGCGTCACATGATCGGGATACAGCATGCCGAGGCGGGTATTGTGGAGGCAGACCGTCCAGCAGGAAACCTTGAGCCCCGTCGCCTCCCGCGCCTGGATCAGCGCTTCCAGCATGTCGCCGCGCTCGGTCACATTTCGGGCCATCAGCGGCCGAATCAGCTTGTCCCGCCACAGGCTTTCATCCGGCTTGAAATAGACCGTCCCGTCTTCGGGAAAATAGGCCTTCTGCTGCGGACTGCGCGGCTGGAGAAAGCGGCCGGCATGATAGGAGGTTGCCAGGCTGACCGTCGTGAGGCCGGCGCGACCGCGCAGCTCGGCGGCAAAGGTATCGAGCCCCTGATCCTGGATATCCCAAGGGTAAGTCCACATGGAAAGATGCATGGCGCGCTCCCGTCAAATCTGTCCACTTTATAGAACATGTGTCCATAATAGTGTCCAGGCCGATCTTGGAGCGCGTGCCTTTGCTTCCTCCGTCAAATGTCGACGACAAGACCCTTGGCTTTCAGCACCGGCGCCAGATTGCTGACCTCGATGATCGATTTCCCTGCCTTGTAGGCGGCGATATAGCCGGCTTCGGCATCTTCGCGGGCCTGCGAAAGTCTGGCTGCTTCCTGCGCTTCCTCCCTGCGCACGACCACCAGGCCGTCGGCATCGCCGACGATGATGTCGCCTGGATTGATGGTTTCGCCGCCGACGATGATCGGGTCGTTCACCGCCGCAATGGTCTCCTTCACCGTGCCCTTGATGCAGACGCTGAGCGAGAAGACAGGGAAACCGAGTTCTCTAAGCTGCAGCGTGTCGCGCACGCCGGTGTCGGTGACGAGGCCGCCGATGCCCTTGGCAACGCAGGCATTGGCGAGCACATCGCCGAAGGACCCCGCCTCCTCGTACTCGCCCGCCGAGACGACGATGATATCGCCGGGCTTTGCATAGTTGATGGCGAGCTGCAGCATGATGTTGTCGCGCGGCGCGCATTTGACCGTAAAGGCCGGACCGCACAGTTTCATCCGGTAGTCGACGGGCTTGAGGCGGGAGGAAAGCGCGCCTCGGCGGCCCTGAGCCTCGTGGATCGTCGCCGGGGAAAATTTGGAAACGGCGTCGATATCGGCTTTATCAGGCCGTTCGGGGATATCTTTTATATGGATCATGGATGCCTCACATCGTTGGTCGACGGCGGGCATGTCCCGCCGTCTGATTTCGTTGGAAATCGTCACTTGAGGACGTCGAGGCCGGCTGGCCTCACGGGATCGGGTCGAACTTCAGCTCGGTGAGCGGCACGACCTTATCGGTACGGGTCATCTTGTATTCGGTATTCGGGCCGAGCCACTTGTCCCAGATCTTGTTGATCTCGCCGGAGGTGTCGAGCTTGTGGAGGATTTCGTTGACCTTGGCGGTCAGGGCCGGCTGATCCTTGGCCATGCCGATGCCGATCGGCTGGTAGAGCATCGGCTCCTCGATCATCCGCATTTCCTTGCCCTTGCTCTTCGATTCGTTGACGAACTTGGTCGTCGTCATGGTGTTGGCGACCATGCCGCGCGCCTTGCCCTGCTGGACGGCGAGATAGGCAGAAGCAGTATCCTGGAATGTCAGCGGGTCGGATTTGTTGAGCTTGATCGACATCTCAGATGTCGAGCCCTTGGTCGAGGCGAGGCGCTGGCCGGCGTAATCGGCCTTCTGCTTGCCGGCATCGTCCGCCGGCACGATCAGCATTTCCTTGGCGAGGTAATAGGGATCGCTGAACTGGATCTGCTCGGCGCGGCTCAGCGTATAGGCAAGGTTGGCAACGGTGATGTCGACGCGGCCGAGCTTGACTTCGGGCACGCGCGCCTCGACGGAAACCGGCTTGATCTCGGCCTTGACGCCCAATTCCTTGGCGATGGCGCCGCAGAGATCGACGTCGAAACCGGCCATTTCGCGGGTCTTCGGATCCGGGGAAGCGAAGGGAGGAACGTCGGCGAAAGTCGCGCAGCGCAGGGTCTTTGCCGACATGATGGTGTCGAGCTGATCGGCTTTCGCGGGCAAGGCGGCCGCCAGGCCGGCAAACGCGACGGTGAGGCCTAGATATTTCCAGTTCATTGCTGTTCTCCTTTGTTTTTGGTGGTTGGGTATCAATGCCTGAGATCAGCGAGGAAACGCTGAGCCCGGGGATGGGTCGGATTGCTGAAGAAGTCCTCGGGGCTCGCCGTTTCGATGATCTGGCCGGCATCGATGAACCAGATCCGATCGGCGACATCGCGGGCGAAACCCATTTCGTGGGTGACGCAGAGCATCGTCATGCCTTCGGAGGCCAGGCTCTTCATGACGGCGAGCACTTCGCCGACCATTTCGGGATCGAGCGCGCTGGTCGGTTCGTCGAACAGCATCACCGGCGGTTCCATGGCAAGAGCCCGGGCGATCGCCACCCGCTGCTGCTGGCCGCCCGACAGCTGGCCGGGATAGGCGCGGGCCTTGTCGGCAAGGCCGACCCGGTCGAGAAGCTTGAACGCCTTTTCGTGCGCGACATCGGCCGCGACGCCCTTCACCCGGATCGGCGACATCGAGACGTTTTCGGCCACCGAGAGATGCGGAAACAGGTTGAAGTTCTGAAATACGAAGCCGATCCGGCTGCGCATCGCGTTGAGGGCCTTTGCCCGCATGGAGGCGTGAATGTTCTGCCCGTCGAGCGTGATCGATCCGCTGTTGATCTCCTCGAGGCGATTGATCGTGCGGATCAGCGTCGATTTCCCCGAACCGGACGGTCCGCAGATGACCACGACTTCGCCGCGGGCGACCTCAGCGTCGATGTCCTTCAGAACCGGATAGTCGCCATAGCTCTTGCAGACCTGCGAAAGCCGGATCATCTGCGATACCTGCGTTGAAACGGACATGGTCATAGCTGCTCCGATACGATTTTCGACGGCGTGACCACGGCGGCGGAGACGTTGAGAAGTCCCGCGCGCCGCCGCGTGATGCGCCGCTCGAGGCGATTTGCGAAGTAGGTCAGCGTCCAGCAGATGGCGAAGTAGACGATCGCCAGGATAAGGAAGACCTGGAAGGGCTGCGTCAGCAGCCGATTGTTGACCTGGCTTGCCGCAAAGGTCAGATCCGGCACGTTGATCACATAGCCGAGTGTCGTGTCCTTGATCGTCGAGACGAAGGTCGAGAGGATGCTCGGGATCATGTTATAGAGCGCCTGCGGCAGGATGATGTAGCGCATGGCGCCCAGGTAACCGTGGCCGAGCGCGCGTGCCGCATCCATCTGACCGGGACCGAGGGCGACGATGCCGGCACGAACGACTTCGCTGAGGAAGGCGCTTTGATAGACCACGAGCGTCGTCAGCATGGTGACGAAGCTCGGCACGTCGGCGCCGGTCAGCAGCGGAACCAGAAAGTAGCTCCACAGGATGAGCATCAGGAGCGGCACGCCTCGGGTGAAATAGACAAGGGCCGTGACCGGCCAGCGCAGCAGCGGCGACTTGGAAAGCCGCGCTAAGGCGAAGAGGATGCTGGCCGGAAAAGCGAGGGTGATGCTGAGCGCCGACAGGATCAGCGTATTGGCGAGCCCGCCGAGTGGTCCGTTCGGATATTGGCCGATCAAGAGCAGCAGCCAGTAGTCTCGGACGATGGCGATCATGTCCTGGATCATGCGCGCGCACTCCTGGCAGGATCGGCGCGCATCGAGAGGTAGGCGCCGATGCTCATGATCACGAGCGAGAAGAAGAGATAGAGAACCGTGCCGATCAGGTAGATCTCGAAGGTGCGGAAGCTGAGATTTTCGATTTCCTTGACGGCATGCGTCAGTTCCGACGCGCCGATGACGACGGCGAGACTGCTGTTCTTGAACAGGGAAACGCTGTGATTGATGAGCGGCGGCAGCGCGTTGCGCACCCCCTGCGGCATGATGACGAACCGCATCGCCGAGACATAACCGTGGCCGAGCGCCCGGGCTGCCTCCATCTGGCCGGGACCGACCGAGCGCACGCCCGAACGAAGATCTTCGCTGAAATAGGCTGCCTGGCAGAGGCCGAGCCCGATCACCGCGAAGATCGCCTCGGCATTGTGGCTGGCGAGCCATGTCGCCACCCCGTTCGGCATCAGGGTGAAAATCCCGAAATACCACAGCATGAGCTGAACCAGGGTGGGGACGTTGCGGTGATAGGATACGTAAGCGGCGACCAACGGATCGCCGAAGCGAAAGGGCGACAGGCGTATACCGAGCAGCAGCAGTGCCAGCGCCATCGCCAGCGACCAGGATCCGGCATAGATGATGAAGGTCATCTCGATGCCATGCAGCAGCATGGCGGCATAATCGGGATTTCCCAAAATTGCCGAAAGGTCGAAACCGCTCACGGCGTTGGCTCCCCGGATGGATCTGTCTTCGGCTGCGGCCTTGCGGTCTGCAGGCCGCCCATGACCTGCAACGTCGGCGTGATCTCCATATGTCCGATGTTGACGGCGACGGGAGCCGAGATGGCGAAGGCGATCGCGTCGGCGATATCGGTCGCTTCAGGCAGTTCGAAACCGTCGATGAACCGTTCCCGGATGCTGGGATCATTGCCGTGGACGTGATTGAAAATATCCGTGGCGACCCGGCCGGGGCAAATTTCGGTGACCCGCACCCGCTTGCCGAAAGCGTCGATGCGCAACTGGTTGGACAGCATCCTCACGCCGGCCTTGGTGGCGTGATAGGAGGAGTTGCCGCCGAAATTATAGGCGCCGGCGATCGACGAGATGTTGATGACGTGGCCGCGGTCGCGCGCCACCATACCCGGCACGACCAGGCGGCAGATGTGCAGAACCGCCCTGAGATTGACGTCGACGAGGAGATCGATATCGCCCTCGTCGGCTTCGAGGAACTTCTTCGGCCGGTCGACGCCGGCATTGTTGACGAGAATGTCGAATTCCACCTGACGCGCGAGTTCGGCGATCGCCGGCCGGTCGGTCACATCGATGGCGTGGGCGATGCAGCCCGTACGCTCGGCCAACTGCTGCAGGGCTTGGGCATTGCGGGCAACGGCATGGACCTCAATGTTCTCCCGGCGGAGCCGCTCAACCACGGCTGCGCCGATCCCGGAGGATGCGCCGGTCACCAGTGCGGTCTTGTAGTCGGAGAATGGCATTGTCGTTCCCTTGTTGTTGATGGAGACAGTAGCGAAGCTTCAACCCCTTGCCTAAGACCGATTATCTCTGGAGCAATAAGCAACGGTTATGGAGCAGGCGCGGTCTGCCGAAGAAGAGAAAGCGGCGATGCCGGTATGCTCTCGCGGCCTCGTTTCAGGCGGCCTCGCGTTGCAAAAGCAATGCGCCTCTGCAAACATGCCATCTGCAGATTAGAATGGTACCCCGATCCCCATGGACATCAGACGCCTCAAATCTTTCATCGTGATCGTCGACAGCGGCAGCATCACGCGAGCGGCGGATCTTTTGCATATCGCCCAGCCGGCTCTCAGCCAGCAGCTTGCGGCGCTGGAAGAACATTTCGGCCACAAGCTGCTGATCCGCAGCCAGCAGGGCGTTAGCATGACCGATGCCGGACATGCGGTATATCGCCATGCGCAGATCATCCTTCGGCAGATGGAGCAGGCGCAAGCCGATGCATCGGCAGCCGGCAATTCGCTTGCCGGGCGCGTGTCCGTCGGCCTCGTGCCGTTCAGCAGCGCGGCGACGCTCTCGGTCGATCTGCTGGCGGAAACCCGCAAACGGCATCCCGGTATTCTGCTGCATCTGACCGAAAGTGTCGGACAGACCTATAGCCAGATGATCATGAACGGCCGGCTGGAGATGGCGCTTCTGCATGGGACCGGGCCGATCAAGGGCGTGCGGTTCGAACCGATCCTCAGCGAAGAGTTTTTCCTGGTCGCCCATCGCGACTTTGCCATCGAAGCCGATGCGAAACCCGTTCCGGTCAACACGCTTGACGGAATACCGCTGCTCCTGCCGCCCGCCTATAATTTCGTCCGCCGCGCGGTCGATACCGCCTTTACCCGCACGCGCACCAATTTGAAGGTCGTGGCGGAAGTCGAAATCGTGCGCACGCTCGCCCGCGCGGTCGGCAGCGGTCTCGGCGCGACGATGATGCCGAAGGCCATCGCCGATCGCATCGTCTCGGAATCGAGCGAGCCGCTGATTTGCCGGCTCGTCTCGCCGCGGATCGAGGAAACCCTGTCGCTTTGCGTTTCCGACCAGAATCCCCTGTCGGAGCCGGCGCTTGCCGTCCGGGACATCCTTCTCGAACTGACGGCGCGGCTGAAGGGTTAAAATCGATCAGTGCATATCCTTGCAGAACTGGGCGATCCGCGCGCAGCCCTCGCCCAGTTTTTCCATGCTTGTCGCGTAGGAAATGCGAAAGAACGGGCTCATTCCGTAAGCAGCGCCTTGCACGGTCGCGACGTGATGCTCGTCCACCAACGCCATGACGAAATCGACGTCGGTCTCGATCTTGCGCCCGCCCTTGCTGGTCTTGCCGATTAGCCCGGATATGTTGGGATAGATATAGAAGGCGCCCTCGGGCCGATGGCAGCGCAGCCCTTCCACCTCCGACAATTTGTCGAGGACGAAGTCGCGTCTTTCCTTGTAGATCGCCGCACGCTCCTTCAGCAGGTCCTGAGGTCCGTCGAGCGCCGCGGTTGCCGCCGCCTGGGTAAGCGTCGCGATGCCGCCGCCGTTTTGGCCGTTGACGTTGCTGACGGCGGAGATCAGCTCTTTCGGCCCGGCGCAAAACCCGAGCCGCCAGCCGGTCATCGCGTAAGCCTTGGAGACGCCGTTCATCGTCAGGACGCGGTCGTACAGTCTCGGCTCGACTTCCGCGATCGTGCAGAACTGGAAGTCGTCATAGACGAGGTGCTCGTAGATGTCGTCGGTCATGATCCAGACATTGGGGTGGCGCAGCATGACTTCGACAATGGCGGCCATCTCCGCCCGGGAGCAGGCTGCCCCAGTCGGATTGTTCGGAAAATTCAGGAAGAGCCATTTGGTGCGCGGCGTGATCGCCGCCTCCAGATCTTCGGCGCGCAGCTTGAAGCCGGCCTGCTCGTGGCATGGGACCGGAACCGGGACGCCGCCGGCGAATTTGACGATGTCGGCATAGCTGACCCAGGAGGGCGTGGGGATGACGACCTCGTCGCCCGGATTGCAGGTTGCCAGCATGGCGTTGAAGATCACCTGCTTGCCGCCGGCCGAGACGACGATCTGGCTGGCGTCGTAGTCGAGATTGTTGTCGCGCTTGAACTTCCTGATGATGGCGGATTTGAGCGCCGGCGTGCCGTCCATCGGCGGATATTTCGTATCGCCGGCAAGCGCTGCGGCATGGGCCGCCTCGATCGCGTGTACCGGGGTGGGGAAATCCGGCTCGCCGGAGGAGAGGCTGACGACCTTGATCCCCTTGGCGGCCAATTCCCGGGCGCGCTGGGTCATGGCGGCGGAGGCGGATATGGATACATTTTTCAGGCGGTCTGCGATGACGGACATCGGCATGGTCCTTCGATAAGGGATTGAAGTGGTCGATCGCCGAAGGCGATCGGAATTGCGTCAGTCGGCGAGTTCGGCGGCGGGAGCGAGTGTCGCGCCCGTGGCTTCGATCTCGCCGCGCACGATGCCGGCAATCTCGAGGGCGCCTGGTGTATCGCTGTGAACGAGGATGGAGCGCGCCGGCATGGCGATCACGGCGCCGTCGATGGTCTCGACGCTTCCGTCGAGGAGGAATTTTCGAACACGGGCGCGCACCGAGGCTTCATCCTTGATGACCGCACCCGGCAGGCCGCGCGTGACAAGCCTGCCGTGGGCGTCATAGGCCCGGTCGGCAAGGAAAAGCGCCAGTGTCTTCAGGCGGGCGCGTTTCGCCGCCTGCTCAATCTCGCTGCCTGACGTGACGAAGACGACGAGATTGGCGTCGACGGTGGCGATCGCATCCATCATCAGGTTGGCCAGCAGAGGATCGCGGTTGACCATATTGCCCATGGCCGCATGGAAGCTGATATGGGAGACGGCGACGCGCTCGGCTCTGGCGATCGCCACAAGGGCGCCGAGCTGGTAGAGCATCTGCTGGCGAAGCTCGTCTGCCTGAAAGGGTATTTCGCGCCGGCCGAAACCCAGCCGGTCGGGCAGGCCGGGATGGGCGCCGATGCCGACGCCGTTCAGTTTCGCCAGCCGCACCATGCGCCCCATCGTATCCGGGTCGCCGCCGTGGAAACCGCAGGCGATATTGGCCGACGAGACGATTTTCATCATCGCTTCGTCGTCGCACAGCCGGTAGGGACCAAATCCTTCGCCCATGTCGGAATTCAGATCGATCTTCATCAGTTCCTCCTTTTGACGGCCGCTCTCTGCTGGCACGATCTAAAGCGTGTCGCGATCTTTCAGATTCCGCTTGTCACGCTTTAGGTCTTTGTTTGCGCATGTCTTTATCGCAAAACCGCTGCACACTTTTGCGAGACATGCTCTAGACCATCGCCTTCAGGGCGCGCTTGACCATGAGAGATGTCTGCCTGACATCCTCGACATAGCGGGCGACGGCCTGTTCGACCGCGCGCGCTTCCGCATGCGTCGACCGGACGAATTTCAGGCGGGCGCCGATGCGGGCCTGCCCGAGCCGCCAGAGGTCGCACTCGATCACGCCGGCAATCTTCGGATATCCGCCGGCGGTGTTCGCTTCGCTCATCTGCACGATCGGTTCGCCGCCCGGCGGAACTTGAATGACGCCGGGCACGACGCCATGGGAGCGCATCTCGATGGAGGCGGTCGGCGTGATCGACTCGCCGGACAGGCGGTAACCCGTCCGGTCGCTGCGGGAGGAAATCCTCCAGGTCTGGCTCCAGAAGGCTTCGCCGTCTCCGGTGAAAAGATCATGCTCGCCGGCAGGCAGGGCGCGGATCGGCAAGGCGCCGTCGACGGGTCCCGGGAACACCTCGCGCAGCGCCACCGCCGGCTCGACGACGGCGAGGCCCATGGCCGGCAGCATGGCGATCTCCGCGTCCTCGCCGACTGCGATCCGATCGCCCTTCGCCAGAGGCCGGCCGGCATTGCCGCCGAAGCCGCCGCGCAGCGACGTGCTTCGCGACCCCATGACAACAGGAATGTCCAGCCCGCCTCCGACCGAAATATAGGAGCGCGCCAGCCGCGGGGGCTGCTGCAACTGGAGAACCTGTCCGGGCTCTGCCGTATGGGCGCACCAGGGAATGAGTTCCGATCCGTCGAGATTGATATGGCCGTCGGCGCCGGTCACGGCAAAGACGGTGCGCCGCTCGAAACGTACGCTGAACGGAAAGGTCTGCACTTCGATCACAGCCGCATTCTCGTCATTGCCGACGAGAATATTGCCGATCCTGAGCGCAAATGGGTCCATCGCGCCGCTCGCCGATACGCCGATGTCGCGATAGCCGGGACGTCCGAGATCCTGCACCGTGTTGAAAGGGCCGCTTTCGCAAATCTCGATCATAGCTCGATCCTTGCCGGCAGGAACCGCACCGTATCTCCGGGTGCCATCATCGCGGGGGTCGGCGAGGTTGGGTCGAACATGTCAAGCGTCGCGAAACCGATGGAGTTCCAGCCATTCGGGCCGGTCAGCATGGCGACGCCGGTCTGCATGCCGCCGATGGTCACGCAGCCCTTCGCCATCTTCAGCGACGGCACGGTCTTTCGCGGCATATAGATGCGCGGATCGAGGCCATGCAGATAGCCGAAACCTGGCGCGCTGCCCAAGGCGAAGACACGATAGGTGGCTTCATGATGGATGCGGACGACTTCGCGGTCGCTTAAGCCCGAGAGATCGCAAAGAGCCGGAAGATCGGTCGCATGTTCGCCGCCGTAATGGACGGGGATCTCGATGGTCTTGCCGTCGAGATCGATGCTCTGCGCATTCTCCCATGCCTCCAGCAGCCGGGCGACCACCGCATCGGGATCTTCGGGCGTCTCCTTGAAGATCACCAGCAGGTTGGTCATCCCGGGAATATTTTCGGCAAGGTCACTCCAGCCTCTCACCGTCTGGGACAGTGCCCAGATCCGCCGCTGCGCGATGAGATCGAAATCGCCTGGCGCCTCGAGCAGAAAGGATCTGGCGCCGATCGAGGAAACCCGCGCCCGGCTTTGGGTGGCCGGAACGATTTCGTGTTGCGAGGCATGTCTGTTCGTCGTGACGATCATGATGGCAGCTCGATTTCGAACAGAGGGTCGCCGAAGCCGACCAGCACGCCGGGCTCGGCGAGCAGCCTGGTCAAAACACCGGAACGGCCGGCGCGAAGGGGAAGCAGCACATGCCCCACCCTGACGAAGCCGAGGATGTCGGCCGCGGATACGGAGCGCGGCAGAGTTTGGGGCGTGACTGCGGCCGGATGTTCGGCGCAGAAATGCCCCGCCAGCGGCGCCTTCACGACTTCAGGTGCAGAACCCGAAGCGCGGGGTGTGGCTTCGCTCGAACCGATCCGGGCGCCGCCCTCCCCTGAAATGACGATGCGGATCTGCCCGTCCGGCCGCGAGATTTCGAGGCCTGCCACTCCGGCGGCCGTCAGCGCGTCGGTGAGGAATGCAATCGTTGCGGGATCGCTGAAATCGGTGGCACTCATGCCGCCGTCCTCCTCAGCTTCAGCCATTGCTCGAGATAGTGGATATCGGTCTCACCGCGCGCGAATGCGTGGTCCTCGAACAGGGCGCGCAGGAAGGGGACATTGGTGGCGATGCCCTCGATCTCGATGCCGGCAAGCGCCTCGCACATTCTGGCCATCGCTTTCGCACGCGTCGGTGCGTGGACGATCAGCTTGGCGATCAGCGAGTCGTAATAGGGCGAGACCCTGTAACCGGGATGAATATGCGTATCGACCCGGATGCCCGGCCCCTGCGGCAAAGCCAGATGCGTGATGACACCTGCCGACGGCAGGAAGGTGTCGGGATCCTCGGCGTTGATCCGGCATTCAAACGAGTGGCCTTCGCAGGTGACATCGCCCTGGGCGAGATCCAGAACGTCGCCCTGGGCCGCCTTTATCTGCGCCTGGACGATATCGACCCCGCTCGTCAGTTCGGTGACGGGATGCTCGACCTGAAGCCGCGTGTTCATTTCGATGAAATAGAAAGCGCCGTCCTCATAGAGGAATTCGAAGGTGCCGACGCCGCGGTAGCCGATCTGGCGGCAGGCCTGCACGCAGGCCATGCCGACCGGTTGGATGATGTCGGGCGCGATCCCGGGCGCCGGCGCCTCTTCCACCACTTTCTGATGGCGGCGCTGCATCGAGCAATCCCGATGTCCGAGCCACACGGCATTGCCGTGATCGTCGCAAATGACCTGGATCTCGATATGGCGCGGATGCTCTAAGAATTTCTCCATGTAGAGCGCGGGCGAGCCGAAGGCCTTGCGCGCCTCTTCCCGTGTCAACGCAATCGCTTCATGCAGCTGATCGGCCTTTAGCACGACGCGCATGCCGCGCCCGCCACCGCCGCCTGACGCCTTGACGATGACGGGATAGCCGATCTCCAGCGCAATGCGCTCGATTGCGGCCGGGTCGTCGGGCAGCGCGCTGTCGGGACCGGGAACGCAGGGAACGCCTGCCGCCATCATCGCCCGCTTTGCCGCGATCTTGTCGCCCATGGTCGCGATCGATGAAGCCGTCGGGCCGATGAAGGTGAGCCCGGCCTTTTCGACGGCATCGGCGAATGCAGCGTTCTCAGACAGAAAGCCGTAACCGGGATGGACGGCGCCCGCGCCGGTCAGGCGGGCGGCGAGAAGAATGGCATCCTGATTGAGATAGCTCCTGCACGCAGCCGACGGGCCGATGCAGAGAAAATGGTCGGCGGTCTTGGTGTAGGGCGCCTGCCGGTCCGCCTCGGAGCAGATGGCGACCGTCTTCAAGCCGAGTTCGCGGCAGGCGCGCTCTATCCGGGCGGCGATCTCGCCGCGATTGGCGATGAGGACGGTGTCGAAACGGCGCCCTGAAGCGGCAGATTGCTCAGATGTTTCCGGCATCAGGCGATCTCCGCCAGCAGGTTGCCGGTCTCGACCTCGCCATTGTCGATATCGGTCAGGTGGATGATGCGCCCGGACCGCGGCGCAGCGATCGTGTTGAAGACCTTCATCGCCTCGATGATGAAAAGGGTTTGCCCCTCTTCCACCGCATCGCCGATCGCGACGAATGGCGGCTCGCCGGGTGCCGACGCCCGGTGCAGAACGCCGAAGACGGGCGCCCTCACCGCGTGGGAGGTTTTGTTGGCGCTCGAAGGCGGATCGGAGACGAGGCCTATGGTCGATTCCGGTTTTTGCCAGGACTCGGCAGAACCTGACTCTCCCGGCGACGTGCGGAAAATCCGAACCGTCACGTCCTTTTCGGTTACGGTCAGCTCGGTAATATTCGATCGTCCGACAAAGTCGATCAGCGTCTTGATCTTCGAGAGGTCCATGTGGGTGCTCGGAATTTCAAATTCCACCGCGTAGACCTGAAGTTTCAGATCGCCCGGTGTCGTGATTTTCGTAGCACGACGTATGGGCTGATGGGGTCAGACGAAGTTTTGATGGAGCGCAATCGGCGCCCCATCGGGACATGTCACCGGACGGCCCGGATTGCAGCCAGCGACGGACTGCGCATGAGGATAGCGGCCGGCCAAGTCATGGACCATCGTCTCGGTTTGATGTGAGCTCTCCAACAATCAGACGATCAAAAATCCTTGGATGGCGCTCTTTTGTCCATTCAGTTTTATCACAACCCACAAGGGTGGGTCGGGTGGCTTTTTGGTAGTATCGGTAAGCTTGGCGCCAAGCGCCGGTTTGGCGACGACGGGCCATACCTTGTCAGTGCTCGTAGCCGAATCATCTGGGACTACTTCGACGTCAACTCTGTCGCTGCCGTCCTCCTTAGTAGAAACATATACCTCCACACCTTCACCAAAGCCGTGGCCGATGAGTGTAAACGGCGTCCGTATGCGTAACGGAGCTTGCACCGGCTTGGGGTCCAAACGCACAATTTCGAGAGTGGTTTTCGCGGCCATGATAGCCTCCCTGGTCCATCCTTATCCGTAAAATTAGTCACCGTCGCCCGATCTGCGCGGGATGAATCCGCCTGATCTCGACATCACACCGCCGGAGCGGGACAAGGCACCGCCCGATCGGGACAATCCGCCGCTCGCCATTCCTCGAGGATCAGCCGTGGCCTCGGCCGAAAGCAGGATTTGCTCAAGGGTTCCCGTTTGGGCGTCAAGCCTCATCGAGATATCGTCCTTGTCATAGATCCAGACCTTCATATCCCTGGCGAGAGCTCCGATTTGGGAGCCGAGGCCTGTTCGTGCACTCGAACCTGGGGACCGAGACAGCCTGTCGTATTCGATGTCACCATCGACGTTCCGCGGAGGGGGATCGTC
The DNA here is from genome assembly GCF_051810745.2 of Rhizobium sp. F40D2. Taxonomy (NCBI): domain Bacteria; kingdom Pseudomonadati; phylum Pseudomonadota; class Alphaproteobacteria; order Hyphomicrobiales; family Rhizobiaceae; genus Rhizobium; species Rhizobium sp. F40D2. Next base: position 774,711 of record NZ_JBPWQX020000002.1, read on the forward strand.
GGGATTCAGGCCGCTGCCGTGGACAACGAAAATAGCCGGTGGGCTCAGTTCAACGAAAGTTCCCTCGAAAGAGAAAGCATAGATCTGCGCGAGAGTCGCTTCGTTCGCGCTGAGCTGGCCCCTCAGAAAACTGTTCGCGCCTAACGGATTTCCGATCAGGGGCTGATAAACGTCGCCTCTCAGAAGAAGGTCACTAAGTTCGCGCCCGAAGAGATACACCGCTGATACACCTAATAAGGTTTCGTTGTCTGCCACGTCCGCCTCCATCTATCTGGTTATTGACCGATGCCTGATCTCGACAGCAAAACTTTCTCGCGAAAGGTCATTTTTGGAAGCTCCAGATAATCTATCGGCAGCAACGTCCGCGCAGAGTGGACGTGACTGTGATGCTCGCCGCCTTTGATGTGCGGGCCAGCGTGCATCTCACCAATCGCCCGTCGCCTGAAGTTCCTGTTGATGATCCGTGCGAACTGACCGCCACTTTCGTCCTGATCAATCGCAAGCATCGTTCTCGCGGCGTCGCCGTAATCGAGAAAGTCGGGAGCGAGAGCCCACAAGGTTTCCGCCAGATACGTTCCGACGATATCGCGGGCGTCGAGCAGTGCTTCGACAAACCCATGTGAGTCCCGCGCGAAAGCACGGTCGAAAGCATGCTGAACCGGCGCCTCGGCAGTCGGATCGAACTCGGCTATATCTGCCAGATCTTCTACCGCATGGGAGATCAAGCCGCGCGCCACCAGGCTCTCATGAAAGATGTCGACGAGGATGTCGAATATCGCACCGGTCAGCGGTTGCGAGAGTTCATGTTCGTTCTTCCACCCCGACGCGCAAACTCGGCCATCGTCCGTTTATTGTTTGCCGAGCGTATCTGGCGATGCGGCGAAAATTCCGAAAAGCGTGACAGGCGGTTTGCCCGGTAGAGGTTCCCGCGCGTCTCCGCGAGAACATTGTCGATCACGGACGGAAAATGCATGGCGGCGATCAGCGACACGCAGTCGGAGAAGGCCTCCTGAAAACCAAGATATTCGGGATACTCAGCTTCGGGGTGCGGCACGCCCAAAACGCTGAAGATGATTGCGTGCCCCACCTCATGCGCGATGACGTCGAAATCCAGGCTGAAAGGAAGGACGCGGCCGTCGCTCTCGAACTGGCTGCCGACTTCGAGGAAACCATAGCCATACTGTGCGTTGTCCCAGCGCCGCAGAATCGAGATCTCCAGACGGTCATAATGATCACGAAAATGCCAGGTGAGCCGCTGGCCGAGATAGCGCTCCCACACATCCAGTGTGAACCGCACGCATCCAAAAACATGCGCGGCTTCGAAGCCAGCCATCGAAGGTCGGAGATAGTCGAAATTGCCGCACGCGTCGGGGGTGGCGGGCTCAAGGATTTTCCCGGTCCAGGGCGGCAGATAAATGTAAGGCGTTCCGAGCGGCCCGCGGTTCACACCGTAAGGACCGGTCTTGCCGACCGGCTCCACGACGAACATGCGATCATCGGCCGGGCCGGCTGTCACGCTACCCAACGGAGGCGAAACTTTGACGATCTCGGGACTAGACCGGGGATCTTCAAATGGAGGCTGTACAAAAAGTCTGAACCGGGTGCCCATCCGCTCCCCCCTCAAAAGACTTTTATGCTGCCAGTTTAAGTTGACGATCGGCGCTCGTGAGAATTTTAGCAAGTAGTAAAATAGAATTAGAAGCAGCCTGCAATAATGTACGGGGCGTTATTCTGACAGTTCAACCAAGCCTAGATAGCGGGGGTGACTGCAGATCGGATCGAGGTCGGAATCGTTCTTGAACCACAGCCGCATCTCGATGCCGACCTGAGGCATCCAGACCTCGAGCAAGTCTATCGCTCGCTCAATCTCGCCAAGCAGTGCATAAGTGCAAGCCGCGTTGTACTGAATGTTGATATCGTCCGGATCCGTCGCCAGAGAACGAGCCAACCACTCCAGAGCCTGATCGCGGACACCGAGAAAGGCCAGCGCCGTCGCTCCCAGGCAGGCAACATTGGCATTCTCCGGATGTAGTCGCAGTTCTTCCTCCGCCTTTTTCAACGCGATCCGCGCATAGCTGCTGGCCTTGTCTATTTGCCCGAGCGAACGAAGGACGTTCACAAGCATGATCGGCGCACCATAATCGGCAGGCTTGATTTCCATCGCACGCTGGAAGTGCGTAGCTGCGAGTTCGAATTGACCTTCGGTGACGCAGAATTCGGCATAGTACCGATTTGCCTCGTGGCAATTGGCGTCGAGCGACAAAGCCTGCTCGAATGCAGAAACTGCCTCGGTGCGTTTGCCGGCCACCGCCAACGCAAATCCCTTGGCCGCATGGGCCTCCGCCAGATTGGGATCGATAATGAGCGCCATCGTCGTATTCGCCAGAATGTCCTCCACCGGGATCTCGGTGCCGAACTGGGACCGCAGGCGCGCATCGCAAACCGCGATTCCCGCATAGGCGCGGGCATAATTGGGATCCAATTCGATGGCTCGGGCGAAGCTCTGCCTGGCCATCAGATGGTTCGAGCGCGAGGCGATATGGTAGTATTCCCGCCCTCTGAGGAAGTGCGTATAAGCTTCGACACTCTCTGTCGGCGCTTGCTCGATTGCCTCCTTTTCCTCCGGGAGCAGCTTGACCTTTAGTTGCTCGACAATTGCCTTGGTGATCTCGTCCTGCACTTCGAAGATATCGGTGAGGTCGCGGTCGTAACGCGCGGCCCAGACGTGACCGTCGCTAGCTGCGTCGATCAATTCGGCATTGATCCTCACATGGTTGCCGGCCTTGCGGACGCTGCCCTCTACGACATAGGCAACCCCGAGCTCCCTGGCGATGCGCTGCAGGTTCTCGCTGCGGCCTTTCCATGTGAAGACGGTGTTGCGGCTCAGGACAAACAGGCCTGAAACATTCGATAGATCAGTGATGATGTCCTCGGTGATGCCGTCGCTGAAAAACTCCTGGGCGGGATCGTCGCTTATGTTGGCAAAGGGCAGGATTGCTACGGATGGCTTGTTGAGGGGCGCCTGCGTGTGGCCGTTTGTGGCAAGCGGCACGCCTTCACCGGAGGCAACATTGCCCCAATCGGCAAAATAGACGTGCACCGGACGGGAGATGTTCTTGACGGTCTTTTCGCCCTGGTCTGCGAAATCGAGGCCGAGCTTGTTTGCGACTTCGTGGCGCACGGCGGCCGAACAGGCAATACCCCCAGGCGCCGCAAGGGCTTGCAGCCGGACCGCCACATTGATGCCGTCCCCATGAAAGTCGTCCTCGTCGAAGACGATGTCGCCCAGATTTAAGCCTATTCGGAACGCAAAATGCCTGTCCGCAGGAATGCCGATGTTGCGCTCCAGCATGCCGCGCTGGATCTCGACCGCACAACGTGCAGCACTCAGCACGCTGCCGAACTCGACCAGGAAACCGTCGCCCATTATCTTGATGATATGCCCGCCATGGGTTGCGACGGCAGGATCGAAGAGCTCCCGGCGATGTTGCCGAAGGGCGTTGAGCGTCTCCTCTTCGTTTGCTTCCAAAAGACGGCTGTAGCCCACCACATCGGCAGCCAAGATGGCCGACAGCCGACGTTCAAGAAGCTCTGCACACATGCCCGTCTCCCCAACGTGCTGGTGGCAATATAGTTAATTCTAGAAGCTAGCCGGTAATGTTGCCGGACGATTGTATTACTGACAACTAAAATCTCCCTCTCGGCTGTAAGAACTCCCGGAGCCGCAAGGTCACGGCAAGGCCGGCGATGCCATGGGGTCAAAGATATGGCTGATGCTGTCGATGAAGGAATTCAACCAAGGAACAATGCTTATTCTGACGGCTGACAGTGTTACACGTAGGTAAATATCGACATGAGGCATGCCATGACCATTACCACGCTTACCAGCCGTGAATTCAATCACGGTATCAACAGTGCGAAAGCTGCAAGAAAAGGGCCGGTCACCATCACTGACCGCGGCAAACTTCCCATGTCCTTCTGACATATGAGGAGTTTCAGCGTCTTTCCGGCAAGCGCAAAAGCCTGGTCGACGGACTTTCCATGCCCGGCCTATCGGAGACTGACTTCATGCCAACGCGAGCCGAGATCAAGATCCGCGGAGTTGACCTGTCTTGAGCGGCGTTTCTATCTGGGATGCGCGGCCGGTTCCGGCCTCGTCAGCTCTTCGGAGGGGCGACGCTCTCTCGCAAGATGAGCTTGCTGCGGATGATGGTGCGCACGGAGGCCGGGTTTTGCCGCTGACCGATGGCGTCGAGCAGAAGTTCCACGGCGGCCCGGCCCATCTCTTCCACCGGCTGTTCGATCGTTGAGAGCGGCGGCGCGGAGAATTCGCAGACCGGGGAGCCGTCGAAGGAGACGACGGATAGATCGTCGGGAATGCTCAAGCCTGCGCGCTTGATGCGGCTGACGAATGAAATGGCCATGTCATCGCTGGTGGCGATGACCGCCGTCGGCTTTTCGGCCAACTCCGCGAAATCGTCTGCCGCCTGCACGCCGATATCGAAACCGTGCTGATAATCGAGGCGACCACCCGAGCGATGCACGGACTCCTTTGGTAAGCCGGCTGCCTGAAGCGCCTCGAGCACGCCGCCATAACGCTCGACGTCGTGATAGTTGCCTTCAGGTCCGGCAAGATAGAAGAACCGCCGATGGCCGAGCCGGATCAGTTCGGCGGTGACATCGCGCACAGCTTCGCGGTCGTTGGTCACGACGCTCTGCAGGCCTGCATCGCTCATGTCGAGCAGCATCGAAACGATCGGCAGGCCGGAATTTGCCAGCGAGCGCCCATCGACCTCCGGAAGCTTCGACGACAGAATAATGGCGCCGCGGACGCTGCCGCCGAAGGCGAGATCGAGAATGTGCCGCTCGGAAATCTCGTCGCGATCGAGGTTGGCGATCATCAGATTGTAGCCGCCCTGGATCAGCGATTTGTTGATGCTCTGCAGGACCTGCGGAATGATCTGGGAGACGCCGTAATAAAGCGATCCCGGCAGAATGATCATGATGATGTTGGATTTGCCGACCCTCAGGCCACGCGCCATCGCATTCGGCGTATAGCCGAGCTGCTTGGCCGCCGCGTTGATCTTGGCGCGTGTCTTTTCGTTGACCCGCCCCGGGTTGGCGAGCGCACGGCTGACCGTCGATATCGCAACGCCGGCGAGCCGCGCGACATCGGCCATCAGCGCGCCCGATTGATCCTCGCCGACCACATCATTGTTTTTATTCACGTTTATTTTGTTCCCACGGATGCTTCGATTTGCAACTTTAAGACAGGCAGTGGACGATAGCAAACGTTTGCCAAAAAACGCTTGCCAAAAAAACCAGCTTGGCTATCATCTTCGCATGGCAAACGATTGCCATTTCTTAATGCGTTGAAAAATCATGACTTATTGGATGCGGAACTGCTGTTCCGCACGCCGGTGGGTTGTGCCTCGAGAAATGGGATAGATTATGGCTACTGGCGACAGGCTGCGTTTCGGCGTCGATCTCGTGACGTTCTTTCATCCCGGCTTCTGGGGCGTCGATACCGATGATGCGATCGTCGCCTATTCGCGCGAAGAACCGCGCGCCTTCTGGAACAAGATCCTCGACAGCGTCCAGGCCTCCGGCGTAACCGGCGTAGAACTGACTTTTTCGCCCTTCAACTGGCAGGATGCGATCAAGACCTATGGTTCGGTCGACGCTTTCGCAGCCGAGCTGGCAAAACGCGGCCTGACGCTCTGCAGCGGCTTCTTCGCGGAACTGGAGGCGGCGGGCGACTTTGCCGACCCCGAGGCTCAGCGCGCGCTGATCGACAAGGCGGAACGCTATGCCGACTTCCTGAAAGCCTGCGGCAGCGACATCATGGTGATCGGCGCCCCGCTTCGCCAGACGCTCGGCGCCCAGCCGGTGCAGTTTTATGATTTCGACCGCGCCAAGGTGATTGCCGATTTTCTGAACCGGCTCGGTGCGACCCTCTACGCCAGGGGCGTGCGGCTGGCGCTGCATACCGAGGCACATTCGATCTTTGCCGCTGCACGTGACGTCGACCTGATGATGCTTCTGACCGACCCGGCCTACGTGCATATGTGCCCTGACACGGCCCATATCATCGTTGCCGGCTCCGATCCCGTCCAACTCGTCGATCGCCATCACGAGCGGATGATCATCGCCCACTGGAAGGATGCGATCGGCCCCATGCCCGCCGACACGCCGATCGACAAGCATATCCACGATCGCCACCGTCCCTATTTCTGCGGATTCGGGCTCGGGCGAGTCGACTGGCCGGCCTGGATCCGGCTGCTGCGCGACCGGGCCTATGAAGGCTGGGCGATCCTCGAACTCGATGCCGCGCCGGATCCCGTCCGCGACATCGCCAACGGGCTGACGCTCGTCCGGCAGGCTCTCCTGCCGATTTATCGTTGATAAGACTCCCAAGACAACGAACGCCCCGCAAAGAGGGCATTTTCAAGAGGTGGAACAATGAAGACAATGATGAAGCTTTTTCTTGCCGGTGTGGCATTCGCCGGTCTCTTCGCTTCGGCGCATGCTGAAGACAAGCCGACGATCGAGATCATGTCGTCCTGGACGTCGGGCGGCGAAGCGGCGGCCCTCAATGTCATCAAGACCGAGTTCGAAAAGCGCGGCGGCGTCTGGAAGGATTCCTCGATCGCCGGCTTCGGCGCCGCCGATGCGGCGTTCCAGAACCGTATTGTCGCCGGTGACGCGCCCGGCGCCAAGCAGGGCGTCATCGGTCTTGCAGCTGCGGATTTCCTCGGCCAGGGACTGTTCAATCCGATCGACGATGTCGCCACTGCCGGCAAATGGGCCGACGTGTTGCCGAAATCGATCCATGATCTCATCTCTTATGACGGCAAGGTCTATCTCGCGCCGACCGGCGCCCATGGCGAGAGCTGGGTCTTTTATTCAAAGGAAGCCTTCGGCAAGGCCGGCATCGCCGAGGAGCCCAAAACCTGGGACGAGTTCTTCGCCGACTTCGACAAGCTGAAGGCTGCCGGCATCGTTCCCGTTGCCTGGGGCGGCCAGCCCTGGCAGCAGACCAAGGTCTTCAACATGATCCTGCTCTCGCAGGTTGGGATCGACGGCTTCCTGAAGATCTACGTCGACAAGGACAAGAGCCAGGCCTCCATTGACGGCGTCAAGAACACCCTCGAAATTCTCGGCAAGCTGCGCGGCTATGTCGATGCGGGGGCTGCCGGCCGCAACTGGAACGACGCAACAGCCATGCTGATCACCGCCAAGGCCGGCGTCCAGTTCATGGGCGACTGGGCAAAGGGCGAATTCACCGTCGCCGGCAAGGAACCGGGCAAGGATTATGGCTGCATGATCGTGCCGGAGTCCAAGGGCATGGTGTACATCGCCGATTCCCTCTGGTTCCCGAAGACCGGCAATGCTGCGACCGACAAGGCGCAGAAACTTCTCGCCGAAGTCGTCATGGATCCCGAGGTCCAGGTCGAATTCGCTTTGAAGAAGGGCTCGGTTCCGATGCGCACCGATGTCGACAAGTCGAAGCTGGATGTCTGTGCCCAGAAGGGTGTCGAACTGATGGCTTCCGGTGCGATCGTCCCGGATCAGGCAATCGTGCTTACCCCCCAACAGGTCGGCGCGCTCGACGATTTCGTTGACGAATACTGGAGCGGCGGCTCGAACGATGCGGCCTCTGCGGCTGAGAATTTCTTCGCTGTCTTCGAGTAGAATAGTGCCTGCGGCGTCGGGCTAGTCTCGGCGCCGCGGCCGCCGCCGCTGCCTCGCGCCGTGTGCCCCGCTTTCCGTCAACGAGCTGGCCGATGCCCATCAGACGCAAACCCAATCTTTCCGCCACCATCGCCCTGCTGCCGACTTGGTTCGCCGCGGTCGCGGTCTTCATTGGCACCATGGCCTGGTCGATCCGCCTGTCCTTCACCAACTCGACGCTTTTTCCATCCTCGACCTATGTCGGATTTGCGCAGTATTCGAAGCTGTTCTCTTCCGCCAAGTGGCTCGCATCGTTGCAAAACGTGTTGATCTTCGGCGTGCTTTACGTCGCAGGCTGCCTTTTGCTCGGCTTTCTGCTGGCCGCGGCGCTGGATCGCAAGATCCGCTTTGAGAGCGCCTTCAGAACCATATTTCTTTATCCCTACGCCATGTCCTTCGTGGTGACCGGGCTGATCTGGCAATGGATGCTCAATCCGACGCTCGGCATCCAGGCGAGCGTGCGTTCGCTTGGTTGGGAAAGCTTCGTCCTCGACTGGGTGGTCAATCGCGACATGGCGATCTATGCGCTGGTGCTCGCCGGCGTATGGCAGGGTGCGGGACTGGTGATGGTCATTGCGCTTGCCGGCATGCGCGGCATCGAGGCCGAGCAATGGAAGGCGGCGCGCATCGACGGCATTCCCGTCTGGCGCATCTATGTCTCGATCATCCTGCCGCAGCTCGGGCCGGCGCTGGCGGCTGCCGGCATGCTGCTCGCCATGGGAGTGATCAAGACCTACGACATCGTCGTCGCCATGACGAATGGCGGCCCCGGCAATGCGACGGAGGTGCCGGCAAAATTCATCATGGACAATCTGTTCGGGCGCCAGAACCTCGGCCTCGCCACGGCAGGCGCCACGGTGCTTGTCCTCGGCGTCATCATCGCCGTCGCTCCGTTCCGCTACGCGATGCATATGCGCGCCAGAGCGAAGGGAGCCGCGTGATGGCCGGTCTCCATCCGAACGGCCCGAAGCCTGCGCGCCTGACGGCCGGGCGCATCGGCCTCTATGCCTTCCTGGTCGTCGCAGCACTTTTCTTCCTGCTGCCGCTCTATACGATGGTCGTCACCTCGCTGAAATCGATGGACGAAATCCGGCTCGGTCAGATCTTTGCCCTGCCGGCGAGGCTAGATTTCTCTGCCTGGGCCACCGCCTGGTCGGGCGCCTGCATGGGAACCGTCTGTGTCGGTATTCGCAGCGGCTTCTGGAATTCGGTGGCGATCACCCTTCCCGCGATGGCGCTCTCGGTCTTCATCGGCGCCGTCAACGGCTATGCGCTGTCGCTCTGGCGGCCGCGCGGGGCAAATCTGCTCTTCGGCCTGCTGATGGCCGGCGGTCTCATCCCCTATCAGATCTTCCTCTATCCGATGGTCCGGGTGATGGCGAATATCGACCTCTATAATTCGCTCGCCGGCATCATTCTCGTGCATGTCATCTTCGGCCTGCCGCTGGTGACGCTGCTCTTCCGCAACTATTTCGTCAGCGTACCGGAGGAGCTCTGCAAGGCCGCACGCGTCGATGGCGCGGGCTTCTGGCGCATCTTTTTCGAGATCATGCTGCCGATCGCCGTGCCGATGGTGGTGGTGGTCTCCATGCTGCAGTTCACCGGTATCTGGAACGACTTCCTGCTGGGGCTCGTCTTTGCCGGGCGCGACAACCTGCCGATGACCGTGCAGCTCAACAATATCGTCAACACCACGATGGGCGAGCGGACCTACAACGTGAACATGGCGGCGACGATCCTGACCGCCGTCGTTCCGCTCGCCATCTATTTCCTGTCCGGCCGCTGGTTCGTGCGCGGCATCGCCGCCGGCGCAGTCAAGGGGTAACGCTTCCATGCAATCTGCCGTCTCCGTCAAGGACCTGAAGATCGCCTATGGCGACCATACGGTGATCGAGAAGCTGTCGATCGATATCGCCCCGCAGGAATTCCTGGTGCTGCTCGGTCCTTCCGGCTGCGGAAAGTCAACGCTTCTGAGCGCAATTGCCGGCCTCCAGGACATTACATCAGGCGAGGTTTGGATCTCAGGCAAGAACGTCAGCTGGGAGGAGCCGAAGGACCGCGGCATCGGCATGGTCTTCCAGTCCTATGCGCTTTACCCACGCATGTCGGTCCGCAAGAACCTTTCCTTCGGGCTTCGTGTCGCCGGTCTCCCGAAGGCCGAGATCGAAGCGCGTGTCGCCCGCACCGCCGCCCTCCTCCATCTCGACGCGCTGCTCGACAGGCGCCCCGCCGAGCTCTCCGGCGGCCAGCGACAGCGTGTCGCCATCGGCCGGGCGCTGGTGCGGGAAGTCGATGTCTTCCTCTTCGACGAACCGCTGTCGAACCTCGACGCCAAGCTGCGCAACGAATTGCGCGTCGAGATCAAGAAGCTGCATCAGCGCCTCGGCAACACCATGATCTACGTGACCCATGACCAGGTCGAGGCGCTGACGCTTGCCGACCGTATCGCCATCATGCGCGACGGCCTGATCCAGCAGCTCGCCTCGCCGGCCGAGATCTACCGCCGCCCGGCCAATCTCTTCGTCGCCGGTTTCATCGGCGCGCCAGCGATGAATTTCGTCGAGGGCCGGATCGAGGGCAGCGGCGTCTCGCCGGTCTTCCGGAGCAAGGGGCTCGCCGTCGAGCTCTCCGGCTATGCCTTTAGCGCCGGCGCGGCGGAAGGACCGGCCACACTCGGCTTTCGCCCTGAGCACCTCGTACTCGATGGGGCAGCAAGCCGCCTGCCCATCATTCCCGGCCGCGTTTCCGTCGTCGAGCCGATGGGGTCGGACGCCGTCATCTGGTTCGACTGGGCCGATCAAAGCCTCTCGCTGAGGCTGATGGGCGACGTGGATCTGCAGCCGGGCGACGCCGTGGCTCCCGGGCTCGATATCGCCAAGGCGTCGCTCTTCGGCGCCGATGGATCGCGGCTCTGATGCGCCGCGCCTTTGGTTTCTCGCAATTGCCGCCGCGCTGCGCGCCGTTTTGAGCAATTGCTCCAGGACAGGATTTGGAAAGACATGTCTGAGATCGTTTATGATGCGCTGGTGATCGGCTCCGGCGCGGCGGGTTCTTTCGCGGTTAAAGAACTGACGGCGCACGGACTTTCGGTGCTGCTTCTGGAGGCCGGGCCTGCCGTCGGACCTCAAGATTTCGACCCTGCGCGCAAGAAGGCGCCCGCCAGCAGCATCAATATCTGGGAGCGCGCGCGGGCCACCATCAAGGGCCAGCCGATCCAGGCGCGGGCCGCCTTTTTTACCGAGCGCTTCAGCCACTTCTTCGTCAACGACCGCAAGAATCCCTATACGACGCCGAAGGGCGAGCCTTTCCTGTGGATCCGCGGTCGCCAGGGCGGCGGGCGTCTGCACAGTTTCGGCCGCGTGCTGCTGCGCTGGACCGATGACGACTTCAAGATCCGGTCGCGCTCCGGAAAGGGCGTGGACTGGCCGCTCTCCTATGACGAGCTCACGCCTTTTTACGACGAGGTGGAAACCTATCTCGGGCTCTACGGCAACAAGGATGATGTGCCGACCCTACCGGATGGCATCTATGCTAGGCCTGCAGGCCTGACGCCCGCCGAGGAGGTCTTCAAGCAGGCGGTCGAAAGCCGCTGGCCGGAGCGGCATGTCGTTTCCTGGCGCTACATCGCGCCGGACGCCGAACGCATGCCGCTTTCGCTCAGGGACGCCAAGGCCACCGGCCGGCTGACGGTCCGCTACGACGCCGTCGTTCGCCGCATCACCACCGACGAGAAAACCGGCCGCGCCACCGGCGCGGAATTCATCGATCGCAATACGGGGCAAGTATCGACCGCCCGTGCCGCGACGGTGGTTCTCTCCGCATCGCCGATCGAGAGCGTGCGGCTGCTCCTCAATTCGGCTTCGGCAAGACATCCTGATGGGCTTGGAAACAGCTCGGGCGTCCTCGGCCGCTATTTCATGGACCAGCTTCCCTGCCTCGCCTTCGGTTCCTTTTCGAAGGCGAGGGGCTGGGCGCACGATGAATCCGCTCCGATCGACCCGTTCTACAATCCGTCGGGCGGGATCTTCATCCCCCGCTTCGGCGAGGGTGATGCCGCCCGCGGCGATTTCGATTACCAGGGCAGCGTTGGCCGGGCGCCGGTCTCCGATAATGCCGATGCTCGTCTCGCCTTTTTCGGCTTCGGCCGAATGCTGCCCTATGCCGACAATCGCATCACGCTGGATGGCAGGCGCAAGGACGCCTGGAACATTCCCGTGCCGCATATCCGCTGCGTCATGCATGCGGAGGAGCAGGCGCTGCTTCGCCGGCAGGAGGAGACATTGATCGCCATGATCGGGGACGTCGGCGGCGAGCTCGAATTCATCGGCTCGCCCACCGGTCTCAAGGAGATGGGCAAGGGCGCCTTTCCCGACGCCGATGCCTTCAGCCGCTTCGTGTTTCGCACATGGTTCCGCAAGACCATGTGCATGGGCGCGGCAATCCATGAAACCGGCGGTGCGCGCATGGGCGAAAACCCGGAGGCGTCGGTGCTCAACCCCTACAGCCAGGTCTGGGATGCCCCTAACCTGATCGTGACCGACGCCAGCGCCTTCCCCGGCAGCGGCATCGCCGGCACGACGCTCACCGTCATGGCCCTGACGATCCGCGCGTGCCGAAATCTTGTCGACCGGTATCGGGCTGGGCAGCTCTAAGGCGCTTGGAACGCTTGGAACGACAGACGCGGGTAATCGTTTCAGCTTCGATCAGTGGTCGTCATATAACCTTCGCACTGACATGCTCCTGTCAACGGAAGCAGGAAGGAAAAACTCATGTCGCAATCACATCAGGACCAGCTCAACCGGATAAAGGCCGAAATCGCCGACAGCTTCGATGAGGAGCTGGAGATGCAGCTGGAGGAGGACCGGCTGGACGATCTGGTCGCCGAAGGAATGTCGGAACCGGCCGAGCAGACGCTCGAGCGAAAGATCTACTTCCGCGAACTTTTCCGGCTGCAGCACGAACTGGTGCGGCTGCAGGATTGGGTTCAGCACAAGAAGCTGAAGGTCGTCGTGCTTTTCGAGGGCCGGGATTCGGCTGGCAAGGGCGGCGCGATCAAACGCGTCACCCAGAGGCTCAATCCGCGCGTCTGCAGGACGGTTGCGCTGCCTGCCCCGACGGAGCGCGAGCGCCATCAATGGTATTTCCAGCGCTATGTCCCGCATCTCCCGACCGCCGGCGAGATCGTGCTCTTCGACCGAAGCTGGTACAACCGCGCCGGCGTCGAGCGCGTGATGGGGTTTTGCACCCCTGACGAACTTGAGGAGTTCTTCCGCTCGGTGCCCGAATTCGAGCGGATGCTGGTCCGTTCCGGAATCGTGCTGATCAAATACTGGTTTTCGATCACCGACGAGGAGCAGGAATTCCGTTTCAAGATGCGCATCCACGACCCGCTGAAGCAATGGAAGCTTTCGCCGATGGACATGGAAAGCCGTGTCCATTGGGAGGAATACACCAAGGCCAAGGAAGAAATGCTGACCCGCACGCACAGCAAGGATGCACCCTGGTGGGTGGTACAGGCGGTGGACAAGAAACGGGCGCGGTTGAATTGCATCGCCCATCTTCTCGAACAGATCCCTTACGAGGATGTCCCCAAACCGCAAATCGAGCTGCCGGATCGCATCCGCCATGCAGATTACAACAGGGCGCCGGTTCCGTCTGAAATGCTCGTGCCGGAGCGCTATTGAAGGTATAACTCTACCGGCCTTCACGGTCGGAGATGATGCGCGGATTCCAGCTTCGCCGATGCTTTCGGCTATCGCTACACCACGTGTAGCGATAGCGCGCGGCGTTTGAATGCGATCAGGCGGCGATGTTTCCGATTTGGTTGAGTTCGTCGATAGCCTCATCCGGCAGAACAAGCGCGGGAGCGGCGAGGTTCTCCTTCAGATGGCCGACGGACGAGGTGCCGGGGATCAGCAGGATGTTCGGCGCGCGGCGTAGCAGCCAGGCGAGTGCCACCTGCATGGGCGTGGCATCAAGGCGTGCGGCGACATCGGACAGGGTGGAGGACTGCAGCGGGGTGAAGCCGCCGAGCGGGAAGAAGGGCACGTAAGCGGTGCCATCGCGGGCGAGCTCGTCGATCAGGCGATCGTCGGCCCGATGCGCAAGATTATACTGGTTCTGCACGCAGACGATCTCGGTAATCCCGCGGCCTTCGGCGATCTGCTTCGATGTGGCGTTGCTCAAGCCCACGTGACGGACCAAGCCCTGCCGCTGGAGATCGGCAAGCACCGTCAGGGGTGCTTCTATCGAGCCTTCGGCAGGCCCATGAACGTCGAACATGATCCTGAGGTTGACGACGTCAAGCATCTCAAGCCCTAAATTGCGAAGATTGTCGTGGACTGCCGCCGTCAGCTCTTCCGGCGAAAAGGCAGGGATCCATGATCCATCCGCGCCGCGCCGTGCGCCGAGCTTGGTGACGATGACGAGGTCGTCGCGATAGGGGTGCAACGCTTCACGGATGAGCTGGTTGGTGACGTGCGGACCATAGAAATCGCTGGTGTCGACGTGGTTTACGCCGCTCTCAAACGCCTCGCGCAACACGGCCAAGGCCGCGCCATGATCTTTGGGCGGGCCAAAGACGCCGGGCCCGGCAAGCTGCATGGCGCCGTAGCCGAGCCGCTTCACGTTGCGGTCACCGAGTTTGAAGGTTCCGGACTGATCGATGATGGACATGATCTCACTCCTTTCAAGAGATGACGCGAAGATAGGCGTTGTCGGCGCGCGTGATAATTCGCTACAATCCGCACGGGCTGTGCGGAGTGGCGAACAGTGAAAGTCGATTTGGGCGATCTCAATGCCTTCGTTGCGGTGGCGCGGGCCGGCGGTTTTCGCGAGGGCGCGCGCGCAAGCGGCAACAGCGCCTCCTTTCTCAGCGAGGCGGTCCGCCGTCTGGAGGCTGAGCTCGGTGTCAGGCTCTTCAACCGCACGACACGCAGCGTCGTTCCGACCGAAGCGGGCAAAGGCTTGCTGGAGCGGCTCGGCCCTGCGCTGACCGAGGTGGAGTCTGCGCTCGACGTGGTCAACGGATTTCGCGATAGGCCGGCTGGCTCGTTGCGGCTCAATGTGCCGGTCAGCGCGGCGCGGCTGGTGCTGCCCGCCATCGTTTCGCCATTCCTTGCCGCCTATCCCGACATTCGCCTCGAGGTGATTACCGAGGAAAGTTTCGTGGACGTGCTGGCTGCCGGGTGCGATGCCGGCATCCGCTACGACGAGCGGCTGGAGCAGGATATGATTGCCGTGCCGATCGGGCCGCGTGTCCAGCGCTTCGCCACCGCCGCCTCTCCTGTCTATCTCGACCGCCATGGCCGGCCCCAGCATCCGAGCGAGCTGCTCGGCCATGCCTGTCTGTTGGGCCGTTTTGGCAGTGGCGCGCTGACGACGCCATGGGAGTTCGAGCGAGAGGGTGAGGTAGTGCGGGTCGAGCCATCAGGACCACTGATCGTCAGGGTCGGCGGGGCGACCGATCTGACCATCGACGCAGCGATCTCAGGCACAGGAATCATCTGCGTTTTCGAGGACTGGCTGCGCCCGTATTTCGAGAGCGGCGCTCTCGAGCCCATCCTCGAACCATGGTGGCAGCGCTTTTCCGGGCCGTTCCTCTATTACCCCGGACGCCGGCTGGTGCCAGCGCCACTCAGGGCATTTATCGATTTCGTCAAGGCCTCGGCCAAGCAGGCTTGAACAGCGCTTGATCCGTCAAAGCTTGACCTCGGCGTTATCGCCCATATCGGGCTTGCTGTTCGAGACCGCTGCAGCTGCCATTTTGATATAGCTGATGATGGTGCCCGGGCTGTCCCAATATTCCGCCGAGGACGGAGTAATCTTGAGGATGCGGATGGAGGGATCGTCGGGATTGTCCCACCACGCCTTGGCCGGCGTCGCCCATAATTCCCTGATCTTCTCGCGGTCGTTTTGCACCTCGGCAGTACCCGACACGGAAACGTATTTCTGCCCCTTGGTGTCGGCAAAGGCGAGGCCCACATTTGGCCAGCGGGCAATCTCCTCGTCTTTGTGGCTAGCCACATCGGTCAGAAAATAGACCGCGTTCTCTAGCTGTGCAGTATAGGCGGACATCGGGCGGGCACGCAGATCGTCACCGCTGCGGGTCGTCAGCATGCAAAACCCTATTCTGTCGATCAGTTCCCATACCCGTGTCGCATCATTATGCTCGGCCATCGTCATCTCCATTTGTGCAAGAGGAGACGAGGTAACCATTTGCCGGGGCCAATGTTCCGCTTACTCGGCCACTGACACCGTCCCTGCGCTTGTTCCTCAATGCACGCTTGGGGTTTCCATGGCCATTGCGAAGTCTTCAGCGACCAGTTCGCTGACGGCGATGAGGATTTCCTCGCGGGAAAAGCCTGAGGTCAATGCGCGTTGAATAAGATCTTGCAGATCCGGCTCCACGACATCGCGGCAATCCTCGAGGCGCTCTTCTGAAACGGTGAGGCTATTCAATTCGTCCATTGTCTGTCCTTTCCGGGGAATGTAACTGTCGGAGCTCGGCAAGGCCGGCCAAGATGGCCGCTAGAGCATTTCCGTTTTTCTCCGAATCACGGAGACGCTCTAATTTTTCTGTTCTCACGCAACTCCGGACGCAAAACTGCTACGCACTTTCTGGAATTTCGCTAACCGGCGGCCCTCCGCTTCGGCCCGGCGATCAGGCCTTCACGCTGCAACTTTTTGCGTTCCGCCTTGCGCTGCCGGCTGACGGCTTGCGCCTTTTCCCTGACGCGCCGTTCGGAGGGCTTCTCATAGGCGCGCCGTTCCTTCATTTCGCGGAACAGCCCTTCGCGCTGCATTTTCTTTTTCAAAACCCTGAGGGCCTGATCGACGTTGTTGTCTCTGACAAGTACCTGCAATTCGAATTCTCCTATGTAAGGGACGCTTAGCCGAGCTGCTAGGCGATAAGCGCCTGCAATTCGCGGCGGGTGAGAAGGCAGGGAGATGGCTTCCAAGCCTTGGCAACGCGGCGGTCGGCCTCGTCACCCTCACGCGACTTCACCGCCGCAATTGCGGTGGCTATATTTGTATCGTTCAAAAAGAAATCCTTTACGGGCCATTGCCGGGCTTCATCGATTGTTGTGGATTTGACCATCGCGCTGCCTCAAGGGCGTGCGCCGATTCAGCCGATGTACAAGCGTCTCGTTCACAAGCCGGCGACAGCTTCGATATCCGCTTTAGCCCTAAAATAGTTGGCGGAGCGTGCGATTGCAACAGCTGACCCAACGGCTCGGTTTCAGGGCCCGGAATCATCCTTAGATATATTCATTGCCGATGTTCAAGTTAGCCGGGTATAGATTCGCTCGATTTTTCTTCAATTTGGCATGAAATCGAAATTATTCGCCCACGAATTAAGCAACGCCCAAATCGGTGATGAAATTAACCTTTCGTTAAATAGCCCATTGACTTGCAGTATTAATAGGTTGTTAAAGGAGCCGCTCGCTGAGGTCGAAACTGACGCGTTTATAATAATTTTAGGAGAGAGCGATGGCTTCGCCGATACACGCAACCGATGATAGTGCAACATTTCTAGAAACAGACGTTATTTCCGGAAATCTGCTTTCCAACGATACATCCGATAATGGCCACCTGTTCCTGCGCGCCTTCGACGGCGAGACCGTTGGGGCCAAGAGCGGCAACAGCCAGATCACCGAGATCCATGGCGACTACGGCACGTTCTTCGTCAAGCCGGACGGCAGCTATACCTATGTCCTGAGCGACGCCGCCAAAATCGGCTTCGCCAACGGCGAATCGTACCAGGAAAAGGTCTCCTACAAGATCTCCGACGGCAGCGGTCACACCGATGTCGGCCTGTTCACCCTGAACATCCAGGGTGTAACCCAGGTCAAGCCGATCGCGGTTGATGATGTCTACAGCTTCACCGAAGGCCATGCCATTGGTGGCAACGTTCTGGACAACGACATTGCCGGCGACAACGGCAAGATGTTTCTCCGTCAGTTCCTGACCACCCAGGTCGACGCCAAGGCTGACGCTGTAACAGACGTTGCCGGCACCTACGGCACGTTCCATGTCAAGTCGGATGGCACGTTCACCTACGATCTGAACACCGATCTGAATGACGGTCAGACCTACACGGAAGTTCTCCGTTACTACAAGATCTCCGACGGCGAAGGCCACACGGACACTGCCAAGGTGACGCTCAACATCACCGGCACGGACGCTCATATCGCCTGATCAGCGGCGATAGGTCAGTAGACATGACGCCTGCCGCGCAATCGGCGGGCGTTTTCGTATGCTTGGCTTATTCGGCCGGGTATAATTCTTTTTAGCTAGTTCTTATAAATGCCGGGGAAGCGTAGTCTCGAAGTTCGGAGGACACGCCCTTGACCGAACACATCGAACCCAAGCAAATTGAGACCGATGATTTGACGAAAGTCTGGTCGGTAACCGAGTACTGCGCGCGCCATCGGATAGATGCCGAGGAACAGGCGCTGTTGCTCAAACTCTTCGGGCCATTCGCTACAGCCTGCGAACTGCTTCACAATGCCAAGCGCGCACCACGATTTAGATGAGTCTTGTCTATTCCATTTGATCTTCTCGCACACGCCAACTCGTCGGCGAACGAGGCTGCCAGACATCGCGTGACTGGGTGACGCCCGGCCACTCCGACTGCTGAAAAAAGCGCGGCGCCATTCCACGCGAATGGGCAGCGCCTGCCGCGAGAAGCGTGAATGACAAGCCGTCTTCACGATCGGCCGTGAGCCTTTCCGTATCTTCACGTCCCCGAAGATTCCTGAATTGCTCCTCACCCTCTGCACAAAATCTGCAATCCGGCGCGGCATGTTTCCGCCATGAGCAAGAACGACATCCCGCCTCGCGTCACAGTAACCGCTTTGCCGGATCGCCTCCGCAATGACGGATGGTGGTTGACGGCCACGGGCGGGCCGCATGCGAACCCTTCCGCGCCGGCGCTGGTCAACATGCTCGTCGTGATCGAAAAGCGGCATGCACGAGAGGAGCGCCGATGGACACAACCCAAACCCTGATAGAACCGATGCCCGCTAGGCGTGGCAGCGGCCGCATTGCCACGTTGTTTGCAATCATGGCACTGGCAGATTTTCTGATCTTCGGCCGGCAGCCCGGCATAGGCCTTTTCCTCCTGGCACTTGCCGTCTGCGCCGGCATTCTGCTCTCGGCAAAGAAGAGGCCGCCGCCTTTGACGGCGGCGCTGCTGCTCGGCTTTTCGATCCTGGCTTCGGCACCGTTGCTGGAAGCGCCCTCATTCACGGGCGTTGCCCTTTGCCTCGGTGCTCTGCTGTCGGTTGCCCTCGCCGCAGCCAGGCTCCTGCCGCGGCCTCACCCGCCTGCCCCTGGTCTTCTTCCGTTTCGCCCTCATCATTCCCCTGCGGCTTGCGGGGGATGTCAGGCAATATCTTTCGAGACCCGCCAAACGTTTCTCTTTCACCGTGGTCCGACAGGGCGTCGGCCTCTGGACCATGCCGCTCATCCTTGCGGCGGTCTTCGTATCTCTCTTTGCAACGGCAAACCCGCTTATTGAAGTCGCGCTGCGCAGTATTGATTTTGCCGTTCTGCTGCAGTATCTCGATCTTTGGCGGATCGGCTTCTGGATGATAACAGCCGCTGTCGTCTGGGCGATGTTGCGGCCGCGCCTGAAGCGTCGCGCCAAGAGGTCGCCGGCCGGCAGGACGTTGATGACCGTGCCCACCAGGAATGCGCCGTTCGGCCATGCCTCGCTCCTGCGGTCGCTCTTCCTGTTCAACGCGATCTTTGCCGTGCAGACGCTTCTCGATCTCGTCTATCTCTGGGGCGGCGCAGATCTGCCCGAGCACATGAGCCATGCCGAATATGCTCATCGCGGCGCCTATCCGCTGATTGCCACAGCGCTTCTTGCCGCAGCTTTCGTCCTCGTCGCCATGCGGCGCGGCGGCCCCGGTGATCATAGCGCGCTGATCCGCGGGCTCGTTCACGCCTGGATCGGCCAGAATGTCCTGCTCTGCCTGTCCTCGATGCTGCGGCTCGGGCTTTATGTCGAGGTCTATTCGCTGACCGAACTGCGTGTCGCCGCCGGTCTCTGGATGGGTATCGTCGCCATCGGCCTTGTCTTGATCCTGCTGCGCATTCTGCTCAACCGATCCAATGAGTGGCTGGTCGCTGCGAACCTTGCCTCTCTCCTTTTGTTTCTCTACATCGGTTCCTTCGTCGATTTTTCGGCTTTCATCGCTCGTTTCAATGTCGCCCACAGCCAGGAGATCAGCCAGGAAGGTCCGCCGCTCGACCTTTTTTATCTCTCCTCGCTCGGTCCCTCCGTCATTCCGGACCTCGATCTCTATCTCCAGAAGCTGCCGAGCCACCTGATCGACCAAAGGAGCAAAGCGGTGACAGTTCGCTTTTACCTCGTCAGGGATTTTGAGATGCACCCGCGCGACTGGCGGAGCTGGACCTTTCGGTCTGCACGGCTTGAGACCTATCTTCTACCCCCTGCAGCCATTGCAAGAGGGAACGAGAACGATGACAACAAGCAGGACAAACCAACACAGGACCGCTGATGGCGCCCCGCATTCTTGTCGTCGATGACGAACCTCACATCCGCGATGTGATCTGCTTCGCTCTTGAGCGTGCCGGTCTGATATCGACAGCCGTTCGCAACGGCACCGACGCGATGGCGGCCTTCCGCCGGGGCAATATCGATCTAATCATTCTCGATATCGGCATGGCCGATATGGATGGTCTTGAGGTCTGCCGCCAGATCCGCAAGACATCGGGATTGCCGATCCTGTTTCTTTCTGCGCGCGACGAGGAGATCGACAGGGTGCTGGGTTTGGAAATCGGCGGGGATGATTATGTCACCAAGCCGTTCAGCCCGCGCGAACTCGTCGCCAGGGTCAAGGCGATCTTGAAGCGCAGCGGCAATGAAGCGGGGCCTGAGCGGCGCGGCGCCATCCTTGTCGCCGGCGAACTCAGCCTGGATCGCCAAGGCAGGACGGTCATGTTCGGGGACAGCGCCATCTCGATGACGGTGCTCGAATTCGCCATCCTGGAGGCATTGTTGTCACGCCCCGACATGGTCTTCAGCCGCGAACGACTGATGGAGGCGGCCTATGGCACCGGAACCTATGTCGCCGACCGGACGATCGACAGCCATATCCGCAACATCAGGGCCAAGTTCCTGGCGGCCGGCGGCCAGGGGATCATCGCGACGGTTCACGGCATCGGCTTCAAACTCGGCAGTGAAAACGGGAGGAAGGCCTGATGCCGGCACTGAAAGTCAGGACGAAATGGCGCCCGACGCTGGCGCTGATCGTCTATGTCGTACTTCTCGCCGTCATGGCGCTGCCGATCCTGATCGTCATCTGGTTTCGCGCCGTCGAGGCGAGTTCGCACCGGATGGCGCCGGCGGAAATCGCCGCTCTCGCGGTTGTCGCCATGCTGACGCTCGCCATTGCCTATGTGTTGACGCGCACGATCACCGGCCCGATCGACGCCTTGATCGCCCGCACGGAAGAGATCGCCCGCGGCGGCAAGGGGGCAATCCGGCCGCTTGAAAGCTATGGAACGCGCGAGATCGCAGTGCTGTCGCAAAGCTTCCTCGATCTTGCCGGAAAACTGGTCGATCGCACCGAATATGTCGGCTCCTTTGCCGCCCATGTCTCCCACGAACTGAAATCGCCGCTGACGGCCATTCGCGGTGCGGCGGAGCTTTTGCGCGACGACGATGTCGATAGGCCGATGACGAAGGCGCAGCGTTTGCACTTTCTCGATAATATCGTCGCCGATGCAGCCCGGCTCGATGCGCTGTTGCAGCGGTTGAGAGAACTTGCGCAAGCGGAAACCCCAGTAGCCGAGGGCAAAAGCAGCATCATGGACATCCTGCCCGCGCTGCGCGGTCAATTCCCCGCCCTTAATATTTCCGGGAAAGGCGATACGGAGATATCAGTTGCTCTTCCCCGGGAAGCGGCCGGTATCGTCTTCGCCAACCTCGCCGAGAATGCCCTTCAGCAAGGCGCCACGCTGTTGGAACTGAGCGTGTCGGCCGATGACCGGACAACCGTTATCCTAGTCCGTGACGACGGCGGCGGTATTTCCGAGGCAAATCGCCAACGTATCTTTCAGCCGTTCTTTTCAACCCGCCGCGAACAAGGCGGCACCGGCATGGGCCTCGGCATCGTTCGCGCCATGCTGGGCGCCCATGGCGGTACGATCCGCCTGCTGCAGACGGCCGGCGCAGGAGCCGAGTTCGAAATCACCATACCCCGTATAGTTCTCGCATGATTGGGAAGAGATTCCCTTGTGTCCGAAGGTTGTTCCCACGTTGGCCTTCTGGACCTGATGCCGACCGCAGGCTCGTAAGCAAGCGGATCAGTCGTGAGGTTTTATTGCCGTCAACGCCGCCTGCGCGATGATATCTGCAATGCGTTCGGACAGCGCCGGGTCGGACACGGCGCGCGCAAGAGTGACACCGCCGCTCAGCATAGCGAGAAGCAGGATCGCCTGATCTTCCCGGCTTGTTTCGGATCGGCCCTCCATCTTGTGCTCCGGCAGGCCGGCGGCGACTTCTTCGACGAGGCGTTTGATCTCTGCCGTATAGGCGCTTCGCGTTTCATCATCAGCGCGCATCACGTCGGGTGAAAGGCTCGGCAGAGCACAGCTCTCGCCTAAATCGCAGGTTCTTTTATAGCCGAGATAGTAGCTGACGAACGTCGGCAGCCAGTCTTTCGGCTGATTGGTCTTCAGCGCGGCGATACCGTGCCGCAGCTCTTCGAGCCCCTCCAGCACGGCTGTGCGAAAGGCTTCGGCCTTCGATTTGAAATGTCCGTAGAAAGCGCCATTCGTCACGCCGGCGGCTTTCGTCAGGGCGTCGATTCCGGCGCCGCCATAACCGTCCTTGCGAAAGATCTGTCCCGCGGCTGCGATGACGCGAGCCCGGGTTTCCAGTTTGTGTTCGGCGCTATAACGCATGAAAACCCCATTTAGAGAGTGAACACTCTTTATTGCTTGCTAAGAGAGTGATCGGTGTGTATTCATAAAGAGTGATCGGTATATCAGAAGCCGTCACGATTCAAAGAGGGAGATATCCGATGCCTATCACACTCACCGTGCCGGAAGGGCTGCTCTCGCCGGAGGCCCAGGCGCAAGCCTTTGCCGGATTGACGGACGCCTTGCTTGATGTCGCCGGTTTGACCGGCAACGCTTTCATGACCGCCAATGTCATTGGCACCATCAACGTGCTGCCGCGCGAGCACGTGCTGGCGGCGGGAAAGCCGATCGCCGCAGCGTTCGTCGAACTTAAATTGCCGGAGGTCGCGCTGGCGAGCGCCGAAGCGAAGCAGGCCTTCATCGAAAAAGCCGCCGATGTCGTCGAGCAGGCCGCCGAAGGCCGGCTCAAGCGCGAGCATATATGGTCGAACATCGTTTATGCCCCCGAGGGTGCGTGGGGAATTGCCGGCGACAGTTACAGCAATGCCGACTTCGTCGGCGCCATCCAGGGTGCGGCCACCGCGTTGTAATGATTGCGGCGCATCTGTGAAACCTCAGACCTGACACAGCAATGCGCCGCCATCCGGCGGCGCGACGGAGCCAGCCCATGCAACTTGCCAACTATCTGTTCTTTTCCACTGGCTGCGAGGAGGCGCTCGCCTTTTATGCCGAATGCGGGCTTGGCCGGGTCACGCTATTGAAGCGCCACGGCGCAGATGAAATGCCCGTTGCCAGCGAAGCCATGTGGGGCAAGGTGATGCATGCGCGTTTCGAAGGACCAGGCATTCTGTTCTTCGCCTCCGACAATCACGATGCCGAGCCGATGCGAGGCTCCGCCCATATGCTGATCATGGATCACCGCGACAAGACCGAGTGGCTTTTCGCCCGGCTTGCCGACGGCGGCAGGATAACGACGACGCTGGCGGTCCAGCCATGGGGGAGCTATTACGGCAAGCTCACCGATCGTTTTGGCGTCCAGTGGATGCTCGATTGTCTGGCGTGAGCATATGCAGCGGCGGGCGCCCTCCCGCTCAATGTCCGGTCATCACCGCGTGGTATAGCCGCCATCAATGACAAGCACTTCGCCGGTCACGTAGCTTGCCGCCGCCGAGCAGAGAAACAGGGCAGCACTGGCAACCTCCTCCGGCTGCCCGACGCGTCCCATTGGGGTCATGTTGCGCCAGATCGGAAACCAGTCGGGATTATCGATGCCGCCGCGCGACAGATCAGTCTCGATATAGCCGGGCGCGATGGCGTTGACGCGGATATTCTCGGCGGCGACTTCGCTTGCCAGGCTCTTGGTCATCATATGAACCGCCGCCTTGGAGCTGTTGTAGGCGACCTGGTTCTGCGGAATGTTGGAGACGATGCCCGAAATCGAGCCGATATTGAGGATAACGCCGCCGCCCTGGCGCCGCATCGGGGCGAGTGCCGCGCGGCAGGCGCGGAAGACGGCGTCGACATTGACGGTCATGATCTCGCGCCAGATGGCATCGGAGAATTCGCCGCTGTCGCCATGAACGGCGATGCCGGCATTGTTGACGAGGATGTCGAGCCGGCCCGCCCTTGAGAGCGTCTCGGTGACGAGCGCGTCGGCGGCATCGTCTTTCGTCAGGTCGGCGGCGATGAAATCGCAATCGACACCGGCCTTGGCGAGCCGGTCTTCCGCCGCCGCATTGCGGGTCCTTCCCGTGATGACAACTTTGGCGCCGGCCTCGCCGAGCGCTTCGGCTATCGCAAGCCCGATGCCGCGCGTGCCGCCGGTTACCAGCGCCACCTGCCCGCCCAGGCGAAATCTATCGAAGATCATGGCGGTTCCTTTCTGGTTTTGCGAAAGCGGCAAGCGCTCGTCATATGTCGGTACTCTGCGGCAGGATGACGAGATCGCGGATTGTAACGTTGCGCGGGCGCGTCAGCATGAAGAGCACCGCCTCGGCCACTTCCTTCGGCTCCATCAAACCGCCGGCGGCAAGTGCCTCATCCAGCTTCTCCTGCGGCCAATCGCTCAAAAGGGCAGTGACCACGGGGCCTGGTGCGACCGCCCCGACGCGGAGGCCATGCTTTGACACCTGCCGCCGCAGCGTATGGACGAAGGCCTGCACCGCATGTTTGGAGGCTGTGTAGATCGGCTCCCACACCACGGGAACCAGACCGGCGACGGAGCTCGTCAGGATGATATCCCCGGTCTTGCGCTCGACCATATGGGGCAAGACGGCATGCACCGAACGGAATGCGGCGTTGACGTTCAGATTGAGCATCCGGTCCCAGGCGTCGGGGTCGCCGCCAAGTACCTCGCCGCCGATATAGGAGCCGGCATTGGCGTGGAAAATATCCAGTTGGCCGGCCTTCGCCAGGATCTCCGGCATCATCCGCGCCACGCTTTCCGGATCGGTGAGATCGATGAGCAGCGGAATGGCATTGGCGCCAAGCCTTGAGCAGATTTCCTGCAAGGCCTCCTCATTGCGGTCGACCAATACCACCCGGGCGCCGGCGGCAAGCAGGGCCCTGGCGCATTCCAGGCCGATACCCGATGCCGCTCCGGTGACGGCCGCGACTTTTCCAGACAGATCCTGTCTCATGTTCTTCCTCTGTTTTCTCAAGTGGTTAAGCGCGGCCGTGCGAAATCCGCGATCGGCGTGCCAGCGAGTCGACGATGACGGCGACGGCGAGGACGGCGCCGGTGATCATGTATCGAAGCGACGACGACAGATCGAGAAGCGTCAGGCCGCTGGCGATCGACTGGATGACGATGATGCCGAGAAGCGCCGAATAGGCACTGCCCCGCCCGCCGAACAGGCTGGTGCCGCCGATGACCGCTGCGGCGATGGCGTTGAGATTGACGTCGCCGGTGCCGGCCTGCTGGCTTGCGGTTGCCAGCCGCGCTGCCGAAAGCACGCCGCCGGTCGCCGCAAGCAGGGCGCAGGTGATGAAGGCGCTCGCATAGATGCGCGACACATTGATGCCCGAGCGGCGGGCGGCCTCTCTGTTGCCGCCGACGGCTTGCATGGATCGTCCCCATTTGGTGCGCGTCAGCGCATAATTCATGGCGACGACGAGACCGACGAAGAGACCGAACATCCAGGGAATGCCGCGCGACTGGTTGAGGTAGAAAGCAACCGCTTCCAGGGCGACGGTGATGATGACGGCACGCAGAAGCAATCCGCCCATCGATTTCGCCGACAGTCCGGCTGCCCGCCGGCGCGCCGATGTGCGGTGGCTCGCGAAGAAGAAGGCAATGCCGGCAAGCGCCACCAGCAGATAGGCGACCGGATCCGGCATGACCATGATCTGGCCGAAATTCACCAGCCAGGAGCCATAGGGGAGATTGATCGAGCCGGTGGCTCCCAGAATATAGAGCTGCAGGCCAAGAACCGCGAGCAGGCCTGACAGGGTGGAGACGAAGCTCGGCATGCCGAAGCGGTTGAACAGGAAGGCATAGAGCGAGCCGATCAGGGCGCCGACGATCATCGCGGCGAGAACCGCGAGCACCACCGGCCAGCCCTGGTTGACCCAGAAGACGCCGACCAGCGCCGAGGCGAAGCCGCTGACCGAGCCGACGGAAAGATCGATCTCACCCACCATCAGGATGCAGACGATTCCGAGCGAGATGACGCCGACCGTCGAGCAGTCGAACAGCATGTTGACAAGATTGGCGCTGGAGAGAAACACCGGATTGAGCGCCTGGAACACCGTCCAGATGATCGCCAGGCCGACAATGACCGGCAGCGAGCCGAGGTCGCCGGAGCGGATGCGATCCCAAAAGGCGCGGATCGAGCCGGCAAGGCTATCGTCATGGCGCACCCTCTCGTCGCGCCGGTCGAGGAGCGTGGGTGCTGCCGGTTCATTCTGCAAGGTCTCTATCATGCCCTGCCCTCCTCGTTCTCTCGGCTTTGCGCCTTGCGGCGCGTGGCGCGACGGGAGACGGAATTGTTGGATGCGCCGGTGATCGCGCTGACGAGCTCTTCGTTGGAGGCGTCGGGCATGAAGGTGCCGTTGTTGCGTCCCAGCCGAAGGACGACGATGCGGTCGGCGACCGCACGCACATCTTCCATATTGTGGCTGATCATGATGACGGCGAGGCCGCGTTCACGCACGCGCTCGATCAGGTCCAGCACCTCGGCGGTCTGGGCGACACCGAGTGCTGCCGTTGGTTCGTCGAGCATGATCAGTTTCGGCTCGAGCAGCAGGGACCGGGCGATCGCCACGGTCTGGCGCTGTCCGCCGGAGAGCGAGGCGACAGGTTCGCGCACGCTGGGGATTCGGGCCGAAAGCTCGTTCAGCAGCTTCCAGGCTCGGATCTCCATCGCGACCTCGTCGAGCTGGAAGGGATTGAGCTCCTTTCCGAGAAAGATATTGGCGACGACGTCGAGATTTTCGCAAAGGGCCAAATCCTGGAAGACGGTCGCAATGCCGAGGTTGAGGGCAGCACTTGGGCTCGACAGATTCGCCTGTTTTCCCTCGAACAGGATGGTGCCCGAGCTCGGCTGATGCACGCCGGCCAGGATCTTGACCAGCGTCGATTTGCCGGCGCCATTGTCGCCGACGAGTGCCACGACCTCGCCGGCATGCACGTCGAGTTCGATATCGGTGAGCGCCGACACGGCCCCGAAGTTCTTCGATATTGCGCGCAGGCTGAGAACAGGCCCGCGGGAGCCATCAGGAATATGAGCGGTTTCAGACATCGCCTGGCCTTTCCGAAGCGAAAACCGGAAGCGCGACCGGCGGCCGCCCGCGCTTCCCCTTGGTGCGATTACTTGGTGATGCCGAGTTTCTTGCAGCCGTCGGCATAACGGCCGGTGCACAGTTCCTCGGCGGTGTTGATCTTCTTGTCGATGATCTCGGCCTTGAGGTTTTCGGCGGTGACGACGGCAGGGACGAAGAGCTGCGCCGGTGTGTCGTAAAGCGTCATTTCGGCCTTTATCGTTTCTCCTGCCAACAGCTTGACGGCGACGTCGGCGGCAGCGGCGGCGACGATTTCGCTCGGCTTGGAGATCGTGTTGTACTGATCCCCTGATATGATCAGCTGCAGCGCGGCGATCGTCGCATCATTGCCGGTCACCGGTGGCACGGGATCGACGCCGGCTGCCTTGAAGGCGGCAATGGCGCCGCCACCGGTGCCGTCATTGGCGGCGACGACGCCGACGATCTGTTTGCCGAAGCGGGTGATCTGGCCGGCCGCCCATTGCTGCGCATTCGCAGGCTGCCAGTTCGGCGTGTCGAATTCGGCAAGCGTCTTGTACCCGCCGCTGGCGAGGCCCTCGTGAATACCGTCCTTGATCAGCCCGGCCGCCGCATCGGTCGGTGAACCGTTGATCTGTAGAATGCCGCCGCCATCGGTCGGCACATTCTTCGCCTTCAGATGCTGGACGAGCGATTCCGCGATCGCCTTGCCGATCGCCTTGTTGTCGAAGGAGACGTAGAAATCGGCCTTGCCCTTCGGGATCGGGCGGTCATAGGCGATGACCTTGACGCCCTGGCTCTGGGCGAGCTGAACGAGAGAGGCGGCCGCTGCCGAATCCACCGGATCGAGCACGATGACCTTGGCGCCCTGGGTGATGGCCGAGTTGAACTGCTGCTGCTGCTTGGCGATATCGGCATCGGCATTCTGATAAAGGACCTTGCAGGATGCGCAGAGCTTCTTCATTTCCGCGACGAATCCCGGATGGTCATGCTCTTCGTATCGGGTCGAGCCCTGGTCGGGCATGAGGAATGCGACCGTAGCATCGGCAACGGCGTTTTGCGCAAAGGCGGAGGTCCCGCCAAGCAGGGAAAGGGCAAGTGCCGCGGCGCCTGCCGCTTTTGTCGAGAATTTCATCATTTCCATCTCCTCCCATTGGAAAAATTGTGTAGCTTCGTCGTTGCAGTGTCTGTTGCGGCCGTTCGGCTGAACGAACCGCCGCCTGTCCCGGCGGTTGCTGTTTTCTGAGGACAAGCGTCTCCTCTCGCGAACCGCTCGTTGCGCGCTCGCGTGCAAGCCAGTGTCAGTTTTGGTTCCTCCTTCTCGTCCTCCCTATCGCCGTCTTCGACGGACCGTTGCTTCGTACTCCCTGGAACTGTGCCTGTACGGCTTCCTCAAGCCGCCTTCGCCACGTTGATGTTGTCGCCCAGCAACCGCCGGAATCGGGAAGGCGTCATGCCCTTTTCCGCGAGAAATTGGCGGTTGAAGTTGGACAGATTGTTGAAGCCAACCTCGAAGCAGATATCGGTGATCGATGCATGGTCGTCGCTCATCAGGATCTGACAGGCGAGATTGATGCGCAGACGTTTTACATATTGCACGAGAGACATGCCGGTATGGCGGCGGAAGGCGCGCGAGAAGGCGCCTGTCGACTGTTCGGCGATGCCGGCGAGATCGGCTTCGTCGAAGGATTTCGTCAGGTTCTCCCGGATATAGGCGAGTGCCTTGTTGATGCCGGCCGACATGTAGCCGGACGGATCGGGCAAATAGCTTGGGCTGGCGAGAAGCTGGGCATCCTGCGCCCGGCTGAGCAGGCCGACGATCATCATGAAGAGCTCGATGCGGCGCACGCCCTGCGCCTGCTGCACCTCGTTCATCAGTGGCGCCACCTGCCGGCTGGTGTCAGTGCCGAAGAGCACGCCGCGGCGCGATGCTTCGAGCACCGGCTCGAAGGGGCCGAGCTCGGCCAGCACCTTCATCGTGTCGCTGATGAAATTCTCGCTGAACTGGATGAGCTGGCATCGCAGCGGAATGCTCGATCCCTTCGGGACGTCGCTGATCCAGTTGTGGGGAAGATTGGGGCCGGCAAGCACAAGATTGCCCGGTTCGAACTCGCCGATGAAGTCGCCGACGAAGTAGCGTCCGGTTGTCGCCACGATGAGATGCAGCTCGTATTCCGGATGAAAATGCCAGCGAACGGTATGATAGGGATAGCCATGCGCCTTCGTTGCGAAGGATTCGCCCGGCCTGATCTGAACGACTTCCAAGTCAGGTTCCATTGTTTCCTCCTCCGAGGACGGGTTCCAAGCCCGCACGCCAAATTCCCTTTTTGGCTTTATTGTTGAGGCGGAGTGTAGTGGGCTCGTTTGATGCCCGCCACCACGATTCCCGGTCAAAACTGATACTTTTTTGATGATTGATGCTGCGCAGTCGATGCAAAAGACAGCCGCAATCCGCATCGGGCATCAATGAAGGCGGATATCAGGCAGCCAGAGCGGCGATGACGTTCCTGACCAACGCCGCCGAAGACAGCCGACTCGTGGCGCAGCTTGGAGCGCCGATCGCCCCGACACGCACCGAAACGCCGCCGCGCGCATTGGCGATCGCAAACATCGACTCGTCGGTCAGATCATCGCCGATAGTGATCGGGCAGCGGTCCTTGAATGGATCGGCCTGAAAAAACCGCTCCAGCGCGTCGCCCTTGCTTGAGCGTGCCGGGCGCAGCTCGAAGACCATCTTGCCGAGCTGCAGCGCCCAGTTCGGCCCGGCGACCTTGGCATAGTGATGCATGCGCTCTTCGAGGACTTTTTCATATTCGGGCGCGAGCCGGTAATGGGCGGCAACGGCCGCACCCTTGTCCTCGATCAGCACGCCTGGATAGTGCTCGGCCTCCTCGGTCAAGGCGTGCTTCACCGCCTGAAATTCGGGACTGGCCTCGAGCGTTTGCATTCCGGCTGCGCTCCTGATTTCCGCGCCGTGAAGGCCTGCGGTCGGAAATGCAAAGGGTTTGAACAGCTCGTCCGCATAGGCGAGCGATCGCCCGGTGACCAGCGCCAAGGCGCCGCCAAGCTTGTTCGACAGGCGGTGAAGCTGCCCGGGAAGAGCCTCGGGGACTTCGATCGCATCCGGCGTGGGCGCAAGATTGAGCAGGGTTCCGTCGATGTCGAGAAACATCGCCCAGCGTTCCGGCTCTTCCAAGACCAGTGAAAGCATTTCCTGGGTAGCGTCGTCGTCCAGCACGGCATTCTCCAAACTCTGCAATCATTGAAGCTAGGTCACTGGTCGACAAGGACAAGGAGAGGTTTCAGTCGCCGGAACATCCGGGGCTAGTCCGCGTTGTATCTCGCCGCCCGTTCGAGCCCTCGCGCCGTAGAAGGTATTTTGATGGCCAAAAGCAGTTCCGAGCCCCGTGATGAGGTCAATGCCCCGTTGGCACATGGCGCGTTAAACCTGCCATTGGTAACGATCGACGATTACAACAACGAACTGCGTGACAAGGATGGTTTCGTTGGCGACAACGCCAACAAGAAGACTTTTCAAATGAAACTCGACGACTGGAGAAAGCGGGTCCGCAAGGTCGGAGATGACCCGATCGGCAAGACCGCGACGGCGAAGCTTTCCAAGAAAAAGATCGATGCCTTCCTGAAGGGCGACGATATGGAGGCCGCAGCATTGGTCATGGGGGCGGTGGAGGACTTCGCTCAGGACTTTGCCGATGTGATTGGAAAGTTCCTGAAGGACAAGCGCTGGGTGAAGACCGAACGCATCGTCGTCGGCGGCGGCTTCCGGCACAGCCGCTTTGGCGAGCTGACCATCGCGAGGACCATGGTTATTCTCAAGGCGGCCGGCATCGACGTCGAGCTCGTGCCGATCGTTCATCACCCTGATGAGGCCGGACTGATCGGCTCGGTCCACCTGATGCCGCGATGGATGTTCAAAGGCCACGAGGCGATTCTGGCCGTCGATATCGGCGGCACCAATGTTCGCGCCGGCGTCGTTAAATTTGGAAAGGACGACGTGCCGAACTTTGCGGATGCGAGCGTCTGGGAATCGACTATCTGGCGTCATGCCGACGACGAGCCAAGTCGCACCGCAACGATCGAGAAGTTGGCCGCGATGTTGAACGAATTGATCGGCAAGGCCGAAAAGGCCAATCTCAAACCGGCGCCCATCATCGGCATCGCATGCCCCGGTATCATTAAAGCCGATGGCTCCATCGAACGCGGCGGGCAGAACCTGCCGGGGGGAAACTGGGAGAGCGACAGCTTCAATCTTCCCGCCGCGCTGATGAAGGCGATTCCTGAGATCGGCGACGACAGCACATTCGTGATGATGCACAATGACGCCGTCGTGCAGGGATTGTCGCAAATCCCTTTTATGACCGACGTGTCGCGATGGGCCGTGCTAACGATCGGTACGGGTTTGGGCAATGCGCATTTTACAAATCGCGAGACAACGAAGGCGCGATAGGCTCAACCCCCGCCCCACGCTACGCCCACGAACACTGAACGCGGCTCGTCCACCGCTGTGGGCCATTTATGGTAAATGGAAGGTAAACAACGCTGCCGGGGTGTCGCCTCACACTCCATCGCCAGCATGGGAGGGATAAACTGATCCCAGACCGCCGCCGGCACGTTCGGAGGCTGCATGCGGGCCCGCAGTAGAGAGATGGAGCCCCCTCCCCTTTCCTCCTTCGCTTCGGAAAAGATGGTGATAACGCTGGCGGGTTGTTCTCCGCGGGTACAAATTGCGCTTATCTCTGCTGCGTTACACAAGCCATGCGCAGACGAAAGATGGATTATGAACTTCAAGGGAATAAGCGCTCCGCTCAGTGCCGGTCGTCTCGAACAAATGCTCGGCCTTGCCCCGTCACGCCGTGATCCTGAAACCCAGGATGCAAACGACAAGTCTCCTGGCAATGGACCCGTGCGCGGGCCGGAAGCCGAAAACCCTTACTATGCGTCCGCCTATAAATGAGAGACGGGTTGCCGATCCGGCCTGCACTCAGCGGCGGACATCCGTCTTCGGTGAGTCGGCGCCAATGCCGAGTCGCATCGAGTATCTCTCGAGATTTGCTGGCTGGCTCGGCGGTTGTGGACATGGCCGCTGTTGTCAGCTGACAACGGAGCTAAGATTCCGGAATTGCACGTGATTTTTTTGTCTAATCCGGTTTGTTAGCCATTCGCTAACCAAGAAATCGCTTGACGTCATTGCCAGACTCACGGTCATTTGCGCAAAATTACCCGATTTATCAGGATTTGCGTGA
>NZ_JBPWQX020000001.1:0-507495 GCF_051810745.2 Rhizobium sp. F40D2
GTGCGGATCGAGCGGCATGCGAACCAGCTTTCGCGGCAACTGAAGCTGCTCCGCGACAAGCTGTTTCCGCCGCTCTCGCAGAAGACGCTGCGGACATTCTCCTCCGGCGAGGCCGCCCAGATGATCGGCGTTTCCGACGGCTATCTTCGCCAGCTTTCCCTGGATGGCAAGGGGCCGCAGCCGGAGCTTTCCCAGAATGGTCGGCGATCCTACACGCTCGGCCAGATCAATGAATTGCGCCACTATATGGCAAAGCTCAAGCCGAAGGATGCGCTCTCCTATCTTCCCTGGCGGCGTCCCGGCGAAAAGCTGCAGACGGTTGCCGTCACCAATTTCAAGGGCGGCTCGGCCAAAACGACGACGACGCTTTATCTGGCGCAATATCTGGCGCTGGCGGGTTACCGGGTGCTTGCCATTGATCTGGATCCGCAAGCTTCGCTCTCCTCCATGCTGGGCGTCCAGCCCGAATTTGATCTTTCCGACGGCGATACGCTTTATGGCGCCATCCGCTACGATGCCGGCCGCAAACCGCTGAAGGACATCGTCCGCAAGACCTATTTCGACGGGCTCGATCTGGTGCCCGGCAATCTCGAACTGATGGAATTCGAGCATGAGACGCCGCGGGCGCTCAATGATCGGCAAAAGCCGGCCGAGCTGTTTTTCCGCCGCGTCGGTGTGGCCATTGCCGAGGTCGAGGCCGATTACGACGTGGTGGTGATCGACTGCCCGCCGCAGCTCGGTTACCTCACGCTCGGTGCCGTCTGCGCCGCAACGTCACTGCTCATCACCATCCATCCGCAGATGGTCGATGTCGCCTCAATGTCGCAATTCCTGCTGATGACCTCGGATCTGCTTTCCGTGGTCCGTAAGGCCGGCGGCGATCTGCAGCACGACTTTATCAAATATGTTGTCACCCGGCACGAACCCTTCGACGCGCCGCAGTCGCAGATCGTTGCGCTGCTGCGCAGCCTCTTCAGCGACGACGTCTTGACGGCGACCATTCTCAAATCGACGGCGATCGCCGATGCCGGCCTGACCAAGCAGACGCTGTTCGAGATCGAGAAGGGGCAGGTGCGCCGCTCGACTTACGACCGGGCGCTGGAATCGGTCAACGCCGCCAACGGCGAGGTTCTCGCCGGCATTCACAAAGCCTGGGGCCGGACATGAGCAGACGCGATCGCCTGAAAGGTCTTTTCGACGATACGGCGCAGGAGTTGGCCGCGGCCAACTATGAAGAGTCGTCTTCGCGCGGTTCGGCCGGGCCTGTCCGGACGATGGCGCTGACCCTCGGGCGCATGGAGGAAGAGAGCAGGGCGATGCACGAAGCCCTGCTTTCCGGCGAACGCATCGTCGAGCTCGATCCCGATCTGATCGATTTCTCCTTTGTCCGCGACCGCCTCGCCGATCAGCCGCTCGATAGCGATGACGAGCTGGTGCAGTCGATCGCCGAAAACGGCCAGGAAGTGCCGGTTCTCGTTCGTCGCCATCCCGATGATGAGAGCCGCTACCAGATCGCCTACGGCCATCGCCGCCTACAGGCCGTCAAGCTGCTCGGCCGCAAGGTGCAGGCGATCGTCCGCAGCCTTGACGATACCGACGTCGTCATCGCCCAGGGCATCGAAAATTCGGCGCGCCGCAACCTTTCCTACATTGAGCGCGCCGTCTTTGCCCTCAATCTCGAGCTCAAGGGTTTCGAGCGCCCCATCATCATGAAGGCGCTGTCGACCGACAAGACGGAGCTGTCGAAGCTGCTCTCCGTCGCCAGGGCCATCCCGGCCGAGATCGTCAGGTCGGTGGGTGCCGCGCCCGCCATCGGGCGCCGCAAATGGATGGCGCTTGCTCAGGACTGGAACGGGATGACGGCGGCGCGGCTTGCGAAGCTGATCGGCTCGGAAAAGTTTATGGCTGAGGAAAGCGACCGCCGCTTTGAGCTTCTGGTTGCCGAGCTCGCCAAAAAAGAGGCGAAGCCCGAAGCCACGGAATATGACTGGAAGCCGAAGAGCGGCGGCAAGATTGCCGGCCGAATCAAGAGCGCCGGCAATTCCTTCACGATCGCGTTGAAGACCGGCGATGCGCCGGATTTCGGCGCTTACATTTCACGCCGTCTCGATGAGCTTTACGAAGCCTATCGGGCCGGCAGGTTGCAAGCAGGAGAGTAGGCCGCAAAAGAAAAAAGCCTCCGAACGTTGCCGTCGCGGAAGCCTTTCTCATATCTGGACAATCTGAGAATCGCACTTCCTCGAATCACTGTCAAGCATCTTCGGCATCCTTTTGGGTGGTAGGTTTCTTTTGCCTTGAAAAAGGTGAGGGACATGGAGCCTCAATATGTATCGACGCCCTTTGGGCGGCGATCGATGACGCTTGGCATGCTGGCAAGCCAGGAAAGTGCCAGCAAGGTCGAACCGGACGCATCGGTCGACAAGTGGAAGATCTTTCGCGCGCTCTGCGAAGCAAAGGACATGGTCGGCGTATCCGATCGTGCGCTGGCCGTTCTCAACGCGCTATTGACCTTCTACCCGAAGAACGAGATTGCCGAGGCCAACGGCTTCGTCGTCTTTCCCTCGAACGAGCAACTGTCGCTGCGCACGCACGGCATGGCCGGAACGACGCTGCGGCGGAACCTGGCGATGCTCGTGGAGGCCGGGTTGATCATCCGGCGCGACAGCCCGAACGGAAAGCGTTTTGCCCGCCGCAACGGCGAGGGCGGGCTTGGGGAGGCCTATGGTTTCAGCCTGGCACCACTGCTGGCGCGCGCCGGCGAGATTGAGGCGCAGGCGGCCCAGGTGCTTGCCGGCAAGCTCGAATGGAAGCGACTGCGGGAGCGGCTAACACTGTGCCGGCGTGATATCACCAAACTCATCGAGATCGCCTTGGAAGAGGAAATTGTCGGCGAATGGATCGAGATGCAGAGGCATTTCAACCTGCTTTCGGCAAGCCTGCCGCGCCGCCCGTCGGCCGCCGAGATGGAAAGCCTGCTGGCCGATCTCGAAGCGTTCCGCGAATTGATCGTCAAGACGCTGGAACTGAAGGCGAAAACAGAAAAAACAGACGCCAATGACAGCCAAAACGGTCGGCACATACATAATTCAAACCCACACACCCTATCTGAACTTGAACCAAGCTTCGAACCGAAGCAGGGGGCAAAGCCGGAGGAAGAACCGCGGCCGTGGCGGGAGCCGCCAAAATCCTTTCCGCTTGCCATGGTGCTGCAGGCCTGCCCGGAGATCGTCGCTTATGGGCCGGGCGGCGGTATCGGCAGCTGGCGGGATCTGATGGCCGCGGCCGTCATCGTCCGTTCGACGCTGGGCGTCAGCCCGAGCGCCTATCAGCTGGCCTGCGATGTGATGGGGCCGGAAAACGCCGCGACGGTGATCGCCTGCATCCTGGAAAGGGGCGGCCATATCAACTCGGCCGGCGGTTATCTGCGTGACCTGACACGGCGGGCCGAGCGCGGCGAGTTCTCGCTTGGGCCGATGCTGATGGCGCTGATGCGGGCAAATGGCCCGGCAGCGCGGAAAACCGGATGAAAGGCGATGAAAAAGTTTCGCGCCAGCTGCGACAGCTAGAAGACATGCGGCGGGTCGCTCAGCCGTCTCGACCGCTTCCTTCCCTGACCATTTTATTGAAATGCGCCGTTAACCATGTCATAGATGGCGGAAGGAAACGTCTCCTTTGCTTCCATTTGTGGAAAACCGTAAAGCTTAACAATGCGCTACGATATCGACGCTGCGATGCTTCAAACACTTCTTCCCTCCTTTGCCGCAGCAGAGGATGCGCTGGCACGGCTGGACGAACGGGTGGTGCGTTCGCCGGTCGGCGAGGGGTTTGCCGAACGCAGTCATTTCTTCGATGCCGCCGGTGCGCTGTGGGTGGCCGGCGAACTGGTGCATGTGGAGGATCTGGTTTTGCACGATGCGCATATGGACAGCCGGGCGCCGAGCCACGAGCTGACGATCGCTCATTCCGTGCTGCGGGCCCGCCGGCGCATCTGGACCGGCGAACCCGCCTGGGCGCTCGGAGCCTCGGGGCTTGCGACGCTGACGGCGACGCTCGGGGAAGGGGAGGGGACAGCGCCTGAAGTAAAGGGCCCCGCGGTTCCCGCCGAGACCGACGAAGAGGGCGGGGAGGAGGACGGGCCGCTGGCTGCCGAGATGGCCGAGATCGATGCACTGCTTGCCCGCTCGCAAAAGCTGCTCGACATCCATACTGGCAAGGTGCCGGCAAGCGAGACGGCCGCCGTTGCCCCGGCAAGGCGCAATGACGATCCTCTCGGCTTGCTGGGGGATGACGAATGGGACGAGGAACAGCGACTTGCCGAGTGGCGCGGCCTATTGCCATTGGCCGACAGCTTGCCGCCGGTTCTCGGCGCAATCATTCTTTTCGAAGCCTGGGAAAGGATCGAGCCATTGCGGCGCCAGCATTGGCTCGGCGGTCTTCTGGTCGCAGGCCATCTACGCGCCCGCGGCAAGGTCGCCTCGCATCTCTTTTCCTTTTACGGTGGGCTGAAGCTGGTGCGCCACGAGCGTCGCCGGGCGCGCGACCGGGCGACGCGGCTGCAGGCCTTCTTGGAGGCCATGCATCTGGGGGCTGCCGCCGGGCTGAAGGAACTCGACCGGTTGTCGCTCGCCCGCACGCAGATGGAGCTGCGCTTTCGTGGCCGCCGCTCGAACAGCAGCCTGCCGGACCTTGCCGATTTCATCCTGTCGCGGCCGATGGTCTCGGCGGCGATGATTGCCCGCCATCTGCGCATTACGCCGCGCGGGGCGCTGAACCTCGTCAACGAGATCGGCATTCGTGAAATCACCGGCCGCGGCCGCTATCGCGCTTGGGGCATCATCTGAAACGAAAACGGCCGGGTCGTCGACCCGGCCATTCTGGCTCTTTCCATGTCGTTATCCCGGAACCGCTGCACACGTCCGCGCGACATATATTTTAAGTGAACACCCGATCTGCCATCCTGTCACAGAGTGCAGACCGGGTGCTCTTGCGCTTCCATTGCCCCCAGAAGCGCGATCTCTATTCCCGTTCGCCCGTAAAGTTGAGCAGAAGCTGGAAGATGTTGACGAAGTTCAGGTAGAGCGAGAGCGCACCGAAGACGGCGAGCTTCTGGTTCGATTCCTGATCGTAGTTTTCCGAATACTGTTCCTTGATGTTCTGGGTGTCGTAGGCGGTGAGGCCGACGAACACGACGATACCGATCACCGAGACGGCGAACTGCAGCGCGGACGAACCCAGGAAGATGTTGACGATGCTGGCGATGATAACGCCGATAAGACCCATCATCAGGAACGAGCCCATGCGCGACAGGTCACGCTTCGTCACATAGCCGTAAAGGCTGGTCGCGCCGAACATCGTGGCGGTGATGAAGAAGGTCCGCGCAATGCTCATCCCGGTGAAGACCAGGAAGACGGAGGCGAGTGACAGACCCATCACGGCGCAGAAGGCCCAGAAGGTGATCTGTGCGGTGCTGGCCGACATCGACTGGATGCGAAACGAGAAGAAGAAGACGAAGGCGAGGGGCGCCAGCATCACCACCCACTTCAGCGGCGAGCCGAAGATCGGGACGTAGAGGGCCGGCGTCGAGCCGACCACGAAGGCGACAAGGCCGGTGATGACGAGGCCGAGAGCCATATAATTGTAGACGCGCAGCATGTGCTGGCGCAGGCCTTCGTCGAAGGCAGCCTGGGTGCCGGCGATGGCGCCGTAGCGGGAATTGATCGGGTTCATGCTGATCTCCTCGGTTTGAACTAATAGAGCGAACGGGCGAGCCGTTCGGCCGCCTGATCGAGATTGAGACCGCTTTCGTCGGCGATCAGCGCATAGGCGACCTCGCCGATCTGCCAATAGGCGGCTTCCGCTTTCTCAAGTGCGAGATGGCTGACCGGCTTGACCTCGAAGGCGCCCGGGCGGACGGCGAAAAGCGATAGCCGCTTTCCATCCGACTGCTCGATCGCCATCTCGACGCTGGGGCCGAATTCGGATGGGAAGATCTGCACGTCGGCGACCTTCCAATCCTTCGGCAGTTCCGGCATCACGATGGCGGTAGCGGCGCGAATATCGTCAGCGCTGTAGGTGGCCGGCGTCTGCGGAGGCATCGATTGGCGCAGGGCCGCAGTCTGATAGGCGCGGACAGCATCCTCGACATAGGCGGGTGCCGGCACCGATGCCGATACCTCGGTTGCCGAGAAAGCACCGAAGGAATTATGCGCCACCCAGCCGGCGGCCACCAGAATACCGACAGCGGCAATGCGCTGCATGGAATGGAAGATGCGGCCATAGGAAAGCCCACGTTCCAGCCGGCGGGCCGCATCGCGGGTCTCGGGGCGGCCGAAGGCGCTTTCGCCGGCGAGCGCCAAGCGCAGCTCACCCTTGACGCTGAGATCGGCCATGACCTTGGCGGCAATCGCCGGGTGGTCGGATAGATAGGATTCCACCTGGATGCGGCGGGCGACATCGAGCTCGCCATCCACATAGGCGTCGAGATCGGCATCGAGGATCGGATCAATTGCTTTCATTGCCGTCTCCTCCGATCAGTCTCAGATGCGACTTGCGCGGCGTCTTCTCCTCGAATTCGCGCAATTGCGCGCGGGCGCGGGAGATGCGCGACATCAGCGTCCCTATCGGAATGCCGAGCGCATTGGCGGCTTCCTGATAGGAAAGGTCTTCGATCGCAACGAGATGCAGCGCCTCGCGCTGTTCCTCCGGCAGGTCGAAAAAGGCATCGCGCACCTGCTGCAGGCGCACGGCATGTTCCTGGGTGGCCGGCAGCGACTGCTCGGCCTCGATAGCCGCCTCGTCATTGCGGCGCGTCAGCGACCGGTTCTGGCGCAGCCGGTCGATATGAGCATTGTGCAGGATCGAAAGCAGCCAGGTGCGCAGATTGCCGCCGCTGCGGAAGCTCTTTTTCTTCTCGAGCGCGCGCACCAGCGCATCATGCACCAGATCCTCCGCCTCGTCCGAATTGCGCACCAGCGAGCGAGCATAGCGCCTGAGCGCTGCAAGCTGTCCGATGACGTCGAAGGGGCGTTCTTTGCGTTCCATGATTGAGTATACGCAAGCGTGGCCGATTTTATTCCCGGCGCGGCTAAAAAAATCATGCGGGTCGAGGACGCCAGCACCCCAACTCAAATCGGCGATTGTCTATGACAGTTATATGACAGATCATGACACCGCTGATTTGAAGGGGAAAATCAAGAATGAAAGATAAGAAGCGGGTCTACGAAGCTCTCGTGGACGGCGCCATGGAAGGGCTGACGGATCAGGCGCTCTATGATTTCGTCAAAGCGCGTTGTCCAAACGCCACCAGCAAGAAGATCGTCCGGGCCTCGCTTCTCGCCCTCATCGATCCTCATCTGAGAGACCGCAATATTCTCGACGTGATCTACGCGCTTGCGATCAAACATCGGTTGGATGACGGCGAGGGAGAGCGAGCTCCATCCGCGTTGGCGGCCAATCAGAACATGCCGCAGCTTTCCTGAAGAGCCCCATCTGCGTCTTCCGACATGGTCAGCCGCCGTCCGAAAGTCCTTCGAGGATCGGACAGTCCGGCCTGTCATTGCCGTGACAAGCATGCACGAGATGCTCAAGCGTGCGACGCAGTTCCGAGAGGTCGCGGATTTTGCGGTCGATCTCGGCAAGTTTGGTTTCGGCGATATCCTTGACGTCGGCGCTTGCCCGGCTTTTGTCCTCGTAGAGCGCCAGCAACTGCCGGCATTCCTCGACGGAAAAGCCGAGACCGCGCGAGCGCTGCAGGAAGCGCAGCTTGTGAACGTCGGTCGCGGCATAGTCGCGGTAGCCGTTTCCGCCCCTTTCGGGGCGGATGAGGCCGATATCCTCGTAATAGCGGATGGTCTTTGAAGGCAGGCCGGAACGCTCAGATGCTTCGCCGATATTCATCGCCATCTCCTATAATTTTGCAAAGCGCAGTCTCAGCGCATTTGAAATCACCGAGACGGATGAAAGGCTCATCGCCGCCGCCGCGATCATCGGCGATAGCAGCAGCCCGAAGATCGGATAGAGCACGCCGGCTGCGACCGGCACGCCGAGCGCATTATAACCGAAGGCGAAGCCGAGATTCTGGCGGATGTTGCGCATCGTCGCCTCTGCCAGCCGCCGCGCCCTGACGATGCCGGTGAGATCGCCCTTCACCAGGGTAATGCCGGCGCTTTCCATCGCCACGTCGGCGCCGGTGCCCATGGCGATGCCGACATCGGCCGCAGCGAGCGCCGGTGCGTCGTTGACGCCGTCGCCCGCCATGGCGATGATGGCGCCTTTGGCGCGCAGCTCGTCGATCAGCGCGCTCTTGCCCTCCGGCAGCATGTCGGCGCGAACCTCGTCGATCCCCAGGCTTTTTGCCACGGCCCGCGCCGTGCGCTCATTGTCGCCCGTGGCCATGATGATCTTCAGACCGCTGTCGTGCAGCGCCTTGATGGCGGCTTCAGTGGTCGGCTTGATCCGGTCGGCAACGGCGACGAGACCGGCAAGCGCGCCGTCGACCACAACGAACATCACCGTCTTGCCATCGCCGCGCAGGGCTTCGGTCTTCTCGGCAAGCGCCGAAGGATCGATGCCGAGATCGGCGAGCATCGCCGCATTGCCGAGCGCGATCATCGTGCCATCGGCAAAGCCCTGAACGCCTTTGCCGGTCTTCGCCTCGAAGCCGGTGACCTCGACGAAGGCGACACCACGCTCCTCGGCGCCGGAAACGATCGCTTCGGCGAGCGGATGTTCGGAGCCGCGCTCCAGGCTGGCCGCCAGCGACAGCAGCCGGTTTTCGTCGGTCCCACCGAAGGCGAAGATGTCGGTAAGCTTCGGCTTTCCCTCGGTCAGCGTGCCTGTTTTGTCGACGATCAGCGTATCGACCTTAGAGAAACGCTCCAGCGCTTCGGCGTCCTTGATCAGCACGCCTTCTCCAGCGCCGCGCCCGGTCGCGATCATGATCGACATCGGCGTGGCAAGACCGAGTGCGCAGGGGCAGGCGATGATCAGAACGGCGACGGCGGCCAGCAGCGCATTGGCAAGGCTCGGCTCCGGGCCGACCGCTGCCCAGACGATGAAGGCGAGGATGGCTGCTGCGACGACCGCCGGCACGAAGAAGGCCGACACTCGGTCGACCGCGCCCTGGATCGGCGCCCGTGAGCGCTGCGCCTTGGCGACCATGTCGACGATGCGCGACAGCACCGTGTCGGCGCCGACCTTCTCGGCCGACATGACGAGCGAACCGTTCTTGTTGATCGTGCCGCCGGTCAGTCCGTCACCTTTCGATTTCTCCAGAGGCAGAGGCTCGCCTGTAATCATCGATTCATCGACGGTCGACTGGCCCTCGAAGACGGAGCCATCCACCGGCACACGTTCGCCCGGGCGTACGCGCAGCCGGTCGCCGGCCTCAATCTCTTCCACCGGCACGTCACTCTCACTGCCATCGGCACCAATGCGGCGTGCCGTCTTCGGCGTGAGGTCGAGCAGAGCGCGGATCGCCGAACCGGTGCGCTCGCGTGCCTTCAATTCCAGCACCTGGCCGACGAAGACGAGGGCGACGATGACGGCGGCCGCCTCGAAATAGACGGGAACGGCCGCGCCGTGACCGCGGAAACTCATCGGGAAGATGCCGGGCGCAAGCGTGGCGACGAGGCTGTAGACATAGGCAGTGCCGACACCGAGACCGATCAGCGTCCACATATTCGGGCTGCGGTTGACGACAGATGCCCAGGCGCGGCGGAAGAAGGGCAGGGCCGCCCACAGCACAACAGGCGTTGCCAGCAGCAGTTCGAGATAGGTCGCCTGCGGCTCGCCGATCATCTCCCGCAGAGGCAGGCCGAGCATCGGTCCCATGCCGACCGCAAGCAGCGGCAGAGCCAGGATGGCGCTCACCCAAAGCCGTCTGGTGAAGTCGACAAGTTCCGGGTTCGGGCCTTCGTCAGCCGGAGGAATGCCCATCGGCTCCAGCGCCATGCCGCATTTCGGGCAGTCGCCAGGCCGGTCGCTGACGACTTCCGGATGC
The DNA here is from genome assembly GCF_051810745.2 of Rhizobium sp. F40D2. Lineage (NCBI taxonomy): Bacteria > Pseudomonadati > Pseudomonadota > Alphaproteobacteria > Hyphomicrobiales > Rhizobiaceae > Rhizobium > Rhizobium sp. F40D2. The sequence goes on from NZ_JBPWQX020000001.1 coordinate 10,001, forward strand.
ATCGGGCAGGTATAGAGCGTGCCCTTCGGCGCCGGCTTTGCCGCCGGGCGGTTGCCGTCGCGATAGGCCGAGGGATCGGCTTCGAATTTTGTCTGGCAAGCGGCCGAGCAGAAATAGAATTTCTCGCCCTCGACTTTCAGAAAATGTTTCGCCGTCGAACGATCGACAGTCATGCCGCAGACGGGATCCTTTGCCGTCAGATAATCCCGCGGCGCAGCCGCAAACTTCGTCCGGCAACCTTCCGAGCAGAAATGATAGAGGCGGCCGTCATGATCGAGCGAGGGCTTGCCGGCCTGCGGATCAACGGTCATGCCGCAGACCGGATCACGGGTCATGATGCCGGCAGTCTTTTCCCGGCCCTGGCCGCAACAGCTGTGATCGTCGCTATGGACGTGGCCGTGATGGTGATCGTGATCGTGTTTGGTATTCATGACTATCTCCTATGCCCTGGGGGCAGTTGGAGATTCTTATCCACCTTCCAGCAACTGGAAGGTCAAGCGCTAATTTTGACAAGGCCAATTTTTGAAGCCGCCGCTCTCTCGCCCGATCCTCAGATCGGGCTGATCAGCCCGACCGGCTGGCTGCCGAGCAGGGCGGCGACCGCAATGCTGCCGCCGGGTTCGATCGTCTTGCCGGTCACCAGATCCGCCTTCATCCCGTGAAGAGGGGAGGGGACGGCGATCGCCGTATCCTCCCAGAATTCCGGGCCGGCAAAGAGCACGCCAGGGTCGAGCCAGCCGAACATCAGCCGGGGTGCTGCGACGATCGCGAAGTTATCCTTGTGCACCCGGGCAAACGCCAACACGTGCTCGCGCCGGCTGCCCGTCACCTTCAGCGGCAGATAGTCGCCTCTTGCAAAGAGCGCCGGCTGCAGCTGACGCAACTGCAGGCCGATCGCGACGATGCGTTGCTTCAACGCGGCCGCCTGAAGCTTGGCGATCGGCCCGGCTTCGGCGAGCCAGGCCGCCAGCCGTTCATGATCGGCCGGCCGGCGGTTGTCGGGATCGACGAGGCTGAAATCGAAACCCTCGGAGCCCTGGTAGATGTCGGGAATGCCGGGCGCCGTCAGCTTGAGGAGCGTCTGCGACAGGCTGTTGAGGTAACCGGCGGCGATGAAGGGCTGCAGCACCCTTTCGAAATCCTCGAGGAAGGCATCGTTCTCGGGTGAAACCAGCGCCGCCGCATAGGCCTTCACCGCGTCTTCGTAAGCGGCAACCTGTTCGATCCAGCCGGTGTGGAGTTTCGCCTCGCGCACCGCCTTGACCGCGTAATCAGTGAAGCGCTCGTGAAGTTCTTCCGTTCGTCCTCGGTCGAAATCCTCCGGCCAGATGCCGGCCAGCGCCTGATAGAGCATCCATTCGACATTCGGCTCCGGCGCAGCGCCATCCGGCAGCTCCGTCAGCCATGGCCGGTTCATCTCACGCCAGTGCGCCACCGCCTGCGCGAAAACATCCGCACCCTCGCTCAGCGCATAAAGCCTAGCGCGCGCATCCTCGCCGCGTTTGGTGTCATGGGTGGCGCTTGCCGACAGCCCATGCGGCTGCAGCCGCGCCCGCTCGGCCATGCGGCGATGAAAACCCTCCGGGCCATCGGGCGCCATGCCGGGTTCACCGCCGACTTCGTTTGCGGCAAGCAGTCTGTTATAGCGGTAGAACAGCGTATCCTCAGTTGCTTTCGCCATCACCGGCCCGCTCAATTGCTGAAAGCGGATGCGGAACTCATGGGCCGCATCCCCGTCGATCTTGCCTTCGAGAAGCCGCAGCACATGATCGAGGGCCCGCCGATCATCGAGCCGGGCCATGGCTTGCGATGCGGTCGACGCAAGGACGGCTGAATCCTGCCAGGCGAGCGGACCGCCGTCGCCGTAGGTGCGGTAGACGGGGAAGGCGATCAGCAATTCGCTCAGCGCCGTGGCGATCTCGTCTCTGTTTATCTCGGGAAAGATCCCTGCGGCGATCGCTGTCAGCCTGCCGGTCTCGCCGGCGAAATTGCGCTCGACCATCAGCCGTTTGGCAAGCCGCCGGCCTTCCTCGAGATCACCGGTCTCGCCGGCGAGGCTGCGATAGGCATCGTCCAAGCGGCGCAGGCCGCCGCCGTCGACGAAGAGTTCGCTGAGTGCCGCGATGAATTCATATCCCGTGGTGCCCGAGACCGGCCAGCTCTCCGGCAGCGCTTCGCCGGCCCCGAGGATCTTTTCCACGACGATATAGGTGTCCGGCCCAACCGCGTCTCTCAGCCGGTTGAGATAGGCCTTGGGTTCGGCGAGCCCGTCGACATGGTCGATGCGCAGGCCCTGCACCTTGCCATGGCGCACCAGCTCGATCGTCAGCCGGTGCATGTCGTCGAACACGGAGGGATTTTCAACGCGGGTTCCGACCAGCCCGGTGACCTCGAAAAAACGGCGATAACTCAAATGCCGCGCCGCTTCCTTCCAATGGGTGAGCCGCCAATGCTGTGCCTCATGCAGGTTTTTGACGAAGTCGCGATCGGCCGAGATGTCCTCGAGCTTTTGCCTGAGCTCGGTGCGATCACCGCCTTCGAAGAGGATGTCGCGCATGGTGCGGGCAAAGTCCTTGCCGGAGGTTACGGCCGCAGCCTCCGCCATTCTCGTTACTACCGGATCGTCGAGCCGGTTTGCGATCGCGCCGTAACTGCTGGGGTTGAGCGGCAGCAGCGTTTCGAAATAGGCGAATGCGAAATTGCCGTGGGTTTCGTCGAGCACGATCCGCAGCTCGCCGGCGGCAAGTGCCGCCTCGAAATCCTGGCCGAGCTGCGGCAGGGTCAGCGGCTCGCTCCAGTCGATGTCGAAGTGGTCGGCATAGGGGCTCTGCCGGCCGAATGCCAAGACGTCGCGCCACCAGCCGTTTTCCGGCGAGGCGGCCATGTGGTTCGGAACAATATCAAGTATGAGGCCCATGCCCGCCGCGGCGAGGCTTTCCGTCAGCCGCTCGAACCCCGCCCGGCCGCCGAGCGCCGGATCGATGTCGTTGGCGTCGGTGACGTCATAGCCGTGGGTCGAGCCATCGACGGCGGTGAAGATCGGCGAGGCATAGAGGTGGCTGATGCCGAGCGTCTTGAGGTAGGCAATGAGGCCGCAGGCACGATCGAAGGTCATGCCGTTGCGGAATTGTATCCGGTAGGTCGCGGTCGGAAGTGTCATGAGGCCGTCTGACGTTGGAGGGAGACCCTTTCCAACGGTTGTAGCCGGGTTTTGGTTCCCTCAGTCGATGAAAACGCCCACACTTGCGGCGCGTCCGGTCGAGTCGATAACGGTTAGTTTCGAGTAGCCGCCGCCATCCGGCAGCCACTGCTGCGTGCGCCGGCGCGAGAGATCGGGTAGCGGCTTGCCGTTGGCAAGCCAGCGGAAGGGGCGCGGCCGCCCTGCAGCTTCAGCATCAGCGGCGACAGGTCGCCTGCGCCGGCGCCGAGATCGATATGAGCGCCCTCGGGTGGATAGACGATCTGAGGCGCGGGCTCGCGGCCGGAGGCGACGAGCAGGCCGCTGGCATTCAGCGCAAACCGCCGCTGGCTGATCGGCAGTTCCGATTGGGCGATGCGCACGGCGCCGGCGGGCGGGCGGGGCAGCGGCGTCGTCGCGATGCCGGATTTGGCGAAACCTTCGAACAGGATGGGGGCGGCGGTACCATAGCCGGTCAAACCAGGCACGGCGCTGTTATCGGGGCGTCCGACCCAGACGCCGAGCACATAACGCCCGTCATAGCCGACCGACCAGGCGTCGCGATAGCCGTAGCTCGTGCCGGTCTTGTAGGCGATGCCGCGCTGCGGCGCGCCAGCGGGGGGAATGACGCCGGAAAGAATATCGGCGACGTTCCAGACCGCGACCGGCTCCAAAAGAGGTTCGCCGTCGAGCTTGCCCGGGGCGCTGGTGATGCCGTCGCCGAGCCTTGCCGGCTGGCCACGATTGGCGAGCGCCGTATAGAGCTGCACCAGATCCTTCAGCGTGAGCCCAACGCCGCCAAGACCGATCGCCAGTCCCGGTGTCTCGTTCGGCGGCAAAGCCGGACGCACCTCGGCGCGGCGGAAGCGCACCAGCAGCCGCGACGGCCCGACGGCGTCGAGCAGTTTGACGGCCGGCACATTCAAGGAGAGTTGCAAGGCCTCGCGCACGGTAACGTCGCCCTGATAGCTCATGTCGAAATTGCGTGGCCGGTAGCCGAAGAAATCGGCCGGCCGGTCCTCGATGATCGTCTCCTGGGAGACGAGGCCTTGCTCGAAGGCGAGCCCGTAGATGAAGGGCTTCAGCGTCGAGCCGGGCGAGCGGTTGACGCGTGTCATGTCGATCCAGCCGGAGCGGCTGGCGTCGAAATAATCGGCCGAGCCGACCTCGCCGACGATCGCGCCCGTCTGCGCATCCGCCATCACCATAGCAAGCGAAAGCTTCGGCCCGAGTTTCATCGCCGCGGCCCGCGCGACCGCCTCCAGACCCTGCTGCACCTGCTTCTTCAAGGTCGTCTGATGCTTGAGGACTGAAGGCTCCTTGCGCAGCGCCGCTTCGCCGACATGGGCGGCCAGTGCCGGCAATTGCATGCGCCGCGACGGGATGGCGACAACCTCGGCCCGCGCCGCTTCGCCGTCGCCGACGGCCTCCGCCACGGCGACGCGCTCGAGTACGCGCCTGCGCGCCTCCTGCGCCGCCTGGAGATTGCGGTCCGGCCGGCGCCGTTCCGGCAATTGCGGCAGGGCGACGAGCAGGGCGGCCTCGGCGACCGTCAGGCGCCGCGGCTCCTTGCCGAAATAGGCAAGGCTTGCGGCACGCACGCCTTCGAGATTGCCGCCATAGGGCGCATGGGTGAGATAGAGGTCGAGGATCTGTTCCTTCGACAGCCGCCGCTCGATCTGCACGGCCCGCGCCAGCTGCAGCAGTTTTGCCGAAAGCGAACGTCCCGCCCGCGGCTCGATCAGCCGCGCCACCTGCATCGACAGCGTCGAAGCGCCGGAAACGATGCGGCCGTTGCGGATGAATTGCAGGCTCGCGCGCACAAGCGCCCAGGCGTCGACGCCGTCGTGATCGTAGAAGCGCTGATCTTCATAGGCGATCAGCATGCGCAGGAATTGCGGATCGACGTCGGCGACCGTTGTCTTCAGCCGCCATCGACCCTCCGAGGTTGCGAAGGCGCGCAGCAATTGGCCGTCGGCATCCAGCACCTCGGCGGAGACCAGATCCGCTTTATCGAGCGGCGGCGGAAAGGCCTTGTCGGCGGCGTCGAGCGCGAAAAGGGCCGCGCCGGCAAGAAGGATGCCGGCGGCGGACCCGATCGCGATCTTGCGCCACAGTCTCATTGTTGCGCTGCCACGACCTCCATCTTGCCGGTCGCGGTACGGGCCGAAAGCTCCGGCCGGTACATGTCCTCGACGCTGGCGGCCGGATGGTCGTAGGTGCCGGGGGTGACGGCGCGCACGACATAGGCGACGTTGAATTCGCGCTCGTCGCCCTGGGCGCGGTTGAAGGCAGCGACGAAGCGGTCGTAGCGGAATTCGGTGTGAGCGGCCGCTATCTCGCCGATCCAGTCGAAATTGGTCATCTGGGCGCTGTCGACGAGGTTCGGATTGTCAATCTCGAAACCGGCCGGCAGAAGGTCGGTGATGACGATACGCGACGGCCAGTCGTTGGTCTCCCGCACATGAATGACGACGACGTAGCGTTCGTTCTGCCTGGCTTCGCTGACATTCGCCTCTTCGCCGTCGAGCGTGTAATAGCTGCGCTCGATAATGAAGCCGTCGCCGCCGGCCGGCAGAGGCACGGTCGGGGCGGCAACGGTGGTGACGACAGCCGAGACCGCTTCGCTCGTCTGGTTGGTGAGCGTCAGCGGATGGTCGGCGAGCGCATCGCCGCTCATGCGGGCCATATAGGCGCCGGTATGGGCGGCGCCGTTGACATCGACCTTCAACCCGTCATCGCCGCCCTGAATGGCGCGAGCGGCAAGCAGCATCCAGGTCTCTTCCTGGGTGCTCTTGTATTTGCTGCGACCCCATTCCTTGGCAACGGCCTTGGCAAGATCCGGGATGACGGGCGGCACCGGCCGGCTTTCCGCAGCGAGCGCCAGGATCGCCGCGCCATCGCGGAGGATCGTGCCGTAGTCGGTGCGTGACAGGTTCACCCGCGAGACCATCGATTGCTGCGACATCTGCAGCGCGTCGACGAAGATGTTCTTCGAACGCTGGGCATCGCCATAGAGCGCCAGTGCGGCGGCGATATGCGCCTTGGCAAGCGGCGTCGGGAAGTCGTTGATCATCGTATCGGCATAATAACGCAGATCGCTGATCGCCGCCTTCTTGTTGCGGGCGAGCACATAGATGGCATAGGCGATCTGGTCGCCCTGGCCCTTGATGTCGGTGGTGTAGGAGAGGGTGTTCTGCAGGTTTTCGAGCGCCTGCACGAAGGCCTTTTCCGGCACGTCATATTTCATTTCGCGGGCCCGCGTCAGGAAATCGGTGACGTAGGAATCGAGCCAGACGTCGCCTGAATCCGGTCCCCAGAGGCCGAAGCTGCCAGCCGAGGCCTGGTAGGAGAGCACGCGGTAGATCGCATCCTGCACGCGCTTGTGCACGTCGTCATCATTTTCAATGCCGGCCTGCTTGGCCACTTCGGCGAGATAGAGCAGCGGCAGCGCCCGGCTGGTGGTCTGCTCGGCGCAGCCGAGGGGATAGCGGTCGAGCGTCATCAGCAGGGCGGGAATGTCGAAGGCGGCCGAACGGGTGACGTTGACGCTGATCGAGGCACCCGGCAGCACGCTGTCGGCAAGCAGGTTCTTGTCGACGGTGAGCTTGGCCGCCGGGCTTCAGCGCCAGCACCCTGCGTTCGGTAATCGGCAGGGATGACGGGCGCACAGGCACGTCGACGGTCTGGTCGAGCGAAAGGCCGGAGGCGTCGGAGAGATTGATCGAGACGCTGCCGGCGCCTGGCTGTTTGCCGATGAGCGACAGCGTCAGCTCGGATTTCGCCCCGGCTTCGAGACGGATCGTCTGGGCGGCGGAGGCTTGGTCGATGCCGACCGCGTCATTGCCGGTCAGCTGCAGCTTGTAGTCGCCGGCCGGCGCATCGGTGTTGGCGATGTCGAGGCGCAGATTGGCCTTGTCGCCGGGGGCGAGGAATTTCGGCAGGCTGGCGGTCACCACGACCGGATCGCGGATGATGACATCCTTGACGCCGTGGCCGACACCGGTCTTCGACCATGCCACCGCCATGACACGCGCCGTGCCGTTGAATTGCGGGATGTCGAAGGAGACATTGGCCTTGCCTTCGGCGTCGAGCTTCACGGGCCCGGAGAAGAAGGCGACCAGCTTCTGCGTCGGCGGGCTTGCCTGCAGCGCAATGGCACCGCCGTCGCCGCCGGTCCTGAGCTTGCCGGTCGCACCCAGCGAGCCGTCGATCAGCCGGCCATAGAGGTCGCGTATTTCAAGGCCGAGCTGGCGCTGGCCGAAATACCAGTCCTCCGGGTTCGGCGGTTCATAGCGCGTCAGGTTGAGAATGCCGACATCGACGGCGGCAACCGTCACATAGGCATCCTCATTGGCGCCGGCGCCCGCCACCTGCAGGCCGATGTTGAGCGGTCCGCGCGGCAGCATCTTTTCCGGCGTGTCGAGCTTGACCTGCAGCGCCCGCTGCTCGGGATCGACCTTCAGCCATTTGATGCCGATCGAGCGCATCGGCATGTGGCTGTCCTGGGCGTCGCCGGGGCGGAAGAGTGTCGCGGTCACATAGGCGCCGGCACCCCAGTCCGCGGTGACGGGGATATCGACCTCGCCGCCGGTCTCACCGACCGTCGCATTTTGCACGGCAACCAGCTTTTCAGTTCCGGCCATGACCATCAGCTCGCCGCCATAGCGCGAGGTGACTTTCAGCCTGGCGGTGTCGCCGACTTTGTAGCTGTCCTTATCGAGGGCGATTTCCAGCCCGTCCGGTGTTTCGGTCGAGGTGGAGGCTACGAACCAGCCGGCGTCGAATTCGACGCTGGAGGTCGGGCCGTCGGCATCCGGGCTTTCCACTTCGAGGCGATAGCGGCCCCATTTCACCGGCACGGAGATCTTGCCGCCGTCCGTCGTCGCGTCGACGCCGCCATTGGCAATCTGCTCGGCGGTGTAGACCGGCTCGTATTTCCAGGCCGTTCCTTCGCGATACCATTGGTACTCGCGGTTGAGGCTGTAGAATTTCCAGCGCAGGCCTTTGGCCTCCTGCTTCTGTCCGTCGGCATTGACGCCGATCACCGTGAAGTTGGCGATCGAATTCTCGGGCAGATCGTCGGAAAATTCCGGCTTGATCCCGATCGAAGCGCGCTCATTCTTCACCGGCAGGGTCAGCGAGCGTTCGATGGCGCGGCCGCCGGCCTCCTGCATGCTGATATAAACGGTGGCGTTGAGCAGCTGCGTCGTTGCCGGCAGGTCGCCGACGGTCAGATTGGTCGAGGCTTTGCCGTTCTCGTCGAGTTCCGGCAGGCCGTCGATCGGCAGGCGCAGATCCTCGCTCGCCTCCTCGTCGGCAAGCCCGAAGAGGAAGCCCTTGTAGGCGGCGCTCTCGCGGGTCGGCTTGACGACGACATTGCCTTCGAGCGTCAGGCCGGCGGCCGGGGCGCCATAGAGATATTTGCCGGAAACATTGATCGTAGCCGGCGTATCCGGGCCGATTTCCTTGGCCTCGGTCGTGATTTCCATGTCGGTGCGATCCGGCACGAAATCGTCGACCAGGAAGCTCTTGCTGGCGATCGCGCTGCCCTTGGGATCGGTATAGATGTTCATCGTCCAGGTGCCGCGCATGGCGTTTTCCTGGGTCGGGAAATCGATGCTGTAACCGCCGAGATTGCTGGTCTGGCTGACGATCCGCCGGTCTTCGACCCCGTCGGGACGGCTGAAGATGAAGGTGAGCGGCAGGTTCTCGATGGCGTTGCCGTCGGTGTCGCGGGCGAGCGCCTGGGCATGCACGGTTTCGCCGGCGCGGTAGATGCCGCGTTCGGTGAAGGTCAGGACGTCGATCGCGCCGGGTGCGGCGCGGCCGGTGACGCCGCGGTCGGAAAGGTCGAAGCCGGCCCGCGTCATGTCGAGGAAGACGTAGTCCGAGGTGCCGTTTTTGGCGGTAATGACGGCGGGCGTCAGCGCCGCCGTGCCGCGGATCAGGCCGGCGGTGAAGGTGGCGCGGCCGTTTTCGTCTGTGGTCGCGGTGCCGAGCACTTCATTGTTCTTGGCGAGCAGCTGCAGCTCGACGCCGGATATCGGCTTTGCCGAGGCGAGTGAACGGGTGAAGACGTTGAGGCCGTCGGTGCCGGCATAGGTGGTGATTCCGATATCGGAGACGAGGAACCATTGCGTCGCCTGCAGATCCCACTCCTGCGTCGGGCCGTTCGGGCCGGTTGCGGTCATGACGTAGATGCCGGGCTTGCGCTCGGGCAGCGCCTCGTCGACCGGGAAGCTGGTGACGATGTCCTTGTTGAGCTCGTTGGCGATGTCGATCGAACCTTGCCAGACGAGTTCGCCGTTCTGATCCTGGATGTTCTGGGCGCTGTAGCCGTCGAGTTGGCTCAGGAACTGCGAATTGGTCAGCAGCGGGGCGATGGCACGATCGCCGATGCGGTAGAGCTTGAGGTTGGCCGAGGCCAGGTTGACCGAGACGATCGGAATGCCGCGGCGCGCCGTCGAGGGCAGCACGAAGCTGTCGCCGGTGAAGCGCACCATCTGGCTGCGGTCCTTGATATAGACGTCGATGCTGACCGGCGCTTCGAGCACCTCGTCGACGGAAGACGGCAGGCCGGTGCGGAAGGCGATCTTGTAGGTCTCGCCATGGGTCAGCCCCTCGACGCAGATCTGCTTGTCCTTGGTTTCGAGCGCCTTGGGAGCTGCGCCGTTCAGCGTCACGAAGGGCGTGTAGTCGGTGGTCTTGACGAGCGCCTCGGAGAAGGTAACGCAGGCGCGCGGCGTGGCGCTGTCGGCATCGACCGTGTGTTCGGTGATGCGGAAGCCCTGTGTCGATTTTAGCTGCAGATAGGCTGTCTGCACATCGTCGGAGGCAACCAGCGCCAGGCTCGCCTTGTAGGCGTCGAGCGCCGGGCGGTAATTGGCGTTCCGGTCCAGGGCGTCGGCGAGGACGGCGAGCGCCTCGGCGCGCTTGGGCTTGGTGCGCGTCAGCTCGTAGCCGTTCAGCGCGTCGAGCACGGCCTGGCCGCTCGTACCACTCTCGGCGGTGCCGAGCGAAGCTGCGGCGCGGGCGGTTTCGAGCCAGAGATCGGCGTCGTCAGGGGTGATCGACAGCGCGCCATGGAAGGACTTGAGCGCGTCGGTCAGATTGTTGCCGGTGAGGTCGATGCGGGCGTTGGCCGTCAGGCTGTCGACGCTCTGGCCCTGCTGCTCGTCGGTCAGCTCAAGATTGTCCTTGAAGTCGTGGGCCTGCTGGATCAGGTCGTTGGTCAGGAAGGTCAGTCGCGGTGCGGCGCCGAGATCCGGCTCCTTCTGGGCGGTGGTTTCGACGATCTTGCCGGCAATGGCGCCGGGGAAGGCATTCATCGTCTTGAAATCGGATTTCAGGAAACACCATTTCACCTTGGGATTGTAGGTGAAGGCCTTGCAGCTCTTATCGCCGATGCAGGACGTCTTGCACTGATCGAGCGAGACGTTCTGCTCGGTGCGAAGATCGAAGCCGAAGAAATCGGCGTCCTTGATCGTCTGGATGTCGCGCTTGGTGTCCGCAGCGGCTGCGGGAAAACTGACGGCGATCGTGGAAAAGGCGATAGCGGCGATAGCGAAAAGCGAGCGCACGGACATAGGTTCCCCCCAAGGATACAGGCGATGCAGGCTCTGACCGGCGGCACTCTCCTCACTCCTCACGGGATTGTCAACTCAGGTTGTAGGCTGTTTCATCTTCACACAGACGCTTTCGTCCGGCTGTCACATCGGCGTGAGTGACCGCCTTGTGATTTGCGACCACGAAAGGAATAGGCAAGGATTTCGACGATCGCAGGGAGTAGCGCCATGTCCATGTCTCATCGCCGCCGGAGCCTTGCCGCGCTCCTGGCCGCCACGATTTTCTCAATCGCTGCGGGTGCCGCAAGCGCGGCCGAAGATGCCGTCGTCATCCCGCCGCCTGATCTCGACGAGGCTGCCGGACCGGGCACCGAGACCGCCATTTTCGCCGGTGGCTGTTTCTGGGGTGTCCAGGGCGTCTTCCAGCACGTCAAGGGCGTCAAGAGCGCCGTCTCCGGTTATGCCGGCGGCAAGGCTGGAACGGCGCAGTATGAAACCGTCAGCACCGGGTCGACAGGTCATGCCGAATCCGTCGAGGTGACGTTCGATCCGAGCAAGGTCAGCTACGGCAAGCTGTTGCAGATCTTCTTCTCGGTGGCGCACAACCCGACGCAACTGAATTTCCAGGGCCCGGATCAGGGAACGCAATACCGCTCTGCGCTGTTCGTCGCCGGTCCCGAGCAGCGCAATGTTGCCGAGCACTATATCGGTCAGCTCGACAAGGCCCATGTCTTCGCCCAGCCGATCGTCACCAAAGTGTCCGACACCACCGGCTTTTATCCGGCCGAAGCCTATCATCAGGATTTCCTGACGCTCAATCCTACCTATCCCTATATCGTCTACAACGACCTGCCGAAGATCGAGAATCTGAAATCGCTGTTCCCCGCCGACTACCGCAGCGAGCCGGTCCTCGTCAGGAAGGCCAAGGGATGATTACCCCTCAGGGCATGATGACGATAGGCGTATGATTGGGAACGCGGGCCCAGATATCGCGTATTTCCGCATTGGTGACGGCAATACAGCCATTCGTCCAGTCCCACAGCCGATGGGCTTGCCGGAAAAGACCCCAGCCATTGGGCAGCCCGTGGATCATGATGTTGCCGCCGGGCGGAAAGCCCCCGGCTGCGGCATTACGCTGGTCGTCGGGGCTCGGATAGGAAATATGCAGGCTGAGATGCGCCATCGACTTCGGATTGCGCCAGTCAATCTCATAGCGCCCTTCCGGTGTTCTTTCGTCGCCTTCCCGTTGCTTGGGGCCGGCGTCGGCAGCCTGCCCAAGGGAAATCCGATAGGTCGAGATCGGAACATCTCCTTTGAGAAGGACCATGCGGCGTTCGGATTTATAAACGCGGATGAGATCGGCCTGTTGCGCGAGCGGCGCATCCGGAGGCGGTGAGCCCGAGCCGATCCTCGCCATCAATTTCGTATAGGCGAAAAGGCTGACGATCACGATGGCCAGCACGATAAGCTTTCTTCTCAACGTGATCCTCGATCTGGGGCCAACGGACTAATCATATCGTGTCATTGCGCCATCATCCAGACGTGCACTCGGGATCGAGAACAATCCGACGCCGGTTTTCTTGTTAATAATTTATCAATGTTAACAACATCTTAATTGTGGAAAATCGCGTTCCACCGCGGAACATATCGTCAAGTCGCCCGTTACGACAAGGAGTTTTGAGCAGGGACAGCTGCCGGAGCGGATGCCTCTTTCGAAGTATGTGCGTAACAAGGGGACGTATCATGGCCACCAATGTCGTGCGGCGCTGGCAACGAGATGATCTCATGAAGCAGAGAGTATTGATCGTCGAAGATGAATTCCTGATCGCCCTGGATCTCGGGGCGACCGTCGAAGGCATGGGGATGCAGGTGGCAGGCCTTGCCAGCGATCGCGAGCAGGCGCTGCGGCTGGCGCCGCTTGCCGATATCGCCTTCGTCGACGTCAATCTCGCCGACGGCCCGACCGGGCCGGAGATCGGCCGGCGGCTGGCGCAAGAGCACGGCATTGCGGTGGTCTTCATGACCGGCAATCCGGAGGTCGTCGCCGATGGCGTCAAGGGTGCGGTCGGCGTGGTCCAGAAGCCGGTCATGCCATCTGTCGTGCAGCAGCTGGTCAATTATCTTGCCGCACGCCGCGTCGGCATGTTCGCGGTCGTGCCCTCGCAGATGACGGTCTTTGCCTGAACAGGAGGCTGACCGAGACCCCGGTCAGCTGGCTATGGCTGCAAACTCCGGCGGACGGCCGGCAATATCCGCCCCAAGCCTACCATAGGCCTTGAGAAACGTACGGACGGCATTGCGTGCCGCCTTATCAAGCTCTTCATCGCTGGGTGTTTCGCCAAAAAGCGTCATCATCTGCAGGTCGGCATTGGCGAGCGCCACGAACTGCCGGGCGGCGATGTCGAAATCGTCGATGACGAGCGCGCCCTTATGAGCGAGCCGCGCGAGAAGCGCGGAGAGGGCATTGGTCAGCTTACCCGGGCCCTGCTGGCGCCAGCTTTCGAACAGGTGCGGATAGCGCTCGCCCTCCGTCTGCACCAGCTTGCGCAGGAATTTTCCGTCGTGATTGCAGATGCAGTTCTTGTTGAGGCGCACGGCAAAGGCCGTGAGCTCGTCCTCCAGATCGTCGGCGTTTTCGGGGAAGCTCGACAGCACGGAGAAGAGCATCGCATTGGCGCGGGTCATGACGTCCTCGACGACGGCGACGAACAGCGTCTCTTTTTCACGGTAGTGATTGTAGATCGTCTGGCGGGAAACGCAGGCGACGGCGGCGATCTCGTCGATACTGGCGCCGGCAAAACCCTGGCGGCAGAAGACGTCGGCGGCGGCATCGAGGATCGACATGCGCTTGGCGCATTGTCCGCGCTGCGTATGCCCCCCGATCCGGACTGCCGGTGTCATGCGATCTTTCATGACAGCGAAGATAAGGCGTCTTGACGTGTTAGACAATGGCGTCTAGTTTACATCAGTGTCCAAAATTATTGACACGACTGGTTCGCCGTTGGAGATATGAGCTCCCAACTTCGTCTTCCGCGCGAACAATCATCATTGAACCTTTAAGAGCCATGCGGCGGAGCGACCATCCGATGCTTCCGCTGCGCTTTTATGAAAGATCACCCTTATGACGGCTTCCTTCTTTCGCATGGCCCTCATTCTCGGCCTTCTCTCGGCCATCGGGCCTTTCGCCATCGACATGTATCTTCCCGCGCTGCCCTCGATCGGCCAGGACCTGCATGCCGATAACAACGTCACCCAGCTGACCCTTCTCGCTTTCTTCATCTCCTTTGCGCTTGCCCAGCTCGTCTACGGGCCGCTGTCGGATATGTGGGGCCGCAAGCTGCCGCTCTATCTCGGCATCGGCGTCTTCGCCGTCGCTTCGATCGGCTGCGCACTCTCGACCAATATCGAAACGCTGATCGCCTTCCGTTTCGTCCAGGGCATCGGCGGCGCTGCCGGCATGGTCATCCCGCGCGCCATTGTCCGCGACATGCATACCGGGGTACAGGCAGCACGGCTGATGTCGCTGCTGATGCTGGTGTTCTCGATCTCACCGATCCTGGCGCCGCTGACCGGCAGCGCCGTCATCGAATTCTACGGCTGGCGCGGCGTCTTCTGGGCCGTGACGATTGCCGCCTTCATCGGCCTTGTCCTGCTCGCCACCCAACTTGAGGAAACCCGGCCGGCCAAGGAGCGCAGCGGCAGCGGCCTCAAGAGCGCCATGGCGGCCTACCGGCTGCTGCTTTCCGACCGCAATTTCCTGACGCTGACCTTCATCGGCGGCCTCGGCATTTCGAGTTTTCTGGTCTATCTCGCCAACTCGCCCTTCGTGCTGATCCAGCACTATGGGCTGACGCCGACTGAATATAGCTTCGCCTTCTCGATCAACGCCGTCTCCTTCTTTGCGGTGTCGCAGGCGACAGGCTGGCTCGGCGAGCGTTTCGGCCTGGTGCGCGTCATGCGGATTGCGGTCAGCGCCTTCGCGCTTGCCATGGTCGTCATGGCCGTGGTGATGGCCTCCGGCTTCAACCAGCTGCCCGTCATGGCGAGCTTCCTGTTCATCGGTTACGGCTTCCTCGGCCTCGTCATTCCGACAAGCGCCGTGCTGGCGCTCGAGGATCACGGCGCCATCGCCGGCACCGCCTCGTCGCTGATGGGCACGCTGCATTTCGTCATCGCCGCCGTCGCCATGGTAATATCGAGCCTGTACTTCGACGGCACCGCCGTTCCGATGGCCGCCGGTATCGCGCTCTGCGCCTTCGCAGCCTTCGTGCTGACCCAGGGAACGATCGGCCGCCGCGCCGCGGTTGCCGCCGCCGAATAATCAGGACAAGCCGCACCCGCGTTTTCGGGTGCGGCCACCAATCAGGGTTGCGGCGGCAGAGAAAATACCTCGAGCAATTGAATATTGTCGCGCCGCTCTATCTATCCTTTGACGCGAAGTATGGTCATTCCGGAGAATACGCATGGTCGATGAGAAGCGGCTGATCTCGAAAATCACCTGGAAGCTGATGCCGTTTCTCGGCATTCTTTATCTGATCGCCTATATCGACCGGCAGAATGTCAGTTTCGCCAAGCTGCAGATGGTCGATGCCCTCGGCATGAGCGAATATGCCTACGGCCTCGGCGCTTCGCTGTTCTTCATCGGTTATTTCCTTTTCGAGGTGCCGAGCAATCTCTTCCTCGATAGGCTCGGCGCCCGCGTCTGGTTCGCCCGCATCCTGGTCTCCTGGGGCATCGTCACCGTCGCGCTCGCCTTCACGCAGAATGCGACGATGTTCTATATCCTGCGCTTCCTGCTCGGTGTGTGCGAAGCCGGCTTCTTTCCAGGCGTGCTCTATCTGCTGACGCTGTGGTTTCCCTCGGTCTATCGCGGCAGGATGGTCGGGCTGTTCATGATCTTCAGCGCCATCGCCAATGCCGTCGGCGCGCCGCTCGGCGGCGTGCTGCTCGATCTCGACGGCCTTTACGGCTTTGCCGGCTGGGAGTGGGTGTTCCTGGCGACCGGCATTCCCGCCATCATCGCCGGTATCGTCACCTTCTTCTATCTTCCCGGCCGGCCGGAAAATGCGAGCTTCCTGACCGATGAGGAAAAGGACTGGCTCGAACGCCGGCTCACCGCGGAAAATGCCGGCATGGGCGAACATGCCGGAAACGGCTTCAAGGCGCTGATTGACCCGCGCGTCCTGCTGATGGCGCTCTGCTATGTCGCCTTTCCGCTATCGGCCTATGGGCTGAGCTACTGGCTGCCGACCATCGTCAAGGCCTTTGGCGTCAGCAACACGGTCAATGGTTTCCTCAACATCATTCCTTGGCTGCTGGTGGCGGTGGCGCTCTATGTCGTGCCGGCCATGGCCGACAAGGCGCAATCGAAGACGCCGTATATCGTCATCCCCGCGTTCATCGGCGCCGCCTGCCTGCTGCTCTCGGCGCTGATCCCGAACCACGCGCTGCAATTTGCCTTCCTCTGCGTGGCCGCCGCCGGGATCTTCGCGCCGCAGCCGGTGTTCTGGAGCCTGCCGTCGCGTTTCCTGAAAGGTGCGGGGGCCGCGGCCGGCCTTGCCGCCATCAATTCGGTCGGCAATCTCGGCGGTTTCGTCGCCCAGAACGTCGTGCCCTGGATCAAGGATCAGAGCGGCAGCACGATCGCACCGATGTTCTTCCTCGCCGCCTGCCTTGCCGTCGGCGCCCTCTTGGTGTTCTTCGTCACGCGCCAGCTGTCGAGCCGGGAGCCGCCGGCGGCGCCGAGCCGCGCCTGAGCGACCTCAGCGCGAAAGGGTGAAAGCGTCGCTTTCGCCGGGAACGAGTTCCAGCGGCCAGATCCGGTTGCGGGCGCCCTGCGGATAGTGCTCGGCATAGGCCGGCATGCTGGCAAGCAGGGTTTCGCCGAGCTGGGCGCCGAGATCGCGCAGCGACATGCGGAAGGAAGTCAGTGACGGCTGCAGGAAATGCGTGCGCGGCTCCTCGCGGAAACCGACGACGGCGAGGTCGCGGCCGGGCACGATGCCGGCTTCGGCCAGCTTGCGGTAAAGCCCGATCGCCATCAGCTCGTGGATCAGGATGATTGCGGTCGGCCGATCCTCGATCATCAGCAGTTCGTGGCCGGCCTGATAGCCGCCCTGCTCGCTCGACTTGACGCGGATGACGAGGGCGGGGTCGAAGGCAATGTCATGGCGTTTCAGCGCCTGACGGTAACTGTCGAGGAAGATGTAGCCGAGATTGATGTCGGAGGAGGGGGCGGCCACCGCGATCCGCCGATGGCCTTTTGCCACCAGCCGGTCGACGCCGCGGGCCGCCACGCCCTCGAAATCGAGGTCCATCCAGGTGTAGCTGCCGCCCGACGCGCTGCGGCCGAGCGCCACGAAGGGAATGCGGGCCTTTTCCAGGAGCTCGATGCGCCGGTCGGTGCGCCGGGTCGCCGAGATGATCAACGCGTCGACAAGCCGGCGCGCCACCATGCGTTTCAGATATTCGTGCGGATCCTCGTCATCGGGGCAGGGCAGCATGACCAGATCGAGCTTGTGGCGGGAAAAGACGCTCTGCAGCCCGTCGGTGACGCCGAGGAAGAAGTCATCGCTGTTTTCAACCGTCTCGCGGCTGACCTCGAGCATCAGCCCGATGACGTTGGTCATGCCCTGGCGAAGGCTGCGGCCCGACTGGTTGGCGACATAACCGAGCTCTTCGGCAGCAGCGAGCACGCGCCGGCGCGTTTCGTCATTGACGTCGGGCTTGCCGTTCAGCGCACGCGACACGGTACCGATCGAAATGTCGAGATGCTCGGCGAGCTGGCGAATTCCCTTCATCTCAGACGATCTTCCTCCGTGAAGCAATTCCGGCAAAGCCACGGCATATTTTGCGTGCGGTATTGCCTGAAACCGCTTCTTTGCCACAAGATGACGCTTGCGAAAAGCCGTGGGTAAGAGGTTACGGTTGGAAGCCTGGCAGATAGCCGGTCGGCGGCTGATGCGCGCTCCATCTCCGGCAGCTGGAGACAGGCCAGGCGGCGGGCGGAATTTTTGCGATGCTGTTATCGTCGAAAAATGCCGAGGTTGCGGGAGGCAACCTCGGCCGAGAAGGAATAGGCGCCGTCAATCAGTTCGACGACGCTGGAAAAGTTCAAGGTCTACTCGCAGACCCGCACGGTTTCTGTGTGGTGGCCGCCGTCGTAGCGGTTGCGGACGTCGCGGTCCTCATACCAGCATCTCGGGGCCGGTTCGACGTAACGCGGACCATCGACGTAGCGGGGGCCGTTATTGGCGATCGCGCCGCCGATCAGACCGCCGACCACACCTGCGGCTACGCCGCCGGCAATGATGCGGCCGGTATTATCGTGATGGTGGTGATCACGCGCGGCAGCGGGCTGAATAGCCGATCCAACAAGGGCCGTCGCGATCAACAGGCTGCTAAAAATTCTCTTCATAACTTTCTCCTCAGTGGCACCGGCCCCCGATAAAAGAGAAATGCGGCAGCAAGGCGTTTGTTCGTTCAAACTTTGCAACATGCGTTAATGCAGAAGCTGGGGTCTAGGTCGCCGACTGCGCCGTCGTCGTCTCTTCCAGCACGTCTTCGGGAATATCGTCGAAGGAGGCATAGTTGAGGTTATAAAGCCTGGAATAGAGCTTGCCGTTCTTCATCAATTGCCGGTGGTCGCCGCTCTCGATGATTTCGCCGTTCTGCAACACGATGATGCGGTCGGCTTCGCGGATGGTCGCCAGGCGATGAGCAATGACAAGGCCGGTGCGATTTTCGAGCAGCTTCACCAGCGCCTTCTGGATCAGCATCTCGGTATAGCTGTCGATATTGGCGGTCGCCTCGTCGAGCACCAGGATCTTCGCATCCGCCACAAGTGCGCGGGCAAAGCTCAAAAGCTGGCGCTGGCCAAGCGAAAGATTGCCGCCGCGTTCGCCGAGAACGCTGTCGTAGCCATCGGGCAGGCGCATGACGAATTCGTGGGCGCCGACCGCCTTGGCGGCCTCGATCACCTGTTCGCGCGTCGCCTCCAGCTTGTGGTAGCGGATGTTTTCGAAGACGGTGCCGGTGAAGAGGAAGGGTTCCTGCAGCACCATGGCGATCTGCGCGCCAAGCGAATCCTGCGTCAGCTCGCGCACATCGTGGCCGCCGACCAGCACCTGGCCCTGCTGCACGTCGTAGAAGCGGTGGATCAGCGACATGCAGCTCGATTTTCCCGAACCCGTGGGCCCGACCAGCGCCACCGTCTCGCCGGGATTGACCTTGAAGCTCACATGTTTCAGCACCGGATGTTTCGGATTGTAGCCGAAGACGACATCCTTGAATTCCACCGAGCCGTCCATGTCGCGCGACAGGGCTTTGGCGCCGGGCGCGTCCTTGATGTCGACGGGCACGTCGAGCACCTCGGTCAGCCGTTGGCCGGACGCCATGGCGCGCTGCATCACCGAATATTGGAGTGTCAGCGACCGGATCGGGTCGAAGAAGCGCTGGATGTAGAACAGGAAGGCGACGAGCACGCCGACATCGAGCGCCTGGTTGAGAACGCGGGCGCCGCCGACGACGATGACGAGCGCCATCGCCACGCCGGTCAGGCTGTCGACGATCGGCACCATCACCTGGGCATAGCGCGCCGCCGTCAGATGCGTTCTGAGGTTGGCATGCGCCTTGTCGTCGTAAAGCGTGAAGTTGACCCCCTGCCGGTCCATGCTCTGGACGGCACGCACACCATGGATGGCTTCGGCAAGCGCGCCGGCGGCAACCGAATTGGTCTCGTGCGCGGCCATGAAGGACTTGCGGGCGAGCGGCAGCCAGAACAGGCGGACGATGAACAGCACCGGCAGCACCGAGAGCGTCAGCAGCCCCAGCTTGAAATCGAGATAGAGCATGACGAAGACGATGCCGAAGAGCAGCACGATGTCCCCGACCGAGAGAACCGAGGTTTCGAGGAATTCCTGCATCGAATTGACGTCGCCCTGCAGGCGCGACATCAGCCGCCCCACCTCGGTCTTGTCCATGAAGGAGAGCGAGACGCGCTGCAAATGCGAAAACATCGCCCTGCGGATATCGAAGAGCACGTCTTCCGCGACGCCGCCGACCAGCGTCTCCTGCGCGTAGCTTGCCGCATAATTGATTGAAATGGCGATGGCGAAGGCGGCAATCGACCAGATCAGCGCCGAAGGACTTCCGCCCGGCGACATGCCGTGATCGATGGCGTAACGGATGATCAGCGGGATCAGCAACTGCATCATCGTGAAGGTCAGGACGGCGACGACCGACCAGGCGACCTGACGGCGATAGGGGCGGACAAAGGCCCAGATGCGCTTGACGATATTGCCGTCGAAGGCCTTGCCGAACATTTCCTCCTCGACGCGATGCGAACCGACGACTGCCCGCGGCGGGCGGCGCCCGTCCTCGCGAACGTCGGGACGCTCGGTTTCCAGTTCCTCGGCCATCTCACTCCTCCTGCGGCCATGAC
The DNA here is from genome assembly GCF_051810745.2 of Rhizobium sp. F40D2. Lineage (NCBI taxonomy): Bacteria > Pseudomonadati > Pseudomonadota > Alphaproteobacteria > Hyphomicrobiales > Rhizobiaceae > Rhizobium > Rhizobium sp. F40D2. The sequence continues at coordinate 30,189 of NZ_JBPWQX020000001.1, forward strand.
GTCGCTGGCCTGCATCTCATTGCTTTTCCTCTTCTCCCCAGCGGGGAGAAGGTGCCTGGAGGGCGGATGAGGGGGCCGCACGGCACGCCCTTATTTGCCCTTCGCTTCCGCTCAGCGCACTCGTCGCTATCGCGCCTCGTCCCCTCGCTTTGCTCGGCACTTCTCCCCGATGGGGAGAAGAGGGAAGTTACGCGCTCAACACTTCGTCGCCCGGCCGCACCTGCAGCTCGTAGAGCGCCTTGTAGCGCCCGCCGAGCGCCAGCAGCGCCGCATGTGTTCCGCGCTCGACGATCCGGCCGTCTTCGACGAACAGGATCTGGTCGGCATGCATCAGCGAACTCAGGCGATGGGCGACGATGATCGTGACGCGGTCGGCGGCATAGCGGCGCATGGCGCTGCGGATGCGCTGCTCGGTGGCCGCGTCGATCGCCGCCGTCGAATCGTCGAACACCATCACCGCCGGCTTCAGCATCAGCGCGCGGGCGATCGAAAGACGCTGCCGTTGCCCGCCGGACAGCGAAACGCCGCGCTCGCCGACGACGGTGCCGTAGCCCGTGGGCAGGCCGAGCACGTAATTGTGCAACTGGGCGCTCTCGCTGGCGCGTTCGATGCGGCCTTCCTTCGCCCAGGGGTCGCCATAGGCGATGTTGTTCTCGATCGTCGTGGTGAACAGGAAGGAATCCTGCTGCACGACGGCAACCGCCCGGCGCAGCGATTGCAGCTTCGCCTTGCGGATGTCCTGGCCGTCGATGGTGATCTTGCCGCCGCTAACGTCGTAGAAGCGCGGGATCAGATGGGCGATCGTCGACTTGCCACTGCCCGGAGGCCCGACGATGCCGACCGTCTGGCCGCGTCTGGCTTCGAAGGAGACGTCATGGAGCACGGTGCGCTTTTCCGAGCCGGGATAGGCGAAGCTGACATTTTCGAAGCGCAGTACGCCGTCGGTCACCGCCAGTTCCCTGGCATCGGGCGCGTCCTTGATCGCGATGTCGAGGTCGAGCAGGTTGAAGAGGCGTGAGCCGCAGGTGGAGGCACGGGCGAAAGCATTGACCATCAGCCCGAGCTGGCGCACCGGCATCTGCAGGATGGTCATGAAGGTCAGGAAGGAGGCGAGCGTGCCGACGGTGATCTCGCCCGACATTACCTTGCCGCCGCCGACGAAGAGCACCAGCCCCATCGCCGCGAAGAAGGAAAAGGTCATGGCGCTGGTGTTGGTCACACGGATGCCGACGCGCTGATGGGCGAGCGCCAGCGCGTTTTTCGATGCCGCTTCGAATTTCGACATTTCGTGGTCCTGCGCGGCAAAGGCGCGCACGACGCGGATGCCGCCGAGATTTTCTTCCATGATGCGGGTCAGCACCGACAGCCGCTCCTGCAGGTCGAGCCAGGTGGCGCGCAGCCTGAGCTGCGTCACTGAGGAGCGCCAGCCGACGAAGGGCACGAAGGAGAGCGCCAGCAGGCCGAGCACGATATCGGTCGACAGCAGCATATAGGCGCCGATGCCGATCAGGATCGACAGCAGGATCATCCGGACGAGCGCCGTGGAAAAATACATGCGCACGCCTTCGAGATCGAGCAGGCCGATAGTGATCAGGTCGCCGGAGTGCACGGTGTCATGGAAGCTGAAGGAGAGCCGCTGGATCTTCTCGTAGCAGGCCAGCCGCAATTCGTAGCCGATGTGATGGCCGACGGCTTCGCTGTAATAGTTCTGGACCATGGTGAAGAGGCCGCGCAACACGCTGGCGCCGAGCAGCAGCAGCGCCGTCGTCAACAGCGCGTCCTGCGCCGCCTGGCCGGCCGCACCGCCGCTCATCGCCATCTGCGTGTGGTCGACCGCCTGGCCGAGAAGGCGGGGGATCATCAGCTGAAAGGTGGAGGCGACAAGCGTGGCGCCGATCGCAAAGCCCGATTGCCAGGGGTGGCGGAAGGCCATCATGGTGATGCGCACCAATGTGAAGAGGCCTCGGCCCCAGCCTGCCGCAGTTACAAGCGCCATCGAAGCCGAAGGCTTCGTCGCGCGTATTAACGCATCGCTGCTCACGGTATTTTTTCCAATAGATGTGTGATCGGACGCTGGCCCGAAAAGACGGCAAATCCATGAAAGGATTGATAGCACCGTCACTTTTGCCGATTCCATTTGGGGGTTCAAGTAAAGAATTCACCAACTGGTTATTTTTACGTGAGGTCCCCTCGCATCCCGAAAGGAACAATCGGCGCGCGGGTGGGTTGCGGCAGACAACCCCGTCAGGCAATCATTTCCGGAGAGAGACCATGCCGCTGAAAGCCCTCGCTCTCAATGCAACTTTGAAATCAAGCGATGCCAAGGAGCCGTCGTCGACCGACCGGATGATCGGTCTCATCGACAAGGCGCTGTCGGCCCATGACGTCAAGACGGAGATGCTGCGGCTTGCCGATTTTAACGTCAAGCCGGGGGTCACATCGGACGAAGGCGAAGGAGATGACTGGCCGGATATTCGCGCCAAGGTGCTCGCCGCCGATATCCTGATCATGGCGACGCCGATCTGGCTCGGCCAGCCTTCCAGCGTCTGCAAGCGGGCGCTGGAGCGCATGGACGCCTTCCTCGACGAGACGGACGATCAGGGCCGCATGGTCTCTCACGGCAGGGTCGCGGCCGTCGCCGTCGTCGGCAACGAGGACGGCGCCCATCATGTGTCGGCCGAGATCTACCAGGCGATGAACGATCTCGGCTTCACCATTCCGGCCAATGCGGTTGCCTACTGGGTCGGTGAGGCGATGGGCTCTACCAATTTCGTCGATCTCGACAAGGTTCCGAAGGTCGTGACCAAAGCCGTCGACATGCTGGCCCGCAACACGGCGCATCTGGCGGGTCTGCTGAAGGCGAAACAATATCCGGGTGAGGGCGGCTGAAGCGGAACAGACGCCTTCGGCGCTTCTGAAACCCAATATCTTTCAACGGTTTGAGTTGCCTTTGCAAGAAAGCTCTTGCCATGCGCGCGATTTAGCGCTTTGATACACGACTAGTTTAATAGACTATAGAACGAGCGTGATTGCTCCGCTCGGGCACTTTCGAGGCCTCCGGCCCGAACCTCGATCCTGCGGCAGATGTTCGTGAACGGCCGCTTGAACCTCATCAACGCATGACCCGCTTTTATGCGTTGAAACCTCGATCGACACACGATGCGGATGAAGCCGCAAAGGAGTTGCGATGACGGTTCAGGGACTTTTTTCCGCCGGAGCCAATGCGGCGGCGCAGATATCGGCCGTGCCGCGTATTGCAATCGTCGGCCGCGGCTTTTCCGGCATGATGGCGGCCATCGCCTTGATGAAGACGCTGCGCGCTCCCTTCCATTTGCAGCTGTTCGATCCGAATTCGTCGGTCAGCGGCGGGCAGGCGCTGGCGTCAGCGCGGGCCTCAACGATCCTCAACACCCGCGTGCGCGATCTCTCGGTCTCAGTCGGCGACAATGACGATTTCAACGACTGGCTCTGCAGCAATGCCGCCTTCCGCGCCGCCGTGCCGGCCGCCATCCCCGGTTTCCGGCAGATCTTCGTGCCGAAGGAAATCTTCAGCGATTATGTCTACCAGCGTTTCTCGGAAGCGCTTGCCGCGCGCCGCGACATTACCGTCCAGGTCTGCAACGATCCGGTCGTGGCGATCCACAGGAGCCATGGCAACCGCTTCCTGCTCGAAAGCGCCAATCCTGCCAATCCGCTGTTCGATACGGTGATCCTCGCCACCGGCTACGGGCTTTGCGATCCCGATGCCGGCGAGCAGGAGGCTTCGCCGGTCAGAGCCCAGCGCCTCGTGGCAAGGCCGCATGCGGTGCTGCTCGGCAGCGGCATCCGCGTCGTCGATCAGTTGCTGCAGCTGCGCGATTCCGGTTATGCCGGCCAGGTGACGATCATTTCCCGCCGCGGCTTCCTGCCCCAGAGCCATACGCCGAATTCCGCCGATCCGGTATTTCCAGCCGAAGCGCTGCCCGAGAGCCTGCCCGACATCGTCCGCTTCATCCGCCAGGCCTGTCGCGAGGCTGAGGAAGAGGGCCGAAGCTGGCAATCGGTGATGAACGGCCTGAGGAAACATGCCCGCTCGCTCTGGCGTTCGCTGCCGGCGCGCGACAAACACCAGTTCAACCGGCATTTGCGGGCAATCTACGACAGCCATCGCAACCGCCTGCCGGAGGCGATGCATCTGCGCCTGAAACGCGAGCTTGCCGAAGGCCGCACGGTGCTGCGCCGTGGGCGTGCCGGCCGCCGGGGCCTGAGCGGCCTGTTCTTCACGCCGGCCGGCTCCTCCGCCGAGGAGATCATCCATGCCGAGCGCATCATCGATTGCCGCTGTCAGGCGCCGGATCTTTCGGCGCCGCTGATCCAGAGTCTGTTTGCCGCCGGTCTCGCCATGACGGATGAGCTCTCGCTTGGGCTGGCGGTCACTGCGCGCGGCGAGCCTTTCCTTAAGGACGGGTCGGCGGTCGCCGGACTTTTTGCCGTCGGTCCGCTCGGCCTCGGCAGCCTGCCCGATATCGATCTCGTGCCGGAAATCGTCTCGCAAGCTTATGCCGCGGCCGAACGGGTCGGCGAACGGTTCTATCCGCAGGTCAGGGCCGTCTGAAAATTGAGGTCATTTCGGAACAATTTGGCCGCCGCCGCGTTATAAAGCGCTGGTGACTAAGAGGGGCTGATGGAAGCGCTGAATCGACAAGACCCGTCTCTTAACGACGAGGGACGTTTTCGCCTTTTGGTCGATGCCATCACCGACTACGCCATCTACATGCTCAACCCCGAAGGCATCATCACCAGCTGGAATACCGGCGCTCAGCGTTTCAAAGGTTACAGGCCTTCCGAAATTCTCGGCCAGCATTTTTCCCGTTTCTATCTCGAAGAGGACCGCGCCGCGGGAACTCCGGAGCGCGCGCTCGCGACCGCGAAGGAGCAAGGCCGGTTCGAGGGGGAGGGCTGGCGCCAGCGCAAGGATGGCAGCCGCTTCTGGGCCCATGTGATCATCGATCCCATCCGCCATCCCTCCGGCGAACTCATCGGTTTTGCCAAGATCACCCGTGATCTGACCGAACGCCGGGCTGCTGAAAACGCGATCCGCCAGAGCGAGGAACAGTTCCGCCGGCTGGTCCAGGGTGTCTCCGACTATGCGATTTACATGCTCGATCCCAGCGGCAATGTCAGCAGCTGGAATTTCGGCGCCGAGCGGATCAAGGGTTACCGGCCTGATGAAATTATCGGCCGGCATTTCTCGACCTTCTACACCCTAGAGGACCGTGCCGCCGGCATGCCGCAGACTGCACTCGGCATCGCCCGCGCCGAAGGGCGGTTCGAGAGGGAAGGCTGGCGCGTGCGCAAGGACGGCACCCGTTTTTGGGCCAGCGTGGTCATCGACGCCATACGCGGCGATGACGGCCAGGTTATCGGTTTTGCAAAGATCACCCGCGATATCACCGAGAAGATGGAGACCCAGCGGGCGTTGGAGCAGGCACGCGAAGAGCTGTTCCAGTCGCAGAAGATGGAGGCGATCGGTCAGTTGACCGGCGGTATCGCCCATGATTTCAACAATCTGCTGATGGCCGTGCTCGGCAGTCTCGAAATCCTGAAGAAACGCATGCCGCAGGATCGGTCGCTGACATCGCTTGTCGATAATGCCATGCAGGGTGCCCAGCGCGGCGCGGCGTTGACGCAGCGCATGCTGGCCTTTTCCCGCCGGCAGGAACTGCATATGGAGCCGATCGACGTCTCCGGCCTGGTGCGCGGGATGATGGATATGCTGAGCCGTTCGCTCGGCCCCCTCACCAGGATCGAGACCTCTTTCCCCATCCGGCTGCCGACGATCCTGACCGATCCGAACCAGCTGGAGATGGCGATCCTCAATCTCGTCGTCAACGCCCGCGACGCCATGCCGTCCGGCGGCCGGATCCTGCTTCGCGCTGCCGAGGAATCAGTGCCATCGGGCAAGGGTCCGCTGCCGTCCGGCCGTTATGTCCGCATCGCGGTAATCGATGAAGGCGAGGGCATGGATGCAAAGACGATGGAGCAGGCAATTACGCCGTTCTTCACCACCAAGGGTGTCGGCAAGGGCACCGGTCTCGGCCTTTCCATGGTGCAGGGTCTTGCCTCCCAGTCCGGAGGCCGCCTCATGCTGAAGAGCCGCCTCGGCGAAGGCACGACGGCTGAATTGTGGTTCCCGGTCGTCACGCTCGAGCAGGTGGCCGAGGTCACCGCCGACCCGCCGCAACGCGCGGAAAATACGCCGCGCGGGCTGCGCATCGTCGCCGTCGACGACGATGGTTTGGTCCTGATGAATACGACGCTGATGCTGGAGGATCTCGGTCACACCGTGTTCGAGGCGATGGCAGGTCCGGAGGCGCTCGAGATCATGCGCAGGCAGCCGGTAGATCTGGTCATTTGCGACCATGCCATGCCGCGCATGACCGGTGCCGAGCTTGCCGAGGTGATCCGCGAGGAATGGCCGGAGATGCCGATCATTCTCGCAACCGGTTACGCCGAGCTGCCCGAAGGCACCCAGATCGCCAATCTGCCCCGCCTCGGCAAGCCGTTCTCGCAGGCGCAGCTCGCTGATGCGATCAGCCGGGTCGCCTCTTAAAGAGCACGATCGCCCGCCTATGCGCGACGCTTCTCATCGCCATTATCCCCGTCGCGGCCGGTTCCCTCCCGGATTTCGGGCGGCGTCAGAACTTGCCGTTCGACCGGGGTGACTGACGGCGCGCCGCTCAGCAGGCGCTTTTCGGTCTCTTGCAGGTCAAGGATCGCCTGTTCGATCCGCCCAGCCGGAATTTTGCGTGCGGTGACACGCCACCGATGATGCTGCCACAGCCCGACAAGCAGACGTCGGCTCGGGACTTCTATCGTCTCATGCAGGAACCATGCGCCCCCCACCGCGACGACAAGCGCAACCCCAATCAGCGCCGGTTCCGGCATCAGAGTTTCGAAACTCCGATGCACCAGGAACATGATCGGCACGTGGAAAAGATAGAGTGAGAAGCTGATCGCGCCAAGAAAACGCATAGGTCCAGCTGCCAGGACATGGGCTGCGATGGCAGGTTGTCGAGCAACGAGCGCGACAATGACCGCCGCGGCGACGGCGCTTTGCAGGCTCCAGAATTCAGGTGAAAAACCTGGCACGAGATGCCTGTACGTGAAGAACGCCGCCAGAAGAAAGAGCGTGAAAATTCCGGTGAGGGGAGATGGCGTCCATCCATCCCCGTAGGAATGGATCTTCCCGGCCAATGCGCCGAAGAGAAAATAGGGAAGCTTTGAAAGGAGCATGATTCCAGGCCCCGGCAATTCAAGCAGACCATCGACGACGACGACCACCGCGAAGCCGACGATCACCCCGCTGCAGCGGTGCGGGCGGGCTAAGCAAAGCCACAGGATAGGGAAGAGCAGATAGAATTGAATTTCGGGAGGAATTGACCAGAAAACCCCGCTCGAGCCCAGAAGTAAGACATGGCGCACAAAGTCGGTGCCGCCAATGATCGGCTGAACGAAGTCGAGATTCTGTATGCCGGACAGCATCGCCACGAGCAGCACGGCAGCCAGATAAACCGGATAGATGCGGGCAAAGCGGCTTACCAGAAAATCCAGGACGTTTTCCTGGGTCACCGGCCGAGAGCCGTAGAGATGGGCCATCAGAAAGCCGCTGAGGGCAAAAAACAGGCCGACAGCTTCGCTGCCCATGGTCGTCAAATGCACGGATGCACTTGGAAAGATAAGTCCGACATGCGCTAGAACGACCAGCAGCGCGGCGATACCGCGCAGGCCATCGAGACTGGGTATGTAATCCGGCCGGGTCATGGGCAACTTCTAAATATTCTGTTCCGGTAAGAAGTATCGGACATCGCTTTACACGATATTAATCCGGTTGCGCTCAAGCGTCCGGCGCAACCGCGTGCCGCAGTTATTGGCGGCGGCCTCTTCCGATCTCGCCGCGAAAAACGAACACCAGCAAGGCGAGCGCCATCGTCGCCAGCCCGTACCAGGTGATCGCATAGACGAGATGATTGTTGGGGAAATGGATGATCGTCAGGCCGCCGACAGGCAGTCCGCCCGGATTGGCAGCGGCGTCGGCGTCGATGAAATAGGGGGCGACCGCACCGACGGCGCGTTTTTGCGCGATCGCCGCGACATCGCGCGAATACCAGCGGTCGGCGGCGGCATCGTTGGATTGCAGCAGCGATCCCTTCGGCTCGGTCATCCTTATGAGGCCTGTGATCACGACCGGGCCTGACAATTCGCCCGCGCGGCGCGTGGCCGGATCGCGTCTGTCCATCGGCACGAAGCCGCGATTGACGAGAATGGACGTGCCGTCGGCAAGGGTCAGCGGCGTCATCACCCAATAACCTGGGCCGAGCGTCGTGGAGGCATAGACCAGCGTCTCCTTGTCGTTTGCCAACGTCCCGGTAACACGCACCCGCCGATATTCGTCATCGGCGGCATTGACCTTATCCCAATCGGCTTGCCGCGGTGCCGGAACCGGTGCCGCATGTACACGCTGGTCGACGCGGGCGATGAGGTCGCGCTTCCAGGCGAGACGCTGCACCTGCCAGGTGCCGAGCGCTGCGAGGGCTGCGGCAAGCAGCACCAGGCAGACGCAGAAGAACGCCCGTTTTGCCTGGGAAGGCCGTCTTTCCGATTTGTCCGAAGGAGCCGCGCTCATGGGCTGAACCGATGCCGGCGGCACTGCCGCCGGCGCTTCGTGATCATCACGGCATGTTCTTCATCATCTCGGGGCTCATCGGCATCATGTTGGTGTTGAGATGATGCATGACCCAGAGGGAACCGGAGAGCGCGATGGCGACGATGATGATGGTGAAGATCAGCGCCATCATCGTCCAGCCGCCCTCGCTGCGCGGGTTCATGTGCAGGAAGAAGACCATATGGACGACGATCTGGATGGCGCCGATGCCCATCACCAGCACCGCCGTCACCAGCGGGCTGGCGAACACGCCTGCCATGACCAGCCAGAACGGAATGGCGGTCAGGACGACGGAGAGCGCGAAGCCCGTCATATAGCTGCGGAAGGTACCGTGGCCGGCCTGATGGCCGTGGCTGTGGCCGTGATGGGCCTCGTGGGCATCCTCATGTGCGGGTGCTTGCGAACTCATCCGAGAACTCCCAGGAGATAGACGAAGGAAAAGACGCCGATCCAGACGACGTCGAGGAAGTGCCAGAACATCGACAGGCACATCAGGCGGCGGCGGTTGGCTTCGACCAGCCCGTGCATCGACACCTGCACCATCAGCGTGATCAGCCAGATGATGCCGAAGGTGACGTGCAGCCCGTGCGTGCCGACCAGGGTGAAGAAGGAGGAGAGGAAGGCGCTGCGCGTCGGCCCGGCGCCTTCGTGGATCAGGTGGATGAACTCGTAGAGCTCGAGCCCGATGAAGGCCGCGCCGAAGAGGCCGGTGACGGCAAGCCAGAACAGCGTTTCCGCCTTGGCGTTCCGCTCCATCTGCAGCATCGCAAAGCCGTAGGTGATCGAGGAGAGCAGCAGCATCGAGGTGTTGAGGGCGACGATCGGCAGATCGAAGAGATCGGCCGGCGAGGGGCCTGCGGCATAATTGCGGCCGAGCACGCCATGGGTGGCAAACAGCACCGCAAAGATCAGGCAGTCGCTCATCAGATAGAGCCAGAAACCGAGATTGGTGCTGTTCTCCGGATGATGGTCTTCCGTCAGGTAGAATTCAGGCTTTTCGGCCGTGTCGATGGTTTGATCGCTCATGGTCATTACACCTGCTCGGCAAGCAGCGCGGTGCGCTTGCCTTCCGTTTCGGTCACCTCTTCGGCGGGGATGTGGAAATCGCGTCGGTAGTTGAAGGTATGGCCAATCGCCACGACCAGCAGACCGACGAAGGAGACGACGACCAGCCACCACATGTACCAGATCAGGCCGAAGGCGAGCGCGACGCTGATGCCTGAGAGGATGGCGCCGGTGCCGGTGTTCTTCGGCATATGGATCGGCCGGAAGCCTTCCAGTGGACGCGCATAACCACGGTTCTTCATGTCGTACCAGCTGTCATGGTCGTGGACGACGGGCGTGAAGGCGAAGTTGTAATCCGGCGGCGGCGAGGCGGTCGACCATTCCAGCGTGCGGCCGTCCCAGGGATCGCCGGTGTCGTCGCGCAATTCCTCGCGTTTCATGAAGCTGACGACGATCTGGATCAGGAAGGCGGCGATACCCAGCGCGATCAGGCCGACGCCGAAGGCGGCGATGATGAACCAGATCTGCAGCGACGGGTCCTCAAACTGGCTCATGCGGCGGGTGACGCCCATCAGGCCGAGCACATAGAGCGGCATGAAGGCGAACCAGAAGCCGATCTGCCAGAACCAGAAGCTCAGCTTGCCCCAGAAGGGATCGAGCTTGAAGCCGAAGGCCTTCGGGAACCAGTAGTTCACGCCGGCAAACATGCCGAACAGAACGCCGCCGATGATGACGTTGTGGAAGTGGGCGATGAGGAACAGCGAATTGTGCAGCACGAAGTCGGCCGGCGGCACGGCGAGCATGACACCGGTCATGCCGCCGATGACGAAGGTCACCATGAAGCCGACCGTCCACAGCATCGGCACCTCAAAGCGGATGCGGCCGCGATACATGGTGAAGAGCCAGTTGAAGATCTTCGCGCCCGTGGGGATCGAGATGATCATCGTGGTGATGCCGAAGAAGGAGTTGACGGATGCACCCGAGCCCATCGTGAAGAAGTGGTGCAGCCAGACGATATAGGACAGGATCATGATCACGCAGGTCGCGTAGACCATGGAGGCGTAACCGAAGAGGCGTTTGCCGGAGAAGGTGGCGACGACTTCCGAGAAGATGCCGAAGGCCGGCAGCACCAGGATGTAGACCTCCGGATGGCCCCAGATCCAGATGAGGTTGATGTACATCATCGGGTTGCCGCCAAGGTCATTGGTGAAGAAGTTCGTTCCGGCATAGCGGTCGAGCGACAACAGGGCGAGCGTGGCGGTCAGGATCGGGAAGGAGGCGACGATCAGCACGTTGGTGCAAAGCGCCGTCCAGGTGAAGACCGGCATCTTCATGAAGGTCATGCCCGGTGCCCGCATCTTGACGATGGTGGCGATCAGGTTGATGCCCGAAAGCGTCGTACCGACACCGGCCACCTGCAGGCCCCAGATATAATAATCGACCCCGACGCCAGGACTGTAGGCGGCACCCGACAGCGGCGGGTAGGCGAGCCAGCCGGTCTGGGCGAATTCGCCGATGAACAGCGACAGCATGATGATGATCGCGCCGGCGGTGGTCATCCAGAAGGAGAAATTGTTGAGGAAGGGGAAGGAGACGTCGCGCGCGCCGATCTGCAGCGGCACGACGAAGTTCATCAGGCCGGTGACGAAGGGCATCGCCACGAAGAAGATCATGATGACGCCGTGGGCGGTGAACACCTGGTCGTAATGGTGCGGCGGCAGGTAGCCCTCCGACCCGTTGAAGGCGATCGCCTGCTGGATGCGCATCAGGATGGCGTCGGAGAAGCCGCGCAACAGCATGATGACGGCGAGGATCACATACATGATGCCGATCTTCTTGTGATCGACGCTGCAGATCCAGTCGTTCCAGAGCGGCCCCCAGAACTTGAAATAGGTGATGAGGCCGAGCACCGCAATGGCGCCGATGACGACGCCGATGAAGGTCACGACCAGGATCGGCTCGTGGTAGGGGATGGCATCGAGGGTCAACCGGCCGAAGACGAACTTCAGGAGGTCAGGATTGGAAAACATGGAACAACCCGTTCATTATGTCTTGCGACGCAAAGCGCCAGGTTAATTGTTGTTGTTGAGCTGCGCCGGCGCAGGATCGGCGCCGTTGTTCATGCCGGGCATGGAATGGCCGTCATGCTGCATGTCCGTGCCGGGCGTGCTGTCCATGCCGGGCATGTCGTGCTGCATGCTGTTGCCATCGCTTGACTTGACCGGTTCGCTGCGCGCCGGAGCACCCGTTGCAGGCACGGTGGCGGCAGGCGCCACGATGCCTTCGTCGGCATGGCGGTTGTCATATTGGAGCTTGTCGCGATTCTCGGCGCTTTCCTTGCCACCGCCGCCCGTCATGTCGATGTGCATCATCTCGTTCATGCACATCTTGCCTGGTGTGGCGCACATGTTGAGGATGGCGTCGTAGAGATCGGCATCGGCGCCGGCATAATAGCGCACCGGCTCCTTCTCGCTCGGCTTTTCGAGCTTCAGATAGGCGTCCCGGTTGAGCATGGTGCCCTGCTGTTTGACCTTGGCCACCCAGGCGTCGAAGCCTTCTCGGTTGAGGCCGTGGAACTTGAAGCGCATATGCGAGAAGCCCGAGCCGCTGTAATTGGCGGAGAAGCCCTCATACTCGCCCTCTTTGTTGATGACGGCGTGCAGCTTGGTCTCCATGCCCGGCATGGCGTAGATCTGGCCGGCAAGGGCGGGGATATAGAAGGAGTTCATCACCGAGGAGGAGGTGATCTTGAAATTGATCGGCATGTCCACGGGCGCGGCGAGCTCGTTGACGGTGGCGATGCCGAGTTCGGGATAGAAGAACAGCCACTTCCAGTCGAGCGCCACGACCTCAACGGTCAGCGGCTTGGTATCGGCCGGGATGGCGCGCGCCGCATCGAGGCGGTCGAGCGGGCGGTAGGGGTCGAGCTTATGGGTGGAAATCCAGGTCACGGCGCCGAGCGCGATGATGATCGCCAGGGGTGCAGCCCAGATGACGATTTCGAGGCGGGTCGAATGGTGCCACTCCGGCGCATAGGTTGCGGCCGTGTTGGAGTGTCGGTAGCGCCAGGCAAAGAGCAGCGTCAGGAAGATCACCGGGATGATGATCAGAAGCATCAGCACCGTCGAGATGACGATGAGATCGCGCTGTTGCACGGCGATGTCGCCCGACGGCGCCATGACCACCATGTTGCATCCTGCCAGGAGAAGCAGCGGCAAGACGGATAGAAGGCGGGAAAACTTCATGAGTTTTGGCACGTCTCTAAGCTCTTGTTGTTTCGTTTGTTCCGCGACTAACGCACTGAACCAGATCGCGACATGAGGTGTTTGGTCGCAGTGCAGCAAGCATGCCGCACTGCGGCGTAAATGCTGGTGTCCTACAGCGTTGAAATCCTGAGGATATCCAGAAGGATTTTTCGCCAGCGCATGTTTCAGTCCAATATATCCGCAAGAACCGGTCAGGCCAGCATTCGCGGCGGAAATCGTCGTCCGGATCACGCAAATTTTCCCCATCCACGCTCATTTGCGCCGCGATGATCAACTATTTCAGTCTTACGGACTTGATAAGCCTGCGGGTTTGATCAAGATCACGCTTGGGGCGCCTTGCCGGAAGCGCCTTAACGAGGAGGCGTTTATGGCAACAACATCGCATTACGGACCGTCGTCATCGTCGCTGGAACGCGACGCGCGGCGTATTCACGACGACAAACCGGTTTCGCCTGGCAGCATCGCCATCGGCGTGGTCATCGGCCGCATGTCGGAATTCTTCGATTTCTTCGTCTACGGCCTCGCCTCCGTCCTGGTCTTTCCACAGCTCGTCTTCCCCTTTGCGCCCGACAGGCTGACGGGCACGCTCTATTCCTTCGCCATCTTCTCGCTCGCCTTCCTCGCTCGCCCCGTCGGCTCCGTCGTCTTTATGACGATCGACCGGATGTACGGGCGCGGCACCAAGCTGACGATTGCGCTCTTCCTGCTCGGCGGCTCGACGGCCTCGATCGCCTTCCTGCCGGGTTATGAGGAGATCGGCGTCTGGTCGATCGCGCTGCTGGCGCTCTTCCGTCTCGGCCAGGGTTTTGCGCTCGGCGGAGCCTGGGACGGGCTTGCCTCGCTGCTGGCGCTCAATGCGCCGGCCAATCACCGCGGCTGGTATGCGATGATCCCGCAGCTCGGCGCGCCGATCGGTTTTGCCCTGGCAAGCACGCTGTTCGGTTATTTTGTCGCCAATCTTTCCAGTGAGGATTTCCTCTCCTGGGGCTGGCGTTATCCGTTCTTCGTCGCCTTCGCGATCAACGTCGTGGCGCTATTTGCGCGTCTGCGGCTGGTCATGACCAAGGAATTCGGCACGCTACTCGAACAGCACGAGCTGGAAGCCGCACCGATCCTCGATGTGCTGCGCGTTCACGGCCGCGACATCCTGATCGGCGCCTTCGTGCCGCTCGCCAGTTTTGCCATGTTCCACCTCGTCACCATTTTCCCGCTCGGCTGGATGAGCCTCTACGGCAACCAGCCGATAGGCGCCTTCATGGTGGTGCAGGTAGTCGGCGCCATGGTCGGCATCGTCGCCATCGTTGCGTCGGGCCTGATCGCCGACCGTATCGGCCGGCGCGCCCAGCTTGCCATCGGCGCCGTCATCATCGCCGTCTTCAGCTTCGTCGGCCCGATCCTGATCGCCTCCGGCAACAGCGGCCATGACGCCTTCGTCATCGTCGGCTTCGGCGTGCTCGGCCTGTCCTTCGGCCAGGCGACCGGCTCGATCTCGTCGCGCTTCGGCCGCGGCTATCGCTACACGGGTGCTGCCTTCACCTCGGACCTCGCCTGGCTGGTCGGCGCCGGCTTCGCGCCGCTGGTGGCGCTTAGCCTCTCCAGTCGCTTCGGCCTGACCTTCGTCGGCTACTACCTGCTCTCCGGCGCCATCTGCACGCTGGCGGCGCTCGCCTTCAGCAGGGCGCTGGAACAGCGCGAATAGTGCAAACCGCAGCAGTACGCCGGAAAGTCCGGCGTGCTGCCTCATCCTCTATGGTCTCGAAGAGCGGCGCGGCCGAATTTATGCAGCACTTGTTGGTCGTTAGCGATATTCACGGCTTTCCCGAAACCTTCGCCGAACTCTTGGATGTTGGGTGCTCTGAGCACCGCTTGTTTCAGCTGGCCGACCTGAGCGGTCGACCCGGTCTGCGCGGAGACGAGCTTCACCATCATCTTTTCAACGAAGACGGCATGCGGCATGCGGTTCGAGCACTTCGTGAGATGGACAGACGCACGTGCCTGGGAATCGGTTTTAGCGCCGGTGGAACCGCTTTGTGGAATGCGGTCAAAGAGGGTCTGCAGCTTCAGGCCCTGATCTGCGTGTCATCAACCAGATTGCGCTTTGAAACGTCTCCACTGAGTATACCGACAATGGTGGTCTGGGGAGAACTCGATCCATATCGGCCGCCTGAAAGTTGGAACAACATTGTTCCCAGGCGTTGGAAAACCTATGCTGACAAGCAGCACGATTTTTACCGCACCGACGCGCTGACGGCTAAATCTCCGTTACGGGCCGATATTGCCGCTTTCATCGAAGGCGGTTGCCTCTTTGCATAGCGCACGTCCCCTCGCCCCGTTTACGGGGAGAGGGTTATGAGGGGCGGATCCTCGTCGCGAACCGGACGACATGGCCTATGCCTGTTGCGCAGGTTGCAGATGCTCGGGACAAGCCTGAGCATGACGGGAGGATAGGGAGCCGATCCGAAGGCGGTCTGGATTCCGCACGAAGTTGTTGAAGAAGAGATGGCGCGCGAACTGGTCATTTCACGCACATCTTTTATCGTGATCTATCGTGTCCGCCAAAAACTCAAACAGGTGGAAATTTTGCGCCTGGTCCACGGTGCGCGAAAATGGCCACCGACACCCTGACCTAAAATCTTACTGCGCCATTTGCGGCTGCTTTGCTGCCCGGGCTGCAGTCAGTTCCGCAGTGGTGTGGTTCAGGCGGTCGGCGAGCACGCGCATGATTTCGACGGCCATTTCGGGGAAGTCGCTGAGCAGCTTCAGGAAGTGTTCCTTGCTGATGCGCAGCACCTCGAGCGGCGATGTGGCGCGCACCGTCGCCGTGCGCGAGACATCGCAGAGGATGGCGATTTCGCCGACGATGGAGTTGAGTTCGACATCGGCGACCTTGATCTCGCCGGCTGGCGAGGAGACGATGATATCGGCGGTGCCGGAGAGAATGACATAAGCGGCGTCGCCGACATCGCCCTGATTGAAGAGGTTCTGTCCGGCCTTGTAGGTCATGCGGTCGGAGGTGAAGGCCAAAAGCTTGAGCTTGGCTGGCGCGATCCTTGAAAAGATCGGCACCCGTCGCAGCATTTCGACTTCGTCTCTCAACAGCATGAGCGTTTCAATCCCTTGACGCAGGATTCTTGGAACCAGGCGCCTTTAATTCCGGGCGCCCCGCGGGGAACGCCTACCATCGCCGCGCCAATAGAATATTACGATAACAGTTCCTTGAACATCCCGTTTTTCTCGGAAAGTTCCGGATAGTTTCCGGCTTCCGCCAATCCGCCGCGGTCGAAGAGGAGGATCCGGTCGAACACTTCTGCCATCCGGGCATTGGAGAGCACCCAGATGATCGACGGCCGCTGGCCTTCTTCGTGCAACTCTTGGACGATGTTGCGGGTGATCTGGTCCTGAACACGCTGGTCGAGGGCCGACAGCGGCCGGTTGAAGATGAAATAGTCCGAGCGTTTCAACAGCGCGCGGGCGAGGTTCAGCTTCTGCCGCTGCACCATGGTCAGCCGCTTGCCGCCGGAGCCGACGTCGAATTCCAACCCGATCGACAGGACGTCGTCATAAAGATCGAGCGCGTCGAAAAGCTCGCCCATGATGGCGCGGATGCGGTCGGAGGCGTCGGCCTGCTGATAGGCGATGCGGCCGAAGAGCACATTGTCCATCAGGCTTGCCGACGGGGTGAAACGCTCGGCGTCGTAGCGCTCGATCAGCTCGGCGAGATCGGCCGGGATATGCTCGTGGAACTGTTTGCGGGCACTGACGATCTTGCCCATCAGCTCGTCGGTCAGCAAGCCGAAGCGGTGACGCGGCTCGATATAGGCGAAACTCAGCCGGATGATGGCCGAGCGTTCCTCGGGTGTCGCATCCTCGAAACGGCGGCTTTGCAGTTTCTGCAACAGTGCCTGATAGGTCGGAATGTCGTCCGCCGTCATGAAGGTTAGCTGCTGGAAGAACGGATGGTCCGGCGGCAGGTCGTGGAAAAGCTCGACGGCGTTCTCGGCGATCTCAAGGCCCATGGCGTAGAGATCGGTGCTCAAGCCTGTCTCGCGGAACAGCTGCTGGAAATAGGGATGGGCGGCAAGCCGGCGATTGGTCATGAGCGGCCGCTTCATCGTGCCGAAGAGCAGGTTTTCGCCGACCGTTGCCTGGGCGTTATAGGCGTCGAAATCGAAAGGCACGACGATCCCGTCGAGCCCCTCGTCGCGCAGCCGGTCTCTCAGCGAGGCGCGCAGTGCGACGACGTGGTCGCTGACCGCCACATGCACGTCGGTGTTGACGGTCGAGCGCAGCGCCAGATCGAGGATGTCCTGCGAGATCAGCACGGCGTCGAGCACCGGTCGGATCGCTTTCAGCAGATCCTCCGGTCCGCTGGCGCCGGCTGCCTTGTAATCCACCCAGTCGCTGTTGAGATCGAGCGTCGGATTGCCGGCCCTCACCGCCTCGGCGGAATGCCATTTATATTCGAGCGCTTCCTTCTCGTCGTAGACGGGATCGGTCATCGGCGCGTGTTTGAGGCCGTAAAGCAGATTGCTGGCGAGCGTGCCGTGGAAGAAGAAGGTATCGGCCGAGGCATAGGAGATGCGCCGCCCGGTGATCGATTCCGGCAGCTCCAGCAGATCGCGCCCGTCGATGGTGATGCGGCCGGAATCCGGCCAGACCATGCGGCCGAGCGCTTCGGCGAAGGCTTCCGCGCCGCTGCCGTTCGGGCCGACGATCGCGACCGTCTCGTTCGGCTTGATCTCCACGGAGACGTGGTCGACGAGGCGGGCGCCGCTGTCGTCGGAGAGTGAGAGATTGGTGACGACGAGCGCGCTGGTCAGCGCGCCGACGGGGGCGGTCGCCAGCTCCTGAATGCGGCTGTCGATCAGCGGCTCGACGTTGAACTGCTCGTAGACCTGCTGGTACTTTACCTGCACGTCCTGGCGCATCTGGTCCCAGTCAATCAGTTCCTTCAGCGGCCCGGGCAGGTCCTTATAGGCTGATATGACGGCGACGAGCTGGCCGATGTCGAGCCGGCCCTGGAGAGCCAGGTAGCCGCCGATCGCGTAGAACAGGAACGGCGTCACCTGGGCGAGGAAGTTGTTGATGAATTTCACCAGGAACTTCCACTGGTAAAGGTCGTAGCGGATCGAAAAGATCCGGCCGAGCCGCGAGGCGATGTCGGCGCGTTCGAGGTTGGAGGTGTCGTTGCCGTGGATCGTGCCGATGCCGTCGACGATTTCGCCGACGCGGCCGGACAGTTCGCGTGCCGTCAGCTGTCGCTGCCGGCCAAGGTCCAGCAGCCGCTTGCGCATGCGGGGAATGACGACGGCCTGGACGCCGACAATGCCGGCGGCGATCATGCCGAGCCAGAAATTCTGGACGATGATGAAGGCGAGCGCGGTGATCGCCTGGCCGCCGAGAAGGGCAGGCGAGACGAAGGCATCGCCGGTGAAGCCGCCCATCGGCTCCACTTCGTCCTTGATCATCGTGGCGATCTCGGCCGATTTCACCCGCTTGAAGTGGATGGGCGGAAAACGCAGCACCCGGTCGATCAGTTCGAAACGGATACGGCGCAGCATGCGCTCGCCGAGCCGGCCCTTATAGGTGTTGATATAGAACTTGAAGAGGCCGTTCAGCACCACTAGCGCCAGAAACACCAGGCTGAGGGCCATCAGCATCTGGAAGCGGTTGAGCTGCAAGCCCTGAAAGAATTCGACATGGCCGATCAGCGGAATGTCGTAGGCGATGTGCATGAAGGTCTGCCTTGCGCCTGGACCTTCGAAACCGTCGCCCTGGATCGGTCCGTTGACGATCTGCTTCGGCAGGTCGAAGGACAGGAAATAGGGCACCATCGAGGCGGCGACGACAGCCAGAATCCACAGCTGCTGCAGCCGCGTGTTCTTCCAGATGTAGCGGGCGAGGCTTTTTTCCATGGCTAACCGTCAGCGTGCTGGGAAATTCCGGGGGCCGGGATGGGGAGCAATTCTAAGAACAGGACCATGCAGAAGGACCGCCGATATCGCAATGAAAACAAGGCGAAGGGACCGGCTGCAGACGTGCCGATTCTCGCCGGAATATTGCTTATATCACAGGAATTTTGGATTGCAGCGCCGTGCGTTTGAAAAGAAGCGCAAGCGACACCGTCGCACTTGGATTTACTGAATAATTTTATGCTCAAATCAATCCCGATTTACGGAATTCTGCAGCGGCACGCGGCTCGGCAGTCACGCAGAGCCCGGCGCAACGACCAAAAAAACCCCGGAAAATCCGGGGGCTCGTCGTTGCAGAAATCAAGCGGGGTCGCGCTCAAGCGGCGACCGCTCGCTTCACGGCGTTCGCACAGGAGCAGCTCATCGCTTCCGCGATCATATCGGCATCCTCGTCGCAGATGCCGAACAGGCCGAAGCGAAGCTGGTAGCCCCAATTAGGGCCGACCCGTGTGAAGGCCAGCCGGTCGAGCAGAGGCCGGATCGGCGTTTCCTCTGCCGGCCGCCAATCGACATCGCGCCGCCAAGGCCTGAAACCACTTTCCATCTCCACCTGGTAAGGCGCGCCGTCGCGGGCCGTGCCAATTGCGGTGAAAGCCTGCAGGCGGTCCTGGCCGCCAAAGACGACGGTGGGCGAGTAGTAGATCACGCGATCCCCGGACGTGATCCGCCTGAGGGGTGATGCCTTGCCGTGACAGACCTGCATGAAACCGGCTTGACGGCCGATGCGGACATGCTCTGCGGAAGCGACGGCGATCCAGGCTCTGGCCATGGCTCAAGCCTCCTCGGACACGGTGTAGACGCGCAGGCGATGCCCATCGGGATCGGCGGCAACGAAGCTTCGGCCGAAATCGAGATCGGTCGGTGCCATGACGATGTTCGCGCCCTTGGCCTGCCAATCGGCATGGGTCGCATCGACCATGTCTGATGTCGCAACCTTAAAGCCTATCTCGCAGCCGCCGCCCGCTGCTGCCGGCGCGGGCTCAACGCCCGCTCTGCCCCAGAGACCGAGCCCCAGGCCGGAAGGCAGGATGAACATGGCAAAGGTCGCGCTCGCCTCCAAGGGCTCCTTCCCGAGCAGCCCGGTGTAAAAGCGCGCGCTCGTCGGGGCGTCGGTCACGTAAAGAAGAATGCTGTTGCCGGCGGTCATATGGCTCTCCTGTTGGTCGTTGGACAGCAGAAGCTTATGACCAGATACTGCCAAATTCTGGCAGTATCATACGTCGCGATGCGATATTCCCTGGACCTCCCGCCATTGTTTCAGCAGCGCCTGCCTGCGCTTGGGATACCGTGCGTCGAGCACTTGCGCATGAACAATTCGATCCGTGCGGAAAGAACGGAAATCCTGGCGGAGTTCGCACCAGCCGAGGAGGAGGCGCACCTGGTCGAAAAAGGCGAGCGCGAAAGGCCACACCACACGCTCCGACGCGACGCCGGCTCCGTCGCTATAGGAGAGCGAAAGCTTGCGTTCGGTGCGGATCGCCTTGCGCAGAAGCGCCGGATCGACCTGGTCGACAGGGAGTTTGACGCCAGGCCCCACCAGGAGGGCGAATGCATCCAGTGCGTCGCGCAATTCGGGCGGCAGCACGGCGGCAATCCGCGCCAGCGCATTTCGCGCCGCATCGCGTAAGTGATCGTCCCCTCTATCCGCCACCCATCGGGAGCCGAGGACGAGCGCTTCTATCTCCTCTGGCGGAAACATCAGCGGCGGCAGGAGAAATCCCGGTTTCAAGATGTAACCGACACCGGGTTCGCCCTCTATAGCCGCGCCCTGGGCCTGAAGGCTGGCGATATCCCGATAGAGGGTGCGGATACTGACGCCGATCTCGTCGGCCAGTACCCCGCCACTCACCGGCCGACGGTGGCGGCGTAGTACCTGGAGAAGGTCGAGGAGGCGTTCGGAGCGGGACATGCGGCAAGCTTATACACGCTTGCTGCTGCCAGATAGTGGCAGCATAAGATGTGGCCGGCTTTGCCGAAGCCGTGCGCCCGCTTCGTTAACCACCTGCGCTCATTGACAGCTTCAAAGCTTCGAAGTGCCGGCAATGATGGAGCGAATGATGCCGGCGGTTTTCTCAGCCCCGTCGAGATCGAGAGAGACCGCCCCGCAGCGCGGTGCGGCGAGCGCCTTTTCCACGGCTTCCTTCACATGGCCCGGCGTCAATCCCGTTTCCGGAAGAATGTCGGCGAGACCAAGCGCCTGCAGCCGCTCGGCGCGCACCGTCTGTTCGGTCTCGCCGCCGGCGACGAAGGGGATGAGGATCGCCCGGCATTCGGTGCGCAGGAGGTCGCCGACCGTGTTGTAACCTGCCTGCGAGATCGAGACCTTGGCGCCGCGCAGCAGCGAGGGAAAATCCTTGCGGAAGCGGACCAGCGTCACGTTTGGCGCCGCATCCTCAGACAATGCAGCGAAATCGGCTTCCGGCAGGTTCGGGCCCGATATCAGCAGCCAGCGCAGATTGCCGGGCAGGAGGGCGGCCGCCTCTTTCGCCGCGCCAATCAGCGCGGCGCCGACCGCGCCGCCGCCTGCCGATGCGATAATGTCGAAGGTTTCAGTCGGTTCCGGCGCCGGCGGTGCTGCCACGAGGCCGGTATAACGCAGCCTGTCGGCGATCTCTGCCGTCAGCGGGAAAGTGTCCTCAAGCCTGATGAAATCGGGGTCGCCATGGACGAGCACCGCATCGAAGTGATCCCTGACCAGGGCTGCGGTTTCTGCATCGCGGCCGGCCTTGCGGTTTTCCTGCAGGATGTCGCGCACCGAGCTTACGAGCTTTGGCCGCGGTTCGGCCTTGTCGATCGCCGCAAGCAGCGGCAGCAGTTCGAAGCGCATCTGCCGCCGGCCGAAGGGGAAGGCTTCGATGATGACGACATCGGGCCTGGCGGCATGGAAGGCGTCAAGCAGCAGATCGCGGCGGGCATGGAGGAAATCTTCGCCGGCAGGGCGGCCATCGGCATCGGCGAGGCCGGAAAAACCGGCATTGCTGGCGACGACCGGCGGCAGGGCTACTGTCTTGACGCCTTCGCCGGGAAAACCCGGCACCGGCAGGCCACCGGTGACGACAGTTACGTCGAAGCCGTCCTTGACGAGCGCGTTGGCGATCCGGCTGGCACGGGCGATATGACCGATGCCGAGCAGGTGCTGGACGTAGAAGAAGATGCGCAGTGCCGTCATGACGCCTTCTGCCATTCGGCCTCGAACAGGCCGGTGAGCTGCCGGATGCTGGAGTGATAGTCGAAATCGTCGCGCACCCGCCTTTCGGCGGCGTCGCCGAGGCGCTTGCGCAGCGCCGGGTCGCGGATCGCCGTCTCCAGCGCCTTGGCAAGCCTAGCCGGATCCTCCGGCGGCACGACCAGGCCGTTTTCGCCGTCCTCCAGAAGTTCCGGCACGCCGGATACCGCCGTCGAGAGGCAGACGAGCCGCTGGCTCGAAGCCTCCACCAGCACGTTCGGCAGGCCGTCGCGGTCGCCATTGGCTGCGATCCGACAGGCGAGCGCGAAAAGGTCGGCGCGGCGGTAGTGATCGAGTACGTCTTCCTGCGCCATGGCGCCCTTCCAGACGATGCGTCCGGAGAGGCCGAGCTCGCTGGCGAGCGCCTTCAGCTTGGCAAGCTCCTCGCCGCCGCCGATATGCTCCATGCGCCAGTGGAGGTCGGCAGGCAGCAGGGCGAGCGCTCGCAGCAGCACGTCATAGCCCTTCTTCTCGACGGCGCGGCCGACGCTGAGGATGAAGGCGGGATCGTCGGGGTCGCTGCCGATCCTCTCCGAACGCTCGCCGGCAAAATGGCCAAAACGAGCAAGATCGAGACCGTGGTAGCTCAGGTGTACGGCATCCTTGCGGGATGTCAGCATGCGCATGTGCTCATAACCTGTCCTGGTACAGGTGACGGCCCAGCGGGCGCTCCCGAGTTTTTCCTGCAGCTCCCAGTCGGGCGATGTCCATATGTCCTTGGCATGGGCCGAACAGGTCCAGGGTGTGCCGGTGAGGATGCTTGCATATTCCGTCACCGAGGCCGGCGTGTGGATGAAATGGGCATGCAGCCATTCGCCGCCATCCGGCCATTCGCGTCCCAGCACCAGCGCCTGGCCGAGACGGCGGAAGCGGTTGCGGGAGACGTCGCGCTTGAGGTCGGCGAGGAAACGTTTGATCAGCGCCTTGAAGCCGGGTTTGGAGAACCCGGCGACCAAGCCTTTCAGCACGCGGATCGGCTCCTCATGCAGATATTCCGGCAGGTAGACGACCCGCGCCCTGATCTCGTCATGCACGGGATGGCGCTTCTTGTCGGTCGGCCGGCGCATCGAAATCAGCGTCAGGTCGAAGCCGGCCTCTTCGAGACCGAGCAACTCCTGGGCGATGAAGGTTTCCGAAAGGCGGGGATAGCCTTTCAGCACGACGAGGATCTTGCGGCGTGGCGGCAAGGCTGTGCCCTATTCCGCGACGAGGGAAAGGTGGCTGGCGCGGCCGTCGATCCATCGCCCGACCGTCTGCGAGATATGGTCCAGTCCTTCAAGGTGCATATTGCTGCCGCTCTTTGATGGCGGCAGGCGGGAGGGCAGACGCTTCAGGGCCTCGGCCATGATGATGGGATCGGTCGATTGCTCCGGCAGAAGCATATCGACGAGGCCGAGCTCGCTGGCGCGCTTGGCGCGCAACAGCTGTTCCTCGCGCGGCTTGACGCGCGGCACGATGAGGGCCGGCTTGTCGAAGGAGAGGATCTCGCAATAGGTGTTGTAGCCGCCCATCGCGACGACGCCGGTGGCGCCGTCGATCAGCTCTTCCATGTGGTTATCGAACTCGATCACCTCGATATAGGGAATGGCTTCGCCTTTCTGCACCAGCTTGGCCCGCTCGGCGGCCGGCATATAAGGCCCGAGCACGACGAGCGCCTTCTGCGTCAGCGTCGGATCGGCCTCATAGGCGTTCATCACGTCGTGGACGAGATCGGAGCCGTCGCCGCCGCCGCCTGTCGTGACCAGGAGGTAATTATCCTTGCGGGCGTTGATCGAGGTTTTGCCCTTGGAGACGCTGCGCTGCAGGAAGCCGACGAAATCCATTTTCCGGCGCAGGCTCGCCGGCACGTCGAGACCAACAAGCGGATCGTAGAAATCCGGCGGACCATAGACCCAGACGCTGTCGTAATATTGGTCGATCTTCTGCATGATGCCGTTCCGCTTCCACTCGGCCTCAAGCAGGTGCGGTGCATCCATGATTTCGCGCAGGCCGAGCACCAGCACGGTGCCGCGGGCCTTGAGATAGGCGAGCGTATCCTCGACCTCGCCCTTCAGCCCCATCGGCTCCTTGTCGACGATGAAAATATCGGGCTGGAAGGTCTCGGCCGTGTGGCGAATGCTCGATTCGCGCATCTTCAGCGTTTCGTGCAGGTCGATATGGCTGGCGAGCGACGTATATTCGCCGTTGCGCAGCTTGATGACGCTCGGGATCTTCACGAAGTCGACGCGGGCGCGGTAATCGAAGGCGCCGGCAATCGTCGCGCCTGAGATGATCAGGATATTGAGGCCGCGATAATCCTCGACCAGCGCATGGGCAATGGTGCGACAGCGGCGCAGATGGCCGAGGCCGAAGGTGTCGTGACTGTACATGAGGATGCGCGCATCTTCGAGACGTCTGGCCATGGGTGTTCCCTCCGGGGTGAACAGCATGCGTTAGTACCCCCACCGTCCGGAGGCCACGTGGCGGGGGCGGTGCCATAAGGCGCCGCCGGGTTTTCTGCTATTTGTAGGGATCTGCCGCATCACGCAAGCCGTCTCCCAGAAAGTTGAACGCCAAAATGACAAGAACAACAGGAATGATCGGATAGAGCAGCCAAGGATAAAAAGCGATGACGCTGACGCTTTTTGCCTCGGTCAGCAGAATGCCCCAGCTGGTGATCGGCGGGCGAAGGCCGAGGCCGAGGAAGGAAAGCGCGGTCTCGCCAAGGATCATGCTGGGGATCGAAATCGTTGCAGAGGCAATCAGATGCGACATGAAGCCTGGTACCAGATGCCGGCCGATGATGCGCGGCGTGCTCGCGCCCATCAGCTGTGCCGCCTGGACGTAATCCTCTTCGCGCAGCGCCAGGAGCTTGGAGCGCACGGCGCGGGCAAGCCCCGTCCAGTCGATGATGCCGAGAATGACGGTAATGCCGAAATAGATGACGATCGGGCTCCAGGTCACCGGCATGATGGCGGCCAGCGCCATCCATAGCGGCAGGCTCGGCAGCGACTGCAGCACCTCGATCAGGCGCTGGACGACGAGATCGAAAATGCCGCCCCGGTAGCCGGCAAGCCCGCCGATGACGATGCCGAGCAGGAAGCTGATCGAAATGCCGATCAGGCCGATCGTCAGCGATATCCGCGCGCCGTAAAGGATGCGCGAGAGAACGTCGCGGCCGAGCCGGTCGGTGCCGAGCAGGAACATCTGCCCGCCGATCGCCGGGCAGACCAGATGATAGTTCGAGGCGGCAAGACCCCAGAATTTATAGGCATCACCGCGGCAGAAGAAACGGATCGGCTGCACGTCGTTCGGCTTGTCGGTATAGACGCGGTGCAGCGTATCGAGATCGAGCGTCATGCTGCGGCCATAGACGAAGGGACCGACGAAATTGCCCTTTTCGAAGAAATGGACGCGCTGCGGCGGCGCATGGATGAAATCGACATTGCGCGTATGCAGGCCGTAGGGCGCCAGGAACTCGACGATCAGGATCATCAGGTAGACGGCGGCGAGAAAGATGCCGGAGATCAAGGCCAGCCTGTGCTGCTTGAACTTCCACCACATCAGCTGCTTCTGCGAGGCGAGATGGATGCGCGATTGCGCCGCCGTCATGGTTTCGCTCGCCAACGGATCGAAAGGCGCGGTCGAGACGTAATGGGGAAGCGGCGCGCCGGGTGCGGGAAGGGGCGACATTATTTGGTGCTCCTGCCTTGCAGACGGATGCGGGGATCGAGGAAGCCGAGGGCGATGTCGGAGATCAAAACGCCGATGACGTTGAGGAAGGCAAGGAACATCAGGAAGGAGCCGGCGAGATACATGTCCTGGCTCTGCAGCGCCTTGATCAACATCGGCCCCGTCGTCTCAAGCGACAGCACGATGGCGACGATCTCGGCGCCGGATATGATCGAAGGCAGGATCGAGCCGATATCGGCGACGAAGAAGTTGAGCGCCATGCGCAACGGATATTTCAGCAGCGCCCGCATCGGATGCAGGCCCTTGGCGCGCGCCGTCGTCACATATTGCTTCTGCATCTCGTCGAGCAGGTTGGCGCGCAGCCGCCGGATCATGCCGGCCGTCCCCGCTGTGCCGACGATGATGACCGGAATCCACAAGTGGGAGAGGATGGAGCGCGCCTTCTCCCAGCTCATCGGCGCCGAGATATATTGCTGGTCCATCAGATGGCCGATCGAGATGCCGAACCAGATATTGGCGAAATACATCAAGATCAGCGCCAGCATGAAGTTCGGAACGGCAATGCCGAGCAGGCCGAGGAAGGTCAACCCGTAATCGCTCCAGCTATACTGATGCGTTGCCGAGTAGATGCCGATCGGAAAGGCGATCAGCCAGGTGAGCAGGATGGTCGTGAAGGAGACGAGGATCGTCAGCCACAGGCGCTCGCCGACGACGTCGGAAACCGGCATCTGGTATTCGAAGGAATAGCCGAAATCGCCGTGCAGCATGCCGCCGACCCAGTAGAAATAGCGCACGATCTCCGGCTTGTCGAAGCCGTATTGCTGGCGCATCTCCTCGATTTCCTGGAGGTTGGCGGTCTCGCCGGAGGCGCGCAGCTCGGCGATCTGGCTCTCGAAGAAATCGCCCGGCGGCAGCTCGATGATGGTGAAAACCAGCGCCGAAATGACGAAGAGCGTCGGCACCATGGCGGCGACGCGCCAGAGAATGTATCTGAGCACGCCTCAGGCCTCCTTGTACCAGAATGCATCCGGCATGTAGATGCCGAGATAGGAGGTGGGATCGAAGCCGTAGAGGGCTTTCTCCGGCAGGTTCTGCAGCTTGGCGGCGCAAAGGATTGGCTGCAGCGTGCTGTTGATCAGCCCGATCGAGAACACCTGCTGCGTATAGAGCGACAGCATCTTGTGCCAGATCACCTGCCGCTCCTCAAATTTCGCCGTCGAGCCCCACTGGCCGAGCAGGTCGACCAGTTCGGCAGCCTCAGGCAAGTCCGGGGCTACGCCCTCCTGGCCCGCCGAGAGGTAATACATGCCCCAGAGCGGCCATTGCAACTGATCGTCGAGGGTCGGCGCCAGCCCCGAGGGCGACATGTCGGCCGTCGGCACGCCATTGTCGAGGCCATACCAGATCGACATCATAATCGAGCCGCTCATGGCGCGGTTGCGGAAGACGTCGCGCTGCGAGGTGCGGGTATAAAGCGCAAGGCCGATATTGGCCCAATGATCGTGCACCAGCTCCAGCACGTCGGTATCGAGATTGCTCTCGCCGGCGGTTTCGACGATGATCTCGGCGCGCCGCCCGTCCGGCAGCAGCCTTATGCCGTCATCGTCGCGCTTGGTCAGGCCTACCTCGTCGAGCAGCCGGTTGGCCTCGTCGGCATCGAACTTCACGAAGGCATCGGCATATTCCTGCTTGAACAGCGGGCTATCGGGCAGGACGGTGTCGGCGCTTGGCGTTCCCAAGCCGTAGAAGGCGACCATGTTGATCTCGTGCCGGTCGATCGCCAGCGACAAGGCGCGGCGCAGACGCACATCGCGGAAAAGGCCGCGCCATACCTCGTCGGCGCAGTTGAGGTTCGGCAGGAGCGTGATGCGTGATCCGCGCGCCACCTTCCAGAGATTGACCTTCACCGGGAAGCGCTTCTCGGCCTCCTTGAGGAAGGTATAGTCGTTGAAGTCGATGCCGGTCGCCTGCAGGTCAGCCTCGCCGGCACCCGCCTTGGCGGCAATGATCGACGAGGAGGAGACATTAAGGACGAACCGGTCGAGGTAGGGGAGCTGCCTGCCAGTCTCGTCGACACGGTGGAAGAACGGGTTTCGCTCGAAGACGAATTGCTCGGCCGGCAGCGGCGTCGTGTTGTGCCAGGGATCGAGCGTCGGCAGGTTGGGATTCTCCGGCCGGTAGGAGCGGGCCATCTTGATGTGCAGGTCCTGCCATTTCTTGACGCGGTTGGCCTGCATCATCTGTTCCATCTTCGCCTCGTCGGGCTGGAACTTCTTATGGAACTGCTTGAGATAATGCGCGGGCCCGACGATGACGAGCGGGATGGGGCCGGCCAGCGTCGGCAGGAACATCGGGTTGGGTTTTTCCCAGGTGTAGCGCACCGTCAGCGGATCGAGCACCTCGAAGCGCGGCAGGCTGCCGTGCGGGCGAAGCTCCAGCGCGCCGCCGCCTGGTGTCAGCTTGTCGTTCAGGATGACGTCTTCCCACCAGTAGCGGAAGTCGTCGGTCGTGAACGGCTCTCCGTCGGACCATTTATGGCCCTCGCGCAGCGTGAAGGTGAAGACCGTATCGTCTTCCGAGTGGAAGTCGGCGAGGATATCCGGCTGGAACTGCAGGTGCTTGTCGTAGCCGATCAGGCGGGCATAGCCATAGATCGTCATGAAGCGGATGTCGCGCTGGCTGCCGATGATCGTGCGCACCGTGCCGCCGTAACTGCCGGGTGCAAGCCCCATCTGTTTCAGGTTGACGATGCGCGGGCGGGCGGGAATGCGCTCGGCCATCGGCGGCAGGCTGCCCGATGCCAGCCGTTCCTTGAGAAACTCAGGCTCGCCGGCCTGTTCCGCCCGAAGCACTGCCGGGGCGATTGCCGCGCCGACAAGGCCGCCGAGAAAGGTGCGACGCGTCACCATCAGCGCAACTCCCTGGCATCGGCGCCTTTGCGGGCGCGCACCAGATGGCCATCGCCGAGATCGGCATAGGCAAGCTCGGCGGCATCGTCATGCTCGGCGGTAAAGGTCGCACCCCAGTTCTGTTTGTCGGCGGCGCCGTTTTCCTGGAGCGCCTTGAAATCGAGCGGCCGGTCGAGATCGGGGAAGGGGACGGCGGCGAGCAGCGATTTCGTATAGGGGTGCACCGGATCGCGCAGGATGATCTCACGCGGTGCGATCTCGACGATGCGGCCCTTGCACATCACGGCGATGCGGTCGGCCATGTAATCGACGACGGCGAGATTGTGCGAGATGAACAGATAGGTCAGTCCCAGTTCCTTCTGCAGGTCCTTCAACAGGTTGAGGATCTGCGCCTGCACGGAGACGTCGAGGGCCGAGACCGGCTCGTCGAGGATGACGAGTTTCGGGCCGAGCGCAAGCGCACGGGCGATGCCGATGCGCTGACGCTGACCGCCCGAGAAGCTGTGCGGGTAACGGCTGAGGTAACGCTTGTCGAGGCCGATCGCCGCCATCAAGCCTTCGACCTTGCGCTTGCGCTCGTCACTGTCGCCGCGGTCGTGGATCTCAAGCGGTTCGCTGAGGATGTTGCGCACCGTCATGCGCGGCGAGAGCGAGGAGACCGGATCCTGGAACACCATCTGGATCTTGGTGCGCATATCCTGAAGTGCCTCGCCGCGCACCGAAAGCACGTCGATCACGTCCTTGCCGTCGTTGAACACCACCGCGCCGCTGTCGGGCGTGATGGCGCGCATCAGGATTTTGCTGAGCGTCGTCTTGCCGCAACCGGATTCGCCGACAAGGCCAAGGCATTCGCCGCGGCGGATGTCGAAGCTGACGTCGTCGACGGCGTGCACGACGGCGGCTTCGTGCTTGCCGAGCAGACTGCGCCTGCGCGTCTTATAGGTTTTCGAGAGGTTGGCGACCGAAAGCAGCGTGCCCGGCGCCTCCGCCTGCAACGGCTTCTTCTTGCCGACAAGGGTCTCGAGATTGACCGGCACGTCGCGCAGCGCCTTCAGCCGCTCTCCGGGTTTCATGTCGAAATGCGGAACGGCGGCCATCAGGGCCTTGAGATAGGGATGCTGCGGATTGCGGAAGATTGCCTCGACCGGCCCGGCTTCCATGATCTCGCCGTGATAGATGACGACCACCTCGTCAGCCATGTTGGCGACGATGCCGAGATCGTGGGTGATGAGCAGCATCGCCATGCCGAGCTTGGCCTGCAGCTCGCGCAGCAATTCGAGGATCTGCGCCTGGATTGTCACGTCGAGCGCCGTCGTCGGCTCGTCGGCAATCAACAGCGCGGGCTTGCAGATTAGCGCCATGGCGATCATCGCGCGCTGGCGCATGCCGCCCGACAGTTCGAACGGATACATGTCGTAGGTGCGGTGCGGATTGGTAAAACCGACAAGACCGAGCATTTCTTCGGTCTTTTCGCGCGCTTCCCGCTTGTCGGTCTTGGTATGGATCAAAAGCACTTCGCTGATCTGGTTGCCGACCGTGTGCAGCGGCGAAAGCGAAGTCATCGGCTCCTGAAAGATCGTCGCCATGCGCCGGCCGCGCAGATCACGCATTTCCTCGCTGTCGCGCGAAAGCGACAGGATATCCGTCGTGTTGCCGTCGAGCGGATCGGTGAAAAGGATGCTGCCGGAAGCACTGGCCGGGTTGGGCAGGATGCCCATCACCGACTGGCTGATCACCGATTTGCCGGAGCCGGATCTGCCGACGAGAGCGGTAACCTTGCCTGGAAGGATGCGAAGATTGGCTTCCTTTACGACACGCAGCCGGTCGCCGAAAACCGAGAAGGAGATGTCGAGATTTTCAATACGCAACAAATCGGCTGCAGACGCCATACCAATGAAATTCCCCAGTCTTCTATGTTCCCGTTAAGGCACACTATCGTACCGCAAACGGGGTGTCTAGCAGATGACAGTCAAGGGAAAACCACTACATCTCGCCGAAGTTCCCCAGGCGAGACGCGCAGATTCATTGCAGGCATTCGAGTATCTACTGGATGAACTTCTCCATGGTTGTACGCTCCACGTGTTTCTTCGCGTCCCGGTGCAGGAGAATGACTTGCTCGGCCTCGGAAAGCCCGTTCTGCACCGACTCGCGGAAGCCCTCGTCGACGTTGATCTCGGGGGCCGGCGCCCGCGGCTGCAGTACGGTCACCTTCTGGCGGATGCCGCGCAGCTTTTCTTCGCCGAGCGTCGTCCATTCGCCGCCGCAATAACCGGCGAAAGCCTGGCTGGCGACGACCTCGCGGCCGTATTTCTTGGTCAGGATCTGCAGCCGCTGCACCTCGTTGACGGCCGAGCCGAAGGCGGAAAAGGTCAGCCGGTCTTTCAGGCCGACATTGCCGAACATGACGTTGCCGACATGCAGGCCGATACCGTAGCCGACCTTGCTGAGGCCTTTCGCCTCGCGGTCCTTGTTGAGTTCGGCGACCCGCGCCTGCGCCTGATGGACGGCGGAAAGCGCTGCCTCGCAGGCGATTTTCGACGGGTCCTTGTGGCGCCCGCAGGGATAGACGGCGAGGAAGCCGTCGCCGAGGAAGCTCAGGATCTCCCCGCCGTTGCGGTTGAAGGGCGCCGCGATCGCGTCGAAGAACTGGTTCAGCGTGTCGATGTAGGCCTGGCGGCCTTCCTTTTCGGCATACATGGTGGATTCGCGCATGTCGCCCATGACGAGTGCCGCACGGATCGTCTCGCCGTCGCCGCGGCGGATCTGGCCGTTCAGCACCCGCTTGCCGGCATCGCCGCCGAGATAGGTGGTCAGCATGTTGTTGGCGAGCTTGCCGAGCACGGCCATCTTGGCGGCGACCGCCAGATGGTTCTGCATCCGAAGAAGCGCGTCGATCATGTCGTCGGAAAAGCCGTTGTGGTGGTCGGTCGACCAGGAGCCCATCATGCCCTGCACCGAGCCGTCGCCGAAGGGCTGCACGAAGGCGAGGTAATCGGTGATGGCGTCCTTGCGCAGGTCCTCGAAGATCGGAAATTCGGCCGGCCCTTCCTGCATCAGGCGGCGGCGGATGTGCTGCAGGTTGTTGTCGAGCAGGTAATAATAGGGGCTCTGCAGAAAACGGTCCGGCTTCTGCCCGGCCGGCATGCGGAAGCCCTCGATGGTGACGCCGCTCGCGCGCCGCCAGGTGAAGCTCAAAGCGTCGTAAAGCGGATGCAGCATCGAAAAGGTCAGATGCACCCGTGCGATCGGCAGGCCGGCCGACGCAATCCTCTCGCAGAAACCGCGCACGATGTTTTCAAGCTCGTCTCCGGCCAGCGAAGAATTCGTCAGCCATTCAGCGACCCGGTCCAACAGGATGGAGGACACGCTGGATTCGATCGTGCTCATTCTCGGTATGATCCTCATAAGGCACGCCATCCCCAAGAGCCAAAAATCCCCCTGCCGGCACATTTTCATGCGCAGGTCACAAGGAAATCAGGATGTACGAGCGGTATTATTTGTCAACGATCTGCCGAAAGCCCGACAGCGGCACCCCTCTGCTCCCCTATCGGGGACCGGACGGGCAGTCCTTTCGCGGCGGTTTATTATCGAAAGTCAAAATAGGGATGCTGCAAATGCGAAACAATGGGAGCGGAATTTTTTTGTGCCTTCAAGTTGTAGCAAAGGGCGGCGGCGGGGCATTTTAGCCACACCCGGGTAAGGGTTCTATCAGCCCAGGAGATCGGTGAGGCCGGCACCTCCCGGCTGCCTAAACCCCTCCCCACAAGGGGGAGGGGCTTAACTTGCCGCATCGCCTCCACTAAAAATCATCGCCGAGAACGCTGTGGTCGAAAGAGGGCACACCGGCGCGCCGTGAGTTAGCCCCGCCCCCTTGTGGGAGGGGTTGGGGAGGGGCCTTGTTCGCCAACCGAACGCTAGTGCCACTCGGGGAGAAGAGAACCCCGGGTTTAATTCACCGCGATCATGCATTAGATCAGCTTCCTCTTCCCCGTTCCGAAAGATCCCGCCTTGGCCATCTCCACCTTCGACACGCTTTTGCAGAAAATCGAAACCCGCAACGCCCGCGCCGGCGTTATCGGGCTCGGTTATGTCGGCCTGCCACTGGCGATGGCGGTGGCGCGCAGCGGATTTGCGGTCACCGGCTTCGACATCGATCCCTCCAAGATGGTGGCGCTCGATGCCCGCCGTTCCTATATCGACGCCGTCAGCAATGAGGCGCTTGCCGCGGAGATCGAGGCTCGCCGCTTCCAGGCGACCACCGATTTCGCCGGGCTCGCCGAGTGCGACGTCATCATCATCTGCGTGCCGACGCCGCTGACCAAACATCGCGATCCCGATCTCTCCTTCGTCGAGGCGACGTCGCGCTCGATTGCTGGGCATCTGCGCCCTGGCCAGCTCGTCGTGCTGGAATCGACCACCTATCCCGGCACGACCGACGATATCGTCAAGGTCATCCTCGAAGGCACCGGGCTGAAATCCGGTTCGGATTTCTTCGTCGGCTTCTCCCCGGAGCGCGAGGATCCGGGCAATCAGCATTATCATACCGCCACCATCCCGAAGGTCGTCGCCGGCGACGGTCCCGAGGCGCTGTCCTTGATGAAAGCCTTCTACGGCGCGGCGGTATCGACCGTCGTTCCGGTCTCCTCGAATGCGACGGCCGAGGCGGTCAAGCTCACCGAAAACATCTTCCGCTCGGTCAACATCGCCCTCGTCAACGAGCTGAAGACCGTCTATGCGGCGATGGGCATCGACGTCTGGGAAGTGATCGATGCGGCCAAGACCAAGCCCTTCGGCTACATGCCCTTCTATCCCGGCCCCGGCCTCGGCGGCCACTGCATCCCGATCGATCCCTTCTACCTCACCTGGAAATCGCGCGAATACGAGCTCCCAACCCGCTTTATCGAGCTCGCTGGCGAGATCAATTCGGCGATGCCGCGTTATGTCGTCGGCAAGCTTGCCGAAGCGCTCGATATCCGCGCCGGCAAGGCGCTGAGCCGCAGCAAGGTGCTGGTGATCGGGCTCGCCTACAAGAAGAACGTAGCTGATATTAGAGAGAGCCCGTCGCTGCGGCTGATCGAGATCATCGAGGAACGCGGCGGACGGGCGGATTATCACGATCCCTTCGTCGCCGAGATCCCGCCGACACGCGAATACCAGGCGCTGAAGGGCCGCCGATCGGCGGCGCTGACGCCGGAAGCTGTGAGCGGTTACGATGCGGTGCTGATTGCGACCGACCATGACAGCGTGGATTATGCGGCGCTCGCAAAAAGCGCTACGCTGATCATCGACACCCGCAACGTCTTCAACCGGCTAGGCCTTTCGGCCGATCACGTCATCAAGGCATAAAAGCAGCGCGACGGCATAAGCCGAGTCGATCCGCTATGATGACGGCGACAAAGAAACCACCCCGACCGGGCGTTGCCATTTCAAATAAGTCCTTCCCTAAATCAGGATAAGATCAGCCCGTCGCCTCAAAGCGGCGGGTTTTGCTTTTTTCGGTGCGCCTCTCAAATGACGCTCGGCGCTGCAGAAAGTGATTTGCCGGTCATCCGGCTGGCGGCTACCGCATAACCGCCCGACGCGCCGTCGATGAAATGCATATGGTCGCGCGAAATCGGCGTCGGCACGAAGCAGGTCATCAGCGCCGAGGCCTGCCGATGCAGGCCGTAGCGGGCAATGCCCTTGGCGCGCGCCGCTTCCAGCAGCGTCTCGATCCGTTTCAGATGTTCGGCGTCGACGTCGACCGTCATCTTCAACCCGTCGTCGAATTTGCGGAAATCGGAATTGCCGGCGACGTCGCGCTTGTAGCGGCGCGCATCGAAGCGGCCGAGCGGAATGCCGAGCCGATAGCAGACCACCGTGATGGCGAGCTGCAGGAAGATGATGAGCTTCTGGCGCAAGCGCCGGCCGGCGGGTGCTGTGGCCTTAGCCTCGCGATTGATGCCGTGCAGCGAGAAGGCAAGCTCCGGGCCGTCGGCCGGCACCGGATGGCTGCCGCGGTTCTGCTCACTGGTGATGGCGACGATACCGTTGACGAGGTTGCGGAATTCCTCGCCCGGCCGGCCTTCGCCGGGCACCGCGATGATCGAGACGATCTCGCCGTTCTGCGCATCGATCGGGCTCCAGCGGCAGGAAAGGCCGGTGAGATCGGGGCGTGTTCCGGCCGCCGCGCGCTCGACGGCGTAATGGCCGAGCTTCATCTGTCGTTCCGCCCAGCTGGTGCCGCCGCCCCAGAACATCGCATAGGTGACGTGCGGGCTTGCCGAGTAACGCGCGACGCGCACGTCAAGCCCCTCGGCGCGGGTGTCGGTGACCGGAACGATGGCGACGCGCAGCATCAGGCCGAGATCCTCCTCGACCCAGATCTGCACGGCGGAAAGGGCGTCGCGCGCCGCCTGCTCCAGCGAGCCCGGAAGCGCAATCAGCGCGCCGTCGCCGCCGAAGACGAAGGGATAATCGCCCTTGCCGACGGCATTCAACACGGCCGAAATGACGCTGGCGCCCGCCATGTTGACGTCCTTGTAGCGTCCGCCGGCGATTGCCTGCGTCGAGCCGACGATATCGGCAAGCGCCAGCACCCAGCCATCCGGCAGCGGCCGGTAATTGGCGGCATCGGTCACGCCCTCGAAGGCGCTGAACAGCGGCACGGCGGCAAAGAATTCTTCGTCGGTCACGGTTTTCATGTCATCCAGCTTAGCACAGACCCATGTTGCCACTGCAACGCCATTTCCCATTTACGGCAATCGACTTGGCAAGGTTTCATGTGTTAGCACCCGCGGACGATTTTTCATCACGGATACGGATTAGATGAGCCGCCTCGACAGCTTCATTCGCCGGTTGACGGCCCAACGCGACATTTTGAACGCGATCATCGATCTGGTCGGCGAAATCGAAGGCCCGGTGCTGGAATTCGGCCTCGGCAACGGCCGCACCTACGATCACCTGCGCGAAAATTTCCCCGGCCGCCGCATCGTCGCCTTCGACTGGGAGGTCCGCTCCTATTCGGCCTCGACGCCAGCGGCGGAAGATATGGTGACCGGCAATATCCGCGAGTCCGGCCAGGCCTTCCTCGGCATCGGCGCTGCGCTCGCCCACGCCGATATCGGCACCGGCCATGACGAGATCGACGCGGTAACGCTCACCTGGCTGCCGCAGCTGATGGCCGGCGTGCTCGCCCCAAACGGCATCGCCGTCAGCGGCCTGCCGCTGGAGCATGCCGAGCTGGTGGCGCTGCCGCTGCCGGAGGGGATCAAGGAAGGGCGGTATTTTCTGTATCGGAGAGGATAAGCGGTTGTAGGCGGCGCTCACGAGGCGCAGGGATACGACGTCGCCCAGCGCGCGGTAAGTTTCGCCTCGAAGTCGGCGGCGATTTCCTCCAGTGTTACGCTGCCCAGCCGCCGCAGGAGTAGGGCCTCCGCTTCCTTCATCGCGTCTTGAAGGACGCTATTCACTGCCTGTTCCACAAGGCACTTCGGCTGATCGTCGGCTGGGCCGATGGCGAAGAGATGTGGTTCGCCGAGAGCGTTGTAGACATCGAGCAGGGTGATTTCCGACAACGGACGCACCAGTGTCCAGCCGCCACCATGACCCTTTTCGGAGCGCACATAACCCCGTTCCCGCAAGCCGGCCATGGTGCGACGGACGACGACGGGATTGGTATTCAGCATCTTGGCGATCATCTCGGAGGTCGCCGAATGCTGATGCCTGTCCATGTGGATCAGCACGTGCAGCATTCGGGAGAGGCGGCTATCATTGCGCATGATTTTCGTCCTGTCGATCGAGCGGGCCACTATCGCAAGTCAATCGTAACAAGACAAGTAACGTGACCCTTGACCGGATTGTATCATGTAACTTATGTTGATCCATGACCGCGGCAACGTCAAAGGAGAGGCTCATGTCGTTCGAAGCCATTGTCATCGGCGGAAATTTCGCCGGTCTGTCGGCAGCCATGCAGCTTACCCGGGCGCGGCGGCGGGTTTTGCTCGTCGACGCAGGCGCGCCGCGAAATCGGTTTTCGCAGGCCTCGCATGGCTTCCTCGGCCAGGACGGCCAGACGCCGGCGGCGATCATGCGGGAGGGAAAGCGACAACTCTCGCTTTATCCGAACATCACCATTCGCACAGGCAAAGTCGTCCAGGCGCAGTGCGATGGTGACGAATTCGTCATCAACGTAGAAGGCGGGGGCGAAGAGAAAGCCGCGCGCCTTGTTCTGGCGACCGGGGTGAACGATACGCTGCCAGAGATATCAGGCCTGCGGGAAAGATGGGGCCGCTCCGCACTGCACTGCCCTTATTGCCACGGTTACGAGGTGAGCGGCGGCAAGCTCGGCGTTCTGGCAAACCATCCGCATTCGGCGCATTCGGCCATGCTGATTCCCGACTGGGGAGCGACGACCTTTTTCACCCAGGCACAGTTCGAGCCCGATGAAGAGCAGCTCGTGCGGCTGAGCGCCCGTGGCGTCCGGATCGAGCGCAGTCCTATCGTCGAATTATTGGGCGATAATCCCGGGCTTGACGCCGTTCGCCTCGCCGATGGGCGCGTCCTTCCACTCGACGCCGTCTTCGTCGCTCCGAAAACGGCGATGGCGAGCCCGCTTGCCGAACAGCTCGGCTGCGTCTTCGATGACGGCCCGTTCGGGCCGGTCATTCGCAACGGCGACAATAAAGAAACCACCGTCAGGGGCGTCTTTGCGGCCGGCGATGCGGCAAGCGCCATGCACAATGCCACACTCGCTTCCGCTTCGGGCGTGCTTGCCGGCGTTCATTGCCATCAATCGCTGGTGATGTAGTTTGCGCAGGTGCATGGAAATCCGTGGCGCGCCGGATGAAACCGATCGGCTTGATGTGATCGCCTATCTCAGAACACTCGCCGACACTCCGGTTCCGCTTCCCTCTGATGGCATCGCGCGCAGCGCCCACGCCGCAGGAGGATGCGGTGGGATCGCTGCCCGTTCCCGTCAATGCCGCCGCGCGCAAGGTCGATCTTCCGCTTCTGGCTGATATTGTCGATTTACTCTGACAAATGGGGCCCGCCGGCACGAGGCTTCGCTTTGAACGCGCTCTTGAGCGCATCGAGGACGACACGAATGGACGGAAAGTCCTTGATCTCCGAGTGCACGACCAACCACAGCTCCCTTACCAGAGCATGTTCGCCCTCGATGCGCTGGAGATCTCCAGGGACTGCGAAATCGGGTAGCATGACGACACCCCCGTCGAGCCTTGCGGCCGCGACCTGAAACTCCAGAACGGACGATCTCAACGCAATTGGGCGGCCGGCGGCCACCTCCTTGAGACGCAGCTGCTGCGGCGAGGCATTCATCGCTTCATCGTAGCCGATAAAGGTCCATTCGGACGGCGCAACGGTTTCGAGATAACGCTTCGAAGCGAAGAGATTGAAAGTCATCTCCTGGAGCTTGGTGATCGAATAGTCGCCATCTTCCGGTCTCGACAGCCGAACCGCAATGTCCGCTTCGCGCCTGTTTAAGGAGGTGAACCGCTTTTCGCCAACAAGCGTAATCTGAACACCCGGATGATCGCGCCGGATGGCGACGATCGGTTTTGCCAGAAGCACGCTCGAAAGAGCGGGTGGGGCGCTGATCCGCACATGGCCACGCACTTCCGTCGCACTGCTGCGCCCAATCTGCTCGACCGCGGCAGTCTGCAGGGCGATGACAGCGGCATGCTTGGCAACCTTCTCCCCTTCCAGAGTGAGAATGACGCGCCGCCCGCGACGGTCGATGAGCTTGCGTTCCAGCTTTGCCTCAAGCGATGAGACGCGCCGGCTTATGGTCGCGTGTTCGACCCCCAGCTGCTTTGCCGCGCCGAGAAACGTTCCCGACTGCGCCAGCGCCAGAAAATGCCGCAAGTCGTCCCAATCGAGTTGTGTGAATTTGTTCCCACTCATTGTGCAGCAATAGGGAATTTTCACAGGTTTGGCCAGCCGGTAGCCTGTGCGCATCAAGGAGATCTCACGATGACAGATCAGATCGTAATGTTGAACGCCCCCGGCGACGTCACGCGGTTTCAGGTACAGGATCACCGTCCGGCCGCTCCCGGTCGGGGCGAGATAAAAATTCGTCATGAAGCGATCGGGACCAACTTCCTGGACATCTATCATCGGAAGGGCATCTATCCGATGCCCTCCTATCCGGCCGTGATCGGTGCTGAGGCTGCGGGTGTCGTGGCAGCGGTCGGTCCTGACGTGACCGACTTGAAAGAGGGCGACCGGGTGGCATATGCGGGGCCGCCGGTCGGAGCCTACTGCTCGACAAGGACCATTGCCGCTGAAAGAGTGCTCAGGCTTCCCGACTCGGTTTCGGCGAAAACGGCTGCGAGCTCGCTGCTCAAAGGCATGACGAGCTACATGCTGCTAAAGAAGACGTGCGATGTTCGCGACGGAAGTCGTATTCTGGTCCACGCTGCTGCCGGTGGGCTTGGAAGCATCCTCGTCCGCTGGGCCAAGTCGCTCAATGCCACGGTGATCGGCACCGTCAGCACGCCCGAAAAGGCGGTGCTCGCCAAGTCCTTCGGCGCAGATCATCTCATCGTCGGGCGAGAGGCCGATATCGTCGCGGAAGTCCAGCTGCTGACGAATGGCAATGGCGTTGATGTCGCCTTTGACGGAATAGGCGGCGATATGCTGGTCAAAAGTCTTCGTTCGGTCCGGGCCTTCGGAATGGCTGTGACCATCGGGCAAGCCGCCGGACCGGTTCCACCGGTTCCGGTCGAGGAGCTTCGGCCTGGAAAGTCGCTCTCTCACCCGAGCATCATGGCCTGGTGCGCCGATGTCGGAAGATACCGCGAGGCGGCGCAGGCGGCAGTCCAGGCCATGGAAACAGGGATTGTCTGTCAGATCGCTGCCGAGTTCAGCCTGGCAGATGTTGCAAGAGCGCATATCGAAATGGAGTCGGGGCGGGCCGCAGGCAGTATTTTGCTGATCCCTTAAAGCATGGCGCGCAAAGGGATGGCTCCGTAGCCGCCTCTACGGCAGAAACAGCACGTTATACTGATCGAATTCCCCCGGCAGATCCCGCACCTTCATCTCCTCCTCGCGGTCCTCGAAGAGGACGAGGCAATCCTCGTAGTAGCCGGCGAGCATGGAGATGAAGGCTCTTGTTCCCTCGGCTCCGTAGAAGAGCGGCGTGAATTCCATATGGAGCGGCACGCGGCGGGTAAGCAGGGGCTCCATCGAGCGGCAGGCGATCGGCTCGTAGCCTTCGATATCCATCCAGACGAGGCCGATTGCTCCAGGGTCGATCGACAGGCCGGCGAGGATTTCGGAGACCGGCTTCACCGGCACGCTGATCTTTTTGTCGGTCGGGCTCTGGCGGATGGCGCTGCTCTTGCCGTGATTGTTGCGGTTGAGGAAGAAGTCGATTTCGCCTTCGCTCTCGCCGGCGGCGCAATTGACGAGCCGGACCTTTTCTTCCAGCCGGTTCTGGCGGATGTTGAGTTCAAGCAGCGGGAAATTGCGCGGGTCGGGCTCGATGCTGACGATCCGGGCGTAGGTGCGGCTCAAGGCGAAATAGACGGTCTGGGTGCCGATATTGCCGCCGATCTCGAGCAGCGTCGCATCCTTCCGCAAGAGGCCGCGCTCGCGCAAGATGACGATCAGCCGGTCGACGGCGTCGCGCTCGAAATGACCCTTCCGGAAGACCTTGCGGCCGATATAATCAGAAGGTGAGAAGGTCATCAGATGGTCGCCGGCGTCGACCGTCATCGAGACGACGCGCGGGCCGATATTTTCGATCAGCAGCCGGCGGCCGAAGCGGGTGTGGAAGAAGCGCGAGGCTGCAGCATTGCGCGCCTTGCGCAGGCGGCGGCTCCAATATTTGGCGGTGAGCCAGGGCTTGCCGGGCATCAGGCTTTTCCTTCGAGCGGTTCTGCAGCTTTCTCTCTCGGAATGACATAGACTTTCAAGGGCAGGGCGCGGCCGCGCACGCTGATTTCACGGCTTTCGATGCCGGAAAGATCGGCGCCGGAAAGGGTTGCTACCGGCTCGGAGATGACGATCGCCGCTTCGAATTCCTTGGCGGCACTTTCCAGCCGGCTCGCGACATTCACGGTATCGCCGATCGCCGTCATGCTGCGCACCCGGCCATAGCCCATTGTGCCGACGACGGCCGGGCCGGTGTGAATGCCGATCGCGATGCGCAGCGGCAGCGCCAGTTCCTCGGCGAGCTCGGCGGCGAGTTTCTCGATCTCGGCGACGATCGCCGCCGCTGCCTTGAGCGCCTGGCGGCAGGCTTCCTCAGGCGCGGTGTTGAGGCCGAAAAGCGCCATGGCGCCGTCGCCGATGAACTTGTCGAGCCGGCCGCCCGTCTGCTCCACCGCCTTGCCGATGATGGCGAAATAGCGGTTCAGCAGGAAGACGACGTCGAAGGGCAGGCGCGTTTCCGTCAGCGTGGTGAAATGGCGGATGTCGACGAAGAGCACGGCGATTTCACGTTCGCGCCCCGGGCTGGTCTCCTGGCTGTTGGCGGGAAGGGCTGCTTCGAGCGCCGGCACAAGCAGCGGCGCGACCGCGACATCGCGGTTCGGGCGAAGCTGGCAGGCAAGCCGCACATCTGGGCCGGCATTGATTCTCCTCAGGGTCGTCTGTTCCATCTTGTCGGGGGCCGGCAGGTGCTCGTAGTCGCCCAAGATCTGCACCCGGCAGGTGGAGCACTGGCCCTTGCCGCCGCAGACGGAATAATGCGGCAGGCCGCCGAGCCGGCTTGCCTCGAGCACCGAGAAGCCGCGCGGCACACGGATCACCTCGCCGCCCGGATAATGCACGGCCACCTGGTCGAGGCGCTCCTTCAGCCTACGCCGGGCGCGGGCGGCGACGACGATCAGCAGCGCGGTCGAAAAAGCGCCATAGAGCCCGGCGCGGATCGTCGAAACCTGGCGGAGAACCTCCGGGTTCGAGGCGTAACGGGTGTTGACCGTCGCCTTATAGGGGCTGTTGGCGATCGCCGGCTGATAGGAGGGGTCGGCCAGCGTGCGGCCCATTTCGACGAAGCCGAGCAGCGAGAGCACCGGCACGAGGATTGCCAGCGCCAGCAGCAGCGGTGCCAGGCCTGGGTACCAGGGGCGGTAGCGCAGCCAGAAATGCAGGCCGATGCAGCCGTGGATCCAGACGGCGATGAGACCGAATGCCTGCCGCAGGCCGTTCGCCGGAGCCCGGATCCACAGCGAGCCGACGACCGTCTCGTAGTCATCGATATAGCCGTAGAGTTCGTGGGCGATGCGCGTGCCGATGACATGATCCATGAGAAGCAGCGGGATCAGCAGGCCGAGCACGATCTGCGCCGTTTCGCCCTTTGGCATGACCAGGCTGCGGCGCATATAAATGGCGCGCAACACCAGCGCTATATGGATCAGAACCGACGAATAGAAGATGGTCGTCCCGACAGGATTGCGCCAGATCGCCATGAACAGGCGGGCGGCCTTATCGGCTGCGGACACGGAAATCAGGCCGATCGCATGGTTCGACAAGTGCAGCAGGACGAAGATGAAAATGACGAGGCCTGAACCGAGCCTCGCCCTTCTGATCGTACGCTCCGAAAAAATCCCTGTGGCCGAGACCGTCGTCATTCATTCCCGTTCTTGTCGATGCAACCGCAGGCCCATAGAGATTGAGAAAGAGGCGGAATTGCTTCCATCGCGATCACATTCCATATGCTTATGCGCAAGTTTTAGGGAAATGGACAATAGCCGAGTTTCGCCACCGGCCATGCCGGCCGGAAACACTGTGTCTTCATATGAGGGTTGTGCATGCGGGTGGCTTTTTACGCGCCGATGAAATCGCCGAACCATCCGGTGCCGTCGGGCGACCGGCTGATGGCGCGGCTGTTGATCCGGGCGCTTGAAATGGCCGGGCACGAGGTCGAGATCGTCTCCGAATTTCGCACCCATGCCGCGACACCGGAAGCGGCAACGAAGCTCGAACCGGCGATCGGTGCCGAACTGCAGCGGTTGCGGCAAAAATGGGCATTAGCGCCGCGACCCGAGCTCTGGTTCTCCTACCACCCCTATTACAAATCGCCCGACCCTTTCGGGCCGGTGATCTCCGCCGGATTCGCCATCCCCTATGTCACCGCCGAAGCGTCCTACGCGGCAAAACGCGATAGCACCGGCTGGGCAGGCGTGCAGAAACGCGTCGGCGAGGCGATACGGCAGGCGGCGGTCAATATCAGCTTCACCGAACGCGACCAAGCGGGCATTTCGGCCGCCTTTCCGCAGGCGCGGTTTGCCGGCCTGAAACCCTTCATCGACACGGCGCTGTTCGAGAGGGTGTCGCCGGCGCCCGATCCGCTGCGGCTGATGACGGTGGCGATGATGCGGGCCGGCGACAAGATGGCAAGTTATGCCATGCTGGCAAAAGCGCTGCGGCTGATCGAACACCGACCCTGGACGCTTGCTGTCATCGGCGATGGCCCGATGCGGCACGAGGTGAAGGCGCTGTTTGCCACTTTCCCCGCCGGCCGCATCGAGTGGTTGGGCGAGCGGGATGCGGCCGAGATCGCCGGCTTGTTCGGGCGCGGCGGCCTCTATGTCTGGCCCGGCTGCGGCGAG
The DNA here is from genome assembly GCF_051810745.2 of Rhizobium sp. F40D2. Taxonomy (NCBI): domain Bacteria; kingdom Pseudomonadati; phylum Pseudomonadota; class Alphaproteobacteria; order Hyphomicrobiales; family Rhizobiaceae; genus Rhizobium; species Rhizobium sp. F40D2. Next base: position 73,501 of record NZ_JBPWQX020000001.1, read on the forward strand.
GCTTACGGCCTTGCCTATCTGGAAGCCCAGGCCGCCGGGCTGCCTGTCGTCGCGCAGGAGACGGCGGGGGTGCCCGCCGTGGTCGAGGCTGGGGTGACCGGCCTGCTGACGCCGGATGGTGATGTCGCCGCCTATGCCGCAGCCGTGACTGGCCTGCTTGATGACAGGGAAAGACGCGCGGCCATGGGGCAGGCGGCGCGGCGCTTCGTGCTCGAGGAGCGCTCGCTGGCGACGGCGGCCGAGCGGCTGGATGGAATTTTGCGGGACTATGCAGCAACAGGAGTGATGGGATGACCGACAGGATGAGCTGGGAGCCGCTGCGCCGCGAGCTCGACCGCTGGCAGGCCGCCGGCCGCGTGGCCCGCTTCTGGCTGCGGGACGACGACGCGATCGAACCGACGCCTGATCTGGAGACGCTGCTGGCATCGACCGGCGACAACGCGATCCCGCTGACGCTTGCCGTCATTCCCGGCCTGACAGGCGAGGCATTGGCGGCGCGGCTGGTGGAGGAAGCAGGCGTCAGTGTCGCGGTGCACGGGTGGGCGCATACGAACCATGCCGGGCCGGAGCGGAAAAAGCAGGAGCTCGGTGGCGACCGGCCGGCGGACATCGTGCTCGGTGAGCTCAGCGACGGCTTCCGGCTGCTGCAGCGGCTCTATCCGGCCCGCTTTCTGCCGGTGCTGGTGCCGCCGTGGAACCGGATCGACGCCGCCCTCATCCCGGCACTGCCGGATCTCGGCTTTGCAGCGCTTTCGGTCTATGGCCGTGCAAGGCAAAACGGGCCGATACCGCTGCTCAACACCCATGTCGACATCATCGATTGGCACGGCACGCGCGGCGGCCGAGCCGAAGAGGAACTGGTGGCCGAGCTGGTGGCGGAGCTGCACGACCGGTTTGCCGGCAGCGACGAGCCGATCGGCGTGCTGACCCACCATCTGGTGCATGATGCTGCGGCCTGGGATTTCCTGTCGGCCCTGTTTGCGTTGACGCGCCGCCATCCTGCCGTCCATTGGTTGCCGGCAGCTGCACTTCTAACGCCGTGAGTATTGCCGATCAGACGGCGTGAAGGCGCCCGAGAAAATCTCGCCTGCAACGGTGATCGGGCGATGCCGGACGAGGCCGCCATCGGAACGCTTCCGATGTCGCCGCTCATTTTCGGTCTTCCTCGAACTGTTCGGCGCCTTGGACCGGCCGTAGCCACGGTTCGCGGCGCTTGATCCAAAGTTCGTAGCCCGGAACAAGCGGCGTTGGCGCCTCGGACAGGATGCCGAGCTTGATTTCCGCCTCCTCGTCATCGACGGAAAACAGTCGCGAACCACAGCCGGTGCAGAAATGCCGGCCTTGGAACGCGCCGGTTTCCCCGGAATGCTCGAATTGGCCGGCGGGCCAGATGCCATAGAAGGTGAAGGCCGAACCGCTCTCCTTCCTACAGTCCATGCAATGACAGATCCCAACGCGTATGGGTTCGCCGCGAACAGCGATGTGCACCTGCCCGCAAAGGCATTGTCCGGAAAATACTGTCATGGTTGATACCTGTTTCGACGATCTTGCGATGCCCGAGAAAACGGCCCGGCTCGGAATCGGTTCCACGGTGGTCGGCTATATCACCACGATCTGATTATCGCGGGCGGCAAAGGCGCCGGGAAAGGCGGCCTGCGCCTGGGCTTCCATTTGCGCCAGCTGCTCATCCGTGCGCGAAGGGGCGTGGTGGAAGAGGGCGAAGCGTTTGGCGCCCGCGATCTTTGCCAGCTCGGTGCCGTGCTGCCAGGTCGAATGGCCGAAGCCCTTGAAACGCTGCATCTCGTCTTCATTGTAGGTGCAGTCGTAGACGACGAGATCGGCGTCCCGCATCATCTCCAGCGAGACTGGGTCATAACTGCCGGGAATATGTTCGATATCATAAATCAGGGCGATCGAACGGCCCTGCCATTCGATGCGGTAGCCGATGGCGCCGCCCGGATGGTTGAGCATGAAGGTCTTGATCTCGATGCCCTCGTGAGGCGTCAGCGCCTGGCCGGGATGGAAGTCGCGGAAGTTCATCGTCGCCTGACAGATGTCGGTCTTGACCGGAAACCAGGGCGGGCTGATGAACTGCTCGACCATCTCACGCGTGCTCATCTTGCCGTCGAGATGGCCTGACCAGATGTTGAGGTTGATCGAGGGATAATAGATCGCCTTGAAGAAGGGCAGGCCGATAATGTGGTCGTAGTGGCAGTGGCTGAAGAACAGGTCGACGTCGCTGACGCTGTCGGCGAGCAACGACAAGCCCGCCTCGCGCAGACCGGAGCCGGCGTCGAAGATCATCCTGTGTTCTCCGCAGCGAATTTCGATGCAGGAAGTGTTACCGCCGTAGCGGTCGAACTCGGGGCCCGAGACGGGAATACTGCCGCGGACGCCCCAAAATTTTAACTGAAACAGTTCTGTCGTCATCGTTCTTCAAACCGGCCTTCCCGCACCGCCATCGTAAACATAGTTTATCCCGATGCGAAGCAGCAGAATTCCACGGGTTTGCCTGTGTCCCCTTTCATTCCCCTAACCGCTAGCGGAAGAAGAAGTAGATTTTCCTAAGCAATCGGCTTTCGCCTCGGAAAGCAACCCAGTATGGTTGGTTTTCGGTAAAACGTGCTGCTGGGGTGGGGACATTTTCCCGTGAATCATGCCTATTAGATGGTTGCGCGCGATCGAAAAAACAATTGCCCCCTTCCAAGCTCGAATCCAGTGTCGACCGATCGCGCTAAAGTCGACGGCCGGAAGGCCGGCGCATGCGCCGGTGGGGCGAGGCCGGATCCTTATCCAGGTTCAATCTCGGTAGAAAGCCGCATCCTCTGAGAAAATTGTGCCCGCTGCAGCGCGAATGTTTCCTTGATCGGTATTGCCGAAAAGCGATATATCCGATGATATGAAAAATATAAGAGACTCGGTGATGCTGCAGCCTGTCGTGAACGAGACCATCGCCGAAAGCAGTTACCGGCGCATTCGCGCCGACATCATTTTCGGGCGGCTGGCGCCCGGCCAAAAACTCAAACTGGAAAGCCTGAAGGAATCCTACGAGACCAGCATCAGTACGCTGCGGGAGGTGCTGAACCGGCTCTCATCCGAAGGGCTTGTCGTTGCCGAAGGACAAAAGGGGTTCGAAGTCTCTCCGGTGTCGGTTTCCGACCTCAAGGAGACGGCGGCCATGAGGCTGCTCCTCGAGAGCCATGCCTTGGAGCAGTCATTCGCGCGTGGCGACGTGGAATGGGAGGCGCCGCTTGTCGCGGCCCACTACAAACTGGCGCGGATGGAGCAGGTGATGTCATCCGGCGATACCAGCAGGGCCGAGGACTGGAAGCGCTACGACTGGGAGTTCCACCAGGCGCTGATTTCGGCCTGCGGATCGAAACTGCTGATGCAGACCCATTCGGTGATCTTCGACAAATATCTGCGATATCAGATGGTTGCCTTGTCCTACCGGGGCGACGTCGCCGCCGATGAACATCAACAGCTTTTGGATGCGGCCTTGCGGCGGGATGCGGAGACCGCCAAGCGGGTGCTTGCCTTCCATATCCAAGGCGGGGTCGAGCATGCTTTGGCGCGGGGGACGTTGAAATGACAGCGGACGCTCGTCGGGCCATCACACCGGGAAAAGCCATGCTCAAACACGTCCACGACCCGGCTGAAACCGTAAGCGATGTCGTTTTTCGGCAGATCCGCCAGGATATCATATCGGGGATATTGCCGCCGGGCGCGAAGATCAAGCTGGAGCAGGCAAAGGAGCGCTACTCCATCGGCATTTCGTCGCTGCGTGAAATTCTGAGCCGCCTGACCACGGAGAACCTCGTCGTCGCCGAAGGGCAGCGTGGTTTCGAAGTCAGCCCGGCTTCGCGGCGGGAGCTGCTGGAGCTTGCCGATCTGAGGATCGTTCTTGAAACGCATGCGATCGGCCTTGCATTCGCTGCGGGCAATCTCGAATGGGAAGGGCGCATCGTCGCGGCCCATCACCGGCTGGCTGCCGCCGAGCGCAAGCTGCTGGCAGGCGACGTCTCGCGCACCGTCGACTGGGTGCGATACGATTGGGAGTTCCATCAGGCGATCGTCTCGGCCTGCAATTCGGAGACGTTGATGACAACCCTGTCGTCCGTCTTCGACCGCTTTCTCCGTTACCATATGCTCGCCGAAAGTTTTCGCGGAAAACCTGTTGTCGACGACCACCGGCTGTTGTTCGAACTGTCCATTCAGCGTGACGTCGCCGGTGCGACCGAGGTGGTCAGACGGCATGTCCATAGCGGCGTCGAACATGTGCTGAAGAGCGGCCGCATTCTCTAAAGGAAATTAATCGGCGTCTTTCGGAATTCCTTCCGGGCGCATCTGTCTTTTCAGCGCGGCGATCCGGAAAATTGCGTTCGGGGCGCCATAACCGCGATATCCGCGGCGCTCGACGATCTCGAAAAAGAAACCCTCTCCATAGGTGCCGCTGTAGAGCTGGAAATATTCGCCATGCTCGTCTCGGTCATAGAGGATGTTCTCCGCTTTCAGCCGCTCGGTCATGACAGGATCGAGCCCGAAGCGGGCTTCGACGTCGTCGTAATAGTTCGGCGAAATATGCAGGGATCGGAAACCGCAGCTGCGAAGCTTTTCGGCGGTTGCAAAGATGTCGTCGGTCGAAAACGCCAGGTGCTGGATGCCGGACCCGAACTTCTCGGCAATGAAATGGCCTGCCAGGGTGCGGCGATTTTCGGCCCCGTTCATGGTTATGCGCAACGCGCCCGACTGGTTTTCGACGACCTGGCTGCGCACCACCCCGGCTGGATCGATGATGTCGACCATCGGGGTCTTATGGGTCTCGAAGATCGAGGTGTAGAACAGAAGCCAGGTGAGCATTTCATCATAGCCGACCGTCTGGGCGACGTGATCGACGCGAATAAGGCCGGCAGACGCCGTGTCGGTGTCGTCGGTCACCGGGCGAAAGTCGATTTCGGAAAAGCGGCCCAGGGCGCTCTTGTCGTCGATCAGATAGACGATGCCGCCGCCGACGCCCCGAATGGCGGGCAGCTCGAGCTCACCCTTCGCCACAGGCTGGGCGAAGGGCTCGGCATCGAGAGCAAGCGCACGTGCATATGCCTTTGCGGCATCGTCGACCACCAGCGCCATGGCATAGGCAAACGTCCCATGCACGGCGTAGGCTGCATTGGCAAATCCCGCCTGATCGACATTGACGAGGATCCGGATCTCGCCCTGCTCGAACAGGGAAACTTTCTTGGTGCGGTGGACGGCGGTCTGTTTGAAGCCGAGGGTGCGCAGCAGGGCCACCAGCTCGACTTCATCCTGTTCGTCCGTGGCAAACTCCACGAAGCCGACGCCTTGGACGGCAGCCCTTTCCGGCATCGCCGCCCCGGTCATGCTGCCGGTGCCGAGATGGCGGCGCACCTGATCGCCGAGATAGATCAGCGAGCGGTGGCCATCGGCGGCGATCGGCCTCGACAGGCCGCCTCGAAACTGGTCGTTGAAAATCTCCAGCGAGAAATAGCCGTCATAACCTGTGGCAGCGACGGCTTCGGTAAACGCCGTGACGGGAAGGTCGCCTTCGCCGGGCATATTGCGGAAGTGGCGGCTCCAGTAGAGCAGGTCCATGTCGATCAGCGGTGCATCGGCAAGCTGGACGATGAAGATCTTCTCTTTCGGAATCGAGCGGATCGAATTGACGTCGATCTTGCGCGACAAGGTGTGGAAACTGTCGAGGATGAGACCGACATTCGGATGATCGGCGCGCCGGACGATTTCCCAGGCGTCGCGGTGGTCACTGATATGGCGACCCCAGGCCAGCGCCTCGTAACCCACCCTCAGTCGACGCCGGGCGGCACGCTCGCCAAGTTCCCGGAAATCCTCAGCCGCCCGGTCGATGCCGCCGATGGCGGCCGGCGAGACGTTCGAGCAGACCAACACCAGATCCGTTCCAAGCTGCTGCATCACGTCGAACTTTCGTTCGGCGCGATCGAAGGTGCGGCTGCGCAGCGGCTCCGGCATGCCCTCGAAATCACGAAACGGCTGAAACAGCGTGATCTCCAGGCCATGGTCGCGCACCAGTTTTCCGACATCGGCCGGGCTGCCGTCGAAGGCCAGGAAATCGTTTTCGAAGATCTCGACGCCGTCGAACCCCGCCCGGGCGATCGCCTCGAGCTTCTCAGGCAGTTCGCCGCTGATCGTCACAGTCGCAATCGAGGTCTTCATAGCAAAACCCTTTCGGCACCCACGGCCAGCCGCGAAAAATCGCTCTCACCTATTATTGCAAATCTCGTGAGGAATTCAAATAGCTTGAGGCATTATAAAATCTCATATGATTTTGAAAAACTCTGTTGATTTGCGCGTCGGTCTCTGGCAATCATTTCTTCCACAGTCAAAAGGTGAGGTGGCTGTCCGGTCGAAAGGCCGCCAAAAGAGGAGGAAACAGAATGTTCAAATCTATGCTGACGCGTCGAAACGCGATGCTCGGAGCCGCGGCCCTGGTGGCTGCCGTCACCTTGGCGCAACCGGCCGCCGCCATCACGCCTGACGAAATCAAGGCTCGCGGCAAGATCATCGTCGGAATCCAGGGCGACAACCCGCCTTGGGGCTTTGTGACCAGCGGCGGCAAACAGGACGGCCTCGATGCGGATATTGCGACGCTGTTCGCCAAGGAACTGGGCGTTTCCGTCGAGTTCGTGCCGCTCGAAGTCAACAACCGCATTCCGGCGCTGACGGCGGGGCGCGTCGACGTTCTCTTTGCAACCATGGCAATGCTGCCGGATCGCGCAAAGGCCGTGCAGTTCAGCAAGCCCTATGTGGCCAACGCCATCGTTCTGATCGGTCCCAAATCGGCGGAAATCAAGACCAATGCCGACATGGCCAAGTTCACGATCGGCGTCGCCAAGGGCGCTGCGCAGGACACGCAGGTGACGAAGAACGCGCCTGAGGGTACGACGATCAGGCGCTATGACGGAGACGCTGCGAGCGTCCAGGCCCTGGTCTCCGGCCAGGTCGATGCGCTGGGCGGCAACATCTTCTATATGGACCGGGTGAACAAGGCGCGCCCGGGCGAATTCGAAAACAAGCTTGAATTCCAGAAGCTCTACAACGGTGCTTGCACACGTCTCGGCGAGAAGGAAATCAATGCGGCGCTGAATAGCTTCATCGACAAGATCAAGACAAACGGCGATCTCAAGGCCGTCTACGACAAGTGGATGAAGGTCCCGGTGCCGGAATTCCCGGACACGCTGGAGGGCATTCCGTTCGCGGCGAACTGAGCCAAGGGTCAAGGCGGGACGAGGTCCGGCCATCTGGCTGGTGACAAGGCCCGCCAACCACTCTTCCGTCAGGCTCGGGCTTGTCCCGGGTATCTTCGGCGGCAGATCCTCGGCACAAGGCCGAGGATGACGCCTAGTGAGACGAAGCCCCCCACCAAACAAGGCGGGCATGCCAATGCCCGTCGACGCAACAGCCATGCCCAACGCCCTGAGGTGCGCGACATGACCAGAACCATTTTTGTGCTCAACGGACCGAACCTCAACCTTCTGGGTGAGCGCGAGCCCGCAATCTACGGTTCGACGACGCTGGCCGATATCAGGGACAGGTGCCTGGCAAAGGCCGAGAGCCTCGGCTTTGCCATCGACTTCCGCCAGACCAATTTCGAGGGCGAGCTGGTGGAAAGCGTGCATCAGGCCCGCAAAGAGGCCTGCGGCATCATCATCAATCCGGCCGGTTACACCTTCACCTCGATCGCGCTTCTCGATGCGCTGAAAATGTTCGACCCGCCGAAGATCGAGCTGCACATCTCGAATGTTCATGCGCGCGAAAGCATCTACCACAATTCGCTGATCTCGCGCGTCGCCACCGCCATCATGATCGGTTTCGGCGCCCGCGGTTACGAACTCGCCGTCGAAGCAATGGCCGACATGGCGGGAGCAGCGAAAGCATGAATTACAAGCTGGATTTCACCCCTGTTATCGATGGGCTGCCGAACCTGCTGCTCGGTTGTCTCGGGACGTTCCTGCTGGCCATTTGTGGAATGCTGCTGGCGATCGTCATCGGGATCGGCGGGGTTGCCCTGCGCGACTCCGCGCTCAAGCCCTTGCGGTGGCTGGTCATCGCCTTCGTCGAGCTGATCCGCAACACGCCGTTCCTGGTGCAGATCTTCTTCATCTATTTCGCGCTTCCGCTCACCGGCATTCGGCTCGATCCTACACCGACGGCGATCATCGCACTCGGCATCAATGGCGGCGCCTACGCGATCGAGATCATTCGCGGCGGCGTCCAGTCGATCCCGAAGGGGCAGATGGAAGCCGGCCTGGCGCTTGGCCTGCACAAGGCGCAGGTCTTCCGGCTGATCATCCTCAAGCCGGCACTGCGGGCGATCTATCCGTCGCTCACCAGCCAGTTCGTGCTGTTGACGCTGACCACCAGCATTGCCTCGGCGATCTCGGCCTATGAGCTGACCTCCGTTTCCCAGCGCATCGAATCGGAGAGCTTCCGGAGCTTCGAGGTCTACTTCACGGTCACGCTTTTCTATTTCGTGATTTCCTGGGTGATGATGCGCCTGTTTGCGGCGTTTTCCGCCCGCTACTTCAAATATCCCGTCAAGTAGGAGGAATTCCATGGGTCACGACGAGTTGGTCTTCCTCCTGATCGGCCTGAAATGGACCGTGGTCCTGTCCGCGGTCGGTTTTGTCTGCGGCTGCATTGCCGGGCTCGGCGTCGCTCTCGCCCGCGTCTCGGGCAACCCGCTCTTGGAACGCCTGACCGCCGGCTACATCGCGGTCTTCCAGGGAACGCCGCTTCTGATGCAGCTTTTCGTGGTCTATTACGGTCTGGCTCTGATCGGGCTGATGCTCGATGCCTGGGTGGCCGTCGCCATCGGGCTGACGCTGCATGCCAGCGCCTATCTCGGCGAGATCTGGCGCGGATCGATCGAAGCGGTTCCGCGCGGCCAGACGGAAGCGGCAAAGGCGCTCAGCCTCAGATACATCTCCCGCATGAGGGATGTCATCCTGCCGCAGGCGCTGCGCATCTCGCTGCCTGCCACGATCGGCTTCCTCGTGCAGCTGATCAAAGGCACCTCTCTTGCCTCGATCGTCGGCTTCACCGAGCTGACGCGGGCCGGCAACATCATCTCCAACCAGATCTTCCAGCCGCTGACGGTCTTCGGCGTCGTCGGCATCCTGTACTTCCTGATGTGCTGCCCGCTGACAATCCTCGGCGCGCGCCTCGAGCGAAAGTTTGCCGCTTCCGCGCGCTGATCCGCATCCCCTTCTTCTTCGATGCGGCCTTGACCGCCAATTGTGGAGTTCTACCGATGACCAGTCCCACGCCCGCCCAGGCCGCAGAAACCATGATCAACATGGCGCAGGTGGAAAAGTGGTACGGCTCGTTTCAGGCCCTTCACGACATCAACATGACGGTTCGCAGCGGCGAGAGGATCGTCCTGTGCGGGCCCTCCGGCAGCGGAAAGTCGACGCTCATTCGCTGTATCAACCATCTCGAGACCTACCAGAAAGGTGAAATCCGGGTCGGCGGCATCGTTCTCAGCGACCAGGCCAAGACCATCGATGCGATCCGCCGCGAGGTCGGCATGGTCTTCCAGCAGTTCAACCTGTTTCCGCACCTGACCGTGCTGCAGAATTGCATGCTGGCGCCGATGAAGGCGATCGGCGTCGGCAGGGCGGAGGCCGAGGAACGGGCGCGCGGGCTGCTCGAGCGGGTCAAGATCCTGGAACAGGCCGACAAATATCCGGTTCAGCTCTCGGGCGGCCAGCAGCAGCGCGTCGCCATTGCCCGCGCGCTCTGCATGCGGCCGAAAGTGATGCTGTTCGACGAGCCGACGTCGGCGCTTGACCCGGAGATGGTCAAGGAGGTGCTGGATACGATGATCGCGCTGGCCGACGAGGGCATGACGATGATCTGCGTCACCCACGAGATGGGTTTTGCCCGCCAGGTCGCCGATCGGGTGATCTTCATGGCCAGCGGCGCGATCGTCGAGGAAGCCCCGCCCGCCGAATTCTTCACCAACCCGCAGCACGAGCGAACCAGAAAGTTTCTCGGAGAAATCCTGCGGAAATAAGCGGTTTCAAGGCCGAACCCTCGTCAAATTCTGGAGCCGATGATGAAGCCATTGAAGATTGCAGTCATGGGAGCCGGCCTGATCGGCAGACGCCATGCCGAGCGCGTGATGACAGAGCCCGGAACGCTTCTCTCCGCCGTGATCGATCCGTCCCCGGTCGGTCGCGATTTCGCCGGCAATGCCGGCATCCAATGGTACCCGTCGTTCCAGGACATCCGCGCCGAGGACAGGCCCGACGGCGTCATCGTGGCAACGCCGAACCACCTTCACGTCGAGAATGCGATGGAGGTTATTACCGCCGGCATCCCTGTTCTTATCGAGAAACCGATCGCCGACGACGTCGACGCTGCCGCAGCGCTGGTGACCGCCGGCGAGAGGGCGGGGATACCGCTCCTCGTCGGTCATCACCGCCGCCACAACCCGATGATCCAGGTGGCCAAACAGATCGTCGACGGCGGCAGGCTTGGCCGGATCGTCACGGTGCACGGCATCTTCTGGGTCGCCAAGCCGGACGACTATTTCGACATCCCCTGGCGGCGGGAAGCCGGCGCCGGCCCGATCTTCGTCAACCTGATCCATGATGTCGACCTCTTCCGATTTCTGTTCGGCGAGGTCGAGGCCGTGCATGCGATGGAATCGCACGCGGTGCGCGACCACGCCGTCGAGGACACGGCCGTCGTCTCATTGCGGTTCGCGAACGGCGTTCTCGCCACGCTGACCGGCAGCGATGCGGTGGCCGCACCCTGGAGTTGGGAGGCGACGACCGGCGAGAACCCTGCATTTCCTCGCTATGCCGGACATTGTTACCAGATCGGCGGCACGAAGGGTTCGCTCGGCATTCCCGATCTGACGCTTTGGACAGCGACGTCGAAGCCGGATTGGCTGGAGCCGCTTGCCGAGGAGCGCGTGGCTTACGAGGCCGCCGATCCGCTTTGCCGTCAGCTCAGCCATTTCTGCGATGTCATTCGCGGCGAAGCAGCACCTCTCGTGAGCGGGTGGGAGGGCCTTGCCACCCTCAGGGTCGTCGAAGCGATCAAGAGATCGGCGCGCTCGGGGCAGATGATCCACCTCGCTGACGCCGGCGCCTCTGCCGATCCCCAGAAAGTCTAGCCACATGATCACCGGGACGACCAAACTCATCGCCCACCTCGGCTACCCCACCGAGTCCTTCAAGGCGCCTCTGATCTACAACCCCTATTTCGAGAAGAACGGCATTGATGCGGTCGTCGTGCCGATGGGCTGCCGGCCGGAAGACTATCCGGCGTTCTTGAAGCTTGTCTTCCGGCTCTCCAATATTCACGGCGCGCTCATCACCATGCCGCACAAGATTGCGACGATGGCGCTGCTCGACGAAGCCTCGACCAACGCCAAAGTCGCAGGCTCGTGCAATGCGGTGCGTCTTACTTCGAATGGCAGGCTGATCGGCGACATGTTCGATGGTGAGGGCTTCGTGCGGGGCGTTCTGCGCAAGGGCAAAAAGGTCGAGGGCGCAAAAGCGCTGGTCGTCGGCGCTGGCGGCGTCGGTTCGGCGATCGCGGCATCGTTGGCTAAGGCGGGCGTCGCCCATCTGGCGATCGTCGACGCCAACGAGACGACCGCGACGGCGCTGCTCGACCGGTTGAAGACATATTATCCCCACCTCCACGTCACGGTCGGCTCTCTCGACCCAACCGGCTTCGACATCGTCGTCAACGCGACACCACTTGGAATGCGGCGGGGTGACCCTCTTCCGATCGATGTCGACCGCATCTCCCCATCGACCTTCGTCGGCGAGGTGGTGATGAGCAGGGAGATGACCCCTTTTCTCGAGGCGGCCCGGGCGCGCGGCTGCACCTTTCAGGTCGGCACGGATATGCTGTTCGAACAAATCCCCGCCTATCTCGAATTCTTCGAATTCCCGACAACGACGGCCGACAATCTGCGGGCAATCGCCAAGCTCGGTTGATGCTCGTTTCGCGTGGCTTTAGGCAGTTCCAAGCCGCTTGATATTCCCCGTCAATTCCCGCGCCAGCCGCAGGCTGCCGGCGGTTGCCATCGTCATTTGCGGCAGTAGCAGCCATTCGAGCGTCCAGGCAGCACCGGAGCGTTCCTGCTCGTGGACGAGGGACTGGTGGATGCCCGACAGGGCCGTGGCGTTGAAGCGGGCGAGCGAGACCAGGGTTTCGGCGGCGACGGGGTTCTGTTTGTGCGCCATCGCCGAGGAGCTGCCGCCGCCTGCGATTTCGATCTCTTGGCCTGCCTGGGCAAGCAGAGCGATATCCTGACCGATTTTGCCGAGGCTGCCCGAGATCGACGCAAACAGCCCGGCGATGTCGGCGATCGGCAGACGCGCGCTCTGCCATTGCCTGGTGTCGGTCAAGCCAAGTTCCTGGGCGAGCGAGGCGCGGATGGCCGGGCCGTGCGGCCCGAGCTTGTCGAGGGTGCCGGACGCGCCGCCGAACTGGACGGGAAAACTGTGCTCGGTCAGGCGGTCGCGATAGATCCCCAATGGCGCGCGCCAAGCAGTGAGGCGGTCGCTGACCGAAATCGGGATGGCTGCCTGCATGCGGGTATGACCCATCAGCCGGTTGCGGCCGAACCGGCGGTCGAGCGCACCGAGTTCGGCGACGATGGCGGAAAGCCGGCCGGCAAAGAGGAAAACCACCGCCTTCAGGCGGATCATCAGGCTGGTGTCGATCACATCCTGGCTGGTGGCGCCGAGATGCAGACTTTTGGCCACTTCCTCGCCGACTTCGGTGCGCAGCTGCTTGATGAGCTCTGGAACGACGACGCCGTCCCTTGCCGTTGCCGCTCGAAGATGGTGCAGATCGGGGGAAAGGCCGGCGCAGATTTCGGCGATCCGCCTTGCGGCTTCGGCGGGGATCAGGCCATGGATGGCTTCGGCCCTCGCCAACGCAGCCTCGAAGGAGAGCATGGCGCGGATATCGGCCTCGGCGGAGAAATAGCGCGCGATTTCATCGTCGCCGAGCAGGCCGGAGAGGAAGGGGTGGTCGAAAGGCGATGTGGTCATGGTCTGCTCGTTTGTGGTGGCGGGCCCTCGTCCGGCTCCACCTTCTCCCGAGGGGAGAAGGGATTTGGGGCACTGTTCCCCACTCGCTTCCGGGAGAGGGCAGGCAGACGCTACCTGCGCAAGGCCATATCAGCAAGCCTCCAACGCGGGCCTCAGATATCCAGAAACACTGTCTCCTGAGGACCCTGCAGATGGATATCGAAATGGCAGGTGGCGCCATCGCGGGTGGCGACCATGGTGGCGACACGCTCGCGATGCTCGATGCGCAGAAGCAGCGGGTCGGCGGCGTTGGCCTCTGTCTCCTCAGGGAAATACATGCGCGTGTGCAGGCCGATATTGATGCCGCGGGCAACGATCCAGAAAGTGATGTGCGGGGCCATCTTGCGGCCGTCCTTGAAGGGGACGCGGCCGGGCTTGATGGTTTCGAAGCTGTAGACGCCGTCTTCAGCGCGGGTCGGGCAACGACCCCAGCCGGTGAAATTGGGGTCGGCGGCGCCGCGCATTTCCGAGGGGCTGTTGTAGAGGCCGGCGCTGTCGGCTTGCCAGATCTCGACGACGGCATCACGCACCAGGGCGCCGGCGCCGTCGAAAATGCGGCCGTTGACGGTGATGCGTTCGCCGAGCGTCTTGTCGTTGACCATCTGGGTGCCGAGGTCGCTGTCGTAGACACCCGTTATGTCGCAGAAATTCGGCGTCAGGCCGATATGGACATAGGGACCGGCCGTCTGCGACGGGGTTTCCTTGAGGTAGCCGAGCTGCTGCATGGTCAATTGCCCTCCAGCTTGTTTTCGAACATCGTCGAGCGGCGGCCGCGCAGGACGATATCGAATTTATAGGCGCGTGAATCCATTGGGATGGTATTGCCCCAGTCGAGCAGCGCAATCAGCTGTTCGATCGCCGCCTTGTCGGGGATCGTGCCGACGATCGGACATTTCCAGATCATCGGATCGCCCTCGAAATACATCTGGGTGATCAGACGCTGGGCAAAGCCGTGGCCGAAAACCGAGAAATGGATATGGGCCGGGCGCCAGTCGTTGATGCCGTTCGGCCAGGGATAGGCGCCGGGCCGCACCGTGCGGAAATGGTAGCGGCCCTCCTCATCGGTGACGGCACGGCCGCAGCCGCCGAAATTCGGATCGATCGCCGCCAGATAGCTTTCCTTCTTGTGGCGATAGCGCCCGCCCGCATTGGCCTGCCAGAATTCGACCAGCGCGCCGGCAACCGGCTTGGCGCGCTCGTCGAACACGCGGCCATGAACGATGATGCGCTCGCCGATGGCGCTTTCGCCGGGCCGCGCATAATTCAGAATCAGGTCGTTGTCGAGCTCGCCAAGCATCGAATGGCCGAAGACCGGACCGGTGGTTTCGGAGATCGTGCCATCGAGCGAGAGCAGGGCGCGCTGCGGCGCACGCAGCACGGAGGTCTTGTAGCCGGGGGTCAGCGCCGGCGCATGCCAGGCGCGGTCGCGGGCGAAGAAGGCGCCGGTCTCCGGCTTTCGGTTGACTAATTCGGACATTTCTCCCCCTCAGGCCGCCTTTTCGGCGTCCATTTGTGCAAAGGTGTGTTTGGCGATCTTGATCGCATGATTGGCGGCGGGAACGCCGGCATAGATTGCCACATGCAAGAGCGCCTCGCAGACATCCTCGCGGGTCGCGCCAGTGTTGGCGGTGGCGCGCACATGCATGGCGACCTCGTCGTCCTGGCCGAGAGCAGCGAGCAGGGCGATGGTGACGATCGAGCGCTCGCGCTTGCTCAGCGCCGGGCGCGACCAGACATGTCCCCAGGCGGCTTCGGTGATCAGCTCCTGGAAGGGCCGGTCGAACTCGGTCGCCGCAGCGGCGGCGCGGTCGACATGGGCGTCGCCGAGCACCGCGCGGCGGGTCGCCATGCCCTGCCGGTAGCGCTCGGAGGAGGCGGTCTCGTTCATCGGTTGGGTTCTCCAGGCGGAAGAGATGAGAGGAAGGCACGGATGATCGCCGTCAGCGCTTCCGGCTGCTCGACGCAGGGAATGTGGGCGCAGTCTGGGATGACCTCGTAGCGGGCGTTGGAGATCAGCTTTGCTGTGGAAAGCACGAGATCGGGCGGCGTCGAGCCGTCCTGGTCGCCGACGATGCAGATCGTCGGGACAGTGATCCTCTTGGCCGCTTCGGTGAAATCGGCATCGCGGATCGCTTCGCAGGCGGCGATATAACCTTCGACCGGCTGGCGCGTCAGCATGTTGCAATAGCCTGAATAGGCGGTGTTTTCGGGCCGGCGGAAGGCAGGCGTGAACCAGCGCTCCATGATGGCGTCGACGATGCTGCCGATGCCGTTTTTCTCGACCGCGGCGATGCGGGCGTTCCAGCTTTCAGCCGTGCCGATCTTATGGGCAGTGTCGCTGAGGATAAGGGCGCCGACAAGATCCGGCCGGCGCTGATAGAGCGACTGGGCGATGAGGCCGCCGACGGAGAGGCCGAAGATGACGGCGTCCTTCACCGAAAGCAGATCGAGCAAGCCGGCGAGATCGGTGGCGTGATCCTCGATCGACGAGGGCAGCTGGCCGACATCGGAGAGGCCGTGGCCGCGCTTGTCGTAGAGTACGATGGCATAGTCCCCGGCAAGCCGCACCACGACATCGCGCCAGATGCGGAAATCCGTGCCGAGCGAATTGACAAAGACGATCACCGGCCGGTCGGCAGGCGCGCCGATGACCTGATAATGGATCGTCCCGTCATTTATGCGGGCGAATTGCACGTCAATCTCCTCCGTCATCAAGTCAGCTCAGCTGGGGTGCCCCTCATCCGGCTGCCGCCACCTTCTCCCCGCGGGCGGGGAGAAGGGGATATGCCGCACCGTCTCCGTCAAACTCAACGCCACGTTTGGCACGTCCCCTCGCCCCGCTTGCGGGGAGAGGGTTAGGGTGAGGGGCATTCGCGCCCTCCGTCATGCTCGGCCTTGAGCCGAGCATCCACCCGGCACCCGCGGCAGGGATTCTCGGGTCAAGCCCGAGGATGACGGAATGCGGGGTAGGCTTCTCGCCAAACTCGTCCCGGCATAGCCCATCCAACGGCACACTCTCCTGTTCGCAAAATTGACTGGTTGATCCGGTTAAGTAAAATGATATTTATAAGCCTTTCGATAACCTCGGAGTTATGTGAACGATGATCGACAGCCGCGTCAAGTTTCGTCATCTGCAGACCTTCGTCGAGGTGGCGCGGCAGAAGAGCGTCATGAAGGCGGCCGAATTGCTGCATGTCAGCCAGCCGGCGGTGACGAAGACGATCCGCGAGCTCGAGCAGGCACTGGGTGTCGACGTCTTCGAGCGCGATGGTCGCGGCATCAAGATCACCCGTTACGGCGAGGTCTTCCTGCGGCACGCCGGGGCGGCGCTGACGGCGTTGCGCCAGGGGCTCGATTCCGTCTCGCAGGAACAGTTCGCCGATGCGCCGCCGATCCGGATCGGCGCCCTGCCGACGGTGTCGTCGCGCATCATGCCGCGGGCGATGGAGCTCTTCCTCAAGGAGCGGACCTGGAGCCGGGTGAAGATCGTCACCGGCGAGAACGCCGTGCTGCTGGAGCAGCTTCGCGTCGGCGATCTCGATATCGTCGTCGGACGCCTGGCGGGTGCGGAGAAGATGGCGGGCTTTTCCTTCGAGCATCTTTATTCCGAGCAGGTGGTGTTTGCCGTGCGCGCCGGCCATCCGCTGCTCGACGCCGGGCAATCGCCCTTTGCCGGTTTTGGCGATTACACGGTGCTGATGCCGACGCGGGGCTCGATCATCCGGCCGGTGGTCGAAAATTTCCTCATCGCCAACGGCGTCTCCAGCCTGCCGAACCAGATCGAGACAGTGTCGGATTCCTTCGGCCGCGCCTTCCTGCGCTCGAGCGACGCGATCTGGATCATTTCCAACGGTGTGGTCGCCGATGACGTCGCCGACGGGCGGCTGGCACTGCTGCCGGTCGATACGAGCGAGACCAGGGGGCCGGTCGGGCTGACGATGCGCGCCGATGCCGTGCCGTCGGCGCCGCAATCGATCCTGATGCAGACGATCCGGGAGGCGGCCGGGGAGGTTTCTTGAGGTAACGGAGATGGACCGATGGAGGATCAGAAGAAGGATCTCGGCAGGCGGGCGACGGAAGCGACGGTGAAATTCGCCGCCGTGCTCGCGGTGATGATCTTCGTCGCTGCAGGTTCGCTGTCCTATTGGCAGGGCTGGCTGTTCTTTCTCAATTTTTCCGCCTGGATCGTTGCGACGACAGCCTATTTCCTGAAATATGACCGCGGCTTGCTGGAACAGCGGCTGCATGTCGGGCCGGCTGCGGAGCGGGAGCCGGCACAGAAGCGTATTCAATTTTTCAACGGCATCGTGCTGATTGGGCTCTTCATCGGCTCGGCGGTCGATTATCGGTTCGGCGGGTCGGCCGTTCCTGCGCCGATCGTGATTTTCGGCAATATCCTGGTCGCAGCTGGCTTTTACGGCTGCTTCCTGGTCCTGCGGCAGAACAGCTTCGCCTCGGCGACGGTCGAGATCCGCAGGGATCAGCGGGTTATTTCGAGTGGGCTCTATAGCGTCGTGCGCCATCCGATGTATGCGGCGGCGCTGGTGCTCTTCGTCGGCATACCGCTGTCGCTTGGCTCGTATTGGGGCTTGCTTGCCATCCCTCCTGCCTTTGCCGGACTCGTCGCACGGCTGCTGGACGAGGAGAAGCATCTGGTAAGAGACCTGCCGGGTTACGCCGGATACCGCCGCATGGTCCGCTACCGGCTGCTGCCTGGATTGTGGTGATATCCGAACCGGCAGTTGGAAAGACCAGCTCTTTAAATCTCTTGATGCAAGCCTAGATTTGGACTATGTCTAATTCAAGACAGGAAGCTATTATGCAGCATTCGCGACGCAAAGAGCAACGGGAAGACCAGGGGCCACAGCGGCTGGACGTCGAGCGGTTTGCCCGGGCGAACCGCAAAAGGCTGAGTGCACCGGCCTTGCGAACCTTCCTGGCGATCGCCGATCTCTGGGGCCTGAGCGAAGAGCAGCGCCTGCTCATGCTCGGCTACCCCTCCCGGTCGACCTATCACAGCTGGGCCAAGCAGGCGCGCGAGCATGGGGCTTTCACGCTCGATGTCGATACGCTCACCCGGATCTCCGCCGTGCTCGGTATCCATCAGGCGCTCGGCGTGCTGTTTGCGGACGAACGTGCCGGCGTCGCCTGGCTGCGCATGCCGCATCAGGCGCCGGTTTTCGGCGGGCATCGGCCGCTCGATATCGTGACCAACGGAACCCAGGACGGGTTGATGACCGTGCGCCGGTTCCTCGATGGCGCAAGAGGCGGTGTCTATATGCAGCCGAATAGTCTCGACGAGGCCTTCACGCCTTACGAAGACGCGGACATCGTCTTCCGGTGAGCGTGCGTTTTGCAGAAGCGCCGCGTCCCTCCTACCGGCTGATCCCATCGCAATTTCCGCCGATCGGGCTTTTCGATACGGTGACGCGGGCGGCCGATCTCGAAGCCGTGATGGAGCTCGTCGGCTGGACCAATGATCGCCTCGTCGCCGACCGCATCCAGCGGCTTCCCGAGGATGAATGGGTTTACGGCACGCCGAATGCCAGCATCGTGATGGCGGCCTTCCTGCATGTCGCGCCCGGCGGCATGCGTTTCAACGGTCCCGATCTCGGCGCTTGGTATGCCGCCGATGCTCTGAAGACAGCCGCCGCCGAGGTCGGCCATCATCTGAGGCGCGAGGCAGTCGCCCGTAGCATTGCGACAATGGCGCGCACCTATCGAAGCTATGCGGCCACTCTGATCGGCGACTATCTCGATATTCGCGGCGAGCAGACATTGCGGTCCGCCCTCTATGACGGCGCGAGCTATGCGGCGTCGCAAGTGCTGGGCGAAGAGGTGCGTTCGAGCGGCGGCGCCGGCATCCTCTATGACAGTGTCCGGATGAAAGGCGGGGTCAACATTGCAGCACATCGGCCGCGCAACATTCGCGATGTGCTGCAGGCCGACCACTTCGAAATCACCGTTTTCGCCGCCGACCGGCGCATCGATGTCAGGAAGCTCGCCGCCTAGAGGACGAGACGCTCCGCCCAGGCCTTTGCCGTCTTCGCCATCGTGGCGAGGTGATCGGCAGCGGAGAAGCCGGAGATTTTCTTGCGCGGCTTGAGGTCGTGGTCGCCGTCCTCCAGCCAGAGGATTTCGATCTTGCCTGAGAGATCGTAGCCCGGCACCTCGTCCCGCGTGCCGAACTCGTCGCGCGTTCCCTGGCAGATCAGCGCGGGCGTTACGAGCCCCTTGAGGTGAGCGGTGCGCAGTTTCGTCGGCTGGCCGGGCGGATGGAAGGGATAGCCGAGGCAGAGTAGGCCGGCGATCTTGCCTCTGCCATAGAGATCGTCGGCGATCATGCTGGCGACCCGGCCACCCATCGACTTGCCGCCGATGATCAGCGGGCCGTCAACGCCGAGTTCGGCAATTGCTGCTTCATATTCGGGATTGAGCGTTTCGGCCCGCGGCGGCGGCTTGCGGTCTCCGGTGCGGCGGGCGGCCATGTAGGCGAATTCGAACCTGACAACCCTGAAGCCGACGCCGGCAAGCGCTTCCGCCGCTGCTGTCATCGACACCGAATCCATCGGCGCGCCGGCGCCATGGGCCAGCAGGATGGTGAAGCGCGCATCCTGCGGCCCCTTGAGCAGAAATCTGTCGAGCATCGGCAATCCTCCATAGCGCCACCGGAACCATCTCGACGGCCGTGACTTCTTGCCTGAAAGGAGACAGACAATGTCGACGAATGACGAAAACGTAAAGCCCGAGCAGCGGCGCCCCAAAGACGTCAGCGCCGTTCCAGACAAGCCGGAGCCTGCCGATGCAGAATCGCTGGCGCCACCGACGGTGCAGCCGGCTGGGGCGGGCGACAAAAGCGAACGGCCGGTCGTCAACCCCGTAACCGGCGTCGCTTTCTAGGGATCGTAAAATTATGATGCCGATCGGCCCTTGAAACCGCGGCGGAGAGGGCGCATATACCACGCCTGCCTGAAAAATGGATGCATGGGGTATCGACGTCGTCGAACTCTTTGCCGTCCGACAGGATAAGGGCGCTCCCCGCAAGGGTCGAGCGCCCTTTTTGCTTTTCAGACATTGCATTCACCGAAGCGTCTGTTTCGATCGGGGCGATCGTGACGAACTCCCACCATACTCTATATAGCACTTCGGAATCCCGAAATTGGTTGAGGCATTGAAATCATTGCCTGTTTTTTCTCAGTGCCTCCGCGAAAAGCCCGGCGGATTTCGGAATCCCGAAGCGGCAGTCCTTCGGGATTCCGAAGTGGGATTTTTTCCTGCCGCCGTTTTTTCGCCGGCGCTGTCGATTTTCGCATCCGCCGATCGTCATCCTAACGATGTGCTGCAATCGTGCGGCAACAGAAGGAGGAAATGTCATGGATCATCAGCATCTCGTCCCCGCCGCTGTGCTTGCGGCAAAGAACGGTGTTCGCTTCCCCAATGAGAGCCAGGAATATCGCAGCGCCCGCGACGCGCTGCTCGCCGAAGAAATCGAATTGCGCCGCCACATCGAGCGCGTGGCCGTCCAGCGCCGGGCGCTGCCGCCGGGCGGCGAGGTGAAGAAAGACTACCGCTTCGAAGGCGTTGACGGGCCGATCAGTTTCAGCGAGCTCTTCGCCGACAAGGAAACGCTGGTCGTCTACAGTTACATGTTCGGGCCGGAGCGCGAGCGCCCATGCCCGATGTGCACCTCGCTGCTGTCGGCCTGGGACGGCGAGGTGCCCGATATGCAGCAGCGCGTCGCGCTTGCCGTCGTCGCCCGCTCGCCGCTCCAACGGCTGCTCGCCTTCAAGAAGGAGCGCGGCTGGCATCACCTGCCGCTTTATTCCGACACGACGGATGAATACAGCCGCGACTATCACGCCATCGGTAAAGACGGCAGCGATGACGCCGCTTTCAACGTCTTCACGCGGCGCGACGGCACCATCCGCCATTTCTGGGGCGGAGAGATGGGCGGGGTGACGGCCGATCCCGGCGAGGATCCGCGCGGTGCTCCGGATCTGATGCCGCTCTGGACGGTGCTGGATTCAACGCCGGAAGGCCGGGCGCCGGATTGGTATCCGAAGCTGTCCTACTAGAGCATGACCGAAAAGTGTGCGCGGTTTTCGGGTGGCATCACGCTCTAACTCTTTAATTTAGAACAGGATTCATATTTTAGGCCAGCCGGGCCTAAAATCATCCTGTTCTAAGGCCGCGTCGCGCGTCAGCCGGTGGAGCGGTTTCTGGAGGGCTCGGCCCATTCGATGCTGGTGACCGAGGCCTCCGGCAGCGGCGTCGGGTCGACGTCGTAGATATAGCCGGCGAGCATGTCGGCGGCGCGTTCCGCTGCCTTGATCTTCGCCTCGGTTTCCACGACCGCCTTGCCAATCGCTTCGATGCGGGCGCGGAACATGTGAGCGAGCACATCGCGGCCGGACTGTTTTTCGAGCCGTTCCAGATGCAGGCCGATGCGCGAGGCGTGGCGTTCCAGCTCGCTCTTGCTGAAGCGCGCTTTGCGCAGTTCCTCGGAAAGGCTTTCCTGCATGACGGCGACGGGATCGAAACTTCCGGGCAAGCGCTCGTCGAGCACCGCGTCGGTGACGAGCTTCTCGATCATGACAAGCGCCTGCAGCTCGGCGGCATCGGCGAATTCGACGTCGTAGCCGGTATCGTCGTAGACCTTGCGGCGGACCGGATCGAGAAGCAGCGCATAGGCTTTCTGCAGTTTGTCGAAAGCTTGCGAATCGCCGCCCGAATCCGGGTGGGCGACTTTTGCATGCTTGCGATAGGCGGCCTTCAGCTGCGCCTCATCCGCATTGCGTTCAACGCCGAGAATATCGTAGGGATCCGTCACGCCCGCTCCATTGCTACCCCGCACGTCGGGCAGTCTAGGTCTTGTTCTGCATCAGAAAGGCAAAGTTTAGACCGAAAGCAGGAATGACGTCCATGGCCGGAAATCGCAACGGTGCGCGCCGATGCCCGGACCGCTTTGGGATTGTAATATTGTTTCAAGCGGTTAGGGTAAAATCAGCCGGCGTTGATCGAAGCAAGATAACAGGTTGCCTCGCCATCGATTTTGAGTTCGATTCCCACTGCATCCGTCATCAGCAGCGCATCGCCTGATGCAAGCGTGCCGGTTTCATCGCCCTGTCGGAACGACAAGGCGCCGCGGTGGCAAAGCAACAGGCATGTCGACGCCGTCAGCGGCACGGTCTTGCCGCCATTGATTTCGATCCGCACCAGCGTGTGAACAAGGCCCGCGCGGCGGGTCATGACGTTGAGATCGGTGATCGCGCCGTCCTGGAGCCTGGCGGCGACCGGGATATCCGCCGGAAAGGCGAGGGGATTGCTTGCCGTCGTCAGCAGCGCCGGCGCCCTGCCTTCGATGTCGAGCGTCATCCCGTTGCCGTTTAGGATCGCCAGCGTGCGGTCGATGCCGGGAAAGATCGAGAACGGCCCGTCGGTTGCGACGGTCGCCATGCTGACGCGCCAGTCGAAGCCGGCAAGGCCGGCATCTTCGGGCGAAACGGCGATCTCCACCGTTTCGCCGCCGCCGTTTTTCCACGGCATGCGCTTGTGATCGGCGGCGCGCAGGGTCCTCAACGGTCTTAGTTCCCGAGGATGCCGGGCAGGCGCAGGCCCTTATCCCGGGCGCAGTCGAGAGCGATGTCGTAGCCGGCATCGGCGTGGCGCATGACGCCGGTCGCCGGGTCGTTCCAGAGCACACGCTCGAGGCGCTTGGCCGCATCGTCGGTGCCATCGGCGCAGATGACGACGCCGGAGTGCTGGGAAAAGCCCATGCCGACGCCGCCGCCGTGATGCAGCGATACCCAGGTGGCGCCCGACGCCGTGTTGAGCAGGGCGTTCAGCAGCGGCCAGTCGGAGACGGCATCCGAACCGTCCTTCATCGCCTCGGTTTCGCGGTTCGGCGAAGCGACGGAGCCGGAGTCGAGATGGTCGCGGCCGATGACGATCGGCGCGGAAAGCTCGCCGTTCCTGACCATTTCATTGAAGGCCAGAGCCAGGCGGTGGCGGTCGCCGAGGCCGACCCAGCAAATGCGTGCCGGCAGGCCCTGGAAGGCGATGCGCTCCCTGGCCATGTCGAGCCAGTTATGCAGGTGGGTATTGCCGGGGGTCAGTTCCCTCACCTTGGCATCGGTCTTGTAGATATCCTCCGGGTCGCCGGACAAGGCGGCCCAGCGGAAGGGGCCGATGCCGCGGCAGAACAGCGGACGGATATAGGCCGGCACGAAACCCGGGAAAGCGAAGGCGTTTTCCAAGCCTTCCTCCTTGGCGACCTGGCGGATATTGTTGCCGTAGTCGAGTGTCGGAATACCGGCGTTCCAGAAGGCGATCATCGCTTCGACATGCTCGCGCATCGAGGCGCGCGCGGCTTTTTCCACTGCCTTCGGATCGCTCTCGCGCTTGGCCTTCCACTCGGCCATCGTCCAGCCCTTCGGCAGGTAGCCGTTGATCGGGTCGTGCGCCGAGGTCTGGTCGGTGACCATGTCCGGACGGATGCCGCGGCGGACCATTTCCGGCAGGATTTCGGCGGCATTGCCGAGCAGGCCGACGGATTTGGCTTCGCCTGATTTGGTCCAGCGGTCGATCATCTCAAGCGCTTCGTCGAGCGTCTCGGCCTTGGCGTCGAGATAGCGGGTGCGCAGGCGGAAATCGATCGAATCGGGATTGCATTCGACGGCGAGGCAGCAGGCGCCGGCCATGACCGCGGCGAGCGGCTGGGCGCCGCCCATGCCGCCGAGGCCGCCGGTCAGGATCCATTTGCCCTTGAGATTGCCGCCGTAGTGCTGGCGCCCGGCCTCGACGAATGTCTCGTAAGTGCCCTGCACGATGCCTTGCGTGCCGATATAGATCCACGAGCCGGCCGTCATCTGGCCGTACATGGCAAGGCCCTTCTTATCCAGCTCGTTGAAATGATCCCAGGTCGCCCAATGCGGCACGAGGTTGGAATTGGCGATCAGCACCCGCGGCGCATCCTTGTGGGTGCGGAAGACGCCGACCGGCTTGCCGGACTGCACCAGCAGCGTTTCTTCTTCCGTCAGCGTCTTCAGCGTCGCGACGATGCGGTCGAAATCCTCCCAGGTGCGGGTGGCGCGGCCGATGCCGCCGTAAACGACGAGTTCGTTCGGATTCTCGGCGACATCAGGATCGAGATTATTCATCAGCATGCGCAGCGGCGCTTCGGTCATCCAGCTCTTGGCATTGAGCTCGTTGCCGCGGGGCGCGCGGATTTCACGGATGTTATGACGTGGATTGTTCATGGCGGTTCCCCTGTCGAGTGATCGTTATCGTTTCAAACCCGGTGCGATTTGCTCAATGCGCACCAGAATGTCTCTGAGATGGATGCGAAGCCTGTCCGCCCTCGCGGTGTCATAGGCGAAAGGCGGTGTCTCGGTCTGGAGATGGGTCGATTGCGCGAGCTCCATCTGGATCGCATGCACGCCGGTCTCGGGCCGGCCATAATGGCGGGTCGTCCAGCCACCTTTGAAGCGGCCGTTGAGCACGCTGTCGTAGCCTTCTGCGGCTTCGACCACGGTGAGTGTCGCCTGCTCGATGGCGCCGTCGCAGGTCTTGCCCATATCGGTGCCGATATTGAAATCCGGCAGTTTGCCTTCGAAGAGGAAGGGAATATGGGAGCGGATCGAGTGGCAATCGTAGAGGATCGCCACACCGTGGATTGCCCTGACGCGCTCGATCTCGGCAGCAAGGACGGCATGATAGGGCGCATGGAAATCCCGCAGCCGGGCGGCGATATCGGCCTCGTCAGGCGCCTGCCCATCCTTCCAGATCGGCTTGCCGTCGAAATCCGTTTCCGGGACGAGGCCGGTGGTGTTCTGGCCGGGATAGAGGCTGGCGCCCTTGGGATCGCGGTTGGCGTCGATCACATAGCGGTGGAAGGTGGCGCGCACGGTCGTGACATCATCGAGCAACCCGTCATAGAGCCGGTGGATGTGCCAGTCGGTATCGGCGAGGATCCGGCCATTGTCGTTGAGCCGGTCGGCGATCCCGGGCGGCACATCGGTGCCGGTGTGGGGGAACGCGAGGATGACGGGGGAAGTGCCCCGATGGATTTCGTATGATGTGGTCATGGCAGAAACCTCTCCCCAACCCCTCCAAAACCGGGAGAATGCCATTCGAAACGGCGGCGTTCAGGGTGCCCGTCGCGACCAGTTCGGCCGCCGCGGCGAGGTCGCCAGCCATATAGCGGTCACTGTCGAGGCTCGGCACCTTGCTGCGGATTGCGGCAATTGCCTTCAAAAGCTCCGGGCTGGTCGACAGCGGCGCGCGCAGCTCGACGCCTTGAGCGGCGGTCAGCGCCTCGATGCCGATGATGCCGAACAGGTTCTCGGTCATGCCAAGCAGGCGGCGGGCGCCGTGGCAGGCCATCGAGACATGGTCTTCCTGGTTGGCGGAGGTTGGGGTCGAATCGACCGAGGCCGGGTGCGACATCTGCTTGTTCTCGGACATCAGCGCCGCCGAGGTGACCTCGGCGATCATCAGGCCGGAGTTCAGGCCCGGCTTCTTGGCGAGGAAGGCCGGCAGGCCGTAGGAAAGCACCGGGTCGACCAGCAGCGCGATGCGGCGCTGGGAGATCGCGCCGATCTCGCAGACGGCAAGCGCGATCTGGTCGGCGGCGAAGGCGACGGGTTCGGCGTGGAAATTGCCGCCCGAAACGACGGAATTGTCCGAGAGCACCAGCGGATTGTCGGTGACCGCATTGGCCTCGATTTCGAGGGTACGGGCGACCGAGCGCAAGAGATCGAGGCAGGCGCCGTCGACCTGCGGCTGGCAGCGGATGCAGTAAGGATCCTGCACGCGCTCATCGCCCTCGATATGGCTCTGGCGGATGACGGATTGTTCGAGCAGGGCGCGAAGGGAAGTCGCCGTATCGATCTGGCCCTTGTGGCCGCGCAGGGTATGAATATCCGGATGGAAAGGCGCCGACGAGCCCATCGCCGCATCGGTAGACATGGCGCCGGTGATGAGAGCCGCCTGTGCTGCCCGATGGGCGCGGAAGAGGCCGGCAAGCGCCAGCGCCGTCGAGGTCTGCGTGCCGTTGATCAGCGCCAGGCCTTCCTTGGCGGCAAGCACGACCGGCTTCAGTCCGGCCCTTTCCAGGGCTTCGGCACCAGTCAGACGTTCGCCGGCGAAGAAGGCTTCGGCCTCGCCCATCATCACGGCGGCCATATGGGCGAGCGGGGCAAGATCGCCGGAGGCGCCGACCGAGCCCTTTTCCGGGATCAGTGGAATGACGCCCTTTGCCAGCATGCCTTCGATCAGCCGCACCAGCTCCAGCCGTACGCCCGAGGCGCCGCGCCCGAGCGAGACCAGCTTCAGCGCCATGACCAGCCGGACGATATTCTCCGGCAGGGGCGCGCCTATGCCGCAGCAATGCGACAGGATGAGATTGCGCTGCAGCGTTGCGACGTCGGCGCTGTCGATCTTGATCGAGGCGAGTTTGCCGAAGCCGGTATTGATGCCGTAAACCGGCGCATTGCCGGCGGCGATCTCGGCGATGCGGGCGGCGGCCTTGGCGATGCCGGCATCGAAGGCAGGGTCGAGCCTGGCCGGCGCACCGGTCCAATAGATGGTCTCGAGGTCCTTGAGCGAGACGGAGCCCGGATGGAGCGTAATGGTCATCGACCGTTCCTTTCGCCCTTGAAGACGCGTGCGTGAAGCGGGTTGAAGCCGATGCGGTAGACGAGCTCGGCGAGGCTCTCGATATTCCAGACGGCGAGATCGGCGGATTTGCCGGCTTCGAGCGTTCCTGTCTCGTCGAGGAGACCGAGCGCTCGAGCGCCTTCGCGGGTGGCGCCGGCGATGCATTCCTCGACGGTGAGGCCGAAAAGCGTCGCCGACATGTTCATGGTGAGCAGCATCGAGGTGAGCGGCGAAGTGCCCGGATTGCAGTCGGTGGCGATCGCGATCGGCACGCCGGCCCGGCGCAGCGCCTCCACCGGCGGCTTCTGCTTTTCATGGATGGCGTAGAAGGCGCCGGGCAGGAGCACGGCGACGGTGCCGGCCGTGGCCATCGCGGCAACACCTTCCTCGTCGAGATATTCCAGATGGTCGGCGGACAGCGCCCCATATGCGGCCGCCAGCTTGGCGCCGCCGAGATTGGAGAGCTGCTCGGCATGCAGCTTGACCGGCAGGCCGAGCGCCTTGGCCTTTTCGAAGACGCGGGCGATCTCGGCTGTCGAAAAGGCGATGCCTTCGCAGAAGCCGTCGACGGCATCGGCAAGGCCGAGATTATACATGTCGTCGAGGCCGGGCAGAACGACATCGTCGAGATAGTCGCCGTTGCGGCCCTTATATTCGACAGGCGTCGCATGGGCGCCGAGATAGCTGGTGGCGACGCGGACCGGCCTGACATGGCCGAGCAGGCGGGCGCTCTGCAGCATCTTCACTTCGCCGCTTCGGTTGAGGCCATAGCCGGATTTGATCTCGACCGTGGTTACGCCTTCGGCAAGCAGCGTATCGAGCCGCGGCAGCGCCGCGGCGACGAGTTCCTCCACCGACAGCGCATTGGTCGCCTGAACGGAGGAGACGATGCCGCCGCCGGCCCGCGCGATCTCTTCATAGGTCGCGCCTTCAAGACGCATCTCGAATTCGCGGGCGCGATTGCCGCCGTGAACGATATGAGTGTGGCAGTCGACCAGGCCCGGCGTTACCCAGCGGCCTTCGAGGTCGATAATCTCGGAATGTTCGATGGCCGATGCCGGCAGCTCGCTTTCGGCGCCGGCAAAGGCGATGCGGCCGTTTTCGATCAGAATGGCGCCCTTTTCGACGATGCCGAGGCCCGCTTTATCGGGCGCGAGCGTCGCCAGGCGCGCATTGCGCCACAGCGCCGGCCTGACCTCGGCGGATGGGGTTTCCTCTGAAAAATTGTTCCCGGTCATCAGCTTTGCGCCTTTCCTTATGCCAAAACATGTATATACATAATAAGCAGGTGACAAGAGAAATTTTGCGCGCTCTTCTGGAAAAGAAAGATCGGCGGCGCGGCAGGAGGAGAAAAAGGCCATGACCATACTTCACGCAAGCGCGGCTCTGACGCCGCAAGGCTGGCAGAAGGACGTGCGGCTGACGCTCGAAGCCGGACGCATCGCCCGGATCGAGGCCGGCGTTTCTGCCGCGCCCGGTGATGAACGCCATGCTCTGATCGTTCCGGCCATGGGCAACCTGCACAGCCATGCCTTCCAGCGGGCGATGGCCGGTCTTGCCGAAGTGCGCGGCCCGGCAAACGACAGCTTCTGGAGCTGGCGCACGGTCATGTACAAGTTCGCTTTGGCGATGACGCCTGAACATGTCGAGGCGGTGGCGGCCAAGCTTTATGCGGAGATGCTGGAGGCGGGCTTTTCCCGTGTCGGCGAGTTCCACTATCTCCATCACGACAGGGATGGCGGCGCTTATGCCAATATCGCCGAGCTTGCCGAACGCATCGGTGCCGCAAGCGAGGAGACCGGCATCGGCCTGACCCTGCTTCCGGTCTTCTATGCCCATTCCGGCTTCGGCGGCGCTCAGCCGATCGACGGTCAGCGGCGCTTCATCAATTCGCTCGAAAGCTTCGAGAGGCTGATGGAGGGATGCAGGGGGGTGACCGGCCGGCTCGACGGCGCCGAACTCGGGCTTGCGCCACACAGCCTGCGCGCCGCAACGCCCGAGGAATTGGCGAAGCTGGTGCCGCTGGCGGGCGACGGCCCGATCCATATGCATGTCGCCGAGCAGGTGAAGGAGGTCGAGGACTGCGTCGCCTGGTCGGGCGCGCGGCCGGTGGAATGGCTGCTCGATCATATGCCTGTGGATGAGCGCTGGTGCCTGATCCATGCGACGCATATGACCGAGGACGAGACGCGACGGATGGCAAAGAGCGGCGCGATTGCCGGCCTCTGCCCGATCACCGAGGCCAATCTCGGCGACGGCGCCTTTGCCGCGCCGCTTTTCCTAGAAGAGGGCGGCCGTTACGGCATCGGCTCGGATTCCAACGTGCTGATCTCCGTGCCGGAGGAACTGCGCCAGCTCGAATATTCGCAGCGCCTGGCGCTGCGTGCCCGCAACGTCGTCGCAGCAGCCGGCGGTTCGACGGCGCTTTGCCTGTTCACACACGCCCTTGCCGGCGGCGGTGCCGCACTGAAGACGCCGGCCGGTCTTGCCGAGGGTCGTTACGCCGATCTCCTTTCGCTCGATACCTCAGCCGTCCCTTATCTCTCCGGCGACCAAATTCTCGATCACTGGCTGTTTGCCGGCGGCATTTCCGTCGATTGCGTCTGGGCACGCGGCCGCAAGCAGGTGGCGGGCGGGCGTCATGTCAGGCGCGAAGCCATCGACCGGCGTTTCCTCGCCGCGATGGGCGAATTGCTGGCCGGCTGAAAAAGCGCTTTTCATGAGCGGGCATTCGATTTAGAGCATGATGCCGAAAAGTGTGAGCGGTTTTCTCAAGACATCATGCACTAACTCTTTAATTTAGAACAGGATTCAGATTTTAGGCCTACCGGGCCTAAAATCATCCTGTTCTAGAGCGGGAGATCAATGGGAACGTGACGATGAACCAAAGCAGGGATCCCACCTTGCACCAGCGCATCCTCGGCGAGATCGAGGGCCGTATCGTCTCGGGCGAATGGCCGCCGGGGCATCGTATTCCCTTCGAAGTGGATCTCGCCACGCAGTATGACGTCTCGCGCATGACGGTGAACAAGGTGCTGACCCAGCTCGCCAAGGCCGGTCTCATCGAGCGCCGCAAGAAATCCGGCAGCTTCGTCACCCAGCCGCAGGCGCAATCGGCCGTTCTCGAAATCCACGATATCAAGGCCGAGGTGCAGTCGCTGAACCTGCCTTATTCCTACGCGGTTTCGAAGACGGCGAGCCGCAAGGCCAAGGCCGAAGACAGCCGCCGGCTGGAGCTGCCCGTGGCTTCCTCGGTCGTCGAGGTCGTCTGCATCCACAATGCCGGCACGCGGCCCTTCTGCCTGGAGGAGCGGCTGATCAGCCTTGCGACCGTGCCTGAGGCTGCCGATGCCGATTTTCGGATGGTGGCGCCGGGGCCCTGGCTGCTCAATCAGGTGCCGTGGAGCACGGCCGAACACCGGATCCACGCCGTCTCCGCCAATGCCGAGGTGGCCGCCGCGCTTGATATCGCCCGCAACACCGCTTGCCTCGTCGTCGAACGCCGCACCTGGAGCAGCGCCGGCCCGGTGACCCATGTGCGCTTCACCTATCCCGGCGATCGTCACGCCCTGGTGGCGCGTTTCACGCCGGCCTCACAGTAAGCCATGTTCCATATACAACATGGCGACTGTTTTCATTCCTCGAACATCTTGCCGCTGCGTGCTTCCAGCCGGTAGCGATAGCCGGGATAGACGAGGCGGGCGGTCGAGACCACCTGTTTTGCCGACCATGTGCGCCGGCGGATCGTCAGGCAGGGTTCGGTCTTCAGGATAGTCAGCAGCTTGCATTCCCAGGCCTGCGGCATCGCCGCCTCGACGACGTGTTCGGAGCCGCTGAGCGGGGCCGCCGCCGTCAGATAGGCGTTCGGCGTCAAGGTGGTGAAATCCTGGGCGAGATATTCGGGAGCGGCCTCCGGATGGACGAAACGGTCCTCGATCTGCACCGGAACGCCGTTTTCGCTGTGCACGATCAGCGAGTGGAAGACAGCCGCGCCGATCGCAAGTTCGAGTGCGTCGGCGATCTCGGGAGAGGCCGTTTCCTGGGCGAGGACGACGACGGAAGCCTCATGGACATGGCCGCGTTCGGCGATTTCCTCGGCGATGTTGCGCACCTCGAACAGCGCCGAATAGCCCTTGCGTTCGGCAACGAAGGAGCCGACGCCCTGAATGCGGACGAGTTCGCCTTCATTGGCAAGTTCGCGCAGCGCCCGATTGGCGGTCATCTTGCTGACGCCGAGCTCGACGACCAGCTCGTTTTCCGACGGCACGCGGTATTTCGGCGGCCATTCGCCGCTGTGGATGCGATCGAGGATCACCTGCTTGACGCCGGCATAAAGCGGCGTGCTATCATTTTCCGCCAGCTCGCGCTTCATCTCGCCGGAACGCTTCATTGCCTATTCCTTTTGCACGAATGGAATTCGCCGCATAAACCGACTTTCCTCTTGCATATCACAAAATATCTCATATGGTACCATATACAACCTCCCAATCGGTCCTGGACGCAAAAATAGGATAGAAAGGGCAAGCCGGCGAAGATCGGCGTGGTGCCGCAAGGTCTGTTTCAACTCCAGAGGAGAATTCATCAATGAAATTCAGCACAATCCTGTTTTGCGGCGTCGCCGCTCTTTCCGCCTTCGCAGCGCCCGCTTTCGCCAAGGACTGGACGAAGGCGACCATCACGCTCGAGGGCGCCTATGCGCCGTGGAACCTCACCAATGCCGACGGCACGCTCGGCGGCTTCGAGCCGGAGCTTGCCAAGGTGCTGTGCGAACGCGCCAAGATCGAATGCACGCTGGTTGCTTCCGATTGGGACGGCATGATCCCGGCGCTCAACGCCGGCAAGTTTGATGTCATCATGGACGCGCTGTCGATCACCGAAGAGCGCAAGCAGGTGATCGATTTCACAATTCCCTATGCCGCGACGCCCGCCGCCTTCGCCACCGCCAAGGACAGCCCGCTGGCGAAAGCCGCCGGCACCGGCGCCACGATCAAGATGACGCCCGGCCAGACCGGCGTGAAGGAGATCGATGCGCTGAAGGAAGCCTTCAAGGGCAAGACGATCGGCATCCAGGCGGCTACCGTCTACGCCAAGTTCGTCTATGACAATTTCGGCGATATTGCCGAGATCCGCGAATACAAGACCGGCGCCGACCGCGACCTCGACCTGCAGAACGGCCGCATCGACCTCGGCTTCGACGACGCCGTCTATTTCGCCAATGCCTTCAAGAGTGCCAACGGCGCGCTCGACTTCACCGGCCCGGAGATCGTCGGCTCGATCTGGGGCGAGGGCGAAGGCCTCGGCGTCCGCAAGGCCGATACCGATCTGCGCGACAAGTTCAGCGAGGCGATCAAGTCCGCACTCGCCGACGGCACCGTCAAGAACCTCTCGATGAAGTGGTTCCAGGTCGACGTCAGCCCGCAGCAGTAAGCGCTTCGGCCTTTTGGCCGCAGGCGCCGGTCCCCCGCTTTGTCGCCGGGGACCGCGTGTTATTCTCGATCCATAAAACACTGCCACGGACGGGGAACGGACGATATGGCAAGTTTGGAACTGCTTGGCTTCGGCTCGACGGGATGGGGCGCGCTGCTCATTCTCGCCACCTTGACGACGCTGGCCGTCACCGCGACGGCGCTGGCGATCGGCGCGGTGCTCGGCGCGATCGTCGCGGGGGCGAAGCTCTCCGGCAATCCCATTCTCGTGGCGCTCGGCAACGTCTATACGACGGTGTTTCGCGGCGTGCCGGAACTGCTGATCATCTATCTCATCTATTTCGGCGGCTCCTCGGCCGTCACCTCAATCGGCAAGGCAATGGGTTACGAGGGTTTTCTCGGCCTGCCCTCCTTTGCCGCCGGCGCGCTTGCCGTCGGCATCATTTCCGGCTCCTATCAGGCTGAGGTGTTCCGCGGCGCCTTCCTCGCCATCTCCAAGGGTGAGCTCGAAGCGGCCTCGGCAATCGGCATGAATCGCGCCATGCGCTTTCGCCGCATCATCATGCCGCAGGTGCTGCGGCTGGCCATTCCCGGCCTCGGCAATGTCTGGCAGCTCAGCCTCAAGGATTCGGCGCTGATCTCGGTCACCGGCCTTGCCGAACTGATGCGCACCAGCCAGGTGGCGGCGGGTTCGACCCGGCAATATTTCCTGTTCTTCATCGCAGGCGGCTGCCTCTATCTGATCTTGACCAGCCTTTCCGACCGCATCTTCAACGGTGCGGAGCGCCGCGCCAACCGCAGCATGCCGGCATCCGCCATGGGCCAGGCGTAAGGAGGCGACGATGGATTTCACCTTTCTTGCGTCAACCATGGTCACCCTGCTCAAGGCCGTGCCGACGACGCTGATCCTGTTTTCGCTGTCGATCTTCTTCGGCGGCCTGCTGGCGCTGGTCATCGTCTCGATGCGGGTGAGCGGCAACCGCGTGCTGTCCGGTTTCGCCAAGGGCTACATCTTCGTCTTCCGCGGCTCGCCGCTGTTGATCCAGATGTTCCTGGTGTTCTACGGCCTCGGCCAGTTCGGCGTCATCCGCTATTCCTTCCTCTGGCCCTTCCTGCGCGAGCCGATGGTCTGTGCCGTGCTGTCGCTGGCGCTCTGCACCGCCGGCTACACGGCGGAGATTTTCCGCGGCGGCATTCGCGCGGTTTCGCCGAAAGAGATCGAGGCGGCGCGCTCGATCGGCATGTCCGGCTTCCTGCTGGTGCGCCGCATCCTGGCGCCGATCGCCTTCCGCCATGCGCTGCCGGCCTATTCCACCGAGATCGTGCTGATGATGAAATCGACGGCGCTCGCAAGCCTCGTCACCGTCTGGGAGGTGACTGGTGTCGCCCAGCGGCTGATCGCGCAGACCTACCGCACGATGGAAGTCTTCCTCTGTGCGGCGATCATCTATCTCGTTTTGAACTTCATCATCCTGCAGGGCATGGCCCTGCTCGAATATTCGCTATCCCGACACCGCCGCGCGGCCCCGCAGCCGCTGAAGGCGTAAGCGGTTTTTGAAGATTGGAGCAATCATGCCAGGCGTTACCCGACTTTCGGTCCGCAATATCCGCAAGAGCTTCGGCACACACGAGGTCCTGCGCGGCATTTCCCTCGATGCCGAGGACGGCGATGTG
Organism: Rhizobium sp. F40D2; assembly: GCF_051810745.2. Lineage (NCBI taxonomy): Bacteria > Pseudomonadati > Pseudomonadota > Alphaproteobacteria > Hyphomicrobiales > Rhizobiaceae > Rhizobium > Rhizobium sp. F40D2. The sequence goes on from NZ_JBPWQX020000001.1 coordinate 107,378, forward strand.
ATTTCGCTGCTTGGCGCCTCCGGTTCCGGCAAATCCACCTTTCTGCGCTGCATCAACATGCTCGAAACCGCAAGCGACGGCGAGATCTGGGTCGATGGCGAGCACATCGAGATGGTGCACAAGAACGGGCGCAGCAAACCGGCGAGCCAGAAGCAGGTGGACCATATCCGCTCCGAACTTGGCATGGTGTTCCAGTCCTTCAATCTCTGGTCCCATATGACGATCCTGCAGAACGTCATCGAGGGCCCGATCCATGTGCTGAAGCGCCCGCGCGCCGACTGCATCGCCGAGGCTGAAGCGCTGCTCGAAAAGGTTGGTATAGCCGATAAACGCCATGCCTATCCCGCCCATCTCTCCGGCGGCCAGCAGCAGCGCGCCGCAATCGCCCGCGCTTTGGCGATGAAGCCGAAGGTGATGCTGTTCGACGAGCCGACCTCGGCACTCGATCCGGAACTCGTCGGCGAGGTGTTGCGCGTCATGCGCGCGCTTGCCGAAGAAGGCATGACCATGCTCGTCGTCACCCATGAGATGAGCTTTGCCCGCAACGTCTCCAATCGCGTCGTCTTCATGCGCGAAGGGCTGGTCGAAAGCAGCGGCAAGCCCGACGACATGTTCGCCGGCGGCGCCACACCCGCCTTCCGCCAGTTCATCGGCCATTTCGGAAGCGGTCAATGACGATCACTATCGAGACCGTACTGACCTGGCGCGATGTCGCGCGCGTCGGGGCAGGGGAGGCGCTGTCGCTGTCGCCGGCCGCCTGGGCGCGGGTCGAGCAGGCAAGCCGCATCGTTGCGCGCATCGTCGAAACCGGCGTTCGCGCCTATGGCATCAACACAGGCGTCGGGGCGCTGGCCGATACGGTCGTCGATCGGGCCTCGCAGAGCCTGTTGTCACGCAGCATCGTGCTCAGCCACGCCTGCGGCGTCGGGCCGCTGCTCGTGGCGCGAGGTGCGCGCCATCATCGCCGCCCAGATCGCCAATTTTGCCCACGGCCATTCCGGCGTGCGGCGCGAGATCGTCGAGCATCTTACGGCCCTGCTGGAGCATGACTGCATTCCCGACGTGCCGTCGAAGGGCTCGGCTGGTTATCTCACCCACAATGCCCATACCGCGCTGGTTCTGATCGGCGAAGGCAGCGCGACACTGGCCGGCCGGCGCTTGAGCGGCCGCGAGGCGCTTGCCGCGATCGGCCTCGAACCGTTGGTGCTCGGCGCCAAGGAGGGCTTGAGCCTCGTCAACGGCACCGCCTGCGCCACCGGCCTGACAGCTGTCGCGCTGTTGCGCGCCGAACGGCTGCTCGACTGGGCCGATGCCATCGCGGCGCTGACGCTGGAGGCGGCAGGCTGCCAGATCGCCGCCTTCGACGAGGCGGTGCTGGCGCTGCGCCCGTCTGCGGGAATCGAAAAGGTCGGAGCCACCTTGCGCGCTAGGCTTCGGGGCAGCGGGCTTGTCGCTGCAGCCTTCGGCCGGCGCACCCAGGATGCGCTGAGCCTTCGCTCGGTGCCGCATGCCCATGGCGCCGCCCGCGATGTCTTCGACAATTCCGCCCGCATCGCCGATCAGGAACTTGCCTCGGTCACGGACAATCCGGCTGTGTCAGGCACGCCGGAACAGCCGATCGTTTCCTCCGAGGCCCATGCCGTCGCCCCGGCACTCGGGCAGGCAGCCGACAGTCTTGCGATTGCGTTGGCGCAGATCGGCGCGATCAGCGAAAGGCGCATGGATCGCCTCGTCAATCCGCTGGTAAGCGGCCTGCCGCCCTTTCTGGCGAGTGACCCCGGCAGCCATTCCGGCTTCATGATCGCCCAATATACCGCGGCAGCCCTCAGCAACGAGAACCGCCGGCTCGCCGCACCCGCAGCCATGGATGGCGGCCTGACCTCCGGTCTGCAGGAGGATTTCCTTGCGCATCCGACAGCCGCCGCCGGCAAGCTGCTCGCCGTCATCGACAATGCGGAATATATCCTGGCGATCGAGCTAATGGCGGGGGCCCAGGCGCATGATTTCCTGGTGGCGACCGCGCCGCGGGCGCCAGGTACGGATCTCGTCTATCAGGCGGTGCGGGAGCGTATTTCCCATTATGGCGACGAGCGGCCGCTCAACGGCGATATCGAGGCCGTGCGCAGCCTGATCCGCGAGACGGTGCCGCCGGCAATCGTCTGAACCAGAAAGTCGTGTGAACCAGAAAATTCTCAGAACGGCTTGCTGGTGGCCGAATCCTGCTTGGGTTTTTCGCCGGCCTCGAGCCGTTTGAGGCAGTCACGATACGTCGGGTAGAGCTGATCCACCCGCGACAACGGCAGCGTCCAGTCGCCTTCGTCACCGGCAAAGGTCAGCTGTACGTCAGGGGTTCCGGCAAAGGCGTTCTTGATAATCTTCTTCAGGCCGCCGCTTCCTTTGCTGGCCGGCGGCCAGAGACGAAGCGTGGTCTTGTCGAAGAATTCGGCGGCGACGACTTTCGTCATCGAACGATCGGTCAGCGTCACCTCGGTGGTGGTGCCGGCCGGAATGTCCCAGCTGTCCTTGGTGACCAGCCAGAAGGTTTCGGTGGCGCTCTGGCGGAATTCCATGGTCTTGCCGAGCTCGCTGTTCCAGAGCAGCCGGCAATAGGCAGGGCGCTCGCTTGAGAAACCGACCGACCATTGCCTTGCGCCGCCCATCCATTCGGTCTCGCCGAGGGCAGCGACCGGCTGCAGGGCGGCCGCCATCAGAACCATCGCTGTCAGAATTTTCATCGCCGAAACCATCTCCAGGACAATCGGCTCCAGCCATAACAAAAGAAGGTTGAGCTTTTGCTACCGGCTGGCTCCGAATGCCACAAGGGCTTGAATTTGCGGCTCACCTTGCCGATCTGGCGTAGATCGACATGAAATGAAGGAGCGTGACGGCTGGCATGAGCGAGGTTCAACGACGCGGATTTTTGGCGAGGCTCACCACCTATGAGCCGCTGACGCTGATCATGCTGGCATCGGTCGCCGGCGGGCTGTTCTTGCTGCAGCGACTGACGAGCGAGGTTCTCGAAGGCGAGACCTTCCGTTTCGACGAGGCGATCCTGCTGGCGCTGCGACGGCCGGGTGAGCTTGGCGTGCCGATCGGGCCTGGCTGGCTGACGCATGCCGTCGGCGATATCACCAGTCTCGGCGGCATCACTGTCCTCTCGCTGATGACGATCCTCATCACCGTCTATCTCTTGCTCGACCGGCGCTGGCCGATTGCGCTGTTCATTTTCTCATCGGTGCTGACCGGCTGGCTAGCGAGCACCATCTTGAAGATCCTCGTCGCGCGGCCGCGCCCAGACATCGTCCCGCATCTGGTCGAGGTCAGCGATCTCAGCTTTCCCTCCGGCCACGCGATGGTCTCGGCCGTGACCTATCTGACGCTCGGGGCACTGCTGGCGCGGACGCAGCGTTATCGGTCGACGCAGAATCTTCGTCATGTTCGCCGGTGTCTTCCTGGCCGTCATCATCGGCCTCAGCCGGATCTATCTCGGCGTCCATTACCCAACGGATGTCTTCGCCGGATGGTGCGCCGGGGCGGTCTGGGCGCTCGGCTGCTGGCTGATCTCGAAACGGTTCATTCCGAGCCGCGCCCCTGACGCTGCCGCCGAAAACGGCGACGGCTAGTAGCGCTTCCACATTCTACGCAGCTGGCTGGCGAGCTCGGCGCCGCCTGCCAACGGATAATGGGTATCTCGGCCGGGCCGATCTCGTTAGGCCATGACGGCATTGAAGGTTATGTTGCCGGCTTCTCCGGCCTTGGCATGAGGCCTTACGAGAATTTCAACGTCTTGGTTGAAAGCTGTCAGGAAGCTCATGAGGCGCTCAACGGAGTACTCCCGGAAATGGCCCCGGAAGAGGCGGGACACTTCCGGCTGAGTAATACCCATGAGGGTTCCGGCCTTCGCCTGGTTGAGTTTGCGCTCGTTGACGAGGCGGCGCAGGGCTGCCGCAATCTGCGCTTTCAGGAAGTGGTTTTCGGCGTCCGGTAGCCCCAGCTCCTCAAAGATGTTGGGGTTGCCGGCATGAACCTCGACATGTTCGGTTTTCATCGCTTGCGCTCCTCATTTTGTTTCGCTGCATAATCGGCTTCCGCATCACGGAAACGGCGTTTAATCAGCTCGATATCGCTCTGGGGTGTTTTGATGCCGCGCTTGGATTTGCTTTTTGAAGCAATGCAGCACGTAGACGGCCGTATCAAAACGGGTGGTGTAAACGGCGCGGTAGGTATCGCTGTCGTGGTCTTCGACCAGCTCCACGATACCATTGCCGAGCCCCTTGAGCATCTTTGCCGATGGAGGGTGTTGCCCCGTCTGTGCGAGAAACAGCTCAAAGCCAAAAGCTTCCTGCACTTTGGGAGGAAAATCCGCATAGTCTTTGCGGCCGACGCTATCAAAGGAGCGCTCCGGTAGGAGCGGGGTAAGCTTTCCATCTAAACACATTATGAGTAAAGACTCATAATTTGTCAAGCTGGTATTTCATGGCAGGACATTCAGTGTGGGAGCTATCGCTTAAGCACTTACGGCGCCGGGCATCTTTTAAACGCGCGGCGCCGTAACGCTTTCAATCCCGCATCGTGTTTTCCGAAAATCGATTCCGATTTCGGGCCGATGCGTTACGTGCGGGGCTTCAGGTTTTCCGGGTCGTAGATCGGCTTGTAGCCGACGCCGACCACTTCCACCGGATAAGTCTCGGCAAAGTACTCGACATTCAGCTTGCGCCCGACCTGGCAATGCGACCAGGGCAGATAGGCCAGAGCAATGTTCTTTCCGACCGTCGGGCCATAGGCGATCGAGGTCGTGTAGGAGCGGCGGCCGAGCTCGTCGACCAGGACTTCTCCGGTGGCGGGGTCGACGACCGGCAGGTTGCCGAGGGGATAGCGCTTCACGCCCGATTTGTCGGTATTCTCGGTCATCACAAGCGTGCAGAGCATGGCTGGCTGGTGCTCACGCGCCTTGTATTCCAGATGTTTCGCCTTGCCGCGGAAATCGGCTTCCTTGACCTTTGGACGGGCGAGATCGGCTTCGATCAGGTTGTACTGGGTGAGCAGGTCGGCGTTCTGCAGGCGCAGGCTCTTTTCCATGCGGCGCGAGTTTGCATAGGTCTCGACGCCGAAGGCCATCACGCCGGTCGCGCGCAGCGCATCCCAGACGGCCAGGCCGTCTTCATACTTCATGTGCAGTTCCCAGCCCTGCTCGCCGACATAGGAGATGCGGAAAGCGGTGACCGGCTTGCCGGCGATTTCGATCGGCTTGATCGCCGCAAAGGCGAAGTTTTCCTGGTCGAGCCCGGCCGGATCGGCGACAGCCTTCTTCAGCGTGTCGCGTGCGTTCGGACCCCAGATGCCGATCGTCACGAATTTTTCAGAGACGTCGGTGATGGTGACGTCGAGGCCGCGGTCCTGGGCAACGCGCTTCATATAGTGCAGGTCGCGCGGACCGGCATCGGCGCCGTTGACGAGACGGCAGCGGTCGGCCATGCGGAAAACGGTGAAGTCGGCGCGGACCATGCCTTCGTCGTCGAGGAAGTGGGTGTAAACGCCCTTGCCGATGTTGGCATCGCCGCCGATCTTGGCGGCGCACAGCCATTCCATCAACTCGACATGGTCAGGTCCCTCGATATCGACCATGTGGAAGTGGCTGAGATTGACGATGCCGCAATCCTCGCTCATCGCCAGATGCTCGGCATTCGACACGCGCCAGAAATGGCGGCTGTCCCATTCGTTCTCGCGCACCGGGACGCGGTCGGCGTATTTTTCCAGAAGGTGCTCGTTGGCGGCGTAGCCGTGCGCTCGCTCCCAGCCGCCGAGTTCCATGAAGTAACCGCCCAGCTCCTTTTCGCGCTCGTAGAAGGGCGAGCGCTTGGCGTTGCGGCCGGATACATAGGGTTCCCGGGTGTGAACAGCCGGGAAATAGATCTTCTGGGCGGCTTCGTAGCAGCGGCCCTCGATGAACTCTTCCGTCAACTGATGCGGATAGAAGCGGGCATAATCGATGCTGTTGTGATCGATTTCAGTGCGGCCATCGGTCATCCAGTCGGCGATCAGCTTGCCGTAGCCCGGGCCGTCCTTGACCCAGATGGCAACGCAATACCAGAGCCCTCTGACCTTCTGGCTTTCGCCGCAAGATGCACCGCCGCCGGCGGAGACCTGCAGCAGGCCGTTGAAGGAGTGACCCTCGTTATAGCCGAGTTCGCCGAGGATCGGCGTCAGTTCCATGGCGCGCTCGAGCGGCTCGATGATCTGCTCCATCTCGAGGTCACGCTGCGACGGCGAAAGGCGGGCTTCGTGTTTTTCGAGAAGATCGCGCGGATGGCACATGCGCGGATTGTTGGCTTCGTAATAGCCCCACTCGATCTGGCCGCCCTCGGTCGTCGCCGGGTCGCCGGTATCGCGCATATAGGCGGAGTTGCCCTGGTCGCGCAGCAGCGGGAAGCCGATTTCCTTGCCGGTGCCTTCGAACTCATTATAGGGACCGAAGAAGGTGAGCGGGTGATCGACGGGCATGACCGGCAGGTCTTCGCCGACCATCTCGGCGATCAAGCGCCCCCAAAGGCCGGCGCAGACAATGACGTGGTCGGCCATGATCGTGCCGCGATGGGTGACGACGCCCCTGATGCGGCCGCCTTCGACGATCAGCGACTTGGCCGGCGTGTTGCCGAACACCTGCAGCTTGCCGGCCTTTTCGGCGGCATCGACCAGCTTGCCGGCAACGGTCTGCGAGCGCGGAATGACGAGGCCGGCATCCGGATCGTAAAGGCCGCCCATCACCTGATCTTCCTCGATCAGCGGGAACTTCTCCTTGATCTCGGACGGGCTGACATAATGGGCGCGCGTGCCGAAGGCGCGGGCCGAGGAGAGCTTGCGCTTGATCTCTTCCATCCAGGCATCGTCGCCGGTGCGCGCCACTTCGAGGCCGCCGATGCGGGCGTAGTGGCCCATCTTCTCGTAGAAATCGATCGAATATTGCGTCGTCCAGACCGAAAGATAGTCGTGGCTCGTGGTGTAACAGAAGTCCGAGGCATGGGCTGTCGAGCCGATATCGGTCGGGATGCCCGACTTGTCGATGCCGACAATATCGTCCCATCCGCGCTCGACGAGATGATGCGCGATGGAGGCGCCGACGATACCGCCGAGGCCGATGATGACGACCTTTGCCTTTTCCGGAAATGCTGCCACGTGCTGTTCCTTCTACTGATCGGACGAACTAAAATTTGCCAGCCGCCCTCGACTTGCGACGCGGGCATTATGCATCAGGCTGATGATCGTCATTGGTCCTACGCCGCCGAGGACCGGCGTGATTGCGCCAGCGGGGCACGCGAGGCGCTCCCGGGATCACGGCGCTGAAATTGCCTTCAGTCGGTCGATATCCACGAGCGCGATCTCGTCGGAAACAGGCTCGCGATTGTGCAGGCGGAACCATTCCACCGCTTCGCGCACGCGGTCTCCATGCGGGCCCGGATAGGCGCCAAGTCCGAGAACCCATTCGCGCACGGTCTCGCGCTCCATCCGCCCGGCCCGGTATCGATCGCAGACGGTTTTCGCCGAGGCGACGAGATCATTGATGCTTTTCACTTATCTTCCTCAATGGACCGACGGTTCTTCATCGTCGAGAAACGATCGCAGGCCGTCGCGCGCCACCACGGCCAGGAATTCGTCGAAGGCTTCCCGGTCGGTGGCAAAGGGTTCGTCCCAGCGGATCAGATCCTCGGCTTGCGTCACCACTTCCATCGTCCAGTCTTCATCGCTGCCGGATGTGCGGAAGATGTCGACGAGCACGGTGACCCCGTCATCGGTGAATTCTCCGGCCAGTTCCGAGTGTTCGAGCTTCTGCTTCTTCGTCATCATTCAGCCACCCGCACCAGGCGGTGCGTCGTTTTCGAGATATTCTTCATATTGAACCGTTTCGGTCTCGTTGGTGTCGATCGAATTTGCACGTTTGGCAAGACGGACGCCGGCCCCTCCGCCGTTTTCCGGGATAAAAATGACGCCGCCCGCTTCCAGGGCCTGCTTCATATCCTGAAGAGTCCGGTCATAGGGCGAGCGTTTGCCGGCCTCGAAATTGGCGATCGTCGCCTTGGCGACGTTTGCGGCCGAGGAAAGATCGTCCTGCGACCAGGCCAGGAGAGCGCGCGCGGCGCGGCATTGGGCGGAAGATAGAGACATAATGATAACCCTACATCAAAAGTGTGATTCTGCCTCAGGGAGATTCGACTCAAGCGGCGATGAAAGCGCTCGCAAGGCCCTTAAGATCGGCCCCGTCTCGCTTTCCTGCATAAGTTGAGGCCTCCAGACGACACTGGTGGCCGTTGAAATCCGCTGGAATCTTTCGACCTTTAATACTGCCGCTCCTGCGCTGAAAGGGAAGGTTGATTGACGGAATATTATTAAAGTCTAATTTTTAAATTCCTGAAACACGCGCGTGGGAGGAAACAATGCGTGAGCCGGATATGCAGAAACTCGATGCACTCGTCGGCCGGCTGGTCGGCGATGTCGGCGCCGCCGTGTCGGGCGCCTTGGTCGTGCTCGGCGACAAGGTGGGAATTTTCAAGGCGATGGCCGATGGCACGCCGATGAACGTCCAGCAGCTTTCGCAAAAAACCGGGGTGAAGGAGCGTTACCTCCGGGAATGGCTGAGCGCCCAGGCGGCGGCCGATTATATTACCTATGACGAAAAAACCGATCGTTTCAGCCTGTCGCCGGAGCAGGCGATGGTGTTTGCCGAGGAAAACAGCCCGGCCTTTTTCGTCGGCGCCTTCGAGGTGGTGCAATCGATGTGGATGGATGAGCCGAAGGTCGCCGACGCCTTCCGCACCGGCAAGGGACTTGGCTGGCACGAGCACAGCACCTGCCTGTTCCGGGGAACCGAGCGCTTCTTCCGTCCGGGCTATAACAGCCATCTCGTCGCCGAATGGATACCCGCCCTTTCCGGGGTCGAGGAAAAGCTCAAGGCCGGCGCCAGCGTCGCCGATGTCGGCTGCGGCCATGGGGCTTCGACCATCCTGATGGCGCAGGCCTATCCGGCGTCGCGCTTTACCGGTTTCGATTATCACGGCCCGTCGATCGAAAAAGCCAAAGCCGCCGCGGCGGATGCCGGCGTCGCCGACCGGGTGACGTTCGAGCAGAGCCGGGCGGCGGAATTTCCAGGCCGCGGCTATGACATGGTCGCGATGTTCGACTGCCTTCACGACATGGGCGATCCGGTCGGCGCCGGCCAGCACGTCAAGGAAACGCTTGGTCCGAACGGCACCTGGCTGATCGTCGAGCCCTTTGCCCATGACCATCTCAAGGACAATCTCAACCCCGTCGGCCGCGTCTATTACGGCGCCTCGACGATGATCTGCACGCCGGCATCGCTGTCGCAGGAGGTGGGGCTCGGGCTCGGCGCCCAGGCGGGAGAGATGAAGCTTCGCAAGGTGGCGCTCGACGCCGGCTTCACGCATTTCCGCCGCGCCACCGAAACGCCGTTCAACATGGTGTTCGAGGTGAGGGCCTGAGACAGCAGACGGCAGACGGCGGCTATCGCAGTTTTCCGATGCTGGCATACATGCCGGTGGTGCGGAATTCCGTCGGGTTGGTGCCGTAGACCCGGCGGAAGACCTTGGAGAAATAGTTCGGATCCTCGAAACCGCACATGATGGCGACTTCCTTGACCGGCAGGAAGTCCGCCTTGGTCAGCAGCTTGACCGCGCGCTGCAGCCGCTGCTGCAGCACGAATTCGGCCGGCGGCATGCCCTCGCTCTCGGCAAAGCTGCGCGAGAAATGCGCACGGCTAAGGCCGACGATGCTCGCAAGTTCGCTGACCGGCAGCGGCTTTTCCAGATTGGCGTTGATATGATCGATCACCGGCTGCATGACGCTGAGTTCCGCGGCAAAGGCCGGCGAGCCGAAGACGTCGTCATAGAGCGCCATCGCCGCTTCATAGGCAATCGCCGAGGCGGCCCCCGGCGAGGTCGCGCCGGTGACGAGGCGCAGGCTGCAATCGGCGAGATGATCGATGGTCGAGGGCTGCAGTTTCAGCACCGGGCCGGCGGTGGACAGTACCAGCTGGTGGATGCGCAGCGTCTCCTCGCCATTCATCGAAATCCAGAAATATTCCCAGCGGTCGCCCTTTTCTAGCCAGTAGCGGTGATTGTGCGGTACGAGCACCAGCAGCGTGTCGCCGCCCTGAAGCCGATAATTGCGGTTTTGATAGCGCAGCCGGCCGGTGCCGCTGATCGTGTGCTGCAGCACGGTGAAGGGCGTCTGGCCTCGCCTGCGTCCGTCCCAGTCATAGGGCTCGTTCTCGCGCACTTCATAGCCGGAACTCGTCGGCATGGCGTGCAATCGCTGGCGGCCGCGGGGCAGCGAAACCGTCCTCATCGACTGTCCGTTGGCAATCAAATTCTGCAGCACAAAATTACCCCTGAAAGCATAATCCTTCTCTGGTCGGCTTGCCGATTTCGGGCATAATCCCGCTCGACAAACAGGGAAGAGACCACGGCCGAAAGAGCGGCCGGGAGGAAAACAGGCAGTTTTTCGGCTTTTTCAGCCGCATGCGCCAGCATGCGACCTGATCCTCCGTGGCCGTCTTTTCTGTAGCATCCGATTGGGTCGAGGTGAAGATCATGAGTTTCAAAATCGCTATCATCGGTGCGGGCAGCGTTGGTTTCACCAAGAAGCTGTTTACCGACATTTTGTGCGTTCCGGAGTTTCGCGACGTCGAATTCGCGCTGACCGATCTCAGCGAACATAATCTCGAGATGATCAAGGCAATCCTCGACCGGATCGTCGAGGCGAACGGATTGCCGACCAAGGTGACGGCGACGACCGACCGGCGCCAGGCGCTGACCGGCGCGCGCTACATCATCAGCTGTGTGCGGGTCGGCGGCCTCGAAGCCTATGCCGACGATATCAGGATCCCGCTGAAATACGGCATCGACCAATGCGTCGGCGATACGATCTGCGCCGGCGGCATCCTCTATGGCCAGCGCAACATTCCGGTGATCCTCGACTTCTGCAGGGATATCCGGGAGGTCGCCGAGCCCGGCGCGAAATTCCTGAACTATGCCAATCCGATGGCGATGAACACCTGGGCGGCGATTGAATACGGCAAGGTCGATACCGTCGGCCTCTGCCACGGCGTCCAGCACGGCGCCGAACAGATCGCCGAGGTGCTCGGCGCCAAGTCGCTTGGTGAACTCGACTATGTCTGCTCCGGCATCAACCACCAGACCTGGTTCATCGACCTGCGCCTCAACGGCCGCAGGATCGGCAAGGACGAGCTCATCGCCGCCTTCGAGGCGCATCCGGTCTATTCGCAGCAGGAGAAGCTGCGCATCGACGTGCTGAAGCGGTTCGGCGTCTATTCCACCGAGAGCAACGGCCATCTGTCGGAATACCTGCCCTGGTACCGCAAGCGGCCGGAGGAAATCACCCGCTGGATCGACATGTCCGACTGGATCCACGGCGAGACCGGCGGTTATCTCCGCCATTCCACCGAGACCCGCAACTGGTTCGAGACCGAATTCCCGCAATTCCTGGAATCCGCCTCAAAGCCGATTGACCCCGCCAAGCGCTCGAACGAACATGCGAGCCACATCCTCGAAGCGCTGGAGACGAACCGGGTCTATCGCGGCCATTTCAACGTCAAGAATAACGGCGTCATCACCAACCTGCCGTCCGATGCGATCATCGAATCGCCCGGTTTCGTCGACCGCTTCGGCATCAACATGGTCTCCGGCGTCACCCTGCCGGAAGCCTGTGCCGCCACCTGCATCGCCTCGATCAACGTCCAGCGCATGTCGGTGCATGCCGCGATATCCGGCGACATCGACCTGTTGAAGCTTGCCGTGCTGCACGACCCGCTGGTCGGCGCCGTGGCGACGCCGGAGGAGGTCTGGCAGATGGTCGACGAGATGGTCGTTGCCCAGGCGCGCTGGCTGCCGCAATATGCCGATGCCGTGCCGGCCGCCAAGGAGCGGCTGTCGAAATCCAAGGTGCAGACCCGCGACTGGGCGGGTGCCGCACGCCGCAACGTTCGCTCGATCGAAGAGCTGCGCGCGGAAAAGGCGGCGCTGAAACAGGCCGTCTGATTTTCGTGAAGGAGGGGTCGTCATGGGTTTCCGGGAGGGAAATCCATGGACCGCCGGCCCGCTTTCATGTCGTTCGAGGAAAAGGAGCCGCGTGCCCCGCGCTCCGGAACAAGAGGGAGAAACGATGATGAAATTCCGCAAACTTGGCATTCTGGCCGGACTGGCGCTCGGCGTCTCGGTCCTGGCGCTGAATGCATATGCCTCCGAGGCCACCGTTCCGCCGGCGCCGGCGGACTTCCCGGCCGAAGGCAAGATCAAATATGTGGCGCGCGACTCCATCCTGGAGTTCAAGGCGCTGCCCGAATATCACGAGCCCGACTGGGTCACGAAGAATTTCGTCGCCACCGGCAAGCTGCCGCCGGTGAAAGACCGCCTGCCGAAAGAGCCGATGGTCTTCAAGACCGGCAACATGCCCGACGGCATCGGGGTCTACGGCGATACGATGCGCCACGTCATCGGCGGCCGGCCGGAAGGCTGGAACTACGGCGCCGGCCAGACGCAGGGCTGGGGCGGCATCGATATCGGCCTTTCCGAATGCCTGACGCGCACCGCGCCGCTGTTCCAGGTTGAGGCCAAGGACACCGAGCCGTTGCCGAACCTTGCCAAGAGCTGGGATTGGTCCGAGGACGGCCACAAGCTGACCATGCACCTGGTCGAAGGCGCCAAATGGTCTGATGGTGCGCCGTTCAATGCCGACGACATCATGTTCTACTGGGATGACGAGGTCATCGATCCGAACGTCTCGCCGCTCGGCGGCGGCGCTTCGCCGGAGGCTTTCGGTGTCGGCACGACGCTGAAGAAGATCGACGATTACACCGTCGAATGGACCTTCAAGGATGCCTTCCCGAAGCAATATCTCTACACGATGGCCTACCCGAACTTCTGCCCGGGTCCGTCGCATATCCTCAAGCCGCAGCATCCGAAATATTCGAAGAACACCTACGACCAGTTCAAGAACGCCTTCCCGCCGGAGTTCATGAACATGCCGGTGATGGGCGCCTGGGTGCCGGTGGAATATCGCTCCGACGACATCATCGTCATGCGCCGCAACCCCTATTACTGGAAGGTCGACGAGAAGGGCAATCAGCTGCCCTATCTGAACGAGCTGCACTACAAGCTCTCGACCTGGGCCGACCGCGACGTTCAGGCCGTGGCCGGATCCGCCGACATCTCCAACCTCGAGCAGCCGGAAAACTTCGTCGCCTCGCTGAAGCGCGCCGCCGAGAAAACCGCGCCCGCCCGTCTGGCTTTCGGCCCGCGCCTCATCGGCTATAACCTGCGCATGAACTTCTCCGCCAACGGCTGGGGCAACCCGGACGAACGCGGCCAGGCGATCCGCGAGCTGAACCGCAATGAGGACTTCCGCAAGGCCGTCACCATGGCGCTCGACCGCAAGGCGATCGGCGACTCGCTGGTCAAGGGGCCGTTCACCGCGATCTATCCGGGCGGGCTTTCCTCCGGCACCAGCTTCTACGACCGCAACTCCACCGTCTACTATCCCTTCGATCTGAAAGGCGCCAAGGCCGAACTGGCCAAGGCCGGCCTAAAGGATACGGACGGCAACGGCATCGTCAACTTCCCGGCCGGCACGGCCGGCGGCAAGGATGTCGAAATCGTCATGCTGATCAACAATCAGTACACGACCGACAAGAGCCTTGCCGAAGGTGTCGTCGCCCAGATGGAGAAGCTCGGCCTGAAGATCGTCATCAATGCGCTCGACGGCCCGAAGCGTGACGACGCCCATTATGCCGGCCGCTTCGACTGGCTGATCCAGCGCAACACGACGGAACTGTCGTCGGTGGTGCAGAATACCGAGCAGCTTGCGCCGATCGGTCCCCGCACCAGCTGGCACCATCGCGCCGGCAAGGACGATCAGCTCGATCTGATGCCGTTCGAAAAGGAACTGAACGATATTGTCGCCAAGTTCACGACGAGCCCGGACAATGATGCCCGCGTCGCCCTGATGAAACAGTACCAGAAGATCTCGACGGAACACGTCAACACCGTGGGTCTGACGGAATATCCTGGCGCCCTGATCATCAACAAGCGGTTCTCCAACGTGCCGCAGGGCACCCCGATCTTCATGTTCAACTGGGCTGAAGATTCGGTGATCCGCGAACGCCTGTGGGTGGCCGCCGACAAGCAGGGCAAATATGAGCTGTTCCCCGAACAGCTGCCCGGCAAGCCCGGCGACAAGGGTCCGGTCAACAACTAGCTCCCTCCCAGCTGAAGCGAGATTCAGGCCGCGCGTGGCGCGCGGCCTGATATGACCAACAAGCCAGCCGCGCTGACAAGGAGCGACTGGCGGCAAGGAAAAGCGGACCGTCCGATGTTACGATTCCTGCTCGTGCGCATAGCCTCCGCGATCCCCGTTCTCTTCATCCTGAGCGTGGTGACTTTCGCCATCATCCAGGCCCCGCCTGGCGACTATGCCGATTATATAAGATCCCAGCTGATCAATCAGGGCGGCGCTTCCTACGCCCAGGCCGAAGCCCAGGCCCAGGCCTACCGGGTGGAACACGGCCTCGACAAGCCGATGGTCGTCCAGTACGTCAACTGGATCGGCGGCATCGTCACCCGCGGCGATTTCGGCTACAGCATGTTCTACAACAAGCCGGTCGCCGACGTCGTTGCCGAGCGGCTGCCGCGGACCCTGCTTCTGGCGCTCGTCTGCCACATCTTCGCTTCCGTGCTCGGCGTCGGTTTCGGCATCTGGGCGGCGACCCGGCAATATAGCTGGATCGACAGCACGCTTTCGGCGGTTTCCTTCCTCGGCATGACGGTGCCGCGCTTCCTGATGGCGCTGATCATCGTCTATCTGCTGGTCTTCCAGTTCAACGTGACCGAAATCGGCAGCTTCTTCTCGCCGCAATATGGCGGGGCGCCCTGGTCCTGGGCGAAGTTCGTTGATTTGGTCCACCATGTCTGGCCGGTCGTGGCGATCGCCACCTTCGGCGGGCTCGCCTACAATATGCGGGTGATGCGCGGCAATCTGCTCGATACACTGAATGCCCAATATGTCGAGACGGCGAAGGCCAAGGGGCTTTCCGGCGGCGCGGTGGTGATGCGCCACGCGGTGCCGAACGCGCTTCATCCATTGGTGATGTATCAGGGCGTCGTGCTGCCTTACATGCTGACCGGCGAGATCGAAACCGCGATCATCTTCGCGCTGCCGACCGTCGGTCCGGCCATCGTCGGCTCGATGGCGATCGGTGACGTCTATGTCACCGCCACCTTCATGATGGTGCTGTCGGCGACGCTGATCGTCGGCAATATCATCGCCGACATGCTGCTGGCGCTGCTCGACCCGCGTGTCCGCCAATTTGAAGGAGCCTGAGATGCTGGCTTTCGACTCCTCGCCGCCACCGCCGACGACCACCGAAACCTCGGTCAGCAAACCATCGCGCGGGCATGAGAGCTATATCGCCCTCGTCTGGCGCCGGCTGCGGCGCTCCTGGACCGGCATGGCCGGTCTCATCCTCGTCGGCCTGCTGCTCTTCATGGCGATCTTTGCCGATTTCGTCGCGCCGATGGACCCGAAGGCGACCGATGTCGGTTTCGCGCCGCCGCAGATGATGAGCTTCCACGACAAGGACGGCAATTTCGTCTTCCAGCCGCGCGTCTACGGCCTGGCCGATTCCGATGCGCTCGACCCGGTTACCTTCCAGCCGATCGTCGGCGTCGATTACGACAATCCGCGGCTGCTCGGCTTCTTCGTCAAGGGATCGGAATACCGGCTTTTCGGCCTGATCCCGGCTGAGCGTCACTTCTTCGGCTCGACCGACGGCCAGCCGGTGCATTTCCTCGGCACCGACAAGTTCGGCCGCGACGTGCTGTCGCGCGCCATCATCGGCTCGCGCATCTCGCTGATGATCGCGCTGACCGTCGTCTTCATCGTCACCGTCATCGGCACCACGGTCGGCATGGTGTCGGGTTACTTTGGCGGCACCTTCGATGTCTGGCTGCAGCGTTTCGTCGAGCTGGTGCTGGCCTTCCCGCAGCTGCCGCTCTATCTGGCGCTGACTTCGCTGATCCCGGTGACGGCGCCGACCAACGTCTTCCTCGCCTTCGTCATCATCGTCATGTCGGCGCTCGGCTGGGCGCAGATGTCGCGCGAGGTGCGCGGCAAGACCCTGGCGCTTGCCCGTATCGATTATGTCCGGGCGGCAATGGCGGTCGGCGCCACCGACAAGCGCATCATCCTGCAGCATATCTTCCCGAACGTGATGAGCCACGTCATCGTCGCGGTGACGCTCGCCATACCGAGCGTGGTGCTGCTCGAATCCTTCCTCGGTTTCTTAGGGTTCGCGGTCAAGCCGCCGCTGATCTCCTGGGGGCTGATGCTGCAGGATACGGCGACCTATTCGGTGATCGGCTCCTATCCCTGGATTCTCTCCTCCCGTCGGCTTCGTGCTCGTCACCGTCTTCGCCTTCAATGCGCTGGGCGATGGATTGCGCGACGCAGTCGATCCTTATTGAGGTGATTGATATGGCTCTCGCACTGGTCAATTCCTTCGCCCCGCCCGTCCGCCACGATCATGACGGCCGCCAGGACACGCCGATCATCGACGCCCGCAACGTGGCGGTGAATTTCAAGGTCGAGGACGGCATGGTCGAAGCCGTCAAGGACGTCTCCTTCCAGCTTTATCGCGGCGAAACCATCGCCATCGTCGGCGAATCCGGCTCCGGCAAATCGGTGACGGCGCGAACGGTGATGGGGTTGCTGTCAAAGCGCGCCGTGGTTTCCGAAAAATCGACGGTCGCCTATGACGGCAGCAATATCCTCAAATTTTCCGAGCGGGCCCGC
Source organism: Rhizobium sp. F40D2 (assembly GCF_051810745.2). Classification (NCBI taxonomy): domain Bacteria; kingdom Pseudomonadati; phylum Pseudomonadota; class Alphaproteobacteria; order Hyphomicrobiales; family Rhizobiaceae; genus Rhizobium; species Rhizobium sp. F40D2. The sequence continues at coordinate 124,253 of NZ_JBPWQX020000001.1, forward strand.
CGCAAGCTGCGCGGCGACCGCATCTCGATGATCTTCCAGGAGCCGATGAGCTCGCTGAACCCGATCTATACGATCGGCAGCCAGATCGTCGAGGCGATCCGCGTCCACCGCCGGATCAGCAAGCGGGATGCGCAGAAACGCGCGCTGGAGCTGCTCGAACATGTGCAAATCCCGGATCCGGCGGCGCGGCTCATGCAATATCCGCATCAGCTTTCCGGCGGCCAGCGCCAGCGCGTGATGATCGCCATGGCACTCGCCAACGATCCCGATGTGTTGATCGCCGACGAGCCGACGACGGCGCTCGATGTCACCGTGCAGGCGCAGATCCTCAACCTGATCCGCAACCTGCAGAAGGAAATGGGGATGGCCGTCATCCTCATCACCCACGACCTCACCGTCGTGCGGCAGTTCTCCGATTACGTCTATGTGATGCAGCTTGGCGAAGTGCGCGAGCACAACACCACCGAAGCGCTGTTTGCCAATCCGCAGCACGCCTATACCAAGCATCTGCTTGCCTCCGAGCCGCGCGGCGAGGCCAATCCGCTGCCGGAGGGATCCGATGTCATCCTCGAGGCCAAGGGCGTGCGGGTTGCCTTCATGCTGCGCCATGGCACCTTCTTGAAGCCCGCGATGCGCGAGCTTGTCGCCGTCGACAGCCTTGATCTGACGCTGCGCCGTCACGAGACGCTCGGCCTCGTCGGCGAATCCGGCTCCGGCAAGACCACCTTCGGCCAGGCGATCCTGCGGCTGAACACGCCCGACAGCGGCGAGATCCATTTCGACCATCAGCCGATCCACGGGCTTTCCAGGGCCGAGATGCGGCCCTTGCGGGCCCGCATGCAGGTGGTGTTCCAGGATCCGTTCTCTTCGCTCAACCCGCGCATGACGATCGGCCAGATCATCGAGGAAGGCCTCGTCGTCAACAAGCTGGGCGCCACCCGGGCCGAGCGGCAGGACCGGGTGCGCGAGGCGCTGATCTCAGCCGGCATGCCCGGCAATATTCTGTCGCGTTTCCCGCATGAATTTTCCGGCGGCCAGCGCCAGCGCATCGCCATTGCCCGCGCCATCGCGCTGGAGCCGGAATTCATCCTGCTCGACGAGCCGACATCCGCCCTCGACCTTTCCGTCCAGGCGCAGATCATCGAACTGCTGCGCAAGCTGCAGGACGAGCGAGGTCTGAGCTACCTCTTCATTTCCCACGATCTCAAGGTCGTGCGCGCCCTCTGCCACCGCGTCATCGTCATGCAGCATGGCAAGATCGTCGAAGAAGGCCCTGTCAACGAAGTTCTATCCCATCCCAAGACCGCCTACACCGAACGGCTCGTCAAAGCCGCTTTCGAGGTAGCATGATTGCCGAATGCCGGAGGTTATAATGGCAGCAAATCCCAAGATCACATTCATCGGAGCTGGCTCCACCGTTTTCATGAAGAACATCATCGGCGACGTTCTGCAGCGTCCCGCGCTTTCGGGCGCGACGATCGCGCTGATGGATCTCAACCCGCAGCGGCTTGAGGAAAGCGCTATCGTCGTCAACAAGCTGATCTCGACGCTTGGCGTCAAGGCCAAGGCCGAGACCTATTCCGACCAGCGCAAAGCGCTTGCCGGCGCCGATTTCGTCGTCGTCGCCTTCCAGATCGGCGGCTATGAGCCCTGCACCGTCACCGATTTCGAAGTGCCGAAGAAATACGGCCTGCGCCAGACGATCGCCGATACGCTGGGCGTCGGCGGCATCATGCGCGGGCTGCGCACCGTGCCGCATCTCTGGAAGGTCTGCGAGGATATGCTCGCCGTCTGCCCCGAGGCGATCATGCTGCAATACGTCAACCCGATGGCGATCAACACCTGGGCGATCTCGGAGAAATACCCCACCATCCGCCAGGTCGGCCTCTGCCACTCGGTGCAGGGCACGGCGATGGAGCTGGCCCATGACCTCGACATTCCCTACGAGGAAATCCGCTACCGCGCGGCCGGCATCAACCACATGGCCTTCTATCTCAAATTCGAGCATCGCCAGGCCGACGGCTCCTACCGCAACCTCTATCCCGATCTTGTCCGCGGCTACCGCGAGGGCAGGGCGCCGAAGCCCGGCTGGAACCCGCGCTGCCCCAACAAGGTGCGTTACGAGATGCTGACGCGGCTCGGCTATTTCGTCACCGAAAGCTCGGAGCATTTCGCCGAATACACGCCCTATTTCATCAAGGAGGGCCGCGACGACCTGATCGAGAAATTCGGCATTCCGCTCGATGAATATCCGAAGCGCTGCATCGAGCAGATCGAGCGCTGGAAGGGCCAGGCGGAAGCCTATCGCAGCGCCGACAAGATCGAGGTGACACCCTCGAAGGAATATGCTTCCTCGATCATCAACTCGGTCTGGACCGGCGAACCCTCGGTGATCTACGGCAATGTCCGCAACAATGGCTGCATCACCTCGCTGCCAGAAAATTGCGCCGCCGAAGTGCCCTGCCTGGTCGATGCCTCCGGCATCCAGCCGACCTTCATCGGCGACCTGCCGCCGCAGCTGACCGCCCTGATCCGCACCAATATCAACGTCCAGGAACTGACGGTGCAGGCGCTGATGACCGAAAATCGCGAGCACATCTACCACGCCGCGATGATGGACCCGCACACGGCAGCCGAACTCGACCTCGACCAGATCTGGTCGCTGGTCGACGACCTGCTGGCCACCCACGGCAACTGGCTGCCCGAATGGGCACGCACATCTGGCAAAGTTAAGGCCGCCTGATCCCCTCTCCCGGATCGGCGTCAAAGAGCCCCGCGGTGTGGCAACGACCGCGGGGCTTTTGTTTTGAGATGCAAGTCGGGATCAATTATCGGGAAACGCTAAGGCCCCGTCGAAGGCGAAGGTTGCGGCTTTTCCTGCCGAGAGCAAATGCTCTCTTGTCGCTCCGGTTACGGCCGTCATGTCCAACGGGTCAGAAGGGGCACACACCACATTGTCGTGGAAGGCCAGCGTGTCATTAGGATACTTCTTGGCGAGGTTCTCCGCCGCGCCAGGGACGCGGCAGGGACGGTGAACACAGCGATATCGTTATTTCTTATTGTCGCCGACGAATGACAGCCGAGGGCCGCCGTGCCCACACGCTTACCTTCACCCCGCATGTCGTGACCCTGGCCTTGCGATGTCAACCAGTTCTCGCGGCAGCAGGATCGCGTCCCGGCAGGTGGTGTAGGTGGCGGGAGGTAGCAAAGCCGAACGCCCGCGCGCTTCTCGTTGCGCTGTAGCGGGTGATATCAAGCATGACGGCGTAGTACTCGATGGAGATGTCGTTGGCCGGAGCGACCGGTGCGATTGTCGTGCCATTCACGAGCTCTTTCACCTGGATTAGAACGCCGTTCAGAAACAGCGCATGGCCGGGCGACAGGTAGAGATCGGAATGTGGTGTGCGACCGTCCAACGCGCAGCGGGAGACCCGGATTGGCACGACGTCTGGCAGGACACATGCCCGTAAGCCGACAACGCCAGCTGGCAAGCTTTGAAGCGATTGACAGAATAATTCAATGTTGCGGCGTGAAGACGTCGCCGTCGCTACTGTCTGGCCTCGATGCTTCCAGAGTTCGCCAACCGGGCGCGCCCCGTAGTGTCTGTGGCACGTTCGAATAGAAACGCCGGCGCAAAAACATGCGCTGCGTACGGCGAGAAGAATTACCTTCGACTTGCTCAGCGTGCCGGCTTTCGCGACTGGAGACCCGAGCTGCGCAGTCGAGCTTCGGGCATCTGCAAGGGTCAGGAACCAGTGCTGGTTCAGGCACTCTGCCCGGAAGCGGACGCATGCGATCACCACTCGCGTTGGCAGGCGAGCCGCCTTCAACTGTTTCAACAGTCCTATTCCATCGAGGCCCGGCATCTCTCTATCAATAATCGCGACATCTGGACGATGCCGGCTCATGGCTTCATACGCGACGGCCCGTCGGCACATGTCGACACAACTTCCACGTCGGGCATTTCACGGAGCAGGTCCGCAAGCCCTCGCAACACAAGCGGATGATCGTCCGCGATAAACTACAGTCACTTTTGCTTTGCAGGCGTCATTTGACGGCCAATTCTAGGATGACTTCCAATCCGTCAGCCAACGATGAAAAGCTTCATGGCGGCACCGAGTTCCTTAGGACAGGCCCCGGCGACCCTATCTGCTCCGGATGAGCCTGTGAATCCGCGTTAATCAGGTCATTGCGTGCTTCTTTACAATCATGGTTGGCAGCGCTACCATCGGCTGCGTGACGCCCTCGGGAGGAGCCCATCCGGCGTCATTTGGATAGCGTATCGACATGCATTGCCGGACCGGCAACCGACTGCAGAACAAACTGCAACGGACAGTCGATGATTCCGACACCCATTCGATGCCGATCCGAACATGGCAACAAATGGGAGGATCTGATGTACAAGACATTGGTCGGCGGCCTTCTCGCCGCGGCTGCATTTGCGCTTTCCCACTCCACGGCTCTTGCCCAACCGGAAATTGTCAGCGGGCCTGCGGCCGAGGCTGACTGCTTCGTGCCGTGGACGGCGGATACCAAGTTTTTCAAATTTCCGAAAAAAGACGGGCCTTATCGCATCGCGCTCGCCAATGGGTATATCGCCAACACCTGGCGCATTCAGATGATCCAGACGGCGAAAGCCTATGCCGCTCAGTCGGATGTCGCCGCCAAACTCAAGGAGTTCAAGGTCGTTTCCACCGGTGAGGATGTGCCGGCGCAGATTTCGGCGATCAACAACTTCATCGATTCCGGTTACGACGCCATCGTCGTCAATGCCCAGAATCCGACGGCATTCGGACCGGTCATCAAGCGCGCCAAGCAGGCCGGCGTCGTCCTGGTCGCCTTCGACAATATTCTGGACACGCAAGACGCAATCAACGTCAACGTCGACCAGAAGGGCCTTGGCGTGCTGTGGGCGAACTGGCTAGCAAAGCACCTGCCTGATGGCGGCAAAGTTCTCGAGGTGCGCGGGGTTGCCGGAACGTCAGTCGATACCGACCGCCACAACGGCATACACGAAACCCTGGATGCCACCGGCAAGAAGTGGGATGTCGTCGAAGTGCTCGGCAAGTGGGACGACCCGACGGCACAGAAGGCCACCGCCGACGCGATAGCCGTGCACAAGAAGTTCGACGGCATCACCGCGCAGGGCGGCGATACCGGCGTCGTGCAGGCAATGATCGATGCCAAACATCCATTCGTGCCTTTCGGTGGCGAAACGGAAAACGGCTTCCGCAAGTTCTGCGCCAAATATGCTGGCGAAGGCCTGAAATGCTCCTCGGCCGGCACCGGGCCTGCCCAGGTGGCGGTTGCCATCAAGACGGCGATCGCAGCACTTGAAGGACAGGTCGTGCCGCAGTCCATCAAGCTGCCGCTGGCAATCGTCGAAGACCCGAACTTCAAGGAGGGCCAGGACTTCTATCCGGATCAGTCGGACAATTTCTTCGTCGGCAACGCTTTTCCGACCTGCGGCATCAATTTCACCGCACAGGAGATCATGGGGCAGTCGAAGGAAAACCAATAGGCCGGGGGCGAACCGGATCGCTTGAGCGGCGTGCCGCGGCTCTGCCCGCGGCGCGCGAGAAACACCTGCCCCGAGGACATTCATGACGGCACCAGAAAAACCGGCGGCAACCCCGCTCTTTGAGATGAGCGGTGTATCGAAGCGTTACGGCGGCGTACATGCGTTGGAAAACGCCAAACTCACCGTGGAAGCCGGGAAAATCCACGCTATTCTCGGCGAGAACGGCGCGGGCAAATCCACGCTGATCAAGATCATGGCCGGCGTCGTCGCGCCGGATGAAGGCCGCATGCTGCTCGACGGGCATCCGGTAACCTTCCGCTCCCCGGCCGAGGCTTCCGCCGCCGGCGTCACCTGCGTATTTCAGGAACTCTCGCTGATCCCGGACCTCAGCGTCGCCGACAACATCTCTATCGCCGCTCCGCCGCTCCGTTTCGGCCTGATTGACCGCAAGGCGCAACGCGTCATCGCCGAGGAGATGCTCGCGCGGGCAGGCGCCAGCGACATTCATCCGCGCGAGCTGGTCAAGGACCTGCCGCTCTCGCGCCGACAACTGGTGGAGATCGCCAAGGCGCTCGCCTGGAAACCGCGCATTCTCATTCTTGACGAAGGAACGTCGGCACTGACGGCAGCCGATGTCGCCGAGGTCTTCTCCGTTTTGAGGCGGCTGAGGTCCGAAGGGCTGGCACTCCTTTACATTTCTCATCGCATGCAGGAGATCGCTGAATTGGCGGATCAATGCACGGTCTTGCGCAACGGCCGCAATGTGGCAAGTTTCCCGGCAGCCACGCGCAGCGATGGCGAGATCGTCGAAATGATGATCGGTCGGGAATACAGCCGCGCCTTCCCGCCGAAACCGGAACGGGTTGCGAAGGATGAAGTCCGTCCGGTCCTGGAATGCCGCAAGCTCGGCTGGGCGGATACGCTGCACGACGTTTCGCTTACCGTCGGTCGTGGTGAAGTCGTCGGCCTTGGAGGACTGGATGGACAAGGGCAGCGCGAGCTGCTGCTTGCGCTCTTCGGCGTCCTGCGCGGGACCACAGGTTCCGTCCTTGTCGACGGCAAGGCGGTTACGCTCGCAAGCCCGGCAGCGGCAAAATCCGGACAGATCGGCATGGCGCTCATCCCCGAGGACCGCAAGACGGAAGGCTTGATGCTGCCGATGACGGTCCGGGAAAATCTATCCTTTGCGGTACTGGACCGGGTGTCCAGAGCGGGGGTGATAGATCAGGAAAAGGAAGAACGGTTGATCGAGGAGATGGTGCAGATACTGGCGATCAAGACGGCAGGTCTCGACATTCCGGTCGGAGCGCTCTCCGGCGGCAACCAACAGAAGGTCGTCATCGCCAAGTGGCTGATGCGCAAGCCGCGGATCATTCTGCTCAACGATCCGACACGCGGCATCGATGTCGGCACCAAGCAGGAGATCTATCAGTTGCTGCGGCGCTTGGCCGAAGCGGGAGCAGCCATTCTCTTTTATTCGACGGATTACGACGAGTTGATCGGCTGCTGCGATCGCGTTCTCGTCTTCTACAACGGCAGCATCAGACGCGAATTGAAGGGCGACGGCATCACCGAGCATGCGCTGGTGGCGAGCGCACTGAATGTCGGCAGCGAGAATGCGGGGAGCGCGGCATGAAGGAGTGGCGTTACCGGTTGGGCGAACGGCGCGGCACGCTGATGGCAGCCGGCATATTCCTCGTCATGTTTGCAATTTACGTCTCCAATCATCCCGCCGGACTGACGGCCAATGTCGTCCAGACCGCGGCGAACAAGGGCGTGCTGCTTGCCTTCGTCGCGATGGCTCAGACGTTGGTGGTGATTACCGCCGGCATCGACCTCTCGGTCGGCATGATCTTCATCCTGACCAATGCGCTGGCCTCCTGGCTCGTGCTCGGCTCGCCGCTTGAAACTGCTCTTGGCGTGATGGCCGTCCTCGCAACCGGTCTTGCCTGCGGCACGCTCAACGGCCTGATCGTCATCTATGGACGGTTGCAGCCGATCGTTGCCACGATCGCCACCGGCGCTGTGTTCTTCGGCATCGCCCTCCTGCTGCGACCCTTTCCCGGCGGATCGGTCAACGAGGAACTGGCAGACGTCATGACCGGCAAGGTCTTCGACCTCTTGCCGGCCAGCCTTGTCGCTCTCATCGCCGTCGTTCTCGTCATATGGGTACCGTTCAGCCGCTCCCAGATCGGGCGGGCAGCCTATGCCTCCGGTTCATCGGAGATCGCGGCTTATATGTCCGGCCTGCCCATCCGCCGCGCGAAATTTACCGCATATGCGCTCGCCGGTCTTCTTGCGTCGACTGGCGGGCTCTTCCTCACCTTCTTCACCTTCACCGGCGAGGCAGCCTTTGCGAGCGGCAATGCCTATACATTGTTCTCAATCGCTTCGGTGGTGCTCGGCGGCGTATCCCTGTTCGGCGGCAAAGGCAGCGCGATCGGCGCAATCTTCGGAGCCCTCGCCTTCCGGACCATCGGCGACCTGCTCTTCGTCTTCGATTTTGATCCGCTGTGGCAGCCGCTGTTCCAGGGTGTGGTGCTGCTCGTCGCGGTGAGCCTTGGCGCGTTCGCATTGTTCCGCGTGCGCAATCGCCTGGAATGGTTCGGATGAACAACCTAATGCGAGAACACTCAGTGACCCGGCTTTCCAAGGTCATGCATCGGCTGGACCCGGCCATCGCCACCGCCTTCGCCTGCATTTTCCTGCTGCTCATCATCGGCAGTTTCTATTCAGCGAGTTTCCTGTCGCCGGAATATCTCCTGCAGCAGTTGAAGGTCGCATCCTTTCTTGGCGTCATCGCCACAGGCATGATGATCGTCGTGCTGCTCGGCCAGATCGATCTGTCCGTACCGTGGTCTGTCGCCGTCGGCGGAATGATGGCGTGCGCGGCTGCCGCTTACGGCCCACTCGGCGAGGCTCTGGCGATTCCCTTCGGCATTGCCTGCGGCATGGCGATCGGGCTGGCCAACGGGATCGGCGTCGCCTATTTGCGCATCCCCTCGATGATCATCACGCTGGCGACTAACGCCGTCGCGCAAGGACTGATGGTCGTCTATACTGGCGGATTCTCGCCGCAGGATTCGGCAACATTTGCGATGCGCTATCTGGCAACCGGCTTCCTTCTGCCCGGGCTACCCAATGCCATTCTCATCTGGGCGGTCGTCGGCGCCGTAACGGTCTTCGTCCTTAACCGCACGACATTCGGCCGGTCCGTCTATGGTATCGGCATTCGGGAGAGTGCCGCCTATCTTTCCGGTATCAATACCCGCCGGATCGTCATGATCGCCTTCATTGCCTCAGGGGCGCTGAGCGCCTTCGGCGGTGCCCTGCTTGCTGGCTATGCCTCGAAAGCGGCGCAGTCCATGGGCGATGCTTATCTCCTGCCCTCGATCGCCGCCGTCGTCCTCGGCGGAACCTCCATTCTCGGCGGCAAGGGCTCCTATCTCGGCACCGTTGCCGGGGTGATCCTGATTACGCTGCTGCAATCGATCCTCTCCGTCATGCAGATGCCGGAGGCAGGGCGGCAGATCATCTACGGCGTCGTCATCATCGCTATGCTTTTGCTTTACGGCCGCAGCCCAGCCAACCGGCAATAGCGCGCCTGCGCTACTGCAACGCCCGAAAAACGCAGGACCACCGCACCGCCCGTCAGTCCGGCACCCGGTAACAAAGGTGAAGGATCCATTCGGCAGAAGCGCAAAGCTCACCTCCGACGCGAAGCGCCGCCTGTCCTCGATGATCCTGTGACGCGGATCAAGGTGTCGACCACCGTCAGGATCCGCAGTTTCTTTCCGCTTGCGAGCTGATCGTGGATAAAGTCCAATCTCGCCCAGACGTCGTTCGGTCCGATGCACGCCTGCGTCAGACGTGTGGCGGCCGGCACCGAGGATCGGGCAGTTACGCCATGACATCAACGCCCTCGATCGATTTGTAGAGCCTACGGGACCTCAAGGTGAAAGGCGAGCCAGCGCCTAGATGCGTCAGTCCTCGTACCGCGCGTCCCAACTCTCCGATGCGCCGCGCGCCCCGGCCACGTCATAGGCCTGCACGCTCGCTGTATCGCCGTTGCTGCTTACTCTCAGCTGATCACCATCAAAGCTCGTGAAGCGCATCGCCACCGGCTCTGGGTGCAGCGATAGGTGCTCCTCAATAATCAATACCGCAATCCGTTCGCCAAGGCTGATTATCCGACAAATTGGGCGGCGTGGCTGGACTCGCAGAACGGCGTCGATGCCATAGGCAAATTCGTCAATGCGTTCTCAGCCGCCGAATGGATCAGCCTCAAATGCAAGTCTAGGTCAAGCCGTGAACCAGAACACCTCTGGCGCCTTGCAGCGGTTCAGGGCATCCTATGATGGCTGAAAGTTGTGTTTATGGCAGTTGGAGGAATGCCGATGCGCTGCTTTACCGTGCTTGGACCCTCGCAGACCGGAAAATCGACAGTCGTGGAAAGGCTCGGCTCCCTGGAGGGGACGCCGAGAAAATCCAGCTCCCCTTATGGGTTGAACCTCACAGAGTTCACCTTCGGAAACGAGGCGTGGTGTGCCTTGGATACGCCAGGACCCAACGAAGCGTTGGCGCATGTGCAGCACGCGCTGCTTGCCAGCGACGCCTGCATATTGTGCGTTTCATCGGCACCCGAGGAGGCTGTGCTCGCCGCGCCCTATCTCAGGATCGTCGAAGCCTCGGGGACGCCTTGCATCCTCTTCGTCAACCGGATGGACGAACCGAGGGGGCGGTTGAGGGACGTGATCGCCGCGCTTCAAGACTACGCCAACCACACGCTTTTGCTTCGCCAGATCCCGATCCGCGAGGGGGACAGGATCATTGGCAGTTGCGATCTGATTTCGGAACGGGCGTGGCGCTACCGGGAAGGTCAGCCTTCGGCGCTGATCGCCATCCCTGAAAGCACTGCCGAGCGCGAGCAAGAAGCGCGCAGCGAGCTCCTGGAACACCTGTCCGAATTTGATGACTGGCTTCTCGAGGAACTGATCGAGGACCGCGAGCCATCCAGCGACGCGCTCTATGCCATTTCATCGCGGGTTCTCAGGGAAAATAGAATTATCCCGGTCCTGATCGGTGCTGCAAGTCACGGCAACGGCATGATGAGGCTGATGAAGGCGCTGCGGCACGAGGCCCCGCCGGTAGGGATTCTCAGGCAGCGTCTCGCTGATACGGCAACTGTCGATGAAGGCAAGCTGGCGGCCGTGAGCTTCCATGCCTATTATCGCCAGAATATCGGCAAGACGGTGCTCGTGCGCGCACTTGGCGAGGGCCTGCGGCAAGGCGCATCGCTCGGCGGCTCCAGCCTCGGCGCCGTACAAAATCTCGCAAACGGGCGGTCCAATACGGCGGTTCTGCCTGCGCCGGGAGATGTCTTCGCGACGGTGAAGTCCGACCACCTGCCTGTCCCTTCGCTGTTGACCTCCGGCGCGGTGGTTGCCCCGCCCGAGTGGACGGAACCACCCACGCCGATGCTTGAAAGGATTCTCGTTCCAGGCAGCGAGCGCGATGAAAACAAACTTTCCGAAACGCTGGCGAAACTTTCCGAGACGGATCGCGGTCTGAAAATCCTGCAGGAGGAAGGCACGGGCGCTCAACTCGTCCGCGCCCAAGGGCCGGTGCATCTGCGTGATCTCTGCCGAACACTGTCCGATGTCTTTCACATCTCCGTGACCGACCGAACGCCCAGCCCGATCTACCGCGAGACGATCGCGAAACCATCGGAGGTTCATTACCGCCATCGCAAACAGACCGGCGGTGCCGGGCAATTCGCGGATGTGAAGTTGAGCATTCACCCCAACGAGCGCGGCCAGGGCTTCACCTTTGGCGAAACCGTCAAGGGCGGCGCCGTTCCGCGCAATTACATCCCCGCCGTCGAAGCGGGCGCGCGCGAAGCGATGGAGAAGGGACCGCTAGGCTTCGAAGTCATCGATGTCGGCGTAACGCTGTTGGATGGTCAGCACCATACCGTCGACAGTTCCGAACACGCCTTCCGGACTGCGTCGAAAATGGGGGTGCGCCAGGCGCTTTCCGAAGGATCGACCGTCTTGATGCAGCCGATATTCCGCAGCGAGTTCCACATCCCGTCGGTCTATTCAGGCAGCCTTGTCCAGATCGTTGCCGGTCTCAACGGTCAGGTTCTCGGCTTCGACCGCGATGAAGCCGCCAAGGGATGGGACATCTTCCGGGCGCTCGTTCCGGGCGGCGCACTTGAAGATCTGGCGCGGTCGCTGCGCTCGGCGACGCAGGGCATTGGTTATTTTTCCAAGACCTTCGATCACTTCGAGGAACTATATGGCAAGGAAGCGGACGCCATTGTGAGGGCAAAGGAGAAATCAGGCACCGCACACTGAAACGTTTGCGCCACTTCATGCTCGCGCCCGGGTATGCTGCCGGACGTCCGATCCCAGCCGTTCTCGCTGAACGATTTCGCTCCGATACGCTGCACTGCGTCCTGGCCGATCAGCTCGGATAGTTTTGCGGCTGCCCAGACGAAGTTCTTCCCTGCTTGCCAAAAAACCACAATTGCCTCACTTAGTTCACACATCCACCCTCGGCATGAAGAATTGGATCAACGCTGCATGCGCATAGCTTACGTTTTTCTCGGTGCATTTCTTGCACTCGTACAGTCCGCCTCCGCTGAAGTCGCATCGCCGCCGGTTTTGGCGCCGCTGGAGCGACAGGCGGAAGCTGCTCAGTTGAGCGCGCAATTTCTCTCGCGGTATAGCTACAAGCCCGTTCCGCTCGACGACGCCTTGTCGGCGCGGGTCATGGATGGGTTCATCAAGTCGCTGGATCCGGACCGCATGCTGTTCCTGCAAGCCGATATCGACAAGTTCATGGCCGAGCGCAGCGAGATCGACGATGCGATCGAGCGGAAGGACCTGAAGATCCCGTTTGCGATCTTCAACGCCTATGAACAGCGCGTCGTCGACCGCATGACCTATGCGCGCAGCCTGCTGAAGCAGGATTTCGATTTCAGCGGGCAGGATAATTATTCGGTGCTGCGCGAGAAAGCGCCCTGGCCGCAGTCGCAAGCCGAGAGCGATGAGCTGTGGCGCAAGCGCGTCAAAAGCGACTGGCTGCGGCTGAAGCTCGGCGGCAAGGCCGATGCGGCTATTCGCGAAACGCTCGACAAACGCTATGAAAACACGCTTGAGCGCGCTTACAAGTTCAAGAGCGACGACGTTTTCCAGTCGTTCATGGACGCCTATTCGAACGCCATCGATCCGCACACGGATTATTTCGGCGCGGCGGCTTCGGCTGATTTCGATGTGTCGATGAAGCTTTCGCTGTTCGGCATCGGCGCGGTGCTGCAGGAGCGCGACGACTATACGACGATCCGTGAGCTGGTGCCCGGCGGGCCGGCTGAACTCTCAGGCAAGCTGGCGGTCGGCGACCGCATTACCGGCGTCGGTCAGGGCAAGAATGGGCCGATCAAGGAAGTGGTGGGCACGCGCCTTGATGAAGTCGTGCAGATGATCCGCGGGAAAAAGGGCTCCGTCGTGCGCCTCGACATCCTGCCGGCCGATGCCGGCGCCGATGCCACGCATCGCGTCGTCAGCCTGGTGCGCGACAAGATCAGCCTGGAAAAGCAGGCCGCCAGGAAGACCGTGCAGACCGTGAAAGTGGGTGATGCCGAGCGCAAGATCGGGATCATCACGCTGCCGGTCTTCTATGAGGATTTTGAAGCCAAGGCCAAAGGCGACAAGGATTATAAAAGCGCCAGCCGCGATGTCGCCAAGCTTCTCGGCGAGCTGAAGGATGAAAAGATCGACAGCGTTCTCGTGGACCTGCGCAACAATGGCGGGGGTTCATTGGAAGAGGCGATCGATTTGACCGGCCTCTTCATCGGCAAGGGCCCGGTCGTCCAGCAACGCCGCAGCGACGGCAAGATCGAGGTCAAAAGCTCGGATCTGGCTGAGCCTGTCTGGTCAGGCCCGATGGGCGTGCTGATCAATCGCGGCTCGGCCTCGGCTTCGGAAATTTTTGCCGCCGCCATCCAGGATTACGGTCGCGGCGTGATTCTGGGAGAGGCCAGCTTCGGCAAGGGCACGGTCCAGACGGTCGTCGATCTCGACCAGATGGTTCACAACAGCAAGCCCGAATATGGCGAGCTGAAAGTGACGATCGCCCAGTTCTTCCGGGTCAATGGCGGCACGACGCAGCTGCGCGGCGTCACACCCGACATCAGCCTGCCGGGGCTGTCCGATCCGACAAGCTTCGGCGAGACCAGCTATGACAATGCCCTGCCATGGGCGGAGATCAAGCCGGCGAAATACGCGCCCGAAGGCAATGTCACGGCCTTGCTGCCGGCATTGCAAAGCCGCCATGATGCGCGGGTGAAGGGCGATCCGGATTTCCAGCGCCTGGTGAAGGACATTGCCGACCTGAAGGCGCAGCGCGAGAAAGGCATCGTCTCCCTGAACGAAGCCGAACGCCGCAAGGAAGCGGCGGCGCGCGAGAAGCGGTTCAAGGAGCGGGCGCAGGCAAGCGATGGCGATAATCCCGCCGGGGATGACGGCCTGGAGGCGGGCGAGCGCAGCCTGAGCGCCGATATCGCCCTCGAAAACGCCCGCAAGAACGCCAAAGACGTCCTGCTCGACGAGGCCGCCGCCATTCTTGCAGATGAGGTGGGTTTGCAGGACGGCGTCCTGAATGCAGCCACGAAGCCAGCGGGACAGGCGGACGGGAAATAGGCATGCCGGCTACAACTCCGCGCGTCCCTCAAACGGGACCCGCGGCGTTCTGGCGCATGGGATCGGAGCCGCAATTGAGATTTTCGAACGCGACTGGTAGGAGCGTGCGCCGTCGCCTTCAGGACGAGTTGGCGCGCATCCTGCTACACCTCGCCGACGAGCAGGAGCCTGTGCCTTTGACAGCCGGGGAGCGGGCGGCGATTGCGGAATCGAAAGCCGCCGGTGCGCGCGGCGAATTTGCAAGCGATGAAGAAGTCCGCGCCGTATGGGCCAGCTTCGGCCTATGAGACTTCGCTACATTGCCGGATATCTCGACCTCGGGCGTACTGTAGCGCTCACATCGCCGGGCTGAAATCCGCCGCCAGCACCGCCTCCTTGAGCGCACGCGAATAGGGATGCTGCGGATTATCCAGCACGGGCCGGGCCTGGCCCCGCTCGACGATTTCACCCTTGCGCATGATGATGATGTTGTCGCTGATGTAATAGGCGGTGGCGAGATCATGGGTGATGTAGATGATCGACAGGCCGAGTTCGTTTTTCAACCGGCCGAAGAGGTTGACGATCGCCATGCGCAGGGATGCGTCGACCATCGAGACCGGTTCGTCGGCGACCAGCAGGCGGGGTTGCGGGATCAGCGCGCGGGCAATGGCGACGCGCTGAAGCTGGCCGCCGGAGAGTTCGTGGGGAAAGCGGCCCTTCACTTCTTCCAGCGTCAGGCCGACATGCACGAGGGCGGCATCGGCCATGCGCTCTGCTTCTTTTCGGTCTATGCGTTTTCCCGGGCCCGACAGATTGCGCGCCGTCTCGAACAGATAGCGGTCGACCCGCTTCAGCGGATTGAAGGCTTCGAACGGGTTCTGCAGAACCGGCTGGACCTCCTTCATGAAGGCCTTGCGTTCGGATCGGCTGTGGATGGAGACGGTTTTGCCGGAGAATTCCAGCCGCCCTTCCGTCGGCGCCGTCTGCCCGAGGATCATCGCGGCGATCGTCGATTTGCCCGAGCCGGATTCGCCGACGATCGACAGGATCTCCGGCTCTTCTCCAACTTCGAAGCTCACATCCTTGACCGCGGTGATCAGGCGCCGGCCGAGCATGCCGCCCTGGCGATAGACTTTGGTGACATGCGAGAGGTGAAGCAGAGCGGTCAAACCTGATCTCCCGTAACTGCAAAACAGGCAACGCGGCGCCCCGGCTCGACGGTGACGAGCGGCGGCACCTTCTGCGAGCAGATGTCCATCCGCTTCGGACAGCGCGGGTGAAACCGGCAGCCTTCCGGCGGCATGGCAAGGTTCGGCGGGCGCCCCTCCAGAGAGGGCCGCGTCGTCGCATCGCCGATGCGCGGCAGGCTGCCGACCAGATGCTGCGTATAGGGGTGGAGCGGCTTGCTGAAGAGTTTGGCGGTCGGCGCTTCCTCGACGAGACGCCCGGCATAGACGATGCCGATGCGGTCGGAGACCGTCGCGTGAACGCCCATATCATGGGTGACGAACAGAAAGGACGAACCCATCTCGCGCTGGATTTCGCGGATCATCGACAGAACGTCGCGCTGAACGATGACGTCGAGCGCGGTGGTCGGCTCGTCGGCGATGATGAATTCTGGCGTCAGGATGGTGGCGAGCGCAATGGTCATGCGCTGGCGCATGCCGCCGGAAAGTTCGTGCGGATAGGCGTCGAGCAGATGCGGATCGAGCTTCAGCCGCTGCAGATGGGCAGCGACCTTTTCGAAGAAAACCTGCTTGCTGACGGCCATGTGGCGAAAGGCGAAATCGGTGAAGGAATGGCGGATCCGGCGCACCGGATTGAGCACATTCATCGAGCCCTGCATGATATAGGAGAGATGCCGCCAGCGCAGCGCCATGCGCTCCTCCGGCTTCATCGCGTAGATATCCTGGGTGCCGCCGGCGAAATGGAATTTCACCGTGCCCGACACGACCCGCAGCGGCGGCCGGATGGCGCCGGCGATGGTTTTGATCAGGGTCGTCTTGCCGCTGCTCGATTCACCGGCAACGCCATAGACCTCGCCGCGGCCGATCGTCAGGCTGATATCGTCGACGGCGCGCACTTCGCGGTCGACGCCAAAAAGGAAGGCGCGGTAATAGGCTTTCAGGTTCTCGATTTCGACCAAAGGGTCCATGCTAACTTCCCATCCGGTTCAGCCGGCTGCGCGGATCATTGTATTCGTTCATCGACATCGACAGCAGGAAGAGCGCTAGGAACAGAATGACGATGACGGCGACGGGGGCCGCCACCCACCACCATATTCCGGCGATCAGCGCCGAATGCGCATTGGCCCAGTAGATCATCATGCCCATGGTCGGCGTCTCGATATCGGTGAAGCCGAGCACCGAAAGGGTGATCTCCATGCCGATCGACCAGATCATGTTGTTCATTGTGGTGGCGAAGACGATCGGCAGCACATAGGGCAGGTGCTCCTCGACCAGGATCTTGCGCATGCTCATGCCGGAATAGACGCTCTGGGTGGTGAACGGCCTGGTTTTCAGGCCGATCGCCACCGAGCGGATCAGGCGCGCATCGTAGGACCAGCCGAGCGAAGCCATGATGACGATCAGCACCGTCCAGGTCATGCTGTCCTTCAGCACGAAATAGAACAGGATTAGCAGCGGAAATTGCGGAATGACCATGATGCTGTCGTTGATCGCCATCAGCACCCGGTCGACCGCGCCGCCGGCGTAACCGGCGACGAGGCCGACGACCAGTGAGATGATGCGCGAGAGAAAGGCGACGCCGATGCCGAAATACAAGGTGTTGCGAAGGGCGGTCGTCAGCTGCCAGAAAACGTCCTGGCCGCGCGATGTCGTGCCGAGCCAATAGTCGCCGTCCGGCGGCATGTCGGGCGGCAGAAGATAAATGTCCGTCGGCCCGTAGGGCGAGAAATAGGACACGACGATCAGCCCGACGATGACGGCAAAGAGCAGCAGGCCGCAGAGGAATTCGAGGTTCTGGCGTGCGAGGTCGCGGACGATGGTAAACATGGCCTATTCCACCTTGATGCGCGGGTCGATCAGCGGGCTCAGAATGTCGATGATGAAGACGGCGGCGGCGACGCCGACGATCGACAAGGCGCTGAGGCCGAGCACCAGGCTGTAGTCGCCGGCATGCACCGCCGAAATCAACAGGTTGCCGATGCCGGGATAACCGAAGACGATTTCGGTGATGACGGTGCCGTTGAAGATCGCCCCGAGCGACATGGCAAGCCCGGTGAATTGCGGCACCATGGCGTTGCGGGCGATGTAGGAGCGGAGAATTTTCGGCTTCGGAACGCCGCCGAGCTCGGCGAAGACGACGTAATCATCGGTGATGATGTTGGACACCAGCGCCCGCATGCCGATCAGCCAGCTGCCGGCGCCGACAAGGATCAGCGACAGGGCCGGCAGGATGGAATGCTTAAGGATATCGAGCACCAGGGCGAAGGAGAGATCCAGATTGGCGTTCATCTCGTAGCCGCCATTGATCGGCAGCACCGGCCAGAGATAGCCGAACAGGATGAGCAGCACGAAGGCCAGGATATAATAGGGGATGGGAAGCAGGGCGATGCAGACGAGGCTGACGGCCTTCAGCACCATGTTCTTCCGGTAATAGCCGGCGAGCGCGCCGAGCGCATTGCCGAGCACGAAGGTGATCAGCGTCGAGACCGTCATCAGCCCGATGGTCCAGGGCAGGGACCGCAGAATGATCGTGGAAACGGGCGTCGGAAAGGCCGACAGCGAAGGGCCGAGATCGCCGGTCGCAAGCCGTAGCCAGAAATGCAGATATTGCTGCCAGATCGAGCCCTCCATGCCGTAAAGCTCGCGCAGCGACTGGCGCATCAGTTCGATCGCATTCGGATCGGACTGCCCCATCTGGGTGATGGCGCCTATGCTTTCTTCGACCGGATCGATGGGGGTCAGGTGGGTGACGAAGAAGGTGATGCTGACGCCAAGAAAGACGACGAGCAGAAACTGACCGAACCGCTTCAGCACAAAGATCAGATAGGGCGTCATAAGGCAGTGGTTCCTCTCTGGTTCCCTTTCATCAGTGGAAAGGATCGGCGGGCAGGGCCCGCCGACAAGGAGCCGGCGCGGTGGCTAACGCGCCGGCGTTGGGAGGATTATTTCGGTTGGGCCGGCTTCAGCTTGACCATCATCAGCCTGGAGTTGGCCCAGTTCGGCACCGGGTCGGTATAGGGGTCCTTGATCGTCGGATAACCGGTCCAATAGGTCGTATCCATCGAGGTGAAGACGTTATAGGACATCAGCGGGATCGTCGGCATTTCGCGGGCGACGAGCTTCAGATAATCCTTGCCGAGCTCGATGCCCTTGGGATCGTCGGCGCTGATGCCGCGGATGGTCTCGATGATCTTGTCGAGCTCCGGATTGCTCCAGCGCTGCCAGTTGCGCGGCGGCTGATTTTCACCCTTCTTGGCCACGAACTGCGAGTGCCAGCTATCGAGGAAGAAGGAGAGGTCGGGATCGCCGCCCCAGGTCTCGACGCTCCAGGCAATCGCCACCTGGAAATCGCCGGGCTGCAGTGCAACCTGCCACAGGTTGGTCGTCGGCACCGCTTTGGCATCGATGCCGAAGGCGGCCCATTGCTGCGCAATCAGCGTGCCTGCCCGGGTGAAGACGGAGCGCGTGTCGCCCTCGACGGTCATCCGGATCCTGAACGGCTGACCATCAGGGGTCATCCATTTGCCGCCGCTCTTCTTGAAGCCTGCCTTTTGAAGCAGCTCGGCGGCTGCCTGTGGGTTGGGCTTCCACCAGCCATAGCCGAAGGCCGTGCTGATCGCCTCAGGATCGGTCGGGATCTGGTCCTTGAACTTCGGCTGCTTGCGCAGAAGATCGGCGACCTGCTGCCCGATCGTCGGGTCGTAGGGCTTGATCTTCTGCTTGCCGGTATCGATCTCGAAATCCTTCAGCCAATCCTGCATCGGCGCCTGATAGTCTTTCATGGCGATCGCCGTCGGCGGCACACCGAGTGCCGAGAGCGTGGCGGTGCCGCGATAGCTCGCCATGTCGACAGCCTTGATGTCGATCAGCAGGGCCAGCGCCCAGCGCACGTCGGGATTGTTGAAGGTCGGGTCCTGGGTGTTGAAAATCACAGCCGGCAGCGTCGGATCCGGATGGGCGAAGGGGAAGCCCGGGAACCAGGTCTCGACCGACTTGGATTTCTCCTTGAGGGTGAACATGCCCTCTGGCGTGTTGTCGTGGATGATGTCGAGATTGTGCTCGAGCTGGGCGATGGTGCGTTTATCCGGCGGGCCGGGATCGACGTAAGTCACATATTTCGGGGCCGGCTCGCCGAAGCGGGCAAGCGATGTCTTCTGCCAGTCGTCGCGCTTCTCCCAGGTATACCACTTGCCCTGAGGGTCGTAGGCCTTGAGCTTGTAGGCGCCGAGCGAAACCGGATTGGCAAAATCGTAGCGAAGCGGATCGGCGACCTTCTCGAACACATGCTTGGGCATGATCCATGCGCCGTTCCAGCGAACGGTGAAAAGGGCGTGGAAGCGCGAATTGGGCTTCTTCAGCTTGAACACCACGGTCTGGGGATCGGTCGCCTCGACACTTGCCACCTGCACCGAGAAGGCAGCACTCCAGACCATGCCGGGATGATCCATCTGCGTCTTGACGGTATAGACCACGTCGTCTGCCGTGAACTCGACGCCGTCGCTCCAGAAGAGCCCCTTGCGCAGTTTCACGGTCATTTCGGTGAAGTCGGCATTATATTGCGGCTTGTCGGCGGCCAGCGAATTATCCCAGCTCGCGCCGCCGAGCCCTTGTTCGGGGTCGATATACCAGAGCGTATCCATGGTCAGCTGCTGCAGACCGGTGGAGACACCGGCGCCGGCATTGACCCAGATGTTGAACCAGCCGGGATTTTTGATCGTCCCTTCCGGATTTTCGACGATGAGCGTCTCCTTGCGCGGCAAGGAGGTATAGTCATCGGCTTTGGCCGCCGCCGTCAGGCCGAGTGCGGCCAGCGCGACGCCAAATGCGAGCCTCTTCAACTGTTGCATGAACTCCTCCCTAGAAAGCGACGATACGGCGGCCGCAAAGGCACGCATGGGCACGTCGCGGTTGTCGGTTCGCTGTGGCATCGGACTTGAGCAATCAAATCCGGGGCTCTGGCGAACCATCCCTCCGGCCGCCTGCCTCCTCGCAGTCGAGCCGAATCTCTTCAGCCGGGGCCAACGGCCTTACCCGGCGGCGGCCGTCACACCGACAGCCGAATGACGTTGTAGGACAGCGGCTTCAGCGCCGCCCGCAACCGTCCGTCCTCGATCTTGGCGCTGGCGACATTGACCGGCGCCACCGTGTCCTGCCGCTGAGCCGTGTTGACGGCTTCGAGATCGCCATGGGTCATCTCCACCTGCTCGATCACCCGGGCGGATCCGAACCCTTCCAGCCGCACATCGAGATCGAGTGCCGTCTGCGGATGGCGGTTGACGGCGAAGAAGGTCAGGCTTCTGCCGTCTTCGGAATGGACCGCCGAGACGTCGAGATAGGGAACGTCGTTCTCCTCGTCGCTGTCATAGGTCGGGCCATCGACGACCAGCTGCAGTGCGGAACCGCGGCCATATCGGGAAGCGTAGTAGAAGGGGTAATAGATCGTCTGGCGCCAGGCAGCGCCGCCGTCGTCGGTCATGATCGGGGCGATGACGTTGACGAGCTGGGCGATGCAGGCGATGCGCACCCGGTCGGAGCGGCGGATGAAGGTGTTGAGGATGCCGCCGACCTGCAGCACGTCCTCGAAATTATAGACGTCTTCAAGCAGATGCGGCGCATCCGGCCACTCGTCGCGCGCCAGGATCTCCTTGTCCTGCTGGTTGGAATGATACCAGACGTTCCATTCGTCGAAGGAAATGCCGATCGTCTTCTTGGAGCGCTTTTTCGCCTTGATGTAATCGATCACGCCGCCGATCGTGGTGATGTAGCGATCGAGCTTCGTCGCCCGGGCGAGATAATTGAGCGTATTCTTCTCGCGGTTGGCAAAATACATATGCAGCGAGATATGGTCGGCGCTGTCATAGCACTGCTCGAGGACCTGAGCCTCCCAATCCGGATAGGTCTTCATATCGGAATTGGACGAGCCGCAGACCACGAGTTCCAGCGACTTGTCGAAGCCGCGCATGGCCTTGGCCGTCTCGTCCGCCAGCCGGCCATATTCATAGGCCGACTTGTGGCCGACCTGCCAGGGGCCGTCCATCTCATTGCCGAGGCACCACAATTTGACATCGTGCGGATTGGCCCAGCCGTGCTTGCGGCGCAGATCGGAATAATAGGTGCCGCTGGGATGATTGCAATATTCGAGGAAATTGCGGGCGGCATCGAGGCCGCGCGAGCCGAGATTGACGGCAAGCATCGGCTTGGTATTCGCCTTCTTGCACCAGTCGACGAATTCGTTGACGCCGATCTGATTGGCTTCGCGGGTGCGCCAGGCGAGGTCGAGGCGAACCGGGCGCTCCGAACGCGGGCCGACGCCGTCTTCCCAATTATAGGCCGAGACGAAATTGCCGCCGGGATAACGGCAATAGGGCGTGTCGAGCTCACGCACCAGATCGAGCACGTCGCGGCGGAATCCGTCCTCGTCGGCTGTGGGATGCCCGGGCTCGTAAATCCCCCCGTAGATTGCTCTGCCGAGATGCTCGAGAAATGAACTGTAGAGCCTGGCGTCAATGGTCGCGATGCGGAAATCGCGGTGGGCAACGACATTGGTCTTCAACGGATCCTCCCGTTTATGTATCAGGAATTTTGTTTTCTTGCCTCCAACTTGATATCAGGAATGTCGTTCTGTCAACCGGCTTGCGGATTTTGTCATACTAATTCGATATTCAAAAAATACTGTGTAATTTCAGTATTTTAATGGAATTAGTCCGTCATTAAATTCGAACGATCTTGCGATTTTCAAATCAGCATTTCCGATATTGATTGATCACACATGCAGCCGCATGATGATGTCGCGGCCGTGATTTCCGAAGCCGCGGCCGAAAATATTGACACCGCCAGTATGGCCGGCATTTTCTGCGATGCCGACGCGTAGCCGGATGGAAGAGTGCTGACCGAGCGCCAGATCGCCGAGCGTGACATTCGATGCGGCGACGCCGTCGATGAAGGTGCCGCGCGTCGAGATGCGCCAGGTCTTCATCATCCCATATTGCGAGCCCTCAAGCTTCCACCAGGCCGGCGTAAAGGCGCCGCGCTTGTCGCCGTAATCGCCTGGCGAGGTCCAGGTGCCGATCGCCATTCCATTGACCCAGAGCGTAATGTCGGAGGGCCAGTCCGCATTGGTACCGGGCACCTCCGACGACAGCTCCAGCGAAAATTCGATGGCGCGGATATCCTTGTTCAAGACCTTGGCATTGTTAGGGAATTTATACTCGACATAGCCCCGGCCGAACCAGACGAGCCCGGCCTGCATGCGCTGCGGATCAAGAAAATAGTCGGGCACATCGAGAGGGCCGATGACGCTCTCGCTGGAGCAAAGACCGCACGGCGCATGCACGTCGCAGCTAGTGTAGAGCCCGACCGGCATCTCGACTTCGATGATATTGTTGGCCCGTTGCGCCGCACTTTCCTCGAAGCTGATCAGGATTTCGCTATAGACTGCCGAGCAGATCTTCTGGTTCCCCTTCCGCGCCTTCGCCAGCCTGGATTCGACGAGCCCGGCCTCTTCCAAGATCTGGATGCCGGTCGCGACGGTCGATTGCGGGAGGGAAAGCGCCTGTGCGATATCATTGATATTGGTCGGCCCTTTGGCGCAGAGCAGCTTCAACATCTCGACCCGCGCCGGCGCCGAAAGCGCTCGTATCGCCGCATTATTCTCACCCGCGGCAATCGTCAAAAACGAACGTTCCATCATTCCCCCAAGAATTCCCGGAGAAATGATGTATATCGAGAATTATGATACATCAAGAGGGAGTATTGAAACAAATTCAGGAATGAGAAACCGGGGTTCTGACCGTTACAGCCGATGGCCGTCATCGGCGCAGCAGTGGCCGCAATGCGGCCTGCGTTTGCTTCAGCAACGGCAGATAGCGCTCCTTCATCTCCGCGGCCGGGACGAGGGCGGCCGGCGCGCCGATATTGATCGCCGCAACCGTTTCGCCGCGGTCGTTTTGGACGGGCACGGCGATCGAGCAGAGGCCGATCTCCAGCTCCTGATCGATGATGGCATAACCCTCGGCGCGCACACGATGGAATTCGGCGATCAACTCCTCCGGATCGGTCTTAGTGTTAGGGGTGTTTTGCTTAAGCTCGCTGCGGGCAAGGAGGGCGCGCGCCTCGTTTTCAGTCAGGGCTGCGAGCAGCACGCGGCCCATCGAGGCGCAATAGGCGGGCAGGCGGCTGCCGGGGGTGAGGTTGATCGACATGACCCGGCGCTGCGAGGCCCGTGCGATATAGACGATTTCGGTGCCGTCGAGCACCGAGGCCGAGGCGCTCTGCCCGGCTTTTTCCGACAATTGATCGAGATGTGGCTGGATGAGGACGGGCAGGGGCGTTGCCGAAAGGTAGGCATGCCCGAGCCGCAGGATTTTGGGCGTCAGGGTGAAGAACTTGCCGTCATAGTCGGCATAGCCGAGTTCGGCGAGCGTCAGCAGCGAGCGCCGCACGGCGGCGCGGTCGAGATCCGTCAGCTTCGAAGCCTCGGCGATCGACAGCCGCTGCCGCGTCTCGCCAAAGGCTTCGATGACTTTCAGGCCGCGGGCAAAGCCGCTGACGAAATCCGTTTCGCGCATGGTTCGATCCTCCAATCGGCCCGCTGAACATGTGCGATATATGAACAAAAGTCAAATAACGCACAAACTTCTTGCCGCACGTGCCGTCCCGCCTTATGCCTGATGCTGGAGGACGGGAGGACCAGTTCTCGATCAGCCAAGGAGAAATCCAGCATGGACAAGACAATCGGGAGCACGGCGGAGGCCGTCTCTGAGATCGGCGACGGTGCGACCGTCATGATCGGTGGTTTCGGTGGTTCGGGCGCGCCGATCGAGCTCATTCATGCCTTGATCGACAGCGGGCCGAAGAACCTCACCGTGATCAACAACAATGCCGGCAATGGGCGGATCGGCATCGCGGCGATGATCGACGCCGGCATGGTCAGAAAGATGATCTGCTCGTTTCCGCGCTCGTCGGATCCGCGCGCCTTCACGGACAAATATCTGGCCGGGGAAATCGAGCTTGAGCTGGTGCCGCAGGGAACGCTGGCCGAGCGCATCCGCGCCGGCGGGGCGGGCATTCCGGCTTTCTATACGCCGACGGCCTATGGCACGGAACTCGCCGAGGGCAAGGTCATCGCCGAATTCGACGGCCGCCATTATGTGCAGGAACGCTGGCTGAAGGCCGATTTCGCCATCGTCAAGGCGGAGATCGGCGATAACCATGGCAACCTCACCTACAACAAGGCTGGCCGCAACTTCAATCCGCTGATGTGCATGGCCGCCGCCAAGACGATCGCCCAGGTTTCATCGATCGTGCCGGCCGGCGGCATCGATCCCGAGCATGTGGTGACACCCGGCATCTTCGTCGACCGCGTCGTCACCGTCCCCCGTCCGCAGCAGGAAGAAGAGCTCATTCGAGCCGGAGTGGCCTACGTATGACCGTCGATATTAGAGAAGACATCAAGCTCTCCAACGCGCAGATCGCCTGGCGCGCCGCGCAGGATATTGCTGACGGCGCCTATGTGAACCTTGGCATCGGCTTTCCCGAAATGGTCGCCCGTTATCAGCCTCCTGGCCGCGAAGCGATCTTCCACACCGAAAACGGCATCCTGAATTTCGGCGAGCCGCCGGCCGAAGGCGAAGAGGACTGGGACCTGATCAACGCCGGCAAGAAGGCGGTGACGCTGAAGCCGGGCGCGGCCTTTTTCCACCACGCCGACAGCTTCGCCATGGTGCGCGGCGGCCATCTCGACGTCGCGATCCTCGGCGCCTATCAGGTCGCCCAAAGCGGCGATCTCGCCAACTGGCGGGTGGGCAGCAAGGGCGTGCCGGCCGTCGGCGGCGCCATGGACCTCGTGCACGGCGCCAAGCAGGTCTGCGTCATCACCGAGCACGTCACCAAGACCGGCGACCCGAAGCTGGTGGAGAAATGCACCTTCCCGCTGACCGGTGTGGCCTGCATCACCCGCGTCTATACCAGCCATGCCGTCATCGACATCGTCGATGGCCGCTTCGTCCTGCGCGAAAAGCTGGCCGCGATGTCGCAGGAGCAATTGCAGGCGATGACCGGCGCGCCGCTGCATGTGACGGGGCCGGTTGCCGACCTAGTCGTCCCGAAACTCTGAGGAAAAGCCATGACCGAAGCCTTTATCTGCGACTATATCAGGACGCCGATCGGCCGCTTCGCCGGCGCGCTCTCCCAGGTGCGCGCCGACGATCTCGGCGCCATCCCGCTGAAGGCGCTGATGCAGCGCAACGGCGCCGTCGACTGGGAGGCCGTCGACGACGTGATCTTCGGCTGCGCCAACCAGGCAGGCGAGGACAACCGCAATGTCGCGCGCATGTCGGCGCTGCTCGCCGGCCTGCCGATCGCTGTCCCGGGCACGACGATCAACCGGCTCTGCGGCTCCGGCATGGATGCGGTGATCACGGCGGCGCGCGCCATTCGCGCCGGTGAGGCCGAGCTGATGATCGCAGGCGGCGTCGAAAGCATGTCGCGCGCACCCTTCGTCATGCCGAAGGCCGAGACGGCCTTTTCGCGGGCCGCCGAGATCCACGACACGACGATCGGCTGGCGCTTCGTCAACCCGCTGATGAAGAAGCAATACGGCGTCGATTCCATGCCGGAGACCGGCGAAAACGTTGCCGAGGACTATAAGGTCAGCCGCGAGGACCAGGATGCCTTTGCGGTGCGCAGCCAGGCCAAGGCGGCAGCCGCCCAGGCAAGCGGACGTCTGGCAAAGGAGATCGTCGCCGTCACCATCCCGCAGCGCAAGGGCGATCCGGTCATCGTCGAGAAGGATGAGCATCCGCGCGCAACGACGATCGAGACGCTGGCGAAACTCGCCACACCTTTCAAGAAGGAAGGCGGCACGGTGACCGCAGGCAATGCCTCCGGCGTCAATGATGGCGCGGCGGCGCTGATCGTCGCTTCGGAAGCGGCGGCGCGAAAATATGGCCTGACGCCGATCGCCCGCATCCTCGGCGGCGCGGCCGCCGCCGTTCCGCCACGGGTGATGGGCGTCGGACCGATCCCGGCCTCGCGCAAGCTGATGGCCCGGCTCGGCATGACCCAGGAACAGTTCGACGTCATCGAACTCAACGAGGCCTTTGCCAGCCAGGGACTGGCGGTGCTGCGGGCGCTCGGTATTGCCGATGACGATTCCCGGGTGAACCGCAATGGCGGCGCGATCGCGCTCGGCCATCCGCTTGGCATGTCGGGTGCCCGCATCACCGGCACGGCAGCGCTGGAGCTACTCGAGACCGGCGGAAAATATTCGCTGTCGACCATGTGCATCGGTGTCGGGCAGGGCATTGCGATCGCGCTCGAAAGGGTCTGAGAACGTTGCGCTCCATGCCCGGCTTCTGTAGAAATTGGGCATGCTGATCCGACCCGCAGAGAATGACGATCGAGATGCCATCTGGAGGATCATCGGCCCGACGATCCGCGCCGGTGAGACCTATGCGCTCGACCGCGATCTCTCCGAAGCCGATGCGCTCGCCTACTGGATGGGGCCTGACCGCGAGACCTTCGTCGCCGAAGAGGATGGCGTCATCCTCGGCACCTATTACATCAAGGCCAATCAGGCCGGCGGCGGGCGGCACGTCTGTAATTGCGGCTACATGACCGATCCTGCCGCGGCCGGCCGCGGCGTTGCCCGCCGCATGCATGACCATTCCCTGCAACACGCCCGCGTCCACGGCTTTCGCGCCATGCAGTTCAATTTCGTCGTTAGCAGCAACCGCCGCGCCGTTGAGCTCTGGCAATCCCTTGGCTTCGAAATTGTCGGCCGTCTCCCAGGCGTTTTCCTTCATCCGAGTGAGGGTTATGTCGATGCACTGGTGATGTTTCGCACCCTATAGGATTGCACGGGAAAAAAGATGTGAACACGCTGTCGAAATCGCAGCAGTCCGAACGTCTTTAGATTGCGACGTGCGGCTGAGGAGCCGCGCGTCGCAATCGCTCTGTCGGCATGGAGGTTATGAAGCCATGAGTGTTTCCTATCGTTGGGTCATCGTCGCCGCCGGCGCGCTGATGTCGTGTGTGGCCATCGGCGCGATGTTCTCGCTGGCGATTTTTCAGGAGCCGATCGCCACCGCGACCGGCTGGTCGCATGTCGGGATCGCTAGCGCGATGACGCTGAATTTCATCGTCATGGGCTTCGGCGGCTTCCTCTGGGGCGCGGCCAGCGACCGCTTCGGCCCGCGCATCGTCGTGATGATCGGCTCCGTGCTGCTCGGCCTGGCGCTGGTTCTGGCGAGCCGGGCCGAAACGCTGCTGCAGTTCCAGCTGACCTACGGCATTCTTGTTGGTCTCGCCGCCAGCGCCTTCTTCGCGCCGATGATCGCGGCGACGACGGCCTGGTTCGACGAAAACCGCGGCCTTGCCGTGTCGCTCGTCTCCGCTGGCATGGGCGTTGCGCCGATGACGATCTCGCCTTTCGCACGCTGGCTGATCTCGGCTTATGAATGGCGCCCGGCCATGCTGATCATCGGCATTGCAACTTGGGTGGTGCTCGTGCCGGTGGCCCTTCTGGTCCGGCGCCCGCCGGCCGAAACAGTCGATGCCGGCACCGAGTTTGCCGCAGATGGCGCCCGGCCACAGCTGTCGAAAGTCTTCCGGTCGCCGCAGTTCATCGTGCTCGGCCTGACCTTCTTTGCCTGTTGCGCGGCCCATTCCGGGCCGATCTTCCACATGGTCAACTATGCGACGATCTGCGGCGTCGCGCCGATGGCGGCCGTCAGCATCTACAGCGTCGAGGGCCTTGCGGGCCTCGGCGGCCGGCTGCTCTACGGCACCCTTGCCGACAGGGTCGGGGTGAAGCCTGTGCTTGTCGCCGGCCTGCTGGTGCAGGCGGGTGCACTTGCGACCTATCTCCTGGTCAGCGAATTGGGCCAATTCTATGCGCTCGCCATCGTCTTCGGCAGCGCCTATGGCGGCGTGATGCCGCTTTATGCGGTGCTGGCGCGGGAGTATTTCGGCCAGCGCATCATTGGCACCGTCCTGGGTGCGGCGACGATGCTCTCCAGCCTCGGCATGGCCTTCGGCCCTCTTATCGGCGGCTGGATCTTCGACACCTTCGCCAATTATTCCTGGCTGTTCATTGGCTCGGCGATGGTCGGACTCGGGGCTGCGGCGATCGCGCTGGCATTTCCGCCGCTCGCCCGCCAGAAGCCGCAGCCTGCCATGGGCCTTGCTCCGTGACGAGATCCTGATCGGCTCTCGCTGCAACTTTGGCGGCCGTCGGTGACGACCGCCCCCTCGCAAAGACAAATGAGATCTCCCGCTTTCGTGCATTGCCCTTCGCCGATTTCGGCTGATAGACTTCCCCAATCCGTTTCATCACCTATGTCCTTGGTTTTTCGGGAGGCTGTCTTAGCCATGGTAGAACTTGCGCAATCGCTTGCATCGATCAAACTGCCGGATCTCGCCGGCAAGGCCGTGCTGATCACCGGCGCCTCGACCGGCATAGGGGCGGCGGTCGCCCGCGCCTTTGCCGCGCAAGGCGCCAAGGTCGGCGTGCATTACAATGCCAGCCGCGAAGCGGCGGAGGCCCTTGCCGAGGAGATCAGGGCTGCCGGCGGTACTGTGCATCTGATACAGGGCGACGTGTCGCGGGAAGGCGAGACCGAGCGTGTCGTCGAGGAGACGGCGAAGACTTTCGGCCATCTCGACGGGCTCATCAACAATGCCGGGGGCATGCTGGGACGCAAGCCAACCTCGGAATATACCGATGCGCATTATGCTGCGGTCATGGATCTCAACGCGCGCTCGGTGCTGGCGGCAACCCGCGCCGCCCATCCCTGGCTAAAGAAGCAGGGCGGCTTCATCATCAACACCACCTCGATCGCCGCCCGCAACGGCGGCGGCAATGGGGCGATCCTGTATGCGGCATCGAAGGGCTTCGTCTCGACGATCACCCGCGGTCACGCCAAGGAATTCGTCGCCGACAGGATCCGGGTCAACGCAGTGGCGCCTGGTGTGATCGCCACGCCTTTCCACGAGCGTTATACCAATGACGAGCAGATGGAGCTGCAGCGCAAGTCGATCCCGATGGGTTTCGTCGGCACATCGGAGGATTGCGTCGGCGCCTATCTTTTCCTCGCCTCGCCGACGCTGTCCGGCTACATCACCGGCCAGATCATCGAGGTCAACGGCGGCCAGCTGATGCCGTAGGACCTTCCTCCGGCGCGCAGCATCTGGCCTTTTCCCTTGGACGAGGGAACTTTCGAACCGCCCTGACGTTTCCCGCTTGGTCTTTTCATTGAGCGGGGCATCATGAGCTTTTCATTTTCGGAACTCGACTTCCTCAAGCCGGAACTCGGCGCGGAGTATACGGGTTCCGGCACTCACTTCGCCATTTTCTCGGCGCATGCGGAACAGATAGAGCTCTGCCTGTTTTCACCCGACGGAAAAAACGAGATCGCGCGGATGCCGCTGCCGAAACGCGAGGGCGACATCTGGTCGGGCTATATCGCCGGCGTCGGGCCGGGCACCGTTTACGGCTATCGCGCCCATGGTCCTTACGACCCGGGCGCCGGCCACCGTTTCAATCCGAACAAGCTTCTGCTCGACCCCTATGCCAAACAGGTGACAGGCGACCTGAAATGGGACGATGCCCTGTTCGGCTATCAGATCGGCGAAGACGACCTTTCCTTCGACGAGCGCGACAGCGCGCCCTTCATGGTCAAGGGCGTGGTGCAGGATCCGGATTTCGACTGGGCGGGTGAAGAGGCGATCCGCCGCCCCTGGCCCGACACCATCATCTATGAAGCGCATGTGCGCGGCCTGACGATGACCCATCCGAAAGTGCCCGACCGGCTGCGCGGCACCTTTCTCGGCATGTGCTCCGATCCGATCATCGATCATCTCGTCAAGCTCGGCATCTCGGCGATCGAGCTTTTGCCGATCCAGTATTTCCTCGACGATCGTTATCTCCTGGAACAGAACCTCAGCAATTATTGGGGCTACCAGACGCTCGGCTTCTTCGCGCCGCAATCGCGCTACATGTCCGGCGACAAGATCACCGAGATCAAGACCATGGTGCGGAAGTTCCATGCTGCCGGCATCGAGGTGATCATGGATGTGGTCTACAACCACACCGCCGAGGGCAGCGAGAAAGGGCCGACGCTGTCTTTCCGCGGCCTCGACAATGCCAGCTACTACATCCTTTCCCCCGACGATCCCCGCCACACCTTCGATACGACCGGCACCGGCAATACGCTGAATGTCGCCCATCCGATGGTGATGCGCATGGTGCTCGACAGCCTGCGCTACTGGGTGGGCGTCATGCATATCGACGGCTTCCGCTTCGATCTCGCCAGCACGCTCGGACGGCAGGATCTGGAATTCGACCGCCAGGGCGGCTTCTTCGGCGCCATCCGGCAGGATCCGATCCTCTCCGGCGTCAAGCTGATCGCCGAACCCTGGGATATCGGCGAGGGCGGTTATCAGGTCGGCGGTTTCCCGCATCCCTTCCGCGAATGGAACGACAAGTTCCGCGACGACGTGCGCCGTTTCTGGAAGGGCGATGGCGGCATGGTGTCGGAGCTGGCGGCCCGCGTCACCGGCTCGGCGCCGCAGTTCAACCATTCGGACCGGGGCGCCACCTCCTCGGTCAATCTTCTGTCGGCCCATGACGGTTTCACGCTGATGGATACGGTCTCCTTCGACGGCAAGCACAATGAGGCGAACGGCGAGGACAACCGGGACGGCCATTCGGACAATCATTCCGACAATATGGGCGCCGAGGGCGCAACCGATAATGCCGACATCAATGCCGCCCGGGCGCGGCGCCGGCGCAATATGATCGCGACCTTGATGCTTTCCCAGGGCGTGCCGATGATCCTGGCCGGCGACGAACTCGGCAACAGCCAGGGCGGCAACAACAACGCCTATTGCCAGGACAATGAAATCGGCTGGACGGGCTGGGATGGGCTCGACGATCCCTTCCTCGATTTCTGCCGCCAGGCCGTCGCCTTCCGCAAGGCGCATCCGGTGCTGCGCCAGGAGCGGTTTCTGACCGGAGAGACCAGCGAGGACGGCCGCATCGAGATCGCCTGGTACAAGCCGGACGGCAGCTTCATGGACGACGGCGCCTGGAACGATGATGGATTGCAGGTGCTCGGCGTCTATCTCTCGAGGAGCGTGCATGCTCCCGATACCGAGACGATGGACGATCTTTTCCTCGTTTTCAACGCCGGCGGCGACTGTCAGATCCACCTGCCCGAGGTGAACGGGCTGCAGCATTGGTCACGGATTCTCGACACCGGGACGGAGACCGACGCCTTTGCGGTGCATGAGCAGGACAATCCGGTCATCGTCTATGCCCAGAGCGTCGCGGTCTTTGCGCCGACAGGCCAGACCCAGCCGCCGGAGGGGGCAACCAAGGCCCAGCGCCGCCGCTGGTTCCAGTTCGGGCGCAGGAGCAAGTAGCGGGTCGCAGAGAAGATGAATGCCGAAGCCATCACCGAACTTGGTCTCGTTTATGTCAGCGACGCCGAACCAGGCATCCGCAGGCGAAGGAAGGGCAAGGGCTTCAGCTATGTCATGCCCGACGGCACGACGCTTGCCGATGAATTGCAACGGGCGCGCATCGGCGCGCTCGGTCTACCGCCGGCCTATGAAAATGTCTGGATCTGCCTCTACGAGAATGGTCATTTGCAGGCGACCGGCATAGATGCGCGCGGGCGCAAGCAATACCGCTATCACAAGGACTGGCAATCCTTCCGCAGTGCTGGAAAATTCCATCAGCTGATCGAATTCGGCCGGGCGTTGCCGAGGATTCGCCGTACGGTGCTGCGCCACCTCGACACCGGTACGGAGGATATCGACGGCGTGCTTGCGGCGCTGACGACGCTGCTCGACGAGGCGCATTTGCGCGTCGGCAACCAGGCCTATGTCCGGGAGAACGGCACCTATGGTGCAACGACGCTGCTGAAGCGCCATCTGAAGATTGTCGACGGACAGATCGAGCTCAAATTCCGCGCCAAGGGCGGCAAGCGCGTCCAGCGCAGTCTCAAGCATCCACGACTACAGAAAATCCTGGAAGAGATCGCCGACCTGCCCGGCCGCCAGCTTTTCGTCTGGAAGGATGAAAGCGGGGCGCTGAAGCCGATCGATTCCGGCCGGTTGAACGCCTATCTGGCCGAGATATCGGGAATTCCCATTTCGGCGAAGACCTTCCGCACCTGGGCCGGGTCGCTGGCGGCCTTCGGCGCGGCGCGCGAGACGATTGTCGGCGGCGGCCGGCCGACGGTGAAGCAGATGTCGGAGGCTGCTGCCGAGGCGCTGCACAACACACCGGCGATCTCGCGCTCGAGCTATATCCATCCGGGAATCATTGCGCTTGCCGGCAACGATCATCCGCTGATCGAGAGCGCCGAACCGCTGCGGGGCTTGCGGGCCGAGGAAAACAGGCTACTGGATTTCCTCACACGTGAGACCGAGGTATGAGCCCGAAAAATCCGCCCGCATCGGACGTCGTGCTGACCCATCCCGACCGGCTCTACTGGCCGGACGAGGGCATCACCAAGCAGGCGCTCGCGGATTATTACGCGGCGGTCTGGCCGTTCATGGCGCCTTATCTCGTCAATCGGCCGTTGGCGCTGCTGCGTTTGCCGGATGGGATCAAGGGTCACCAGCGGTTTTTCCAGAAACATGCGTGGAAGGGTATGAACCCTCATATCGAGGAGGTCGCCGATCCTCAGGAAACGGACGGCGAAAAGCTGCTGCGGATTGCCGATTTCAACGGCCTCACGGCGCTGGTGCAATCGGCCGTGCTCGAAATTCATCCCTGGGGCACGACGACCGAGAATTGGGAAAAACCGGATATGATCACCATGGACCTCGATCCCGGCGAGGACGTGGCCTGGAGCGCGGTGATTTCGGCCGCGCTTGACGTCAAGGCGCGGCTGAAAGCCCGCGGCCTTGCCGCCTTCCTCAAGACCTCGGGCGGCAAGGGGCTGCATGTGGTGGCGCCGCTTGCGCCGAAGGCCGGCTGGGCCGCGGTGAAGGATTTCGCCCATTCCCTTGCCGAAAGCATGTCGGCCGACACCCCGGAAAAGTATCTCTCAACCGCGACGAAGGCCAAACGCGGCGGCCATATCTATATCGATTATCTCCGCAATGGCCGCGGCAATACGGCGGTTGCCGCCTATTCGACACGGGCGCGGCCGGGGGCGCCGGTTTCGATGCCGATCGATTGGACCGAATTGAACGAGGTCAGCGGCCCGGCCGCCTTCACGCTCGCCAATGTGCCGCAGCGATTGGAAACCCGTCCGAGCGACCCATGGCGCGATTTCTTCGATGCGGCCGTGCCGCTGGAATGAATGGCTCTCCGCTCATCCTGCGCTGTCGAGTTCGGGATAATGCCGGAAAATCCCGTCCTCGTTGAAGGCGAGGCGGCGAGGGGAAACCAGATAGCGGGCAATGTTCGGGCGCTTCGCCACCCGATCATGGAGCGCGAGCAGGGCGGGATATTCCGCCTTGCGCTTCGCAATGGCTTTCGGAAAGGCGTAGGTGAGGCCCTCGATCACCTGGAAGAGCGACAGGTCGACATAGGTGAGCGCATTTCCCACAATGTGGTCGGGACCTTCAGAGTTCTGCCGCAGCACACGCTCGAAATAACCGAGGAATTTCGGAATGCGATCGCGGATGAAGGCGGCGGAGCGGGCTTTCGCTTCCGGCTTCTGATCCTCGTAGTAGAGCGACATGTCGATCGGGTGATGCGTATCATGCACTTCGGCGACGAAATCGGTGATCGTCAGCTGCAGGCCGTTGGCGACATAGCGAAGCCCTTCATCTTCAGGCGCAAGGCCGAGCTTGGGGCCGAGATAAAACAGGATATTGGCGACATGCGGGATAATGAGGTCGCCGTCCTTCAGGAAGGGCGGGGCGAAGGGTATGTGCGGTTCGCTGTCGCTCTTCATCAGGGCGAACATGGCATCCGTACCGCGACCGGGCTCACGGGTGACGTCGACATAATCGGCGCCGGCCTCCTCAAGCGCCAACCGCACGAATTCGCCGCGGCCTTGAAGGCCGTCCCAATAATAAAGCTCGTATGTCATGGATGCTCATCCCTTCGGTTGTCGACCGAAGTCTTTTCGCAATTCGTCCTTGGCGTTTTCAAGGGTGCCGCGCCGCTTTTTCGTCAGCTGGTCGCCGGCGCGGTTGATGTAGAATGTCAGCATCGACATCGCGGCGCGGAACGGGCTCGACTTGCGGCGATGGCTCTCCTCGGCCGAGTGCTTGACCGAGCGGGCGATCTTTTTCGGATCGTCCGATTTGAACACGCCTTCCTTCAGGTCCATCGCATCGCTGTGTTCGGTGACGTCTTGGGACCATTTCTTCTTCGATTTGGCCATTTCTGAAATCCTTTGCCGGATGCGGCCGGCGGCAGGGCGCCGCCGTCGCACCTTTTGTTAGTGGTGGCTGTGGTGCTCATGACGCTTGCGCGTCGCTGCCGCCTTCTTCGCCGAAGCGGACCGTTCCTCCTTCGATCGTGCGGCGGATGCAGCGCCGCCGGCGCGCCCGCCCTTTTCGGAGGATTCATGGGTATCCTTCTTGCCGCGGCCGGAACCGGATTTGTTGCCGCCGCCGCTTTCCTTGTTGACAGTCGCCCAGGCACGCCGTTCGGCCTCCTTTTCGGACACGCCGCGATCCTCGTAGCTCTCCTCGATGTGCTCGGCCTTGCGCTTCTGCTTGTCGGTATAGTCGGATTTGTCACCTCTTGGCATTGTCGCCTCCTCTGGTGTGCAAAGGGGTCAAACTGGTGTTGCGGCCGAAAGTTCCGGCCTTTGGATCACCGCCCCGGATTTCGGAACAAAAGCCGCTTCCGCTCGGTTTTCGATGGCCCCCCCTTGAATGAGCGCATAATTGAAGGAGCCGAGTGCATGGAAAACCACTTCGTAAAAGCTGATGGAAACGGCACGATCGACGTCAATGGCCAGGTGTCGCCGGTCACCTATACGGTGAGCCATTCCCATCTATCGCGATGGTGCTAACCATCACAGTCGTGACGACCGCGGCAGCCTCGATTCCGCCGACACGATCTCGATCGAACTGATGGCGCGTGACGAGAGCTGCACCAGCGAGGTGGATCTGATGCGCAAATATCCCGAATTGGACGGCGCCGGTACTGGATGAGGTTCGGCGACAGGCCGCGCTCGACGGCGCCGCGCTGCTATTTCCGATGGAGTTTTTGCGATGCGGCGAAGGCGCGGCCGATACGGAAGAAGGGCGGCTGCACCGGCGCGCGTGGATCGCGGAAAACCAGGCCGACGAGATGATCGACAACAAGGATGAAGCCGAGCGCGAGACCGAGATAGAGCAGTGCGGCGATGGCGAGGAGCGACATTTCCAACCCTCTACACGATCGCGATCGAAGCGTGGTCGCCGGCTGCGACCAGCGGGACGGAAAGAATATTAGTACGGTCGTCGTTCATGGCAACTTCCCCGGTTTTGCCATAAACAGCTAGCGTATGCTCTTGTTCCCGGTTGTCGGGCGAAGGCTCAACTTTTTCATGAAGCCTCAAAGCGTGCAGCGTCATCCGGCCTCTGTTCACCCCCGCATGGAAGCCCGTCCTCCGGAAATTCGATAACACACAACTAATTCAAGCTTATGACAAACAGCATCAAAGGGCGCCGCGACGACGCCCTTTTTTAATTCGGTTGCTCGGTATTTCGGTAATCAGAGCGCCGTCTTGCGGCTCGCCGTCCGTTTCGGCGCCGGTGTGACGGCGCCATTGGTCTTGCTGCCGGCGACGCTGCGCTTCGCCTTGGGCTTGACTTCCTTGCCGTCGGAAGAGGCAGCGGAGCCCTCGAGCGCTTCGCGCTCGTGTCGTGCCTGTTCCCAATGGATGGATTCTCGCCCTGTCGGATAGCCCTCTTCTTCCCAGAGGGCGTATGCACGTTTCTTGATCCACTCGTCCCGAGTTTCTGCCATCGCTGATCTCCAGTCACATGATGCCGTCGTTCGAACGCGATACTCCTTGGATGGTTCCAGAGGAACGGAGGCGTTTCAAGTAAAATCGCGCTGCAACCGCAAATATTTTCGCGCTGCAGCATAACAGGGTTGAGAAACACGTTCAGCGCCCGCCAAACTCGGCCGCCTTGTGCAGATCTGACACGAACTCCAGGTGCAGCCGTTGCCGTTCTGCCGCGTCGCGGATGCGCAAGAGGTAGGAGGGGTGGATAGTGACGAGGACAGGCGAACGGTTTGCCGGCTGCAGAATGTGGCCGCGCGCCGGCGTCAGCTTCACCTTCGGCCCGAGCAACGCATAAACCGCACTCGCGCCGAGCGCCACGACGAGCTTTGGTTGCAGGATGTTGAGCTCGGCTCCGAGCCACCAGGCGCAACGCCTAATCTCGCCGGCATTGGGTTTTGCATGCAGCCGCCGTTTGCCCCGTGGCGTGAACTTGAAATGTTTGACGGCGTTCGTGACATAGCAGCGCTGGCGGTCAAGACCGGCCTCCTCAAGGCAGCGATCCAGCAACTGACCAGCGGGACCGACAAAGGGTCGTCCCGTCAGATCTTCCCGGTCACCCGGCTGTTCGCCGACAAGGACGATCTCGGCTTTCCCAGTTCCTTCGCCGAAGACGATCTGCGTGGCATTCCTATAGAGATCACAGCGGGTGCAGCCTTCGGCCTGATGCCGCAGTTCGGCAATGCTTTTTGCCTCCGCGACGTCGAGCGCCAGGGCGGGGCCGACGCTTGCAACGATGTTCATGACGCGATCCTCATCTCTTCGAATCAATCGTCAGGCGCCGGGATTGTTCCCGCGGCGAAACGGGTGGCCGGCCGGCGAAATGATCACGGCGAAAAATTTCGCGTCATGGGAGAGAGCCGGCGCGATTGAACGCAGCCGTTTCGCGGCTATATTGGCCAGCGATGTTCTATCTCCTGTCGACCTACTGGCCGCATATCCTCTTTGTCGTTTCGATCGCCATGGGGGCCGCGGCGGCGATCCATGCAGCCATGACCAAGGAGGAGGTGCGTGCGGCGATCGGCTGGGTCGGGGTCATCATCCTGTCTCCGATCATCGGTGCGGTGCTCTATGCGATTGCCGGCATCAACCGCATCCGCCGCAAATCGCTGAGCATCCGCCGCGACGCGCTGCTGCTGGCGGCGGAAATCGATGAGTTGGAGACGTTCGACGCAGACGCCGAGACGGTGATCAGCCAGTTCGGCCGCCGCTTTGCGGCGCTGCAGACGCTTGGCGACCGGGTGACGCGCAATCCGCTGACATCGGGCAATACGATCGATGTGCTGGAGACCGGCGACGAGGCCTATGCGGCGATGAAATCAAGCATCGACGAGGCGGCGCGCAGCATCCTGCTCGAAACCTATATCTTCGACCGCGACGCGATCGGCCTTCGCATCGCCGATGCGCTGATTGCGGCGGCCAAACGCGGTGTGGCGGTGCGGGTGCTGATCGACGCGGTCGGCGCGCGTTATTCAGTGCCGAGCATTCTCGGCCATCTCCGGGATGGCGGCGTCACCGTCGCCGTCTTCAACGGCAATGTCATCATGGGCTTGCGGCTGCCCTATGCCAATCTGCGCACCCACCGTAAGATTCTGATTGTCGACGGGAAAATTGCGCTGACGGGCGGCATGAACATCCGCGCGGGCTTCAGCGAGGAGGCGACCGGCGAGAGTTTTGCTCACGACACGCATTTCAGCGTCACCGGCCCTGTTGTCGCCGACCTCTTCGACCTTGCTGCCGAGGATTGGCGCTTCTCCACACAGGAACTGTTGGACGGGGAGATCTGGCGCATCGAACCGCCACAGCGCAGCCCCGGCGATCCCATCCTGATGCGCGTCGTCGCCTCCGGGCCGGACCGCAGCGTCGAGACCAACCACAAGATGCTGATGGGTGCCTTTTCCGTGGCGCGCCAATCGATCCGTATCATGTCGCCCTATTTCCTGCCGGACCGCGAATTGATCAGCGCGCTGGTGACAGCGGCCCGGCGCGGCGTCGAAGTCGATATTGTCGTTCCCGCAGTCAACAACCTCGTGCTGGTCGACCGGGCGATGACGGCGCAATTCGACCAGATCCTCAAGGGTTACTGCCGCATCTGGCGCTCGACCGGCAGCTTCAGCCATTCGAAGCTGCTGACGATCGACGGCACATGGGCCTATGTCGGCTCTTCCAATCTCGACCCGCGCTCGCTCAGGCTGAATTTCGAGGTCGATCTCGAAGTGCTGAACGAAGGTTTTGCCGGCGAGATCGACGAGCATATCGAGGAAACCCTGAAATCGGCGACGCCGGTGACGCTCGACGGTTTGCGGGCGCGGCCTTTCCCGGTGCGGCTGCTCGAAAAGGTGCTGTGGCTGGGTTCGCCCTATCTCTGATATTTGCGGTCGGACATGGCAAGTTCCGCTTGCCCTCCTATACTGCCGAGAGAAGCCTTTTTGATCAACGGAACGATCGCGCCTTCCGATGCACGCCAAGAAAGACAATCTTCCTTCCAGCATTCTCGCCTCGATCAGAAGCAGGAAGAAGCGGCTCGACCCGGCTTATACAGAAACACGGCCGCGCAGCGTGGGAACGCTGATCGCCTCCTACAACGTGCACAAATGCGTCGGCACCGACCGCCGCTTCGATCCGGAGCGCACCAGCCGGGTGATCCATGAAATCGGCGCCGACGTCATCGCGCTGCAGGAGGCCGATACGCGCTTCGGCGAGCGCACCGGCATTCTCGATCTCGGCCGGCTGGAGCGCGAGACCGGGCTGATCCCGGTGCCCGTCGCCGGCATGGCCAAGGCGCATGGCTGGCACGGCAATGTCGTGCTCTTCAAGAAGGGGCTGGTGCATGACGTGCACCAGGTCAAGCTGCCGGGCCTCGAGCCGCGCGGCGCGCTGGTGGCCGAGATCGAGCTGGAGCAGGGCGGGGTGTTGCGCATCATCGCCGCGCATTTCGGCCTGCTGCGCCATAACAGAGCCCAGCAGGCCCGCATGCTGGTCGAACTCATCAATGATAGACGGGAGATGCCGTCCATCCTGCTCGGCGACCTCAACGAATGGCGGCTCGGCGACCGCTCCTCGCTCAACACCTTCCAATCCGCCTTCGGAGAGCTGCCGCCCGCCGTCCCCAGCTTCCCCGCCGGTCTGCCGCTTCTCGCCCTCGACCGCATCATCGCCAACCGCAAGGGCATCATCTCAGAGGTGGAAGCGCATGATACGCCGCTGGCGCGTATCGCCTCGGATCATCTGCCGATCAAGGCGCTCGTGAACTTGAAGTAAGCGGGCCGATAGATCAGCTCCAGCAGAAGCGCCCTTCTGCGCCGGGAATTCGTAAACGGAGGCGTGCGGGCCAGCGCCCAATAAACTCGATCTCGAGCGGGCGGAGCAACTTCGTGCCGAAACGGACAATCCTGCCTCGCTCCCTCTCACAGCCACGCCGCACTTCTTGACCTGGATCAACGACATCCGGGAGGACGAGCTTAAAGTCAATTTGTGGTCTTGCGGCATCAACAACTCCGAAGGAGAACCACAATGGCGAACACGATCTTCCAGACCCTTTCCAATGCGTCGATGGCGACGCACGCGCAAGTTCCTGTTCCAATCCCCGGCGCGACGGGGACCGTTTTCGCAGCCGCATCGTTCCTCCGCAGCATATGAATCGAAGTCGTCCTGCGCCATGTCGCGGGTGAATTGTGACCAGCCAAAGGAGAAGGCATATGAAAGTTACGATTATCAACGCTGCCCTGCTGGCCGCGGCTATCACCCTTTGTGGGGTAGGCCAGGCCATCGCTCAGGCCAATGGACCGGATCCGCAAAACCTGTCGTCTTCGGATGATGAGGAAATGAGCGGAGTCCAGAGTGCAATGCCTTGCGGGGATATGATGCCGGGCTGGATGATGGGCCGGGGTAGGATGCAATCTGGCATGATGCGATCTGGCATGATGGGCGGCAGGCCGATGATGGGCATGCGTGGACCGATGATGAAGATCATGTTCGCGTTCGCTGATACTGACGGCGACGGCGCGCTTTCCTTCGAGGAGGTGACGGCGATCCACAAGCGGATCTTCGGCAGCGTGGACGCCAACAAGGATGGAAAAGTCACTACCGAGGAGATACAGGCGTTCTGGCGGCCTTAGTCAATCCGGCCGATCGGGCTCGGAAGTCTGTGAATGGTCGCGGAACCTGAGAGGATATGGAACGATGCCGGCGCATTCTCCGCAGGAGAGGCAAATGCGCCGCGTCGTTCTGACTTTGATCCTCTGCGTTTCGTCCGTATCCTTGTCGGCTGCGTCCGAGCTTTCGGTCTTCTATAAGGCTTCGTTCGGCACTAGCCGCTCGATGAGCCTCAGCCTGGCGGAGGGAGGGCCTGCCCGCAATGCGGCCTTCGATTTCGACGTCGTCATCGCACTATCGGAACTCGATGGTGATGGAGCAGTACTTTATCGGGATCGAGGAAAACACTAGAACAGGATGATTTTAGGCCCGGTTGGCCTAAAATCTGAATCCTGTTCTAAATTAAAGAGGTAGATCATGATGTCGTCCGAAAACCGCTCACACTTTTCGGCATCATGCTCTAGGCAAGCGTGCGCTGCAGCTCCCCCGCTATGGTGCGGATCAATTCCGCCGACTACGCAGTCGATCTGTCGGCGCGGCCAGGTGTCGACTGGAAGCACGATCTCTGGGCAGCGCTCTGCACCGCTTCGGTTTCCTGAGCGGCAGTCCGTCCTGGTTCGATCGATCGCGGCCTCGGCCCTTCGGAGGGCAGACTTCCGTAAACACGTAGGGCGCTCCGCGCCCCGAGGGGGCCGCATCATAGGACGCCCGCGGGTCTTCGCCTGATCGCTTCGATCGTCTTGACGAGGATATTCGAGCCTATGCGCGCGCACTCGACGCGGCGGCGAAGGGCCAATCCCGGGGCGATGACCGAGCGCATGCGGATGCGGCCGGGCGAGCCGATGGGCGGCGGACCACTCGCAAGCCATGTCGCCAACGCGTCGAGCCTGTCGTCGCTTCCCGCCGAACATATTTCCACCTGATGCTGCAGACTTGCACGACCTGCCATGCAAGGTTCAGGATGGAGCAGTGACACGAGAAGTCTCCGTTCGCGCGGCGGCGCTGCATTCACCTTCCAAGACGCGGGTCGAACGTCCGGCTCATCTCCAGCGAAACAGGCCCGTGAGGCGATTAAACCGCGTGGTCCACGTCATCGGGTCGATGATTTCAGGCGTCGACAGCCGAATCAGCCGCTCAAGACGAGGCAAGAGAAACGCGGCCCATTCGTCGAGATCGCTTTTGCTGAAGTAGGGCAGCCAGACGTCGGAGGGACCATCCCACTGTCTTGGATTTGCCTTCGCCAGATCACCCACTTTCACCAGGACAGTTCCGCCGTCGTCGCCGACGACCTCGACTTCCGGATCGGGATCAGGCCGGGGGAGGCGGGCGATAATGTGCTCTTCCAAGGCCTTGCCAATGGCTCGGTCAGCCTCGTTCAGGTGGCGCAGTATCCGCGTGTCGCCAGCGGCGCCCACACCTTCCGAAAGGTTGAGCGTAAATTTGCCGCCGATAAGGCTGTTGGAATATTGCGATACCTGTAGCCAGAAAACCGTTCTGCCGCGGGCAAAGCTGCACCTGCCCGTTTGCGGCTCCCAGCCGAGCTCCTGAAATCGCGAAGCCAGCAGCACGCGCATATGCCGATGAAACTCTTTACTTTTCACATAGTCGCGCATCCGCGGAGCCCCTGCTGTCAGCCGCAACGTCTCGGAACATCTCACGGTAGAATCGAACCCGCAATGTCCGACCTATGCAATGCGGCTCGCCGTTTTGATCGCCTCCTGATGACAAACAGCGCTTGACGCCTCCCCATCTTTGAGAAATGCTAAGATGTCAGACCAATTCCAAGTCTGACTGCCTGAGAAGAAAATGGGGAACCATGAAGGCAAAGCTTAGCGACAGGCCGGTGATCCGGCCGCTTCCCGTCATGGACCGCGCGCGTCAGGTGACCGATGCGCTGGCGGATTATGTCGAGGATGCACGGCTGCAGGCGGGGGACCGACTGCCGGCGGAGCGCGAACTAATGGCAGCCCTTGCCGTCGGGCGTTCGACCATTCGCGAGGCGATCCGTCACTTCCAGGCGCTCGGGGTGATCGAGACGCGCAAGGGCAGCGGCACCTATCTGTTGAAGCCGGTGTCCCGGGCGACGA
Organism: Rhizobium sp. F40D2; assembly: GCF_051810745.2. Lineage (NCBI taxonomy): Bacteria > Pseudomonadati > Pseudomonadota > Alphaproteobacteria > Hyphomicrobiales > Rhizobiaceae > Rhizobium > Rhizobium sp. F40D2. The sequence continues at coordinate 166,802 of NZ_JBPWQX020000001.1, forward strand.
TCCATATGCCGCTGTCCTTCGATGCGGTGCATCTGCGCGATGCGCTGCTGCAGACGCTGGAGGTTCGCCGCGGCATCGAATGCGAGGCGGGCATGGTCGCAGCCAGGCGGCGCACGGCGAAGGATCTCGTTGTCATCGAGGAGAAACTCAACGAGATGGAGCGGGTGCACCTGGAGAAGGGCACCTCGGGGCCGGAGGATCTGGCCTTCCATCTCGCCGTTTACGACGCCACCCACAATCCGCTGTTTCGCCAGCTTCTCGAGCAGATGCGCGAGACCTTCGAGCGCTTCTGGGAGCACCCCTTCGACCGGCAGGATTTCGCCCGCCGGTCCTTTCCCTTTCACCGCACCCTTTTCAACGCGATCGTGGCCGGGGATACCGAGGCGGCGCGCATGGAAACATTGAAGATCCTCGACATCGTCGAGGAAGACATCAAGGAAATGTCCAAATGAGCAGCGGCGAAGACCCGTTCGATCTTGCCTCCATCATCACCGCCCACGACGACGGCAATTTCGCCGATGCCGTCGTGCCGCCGATCTTCCAGACCTCGCTTTTCACCTTTTCCGATTATGACGAGATGATCACCGTCTATCGCGGCGAGAAGGTGCGGCCGACCTACACGCGCGGGCTGAATCCGACGGTGCGTGCCTTCGAAGAGATGCTCGCCAAGCTCGAAGACGCTGAGGATGCATTGGGCTTTGCAAGCGGCATGGCGGCGATCTCGTCATCCGTGCTGAGCTTCGTCGAGCCGGGCGACCGCATCGTCGCCGTCAAACACGTCTATCCCGATGCCTTCCGCCTGTTCGGCACCATCCTGAAGCGGATGAAGATCGAGGTGACCTATGTCGACGGGCGGGACGAGGAAGCGGTCGCCAAAGCGCTGCCCGGCGCCAAGCTCCTGTATCTGGAAAGCCCAACGAGCTGGGTGATGGAGGCGCATGATGTCGGCGCGCTCGCAGCGCTTGCCGAGCGCCACGGCGTCGTCTCGATGATCGACAACAGCTGGGCAAGCCCGTTCTTCCAGCGGCCGCTGACGCTCGGCGTCGATCTCGTCATCCATTCGGCCTCGAAATATCTCGGCGGCCACAGCGATGTGGTGGCGGGCATCGTCGCCGGCTCGAAGGAAATGATCGGGCGCATCAAGGCCGAGGCCTATCCCTATCTCGGCGGCAAGCTTTCGCCCTTCGACGCCTGGCTCTTGATCCGCGGTCTGCGCACGCTGCCGCTGCGCATGCGGGCGCATGAGGCGTCGGCGCTCGAGATTGCCCGGCGCCTGCAGAAGCTCGAGGTGGTGGAGACGGTCTGCCACCCCGGCCTCGCCAACCGCCTGCCTGCCGGCCTCAACGGCACCTCCGGCCTGTTTTCCTTCATCTTCCGCGACGGCGTCGATATCCGCGCCTTCGCCGACCACCTCAAGCTCTTCAAATTGGGTGTAAGCTGGGGTGGTCATGAAAGCCTGATCGTACCGGGCGAGGTGGTGCTGCAGCAAAAGGCACAGCCGAATTCCGCGCAAACCTTTGGCATCCACGCGCGATCCGTACGTCTCCATGTCGGCCTCGAAGGAACCGAGGCGCTGTGGAGAGACATCGAGGAGGCGCTCGCCGCCGCCTCGCAATCCTGAAACCCAAGAACCTAAAAGGGGGAACTGAGCATGAAAAAACTAATAATCTCGACGCTCTTTGCTTCGATGATGGCGGGTACGGCCTTTGCCGATACGACGCTCAAGCTTGTCGAAGTCATCACCAGCCCGGAGCGCACCGAAACGCTGAAATCGATCGTCGGCAAATTCGAGGCGGCCAATCCCGGCACCAAGGTCGACATCATCTCGCTGCCCTGGAACGAAGCCTTCCAGAAGTTCGCCACCATGGTATCGGCCGGCGACGTGCCCGATGTCATGGAAATGCCCGATACCTGGCTGTCGCTCTATGCCAATAACGGCATGCTCGAAAGCCTCGAGCCCTATCTCGCAAAGTGGGAACACACCAAGGAGCTGACGCCGCGCGCGCTCGAACTTGGCCGCGACGTCAAGAACACCGCCTATATGCTGCCCTACGGCTTCTATCTCCGGGCGATGTTCTACAACAAGAAGCTGCTTTCGGAAGCCGGCGTCGCAGCGCCGCCGAAGACGCTGGAGGAATTCACCGCCGCTTCGGAAAAGATCTCCAAACTGCAGGGCAAATACGGCTACTGCATGCGCGGCGGCGCAGGCGGCCTCAACGGCTGGATGATCTTCGCCGCCTCGATGGCCGGGTCGAACAAGTACTTCAATGAAGACGGCACCTCGACGATGAACAGCCCCGGCTGGGCCAAGGGCATCGAATGGATGGTCGATCTCTACAAGAAGGGTTATGCGCCGAAAGACAGCGTCAATTGGGGCTTCAACGAAGTCGTCGCCGGCTTCTATTCCGGCACCTGCGCTTTCCTCGACCAGGATCCGGATGCGCTGATCGCCATTGCCGAACGCATGAAGAAGGAAGATTTCGGCGTCATGCCGCTGCCGAAAGGCCCGGATGGCAAGTCCTTCCCGACGATCGGCTATGGCGGCTGGTCGATGTTTTCGACCAGCGGCAACAAGGATCTCTCCTGGAAGCTGATTGCCACCCTCGAAGGGCCGGAAGGCAATATCGAGTGGAACAAGCGCATCGGCGCCCTGCCGGCCTATACGGCGGCCGAGAAGGATCCCTTCTATGCCGGCGACCAGTTCAAGGGCTGGTTCGAGGAACTGGCGGACCCGAACACGGTACCAACAGTCATGCCGACCTATCTCGAGGAGTTCGCCTTCTTCAAGGATTCGCTGGCGATCAAGACCTCGCAGCAGGCGCTGCTCGGCGATATCTCGGCGAAGGATCTGGCCGACCAGTGGGCGGACTATCTGACCAAGGCGCAGCAGAAGTTCCTGAGCAAGAAGTAGGGGTGATGGGGGCTTCGAGCCAGAAGCCCCCTCATCCGCCTTACGTCGAGCCGCCGGTCTCGACCCGTCCTTCGGACCCCCGCTGGGGAGAAGAGACTCGTGGCGGCGCCTCATTCCCCTTCTCCCCAGCGGGGAGAAGGTGGCCCGAAGGGTCGGATGAGGGGGCTCCGGTCTCTCCATTCAGAAACATCACCAATTCCCAACCGGGTAAGACGATGGAAACTGCAATCTGATGACCATTTCCGCCGATACGCTCGACATGCGTCGTGACCGCAGGCCATGGCTGCGTCGTCTTGCCGATGCTTCGGAGCCCTATCTCTACAGCGCCCCGTCGCTGATCCTGATCATTGCGGTGATGCTGGTGCCGCTGACATTGGGCGTTTCCTACGCCTTCCGCGATATACAGCTGCTCAACCCGTTTTCCGGCGGCTTCATCGGGCTCGATCATTTCCGTGAGCTTGCGGGCGATCCGGCCTTTTACGGAGCGCTGAGGAATACGCTCTGGTGGACCGGCGCCTCCGTCGTCCTGCAGTTTACCTTCGGGCTTATCCTGGCGCTTCTGCTCGACAAGCCCTTCCCGGGCCGGGCGATCGCGCAGGCGCTGGTTTTCCTGCCCTGGGCGGTGCCGTCCTTTCTTGCCGGCCTCAACTGGGCCTGGCTGTTCAATCCGGTCATCGGGCCGATCCCGCATTGGCTCTTCTCCCTCGGCCTGATGCGTGAGCCGGGCAATATTCTTTCCGATCCCAATTATGCGATGTGGGGACCGATCGTCGCCAATGTCTGGTGGGGCATTCCCTTTTTCGCGATCACGTTGCTCGCCGCCCTGCAGGCGATCCCGCGCGATCTCTACGAGGCGGCGTCGATCGACGGCGCCGGCTGGTTCCAGCGCTTCCGCTCGATCACCCTGCCGTTTCTGGCGCCGACCATCGCCATCACCGTGCTCTTGCGCACCGTCTGGATCTCCAATTTTGCCGATCTCATCGTCGTCATGACCAATGGCGGGCCGGCCGACCGCACCCAGATCGTCGCGAGCTATATCTTTACCACGGCGTTCAAGCGGCTCGATTTCGGTTATGCCTCGGCGATCGCGCTGGTGCTGCTCGTGCTGCTGCTCGCCTATTCGATGCTGATCATCCTGCTGCGGCAGACGCTGCTGAACAAGGATTAAGCCGATGAGACGATCCGTCATTCCAACCATTGCGCACCGTCTGGCAATCCTCTGCTATATCGCCTTCGCGCTCTTTCCGCTGTTCTGGCTGCTCAAGGTGTCGGTGACGCCGAACGACCTGCTCTATAGCGAAGGCGTTCGCATGTGGGCGTCGCGCACGACATGGGATCACTATGCCTTCGTGCTGCAGCACAGTGCCTTTCCGACCTTTTTCAAGAACAGCCTGATTGTCTCGGCCTCGACGGCGGTGACGGTGACGATCTGCGCCTCGCTTTCCGGCTATGCGCTGTCGCGCTTCAATTTCCGGGCAAAATACTGGATCGTCGCGCTGATGCTGCTGACCCAGATGTTCCCGCTCGTCATGCTGGTCGCGCCGATCTTCAAGATCCTGTCGCCACTGCATCTGACCAACAGCCTGACCGGTCTCGTCATCGTCTACACCGCTTTCAACGTGCCTTTCGCCACCTTCCTGATGCAGTCCTTTTTCGACGGCATTCCCAAGGATTTGGAAGAGGCGGCGATGATCGACGGGGCGACACAGTTCACGGCGTTTCGCCAGATCATCCTGCCGCTGACGCTGCCAGGGATCGCTGCGACACTCGGCTTCGTCTTCACCGCCGCGTGGAGCGAGCTGCTCTTTGCGCTGATGCTGATCAATGGCAATGACGCGGCGACCTTCCCGGTCGGGCTTCTCACCTTCGTTTCGAAATTCTCCGTGGATTTCGGGCAGATGATGGCGGCGGGCGTCATGGCGCTCATTCCGGCCGGCCTCTTCTTCCTGCTCATCCAGCGTTATCTCGTCCAGGGCCTGACGGCCGGCGCGGTCAAGGGTTAAACAAATGGCATCGATCGATATCCAGAATATCCGCAAAGCCTATGGCCATGTGCAGGTGCTGCACGGCGTCGATCTCGAGATCAAGGACGGCGAATTCGTCGTGCTGGTCGGCCCGTCCGGCTGCGGCAAGTCCACGCTGCTGCGGATGATCGCCGGGCTGGAGGATGTCACATCAGGCGAGATCCGCATTGCCGGCGCCCGGGTGAACGAACGGCATCCGAAGGACCGCGACATCGCCATGGTGTTCCAGTCCTATGCGCTTTACCCGCATATGAACGTTGCCGGCAATATGAGCTACAGCCTGAAACTGCGGAAGACGGCGAAGGAGAAGATCGCCAGCGCCGTCTCCGCCGCCGCCGCCAAGCTCGGCCTTGATCCGCTGCTCGAACGCAGGCCCAAGGCGCTTTCCGGCGGCCAGCGCCAGCGCGTCGCCATGGGCCGCGCCATCGTGCGCCAGCCGAAGGCCTTCCTGTTCGATGAGCCGCTCTCCAACCTCGATGCGCGCCTGCGCGAACAGATGCGCGCCGAAATCAAGAAGCTGCACGGCGACCTGAAGGCGACCTCGATCTACGTCACCCATGACCAGATCGAGGCAATGACGCTGGCGGACCGGATCGTCGCCATGCATGGCGGCGTGGTGCAGCAGGTCGGCAGTCCGCTCGAACTCTACGACCACCCCGCCAACCTGTTCGTCGCCGGCTTCATCGGCTCGCCGGGGATGAATTTCCTTGCGGCGAGCTATGTCGAAGGCGGCGTCAAGCTGCAGGACGGGACGATCGTGCCGCTGGCAAAGCCGCTGCCGCTTGAAGACGGCGCGAAGGTGACACTCGGAATCCGGCCGGAACATGTGTTGATGACGACTGACGGGGCGGGACTTGCCACCGATGTCGAACTCGTCGAGCCCACCGGCTTCGGCATCATCCTGCACCTTGCCCTGCACGGCCTGCCGTTCAAGATCTTCACGCTCGATCGTGAAGCGCTGAAGGCGGGCCCGAAGGTCAATGTGGCTTTCCCGGCGCAGTATCTGCATGTGTTCGACGGCGAGGGAATACGCGTCGATTGATCGGGTCGATCCTCACGCATTGCGAGCGGAAAAAACTTTTGCCGCATCGCCCGTGAGGATTATATCAACCAGGTGATTTGCTGGATTGGATGCCATGACCGACACTGTTCTCGACCGCTTTCTCCGTTATGTCGTTATCGACACGCAATCCGATCCTGCCTCGTCGACGCAGCCGACCACCGAAAAACAGAAGGATCTCGGCCGGGTGCTGGTCGATGAACTGCTGAAGATCGGCTTGGCCGGCGCGCATCTCGATGAACATGGTTATGTCTATGCGACCATTCCCGGAAATAGCGACAAGGCCGTGCCGGTCATCTGTTTCTGCTCGCATATGGATACGGCGCCCGATTTCAGCGGCACGGGTGTCAGGCCGCAGATCGTCCGCAACTATGCTGGCGGGGACATCGAACTTGCCGGCGATCCGAGCCGGGTGATCCGCGTTTCCGAGCATCCCGAGCTGAACAACCAGATCGGCAACGACATCGTCACCACCGATGGTACGACCTTGCTCGGCGCCGACGACAAGGCGGGGCTGGCGGAAATCATGACTGCCGCGCAGGTCCTGATCGACAATCCCGAGATCCGGCACGGGACGATCAAGATTCTGTTCACGCCCGACGAGGAAGTCGGGCGCGGCGTCAACAAGGTCGACCTGAGGAAACTCGGCGCCGACTTCGCCTATACGATGGACGGCGAGACGGCTGGCCATATCGAGGACGAGACCTTCTCGGCCGATGGCGTCGAGATCGCCATCTCCGGCGTGGCGATCCACCCGGGTTTTGCCAAGGACCGGATGGAAAACGCCATCAAGATTGCCGGCGCCATCATCGACCGGCTGCCGAAGGAGATGGCTCCGGAGACCACCGAGGGCAAGCAGGGCTTCATCCATCCCACGGGCGTGACCGGCTCGATGGAGAAGGCCTCACTCAGCCTCATCATCCGCGACTTCACCGACAAGGGACTGGTGGAAAAGGAAACGATGCTCGAAGCCATCGTCAAGGAGGTCATGGCTGGCTATCCCGGCTCGACCTATCATTTCCAGGTCAAGGAACAGTATCGCAACATGAAGGTGGTGCTCGACCGCCATCCGGAGATCGTCGACAACGCCATCGAAGCCGTGCGCCGGGCCGGTATGACGCCGGTGCGCGGCAGCATCCGCGGCGGGACCGACGGCTCGCGCCTCTCCTACATGGGCCTGCCATGCCCGAACATCTTCGCCGGCGGCCATGCCTTCCACTCGCCGCTCGAATGGGTGAGCCGCCAGGATATGGAAAAGGCCGTCAAGACGATCGTCGAACTGGCCAAGGTCTGGGAAGAGCGCGCCTAAAGACCGCGCCTGAGCGCCCTGCAATTTAACCCATAACCGGAACGACGGCCTTAGCCGCCGTTCGCCGCGACGCTGCCGCGCAGCATGACGCTGTCAAAGGCGGGGCGGGGAATGGGGATCGCGATCGGCATTCCCGGGTCGGGTTCGATCGAGGTTTCCGGCGAGGTCACCGGCGCCGTGATCTGCATCGGCATGGGATTGGCGATCGGCGCCATACGGGCCGTCGGCGTCGCATTGATCGCCGACATCGTGCTTGCTGTCGCCATCGGGTCGGGAGCCGGCAGAGGAACCGGAACTTCCGAAGGGATCAGCGCCTCGAACTGCGGCGGCAGCATGCTTTCCCCAGGCACATAGTTCATCGCCACCTCATAGGCGGGCAGCGGCGGCGGTGTTTGGAGCATGCCATCGGCGCCGCGCTTCTCGTAGAAGGCGTTGCCGCCGGCGACCGCCACATAATGCATGTTGTTGTAGGGGAATTTCAGCCCGTCGGTGTGGAAGAACATTGCATCCTTGACCGCGGGATGACGGGCGCCTTTGAGGATCGCATCGGCGGCGGTCGCAAGCTCGGTTTCGGCCTGCGGCTTGACTTCACGCGTCATCACGCCCGGCGCAAACTGCTTTTCCTGGGCGACGACGCCACAGATCGAAGGCGGATAGGCGCCTGACGTCAGCCGGTTCATGACCACGGTTCCGACGGCCATATAGCCGTCCTCATCGGAATGCTGCGATTCGAAATACATCGCGCGCTGCAGGCAGTCGCGGTCCTTATTCGTGTAGTTGAAGGTAACTTTCGCCGGTTGCTTTGTCTTCGCCGCCGTTGCCGCCGGTTTCGGTGTCGTCGTGCAGCCTGTGGCCGCCAGCCCTACGAACAAAATCCCGATCAGGGATTTTCCAAAGGAAATCTCCGCCCTCAACGCAAAGTGCCTCCTGTGGGATTAGTCCTACTTATTAACGTGAAAATCTTTTACTCGTCATGTGACAAAAATACAAACAACCATAGATAACAAAAAGCCAAAGGGCCTCTCGCCAAATGAGAGTCCCGCGCGGAGTCGGGCCGTGACAACAGCCCTCATCAGCTGCGGAACAGCTTCCAACGGGTCGGCTTGAAGGCTACGCGGTGGCGGTCGAGCCTGTCGGCCTCGCTCGGCGGCAGCTCGATCTCGATATGCGGGCGGTCGTTGCCGATATCCAGTTCGATATGGCGGGTGCCGGCGACGCGGCGGCTGGAGACCGGCTGGCCGGCGATGCAGTTTTCAGCTGATTCGCAGAGCCTGACGTCATGAGGGCGGAAGTAGAGCTGCGCCGTGCCGTCCGCCTCGCCCTCGGCATTGAGGCCGAGCGAGCGGCCTTCGAAGCGGATGTCGCCATCTGAGATTTCCACCTGCAGGCAGTTCGACTGGCCGATGAAGCCGAAGACGAAGGGCGAGTTCGGATTGTCGTAGACCTCATCCGGCGTGCCGACCTGCTCGATAGCGCCCTGGCTCATGACGACGACGCGATCGGCAAGCTCCAGCGCCTCGTCCTGATCGTGGGTGACGAAGACGGTGGTATGGCCGGTGCGGTCGTGGATCTCGCGCAGCCATTTGCGCAGGTCCTTGCGCACCTGGGCATCCAGCGCCCCGAAGGGCTCGTCGAGCAGCAGCACGTTCGGCTCCACCGCCATGGCGCGGGCGAGCGCCACACGCTGGCGCTGGCCGCCGGAAAGCTGCGCCGGGTAACGTTTTTCAAGGCCGGAGAGCTGCACGAGGTCGAGCAGTTCCAGCGCCCGCTTGCGGATATCGGCCTTGGCGGGCCGCCGCGCGCTGTTTCTGACTCTCAAGCCGAAGGAGACGTTGTCGAGCACCGTCATGTAGCGGAACAGGGCATAATGCTGGAAGACGAAGCCGATATTGCGCTGCTGCACTGATTTCTTCGAGGCATCTTCGTCGCCGAAGAAGATCTGCCCCTCCGTCGGGCTTTCGAGGCCGGCGATCAGCCGCAGCAATGTCGTCTTGCCGGAGCCCGACGGGCCGAGCAGGGCGATCAGCTCGCCGGAGCGGATGCCGAGTGAGACATCGTGCAGCGCCGGGAAACGATCGAATTCCTTGCGGATGTTTTGAACGCGTACTTCCATTCCCAATCCTTCAGTGCCGCCGGCTGGCGGAGATTTCAGCGCTATAGCGCATTTCCAGCAGCGTCTTCAAAACAAGAGTGACGAGCGCCAGCAAGGCCAAGAGCGTGGCGACGGCAAAAGCGCCGGTGAAATTATACTCGTTATAGAGAATCTCCACCTGCAGCGGCATGGTGTTGGTCTGGCCGCGAATGTGGCCCGACACCACCGAGACGGCGCCGAATTCGCCCATGGCGCGGGCGTTGCAGAGCAGCACCCCGTAGAGCAGGCCCCATTTGATGTTTGGCAGCGTCACGTGCCAGAAGGTCTGCCAGCCGCTGGCGCCGAGCGAAAGGGCGGCCTCTTCGTCGGCGGTTCCCTGTTCCTGCATCAGCGGGATCAGCTCGCGGGCGACGAAAGGGAAGGTGACGAACATGGTGGCGAGGATCAGACCCGGCACCGCAAACAGGATCTTGATGTCGTGGGCGCTGAGCCATTGGCCGAGCCAGGTATTGGCACCGAACAACAGCACGAAGACCAGGCCCGATATGACGGGAGAAACCGAGAAGGGCAGGTCGATCAGCGTCGTCAGGAAGGCCTTGCCCTTGAACTCGAACTTGGCGATCGCCCAGGCGGCGGCAACCCCGAAGATGAGGTTAAGGGGAACGCTGATGCCGGCAACGATCAGCGTCAGGCGGATCGCCGAGAAGGTTTCGGCATCACCGAGCGCCTCGATGAAGGGGCCGGCACCCTTGCGGAAGGCCTCGACGAAGACGGCGGCCAGCGGCAGCAGCAGGATCAGCAGCAGGAAGATCAGTGAGACGATGATCAGCGTGAAGCGGGCGATCCGGTTTTCGGTGGTCACCGAACGCAGCTTCACCGGTGGAGCGGTTGTATCAAGCGCCATAGCCGTACCTCCGCCTGCTCCAGCTCTGGATGAGGTTGATGACGAGCAGCATGGCGAACGAGATGATCAGCATGATCGCCGCGATACCGGTCGCTGCGGCATAATTATACTCTTCCAGTTTGATGATGATCAGCAGCGGCGCGATCTCCGATTTGAACGGCAGGTTGCCGGCGATGAAGATGACCGAGCCGTATTCGCCGACGCCGCGGGCAAAGGCGAGCGCAAAGCCGGTGAGAACGGCCGGCGCCAGTCCCGGCAGCAGCACGCGGAAAATCGTCTGGAAGCGGTTGGCGCCGAGCGTTGCGGCGGCCTCTTCCACCTCTTTGTCGATTTCCTCCATAACCGGCTGCACGGTGCGCACCACGAAGGGCAGGCCGACGAAGATCAGCGCCACGACGATGCCGGCCGGCGTGAAGGCGATCTTGATGCCGAGCGGCGTCAGGAACTGGCCGATCCAGCCGTTCGGCGCATAGAGTGTCGTCAGGGCGATGCCGGCAACGGCGGTCGGCAGCGCGAAGGGCAGGTCGACCATGGCGTCGATGACGCGCTTGCCGGGGAAGCGGTAACGCACCAGTACCCAGGCGAGGACGATGCCGAAGACGGCGTTGACGATCGCGGCGATGAAGGCGCTGCCGAAGCTGATGCGCAACGCGTTCAGCGTGCGCGGATCGAGCGCGATCGACCAGAATTTCTCCCAGCCGAGCGCGCTCGACCGGACGGCAAGGCCCGAGAGCGGGATGAGGATCAGAAGGGTGAGCCAGGTCAAGGTAAAGCCGAGCGTCATTCCGAAGCCCGGAATGACGCTCGGCCGCCTGAACCGCCACCGCGTGGGTCTATATGCTTTCATGAAATCTATTATTGGGCCGGCTTGTAGATCTGATCGAATACGCCGCCGTCACCGAAGAATTTCGGCTGGGCTTCTTTCCAGCCGCCGAAGTCGTCGATGGTTGCAAGCGTCAGCTTCGGGAAGCGGGCGATGTCGGCCGGGTCTGCGGCTTCCGGCTTGATCGGCCGGTAATAGTGCTTGGCGGCGATCTTCTGGCCTTCGCCTGAATAAAGATAGTTGAGATAGGCTTCGGCGACCTTGCGGGTGCCCTTCTTGTCGACATTGCCGTCGACGAGGGCGACCGGCGGGTCGGCGCGGATGGAGAAGGTCGGTGTGACGATCTCGAACTGGTCGGGACCGAGCTCCTCGAGCGAGAGATAGGCTTCGTTTTCCCAGGCAAGCAGCACGTCGCCGAGGCCGCGCTGGACGAAGGTGGTCGTGGCGCCGCGCGCGCCGGTATCGAGAACCGGAACGTGCTGCAGCAGCTTGGCGACATAATCCTGTGCCTTGGCTTCGTCGCCGCCATTGGCCTGCTTGGCCCATGCCCAGGCGGCGAGGAAGTTCCAGCGGGCGCCGCCCGAGGTCTTCGGGTTCGGCGTGATCACCTGCACATCGTCCTTGACTAGGTCGCCCCAATCCTTGATGCCCTTCGGGTTGCCCTTGCGGACGAGGAAGACGATCGTCGACGTATAAGGCGTCGAATTGTTGGGGAATTTCGTCTTCCAGTCGACCGGGATCTTGCCGGTCGACTTGGCGATGGCGTCGATATCGCCTTCGAGGGCCAGCGTCACGACATCGGCGTCGAGACCGTCGATGACCGAGCGAGCCTGGGCGCCGGAACCGCCGTGCGAGGCCTGGATCGTCACGGTTTCACCACTGTCCTTTTGCCACTTGGCGGCAAAGGCGGCATTGAAATCCTTGTACAATTCACGGGTCGGATCATAGGAAACGTTTAGCAGCGTCTGATCCGCGAAAGCAGGAGCTATGCTCCCGATCGCGAAGCTGCCCGCCATGGCCGCGGCCGCGAGGAGCCGGGTGAGCCGTTGTCTCTGCATGGGAAACCCTCCTGTTTTCTCTTTTAACTCTATCAAGTCAGTCGTATAAAGAAACAAAGGTTGTTGCCGTTCTAGCGCCGGAGTTAGAATGCCATTCCATTTAAGGGGTGATTTTGAAATGGACATGCCGAAGTTGGCCGCGGCCAATTTTTCGCCTGTGCCATCAGCCGCCGGACCGTGTTTTTTCGGCCACAGTTCTTCCACGAAAGCGCCATGGTCGTGCTGATTTTTGCCCAGATTTTGCCGCGATGACACTTGCGGATTCCTATATGGCCACCGTGCGTCCGTCTATTCCGGCCGCTACGCGGGGGCATCCCTTGAAATGTGCCTCGCATTCCAAACCTGTTAGGGCCATTCAAAATGAATATCAGAACTATCCTTTTTGCCTCCGTTGCCGCCCTTGCCGCGGCCTCCGGAGCCCGCGCAGCCGACGCCATCGTGGCGGCTGAACCCGAGCCCGTCGAATATGTTCGCGTTTGCGACGCCTACGGGACCGGCTATTTTTATATTCCGGGGACGGAAACATGCCTTTCGGTCGGCGGCTACATCCGTACCGAAGTGCGCTTCGGCGACCAGATCTCCGGCGATTCCGACGTAAACTTCTGGACTCGCGGTCAGGTCACCTTCCAGGCCAAGAACGACACCGAGTACGGCACGCTGACCGGCGTCATAACGCTGCGTTACAATGCCGACAATGCCTCCGATCAGGAAGCTCTGCTGGATGAAGGCTATATCGACATTGCCGGTTTCCGCGTCGGTAAGCTCTACAGCTGGTGGGATGACGACATGAGCGGCGAGACCGATACGCTCGCCAGCAACGAGACGACGCACAACTCGATCCGTTATCAGTACGAGTCCGGCGCTTTCGCCGCCGGCATTTCGGTCGACGAACTGGAAGAAGATTACGACACCAAGCCGGGCGAAGGCCCGAACAACTACGGTGTCGCAGGCCAGGTTTCCTACAAGGCCGGCGCCATCAGCGCTTACCTGCTTGCCGGTTATGACACCGACACCAGCGAAGTCGCCGTCCGCGGTATCGTCTATGCCGACATCGGTCCGGGCACGCTCGGCATTGCCGGCGTATGGGCCAGTGGCGCCAACTATTACTACGAAGAGTCCGAATGGACGATCGCAGCAGAATACGCCTTGAAGATCAACGACAAGTGGTCGGTTACTCCCGGCTTCCAGTACTTCGAAAACATCGCTCTCGAAGCTGACGGCAATGGCTTCACCGGCGGCAGCGCCTACACGACTGGCGTCACGATCGACTACCGCGTCGTCGACGATCTCCGTACGAAGCTCAGCGTGCAATATCACGATGAGGACGAAGGCGACGACGAAGTGTTCGGCTTCCTGCGCTTCCAGCGCGATTTCTAAGATTGTCTGATTGCAGACGAGGAGGCGCGACCTTTGGGCCGCGCCTTTTTCATGCCCTGGAGTCGGCGATGAAATCGGAATAAAATTCGTCGACCGTCCTTGCCCTGCGCATGGCGGCGAGCACGCCGTCCGATTGCAGCCGCCGGGCGATGGCGGACAAGACGTTCAGATATTCGCCGCGATTGTTCTCCCCGAAAAGCAGCACGAAGGCGATATCGGTCGGGATATCGTCGATTGCCTCGAAATCCAGCGGCTGGGCGAAGCGGATGAGCAGGCCGCGCGGGCTGGTCATGCCGTCGATCGCCGCATGCGGAATGGCGATACCGTTGCCGATCCCGGTGGAGCCGAGTTTCTCTCGCGCTTCAAGCGCCTTCAAGATTGTCTGGCCGTCGACGGAGAAAGCCTTGGCGGCCTTGTCCGCTATGCCCTGCAGCGCGCGCCATTTCGTCGGCGCCGGCACGCCGATGAAGGTGTGTTCCGGCCGGATGATGTTGGGAAGGTCCATGTCATTCTCGATACTGTTCGGGCAGCGGGAGGGAAGGGCGGTCAATCCGGTTCCCTGAGTCGGTAGCCGACGCCGGTCTCGGTGCTGATATAGTGCGGCTGGTCGGGAATCTGTTCGACTTTTTGCCGCAGTTGCCTGATGTAGACGCGCAGATATTGCACATCCGCCGCCGGTCCCCATACCTGCTTTAAGAGAAATTGGTGGGTCAGGACCTTGCCGGCGTACTGGGCGAGCACACGCAGGATGTCGTATTCCTTCGGCGACAGTTTTATGTCCTGGCCGTCGACCTTGACGATGCGCTTGACGAGATCGATCGACAGCCCGCCCGTCTGGAAGATTGCCTTTTCGCCCTGCTGCTGCAGCCGGTGGCGCAGCGCCACGCGGATGCGGGCGCCGAGTTCGTTGACGCCGAATGGCTTGGTCACGTAATCGTCGGCGCCGCTTTCCAGCGCCGTGACGATGCCCGCCTCGTCGGTGCGGCTGGAGAGGATGACGATGGGAATGGAAAGCCCTTCATCGCGCCACGCCTGTAAGAGGTCGTGGCCCGATGTGTCGGGCAGGCCGAGATCGAGCACGATGAGGTCGGGCAGGCTGTCGGCCACCGACTGACGGGCGCTGGCGGCATTTGCCGCCTCCTGCACCTCGTAACCTTGGGCGGTCAGCCCGACCCGGAGCAGTTTGCGGATCGGCGGCTCGTCGTCGACGACGAGGATTTTGACGGCTGAACCGGTCATCTGAGTTCATCCAGTTTCGGAATGTCGTTGGGCTTCGGCAGGCGGATGGTGAAAACGGCGCCGGGGCGGCCCGCCCGGTTGCCGGCCGCGATCGTGCCGCCCATCGCCTCGATGAAGCCGCGGCAGATGGAAAGGCCAAGGCCGGTACCGGCGCGCACCTGATCGCCCTTGCGCACCCGGTAGAAAGTATCGAACACACGGGTGAGATCGGCCGGCGGGATGCCCGGGCCTTCGTCGGAGACCTGCACAACCACATTGTCGGCATCGGCCCAGCCGCCGATGTGGATCACCGATCCCTCGGGCGCATATTTCGCGGCGTTGTCGAGCAGGTTGAAAATCACCTGCTCGAACAGCACAGGATCGACGCGCACCATCGGCAGGTCGGCGGGAATGCTCAACTCGGTCTTGTGGTGATCGAGCATCTTCGCGGCGCGACGCAGTGCGCTGCCGACGATATCGCCGGCATAATGCAAGGCACTGTTCGGCTCCATCGCGCCGGATTCGATCTTGGTCATGTCGAGCAGGTTGGCGATGAAACGGTTGAGGCGCTCGGATTCGTCGACGACGGTGGAAAGCAGGTCGCTGCGATCTTCCTCCGGCATCGAGGCGAAATAGTCGCGCAGCGTGCCGGCGGCGCCGAGGATGGCGGCAAGCGGTGTCTTCAGGTCATGCGAGATCGAGGTGAGCAGGGCCGAACGCAGCCGGTCGGCTTCGGCCGCCAGCTTTGCCCGGTCGACATCGGCGACGAGTTGGACGCGTTCGATGGCAAGGGCCGCCTGGTCGGCCAGCGCGTCGAGGAGGCGCTGCTGCTCGGGCGTCAGCAGCGGCCCTTCGCGGCGGTCGCTGTCGAGGCCGATGACGCCGACGGCAGCGCGACCGGTTCTGAGCGGCACGTAGAGGCGTTTGGCGCCGGGCAGGGTATCGGCGCCGCGGCCGGCGGCGTGATTGTGCTCCCAGGCCCAGCGGGCGGCGGCGATATCGGCCTCGTCGAGGGTGTCGTCAGGGGGATAACCGGCCTTGACGGCGATGCTGCCTTCCTCGGGCAGCAGCAGCACGACGCGGACCTTCAGCATCGAGGCAAGCTGAAAGGCGGTCGCCCAGAGCACGTCGTCGAGCGTGCCGGTGCCGGCGAGCTTTTTCGAGAAGAGATAGAGATCTTCGGTCGTGCGCGCCCGCTGCCGGGCGGCGGCCGCTTGACGCTGCACGGTCGCGGTCAGGTTACTGGCGATGATGGCAACGCCCAGGAAGAAGAACAGCGCGAGCACGCTTTCCGGATCGCTGATCGTCAGCGTGTAGCGCGGCGGCAGGAAGAAGAAGTTGAAGGACAGCGCGCCGAGAATGCAGCTGTAGAGCGCCGGTCGCAGCCCATGCAGCACGGCGGAGGTCAGCACCGCCATCAGGAAGACCAGGGCTAGGTTGCGCACGTCGAGCACCTGGTCGAGCACAACGCTGACGCCGAGCGCGATAGCGACGTAGACGGTTGCCAGCAGATAGGCCCGCAAATCCAGCTGCGGCGCAGTG
Source organism: Rhizobium sp. F40D2 (assembly GCF_051810745.2). Taxonomy (NCBI): domain Bacteria; kingdom Pseudomonadati; phylum Pseudomonadota; class Alphaproteobacteria; order Hyphomicrobiales; family Rhizobiaceae; genus Rhizobium; species Rhizobium sp. F40D2. The sequence goes on from NZ_JBPWQX020000001.1 coordinate 183,120, forward strand.
GCGGCCGCCTTGACACCGCGCGCGGTGGTGCCGTCCTTCTCGGTGCCCGAGATGACGTGGACGCTGATCTCGCCGGTCTTGCGGATCAGCTCGTCGGTGATCGAGCGGCCCCACCAGCCGCGCCAAGTCGGCTTCTTCGGCGCGCCGATGACGATATGGGTGACGTTGTTGGCGCTGGCGTGGCCGACGAGTTCCTCCGCCACCTCGCGGCCGGGAATGGTGATCGCCTCGCCGCCGAGCTGTTCGGCAAGCCGCAGCGTCGAGGCGATGGTATCGCGCTCGGCTTCGCTGAGGTTGATCGACCGGTTGGTCTCGACATAGACGGCCGCCCAGGGCGCCCGCAGCCGCGAGGCCATGCGCGAGGCGTAACGCACCAGCGAGGCTGACCGCGGGTGATGATCGACCGAGACGAGGACGCGTTCGCCCGCCGCCCAGGGGCCGGAGATGGCGTGGGCCTGCATATGGGTCAGCAACTGGTCGTCGACGCGCTGGGCGGTCTTGCGCAGCGCCAGCTCCCTGAGCGCCGTCAGATTGCCCGGCGTGAAATAGTTGGTCAGCGCCCGCTCGGCGGTGCGCGGCATGTAGACCTTGCCGTCATGCAGCCGCTTGATGAGATCATCCGGCGTCAGATCGATGATCTCGACGTCGTCGGCAAGGTCGATGATCGAGTCCGGCACCGTCTCGCGCACCCGGATGCGGGTGATCTGCGAGACGACGTCGTTCAGGCTCTCGACATGCTGGATGTTCAGCGTTGAATAGACGTCGATGCCGCGGTCGAGCAGCTCCTTGACGTCGAGGTAGCGCTTCGGATGGCGGCTGCCCTCGGCATTGGTATGGGCGAGTTCGTCGACCAGCACGAGATCGGGCCTGCGGGCGAGGATGCCATCGAGGTCCATTTCCTCAAGCAGCCTTCCCTTATAGTCGATTTGGACGCGTGGGATGATCTCGAAGCCGGCGAGCAGCGCTTCGGTCTCGTTGCGGCCGTGGGTTTCGACGACGCCGATGACGACATCGAAACCATCGGCGATCTTGGCGCGGCCGGAGAGCAGCATCTCATAGGTCTTGCCGACGCCGGGGGCGGCCCCCAAGAAGATCTTCAGACGGCCGCGCGTTTCCGCCCGGGCTTTTTCGAGAAGCGCATCGGGCGATGGCCTGCCGGCCTGGTCGCGATTGTCGTCTGGCATGCGTGTGGTCTTTCCTGTCGGCGCGGCTTGCTCCACTTTCCCTCATCCCTGTGCTCGTCACAGGGATCCAGCAGCGTCGCGTCTGCGACGCTAAGGACTCTTTTCACGCGAAAGACTTCGCGTGGCTGGATTCCCGTGACGAGCACAGGAATGAGGGCGAGGTTGTGGCCCGCCTACCTTTACTCAGTCATAGAAGCATCAAGCCGCTGATTCAACGCCAGAACATTGACGGTCGGTTCGCCGAGAAGGCCGAGCTCGCGGTGGTGAACGGCGCCGTCGACCAGCGCCTTGACCTTCGCCTCGTCCATGTTCCGCGCCTTGGCGACGCGGGCCACCTGGAAATAGGCCGCCTCCGGCGAAATGTCGGGATCGAGGCCGCTGCCCGAGGCGGTGACGAGGTCGGCGGGCACCTCGGCGGTCGGGTTTGCCGCCTTGGCCGCCTCATAGTCGCTCTTGACGCGGTCGATCAGTTTCTGGCTGGTCGGGCCGAGGTTCGAGCCGCTGGAGGCAGCGGCGTTGTAGCCGTCGCCGGCGGCCGAGGGACGGCCATGGAAATATCTGTCTGTCGTGAAGGCCTGGCCGATCAGCGTCGAGCCGATCACCTGGCCGTTCTTCTCGACGAGACTGCCATTTGCCTGCGTCGGGAAGAGGGCTTGGGCCGCCCCCGTCATGGCGAGCGGATAGAGAAGCCCGGTGATGGCGGTGGTGGCAACGATCATAACGACTGCCGGGCGAAGTTCTTTCAACATTGTTCTTACTCCTTGACGAGTTCACGCGGAGACCGGTTCCGGTGAGGAACCGGATCTTCCGCTAGGCGAGGCCGAGGGCGGCGACGGCCAAGTCGATCGCCTTGATGCCGACGAAGGGCACGAGGATGCCGCCGAGGCCGTAGATCAGCAGGTTGCGTGACAGAAGCGCCCCGGCGCCGATCGGACGATAGCGCACGCCCTTCAAGGATAGCGGGATCAGCGCGATGATGATCAGGGCGTTGAAGATAATCGCCGAGAGGATGGCGCTTTGCGGCGTCGACAGTCCCATGATGTTGAGCACACCGAGCTGCGGATAGAAGGTCAGGAACATCGCCGGGATAATGGCGAAATACTTGGCGATGTCGTTGGCGATCGAAAAGGTCGTCAGCGCGCCGCGTGTCATCAGCAGCTGCTTGCCGATCTCGACGATCTCGATCAGCTTGGTCGGATCGCTGTCGAGGTCGACCATGTTGCCGGCCTCGCGGGCGGCGACCGTGCCGGTGTTCATGGCGACGCCGACATCCGCCTGGGCGAGTGCCGGCGCATCGTTGGTACCGTCGCCGCACATGGCGACGAGCTTGCCCTTGGCCTGTTCCTCGCGCATCAGCGCCAGCTTCATCTCCGGCGTTGCCTGGGCGAGGAAATCGTCGACGCCGGCCTCGGCGGCGATGGCGGCTGCCGTCAGCGGATTGTCGCCCGTGATCATCACGGTGCGGATGCCCATACGGCGCAGCTCCGTGAAACGCTCGCGGATGCCGCCCTTGACGATGTCCTTCAGCTGGATGATGCCGAGCAGCCGGCCGTCGCGGGCAACGGCGAGCGGCGTGCCGCCTGATTTGGCGACCTCGTCGGCGATCGACTGCAGATCGCGCATCACTTCGCTGCCGTTCTTCGAGGGCGTGTCGCCGTTGACGTAGGCGAGCACCGCATCGACTGCACCCTTGCGGATCGAAGCACCTTCGAGATCGACGCCGCTCATGCGGCTTTGGGCGGTGAAGGCAACGAAGGTCGCCTTGAGGCTCGCCATGTCGCGGCCGCGGATCGCATATTTTTCCTTGGCGAGCACGACGATGGAGCGGCCTTCCGGCGTTTCGTCGGCCAGTGAGGCAAGCTGGGCGGCATCGGCAAGTTCCTGTTCGGAAACGCCGCGGACCGGGCGGAAGCTGGTCGCCTGGCGATTGCCCAGCGTGATCGTGCCGGTCTTGTCGAGCAACAGCGTATCGACGTCGCCGGCAGCTTCCACGGCACGGCCGGACATAGCGAGCACGTTGAAGCGGACGAGACGGTCCATGCCGGCAATGCCGATCGCCGACAGCAGCGCGCCGATCGTCGTCGGAATCAGGGTGACGAAGAGGGCGACGAGCACAATGATCGGGATCGAGCCGCCGGCATAGATGGCAAAACTCGGGATCGTCGCGGTGGCGAGCACGAAGATCAGCGTCATCCCGGCAAGCAGGATGTTGAGTGCGATCTCGTTCGGCGTCTTCTGGCGTTGAGCACCTTCGACCAGCGAGATCATCCGGTCGAGGAAGGTGGATCCGGCCGCCGCGGTGATGCGCACGCGGATCCAGTCCGACAGCACCTGCGTGCCGCCGGTCACTGCCGAGCGGTCGCCGCCGGATCTGCGGATAACGGGGGCGGATTCGCCCGTGATCGCTGCTTCATTGACGGAGGCGACACCTTCAATGACCTCGCCGTCCGACGGGATGATGTCGCCCGCCTCGACGAGAACGACGTCGCCGACCTTGAGGCTGGTGCCCGGCACGATACGATAATCGCTGCCGTTGTTGCCGGTGAGCAGCTTCGCCTGGGTTTCAGTGCGCGCCTTGCGGAGGGAATCGGCCTGCGCCTTGCCGCGGCCTTCGGCGACGGCTTCGGCGAAATTGGCAAAGAGCACGGTGAACCAGAGCCAGAGATTGATCTGGAAGGAGAAGCCGAGATTGCCGTTGCCGGCCGCGAGGTCGCGCAGGAAAAGCACGGTGGTGAGCACCGAGACCGTGGCCACGACGAACATCACCGGGTTTCTGGCGAGTGCGCGCGGGTCGAGCTTTTTGAAGGCGGCGCCGACGGCCGGAATGAGGATGCGAGAATCGACGATACTCGCGGATTTTGCCTGGCTCATAAGAGACTCCAGCTTTGAAACGAGGATGGCAGACCGATGTCGGTTAGCCCTGTAAGATCTTGAAGGTCGCCGCGGCGACGAGCAGGCCTGCCATCATCAGCAGAATGATGTCGGAGGCCTGTAGCCTCGGGCTGTTCCCACGTCCCGGCGCGCCGGGACGTGGATGAGAAGCGTGGCGAAACCTGTGGCGGATGATCACGGCATCGCCTCAGAAGGTTTGGCCGGCGATCGCGACCAGGTGTTCGACGACGGGGCCGAGCGCCAAAGCCGGGAAGAAGGTCAGGCCGCCGACGATCAGGATCGTGCCGACGAGCAGGCCGACAAAGAGCGGACCGTCGGTCGGGAAGGTGCCTGCCGAGGCCGGGACCGTCTTCTTGGCGATCAGCGAGCCGGCAATGGCGAGCGCCGGGATGATGACCAGGAAGCGGCCGGCCAGCATGCCGATGCCGAGCGTCACGTTGTACCAGGGCGTATTGCCCGTCAGTCCGCCGAAAGCCGAGCCATTGTTGGCTGCCGCCGACGTATAGGCGTAGAGGATTTCGGAGAAACCGTGCGGGCCGGCCGTGCCGACGGAGGCGACGACGCTCGGCAGAACCGAGGCGATTGCGGTGAAGACCAGCATGGCGAGCGGCAGGCAGAGGATGGCGAGAACGGCCATCTTCATTTCCTTCGCCTCGATCTTCTTGCCGAGGTATTCCGGCGTGCGGCCGACCATCAGGCCGGCGACGAAGACGGCGACGATGATGAACAGCAGAATACCGTAAAAGCCCGCGCCGACGCCACCGACGATGATCTCGCCGAGCTGCATGTTGATCAGCGGGATAAGGCCGCCGAGCGCAGTAAAGCTGCCGTGCATCGCATTGACCGCGCCGCAGGAGGCGGACGTGGTAATGACGGCGAACAGTGAGGACAGGGCAATGCCGAAGCGGACTTCCTTGCCCTCCATGTTGCCGCCGCCGAGACCAAAGGCATGCATCAACGGGTTGCCCGCTGCTTCAGCCGAATAGGTGACGATAACGCCGGCGACGAACAGCACGCCCATCGTGGCAAGAATCGCCCAGCCCTGACGCTGATTACCGACCATGCGGCCGAAGACATTGGTCAGCGCCGCGCCGATCGCGAAGATCGAGACCATCTGGATAAGGTTGGAGATCGCATCGGGGTTTTCGAACGGATGGGCGGAATTGGCGTTGAAGAAGCCGCCGCCATTGGTGCCGAGCATTTTGATCGCGAGCTGCGAGGCGACTGGGCCGACGGCGATTGTCTGCTGCGCGCCTTCGAGCGTCGTCGCATTGACATAGGGTCCGAGTGTCTGCGGCACGCCGAGATAGACATAGACGAGCGTCAGCACGATGCAGATGGGCAGCAGGATATAGAGCGTGCCGCGGGTCATATCGACCCAGAAGTTGCCGATCGCCTTGCCGGACGCCCGTGCGAAGGCCCGGATGAAGGCGACCGCGATCGCCATGCCGGTCGCAGCGGACAAAAAGTTCTGCACCGTGAAGCCGGCCATCTGGGCCAGATATGACACGGTGCTTTCACCGCCGTAATTCTGCCAGTTCGTATTTGTGGTAAAGCTGACGGCGGTGTTGAAGGAAAGGTCCGCCGGGACGGCGGCCATGCCGGCCGGATTATAGGGCAGGATGTCCTGCAGGCGCAGGAGCGCGTAGAGGAAGAGGACGCCGAGCAAGTTGAACATCAACATCGCAAAGGCATAGGAGGTCCAATGCTGCTCCTCGCGTTCGCTGGTGCCGGCAACGCGGTAAAGCCCCCGTTCGATCGGAACGAGGACGGGTGACAGGAGTGTACGCTCGCCGTTGTAGACACGGGTCATGTAACCGCCGAGCGGTTTGACGAGCACAAGGACGATACCGCAATAAAGCAGGATCTGAAGCCATCCGTTGAGGGTCATGGAGGTAAACTTTCAATACCCGGCTGGCTCCCGGTCGCACATGAGCGATCTCAGAAGCGCCGGTTCTCTTTAAAAGCGTTCTGGGCGAAGGAGAGCGTAGGTGAGGTAAACGGTGAGAAACACGGTTACGGCACCGCTCAAGACATAATCGAGGGTCATCGTCGTTTCTCCGGTCACAGCCTGTCGCAGGCTCTGGTGTAGGCAAAGCACAGCGCGAAGAATATGATCGCGGTGCCAAGCAGAATGATATCCATCATGATCGTGACTCCTGTTGCTTTCTTGGAGTCAGACAAGACAAAGGGCGCCCTTCTCGTTGGAAGGGCCGCCTTTCATGCTTTCTGGCGTGGAGATGATCGGTCGATCTCTCGGGCTTCAATATGGAGCCGGAGGCCATAAAGGTTCGAGACGGCCGGAGGACCATGAATATAAAAATCTTATAAAAGCTTTTCGGTGAGCGAGCTAAGGATCGACCCGGAACTGGTATTTGCCTTCGGCACTGCGGCCGTCCATCGAGAGGACGCGCCAGTCGACAGTATAATCCCCGGGGGCCATGGCCGGATCGAGCGGAACCTTGAAGATCGATCCCTCAGGACCGGAGAGAAATGGCTTGCCGGTGGGAATCGCCGTCCCCCGGGCATCCAGCAGGACGGCTGTCGAGCGGGCAAGATCGACCGGGCCGCTGAAGGTGAGCTCGAGATTGGCCGGCACCAGCCTTTCTTCCTGCTGCGGCGGAAGCGATGCTTGTTCCAGGGCAGCAGACGCTTCACCTGCGGTGAAAAGAAGGGATGCGAACAGACAGAATGACACGATCGACTTCATGATGGTCTTCCTTATCTTGCCGATCCGCATGGGCCGGAGCCGTCATGCTTCCGCGAGGCCATGCCGGCGCATGGCTATTAACGCTGCAAGCGATGATTTCGATCCCTTGTCTTTACGACAATCCGCACCGGCCGCGGCTGGCGGTCTTTCGGCAGTGCGGCGATCAGATCCAAAAGCCGTTGCCAGAAATGCCGCAATGGCCCTAGAATCGCCGGGCCGCAGGATCGATTTCCGCCGGCGTTATCGTGATTTTTCTTCATCTCTCTGCCTGTCCTCGTGGCCGGGATGCTCGAATGAAGAATGTACTCCCCGATGGCCTCGGCTGGAATCATACAGAGGTCTTGGAACGCAAATCTTTCGGATTATAGGAAATGGGCATTTCATCGCATGCTGAGCAAAAGCTTGATCTCTTCGATTGAATTACCGCCCCTTACAGTCTTATAGTCGCTTCAACGGCACGCGACGAACCGCGGGCAAAAGGGAAGGAAACCGATCATGACCACAGTCCGTGCGCTGGTGTTGGAGCGCCAGCATGAGCTTGCGCTTCGCGATATCGATATGCCCCTGGAAACAGGACCGGGGCAGGTCAAGATCAAGATTCATACCGTCGGCGTCTGCGGTTCGGACGTTCACTATTATACCCATGGAAAGATTGGTCCGTTCATCGTCAACGCGCCAATGGTGCTCGGTCATGAGGCGGCAGGCACGGTGGTCGAGGTCGGAGCCGGCGTCACGCATCTGAAAGTCGGCGACCGGGTCTGCATGGAGCCCGGCATTCCCGACCCCAATTCCAAGGCAAGCCGGCTCGGCATGTACAATATCGACCCGGCCGTGACCTTCTGGGCGACGCCGCCGATCCATGGCGTGCTGACGGCGGAGGTCGTACATCCCGCAAATTATACCTTCAAGCTGCCAGACAATGTCAGCTTCGCCGAGGGCGCCATGGTCGAGCCCTTTGCCGTCGGCATGCAGGCGGCCAGCAAAGCCAAGATTACACCAGGCGACACCGCCGTCGTCCTCGGCGCCGGGCCGATCGGCACGATGGTGGCGATCGCCGCTCTTGCCGGCGGCTGCGCCCGGGCGATCGTCGCCGATCTCGCTCAGCCCAAACTCGATATCGCCGCGCAATATCAGGGCGTCATTCCAGTCAATATCCGCGAAAAGAACCTGAGCGAAGAGATCGTCCGGCTGACCGATGGTTGGGGTGCCGACGTCGTCTTCGAATGCTCCGGCTCGCCGAAGGCCTGGGAGACGATCATGGCGCTGCCGCGCCCGGGCGGCGCCATCGTCGCCGTCGGCCTGCCGGTCAACCCGATCGGTTTCGATGTCTCGACGGCATCGACCAAGGAGATCCGTATCGAGACGGTGTTCCGCTACGCGCACCAATACGAGCGCTCGATCGCGCTGTTGGCATCCGGCCGCGTCGATCTGAAGCCGCTGATATCAGAGACCTTCACATTCGAGGAGTCGATCAAGGCCTTCGACCGCGCCGTCGAGGCGCGGCCGAGCGACGTCAAGCTGCAGATCGTCATGGAATAAAGGCTCTAAGCGCCGTTACGAGTGCCTGGCGCTTGGTCTCATCTTGCGAAAGGCAAGGGCCGCGGCGGCGACGACAGCCGCGGCTCCGATCGCAATCAGCAGATGGCGGTGAAGGGAAAGGTGGCCCAATATCTGCTCGATGCCGTGCCCGAACAAATAGCCGAGCGCGGTGAAAAGCTGCCCCCAGAGCAAAGCGGCGACGGCATTCAGGACGACGAATTTTCCGGTCGGTATCCGCGTCGTCCCGATCACGATGGGACTGATCGTCCGCAATCCCACGAGGAAACGAAACGCAAGGATGAAGCCGGTGGGATATTTTTCCAGAAGACGGGTTGCGCGCGCCAGCGCCGGCTTTTCCATCAGCCGGCGGACGAGGCTCCATCGGGCCGCGTAACGGCCGGCAAAGAACCAGAACTGGTCGCCGGCGAAGGATCCGGCCATGGCCGCGAGCGACGCCGACCAATAGGGAAGCAACCCGCGATGAGCGATCACGCCGCCGAGAAAGGCGGCCGTTTCGCCTTCGAAGGCAGCCCCCAGAAAGATTGCCAGCAGGCCGTAGTTCTCGATCAGCAGTTCGATGGACACGCGGGTTCGCCTCCAGCTCTTCCCGAGGTCAGGTCACGGCTGAACCGGCTTCAGATCGCCAAGCAGCGTCGGGATCAGCTCCGACACCGTCGGATGGATCGGCACCGACCATTGCAATGCGGGATAAGTGGTCCCGGCATTCATCGCATCGATCAGGCCGTGGATCACCTCGTCGCCCTCGATACCCAATATCGCCGCGCCCAGGATTTTCTTGGTCTCGGCGTCGGCAATCACCTTCATGAAGCCCTTGGTCTCGCCGCGCTCGTTGGCGCGGCCGACGCGGCTCATCGGCCGGGTCGAGACCATGATCCTGCGCCCCGACTCCCGCGCCTGTTTCTCCGTCATGCCGACGCGGCCGAGCGGCGGGTCGATATAGAGCGCATAGGCCAGGATGCGGCTTGAGACCTTGCGATCGTCGCCGTCGAGGAGATTGGCGGCGACGATCTCGAAATCATTGTAGGAAGTGTGGGTGAAGGCGCCGTGGCCGTTGCAGTCGCCGAGCGCCCAGATGCCCTCGACATTGGTGGCAAGCCTGTCGTCGACGGTGATGAAGCCGCGTTTGTCGGTGACAACGCCGGCGGCATCGAGGCCGAGATCGTCGGTATTCGGCTTGCGTCCGGTGGCGATCAACACATGGCTCGCTTCGATCGTCGCCGAGCCGGCAGTGACGCTCACCCCGCTGCCGTTTACGGCAAAGGCGATGTTGTCGGCGTCGGTATGAACGGCGATACCTTCGGCGCGCAGGATGTCGGCGATCGCATCGGATATATCCTCGTCCTCGCGCGATGCTAGCTTCGGCCCGTGCTCGATGACGCTGACCTCGGCACCGAAACGGCGATACATCTGCGCGAATTCCAGCCCGATATAACTGCCGCCGATTACCGCCAGATGCCGCGGCAGCCTATCGAGATGGATGATCGAGGTGCTGGTGAGGTAATCGACATCATGGATACCCGGCAGCTCCGGGATAACCGGCCGCGCGCCGACATTGAGGAAGATTCGCGGCGCAGTCAGCGTCTCGCCGTTGACGCTGACAGTCTTCGGGTCTTCGAAACGGGCATGGCCGTAGATCACGCTCATGCCGTCCATGCCGGTGAGCCAGCCGATCAGGCCGTTGCGGGCATTCATCGTCACGGTTTCGGCGCGGGCTCTGACCACCTTCATGTCGATGGCGATTTCGCCGGGGATATTGACGCCGTAGGCGGCGCCGCTTCTGGCGACATGGGCGGCGCGGGCGCTGGCGACCAGCGTCTTGGTCGGCATGCAGCCGGCATTGACGCAGGTGCCGCCGAGGAATTTGCGCTCGATCAGCGCCACCTTCACGCCCTTTTCGACCATGCGGGCGGCAAGCGACGGGCCAGCCTGGCCGGCGCCGATAACGATAGCGTCGAAACTTTTCATGCGACGGCTCCCACGATCAGCACCGCGCCGATGACGGCGACGGCATCCTCGATAAGGGCGGCCGGCAGGTCCTTGCCGAAGGAGGCGGCAAGCCGGCTGCGGGCGGCAGCGCCGCCATAGGTGCCGATGACGGCGCCGATCACGCCGGCGATCAGCCCGCCGAAAAGCAGGCTGCTGGCGGCCCCGATCGCAGCACCCGACAGCGCGCCTGAAACAATGCGGGCGCCAAACTGCATCGGCACCTTGCGCGACGGCGTCGACGGCAGCTGGTCGGCGATCAGTTCGATGACCGCGAGAACGGTGAATATCCACGGCGTCCAGTGATAGCCCATGAAGGCAAGCGGCGTCTGCGACACGTCGAACCAACCGAGAGCTGCGCCCCAGGCGACGGCGGCTGGCGCTGTCATGGTGCGAAGGCCCGAGATGACACCAATCAGCAATGCAAGAAGTAGAAACATGCGATCCCCCTCATTGCCGGCCTCGTGCCACGGCAAGGAAGGTTGCACATTGTCAGGCGCGTTGCAATTCGCCTTACCCTGCAGGCGAGTTAGTTCGCAAAGGCCGCGATGCCGGTGATCGCCCGGCCGATGATCAGCGCGTGGATGTCATGCGTGCCCTCATAGGTGTTGACCACTTCGAGGTTGACGAGATGACGGGCGATGCCGAATTCGTCGGAGATGCCGTTGCCGCCGAGCATGTCGCGGGCCCCACGGGCAATCTCCAGCGCCTTGCCGCAGCTGTTGCGCTTGAGGATCGAGGTCAGCTCCACCGGCGGATGACCTTCCTCCTTCATGCGGCCGAGCCGCAGGCAGCCCTGCAGGCCGAGCGAGATCTCCGCTGCCATGTCGGCGAGCTTCTTCTGGATCAACTGATTGGCGGCAAGCGGTCGGCCGAACTGTTTGCGCTCCAGCGTATATTGCCGCGCTCTGGCATAACAATCCTCGGCAGCGCCGAGCGCGCCCCAGGCGATGCCGAAGCGGGCCGAATTGAGGCAGGTGAACGGTCCCTTGAGGCCGGTGACGCCGGGCAGCAGGTTTTCCTCCGGCACGAAGACCCCGTCCATCACCACTTCGCCGGTGATCGAGGCGCGCAGGCCGACCTTGCCGTGGATCGCAGGCGCCGAAAGCCCCTTCCAGCCCTTTTCGAGGATGAAACCGCGGATCAGCCCGTCCTCGGTCTTGGCCCAGACGACGAAGACGTCGGCGATCGGCGCGTTCGAGATCCAGGTCTTCGAGCCGGTGAGGCTGTAGCCGCCGTCGACCTTTTTCGCGCGTGTCGCCATCGAGCCGGGATCGGAGCCGTGATCGGGTTCGGTCAGGCCGAAACAGCCGATCCATTCGCCGGTGGCGAGTTTCGGCAGGTATTTCAGCTTCTGCGCTTCAGAGCCGAAGGTGTCGATCGGCACCATCACCAGCGAGGACTGCACGCTCATCATCGACCGATAGCCGCTGTCGACCCGCTCGACCTCGCGGGCGATCAGGCCGTAGGCGGTGTAACTGAGGCCGGCGCCGCCGTAATCCGGCGAGATCGTCGGGCCGAGCAGGCCGAGTTCGCCCATTTCGCGGAAGATTTCGGGATCGGTCTTTTCATTGCGGAAGGCGTCGAGAACGCGGGGCGCAAGCTTTCCCTGCGCATAGGCATGGGCCGTATTCTGCACCATGCGCTCCTCGTCGGTCAGCTGCTCCAACAGGCGGAAGGGGTCGGCCCAGTCGAAAACCTCGCGCGTATGCTGCATGTCGGCGTCTCCTCACCCTTGACTTCAGGCTTGCCTCGCTCAAAGTCGCATAGACCCGCCAGCCGACCGCGTCAACAGAAGGCAGACCCGTCGAAAAGACAGGACGCGCCATCTTTTCAAAAGCGCCGGCATGCTCCACTTTGCCGGCGATCGATTCTGGAACGAGGAGACGGAAATGTCGTCAAGCGATCTGTTCGTATCGGCCGAAGGCGCCGAATGGGTCAATCCCGAGCCCGGCGTTACCAGGCGCATCATGACCTATCTGCCCGAGATGATGATGGTGGAAGTGGCCTTCGAGAGCGGCGCCGTCGGTGCTGCCCATTCGCATCCGCACATACAGGCAAGTTATGTCGCCGAGGGCAGCTTCGAGGTGACGATCGATGGCCGGACCGAGGTGTTGCGTCAGGGCGGCAGCTTCATCGTGCCCCCCAATCTCGTCCACGGCGTCAAGGCGCTGGAAAAGGGCCGGCTGATCGATACCTTCACGCCGCACCGCGCCGAGTTTCTCAAATAGTCAGCTTTCTACTTCCGACCGACGCGTCGGGCCGGCTGGAGTGACATAGGGCGGCACGAAGCGGGCGTCCTCGCCGCGCACGGCCTCACGCAGGAAGTCGATGACGGCGCGCACGCGCGGCGCCTGTTTCAGATCGCGGTGGCAGGTGATCCAGTAATGGCGCTTGAGGTCGATCTCCTCGGGCAGCACGCGCACAAGCTCGGGATAACGGCTGGCGAAGAAATAGGGCAGGATGCAGAGGCCGAGGCCGTTTCGGGTTGCGGTGAGCTGGGCGAAGATGCTGGAACTCTGGAATTGCGGCTTGATGCGCGGATGCACATCGCTGAGATAATCCAGGCCCGGCGCGAAAATCATCTCCTCGATATAACTGACGAAGGGATGTCCAAGCAGGTCCTCGCGGCAGGTGATGGCGGGCGCCTTTGCCAGATAGTCGCGCGAGCCGTAGATCTGCAGGTGATAGTCGGTCAGCTTCTCGGCGAAATAAGGCCCGCCCTTCGGCTCGTCGAGCACGACGGAAAGATCGGCCTCCTTGCGCGACAGCGACATGATCTGCTGGATCGTCACCAGCTCGAGCGAGAGATGCGGATGCTGGGCGGCAAACCGGTGCAGAACGGTCGCGAAGAAGAAATTGGCAAAACCCTCCGGCGCGCTGAAGCGCACGAGGCCGCGCTGCGCCATCGAGCCGTCGGCGAGGTCGGCGCGCAGCCGCTCGGTCTCCTGCTCCATCCTCTCGGCCGTCTCGACAAAGCGCGTGCCCATGGCGGTCAGTACGTAACCGCGCGGATTGCGCTCGAAGAGCTTGACCTTGAGTGCGAATTCCAGCCGGTCGATGCGCCGCGAGACGGTCGCATGGCTGGAGCGCAGCTGGCGGGCCGCCGTCGACAGCTGTCCAGTGCGGGCGACGGCTAGAAAAAACTGCAGATCGTCCCAAGTAAACTGCGGCGGATTGTTCATTTCGATCCTCGTCTGTTCAAAAACGAACAGATACTGTTTGGAATTAGTTGTAAATGACCCGTTGCTTCAATGCGGAATTTCCGTGATCGTAGGGAGAGGGTCCGTCGTTCTGAGGAGTGCGGCTGGCCAAATCTGAACAGAACCGCAATCCGGCTCATCTCTGGGAGGAGAGAATATGCGTAAGAATCTCGTTGCATCAGTTGCATTTCTGCTGGCGAGCAGCACGGCGGTGCTCGCGCAGAGCGCGACCGACGGCAAGGTCAAGATCGGTATCCTGAACGACCAGTCGGGCGTCTATGCCGATTTTGGCGGCAAGTCTTCCGTCGAAGCCGCCAAGATGGCGGTCGAGGATTTCGGCGGCAAGGTGCTTGATGTGCCGGTCGAGATCGTCGATGCCGACCACCAGAACAAGCCCGATATCGCCTCCAACATCGCCCGGCAGTGGTATGACACCGAGCAGGTGGATGCGATCATGGAGCTGACGACCTCGTCGGTGGCGCTCGCGGTGCAGGCGATCGCCAAGGAAAAGAAGAAGATCGACATCGTCACCGGTGCGGCGACGACGGATCTCACCGGCAAGGCCTGCTCACCCTACGGCTTCCATTGGGCCTACGACACCCATGCGCTTGCCGTCGGCACCGGCGGCGCGCTGGTCAAGCAGGGCGGCGACAGCTGGTTCTTCCTGACCGCCGACTATGCTTTCGGCTATTCGCTGGAGCAGCAGACCACCGACTACGTCAAGGCGAGCGGCGGCACGGTCGTCGGCGCTGTCCGCCATCCACTTTCGACCCAGGACTTCTCGTCCTTCCTGCTGCAGGCGCAATCATCCGGCGCCAAGGTGATTGGCCTCGCCAATGCCGGCCTCGATACCTCGAACGCCATCAAGCAGGCGGCCGAATTCGGCATCACCCAAGGCGGCCAGCATCTGGCGGCGCTGCTCTTCACGCTCGCCGAAGTCCATGGTCTCGGCCTCGAAGCGGCGCAGGGCCTGACGCTGACCGAAGGCTATTACTGGAACCGCGACGACGAGAGCCGCGCCTTCGCCAAGAAATTTTTCGCCCGCACCGGCAAGATGCCGAACATGATCCATGCCGGCACCTATTCGGCGGTGATGCAATATCTCAAGGCGGTGCAGAAGGCTGGCACCGACGAGACGGAAGCCGTCGCCAAACAGCTGCATGAAATGCCTGTCGACGACGTCTTCGGCCGCGGCGGCACGGTCGGCGCCAATGGCCGCATGATCCACGATATGTACCTGCTGCAGGTCAAGAAGCCGGCCGACAGCAAGGAGCCGTGGGATTACTACAACGTTCTCGCCACCATTCCCGGCAAGGAAGCCTATATCGACCCCGCCAAGAGCGGCTGCGATCTGGTGAAGTGAGCGCAATGGCGGTTTCCGCGATTGAAACTCAGGAAAAGCCGCGGGTGGTCTTATCTGCCCGCGGCCTGCGCCGCGATTTCGGCGGCTTCACTGCCGTCAAGAACGTCGATCTCGACGTGCATGACGCCAGCGTGCATGCGCTCATCGGCCCGAACGGCGCCGGCAAGACGACGGTCTTCAACTTGCTGACCAAGTTCCTGCAGCCGACGGCAGGCACGATCACACTGATGGGCATCGACATCACGCACACGCCGCCCGATAAGGTGGCGCGCATGGGGCTGGTGCGCTCCTTCCAAATCTCGGCGGTCTTCCCGCACCTGTCCGTTCTCGACAATGTGCGCGTGGCACTGCAGCGGCCGAACAATCTTTCCACCCAGTTCTGGCGACCGCTTTCGGCGCTCGACCGGCTGAACGAGCGCGCCGAGCAGCTGCTCGCCAGCGTCGGGCTTTCCAAGGAGCGTGATCATATCGCCGCCGATCTTTCCTATGGCCGCAAGCGGGTGCTGGAAATCGCCACGACGCTGGCGCTGGATCCGAAGGTGCTGCTGCTCGACGAGCCGATGGCCGGCATGGGGCTTGAGGATGTCGGCGTCGTCTCGGCGATCATCCGCGACGTCGCGCGCGACCGGGCAGTGCTGATGGTCGAGCACAATCTCTCCGTCGTCGCCAATATCTGCCAGCATGTGACGGTACTGCAGCGTGGCGAAATCCTTGCCGAGGGCGATTATGCCACCGTCAGCCAGGACGAGCGAGTGCGGGTGGCCTATATGGGCACGGAGGAGCATTGATGGCCGCTCTCCTCGAAATCGAGGGACTCAACGCCTGGTACGGCGAAAGCCATGTCTTGCACGGCGTCGACATGCGGGTGGCCGAAGGCGAGACGATCACCATTCTCGGCCGCAACGGCGTCGGCAAGACGACGACGCTGCGCACCATCACCGGCATCGTGCGGGCCCGCAAGGGCAGGATCAGCTTTGCCGGCAGCGACATGATGCAGGTGCCGCTGCACAAGACGGCGCATCGCGGCATCGGCTTCGTGCCGGAAGAGCGCGGCATCTTCTCGACGCTCACCGTGTCGGAAAACCTGCTGCTGCCGCCAGTGGTGGCGAAAGGCGGCATGACGCTCGACGAGATCTACGAGCTTTTCCCCAATCTCTATGAGCGTCGCGGCAGCCCTGGAACCAAGCTTTCCGGCGGCGAGCAGCAGATGCTGGCGATCGCCCGGATTCTGCGCACCGGTGTGCGGCTGCTCATTCTCGACGAACCGACGGAGGGGCTTGCCCCCGGTCATCGTCCAGCGCATCGGCGAGGTGCTGCAGACGCTGAAAGGACGCGGCATGACGATCCTGCTCGTCGAGCAGAATTTCCGTTTCGCCAGCCGTATTGCCGATCGCTTCTATCTGATGGATCATGGGCAGATGGTGTCGGAATTCCCGGTCGGCGAACTGCCGCAGCGCATGGATACGCTGCACAAGGTTCTGGGAGTATGACCAGATGACGATGATCTTCGGCATTCCCCTGCAGGCGATGCTCGGCCAGCTGTTGATCGGCCTGATCAACGGCTCGTTCTATGCTCTGCTCAGCCTTGGCCTTGCCATCATTTTCGGCCTACTCAGGGTGATCAACTTCGCCCATGGCGCGCAATATATGCTCGGCGCCTTCGCCGCCTATCTGCTGCTCACCTATGCCGGCATCGGCTATTGGCCGTCGCTGATCCTGGCGCCCGTCATCGTCGGTCTTGCCGGTGCGATCATCGAGCGGCTGTTCCTGCGCCGGCTCTACGATCTCGATCCGCTCTACGGACTGCTTTTCACCTTCGGGCTGGCGCTCGCGGTCGAAGGCACCTTCCGTTATCTCTACGGCTCGTCCGGCCAGCCCTATGCGACGCCGGCAGCACTCGCCGGCGGCGCCAATCTCGGCTTCATGTTCCTGCCGATCTATCGCGGCTGGGTGGTCGTCGTCTCGCTCGTTATCTGCCTCGGCACATGGCTGCTGATCGAGAAGACCAAGCTCGGTGCCTATCTCAGGGCCGCCACCGAAAACGCGGTGCTGGTGCAGGTCTTCGGCGTCAACGTGCCGGTGCTGCTGACGCTGACCTACGCGCTCGGCGCCGGTCTTGCCGCCTTCGCCGGCGTGCTGGCGGCGCCGATCTACCAGGTCTCGCCGCTGATGGGCTCGAACATGATCATCGTCGTCTTCGCCGTGGTGGTCGTCGGCGGCATGGGATCGATCATGGGCGCGATCATCACCGGTTATGTGCTCGGCATCGCCGAGGGCCTGACCAAGGTCTTCTATCCCGAGGCCTCCAACATCGTGATCTTCGTCATTATGGCGATCGTGCTTCTCATCAGGCCCGCGGGCCTCTTCGGCCGGGATGCTTGACATGGCTGATATCACCGACACTATCCGCACGGAAAGAAGCCGGACCGCCCTTTCGGTCCAGGCGGGCTTCCTCGCCATCGGGCTTTTGCTCCTGCTTCTGGCGCCGTTCTTTTTCTATCCGATCTTCCTGATGAAGCTGCTGTGCTTCGCGCTGTTTGCCTGCGCCTTCAACCTGCTGCTCGGTTATACCGGCCTGCTGTCCTTCGGCCATGCCACCTTCTTCGGCGGGGCTGCCTATTTCACCGCCTATACGGTGAAGGCATGGGGGCTGCCGCCGGAGCTCGGCATCCTGATCGGCGTGGCGGGTGCGGCGTTCCTCGGGTTGGTGATGGGCTTCTTCGCCATCCGCCGCCAGGGCATCTATTTCGCGATGATCACGCTGGCGCTGTCGCAGATGTTCTTCTTCTTTTGCCTGCAGGCGAAGTTTACCGAAGGCGAGGACGGCATCCAGTCGGTGCCGCGCGGCCATCTCTTCGGCTTCATCGATCTGAACAGCTCGACCAACATGTATTATTTCGTACTGGCGATGTTCATCATCGGCCTGCTGATCATCTGGCGTTTCATAAACTCGCCCTTCGGTATGATCCTGAGATCGATCCGTGAGAACGAAAACCGGGCGATCTCGCTCGGTTATTCCGTGGCGCGCTACAAGCTTGGCGCCTTCGTCATGTCGGCAGCACTTGCGGGGCTGGCCGGCGCGGTGAAATCGATCGTCTTCCAATTCGCGACCCTGACCGACGTTGCCTGGCAGATGTCGGGCGAGGTGATCCTGATGACGCTGCTCGGCGGCATCGGCACGCTGATCGGCCCGCTCTTCGGCGCCGGGCTGGTGGTGGCGCTGGAAAACTACCTCGCCACCTCGGAATTCCCGGTCACGATCATCACCGGCATCGTCTTCATGGTCTGCGTGCTGATTTTCCGCCGCGGCATCATCGGCGAATTCTACGCCTCGCGGCTGGGGCGGAAACTGGGCTTCGTCTATCGCCGCTGAATGGGCGGACCCCTGTCCTTCGGGACAGGCGGCGGCGCTGCGACTCTCCCTCTCCCCGTCCCGCGGGGAGAGGGAAGCGGCAAGCATCTAGAGTTTCGTGCGGGGCGCACATGGATCGTTACGACTATATCATCATCGGGGCGGGCAGTGCCGGCTGCGTGCTTGCCAACCGGCTGTCGGCCGATGGCCGGAGCCGGGTGCTGCTGTTGGAAGCCGGCGGCAGCGATAATTACCACTGGATCCATATCCCGGTCGGTTATCTCTATTGCATCAACAATCCGCGCACCGACTGGTGTTTCACCACGGCGCCGGAAGCCGGACTGAACGGCCGGGCGCTGAGTTATCCCCGCGGCAAGGTGCTCGGCGGCTGCTCGTCGATCAACGGCATGATCTATATGCGCGGCCAGGCGCGCGATTACGATCTCTGGCGGCAGATGGGTTGCAGCGGCTGGGGCTGGGACGATGTTCTGCCCTTCTTCCGCAAGTCCGAGGATTTTTATCGCGGCGCCGACGACATGCACGGCGCCGGCGGCGAATGGCGCATCGAAAGGGCGCGCGTACGCTGGGCCGTGCTCGACGCCTTCCAGCAGGCGGCGAGAGAGGCAGGTATCCCTGAGACGGCGGATTTCAACCGCGGCAGCAATGAAGGCTCTGGCTATTTCGACGTCAACCAGCGTTCCGGCATTCGCTGGAACACCTCGAAGGCCTTCCTGCGCCCGGCGCGGAGACGCTCCAACCTGACCGTCCTCATCAAGGCGCAGGTCCGGCGGCTGCTGGTGGAGGAGGGGGCCGTCACCGGCGTCGAATTCCAGCACGATGGCGTGGCGAAACGCGCCTATGCGGGCAAGGAAACCATTCTATCGGCCGGGTCGATCGGCTCGCCGCATATTCTGGAGCTCTCAGGGATCGGCAGGGGCGAGGTTCTCCAGCGGGCAGGCGTCGATGTCATCACCGAGGTGAAGGGTGTCGGCGAGAACCTGCAAGACCATCTGCAACTGCGTCTGGCCTATAAGGTGACGGGCGTTCCGACGCTGAACGAGAAGGCGACGAAGCTGATCGGCAAGGCGGCGATCGGGCTCGAATATCTCGTCCGCCGCTCCGGACCGATGGCGATGGCGCCGAGCCAGCTCGGCATCTTTACCCGCTCGGGGCCGGACCGGGAAACGCCCGACCTGCAATATCACGTGCAGCCGGTCTCGCTGGAGAAGTTCGGCGATCCCGTCCATCCCTTCCCGGCGATTACCGCGAGCGTCTGCAATCTGAGGCCGGAAAGCCGCGGTTCAGTGCATCTGTCGAGCCCGGATTTCGCCGGCCAGCCGACGATCAGCCCGAAATACCTCTCGACGCAGCGCGATCGTGACATAGCTGTCCGCTCGATACGGTTGACGCGCAAGATCGTCGCGCAGCCTTCCTTCGCGCGGTTCAAGCCGGAGGAATTCAAGCCGGGCCTGAGCTATCAGACCGAGGCTGATCTGGAGCGGGCGGCGGGCGAGATCGGCACGACGATCTTCCATCCCGTCGGCACCTGCCGCATGGGCGCCGACAGAGACAGCGTCGTCGACCCCCGGCTGAAACTGCGGGCACTCGGCAAGCTCCGGATCGCCGACGCCTCGGTGATGCCGTCGATCACCTCGGGCAACACAAATTCGCCGACGATCATGATCGCCGAAAAGGCGGCGGCGATGATCCTCGAAGACAATCGATAGGAGAAGACCATGGCAAGGATCGCATTCATCGGGCTTGGCAATATGGGCGGGCCGATGGCGGCCAATCTCGTCAAATCGGGTCACGAGGTTCTCGGTTTCGATCTCGCGGCCTCCGTGCTGAAGGCGGCCGAGGAAAGCGGCGTCAAACCGGCAAGCCATGCCAGCCAGGCGGTCAAGGACGCCGAGATCATCATCACAATGCTGCCGCAGGGCAAGCACGTGCTGACGGCATGGACCGATATCCTGCAGACCGCGGCGCAGGACACGCTGGTCATCGATTGCTCGACGATCGATGTCGAGAGCAGCCGCAAAGCGCATGAGATGGCCAAGGCCGCAAGCTGCCTGTCGCTCGACGCGCCCGTCTCCGGCGGCACCGGCGGGGCGAGCGCCGGCACCCTGACCTTCATGGCGGGCGGCTCGGACGAGGCCTTCGCCAGGGCGAAACCGATCCTTGAGGCGATGGGCAAGAAGATCGTCCATTGCGGCGAGGCCGGTGCCGGACAGGCGGCGAAAATCTGCAACAACATGATCCTCGGTATCTCGATGGTCGGCGTCTGCGAGGCCTTTGTGCTCGCCGAAAAACTCGGCCTCTCGCACCAGGCGCTGTTCGACGTCGCCTCGACCTCATCCGGCCAATGCTGGTCGATCAATACCTATTGCCCGGTGCCTGGGCCGGTGCCGACTTCGCCCGCGAACAACGACTACAAGCCGGGTTTCGCCGCGGCGCTGATGCTGAAGGATCTGAGACTCTCGCAGGAGGCGGCGCTGGCGAGCGGCGCGTCAACGCCGATGGGTGCGGAAGCGGCCCAGCTTTTTGCGCTCTTCGAAAAGCAGGGCAATGGCGGACGGGATTTCTCCGCCATCATCGAGATGTTCCGGGAAAAGGCGTAAACGATACCTACAGGAGATAGCTGACCGGCTCGTTTCGCACCGGATGGGGAAAGACGCCCATGCCGACGCCGAAAATCGACTGCAGCTTGTGAGCCTGCATGATCTCGGCGGGCGTGCCTTCTGCGGTGATCCTGCCGCGGTTGAGCGCGATGATCGCGTCGCAATAGCGTGCGGCGAGGTTGATGTCGTGCAGCACGATGATGACGGTCAGCCCGCGTTCGTGGCTGAGTTCCTGCACCAATGAAAGAACGCTTGCCTGATGGGCGAGGTCGAGCGCCGACGTCGGCTCGTCGAGCAGCAGGCAGCGGGCGTCCTGGGCGAGCATCATGGCGATCCAGGCGCGCTGACGCTCGCCGCCGGACATGTTGGCGACGAGGCGATCGGCAAAATTCTTGAGCTCGGTGCGGACGATTGCCTCCTCGACCTTATTGCGATCGGTGGAAGTGAAGCGGCCCAGCGTGCCGTGCCAGGGAAAACGGCCAAGCGCCACGAGTTCGCGCACGGTCATGCCGTCGGTCGCTGGCGTGAATTGCGGCATATAGGCGACGTGCCGGGCAAATTCCCGGGCACCCCAATCACCGGCCGTCTTGCCGTTGAAGGCGATGGCGCCGGATTTCGGCGCGACCTGGCGGGCGATGATCTTCAAAAGCGTGCTCTTGCCGGAACCGTTCGGCCCCACCAGACCGTAGATACGGCCCTGCTGGAGCGTCAGGTCGATGCCGTGCAGGATGGATTTCGGCCCGATGGCATATTCGATTCCCGACAGGGCAAGGAAAGGCGAAGGCATGGTCTGCTCCAGGTTCGGCGCTGCGAAACGGGCTCGGGAGGGCGAGCCCTCCCTTTCCCTGCAAAACTAAACCAGAATTGTCAACTTATGCTTTCAGCTCGGCACTATTCGGGGCGCCCATTGGACGCCCATCGAAACCCTCAAGCGAAAATGGGGTTCAAATCAAGCCTTCGACAACCGAGAAACTCAGTCTGCTGTCCCCGAACAGGATATCGATCTCGCCGGGTTCGGTCAGTTCGATCGCGCCGCTCAACGTGCCTGTGGTGATCAGCGCGCCTGCATTCAACGATGTCTCGGGGCGCAGACCATCATTGGCGTAATCGACCAGCCAGGTGAGAACGTCGCCCTTTGGATGCTGAGCCGGACCATCGTAGATCGTGCGGCCGCCATGGGTGACCTTGAGCGGTGTGCCACCGGCGGTATCGACAGCGCTTTTGTCGAGCTTCGGGCCAAGCACATAGCCGCTATTGCCGAGGCGGTCTGATGTAAACAGCAGAAAGGAGACGCTGCCGCCTTCCCTGACGGCGCTGACCAGCAGTTCGGCGCCGAGATGGACGGCGGAGATCGCCTCGACCACGTCGGCGCGGCTATAGGCAGCGCCGGTGCGGATCGGCAGATCCTTGCCGAAGCGCACGGCGATCTCGGTTTCGAATTTCATGCCCGGATACCAGGGAATGCTCGCGCCCGAAGCGGCCTGGGCATAGGGATGCAGCGGAGCGGTGACCGCCTGACCCTGCGGCGAGACCGTCACCTTCCAGGCATTACTGGAGATGCGGTCGGCGGCAGTCAGGAAATTCTGCGCCTCCATCGCCTGATGCAGATCGGCCGGCAGCGCGAAAGTACCGGTTTCCTCCTGTCGGCCGGCCTGGCGCAGGCTGTGAAGCCTGGCTGCAAGCGCGCGCGGATCGAATGTCTCTGTCATGCTATTTCCTCGAATTGAATTTCGAGGGGCACACTAACGGCAAGGCAGGATCGAACAAGGGCGTTCTTGGGCCGTATCTGGAAAAGCTCTTATTCCATCGCCGCATACCAGCGATCGCGATAGGCGGCAAGCCCCGCGATCGCGGCCGGTGGTACATGCGTCTCGGCGCCGGATACCGGCCGGATGCCGGTGAGGAGGGCGGCACCCTGGCTGGTGCCGGTCGAGCCGGGAAGGGCAAGGACCTCGCGGCCGGCAAGCGCCGCAAGCAGCTTCAGATAGGCCTCGTTGAGCGCAAAAGGCCCCTCGACGATAACCGGTCCTTTGGCGCCGGTCAGTGCGAGACAGGCATCGGTCATCAAAGCGAGATAGAGGCATGCGGCGGCATGGCGCTGCTCGCGGCTCGCTCCTTCGGCACCGATCCAGCGGCTTGCCTTGCCGGGAAAAGGTCCGGAGCCGGGGGCGATGTTGGGCAGCAGCATCATACCCTTTTCGATCACGCGGCCGATCGCCGCCTGCGCGGCCTTTTCATCGACGGGACCGATCTCAGCCGAAAGCATCTCGAACTCCCGTCCGCCCATGAAACGCGAGGAGGGGACGGCCCGGCCATAGGCATCGACATTGGCGAGCGCATCGCGTTTGGCATCGAGGTGAGCGAGATCGCCGCCGACGCCGAAATTGATGACCCAGGTGCCGGTGGAGACGACGGCGAAGGGCGCAGTCCGGTTGACCAGATGCGGCAGCAGCGAGGCGTTGGAATCGTGAATGCCGCAATAGACCGGCACCGGTGCGGAAAGACCGAGCTCGGCGGCAATCCCGGGCAGGACGGGGCCGAGCGCATCGAAGGCGGAGCGGATCGGCGCCATCAGGCCGCGAATGTCGAGCTTATCCACCAGTGAGGAATAGTCTGATGTTTTCGGGTTCCAGAGGTCGGTATGGCAGCCGAGCGAGGTCAGCTCGTTGGCGGCGACACCGGTCAGCCGCGCCGTCCAATATTGCGCATAGGTGAGAATAGTCGCCACCTCGGCGAATGCCTCGGGAAAGGCGCTCTTCTGGTAGTGCAGCTGCGCGCCGACATTGAGACCCATCGCAAGGCGCGGCGAGAAGGTTTCGTCGAAGGCGGGGCGCAAGGCCGTATAGGCATCGCGGATCGCCTCGGGATATTCATGTTCGTAGTCGATCACAGGCATGGCGAGCCCACCGTCCCGATCGAGCAGCGCGGCTGCGGCGCCATGGGTGGTGATCGAAATGGCGTCGAAGCCCGGTTCCCTCGCCAGGTTCTTCAGCGCATCAATCGCGAATAACCAGAGCGCCTCTACGTCGTAATGCGGGTAGAGACCGGTCTTGATCGCAACGTTCGGCCGTTTCAGGACGGCGATCTCGCCGCCCGTCGCGCTGTCGAGCACGACGACCTTGGCATTGGTCTTGCCGATGTCGAGAACGGCGATGCGGCGATAGGAGGGAGCGGTCATGGCATATGGAAGAGGGTGACGAGGTCGCCTTGAACAGGCGAATTGTCCGGATTCGCAGCCATGATATCGGCCATATAAGCCCACCATTTCTTCATGACCGGATGCTCCGGCAGGCCCGCCATCGTGTGGTCGGTCGGCCGCGTCAAGACGCCGAACAGCGTATTGGTCTGACGGTCGAGATGGATGGAATAGTCGCTGGCGCCCGACTTATGCAGGAGATCGACCAGTTCCGGCCAGATTTCATCATGCCGCTTGCGGTATTCGGCTTCCATGCCGGGATTGAGCTGCATCTTGAAGGCGTGTTTTTCCAAAGTCATCGGGAACTCATGAGCTTGATGCGGCGGGCGATGATCGGGATGGCGATGGTGATGATGAGGAGCAGCCCGATGAAGATCGACATGACGATGCCGGGCACGTTCAACAGGCCGAGGCCGAATGTGACGAGGCCCATGACGAAGGCGGCGATGACGACGCCGCCGATCGTACCGGAGCCGCCGAGGATCGAGATGCCGCCGAGCACGACCATGGTGACGACCTCGAGCTCCCAGCCTTGCGCGATTGACGGCCGGGTCGAGCCGAGGCGCGAGGTGAGGCAGACGGCGGCGATGCCGCTCATGATGCCGGTCAGCAGGAAAAGGATGAATTTGACGCGCTCGACCGGGATGCCGGAGAAGCGGGCGGCGAAGTCGTTATTGCCGATCGCATAGACCTGCCGGCCGAAATTCGTCGCATGCAGCAGCACGGCGAAGGCTATCGCCAGCACGATGAACAGCACGAATTCGAAGGAGAACACCCAGACGACATAGCCCTGGCCGAAATAGGCGAAGTCGGCGGGATATTTGCCATAGGCCTGATCGCCGAGCACGATATAGGAAATGCCGCGGAAAAGGCTCATCGTGCCGATGGTGACGACGATCGACGGCAGTTTCAGCACCGAGACCAGAACGCCGTTGAAGATGCCGCAGACAAGGCCGGTGCCGATGCCGATCAGCACCAGGCCCGGCGTGCCGACGCCGAACTGGGCTGCCGCCCCCATCGCCGTCGAGGCGAGCGCGATGATCGCAGCGACAGACAGGTCGATCTCGCCTGAGATGACGAGCAGCGCCATGGCGAAGGCGATCATCGCCTTTTCGGTGAAGTTGAAGGTGGCGTCGGAGAGGTTCCAGGCATCGAGGAAATAGGGCGAGGCCAGGGAATTGAAGATGAAAATCAGGACGGCGACGCCAAAGAGCAGCACTTCCCAGCTGGCGACGATGCGGCGCAACGGCGTGCCGAGGCGATCGGGGATGACCCGTTTTTCGGGTGTGGACACGGTGCTCATGCTGCGGCCCCCGTTCTGATCTCGGCTGCTCTGATCTCGGCTGCGGCGCGGTCGCGCAGGATGATGCGGCCGCGGTTGCGTTCACGCCGGGCGTTGAAGGCGACGGCGAGAATGATGACTGTTCCGGAGATCGCCATCTGGGTGAAGGGTGAAATGCCGATCACCGGCAGCGCATTCTTAATGACGCCGAGGAAGAGCGCGCCGAGCACGGTGCCGGCGACCGAGCCGACGCCGCCGGCAATCGAGATGCCGCCGATGACGCAGGCCGCCACACTGTCGAGCTCGAAGCCGTTGGCGATATCGACATAGGCGACGGCATAACGCGACACCCAGAGATAGCTCGAAAGCCCGGCGAGCGCGCCTGACAGAACGAAGGCGAGGAATTTGGTCCAACCCGTATCGATGCCGGCATAGACGGCGGCGGTCGGATTGCCGCCGGTCGCATAGGCCGAGCGGCCGAACTGGGTATATCGGAGCAGCACATACATCAGGAGCACGATGATGATGCCGACCCAACCGAGAACCGGCAGGCCGAGGATCGGCGTGCGCGGCACCGACAGGAAGATCGGGGTCATCTGGTGGGCGTTGACCCAGGCGCCGCCCGAGAGCACGAAGGCCATGCCGCGATAGATGGTGAGCGTGCCGAGGGTGACGACGATCGGCGGGATTTCCAGCGCCCAGACGAGAAAGCCGTTGATGGCGCCGAGACAGGCGCCGATGACGATGGCCATCAGGATCAGCACGACGAGCGGCAGATCGGGATAAGCGGCATTCATCATCGCGATCGCCATACCGGTGAAGGCGAGATTGGCGGCGACCGACAGGTCGATCGATTTCGTCAGGATGACCGTCATCTGCGCCAGCGCCAGGATGATCAG
Source organism: Rhizobium sp. F40D2 (assembly GCF_051810745.2). NCBI lineage: Bacteria > Pseudomonadati > Pseudomonadota > Alphaproteobacteria > Hyphomicrobiales > Rhizobiaceae > Rhizobium > Rhizobium sp. F40D2. Next base: position 209,362 of record NZ_JBPWQX020000001.1, read on the forward strand.
GATCGAGGTATCGTTGAAAATGCTGGCGAGATTGTCCGGCGTTGCGAAATCGGCTGCCCGCGTCGAAAAGATCGCGATCATCACGACGATGATGAGGAACAGCAGGGTTTCGCGTTTTCTGATCAGTCTTGCCATGCTCTTACCTTATGAATGCGGGCCTTATGCATTGTGGGCCTCATGCATTGCCGGTGGCGGCGCGCACCAGCGCTTCCGGCGACAGTTCGGCGCGCTCGAACATCCCGGCGGCGAGCCCTTCCTTCATCACCAGAACGCGGTCCGACATGCCGATGATTTCGGGCAGTTCGGACGAGACCATGATGATCGACAAGCCCTCGGCGGCGAGTTCGCTGATGAAGCCGTGCACGGCGGCCTTCGAGCCGATGTCGATGCCCTTTGTGGGTTCGTCGAGGATGATGACCTTCGGCGACGTCGCCAGCCATTTGCCGATGACGACCTTCTGCTGGTTGCCGCCCGACAGCGTGCCGACCGGCACGGAAAGGGCAGCGGCACGCAGATCCAGCCGCTCGGCATATTTGCGGGCGAGCGCGAATTCTTCTGCCGCTCTGAGGAAACCGCGGCGCGAGGTGCGGGTGAGCGAGGGCAGCGTCATGTTCTGGAAGATCGGCATCGGCAGCGCCAGCCCGTGGCGGCCGCGTTCTTCCGGCACATAGACGATGCCGGCCCGGATCGCGTCCTGCGGCGAATGGATGGTGATCTCGCGGCCTTCGAGCATCATCGTGCCGGAGAGCGGCCGGGTGATGCCGAAGAGGGATTGGGAGAGTTCCGAGCGGCCGGCGCCGATCAGGCCGTAAATGCCGAGAATCTCGCCCTTTCGCAGGGTGAAGGAGATGTCGCGGAATTCGGTGCGGTGACTGTAGTTGCGGATCTCCAGCACCGGGCCGCCGATGGCGACATCGATCTTCGGAAAAGCGTTTTCGACGTCGCGGCCGACCATCATGCGGACGATCTCGTCCTGCGGCGTGTCCTTGAGTCGGCCCTGACCGATGGCGCGGCCGTCGCGGAAGACTACGAAATCGTCGGCGATCTCGTAAACCTCATCGAACTTGTGGCTGATGAAGAGGATCGCCTTGCCCTGTTCCTTCAGGCCGCGGACGATGCGGAAGAGATCGTCGATCTCCTTGCGCGAAAGGGCGGCGGTTGGCTCGTCCATGATGACGATGCGGGCCTCGATCGACAGAGCGCGGGCAATCGCCACCAGATGGCGCTGCGCAATGGAGAGGTCCTTGAGCCGGATCGTCGGATCGATATTGCTTTCAAGGGCGATGAGCAGCGCCTTCGAGCGGTTGTTCATCGCCTGCCAGTCGATGGTGCGCAGGCGGGTGCGCGGCGCGTGGCCGAGGAAGATGTTTTCGGCAACCGTCAGCTCATCGAAAAGTACGGTTTCCTGATGGATGGCGGTAACCCCGGCGTCGATCGCCGCCTGGGCGCTGGCAAAGGTCGTCGGCCGGCCGTCGACCAGGATCTCGCCTTCGTTCGGCCGGTAGATGCCGGTCAGGATCTTGACGAGCGTCGATTTACCGGCGCCGTTTTCGCCGATCAGCGCCGTCACTGTGCCGGGGTGGAGCGCGATGCTGACATTGTCGAGCGCCTTCACGCCCGGAAAGATCTGGGAGATGCCGCGCATTTCCAGAATGGCGGGCGCATCGCCGGTTTTGCTGTCCGTGACGGTCTGTTGGAAGGCGGCGTTCATCAGATTTCTACCAAATGTCGAAAGGGAAATCCCGGCGGCAAGGCCGCCGGGATCTTATTCGTCGGCTCCGGATCAGAAGACCTTGGAGAACTGGTCGATGTTCGAAGCGTTGTAGACGAAGGGGTCGGCCATGGCGGCTTCGCCATTGTCGCCAATCTTGATCTTGCCCATGCGGCCGGCTTCAATCTCGCTGCCCGGCTTGCCATCGGCATCACCCTTTGCCAGGTGATAGGCGATCTGCGTTGCAGAATAGCCGAGGTCGATCGGGTTCCAGATGGCGAATTCCTTCGTCGCGCCTGATTTGATCGCGCCAGCCATTTCAGAGGGCAAGCCGAGACCGGTGACGTAGACCTTGCCGACAAGGCCCTTGTCTTCAACGACCTTCGAAGCAGCCAGAACGCCGACCGTCGTCGGAGCGACAATGACCTTGACGTTCGGGTTGGACTTCAGCAGGCCTTCGGCTTCACGATAGGACTTGTCCGAGAGGTCGTCGCCATAAACCGTGGTGACGAGGTTGAGTCCCGGGAAATCCTTGAGCTGCTTCTTCATCTGGTCGATCCAGATATTCTGGTTGGTCGAGGTCGTGGTTGCCGACAGGATGGCGAAGTCACCCTTGCCGCCGTCGAGATGGTCCTTGACCAGCGTCAGGCACATCTTGCCGATCAGCTCGTTGGACGAGGGGTTGAGCTGCAGGATACGGCCTTCCGGCGCAACGCCGGAATCCCAAGAGATGACCTTTATGCCACGCTGGGCAGCCTTCTTCAGCGCCGGAACGAGCGCGTCCGGATCGTTGGCCGAGACGGCGATGGCGTCGACGCCCTGGGCGATCAGCGAGTTGATGACTTCGATCTGGCCTTCGGCCGTCGTCGACGTCGGACCGGTGTAGATGACCTCTACGCCGCCGAGTTCCTTGGCGGCTTCCTGGGCGCCCTTGTTGGCGGCGTCGAAGAAGCCGTTGCCGAGCGACTTCACGACGAGGCCGATCTTGATGTCCTTGGCGCTGGCAGTGCCGGCCATCATGGCGACGGCGAGCGCGACGCCGAGCGCAAGTGTCTTTGTGAGTTTCATGTACTTTCCTCCCTTAAAGATTAGACTTCCACACCTCGACGGCGCCTCATGCGACCGACGAGGAATCCTCCCTCACAGCCTGGGCCACCGGGCTTGCGACAACGAGCCGGACGCCGGCATTCTCGATCATGCGAGCCGCCTCGTCTGAAATCCCGTCATCGGTGATGACCACAGAAACGCGGTCGAGCGCGCAAAGAATGAGGCTCGACCGGCGATTGAATTTGCTTGAATCGACCATGACGACGAGTTCGTCGGCCTGGTGCATCAGCTTCTGCTCGCTCTGGATGATCAGGGCATCGGCCTCCATGATGCCGAGCGGGCCGACGCCCTGGGCGCCGATGAACATGCGCCGCGCATAAAAATTGCGGATCGCGTCATTGTCGAAAGGCGACAGGATCAGGCTCTGCTCGCGATAGATCGCGCCGCCCGGTACCGTCACCGTGTTTTTGGAATGTTTGACCAGATGTTCGGCGATGGCAAAAGAGTTGGTCATCACCTGCAGGCGATGGCCGGCCATGTAATGCACCATCTGGAAGGTCGTCGTGCCGCCATTGATGATGATGGCATCGCCCGCCTCGCAGAGATCGACGGCTGCGCGGGCGATTGCACGTTTTTTATCGATGTTGACTGATTCTGAAACCCGGAAGGGTCGGCCGGCAAGATTGCCGAGCTGTGGCGGATGCACCGCTTCGGCACCGCCGCGGACGCGACGGATCTTGCCCTGCACATGAAGAGCCGCAATGTCGCGCCGGATTGTCGCTTCGGAAGCTTCCGTCAGCTCGGCAATGTCCTGGATCGTCACCACGGACTTTTCCTGAACAGCGCTTAAGATGATGCGATGGCGTTCGCGTTCGTGCATTGGGCTCCTCCTCTTGTCACATTTATTTCGCATCCCTTAATGACTGTCAATCACAAACGATCATAAATTTTCATATTGCGATGCAGCATAATCGGATTTGATCGTTTTCGATTGACAAGCGCACTTTTGATGCGCGATACCGTGAGCGAAAGGGCGCGCTGATCGCGGCCCCTGACAAGCCTATATGGGAGGATGATATGGCGGCGAACGTCCGGCTTCTGGATAACCGGTGGGATGATGCATATGCGGCGGGCCTCGATGAGCCCGGCAAGCTGCTCTATCGCTCCAACCTGCTCGGCGCCGACAAGCGCATCACGAATTATGGCGGCGGCAACACCTCGGCGAAAGTGATGGAAACCGATCCGCTTGATGGCGGCAAGGTCAAGGTGCTATGGGTCAAGGGCTCCGGCGGCGATGTCGGCACCATCAAGCTCGACGGCTTCGCCACCCTCTACCAGGACAAGCTCGAAGCGCTGAAGGGCATCTATAAGGGTGTCGAAGACGAGGACCGCATGGTCGGCTTCCTGCCGCACTGCACCTTCAACCTCAATGCCCGCGCCGCCTCGATCGACACGCCGCTGCATGGCTTCGTGCCGTTCACCCATGTCGATCACATGCATCCCGACGCGATCATCGCGATTGCCGCCTCGAAGAATTCCCGGGAACTGACGCAGCAGATCTTCGGCGCCGAGATTGGCTGGCTGCCGTGGCGCCGTCCGGGCTTCCAGCTCGGCCTCGATCTCGAAGCCTTCGTCAAGGCGAACCCGAATGCCAAGGGCGTCGTGCTCGAAAGCCACGGCCTCTTTACCTGGGCTGATGATGCCAAGGCCTGCTACGAGTTGACGCTCGATATCATCAACAAGGCGATCGTCTGGTTTGCCGAAAAGACCGAAGGCAAGACGATTTTCGGCGGCGTGGTCACGGAGAGCCTGCCCGTTGCCGAGCGCCGCGCCATCGCTGCGCGGCTGATGCCGGAGATCCGCGGCCGCATTGGCAGGCAGGAGCGCAAGCTCGGTCATTTCGACGATCAGGACGCCGTGCTCGAATTCGTCAATTCGAAGGATCTGCGCCCGCTCGGCGCGCTCGGCACCAGCTGCCCCGATCATTTCCTGCGCACCAAGATCCGCCCGCTGATCGTCGATTTCGATCCCGCCAAGCCGGATGTCGACGCGATCGTTGCCGGCCTCGACCAGGCGCTGGAGGATTACCGCGCCGATTACGCCCGCTATTACAACGACTGCAAGCATGACAATTCACCCGCCATGCGCGACGCCAATCCAGTCATCTTCCTCGTTCCCGGCGTCGGCATGCTGTCCTTCGCCCGCGACAAGGCGACGGCCCGCATCGCCAGCGAATTCTACGTCAACGCCATTAACGTCATGCGCGGCGCCTCGACGGTTTCGGAATATCAGGGCCTGCCGGAGCAGGAAGCCTTCGATATCGAATATTGGCTGCTCGAGGAGGCCAAGCTGCAGCGCATGCCGAAGCCGAAGAGCCTCGCCGGCCGGGTGGCCTTCGTCACCGGCGGCGCCGGCGGCATCGGCCGGGCGACGGCCGCGCGCCTCGTCGGCGAGGGCGCCTGCGTGGTGCTTGCCGATATCGACCAGGCGGCGCTTGAGGGCACCGAGGCCGATTTCATCAAGAAGTTTGGCGCCGACGCGGTGCGCAGCGTCCGGCTCGACGTCACCAAGGAAGATGCGGTGATCGCCTCCTTCGCGGAAGCCTCGGTCGAGTTCGGCGGCATCGATATCCTCGTCTCGAATGCCGGCATTGCCTCCTCCGCGCCGATCGAAGCCACCGAGCTTTCGACATGGAACCGCAATATCGATATTCTGGCGACCGGCTATTTCCTCGTTTCGCGCGAAGCCTTCCGTCTGTTCCGCCGTCAGGCGCTCGGCGGCAACATCGTCTTCGTCGCCTCGAAAAACGGTCTCGCGGCTTCGCCGAATGCCGCTGCCTATTGCACGGCAAAGGCCGCCGAAATCCATCTCGCCCGCTGCCTGGCGCTGGAAGGTGCCGATGCCGGCATCCGCGTCAATACCGTCAATCCGGATGCGGTTTTGCGCGGTTCGAAGATCTGGAGCGGCGAATGGCGCGAACAGCGCGCCGCCTCGTCGAAGATCGAGGTGGACGATCTCGAGGAACATTACCGCAAGCGTTCGATGCTGAAGCTCAACGTGTTTCCGGAAGATATCGCCGAAGCGATCTATTTCCTCGCATCGGACCTTTCGGCAAAATCGACCGGCAACATCATCAACGTCGATGCCGGCAACGTGCAGAGCTTTACGCGGTAAGGCTTGGTCTCTTCTCCCCGGCGGGGAGAAGATGCCGGCAGGCAGATGAGGGGGACGCTGAGCGAAGCGATGCGTGTTCTGAGCGGAAAGCGAAGAACTATTGGCGTCATGCCGTGTCGCCCCCTCATCCGACCCTTCGGGCCACCTTCTCCTCGCTGGGGAGAAGGGAAGAGAGAAACAATCGGGAGGTAGAAATGGCCGAGTTCAGGATCGCGCAGGATCTGGTCGCGACGGAAAACGACAAGCGGGCGACCGCGCTGAAAGCCGATTACGAGGCGCTGGGTGCGAACCTTGACCGCCGCGGCGTCGATATCGAAGCAATCACCCGCAAGGTCGCGGAATTTTTCGTCGCCGTTCCCTCCTGGGGCGTCGGCACCGGCGGCACGCGCTTTGCCCGCTTTCCCGGCACGGGCGAACCGCGCGGCATTTTCGACAAGCTCGACGATTGCGCCGTCATCAACCAGCTGACACAGGCGACGCCGAATGTCTCGCTGCATATTCCCTGGGACAAGGCGGATGCCAAGGAATTGAGGGCCAAGGGCGATGCGCTCGGCCTCGGTTTCGATGCGATGAATTCGAACACCTTCTCCGATGCGCCGGGACAGGCCCATTCCTACAAATACGGCTCGCTCAGCCACACCAACGCGGCGACGCGGGCGCAGGCGGTCGAGCACAATCTCGAATGCATCGAGATCGGCAAGGCACTCGGCTCGAAGGCGCTGACGGTCTGGATCGGCGACGGCTCGAACTTCCCCGGCCAGAGCAATTTCACCAAGGCGTTCGAGCGCTACCTCGCCTCGATGGCGGATGTCTACAAGGCGCTGCCCGATGATTGGAAGCTCTTCTCCGAGCACAAGATGTACGAGCCGGCCTTCTATTCGACGATCGTGCAGGACTGGGGCACCAATTACCTGATCGCCCAGACGCTCGGCCCCAAGGCCTATTGCCTCGTCGATCTCGGCCATCATGCGCCGAACACCAATATCGAGATGATCGTCGCCCGGCTAATCCAGTTCGGCAAGCTCGGCGGCTTCCACTTCAACGATTCGAAATATGGCGATGACGATCTCGATGCCGGCGCGATCGATCCCTATCGGCTGTTCCTCGTCTTCAATGAATTGGTCGATGCCGAGCAGCGTGGGGTCAACGACTTCAACCCGGCCCATATGATCGACCAGTCGCACAATGTCACCGATCCGATCGAGAGCCTGATCAACAGCGCCAACGAAATCCGCCGTGCTTATGCGCAGGCGCTGATCGTCGACCGCAAGGCGCTCGAAGGCTACCAGCAGGACAATGACGCGCTGATGGCCTCGGAAACGCTGAAGCGCGCCTATCGCGCCGATGTCGAGCCGATCCTCGCCGAAGCCCGGCGCAGGGCCGGCGGCGCGATCGACCCGATCGCCGCCTATCGCGCCAGCGGCTATCGCAAGAAGATTGCGGCCGAGCGCCCGGCTTCGGTTGCCGGCGGCGGCGGTATCATCTGAACTTCGGTCGCTGGCAGCGTAGGGGTGCTTCGCTGCCGGCAACTGCGTTTACGGCTTCCAGGCGCCGGCGATCTGGCGGGTGGCGATGTTCAGCCGATTCCAGACATTGATATTGGCGATGGCGATGACGAGGGCCGCAAGGCTCTTGCCGTCATAGTGCCGCGTCGCCTCGTCCCAGATCTCGTCGGGCACGGGGTCGGAACGGTCGCTGGTGCGGGTGACGGCCTCGGTCAGCGCAAGGGCTGCCCGCTCGGCACCGCTGAAATAGGGCGTGTCGCGCCAGGCGCTGACGGCGAAAAGCCTTTCATCGGTCTCGCCGAGCTTCCTGGCGATGCGCGGATGACCGTCGATGCAGACGCTGCAGCCGTTGATCTGGCTGGCGCGCAGATTGACGAGTTCCAGCAGCTTCGGCGAAAGGCCAGCCTCGGCCGGCACCTGCGCAAGCGCCGTCAGCGCCTGCATGGCGGCGGGAAGCACCAGGGCGGGATTTCCCATTCTCTCCTGCATGACCAATTTTTCCTGCATGATATGTCTCCTTGATGCATTTTGCTCTTCGACGATCCGCCGGCGCTGTCACACCGGCCGGGTTTCATTCGTCATGAGCTTGACGGAACGCAGCGAAGGAATGTGACGGATGAACGAGAAAAAATGGCTGGCCGATGAATTCGAGGCGAACCGGGCGCATCTGCGGGCGGCGGCCTATCGCATGCTCGGCTCGCGCAGCGAGGCTGAAGACGCCGTCCAGGAGGCCTGGCTGCGGCTCAATCGCACCGATACGACTGACGTCGGCAATCTCGGCGGCTGGCTGACGACGGTGGTGGCGCGCATCTGCCTCGACATGCTGCGTGCGCGCAAGACCCGGCGCGAGGAGCCGCTGGAGATGCCGGTCCATGCCGCGATTGCCGATCCGGCACATGATCCGGAGCGCGATGCGGCCTTCGCCGAATCGGTCGGCGTGGCGTTGCTGGTCGTGCTGCAGACGCTGGCGCCGGCCGAGCGTGTCGCCTTCGTGCTGCATGACATGTTCGATCTGCCTTTTGACGAGATCGCGCCGATCATCGGCCGCTCGTCTGCCGCCGCCCGGCAGCTCGCAAGCCGCGCCCGCCGCCGAGTGCAGGGCACGGACGAGGCGCCCGATGTCGATTTCGGACGCAAGCGGACGATCGCCGAAGCCTTCCTGACGGCATCGCGCAACGGCGATCTCGAGGCGTTGCTTGCCGTGCTTGCCCCCGATGTCGTCTTCCGGCCGGATGCGACCGCGGCGCGGTTCGGTCCCTTTGGCGGAAGGCGCGGCGCGTCCGAGGTCGCAGAGCTGTTCAAGGGCCGGGCACAGGCGGCGGAAGCCGCGCTCGTCGACGGCGAAGTCGGATTCATCGTCCGCATCGAGGACGAACTGCGCGTCGTCGTGACGCTGACTATCGCCGATGGGAAGATCACGGTGATCGACGCCTTCGCCGATCCGGATTATCTCGAATACGTCGACTATTCCGTGCTTTCCAGCTGAAACGATCCGGTTGCTCTTTCAGGAGGCGCGCTTCAGATTGGCGCGCCTTCGCAGCCATTTTCGCGGCCGCCCTGGTCGCGTCATTTTCCTTGACAGGCGCACCTCCAGCTTTATTCTATTATAAAGATTTATGTAACATAACTGTGGAATTACGCGATATGAGCATGTCCGGCGACCAGGCGAAGAAGCCGCTCCTTCTCACCAATGTGAAACCGATCGCTTTCGGTGCGGGGACTGCGGAAGGGGCGGTCGACATTCTCGTCGATCGCGACGGCAGGATCGCAGAAATCGGTCCGGCGCTCGCCGTTTCTGAGGATGTGACCCGCATCGACGGCAAGGGCGCCTTCGTCTCGCCGGGCTGGATCGACCTGCATGTGCATATCTGGCATGGCGGCACCGACATTTCGATCCGTCCATCCGAATGCGGTCTCGAGCGCGGCGTCACCACGCTGGTCGATGCCGGTTCGGCCGGTGAGGCGAATTTCCATGGCTTCCGCGAATATATCATCGAGCCCTCGCGCGAGCGCATCAAGGCGTTCCTGAACCTCGGCTCGATTGGCCTCGTCGCCTGCAACCGTGTCGCCGAACTCAGGGATATCAGAGATATCGATCTCGACCGCATCCTTGAAGTCTATGCCGAAAACAGCGAGCACATCGTCGGCATCAAGGTGCGCGCCAGCCATGTCATCACCGGCTCCTGGGGCGTCACCCCTGTCAAGCTCGGCAAGAAGATCGCCAAGATCCTGAAAGTGCCGATGATGGTGCATGTCGGCGAACCGCCGGCGCTTTATGATGAAGTGCTGGAGATTCTTGGCCCCGGCGATGTCGTCACCCACTGCTTCAACGGCAAGGCGGGTTCGAGCATCATGGAGGATGAGGATCTTTTCAATCTCGCCGAGCGCTGCGCCTCCGAGGGCATTCGCCTCGACATCGGCCATGGCGGCGCCTCCTTCTCCTTCAAGGTAGCGGAAGCGGCGATCGCGCGCGGGCTGCTGCCATTCTCGATCTCGACCGACCTTCACGGCCATTCGATGAACTTCCCGGTCTGGGACCTGGCGACGACGATGTCGAAGCTGCTCAGCGTCGGCATGCCCTTCGACAAGGTGGTCGAGGCCGTCACCCATGCACCGGCATCGGTCATCAAGCTGTCGATGGAGAACCGGCTTGCGGTCGGCGCGCAGGCCGAATTCACCATTTTCGACCTCGTCGATTCCGATCTCGAGGCGACGGATTCCAACGGCGACGTCTCGATCCTCAACCAGCTGTTCGAGCCGCGTTACGCGGTGATGGGCGCCGATGCGGTCACTGCCAGCCGCTACGTGCCGCGGGCGCGCAAGCTGGTGCGCCATAGCCATGGCTATTCCTACAGGTAGGATCGCCGTCGGGCTTGGTTCGGCGACCGAGAAATGCCTCAGCGGTTGCGCCAGCCCATCAGCTTTTCGATCCGCTCCGCCGAACTGCGCACATGCGCGGTATAGTGGTTCTCGTCGGAAAAAGCCTTCTGTTCCGGCAGCACGATGGAAATGGTGGCGACGCACTGGCCGTCGCGGTCGCAGATCGGCGAGGCGATGCAGGCAACGGCGTAGTCCGATTCTCCCGCCTGGATCGACAGGCGATCCTCGAAAGCCTTACCGGCCGATTCCGACAGCGTCCCGGGATCGATCTCGGCGCGGCCGGTCGGTGAGGAGCGGGCGCAGCGTTTAAACAGTTCGATGCGCTCCTCCTCGGGCAGATGGCCGACGAGCAGACGGCCGGACGCCGTCCAGTTCAGCGGCACGCGGGTGCCGACGCGCGAGGCCACCTGGAAGTGGCTCGGGCCGTCGGCCATGGCAAGCACCAGCATATAGTCGCCGTCGCGGCCGCAGACCTGCACGGTTTCGCCGGCCTGGCGGCAGAGGTCGTGCATTTCGTGGGTGGCGATGCTCATGAAATCCAGCGACCGGGCATAGGCGAGGCCATAGTGATAGAGCCGGGCACCGAGCCAGATCGAGCCGTCCGCCTGGCGCGTCAGCATATTCTTCTCGACCAGATCATCGACGATGACGTAAACGGTCGACAGCGGCGCCTTCACCGCCTTGGCGATGGCATAGACGCCGGCGGGCGAGCCGGTCTCATAGAGATGATCGATCACCTGAAGCGCACGGTCGATGCCGCTGACGCGCGCGCGGCGCGCACCCTTGCCGGCGGCTTCCTCACCATGAACCTCGTCTTCGGCGTAAACTGTGGGTGATGTCTTCCCGTCCAATTCCATGCACCTCGTTAAAACTGCGATCATGTTACATTACTATGGCATAGCGGTCGCTGTGGCAAATCGCAACATTTTGTAGGTTGATCGTGCGGAGGAATGCGGCAGCGGGATCATTCTCTGTACGGTGTGCCCGCTCGGAAAGAACTCCATTAAAAACTTGGAACAACAAACCGCAGCCTGAGTTTGACCCTGAACCCAGGAGGTCATGATGACGAATTATCCGACACCGCCGTTCCCATCCCAGAAACAGCCGATGCCCGGTTTTACCGCGCAGATGGACCCGGTTCCCGACCATGGCGAAAAAACCTATCGCGGTTCCGAACGGCTGAAGGGCAAGCGGGCGATCATCACCGGCGGCGATAGCGGCATCGGTCGGGCGGTGGCGATCGCCTATGCCAGGGAAGGCGCCGATATTGTGATTTCCTATCTTGACGAAGATGAGGATGCCGACGAGACGAAGCGGCTCGTCGAGGAGGCCGGTCGCAAGGCCGTCCTGGTCAGCGGCGATATCCAGGATCCGGCTCTGTGCCGGCAGATCGTCGAAACTGCGGTCAAGCAGCTCGGTGGTATCGATATTCTCGTCAACAATGCCGCCCATCAGGCGAGCTTCAAGAGTATCGACGAAATCAGCGACGAGGAGTGGGAACTGACCTTCAAGGTCAATATCCATGCAATGTTCTACCTGACCAAGGCGGCCGTTCCCCATATGAAGCCCGGCAGCTCGATCATCAACACCGCCTCGATCAATTCCGACAGTCCGAACCCGACGCTGCTTGCCTATGCGACGACCAAGGGCGCGATCCAGAATTTCACTGCCGGCCTTGCCCAGCTTCTGGCCGAGAAGGGCATCCGCGCCAATGCCGTGGCGCCGGGGCCGATCTGGACGCCGCTCATTCCCTCGACGCTGCCTGAGGAAAGCGTCAGCAATTTCGGCAAACAGGTGCCGATGAAACGGCCGGGCCAGCCGGCCGAGCTGGCGACAGCCTATGTGATGCTGGCCGATCCCTTGTCGAGCTATGTCTCCGGCACGACAATCGCGGTCACTGGCGGCAAGCCGATCCTTTGACGCAAGTCGCCTGGGATTGGCGGTTCCGGGTTAAAGACATGCGTGAAACGAGGAGCTGAAGCGGGTCGATCAAAGTTTGACGCGACACGTTTCAGTCCGGCCTGCCGTAGCCACCGCCGGTCGGCGTCGTGACGATCACGGCGTCGCCGGCGGCGAGCATTGCCTGGTCGCAGCCTTCAAGCCTTTCGATCGTGCCGTTCGCGCGGCGGATCTCGGTTTTCCCCAGCTGCCCGTCTTCTCCGCCGAAAAGGCCGAAGGGCCGGATCGTGCGATGCGAGGAGAGAATGCTGCAATCCATCATCTCCAGAAAACGGATCGTGCGCTCGGTGCCGCCGCCGGAACTATACTGTCCCTTACCGCCGGAACCGCGGCGGATGTGGAAATCTTCGAGCACGACAGGAAAGCGGAATTCCAGCACTTCGGGATCGGTCAGCCGCGAATTGGTCATATGCGCGTGCACGCCGTCGGCGCCGCTGAAACCGGTGCCGTCGTTGAGCAGACCGGCTGGGCCGCCGGCGCAGATCGTCTCGTAATATTGATAGGCTGCGTTGCCGAAGGTCAGGTTGTTCATCGAGCCCTGTGCTGCCGCGAGCGTTCCGAGTGCTCCGAACAGCGCATTTGTCACATGCTGGCTGGTCTCGACATTGCCGGCGACGACGGCGGCCGGATACGCCGGGCGCAGCATCGACCCGTCTGGCACGATGATCCGGATCGGCCGCAGGCAGCCGGCATTCATCGGGATCGGCTGCTCGACCATGACGCGGAAGACATAGAGTACGGCGGCACGCGTGACCGGTTCAGGGGCGTTGAAATTGGTCGGCTGCTGCGCGCTTGTGCCGGTGAAATCGACCGTCGCCTCACGCGCCTGCCTGTCGACGGTGATCTTCACCTTGATGACGGCGCCCTGATCGGTGGGATAGGTGAATTCGCTGTCGCTGAGCCGGGCGATCACCCGGCGGACGCTCTCCTCGGCATTGTCCTGCACATGGCCCATATAGGCTTCGACGACGTCGAGCCCGAAATGGGAAACCATCTTGCGCAACTCCTGCACGCCATTTTCATTGGCGGCGATCTGCGCCTCCACATCGGCGAGGTTCTGGGCCGGATTGCGGGCGGGATAGGGATGATCCCGCAGCATCGCCGCGAAGTCCGCCTCACGGAAACGGCCCTTGTCGACCAGCAGGAAATTGTCGATCAGCACGCCTTCCTCGTCGACCTTCGTCGCCCGCGGCGTCATCGAGCCCGGCGCCTTGCCGCCGATATCGGCATGATGGCCACGCGAGGCGACGTAAAACAGGATCACCTCTCCGGCATCGTCGAAAACCGGCGTGACGACGGTAATGTCGGGGAGATGCGTGCCGCCATTATAAGGCGCATTGAGCGCGAAGACGTCGCCCGGGCGGATACGGCCTTCGTTTAGGCGGATGATGGTTTCGACCGAACGGTCCATCGAACCGAGATGCACCGGCATATGCGGCGCATTGGCGACGAGCGCGCCGGTGCGGTCGAAGACCGCGCAGGAGAAATCGAGCCGCTCCTTGATATTGACCGAATGCGCGGTGTTCTGCAGCGTCACGCCCATCTGCTCGGCGATCGCCATGAACAGATTGTTGAAGACTTCGAGCATGACAGGATCGGCGTTGGTGCCGATCGCGGCATGGCGGGCAAGCGAGATCTCGCGGGTGAGGACGATATGGTCGTGGCCGGTAAGCCGCGCCTGCCAGCCGGCCTCGACGACGATCGTCTGATGCGCTTCGATGATAAGGGCAGGGCCTTTGAGGACGGCGCCCGGCTTCAGCGTCTCGCGCCTGAAAATGCCGGCCTCGCGCCATGTACCTCCGGAATAGAAGCGTGTCGTGCGCAGCGCTTCCGGCTCGAAGGCTTTCGCCTCTCTATAAGTTTCCTCGATATCGGCGCCGCCGCCGATGCCCTCGACTTCGATGGAATCGACGACAACGGGCCGGTCTTCGAAGATGAAGCCGAACTGCTTCTTATGAGCGACGGCAAAGGCTTGCACCATCTCCTCCTGAGGCCCGAAGGCGACGGGCAGGGCGGTGTCGGTGCCTTTATATTGCAGGTGCAGGCGGGTGACGACCTCCATCTCGCCGGCCTCGACCCCTTGGAGCGTCAACTCCCCGCGCACCTCCGCCTCCAACCCGGCTCTGATCTCGCCGATCGTCACCAATGCCGTAGCGAGTTCGGTCAGCACCGCGCGCTGGCGGGTGGCGCGGATATCGGCAAGACCCATGCCATAGGCCGAGAGGATGCCGGAGAAGGGGTGAATCAGCACTCTTTTCATGCCGAGGCTATCGGCGACAAGGCAGGCATGCTGGCCGCCGGCGCCGCCGAAACAGGTGAGCGCATAGCCCGAAACGTCATAACCGCGCTGGACCGAGATCTTCTTGATGGCATTGGCCATGTTCTCGACGGCGATGGCGAGGAAACCGTCGGCGGCGTCCTCAGCTGTCCGGCCGCCGCCGATCGTCTTTGCCATCTCGGCAAAGGCGGTGTGCACCGCCTCGGCATCGAGCGGCTGGTCCTGTCCCGGGCCGAAGATCGCCGGGAAGAATTCGGGCAGCAGCTTGCCGGTCATGATGTTGGCGTCGGTGACAGTGAGCGGGCCGCCGCGGCGATAGGATTTCGGGCCGGGCGTGGCGCCGGCCGATTCAGGGCCGACACGGAAGCGCGAACCGTCAAAGCTGAGGATCGAACCACCGCCGGCGGCCACCGTGTGGATCTTCATCATCGGCGCGCGCATGCGCACGCCGGCGACTTCGGTCTCGAAGGCGCGCTCCAGTTCACCGTCGTAATGCGACACATCCGTCGAGGTGCCGCCCATGTCGAAGCCGATCATCTGGCCGAAGCCGGCAATGCGCGACACCTCGACCGCGCCGACCACGCCGCCGGCGGGGCCCGAGAGGATCGCATCCTTGCCCTGGAACAGATGCGCATCGGTCAGCCCGCCGGAGGACTGCATGAACATCAGCTTCGGGCCTTGTCCCTCGACGGCGCCGAGTTCGGTGGCGACCTGATCGACATAGCGCCGGAGAACCGGAGACAGATAGGCATCGACGACGGCGGTGTCGCCGCGGCCGACGAGTTTGATTAGCGGGGAAACGACGTGCGAGGGAGAGATCTGCGTGAAGCCGATCGTGCGCGCGATGGCGGCGGCCCGCTGCTCATGCTCGGGATAGCGGTAGGCGTGCATGAAGACGATGGCGACGGCGCGCAGGCCCTCGACATAGGCGGCTTCGAGCGCCTGTCGCAGGCTGTCCTCGTCGAGCGGGCGCTCCACCGTGCCGTCCGCCAGCACGCGCTCGTCGGCTTCGATGACGCCAGCATAGAGCAGTTCCGGCTTGACGATCTTCTTCGCGAAAATATCGGCGCGGGCCTGGTAGCCGATCTCCAGCGCATCGCGGAAACCCTTCGTCGTCACCAGGAGGGTCGGATCCTCCTTGCGTTCCAAGAGCGCATTGGTGGCGACCGTCGTTCCCATCTTCACCGCGCCGATGCGCTCGGAAGGGATGGGATCACCGGCTTTGAGCCCGAGCAGTTCGCGAATGCCGTGCACGGCGGGGTCGCGATAGGCTTCCGGATTTTCCGAAAGCAGCTTGTGGGCGATCAGCGAACCGTCGGGGCGCCGTGCGACGATATCGGTGAAGGTGCCGCCGCGATCGATCCAGAAATCCCACTGTCCGCCCATCGTCCGGCCTCCTGTTTAACCGGAAATTTATTGACGATTTATCGATAAAATGTCAACGTTTTCTCTCGGATCATGGAGAGTGGACATGGCAGATGGGCGTGGAAGACAAGTGGAAATCGGGCCGATCGTCTCCTCCGCACATCTGGCCGATGGCGCGCTTCCCGCTCTTTCGGAGCTGGAGTTCGGCCTGATCCTCGCCGGCAATGCCTTCGACCGCTGGATGGTACGCTGCATGACGGCGGCTGGCGAGCCTGGATGCGCCCCGATCGACGTTCTGGTGCTGCATTCGGTGGCGCACCGGCAGCGGCCGAAGCGGCTCGGCGATCTCTGCAGCGTGCTCGGCGTCGAGGATACGCATCTGGTGATTTATGCGGTCAAGAAGCTAGAAAGGCGCGGCCTGGTGAAAAGCACGCGGGCGGGCAAGGAGAAGCTGATCGCCGCCACCGAAAAGGGCTTGGAAATCTGCCTGAAATACCGGGCGGTGCGCGAAGCGCTGCTGGTGCAATCGGTCAAGGGGCTGGGGCTCGATGCCGCGGCGGCATCGGCGGTGGCGTCGACGCTCAGGGCGCTTTCCGGCCACTATGATCAAGCAGCAAGGGCCGCCGCCTCTTTCTGACGACAGCCCTTGACGGGGGCAGGGAGAGATCCCCCGAAAATTTTCAGCGGCGTATTCAGCCGAAGCAGGGCATCGCCGGCAGATTGGCGCGGCTTGCGATCGCTCCGATGATGTTGCTGACCGATGTCGAGCGCGGTTCGCGTTTACCGGCGGCCGTCTCCAGGAGTTGCTTGAAGTCTTCAAGCTTCACGCCATCGGCGCGCATCACCATGGCGATCAGGGGGTCGCGAAGGGCTTCGGATATCGTCAGGTCGTCTCTGGTCTTTCTCATGGTTGTCCTCCTTTCGTGGGCGGTCGCCCGTGTTCCACTTTGCGCTGCCGTGTTCTCATTGACTTTCGCGTTTCGTGGTGTTACCGGTAAGTAACAATGCATTTGTTACCGATCGGTCACATCGATGTCAAGGACTACGTCCGCAAAAAAATCAGAAACTTCGAATGAAATCTCCGCAGCCGTTCCAGAAGATCGCATCCCGCCGCGGGAACGTATCGTCTCGACGGCGTCGGAGCTTTTCCGCGAGCGCGGCATCCGCGGCATCGGTGTCGATGCCATCGCCGACGCGGCGCTCACCAACAAGATGACGCTCTACCGGCATTTCGGCTCGAAGGACGAGCTCGTCTGCGAGACGCTGCGCCGCGCCTCGGAAAAGGCGGGTGCGATCTGGCGCGAGCTGGAGGCGGCCTATCCCGGCAACCCGCGCGCCCAGCTCTACGCCTGGGTGGAGATGCGGGCGCAATGTCTGAACGGCGAGCCCGCCGGCTGCGATCTCGCCAATGCCGCCATCGAGCTGAAGGGCGAGGGCCATCCCGCCCACGAGATGATCGAGCGCCACAAGGCCGAACAGCGTGATCGCCTGGCCGCGCTCTGTTCGGCGGCCGATGCGCGCGAGCCGGAGCTTCTTGCCGATACGCTGACGCTGCTGCTCGAAGGTGCGCGCGTCAGCCGCCAGGCCATGGGCGCTGCCAGCTGCTGCGGTCATTTCGCCAAGGCCTGCAATGCGGCGATCGCCTCTTTCGCCTGAACCGGTTTTTCGGGAACCTTACCGCTTCCATACCGTTTTTCCCTCACCGGAGGCCAAGTGGAGACCGGGAGATGAACTACGTCTATCTCAAGCGCCTGTATGCCAAACGCGCCGAACTCGAAGCCAAGCTGGAGCTTCACGATGCGCGCTATTGTTTCGGCGAGGAGGAGGTCGATGACGGCACCGACAGCGACCTGCGTCAGCGGCTGAGCGAAATTTCCGACGAAATCGACGCACTGGAATCAGGCCGAGCCGCTAGAACAGGCTGATTTCACGCCACGCCGGCCTGAATCCTGTTCTAAATTAGAGTGTGCCGAAAATTGTGAGCGGTGTCGGACCACATTGGGTCGACCGGGCCCAAATCTACCTATTCTAGGTTCGGAGGACTTCCATCGTCCGTTCGTCGAATTTCCCTTCATAGAAATGCTCGATCACCCGGTGGAAGGGGGAGCCGTGGTCGCTGATCGCCGCGAACAAGGTCATCGACGAGCGCAGCTTCAGGTCATCAGGTGAACCGAGGATCTCATGGGCGGACTGGCCCTTCACCGACAGGATCGCCTCGACGCAGCGCAGCAGCCGGCTGGAGAGAACGGGATCGGCGAGATAGGCGGTGGCTTCCTCCGCCGAGCGGATCGCATATTTTTCCGCCATCCGCGAGGTGCCGAGACCTGATATCTGCGGGAAGATGAACCACATCCAGTGGGAGGTCTTGCGCCCGGCTTTCAGCTCCGAGAGCGCTTTTTCGTAGACGCCGTTCTGGGCGTCGACGAAGCGGTCGAGATTGTAATCGATATCACCGGCCATGGTCCTTTTCCCTTTTCCTGCATTATGCAGCCTGGGCCAAGGTCTCCATGCCCGGCGAGGTGATCTTACCCGCGCGAGCGGAACTCGCCTTCAGCAGACCCTTTCAGCATACGGGCTGCTCTCACGGCAATGGCCGTAAGGCTGATGGTGCGGCGCGCTGTCGCCGGCGGGGGCAGCGATGGCTGATGTCGTTACCGGGTCCGTCTCATTCGAAGAATATGCGGCGAAACCGACAAAGCTCAAGAGAGCCAGCGCGGCGACCACGACAATGCGCTCGAAGCCCGAAAGTTTCTGGGCGCTGACATGTTCCACATAGTCGCGCTCGCCCAAGCCGGTGGTTTCATCCTCTTTCACATGGAGGGTCACCATATCCTGGCGACGGGTCAAAGTTTCACAATCTGTCATCTAAATTACTCCTGCAACACATGCGGCGCCGGTCTCTCAAGAATAAACTCTCAACCCTCATGGCGGACCGACTCCCGCATGCGTGCAGCATGTGTGTCTTTAATCGCGGCAATTGAAGGGGCAATCTGCAAACTCAGTGTTCAAAAAATCGTCCTAATAAATGCAAAATATCGTGATGCTCTGGCTCGCCGGAATGATCCGGGGTAGTCCAGAGGATCATCTTTCTGTGGATCGTCCCATGAGCAAATCCTACGGCGCGATGTCGGTCGCCCAGCTTTCCGTCCTCATCCAAGGTGGCGCGGCCGATCCGGTCGATGTGGCCGAGGTGGTCTTCGGCACCATCGCTGATTACGCCGACAAGGCGGTCTTCACCACGCTGACCGAAAGCCGCGCGATGGAGGAGGCGCGCGCCTCTTCCAAACGTTTGCGGGAAGGCCGGTCACTCGGATTGCTGGACGGCATTCCTATCGCCTGGAAGGATCTTTTCGATATGGAAGGCCTGGCGACGACAGCGGGTTCCGTCGTGCTGGCCGGAGACGCGCCGGCCAAGCGCGATGCGGCCGTCGTCGCTCTCCTCCGGCAGGCGGGCATGGTCGCTATCGGCCGCACCAATATGAGCGAATTTGCCTTTTCCGGCCTCGGCATCAACCCGCATTACGGCACCCCGGTCAATCCGCGCGGCACCGATCTCCCGCGCATCCCAGGCGGTTCGTCCTCCGGCGCCGGTGTCGCGGTAGCAACCGGCCTGGTGCCGGTGGCGATGGGCACGGATACCGGCGGCTCGGTGCGTATTCCCGCCGCCTTCAACGGCATCGTCGGCTACAAGGCGACCCGCGGCCGTCATGCGATGGACGGCGTCTATCCACTGGCCAAGAGCCTGGATTCGCTGGGGCCGCTCTGCCGCAGCGTCAGGGACGCGGTGTGGATCGATGCGGCGATGCGCGGCCGGATCGCGCCTGATGTCGTCGAACGTCCGCTGCAGGGGCTGGAATTGCTCGTGCCTGAAAATATCGTCTTCGACGGAGCCGAACCCGGCGTAGTGGCCGCCTTCGAGACCGGTTTGGAACGTCTTCAAAGGGCCGGCGTCCATGTTGCCCGTGCCGTCATTCCCGCCTTCGACGCCATTTTCGATCTGATGACGAGATATGGCCCGCTGGTCACCGCCGAAGCTTTCGCGCTTCACCATGAACGCTTGGCGGGACCGGATGCGGACCGGATGGACCACCGCGTCGTCATGCGCACCCGCTTAGGAAGCAGGACGACCCTGGCCGATTACCTGGCGATCCTCGAGGCGCGCAAACGGATGATCGCCGATGTCGAGCGCCTTGTCGGCGACCGGCTGCTCGCCTTTCCGACGGTCGCCCATGTCGCGCCGCCGATCGGACCGCTGGAAGGGGACGACGAACTGTTCTTCGCGACCAACAACAAGACGCTGCGCAACACCGCGCTCGGCAATTTCCTCGACTGGTGTGGGGTCTCCATCCCCTGCGGCACGGGTGCATCCGGCATGCCGGTCGGCCTGCTGCTCTCGGCCACCGCCCGCCGCGACGAAGCGCTGCTGGGAGTTGCCCTTGCCGCGGAGCCGGTCGTCCGTGGCGATTTCGCCTGAGGCGGCAATTGAACCGGCGGGCTTTTATTGCCATTGATGGCAGAAGGAAATCTTGGAGGAAGGCACGTGCAGATCTTGCAAAACGGACGCTTCGCGGTTTCGACGTGGTCGCTGCATCGGCTGCTCGGTGCCATCCATGCCTACAGCCCCGATCCCGACAAAAGTTCTGCGGCGAAAGAACCCTATGGCCCTGGTGCCGCGGCGCTGATCGATATGCCGGCGGCGCTGGCAGCCCGCGGCATCAACCGGCTGGAAGTCTGTTCCTTCCATCTGCCGAGCCTCGACGCCGGCTATATAAGCGAATTACGCGACGCGATGACGGCCTCGAGCGTGCTGTTCCAGACGCTGCTCGTCGAGGACGGCGATCCGAGCCATCCCGAGACGGCCGAACGCGACGTCAGATGGATGGCAAAGTGGATCGATATCGCCGCGGCCCTCGGAGCGCAGAAGATGCGCGTCATCGCCGGCAAGCAGAAGCCGACCGAAGAAAATCTTGCCCGCGCCGCCCGTCACCTCGGCTGGCTGGCTGAAAAAGCCGAAGGCAGCGATGTGCGCATCGTCGTCGAGAACTGGTTCGACCTGTTGCCGTCGCCTGTCGAGATGAACTGGCTGCTGGATCGGCTGGACGGCAAGGTCGGCCTCAACGGCGACCTCGGCAATTGGGCGCCGCCGGCGAAATATGATGGGCTTGCCGACATCATGCGCCGGGCGGAAATCTGCCATGCCAAGGCCGATTATGGCGTTGCCGGCCTCGATGCCGATGATTACCGCAGGTGCCTGGAGATGTGTGAGCGGGCCGGTTACACCGGCCCCTTCACGCTGATCTACGACTCGCCCTTCTTCCCCAACGAATGGGACGGCATCCTGCTGCAAAAGCAGTTCATCGAGGATTTCCTGCGTGAGGCGCCGGCTCGCAGGACGGCTTGATCCCAAAGGATTTCGCCCTCATTCCTGCCGCGGGAACCTCTGGTTTTCCTCGAGCACGTTCAGGTCCATGTGATTGCGCATATAGCGCTCCGAGGCTTTCTGCAGCGGCTGGTAATCCCAGGGATAATAAGCGCCGTTGCGCAGCGCCGCGTAGACCACCCAGCGGCGCGCCTGGCTTTCGCGCACGGCTGCATCGAAATCGGCAAGGTTCCAGCGGCGGTCGGCCTGGTCTGCGAGCCTCGCCAGGGTGTCGGCATAGGCCGGCTTTCCCGCCAGATTGTCGAGCTCCCGCGGATCGGCTTCGAGGTCGAACAGCATCGGCGGGTCCTTCTCGCAGAGCGAAAGCTTGTAGCGCCCGTCCCTGAGGCAGACGAGCGGCGCTTCGGAGCCTTCCGCGGCATATTCCATCGGCACGGGGCCGCGGCTGCCGGCGCCTTCGGCAAGCGCTGCGAGATCCCAGCCCTCCGTCCAGGGTTTCAACGCGGTGATGTCGATCCCGGCAAGACCGGCGAGCGTCGGGGTGACGTCGAGGGTGGAGACGGGCTGATCGATGCGTTTTGGCTTCCAGCCGGGTGCCGCGATCATCAGCGGGACGCGCGCCGATCCTTCGAAGAAGTTCATCTTGAACCAGAGGCCGCGGTCGCCGAGCATGTCGCCATGATCGGAAACGAAGAGGATGACCGTGTTGTCGCACATGCGGGTCCGTTCCAGCACGTCGAGAATGTCGCCGATCTTCTCGTCGACATAGGAAATATTGGCGAAGTAGCCTCGCCTTGCCCGCCGGATTTCTTCCGGGCTAATGTCGAAGGCCTCGTGGTCGCAAGCTTTCATCAGCCGCTGCGAATGCGGGTCCTGTTGCTCGAAGGCAATCGGCGCCACCGCCGGGTCAAGCGCCGGGCAGCCTTCATAGAGGTCCCAGAATTTGCGGCGTGCGACATAGGGGTCGTGCGGATGGGTGAAGCTGACGGTCAGACACCAGGGGCGCCCGTCGTGGGCGCGTGAGAGATCGAACAGCTTGCGGGTGGCGTGGTAGGCGACCTCGTCGTCATATTCCATCTGGTTGGTAATCTCGGCAACGCCGGCGCCGGTTACCGAACCCAAATTGTGATACCACCAGTCGATGCGCTCGCCGGGCTTGCTATAATCGGGCGTCCAGCCGAAATCGGCCGGGTAGATATCCGTCGTCAGGCGCTCCTCGAAGCCATGAAGCTGGTCGGGGCCGACGAAGTGCATCTTCCCCGATAACGCCGTCTGATATCCGGCGGCGCGCAGATGATGCGCATAGGTCGGAATGTCGGAGGCAAATTCCGCGGCATTGTCATAGACGCGCGTCCGGCTCGGCAATTGTCCGGACATGAAGGACGCCCGCGCCGGCGCGCAGAGCGGGCTTGCCGTATAGGTTTTGGCGAAGCGCACGGAACGTTCAGCCAATGCTTTCAGATGCGGCGCATGCAGGAAATCGGCAGGTCCGTCGGGAAACAATGTCCCGTTTAACTGATCCACCATCAGGATGAGAATATTCGGGCGCGCCATGTCTCCGGCTCCTCCTATGCTATTTGAAGATTTTATTGAAACGTCTATTATCGTGCCTGTAAAGACGGCATTTTTGAATGGCTGCATAAAGGAATTTTTATGCCAGACCGCCCGCTTGAGCTTGGATGGATGCGCATCTTTGTCGAGGTCGCAAGACTCGGGAGCTTTTCGTCGGCCGCAGCGCTTCTCGGACTTACCCAGCCAGCCGTCAGCTACCAGATCCGCCGGCTGGAGGAGCAGTTCGGCGTCAGCCTGCTGCGCCGCGAGCATCGCGGCGTCACGCTGACTGCCGAAGGCGAGCGGCTTCTCGACGTCACCGCCAAAGCGGTCGGCGACATCGATGCGCTCGCCCGCAGTTTTCGTGCTGAAGTCCAGAGACCGATCGTTCGGCTCAGAACCGACTATGCCTTTTCATCGCTTTGGCTGATCCCGCGCATGGACGGCTTTCGTCTTCTCCATCCGGAAACGGACATCCAGATCGTCGCGACGCAGCGGTTTGCAGCCGGTTTTCGCGACGAAGCGGATGTCGCGGTTGTTTTTGGCACGCGGGCGGAATTCGGCGCCATCGGTACGCTTCTGCTGCGGGAAAAGGTCGTGCCGGTCTGCACGCAGGGATTTCTCGATCGCAACGGCCCGTTCGAGGATGCGAGGCAGCTTGCCAAGGCGGTGCTGATCAATCTCGACACGCCGATGCCATCGCCCTGGTTCGACTGGCGCAGTTATCTGACCGAATTCTCCGTCCTGCGCGACGCCCATGCCGGCCGCGGCGATATCAGCTTCAATACCTACTCGCTGGTCATTCAGGCTGCGTTGAGCGGGCAGGGCATGGCGATCGGCTGGATGGGGCTGGTCGATACGCTCCTCCACGCGCGCATGCTGGTCGAAGCCGGCCCGCCGCTCGAGTCGCAGGACCGCGGCTACTGGCTGGTGCCGCCGCGATCGGCAAGCGCCCACGGCGAGAAGCTCAGCACCTGGCTGATGAACGAGGCGGGGAAGGTCAGCTAGCTCAAGCCGCGTCGCATGGCGGAAAGGCTCTGACGGCGGTTATCCCGGATAACCATCGCCACATTCGCATGCTCACCAGACGCCTCGCAAGACATGGATATAGTTGAAGCCTTTTCGAGTCCGACTCTTAGCCGATTTTTCTCGTCACAAAAAAACTCATCGCAGCTTTTTCGTCACCATTTGGCATTGACGTGAACGGCGCTCGAAATTCCTTCCGTGCTAGTCCGTCCGCACGGATGTACTGGAGTTCCGCAAGGATTTCGAAGCCGCTCTCCTGCATCAGATTGATGTGATGGCTACGCCACTTCCGATTTATCAGGTAGGGTCGTCGTCCACGCATCATCGTCCACGTGGGCGCGCTCAAAACCCAGTGCCCATTCCAGTCGCTTGACAGACCGTGAGATTGGAAGTCGATCAGGTGTGTCGCAAACCCTCCTGGCTTCAGCCACCGGGCAATGGCGATATAGGTATCAACGAGGTTGTCCACGTGCTCCATGACTGAATGCGTCATCAGCCAGTCAGCCACACCCGCCTGCAGTACGTTGAAATCGGTCCATGGTGCGACGAACTTTAATCGTTCGCTGCCATTCACGAGGTCCGCCTTCAGCGCGTCGATTGCCTCCGCACTGAGGCGCTGTTGCACGATCCCATCTATTTGATCCCAGGCGAAGTTTGTCGGTGACGGCGGAAAAAAGATGTCGCCCGATACGGTGTTATCCCAAAATGCGGCCCGCTCGCCGAAGAGTTCAATCAAACCGTTCAGGACTTCAAGATCGTGCTCGATGCTCCGGTGGTCTTGCAAATCCAGCCCGATGTACGTGTCGACGCCCGCAAGCAGTGCGGCAATTCCAACGCCAAGCGAACTTCCGGGGCCGACCTCGACCAATACTTCAGGTCTTTTGCCGTTCAGCCAAGGTGCTAGGTGACCGTAGTGGCGAAAGAAAAGGTCATAACAGTGGCGCGCAGAAGCAGTGCCCCCTTCTACGTGCGTATTTCGCAGTTGCGGAAGGACAAAGGAACCCAGTCCCTTGGCTAGGGAGCGAAGTGCAATATGGGTCATGGCGCCACCTTTTTCATCGAAACTCCAGCACGGCAATGTCCGGCGTGCTCTACCCAGCAGAATTCGCGTGCAACATCTTCAGAGACCAAAGAAAAGCCAAGCAATATGGTTCGGCCATGGACTCGTTAGTTAAGATTGTACGCGGCTCATAGTGATTGATATTTTCACCAACCTAAAGTCATTCATTGGGCGTACAGCAATAATCACTATGACCATGGCTGGATTGCTGAAGCGCATGAGAGGCTGCCTCAAAAAGAATTGAGTGATTTCAGCGAGTTGTGATTCCTTCGGATTTGCGAGATTCGATGGAGTTCTTCCTCCCGCTAGCGATCTATGCAACATGAGTAATAGAGAGGGCATTGGGTAAGTGGGCGGATGTATCTCGTTCTCCTGGTCTATATCGGAATTTCAAAAGCGCCACATGGATGCCCGCCCGATCTGGGTGGCGAGCAGCAGCCTTGCGGCTCACCACGCCTCAACGCCGACGTTTGTGTCTAAGAGAAGCCTTGTCGTGAACGACGCCGGTCGCCATTGTGGGATCGAATCGATAGGGAAGGCGGCTGAAGCATGTGGCGAACGATCGGATATGTTCTCGGAGTGCTTATGATCATCTTCGGACTGATCTGGATCGGCCAGGGAAGTGGCTATTTTCCCTATCCGTCGTCCAGCTTCATGATCAGGCAAACGATCTGGATCCTTTGGGGAGCCATCCTGGCGGGACTGGGAGTCGTGGTCATGATCATCGTCTCGCGACTGCGGCGGAGAGTGTGAACCGCCGCCGCTGCCTGACAGCAATGGCCGCCGGCGGTCTGATGAATTGGGGGAGAATGGCATGGGTGCAGCTGAGATAGACGGATTTGCAGATCGGATCAGGGGCAGCCGGGGTGGCATGATCTCCGCCTGGGTCGGCATTCCCGACGCCATGCTCGTCAACCACTTGGCGCAGGAGGCCTTCGATGCCGTCGTGCTGGATATGCAGCACGGCATGTGGGACATGCCGTCGGCGGCCAATGGCATCGCGCAGGTGCGCCTGGCCGGCAAGCCAGCCCTGGCGCGCATCCCGGTCGGCGATTTCGCTTCCGCCTCGCGCCTGCTCGATGCCGGCGCCTCCGGCATCATCGCGCCGATGATCAATTCGGCCGACGATGCGAGAGCCCTGGTCCGGACGACGAAATATCCCCCTGTCGGCGAGCGCAGCTGGGGGCCGTCATTGGCGCTGAACCATACCGGCCTGTCGGGCGATGATTATCTGAAGAACGCCAATGCGCTCACCGTCGCCATCGCCATGATCGAGACCCGCGCCGCGCTCGATGCGATCGACGGCATTCTCGGTGTGACCGGGATCGACGGCATTTTTATCGGACCTTCCGATCTGTCGATCGCGCTGTCGAACGGTGATCAGGTGGCGCCGAACGCCGCCGAAATCGACAGCGCCATGCAGCATGCCGTCGCGCGCTGCCGCGCCCACGGCAAATTCGCCTGCGCCTTTGCCGCCGACGGAGAGCGGGCCGGCGAACTGCTGAAATTCGGCTTCGATCTGGTCATCGCCGGCGCCGAGACGACGCAGCTGCGCTCCGGCGCCCGCCGCGCCATCAATGCCGCCCGGAGGATCGCTTCGGCCAGTTGAGCCAGGCGACGCCGCCTCATTGGTTGAGGAGCTTGGGTCAGCGGGTCGGTTTCTTCGCCAGCCAGATCACATGACGGGCGCCGCCGCGTTTGCCGTTGGCGCGGGTGTTGACGGCTTCGACGGAAAAACCGCTGTCCCTCAGGCGGCGGGTAAAATCGGCATCGGGACCGGACGACCAGACGGCGAGCACGCCGTCGGGGCGGAGCGCGTCGCGGGCGGCGCGCAGGCCGGCGAAATCATAGAGCCGATCGTTGGATTTGCGGGTCAGCCCATCCGGGCCATTGTCGACATCGAGCAGGATGGCGTCATAGGCGCCCTTGCCGGCACGGATCGCTTCGCCGACATCGCCCTGATGGATGGCGACGCGCGGATCGTCGAGACAGCCCTTGAAGACCTCGGCCATCGGCCCGCGCGCCCAGGTAACGACGGCCGGCACCAGTTCGGCGACGGTGACGCCTGCATCCTCGGGAAGGATGGCGAGAGCGGCGCGCAGGGTAAACCCCATGCCGAGCCCGCCGATCAGCATCCTCGGCTTCGGATGCGCCTTGATCCGCTCCCAGGAAAGGGTGGCAAGCGCCTCTTCCGAGCCGCTGAGGCGGCTGTTCATCAGCTCGTTGGCGCCGAGCATGATCGAGAATTCACTGCCGCGCTGCTTCAGCCTGAGTTCGCCGCATTCGCCGGGAATGGTCGCGGAATCGAGCTGAATCCAGGGCAGCATGACGGTTTCGCCTCACTTGAAAGAACCGTCCCCTAGCATAGGGTGATGAGCGGGGCCAGTCAGCAGGCTTCGGGGACCGTTCGAAAGCGGGGCGGTGGTTAGAGGCGGTCCGTTCAGCTTCCGATGTGAAGAGCAGAAAATTGCGCTTGGACGGCTGTCGGCGCTGAGGTTCCTGACACGTCCTTTGTTGGACGAGGCGACGCCTCTCAGATTGCAACGACACTTTTGGAGATTGGAAACATGGCGCTCAAGCGGATGGACAATGTAGGCATCGTCGTCGAAGACCTCGCAGTGGCGATTGATTTCTTTGGCGAACTCGGCCTCGAGCTCGAAGGACGGGCCATGATCGAAGGAGAATGGGCCGGACGTATCACTGGGCTGGGCGATCAGCGTGTGGAGATCGCCATGATGCGCACACCTGATGGCCACAGCCGGCTCGAGCTCTCCCGCTTCCTCATGCCTGATGTCGTCGCAGACCACCGCAACGCTGCGGTCAACGCGCTCGGCTATCTCCGCGTCATGTTCACCGTTGACGACATCGACGACACGCTTGAAAGGCTTCGCGCGCGTGGTGCGCAGCTCGTCGGCGAAGTCGTCCAGTATGGAGATACATATCGGCTCTGCTACATAAGAGGGCCCGAAGGGCTTCTCCTCGGACTCGCCCAGGAACTCAGCTGAGGCGCCTCAGACCATCCGTATGAAATGCTGCGGCTCCACTTCGACGATCTCGTCCTGCGGCGCGGCGGAACGGCGGCGGATATCGTCGACTTCATCCGGCCTGAGACGTGCCTTCGGGTCTTCGAAGCGGATGTCGGGATCGGGCACGGCGGAGAGCAGCAGCCTTGTGTAGGGATGCAGCGGATTATCGATCACCCTTGCGGTGCTGCCCCATTCGATGATCTGGCCGGCATACATCACGGCGATGTCCTCGGCGACATAGCGGGCGGTGGCGATGTCATGGGTGATATAAAGCAGGCCGAGATTCATCTCCTGCTTCATCTCGTTCAGCAGATTCAATACGCCGAGGCGCACCGAGACGTCGAGCATGGAGGTCGGCTCGTCCGCGACGATCACCTCCGGCTGGACTGCAAGCGCGCGGGCGATGTTGACGCGCTGGCGTTGGCCGCCGGAGAGTTCATGCGGATATTTCAGCGCGACGAGATCGGGATCGAGCCTGACGCGCGTCAGCAGTTCGCGAACCGCGACGTCGATCTCGCTTCCTCTAATCTCCGGGCGATGCAGCTTCAGCGGCCGCCGGAGATGATAGGCGATGGTATGGGCGGGGTTCAGCGAGGCGAAGGGGTCCTGGAAGATCATCTGCACCGAGCGGCGGTAGCGGCCGATCTCGGCGGAATTCGCCGCCTCGACCGGCCGGCCCTTATAGAGGATCCGCCCCGATGTCGGCAGATATTCGCGCATCGCCATGCGGGCGCAGGTCGTCTTGCCGCTGCCGGATTCGCCGACGAGCGCCAGCGCCCGGCCGGCATGCAGCGAAAAGGAAATGGCGCGCGCCGCATGCACGGCCGCCGAACCATGGCCGAAACTCTTGGTGACGGCGTCGAGCGCGAGGATGGCGTCGCTCATAGCAGCACTCCTCCGTGAAGCGAGGGGAAGGAGGCCCAGAGCCTTTTCGTATAGTCGTGCTCCGGCGTCCGGTAGATCGCCTCGGCCGCTTTCTGCTCCACCAGCCTGCCTGACAGCATGATGCCGATGCGATCGCAGAATTGCACCATCAGGCCGAGATCATGGGTGATGAACAGTACGGAGAAACCGAAGCGGCGGCGCAACTCATTGATGCGCTGCAGGATTTCGCGCTGGACGACGACGTCGAGCGCCGTCGTCGGCTCGTCCATGACGACGAGCTTCGGATCGAGCGCCATGCAGATGGCGATGACGATGCGCTGGCGCATGCCGCCGGAAAACTGGTGCGGATAGTCGCGCATGCGATCCGGCGCGATGTCGACGAGCCTCAGCATTTCGGCGGTGCGCTCGCGTGCCGCCGCACGGCTCATGCCCTTGTGGGTGCGCAGCATGTCGTAGAATTGTGTCTCGATGCGCAGCACCGGGTTCAGCGAGTTCATGGCGCTCTGGAAGACCATGGCGACCTCGCGCCAGCGGAAGGCGGCAAGCGCCTGCTGGTCGAGATCGAGCACGTCGCGGCCGTCGAGCAGGATGCGGCTTTCCTTGCGGATCAGCGCCGGCGGCTTGTGCAGGCGGCTGATGGCGAAGGCGATGGTGCTCTTGCCGCAGCCGGATTCGCCGGCGAGCCCGAAGACCTCGCCGGGTGCGACGTCGAAATTGACGTCGTCGACGGCGCGGAAATCCTTCTCCTCGCCGATATAGTCGATGGTGAGGTTCCTCACCGACAGCAGCGGCTGCGTCACAGGCGGCCCTCCCCGGAACGGACGAGCAGCGACCAGCGCTTCAGGTGATTGCCGGTGCGCAGCCGCGGATTGGCGATCTCGTCGACGGCGAAATTCAGAAGCGACATGCCGATGCCGAGGAAGGCGAGTGCGAAGCAGGGGGTGAGGATATCCCACCAGGCGCCGACCGAAAGGGCCGATGCCTTCTGCGCATTGTAGAGCATGGTGCCCCAGGAGATCGCGCGGGGATCGCCGAGACCGAGAAACTCAAGCGTCGCCTCGGTGATGATCGCGAAGATGACGCTGCCGATGAAATTGATGCCGACGATCGATATCACGTTGGGAAAGATCTCGAATGTCATGATGCGCCATTGCGGCTCGCCCATCATCTCGGCGGATTTGACGAAATCCTTGTGTTTGACGGAAAGCGTCTCTGCGCGGGTGACGCGGGCGCCCCAGGCCCAGGAGGTGGCCCCAAGGATCAGCGCGATGACGACGGGGCTTGCCTGACCGATGAAGGCGGCGAGCACGAGCAGCAGCGGCAGATTGGGAACGACCAGCACCATATTGGTGAAGAAGCTGATGACCTCGTCGGTCTTGCCGCCGCGATAGCCGGAGATAATGCCGAGCGCGGTGCCGACGAGGGTGATCAGCAGGCCGGCGCCGAAGCCGACGGCAAGCGAGGTGCGGGCGCCATAGATCAGCCGGGCAAAGACATCTTGGCCGAGGCGGGTGGTGCCGAGAATATGGTCGAGCGACGGCGGCTGGTGCGGCCGGCCGGTGCGGGCGGCGGGATCGTATTGCGTCAGCGGCGGTGCGGCGATCGCGACGATGATGATGGCGGCGATGATGGCGAGGCCGGTGAGCGCCTTGCGGTTTCGAAGCAGGGTTTTCATGTCATGCTCCCTTCAGCCGCGGGTCGAGCAGGATATAACTGACGTCGACGATGAAATTGGCGATCAGCATCGTCGCGGTCATGATGAGGAGCTGGCCCTGGATGACGGGGTAATCGCGGGCGAGGATCGCCTGGTAGAGAATATTGCCGAGGCCGGGATAGTTATAGACGACCTCGGTCACCAGCGAGCCGCCGAGAATGGTGCCGATGGCGATGGCAAGGCTGGAGACGGTCGGCAGCAGGGCGTTGCGCGCCGCATACCAGAGCATCACATGCCGGTCGGAGAGGCCCTTGGCGCGGGCCATGACGATATAGTCCTCCCCGAGCAGGTTGATCATGTTGTTGCGCATGGTGACGGTGAAGCCGCCGATCAGCACGGTGCAGAGTGTGCCCATCGGCAGGATGCCGTGATAGGCGACGCTGCCGAGGTATTGCAGGGTGAAAGCCGGATCGAGCGAGGGATCGGCGGCATAACCGTTCGGGAACCAGCCGAGCGTGAAGCCGAAGATGAAGAGCACGATCAGCGAGGTGACAACCGCTGGCACCGAGGTCGCGAAGATCGCGCCGACGGAAACGAAAACGTCGAACCTGCTGCCGCGGCGCCAGGCGGCGGCGATGCCGAGGAGGGTGCCAAGGGCAAAGCTGACGATCGTCGCCGTTCCCATCAGCGCGACGGTCCAGATAAGGGCATGACCGAGCACCGTGGTGACCGGCAGCGGGAAATATTTGATCGAGCGGCCGAGATCGCCGGTGAAAATGCTGCCGAGATAGGTGAGGTACTGCTGCCAGAGCGGCCCATCGACGAAGCCGAAGGTGAGCTTCAGCGCCTGCAGGCTTTCCGGCGGCAGCTCGGTGCCGGCGCTCGAGAACATGATCTGCACGGGATCGCCCGGCATCAGGCGCGGCAGGAAGAAATTGATCGTCGCTGCGGCGATGAAGGCTGCCATGTAGAAGACGAGGCGGCGAAGCAGAAAAGCCATGAGAACTCCGTCGTGACGGGAGCGGCGCTTCTGGATGAGCGTGATGTCATCCGAAAACCGCTTACACTTTTCGGCATCATGTTCTGACGCCGCTCCCGGGAGGTGTCTTACTTGACCGGCTCGAGCGCGAGCAGGTTCAGGAGGCGTGCCGGATTGGTCCGCGAGATCGACGGATTGACGAAGGGATTTTCCTTGGTCGACCAGCCGGTGAAGCGCTTGGTGTTGTACTGATACCAGTTCGGATTGTTGAACACCGGAATCATCGGCATGTTTTCGGCGACGATGCGCTGCGCCTTGTTCATCGCCTCCTTCTGCTTGGCAAGATCTGCCGTCTGGGTGAACTCGGTGACGAGCTTCTCGACCTCGGGATTGAACCAGCGCTGCGCGGTGAAGCGGGTCTTGCCCTTGTCCGAAGCGCTGAAGGCGCGCTTGTAGGGATAATAGGGCGAGGCCGAGGCCGGCAGGCTGTTGATCGCCGCATCGAAGCTGCCGTTGATCAGGTTGCCGGTCCAGACGGCTTCTTCAGGCGTCTCGATCTTGGCGTCGATGCCGACCGCCTGCATGCCTTCGACGGCGAGATTGACGGTGTCGATCCAGTCGGTCCAGGCGCTCGGGACGATGATCGAGAAAGAGATCTTGCTGCCGTCGGGATTGTCGCGGAAACCATCGCCGTCCTTGTCCTTGTAGCCAGCCTCGTCGAGCAGGGCCTTGGCGGCGTCGGCGTCATAGGTTGCGAACTTGCCGAAGTCTGATTTGACGGATGGGTCCGCCCAGCTCTTGTAAAGCTCGCCCATCAGGCCGGGGTCTTCGTTGAGCGTCGGATAGCCGTAGCCGGCGACGTCGATCATCGTCTTGCGGTCGAGCGCCATCGAGACGGCTCGGCGGAATTTCAGATCGTTGAAGGCCTTTTTGTTGTTCTCGTTCGCGGTGTCCAGGTTGAACAGGAAGGCGACCATACTGCTCGGCGAATACCAATAGTGGAAATGCGCCGGATCCTTGGAAACATAGACATTGTCGATATCGGGAATGAAGGAGACGCCCCAGTCGAGCGTGCCGTCGGCCGTCGCCGTCAGCATTTGGTTGTTGTCGGCAAGCTGCGGGAAGCGCATGCAATCGACCTTCAGATGCGCGTTATCCCAATAGTTCGGGTTGCGGCACTGGTCGTAGGTCTGGCCGGTGAAGCGCGGCACCTCGGTCAGCGGGCCGCTGCCGACCGGGTTCTCGTTGGCGAAAGTGACCGGATCGGCGACGTCCTTCCAGACATGTTCGGGAACGATCGGCAGCTGCGAGATCTGCTCGGCAGCGAGCGAGCTCGGATTGGCGAGCGTGAAGCGCACCGTCTGGCCGTCGACGGCTTTGACATCGGTGATGAAGCTCCAGATGCTGACGAAATCGAGCGCCGGGAATTTCTTCAGGTAGTCATAGGTGAACTTGACGTCGGCTGCCGTCAGCGGCTTACCATCAGACCATTTCAGGTTCGGGCGCAGCTTGAAATCGATGCTCTTCAGATCGTCGGAGAGCTTGAAGCTTTCGGCCAGGCGATAGACCGGCTTGTTGCTGTCGAAGCGGTTGAAAATAACCAGCGGCTCATAGATGAAATCGAGCGTCGACTGGCGCGACGAGGTCTGGTTGAACGGGTTGAAGTTGCGCACCCAGGTCGTCGCCGGTTCGATATTCGCCGTCAGGACCGTTTGCGCCATGGCGGAGCCCGAAAGCAGCGTCAGTGCTGCGGCGGCAAGAAGATATCTTTTCATGTCTTATTCCCCTTTTTTATGCAGTGAGAGATGACGCGCCGGTCAGGAGACCAGCGCGCTTGCAAACATGTCTTCGACTTCAGCATGGGCGGCGCGGACATCGATCTTGAGATTGCCGAGGCGGGCCTTGGCGGCGGCGATCCGCTTGAGAGCGGCGTCCGTCAGCGGCCGGGCGGCCTTGGCGGCGGCTTCGCTTTCGGCAATGTCGCCATGGCTGTGGAGGGCGATGTCGAAGCCGGCGTCGAGTATCTGTTTGACGCGTTCCGGCAGGGTGCCGGAGAGCGATTCCATGAAGATGCAGTCGGAAATCAGCACGCCGTCGTAACCCAAATCCTTGCGGATGACGTCGTGCATGACTGGCGAGACGGAGGCGGGCAGCTCCTTGTCGTAGGCGGCGTAGACGACATGGGCGACCATGGCCCAGGGCGTATCCTTCAGCGCCACGAAGGGCTTGAAATCGGTGGCAGCGAGCGTCTCGCGGCTG
The DNA here is from genome assembly GCF_051810745.2 of Rhizobium sp. F40D2. NCBI lineage: Bacteria > Pseudomonadati > Pseudomonadota > Alphaproteobacteria > Hyphomicrobiales > Rhizobiaceae > Rhizobium > Rhizobium sp. F40D2. The sequence goes on from NZ_JBPWQX020000001.1 coordinate 243,101, forward strand.
GCATCGACCACCGGGCGCTCCTTGTGGGAATCCAGCGTCGCGCGGCCGTGGCCGGGAATGTGCTTCATCACAGGCATATTGCCGGTCTCGAGCAGGCCGTCGATCACCTCGCGGCCGAGGGCGGCGATGACATCAGGATCGGGGCCGAAAGAGCGGGCGCCGATGACCGCGCTCGTCGTCTCGAAGACGAGGTCGAGAACGGGCGAGCAGCCGCTGGAAAGGCCGAGTTCCGTCATCATCGCCCCCATGGCCTGGGAGGAAAGGCGCAATGCTTTTTTGCCGAGCGCGAAATCCCGGCGCGCAAGTTCGGCGAACTGGCCGAAGCTGCGGAAGAGTGGCCATGGGCCGGCATCGAGATGCTGCACGCGACCGCCTTCCTGGTCGGTGAAAACAGGCGCATCGTCGCGGCCGACGGCTTCGCGAAAGCGTTCGATCAGCCGCTTCGTCTGCTCCGGCTCGCGCTGATTGCGCCGGCCGACGAAGAGGCCGAGCGGATTGGTCTCGCGAAACAGGGCGAATTCTTCATCCGAAAGGACCGGATTGGGAAGGCCGACGAAAAGGGCGAGCGGGGTCGAGGACAATTCTGGTGCTCCGGGATCAGGTGGTCATTTCGGCATGCGTCTCAGCATGCCTTCGTAGATGCCCTTGTCGGGGGCGGGGATGGTGATGGCGCCTGCGGTCTTCGCGTAAAAATCGACCGGGCCGGCATCGCCGATGAAGGCATAGGCATGGCCAAGCGTCTTCATCGTCTGAAGGCAGGCTGAAAACAGGGCGAGCCCGATACCCTTGCCGCGCGCCTCAGGATCGACGCCGGTCGGGCCGAAGAAGCCGCGCGCCGTCGTGTCGTAGCAGGCAAAGCCGAGCAGCTTGCCGCCGTCGACGGCGATCAGGCAGGCAACCGGCTGGCGGGAGAAGGCGACGGAGACTTCGCTTGCCCAGTTCTCGCTGAACTGCTGGCGAACCCAGTCGACGACGAGGTGCAGTTCCGGGGGGAGGGCCGGTCGGATGGAGACACCGACATGATCGGCTTTCCGATTCAGATCGGCAAGCTTTGTGGAGTATAGACTCACAAGCAGGTCTGGCACCGGTCATTCCTCCTCATATTCCGTTATTGCGGAATATATCCCCTTTTAATGTCATAGACTTGGCTATCTGGCTGAGCTTGTCAACTGCGTTTTTCAAATGGCGCGATGCTGCTCGCCATGATGCTCCCGCTCAAAAGCAAGATGGCTGCCGAACGCAAAAACGGCCCGGGGAGCCCGAGCCGTTTCGATTGAAGGGGTGCGTCGATGATGGATGTTTATCCCGCCACTTTCCAAAGCGCATGAAAATGCTGCACCGGGCCGTGGCCGGAGCCGACGGTGAGGCTTCCGGCGGCGGCGACCGCGCCGGCGAGGTAATCCTTGGCGATAGCGACAGCCTCGGGCACCGAGGCGCCCTTGGCAAGCTCGGCCGCCAGCGCGCTCGACAATGTGCAGCCGGTGCCGTGGGTGTTCTTGGTCGGCACCCGCCGGGCTTCGAACCAGTGCAGGCCGTCGGCCGTGGCAAGCACGTCGGGGCTGTCGTCGCTGTCGAGATGACCGCCCTTGACCAGCACCGAGGCCGGGCCGAGCGCGCGCAGCCGTTCGGCCTGCGCCGCCATCTCCTCCCGGTTTGTCGCGACCGGCTCGTGCAGCAGGGCGGCAGCCTCCGGCAGGTTCGGGGTCAGCAGTGTCGCGAGCGGCAGCAGCCGGCGGGTCAGCACATCGACGGCTTCGGGCGCCAGCAGGGGGCACCGCCCTTGGCGATCATCACGGGATCGATGACGATGGGGATGCCGCGCTGATCGGCGAGCGCTCCAGCAACGGCCTCGGCGATGCCGGCATTGGCGATCATGCCGATCTTGACGGCATCGACACGCACATCGGCAAAGACGGCGTTGATCTGATCGGCAACGAATGCAGGTGGCACCAGATGCACGCCGCTGACGCCTTGCGTGTTCTGCGCCGTCAACGCGGTCAGCACCGCCATGCCGTAGACGCCGCGGGCGGAAAAGGCCTTGAGATCGGCCTGAATGCCGGCGCCGCCTGAGGGGTCGGAGCCGGCGATGGAGAGGACGTTGCGGATCATGCACGGGCCTTTCGAATTTCTGCGGCGATGCGGCGCGTGGCTGCTTCCGGGTCCGGCGTGCCGCAGATGGCGGAGACAACGGCAAGCCCGCTGGCGCCCGCGGCAAAGACTTTCGCCGCATGCTCCGCCTTGAGCCCGCCGATGGCGACCGACGGCACCGGCGAGGCTTTCACCAGCCTTGCCAGGCCGTCAAAACCGATCGGCTGCTTGTGGTCGGCCTTGGTCGAGGTCGCAAACACCGGCCCGACGCCGGTATAATCGACCAGGCTGCGATCGACGCCAGCGGCAAGCGCTGCGGTCTCGACCGAGAGGCCGAGGATCATGTCGGGGCCGATCATCGCCCGCGCTCTCACCGCATCCATATCCTCCTGGCCGATATGCAACCCGTCCGCTCCGATGGCGATGGCCGCCTCGACATCGTCGTTGACGATGAGGCGGGCGCCGGTGCCATCGAGCGCCTGTTTAAAGGCGCGGCCGGTCTCGATCATCGCGGTCGTGCCGGCATGTTTGTCGCGCAACTGCACCATCGTCGCGCCGCCGGCAACTGCAAGCCGCGCCGTTTCGACCATGCCGATCCCGGCGCAGAGGTCAGGATCGAGGACGAGATAGAGCGAAAGATCGAAGGTCTTCATGCCGCCGATATCCTTGCCCTGGCATCGAGCGTTTCGGCGTCGAGCGCGTGCAGCGCATCGAGAAAGCGCCAGGCGAAGGAGCCGGGACCGGCCGCACCGAGTGCTGCCTCCTCGCCGGCGATGGCGAAGGTTGCAAGGGCTGCGACCGTCGCCCCGAACAGATCTTTGGGCACCGTGGCGGCAAAGGCGCCGACCAGGCAGGTGAGCGAGCAGCCGAGCGCGGTGACCTGCGGCATCAACGCCGATCCGCCGGTGATGCGCACCGCCTGCTCGCCATCGGTGACGAAATCGACAGCACCGGTAACGGCGACGATCGCCTGCTGCCGCTCGGCAAGCCAGCGCGCCGAGCCTTCGGCCTGCTCGACCGGATCGCGGCTGTCGACGCCCTGGCCGCGGCTCTCGCCGCCGGCAAGCGCGATGATCTCGGAAGCGTTGCCGCGGATGATCGTCGGCTTGAGCGCCAGCAGACCGGCAACCGCATCGCGGCGGAAGGCCGTGGCATAATGGGCGACCGGATCGAGCACCCAGGGTTTGCCGGCCGCGGTTGCGGCCTTCGCGGCCGCCTGCATGCCGTCGATCCATTGCGTCGACAGCGTGCCGATATTGACGGTCAGCGCACTGGCGATGCCGGCGAATTCGCCGGCTTCTTCAGCCGCATGCACCATGGCGGGCGAGGCGCCGGCGGCCAGGAGAACATTGGCGGCGATGTTCATCGCCACGTAATTGGTGATGCACTGAACGAGCGGCGGCTTTTCGCGCATCGCCGTCAGCATGGCTCCTGGTGTGGTCCTGGTCTGCATGTGGCCCCTTTCAGGCGGGGGCGGGCACGGGGCAATTCGTGCGGGCTAAGCCGCGACCCCGAGCGACTCCCTCCGCCGGCATTATCCGGTTCAGGTTCGAAGGGTGCTTCTCAGCCCGTCTGTCGACGGGCGCCCCTGTCTCTCATCGCGCTCTTTTTCGCAGAGAACGGGGCGGATGTCATCTCGAAAATGACAGTCCTGCGACGGCGCAGCGAGAGACGGGAGGTCGCCGCCGATTCGGGTCTTAATCGGGTTTTCGCGAATGCTGGGCCGCGAATTCCGTCCTGGGCTGTGTCGGCCGTTGCGGTTTCGCCATGCGGTTGTCCCCTCATCCGCAGATAAACAACAGTAGCAACCCGGGGGTGTAAGGAATTTCCGAAATACATCTCTGTATTTGTGGGCGGCATCGGGAATGATGCAGGCGCCTCGGAGCGTCTTTTCTTCAAAATGAGTGCAGCTCATCTTCCGCAGGATTCTCCGGATGTCCGGCGGTGCGGAATTATTCATCCTATCCGTCTATGCGCATGATTTTCAATGACAACGAGCAGGTGGCCAGCTTCGCGTAAGTTGCGCGTCGTCTCATGGGTCTCGCCAATCGGTTTCATTCGAATTTTGGAATCTGTTGTGATTTCGTTGCGCGTAGGTTCTCGGGCAAACTGAACGTAATCTCCCAGAACGCGAAATAAATACCTAACGCAAACTTTACCGTGCTGACACGTTAAGGTTGACCGAATTGCGGATCGTAGCGATATGACTTTCCACGAGAATAAAATCTTCCTGAAGTTGCACTTTAAATGAAGACATTTTTGAAAAGCGGCATGAAGCGGGGTCTCCGGACGAGTGCCCCCATTCTGATATCGATCGCCTGTGCGACCCCATCCTTTTCGCAATCTCCCGGCACCCAAGAGCCGGAGCAGGTGCAAGCGCCGACCCAATCGGCGCCGGCGCTAAAATCTCAGAAATTCGACGACTGGTATTATCGCTGCACCGGTGCGGCAGGCGCTGAGGCTTGCGAAGTCGCACAGGTGGCACAAGTCACCAAGGACGGTAAACCCGTCAATATCTTGACGCTGGCGATATCGGCGCCGCCTGCCGCGCCTTCCGACAAGGACAAGGGCAAGCCACGGCTGATGCTGACCGCCCTTCTGCCGCTCAACGTTTTCCTGCCCTCGGGCCTGTCGATCAAGGCCGACGGCAAGCCCGTCGCCAAGCTCGACTATCGCAACTGCAACCAGACCGGATGCTGGGCGCAGCTGGCGCTGGATACGAAAATGACCGCGGCTTTGAAGAAGGGCGCCGCCGCCGAAGGGCTGGTGCGGCTGATGAACGGCCAGGACGTCAATATCCGTTTCTCGCTGAAGGGGCTGAAGCCGGCCCTCGATGAACTTCAGTCCGTCGCCGCGAAGTAGCCGAATTTCACCCATGACCACAGAAATTCGATACTTTCTGGTTACTGGCGCTGCTCTCGCAGTGGCGATCGCCCCCGCTTATGCGCAAACGCCTGCCGATGATTTCAACCGCCGCCAGGAGGAGCAGTCGCAGACGCAGCGGCTGGATGCCCTGCGCCGCGCAACACCCGGCGGCGGCGCGGATGCGGAAAACGGCGCTTTGCCCGCCGGCCCCGGCAAGGGTGCCTGTTTCGACATCACGCGGGTCGTGATCGACGGGGCGACCCTGCTGTCGGCCCAGGAAATCGGCAAGGGACGGCGCCTTATGGCAACCGCTGCGTTGGCCTTGCCGAGATCAATGCGGTGCTCAGGGACGTCACGCATCTCTATATCGATCATGGCTATGTAACCTCGCGGGCGTATGTGCCGCAGCAGGATATCCGCAAGACCAGGATTCTCCGCCTGCTGGTCGTCGAAGGCACCCTCTCAGACATCTATCTCAATGGCCAGAAAGTGGCCGGCAACGGCACGTTGGCGACCGCCTTTCCCGGCCTGATCGGCCGCGTCGTCAATATCCGCGATATCGAGCAGGGGCTCGACCAGATGAACCGGCTGCAGGCCAACGACGCCAAGTCGGCGATGCTGCCTGGCCCGAAGGATGGAACCTCGATCCTCAACATCGAAAACCGGCCAGGCCGACCCTGGCATGTCTCCGTCGCCAACAACAATATGGGGCAGGAGAGCACCGGCTTTTCCCGCAGCTCGGCATCGCTCGGCTATGATGGCCTGCTTGGCATCAATGACCAGTGGAATTTCTCCTACGAGCACAGCGGTCCGGACTATTCGTGGGAGAATGACGGAAATGGCTATGGCAACAGTTATTCCGGCAGCGTCAGCGTCCCCTACGGTTACTCCACCCTCTCGCTGAGCGGTTCCTGGTATCAATATGAAAGTGCCGTCGAAGGAAACTTCAGCACGCTCGAAACCTCCGGCAATTCGGGGCAGGCGGGCCTCGGCATCGATCGCGTTGTCGCTCGCGACAAGGATTCGATCACCACGGTCCGCAGCGGCCTGACCTACAAGCAGACCAACAACTTCCTGCTCGGCAACCTGATCGAGGTCGGCAGCCGCCGCTATACGGTCGGTGATATCGGTATTTCCCATTCCCGCCGCATGTTCGGCGGCATCTGGATGTTCGACGCCAGCTTTGACAAGGGGCTCGGTCTCTTCGATGCGGTTAACCCGGGGGATCCGGGTGTCGGCAATGCCGATCCGCGGTTTTCGAAATTCAACGCCACCATCAGCGTGACACAGCCATTCCAGACCGCCGGCAGGCAGTTCGAATTCACCTCGCTGCTCGGCGCTCAATATTCCCCCGACAATCTGCTCGGCGCCGAACAGATCTCGCTCGGCGGCTACAGCAATGTCCGCGGCACGCGCGAAAGCGTGCTCTTCGGCAATAATGGCATGTTCAGCCACAACGAGATCGTCTGGCGAACGCAATCCAACCAGGGCGGCGGCGCGGCTGCGAAGGCATTCGGCGAACTGCGTCCCTATCTCGGTTTCGATTACGGCCACGTCTACGCGCAAAAACGCTTCGACATATCAGGCGGCGACCTCGCCAGCTGGACGGCCGGCATCCGGGCCGTCGGCGGCAATATCAGTGCCGACCTCGGCTATTCCGACATTGTTGCAAGCAGCCTCGACGATGTCGACGGCGGGCTCTTTTATTTCAGCGCATCCGCGCATTGGTAACGAAAGCAGGACCATGACCACCCGCAGTATTTCGACGAACAAGCACGCCAACACCCTTTCAAGATCGACGGCGCTGATCCTTGCTCTTTCCATGTCGCTTGCCGGCTGTGCCGGGCGGGAGGCACGCCCGGTCGCTTCGACCAACCCGTCCGACAGCGCCTTCGATTGCGCCGGCATCGCGCGGGAGTTCGAGGCCAACGAGCGGCAGATCTCCTCGACGGTGAAGGAGCGCACCGATGCGCAGGGCAAGAATATCGTGCTCGGGGCGACCGGTGTGCTGCTGTTTCTGCCGGCGCTGTTTTTCATGGATCCGAAATCGCCTGAGAAAGTCGAGATCGATGCATTGCGCAACAGGAACAATGTCTTGACCAGCATCGCCAAATCGAAGGGATGCCCGGCGCCGAAGTCCCAGCTGACCGAGCTCTACAAGCATCTCGACAGCAAACCAAAGCCGGCATCGTCCTCAGACAGCCGAAACTGAATTTGGCGGGCACGCAAATCTTATAAATGAAGTCCGGAGTTTCCTATGCGTTTCGTGCGTTTTCTAACCCTTCTCCTGCTGGCGGCGACGTTGGCATCCTGCGTCACCACCAGGACAGATCCCCGGCTGATTGCCGCCCTCCAGCGCACGTCCGTGCGCGAGATCCGGATCGAGCTGGCTCCTGACGTCAAGACATTCGGTTTCGGCGACAAGCCGGACCAGCAGGTCCAGGAGGCGATTCGCACCCTCCAGGCCACGATGTCGAAGGAACTGATCGGCGTGCCGGGCGGCCCTAACAAGGGCAGGCTGGTCGTGACGCTGCATGTGTTCGACGTTACCACCAAGCAGGCCCGCATTATCGGCGGCCATGACAGCATGATCGACGGAACCGTTCGGCTGGAGGATGCCAAGACCGGCCAATTGATCGCCCAGGCGCAAAACATCCATGGCGAAGACCTCTCCATGCGCGGAAGCGGTTACGGCGTAATCATCGCCGTCGCGGTCAATGCGGCGACAACGTCCGGAGCGCCTGATGTCATGGCACAGCGCCTGTCCAAGTCCTTCACGCGCAATGTGAAGACCTGGCTCACCCAGAAATAACGAGACGAGGCGAGGCGCTGCCGGGAAGGCAGCGCCGGTCACGATTGATGTCGAGACACAAAACCAGTTGTGCGTTTGGAAAGACGAAACGATGCGTGTAGAAGCCGATTTTGGTTCGAATGCCAGGGCCCTTGCTTACCGGTTTGGTAGGTTCGCCCATCGCTCGCTGGCGATCGTGCTCAGCGCGCTGTTGGTCTTTCAGCCGATGCTTGCCAATGCCCAGTCGGTCTCGGCGAGCACCACGGCGCCGGCCGCCAATCAGCCGGGCGTTGGTTCGGCACCCAACGGCGTGCCGCTCATCGACATCGTCACCCCGAACAGCCAGGGCCTGTCGCACAACAAATACGACAATTTCAACGTCGGCACGCCGGGTCTGATCCTCAACAACTTCAAGGGCGAGATCGGCAACTCCAATCTCGGCGGCGTCACGCCCGGAAACCCTAACCTCAACAGCTCAGGGCCGGCATCGGTCATCCTCAACGAAGTCACCAGCGGCAACCGCTCGGCGTTGAACGGCGCGATTGAAGTGTTCGGCGGGCGCGCCGATGTCGTCATCGCTAACCCGAACGGCATCACCTGCGACGGCTGCGGCTTCATCAACACGCCGCATGCGACGCTGACGACGGGTGCACCGCAGATCGGTGCCGACGGCAAGCTCAACGGCTTTACCGTCAAGGGCGGCGATGTCACCATCGGGTCGAACGGCGGCAATTTTTCCGCCGGATCCGGCGCGGTGGATCTGTTCGACATCGTCTCGCGCAGCGTCCACGTCAACGGCCCGGTCTACGGCAAGTCGCTGCGCGTGACGGCGGGTGCGTCCAATTTCGACTACGCCACGGGCGACGCTCAGGCGCTTGCGCCAATCTCCGGCATGCCGGAATACGCAATCGACGGCACCGCGCTCGGCGCCATGCAGGCCGACCGCATCAAGATCGTCGTCACCGAGAATGGCGCCGGCGTGCGCATGAGCGGCGATCTCGCGGCCAACACCAACGAACTGTCTTTGTCGGCCGACGGCAAGATCTCGCTCGGTAACGTCTCCGGCGAGCAGGGCGTCTCGATCTCCTCGAAGTCGAAGGTGACGGCCGCCAAGGTCACGTCGAAAGCAAAGGCCACCATTGCAGCGGATCAGGGCATCACTATCGATACGGTCGCCGCCGACGGCGATATCGCGCTTTCCAGCGGCAGCGGCCCGTTGAGCATCGGCGTCGAGGTCAACAGCGCCGCCAACGTGCAGATGACGTCGGCAGCCGGCATTGCCGCCGGCAGCGTCGTGGCCGGCAATGCGCTCACCCTGTCCAGCACCGCGGGCAACATCCAGATTGCAGGTGCGGTCAAGAGCGCCGATGCGCTGACGATCATCGCGACATCAGGCGCGATCTCTGCCGCCTCGCTTGTCAGCGGCAAGAATCTCACCCTTTCCGCCGGCGCCGACATTGGCATATCGGGTGATATGCTGGCGCAGGGCAACGTCACGGCTTCAGGCCGTTCGATCTCGGCCGCAACCATCGCCTCCGGCGTCGATTTCGCCGCCACCGCTCAATCCGCCAATGGCACGCTGGCGCTGCAGCAGGCGGGCAGCATGAGCCTAACCGCCACAAATGGTTCGATTACCGTCAGCAATGCGCTGCTCAGCAGCGGCAATCTTTCGGCCACGGCAACGCAGAATATCGCCTATAACAAGCTCCAGAGCCTCAGCAATGCAGCACTGACGGCCTCGGGCCAGATCAGCTACCGTAACCCCACCAGCGCCACCGGCAACCTGACGCTCACCACCACCAATATCGATCTCTCCAATGGCGCAGCCGGCAACATCGCTGCCGGCGGCACGCTGACGCTCAACGCCGATAGCGCCAATCTCAGCAACAACAGCCTCACGCTCGGCGGCCTCGCCCTCAATCTCTCCGGCTCGGCCGATCTCAGCGGCGCCACCATCAACGCCGTCACTGGTGCCGGCGGCTCCGGCGACATCGCCATCAATGCCGACGGCCTCTCCACCTCGGCCAGCACCGCGCTGCTCGCCGCCGACGACCTGACGCTGACGCTGCTGTCGCTGACCAATGCCGGGCAATTGGCGGCCGGCGATGATCTCAAATTCAACATTTCCGGCGATTTTGACAACAGCGCCACTGGCCTCGTCTATGCCAGCCACGACGCCGGCCTCTTCATCGGCGGAGTGCTCACCAACAATCAGGGCGCCATCCTCGCCGGCAACGACCTCAAGGTTGCAGGCGTCACGTCGGCGCAGAGAAGCGCTGGTGTCACCAATATTTCCGGCCTCATCCAGGCTGGAAACGACATGTCCATCCTGACCAGCAACCTGACCAACCAGCGGGCCGCCACGCCGCAATGGACGACCGGGACGCTGGTTTCCTCCGGCGTCCTGACCGGCTTCACGCTCAATCCCGCCGCCGCCGGCCTGCCTTTCGGCTACCTCGAGACCGCAGATCAGAACATGTTCCAGCTCTATGCTGGCGTCGATCCGGGGTTGTGGCAGGATTATCAGCCGCTGCTCTGGTCGAAGGCGACGCTCGCCGACGGCACGACCTATCGCGCATGGACGTGGATCTCGGCCGACGGCCCGGAGAAAGTCACGCCGATCATCGACTGGATCAGAGCCCGGGTGCCGCGGGATGCGAACGGCAATCCGGTCGCCGATGCCAACAATCCGTCGCGCTATTTCATCGTCGACGAGGTGAATTTCAGCGGCTCGGACGAAAGCACCACCTATTCATGGGACTGGTCGTCCCATCTCAGCCAGTCGGTCTACGAGGACCGTCTGAACGGCACGCTCAGCCCCGAAGCGACGATCCGGGCGAGCCGCAACCTGACGATCGACGCCACCAATCTCACCAATGCCTACAGCTCGATCGAGGCCGGCGGCGACGCGACGCTGGAGGGTTCGACGCTAAAGAATGAGGGCGTCACCCTCTTCCGCACGACGACGACGACCTGCAGCGCCCAGGGCGCCTGCACCGCCTATGATGCCAACGGCCACGCCAATCCCTCGAAGAACATCGCCAACGGCACGACGATCGTCAGCTCCGTCCAGGCGATCGGCGGCGTCTCGGCGAACATCAAGGCCGGTGGAGCGCTCTCCGTCGATTTCGGCAGCGTCAACAATACGTCGGCAGCCGGCTCGATGGCCGGCGGCGCCAGCGTCGCGGCCGCAAGCAATCCCGGCGATCCGTTGTCGGCCCTCTCCGGCCTGACGGCCGGCGGCGCTCTCTTCAACGTCAACTCGGGCCTCGGCACCACCCTTGTCGCCTCAACCAATCCGCGCTCGGGCGGTTTCGGCGACCCGATCCCGGGACAGACATTCCTGTTCGAAACCCGCGCCAAGTTTCTTGATGTCGGCACCTTCTACGGCTCCGCCTATTTCATGGGCAAGATCGGTTATCAGCCGGAGACGACGGTTCCGTTCCTGGGCGATGCCTATTTCGAGAACCAGCTGATCGACACGCAGCTGCGGCAGCTCGTCGGCGAAGGCCTCGGCAGAAGCACCTTCATTGCCGGCAACAGCGCGATTGAGCAGATGAAGACGCTGCTCGACAACGGCGTGACCTATGCCCAAACGCACAACCTGGCCGTCGGCCAGGGCCTCACGCCGGAGCAGGCGGCCGCGCTCACCGAGTCGATCGTCCTCTACCAGATGCAAACCGTCAACGGCGTCCAGGTGCTTGCGCCTGTCGTCTACGTCGCGGCCGCCGACCGGCAGAAACTGACCGGCGCCGGCGCCGTCATGGCAGGCGGCTCGGTCGACATGAATGTCGACGATCTCGCCAATTCCGGCCTGATCGCGTCCAATGGCGGGCTTACCATCGCCGGCAAGACCATTCAGGGCAGCGGAACGTTCCTGTCGCGCGGCGACACGGTGCTCAACGCCACCAATGGTATTACGCTGGCCGCCCAGACCATGACGATCGGCGGCCAGAACATGGTCAACACCAATGCCGGTGTGACGGCATCGGGCAATGTGCAGCTTGCCGGCGGCAGCGGTGATCTCGCCCTCAAAGGCGTCAAGGTGAACGCCGGCGGCTCCGCCCAGCTCACCGGCACCAATGTCACCCTCGCGGCGGCCAAGGTGGAGAACAACGGCCAGCAAAATGCCACCGGCAGCCAGATCGCCAGCGGCGGAGCCCTGACGATCAAGGCAACCGACAATGTCAATGTCATCGGCAGTTCCGCCAAGGCGGGAACGACGCTCGATGTGACGGCCGACAACGGTTCGGTGGCCGTGGTCTCGACCGATGTCGCCCGCAACAACCAATCCGGCTACACCAGGACGCTTTCCACCGACCAGCCGCAATCGCAGCTTTCTGCCGGCACGAATGCGACGATCAAGGCCGGAGACGACATCCTGCTTTCCGGCTCTTCCGTCGAGGCCAAGGGCAATGTCGCGCTTGCCGCCGGCGACGATATCAATATCACCGCCGCCCAGGAGCAATCGGCCTCCACCTTCGGCAAGAAGTCCGCCTCGTCGATCACCCATGTCGGCTCGGAGATATCGGCCGGCGGCGACCTCTCGGTGACGGCAGGCAGCGGCAGCGGCGATCACGACCTCAACATCGTCGGCAGCAAGCTTGCCGCCGACGGCAAGGTCGGGCTCAAGGCCTCCGGCGACGTGACGATCGCCGAAGCCACCGACACCGCGACCCTCGACACCAAGCTCAGCAGCAAGGGCGGTTTCCTCGGCACGAGCGAGAAGACGACCACGCATCTGGAAACGACGACGGCCGTCGGCTCCGCCATCACAGGGGGTGGCGGCGTCGATATTGAATCCGGCAAGGATACAGTCATCTCCGCCTCGAAGATCGAAGCCGGCAAGGAAGGCAGCACCACTCCGGCCGACCTGAACATCACCACCGGCGGCGACCTCGTCATCGCATCGGGCAAGGACACCACAGCCAAGGATGACAAGGGGTCGCGCAGCGGCTTCCTGTCCAAAGGCTCGTCCAGCCACAAGAGCTATGACGAAGCGACCATCGCCTCTGAACTCGGCGCATCCGGCAATATCAATCTGAGCGCCGGCGGCGCGGCAGTGATTGCCGGCTCTAAGGCTGATGCCGACGGGTCCATCAACATCTCCGGCGACAGTGTCTCGATCGTCGGGGCGCAGGAAACGCACGAGCTCGAAGAGCAGCGCAAGAAGTCCGGTTTTGGCGTTGGCGGCGGTGGCGGCTTCATTTCGATCTATGGCAGCCAGCAGAACAAGGGCGCCCAGGCGTCGACCCTGAATGTCGGCTCAGCGCTTTCCGCTGGCGAGGACGTCAACCTCACGGCGAAGGCGACCGACCTGAACATTATGGGCTCGTCCGTCGATGCCGAGCGCGACATCAACCTGGCTGCCAAGCGCGACGTCAACGTCACACCAGGGGCAGAAAGCTTCTCGCAGTCGGAAGAGGAGAAGAAGTCCGGCTTCGGCCTGTCCTTCTCTGCTGGCAATGGCGGCATTTCCATAGGCATCGGCGCGCAGACAAGCAAGGACAGCTCGGCGCAAAAGTCCGATACCAATGCGGCGTCGATGCTGTCGGCCGGCCGCGACCTCAACATCTCCGCCGGCAACAACCTCAACCTGCAGGCGGCGGGGGCCTCGGCGGAGCGTGACGTCAACCTCTTCGCCGGCAAGGACATCAACCTTCTCTCGGCTGCGGATAAGACCAATTACGAGGAGATACACGAGAAGACCTTTGCCGGCGTGACGCTCAGTGTCTCCAGTCAGGTGAGCCAAGCCGCCGGCAGCATCATGAACTCGGTCGAGCGCCTTGCCGGCGATACCCGCGTCAACGCGGTCACCAACACCGCCATTGCCGGTCTCGGCTTCTATCAAGGCTACAAGGGCCTGAAGGAAGCCTATAAGCAACTGACGGATACCTCCGCTGAAGCGGAAGGCCTCAGCTTCTCGGTGTCGCTGTCGGCCGGCGTCAACCATCAGGAAAACAACTCGTCCTCGTCATCCTCGACGCCCGTCGTCACCGATATCCGTGCCGGCCGCTCGATCGCGCTGGAGGCTGAGAATGGCTCGATCACAAGCGACGGCGCTCAGATTGCCGCCGGCTACGATAAGTTCGGCCTGCCCACAATCTCTGACGATCCGCTTGCCGGTGACATCGTCCTGTCGGCCGAGAAGGGCAATATTACCCTCAATGCCGCGACCGGCACATCCGATACTGCAAGCCAGAACTCGTCTTATAGCGTCGGCGTCGGCGTCAAGTGGGAGTGCGGCACGAAGTCGAAGTGCGTGCCCGGGGTCAGCGTCAGCGGTTCCTACGGCAAGGGCAACGACGGTACGACGGGGCTGACGAATTACAACACCCATGTCAACGGCACCGGCGACGTCACCATTCTTACCAACGACCTCACTTTGAGGGGTGCTACCGTCACCGGAAACTCGGTGACCGCCGCCGTGCGTAACCTGACGGTCGAAAGCCTGGTGGATACGGCGACTGCCGAGGCCCGCCAGCTCAATCTCTCCGGTTCGATCGGCACCGACGGTTTCAGCGCCTCCGGCTCAACGCAGAAGGCGACGGGTGACGCCGCCATCGTCTCCGAGCAATCCGGCATCCATGCCGGCATTGGCGGTCTTGATTTGACCGTCGAGAAGAAGACGACGCTGGTGGGCGGCCTGATTACCAGTCAGGCGCCGGCGGAACTGAACCATCTCGAAACCGGCACGCTCGAAGTTTCCGATGTCGACACCCATTCGCGCTGGAAAGCCGACACCTACGGCGCCTCGATCGGCTCCGGCGGCCTGAGCCTTGCAAAGGTCAACGACGGGGAGAGCGAAACCGGCAAGGCCTATTCAGCCATCGGTGGCAACATCGGCATCACCATCACCGATCCCGAGCATCAGACGCAGGACATCGGTACGATCCGCCGCGACACCGATAACACCAATACCTCGCTGCCCGGCCTGCCGGATCTGCAAAACATCCTGCGCGATCAGTACAAGACCCAAGCCGATCTGCAGGAAGCGCAGGCGACGATGGCGGGCTTGGTGGCCGATATCGCCAACGAGATGATGCTGAACGCGCCGGAGGCGGAGAAGGAACTCTGGGGCGAGGATGGAGTCGGGCGAGCGTTGCTGCACGCTATTGGCGGCGGAATCCTCGGCGGCGTCAATGGCTGGGAAGGAGCGCTGAAGGGTGCCCTTGGAGGCGCAACTAGCACGTTACTCTCTTCTGCCATCGACAAACTCGTTGAGGGTATGCTCAAGGGCAGCAAATACGAGGGGACAAAGGAAGGTGCAGAACTGGCGAGGTTGCTTGGGGCCAGCCTCGCGGCCGTGGTTGGTGGTGCGGTCGGTGGAGGGGAAGGCGCCGCATATGGAGCCGCGAATTATCAGTACAATTACCTTGCCGACAAGGAACTGTTTGAGGCGGTAAAGGCCCTGAAGGAAGCCGAAGCGTGCCAGTCCGATTGCGATGCCGAATGGGCGAAAGTCAGAGGCTATCAGCAGCAGTCATTACAGAATGACATCGTGATGATGGCGGTCTGCCAGCAGAATCCCGCCTCGGACACCTGCCGTTCGATGATCAAGGATTTCCTGAAGTTCGCCTCAAGATTGGATAGGGCAGGCATCGACGTCTTCCCCGATCAGCAACCCGGGGATAGCTCGTTAAACCTGGACTTCGACGCAGATACGCTGGCCCAATTCACTCCGGGCAAGGGCGCAGTCTATCTCGATGTGATCCTTGCTAGATACGTAGCTGACGCTGTCAACAAGGGTGGCTCGATACCGGACGCGATCGAGGGAGCAATGGCCCAGATTGCTCGAACCAATGCGGGCATGTCGGCGATCCTTGAGGTCGCAGGTACGGTCGGTGTTACCGCGCTGTGCAACGTTGGGACGGCGGCGTGTATTGCTGCGATTGCTACAGCGATGAACAGTGCCAACCACTTGGTTGGCTATACGGAAACGCTCATCACCGGCAAGGAAGCCGATAGTCTGCTGGTTTCCCTGCTCAAGAAGCAGAATTATTCGGATGAGGAAGCGCAGAAGATTCAGCTTGCTCTCGATCTCGGTCTTATCGCTGCTACTCTCGTAACGTCAGGCGGTGAGGCACTTGCGATACGCTTCAAGGTCAGTGACTCAGCCGATAGCAGCATCCGTTCCGCGCTCAACAATATTGAGCTGAATCCGCAGACAGGAGAATTTGTTACCGGCGGCGTGTCGGCGCCAACTAATCCGCTTAGAGCGGATGCTATGACCAGAAACGGCAATCGCATGTTGCTTGATCAGGGTCAGGTACCCACTTGCGGTCATAATTCCTGCGGAATGGTATTGGATACGTTAGGACGGCCTGTTGATGTTGAGGCTTTGATCGCTAAGATTCCTCCAATGGAAGACGGTATTTTCCCGGGAGATGTTGTTAGCCTTTTCAAGGATCAAGGTATTGACGCGAATGTCTTTAGGAATAGAAACGTCGATGATCTCGTCCGCTACACGACCAATGGCACACCGGTCATCGCTCGGGTTTCGGATCCGACGACTGGCTTCTCTCACTTTGTGGTTGTGGATGGAGTGACAAAGAGAAACGGCATAGAAGTCGTCGCAATCAGAGATCCGCACGGACAGCAATATTTCAGTCCAAGAACAACATTTTCCAAATATATGGCTGAAGTGATTGTTCCAAGGAGCCCATGATGAATGTAGAACTTATTATCACCAAGAATCTTCTGACCGAAACATTGTTTGCGCAGCGAGGTATACCCTGCTTGTGCCGCATCCGCGGTCCCGAATTCGAGATCGCTTTCGTCGACCCGCTACCTGCGGCCAATGGTAAGGTGAGCGATTGGGACCACAGAAAAATAGATGAACGTGCGCCGGCAGGGGTGGGTGGAAAATATACGCATTACTGCTTTGGGACAGTTAGTCTTGCGCCACTTGGGGATGACAAATATCAGGTTGTAGATCTAGCCTTTTTTAATCGTAGTGTAGGGTGGTGCCCTATCGTGATCGACGGGGAGTACGGCCCGGTTGGCTCTTTCTGGGACGAGGAAGAGTAGACATCGCCGTTGACCGCAGTTACGAGCGCACACGTATTCTGACAGACGATTAACTGGGAAGCATCCACAGTTGTTTAATAGGCTTCTGCGTCCCTTCCGTCCGAAGCCGCCAAGGATTGGCGTGAAGGTGCTTGTTAATCGTTGTCTGCCTACCGTGGAAAAGGCAGTAAACTCCAACATGGACCACGCGGTAGATCGAGCAGTTGAGAGAGGTATTTTCGAAAGTGCTGCAGAGGCCCGCGAGGCCTACAAGCAGCTCTCTGTCGATATTTCCGACCGCTAATACAAGCGTTGTTCCAACGAGTCCTACGGCGAGTGCCCAATGACAGATATGGATAAAGAAGCCATCGAATTGTGAAACCGCACGACGGTATGCCTCGTGCAGGCGTTGCTCGGGACAATTTCTCCAAACTTTAGGCTTGTGGCTTTGGGAAACCTGGGTGGGCGATGGCAACTTAGATTCGTCCTCGAGCACGAAAGCCTGGAAGATCGAGAGGAGATTGAGGATATAGGTAGCCTGTTAGAAAGTATGATCAAAGAGTCTACATTGAAAGCAGGAAAATAGCTTCCATAAGGGTATCGGCTAGGATGCCTTCACGCCTCTAGCTTAGGAAGCAGTCTAATTGACCATCGAAGAACGCGACCCCGCCCCAGGCGAAGGTCCTCAGAGGAACAAACCGGCCGCAACGCGGCTATATGCGATCCTCGCGCGGGCAGCGAGAACGGGTGTCATATTCCGTCGCGGACCGAGCAAACAGGTGCAGCTAATTCGTTGGGACCTGCGCAACGACACTTTTGAACATGGGCAATGGTTCAAGGGACGCATCTACGAACGACGTTGCGATCTTTCGCCGTCCGGCCGACTGCTCGTCTATTTCGCGGCGACAAACTGCGCGCCCTACGGAAGCTGGACAGCAATATCAAAGCCCCCATTCTTCACCGCGTTGGCCCTTTGGCCGAAGGGGGATGCCTGGGGTGGTGGCGGCATTTTCGAGGATGAAGAAACACTGCTTTTGAATCATTCCCCCGAGTGGGAGGCCAGCTTCAAACTCGCCGATGGATTCCGGCTAAAGCCGGGAATGCATATCAAGCCGTGCGGGAAGCGGCCAGGCCGCGGTGAGGACGAACCGATCAATGGCCTCCTGCGCGAGCGCGATGGTTGGCGGGTGATCGCGATCGGTGAAGGGCAGTACTGCGGTTTGAATGCGACCGCATTTTTTCGCTTTAGCCAGCCGCACGTTGAGGAAAAGGTCGGTTTTAACGGTCGGCGGCTCCAGATGATCCTCCACGCGATCGGTCGTAGGCAAAAGGCGTGGTACGGCCTGGATTATCGCGTGATTGATCGCGGCGGAACCCTGCTCATCGATCTCCCTGAGACTGATTGGGCGGATTGGGACGGCGGCGACCTTGTGTTTGCCCGGGGTGGTTGCATCTACCGATTGTCGAAAAGCCAATTCCGATATTATGCCGACAAGCGCGAAGATGCCTTTCAGCGCCTGTATGATTTCAGGGATGCCCGCTTTACTGCTGTGGCGCCCACGCCCGCTGCACTCCAATATTGATGGAGCCAGCGGTTCAACAACAGCCGAGGTACTCGCTACCGGATGAAAGTCGAGTGGCGGGGCAGCCGCTAAAAGTTCCGGGTTTCATGCGAAGCCCGAAATAGGAGATGCGATTGTCGCGCAGATTTGAGGAAATCGAATCGTCATTCCAATGCTTAATGGAAGCAGCACGAACAGAGCTGTCTGAATCGGAATGTGGCGAGATACAGGAATATGTTGATGTCGGTGAGTACGGACTCGCGTTGAGAACAGCAGTTGCGATTTATGCCGAGGAAAACAAGATCGCGAGCATTGCGGTAAGAGAATTGATTCATCGTTTGGCGAGCGCAATGGCGATTGACGTTGATCAATTGCTGGGGCGCTTACCGAATTGAGAAATATTCGGATATTTAACTCTGGGGATGGTTATCTTGGAGCTGGTGGCTTTGATACGCGACGCAACAAAAAGACGATATTGCCGATGCAAGATTTTATCGCAGGTATCTTGGATGTCCCGAAATAAATTGGTCGCCGCCGTTTTCTGTGCGGTCGTTGCGCTGCCGGGGTCCGCGTTCGCTACGGATTCGGCACAGCTGATATCTGCACTCGAACGGTTCAACGACGGCAGCGGCGCTCAGCAACTGGCAATCAAACTGGCTGGGCTGGTTGAGAAGGCCGATAGGCCTGGTTTGAATGCGCTTAGCAAGCAAATCCAAGCCGAGGATGGGCCCCTTGCTTTCTGACTTAGCGGGCGTGGGGGAGCTTGGAGAGGCTGAACAGCGGAAGGTTGCGCTGGCCATGCGGCCATGCCAAACCGCGAATGTGTTGATCAGAGCAATCGCCATTGCGATTGGAGACGGGCGGTTCCAGCCCATCGTCAGAGGCGGAACGGTCATGATTGACGGCACAGAAGTTGATTCCAATTTCGCAAAACACATGTGGACGTGCGAGCTCCTCAGGCAATTGCCCCATAAAACGTCAATCGGCTCCAAATGCCTGATGACTGGCGTTTGCAAGGACGACCCTGACCTATGAGCCGTGTGCCTGTGTTTATGCGGAAGTTGACCGCCACTCGGTGTCTGACGGTGGCGCCGGATTGTGCTGTGTCAACGCACGGCAGATTGTCAGATGCAGTCGAAATAAGCGCCAAGCTTATCCGGATATTGCCGCAAGTCACGACGAGGTGCGTATGGAAGTTGAGAAACAGCTGATCAAGCTCATCAGTGATTTCAGCGGACGCCTGCCCGAGAAATATATCGGCGAATACATATCCCTTGCGAAGCACAATGAGTGCGCAGTCGCATTGGAAAATCTATGCACGCAATTGTACGAGCATGACGTGGTGCCGGCTCCAGGGGAACGGATCACCATTCGGGAGCTAGCCGAGGAACTGAAACTGCAGGAAGATACATGGCACTTCCTCAGGCATTCGAATTCGTGAGCTCGGTGCAAGGGCGACAACGGTGAACAAACTTCCAAACTGGCTTGTCCTCAATATCTGGCGAAATCTACTGGGAGAGATTTACCCAGCGATTAGGGCCATCGCCGTCGAATTCGATGAAAAGGCCCTTCTCATAAGATATTATCTGGAGCGTGAGCCAACTGAGTTTGATATCGAAAGCGCGGAAGTATTATCCACAAATGTTTTCGCCTCTGCCGGACCGGAACTGATCGAACGTATCGATACGGAATGTTCCCACGCAACGCGGCTCTTCAAAGATTTGGACGCATTGTCTGGGTTTGTATATTGCCGTCGAGAATACGACATGCCCGACTGAGGATGGCTGTGTCTCTTGTTCCAGGTGGTGCACGGCATGTGGCGCTTGAACGCATCACAGCGTTCCTCAACTCAAATCATGCAGATCCGTCGTAATCGCCGGCCCGATCGAAAACTCCGAAAAACGCACCATCAACCCACTGCGCTCCGGCGTGCAGGCCGTCGGCCCGACTTCGTATTGGTCGGCGATCGGGAAGGGCGCTAGCCGCAGCAGCGGCCAGCGGCTGCCGTCGCGGGAGGCCTGGATGCGCAGGGCGCCGTTTTTGACGGTGACGCGGATGTGGAAGTCCTCGAGTGGCTTGAAGGGCTGTGAGACCGACCAGTCGGATCGGCCGTCGGTGACGACGGTGCTGAGGAAGGCTTCGCCGTCGGTGAATTCCACGCCGGTTTTCACCCAGCGGTTTTCGTCGAGGCGCACCATCAGGCCGGCCTGGTCGTACAGGGTGCGGAATTCGCCCTGGATGCGGATCTGGGCGGTGAAGCTCTCGGCCGTGGGAAAGGCGAGGAAGTGGCCGCTGTCGCGGGTGAAGCCGTAATAGGTCTCGCGCCAGAAATCGGTTTTCTCGTCGGTCGTCAGGGTGAGAGCGGTGTTGTCGGCGTGCCAGCTGGCCGGTTCGTTCAGCCATTTTCCGTCGTTGAAATCAATGCTCATTCTATTTTCCCGTTCCATTGAAGCCTGACCGCCGGTGATCGCTCACCTTGGCATAAAAAGCGGCCTTCGTGCAGGCAGAGCGCAGCCGAAGATTGTGGTTTTTGGTGTTCCAGTATCCGCCAGAGCGCATAATAGGTCGCCCGCGCTTGACAGGATCGATCCATCTCTTATTCTCTTACAAAAAGATGAATTACATAATTGTGGAACTGACCGGGAGCCCTCACATGAAAACACTTGTCGCATTCCTGCTCGGCACCGCGCTTGTCGCCTTGCCTTCGACCTTGCTTGCCCAGGAAAAGGGCGGCGTCATCAATGTCGCGACGATCGGCGAGCCGCCGACGCTCGATCCGATGTCGTCGACGGCCGATCTCGTCGGTATCGTCACGCAGCATATTTTTGAGACGCTCTACACTTTCGATAAGAGCTGGAACGTCACGCCGCTGCTGGCCGAAAGCCTGCCTGAGATCAGCGCCGACGGCAAAACCTATACGATCAAGCTCAGGACCGGCATCAAGTTCCACGACAACAGTGACATGACCTCGGACGATGTCGTCGCCTCGCTTGGCCGCTGGATGAAGATCGCTTCGCGCGGCAAGCAGGTGGCGGGCTTCATCGACAAGATCACCGCCGTTGATCCCGCAACCGTGACGATCACGCTAAAACAGCCCTATGCGCCGCTGGCCTCGCTGCTTGCTTTCAACAATTCGGCCGCGATCATCATCCCTGCCGAAAAGCAGGATGAGCCGATGAAGGAGTTCATCGGCACCGGTCCCTATATGCTGAAGGAGCGCAAGGCCGACCAGTATATCCAGCTCGTCCGCTTCGACGGCTATAAGTCCCGCGAAGGCGACAGCAATGGGTATGGCGGCGCCCGCCATCAATATCTCGATGAAATCCGCTTCGTGCCGGTGCCGGACCCGAACACCCGCGTCGAGGCCGCCATCTCCGGCCAGTATGATTATGTCGACTCGATCGCGGTCGAATCCTACGACAAGCTGAAAGCCTCCACCGCCTCGCAGCCGGTGATGCTGAAGCCCTTCGGTTATCCGGTCTTCGTCTTCAACACGAAGGAGGGTGTTGCCGGGAATGTCGAGGTTCGCAAGGCGATCCGCCAGGCGCTCAGCATGGAAGATATGCTGGCCGCCGCTTTCGGCAGCAAGGATTTTTATGCGCTCGACGGCGCCATCTATCCGAAGAGCTTTTCCTGGTCGACGGATGCCGGCGTCGAAGGCGCCTATAACGTTGCCGATCCGGAAGGGGCTGCCGCTGCCGCCAAGAAGGCCGGCTACAACGGCGAGCCGATCCGCATCCTCACCAGCCGCCAGTACGAATTTCACTACAAGATGGCGCAGGTCGCCGCCGAATATCTGAAGCTTGCCGGCTTCACCGTCGATATGCAGGTGGTGGACTGGGCGACGCTGACGCAGCGCCGCACCGATCCGAAGCTCTGGGACATCTACATCACCCACAGCCCCTTCCTGCCGGAGCCGGCGCTGATCGGCTCGCTCTCGACCAGCTCGCCCGGCTGGTGGGATACGCCGGCCCGCAAGGCCGCCGTCGATGCCTTCACCTCCGAGGTCGACCCGAAGAAGCGCGTGGCACTCTGGGCCGATGTCCAGAAGGCTATCTATACAGACGCGCCCTTCATGAAGATCGGCGATTTCAACGCCGTCGCGGCAAAGTCGGTCAAGCTCGAAGGCGTCGATCCGGCCCCGTGGCCATATTTCTGGAACGCTTCGATCAAGAAGTAAGCATCGCCGCCGGTGCCGGCCCTGCGGGGCTCGGCGCCGGTCTTTTCTGCCGCATCTGCAAGGGCTTGAAGGCCAGCATTCATGATCCGCTACATCCTCCAGCGCTTCTTTGGCATGATCGTCGTGATGTTTCTCGTCGTCACGATCGTCTTCGTCATCGTGCGCGTGACGCCGGGCGACCCGGCTGCCGTCATGCTCGGGCCGGATGCGACGCCGCAGGATGTTGCCGATCTGAGAAGCAGGCTCGGTCTCGATCAATCGCTCGGCCTGCAATATCTCTATTATATCGGCCAGTTGCTGAAGGGCGATCTCGGTCAGTCGATCTTCCTCAACATGCCGGTCACCTCGGCTCTGCTCGACCGCGCCGAGCCGACCTTCTTCCTGACGCTGTTTTCCCTGGCTATCGCCAGCATCATCGCCTTGCCGATCGGCATCTACGCCGCCTATCGGCGCGGCTCCTTCGTCGACCAGGCGGCAACGACGCTGGCGATGCTTGCCGCCAGCATTCCAAGCTTCTGGCTCGGCCTCATCCTGATGCAGTTCTTCGCCGTCCGGCTCAACCTCTTCCCGGTCTCGGGTTATGGCGGCCCCGGCTCGACCTTCGCGGACCGCATGTATCATCTGACGTTGCCGGCCTTTGCGCTCGGCATCGTCTCCTCGGCGCTGATTCTGCGCTTCACCCGCGCCTCGATGCTCGATGTGCTCGGCGACGATTATATCCGCACGGCGCGCGCCAAGGGGCTGGTCGAGCGCAAGGTCATCCTCAAGCATGCGCTGAAGAATGCGCTGATCCCGATCCTGACGGTGCTCGGCCTGACGGCGGCGGTGCTGATCTCAGGCGCCGTCGTCACCGAAACGGTCTTCGGCCTGCCGGGCGTCGGCAATCTCGTCGTCTCGGCGGTGTTGCGCCGCGACTATCCCGTCATCCAGGGGGCGCTGCTCGTCATCGCCGCCCTCTATGTGCTGATCAATTTTGCGATCGACATGCTCTATCTGCTGGTCGATCCGAGGGTGCGCTACTGATGGCCGATATCGCAATCAGGCCCGCCGCGAGCGAAGGCAGCAAATTCGTCCGCCGCCTGCTGAGGCGCAAGACGGTGGCCTTCGGCCTGCTGATCCTGGCGATCTTCGTGCTATTGGCGGTCTTCGCGCCTGTCGTCGCGCCCTATTCGCCGTCCAAGCTTTCCATCGTCAACCGGCTGAAGCCGCCGAGCGGCACCTTCTTCTTCGGCACCGACGAGTTCGGCCGCGACGTCTTCTCGCGGACGATTTTTGCCGGCCGCCTGTCGCTGCTGGTCGGCGTTGCGGTCGTCAGCCTGTCGGCGGTGATCGGCGTGACGCTCGGCCTTCTCGCCGGCTTTTTCCAGAAACTCGACACGCCGATCGCCCGGCTGACCGATGCGATGATGGCCTTCCCGGATATTCTGCTGGCGATCGCCCTCGTCGCCGCCCTCGGCCCGTCCTTGACCACTGTCATCATCGCCCTGTCGATCGTCTATGCGCCGCGCCTTGCCCGCATCGTCCGCGCGTCGACGCTGGTCATCCGCGAGCTGCCCTATGTCGAGGCGGCGAGGGCGCTCGGCATTTCCACCTTTCACATCATGACGCGGCATGTGTTGCGCAACCTGCTGTCGCCGATCCTGGTGCAGGCCACCTTCCTCTTTGCCAGCGCGATGCTTGCCGAGGCTGGCCTGTCTTTCCTCGGCCTCGGCGTCAGTCCGGAAATTCCGACCTGGGGAACGATGATTGCCGCCGGCCGCCAATATATCGGCCAGGCCGACTGGATGACGCTGTTTCCCGGTGTGGCGATCATTCTCTCGGTGCTGTCGCTGCAGATGGTCGGCGATGGCCTCAGGGACATGCTCGACCCAAGACTTCGCAAGGACCTTTAATCCGCCGACCAGACGTCGGCCAATCCAATTCGCATGACAGGAGTTTGCGTGAATCAGTTTCCCAACGCCGCCGGCAAGGTCGAGAACTCGCCTTACCAACGGTTAGTCGCCCTCGGCATCAAGCTGCCGCCGCCGCCGCCGCCGATCGCCAATTTCGTGACGCATGTGGTGGAGGGCAATATGCTCTACCTCTCCGGCCAGGGGCCGCGCGAAGCCGATGGCTTCCTGCATGCCGGCAAAGTCGGCGCGAATGTCGGTGTCGAGGAGGCTTACCGGCATGCGCGGCTGACCGGCATCAATCTGCTCGCCGTCATGCATGATGCGCTCGGCGATCTCTCCCGCGTCAAGCGGGTGGTCAAGCTGCTCGGCATGGTCAATGCGGTGCCTGAGTTCGAGGATCATCCGAGCGTCATCAACGGCTGCTCGGATCTGCTGATCGCCGTCTTCGGGCCGGCCGGCGAACATGCCCGCTCGGCCGTCGGCTTCGGCTCGCTGCCCGGCAACATCACCGTCGAAATCGAGGCGATCGTCGCCTTGAATGGCTGACGAGAGCTTTCATATTTGGAGCAGCGCCCACCATGCCGCGTTGCTTGACTGAGACTTCTGGAGACCTTCATGCCCAATGATATCAGACCTTCGCTCGGCCTTCGCCCCGTCATCAACGTATCCGGGACGATGACCAGCCTCGGCGCTTCGATCGTCGTGCCGGAGGCGATCGAGGCGATGGCATCGATCCTGCCGCATTTCGTCGAGATCAACGATCTGCAGCGCAAGGCAAGCGCCGTCATCGCCCGGCTGACCGGCGGCGAGGCCGGCTTCGTCACCGCCTCCTGCTCGGCCGGCATTTCGCTGGCCGTTGCCGGTGCCATCACCGGCGACAATCTGCTGGCGATCGAGAAGCTGCCGGATGCCGTGTGCGAGAAGAACGAGGTGCTGGTGCAGATGGGCCATGTGGTGAGCTACGGCGCGCCGGTCGACCAGGCGATCCGGCTTGCCGGCGGCAAGGTCGTGCTTGTGGGGCAGGCGACCTCGACGCATCGCTTCCACATGGAAAAGGCGATCACCGACAAGACTGCCGCGACCGTCTATGTCGTCTCCCACCATGTCGTCGATTACGGCCTGCTGAACCTCAAGGAATTCGTCGAGATCGCCCATGCCAGGGGTGTGCCCGTCATCGTCGATGCGGCCTCGGAATATGACCTGCGCATCTTCCTGGAGCAGGGGGCCGATATCGCCCTTTACTCCGGCCACAAGTTCCTTGGCGGCCCGACCTCGGGCATCGTCGCCGGCCGGAAGGAGCTGGTGCGTCATGCCTTCCTGCAGAACATGGGCATCGGCCGCGGTATGAAGGTCGGCAAGGAGAGCATCTTCGGGGTCATGGCCGCACTCGAAGCCTGGGAAAAACGCGATCACGCCGGCATCCGCGAACGCGAGACCGGCTCTCTCAACCTGTGGAAGAAGACGCTCGACGGCCGTCCCGGCGTCACCGCGCTGATCGAGCCCGACCCGACCAACAATCCGCTCGACCGGCTGCGTCTCGTCGTCGATGCCGAGCAGGCCCATATCACCGCCTGGGATCTGGCCGATGCGCTGGCGAAGGGCACCCCGCCGATCATCGTGCGCGATCATGAGGTGGAGCACCGCTATTTCTATCTGGACCCGTGCAACCTGCATCCGGGCCAGGAGGTCATCGTCGCAAACCGCCTGGCCGAGGAACTCGACAAGGCGCGCGCCTCCAACGAGATCATCGCAACCCCGATCGAAAACCGCAGCCGGCACCGTTTCGACGGCGTGTTGCGCTGGCCGGATTGAGCCGCAAAGGAACCGACCGACATGGGCATCGTCCAAGCACAAACGATCGAGACCGCCAGCACCGTTCTTTCCGTCGAGGGGCTGACAACGTCCTTTCTGGTCGACGGCGCCTGGAAACCGGTCGTGCGCGATGTCTCCTTCACCGTCGCACCCGGCGAAACCGTGGCGATCGTCGGCGAATCCGGCTCGGGCAAGAGCGTCACCTCGCTCTCGATCATGCGGCTGCTGCAGGCGGATATGAGCCGCATCGAAGGCCGCGTCATGCTCGGCGGGCGCGACCTGCTGTCCTTGCCGGAACCTGCGATGCGGCAGGTGCGCGGCAACGAGGTGGCGATGATCTTCCAGGAGCCGATGACCTCGCTCAATCCGCTCTTCACCATCGGCGACCAGATTTCCGAAGCGCTGCTCTGCCATTCCGCTATGAGCCGGGCCGATGCCAAAGCCGAGACGATCAGGCTGCTGGAAAAAGTCCGCATCCCGTCGGCCGCCTCGCGTTTCGACGAATATCCGCATCGTTTTTCCGGCGGCATGCGCCAGCGGGTGATGATCGCCATGGCGCTCGCCAGCCGACCGAAGCTCTTGATCGCCGACGAGCCGACGACCGCACTCGACGTGACGATCCAGGGCCAGATCCTCGATCTCATCAAGATGCTGCAGGAGGAGGAGGGGACCTCCGTCCTGTTCATCACCCATGACATGGGCGTCGTCGCCGAGATCGCCGACCGGACGGTGGTGATGTATCGCGGTGAGCAGGTCGAAAGCGGCCCCACTGCCGATATTTTCCACCGCGGCAAACATCCTTATACGAGGGCGCTGCTGTCAGCCGTGCCGGTGCTCGGCTCGATGCAGGGCCGCAAGCGGCCGCTGCGTTTTCCCGTGGTCAACGTGGCGACCGGCCAATCGGATAGTCCGGCCGAGGCCGCCGATACGGTCGCAGCGACGCCGGTCCTTGAGGTGAAGAACCTCACCAAGCGTTTCGACATTCATTCCGGTCTCTTCAACCGGCTGACCAGCCGGGTGCATGCGGTCGAAAACGTCTCCTTCGATCTTCATGCCGGCGAGACGCTGTCGCTCGTCGGCGAATCCGGCTGCGGCAAATCGACGACGGGGCGCGCCATCATGCGTCTCATCGAGCCGCAGGCCGGTTCCGTTCTCGTCGAGGGCAGGGAGGTGCTCGGCCTCGACAGGAAGGATCTGCGCGAAATGCGCAAATCCGTGCAGATGATCTTCCAGGATCCCTTCGCCAGCCTCAACCCGCGCATGACGGTCGGGGCGGCGATTGCCGAACCCTATCTCGAGCACAGGATGGGCAGCGCGAGAGAGGCGAGGGAAGTCGTTGCCGATCTGCTGGTCAAGGTCGGTCTCTCCCCGGATATGGCGGCGCGTTATCCGCACGAATTTTCCGGCGGCCAGCGCCAGCGCATCTGCATCGCCCGGGCGCTTGCCCTGCAGCCGAAGGTCATCGTCGCCGATGAAAGCGTGTCGGCGCTCGACGTGTCGATCAAGGCGCAGGTCATCAACCTGATGCTCGACCTGCAGCAGAGCCTCAACCTCGCCTTCCTGTTCATCTCGCACGACATGGCGGTGGTCGAGCGCGTCAGCCACCGGGTGGCGGTGATGTATCTCGGCGAGATCGTCGAGATCGGCCCGCGCGCCGCCGTCTTCGAAAATCCGCAGCATGCCTATACCAAGAAGCTCATCGCCGCCGTGCCGGTGCCCGATCCCGACCGCCGTCATGAGAAGCGCATGGTGGCGAATGACGAGATCAAGAGCCCGATGCGCGCCGTCGACTACCAGCCTCCGGCCACCCTCTATCGTGAAGTCGGGCCGGGCCATCTGGTGATGGCCGATCGGTAGGTTGGCTCGGTCCAATGGCAGTTGCCTAACGGACCGCCGGCGCATAAAGCAGATGTAGTGACACCTGCCTGGAAAGCTGCATCAATGGACAAGACAGAGTATTATTCGAAGCTCGGCGGTTTGCCGCCGCAGACCCAATTGCTTTCCGGCAGGGCCGTCTTCACCACGGCTTACGCGGTCATCCCCCGCGGTGTCATGAGCGATATCGTCACCAGCCTCCTTCCGCATTGGACGGGAACGCGGGCGTGGGTTCTCTCCCGGCCGCTTTCCGGCTTCTCCGAAACATTCTCGCAATATGTCATGGAAGTTCAGCCGGGCGGCGGAAGCCACCGGCCGGAGCCGGACAAGCGGGCCGAAGCAGTGCTGTTCGTCGTTGAAGGCGGCATGACGGTGGAACTCGACGGCGTCAGCCACGCACTACGCGCCGGCTCCTTCGCCTATATTCCCGCCGGTTCGACCTGGCGCCTCAAAAACGATGGTTCGGCTGTTGCGATCTTCCACTGGGTCCGAAAGGCGTTTCAGGAAGTCGAGGGACTGGAGCCGCCGCCGGCGATCGTCACCCATGAGGACGACCATCCGATCCGCGCCATGCCCGACACCGACGGCCGTTGGGGCACGACCCGCTTCATCGATCCGGCCGATGTGCGCTACGACATGCACGTCAATATCGTCACGTTGGAACCGGGCGCGGTGATCCCCTTCATGGAAACCCATGTCATGGAGCATGGTCTCTATGTGCTCGAAGGCAAAGCCGTCTACCGCCTCAACCAGGATTGGGTCGAGGTCGAGGCCGGCGACTTCATGTGGCTGCGCGCCTTCTGCCCGCAGGCCTGTTATGCCGGCGGTCCCGGCCGCTTCCGCTACCTGCTCTACAAGGACGTCAACCGGCACATGAAGCTCTGGTAGGCAGCTTCGCATACCGCGTCGGCACGTTTCGGCGTGCCTGTCCGGTTGCTTGACAGCTCTCTCGATTGCCCGCATCGTCCTTCGATGCGGGATATGGATTCATGGCTGTCGGAGAAGCAAGAGATACAGCGGAGAAACGCTGCCGAAGCGGTCTTCGAAGATGTCCGCACGGCCATTGTCGATCGGAAACTTGCTCTCGGCACCCGTCTTCCCTCGGAGGTGCAACTTGCCGAACGGTACGGCATCAGCCGGGCGATCGTGCGTGAGGCGCTCCGCTCGCTGCAGACGCTGGGGTTCACGCAAACCAGGACCGGGCGGGGCACCTTCGTCGTTTCGGAAAGCCCGGCGCGGCAACTCGGCGGCGGCGCCTATTCCGCCCGCGATCTGATGGAGGCGCGGCCCTGCATCGAGATACCGGCTGCGGGCTGGGCGGCATTGCGGCGCTCGAACGCGCAGCTGGCTTCGCTCTCATCCTTGTGCGACCGAATGGATGAGGAGGAGGACGTCCAGAAATGGGTGCGGATGGACGCGGAGTTTCATGGAGAAATCGCCGAAGCCTCGGGCAATGCGATCTTCAGGAAGGTCGTCGCCGATGTCCGCGGCGCTCTGTCGACGCAATCGGAACTGGTGGAGCATGTTCGCGGACGGCGCAAAGCCTCGAACGCCGAGCACCGCCGGATTCTGGAGGCGGTCGCCGCGGGCGGCGAGGGGGATGCGCGCGCCGCCATGACGGAGCACCTGCTGGAGGTAAAGCGGTCGATCATCGGGATTGTCGATGATGAGGGAGCGCGGCTGAAAGCATGATATTAAACTTGGCGTCCGGACAGCCGGGTCGCTGCCGATCGAATGCAAAGCGATGAACGATCTAGAAAGCTGGCTTTCCGACTCCGCGATCCTCAGTCGAAAAAGCGCCTCGCAACTGGTCTTCGAGGAGTTGCGCAATCTCATTCTTTCCGGCCGGTTTGCCGCCCGTTCCAAGCTGCCTTCGGAAGCGAAGTTGGCGGCAAAATACGGCGTCAGCCGCCCGATCGTGCGGGAAGCGCTGCGCTCGCTGCAGATTTTGGGGCTGACGGAGACGCGGACCGGGAGCGGAACCTATGTGCTCACCGCCGCAGGGGATGGAGATATCCGTTACGGCAATTACTCCGCGCGCGATCTGATGGAGGCGCGCCCCTTCGTCGAGGTATCCGCTGCCGGTTGGGCAGCGCTGCGCCGAAACGACGATGAACTGTCCCGGCTGCTTGGACTTTGCGACCGGATGGAGCAGGAAGAAGATACCGAGGCCTGGGTGCAGCTGGATTCCGATTTTCACGGGCTGATCGCCGAGGCGTCGAGGAATACGGTCTTCCGCGACATCGTCAACGACGTTCGCGAGGCGATGGCGCAGCAATCCGGGCTGCTGACCGCTTTGGGGCCGCGACGTCAGGAATCGAATGAAGAGCATCGCGCGATCGTCGACGCCATCCTCCAAGGGTCGGAGGCCAAGGCCCAGGCGGCGATGGAAATTCATCTCAAGAAGGTCGAGGCGGCAGTCAGCCGCATCATCGGCGCCGAGCCGCGCTGAAGTCTGCCGCGCTTTCAACAAGAAAGTGGAATCGACGTCATCCGGCCGCAAACACTGCCTTTCCACAGGTCGTCGTTTATGCATCCGCGCACAGCAGGAGGAAAATCCTTGACTGGAGTGCCGTTTTCGTTTCTATCGCTAAACCTGTCAGACCGCATAGCAGATTGACACATTATTTGCGCGGAGGGGCGGCCGGGAGTTTGCCGAACCCATGGATAGGGAGGAGAAATGACAGTCATGGAATCCAACAGAAGCGAGGCCGATGGCCAGGTTTTTGCCGAGGAGGACCTCGGTTACAAAAAGGCGCTGAAGCCGCGGCAGATCCAGATGATCGCCATCGGCGGCGCCATCGGCACGGGACTGTTTCTCGGCGCCGGCGGCCGGCTCGCCGCTGCCGGTCCCGCGCTGGTGCTGGTCTATGCCTTGTGCGGCTTTTTCGCGTTTCTCGTTCTCCGGGCTCTCGGCGAACTGATCGTCCATCGCCCGACCTCGGGCTCGTTCGTCTCCTATGCCCGGGAGTTTTACGGTGAAAAGCTCGCCTTCGCGGTCGGCTGGATGTATTGGCTGACCTGGGCGATGACGGCGGTCGCCGATGTCACCGCGGTGGCTCTCTACATGAATTTCTTCAAGGCCTATGTCCCGTGGATCGCGATGATCGACCAGTGGGTATTTGCGCTGGCAGCGCTGGTCACCGTTCTCGCGATGAATCTCCTGTCGGTGAAAGTCTTCGGCGAATTGGAATTCTGGTTCAGCCTCGTCAAGGTTCTCGCGCTGGTCGTCTTCTTGATCGTCGGTGTCTATTTCGTCTTCACCGGCACGCCGATCGACGGCCACGTTCCGGGCCTGAACACCATCACCGATTTCGGCGGCATGTTCCCGAACGGCATCCTGCCGGCGCTGGTGGTGATACAGGGCGTGGTTTTCGCCTATGCCTCGATCGAACTGATCGGCACTGCTGCCGGTGAAACCGAAAATGCGCGCAAGGTCATGCCCCGCGCGATCCGGACGGTCGTGCTGCGCCTGGTGGTCTTCTATGTCGGCTCGGTCCTGCTGCTGTCGCTGTTGCTGCCCTATACCGCCTATAAGGGCGGCGAGAGCCCGTTCGTGACCTTCTTCGGCAAGATCGGGATCCATGGCGCCGACGTCGTCATGAACCTCGTCGTGCTGACCGCCGTCATGTCGTCGCTGAATGCCGGGCTCTATTCGACAGGCCGCATCCTACATTCCATGGCGATTTCGGGCTCGGCGCCGGCGGCGCTGGCGAAGATGAACAGGTCAGGCGTGCCCTATGTCGGCATTGCGGTGACCGCTGTCGTGACCGCCTTCGGCGTCGTGCTGAACGCCCTCGTACCGGCAGAAGCGTTCGAAATCGGGCTTAATGTCGCCGCTCTCGGCATCATCGCCGCATGGGGCGTGATCGTCCTGTGCCAGCTCAAGCTGTGGCAGCTGTCGCGGCAGGGCAAGCTGGTGCGGCCCGAATTCCGGATGTTCGGCGCGCCTTACACCGGCCTGCTGACGCTGGGCTTCCTTACTGTTGTCGTGATCCTGATGGCCCTCGATTATCCCGTCGGGACCTACACGGTCGCCTCTCTGCTGCTGATCATCCCGGCGCTGGTGGTCGGCTGGCTGCTGATGCGCGAGCGCATCCACATGCTCGCCGCCGAACAGGGCGAGGATCGCGGCGGCTTCGACCTGGCCTGACACCCTTGATAAGCCGAGCCTGCCCTGGCGGCGTGTGTCGCAGCCAGGGCACCGCATGAATGGAGAGAGAAATGACCCCGAGTGAGGATTTCGCCGTCACCGATCGTGGCGGGATCGTCGAGAACCGTCATCGCGTCCACGCGGCTGTCGTCGATGCAAAAGGCAGGCTGCTTTACGCACTTGGAAATCCGGCACGCCTGACGCTTGCCCGGTCCGCCGCCAAGCCGGCCCAGGCGCTTGCCATCCTGGAGGCGGAAGGTGTCGCGCGTTTCGGATTCGATGATGCGGATATTGCGCTGATGTGCGCTTCCCACAGCAGCGAAGAGCGGCATATCGCGCGCACGCGAACCATGCTGTCGAAGATCAAGGCCGAGGAGGGCGACCTTCGCTGCGGCGGTCATCCTTCGCTGTCCGACACGGTGAACCGCTCCTGGATCAAGCAGGACTTTGTCCCGACAGCCGTCTGCAGCAATTGCTCGGGCAAGCACGTCGGCATGCTTGCCGGCGCCCGGGCGATCGGGGCAGGCATGGACGGCTACCACCTGCCGGATCATCCGATGCAGGGGAGGGTCAGGCGCACCGTCGCCGAACTGTGCGATCTGGACGTCCAGGACGTCGAATGGGGGATCGACGGATGCAATCTTCCGACCCCCGCTTTTCCCTTGGATCGTCTGGCGCAGATCTATGCCAAGCTTGCCACGGCAGCGGATGGGGACGAGGGCCCCGCGACGCGCGGCGCTGCACTGGCGCGCATCTTCCAGGCAATGGCGCGCCATCCTGAAATGATCGCGGGCGAGGGTCGCTACTGTACCGTGCTCATGCGCGCCTTCAACGGCACCGTCATCGGCAAACTCGGAGCCGATGCCAGCTACGCGATCGGTGTACGGACCTCGGATGAAACCAGGCGACTGGGGACGGACGGTGCACTCGGCGTCTCGATCAAGGTCGAGGATGGCAACATCGAAATCCTTTACGCCGTCGTGACGGAGATCCTCGAGCGGCTCGAAATCGGCTCGCCGGAAATCAGAAGTCCGCTCGCGCCGTTCCATCATCCACAGCGCATCAACACGATGGGTGTTACGACAGGTGGCGTGTCTTTTCCATTCAAGCTGCGCGGATCGAAGGCGGACGGTGACGATCCTCGCCTTGCCGCCCTGGCCCGATAACGCCTCGGGACTCGGTTATCCCGCCGCGTTTCCACCCATCCTCTTTTTCCAGTCTGCCGCCGCAATGCATGCCCGGCGCCTCTCTTGAAAGTTCCCGCCATGACGACATCCGATATGACGACAATCCGCGTTGAGCATGACCTGATCGGCGATCGCGACGTGCCGGCCTCCGCCTATTACGGCGTGCATACGCTGCGTGCGGTCGAGAATTTCCCGATTACAGGCCAGACGCTGAAGGAATCGGCGGATCTGATCGCGTCGCTTGCGGCAATCAAGCAGGCGGCGGCTCATGCCAATGCAAGCCTCGGCCTCCTCGATCAGGAGCGGGCCGATGCCATTATCGCGGCCTGCATCGAAATCCGCGACGGGGCGCTGCACGACCAGTTCGTTGTCGATCTGATCCAGGGCGGGGCGGGAACCTCGACCAACATGAACGCCAACGAGGTGATCGCCAACCGGGCGCTGGAAATCCTGGGGCATCGCCGCGGCGAGTATCAGCACCTGCATCCGAACGAACACGTCAATCTCTCGCAATCCACCAACGACGTCTATCCGACGGCGCTGAAACTTGCCGGATGGATCGGCGTTCACCGCCTTGTCGATGCCATGGCGATCCTGCGCCGGGCGTTCGAGGCCAAGGCGATCGAGTTTGCCGACGTCCTCAAGATGGGCCGCACCCAGTTGCAGGATGCCGTGCCGATGACGCTGGGACAGGAATTCGGAACCTACGCGCTGATGCTGGCGGAGGACGAGGCGCGCCTCTTGGAAGCGGTCTCGTTGATCCGCGAGATCAATCTCGGCGCGACCGCGATCGGCACCGGCATTACCGCCCATCCTCATTATGCGGCGCTGGTGCGCGAGCGCCTGTCTGATATCGTCGGCGTCGATCTGGTGACGTCACCGGATCTGGTGGAGGCGACGCAGGATTGCGGCTCCTTCGTGCAGCTTTCGGGCGTTCTCAAGCGCGTGGCAGTCAAGCTTTCCAAGACCTGCAACGACCTGCGGCTTCTGTCCTCGGGGCCGCGCGCCGGGTTAAACGAGATCAATCTGCCGGCGCGCCAGGCCGGCTCCTCGATCATGCCCGGCAAGGTGAACCCTGTTATCCCTGAGGTCGTCAACCAAGTCGCCTTCGAAGTGATCGGCAATGACGTGACGATCACCATGGCCGCGGAGGCCGGCCAGCTCCAGCTGAACGCCTTCGAGCCGGTGATCTTCTACAGCCTCTATCGCAGCCTGAGCCACCTGACCAATGCCTGCCTGACGCTTGAGGCGAATTGCATTTGCGGCATCACCGCCAACCGCGACCGGTTGCGGCAGACGGTCGAGCAATCGATCGGCATCGTCACGGCGCTCAACCCCTATATCGGCTACCGCAACGCCACGGAGGTTGCCCTGGAAGCGCATCATTCGGGCCGAGGAGTCTATGAAATCCTTCTCGAACGCGGGCTGATGCAGAAGGAGCATCTCGATGCGGTCCTGCGCCCGGAAACGCTGACTCGGCCGAGCGAGAAGCTTTCCTTCTCGTAAGCATGCGGCTTATTTTGCCCTGCTTCCGCAATCTGCTCTACAGCGCAGCGGCACATAAAGTCTGGTCGCTTGCCTGTATTCCTGAAACAGCCGTCTTTGATTTCCTCGCCAGCGGGAAGTCAGGCGGCCGTTGTCATTTCTTCGTATCTTCCGGCGGCAGCGGGATCGCCGAGCAATGTCACCGGCAGAAGCGGTCGAAGAAAAGATCATACTTGAAGCCGTGCATCGGCACACAGAAAGGAAAAATCGATGGCGACAGTCAAACTGCTGTCGGACCAAGAGGCCGCAGCCATTCCGGCCGTTCAAGCCGTGTTCGACGACATCAGGGCAACACGCAAGACCGACTTCGTCAACAACTTCTGGCGCGCTCTTGCAAACGATCCGGCAAATCTCAAGCGGGTATGGGAGACGCTTAAATCGGTGATGACGATCGAAGGCGCGCTCGATCCGTTGACGCGGGAGATGATCTACATCGTGGTGTCGACGGCCAATGCCTGCCAGTATTGCATTCAATCCCATACCGCGGCCGCCCGTGCGCGCGGGATGACCGATGCCCAACATGGCGAACTCCTGACGATCATCGGGCTTGCCGCGCAGACAAATCATCTCGCTCTCGCCATGCAGGTTCCGCCCGATCCGGAATTCGAGGTGCGGTAAGAAACGACGTCTCGGATCAAGCGCATACAACCAGTGCCGTCCGCAATCTCCCACATCATCAAAAGCGGGGAGTGTGACGTTCCAACTTTGCGTAACTTCGCAGCTACGGCATCGACGTACAGAACCTGCCCTTTGAGCGCTTTCAGCACGATGCGATTACTCCCCGCTGAAAACGCTCACATGTGCCTTTGACAGAATAACAAGCTTGTCCGGTCTGACGTTGAGATAGTTGCGTCGCGTGCCGCAGACGGCTCCTCCGTCAGCAAAAATTTCTAAGATGCCCTTGTCGTGGATGACTCTCAGATCCGTCGCATCGGCAATGGCCGCGGCGTAACGGATCGATCCGTCGTCTTGCGGCAGCTGCACGGAGACATTTTGATCTTCCACCACGATGGAAAATGACGATTGTCCGGCTTCGGTCGCGGTGATCCTTGTTCCGTCGAGCATCCCGTTCAACCGGATATCGGTCGACGCTCCGTCCAGAACATATCTGCCGGGCTCTGCGCAAGACAGAGGCGCATGAGTGAGGGCATCGTCCACTTCGTCAGCGGGTCTCATACATATCCTCTTGCGCGGATCCAGCGACAGCTGGCGGGGTAGGGACAATTCGCCCGAATACGGCGATCCGGCAGGCTTGCGGAACTCCCAATTGAAGAGCCACGCAAAGGCAATCTGCCTGCCACCCGTCGCGAAGCTCTGCATCGCATAAAAGTCGCTGCCGAAATCGAGGAGTTGCAGGGCATCGGAGTCCGGAAGGAAGCGATCATCGACGAAGCCGCCGACGAGCCCATAGAGCAGGTTGTGTCGCCCGCTGTCAGGATCACGGTGTCCGACAAATCCCATGATCAGCACCCATTTGCCGTCGACGGGAAAAAAGTCGGGGCATTCAACTGCCCTGGCGCCCTGCTCGCGGAAGAAGGGCGGTGCACGGTACAGCGGTCCCAGATATTTCCACTCAAGCAGATCCTCGGAACCGTAAAGCAAGACTGCCGGGTCGCCATGAATAGAAGCGCCAAGCACCATGCGATAAGCGCTGGAGGTTTCATCCCACCACACCTTTGGATCGCGGAAATCGTGCTCAACGCCTTCGGGGCGCCGCTCGAGCACGGTCAAGATGCTTTCCGCCTTGATCATCCGCCGGTCCGGCCGGGCGATCTTTTGTATTTCCCGATAGCCTTTGAAAAGGTCATAGGCGGGCAGGCGTTCCGTATAGAAGAACATCATGCTGCCATCCCTGTCCTGAAATGCATTGCCGGAGAATGCGCCTCCGGTTGCACCGAGACGCCATAGGTTCTGCTCCGGATGGAGAAAAACCGGCATGTGTGTCCAGGTGAACAGGTCAGGGCTGGTAGCATGTCCCCAGTGCATTGGCCCCCAGTCGCCGCCGCATGGATGGAATTGATAAAACAGGTGCCAGCAATCGCCGATCCTGCAGAGACCCACGGGATCGTTCATCCAGTTGCGACAAGGAGAAAAATGAATTCGAGGCCGCTCAGGATCGCTTCGCAGCCATGTGTCAATTTCCTTTCCTGCGCGAATAAGAATTTCATCCGTGCTGAATTCCCATAGCTTTATGCCGGCCTCCGCAACGGTTGCCGGATCGTAGGAGTAGGCCCAAAAGAATGCTTCCGGCCGGTCCCACTCAACGACGACGCTGCCGGCCTCGCGGTGGTGATAGGAATAGTATGATGGATGAGTGTCTAAAGCGGGCACATGCCAGAGGGTCTCGCCATCGTGTGAAATGGTGACAGCCCCAGGGCCAGACGCCCAGAATTCCAAACGCTCGCCCGAAGCAAAAGAGACAGTCATTTTCGCCATTTGGAGACGCAATCTGAGTAAAGAACGGCCGGTCCGAAGACTGGCCCAGGTTATTCTCGGGAAGAGGACTGCGGTCCCACGACCAGCGGGAAAGGCTTGGCGGCTACGGGTTCTATTGCCCAGGAACCGGAGTGCCCCTAAATGCATTTACCGTTCTGTCCATCACAACTTGTTCGTCATTTCCAGAGTCCAGGACTGTATTCCGTACGGACTCCTTTTGCACCAGCACTGCCGTTACATCGAGCAGTGTCGAATTCTCGGTTGAAAGCAAGGCGCTCACTTGTGTGGAAAAACAGGCACTGTTTGGCGCATCGATCTTGTCCTTTTGAGTTGCTTCGGTTGTGGCCACAATGTGGTTGTTGGCTATGTAGTTCCCGTTGCCGGAAACAACATTAATTATCACAGGCCTTACTGCTGGAGGCCTGATGTGTTGGGTATCTATTGTTTCCGAAATATGGTTCGCGATCAGCGAATTGTTGCTGCCGCCAATCTGCAAAAGTCCGAACAGATCATCCAGGCCATTATCGTACTTCTGCATCGGCGCCCATGGCTCGCGATCTCGCAGAAAGTGATTTGAGGAGACCAAATTCTCGCAGCAGTTGGCAGCAAAAACCAACATCCCGGGATAAAAGGAATGAAACCTATTTCCTGTAACCGAGGAACGCACCACGCCGGAGAAATGGACACTGCTCGCTCCTCGAGGAAATACGTTGTTTGAGGATACCAGAATGCCCGCGTAATTCTCAGCGTAAATGGAGTGCCCCCTATATCCGGCGCCGACAAAATTATTTGCTATTCTTGATGCCTGCCCCATACCTTTCAGCTCGATACAGTTGCCGCACTCTGCAATGAAATTGTTGTCTATCGCGAGCGCATCGGCATCATGAACAGTAACTCCATGCTCCAGGTAGATAAGGCCCATCCCGGTTATTCGGAATGAGTCATTGGCGCTGCCTACGTAGATTCCCGTCTTGCCGTTCCTGTATGTGTTTTC
Organism: Rhizobium sp. F40D2; assembly: GCF_051810745.2. Taxonomy (NCBI): domain Bacteria; kingdom Pseudomonadati; phylum Pseudomonadota; class Alphaproteobacteria; order Hyphomicrobiales; family Rhizobiaceae; genus Rhizobium; species Rhizobium sp. F40D2. The sequence continues at coordinate 281,490 of NZ_JBPWQX020000001.1, forward strand.
TGCGTCGTTTTGCCCCGAACTATCATCGATGAAGTGCAGGCCATCGATGCAAAAGTCAGCAAACTCCACTGAACTGAGACGCGGATTTCCGCTGCGCTTGACATGAAAGGCGGCACCAGCAGCCTCACCGTCTGCGGCCTCTGGAGACGTGTCCACAAGGATGCGACTTCCGCCCGGCCACACTTCGTGCCAGTGGGCCAACTCGCTTGCGGGTGTGTTGAAACGGATGCTCGACGACGTAAAACCGTGCCCAGAGCCGACGATTTTCAGATAGCTCACGTCTATAACGACTTGAGTGACAAGACGATAATCGCCTGGCGGTATATAGATAACCGATCCAGGTTTTCCGCCGTCATTTACATCGGCAACCGCTTGCCTGTTTTTGATATCCGCAATGATGCTATTGATGACCGCGCCAATATCCTCACGAGGATTGCCGGCTGGATACTTGGTAACGTCGTAACAATTTTCGCCAACCATTGTAATGTCTCCTCGGACAGCGAGAGTTATCTTGTTTTCTTTTGGCTATGCCATCACCAGATGCTGATGCGGGTGTCCGGGTCAAAGAAGTGAAGTTCTTCAGCATCGACAGCGATGCGCGCGATATCACCTGCACGCACTGTGCTCTTTGGGGAAAAACGGGCTACAGCAGCTTTTTCGTCGCCGATGTCGGCGATGGCGTCCGGGTCGCCGGCTTCCACCCAAGGTGCGTCGATATTCAGATGCACCATGGATTCAGAACCGAGCGCCTCAACAAGAGTGACCGGGGCCGAGATCTCGGCCGAAGAAGGCCGGATTGCAGCGTCGTTCATGTGCTCGGGCCGGATACCGAGAAGGATTTCACGGTTGGACGCGCCGTTGAGCGAGGGACGGCATTCAAAAACCCGGTCAGGAATTTCGAAACTGTTGCTGCCCAGGGTCACCGTCCTTCCATTCAGAACGGCCTCGTACAAGTTCATCGAGGGCGATCCGATAAAGGCCGCAACAAAGACGTTTTCAGGGCGACTGTACAGGTTTTGCGGTGTATCGACTTGCTGCAGCACACCGCCTTTCATGACAGCGACACGGTCACCCATCGTCATTGCCTCGACCTGATCGTGAGTGACGTAGATCGTGGTGACGTTAAGTTTTCTCTGAAGGCTGGCAATCTCGGCGCGCATCTGCACACGCAGTTTTGCATCGAGATTGGACAGCGGTTCATCCATCAGGAAGGCGGACGGCTGGCGGACGATCGCCCGACCCATGGCGACGCGCTGCCGCTGGCCGCCCGAGAGCAGCGCCGGTTTGCGGTCGAGCAGAGCCGTCAGTTCTAGGATGCGCGCGGCCTCATCCACGCGGCCGGCAATGTCGGATTTTGGCAGCCCCGCCATCAGCAGTGGAAAGGCGATGTTTTCGCGCACGGTCTTGTGCGGGTACAGCGCGTACGACTGAAAGACCATGGCAATGTCGCGGTCCTTGGGATCGACCTCGTTGACGACCCTGTCCCCAATTCTGAGTTCGCCGCTTGAAATGCTCTCAAGGCCGGCGATCATGCGAAGCGCCGTCGATTTCCCACATCCCGAGGGACCGACAAACACCATGAACTCACCATCCCTGATGTTGAAATTCAGGTCGTGCAGCGCATGAAAGCTGTTGCCGTAGATCTTGTTGACGTTGCGTAGTTCTATATCGGACATGTCGCCTCCCTCATCCTTTTACAGCGCCGAAAGTCAGGCCGCCGACGATCTGCTTTTGAAGTGCGAGTGTTATGATGATGACGGGCAGTGAATAGAGCACGGCCGCCGCCGTCATCGCTCCCCAGGCCAGGCCATAGACTGAGTTGTATTCAGCAATGACGATCGGTGCGGTTTTGGTCGCCTCTGACGTCAGCAGTAGTGCGTAGAGGAATTCGTTCCAGCTCGTGATGAAGGTAAAGAGCGCGGTGACCGCGATTCCGCCCGTCATGATCGGAAGAATGACCTTCAGAAAGGCCTGGAATCGGGTGCAGCCGTCCATGCGCGCCGCCTCTTCCAGATCCTTCGGCACGCCTTCGAAGAAGGCTGCCATGAGAAGAAGCGCAAGAGGTACCGCGGCCGATGTATGGGCGAGCACCAGACCGGGAACGGTATCCAGTAGACCGAGCGACTTCAGAAGCTGGAACAATGGCACGCCGAGCGACACCGAGGGCACCATGCGCGTGACCAGTGCGAAAAGCAGGAACAGGGTGGTGATCCGGCGCCGGTATTGGGTCGCGACATAAGCGGCCGGAACCGCCACGGCGAGGGAAAGGATGGTTGTCAGCACCGCCACCGTCAGCGAGCTTGCGAAGGCCCGCGGCAGGGTCGATGATTGCAGGACGTCGCGAAAATTCTCGAAAGAGATGACGGCGGGAAAGAAGCTCGGCGGAATCTGCTGGACATCCGCCGCCGGCTTGATCGACGTCATGAGCAGATAGACGTAAGGCAGCGCATAGGACAGGACGAGGACGAGTGCAGCGGCATTGATCAGGATACCGTTGAGATTGAGGCGCCGCGCACTAAGCATGGACCGGCCTCCATATCTTCCAATAGGCAGCGGCGGCCAGAAGGATCATGACGATCAGAAACAGCGTGCCTGAGGCCGACGCCTCGCCGAGATCGCCGAAGCGCACCATGCGCTGATAGATGTTCATCGAAAACACTTCGGAGGCGTGGTTGGGGCCACCTTGCGTCTGGATCCAGATGAGGTCAAAGGTCTTGGCTGCATCCACCCCACGCACGATGACGACAACGGCGATAACCGGGCGCATCAGCGGCAGCGTGACATGCCAGAAGCGCTTGAACGCGTTCGCGCCGTCGATCCTCGCCGCCTCGAGCAGGTCTTTGGGAATGTTTGTCAATCCGGCATAGGAGACGAGGGCGACAAAGGACGTCGTCAACCAGATATCGGCGAAAGAGACGGAATAGATGGCGATATCTTCGTCGGACAACCAGGCAATCGCATCGGGATCGCTGATGACGCCCAGATGGACGAGCCCGTAGTTCAAGATGCCGATGTTCCCGACCAGGAGAAAGCGCCACAAGAGGCCGGCGACAATGGGCGGCACCATCAATGGCAGCGTGAAGATCGTGCGGTGCCAGCGCGACTGACCGGGGAGCGCCGTGAACAGCAGAGCGGCGCAGAAGCCGAACGTAAATTCGAAGAACAGCGCAAAGGTCGAATACCGGATTGTTCTGAATGCGCTTTCCGCGACCCGCTTCGAGGTTAGCGCGTCGATATAGTTCTTGAGCCCGATCCACTCTCGTATGTGGGGAGTAATGGTATCGACCTTAAAAAAGGAATCGAACACCAAAAGCCCTACCGGGTATGCGACCAGCAAGCCAAGGATGGCGAGCGCTGGCGCAAGCATGCACAGCACGAATCGATCTTCACCCGACATGGCGCTCTCCGAAAGCTGATGATGCGAGGAGGACCATCCGTCCTCCTCGACGCTGAGGGATTAGTCGAGGATGTCTTCAATCGTTTCCTTGGCGTCCGTCAGGACCTTTCCGACATCCGCTTTGCACGTCAGCGCCTGCTGCACGGCGGGAAGAACCGCTTCGTCGACAATTTCCTGATATTTTTCGTTCATCGGACGGCCTTGCGTAGCAGGAGCATGCAACGTCTCAAGCAGCGGCGTGAAATGCTCATAACCGGGCTTGCTGGCATATCTGTTATAGGCCGAGTTCGTCGCAGCCAATCCAAGCGGCGCTTCGATACCCAAGGCGTTGTTGGCAATCGCGAAGGCTATGAACTTCTTGGCCGCGTCCTTGTGCTGGGAGGTCGACGGAACGACATTGTACCAAGGACCCGGAATTGCCGCGATTCCTGCATCGCCGGCCAGCATCGGGACGACGCCGACCTTTCCGCTGACCTTGGAATCGGTGGGCGTCATCTTGTAGGCGTGCGCCCAGAATTTCATCATCGCCGTCTTGCCTTGATAAAACAGGTTCTGAGCTTCGCCCCAGCCGATCTCATTGACGTTCTCGGGCACAGAATGATCGATGCAGTGCGGTGCGATGTAGAATTCGAGCGCCTTCCTATGCGCTTCGTTGTCGATGATCACCTTCCCATCTTTGTCGAGGATCACACCTGGCGAGCCCGCCTGAAGTACATGCGCCATCCATTCTTCGGAGAAGCTGCCGATGGTGTCGGTGCCCCAAAAGTCGGTCTTGCCGTCACCGTCTGTGTCTCGGGTGAAGAATTTTGCGATGTCGCGCCACTGCTGCCAAGTCTGCGGCGGGGCGAGGGGATAATTATATTTTTCCTGGAACGCTTTCTGTTCCTCCGGTTTGTCGAAGAGGTCCTTGCGATAGAAAACAATTTCGGCATTGGCCCAGGCAGGCATGCCGATCAGTTTGTCACCGACCTTCGCGTCGGCAAGCAAAGCAGGCGGCAGGTCCTTACGAACCGTATCGGTGAAAAGCGGCGCGAGGTCTTCGACGTGGCTTGCGAATTTCGCGTTCCACACGACGTCGATCGTTACCACATCGAACGCCGATGAACCGGAGGCGATTTCGGCCGAAAACTTGTCAAAGACGCCCTGATATGGAACGACGGTGAAGTTCACCTTGATGCCGGTCTCGGCGGTGAACTTCTCCGCGGCCGCCTTCTGCAGCATTTCGCCGCCACCTTCCACGAGGATATTGATGGTCTCGGCCTTAGCGGAGGCCGCAATGCAAACGAGCGCGAGCGCGCTGGCGCCAAGCAATTTCTTCATGAGTTCCTCCCTCATTGCGCCGGAAGCATTTGCCTCAGGCTGTTGCATTGTTGGGACCATAAGCGCGCTATGACGACGTTGTCAACGGCAATGTCGACGTTGTCAGAAAAATATGTCGACGTTGTCATGCGTCTGGTTTACAACAGACCCGCACGAGGAGAATTGGCGGACATGGTGAGCATCGTCAGCGTCGCGAAAGCGGCCGGGGTTTCAAATAAAACAGTCTCTCGTGTCATCAATGGCGAGCCCTACGTGACTGAGGAAACTCGGGAGAGAGTAGAAAAGGCTATTCGCGACCTCGGCTATGTCCCGAATATGGCGGCGCGCCTCATACGATCCAACCGCTCCAACACCTTTGGGATTATCACTGATTATGTTTCTACGACGCCCTATTCCGTCGATATTGTCCGCGGAATTCAGGATTGGGCCAATGCGAATGGGAAAACCATCCTGATAGCCAACACCGGTGGTTCTTCCGAGCGAGAGGTGGAAATCTGGAAAATGTTCCAATCCCATCGCATTGATGGAGTCTTGTATGTCACCATGTACCGTCGCATTGTGGATCCGGAGACCGGCGATGTCAGCATTCCGACAGTGATGATAAATTGTCGGCCGCAAACAAGTGAGCTCCTGCCATCTATCGAACCCGATGATTATCAGGGGGCGCGAGATCTTACCCGTTATCTCCTTGACCGGGGGCATCGCAGAATCGGTTACATCCGGCTCAATCCAATCCTCTTGGGAGCCGAACTGCGCCTGGATGCATTTCGCCGAACAACAAGCGAGTTCGGTCTCACGGAGAACGACCTCTCTATCAGCCTTGGTATGGATGGGCCTGTTGGGGCAGAAAACAACTACGTCTTTGCGGCAGCGACCGAAATGCTCAAACAAGACGACCGTCCGACCGCGATCATGAGCGGCAACGACGAAATGGCAATTCAAATTTACATTGCCGCCATGGCATTGGGATTGCGTATTCCACAAGATGTCAGCATCGTCGGCTTTGACGATTTTCGAACAGTCACTATGGCGCTGAAGCCGGAACTGACCACGGCGGCCTTGCCATACTACGATCTCGGCCGAGAGGGTGCGAAGTGGCTGAACGATTTGATAGGGGCCGAGAAGATTTATCCGGGCCGTCGGGTTATCTCTTGCAAGCTGGTTGAACGTAGCTCTGTCGCCTGTGGCCCTCGTTAGGTGTCGAGAAGCTCAACTGCCTGACTCGAATGATCACGTCTGGTTTGAGCGTTGCCATAGCTGAACTGGAGTGAATCTGTGCACGTCGGAAGATCGTCAGCTCGCCCTCCTTATTCCCAACGTCGGCATTGACCAGCACGTCGAGAGGCGAGACTGTCGCATCTAACTGGCCAACTGTCGCATTACTAAATAGCTCCTACAGTTAATGTGGCGGCAAGGTTGAAATGTCCGCCGGCCTGCAAAGTCGAAATGTCCGCCTGGTCGCCGCACGGCGCAACGACCAGTCCCGATCTGAGCGGCTGAGACCGGTTGCAAGATCAGATCGGGGCGGGTGATAAGAACACCTCTTCGGCTTTAGATCCCATGAGGAGTGAACAGCGGCCGCCGCTCTGGCAGAGTGAGGTTGCATCAAAACACTCGCTCAGGAGGAGAAGTTTATGAAACCTGCATCCATTCATCCGACCGCTGTCCGCACTGATCTTGGCGCAATTTTTGTGTCATTGGAACTGAGCCGATCGACCTGGTTGATCACTTCGTTGTCGCCGGGCAGTGGCGAGAAGATGTCGAAGCATGTAGTGGCCGGTGGCAATGTGGCCGAGCTGCTGGATCGGTTTGAGCAGCTACAACAGAAGGCGCGGTTGAGAACAGGGAAGTTATTTCCCATCGTGACGATCCAAGAGGCCGGATTGGACGGCTTCTGGATACACCGCGTGCTGGAGGCTCGCGGCATCGAAAGTTACGTTGTCGACGCAGCTTCGATCGCGACCTCCCGTCGACGTCGGCGTGCGAAGACCGACAAGATTGATGGAGAGGCTCTGACGCGCACATTGCTCGCGTTCAAGCGCGGCGAGCCACGCGTATGTGCGATGGTCAGAGCGCCAGATCCGAAGGACGAAGATCGGCGTCGGATTTGCCGGGAACGCAAAGTTTTGATTGCTGAACGGGTCAGGCATGTCAATCGAGTGAAGGGGCTGCTCTTCGCTCAAGGCGTCAGCGGCTATCAACCGCTCCGTAAGGATCGCCGTAAGCGCCTGGAGGAGCTCCAGACGGGAGATGGGCGCGAGTTGCCGAAACACCTAAAGGCTCAAATCAATCGCGAACTCGACCGTCTCGAGTTGCTGCTTGAACAGATTGCTACAGTGGAAAGCGAGCGTAATTCTCTCCTATCGACGTATGAGCAGCCAGCGGTTGAGGCAACCTCGCCCGCAGCGATGCTGCTGTCCTTAAAGGGTGTCGGCGCTGAATTTGCCGCCGTTCTTTGGACCGAAGCACTGTCCCGGCATTTTGATAATCGGCGGCAGATTGCCGCCTATGCAGGTTTGACACCGACCCCATGGATGAGCGGGACGATTGACCACGAACAGGGTGTCTCAAAAGCAGGGAATCCTCGGCTGCGCACCACGATGATTCAACTGTCGTGGCTTTGGCTACGCAATCAGCCAGCGTCAGCGCTCAGTCGTTGGTTTGTGGATCGGGTTCAGTTGAACGGGGGACGTTTAAAGAAAGCCGCGATAGTTGCCCTTGCGCGCAAGCTCCTTATCGCGCTGTGGAAGTTTGTTACTGCGGGTGTTGTTATCGAAGGGGCTGTCATGAAGACCGCCTGACGACCAAGAAATGACCGAACACACAAATCTTCCAGGACTGATCACTCCTGGCGGATCCAGGTGAGCGAACCGCCTCAAAGTCGGGCTTCAAATGCCGCGCTTTAGATTGGTCCCGTTCTCCTGAGCCTTGCCGCTACGCAAGCGGGATAATGGTGCAGCCGGACAAAACGGCGACCGTATGTGAGTTTGAACCGGTGACGGAAACGTGCCGCGTCAAGCAAGGTGGCTCAGACCATGGGTTCGATATGAAATCGAAGGGGCACGCTATGAAGCCATGATTGATCTTGACGCCAAAATCCTCATGTGAGCTTTGAGGCTATTCAAACGATCACTCATTCCGCGGCAGGTCTCGACAGCGCTTTCTCTCGCCGGGCAATCACCGCCGGATCGTTCATGTAATCTGTCCTCGGCTTGCGGCCACGCTTCTGATAGCCGTTTTTGTCACTATTGGTTTTGACGACCGGCGGCACATGCTGGTCCTGGCGCTCCTTGACGTAAGCCAGAATATCCCCGAGCCGTTTGTTCTCGGTAATTGCCGTATGCGTCACCCGCTGGTCCTTGTCGAACACTTTGTAGGGCAGGGAATAACCCTTCCAGCGCACATCGAGGCGACCATCTGCATAGGCATAGGTCTCGACATAATGGCCAACCAGACCACGCGTCACCTCGGTCTCCGCCAGCATGATCCGCTTGCGTTCAAACGAAAATGTTAGCTGTGTTCCGACGTAACGCTGCTCGCGCTTGCACAGGATCTCCGTCAATCGATCCGGCGCCAGATTCAGCGGTCGGTGCAAATCATCTGAACGGGCAGGGGCGATCGAAAATCGAGCATTATACCGGCTCATGAAACTCGCCAGAAGCGCGTTGCCGGCTTCCATGCTGTCGATCCCGGCAAGTCGCAGTGCCTTGACCAGGCGATCCTGCAATGTCCGGTTCATCCGTTCGACGCGGCCCTTAGCCTGACTTGAATTTGCGCAAAGAATCTCGATATTTAGCTCACAGAGTGCACGCCCGAACTGCGTCATGGCCTGACCACCTCTGGCATCCTTCTTTGCCACCCGGAACACCGAATGCTTGTCTGAATAGAATGCTATCGGCGCGCCATGTTCACGTAAATACAGCCCTAGCGCTTCAAAATACGAGAACGCACTTTCCGACCGTACGAACCGCAATTGCATCAACTTGCCTGTCGCATCGTCGATGAACACCAATAACGAACAGGGATCGCCTCGGTCTTCGAACCAGCGATGGTCAGAGCCATCAATCTGCACCAGCTCGCCATAGGCCTCGCGTCGTAGCCGCGGTTGATGAAACGTCCGACGTTGCTTGCGCGACAACCAGATGCCGGCATCGATCATCCAGTGCCTCAGCGTCTCGCGCGACACACACAATCCATCCCGCTCAGCCAACATCTCTGAAGCCAGGGTCGGACCGAAGTCCGCATAGTGTTCGCGAACCAGCGTCACTGCATAATCCCGAACGCCGTCGCCGATCCGATTGTTCGATGGACGGCCAATCGCCTTGTGCCGGATCGATGCCGCACCACCAACGCTCATCCGCATCAACAGACGCCGGACCTGGCGCGTGCTCACGTCGAGCACATGTGCCGCCGACACCATCGTCATACGGCCAGCCGCTACCTTCGACAAAACTTCGATCCGCTGCAGGTCGCGCTCGCTCATCGCTATCAATCCCATCTGATCGTCTCCGCGTTATCAAGCGCGGGGAGCGTGACATTCTAACTTTGCTAAAGTAGGACATTCTAACTTTGCGGCTACAGTTAAATGTGGCGTAATCTGTCTTATGGAACCTGCCGAGGGAGACCTAGAACGATCGCCCGGCGCGAGGGCAACATGTGGCGGAGATTGCCAGTAGGGTTGCCGTAAGCACAGCGACAAGGTTAGGCCACCTCTACCGTGCATCAGCCTTGTTTGGCGTGCTGGCGACCGCCGAAGACAGGTGCGCTTGTCCTTGGCATCCGTCATCATCTCGACAAAGCCATTACGGGCAAGAGGACGCACCGCATAGGTCAGAGCAGCCGACGCCACGCTGAGAAGCGACGTGAAGACTTAAAGCGCGGGTCGCTCGGCGAATGCTGTCATTGGTACGGGTGGACGATATTGGCGGCTCCGGCAAATATAAGGCGCATTCGAATCCCACGAGCGTAGCAACCAGTGCGGTAGGGCGATGCGGAAATTATTTTCCGGTCGCCTCCTTCTGACTCTTGAATATATATCATTATATAATATGTTATTTTATATATTGATTTATTGGAGGCGTTCATGGCTCTAACCGCAATTTCTTTAAAACTGTCGGTTTCTCCCCAGCCGAGCATCGAGGACATAGGTTCCCTGCGCGACCGAGGGTTTACGGCGCTCGTCAACAACCGGCCGAACGGGGATGAACCAGGCCAACCTGGGTCCGACGCCGAGCGGGATGAGGCGCGCCGTCACGGCATGTCCTATGCCTATATCCCGGTGACGCTGGACAAGATAACCGAAGCGGATGTACGCGCTTTTCAGTGGGCGCTCGACGAAGCGCCAGGGCCTGTCTTTGCCCATTGCAAATCAGGTACGCGTTCGCTGAACCTCTATCTGATCGGCGAGGTTCTCGATGGTCGACTTTCGGCCGACCAGGTCATCGAGTTTGGCAGAAGCCGTGGCTTCGATACCAGGACTGCCGCGCACTGGATTGAGAAGCAGGCCGCGCGCCGACCGCAGGTGAGGGGTTTTTTCGACCGGCGCACATGGAGCGTCCAATACGTGGTGTCTGATCCGACGACCCGCAAATGCGCGATTATCGATCCCGTTCTCGATTTCGATGAGAAGTCCGGGGCGACGGCAACCGGCAGCGCCGATGCCATCCTGGCGTATATCGTCGAGAATGAGCTAGTGGTTGAGTGGATTCTCGATACGCACCCGCATGCCGATCACCTCTCTGCAGCCGATTATCTCAAGAAGAAGACCGGTGCCAGAACTGCGATCGGTGAGCATGTCGTGGATGTCCAGGCCCTGTGGAAGGGCATCTACAACTGGCCGGAGCTTGCCGTCGATGGCTCGCAATGGGACCGGCTTTTGCACACGGCGAAAGCTTCGAACTTGGCTCGATCAATGCGAAGGTGCTGTTCTCACCCGGGCATACGCTGGCCTCGATTACTTACCTTATCGGCGACGCGGCGTTCGTGCACGACACGCTGTTCATGCCGGATAGCGGCACGGCCCGCGCCGACTTCCCCGGCGGCGATGCCCGCCTGCTTTGGAAGTCGATTGAAGAAATCCTGGCGCTGCCGGACGAGACCCGCGTCTTCACCGGCCACGACTATCAACCAGGCGGCCGCGCGCCGCGATGGGAAAGCACGGTGGCCGAGCAGAAGAAATCCAACCCTCATGTTGCTGGCATGACGGAGGACGCCTTCGTGGCGCTGCGCACCAAACGCGACACGACATTGCCGATGCCGAAGCTCATCCTGCATGCGCTGCAGGTGAATATCCGCGCCGGCCGCCTGCCGGAACCCGAAGCCAACGGCGCGCGCTACCTGAAGTTTCCGCTCAATGCGCTTGAAGGAGTGGCCTGGGAATGACGCAGGTTAAAAAATCCATGCCGAAGGAATGGCTCTCCCGCGCCGAAATGGCCGACCGGGCCGACGATGTGGCGAATCTTCTGAAAACCCTCGCACACCCGGCACGCTTGATGATCGTCTGCACACTGGTGGACAGCGAATTTTCCGTCGGCGAACTCGAGGAAAAGGTCGATGTCCACCAACCGCATCTGTCGCAGCATCTCACCGTGCTGCGCGGCTCGGGCATCGTCGAAACGCGGCGTGAGGGAAAGCAGATTTTCTACCGCTTGACGGAGGAGAAGGCGGCGCAGCTGGTCGACGCGCTCTACGATATCTTCTGTGTGAAGGACGGCAAATGAACACATATCTCCCTTCCCTCTTCGGCGGCATGCTGATCGGCGTCTCTGCTGTCATGCTTCTTCTTTTCAACGGCCGCATTGTGGGGATCAGTGGGATCGTTGGACGGCTCGCCCAGGGTGTTGGTGTTCAGACCAACCTGCCCTTCGTCTTCGGCTTGCTGCTCGGCCCGCTTCTCTATCTGCTTGTATTCGGGCGTTGGCCAACAGTTCAGATCACCGTCGGCTGGCCGCTTCTCATCGTCGCGGGCCTGCTTGTCGGTTTCGGCTCGCGCATGGGCTCGGGCTGCACGAGCGGGCACGGCATAATGGGTCTAGCTCGCCTGTCTCCACGCTCCTTCGTGGCCGTCGCCATTTTCTTGACCGCTGGCGTAGTGGCGGTCACGGTCCTTCGATGTCTCGGATTATGAACGGCAACATCTACAAAAGCGCGTCGGCGCTTGCCTCCGGCATTGTCTTCGGCTTCGGGCTGTCGCTGTCCGGCATGCTGAACCCGACGCGGGTCCAGGGCTTTCTGGACGTCTTTGGCGGCTGGGATCCAAGCCTCGCCTTCGTCCTTGGCGGAGCTGTCGTCGTCGCGTTCGCAGGCATGCAGATGGTGAAGCGGATGCATCGCCCAGCCTTCGATGGCCGTTTCCACATTCCGACCGGGCGGCGTATCGATGCTCCCCTCGTCGCCGGATCGGCGATCTTCGGCCTCGGCTGGGGTATCGGCGGCCTCTGCCCCGGCCCGGCCGTTGCATCCCTCCCGATCGGCTTTTCCTCGACCGCTGTGTTCGTGATCGCGATGCTGGCCGGAATGGCGCTTTATGACAGGGTGTGGAGCCGTCGATCGTGAGCAACTCTGTCCTCGCAGCAGTCAGTTCCGGCGGCCTGGTGGGCTTCATGCTCGGGCTGCTTGGTGGCGGCGGCTCCATTCTGGCGACACCCTTGCTCCTCTACGTTGTCGGCGTTGCTCAACCGCATATAGCGATCGGCACGGGGGCTCTGGCGGTGTCGGCAAATGCCTTCGCGAATTTCGTGAGCCATGCATACAAAGGACACGTCTGGTGGCGGTGCGCAATCGTGTTTTCCGTTTTCGGCGTCATTGGCGCCTTTGCCGGGTCGAGCCTTGGCAAGGCGATGGATGGGGGCCGTCTGATGTTCCTGTTCGGCCTTCTAATGATCGTAATCGGCCTTCTGATGTTGAAGCCGAAAAAAACGGTCGTGGAACGGTCTCGACCGGTCGACCTGAAGATGTGCCTCGCTACCGCCGCCGTAGCCCTTGCCACTGGCACAGCATCCGGTTTCTTCGGCATAGGCGGAGGATTTCTTATCGTGCCTGGTCTGATGATGGCGACAGGCATGCCGATGATCGATGCGATCGGAACCTCTCTGCTGGCAGTCGGCGTATTTGGACTGGCGACCGCTTTGAACTATGCCTTGTCAGGCTTCGTGGACTGGCGGCTGGCCGGCGAGTTCATCGGTGGCGGTATCATTGGCGGCGTGCTAGGCATGCTGGGGGCGACACGCCTGAGCGCTCGCCGGAATGTCCTCAACCGTGTCTTCGCTGCTCTGGTCTTCACAGTTGCGGGCTATATGATCTTTCAGCAGTCATGATCATTCGCTTGGATCGCGGCCGACGAGGCTCATCCGAATCTGGTTCGGCTTTGGCCCAGAGCTGAACCAGAGGGCGCGCCTGTGTGGAAGGCATGGCCTAGCCACGTGCAATGTCGCAAGAACCTAGGTCCATATTTCGCGGCCACATGATTTTCCGATCCAGCGACGATTTTTCATTGCGAAACGCAGGAAATCAATAGCCTAGGGATGCCGGGGCGATACTTGCCCGTTTACCCCGCCAACCACGGCGGCGGCCGCCACCACGGTAAGATTCAACTCTTCGCGAATCGCAGGACCGTTGCGAACCCTTTCAACAAACTTTCGGAAGGCTGGCGCGTTAATCTCGCGCAGCGGCGACGCAGAGGAAATGCTGATGAGCAAAGGCTTTCGATTTGATGTGCTCGCCAAGGGCGGCTACACGGCGCGCGGCGTCGTTTTTCTGCTGATAGCCGGGCTTGCGCTCTTCTCCGGCGTCGCCGGCGGCCGACCGGAAACGAAATCGGCGCTCTCGACGCTGCTTGCGCAGCCGTTCGGCCGGATCTGGGTCGGAATGATCGGTCTTGGACTTCTCGGATTTGTCGCCTGGAGGCTGGCCCAGTCCTTGGCGGATAGTGACGGCCACGGCAGGGACGGAAAGGCACTGGTGATTCGGGCAGCACTCCTCGGCAGCGCCATCACCTATCTCGGGCTTGCCGGATATGCCCTCAGTCGTGCCATCTTCCTAGGCGGCGGGAGTGAAGGTTCGGGTGAGAAGGGGCTGGCGGGATGGATCATGTCGCAGCCGTTCGGGTCCTACCTTGCGATCGCTGTTGGGGCCGGCTTTGTCATCGGCGGCATCGTAACGATCGTAAAGGGCATCAACCGGAAGTTCGAGCGCTACGTCAAGATACCCGACAGCAAGGGTATCGTGGCTTTGATATGCGTTTACGGTCTCGTCGCCCGCGGCGTAGTGTTCGCGATCACGGGGATACTTTTCGCCTATGCCGGCGTCCGGGTGGATCCGCAGCAGGCCGGCAGCATGGGCGATGCCCTGGAATGGGTCCGCCAGCTTCCGTTCGGATCCTTCCTCTACATCGCCGTCGCCGCCGGATTGGCCGCCTTCGGAATATACAACCTTGTCGAGGCACGGTACCGCGTCATTTCCCACCCGTCATTGGCAGACGCCAGGCGTTCAATTCCGCTGGCACGCCCCTGAAACAGCTTTGTCAGCAGTTGACTTCCCTCCACTGAAGCCATGGAGCTGCCATTGCCCCCGCCTTCATCCGCGGTTTGCAGAGCGACACTTGTTTTTCGTCTTTTCGTTGTATTTTTTGCGTCGATCTTTGGCATTTTAACAAAGCCCATATGGTTTCGTTAGGCCCGCTTTGGCACCCTCCCCGCACCTTGGAGATGCCATGTTCACTGTGCTTTCATGTATCGCCGACCAGCATGACTGGACGTTGCTTTTCGTCGCCCTGTCGATCTGCTGCTTCGGCAGCCTGACGGCCGTCTTCATGCTGACGCGTGCGCAGGAATGTGTGCGCCACCATCACCACTACTGGCTTATCGCCGCTGCCGTCGTTCTTGGCGCCAGCACCTGGGCAACCCATTTTATCGCGATGCTGGCCTATGCCGGACCGGTGCCGATCGGCTACGACGGTCCTCTGATCATTCTGTCGATCATCGCCGCCATCGTACTGTTTGCGGTGGCGGTTGAAATTGCTTTTAAGAATGGCGGCCAGCTTGTCCAGGCGTCCGGCGGGGTCCTGTTCGGCGTTGCCATTTCGGCAATGCATTTCGTGGGGTTGCTCGCCATCACGCCGTTCAGCATGGTTTCGCTCGCTTTCGACAAATCGATCGTCGCCTGTGCGTTGGCAATCGGCTTCGGCATCGTTGCGGTTGTGGTCGTGCGGCATAGCGCCGGCAGGCGTTTCTATATTTTTACCGGCGCGGCGTGCATCGTCCTGGCGATCTGCAACCTCCACACCGTGTCGATGAGCGGTGTCCAGATCACCCCTTCCGCCGAGCCTGTCCATGCCGATCTGTCCTCCGTCGATCGGATCGCCATCGCCATTGCCGTCTCGATCATCTCCACCTTGATCCTGCTCGGAGCCGCCGCAGCGCTGTTCCTCGATCGTCATCTGACCGATCTGCGCGGGTTGGCGAATGCCTCGTTCGAAGGGCTCGTCATCACCCAGGAAAATGTCGTCATCGATCTCAACGAGAAATTCGCCGTGATGGCCGGCAAAGCACCCGCGCTTCTGAAAGGCCAACGGGTCGAGGCGGTGCTTGCGATCGAAAGACGCCTTGGCATCGACACCTGCCAGGGAGCGGTGTTGTGCGACGGCCAGGAGACGATTCCGGTCGAGATCCTTGATCGGACGATCGAATATCGCGGGCGCGAGTGCCAGGTGATCGCCGTGCGCGATCTGACGGAACGCCGTGAGGCGAGCCGCAGGATCGAGCATATGGCGCGCCACGACCCATTGACCGGCCTGGCGAACCGCCGCGAGTTCGATCAGCGTTTCGAGATGGCGATTGCCGCCGCTGCTGCAACACCAGGCGGGCTGGCGCTGCTTGCCCTCGATCTCGACCGTTTCAAACTCGTCAATGACACATTCGGCCACGCCGAGGGGGACGCGGTTCTGCAGCGCGTCGCCCAAGTCTTGGTCCGGACCTTGCCGGCCGATGTTACGATCGCCCGCATGGGAGGAGACGAATTCTGCATCATCCTGGAAAACGCGTCCCGCCAACAGACGGAAGCGTTGTCGGCCGATCTGCAGAAGGCCTTCGCGCAGGAGTTCGCAGATCTCGCGACCTCTTCGGGATTCGGCGCCAGCATCGGCATTGCGTTGTACCCGGAGCATGGCGTTACCGATCGGCGGCTGCGAAACAACGCCGACATGGCCCTTTACAGGGCCAAGAGCGGCGGCCGCGGCAGAGCCTGCACATTCGAGGCGGCGATGGACATTGAACTGCATGCCAAGCGGCAACTCGAGCACGATCTGCGGCACGCACTCGCCAAAGGGGAGCTGTTTCTGGTCTACCAGAGGATCGTCGACACCTCTTCGCAAGAACCGTGCGGCTACGAGGCGCTGCTGCGCTGGCGCCATACAAGCAGAGGCGTCCTCGCACCGGCGGACTTCATCGCTGCCGCCGAAGAAACCGGCTGCATCATCCCCATCGGGATCTGGGTTCTAGAAGAAGCCTGCAGCGAGGCAGCCTCGTGGAAAACCCCGCTGTCGATCGCGGTCAACATCTCGCCGGTTCAGTTCCTGATGCCGAACCTGGTGGAGCAGTTCTCGCAAATTCTTGCAAGAACGGGGCTGCAGCCTGACCGGCTGGAGCTCGAGATCACCGAGACGGCGCTGTTTCACGATCGGGCTGCCGTCCTTTCCACGCTCGGTCAGCTGCGCGCAATGGGGATCCGGGTCGTCCTCGACGACTTCGGGACCGGTTATTCCTCGCTTGCCAATCTCCGGGATTTTCCGTTCGACAAGCTGAAGATCGATCGGCGTTTCCTTGCCGGCATCGGCGCCGATCCAACCATCAGAGCGCTGTTTGAGAATGTCATCGAGATGGCCTCGACGCTCAACCTGCCGGTGATTGCCGAAGGGGTCGAGACGCAGGAGCAGCTTGCGATCCTTCATGCAAGCCAGCCGGCCCAGATGCAGGGCTTCCTGTTCGGCAAGCCTGAGGCAGCGCCGAGCAGCCGCGCTCCCTTGAAAGCCATCGCCTGACCCTTGCGGGCGGAATGGTCGCTGTTCAAACAGCGACTACTTTCCGTCGAGCCACTCCTGCAGCTCTGCTTCGGCCCGCTCCAGGGCGCTGTAGTTCAGGAGCTTGCGCAGGAAAGCGACGGTGATGGCGCGGGCGCGGAGGTTGAAGCGGCCGTCCTCATGGTCGTCGCCAGCGCTCTGGTAGACGTCGAGCTTGTCGTAGAGCTGCTGCAGGCGGTTCTGCACGCTGCGCAGCGACAGGCCCCGGCGTTTGGCGATCGCCCGATCGGTCAGACCCAGCGCGATATCGACGAGGATCTCGTATTCGGAATCGGTAAAGCCGTTGGTCTGGCCGAGGCTTTTCTGCTGCAGGCCGCGCACCTCGCGGTCGATGACGCATTGGCTCTCGATGAAGATCGAGCGCAGCGCCAGCTTCAGCCGCTCATCCGAGGCGGATTTCAGCACATAGCCGTAGGCGGCGCCATCCGGCACTATGCGCGAGACGCCGCGCACATAGGCCTCGTCGGAATAGTTCGACCAGAACAGGATGCGGGTCTCCGGCCGCTCCTTCCAGATGGTGCGCGCCGCCTCGATGCCGTTGCGGCTCGCCATCTGCAAGTCCATGACGATATGCGCCGACTTGTGGTCGCGGGCGAGCTTCTCGCCGACCGTTCCGTTCTCGGCCTCGATCACCGTGTCGCATTCCGGCAGGGCGGCGTTGACCGCCTCGTGCAGATAGGAGCGGTGCAGCGGGTCGTCCTCGACGATCAGAACCTTCATTGCGCGTTTCTCCTCAGTCCGGCCCGCTCGCCGGGTTGTCGAGCGGGGTCAGCGGCAGCACGACGCGCACCACGGTCCCGCGATTGTTGTGGCCGGGCCCGGTCGAGAAGCGTGCCGAGATCAGCCGCGCACGAGTCTTCATATTGTCGATGCCGCCGCCGATCCGTCCCCGCGCCTTGGCAAGTCCCGTTCCGTCGTCGGAAATTTCGATCGACAGCCGTTCCTCGTCGGCCTCGAGCCGCACCGTCACGGCCAGCGGGGCGGCGTGGCGCACCGCATTGTTGATCGCCTCCTGCGCGATCCGGAACAGCGCGACGCTGACGGTCGGTTCAAGCCGCTCCAATGCGCCGTGCGTTTCGTCGACCAGACCCCATTCGATGGCCGATCCCGTGTCGCGGGTCGATCGGTCGAGATGATGCTCGATCGCCTGCGCGAGACCGAAGAGCTGGAGGACCGAGGGTTTTGCCTGTTCGATGATCTGCCGCAGATCCTGCATGCAATGCTGCAGCGAACGCGATACCGGCTCCAGCGCCTCCGGCGTCACCTCGCCGTTGCGCGACAGTCGATCGATCCGGCGGGCGAGCCGCGTCAGGTCGGCAAGCGTCTGGTCGTGCAGGTCCATGCCGATCCGCTGGCGTTCCTGCTCTAGTGCCTCGGTCAGCTTCAGCGCGCCCTGCCGCAGCCCCTCCTCGCGGGCGCGGGCCTCGGCCTCGACGATGGCCGAGCGTTGCGCCTGCTCGGCAGCCTGCAGCGCGAAGAAATAGGGCGTCAGCAGGTCGGCGATAATGCGGGCGCGTTCGATATCCTCCATCGTGTAGGCGCTCGCCGTTCGCGATGAACAGGAGAGCGCGGCGATGATCGTGCCCTGCACCTTCATCGGCACATGCAGGCGGCTCCTCAGCGACTCTTCGACGATTGGCCGCTTGAACGCGCCCTCGAAATGGAAACGCGGGTCCGTCATGGCGTCTTCCGCCAGCAGAAAGTCGACCTCGCCCCAGAGCAGCGAACGGATCGGGCTGTTGACCACCGGCGCGCCGGCAAGATCGCCCCAGGCGGTTTCGATGCCCGTCTCGTAGGCCGTGTGGTAGTTGCCGCCCTCCAGGAGCACGCAGACATCGAGATGGTCGTGCGGAATGATATGGGCGACCTCGGCTGCAACCGAACGGATGGCCGAGCGGAAGTCGAGCTGGCCCGCGAGCAGCCGGGAAATACCGAGATAGTGGTCGAACATCGCTGCGGGTGTGAGATGCAGCATTGTAGTTCCTCCCCGAGACGGCACAGGCTCCTCAACCCGCCGCGATCCCTTCGCAGTAAGCGCCCGCGGAAGCGCCGCCGTCTTGCGTAAACCCGCAGCTAATTGCGCAAAACCCGCAAACGACTTGCTGCCTTGCCCCTGTACAGGCTGATCGATCTCCCGCATCCTGCCCTTACTGAGAGGAGGAAGCTCAGTGCAAGAACAATTTTCACTCGGCTCCGATTGGGCAGGCAGGAGTGAAGCGATCCGCCGACCGGCGCGATCATCAGGGAGGAAGTCATGACAATCCGCAAGATGCTTCTGGCATCGGCCGCTATTGCCTGCGCCGCGATGCCCGTTTCCGCCTTTGCCGACACGTCGGCCAAGAAAATCGCTCTTTCCAACAACTATGCTGGCAACTCATGGCGCCAGGCCATGCTGACGAGCTGGGGAAAGGTGACGGGTGAAGCCGTGAAGGCCGGCACAGTTGCCGCAGCCGACCCTTTCACCACCGCCGAGAACCAGGCGACGGAGCAGGCCGCGCAGATCCAGAACATGATCCTGCAGGGCTATGACGCCATCGTGCTGAACGCCGCCTCGCCGACGGCGCTGAACGGCGCGGTCAAGGAAGCCTGCGACGCCGGCATAACCGTCGTCTCCTTCGACGGCATCGTCACCGAGCCCTGCGCCTGGCGCATCGCCGTCGATTTCAAGGAAATGGGCCGCAGCCAGGTGGAATACCTGTCGAAGAAACTTCCGGCGGGCGGCAACCTGCTTGAGATCCGCGGCCTCGCCGGTGTCTTCGTCGACGACGAGATCTCGGCGGGCATCCACGACGGCGCCAAACAGTTCCCGCAGTTCAAGATTGTCGGCTCCGTTCATGGAGACTGGGCGCAGGACGTGGCGCAGAAGGCGGTTGCCGGTATCCTGCCGAGCCTGCCCGACATCGCCGGCGTGGTGACGCAGGGCGGCGACGGTTATGGCGCTGCGCAGGCGATTGCGGCGACCGACCGGAAAATGCCGGTCATCATCATGGGCAATCGCGAAGATGAACTGAAATGGTGGAAGGAACAGAAGGACGCCAAGGGCTACGAGACCATGTCCGTCTCCATCGCACCTGGCGTTTCGACGCTCGCCTTCTGGGTCGCTCAGCAGATCCTCGACGGCAAAGAGGTCAAGAAGGACCTCGTGGTGCCCTTCCTGCGCATCGACCAGGACAATCTCGAAACGAACCTCGCCAATACCCAGGCCGGCGGCGTCGCCAACGTGGAATATACCCAGGCTGATGCAATCAAGGTCATCGAGCAGGCAAAGTAAATCTCCCGGCGACTGCCGCGCGGCCGCACATGGCCGCGCGGCATTCTTTATGAAGCAGATGTGGCAGGCAGGATGGATGAGGTTTTGAAGGCGGTGATCGCCGTCGATGGCGCCAAGGTGAGCTTCGGCGCGGTCAGGGCGCTCGACGGCGTCACGCTCCGCGTCATGCCGGGCGAATGCGTCGGGCTCGTCGGCCACAATGGCGCCGGCAAATCGACGATTGTCAGTGTGATCAATGGCGGCCTCACCCCGCACGAAGGAAGTGTGGCAAGCGACGGCGAGCGGCTGGAGCGTTATGGCATCAACGCGGCGCGGGCCCGCGGCGTGCGTTGCGTCTTCCAGGAGCTTTCGCTCTGCCCCAACCTATCCATCGTCGAGAACACCCGCATCATGCACCGTCATCTCGGCGGCTTCGGCTGGCGCAGGCGCGCGGCTGGGATCATCGAGAAGAGCCTCGATGCCGTCTTTCCCGGCCACGGAATCGACAGCGGCCGGGCCGTGGGCGATCTGTCGATCGCCGAGCGGCAGATGGTCGAGATTTCAATGGCCTTTTCCGATGCCGGCGTTGCGCCACGCCTGGTGATCCTCGACGAACCGACCTCGTCGCTCGATGCAAGCCTTGCCCGCCAGATGCTCGACCATGTCCGCCGCTTCGTCGCCGCCGGCGGCTCCGTTATCTTCATCTCGCATATCCTGCACGAGATCCTCGAAACCTCCGACCGCATCGTCGTCATGAAGGACGGCCGCGTCGTTGCCGAGCGTCCGGCGCCGGGCTTCGATCATCACGGTCTGGTGGAAGCGATGGGCACCGTTGCGAAGGAGGAGACCGCGCAGCGCCCGGGACGCGAACAATCCACCGCTCAGCTCGTTCTGTCCCACCAGACGAAAGGCCTTCCCTTCAGCGCCCGCAAGGGAGAGATCATTGCACTGGCGGGACTGGCCGGCCACGGGCAGACCGAACTGCTGCTTGCCCTGCATGCCGCCCAATCCGGCAACTGGCTGCCTGAGCGCGATCCGCTCGTCACCTTCGTCGCCGGCGACCGCCGCCTGAACGGCGTCTTCGAACTCTGGAGCATCCTGCGCAACTTCTCGATCGCCTCGCTTGGTGACCTCACCCGGCGCGGCCTGATCCTCGCCGGCGAAGAGGAGACGAAGGGTGCCGACTGGAAGCGGCGGATCGAAATCCGCACGCCCGACATGGCCAACCGCATCCTGTCGCTGTCCGGCGGCAACCAGCAGAAGGTGCTCTTTGCCCGCGCGCTTGCAACGCGCGCGCCTGTTGTGCTGATGGACGATCCGATGCGCGGCGTCGACGTCGGGACCAAGCAGGAGGTCTACGCCATCATCCGCGAGGAAGCGGCGCGCGGCCGCACCTTCATCTGGTACTCCACCGAAATGGACGAAGTCAGCCTCTGCGACCGCGTCTACGTCTTTCGCGAAGGCCGGATCACCGCCGAACTCGCCGGCGACGCCGTCAACGAGACGAATATCATTGCTGCGTCCTTCGAGGGGGTCACCGCATGACGTTCCGGCTGTCGTCCGAAGCCTTGCGTCTTGCGATCCCCGCCTTATCGTTGACGCTGCTGCTTGCCGCCGTCTTCTGGCTGCAACCGCGTGCCATGAGCTATGTCGGGCTCAACCTGCTGTTCAACCTGGCTGTGCCCATCGCGCTTGCGACGATCGCCCAGATGCTGGTGATGGCGGTCAACGATCTCGATCTGTCGATGGGCACCTTCGTCAGCTTCGTCGCCTGCGTCACCGCGACCTTTCTGCGGGATGCTCCCCTGACCGGCATCCTGATCCTTGCCGGCGCAATCGCCATCTATGCTGGCCTTGGCGTCGTCATCCATCTGCGCAACCTGCCCTCCATCGTTGTCACCCTCGGCATGAGCTTTGTCTGGGGCGGCCTTGCGGTGCTGCTGCTGCCGGCGCCGGGCGGCCAGGCGCCGGATTGGGTGCGCTGGCTGATGACCGTCAAGCCGCCGCTGGCGCCGATGGCGATCGTGGCGAGCATCGCCATCGCCGCCGTCGCCCATCTCCTCGTCATGCGCTCTTCGCTCGGCGTGCTGATCCGCGGCATCGGCGGCAACCAACGCTCGGTCGAGCGGGCCGGCTGGTCGATCGTCGCGGCGCGCGCCGGCGCCTACGCTCTTGCCGGCCTGTTCGCGGTTCTTGCCGGCATCGCCCTCGTCGGCCTGACGACCTCGGCCGATGCCAATATCGCGCTGCGCTACACGCTGCTGTCGATCGCCGGCGTGATCCTGGGCGGCGGCGAGTTCATCGGCGGCCGCGTCTCCCCTGTCGGTGCTGTCATCGGCGCGCTGACGCTGACGCTCGCCGGCTCGTTCCTCTCCTTCCTGCGTATCTCGCCCGACTGGCAGATCGGGGCGCAAGGCGTGATCCTGATCGTCGTGCTCGCGCTCCGGCTGATGCTGAACCGGCTGGAGAAGCGGGAGAAACGCCGATGACCCTCGTCCTTCGTCTTTTCAGCAAACCGTGGATCTGGTCTTGGCTTGCCGCCCTCACCGTCTGGTTCCTGACGATCATGGTTACGTTCGGGGCGAGCACGCTCGGCCTGTCGCAGGCAGCCCTCACCTTCGCCGCCTTCTCGGTCATCGTCGGCATCGGCCAGATGTTCGTCATCACCCTCGGTCCCGGTAACATCGACCTCTCGGTTCCCGCCACCATGACGCTTGCCGGCACCGTGGCGTTGAAGCTGATGAACGTCGAAAACGGCATGATCCTGCCCGGTCTTCTTCTTGCCGTCGTCCTCGGCCTTGCCGTCGGCCTCGGCAATTATGCGCTGATCAAGGCGCTGCGCATTCCGCCGATCATCGCCACGCTTTCGATGAGCTTCATCGTCCAGTCCGCCGCGATCTGGACGAACCGGGGATTGCGCATCAAGCCTCCGGGCATGCTGGCGGAATTCACCACCTCGAACACGCTCGGCGTGCCGAATGTGGCGATCGTCGCGCTCTTGATCTCGCTGCTTGCCTGGTTCTTGCTCGAGAAGACGATCTACGGGCGCTGGATCTCGGCGATCGGCCAGAGCATGCCGGCGGCGCGCATGGCGGGCATACCGGTCGACGGTACGCGCTTCGTCACCTACCTGTTCTGCGCCGTGCTTGCCTCGGTCGCAGGTTATCTGCTCGCCTGTTTCTCCGGTGGCGCGGCGCTCAACATGGGCTCGGAATATCTCCTGATGTCGATCGCCGTCGTCGTGATCGGCGGCACGGCGGTCGCCGGCGGCGATTCCAACGTGCCGGGCATCTGGGGCGCATCGCTCTTCATGTTCCTGGTCGTCTCCATGCTCAACACCTACGGGGTCGGCGCGGGCATCCGCCTCATCATGACCGGCCTCATCATCATCAGCGTCATCATGCTCGCCGGCGGCCGCCGGGCCGGCATGCGATAAATGGAAAGACCGCCATGGCCGAGGCCAGCATCTACGAAATCCATGACCCGCGCTTCCGGCAACTGATCGTGACGAGCGCCACTCTCGACGAACTCTATTCCGGCTGCCGCTGGGCCGAAGGTCCCGTCTGGTTCAACGATGCGAACCAGCTGCTGTGGAGCGACATTCCCAATCAGCGCATGCTGCGGTGGACGCCGGAGAGCGGCGTCTCCGTCTATCGCCAACCCTCCAATTTTGCCAACGGCCATACGCGCGACCGGCAGGGACGGCTGATCTCCTGCGAACACGGGATGCGCCGCGTCACGCGCACCGAGGTCGACGGCTCGATCACCGTGCTCGCCGACCGGTTCGAAGGCGTCAGGCTCAATTCGCCGAACGACGTGGTGGTGAAATCCGACGGCACGATCTGGTTCACCGACCCCACCTACGGCATCATGTCGGATTATGAAGGCTATCGCGCCATGCCGGAGCAGCCGACCCGCAACGTCTACCGGGTCGATCCGGAGACCGGGGGGCTTGCGGCTGTCGTCACCGATTTCATCCAGCCGAACGGCCTTGCCTTCTCCCCCGACGAGACAGTTCTTTACGTGGCGGATTCGGCGGCAAGCCATGATGAAAGCCTGCCGCGCCATATAAGAGCTTTCGACGTGGTCGACGGCCTCAGGCTTGAAAACGGCCGGGTCTTCTGCCTGATCGACAGCGGCATTCCGGACGGCATCCGCACCGACGTGAGCGGAAACCTCTGGTCGAGCGCTGGTGATGGCGTGCATTGCTTCGATCCGGCCGGCAAACTGATCGGCAAAATCCGCGTGCCGCAAACCGTCGCCAACCTCACCTTCGGCGGGCCGAGGCGCAACCGGCTGTTCATTGCGGCAACGCGTTCCGTCTATTCGGTCTATGTCGCCGTCAGCGGTGCTCAGATGCCGTGAGAGCGTGATCGTCAGTGCTTGACGTTCCGATCGCCGCGATCGCCCTCCCCCGACTTGGCTTTGGTCTTCGCCGTTTGCCGACGGTCGGCTGACAGCGAGCGGCTGACGTCATCGCTTTCCTTGAATTGCCCCTGTTCATTGCGGCGGACGTAGCGTTTGTCGGTGCCGGTATCGACGAGTTCGCGCTTGGTCATGTCGTTCATCCCTGTGGTTGCAGTCTCAGTTGAACGCGTGTCGCGGCAAAAAGATGCATGGAATCAAGAGTATCTCGCGGTCGGCAAGACGGGCCGGCGCATGTGTCGCAAGCCTTTGAATTTGATTCGTTTCGACGCGGAACAATCCGCGGGCCGATCGGGTTGACTCGCACTGCTTGCGTCAGGAGTATGATGACATGGCTCCCGCGCAAGCGGGAACGGCGACATCGTTTGGAGAAGGGAAGGACAGACAACGATCATGACGCGCTCGCGCCTCCCCTCATTGCCATTCCTCAACGAGTCCAACGCGACGCTGCAGTCTCGTCCGATCCGCAAGCGCGATCCCGACCAGCCAAGCCTTCCGTTCGATCCAATGCCGGCGAGGGTCGAGCCGTGCCTCGCGCTACTGAAGCCCCGCGTGCCGATCGGGCCGGATTGGCTCTACGAGGCGAAGTGGGATGGCTACCGGCTAGCAATCCACATCGAGCCGAAGGGCGTTCGTGTCATCACCCGCGGCGGCCATGACTGGACGCATCGTTTTCCCACCATCGCCGCGGCCGCCAAAGAACTTGGCGTGACCACCGCCATACTGGACGGGGAAGCGGTGGTTCTGGACGATCACGGCCGGTCGGATTTTGGCGCGTTGCAACGTTCGCTCGGCGGTCGAGGCGGCAAGCGGGCCTCGAGCGAGTCCATTCTCTACGCCTTCGACCTTTTGTATCTTGACGGGCATGACCTCACCGGCACCGAGCTCGCCGTGCGCCGCCACCTTCTTGAAGACCTGATACCGGAGGGCAAGGGGACGATCCGCTTTTCCGAAGAAATAGACCTGCCGGCCGAGGACCTCCTCGAGCACGCCTGCCACCATCATATGGAAGGCATCATCGCCAAACATCGCGACCGGCCCTACAGCAGTGGCCGCACGGGTGACTGGCTGAAGATCAAGTGCGTTGAGAGCGAGAGCTTCATGATCGTCGGTTACGAACAATCGGCATCCGCCCGCGGCGGCATCGGCAGTCTGCTGCTCGCCGGCAAGAAGGGTTTTGACTGGATTTCCGTGGGATCGGTCGGAACCGGTTTCAGCGCCAGCGATGCAGAGCACCTGAAAAAGACGCTCGACCGGTTGAAGACGAGCCGGCCGGTCGTTCCCCTGAAGGGCAAGCGATACGTCTTCGTGCAGCCGACCCTCATCGCCGAGATCGAGTTTCGCGGCTGGACCGATGACGGCAGTCTCCGTCACGCCTCGTATAAGGGGCTGCGCGAGGTGCAGGACAATGCCGCCGTGTTCGATATGACCGGCTTCGGCCGTTGAGGGTCACGAGCGCCCGTGGTCCCCGTGGGAAGCTCCACGTCCGAAACGGCAGCCGGGCGGAAGCAGCCTCAGACGTCGTCCTGGAGGTAGCGTTCGGCGAGCCTTGCCCACATTGCCGCGCCAACCGTCAGGCTGGCATCGGCGAAGTCGTATTTGGCGCTATGCAGCATGGCGGAATTCATCCCATTTCCGAGACGCAGGAAGCTGCCCGGCTTATGCTCGAGAAAGTGTGAAAAATCCTCGCTGCCGGGAATGAGCGGGCAAGTCGCGACCTTGTCTTCGCCGATCAGTTCAACCGCGACGATCCGGGCAAAATCCGTCTCAACAGGCGAATTGACGACGACAGGATTACCGCGATCGTAATCGATCTCGATGGAAGCATTGTGGCCTTCGGCCACTGAGCGGGCCAGCTTAGTGATGCGCTCCTGCAGAAGATCGCGGATGCGCGGCTCGAAAGATCGAACGCTCAATGCGAGCTTGGCATATTCCGGAATGACGTTGACCGCATCGCCGGCATGGATCGTGCCGACGGTAATGACCGCCGTCTGGGTCGGATCGAGGTTGCGCGAGATGATTGTCTGCAGCGAGACGACGAGGTTGCATGCCACGACCACGGGATCGATGGTCAGGTGCGGGCGCGAGGCATGGCCGCCTTTGCCCTTGATGGTGATATTGACGGTATCCGATGCCGCCATCATCGGGCCGGATCGCAGCAGAAGGGTGCCTTCGGGAGCGCCGGGATGGTTGTGCAGACCAAAGATTGCATCGAACGGAAACCGCTCGAACAGGCCGTCTGCGATCATCGCCTGGGCACCACTATTCTTGCCCGCCTCTTCCGCCGGTTGGAAGATCAGCGTCACCGTGCCGCTGAAGCGGCGGGTGCGGGCGAGATATTCGGCTGCGCCGAGCAGGACGGTCGTGTGGCCGTCATGGCCGCAGGCATGCATCTTGCCGGGGGTGCCGCTTGCATAGGTAAGCCCGGTTGCCTCGACGATCGGCAAAGCATCCATATCGGCGCGGATGGCGATACCCTTGCCACCCTTGCCTGCGCTGAGCCGCGCGACAACGCCATGGCCCCCGATATTGCGGCTTACGTCATAACCCCAGCCTTCCAGCTTTTCTGCGACAAAACGCGCCGTTTCCGCTTCTTCGAAGGAGAGTTCCGGACGCGAGTGCAGGTACTGGCGGGTCGCCTTCAGCTCCGCCTCCATGACTTCGAAATCGGAAACGCGGGCATAGGCATTATCGAGCATGGGCATGAAGACATCCAGTCTTGATCGAAAGATCCATTGCTCCGGCCCGGCGGGCCGAAGGAGCTTAGTGATGCCCGTCAGAGAAAACGAGCGAGAAAAGCCTGGGTCCGGGGATGTTGCGGATTGCCGATCACGTCCTCAGGCTTGCCCGTCTCGACGACATTGCCGCCGTCCATGAACACGACCCGATCGGCTGCCTCGCGGGCAAAACCGATCTCGTGGGTAACGACGATCATCGTCAGGCCTTGTTTGGCAAGATCGCGCATGGTGGCCAGCACTTCGCCGACCAGTTCCGGGTCGAGCGCAGAGGTGGGCTCATCGAACAGCATCAGCTTCGGCTTGATCGCAAGAGCGCGGGCGATGGCGACGCGTTGCTGCTGGCCGCCGGAAAGCTGGCGGGGATAGCTGCCAGCCTTTTCCGACAGGCCCACCCGCTCCAACAGCCGCATGGCGTTCTCGGTCGCGGCCTTGCGGCTTTCTCCATGCACGCCGACCGGGGCCTCGATGATGTTCTGCAGCACGGTCATATGCGGATAGAGATTGAACTGCTGGAACACCATGCCGATCTTGCGCCGTTGGCGGGCGATCCCGTTGCTGGACAGCTTTTCCAGCCGGTCCTTGCGGACGCGGTAGCCGATCTGTTCACCATCGACTTCGATGAAGCCCTTATTGATCGCTTCGAGATGGTTGATGCAGCGCAGGAACGTCGATTTTCCCGATCCGGACGGGCCGAGCACCACGACGACTTCACCCGGCATGACGTCGAGGTCGATCCCCTTCAGCACGTCGAGCTGGTCGAAAGACTTGTGAACGTTGCGCGCCCTGACGAGGGGCTTTGCGGTCTCGGCGGCGATCAATGGCTTGCCTCCTCGGCAAGGGTCTCGGATTTGGCCGCAACGGAGTTGCTGCGCCGTTCGCTGCGGCCGTAATAGGCCTCGATATAACTCTGGCCGAGATTGAGGATCGAGGTGATGAAGAGGTACCAGAGGACCGCGACAAGCAGCATCGGCACGATCTCGAACGTACGATTGTAGATCGATTGGACGGAATAGAGCAGATCGGCCATGGCGATGACGCTGACGAGCGAAGTCGCTTTGATCATGCTGATCAACTGGTTGCCGGTCGGCGGAACGATCGAGCGCATCGCCTGCGGAATGATGATCCGCCACAGCGCCCTGCCCTTGGTCATGCCGAACGCTTCCGCCGTCTCGAACTGGCCGCGATCGACGGAGAGAAGGCCGCCGCGAATGATCTCGGCCATGTAGGCCGCTTCGTTCAGAGCCAAGCCGCCGATCGCCGCCGTCATTGGCGTGATCACCGAATTGGTCTCCCAGCTCGCCAGCGTCGGGCCGAACGGAATGGCGATCGAAAGTTCGGGAAAAAGGGTCGAGAGATTGTACCAGAGGATCAGTTGCACGAGCAGTGGCGTGCCCCGAAAGAACCAGATGAACAGCGATGCCAGCGACCTTGCGAGCCGGTCATTGGACAGCCGGGCGATCGCCAGGCCGAGGCCGAGAACGATGCCGATGGCCATCGCGATTACAGTTAGGCCCAGGCTGACGTAAAGGCCGTTGATGACTGTTGGATCGAAGAAATAGGCCGCGACAACCGGCCAGCCGAAATTCTCGTTGTGGGCGACGATCCACAGGAAGTTCGCGGCAATGAGGAGCACGACCACCCACAGAACGAGACGGCCCGTTCGAAAGGGCTTGTGGGCATTGGCGACATCGCGAAAGTCCGCACCGCCCGAAGGCTGTGTGGCAGTCGTGCGGTCATTGCTCATTTCGGCAAGGCTCCACCAAGATTGAGGCCGGGCTGCTTGACCATATTGTTCTCAAGACCCCACTTCTTCATGATGGCGGCATAGGCGCCGTTATCCATCAAAGCCTTGAGCGCGTCGAGCAGAACGGGGCCGAGCGGCGAGCCTTTCGGCACGACGGCGCCCTGATAGAGATCGTCGAACCCATTCTTCTGGCCGACGCCGCTCAGTTCCAGCTGGCCGTTGGCCTGAGACACGAAATAGGTTAGCGGCGCCTGTGAGGAGAAGAAGGCATCGGCGCGTTTGGAGCGGACCGCCAGGATCGAGCTCGGCTGGTCGGTGTAGGACTGCACTTCGAGCGCGGGCTTGCCGTCTGTCTTGCACTTTTCGACCTGAGCCTGGATGACCTTTTCGGCGGAGCCGCCGGCCATGACAGCAATGCGATTTCCGCAGGCGCTGTCGAGCGAACCGATGGCCTTCGGATTGCCCTTCTGAACGGAAAAGACCACGTATTCCTGAACCCAATCGACGAAATCATTGGCCTCTTCGCGGGTCTTGAAGTCACCGATCGGGCCAAAGGCGAACTGGTATCGGCCGGAGTTGATGCCGGCGAGCAACGCGGTCAATCCGCTGACGGTTTCGTGCTCGATCTTGACGCCGAGCATCTGGCCGATCGCATCGGTAAGATCGGCGCTCGCGCCGGTCAGTTCCGTGCCGGTGACGATCTCATAAGGGGGAAATGAACCATTGTTGACGGAGATCATCTTGCCGTCCGTTCGAATCTTCTCCGGCAAGCGGGCGCGAAGCGCGTCGTTGACGGTCTGTTTCGGAACGGCGGTCTCCTGGGCGAACACCGACGTCGTCATCATCAGGCTCGTCAGGGCGGCGGAAGCGATCAGTTTCGAATGCATGTCATTCCCCTTTTTGGCTATACGAAAATGGTGGCTCAACGATGACGCCTGCGAGGAGTTTCACCGGGCCCTGGCGTGCCACGGAAACAGGTCGGCGGGCGTCAGAAGGCGCGGCATGATCTTCTGTTCGTAGAGTTCCTTGGCGAAGTCGGCGATCATTGCCTCGTTCTCGGCAAGCCCGCTGACGTTCCAGGTCGGCGGCAGGTCGGCTGCGCAGCGGCGCAATTCGTCGATCATCCAGGGCGTCGTGTCCGCGTATTTCTCGCGCTTCTCCAGCCAGATACGCTGGGACTCGTCGATCAGCTCGCTGAGCTCATCCATGATCCAGGGATGCTCCTTGACGATTTCCGCCTTGAAGCCGATCAGATGCATGCCTGGAATATAACCGACCTCGTGGAAGTAAGCGACTTCAGCGGAGCGGAAGTCATCCAGCACCTGACGCAGCGGCGAACCCTGATCGAAAAAGCCCTTCGGCATGAAAGGCGTGAAAACGACGTCCAGCCGACCATCCAACAACAGGTCGACCATCGGGCGTTCGCCGGGAGCAGCTTCGATGCGGCCGGATCGTCCAAAGCCATCGAGCCTGTCGACGATCGGATGAGCCTCCGTCAGGCGTCCGGCATACCACATGGCATTCTCGACGCCGACGCCTTCGCGGCGCAACGCAGCGCGGGTCCACGTGTTTCCGGAATCGCGCCAGCCGGTCACGCCGATATTCTTGCCGGCCAGATCGGACAGCTTGCGGATCGCACTGCCCTTGGCGGTGATGATGCAGCGATGGCGGAAGCCGCGCATGATGAAGTTCGGAATGCCGATGACCCGAGCGTCGCCATCATGGCGCAGTTGCGAATAGCGGCTGAAGGACATTTCCGCGGCATCATGAGCCTCGTCATCGGCGAGACTGGAGACTAGCGTGCCAACCCGATCCACTTTGATGTCGAGACGGGAAGACCTGACATCACCGAGCACCAGCGGTGTCATGTAGTCCCAGTCTCTAAGAGCGATGCGAAGCGTTACAGGCATGCGAAGAACTCACGAAATTGCTCGACGAGGAGCAAATTAAATGTTCAAATTAATGAGTACAAATGTTATTACGTTATTGAACATTTAAAGTGAGGACAAAATGGGCGACGCGGTCGAAGCCTCCTGGTTTGCCGAAAAAATAACCGACCGCAGCATCCGGGGGATCGCTCTCGAAACGGGTGCGCTTATCCGTGCCGGCGCCTTGCCCGTCGGCACGCGTCTGCCGGCGATCCGCGATATCGCCTATGAATTGCGTGTCAGCCCGGCAACGATCTCGGAAGCCTGGAGTGAATTGCGGCGGCAGAAGATCATCAGCGGCCGGGGGCGCAACGGTACCTGGGTCAGCGGCGACCGCTTTGTCGCCAAGCCGGAACGTCTCGCGAGTTCGGGAAATTATGCCGCGGGCGTACTCGACCTTACCTCTGCCGGGCCGGATGCAGCGCTTCTTCCCGGTCTGGCCAAAGCAATGGCCCACGGCGCGTCAGCCGCCGACCTCAACAGCTATGAGCGCAGCCGTATCGTGCCGGAGCTGAAGGATGCCATTTCGGAGCGATGGCCCTATGAGGCGGAAGCGTTTCTTGCCACCAATGGCGGTTACAACGCCGTCTACACGGTGTTGCATGCGCTGGTCTCTCCAGGTTCGTCGGTAGCAATTGAACATCCGACCGCGATGCGGCTGCTCGATATCCTGGAAGATCTCGGCGTCAGGATCATTCCCGTCGCCTGCGACAACGACGGTCCCTTGCCGGATTTGCTTTGCGAGGCATTGCGACAGCGGCCGGCAGCCTTCCTGTTTCAGCCGCGGCTGCATTCTGTGACAGGGATTACCGTCAGTGCATCCCGCCTCGATCAGCTCGCAGCCGTGCTGGAGGACAGCGATACGCTAATTATAGAGGACGACGGCGTCGGCGACGTCTCGGCAGCACCTCCGCATTCCCTAGGTGGTCGATTTGCTGAACGGACGATCCATATCCTGTCACACTCCAAAAGCCTCGGACCGGATCTGCGTCTCGCCGTCTTGTCGAGTTCTGCGCCTATTGTCGACCAGATCCAGTCTTACCGCTCCTTCAGCGCCGGCTGGACCAGCCGCATCCTGCAAGGGGCCGCAGCCTGGCTATTGCGTGATCCTGCAAGTTGGTGCCTCATCGCCGAGGCGCGGGACCGCTATCAGCAGAGGCGCGACGCTCTTGCCGATGCGCTCAGCGAACGGGGAATATCGATACCGGCAGGCCAGGGCCTGTGCCTCTGGGTGCCCGTTGTGTCCGAGCCATTTGCGATGGTGACGCTCGCCGCACGCAATATCGCCGTCAATCCGGGCAGCAAGTTCTCCGTCCTGCCAAGCGGTCATATTCGTGTCGCGACCAGCACGCTCAGCGATCGCTGCGAGGAAGTCGCCGATGCGATCGCTCTGGCCCATGCACCATAAAAGGCCGGGACTAAACCCCTAAATTAGAACGCTGATCAGAAACTCTCCAGCAGAAGCCCAAAACTGGGCCGCCATTCGAATACATCGACGCTCCTGTAAACGCCGGCGCGGACGAAGGGATCTCCTGCGCTGAACGTCTGGAACTCGGCGAGCGTTTCGACTTCCGCAATCACCACGGCGGTAGAACCCTTTCCCTCCGCCGGCGGTGCAGAGGGGCCGGAAAGCAGGATGCGGATCGCCGCGCCGTGCAGATAGGCCTTGTGTTGTTCGAGCAATCGGGAACGTTCGGCAGCCTTGCCGGGATCGGACACCGCATAGCGAACAACGATCATCGTCTAGCGTCTCGATGGGCGTCAGCACGAAATCGAAATCGGAGCGCCAGACCGTCGGATGATCGGTACGTTCGAAAGGCGCGATCAGGCTGTTTTTGACACCAAACACCGTATCTGATTCCAGATAGGGATCGTCGCCGACAAAAGTATGGGTTACGAGCTTCTGATAACCTGACGCCGTGATCAGGTAATGGGTATGGGCAGGACGGTAGGAATGGCGGCCGAGGGACGCCAACATCTGGCCGACCGGGCCGTCATCCGGGATCGGATAGGAGACCGGCTTTATCCCGACGAAGCTATAGGTACCATCGGCGCCGGTGACGAAGATGCCCCGGTTGTTCCATTTCGGCTGGAGATCCGGCTGCTGGACATCGTAGAAGCCGTCGGAGTTGTCCGACCATACATCGATTCTGGCTCCCTCGATCGGACTGCCTTCGAGATCCAGCACCCGCCCGATGAAGAGACAGCTCTCGCCCTTACCGTCGAGCGAGATATTTTCACCCATCTGCCGTACGGGCGCCCCTTCGACATGGAACGGTCCAAACACCGTATTTTCCGTAGCGCCCGGCGGACGCCTGTTGTTGATGGCATCCACCAGCATCGAGAAACCCAGCGTATCGCTGAGCAGGATGAACTCCTGCCGCTCGTCATGACAGAGATGGCCGGTACGGGTCAGGAAGCCTATGGCCAGCTCCCATTCCTCCTGGGTCAGGCTGATATCCTTGGCAAAGGCATGCAGATGTTTGACAAGCGATGCCATGAGTTCGGCCAGACGCGGATTAATACCCTGCCCAATCCGCGAGTTGACGGCTTCCACGGATCTTTCTTCGCTGAAATATTCAGGCACGTGGCCATTCTCCTAAAGCGTTAATGCGGCCGCGCGCCCTCCCAGGCGCTCTGCAACAAAGCCCGGATCGCGTCCCGTTCGATCGGGCGCGGGTTCCAGTAGGGGTTCCGGGCGGCGAGTTCCGCCCCGCGGTCCAGGTCGGCTTCCTTCATACCCAGATCTCGCAGCGTCATGGGTGCACCGATCGAGGCGGCAAAATCATAAAGACCGCCGCCCAGCGAGCCGCCGAAAAGATCGGCAGCGGGCTTTAGCGCATCCGTTGCGGCTACAGCATTGTAGGCGGCAGAATGGGGAAGAATGACTGCATGGGTTTCTGCATGCGGCAGATCGAAACTGCCGCCCAGCGTATGGCAAAGCTTGTGATGCAGCGCCATTCCGACTGCACCGAGCACCGTGCCGCACAGCCAGGAACCGTAAAGCGCTTCGCTTCGCGATTCGATGTCCCCGGGCGCATTTACGATTTGCGGTAATGCCTGCTTCAGCGCGCGCAAGCCCTCGATGGCCATCATCGACGAAATTGGATTGCGATCCTGTGCGTAGAGACCTTCGACGGCATGCGCCATTGCATTGAGCCCGCTGCTGACACTGATGTTGACCGGCAGCCCCAATGTCAATTCAGGGTCGTAGATCACCACTTCGGGCAGGATGCCCGGCCCGCGGACCGTCTTCTTCTGGCCGTTCTCTGTCTGGCCGAGGATCGGTGTAACCTCCGACCCCGCATAGGTCGTCGCCACCACGATTTGTGGCGCGTCGTTACGATAGGCGATCGCCTTGCCGAGACCGATCGTCGATCCGCCGCCGATCGCTACGACGCAATCGGCGCCGGCTTCATTGTATGCCGCCATCGCGCGCTCGGTGACATCGACCGGCGTATGCATCGTAGCATCGGCGAATAGTGCCGCCGCAAGCGGGCCGAGGGAAGCGGCGATGCGTTGAGCCTCCGCTTCCTGGTGCTGGGTCGAAAGGATCAGGGCGCGTTTGCCGCCCTGCCCTGCAATCGCCTCGGTGAGACGACTGAGCGAGCCCCTGCCGAAGATGATCTGGGCGGCGCCGACCGTATATCTGAAAGGTGCGACCATGTTATCGATCGAGTTTGAACAGTGAAACGGCATTGGTGCGACCGATCTTCAGACGGTCGGCTTCGGAGATGGTGGCGCTGTCGAACCAGTTTGCGGCGTGGTCGACGTTCTCGAATGGCCAGTCTGCCGAAAACAGAATTCTGTCCGCGCCGATTTCCAGCATAGCATCGATAAGCGATTGCGTGCGGAAATTTCCCGACGTCGTGATGTAGAAATTCTCGTTGAAATAATCGGCAATCGGGCGTTTGGCCGGATAAGTCTTTTCCACCTTGACCCACGCATTCCGGTTGTCGATGCGCCACATCATATATGGCAATCCCTCGCCCATGTGACCGACAATGATCCGCAAAGCCGGATGTTGGTCAAACAGGCCGGATCCCATCAAGCGCAACGCATGAACAGCGGTTTCCTGCGCGAACGCCCATGTCGGACCCATCAGCCAGGAATGGCCGGCATAGATCCGGCTATCCTGCGGCAGCGGGTTGCGCGGATGCAGATAGAAAGGAACGTTGAGTTTTTCGACTTCGGCCCAGAACGGGCGATATTGCGGCAGGTCGTAATAGAGCGGCGTCGTTCCGTCGCCTTCCTGGGAGAAGCCGTTGACCAGTGCGCCGACGAAACCCATCGTTGTCACGCAGCGCTGCAATTCCTGCGTAGCGGTATCCGGATCTTGCAAGGGCAAAGCCGCAAATCCCAGGAAACGGTTCGGGTTCTTAACGCATTGCTCCGCCAGAAAGTCGTTGGCGCGTTTGGAAATCTCCACAGCCTTTGCCTTGTCGGGGATTGCCTGCACGGCTGGAGCGTTCAGCGACAGGATCATTTTCTCGATGCCGTGAGCATCCATCAGCCGCAAACGTTTGTCTTGAATATCGAGAAGACGGGCGGACAGTTCCGTCCAATAGTCGCCCGGCACGAATCCAGCCGAATCCTGCAGCGTCTCGGGAATGGCGAAATGTTCTTCAAGCGCGATCTTGCCCTGCACGATATGCTCTCTTTCCTGTCTTCAATCGAAATAATGAGGGTGGCGGATCAGAATTGCCCTTTGGGCGGAAGGCCGAGCAGCTGCTGACCGACCATGGTGCCGACGGCATCCCAGTTCATGGAAATGTGGCGTCCGACGGCATTGGCATCGCGCCATGCCCGCTGGACGGGGTTGGACATCTGAAGGCCGAGACCGCCTGTCGATGCATTGAGCGCTTCCACGGCCCGAAGGGCGAGGCTGACCGCAAAGGACTGGCTGCGACGGGCGAGAATCCGATCCTCCTCGGTGATCTCGCGGAGACCATCCTCGCGGTCCTGGGCCAGTTGTTGTGCCCGGGCAATATCCCGCAGAATGATTTCGCGGGCGGCATCCACCGATGCGGCGGCTTCGGCCACGCGAAGCTGGATTGTCGGAAATTCCGCGATCTTGTTGTTGCCACCGGCAACTGCACCACGTGTTACACGGGCCCCCATGTGGTCGATATAGCTCTCCAATGCGCCCTTCGCCGCACCGACGGCTGCGCTGCCGAGGCAGAACGGAATCCCCATGAGGAGCGGAATGTTGAAAAGGCCGATACCCTTATAGCCACGCCCGCCGGGCGTTCTGCCGGAGGTCGCATCCGGAAAGCTCAGTATGCGGTATTCCGGAACGAAGACATCCCTGAGGATCAGGCTCTTCGAGCCGGTGCCCGCAAGGCCCACCACATCCCAGGTCTCGGCAATCGTGTAATCGCCGGCGGGAACCAGAAGGAACGTCGGCACAGCACGCACCCCCGCGCCCTTTGGCGGAATGTTCGCCGCGCAGAGCGCCCACTGGGCATTTTCGCATCCGCTCGCAAAGGCCCAATCGCCGGATAGCCGGAAACCACCCTCGACGCGTTCAGCCGTGCGGACCGGCGCATAGGATCCGCAGAGCAGCGCGTCCGGATTGCTGCCCCACACGTCCTGCTGAACCCTCTCATCGAACATGGAAAGCAGCCATTGATGCGCGGAAAGGAGACCGGCAACCCAGCCGGTGGAGGCACAGGCCGACGACAGTTGGATATTTGCATCGACAAGCTCGGCAAACGATCCTTCGTCGCCGCCGAAACGCGCGGGCTTGACGATATCGAAATAGCCGACGGAGCGCAGCAGATCGATATTACGCGCAGGCACACGGCCGGATTTTTCCGTATCGCGCGCGCCGGCACGGATTTCGCCCAGCATCGGGGCGATGCGATCTGCAAGACATGCGTTCTCACCCCGCGCCGAGGCGGGAAACAGGGCAGCTGTATTGTTCATGGAGCGACCTTCAGTTCTGGGATGCAGGAAGTGCGTGCCGTGGCGCGCAATATTTCGAGTTCTCGTACATCAGTGCGATCGTATCTTGGGAAAGGCGTGTATCCACCACCTGCCCGATGAAGATCGTGTGCGTTCCATAGGGAACAGCGCCCGTGCGGCGGCAGATAACGGAGGCATGAGCGGAATCCAGCACCATCATGCCGCGCTCGTGGCGAACCCAGTCGGCAGCGTCGAACCGACGCTCGGGCGCAATCTTGCCGCTAAAACCTTCCGATACGGCTGCTTGCCTGTCGGTCAGAATGCTGACTGCGAATTCCGGCACCTCAAGCAGCATGTCATGCAGATAGGTGCGATTGTTCAGGCAGATGATGAGAGATGGCGGATCCATCGAAAGCGATGTGACGGCGGTTGCCGTCATTCCATGATCCGCACCGTTGCGGCAGGCAGAAATGACCGTCACCGTCGCCGGGAAACGGCGCATGGTCGATCGAAACGCATCGCTGAGGGGTGCGGGGGCCGGCGCGATGCCGAGGGCAGCAGTGGCAGACATGATTTCCTCCCGTGTCTCCTTGGCGTAAAATTATTGCATTTGCAACTATTGTCAATGCAAATCTGGAAGTCGAGCGGGAAAATGTTTGATCTGCCCAACCGTTCTCGGCGGCTGAAAGCCAATCATGTTGTCATCACGGTAATTTAGGTGCATGTCGGAGAGAACGCTCAGCAAGCGCCCCGAATCCCGCCAGCAGACAGAAATATGTACAAACTTACCGATTCAGTCCCCTATCTTCTCAATCGCGCCGGCGTGCGGATCGCCGAGGTGTTCGCGCAGAGAATTGCCGAAGACAATCTCAGCGTGGCGATGTACCGGGTTCTTGCCATGCTCAAGGAGCGCCGGGAGAGCACCCTGGGGGATCTCGCCGATGTCGTCTCTGTTGAGATCTCGACGCTTTCGCGCCTCGTCGGCACGCTGGCCAAGCGCAAACTGGTGTCGAGAACACGTCCGGAAGATAACGGCCGTATTGTGATCGTAAGGCTGACCCCGCAGGGCGAAGCGCTGACGGAAAGGCTCATGCCACTTGCCGTGGAGCTTGAACGCACCGCGGTTCAGGGCATGTCGGCCGAGGAGGTCGCAGCCCTCAAGAATGCGCTGCGCCGCATGCACAGCAACCTGCCGGCAATATCCGCAAAGGGAAAAGTTGCGGTCTGAGAAGTTTGCAGTTGCAAATATTTTATTCGCAAGTATTGAATAGCGTGTCATCGTTGTCTTGACATCGTCCGCTCGCGGGTGAGTCTGGCGCTGGGAGGAACCACGCCGGCAATGATCCAGGAGGATTTGTACATGGATCGGTGCGGGCCTGCCTCTGGCAGGAGCGTACTTCCTGTACTCAATGTATGGGGAGGGAAAATTGGCCATACAAGATCTCGCTATTTTCAACGAACGGGTTCGTAGCCCGAATATCATCATCACCCTTTGCGGTCTGCTGATCCTGTTCGACGGTTATGATTTGATCGTTTACGGCGCTGTCGCGCCGGCGCTGCTCGGTGAAGCAAGCTGGGGCCTGACGCCCGGCATGGTCGGGCGGGCTGCTTCCATTACCCTGTTCGGCATGCTGCTCGGCGCTCTCGTTGCGGGGACACTTGCCGACAGGATAGGCCGTCGCAAGGTCATCATAGGCAGCCTGTTGAGCTTCTCGATTATGATGATCGGCAGCGGTCTTGCACCGAACTTTCTCGTTTTCGAGGCAACACGCTTTCTCGCCGGTCTGGGCCTCGGCGCTCTTTTTCCGACAGTAACCGCGTTGATCATCGAGTTTTCCCCGCCGAAACGGAAGGCGATCGCCTATTCCATTGCTCTTCTGGGTTATCTGGCCGGCGGCATCATCTCGGGTGTGCTCGGAATGTTGCTGATACAGAAATACGGATGGCGTCCATTGATGATCATTGGCGGCGCACCCATCCTGCTTCTGCCTTTCTTCATCCGCCTCATCCCTGAGTCCCCCGAATGGCTGGCAACGAAAAACCGCCAGGCCGAAGCCAACCAGATCGCAAACCAGTACGGACTGCCCAATCCCCTAGCCAGGCCCGTTGCGGCACGCCAGGTCGGCATCCGGTCGCTGTTTTCCGAAGGTCGCCTGCTGCCGACCTTGAACGCATGGGGCATCCACTTTTGTTCCCTTCTGCTGACATTCGGCATGGTCAACTGGCTCCCGACCATTATGAACAAGATGGGCTACGACCTCGGTTCTGCCCTGCTCTTCTCCGTAACCCTCAATCTCGGAGCCGCAGTCGGCCTGCTGATTGGCGCAAGGATTGCCGACCGTGGAAATGTCAAAATCGTCGTGGCAGGTCTGTTTCTTCTTGGAGCCTGCTCGATCTGGTTGCTGACGCAGGTGGATCAGGGCCTCCAGGTTTACGCTCTCGTCGCACTTGCAGGTACGGGAACGATCGGCACGCAGATCCTCGCCAACATTCTCGTTGGAAACCTCTATCCGGTCGAGATCCGCGGAACCGGCCTTGGCTTCTCGCTCGGCATCGGCCGTATCGGAGGCATGATAGGACCGGCCATCGGCGGTGCGGTTCTCGGCGCAGGCCTGGCTCCGCAGTGGAATTTCTACATCTTCGCAACGGTGGGAGCCTTGGGATGCGTCCTCGCGCTCATGACATTGCTGTATTCCAAAAAGGCTGACTGACGGCGAGATTGTCGGCAGGTCTGGCATCCGAACCTGCCGACAACGCAAACTCTGCTGGCAAGGAAAACGTCGACGAAACAAACAGGCTGACGCGGCATAATTCAGTAGAATTGAATGCTCGAAATATCGAAATCGTTGGAAGTACTTGCCTGATTTCCGCATCGAGTATCTTTAAACCTGTAGGGGTAATCCTTACGTCCTCCATCGTCATGTCTATCAAGGCGACACCGATGTGAGACCACTCACGACCACGCCGCCCCTCATCGGGGACTCGGGACGCGCGGTCGTTTTTCCCAGACAATGAGCAGCCCAGGCGTTCGATACACCTTTAGTGCGTCGAACGAACAGGCGCGCCATCTCCCCGTCTTATCAACCAAACAGCAACCGGCGGCCATCGGGTGGAACGAACCCGTGCGCTCATATGAGAAAAAAGATGGAAACCCTGCAATATCTGAGCCCGATGGGATGGAAGGCGATTGAAATCGCCGTCACGTTCATCGTGCTGGCAATCCTGTTCCGGTGGAGCGGCGTGATCCGCTATATCCCCAACGACAGGCTCGGCATTCTCGAAAAGCTCTGGAGTTTTCGCGGCTCCGTCGACAATGGCTTCATTGCGCTCTACGGCGAGGCCGGCTTCCAGCCGGAAGTCGTGCGCGGCGGCCTGCATTTCTTCATGCCGTTCCAGTATGCGATGCATCGCGCCAATCTCGTGACCATTCCACAGGGCCAGATCGGCTATGTCTTCGCCCGTGACGGCGAGCCGCTGCCGCCGACCCAGACGCTTGCCTCGAATGTCGACGCCGATGATTTTCAGGATGTGCGCGGCTTTCTAACAAAGGGCGGCCAGAAGGGGCCGCAGCGCAAGATCCTGCGCGAAGGCACCTATGCCATCAATCTGGCGCAGTTCATCGTGCTGACCGCACAATCGACCTATGCCGTCAACCTGAACGCGTCGGAACAAGGATTGTTTGCCGACATGTCGACGCTGATCAGCGAGCGGAATGGCTTCGAGCCGGTCGTCATTCATGACGCCGAGGACCTGATCGGCGTCGTCACCATCCATGACGGTCCGGCGCTGCCGGATGGCGAGATCATCGCACCGACCGTTGCCAACAACCCTAGGGATGCAAACTTCCACAACAACTTTCAGGATCCGGAGAAGTTTCTCAATGCCGGCGGTTATCGCGGCCGGCAATTGCAGGTGCTAGCCGACGGCAGTTATTTCCTCAACCGCATCTTCGCGACCGTCGAACTTGTGGAGAAGACGATCATCGAGGTCGGCACGGTGGGTGTCGTCGTCTCCTATACCGGCCGGCGAAGCGCGGATATCTCGGGCCAGTCCTATCGCCATGGCGAACTGGTCGAGACCGGCGCACGCGGCGTCTGGTCGACGCCGCTTTTGCCGGGCAAATATGCCTTCAACACCTATGCCGGCAATATCATCATCGTGCCGACCACCAACTTCGTGCTCAAATGGACAAAGGAACAGTTCGGCGAGCACAGGCTGGACGAGAATCTGTCCGAAGTGTCACTGATCACCAAGGATGCGTTCGAACCGGTGCTGCCGCTCTCGGTCGTCGTGCATATCGACTATATGAAGGCGCCCCTCGTCGTGCAGCGTTTCGGCGATATCAAACGGCTGGTCGAACAGACGCTCGATCCGATGGTCTCGGCCTATTTCAAGAACATCGCCCAGACCAAGACCCTGATCGAACTGCTGCAGGAGCGCAGCGAAATCCAGCGCAAATCCGGCGACGAAATGCGCGAGAAGTTTAACTCCTACAGCCTCGAACTGCAGGAAGTGCTGATCGGCACGCCGCGGGCCAGCAACGGCCAGAACAGCATAGAGCAGATCCTGATCCAGCTGCGCGAGCGTCAGATCGCCGTTGAAAAGGTCGAGACCTATAAATTGCAGGAGGCGGCGGCGATCCAGGAGCGTACATTGCGCGAGAAGGAAGCGCTCGCCGAACAGCAGGCCAAGATCACCACATCAGCGCTCACCATTGAGATCAGCGAGAACGAAGGCAAGGCGCAGCTCGCCCGCACCCGCCAGCAGGCGGAAACCATTCAGGTCACCGCCAAGGCAGAGGCCGAGAAAGTGCGCCTGTCAGGCCTCGGCGAGGCCGACCGGATCAAGGCCGTCGCGCTTGCCGATGCCGAACGCATCAAGGCGACCGGTTTTGCCGATGCTCAAAAGGTGCGTGCAATCGGTTTGGCAGAAGCCGAGGCCACGGAGAAGAAGGTTGCGGCCTTCGGTGGACCGGACTATCAGCTCCACTCGCAGGTGCTGATGCGTTTCGCCGAAGCGATCGAAAATGGCAGGCTGCCGCTGGTGCCGCAGATCCAGGTCGGCGGCGCCGGTGGCGAAAAGGGCGCCGCCAATGGCCTTGTGGAAATGATGCTGTCGATGCTGGTCGCCGATCGGCTTGGACGGCCGGCGTCACCGGCTGCGGTGCCGGCGCCGATCGAGCAGCAGTGATGACGGACGGGCCGGCTTTGCCGGCCCGATTTTGCGTATGGCGCTAGAGCATGTCGCGCAAAAGTGTGCCGCGGTTTTGCGATAACGACATGCGTAAAAACAAAGGGTTAAAGCGCTAGGACCGAATCTGAAAGATCGCGACGCGCTGCTTAATGCTTCACTCCGCTTGGTTTCACCCTGCTGGAGAATTGGTGGACGAGCATGATACCCTGCTCGAGGAGCAGCTCGGCCGCCCGCAGATCGCGCGGTGCAAGCTCCCCGGATAGTCCTCGGATCGTATTGGCGATACAGATGGAATTGGCGACGAAGCGGGCGTCGCCCTCCCCTTCGGCCTCCTCGGCGGTTGCCTCCAGGGCGTCGGCGACGGTGTCGAGCAGGCTTGACCGCTCGACCAGCGTCATGTCGTTCAGGGTTTTCGATATGCCGTTCATGATTGTCTCCTCGCGCGTGCCCAAGACGGGTCGCAGCGCCGGTTGTCTCGATTGAGTGAGGCGGCTGTGACTGTCAGATGGAGATGGAAGTCTGCAGAAGCAACGCATGGCTGCCGCGCGCTTCACGCATGCGTGCAGCGAAACGGGCGGCCCAAGCAATCATTTCGCGCCGATCATTCCTGATGCTTCAGGAGGTCGGCAAGCATCGCTCGCTGCCCTTTCAACAGCTTCGTTGTCGCCTCGGCCAGGGAAAACCATCCCGCGCGGTCAACCTCCGGAAAGCTCTTCATCTGGCCTGATCTGGGCGGCCATTCCATTTGAAATTCAGAGCTTCGTATTGCGTTCACGTCCAATGCCGGATCGGCTTCGATCGACCACGCGACGACGATCTTGCCGCCAGGCTGTCGATATTCGCCGAGCGGCGTCACTCTGCCGTCGATGGCGACTCCCAGCTCTTCGGCTGCCTCCCTCATTGCCGCCGCGAGTTCATCCTCTTCTGGCTCGACCAATCCCTTCGGGATCGACCAGACAGCCTCGTCCTTCCCAGCCCAGAAGGGGCCACCCGGATGAACGAGAAGGACTTCGAGGTCGTTGGATACGCGCCGATAGATGAGAAGTCCGGCGCTCCGAACTGCCATCGCGCTACGCCCCTGCTGCGTTCATCATGAGGCCAGACATTCCTCGCAGATGCCGCAGCCGTCATCGTCCATCCATCGACACCGGCGCTTGCAGCAAAGGCAAGCACGGCCATCGGGCTGGTCGTTTGTGTCTTCCGGAGGAATGATCTCGATCGTCGTATCGAAGAGAGTGCCAACCACAAGTTCCACCATCTCGTCGCTCCATCAAGTCTGTTTGACATGAGATAGGGGCGGTTAGCGATGTCGGCAAGTTCTTGACAAGGCCGGTGGCTCAAGTTGTGCGCTTTCACCTTGACGGCGTTTCCCGTGCCGTCGGGCGTGGCGCTTCATCTGCTTGCCGTAATACGGGCGATAACCTTTATCTCGAAGTCGAAGCCGGCGAGCCAGTTGACGCCGAGCGCAGTCCAATTCGGATAAGGTGGCTTGCTGAAGATCTGCTGCTTGACGGCCATGATGGTTGCGAATTGATTTTCAGCGTCGGTGTGGAAGGTGGTGACATCGACGATATCATCGATCGTGCAGCCGGCTGCGCTAAGCGTTGCCTGCAGGTTTTCAAAGGCCAGCCGGACCTGGCGTTCGAAATCGGGCTCGGCTGTTCCATCCGGAAGGCTCCCGACCTGTCCGGACACAAACAGCAGATCACCGGAGCGGATCGCGGCGGAATAGCCGTGCTCCTCGTAAAGAGCGTGCCTGTCAGCGGGAAAGATTGCTTCGCGTTGGGTCATCCTCATCTCTCTTTG
Organism: Rhizobium sp. F40D2; assembly: GCF_051810745.2. Lineage (NCBI taxonomy): Bacteria > Pseudomonadati > Pseudomonadota > Alphaproteobacteria > Hyphomicrobiales > Rhizobiaceae > Rhizobium > Rhizobium sp. F40D2. Next base: position 325,271 of record NZ_JBPWQX020000001.1, read on the forward strand.
TGGCTGGCAACGACCGATCAGCGCGGGGTAACGCTTCACAGGCTTGCGCAATATTTGATATACGGTACGTATGTGTTATCCTGCATACGTGGTGTATGTCAACATCATATACGCGGCGTATGTGAATTTAAGAGGGCTGGATGGCGAGAACACGCAGCGAAACGATGCAGGAAAACCGCGTCAAGTTGATCGCGGCTGCACGAAAGGCTTTCGCGGAAAAGGGGTACGCCGCAGCATCGATGGACGAGCTGACGGCGGACGCCGGACTGACACGGGGCGCGCTTTACCACAATTTCGGCGACAAGCGCGGGCTGCTGGCAGCGGTCGTCGAGCAGATCGATATGGAAATGGCCGCGCGCGCCAAAGATATCGGGGCTCGGGCGGGTAACGATTGGCAAGGCCTACTTGCCGAGGGTGCGGCCTATATCGAGATGGCGCTCAATCCGGAAGTCCAACGCATCGTTCTGCTCGACGGGCCCGCGGTTCTTGGCGATCCCTCGCAATGGCCGAGCCAGAACACATGTCTGCAGGTGACCAAGAGCACCGTCGAGCGCCTGATCGGACAAGGCATCCTCAAGCCGCTTGACGCGGAGGCGACGGCCCGATTGCTGAGCGGCGCAGCGCTTAATGCGGCACTCTGGATCGCCGCCAGCGAAAATCCGCAGAGCGTGCTGCCGAAAGCGGTCAAGGCCTTTCATGCCATGGCGGCAGGGCTGCTTTTGGAGCGTCTGTGATCCGCTGGCTGTACTGACGGCAGGGTTCGCTGCAGGTTAACGTCCAAGGCTGCCGGCGGCGGCGATGATCTCCGCCGCGGTCGGGAAGGCGGAGAGGCTGTTGGGTCCGTCGAGCGCCTCGATTCGTGCCCAGCCGATCGTGCCGTTCGCATTCACCAGGTAGTGCCCGACGAGCTGGGTCGCGTGGTTCTCGAAGATCGCATGATCGGCTTCGACAAGCTCGAAGCCGTCCTTGGCGTTAAGCATCGTGTTGGCTTCCATCGGGTGCAGCGGTTCCGGCAGTTCGCCGGTGGGGTTGATGCGTGCCGTCTGGAACTGCGCCATCGTTGTCCTATAGGGCCATTCTGGCTGCTCGTTGCTCTCATCGGGCAGGAACTCGGCATGCGGCACACCGTAGGCTCGGTGCGTCCGGCAATCCGGGTCACATAGAAGCGTTATCGGCGTCGGCCGGTGGCGGAAATAAAGACGGGCACGTTCCGCCGGCGTGTTGATAACGGCGACGATCGCCACCCCGGCTGCGCGCAGGGTCGGCTCTACGCTGGCAAGCTGTTCCAGCTGACGCCGGCAGAACGGGCAGTGCAGCCCGCGGAAGAACCCGATCAGGAACGGGCGGCCGCTCAAGTCGGCGAAAGAGACCGTTCCGTCGAAGTTGGCCGTGGCCAATGCGAGATCCGGGCGCGGTTTCTCCAGGTTGCAGCGGGCGTTTCTGGTCTCCCATGGAATAGTTCCTTTATCGTATCGTCCGGACGGACGACCGAAATTTCACTATACCACGTGTCGCAAGAAGGCCCAGTGCTCGACCGTGAAACCGCCGAATGGGTTCGGTGCGCCATTTGCGCCGGTCACTCCTTCACCGCCCCGGTCATCGAGGACACGTAATAATCCACGAAGAACGAGTAGAGGATGACCACCGGCAGCGAGCCGAACAGGGCGCCCGCCATCAGCGCCCCCCATTCGAAAACATCGCCGCGCACCAGCTCGGTCAGCACACCCACGGGAATGGTTTTGTTCTCCGATGACTGAATGAAGGTAAGGGCATAGATGAATTCGTTCCAGGATAGCGTGAAGGCGAAGATCCCGGCCGAAATCAGCCCCGGCACGGCGAGCGGCAGGATGATCTTGGTGAGAATCTGCCACCTGTTGGCGCCATCAACCAGTGCGCTTTCCTCCAGCTCGAACGGGATCGAGCGGAAATAACCCATCAGCAGCCAGGTGCAGAAGGGAATGAGAAAGGTCGGGTAGGTGAAGATCAGCGCCAGCCGGGAGTCGTAGATCCCCAACTTGAAGACGATGAAGGCAAGCGGGATGAAGAGGATCGACGGCGGCACGAGATAGGCGAGGAAGATCACCAGGCCGACCGAACGCGAGCCGGTGAAGCGGACGCGTTCGATGGCATAGGCACCCAAGACCGAAGCCACCAGCGAGAGAAAGGTGGAGCAGACCGCCACCAGCATCGTGTTCCACAGCCAGCCCGGATAGGATGTCTCGAGGAACAGGTATTTGATATGCGCCAGCGTCGGCCCCACCACCCAGAACGGGCTGTAATTAGTATAGTCGGTAAGCTGCTCGTTGGGTTTCACCGCGGTGATCGCCATCCAGTAGAACGGGAAGAGCAGAACGAAGACGAAGACGGCCATCGGCAAATTGAGCATCACGATCCGCCGCGGCAGGCGGTTCAGATAGCTCATCCCTTCGGCATTGTCGGTCACGAGCTGATCGACGGTGTTTGCTCGATCGGCGGTGTTTGAATGTGTCGACATCGTCATTCTCCTAATCTTGGCCGCCCTGCTGCCATTTGCGCCGTTGCAGGCCGAAGAAGCTGAACATGATTGCGCCGAGCAGGAAGGGCACCATGGCAACCGCGATGGCCGCACCCTCGCCAAGCTGGCCGCCGGGAATGCCGCGCTGGAACGAGAGCGTCGCCATCAGATGCGTCGCGTTGACGGGGCCGCCCTTGGTCAGCACGTAGATGAGCTGGAAATCCGTAAAGGTGAAAAGCACCGAGAAAGTCATCACGACGGCAATGATCGGCGTCAGCATCGGCAGTGTCACATAGCGGAAACGCTGCCAGCTCGTGGCGCCGTCAAGCGAGGCTGCCTCCTGCAGCGACGCCGGGATCGTCTGCAGCCCCGCAAGCAGCGAGATCGCCACGAAGGGAATGCCGCGCCAGACATTGGCGACGATGACCGATATGCGCGCATTGATCGGATCGCCGAGGAAGTTGATCGGCCCGCTGATCAGCCCAAGCTTCATCAGCGACCAGGAGATGATCGAGAACTGAGAATCGTAGATCCACCAGAAGGCCAGCGCCGAAAGCACCGTCGGCACCACCCAGGGCAGCAGGACGATGGCCCGGAAGAAGGATTTGTAGGGCAGATGCTGGTTGAGCAGCATCGCCAGCCAGAGGCCAAGCGCGAATTTCAGCACCGAGGCGACGGAGGTATAGAGAATGGTGTTGAAGACCGACAGCCAGAAGACGGAGTCATCCATCAGGAACTGGTAGTTCTCCAGCCCGATGAAGATGCCGTCGCGGCCGATCCGGGTATCGGTGAAGCCGAGCCAGACGCCGAGCCCCAGCGGGTAGGTGAGAAAGCAGACAAGGAACACCGCCGCCGGCAGCATGAACAGGAAGCCGAGCACATTGTTGTTCTGCAGGAGCGAAGAGACCGGCCCACGTCCATTCCCCGAATTTGCCATCGACATTGCTTATCTCCAGATCGCGTTTTGGATCTCCCGGAGGAGCTTGCGGCATGCCGAAAGGCCGGCACGCCGCGTACTTTTTGTTTCCATGCATGTCGTTGTCCCGGAACCGCTACCCACTTCCGGGCGACATGCATTAAGCGGGGCTCAGACGCGATAGTAGCGGTTGGCCCGGCGTTCAGCTTCCTTCATCGCATCTTCCGGCGACATCTGGCCGGTAACGGCGGCGGCATACATGTCGACCAGAACATAGTCGGCCATGGTCGCTGCCGAGGCGTAGCCGAGCGGGCCGGCATAGCCGTTCGGGCGCAGTTTTTCCGAAGCGCGCGCATAAGGCGCGTGGACCGGATCGGCCGTCCAGATGGGGTTCTTGGCGAAAGCCTTGAGCGGCTGGCAACAATAGGCGCTGGAGCCCTGGATCCAGGCATTCATCTGGTCGGCCTCCATCATGAACTTGATGTAGGCCTTGGCCGCTTCCGGATATTTGCTGTGCTTGAAGAGAAGCAGCGAGCTCGTCTGGCAAAGCTCGACGCTCTTGCCGACGGGGCCGATCGGGAAGTTCGTCGTGCGGATGTCTTTGGCGATCTCGGCGAGCTTCGGATCGTTCTTGGCCGTGTAGTAGACCGAGACGCCGTTGGCGATCAGCGAGACCTGGCCGGCCAGGAAGGCGCGGTTGTTGTTGACGTCCTGCCAGCTTTCCGTGCCCGGAATGAAGGTCGCGTAGAGCTCCTTGGCATAGTTGATCGAAGCGAGCGTCTCCGGGCTGTTGATCGTCACCTTGCCGCTTTCATCGACCATCATGCCGTTATGGCTCCAGAGCAGCCAATGGGCGTAGTTGTTGCCGTCGCCGACCGCCTTGCCGTGCGGGAAGCCGGCGGGCGTGCCCTTTGCCTTCATCGCCTTGCAAAGCTCGAGGAAGCCTGCGGTATCATTCGGGAACTCGTTGAAACCGGCGGCCTTTACATGGCTGTCTCGATAGACGACGGCATTGCCGATCGCCGTCAGCGGCATGGCGATGAAGGTGTCGCCGCGGGTGGCATAAACCTTCAAACCGTCGTACCAGCCCTCATACTTGTTGCCGAGATAATTGCCGAGTTCGGTGAGATCGACCAGCTTGTCCGGATATTGGTGGGCGTCGTCGAACCAGCACATGATGAGATCAGGGCCGGAGCCGACATTGGCAGCCACCGCAGCCTTAGGGCGGATGTCTTCCCAGCTTTCCTTGTCGATGCGCACCTCGACGCCGGTCGCCTCGGTGAATTTCTTGGTGTTGGCCAGCCAGGCCTCCTCGTCGCCCTTGACGAAGGGCGTCCAGCGCAGCAGGCGAAGGCTGGCACCGCTTTCCGGTGTGTAGGTCGGCTCGGCCTGCGCCAGGGATGGCCGAATACCGAGGCCGGCGGCGCCGGCGACGGCAGCCGAGGCGGCAAGAAAGTCACGTCTTCTGATCCTCATGAGATTCCTCCTCATCAAAAAGCGGGTGCGAATTCTTCGGCGTTCACCTCCCGCTTGGTGAACGACGATCCTTGCATCCCTGAGAGGGGATGCGGCCGGCCTTCAGGCGACGAGAGGGCTCCTCCACCCTCGCCCCGCCGCCGGACGGCGTCAGTCGGTCAATCTCCGGCCGCTCTCGGCATCGAAGAGATGAACATGCGCGGCGTCGATGCCAACGCGCAGGATTTCGCCCGGCCGCGCATTGACGCGCTCGCGGAAGACGCAGCTGACGTCGCTGCCGCCGAGCTTGAGGGTGAGATGCGTCTCGTAGCCGGTCGGCTCGATCACCACGATTTCGCCGGGCAGGCCGTTCGCGTCGAGCAGGATGTATTCGGGGCGAAGCCCGTAAACCAGGTCGCGGCCGATGGCGTCGGCCGGCGGATTGGCAACCGGCAGCGCCGTGCCGTCGGAGGCCCTGAATTGTGTCGGGTTTTCCGGATCGAGCCTGCCCTTGATCATGTTCATCGCCGGCGAGCCGATGAAGCCGCCAACAAAGAGATTGGCCGGCTTGTCGTAAAGCTCGAGCGGCGTGCCGATCTGCTCGACGACGCCGTCATGCATGACGACGATCTTGTCGGCCATGGTCATGGCCTCGATCTGGTCGTGGGTGACGTAAACCGTGGTGGTTTTCAGCCGCTGGTGAAGTTCCTTGATCTCGGCGCGCATGGCGACGCGTAGCTTCGCATCGAGGTTGGACAGCGGCTCGTCGAATAGGAAGACCTCCGGATCGCGCACGATCGCCCGGCCCATGGCGACACGCTGGCGCTGGCCGCCGGAAAGCTGGCGCGGATAACGGTCGAGCAATTTGTCGAGGCCGAGGATACCGGCGGCATATTTCACCCGCTTCTCGGCCTCCGCCTTCGGCGCCTTGTTCAGCATCAGCGAGAAGCCCATGTTCTGCTCCACCGTCATATGCGGATAGAGCGCATAGTTTTGAAACACCATGGCGATGTCCCGGTCCTTTGGCGGCAGCGTGTTGACCACGCGCCCGCCGATCTTGATCTCGCCGCCGGAAATGTTTTCGAGCCCTGCCAGCATCCTCAGAAGGGTCGACTTGCCGCAGCCCGAGGGGCCGACGAGGATGACGAATTCCCCATCGGCAATGTCGATATCCACCCCCCTGATGACAGGATGCACACCGAACGATTTCCGCACATCCGCGAATTGAACACCTGCCATACTCACTCCTCCCAGAAATCGAGCGCTACATGCTTATGTATTCGTATCTCACTATGTCTTCGGCGGCTGCCATCTCTCCCAAGTCCGTCAGCCACCGCAATCCCGCATCTGTGGGGGTGCCCGAGTGGGACCTCCCTCCGCCCTCTCCTCAATCTCCTCGCGACGCACCCGGAGCGTCTTCGGCGAGGTAGACCTCGATCAGTTCGTCGACGCTGGTTTCGGCGGTGAAGCCCAGTTGCGTCGCGCGTTCAGGCGCAAAGGATTTCGGCCAGCCGGCGACGATCCCTTCGATGACCTCGTCGCGGCGGCGATCGATCAACTCGACCGCCTCGGGGCCGGCCGCCCGGCGCAACGCGGCGATCTGATCGGCAACGGTGGCGGCAACGCCGGGCATGGTGAGCGTGCGCCGCGCACCGAGCGACGATGTGTCAAGCGTCGCGGCGTGGATCAGAAATTTGACGGCGGAACGTGGGCTTGCCAGCCAGTGCTTGACCGTTTCCTCCACGGGCAGAACCGCCCGCTGGCCCGCCAGCGGCTCCCGCAGGATTCCGGAAAAGAAGCCCGATGCGGCGGCGTTCGGCGCGCCGGGCCGGATCACGATGGTCGGCAATCGAATTCCCACGCCGTCGATGAAGCCGCGGCGTGAATAGTCGGCCAGCAGAAGCTCGGATATCGCCTTCTGCACGCCGTAGCTGGTGAGCGGCGCCTGGACGTAATCGTCGGGGATCGGATCGGGAAACGGCGAGCCGTAGACCGCAATCGACGAGGAGAAGACGAAGCGGGGAACATAGGCTTGCCGGCTTCCCTCATGACGGATCGCTTCCAGCAACGCTCGCGTGCCATCGAGATTGACCCGGTAACCGAGTTCGAAATTGCGCTCGGCCTCGCCGGAGACGATCGCGGCGAGATGGAAGATCACGTCGGCCCGGCGGGCCGCCAGGGCTTGCGCCGCATCGCCTTCGGAAATATCGGCAGCCAGGGCTTCGACCGAGGCAACGACGCCGGCTGGCACCGGCGGCGGCGCGATATCCACAAGCGTCATGCGGGTGATCGTTTGAGCACCGAACGAACCGCTGCGCGCCAAGCTGGCGGCGAGCTTCCGGCCGATCATTCCTCCCGCTCCGATAATGAGAATATGCATCCTATTCCCCCCGTCTTCGATGTCTCGTCTCTGCCGCTCTTCGCCCGCGAACTACGCGAGGAGCAGCTTGGTTGTCGTATAAATGCGGGTTTCATGGATCGCGAAGGCCGCGCATGCGGCATCCGGATCCCGCGTCTCCAGGCCGGCGAGGATCAGCCGGTGATCGGCGATGCTCGTGGCGATCGTTCCGGGCTGCGATACGACGCGCCTGCGGTGGCTCAGAAGATAGGAATAGAGGTCGGCTGCCATGTCGGCCAGCACGGCATTGCCGCTGGAACGGTAGATGGCGGTGTGAAATTCCCGGTCGCAGATCAAGAAACGGACGGGATCGTCACAGGCGGCTTCCTGTGCCGCAATCGACTTGCCGAGATAATCAAGCGTCGACGATTCCATCTTGACCGCGGCAGCCCTGACCACCTGCGCTTCGATCAGCAGCCGCGCCTCATGAACATTGTCGAGACTATAGGCCGCAATGTCGCGATAGCGCGCCGCCTGGACAGCCAATTCGCCGACATCTGCAGATGCCACCACCGTGCGGGTTCCCTGCGCAACCGAGAGAATTCCATGCGTCGAGAGGATGAGGATGGCGCCGCGGACGGTCTCGCGGCTGACCGAGAGCGCGGCAGCCAGCTCACGTTCGCTGGGCAGTGGATCGCCGGTTTTGAGGATGCCGGTGGCGATGAAGGTCGCAATCTTCTGGACGACGAAGTCTTTCATCGACTTCTTCGGCGCTCCGCCAAGCGTCGCTACCTCTTCGAGCATCGCTCGAACATCCATTGCCATGCCCCTCCCTGAGGTCTACTGGTCCGGTAAGTGGGCCAGTAGACCTCAGGGGGAAGAGGTTGTCAACGCTTGATGTCGGCAATCCACTCCGCTGTAATTTGGAGCGGTTTTATGAAGGGCAAGATCGGCATGAAGCGAAATTCAATGCGATCAAACCGCTGGCCACGGTCGGGCTCGTGGTGATGCTCAAGCCGCGGTGGAGACTTTGCCAAGCCGTTTGATCGCCTGCTCCAGCGGGCGCTGGCCATCGTCATAATCTTCCCAGGCAGTCGATTTCCACAGCAGTGCCGGCACGGTGCGGATGGTGAAGCGTTTCGGGTCGAGATCGGATTTGACCTGGGTCCAGGTCAGCGGCATCGAGACGGTGGCGCCCGGCCGGGCACGGGGCGACAACGGCGCTACAGCCGTCGCCATCCGGTCATTGCGGAGATAGTCGAGGAAGATACGGCCGTTCCTCAGGCTCTTGTTCATTTTGATCAGATAGAGATCGGGATTGTCGCGCGCCATCTGCTGGCAGACGTCGTGCGCAAAACTCTTCGCCTCAGCCCAGGAAAGCGGCTTGCGTTTGTTGATCGCAAGCGGCGTGACGACGTGCAGGCCCTTACCGCCTGTGGTCTTGCAGAAACCGATCAGGCCCAGAGCGTCGAGACGGTCGCGCATCTCACGGGCGGCGGAAACGACTGTCGAGAACGGCACGTCGGGGCCAGGGTCGAGGTCGAACACCAGCCGGCCCGGCACCTCCGGCTTATGCGGTTGGCAATTCCAGGGATGCAGCTCGACAGCGCCGATCTGCGCGACAGCAGCCAGGCCCTCGACCCGGTCGATCTGTAGATAGGGCTTCTTGTCGCCGAAGACCTTGACCAGTTCGAGAAGGTTGGAGGTGCCGGGCATCGCATGGCGCTGGAAGAATTGCTCGCCCCCGAGCCCATCGGGCGCACGAATGATCGAACAGGGGCGTCCCTCGATATGCACGATCATCCAATCGCCGACAGCCTCATAATAGCGGGCCAGCTCCTCCTTGGTCACCGGTTTGCGGTCATTGGCATCCGGCCATAGCGGCTTGTCCGGGTTGGAGATCATCACGCCCATGACCTCGGCTTTGGCGCCCTTTCGGCGGGCGGGCCTCGCCTTCACCTCCGCCTCCCCGCCGGCTCCGGCACGTCGGTCTCTGCGGGCTTCGCCGGCCGTTCGGCCTTGACCTCCCTGGCCGGCTTGTCCTTCCGCAGGCCCTTGAAGGCCGCCTGGCGGACGATGCCGTCGGCGGTCCAGCCGGCGAACTCGATTTCCGCCACCAGCTTGGGCTTCAGCCAGGTGACCTCGGCCTCCTTCTTTGGCGCGCCGATGCCGGTGAAGGGCGATTTTGCCGTCTCGAGCGCTTGCAGTTTCGGAAGCAGCGTTTCCACTTTCTTCGCGCTATATCCCGTGCCGACGCGGCCGACATAGACGAAATGGTCGCCGCGGTAGACGCCGACCAGCAGGGATCGGAATTTGCCGTTGGTCTTGGCGTAGGCGCCGATCACCACTTCGTGGCCGGCGCGGCATTTCGACTTCGCCCAGCTTTCGGTGCGGCCCGATTGATAGGGTGCATCGCCCTGCTTGGAGACGATGCCTTCCAGTGAGAGCTTGCAGGCGGAGCGAAGGACCGCATCGCCGCCGGTCTCGAAATGCTCGACGAAACGGAGCCGAGAGTCGTCACCGGCATCCGCCAGCAGGCTCTGAAGCCGCGCCTTGCGCTCGACGACCGGCAGAGATCGTAAGTCCTCGCCACCCGCGTAAAGAAGATCGAAGGCGAAATAGACAAGATCGCTAGTCCGGCCTTCCGAAATGGCGGCCTGCAGGGCTGCGAAATCCGGTACGCCATGGTCGTCGAGAGCGCAGATCTCGCCGTCGATGATGGCGTCGGGCAGCACCGATGCCGCCTCGGCGATCTCTGGATATTTGCCGGTCCAGTCAAGCCCTTTGCGGGTCTTCAGCGTCACCTCGCCGTCAAGGATGCGCATCTGGATTCGGTAGCCGTCGAACTTGATCTCGTGAATCCAGCCCTCGCCGGCCGGCGGCCGCTCCAGGGTCTGGCAAAGCTGCGGTGCGATGAAATCCGGGAGGTCGACCCTTGCCGCCGTTTTCGGCGTCCTGCCTGCTCGGCCCTCCTCCTTCCTCTCTTCGGCCGCCAGTCCGTGGTTGCTGTCCCAGACGGCATCCGCCTGAACAACGCCGCCCTTGATCATGAACGGTTTTGGTTTGCGGCCCTTGCCGGCAGCGATCGCATCCATCGTCCGGCCGGAGGCGACGGAGGTGTCGTTGTCTTCCAGGACGGCTGCGCCATCCTCCTCGACCGAGAACGCGTCGTGGTGTTTGATCAGCAGCCAGTTGGTTCGCTTGCCGCCGTCGCGATCATTGCGCATGCGCACCAGGACGAAGCTTCCGCGCAGCCTTTCGCCTTCCAGGGTGAACTTGAAGTCGCCCTTGGCAAGCGCCTGCTCCGGGCTCTTCTTTCCCTCGGGCTCCCAATAGCCGCGGTCCCACAACATCACCGTGCCGCCGCCATATTGGCCTTTCGGGATCGTGCCTTCAAAGTCGCCATAATCGAGCGGGTGGTCCTCGACCTCGACGGCCAGCCGCTTGTCGTGCGGATCGAGCGATGGGCCCTTGGTGACAGCCCAGGATTTGAACACGCCGTCGAGTTCGAGCCGCAGATCGTAATGCAGCCGGGTGGCGTCATGTTTCTGGATGACGAAGCGACGACGATTGCTGCGCGCGATCTGCTTCTCGCCGTTCGGCTCCGCCGTTTTTTGAAAGTCGCGCTTCGATCTGTATGTCGAGAGGTTGTCACTGGCCATGGTCGTTTCCGAATCAGCATCCCCAAAGCACGGAATGCCGGCTGGCGGCCGGAAGTTCCATGATAGAACTCATCGGAGCGCTCGGCTTGTCAGCCTATCCGATTTGTCGGCGACAGCAGGCCATGAAAATTTCGCCTTCGCGTTGTATCGTTCTCGTGCTTCAAACGTTAATTGCTACCACCGGGATGCAAACATGCGCGTTGACCAATGGCTCTCCCTTCTCCTCATCGCGCTTATGATGGGGGCCTTCCTATGGGGGCGTTATCGATACGACGTCGTCGCCGTGAGTTCGCTTCTCCTCGCGGTCATTGCCGGCATCGTGCCTGCCAAAATCGCCTTTTCCGGATTTGCCGATGACATTGTCATTATCGTCGGCAGTGCGCTGATTGTCAGTGCGGCGATATCCAGGTCGGGGATCATGGATCTGGCGCTGCGCCGATTTTCTCCCGAAAGACGCGGGCCGCGGATGCAGCTGATCATTTTGGTTGCCATCGTTGCAGCCCTGTCGGCTTTCGTCAAAAATATTGGTGCGCTGGCGATCATGATCCCGGTTGCCGTGCAGATGGCCAGGAAATCACGCGTGTCACCGTCGATGTTCCTGATGCCGATGTCTTTCGCCTCGTTGCTCGGAGGGCTTATGACACAGATCGGCACATCGCCTAACATCATCGTTTCCCGGGTGCGCGAGGAGATCACCGGGCAGCCGTTCACGATGTTCGATTATACGCCTGTCGGCCTGGCGCTCTCGGTCGCCGGCGTGGCCTTTCTGGCACTGTTCTACAAGCTGCTTCCCGAAAGATCGCGGGTGGAAACGTCGATGGATGAGGCGGTGGCGATCAAGAACTACACGACCGAAGCCAAGGTCACCGCGCCATCTGTGGCGATTGGCCGGTCTATCAGCTGGCTGCAGAAGCCGGCCGGCGGCGATGCGATGGTGACCGCGATTATTGGCGGCAGCGGCCGAAGACGAACGCCCCTACCCGACACCGTCCTTAAGGATGGCGACCTCCTCATTATCGAGGGCGAGCAAAGCGCCCTCGATAAGATTGTCAGTGAAGCCAAGCTCCAATTGTCCGATCGTAAACACGAGCCCGAGACCCGCCGGGACATCAGTTCAGTTGAAGCCATCGTCGGCGAACATTCCCGCCTGATCGGTGTCAGCGCAAAAGATGTCTCTCTCTTCCACAACACCGGCCTCAATCTTCTTGCCGTGAGCCGCCGGGACAGGCGCTTCACCGAGCGTCTGGGTGAGATCAAGATCCGCAATGGCGATGTCGTGGTCTTGCAGGGCAACTTGCAGAAGCTGCCGGATCTTTTACGCGAATGGGGATGTTTGCCGCTGGTCGAACGGGATCTGAAGCTTGGCAATGCCCGCAACGGCATGATCCCCGTCATGATCCTGCTGGCGACGATGGGGGCGACGGCTTTCGGCGGCGTTCCCGTCGCGACGGCATTTTTTGCCGCCGCCTTTCTGATGGTGGTGACCGGATCCGTTCCCTTGCGCGATGTCTATCATCATCTCGATGCGCCCATTCTGATCATGCTGGCCACTCTTATCCCGATCAGCGACTCGCTCAGAACCACAGGGACCACCGACATCATAGCCGACCTCCTGTCGCGAACCGCCGAGATGCTTCCCCCATTCGGCGCCCTGGCTCTCATCCTGGTTGCGGCCATGGCGGTGACACCGTTTTTGAACAACGCTGCGACCGTTCTGGTCATGGCGCCGATCGCAGCGACCTTTGCCGCCAAGCTGGGCTTTCGGCCCGATGCGTTTCTGATGGCGGTTGCCATCGGCGCCGGCTGCGATTTCCTCACGCCGATCGGCCACCAGTGCAACACACTGGTCATGGGGCCGGGCGGATATCGATTTGGCGACTATGCGCGATTGGGCCTGCCGCTCTCGCTGATTGTCGTGCTCGTCAGTGTGCCGGCCCTGCTGGCAGTCTGGCCGATCTGACCGGCGGATTCTGCCCGTGGCGCGAAGCAATTCAGGTTGCGCCGGCGGCGCAGCCTTGCAGCGTTATTTCCACTGCGTCGCGTCACCGGCAGCGCAGCCATACGGCGGCAGCGAACTGGCAAAGGTGATTTTCAGCTTGGCGCAGCCCCAGTTGTTGATCGGGCCGGGCATAAAATTGTTGAGGGTGATGCCGATTTCATCATAGGGGCTGTCGGTATTGGAGACATAGCGATACCAACGGAAACCGGTAAAAACGACAATCGCAAGAGCGATCGTCAGCAGCAGGCGGAACAATTTTTTCACGATAATTTCCTTTAAATGCAAATGGCGCCGTTTAGCACTCCGATGTCGAAGCGGAAAGCTCGTAGTGAGAATTGAGATATCGGGCGGCGCAATCGATCTTCAACGGAATCTGCAATGACCATCGAAGCAGGACGTAATTCACATCCGATCCACTTCATCGGCGCTTTCGCGACCGGTGGGCTCCTGACGTTCATGGTGCATCTGAACGGGGAACTGGCACGTTACGGCAATCCGCTGTTCTCGTCCTGGACCGCGCACGGCACGGGCATGGTCGCCGCCGTCATTCTTCTTTTGGCGATCTACCGCCGACGCGCTCCGATGGCGGGAAAAGCTGCCAGAGCACCCTTGTGGGCCTATCTCGGTGGGGTATCCGGGGCCGCAACGGTTATTTTGACCTCGACCGCGGTCAACTCGCAGCTCGGGCTCTCGGGCACCTTGGCTTTGGGGTTGGCAGGCCAGGTCGTCTTCAGCCTGGCGGCCGACAATTGGGGACTGTTCGGTCTGCCAAAGCGTCGCCCCGACATACGAGACACCGCCGCGCTCGGCATGGTCCTCGCCGGCGGCGCACTCATTATCCTGTTTGGGCGAGGTGGGGCGTGACGGTGTTCATTCTCATTGCTTGCCTCGGCGGCGTGCTCGTCGGCCTCAGCCGTCAGCTCAATGGGCGGTTGAGCATATCGACCACGCCGCTCATCGCATCCTTCTGGAACCATGCCGTAGGCTTTGCTGTGTTGACCTGCCTTGGTCTCGTTGCCGGAGGCCTGCTTCCTGCCGGCGCCGCCGAGGCGCCTTGGTATATCTATCTGGGTGGTCCGATCGGCGTCGTTTTCGTAGCGGCCGGCAGTTGGTCGATTGCGCGCATCGGCGCGGTCAATACGGCTCTGTTGATCATTGGCGGCCAGATGGTCACCAGCGTGGCGCTGGATTATGCGCGCGCTGCTCCGACCTCGTTCTGGGCGAACGCGACCGGAATTGTTCTCATCGTCGGCGGAATGATGGTCAGCCGCAGGCGACGCAAAAGCGGCGGCTCGCAATAGCCGCCAGCAATTCTGCCGAAGCCGTCAAAGACAAGGTATCGGCTAATTCGCGCGTCCAAGGGTGGTAAGGGCGTCCTGCAGTCTGAGTGCCGCAAGCGCCTTCGTCGCCTCATCCGGTGACCATCCGGCCTCCAGCGCCGCAGCCAGCACCAGCGATTCCGTTTGAAGCTCGAGCTTCTCGTAAAGCGGCTCAAGGGCTTCGCGCGCTGTGACAACGTGCTGGTCCGGGGGAGTGATGGATGTTGCGGCAACCGTAGGCATGAAATGCTCCTCCTATTGAACGCTAAGGTTCGAAACCCGTTAGGGGCATCCTTGTTCCGTGCAGATCGCATTTTGGCCTAGTATGACAGAACGTGTTCTGAAATCCCGACGTCGATACTTCGCCTTTGAGGCCTTCTATAGCGCCGAGCGAAAACCTTCTATTAAGGCCAGCAGGCAAGCTACCGCATAATTGCGTAAATCGGAAGCGACTTGAGGATTGTGCCGCGATTCGGGGCGTTGCCGCGTTTGTTGGGCGTCGTGAAGAAGCGCCGAAGCACCCATACCCCGCACATGAATACCCGATCGCCCTTGAGCAGCATCGTATCCTCGATGTTTGCAGAGCATGACGACACCGGGCATTCCCCGGAAAGACAAGCAAGATACAGATACCTGCCTTTACAAATCGATCACGACGTCACCCTGAGGCTTTGAGCAGCAGATCAGCACGTTCCCATCCGCCGGCGCATCGACCGGGTCTGGCCGGTAGCCGACGCTCCCTGCGACAAGCCCGGTCTCGCAGGTGTGACAGACGCCGGTTCGGCACGACCATCGCACCGGCACATCACAGGCCTCCGCCAGTTCGAGCAGGTTCTGGAATGTCGACTCCCAGCGCACATTGAGACCGGTGCGCGCAAATGACACCATCGGCCCGGAGCCTGGACACCCTGCCGGTAAGTGTGGCGGACGAGGCGGCGAAGCAGACATTCCTGGGGTTATCGACGGACCGGCGCCGAACATCTCGCTGTAGATGCGATTGGGGGCGATGCCCAGGGCAGTCAGCCCGTCGGTCAGATCGCTCATGAATGTCGAGGGTCCGCAGATATAGACATCACAATCGCGCGGTAGCTCGAGCGCTTGCAGCGCCGGTACATCCAGACGGCCAGAAGCGTCGAAATCCCGCTCGAGACGATCCGCGGGATCGGGCGAGCTGTAGCGAATGTGGCTGCGATGGTGAGCAAGCCTCCCGAGCAGCCCGCGCGCCTCCTCGGCAAACGGATGTTCGCGGCCGTTGCGGGTCGCGTATAACCACCAGACTTGCCGGGTCGACGCTTCGGCCGCCAGAGCAAGAAGCATCGCCAGCACCGGCGTTACGCCGATACCCGCACTCAAGAGAACAACCGGCGAGGCGCCCGGCCGCAACGTGAAGCCGCCGCGTGCGGCACTTGCCTGCACGATGTCTCCAACCTGCAATTCATCGTCGATGTAACCGCTGGCAAGGCCGTGGGCCTCCCGTTTGACACTGACACGATAGTGACTGGCGCTGGGTTCGCCTGACAGCGAATAGCTACGCATCATCGCTGGCGCAGAAGCTGGTTCGAGCCGCAACACCACGAACTGCCCGGGCAGTGCCGCGGCAACGGGTTGGCCATCCGTCGGCTCGAGCAGGAGCGAGGTCACATTGCCGCTTTCCCGCACCTTGCGCGACACACGCATAGGGCGGAAACCGCGCCATGCGGGCGGTGGGCCAGACGCGGCGGCAAGCCCGGCATTTCCCGTCGCCTCGCCCTCCTCCCGTTTCTGCTTGAGCAGCGCCTCGAATGAACCACGCCAGCCGGCGCTCAGCGCCGGGATGCGCAGCGCGCGCTCCAATTGGTCACGAGGGTGGCCGGGCATGTAAAGCAGCGCGTTGATCGTAAAGATACTCATGCCCTCCGGGCCGGCCGCAACCTTCGTAATCTCGTCGCCCGCCCGCACCTCCCCTTCCTCCAGCACACGCAAGTAGAAACCGGGACGACCGTGTTTGACCAGCAACGCGGCCATCTCCGGCTCGTCCATGCGTATGCCAAGCCGGTAACAGCTGACGCGCGGCTGCGTCACCTCGAACAACGCGGCGCCGATCCGATAACGGTCTCCAATGCAGACTTCTGTGTCCGGCAAACCATCGATGGTAAAATTCTCTCCGAACTGCCCATGGACAAAGTCGTCTCGGCGCAACTGCTCCTGCCAGTACCGGTAGGAATCGATCTGATAGACAAAGACCGCGCGGCCTTCGCCGCCATGGCCGGCGAGGTCCGCTTGTCCATCGCCGTCCACGTTCAGTCGCCGCACCATGCGCGGGCCGCCGACCGGCGTTTTCCAAATGGCGGTGTTGACGATCTTGCCTTGCCAGGTGATGTCGCGCGGCAGGCCCACATTGACCGAGAGCAAGCGTACCATGACATTTCTCCCGAATGATGAGGTCGTCAGAGGATGGCTGAGGAACGGGCGCGGCTCTCCACGAGGCTGCTTCAGTGACCTCCCCCCAGTCGCCCGCAATCACAGGCTCGCCGATGATACCACCGAAGGGCTTTTCGATCGATCAGATGGTGGTGTCGGCGACGAGGTCCCTTGCAGTCCGTGGGCGGGGCGCAGGGCGGCGTGACGGTGTTCTCCTAGGCCGACGGCCCGCAATAGCCAAACGCCAGGGTCAAGCCGCAGGCAATCCCGATATGAGCTGAAATCACAGGGTTGTCGCAAAACCGCCTTGGACGGCGGGGAACGTCTCCCCGCCCGCAGCATCGTTCGGCCACGGCCTTCTCAGGCGAGGTATTTCGTAAACCAGTCGACCGTGCGCTGCCAGGCGAGCTTGGCGGCCGCTTCGTCGTAGCGCGGGGTGGTGTCATTGTGGAAGCCGTGATTGACGTCGGGGTAGACATAGGCTTCGTAGGTTTTTTGAGAGGATTTCAGCGCGGCTTCATAGGCCGGCCAGCCTTCGTTGATGCCCTTGTCCAATCCGGCATAATGGAGAAGCAGGGGCGCCTTAATCTTCGGCACGTCCTCGGCGCGCGGCTGCCTGCCGTAGAAAGGCACGGCGGCGGCAAGTTCCGGATAGGCGACCGCCGCGGCATTGGCGACGCCGCCGCCATAGCAGAAGCCGGTGATGCCAACCTTGCCGGTGGTGAGGTCGCTCTTCATCAGAAACTCCACGGCCGCGAAGAAGTCGTTCATCAGCTTTTCCGGGTCGACCTTCTGCTGCAGCTCCCGTCCCTTTTCGTCGTTGCCGGGATAACCGCCGACCGACGTCAGTCCATCCGGCGCCAATGCGATGAAACCGGCCTTTGCGACGCGCCGCGCCACATCCTCGATATAGGGGTTGAGGCCTCTGTTCTCGTGCACGACCACCACGGCCGCGACTTTGCCGGCGGCTTTTGCCGGGCGAACGAGATAGGCGCGGACGTTTCCATTTCCTTTCGGCGAGGGATAGGTGATGTATTCAGCTGATATGTCGGGATCGGTGAACTCGACCTGGGTCGCCAGCGCATAGTCGGGGCTCAGCGATGAGAG
The DNA here is from genome assembly GCF_051810745.2 of Rhizobium sp. F40D2. Taxonomy (NCBI): domain Bacteria; kingdom Pseudomonadati; phylum Pseudomonadota; class Alphaproteobacteria; order Hyphomicrobiales; family Rhizobiaceae; genus Rhizobium; species Rhizobium sp. F40D2. Next base: position 342,961 of record NZ_JBPWQX020000001.1, read on the forward strand.
AATGGCGGCTGCCGTCAGCCCTCCGACCGCGAATTTGCCGGCCCGGTCGAGAAACTCGCGCTTGGTGATTTTCCCGTGCGCATAATAATCATAGAGTTCGAGAAGTTCCTGCGGGAAATCCTTGGCTGTCATGCGGGTCATGATGGCTCCTCCTTGCCTTCGGGTTTCGCACCATCCTACACACGCAAACTCACGTGTCTTTTCAACATTTCGCGAGTCCCGCGTGTGCTTGCCGGGGCGATGACCACCCGCGGTGACGGAGGCTGAATTCGCCGCCTCTGCTTCAACAGGTGCGCGCTTCTCAATTTGCAATCCGCGTCCTGCCGGCCGCAGCCGCCAATCGACAGCCGTCTACCGATCTATGAAAATAAATTTCATCCTCGTGCTGTGAGGCCCGTTTTCTATTGACGCCTCTCGTTTTTTGTCCCAACTTAAAGAAAATAAATTACTTAAACTGGGAACTTGATCGGCATGAAAGTGGGAATCATCGGGCTGGGATTCCGGCTCGGCTATCTCGGCTACGTCTTCAAAGCAATCGACAGCAGCTTCGACATTGTCGGCTATGTGGATCCGGAACCTGCCGGACTTCCAGGGTTGACGGAAAAGGGAATTTCGGTCGGCAAGGCCTATGGGTCGCCGGAAGAGCTGCTGGCTTCCGAAAAGCTCGATCTGTTGATGATCGGCTCCCCCAATCACCTGCATCTCGATCATATCAGGCTCGGCCTGCAAGCCGGCCTCAAGGTTTTCTGCGAAAAGCCGATCGTCACGACGATCGCTGAAAGCATCGAGCTTGCCCATCTGATGGCGAAGTTCGGTCATGAGCGGCTGATGGTTGGTTTGGTGCTGCGTTATTCCCCGCTTTACAAGGATCTGCGCGCCATCCAGGCCGAGGGCAAACTCGGCCAGATCGTCTCGATCGAGGCTTCCGAGCACATCGAGCCCTATCACGGCGCCTTCTTCATGCGCGACTGGCGTCGCTACGAGCGCTATTCCGGCAGCTTCATGCTGGAGAAATGCTGCCACGACCTCGACCTTTATAATGGTGTCGTCGGCGCAAGGCCGGAGCGCGTGGCAAGTTTCGGCGGCCGCAAGAGCTTCATTCCGGCCAACGACCCGGCGCGCGAGGGCATCAACGACCTCGAGCTTTTCCACCGCAAGCCGAGCGGCTGGATGGGATCGGACAAGGTCTTCGATAGCGATGCCGACATTATCGATTACCAGGTGGCGATCGTCGAATATGAAAATGGCGTGGGCATGAACTTCCACACCAATCTGAACGTGCCCGACCAGTTCCGCCGTTTCGCCATCATGGGCTCGCGCGGCATGGCCGAAGGCGATTTCGTGCGCGGCTATCTCGATGTGCATGAGCAACTGACCGGCAAGAAGGTGATCGAAAACAAATATGCCGCCACCGAGCTCTCCCAGCATTACGGCGCCGACGAACAGATGGCGAGCGACCTCTTGGAAAGCGTGTGCACCGGGCTCGAACTGCCCGTTTCCACGCTGAATGCGCTCGAAGCCGGCATCCTCGCCTTGGCGATGGATGAGGCGAGGATGAAGAAAACCGTCGTCGACCTGCGTCCCGTCTGGGATCGCTTCGACGAGGCGCTCCACGCCAGAGCGGCTTGAGGAAGGCGGCAAGATGAGTGTCCAAAGAAGCGCCTTCATCTTCGCCTGGCTCCTTCTCCTCCCGGCCGTCCTCTATGTTCTCGCCATCGTCGCCTATCCCCTCGTCGATACCTTCATACTCTCCTTCACCGATGCGTCCCTCAGGAAGACCACCAATTGGGTCGGCTGGGTCAATTACCAGAAAATCTTCAACGCCACCTTTGCGGAGGTCATCTTCCGCACCTTCGTCTGGACGTTCTTCTCGGTCGCGCTGAAAATGGTGATCGGCACATTCGGCGCGACGATGCTGAATGCCGCCGTGCCGGGCCGCTCGCTGTTCCGGCTCTTGACCATGCCGCCGTGGATCGTGCCGATGGCGATCGGCATCTTCATGTGGGGCTGGATGTATAATGGCCAGTTCGGGATGATATCCGGCGTTTTGCAGCGCCTCGGTCTGGTCGACGGCCCCGTCGCCTTTCTCGCCTATGGCAACACCGCCTTCTGGGCGACGATCATCACCGACGTGTGGATCGGCGTGCCGCTGGTGACGATCTACTTCCTGGCGGCGATCCAATCCATTCCGAAGGATCTCTACGAGGCCGCCTGGACAGACGGTGCCGGCCGCTGGTACCGCTTTCGCCGCATCACCCTGCCGCTGATGGTGCCCGCCATCATCACCATGTCGATGCTGTCGCTGATCGCCACGTTCAACTCGTTCGACATCATCTGGATCCTGACGCAGGGCGGACCGAGCGGTGAGACGACGACGATGATCATCGATACCTATCAGACCGCCATCGGCTCGAAGAAATACGGTGAAGGGGCCGCACGCGCCGTGCTGATCTGCATCTTCCTGTCGCTCTTCTGCTTTGCCTATTTCCGCGTCACCCGCCGCCTCAACCCGGAGAAGCGCGCATGAGCAGTGCTGCCTTGATCGACCGTTACCGCTGGTGGGAAATCATCCTGATCTATTGCGGCATCGCGCTGTTTCTGTTTTTCGTGCTGGCGCCTTTCTTCGAAGGTTTCATGGTTTCGCTCAAACCCCTCAGCCAGCTCTTCTCCTCGCCCTACCGCTTCTGGCCGGAGAATGGTTCCTTCGAAGCCTACCGGACGATGTGGGTCAGCGTGCCGGGTTTCGGGCGCTATATCTTCAACTCGTTCTTCATCTCGATCATCGTCACGCTGATCGTGCTCTGCCTCGTCATTCCGGCGGCCTACGCCTTCGCCAAGTTCGAATTCAAGGGCATGGGGATTCTGCTCGGCGCCTTCCTGACGGTGAACATGTTCTCCGGCGCCGTGCTTCTGATCCCGCTCTTCCGGCTGATGCGCAGCATGGGCGTGCTCAACACCTATCTCGCGATGATCGTGCCCGGCGTCGCCTTCCTCATCCCCTCGGCGATCTGGCTGCTGCGCACCTATATGATCCGTATCCCGCAGGAGCTCAACGAGGCTGCCTATATGGATGGCGCCAGCCATTTCTACACGCTTCGCCGCGTCATCCTGCCGATTGCGATGCCTGGGATCATCGTCGTCGCCATCACAACATTCATCGGCGCTTACGCCCAGCAATTCATCTTCGCGCTGACCTTCAACTCGAAGACAGAATACATGCCCCTGCCGGTGGGTCTCTTTGCCTACTTCGGTAAGCAGGAGGTCATCTGGAACGAACTGATGGCGGCATCCTTCGTCGGCATCGCGCCGGCGATGGTCGTCATCTTCTTCCTTCAGCGCTACCTTGTCGGCGGGCTGACCGCCGGTGCGGTGAAACAATAAGACCAAAAAACGAGTGAACAGCTAACACAAGAACGGGAGTCACGACGTGAGTATAACAATCAAGACAGGCCTTATGGCGCTCGCCTTGCTCGGTTCGACCGCACTGACCGCGGTCACTGCCCATGCAGCCGACAAGGAAATCAGCTGGATCTATTGCGGCGACACGATCGACCCGGTCCACACCAAATACATCAAGCAGTGGGAAGAAAAAAACGCAGGCTGGAAGATCGCGCCTGAAGTCGTCGGCTGGGCGCAGTGCCAGGACAAGGCAACGACACTTGCCGCCGCCGGCACGCCGGTTGCCATGGCTTATGTCGGTTCGCGCACGCTGAAGGAATTCGCGCAGAACGATCTTATTGTCCCGGTGCCGATGACCGATGACGAGAAAAAGTCCTATTACCCCCACATCGTCGATACGGTAACCTTCGAGGGCAACCAGTGGGGCGTTCCGATCGCCTTCTCCACCAAGGCGCTTTACTGGAACAAGGATCTCTTCAAGCAGGCGGGCCTTGATCCCGAGAAGCCGCCGAAGACCTGGGCCGAAGAAATCGAGATGGCAAAGACCATAAAGGAAAAGACCGGCATTCCGGGCTTCGGTCTCTCCGCCAAGACCTTCGACAACACCATGCACCAGTTCATGCATTGGGTTTACACCAACAACGGTGCGGTGACCGATGCCGAAGGCAAGGTCACGCTCGACAGCCCGGAAATCCTCGCAGCGCTGAAGGCCTATAAGGACATCGTCCCCTACTCCGAAGAAGGCCCGACGGCCTATGAGCAGAACGAAGTCCGCGCCATCTTCCTCGACGGCAAGGTGGCGATGATCCAGGCAGGTTCGGGTGCAGCCGACCGCCTGAAGAAGACGCAGATCAGCTGGGGCATTACGACGCTGCCGCTCGGTCCGAACGCCAAGGGCCCCGGCACGCTGCTGATCACCGACAGCCTGGCGATCTTCAAGGGTTCGGGAGTCGAGGACAAGGCGACGGAGTTCGCCAAGTTCATCACCTCTCCGGATGTCCAGTCGGAATACGAGCTGCAGGGCGGCGCCGGCCTCACCCCGCTGCGTCCTTCGGCAAAGGTCGACGAGTTCGTCGCCAAGGATCCCTATTGGAAGCCGTTGATCGACGGCATCAGCTATGGTGGTCCGGAGCCGCTGTTCACCGACTATAAGGGCTTCCAGAACTCGATGATCGAAATGATCCAGTCGGTCGTGACTGGAAAGGCCGAGCCGGAAGCCGCACTCAAGAAGGCAGCCGGCGAAATCGAAGCCTTCAAGTAATCCCTCCTGAGGCTCCCTGGGGTCGCGGCAAAAACCGCGGCCCCTCCCCTATATCGAATGTGCGACGAAGGCCGCCGGCGGAGACAGATTTTTGGGACAGCTCGTTCTTAACAAAGTTCAGAAATTCTATGGCGACTACGAGGTTCTGAAGGGCGTGCAGCTCGACGTGAAGAACGGCGAGTTCGTCGTTTTCGTCGGGCCGTCCGGCTGCGGCAAATCCACCCTGCTGCGGATGATCGCCGGTCTCGACGCGACGACGGCTGGCGATATTGTCATCGACGGCATCAGGGTCAACGACCTGCCGCCGGTCAAGCGCGGCATCGCCATGGTGTTCCAGTCCTACGCGCTCTACCCGCACATGACGGTTTTCGAAAACATCGCCTTCCCGCTTCGCGTCGAGAAGATGGAAGAGGCAAAGCTCAAGGCCAGGGTTGAGAATGCGGCGCGCATCCTGCACCTGGAACAGCGACTGCAGCAGAAACCCGGCATGCTTTCCGGCGGTCAGCGCCAGCGCGTCGCGATCGGCCGCGCCATCGTGCGCGAACCGAAGATCTTCCTGTTCGACGAGCCGCTCTCCAACCTCGACGCGGCGCTGCGCGCCGATATGCGCATCGAGCTTGCCAAGCTGCACCGGCAGTTGAAGGCGACGATGATCTATGTGACGCACGACCAGGTCGAGGCCATGACTATGGCCGACCGCATCGTCGTGCTCGACGCCGGCGACATCTCCCAGACAGGCGCGCCGCTGGAGCTTTATCACAAGCCCGCCAATCAGTTCGTCGCCGGCTTTATCGGCAATCCGAAAATGAATTTTCTCCCCGTGACCTGCACGGGCGTCAGCGCCGGCGGCGTCGAGGTGGATTATCTCGGCCAGACGGCCGTTCTGCCGGTAACACCGCGTGACGGCATGGCCGGCAAGACGCTGACACTCGGCATCCGCCCGGAGCATATCCAACTGAACGGCGGTGATATCGTCTTTACCGTGACGCCGACCGTGATCGAGCGCCTCGGCGCCAATACGGTCGCTTACGCCTCGCTCAATGGCGAGGGCGAGAACTTCTGCGCCATGCTCCCCGGCAGCGTCGGCATCCGCGCCGATGCGCCTGTATCAACCGGCATCAATGCCGCCGACTGCCATCTCTTTGACGAGGCGGGCATTGCGTTTGAGCGGCGGGTGGAACTGACGGAAATCGATATGAACGTGATCAACCCGACGCGGCTTGAAGCGACTGGGCTCTTGGCCAATCTCCCGCGGACGGCAGTATCCAGCCGCAGGTCCGACGCATAAATTGTATTTATTGGCAACTCCCCTGCGGCGAAAGGCGGCCACCCGTAGAATCGCCACGGGTTGCGTAAGATCCGGCCGACCAGCCCGGGGCCGCTATGTCTACCAAGCTCGTGAAGGATGAACTCCTGCGCTTCCTCACCTCTACGAATGAGGAGGTGCTTTGCATCAGAGGGAAGTGGGGAACGGGCAAGACATGGACGTGGCGGGATATGCTCACCTCAAATCGGAGCAAGATCGCGCTAAAAAAGTACGCCTATGTCTCGCTGTTCGGCCTGAATTCGCTCGCGCAGGTGCGCAGCCAAGTCTTTCAGAACACCATTGACACGAACCAGATCGGCAAGGATTTCAGCCTTGAGGATATGGAGGCCTCGGTCAAAGCGAGCTGGGGTTGGGCAAAGAGGGGGCTGGCGCTCGTCCACAGACTAGGTGCCGGCAGTGATGACATGGAGTCCGCCCTATCCCTTCTGGCGCTCTCGGCCCGCAACCAAATCATTTGCATCGATGACCTTGAGCGGAAGGGGAAGGATTTGGACGCCGCCGACGTCCTTGGCTATGCCTCGCAATTGAAGGACGAGCGCAAATGCAAGGTCGTGTTCCTGCTCAACGAGGAGGGATTGGATAAGAAGAACCGAGACGCCTACGATGCCTATCTTGAGAAGGTCGTAGACGTCAGCCTGCTTTTTGCGCCGACACCGCTGGAGTCCGTGGGTATTGCGCTAAAGGGAGCGGACGAGGCCAGCGAGCTCACCCGCAAATATTGCCTGATGCTGGGTCTCGAAAACGTCCGCGTCATTACGAAGATTCACAAGGCAGTCACGCAGCTTGACGCGCTGCTGAAGGAATTTCCAAAGGGTGTGTTTGAGAATGTCGTCGCGTCCACCGTCCTATTTGGCTGGACCCAGCACCAGCCGGACATCGCGCCAACGATGGACTTCCTCCACACTTACGGCCGCCTCATCTTCGGCGCCAAGGAGGATGACCTTACCGAGCAGCAGGCAGCTTGGAAACGTGCTTGAGGAATACCCGTTCAACGGCATCGACGCGTTCGACCTGGAGATCGTGAAAGGACTGGCGAGCGGTTACTTCTCCCCGGATACCGTCGCTGCCCATGCGGACGAGCTGAATAAGCGTATTGAGGCACAAGATGCAATGAACAGATGGCAGGCGGCTTGGGAGACGTGGCGGTATTCATTCACCTCGCCGGCAAGCACGGTCACGCGGACGATAGCCGACGCCTTTATCAAGGACACGGCCTACCATACGAACGACCATCTCAACACGCTCTATGACCTGTGCATCAGCATGGGTGAGCCCGCGACGGCGAATCAGGTGCTCGAACACTTCCTCGACTTCAATAAGAGCAACGTCGAGGCGTTCAATGTCGATAACAGCTTCTATCATGGCGCCGACTTCCATATCGATGTGAAAACCGCGCTTGCCACCGCATACACTGCAGCCAAGCCAAAGCCGAGTTTCGAGGAATTGCTTATTAGTCTCAGCAATACCTACAACTCCAATACGCTTGAGGAGCTGGACAAGTACACGGATGCCGATTTCGAAGAGGTGTTTCTATCCTATGAGGGCGAGGAGCTGAAAAAGCGGATCGTAGGGGTCACGGATCTCCGACGCATCAGCAACCCTAGCCCGGAAGTCACGTCAGTCGTGGGGAAGGTCAATGCAGCCCTGATCAGCATCGCGGCGACCTCGCCCATCAACAAGGAACGGGTCGAGAAAACGTGGCGTGTGAAACTGCCGCCTCCGCCTGCGCCTGTTGCTGCAGCCTCCGTCGCAGCGGCTCCCGACACTAAGGCGGCTAAGCCCCGAGCCCGACCGCCACGGAAACCCAAGATCCCTTGAGGCACAGACGTCCGCCTCACCCGAAGCCAACCGTTTTGCCCCTGAGATGCCCCCCAGCCGTCTAGTCCATTCCCGCTTCCACTTTCCGACGTGATGCCTTGGACGGCGGCATAAAGCTCGCGCCTTCTTGAACCTACTCACTAAAGACCGAACAATCTTCTTTCCCGTCGAGACCAGCATGAACAAAGCTTTTGACCTAACCGCCGCCGCGGCGCATCTGTCCGACAACCCCAAGGCAGCAGACTTCATCAAAGCCGTCCGCAAGTTCCAGTCTGCCGTCTCGGTCACCAACGACTTGAAAGAGGCGCAAGTATCCGTCAACGCCCTTATTGCGATGAGAGGCGACGATTCCGCCCAAGACTACCTTATTCGCGCGCTGCTGATGCACGCGGTGGTCACCTATTGCCGAGCCTCTACGACGAAGGCCATTGAGCGTTATAACGTGGGGGTCACAGGTGCCTACTCCCCAGAACAAAAGGAGCAGCATGAGAGCATCGTATTTCTTCGTGACAGGGTGCTGGCCCACTTCGGGCCAGGCGATGGCTGGCATATTGAGAAGGTCATCTACACCGAGCAGGAACATGGCGACGCCATCACTGCTGTGCATAAGCGGGTGGCAAGTGACAGCGTCGTCGTGGATGTACTGAAGGAACTTCTGACAGCTGCGATCCCCTATGTTGAGGCACGGCAGGCTGAGAGAGCCAAGGAGCTGGACACGGTTCTCCATTCCAATCAGCAGCTTTACAAGCTGATAGACCGGGTGCCGTTTGACCCAATGGCGTTCTTCGGGGACACCGCCTGCGCCGGAGAAGACTTTTGGGGACCAGACGGGTTCTCTATTGATAGCACCATCCGGACAACGACGGCAGAGCGTCCAAAGTTGTGGTCAACCAAGCCTCGGTGAGAGCGAGCTTCCGCGAGGCTGGTGATCCGCGTCTGGGGATAGCCGACGATCAGGTCGTAATCGCTGAAGCCTTGGAGATCCGAGGTCAGCGCCTTCGAGCCGGCGTCGACGACGGCGCTGTCGGCGGGTTTGGGGGCGAAATAACGGTGCAAGATGGCCGATTAGGCCGGTGCCACGCTGCCGATCGTCTGCCTGAGCTGACGTATGTCGCGCACCGGGGGTGCGCCGAATTGCCTGAGATATTCGCGACTGAATTGTGAGGCGCTTTCGTAACCGACTGCGAAGGCGACGTCCGAAGCGGTTCGGTCGCCGGAGAGCAGCAGTTGTCGCGCCTCCTGCAATCGAAGCTGCTTCTGATACCGGATAGGGCTGAGCCCCGTCAGTGCCACGAAGTGGCGGTGCAGGCTGGCGCGGCTCATGCCGCTTGCGTCGCACAGCGCTTCGATCCGCAGCCGCCCGTTCTGGTGATCGCGAATCCATTCGACCGCACGCCGGATCCGGCCGAGTGCCCCCTCGGGTTGGGCGATATGGCGCAGCAGGCGTCCCTGCGGGCCTTGCAGGAGACGATAAAGCAATTCGCGTTCCGCCATCGGCGCCAGAACCGGAATGTCGGCCGGGGTGTCGAGCAACGCCAGCAGACGCAGCAGCGTGTCGCGCAGCGGTGGGGTCATCGCATTGATTGCGATGCCCATGCCAGGCGCATCGGCGTCGCGCACCGGCGGCATGGTGGACGCGACCTCGGCCAGCAATGCGGGATCGAGGACGAGCGACACCGCGACATAGGGCCGGCCGCCATCGGCATCGTGGATCTGGCCGCTCAGCGGCAGATCCAGCGCGCTGACGAGATACTGCGAGGAGTCGTAGCGCAGCAGCGTGTCGTGGATCACCACATCCTTCGACCCCTGCAGGATGAAGCAGATCATCGAGCGGTACAGGCAAGGCGCCGTGCCTGATGTCGCTTGCCCCACGCCGATCTCCAGTCGCTGGATCGGCGTAACGGTCATCCCCGATCGCGCGTGGCGCAGGGCAAGGTCGATATGCGGCTGGAGATGATCGGTCATCAGCCTTCTATGGCATTGTTTTTCGAGCAAGCAAAGAGCTTGAGACAATCAGGCAATAGATTGAGAGCATTGGGCGGGCGGGCGCGGCGCGCTCTGCTTATCTGGTTGGCATCGGAACAACGCCGCAGCGGTGCGGCCTTCCGGAAAAACCATCCACGAAGGACAGACCATGACCAAAAAGATTGCACTCATCACCGGCGCCAGCCGCGGCCTCGGCCGCAGCATGGCGCTGCATCTTGCCAAGCGCGGCGTCGCCATCATCGGCACCTATCGCAGCGCCGCGGCAGAGGCCGATACGCTGCGCCAGGAGATCGAGGCGCTGGGCGGCCAGGCCGCGATGATCGCGCTCGACGTCAGCAATTCGGCGAGCTTCCCGGCATTTGCCGAGACGGTGGCCGACACGCTGAAGACCCGCTTCGGCCGCGAGCAGTTCGATTTCCTGGTCAACAATGCCGGCCACGGCCTCTATGCGCTGCTGACCGACGCGACCGAGGAACAGTTCGACTCGCTGATCGACACGCATCTGCGCGGCCCGGTCTTCCTGACGCAGAAGCTGCTGCCGCTGATCGCCGACGGCGGGCGCATCCTGAACGTCTCGTCGGGCTTCGTGCGCGTCACGATGGCGGGCTACGGCCTCTATGCGGCGGCGAAGGCGGCGATCCAGACGCTGACCAAGTTCATGGCGGTCGAGCTGGGCGCGCGGCAGATCCGCGTGAACACGATTGCCCCGGGCGCCATCGCGACCGACTTCGGCGGCGGCGTGGTCCGCGACGATGCGAACATCAACGCCTATGTCGCCGGGACCATCGCGCTCGGCCGTGTCGGCGAGCCCGACGACATCGGCGGCGCGGTCGCGGCCATCCTGTCCGACGACATGGGCTGGGCGAACGGCACCACCTTCGACATCTCGGGCGGTCAGGCGATCTGACCACCGCGCCGCTCCTCCATCCGGAATTGCCGTCACACCGAGAGGCCATCATGCCCGACCCCAGCCTGACACTCATCAGCCACCCGCTCTGCCCGTTCGTTCAACGCGCCGCGATCGTCCTTCTTGAGAAGGACGTGCCGTTCGAGCGGATCAACGTCGACCTCTCGGCCAAGCCCGACTGGTTCCTGGCGCTGTCGCCGACCGGCAAAGTACCGCTGCTCAAAGTGCACCAGACCGACGAGGGGGACGCCATCCTCTTCGAAAGCATGGTGATCTGCGAGTATCTCGAGGAAACGCAGGGCGGCGCGCGCATGTATCCCGACGGTGCGCTGCTGCGCGCCCGGCAGCGCGCGTGGATCGAGTTCGCCACTCAGACCCTGGCCGATGGCTGGCAATTTCTCAACGCCACCGATCCGGCGACCGCGGACGCCAAAGGGGCCGCGTTCCGCGACCGGCTCCGGAAGCTGGAAGCCGAGCTCGGGGCAGGCCCGTATTTCGCCGGCGCCGCCTTCGGCATGGTCGATGCGGTTTACGCCCCGCTCTTCCGCTATTTCGGGATCATCGATCCCGCGGTGTCGCAGGCGATCTTCGAAGGCTTCCCGCGCGTCTCGACGTGGCGGGCGGCATTGGCGGCGCGCCCGAGCGTAGGGAATGCGGTGGTCGGGGACTATGCCGACCGCTTCCGCGCGCATCTGCGTCAGCATCAGGCTCTCCTTGCTGCCTGACGCCGGGCGCAGGGGCGCGCACCCGAACACCATCCAAACAAAGGAACAACATCATGACCGACCACGCAACCAACGAAGCCGGCGCCAGGAGCGCGCTGATCCTCATCGAATATCAGAACGACTGGCTGGCCCCCACCGGCGGCATCAACGGCCAGTTCCACGACCGCGAACAGATCGACACCGCAGTCGCCAATTCGAAGAAGGTCCTCGAAGAAGCCCGCCGCCGCAACATCGAGATCATCCACGTCAGGATGGTGCTCGAACCGAACTACCGGGTGCTGGGCGAAGGGAAGTACGGGCTGCGCAAGATGGTGCGCGACTATGGCTCGTTCCTCGGCGAGCAGACCGATTTCTTCCCGGGGTTCGAGCCTCGGGATGGCGAATATGTCATCAGCGAGCGCACCGGCGGCAGCAGCGCCTTTGCCGCCACCACGCTCGACAGCTATCTGCGCAACAACCGCATCTTCGACATCTACGTCATGGGCTTCGCCCTGCGGCAGTGCGTCGAGTCGACCGTGCGCAACGCCCACGACCTCGGCTATCACACCAACGTTATCTACGATGCGTCGGCGGCCTTCACCAGGGAACACCAGACCGCGTTCCTCAGCGACATCGCACCTTTCTACGCAAATGCGATCACGACGCAGGCATTCATGACGCGAGCTTAAGCCGTTGCAATGCCCGGCGCCACGGAGGTGGCGCTGGGCATCGTTGTTCCGGCCAGCGTGCGACCGGAGCCGCCCCTACCAGACGAGGCCGCGGGCCGCGACGTCCTCGACGCGCGTCACGATCCCACCCCGGTGGAAGACCATCGTATCGAACAGGTTGGACACCACGCAGGTGTGGTTCGGGATGATGAAGAGCTTTTCGCCGATCTGCGGCCGGGGGCCGGTGCAGTTGGAAAGATCGATTACGCCGTGTTCTTCCGAGAGGCTGGTGATCCGCGCCTGGGGATAACCGACGACCAGGCCGTAGTCGCTGAAGCCCTGGAGATCTGAGGTGAGCGCCTTCGAGCCGGCGTCGATGACGGCGCGGTCGGCGGTCGGGCGGGAGACGACGGTGGCGAGCACGTGCATGGCGCAATCGTCCTCGGTGCAATGGCCCATGCGCACCATCTGGCGGTCGTTGTAGATATAGGTGCCGGCGCGGTGTTCGGTGGCGGAGGGGACGAGATGCGCCTCGAACAGGCTCGGCGTTCCGCCATTGCTGACGATCGGGCAGGCGATGCCGTCGGATTTCAGGCGGTCCAGCGTTTCGGTGATGAAGGCTTCGACGGCGGCGGCCGATTGCGGCTTCGGATAGGTGACGATGCCGCCGAAGGTGAGGCCGTCGGCGGCGGCAATGCGCCTGGCAAGCGAGGCCGCTTCTTCAGGCGTCTGCACGCCGCAGCGGCCGCCGCCGGTGTCGCATTCCACAAGCACGGTGAGCGGCTTGTGCCCGGAGAAATGCGCCGCCAGCCCATCGATCGTCGTTTCGCTGTCGGCAACGACCTTGAGAGCCGGAATTTTCTCGTTCAGCCTGGCCAGGCGCTCGAGCTTCTGCTGTCCGAGGATGTTGAAGGTGATCAGAATGTCGCCGAAGCCGGCTGCGGCAAAGACCTCGGCCTCCGTCACCTTCTGGCAGTTAATGCCCTTGGCGCCGGCGGCAATCTGCGCGACGGCCAAGGCCGGGATCTTGTGCGTCTTGATATGCGGGCGGAAGTTCAGGCTGTGCTGATCCATATAGGATTGAACGCGGGCGATGTTGGCAGCCAGCCTGTCTTCGTCGATCACGGGGCGCGGCGTCGAGAGATCGGCAATCCGGTCTCCCGCCTTGGCGACGACGGCAAAGCTGGCATCATCCATCTAGGCGGCTCCGCGTTCTCTTCCATGGGGATCGGCCACGATCGGCCAGATTGTCTTCGGCGCCCGCCGATATGGCGTTGTCGCCGGATTATTGGGATAGGGCGTTCCGGCGGAGCAGTAAAGGATCTCGGCGGCAATCCGGGAGAAGGAGGCGAAGAAGTGATTGGTGGATTTGATCACCAGGATCTTCTGCCTCGTCGGATCGATGCCCATCACCGAAAACAGGCTGGGATCGAAGCTTTGGGCGCGCGTCGAATTGAGGATGATGTCGATACCATCAAGCACGATATGGGCGGCATCGCCGAAAGGCGCTAGGCTCTCGCCGAACTGCATCTCGGCATTCCTCACGAGCTTGACGACCTTGACGGTGCCGTCGATCGGATTGCCGGTGCCGGGCGCCGATTTGGCGCCGAAGCGCAGCGGAATCTCAGCCCCCTCGCCTGCGGCAAAACAGATCTGCACGGCCACCGGATCCCAGATGGTGCCGATGACAGCACTTCCGACGCCGCGGGCCAGGAGCTCGGCGAGAATAACCGTCGCATCCCCTGCCGTGCCGCCGCCCGGATTGTCCCAGACATCGGCGATGACGACGGGCCATGCGGTCGCAGCAATCGCGCGCGAAACGGCTTGCCTCTCATCGATCTGCGGGACCATGAAGGTGCCGCGCTTGGAAAACAATTCGAGGCCGAGCTCGCGCGCCAAAGCCGCGCCCTTCTCTGGCTTGTTATCGGTGATGACCAGCAGCTTCGTTCCCATTTCGGGAACGTCGCCGACCATGAAGCCGTGGATCACCGAGATCGACAGGATGTCGGGATCATCCTCCTCGATCCGCATGATCTTGTCGACGAAGGAGCGCATCGGTTCGCGCGATGTCGGGAAGACGTCGATCATCCGGCAGTCGAACACCGAGATCACAGGCTTGACCCGGCCTTCGAGCGCATCGACGGCGATGCGCCAGAGGTCCTCGGCACGGTCGACGAAATCGGTATGCGGAAATTCCTTGAAGTAGACGGCGAAATTAAGCGCGGCGACGCGCTTCGCCGTCAGATGGCTGTGCGGATCGAGTTCGGCGCAGATGAGCACGTCGGGTCCGACGATCTCGCGCATGCGGGAGAGAAGATCGCCTTCCGTATCCTCGTACCCGGCGGCTACCATGGCGCCGTGCAGGCCCATGACGACGGCATCGACCGGCATTGCGGCGCTGAGCTGGCCGAGGATTTCGTCACGCAATTCTTCGTAGGTCGCCCGGTTGACGAGGCCCGCGGGATCGGCCCAGGTCGCCGTTCCCTCGATCAGCTGCCAACCTTTCTCCTTGGTGACGCGCCGTCCGACGGTGATCGGCGCGGTGCAGAGCGTCGGTGTTTCCGGATGCTGGCCGGGGGGTGCGTAAAGCGAGGCTTCGAATGCGCGGCGATCCACGCAGATCGGGGAAAAAGTATTGGTCTCGGTCGCCAATGCCGCCGTGAAAATGCGCAAAAAAGTGGCCTTCGTGTTGTCGGCCCCGCTTTACCCCATCGGGTTCGGCAGGTAGCCGGTGAAACCTGAGATCTTCCAGCGTCCTTGGTGAAGCCTGCAATAATAGAGCGTCTGCCATTGCAGGATGTCGCGGGTGCCGTCCGCCTTGGTAATGCCGCCGTCGAACTTCTTGCGGACGAGCGCCATCTCGCCTTCGATCTCGATATCTTCGAGCGTCGTGGTGGTGAAGATCGCCGTGCGCGGATCTTCCGCGAAGCTCTGCTCGGCGAAATCCTTCGCCTGTCTCAGCCATTCCTGGCGATAGGCCGACAGCGTCGGAAAGGCCAGGCGCCACCTGTCGGGGCTGACCTGCTTCTGGGCATCGATGCCGATGAAGCCCTCTTCGACGAAATCATCCTCCACCTTCGACCAGTCGGCGGCGAGAAAAGCATCGATATCGCGCAGAACGAGCATTTCCCAGATCGCCTGCCGGGCGCTGTCAGAGGGGAAAGGATTCTGGAAAGGATCGCGCATATCTGCCCCGGATTGAAATTCTTTTCATAATTTCTGTTTTTCACTGGCCAAATTCTGCTTTCTATGGTCCTTTGTCAACTTATCAAGAAAATAATTTGCAAGGACGTCAGCATGCCCATCAAGCGCTATGGCACTGTTCAAACGGGGGCCGGCGGCAAGGCGCTGCCTTTCGCGCGTGCGGTCGAAGCCGACGGATGGCTCTATGTTTCCGGGCAGGTTGCAATGGAAGATGGCGAGATCATCGACGGCAACATTATCGCCCAGACCCACAAGACAATCGCCAATGTTCTGGCGATTCTCGAGGAGGCCGGATATGGCGTCGAGGATGTTGTGCGCGTCGGCGTCTGGCTCGACGATCCGCGCGACTTCTGGACCTTCAACAAGATCTACCAGGAGTATTTCGGCGAGCATCCACCGGCACGCGCCTGTGTGCAATCGTCGATGATGGTCGATTGCAAGGTTGAGATCGACTGCGTGGCCTATAAGAAGAAGGATGGGTGAGGAATAAGGGCGGGAGCGGCTTTGGATATCTTTTCGACATTGCAGGAAGACAAGGGCCGGCTCTCTCCCTCCGAAAGCCGCATCGCGGAGATCATCGTCAACGACTTCGAGTTCGCGGTGAATGCCTCGATCATCGAGCTTGCCGAACGCGCCGAGGTATCGCCGCCGACCGTCACCCGCTTTTGCCGGCGGCTCGGCTGCGAGAGCTTTTCCGATTTCAAGGTGCAGCTCGCCCGGACTGCCCATATCGGCGTGCGTTATCTGAAGCCGGAATCGAAAAGCACCGACCCGGCCGATGTCGCCCAGGATATCATCACCAAGGCGCAGAACGCGCTCTTTCTCCTGCATCGGTCGCTCGATCTTGCCGCAATCGAAGCCGCTGTTTCGTTTATCGCCAAGGCCGATATGATCTATGCCTTCGGCTCGGGCGGCAATTCGTCGATGATCGCCGACGAGCTGCAGAACCGCCTCTTCCGTCTCGGTCTTCGCATCACGGCAAGTTCCGATCACAGCATGCAGCTGATGATGGCGGCTGCGGCAAAGCCCGGCGATGTGCTGATCGGCTCGTCCTTCTCCGGGCGCAATCTGGAACTGGTGCGGGCCTTCGAGCTTGCCCGCGGCGCCAAGGTGAAGACGATCGCGCTCACCCAGACGGCAAGCCCTGTTGCCAAGGCCGCCGAAATCGTCGTGCCGATCGACCTTCCCGAAGGCAACAATATCTATCGCCCGACCTCGACGCGCATCGCCTACATCGCGACGGTCGATATTCTGTCGAGCCTTGTCGCTTATGCCGTGCAGCCGAAGGCGACGACGACGCTGCGGCGCATCAAGCAGCAGCTCGTCCTCCACCGCGACGGCGACGACCGGCAATTGCTTGGAGATTGAGGTTCATGAACGGGAGCGACAGAAAATGACGAAGTCGATTGCGATCGTCACCGGCGCTGCGGGCGATATCGGTGCGGCAATCGCCGCACGGCTCGCCGATGAGCACGACGTCGTGTTTCTCGCCGATATCGATGCTGCGGCTGCGGCCGCCGTCGCCTCGAAGCTCGGGCCGGCCGATCGCTTCGTGGCCGCCGGGTGCGATGTGACCAGCGAGGCGAGCATTGCAGAACTGGTCAGACGCGCCGCCGATGCCGGTATCGTGCGAACGCTGGTCAACAATGCCGGTGCGGCGCGCGCCACCAGCCTGCACGAGACGACGCCCGAAATCTGGCGGGCTGATAATGCGCTCAATCTCGAAGCGGCATTCCTGTGTTTCCGCGCCTTCGAGCCGATGCTGAAGGCTTCGAAGGGCTCGGTTGTCAACATCGCGTCGGTCAACGGCATGAATGTCTTCGGGCACCCGGCCTATAGCGCCGCCAAGGCCGGCCTTTTGCATTTCACCCGGCTGGTCGCCGTCGAATACGGCAAGTTCGGTATCCGCTCCAACGCCGTTGCACCCGGCACCGTGAAGACGCAGGCCTGGGAGAAACGCGCCGCCGCCAATCCGAATGTTTTCGAGGAAGCGCGCCGCTGGTATCCGCTGCAGCGGGTCGTCGATCCCCAGGATGTCGCCAATGCGGTTGCCTTCCTTGCCGGTCCGCTTGCCGCCGCCATATCAGGCGTCTGCCTGCCCGTCGATTGCGGTCTCACGGCCGGCCAGGCCGAACTGGCGAGAACCTTCTCGCAATCGGAGCATTACTGATATTCAGGGCTCCGATCTCCGAGCCGAAACATGGCATGACTTTCGAGACTGCCCGCCGCGGCCGCGCCTGCCGATTTTCCCGACGATTGATGACCCGATGAGCCGCCTCTTCCCCGACGTCTTCCGCAATCCGGCGATCCGCGCCAGCATGATCGCCATCTTCACCTTCGGCATGGCAGGGGCGATGACCGCCCCCTATCGTTCCATCGTCGGCATCCGCGAACTGGGCTTGAGCGACGGTCTCTATTCCGTCCTGGCCTTCGCCTCGGCGGCGGTAAACGTCGTCATCAGCGTTCTGCTCGGCAACCTCGCCGACCGGCTCGGCGAGTATCGTTCGGCGATGATCGGCGCCTGCATCTTCGGCATCGTCGGTTACGGCATGGTCTATGCCTTTCCGAGCGCGGCGGTTTTCATCATCAGCGGGCTGCTGCCGTTGCCGATCTACGGGGCTTTGAATTCGCTGCTGTTTGCCAATGCACGCGCAGCGATGCACGGCATGAACCGCAATGACATGGTGACGGCCAATTCCGGCGTGCGCGCGATGATCTCGCTCTCCTGGGTGCTGATCCCGGGCATAATGGGCCTTGCGCTTTCCGGCGCATCGAGCATGCTGCCGGCCTATCTCTTTGCCGCCATCTCCTGCCTGCTCTGCCAGGGCATCATCGTCTTTTCCCTGCCGAAGCGGGCGGGAGCGGAGATGGCCGCGGTTCATCATCTCTCCTATCTCGGTGCGCTCAGGCAGGTGGTGTCGCCACGGATTTCGGCGCATATCGCCGGCGTCGCGCTGATCACCAGCACGCTGCATCTGAACGACGCCCTTCTGCCCTTGATCGCCACCGGTGCTGCCCATGGCGCGCTCAGCGATGTCGGTATTCTCGTCGGCATCGTTGCCCTGCTGGAGATCGTCTTCATCATCGTCTGGTCGCGGATCGCCCGGAAGACTGGGCAGATGACCGCGCTTGCCGCCGGCACCATCATCTATGCCCTATTCCTCAGCCTTCTCGGCTTTGCCTCCGAGCCATGGCACCTCTATGCGCTGACCTTGCTCGCCGGCATCGGTGCTGCGGCGATCATCAGCTTTCCGATCACCTATCTGCAGGATCTCATCGCCGATCGGCCGGGGCTTGGCAGTGCGCTGATCTCCGTCAATATCTTTGCGAGTGCGGGGATCGGCGCACTGGTTTTGCCGCCGGCACCTGGATGACAGGCTATTCCGAAACCGCGATGCTGAGCGCCGTCACCGGACTGTCGGGCATCGCCATCCTCGGCCTGCTGCAGCGACGGAATGCCGTTGCGCCTGGTGATGTCGAGGTTCAGTAAAATCCCGCCGAAAAATGTGGCTTTCATCACTATCCGTCTTGTGACAAGGGTGGTGCACCATTTCCTTTGAAGGCGACATGAAGGCAATCTCCGGCACGAATCTCGAGCAGGCCAAGTCTCACAACCGGCGTGTGGTGATCGAGGCCGTGCGGACCAACGGTCCCTTGTCGCGCGCGGCGATCGCCCGGATGACGGCGCTGACCGCCCAGACCGTGTCGAATATCGTCGAGGAACTGGAGCGGTCGCATCTGCTCGTTCCGGCCGAGGCCCAGAAGCTGGCGCGCGGCCAGCCGATCATCCCCTATTCGATTAATCCCGCCGGCGCCTATTCGATCGGTCTCGAACTCGGCCGCCAGCGCGCCAGCGGGGTTCTGACGGATCTTTCCGGCGCCGTCTGCGCGCGCATCGAGCGTCCTGTCGAACATCCCGATCCGCAACGGGCGATGCCGGTTCTGCAATCGATTGTCGAGGACATTCAGCAGGCCTTCGAATTCGACCGAAACAGGCTGCTCGGCGTCGGCATGGCCCTGCCCGGGCGCTATGCCGATGGCGGCATCACCTCTCTCAGCCCGCAAAACCTGCCCGGCTGGCAGGATTTTCCCGTCGGGCATGAGCTGGAGCAGCGGGTCAAGGTGCCGGTGCTCGTCGAAAACGATGCGACCGCAGCCGCGATCGGCGAGCGCCTCCACGGCGTCGCCCGTGGCTTGAGCAGCTTCGTCTACCTGTTTCTTGCCGGCGGCGGCGGCATCGGCGCCGGAATGTTCCTCGACGGCCACCTCTACAAGGGCAGCCGCAACAATGCCGGCGAGATCGGCCATATCATCGTCGAGCCGCACGGCAAGCTCTGCAGCTGCGGCAAGCGCGGTTGCCTGGACCGCTACATCTCGCCGACCGTCGCTTACGAATTCATGGGCATAACCAATGCCGAGGAACTGTCTTCAGACGATCTCGACGCGCGGATCGCCAAGGGCGGCGAAGGCTTGGATGCCTGGCTCGACCAGGCCGTCCAGCCGCTGCGGCAGACCCTCGACTTCCTCGAACTTGCCTTCGATCCGCAGACCATCGTGTTCGGCGGCAGCATATCGACATCGCTGATGCGTCGGCTTGCGGAACGGCTGGAGCCGCTGTATGTGCCGATCGACCCCAACCGGGCGCGGAGCGTTCCCCGGGTGATGATCGGCATGACCGGCAAGGATACCGCCATCCTCGGCGCCGCGGCGCTACCGATCTTTTCCGAAACCAATCCGCGCTTCGACGTTCTGCAAAAGCCGGTCGGCTAAGCAACGGTCGAGCGGCTATTCAAACAGAATGAGACTTGCCGGCGTTGGCGGCATCGGCTTGACTGTGACGCCGGTAAGACCGGCCAGTCTTGCCATCTCGGTCAGCTCATTTTGCGTATAGGCTTGGCCCGCCGGCGTGCCGGCGAGCATCTCCCAGGAGAAGGCCGCCGGAAAAGGCGGCGACACGCGATCCTCGTTCGGCACGAAATCGACGGCGACGATCCGGCCATCCCCTGCAAGGCTGGCGATGATCTTTCGCAGCAGCCCTGCGCATGTCGGCAAATCGAAGTGGTGCAGGAAATTCGGCAGCAGGACGAGATCATAATCCGTGCCCCAGTCGACATCGAAGGCACTGCCGGCGATCGTCCGATACCGGTCAGCGACGCCCGCTCTTTCCGCATTCTGCCGCGACAGCTCCAAGACCGCGGCCCAATCGACGGCAACGATCTCCGCCGACGGAAGGGCCTTTGCAATTTCGATCCCGAACAGGCCCGGACCTGCGGCAATGTCCAGAACCTTTTTGAAGGGCTTTCCCAAGCCGGAGATTTCGTCAGCCAGTATTTTGGCGCTGAGGCCGGTAAAGGAGCCCATGCCGCGCGCAAATTTCAACCAGACGGGATTGTCCGGCGACATGTTCGCCAGCCCGGGCGAACCGCCGTTTCGCACGACGGCCGCCGGATCGCGCAGAAAATTATCCAGTATTTCGGGTGCGGCGACGAACTCGACCGCGGAGCCCATATAGGCCGGCGAATTGCGATCGAGGAACATTCGGGTCGCCGGAGTCATCCGGTACTCTCCGCTTTCCTTTGTCAGGAAACCATGGACCACGAGGTAGTCGCACAGGATGCGCACCCCACGCTCCGAGGCGCTGGTTGCCGACGCCAGCAAGGCTGCCGTTTTGCCCTCGCCGATATGGGTAAAGAGATCGAGCTCGATGGCCGCCCTGATCGCTGCCGTCTTTCGGCAGGCAAACAGTGCATCGACCACGAGTTCGGGTGACACGACGCCAGCATCGGCATCCTCGACGATCGTTTCCATGGTATCCCCCAAGAGCCCTCGATCGGTCCTGTCTGGCAGTGCCAGCCGCGGGAATTATGCGTACATTCGCATATTCTACAATACTTACCATGCTAACCCGATCGGGTGCCCCAAGGGCCGACCGGGACCGCTGTATCACGGTCCCAATCTTTTAGCCTTACGACTGTTGCAGCCCATAAAGCAGCGGCATCAGCCCAGCCAGCGCCTTGAAGCGTTCCCACGACTTGGATGACGGTTTCGTCCAGCCGGTTTCGGCCAGTGCCGAAAGGCGCGGGAAAACCAGGCGGTCGAAAACGGCGCGATCCGTCATCGGTTCCGACCAGATGCAGGCCTGGATGCCGAGCAGTTTTTGTTTCTGGCTCGCTGTCCAGCCGCCGATGGGATCGAAGGTGTAGAGCTTCTCGGCATCCGAAGTCCCGGCCCAGCTGGCGCCAGGCTCGTCCCAGTCCGGCCGCAGCGCCATGTCGAGGTAATAGACCTGGCCGGGGCAGACGACCATTGCGTAGCCGCGCTCGGCAAGTTCGGCCGAGACTTCGACATTGCGCCAGCTGCAGAGATAGCTCTTCGCTTTGTCGATGACATCGCCGTGGGCTGCCTCTTCCCAGCCGCCGGTGATGCAGCCTTTGCCCGCCAGGAAACGCTGGACCCGCTCCAGGAATTCCGCCTGCAGGATGGCTGCGCCCGAGCCGTGAATATCGTCGGCGCCATGGGTGTTGGTCACGACGTTCAGCCGCTTGGCATGCGCATCGGCAACCGCATCGCCGGCGACACTGCGCAGCCGCTCAAGCGCCGCCGGCGAGCCGGACCATGCGCCGAGCGGCACTTCGTCGGCGCCGAGATGGATTGTCTTGAACGGAAAAAGTTCGATGAGCTCCGTCAGGATGGTCTCGACGATCTCGTAGGTCTTCTCGAGGGCGGGATTGATGCAATTGTCGGGAAAACCCTGAACCGAATAATAGCTGCCGACCTCTAGCGGATCGCGCAGTTCCGGTATCGCCTGCTGCATGGCGTAGCAATGGCCGGGCATGTCGATCTCCGGCACGATCTCGACGCCGAAGCGCTTTGCCTCAGCGACGATCGCGCGGATGACCGCCTTGGTGTAGTAACCGCCCGTGCGGGCCGGGCTCGAGCCGAGGAGCGGCGGCACCGCAAGGCCGTGGCCGCGCCAGGCGCCGACCTCGGTCAATGCCGGATAGGCGTCGATTTCGACGCGCCAGGCCTCGTCGTCGGAAAGGTGCCAGTGGAAGCGGTTGAGCTTGTTCCAGGCAAGCACCGCGATCAGCTTCTTGACCTCGGCGGCGCCGTAGAACTGGCGGGCGACATCGAGATGCAGTCCGCGCCAGCCCATTGCCGGCTCATCGACGATCTCGCCGGATGCCGGAAACTGGAAGACGCCGGGATGCAGCCTTGCGCCGCGCCAGATCTGGCCGAGGGTGACGAGGCCATAGAGAAAGCCGGTCCGGCTGCTCGCCTCGACCGTCAGCCTCTCTTCGTCAAAGCTCAGCCTGTAGGCTTCGGGGCCGAAGCCGGCGGCATCCTTCAGGGTGACGGGCACGGCACCTTCCGCCTCGGTGCGCACGATGCCTTCGACGGCGAAGAGATGGTCGACCAGCGCCGCGAAGCTTTGCGCCGCCGCCTCCCCTTCGGCGCTCTGTGCCCGCGGCGCAAAACCGGCCGGCAACGGACGGCGCGAAGCGACCGCCACATGCTTCGGCCAGGGAATGATCGACACCTGAACGGGCGCGTTGGCGGGAACCGGATAGATCTCGGCGCCCCGCTTGAGCGGCGCATTGCTGACCGAAGAACGCGTCGGCTCGATGCCGAGCACGATGGTGCTGCCGTCGGAAAGCGCGAGATAGGCGCTCGTCGCTCCGTCCGTCCAATGGCGGAACTGCCAGCTCAGCGCGTAGACCGAGATCGTCCAGGTCTCGCCCGCGGCGAGAACGAAATCGGCCGGCGGCTGGAATTCGGTAAAATTGGAGAGACGCTTCGAGACCGTGGCGCCTTCGACCCGTCCGGCCGGATCGACCCGGCCCGGACCGCTGATGCAAAGCGAGAAGCCCGAAATCGGCTCGCTGCCGAGGTTCTTGAGGCGTAGGACATAGGAGAACTCCTTGCCGTCGGCAGGCGGGTTCCAAAGGGTTTCAAGCCGCAGGGTTTTCGGTCGCGGTATGGACATGGTCACTCTTTCCTTTTGAACATTGGCCTCTTGAGAAGCGGGCTTTTGAAAATCAGCTCTTGGGCAATCCGGCGTTGGAAACGCCGAGCGCGCGGATGAAGTGGTTGGGGCCGATCTGCTCGATGACCGCCGATTCAGGGCGGCTCAGCGACCGCACCTTTTCCGCCTGTTCGAGGAAGCGCGCGCTTCCGCCGGTCACGAACGGCCTGCTGCCGTCCGGAACGGCGGACAGCAGCAGCCTCGTATAGGGATGGCGCGGGTCGGAAAGAACCCTTTCGGTATCGCCCCATTCGACCATCTGGCCGGCAAACATCACGACGATCTCCTCGGCCACATGCGCCGCCGTTGCGATATCGTGGGTGATATAGAGCATGGCGAGATCGTTTTCCCGTTTCACCCTGGCGAGCAGGTCGAGAATATCCTTGCGGATGGAAACGTCGAGCATCGAGGTCGGCTCGTCGGCGACCAGCACGCTCGGCGCGACGGCCAGCGCCCGGGCGATGTTGACGCGCTGCCGCTGCCCGCCCGAAAGCTCATGCGGGAATTTCTGCCTGGTCACATCGGGTTCCAGCCCGACGCTTGCGAGCAGCCGGATAATCTCCTCGGCGAGATCAGCCTTTGCGCCGCTCTGCCGATGCAGTTGCAGCGGCCGCGCCAGATGATGGCTGACGGTGAAGGCCGGGTTGAGCGATGAGAACGGATCCTGGAAGACCATCTGCACTTCCCTGATGTAGCGATGCTCAGCCCCAGCGTCGCCGCGGGCAGTCAGCTCCTGCCCGCGGAAAAACAACCTGCCGCCGGTCGGCCTGTCCAGGCGCGCGATGATGCGGGCGCAGGTCGTCTTGCCGCAGCCGGATTCGCCGACGAGCGCCAATGCCCGGCCGGGAAACAGCGAGAAGGACACGCCTTTCAGCGCGCGGACCGGGCCGAAATTGCGCTCTATCCCTTCGAGCCGGATCACGGCTTCAGCAGCAACGGGATTTGCCTCCGCTTTCATGCCACGACTCCCGATAGATGCCGATTGTCCGGAAGCTGCGGAATGGCATTCCAGAGCTTCCGCGTATATTCGTGCTTGGGCGCATGGGCGACCTGGCTGACGTCGCCCACTTCGACGAGCTCGCCCTTCAGCATGACGCCGATGCGGCGGCAGAGCTGCGCCATCAGGTGCAGGTCATGGGTGATGAACAGCACGGAAAAGCCGTAGCTCCGCTGCAGGTCGACGACCTGTTCGAGGATCTCCCGCTGCACGACGACGTCGAGCGCCGTCGTCGGCTCGTCCATGATGATCAGTTCCGGTCTCAGCGCCAGGCAGATGGCGATGACGATGCGTTGGCGCATGCCGCCGGAGAACTGGTGCGGGTAGTCGCCGATGCGATGCGTGGGAATGCCGACGAGGCGGAACATCTCCTCTGCCCGCGCCCGGGATTCCGCATGCGAGCAGCCGGTGTGCCGGCGCAGAACGTCGTGGAACTGCGCCTCGACCCGCATCAGCGGATTGAGCGAATTCATCGCGCTCTGGAAGACCATGCCGATGCGCTTCCAGCGGATTGTCTGTAGCTCGCGTTCCGGCAGCTTCAGGAGATCCTGCCCATCCAGTCGGATGCTGCCGCCGCTGATCCAGGCGGGCGCCTTGGAAAGACGGGTGATCGCATAGGCGATCGTGCTCTTGCCGCAGCCGGATTCACCGGCGAGCCCGAAGATCTCGCCGCGGCCGATCGTGAAGGAGACGTCCTTCACGGCGCGGAATTCTCCCTTGTCGACGAGGTAGTCGACATTGAGCTTTTCGATTTCCAGAAGATTGTCGCTCATCGGCCAAGCTCCAGTTGCCTGTTGCGGGCGCGGTTGAGGCGAAACCAGCGGGCCAGCGCCGGGCCGGAGCGGAGCTGCGGATTGGCGATCTCGTCGAAGGTGAAATTCAAGAGCGCAAGGCCAAGGCCGGTCAGGGCGATGCCGAGCGCGGGCACCCCGATATCCCACCACGCGCCGACCATGATCGCCGAGGAATTCTGGGCGTTGTAAAGCATCGTACCCCAGGAGACTTTCAGCGGATCGCCGAAGCCGAGATATTCGAGCGTCGTCTGGGCAACGATGGCGTAGATGATGCTGCCGACAAGGTTGATCCCGATCAGCGTCGTCAGGTTCGGCAGGATCTCCACGAAGATGATGCGCCAGGCCGGCTCGCCGATCATCTTCGACGCCGTGACGAAATCGCGATTGCGCAGCGCCATCGTCTGCGACCGCGTCATGCGGGCGCCCCACGGCCAGGAGGTCAGCGCGATGATCGTCATGATCGTCATCGGCCCCACCGTGCCGGCAAAGGAGGCGAGCAGGATCAGAAGCGGCATGTTCGGGATGACGAGCACGGCATTCGTCGCAAGGTCGAGACAGGCATCCGTCCTGCCTCCGGCATAACCGGCGACGAGCCCGATCGCCGTGCCGAGAACGGTGATGGCAATGCCGGTGGCAAAGCCGACGGAAAGAGAGCTGCGGGCGCCCCAGACGAACTGGCGATAGACGTCCCGCCCCATTTTCGTGGTGCCGAGAACATGTTCGATCGACGGCGGCTGATGCGAGCGTCCGACACGTGCGCCCGGCTCACCGGGGGCGACGAGCGGCGCAAACAGCGCCATCAGCCACAGGACGGCGATGATGATCAGGCCGGCGAGCGCTTTCTTCTGCTTGAAGATGGGCCACAGCGTAAAGCTCATCACGCGGCCTCCCGCAATCTTGGATCGACAAAGCCATAGATGATGTCGACGAGGAAGTTTGCGCCAAGGGTCGCAAGCGTCATCAGCAGGAGCTGCCCCTGGATGACGGGGTAATCGCGGGCGATGCTCGCGGTATAGAGCGTCAGCCCCAGGCCGGGATAGTTGAAGACGATTTCGGTGACGATCGAGCCGCCGAAGACGGCGCCGAGCATCAGCGCCAGATTGGTCAGAACGGGAAGCATGGCATTGCGGGCGCCGTAGCCGAACATCACGGTGAGGTGGCTGAGCCCCTTGGCGCGGCCCATGGTCACATAGTCTTCGCCGAGCACCGAGATCATCGACGAGCGCATCGTCGTCTGGAATTCGCCGATCAGAAACGGCGAAAGCGTCAGGACCGGCAGGATCGCATGGGCGAAGACGCTGCCGATAAAGGTGAAATTGAAGGCGGGATCGAGATTGGGATCATAGGCATAACCCACCGGAAACCAGCGCAGCGAAACCGCGAAGACGAAAAGCGTCGTCAGCGCCACGATGACGGGCGGCACCGAAATCATGATCACCGAGAGCGGCGAGACGATCGTGTCGAAACGCCCGCCGCGGCGCCAGGCCGACGCTGCGCCCAGCACGACACCGACACAGAGGGAAAAGATAATCGCGGTGGTGACAAGGAAGATGGTCCAAAGGGTCGAACGGCCGAGCACCTGGACGACGGTCTGGGGGTAATATTTGACCGAGACGCCGAGATCGAGGGTCGCGAGCCCCTTCAGATAATCGGCGAATTGCCAAAGCATCGGCTGGTCGACCGCGCCGAAGCGCGCCTTGATCGCTTCGACGGCGGCGGGCGTTGCCCGTGGACCGAGCTGGGCAACCATGGCATCGACCGGGCTCCCCGGCATCAGCCGGGGAAGGATGAAGTTCACCACGATGGCAAAGGCCAGCGCGACCGCATAGACGCCGAGGCGCCGGCTCGAAATGCGCATTTCCGCTCCCTCGCTGGGCTTAGCTGACCGGCTTGAGACGCAGCAGATGCATCAGGCGCATGCGGTTGTTGTCGTGATCCTCCGGATTCATCACCGGATCCTTGTGGGTGACCCAGCCGGTGAAGCGCTTGCTGGAGAACTGATACCAGGTCGGCCCGTTGAAGACGGGCACGACGGGGAAGTCGTCGGCGATCAGCAGCTGAATGTCGTTGAAGATCTTCTTGTGATCCTCGTCCGACGTTGCCTGCAGATATTGATCGAAAAGCGCGTCCAGTTTCGGGTTGGAATAACGCGAGGGCGCGCCGGTGATGCGCCCGCCATAGGCTGTGGAAAGGCTCTGGTAATAGCCGCGGAACGGCGTTGCGCCATCGGCGCGGGAGTTCATGACGACCTCGAAGCTGCCGTCGATGATCTCTTTGCGCCATTGTTCATATTCGGGCGTGGCGACCGACGCATTGATGCCGGCGGCGCGCAGGCCTTCGACCGCGATCTGGACCGCATCGATCCAGTCCGTCCAGCCGTTCGGAACGATGATCGGGAAGGCGATCGGCTTGCCGCTCGGCGTCGTGCGGAAGCCGTCGGCGCCCTTCTTGTAGCCGGCATCGTCGAGAATCTTGCTGGCCTTCTCGGTGTCGAAGCCCATGAAAGCGTCCTTGCCGCCCTCGGCATCCTTGTTGCGCCAGCTTTCGAAGCGCGGCGGCAGGCCGGTCGCATGTTCGTTGACGACGGGATAGCCGAAGCCGGCAATATCGACCATGGACTTGCGATCCATGGCGAGGCTGAAGGCATGGCGGAAGTTTAGGTCCTTATAGGCCTCGAGGTTGCCTTCATTGCCGCTCTTGAAGTTCATCTGGAAGGCGACGGTTTCGGCCGGCGGCTGCCAATAGCCATTATGGTCGGCATCGAGCGCGACGAAGGTCTTGTCGATCTGGGGAATGAAGGATCCGATCCAGTCCATATTGCCCTCAGGCAGGATGGCAAGCATCTGGTCGTTGCCGGAGATCTGCGGCAGTCTCAGGCAATCGACATGCAGCGAGGCGGCATCCCAGTAGTTCGGGTTGCGGCACTGCTCGTAGACCTGCGGCGTGAAGCGGCGCAGCTCGGTCATCGGGCCGGAACCGACCGGCTTCTCGTTCTTGAAGGCGACTGGATCGGAAACATCCTTCCAGATATGCTCGGGAACGACGGCGAGGTCCGCCAGCGTTTCCGGGAAATCGGAGTTGACGGCCTTGAGATCGATCTTCACCTCGGTCGCTGACGGCGTTTCGACCGAGGCAACGGTCTCTCCGACGCCGACGGTGTCGAGGGCTGCGTTCTTCAGCATGAGGTCGATCGTATATTTCACATCGGCCGAGGTCAGCGGCTGGCCGTCGGACCATTTCACACCGGGTCGCAGCGTATAGGTGACCGATTTCATATCCTCGGAGAATTTATAGCCGGTCGCCAGACGGAAGACCGGCTTGCCGCCATCCTCGGCATTGAAGATCACCAGCGGCTCGTAGATGAAATCCATCGTGCTCTGCCGGCGGCCGGCAAGATCGAACGGATTGAAATTCTGAACCCAGCTGGTCTGCTCTTCGATGTGCATCGTCAGCACCGATTCAGCCGCCGCACTGCCCGCCCCGAAAGCGACGAGCGCCGTCAGCGCGGTTGCCGCTGCTAAGCCGGCGTGCACGGAAATGTTGCGAAACATGCGTTTGCTCGATCTCATTCCAACGTTCCCTTGTTGTTTATTTTTGAAGTCAATCAAATTGATTTAATATTGATAGTCAGTTTCCCGCCGATGCGTCAATTGCCGATCTCAAATTTTTCCGGGCGGCATCGGGAGCCGTTTTCGGCAGAGATCGAGATGCGCAATTTCATGGTGAACAAAAAATAAGGGCCGGGCTCGCCACGTTAGCAATTAAGGTACGTTTAAGTACGATAATTACTCCAACGATGGCGAATTGATCGGAAACTCCAGGTCGATAAGCATGAGGCTGCTCGCCACGGCCGGGATGTTTCCCCGGGTTTCAACATATGCAACCACCGAAACAGGCGAACTCCGATGACGAGCATCAATACCAACAATTCCGCGATGGCAGCCCTTCAAACGCTGCGCAGCATCAATTCCAATCTCGAAACGACACAGAACAGTGTCTCCACTGGTTATCGGGTCGATACTGCATCCGACAATGCCGCCTATTGGTCGATCGCCACCACGATGCGCTCCGACAACAAGGCGCTGTCTGCCGTCTCCGATGCGCTCGGCCTCGGCGCGGCGAAGGTCGATACTGCTTACACGGCAATGGACAGCGCGATCGACGTCGTCGACGAGATCAAAGCCAAACTTGTGGCAGCGACCGAAGACGGTGTCGACAAATCAAAGGTCCAGGAAGAAATCAGCCAGCTGCAGGAGCAGCTGATGAGCATTGCCCAGTCGGCGTCGTTCTCGGGCGAGAACTGGGTCGCGGGCGCCGACGGCACGAAGAGCGTCGTATCCTCCTTCGTTCGCGACGGCTCCGGCGCCGTTTCCGTGAAGATGACGGATTACGTTTTGGATACCAGTTCCGCCGGCAACGTGCTGTTCGGCATGAGCAGCGGTTCGATCGAAACCTCGACGGGTATCCTCGGAACGGCGGATGCAAACGGCGATTCCGTCTACTCGCTCGACATTACCAACTTCACCACCGGTCAGATCCAGTCGGCATTGTCGACCATCGAATCCGCGCTGTCGGCGATGACCTCGGCCGGTGCGCAACTGGGTTCGATCTCGACGCGCATCGAT
This sequence comes from Rhizobium sp. F40D2, assembly GCF_051810745.2. NCBI lineage: Bacteria > Pseudomonadati > Pseudomonadota > Alphaproteobacteria > Hyphomicrobiales > Rhizobiaceae > Rhizobium > Rhizobium sp. F40D2. The sequence continues at coordinate 372,677 of NZ_JBPWQX020000001.1, forward strand.
CTGCAGGAAGACTTCGTCGGCGCGCTGTCGGACTCGATCGACTCGGGCGTCGGCCGGCTGGTCGATGCCGACATGGAGGAGGAATCGAGCAAACTGTCCGCCTTGCAGACACAACAGCAGCTGGCGATCCAGTCGCTGTCGATCGCCAATTCCTCGTCCCAGAACATCCTGTCGCTTTTCCGCGGCTAATCGCAATCGCCGACACAAAGGGAGCCGGGCGCTTAAAACACCCGGCCTCCATCCGCCGATCAAACGATCGAGCCTGGCCTTGCCGGTCAGGCTCGATCGCATTTGGGACCGCTCTTGCCTCGACATGCCGGTTGACATGTCGATCGTCTCCACAGCAAACATGGTCGATCTTCTCAACCGCGGCAGAAATGCCGCGCGCGCGGGACCATCGCATGGAACGAGTTGAGCCTGCCCATCCCGATGCAAGGCCCGCCATCATCTGGCTCGGCTTCCTCGCCATGTGCATCGGCATGTTCATGGCGATCCTCGACGTTCAGGTGGTGGCGACGTCGCTCCCGACCATCCAGTCGGCACTGGGGATCGATCCCGATCAGATGAGTTGGATACAGACGGCGTATCTCATCGCCGAGGTGGTGGCGATCCCGCTCACCGGCCTGTTGACGCGGCTTCTGACCATGCGGTGGCTGTTCGTTGTTGCCATCGGCCTGTTCGTGACGGCTTCCGCCGGTTGCGCGGCCAGCGGCAGCTTCGGCGAACTGGTCGCCTGGCGGGTGCTGCAGGGTTTTTCCGGCGGAACCCTGATCCCCTCGGTGTTTTCGGCCGTCTTCATCCTGTTCCCGAACGAGCGGCAGGCGCTGGCGACGACGATCGCCGGCGTGCTGGCGGTGCTGGCGCCGACGGTCGGGCCGATCGTCGGCGGGTGGCTGACCGAGACCTATTCCTGGCACTGGCTGTTCCTGATCAACATCGTTCCGGGGATAGCCTCGGCAATCCTGGCGGCATTCTTCCTGCCGCGGCAGGCGGCCGACCCGTCCGAACTCAGGTATCTCGACGGCCTGTCGCTTCTCCTTATGGCGACCGCGCTGACGACGCTGGAACTCAGCCTGAAAGAGGCGCCGACCAGCGGCTGGACCTCGGCCTATGTGCTGAGCCTGCTGGCGATCTGTCTTGTCTCGGGCGGTGCGTTCATCGCTCGCACGCTCAGCCGGCGCCGGCCGATTGTCGATCTCGGCAATTTCGCCGATCGCAATTTTCTCGTCGGCTCGACCTTAAGCTTCGTGCTCGGCATCGGCCTGTTCGGCTCGGTCTATCTGATGCCGGTGTTTCTCGCTTTCGTCAGAGGCCACGACGCGCTTGAGATCGGCATGACGATGCTGGTGACCGGCATCGCGCAATTGGTGACGGCGCCGATCGCGGTCGCGCTGGAGAAGCGTTTGGATGCGCGGCTGCTGTCGGCCGCCGGTTTTGCGCTGTTTGCGATCGGCGTCGGCATGAGCGCGTTTCAGGATCCGCGTTCGGACTACGATGCGATGTTCTGGCCGCAGATCGTGCGCGGCGTCGCCATCATGTTCTGCCTGCTGCCGCCGACGCGGCTGGCGCTCGGCACGCTGCCGGCCGATCGCATTCCCGATGCGAGCGGGCTTTTCAATCTGATGCGCAATCTCGGCGGCGCCATCGGCATCGCGCTGATCGACACCATCATCTACACGCGCTCGGAACCGCTGGGCCAAGGTCTCTGGGCGCGTCTTCAGGCCGGCGACATCGACGCCGCCACATTCGTTGGCGCACCTCTTCAGGCCATATCGGGCCACAATGGGGAGTTCGATGCGGATACGACGGCGCTGCTCGATCCGCTGATCCAGACCGCGGCCAACGTTCAGGCGATCAACGAAGCCTGGATGGTCGTCGCCATCCTCACCGGCTGCGCCCTGCTCTGCGTGCCCTTCGCCAGGCGGCCGGCGTCAACGTGACACATGGCGATATGTTGCCGATCGGTCGGCCGCCGGTAAGATTTCTCTCAATCTTTTTGCGTCATCCTTCGATTCCCCTCTGATCAATCGACGAGATCTCAATGGCCCCGAACCTTGACCGCAGCTTTCAAATGCCCCGACGCGACGATCTCGGCCTGTTTACGATCAGCAACGGCTCCGGCCTGTCGATATCGGCGCTGCCGAACGGCACGCTGTTTGCCATCGAATATGCCGACAACAAGGGGTCGGTGCAGATCAATCAGATCGAGGGTTCGCCGCTCATCGGCGGCATCGGCCGCCTCTACCTGCGCATCGGCGGCGCTCGGCCTGATGTCGTCGAGATTGTCGGGCCGCGTGCCAATGGCAGCTTCGGATACGATGCGACGAGCTTCTGTTGGAGCGGCAAGGCAGGCGATATCGCCTATGACGTCCGTCTCGAACTCCATCCCTCCGAAACGGCATGGTTCTGGCGCGCCTCGCTCCGGCATCTGAAGGAGAAAACCCTGCCGGCGGATCTGGTGCTGATCCAGGATGTCGGCCTTGGCGATCGCGGCTTCCTGATGAACAGCGAAGCCTATGCCTCGCAATATGTCGATCACCATATCGCCGATCATCCGGCATTCGGCCCTGTCGTCATGAACCGGCAAAATCTCAAACAGGGTGGCGCCCGCAGTCCGTGGCTCGCCCAGGGCTGCCTCGACGGGACTGCGGCCTATGCCACGGATGCGATCCAGCTGGTGCAGGCGAAAGACCGCCTCGACGACCGGCTGGTCGGTCCCTTCGGCGCCAGCCTGCCGAGCGAACGGCGCCAGCAGGAAACGGCCTGCCCGGCCATTCAGTCGAAACCGCTCACCATTTCCGCAAGCGGTGCTGGTGCGACTTTCTTTGCAGTGTTTGCCGCCGATCATCCCGAGGCGTCGAGTGACGTCGATCTTGCGCGGCTCGACGGGCTCGCAACTGCGGAAAGTGTTGCCGCCGGCCTCGAAGCGGTGACGCCGGTCCGCAGCCTGTTGCAGGACGCGTCGCTGCTGGAGGTCGAACCGCTCGACAAAAAGGCAATCGGCCGGCTCTATCCCGAGCGGAGCCTGGGAGAGCGCGCCGGCGGGAAGCTGCTGTCGTTCTTCACGCCGGACGGCGGCCTGAACCGCCATGTCGTGCTGCGCGAGAAGGAGCTTTTGGTGGCGCGCCGTCACGGCGCGATCGTCCGAAGCGGTCAGAATATGCTGCTCGACGATTCCACCCTTGCCGCCACCTGCTGGATGCAGGGCATTTTCGCCGCGCAGCTGACGATCGGCAATACCTCGTTCCACAAGCTCTTTTCCGTCTCCCGCGACCCCTATAACCTGACGCGCGCCAGCGGCTTGCGCATCATGGCGGATATTGGTGCCGGCTGGCAGCTGCTCGCGGTGCCGTCGGCGTTCGAAATGGGGCTGAGCGACTGCCGCTGGATCTACCGATGTTCGGAACGCACGATCACCGTTGCGGCGGTCGCCTCCGGCGAGGATGCCGCGATGCAATGGTCCGTCTCTGTCGAGGGAAAGCCGTGCCGCTTCCTGGTGTTCGGTCATGTCGTTCTCGGTGAGCGCGAATATGACGCGGGCGGGCAGATCGAAGTCGATGCCGCACGCAAACGCATCGCCTTCCGGCCCGACCCGGCCTGGCTCTGGGGCGAACGTTATCCCGATGCCGGCTATTGGCTGGTGAGTTCGACACCCGATGCCATCGAGGAGATCGGCGGCGACGAACTGCTCTATACCGATGGCATTGCACGCAACGGCGCCTTCGTCGCCCTGCGCTCCCGGCCGACGCGGGCCCTCTCATTCGCCGTCGTCGGCTCGATGACCGATGCTGAAGAAGCCGAACAGCTGGCGCGACGTTATGAGGCCGGCGTCACCGATGCAGCCATACTCGCGCCGGCCTCGAAATTCTGGCGGAACGCCGTGCGCGGTCTGACGATCGATAGCCCTTCGCCGGACCTTGCCGCGCAGACGACGCTGCTTCCCTGGCTCGCGCATGACGCCATCGTGCATTTGAGCGTGCCGCACGGTCTCGAGCAATATACCGGTGCCGCCTGGGGCACACGCGACGCCTGCCAGGGGCCGATCGAATTCCTGCTCGCCTACGAGCATGACCGCGAAGCCAAGGAGGTGGTGAAAACGGTCTTCAGCGAACAGTACCTTGAGAAAGGCGACTGGCCGCAATGGTTCATGCTGGAGCCCTATGCCAACATAAGAGCGGGCGACAGCCATGGCGACGTTATCGTCTGGCCGTTGAAGGCGCTCTGCGACTATATCGAAGCGACCGGCGATCTCGCTATTCTCGACGAGAAGGTCGCCTGGCGCGATGAAAAGACCATGCAGAAGGCGCCGAAGGCCGACAGCATTGCGGTCCATGTCGACAAACTGCTCGATACCGTCCGCGGCCAGTTCATCCCGGGAACGCATCTGATCCGTTATGGCGAGGGGGACTGGAACGATTCCCTACAGCCGGCCGATCCGCATCTGCGCGACTGGATGGTCAGCAGCTGGACCGTCGCCCTGCTTTACGAGCAGATCGTCCGTTATTCCGCGATCCTACGTCGTCTCGGCCATGGGAAAAAGGCCAGAAATAACAAGGCAAAATCGCTGAGGAAAATCGCGACGGCGATGCGGCGGGATTTCAACCGCCATCTCGTGCGAGACGGCATCGTGGCCGGCTACGGCATCTTCGATCCCGCCCATGACGGGGTCGAATTGCTGCTGCACCCGAGCGACCGGCGTACCGGCCTCTCCTACTCGCTGATCGCGATGACGCAGGCGATGCTCGGAGGGCTGTTTTCGCCGGATCAGCGGCGCGATCATATGAAGCTGATCGAAAATCATCTGCTTTTCCCAGACGGCGTGCGGCTGATGGAGAAGCCGGCGACCTATGCCGGTGGCCCCGAGACGCTGTTTCGCCGCGCCGAATCCTCCTCCTTCTTCGGCCGTGAGATCGGGCTGATGTATGTGCATGCGCATCTGCGTTATTGCGAGACGCTCGCTTTGGACGCCGAGGCGGATGAACTCTGGAAGGCGATTTCGGTCGTCAATCCGATCGCCGTCACCACGGCCCTGCCGCAGGCGTCGTTGCGCCAGCGCAATACCTATTTCAGCAGCAGCGACGCGGCCTTCCATGACCGCTATCAGGCGGCGGCACAATGGGCGCGGGTCAAGGCCGGAAAGGTCGCCGTCGACGGTGGCTGGCGCATCTATTCGAGCGGGCCCGGGCTTTATGCCAGAAGCTTCGTCGAAAATATCCTCGGCTTCAAACGGCGCTTCGGCCGGCGCAGACGCAAACCGCTTCTCCCCGCGGTTCACGCCTCCGTCGAGCTGCAGACGGATCACGCCGCCTGGCGGCGGCTAATGAAACCGAAGCCCGACGCGTAATATTCACGACGAGGTGCTTGCGTCGCGCAGTTCTTCGAAGCGGGCGGCACTCTTGGACAGGTGAGTTCGGATGGCGCGGCGGGCGGCCGCCTCTTCGCCGTCGCGGATCGCCGCGAATATGGCATGGTGTTCCCGGCGCATGCGCGCCGCATGGCGCTTGCGCTCGGCCGCCGTCATTTTGTCCAGGCGGGCCCATTGCCGCGGCACCATGAGGTCGCCGAACGTATCGAAGAGGCGACCGTAATAGGAATTCTGCGTCGCGACCAGAATGGACCTGTGGAAGGCGTAGTCCTCCTGCGCCCCGTATCCGCCCTCCTCCAGCGCCTTGTCGAGCGCATCGAGCCGGTCCTGCATGCGGTCGAGATCCTCAGGCGTGCGCCGCAGCGCGGCAAGACCGGCGGCTTCGTATTCGACCCCCATGCGCAGCTCCAGCACGCGCAGGATCTCGTCGATCGACTGCAGGTCGTTGGGAATGATCGAGAAGGATCGCGGATTAGGATCGTTCGAGACGAAAGCTCCAAGCCCCTGCCGCGTGGTGATCAGACCCTTGGCGCGCAGCGTGGCGAGCGCCTCGCGGACGATCGTCCGGCTGACGCCGGTCGTCCTCATGATCGCCTGTTCGGTCGGCAGGCGCTGGCCGGGCTTCAGATCGCCGGACTCGATCTGCGCCATCAACATATCGGCAAGGCCGCTGCGCAGGTTCGTCGGCTGGCGAATGGTGTTGAAGACCGCGTTGTCGTTGTCCGTCATCCTGTGTCGAATCCTGCCTGTCGATGCGGCTGTGCCGGTCTCATGTCCTTTTGCTAACGCATGCCGGCAGGAAAGGCAAAACGACGTCGGTCACGGCAGCTCTGTGCGACAGCGCCGCGTCTGAAGACACGCGGCGCTGTCGCACTTAATTATGCAGTCGTCGTGCCAGGGCGGATCACCGCGCCAGCCAACCGCCATCGACGGGCAGCACCGTTCCATGCACATAATCGGAGGCCGACGATGCCAGGAACACGGCAGCCCCTCCAAGTTCGGCTGGTGTTCCCCAGCGCCCAGCCGGAATGCGGGCAAGGATGGCGGCGTTGCGGTCGGCATCCTCGCGCAGCGCCGTGGTATTGTTGGTGACGAAATAACCGGGCGCGATGGCGTTGACGTTGACGCCCTTGCCGGCCCATTCGCAGGCAAGCAGCTTGGTCAGGCCGGCAAGGCCGCTTTTCGAGGCGGTATAGGATGGGATGCGGATGCCGCCCTGGAAGGAGAGCAGCGAGGCGATGTTGATGATCTTGCCCCTGCCCTTGTCGACCATGTGGCGGCCGGCCGCCTGCGACAGGAAAAAGGCCGTCTTCAGATTGACGTCGATCACCGCGTCCCAGTCTTCTTCGGTGAAGTCGAGCGCATCGGCCCGGCGGATGATGCCGGCATTGTTGACCAGGATGTCGAGGCCGCCGAAGGTTTCGATGGCTTCAGCGACGATGCCCTTGACCGGCTCGATGGTGCCGAGATCGGCCTTGACGACGTGGAAGCGGCTTCCCGCCTGCTTCACCAGCGCCTCGGTTTCGTCCATCGACGAGCGCCCGACGGCGACGATCGAGGCGCCGGCCTCGGCCAGCGCCGCCGCGATGGCTTGGCCGATCCCGGTATTGGCGCCGGTGACGACGGCGGTTCTGCCTGTGAGGTCGAAGGGATTTGCCACTGCGCTCACCTCAGATCCGCAATGGCGATGTGATCCATGTCGGTGAAGCTCTTATTGTCGCCGGCCATCGCCCAGATGAAGCTGTAGTTCTTGGTGCCGGCGCCGGAATGGATCGACCAGGGCGGCGAGATGACCGCCTGTTCGTTGGCGACAAGCATATGCCGGGTCTGCTGCGGTTCGCCCATGAAGTGGAAGACGCGCTGTTCCGCTTCGAGATCGAAATAGAGATAGGCTTCCATGCGGCGATCATGCGTATGGGCCGGCATGGTGTTCCAGACGCTGCCCGGCTCGATCGTGGTGAAGCCGAGGGTGAGCTGGCAGGACTGGCAAACCTCAGGGTGGATGAACTGGTAGATCGACCGCTTGTTGGCCGTTGCCGCGTCGCCGGGCGTCAGGTGGCGGGCTTTCTCGCGGGTGAGCAGCACGGTCGGGTGTGCTTGATGCGCCGGCGTCGAGACCAGATAGAACTTTGCCGGATTGGCGGCATCCACGCTCTCGAACCGCACGTTCTTGGCGCCCTTGCCGGCATAGAGGCAATCATACTTGGCAAGATCATAGCTGGTGCCGTCGACGACGATGCGGCCGGCGCCGCCGATGTTGAGCGCGCCGAGTTCACGCTCGGCGAGGAAGGTTTCCTGGCCGATCGCCGTCGGCGCCGTCAGCGGCAGCCCGTCAGCAAGCGGCGTCGCGCCGCCGATGACCATGCGGTCGTAATGGGAATAAGTCAGCCGGATCTCGCCGCCCGCAAAAACGGTTTCCACCAGAAAGTGACGCCGCAGCGTCTCCGTGTCGTATTCGCGCACGGCCTCGGGATGGGAGGCGTGCCTCACGTCGATCTGCATGTCAATTTTCCTTCAACTTCATTGTCGTCAGGCGGTGCCGCTATTGCGGAAAGCCGGTTATGTTGGACGGTTTCCGGTGCGTGGTATCCGTCTGGTTACATAGTTGTACGACAAGTTCAGTGTCAACAGCTTTGTCCTGTGCCTCTTCGGGCAGGCGCACGGGACGACAAGCGCGAAAACTCATTCGGCAATAAGCAGGTACTCTTGGGGGAAAGCGAGGGCCGGATGATCGCGACAGGCCGTACGATAGCGCCGCGATAACAACTTGAATCTGCGCACCATGCTTTCCAAAAATCGATTCCGGTTTTCGAGCTGAGGCGCGGTCCGACGTTCTATGGCCCAGAACGAAAAAGCCTGCCGCGGGAGGAGGTGCGGCAGGCTTTCGAGAAAAACCGAACGACAGCTGGGAGGAGGAGTGCTGCCGTTCCCGCAGACGACCCTGGGAGGAGGATGGGGCGCCTGCAAATCGAAGGGATGCGGGAGGAGGTGCATCGCTTCGATAGAAATAATCATACTTATTTTGTGCTCAGTTGGTAGGCATTTCTTTGCAGGGCAGCTATGCGTTATGCGATAAGCAGGTAGCTCCTGTTACCATGATCCGGCCACGCCAAAAGCACAAAAGCAAAGCGCCCGCTTCGGAGAAAGCAGGCGCTGGCCAGGTCTTTAAAAGTGCTTACTGTGCAGGTCGTTAGCGGCCGATGGCAGCGCGAGCGACATTGCGGATATCGCCGCGGCCGATGCCGAGGTCGTCCAGTTCGCGCGCGGACATACGGCCCAGTTCAGCGACCGTCTGACGGTACTTGCGCCAGTTATTGAAAGAGCGTGCTACGTTCATGATGATCCCCTTTCCGTGGGCTTTCGAAGCCTAGCTGCCAGTCCTTGGCGCTTCGTTCGCTTCGATGAGTGGTATATAGGATGAACCCAGCGATTGTTGCAGCGCCAATGCATCACTGCACCTATGCGACGTTTGCATGGGTCGTCGGGTTGGAGGTGTTCCGGTCAGGATCCGAACCGCGTCGCGCTCAGAGTTTGAAGCGATCGAAGGCCGTCAGCCGCACGGTCGGCGGATCCGCGTCTCGCCACCGGTAGATTTCCGAGCGCAGATAGGAAAGCTCGTCACCAAGATCGTCTTCGCCGACTTCGATCCACCAGGACTTCAGGCGGCCGTCGCTTCCATCAGACCAGCGGTAGCCCCTCGCCTTCAGATGGTCCTTCATCTCGAACGGGCTGTGTTCGGCAAAGATGCGGATGCGCGAGCGCTGGCTGGCGCGATAAAGCTCGGCAAACGGACTTTCACCGTCGCCTTGCTGTCGATCGAGGATTTCCAGCAGCGCGTGGCAGTCGTCCACGGCGCGATGGCCGTCATGGAAATAACCGGCCTGGCCGACGAGATAGCCGAGCTTGGTGCCTTCGAAACCGCGGGCGCTCCAATCGATCTCCGACACCGAACAGGCCCAGGCCTTGCCGGCGAAGATCGTCGAGAAAGCTTCGCAGAACGGTCGGTCGAAGCCGGCATTGTGGGCGATGATCAGATCGGCCGGTTCGATCAGGGTGCTCAGCGACCTCATATCGATGACCTGGCCTTCGACCATCGCATCGGTAATGCCGGTCAAACGGGTAATTTCGGCCGGAATTGGCCGCGACGGCTGTTGCAGGCCGCCATAGACGCCGACGATATCGCCAATCGCGCCGTCATCGTCGAATGTGAAGGCGACGGCGCCGATTTCAATGATCTCGTCGCTGCGGTGGTTGAGACCGGTCGTCTCCGTATCGAGAATGACGCCAAGCCGCGAAAACTCCGGCCGTCTGGCCGTTGCAATCGGCCGGGCGGTCAGTTTCCGGAGGATACGGTAGTTGCCGCTCTTTTCAAGCGTGCGCGCCATGTCTTCATTGGAATGGCCGGCCGGCTGCGACGTCGGCCGGCGCAATCGAGCGCGCTCCTTGGGCACCGTCAGTGACGGCTTGGCAAACATATCGAGTTGCAGATCTCTCTGCACGCTCATCGAACCTGTATGCCACGCAGACGCGGTTTAATCCATCACGCGCGGCGCTATCCCCAGCCCTTGCCTTTCACGGACATGCAAGCTTAGCTGAGCGCGAGCAGCCAAAGGAAAAGCCATGCCCGGTGACAACGGTAAGGGTGTCGAACAGGACGTCGTCATCATCGGCGCCGGGGCCGCCGGCATTGCCGCTGCCCGTCGCCTGCAGGCGATCCGTCCGGATCTTTCGATCCTGCTGCTGGAAGCCGGCGATCGTCTCGGCGGCCGCGCCTGGAGCATCGGACTGCCGGGAGCATCCGACATCGCGCTCGACCTCGGCTGCGGCTGGTTGCACGGGGCGCGGACCAATGCCTGGACTGGCATTGCCGACGAGGTCGGATTGACGGTCGACCGCACGCCGGCGCCCTGGAACGGCGGGCGGCGGCTGCAGCGCGACGATGCGGAAACCCGCGCCGCACAGGAGGCGATCGGCGCCTATTTCGAACGCCTGGAAAGCCATGAAGGCGATGACACCGATCTGGCCGCGATGCTTGAACCCGGCAATGCCTGGAATGGCCAGATCAGGGCGATCGGCACCTATATCACCGGCGCCGAGTTGGAACGTTCGTCGGTCGTCGACTACAACAGATACGACCCCGGCCCTGGCCCCGATTGGCGGGTGCGTGAGGGCTATGGAACATTGATCTCCCGTTATGGCAGGCCGGTTCCGGCAAGGCTTGGCGTCGAGGTCACGCGCATCGACCACCGTCATGCAGGCCATATCGCCATTGAGACGAACCAGGGTGGGCTCAGCGCCCGTGCAGTGCTGGTGACGGTTTCGACGAATATGCTTGCCGCCGAAAAGATCGCCTTCGACCCTCCCTTGCCCGAGAAGATCGAGGCGGCGGCGCGTCTGCCGCTCGGGCTCGCCGACAAGCTCTTCCTCAGGCTCGATAATCAGGAGGCGCTGCCGGCCGATACCCATATGCTCGGCTCCATCAGCCGCGGCGCGACCGGCACCTATCAGCTCCGGCCGCTCGGCGCTCCTGTCGTCGAGGCCTATTTTGCCGGCGACCTCGCGCATGATCTGGAGCGTGAGGGCAGAGACGCCGCCTTTTCCTTCGCCGCCGATGAGCTGGCGGCACAATTCGGCGCCGATATCCGCAAGGAATTGTCGGTGACGGCGATCTCGGCCTGGGCTGCAGCGCCGCATATCGGCGGTTCCTATTCCTATGCCGAGCCCGGAGCCTCGGATCTCCGCACGGTCTTGGCCGCACCGCATGACCAACGGATATTCTTTGCCGGCGAGGCCTGTTCGCGCTCGCGTTATTCGACAGCGCATGGCGCCTACGAGACCGGTGTCGCCGCCGCCGATCTGATTGCCGGTTCGTTTTCGAAAAAAGCGTAAATCGCCGGGCGCATGGCCTGCGGGAAAATTTTTTCCCACTTGTGGCACCGGCGGGATTGGCTATGCTGCTCCAGCCCCTGCGCCGGATGTGCCCAGGGCGCTAGACGTCATCCGGCGGCAAGCGGCCGCCTCAAGCTCGATATTGTCATTGATTGCGGAAGCCCCGGCTTCTACCCCGGCGATTTTGTGCGTCGGCTGCGGGCGTCCGCATGAGGAGGAAGAAATGGATTATCGCAAGCTCGGTCCCAGCGGGACCGTCGTCACCGCCTATTGCCTGGGCACCATGACCTTCGGCGCGGAGGCCGACGAAGCGGCCTCGCACAAGCTGCTCGACGATTATTTCGCCTGGGGCGGCAATTTCATCGATACCGCCGATGTCTATAGCGCCGGCAAATCGGAAGAGATCATCGGACGCTGGCTGAAGGCGCGCCCGACCGAAGCCCGCCAGGCAATCGTCGCCACCAAGGGCCGTTTTCCGATGGGCAACGGACCGAACGACATCGGCCTGTCGCGCCGCCATCTCGGCCAGGCGCTCGACGACTCTCTGCGTCGTCTCGGCCTCGAGCAGATCGATCTCTACCAGATGCATGCCTGGGACGCGCTGACGCCGATCGAGGAAACGCTGCGCTTCCTCGATGATGCGGTTTCCTCAGGCAAGATCGGCTATTACGGCTTCTCCAATTATGTCGGCTGGCACATCGCCAAGGCCTCGGAGATTGCCAAGGCGCGCGGTTATACCCGCCCGGTGACGCTGCAGCCGCAATATAATCTGCTGGTGCGCGACATCGAGCTCGAAATCGTCGCGGCCTGCCAGGATGCCGGCATGGGCCTGTTGCCCTGGTCGCCGCTTGGCGGCGGCTGGCTGACCGGCAAATACAAGCGCGACGAGATGCCGACCGGCGCCACCCGCCTCGGCGAAAATCCCAATCGCGGCGGCGAATCCTATGCGCCGCGCAATGCGATGGAGCGAACCTGGGCGATCATCGCTGTTGTCGAGGAAATCGCCAAGGCGCACGGCGTCAGCATGGCGCAGGTGGCGCTCGCCTGGACGGCGGGGCAGCCGGCGATCACCTCAGTCATCCTCGGCGCCCGCACGCCCGAACAGCTCGCCGACAACTTGGGCGCCATGAAGCTCAAGCTCTCCGACGACGACATGGCGAAGCTCAACGAGGTGAGTGCGCCTCAGCCGTTCGACTATCCCTATGGCAAGGGCGGCATCAACCAGCGGCAGCGCAAGATCGAAGGCGGCCGCTGAGCTTCGGTCCATAAGCAACAAGTTGTCTCAGATCTGCAGCCACCAATGCAAAAAGCCGCCATGTTTTTTCATGGCGGCTTTTCTGCTTGGGAGGCGATTTAGGCCGGAAGCTGGAAAATCACATTGGCGATCAGGACGATCGCCAGGCCGCCGGCGAGTGCCAGATAGGGCAGCATGCCGGCTTTCTTGACGCCGAGATCCTGGCCGACGAGGCCGAGATCCTCCATCGCGCCGGCCGGGAACTTGCCGCCGTCGCGCACATAGTGGCGATAGGCGAAGACCGGCAGGATCAGGGCGGCGAAGATGAAGCCGACCCAAAGTGCGTTGGAATAACCCCAGACCTTGGCGCCGGCGCCGAGGAACAGTGCGTTGACGAAGGCGAGCACGGTGTTGAGGCCGATCAGCCAGGTCGGCGCCTTCCAGGGGCGTTCGATGTGGCCGGAATCCATCCGATGGATCCAGCCGGAATTGAGGTTCAGGAAGTTGAAGATGATGTAGCCGACATTCGAGACGGCGAGCACGAAGAAGTAGCCGCCGGTATCCGAGGCGATGGCCAGAAGGAAGAGGTTGAAGGCGAAATCGGTCCACATCGCCCGCGTCGGGGCGCCGTTTTCGTTGACGTGGTCGAGATATTTCGGCAGCCAGCCGTCCTTCGAGCCCTGATAGAGCGTGCGCGAGGAGCCGGCCATCGCCGTCATGATGGCGAGGAAAAGCGCCATGATCATCAGCACGACGAGCAGCTGGGTGACGACGCGGCCGGCGCCGATCAGGCCGCCGAGTGCTTCGGCAACGCCGGTGCCGTCGACGATGCCGGGGGCGAGCATGCCCGCATGGCCGAGAACGCCCTGGAAGGCGAAGGGCACCAGGAAGAAGAACAGGCAGCAGGCAAGGCCGGAATAGAAGATCGCCTTGAAGGTATCGGTCTTCGGGTTCTTGAGTTCACGGGTGTAGCACACGGCGGTCTCAAAGCCGTAGGTCGACCAGGCGGCGATATAGAGGCTGCCGAGGAAGAGCGTCCAGCCGCCGTTGCTCCAGGTGCCGTCGGTGCCGGAATAAGCGGCCGTCGGCGGTACGAGGCCGGTAACGTTGGCGGCAAGGATATGGCCGCTGACGATCGGGTAAAGGCCGATGATGAGCAGCGGCACCAGCACGATGATTGCCAGCCACTTCTGCACGCTTGCCGTCTCGGAGATGCCGCGATGCTGGATCGCGAAGATGATCAGCATCAGGATGCCGCCGATGAAGAAGGTGGCGTTGACATTGGCGGTGGCAAGAAAGGGAATGCTGAAGCTGACGAGCGACCAGCTGCGGATCCACGGTGTCAGCGCAGCGATGCCGTCGGTGCTCAGCAACGCTTTGACGGCGTCGTCCGGCGTCGTGCCGGCATGGGCCGCAATATATTCGGCGACGCGGGGGCTATCGGCCGTGATGGACGCGGCATGCGCGGAGATCCAATCGAGGACCATCTGCGAATCCGCCGCCGGGATGGGGAAAAAGGCATTGAGGATATAACCGGCGGCGATGGCGCAGCCGAGCGACAGCACGGGCGACCAGGCAAACCAGTTGCACCAGACGGACAGCGGCGCGATGAACTTCGAATAACGCAGCCATGCGGTGGCGCCATAGACCGAGGCGCCGCCGGATTTGTTGGCGAACATACCGGCGATTTCGGCATAGGTGAAGGATTGCAGGAAACCCATCACCATTGAAATAATCCAGACGAGAAAGGCGAGCTTGCCCGTCGTGCCCGCAATACCGCCGATGGAGAAAAGAACGAGCGGCGGCACGCCCGCAGCCACCCAGAATGCGCCCTTCCAGTCGAGCGCGCGTACAAGCTTACCTTCGATGCCGGATGAAATTCCGGCCTCCACCACGTCTGTCATCGGTGAAATTCCCCATTCGATTTGTTCCCGGACGTATCTTTGTACGTCTCCCTGAACGTGTCTCCCTGACAGTCTCAAGCCCGCCCGGATGATTTTGGCGATCCGTGTTCCCGACGGATTCCCGAGTCTCAGCCTTGATGCATAGTGAAGAAATTTTCTTTTTAGTCAATACACCTTTACTTTCCGAAGGCGTTTTGTAACCTGTATGGGTGTGCCCGAGAGCATGCCCATCCCATGAGGGCAGTATGCGAGAACTTCATCCTGCTACGACCGGGTTGCGCCCGGCCACTCCGAGCCTGGTGCGCTATCCCGGCATTCCCACCCTGCCGGAGGGAATGGAGCGCTATAGGGCCAAGGGCGGCGGATCGGTCGTCGCGCGTGTCGAGCCGGGAGATGTCGTCAGCGTTATCGACAGCGAGGGCGGACAGGTTTGCGAGATCTCCTTTGTCGATGAAAAAGGCCGCTTCCTGGCGGCGGGCCTCGGAACGGCGTTCAGCAATTCTGCTCAGGGTTTAAAAGCTATTCTTCAAGCAGAGGATGAAAGTGCTGCGCGTACGCGTGTAGCACTTCGCCGTCGCGGCGCGGATCTGACTGCGGCTGGAGCACTTAGGATCTTCGGGGCGGGATCGAGCCCGGGCAGCCGGGCGGAATTCACGATTGCCATGAAGGGACTGTTGATCGTCGCGGCACCCGCCGGTGCGATGTCGCCGGAGGCGCAGGATACGGCGACGCCGATCGAGATCAGGATCAAGCGCAGCCTCCTGATCCGCGATTATGCCTCCGCCCTGCCGGAGCCGGCCGCCGACCCCATCGAGGATATCCGCATCCGGGCGGCGACCGCCACAGCCTATTTGGTGCGCGCCGGCGAATTCATCCAGATCGTCGATGTTTATGGGCGCCAATGCACCGACTTCCAGGCTTTTGCCGCTCGCAAGGTCGACAAGGGCCTCGATCTCGCACTGGATTCGACGGTGACTCGCACGCTGCTCAGCCGCAGCTATCCGGTGCCGGGCCTGCCCTCCAAGGCCTTCGACCGCGATTTCGAGCCGCTGGTCGAGATCGTCCAGGATACGGTCGGGCGCCACGATGCCTTCGCGACCGCCTGCAATTCGCGCTATTACGATGACATGGGTTATCCCGGCCACGTCAACTGCACGGACAATTTCAACGCGGCGCTGGCGCCTTACGGCATTGCCGGCCGCAAGGGCTGGGAAGCGCTGAATTATTTCTACAACACCAATATCGACCACAACAACCAGCTCTATCTCGACGAGCCCTGGTCGCGCCCCGGAGACTACGTGCTGATGCGGGCGCTGACCGATCTTGTCTGTGTCTCCTCGTCCTGCCCCGACGATATCGACGCGGCGAACGGCTGGGATCCGACGGATATCCACGTCCGCACCTTTTCCGGAAAAGAAAAATTCTCACGAGCGGTGGCCTATCGCATGACCCCAGACGCCGACGCCGAACTGACGCGCGAAACCGCCTTCCATCCCCGTCTCTCCGCCCTGACGCGGGACTATGCCGAATATCGCGGCTACTGGCTGCCGAACCGCTTTTCCGCCGAAGGGCCGGTCGAGGAATACTGGGCCTGCCGCGAGCGCGCCGCCATCATGGATCTCTCGCCGTTGCGGAAGTTCGAGGTGACGGGGCCGGATGCCGAGGAGCTCTTGCAATATTGCCTGACGCGCGATGTGCGCAAACTGTCGACCGGCCAGGTCGTCTATTCCGCCATGTGCTACGAAAACGGCGGCATGATCGACGACGGCACGCTTTTCCGGCTCGGCGACAAGAATTTCCGCTGGATCGGCGGCGATGATTCCAGTGGCATATGGCTGCGTCAGCAGGCCGAGAAGAAGGGCTTCAAGGCCTGGGTCCGCTCCTCGACCGATCAGATGCACAATATCGCCCTGCAGGGCCCAAAGAGCCGCGATATCTTGAAGGACATCATCTGGACGGCGCCGCGCCAGCCGACGATCGGCGAGCTCGAATGGTTCCGCTTCACCGTCGGCCGCATCGGCGGTTTCGAGGGCGCCCCCGTCGTCGTCTCGCGCACGGGCTATACCGGTGAGCTCGGCTACGAGATCTTCTGCCATCCGAAGGATGCGCTGACGGTGTTCGATGCCGTCTGGGAGGCAGGACAGCCGCATGGCCTGAAGCCGATGGGGCTGGAGGCGCTCGACATGGTCCGCATCGAGGCAGGCCTGATCTTCGCCCATCACGAATTCACCGACCAGACGGACCCGTTCGAGGCGGGTATCGGCTTCACCGTGCCGCTGAAATCCAAGCAAGACGAATTCATCGGGCGCGAGGCGCTGATCCGGCGCAAGGAACACGCGCGTCATCTGCTCGTCGGCCTCGACGTCAAGGCCAACGAGGCCGTCGGCCACGGCGATTGCGTTCATATCGGCCGCGCTCAGGTGGGCGTGGTCACCAGCGCCACCCGCTCGCCGATCCTCGGCAAGACGATCGCGCTCGCCCGCATCGACGTGATGCATGCAAGTCCGGGCACAGAGGTGGAAATCGGCAAGCTCGACGGCCACCAGAAGCGCCTGCCGGCGACAATCGAGCCGCTTTCCCACTACGACCCGCAGAAGACGCGGCCGCGTTCGTAATGCATGCATTGGAGACCTGGTGACGCCGATCCGTTCCGGACCTCGCCGATGCGGCATCACGCACCGGCGACAATGTAAAGCGGCAACGATACAACCAGTTAGAGAATATAGAGTTTCGAAAAACTGAAAGTTGACAAATTCGGGTTAAGTCATTATATCGGTATTGTCGATATTGCTTGTTTGACTTTTGTTATCGCACGCCGACAACGTGCCCTGGACGAACTTCCCTCTTCAAAATCGAGATTATCATCCGACGTGCATTCAGCACGTGCGGTCATTCAATTGCTATGAAAGGGTTCGTTATGACCACTGGCACAGTTAAATGGTTCAATTCCACCAAGGGCTTCGGCTTCATTCAGCCTGATGACGGCGGCGCTGACGCCTTCGTTCACATCTCTGCCGTCGAGCGCGCCGGCATGCGTGAAATCGTCGAAGGCCAGAAGATCGGCTATGAGCTTGAGCGCGATAACAAGTCGGGCAAAATGTCCGCTTGCAATCTTCAAGCTGCCTTAAATTGATATCTGCTTTCCTTTGACCACGGATGTACTGGCACTGTTGAAAGCGTGATACCAGCGAGGTCAGGCAAATTGCCTGGCCTTTTTGCTGCACTCGAGCGGGCCACTGCACCATTCCTTAAATGGGAATCGATCTAAGGAATTATGCAGCAAGTCAAAGCGTTCCAGCGTCCTTTGCGCGTCTTGAGACGCGCGGCGCTGTTACGAAAATCCAGGACTGATATGACAGACACACACAGCAAATCGCGCCAACGGGCGGAGATCGCCTTCGGAAACGTACAGTCGCAATTCTTGGCGCGCAGCCGCGCGGTCGAAGAGATCGATCAGACTGTGCGCGCCCGCGAGGAAAAGACCTTGAGATTGCGAGAAGCCCGTGAGGCCAAGGAATTACAGGATCGCTTGATGGCGGCCGCCGACCCTTCTGTGAAGCGAAAAAAGAAAAAGTGATTCAAGATCTAGATGATTTCAAGCCGGATTGGCATAATAGCATCCGGATCCCAATCGAATACATAGAGCATAGGGTCATGCGAAAGCCGCACAGTTTTCGGCAATCATGCTCTAACGTCGCAGCAAAACAGTCAGGTAACAGAATTGAAAAACGCCAGAAACAATGAGCTTTCCGATCGTCGCAGCGCCGCTGCCGAAGCAAAGGCCGCTCTCCTCAATGCGTATCGTGACGCCAAGGATAAGGCTGAGCCGACCAGGCAGGCAAAGCAGGCGGAGCGTCAGGCCGTCGCTGCCGCCAGGGAAGAACGCCGCGCCGAGCGCGAACGGGTAAAGCGCGAGGAACTGGAGCAGGCGAAAGCCGCGGAAGCAGAACGCCAGGCCGCCGCCGAGGCTGCAGCACGCGCCGACGCCGACGCGCGGGAAGCGGCTGACAAAGACCGGATCGCTCGCGTCATTGCCGACGAAGCCGCCCGGAAGGCCGCACGCGACCTGCGTTACGCCAATCGAAAAGCCAGAAAGTCGTGACTGTCAGCGCTGCCTGTCGTCACAACAGGCAGCGCCCTCTTTCAAGCGGCCTGCACGGCTGCATTCAGCGGGATTTCGACATCGATCTCGAGCGTTGAGACGAATTCGTTGCGATCGATCGTCACCTGCACCTTGTCATGGTCGAGCTCGACATGCTTGGCGATCACCGCAAGGATTTCCTCGCGCAGCAGGGTGACCAGGTCCGACCCGGCCGAAGATCGCTCATGGGCGAGAAGCACCTGCAGGCGCTCACGAGCGGCCGGTGCGGTTCTCTGCTTGTTGAAAAGACGGAAAATACTCATGCCGCCCTCCGTCCGAAGATTTTGCCGAAAATATTCCGCTTTTCCTCAGGGATCGCCATCGGCACCAACTCGCCGGCGAGCCGGCGGGCGGCGTCGAAATAGGCCATCGCAGCCGGGCTGCGGCTTTCTGCCAGCGTGACCGGCGCACCGATATTGGAGGCGCGCAGGACATCCATGCTTTCGGGCACGATGCCGAGCAGCGGGATGGACAGGATCTCCAGGACGTCGTCAACCTTGAGCATGTCGCCGCGCTCGGCGCGGTTGGCGTCGTAGCGGGTCAGCAGCAGGTGCTTTTCCATCCGTTCGCCGCGTTCGGCCTTGGCGGTCTTGGCATCCAGCAGGCCGATGATGCGATCGGAATCGCGTACCGACGAGACTTCGGGATTGGTCACGACAACGGCAACATCGGCATGGCGCATCGCAAGCGTTGCGCCGCGCTCGATCCCGGCCGGGCTGTCGCAGATGATCCAGTCGAAATAGCGCTTCAGGTCGTTGATGACCTGCTCCACGCCCTCGGCCGTCAGATTGTCCTTGTCGCGCGTCTGCGAGGCCGGCAGCAGGAACAGCGTTTCCAGCCGCTTGTCGCGGATCAGCGCCTGGGTGAGCTTCGCATCGCCCTGGATCACGTTGATCAGGTCGTAGACGACCCGGCGCTCGGCGCCCATGACCAGGTCGAGATTGCGCAAGCCGACGTCGAAATCGACGACGACGACTTTTTCATTGCGTTGCGCCAGCGCCGCTCCCAATGCGGCGGTCGAGGTCGTCTTTCCGACCCCGCCCTTGCCTGACGTGACGACGATCACTTTCCCCATGTCTCTCTCCTTAGTCGTGGCCGCAGTAGTTCAAAGTGTTACAGCGTCCTTTGCGCGTCTGAAGAGCCGCGCGGCGCTGTGGTCAGATCAGTTTTTCCGCCATGATCGCATCGTCTTCGAGCCAGAGCTGCACAGCCTGTCCGCGAAGATTGGGCGCCATGTCTTCCGCCATTTTGTAGATGCCGTCGATTGCGACCAGCTCGGCCTCGAGCTTGCGGCAAAAGATCCGCGCCGATGCGTTGCCGATGGAGCCCGCCATAGCGCGGCCGCGCAGCGCCCCGTAAATGTGCACCGAGCCTCCCGCGATAACCTCCGCGCCGGAGGCGACCGATCCGATGACCGTGACGTCGCCTTCCGGGAAGATCACCGATTGCCCCGAGCGCACCGGCTCCCGGATGACGATCGATTGCATTGCCGGACGGGGCTCGGCCGCTGGCGGTTTCCCGACCGGATCGACGGGATCGTTTGCCTGAACCTCGATGTCGGAAGCCGAGCGGCCGCCCTTGAGCGCTGGAGGCATGCCCGCGCCGAGGATCGAAGGTCGTGCGCCCTCGATGCCCATGATGCTGACATTGCGCTTGGCAAGTTCGGCAATCAGGTCCTTGAGCTGCGGCCGGTCGATTTGCAGGTCCGTCACATCGAGCACGACGGGCCGTCCGAGGAAGAAGCCGGCCGAACGCGCAGCCAGATCGTCCAGCCTGATCAACCAATCATCGATGGGAAGATCCGGGGACAGCATGACCGCGAGGAAAGAGCGGCCCTTGATGCGGATAGAGCGAGCGTCTGTTAGCACTTTGGTCATCTATGTGAAGAAATCGTTGATCATGTCTAGCGCGACTATGGTTAACAAAAAGTTAACGCGGCCTTAACATTCCCCACGATCACAGAGGGTTTGTCAGTCGCAGAATAGCGGCAAGTTGTTGAAAATGTGTCTGAATATCAGCAGACGTGGGACGGTTAACAATCCCGTCTTCGACCTGAGCCCGAATTATTTCGTGAGCCGGGAAACGCTCAGCCTTCCGCCTTGCGTTGCGCCTCGGAAATGGCACGCGCGGCCTCTTCGGAGGAGTTGGCGAGCGTGCGCATCTCGGCGGCAAGCACGGCAAAGCCCGATCCGGCCGTGCCGGCGCGGGCGGCTTCGATGCCGGCGTTGACGGCGAGCAGCTTCAGGTAACGCAGCGATTGCAGAATCTCGTTGGTCTTCGAAGCGGTGACGCGCATATCGGCGGTCCGCTCGTCGATTCGCTGATAAAGCGATTCGATATTGATGATGCTGCCTTCGAGGTAGAGAAGCTCACCCTTTTGGTCCCAGATGCCGCCGCCGGTCTCCGTCACCCAGATCAGATGGCCCATCGCATGGCGGATGCGGTATTCCATCGTCCAGTCCGCGCGCTTCTCCAGCGCCCGGCCGACGATTTCGTCCATCAACGGCACGTCTTCCTCGTACATGATCGAGGTGAAGGTCCGCGTACGGTTGCCGATGATTTCGTCGGCGGGATAACCGAAAATGCGCTCGATGCCGTTGGTCATCTCAAGCATCGTGTAGTTTTCATCGGCACGGCAGCGATAGAGAAAACCGCTCATGCGTCCGAGAATGCTCGTTTGAAAATCCATGAAGGCCACGTTCGAAGAGAAGAGTTGCGGATGGATTATATCGGCTCGTTTCAAAAGGCGCCGGTCATAAAATGCCGGACGAAGTGTACGAATAGCTTCGTCCGGCAGAACACTCGCGTCCGGTCAGTTGCGCAGATATTCCTCCTTGGAATCGTCGAGCGCCTCGACCCAGGGCGTGTGATGCTTCGGCGACATGTTGCCGGTCATCAGCGATCGATAGGCGTGGTCGCGGAAGCCCATGATATTGTCCGCCTTGTGATGTTCCCACTCCATGAAAGTCCGGTTGGTGCCTTCGATGTCGAAGGAGGGATAATCGGTCTCGGCAAGCAGTTCCTTCACATAGTCGCCCTGATACCAGATCATCTGCTCGGCATCCTCGAGCGTCTCCTCGCGGGCCCGCCACATATCGAAATTGGCCTTCAGTTCCTCTTCCGGCGGCAGGGTGATGCGGCCCATCATCACATCGCGTGCCCACCAGGCCTGCACGTCGAACATGTTGAAGGTGTAGAACTGATCCTGCATGCCGATATAGAAAAGCCGCGGGTTCTTATCGAAGATCACCCCCTTGTAGAGGCTGTCGGCCCAGAGGCGGTTGGCGGTCTTCAGCCGGAGGTCGTCGGGCAGGAAAGGGAAATGGTGCTGGTAGCCGGTGCACAGGATCAGCGCGTCGACCTCCTTGCTCGAGCCGTCGAGGAAATAGGCAGTGCGGTTTTCGAGCCGGGTCAGCAGCGGCCGTTCCTCGAAATTCTCAGGCCATTTGAAGCCCATCGGCTTCGAGCGGTAGCTCGTCGTCACCGATTTTGCGCCGTATTTCCAGCATTGCGAGCCGATGTCTTCGGCCGAATAGCTGCGGCCGACGAGCAGAATATCCTTACCCTTGAACTCCAGCGCATCGCGGAAATCGTGGGCATGCAGGACCCGACCGTTGAAGGTCCTCACGCCCTCGAAATAGGGCACGTTCGGCGTCGAGAAGTGGCCTGATGCGACGACGACATAGTCGAATTCCTCGTCATACATCCGGTCCTCGACGCGGTTGTGCGCCGTCACCGTGAATTTCTTCGTCGCTTCGTCGAAGCGGACCATGCGCACCGGCGTGCTGAAGCGCACCCAATGGCGGACATTGGCCTTTTCGACGCGGCCCTTGATGTAATCCCAGAGCACGGCGCGCGGCGGATAGGAGGCGATCGGCTTGCCGAAGTGCTCCTCGAAGGAATAATCGGCGAATTCGAGGCATTCCTTCGGGCCGTTCGACCAGAGGTAACGATACATGCTGCCGTGCACCGGTTCGCCATATTCGTCGAGGCCGGTGCGCCAGGTATAATTCCAGAGCCCGCCCCAGTCCGACTGCTTTTCGAAGCAGACGATCTCCGGGATCTCGGCGCCCTTCTGGGCAGCCGATTGAAAGGCGCGCAGCTGCGCCAGACCGGAAGGACCGGCACCGATGACGGCTACTCTTGTCATGAAGCATTCCCCTCTTGATTATGCGATATCAATTTGCGACGAATTTTCAGAGCGTTACGGCGTCTTTCGTGCCTAAAATGCGCGGCGCGCCTCAGTCGGGAAAAGTGCCGGGGCTGGTCGGTGCTCCGTCGTCATACTTGGAAAGCCAGTCGATCGTCGTCTCGCGGAAACGGGTGAGGCCCTTGTAGTCGATGAGTTCGGGCGGCAGCGTCTTCAGTACGCGCGGGAAACGGCGCGCCCATTTCGGCACGGTGACGAGCTCTTCCATGTTCATCAGGTAGCAGCGGATGACGAAAAGGATGGCGTTGGAGCGCGGCAGGCGCCAGAGGCTTTGCAGCTCGACGCGCAGATGCACCTTCTCACCGACATTGTCCGATGTCACCGTGGTACGATCAGGACCCCATTTGTGATAATTCTCGGGACTGGTGTCGAGGCGCGGATTGATCGTCATCGTCCAGTTGAAGCGTCGTGTCGGCTTGCCCTGCTGCAGGTTCAACAGGAATTTCAGCGCCCTGTCGAAGACGCCGATCTGATGGGCGAGCGGCACCGGCCCGTGCCATTCCATGAAGTTCATGCCGATATCGAAATCGAGCGACCAGTCGGCCTGCGTCGTCACCATGCCGGCATCCATCCAGAGATTGCCGTCGCGTTGGTCGACGATGCAGAAATCGCCCTGGGCCTGGCGGGTGATGTATTCGAAGGGCTCATAGGGCAGCGTCGAGGCATCGCCGAAGGTGAAGCTGTCGTCTATGCCGAGCGGGCGGTTGATCCAGCGCCATTGGTCGCCGTTGCGGATCAGCGTGAAATGCTCGGGGTTACCCGCCGCCTGCTCTTCCATCAGCAGTTCGAGCGTATCCCATTGCGCGCTCATCATGTGCGGCAGGGCCTGATAGCGAAGCGGATCTTCCTTCAAAACAAGCGCCCGGTCATGCATCTCGGCAACATAATGCTCGTCGACGTCGATCAGGTTTTCGAAGACGGTGCCTGGCCGGCCGCGCACATGCGGCTCCATGTTGACGGAATACATGTATTCATCGCGATCGAAGGGAAAGGGGAAGCGGCGGATGTTCTCGGGGCTGTTCCGGTAGCTGAAATCGTTCCGGAAGGTTTCCTGCTTGAAGGCAATTGCCATGTCGGGCTCCTCGTTCCGTTTTCCCGATGCCGCTACAGATCAAGATGCAACGTGTTTCCCTCGAAGCGGGAAACACAGATCATCACCTTGCGGCCGGATTCTTTTTCTTCGCTTGTTAGATAGACGTCATGGTGCAGCAGCTTGCCCTCGCAGACGGCAACCGCGGTTTCGCATTGACCGCAGGCGCCGCCGCGACAGAGGAAAGGTGCGTCGACGCCCGCCGCTTCGATCGCCTCCAGCATGCTTTCATGATGACCGACTTTCACCGTCTTGCCCGAGCGCAGAAGCTCGATCGTGAAGGGCTTGCCGGGCAGCGAGGAAAGGAACCGTTCGGAATGCAGGTTCTGTTCCGGCCAGCCGGCGTTGATGCCGGCTTTCAGCACGCCGTCGATCATCCCGGACGGGCCGCAGACATAAAGATGCGTGCCGAGCGGCTGGCTGTCGAGCAGGCGCGCCAGGGGGATGGCGGCGCCTTCCGCGTCGCAATGGATCTTGATGCGATGGGGGCCGTAGCGCTCCAGCAGTTCCCGCCAGTAGGCGCCGCGATCGCGCGTGCGGATGGCATAATGCAGCTCGAAATTGGCGCCCTCGCGGGAAAATTGCTCCATCATCGCGATGAAGGGGGTAATGCCGATGCCGCCGGCGATCAGCAGATGTTTGCGCCCGCGCCAGTCCGGCTGGAAGAGGTTGACGGGATAGCTGACCTTCAGCTCGTCGCCTTCGCGCACCTTCTCATGCATGAAGGTGGATCCGCCGCGTGAATCCTCGACATGCAGCACGCTGATCTCGAAGGCGGCGCAATCATGCGGCGGCGACATCAGCGAATAGGCGTTGCGGCGCATATGGCCGCCGTCGTTCATCGAGACGATGATGTGCGCGCCGCCGGAAAAATAAGGCATGGGCTTGCCGTCGAGGCGCTCGAAGCGAAAGCGTTTGACGCGCTCGGCGATCGGCGTGATCCGCGCCACGCGGACGGGAATTTCGGTGCCGCCGCTCACAGGAACAACTCCTCGGGGTCGGGTGCACTGCCGGGCTCTTCCGCATCGATATTGACGCCCTGGAAGGCGCCGAGCCGGCGGGAATAATGATCGCGCACCAGAAGCGCCAATCCGCAATGGCTGCAGGAAAAGGGACTGACGGTGACGTCGTCGGTAATGCCCTTGCAATGGACGCATTGGACGCGCCGGGCGAGCGAGCCGCGGTGCTCGGTAACGACCGAGGCGTGGTCCATGCCGTAATCGAGCGCCACCAGCATCGCCTGACCGATGAAGCCTTCCCTCCCCGAGATATAAAGCCGCGTGCCCATATGGGCGGCGGCGAGTGAGCCCTTCAATCGGAAGAGCAGCGTTGCGATCGTCGGTGCGGTGAAGAACATGTCCGCGCCAAGGTGGCGCAGTGCCTCGTCCAGGCCGGACCCTTGCGAGCCGCGGGCGACATAGAGGATTTCGCTGCGGGAAAGGGCGGTTTCGTCAAGTGCTGGCCGCTGGTCGAGGAGAGCCTTGGCGCCCTCCCCTTCGAGCGCGAAAATGTGCCGCCGGGCACGCGGCTGGATGGTCAGGCCCGTATAGACTGGTCGGCTCTTGATGCCTGCAACGAGCATTGGCGTGCTCCTTAACCTACGGCAGTCCTCTTCTTCTTCTCCGGATCGTCGAAGGGGAGCGTGTGGGCGGTCGCGTTTGCCTTCACGGTCTTGCCGCGGACTTCGAGTTTCGTCCCATGCACCGCCTTGTCAACGTCGAGACGGGCAATCGCCATGGATTTCTTCGTCAGCGCCGAATAGCTCGGGCAGGTAATGACGCCGACCTTTTTGCCGTCGGCAAAGACCTCGTCGCCGAGATCGGCCGGCCCATCGGCATCGATCAGCATGCCGAAGATCTTGAAGCGTTCCTTGCCCTTGAGGCGGGCATGTTCCTCCGCACCGCGGAAGCCGGTCTTGCCGGGGCTGACGGTAAAGTCGAGACCGAGTTCCCAGAGGCTGTCGCCGGGCGGCTGGTCGGCGAAGGGATACATCTGCGAATTATCGTAGGGGTAGAACAGCAGGTAACTTTCGACGCGCAGCATGTCGAGCACGGAGAAGCAGCAGGGGATGACGCCCATCTCCTTGCCTTCCTCGACGATCCGGTCCCAGACCATGACGGCGTCCTGGCCGCGCACGAAGATCTCGTAGCCGCGTTCGCCGGTATAGCCGGTACGCGAAATCATCACCGGTGCGCCGAACAGTGTCGTCTGCATATGGTGGAAATATTTGAGATCGCGGATGCCCGGCACATATTTGGCGAGATAGTCGACCGCGAGCGGACCCTGCAGCGACAGGTCATGCAGGTCGTCGTCGAAGAGCACGGCGCAATTTCGGCCTGCCGCCTGCCTGACGATCTCCTCGTGGCCGGAACCGGAGCCGTGTACCAGCATCCAGGAATTCGGGCCGGTGCGATAGACGATGCAATCGTCGGTGAAATGGCCGCGCTCGTTCAGCATGGTCGCATAGACCGAGCGGCCGGGGTAGATCTTGGTCAGGTCGCGGGTGGTCATGGCGTCGAGAACGGCGATGGCATGCGGGCCGACCAGATGCACCTTCTTCAGGCCCGAGACATCCATGATGCCGGCCTTGGTGCGGACGGCGACATGTTCTTCCGACATGTCCTTGTCGTAGGTCCAGGCGGTCCCCATGCCGCTCCAGTCCTCGAGCTTCGATCCCAGAGCGCGATGCCGATCCGCCAATACGGAAAAACGCCATGATAAAGCCATTACCGTTCCCTCTTATTTCCTCTACGGAATATTTATTTCTTGACTATATAATTCTTTCGCGTCGTGGCAAGCCCATCCGACATGCATTTCCCCAAAACTTCTATAGCTCTGCGCGCCGCCGATTGATCCAGACCGCGCTCAACCCATGCGTTCGGAGGCGTAGCTGCCGGGGCTTGCCGGGAAGACCACGGTTCGATTGCCGTTGATGAAGGTGCGGTGGTGGATATGGGCGTGGATGGCGCGGGCCAGCACCTGGCTTTCGACGTCGCGGCCGATCGAGACGTAGTCGTCCGGCGACTGCGCATGGGTGATGCGGGCCGTGTCCTGCTCGATGATCGGGCCTTCGTCGAGATCGGCGGTGACGTAATGCGCCGTTGCCCCGATCAGCTTGACGCCGCGGCCATAGGCCTGCTTGTAGGGGTTGGCGCCCTTGAAGCTCGGCAGGAAGGAATGGTGGATGTTGATGATCTTGCCCGACATCTTCTGGCACATCTCGTCCGACAGGATCTGCATGTAGCGGGCAAGCACGATCAGCTCGGTGCCGGTCTGCTCGGCGACCTCCATGATATGGGCTTCGGCCTGAACCTTGTTGGCCTTGGTGACCGGGATATGGTGGAAGGGGATGTCGTGATTGACCACCACCTTCTGGTAGTCGAAATGGTTGGAGACGACGCCGACGATATCGATCGGCAGCGCGCCGATCTTCCAGCGGTAGAGCAGGTCGTTGAGACAATGGCCGAAGCGCGACACCATCAGCAGCACCTTCATGCGGCTTTCGCTGTCGTGGAATTCGTATTCCATCGAAAAGGGCGCGGCGACGGCGGCAAAATCGGCGCCGATCTCTGAGCCGGACAGACCTTCTTCGGAAATGAAGGAGACGCGCATGAAGAACTTGCCGGTATCGAGATCGTCGAACTGCGAACTGTCGATGATGTTGCAGCCCTTCTCCGCCAGATAGCTCGAAATCGCCGCAACGATGCCGCGTGTCGACTTGCAGGATACGGTGAGTACGAAGCTTTTCATGCTGTCTCTTCCTTCGCGAGATCAGGTGGCAAGCATGCGATCACGCCGAAGCTTGCCACTCCGGCGTGTCGGCGGTCGTCAAAGAGCTCGGCCGGCCGCTCAGATATCGAGCGTGCTGTCGCGTTCCCATTGGGTGAAATGCGAGCAGTAGGCATCCCATTCCCGATGCTTGAGCTTCAGGTAGGCGGCGGAAAATTCCGCTCCCATCGCCTGCTTCAGGCCCTCGTCGGCATCATAGGCGCGCAACGCATCGAGAAGGTTGAGCGGCAGCCGCGGCGCGTCCTTCACCAGATGCCCCTCGGCATACATGTCGATATCATAGTGCCGGCCGGGGTCTGCCTGGCTGCGGATGCCGTTAAGGCCGGCAGCGATGATGATCGCCTGCAGCAGGTAGGGATTGACCGCACCATCAGGCAGGCGCAGCTCGAAACGTCCCGGCCCCGGCACGCGCACCATATGCGTGCGGTTGTTGCCCGTCCAGGTCACTGTGTTCGGCGACCAGGTGGCGCCTGAGGTGGTGCGCGGCGCGTTGATCCGCTTATAGGAATTGACCGTCGGATTGGTGACTGCGGCTAGCGCCGAGGCATGTTTCATGATGCCGCCGAGGAAGGTCTTGCCCTGCGCCGATAGCCCGAAGGCCATTTCCTTGTCGGCGAAGGCGTTGACGTTACCGTCGATGTCCCAGACCGAAATATGGGCATGGCAGCCGTTTCCGGTCAGTCCCTTGAAGGGCTTCGGCATGAAGGTGGCGCGAAGCCCGTGCTTTTCGGCGACCGACTTGACCATGAACTTGAAGAAGGAGTGTTTGTCCGCCGTCTTCAGAACATCGTCATATTCCCAGTTCATCTCGAACTGGCCGTTCGCATCCTCGTGGTCGTTCTGATAGGGCTTCCAGCCGAGCTCGAGCATGTAATCGCAAATCTCGGCGATGACGTCGTAGCGGCGCATCACCGCCTGCTGATCGTAGCAGGGCTTTTCGGCGGTATCGAACTGATCCGAGATCACCGAGCCATCCGCGGAGATGAGAAAGAACTCGGGCTCGACGCCGGTTTTCACCCGCAGCCCTTGTTTCGCAGCCTCAGTGACCAGCCTTTTCAGCAGCACACGCGGGGCCTGTTCGACCGGCTGATCGTCCATGACGCAGTCGGCTGCAACCCATGCGACGTCCTTCTTCCATGGGAGCTGGATGACGGAGGAAGCATCGGGAACCGCAAACAGGTCGGGATGGGCAGGCGTCAGGTCGAGCCAGGTGGCAAAGCCGGCAAAGCCGGCGCCATCTTTCTGCATATCGGCAATGGCTTCGGCGGGGACCAGCTTGGCGCGTTGGCCGCCGAACAGGTCGGTGTAGCTGATCATGAAATATTTGATGCCTTTGTCTCTGGCAAAAGCAGCAAGGTCCAGTGTCATTCTCGTTCCCCTTTGGATTTCTTGGAGACACCTTGGTTATGGATGCAAGACGGCCGGGACGTGTGCCCGGCCGGTAGAAATCAATAGCCTCCCTTACCCGGGATCCAGTTGGTGCCGGCAAGCGGCACCTGCGCCATGGCCGATG
The DNA here is from genome assembly GCF_051810745.2 of Rhizobium sp. F40D2. NCBI lineage: Bacteria > Pseudomonadati > Pseudomonadota > Alphaproteobacteria > Hyphomicrobiales > Rhizobiaceae > Rhizobium > Rhizobium sp. F40D2. The sequence goes on from NZ_JBPWQX020000001.1 coordinate 401,812, forward strand.
CCTCGATCGTCAGTGCGACGAGGTCTTCCGGCTCGAGGTTGTGCAGGTGGTTCTTGCCGCAGGCCCGCGCAATCGTCTGCGCCTCGAGCGTCATCACCTTGAGGTAGTTGGCAAGACGGCGGCCGGCCACGATAGGGTCGAGGCGTTTTGAAAGCTCCGGATCCTGGGTGGTGATCCCGGCCGGATCCTTGCCTTCATGCCAATCATCATAGGCGCCGGCTGTCGTTCCGAGTTTCTGATATTCGGCTTCCCAGTGCGGATCATTGTCGCCGATGGCGACAAGTGCCGCCGTGCCGATCGCGACTGCATCGGCGCCGAGCGCCAACGCCTTGGCGACGTCGGCGCCGGAGCGGATGCCGCCCGAAACGATGAGCTGCACCTTCCGATGCATGCCGAGCTCCTGCAGCGCTTGGACGGCCGGGCGAATGCAGGCAAGTGTCGGCATGCCGACATTCTCGATGAAGACGTCCTGCGTGGCCGCCGTGCCGCCCTGCATGCCGTCGAGGACGACGACGTCGGCGCCGGCTTTCACGGCAAGGGCGGTGTCGTAATAGGGACGCGCGCCGCCGATCTTGACGTAGATCGGCTTTTCCCAATCGGTGATCTCGCGCAGCTCCATGATCTTGATTTCGAGATCGTCGGGGCCGGTCCAGTCCGGATGGCGGCAGGCCGAGCGCTGGTCGATGCCCTTCGGCAGGTTGCGCATATTGGCGACGCGGTCGGAGATCTTCTGGCCGAGCAGCATGCCGCCGCCGCCGGGCTTGGCGCCCTGGCCGACCACGACTTCGATCGCATCGGCGCGGCGCAAATCCTTCGGGTTCATGCCATAGCGGGAGGGCAGGTACTGGTAGACCAGCGTCTGCGAATGGCCGCGTTCCTCATCGGTCATGCCACCGTCGCCTGTCGTGGTCGAGGTGCCTGATATCGTCGCGCCGCGGCCGAGCGCTTCCTTGGCATTGCCGGAAAGCGCGCCGAAGCTCATGCCGGCAATGGTGATCGGCGTCTTGAGCGTGATCGGCTTCTTGGCGAAACGCGAGCCGAGCACCACCGTCGTGTCGCACTTCTCGCGATAACCTTCGAGCGGATAGCGCGAGATCGAGGCGCCGAGAAACAGCAGATCGTCGAAATGCGGAACCTTGCGCTTGGTGCCGGCGCCGCGGATGTCATAGATCCCGGTCGCGGCCGCGCGGCGGATTTCGGCGAGCGTATAATCGTCGAAGGTCGCGGACTTGCGGGGCGGGGTATAGGGGTTGTGATAGCTCATGGGGATCCCTCGCCTCAATACGCGTCGGCGTTATCGATGTTGAAATTGTAGAGCTTGCGGGCTGAGCCGTAGCGCTTGAACTCGTCGGGGCGGACGTCGCTCACCCCTGCGCGCTCCAGCAGCTCGGCCAGCTTCTCCAAGTGTTCCGGCCGCATCTCTTTCTCGATGCAATCGGAGCCGAGACTCTTGACCTCGCCGCGGACGAAAAGCTTGGCTTCGTAGAGCGAATCCCCCAGCGCATCGCCGGCGTCGCCGAGCACGACGAGATGGCCGGACTGGCCCATGAAGGCCGACATGTGGCCGATGCTGCCATGAACGACAATGTCGATGCCCTTCATCGAAATGCCGCAGCGCGAGGCCGCATTGCCCTTGATGACGAGCAGGCCGCCGCGGCCGGTGGCGCCGGCATACTGGCTGGCGTCGCCCTCGATGACGACCGTGCCGGACATCATGTTTTCGGCAACGCCCGGGCCGGCCGAACCATGGACCGTCACCCTGCCGCCGTCATTCATGCCGGCGCAGTAATAGCCGACCGATCCTCTCACAGCGACCGTGACGGGGCTGTCGATGCCGACGGCGACGGCATGGCTGCCGCGCGGGTTGATGACTTCGAATTCAGTGTCGTTGGCGCCTTTGGAAAGGGCGTGCAGCGCGCTGTTCAACTCGCGAAGAGGGGTGTTGGAAAGGTCGAATATGGGCATTGAATCCTCGTTGGAATCCTCGTTTGTCTGGGAGACGGTTTCAGCCGCCTCCTGCTTTCAGGCGACCCTCAGGCGGCCTTGTCGTGATCCCAGAAATAAACGGTCGCCGGCTCCGGCTCCCAGACACGGGCATTCTCGATGCCGGGAAGGTTGACCAGCGCGCGGTATTCCGAGCCGAAGGCGACATATTGGTCGGTCTCGGCCATGACAGCGGGCTTGCAGGCGATCGGGTCGCGCACCACGCCGAAGCCGGACTTGGTGCCGACGACGAAGGTGAAGAAGCCGTCGAGATCGTCGAGCGCGCCTGTCAGCGCCTGGCCGAGATCCTTGCCCTTGGCCATTTCGGCCGTGAGGTAGGCGGCGGCGACTTCGGAATCGTTCTGCGTCTCGAAGGTCATGCCTTCGCGGATGAGTTCTCGGCGCAGATTGTTGTGGTTGGACAGCGAACCGTTGTGCACGAGGCACTGGTCGGCGCCGGTCGAGAACGGATGGGCGCCGAGCGTGGTGACGGCGGATTCAGTCGCCATGCGGGTATGGCCGATGCCGTGGGTGCCGCCCATGGCACGGACGTCGAACCGCTTCACGACGTCTTTCGGAAGGCCGATTTCCTTGTAGATCTCGACGCTTTCGCCCGACCCCATCAGACGGACCGCCGGACGGATCTCTTCGAGCGCCTTGCGCACGGTTCCAAGTTTGGAGGCATCGAGCTCGATGACGGCGTGCGTGCTCTTGACCGACACGTCGGCTTTGATGCCGGCCTTTTCGAGGTCGGCGGCAAGACCTTCGAAGTCCGAGCCCGGATTGGCGGACTGGATGGTGATCTTCGCCCTCCCCTCGGCAGCACCGCCATAGATCGCGATGCCGGCCGAATCCGGTCCGCGATCCGTCATGGTGATCAGCATATCCGAGAGCAGATTTCCCAGCTGGGGTTCAAGGCTCTTGTCCTTGAGGAACAGTCCAACAATGCCGCACATAGCGCGTGCCTCCGTTCGTGTTGAGAAAGGAGTAGCAGGTCTGTTTCAGGGTATCAACTGGGAAGAATAAATTTTTCTTTTAAGGCAAGTCAGCTTCGGGAGTTCTGCTGGGGATAACTGATGATCGACAGGTACTTGCTCGGCAGCTTCACCAGCTGTTCCGGCCCATGCGGCGCATCGGCATCGAAGAACAGGCTGTCGCCCGGCTGCATCTGGAAAAGCTGGTCGCCGTGGCGGTAAATAACCTCGCCTTCGAGCATGTAGAGAAACTCCATGCCCTCGTGCTGGAACGTCGGGAACACGTCGGAATCGGCGGTCAGGGTGATCAGATAGGGCTCGACGATGACGCCGCTGGTATTGTTGTCGATATGGCCGAGCAGATTATATTGATGGCCGGCGCGCGTGCCGCGCCGTTCGAGCTCAATACCCTGCCCCGCCTTGACGAAGACGGCGTTGCGCGGCTCCTCATAGCGGCGGAAAAAGGAGGTCATCGGCACGCCGAGAGCGCGTGACAGCGATTGCAGCGTCGTCAGCGATGGCGAGATATTGCCGTTTTCGATCTTCGACAGCATGCCGAGCGAAATGCCGGTCGCGGCTGCCAGATCGGTGACGGTGATGCCGAGTTTTTTGCGGTAGGCGCGCACCTCATGGCCGATCGCCATTTCGAGGTTGTTTTCCTTCGGTTCCCGAACCGCGTGCGGATCCTGGGAAAAGGGCGTGCGTCCGCCATGCGCCTCTTCCGGTTGATTTGCCGCTTCACGCTTGGTTTTCATGCTGCCGCCTTCGATTTTGTCCTAAGCCGACCCTATCGTCATAGTGAAATTTTCTCAACCGTGAAGAAAACCTATTCCCGCCGCGCCTCGCGTGGAGTGATGCCGTAGGCGGCGCGGAACATCCGGGAAAAATGGCTGAGACTGGAAAAGCCGGTGGCGACCGCGATCTCCGAGACCGAAAGCGGGCTCTGTTTCAGCAGGCGATGCGCGTGCTGCAGCCTGATCCTGTGATATTGATCGAGGAAGGTGGTGCCGAGATGGGCTGAAAAGAGCCGGTCGAGATGGCGGGTGGTGACGCCGGCGATGCGCGCCATGGCGGCGCGGCCGAGCGGCATCTCGATCGTTTCCTCCATGCGTTCGAGAACGCTCAGCAGCCCCGGATGATGGACGCCGTAGCGCTCGGTCAGGGAACCGCGCTGAGGGGCCGCGGGCTCGTTGACCTCAGTGTGAAGATACCAGTCGCTGACGCGGCGGGCAAAATCCGGTCCCATGCGCTCGGCGATCAGCACATGCATCATATCGAGCGGCGCGATGCCGCCGCCGCAGGTGATCCGGTTGCCGTCGATCATGAAGCGCGCCTGCCGTGGCGTGAGGTCCGGGAAGGCCTCGAGAAGGGCGGCGGCATGTTCCCAATGGATGGTAAAATCGCGGCCGGCAAGCAGTCCGGCCGCAGCCATCAGATAGGGACCGCCCGAAATGCCGCCGATCCTCACGCCTTCGCGCCCCAGTTGCCTGAGGCAGGCAAGCACGCCGGGATAACGCCAGTCGCGCGGCAAGCCGCCGGCGCAGACGAAGGCCGTGCCAAGCCCGGAACCCTTGGACGGAAGCGGTTCGGCCGGCACGCTGACGCCCGATGAGGAGAGCGCCGGCGCGCCGTCCGGCGAAAAGATCGACAGGCGATAGATTTCCCGCCCGGCCAGAAGGTTTGCCGCTCTGAGCGGCTCTGTCGCCGAAGCATAGGACATCAGCGCGAACCCCGGGATGAGGATGAAGCCGATCTCCTGGACATTTCTGCTATCGGATGAGGACATGTCTCTTTTCTAACCATTCATGTCCTAATTGCGCAAGTTGATCGTGTCCTTTCTGGCATCATGCGGTCGTTCCATTCGGATTGACCCATGCGCTATTCCGCTCTTTCGATTTTTCTCAACGGCCTTCGCGGCAACAAGGGCTGGGCGCCCGCCTGGCGCGACCCTGCGCCGAAGCCGCATTATGATGTCGTCATTGTCGGCGGCGGCGGTCACGGCCTTGCCACCGCCTATTATCTCGCCAAGGAATTCGGCATCACCAACGTCGCCGTCCTGGAGAAGGGCTATCTCGGCTCCGGCAATATCGGCAGGAACACGACGATCATCCGTTCGAACTACCTGCTTCCCGGCAACAATCCCTTCTACGAGCTGTCGATGAAGCTTTGGGAAGGGCTGGAGCAGGACTTCAACTTCAACGCCATGGTCTCGCAGCGCGGCGTGCTCAACCTCTTCCATTCCGATGCGCAGCGCGATGCCTATACACGCCGCGGCAACGCCATGCGGCTGCACGGCGTCGACGCCGAGCTTCTCGACCGGCAGGCGGTGCGCAGAAAATTGCCGTTTCTCGATTTCGACAATGCCCGCTTTCCCGTGATGGGCGCCTTGTTCCACCCGCGCGGCGGCACAGTGCGCCATGATGCGGTCGCCTGGGGTTATGCCCGCGGCGCCGATAGCCGCGGCGTCGATATCATCACCCAATGCGAGGTGACCGGCATCCGCACCGAAAACGGTGAGGTCACCGGCGTCGAGACCAGCAGGGGCTTCATCGGCTGCGGCAAGCTGGCGCTGGCGGCGGCCGGCAATTCCGCCGTCGTCGCCGATATGGCCGGCCTTCGCCTGCCGATCGAAAGCCACGTGCTGCAGGCCTTCGTTTCCGAAGGGCTGAAACCCTTCATCGACAATGTCGTCACCTTCGGCGCCGGGCATTTCTACGTCTCCCAGTCCGACAAGGGCGGCCTCGTTTTCGGCGGCGATATCGACGGCTATAATTCCTATGCCCAGCGCGGCAATCTGGCGTCGGTCGAGCATGTCGCCGAAGCCGGGCTGGCGATGATCCCTTCGCTGTCGCGGGTGCGTTATCTCCGTTCCTGGGGCGGGGTGATGGATATGAGCATGGACGGCTCACCGATCATCGACCGCACCCATATCGACAATCTCTATCTCAACGCCGGCTGGTGTTACGGCGGCTTCAAGGCGACACCCGCCTCCGGCTTCTGCTACGCCCATCTGATCGCCCGCAACACGCCGCATCAGACGGCCCGCGCCTTCCGGCTCGATCGTTTCGCCCGCGGTTATCCGATCGACGAAAAGGGCGTCGGCGCCCAGCCCAATCTGCACTGAGGACATTTGACGATGGCAAGCCTGATTTCCTGTCCCCATTGCGGCGCCCGCCCCAAGGAGGAATTCTCGATCCGCGGTGATGCAGGCCTTGTCAGGCCGGCGCCGGATGCCGGTGCGGATGCCTGGTTCGACTATGTCTATCTGCGCGACAATCCGCGCGGCCGCCACAGCGAATATTGGCACCACTCCTCCGGATGCCGCCGCTGGCTGATCGTCGAGCGTGATACCGTCACCCATGCTGTCCATGGCGTCAGGGACGCCGCCCTTGCGAAGCTCGGCGGAGAACCGGCATGACGAGCTTCCGTCTTTCCTCCGGCGGGCGCATCGACCGCGCCAAGACCCTCGGCTTCAGTTTCGACGGCAAGGCGCTGGAAGGCCATCCAGGCGATACGCTCGCCTCGGCGCTGCTTGCCAACGGCGTCCAGCTCGTCGGCCGCAGTTTCAAATATCACCGTCCGCGCGGCATCCTGACGGCGGGTGCCGCCGAACCGAACGCGCTGGTGACCACAGGCAGCGGCGGGCGCACCGAGCCGAATACGCGCGCGACGATGATCGAGCTTTACGAGGGGCTGGCGGCAAAGAGCCAGAACCGCTGGCCGTCGCTCGGCTTCGATGTCGGCGCGGTCAACGGCCTGCTCTCGCCTTTCCTCAGCGCCGGTTTCTACTACAAGACTTTCATGTGGCCGGCGGCGCTCTGGGAAAAGCTCTACGAGCCGGTGATCCGCAAGGCGGCGGGCCTCGGCAGAGCCTCCTATGAGGCCGACCCTGATTCCTATGAGAAATGCTGGGCGCATTGCGATCTACTGGTGATCGGCGCCGGCCCTGCCGGCCTTGCCGCAGCACTAACTGCCGGCCGCGCCGGTGCCCGCGTTATCCTTGCCGACGAAGGCCCCGAACTCGGCGGCAGCCTGCTTTCCCGCAGCAGTGTCGAGGGCAAGCCGGCGAACGCGCTTCTCGGCGAGCTGCTGGCCGAACTCGAGGGGCTTTCAAATGTCCGCCGTCTGCCGCGCATGACCGTTTTCGGCTGGTACGACGACAATGTCTTCGGCGCCGTCGAACGCGTGCAGAAGCATGTGGCGCTGCCCGATCCGGAGCGGCCGGTCGAACGGTTGTGGCGCATCGTCGCCCGCCAGGCGATCCTGGCGACAGGGGCCGAGGAACGGCCGCTCGTCTTCGGCGGCAACGATATTCCCGGCGTGATGATGGCGGGCGCCATGCGCAGCTATCTCAATCGGCAGGCGGTGGCGCCGGGCAAAAGCACGGTGATCTTCACCACCAACGATGCCGGCTACCGCACGGCCGCCGACCTCGAGGCGGCCGGCCTCGGCGTCGCGGCGATCGTCGACAGCCGCGCCGATGCCGGCAAAGGCTGGCAAGGCCGCGCCGAAGTGCTGAAGAGCGCCCGGGTGATCGATGCGTTCGGCGGCCAGCGCCTGCGCGGGGTCAGCATCGAAACCACCGACGGTATTCGCCGCATCGAAGCCGATGCGCTTGCCATGTCGGGCGGCTGGAGCCCGATCATCCATCTTGCCTGCCATCGCGGCGGCAAGCCGCAATGGTCGGACGAAGCTGCGGCGTTTCTGGCGCCGGCCTCACAGGACGGTCTGGCTGTTGCCGGCGCGGCCGCCGGCCTTGCTGAAACCACGGCTTGCCTCGGCGATGGCGCCGCAAAGGCGGCCGATGCCCTGAAGACGATCGGCTTTGCGGCGGCGGAACCGGCCTTTGCCGCTGCCCCTGAAACGGCCCAAGGCTCAAAGCCGCTGTGGTCCGTCAAGGGCTCGAAGGGCAAGGCTTTCGTCGATTATCAGAACGACGTCCATCTCAAGGATCTCGGCCTCGCGGTGCGCGAAGGTTACGGTCATGTCGAGCTTGCCAAGCGTTATACAACATCAGGCATGGCGACCGACCAGGGCAAGCTTTCCAACATCAACGCCATCGGCATCTTGGCTGAGGCGCGCGGCGTATCGCCTGCCGCGGTGGGAACGACGACCTTCCGGCCTTTCTATACGCCGGTCTCCTTTGGTGCTTTGACCGGGGCATCGCGCGGCAAGGATTTCCAGCCGGCGCGCAAATCGCCGCTGCATGCGTGGGCTAAGAAGAACGGCGCGGTCTTCGTTGAAACCGGCCTCTGGTACCGTTCCTCCTGGTTCCCGCGTGAGGGAGAGGCGACGTGGCGCGACAGCGTCGACCGCGAGGTGCTGAACATCCGCAAAAATGCCGGCCTCTGCGACGTCTCGACCCTCGGCAAGATCGAAATCTTCGGCCGCGATGCCGCGGCCTTCCTCGACCGGGTCTATTGCAACGGCTTCGCCAAGCTTGCCGTCGGCAAGGCGCGTTACGGCATCATGCTGCGCGAGGACGGCTTCATCTATGACGACGGCACCACCAGCCGCTTCAGCGACGACCACTTCTTCATGACGACGACGACGGCGCTGGCCGCCGGCGTGCTGACCCATCTCGAATTCTGCGCTCAGACGCTCTGGCCGGAACTCGACGTCTGCTTCGCCTCCTCCACAGATCAATGGGCGCAGATGGCCGTTGCCGGGCCGAAGTCCCGCGCCATCCTTTCGGAGATCGTCGACGAGGATTTGTCCGATGCAGCCTTCCCCTTCATGAGCGCCCGCAAGGTTTCGCTCTTCGGCGGTCGTCTCGAAGGCCGGCTTTTCCGGATCTCCTTCTCGGGCGAACTCGCCTATGAGCTCGCCGTGCCGGCCGGCTACGGCGAGAGCGTTGCCGACGCGATCATGGCGGCCGGCGAAAAACACGGCATCTGTGCCTATGGCGCCGAAGCGCTCGGCGTCATGCGTATCGAAAAGGGCCATGTCACCCATGCCGAGATCAACGGCACGGTCATACCCGGTGATCTCGGCTTCGGCCGCATGATTTCCAGCACCAAGCCGGATTTCATCGGCAAGGCGATGCTCGCCCGCGAGGGCCTGCAGGACCCCGAGCGCCCGCGCCTCGTCGGCGTCAAGCCGCTGAACCCGGCAAGCGGCTTCCGCACCGGCTCGCATATCCTTGCCGAGGGCGCTGCGGCGACGCTCGAAAACGACCAGGGCTACATCTCCTCAAGCGCCTTTTCGCCGACACTCGGCCATACGATCGGCCTGGCGCTGGTCAGGCGCGGGCCAGAACGCATCGGTGAAAAGGTGACGGTCTGGAACGGGCTGCGCAACGAATTCACTGATGCGGTGCTCTGCCATCCCGTCTTTTTCGATCCTGAAAACGAGAAGCTCCATGCCTGATCTTCCCCAGCACAGACCGGTTCTCGCCGGCGCTCGATATAATGGCATGGCAGAATCCGGCCTCCGGCTGGAAGCCTTGCCGGAAGGCCATCTGCTGCATGTGCTCGGCACGATCGAGCCGGCTACACTGGCCGCCGAACTCGTCAAAGCGGGCCTTGCAAACAGTTCGATCCGCACGGCCGGCTTCCGCCAATGGTTCATCGCCGGCGACGCGCCGCTTGCTTCAGCCGGTCTCGATGCGCTGACGACGGCGCTTGCCGGAAAAGCCTTCGTCATGGACCAGAGCCACGGACGCGTCCGCATTGGCGTGTCCGGCCGATCCTCGCGCGTGCTTCTTTCAAAAGGCACCGCCGTTGATCTCGCCCCTTCCGTCTTCCCGGAAGGCGGTTCGGCAATGACGATGGTCGGCCATATCTCCGTGCAGATCGTCCGCACCGGCGATGACGACTTCGAACTCACGGTCCTGCGCAGCTTCGCCGAAAGCCTCTGGGACGAACTCAAGCATATGGCGGCGAGCGCCGAAAAGGACGGCGGCGCATAGGCCTGCGGTTGGTCCAGCCAATATCAGGCCCATTTCATCTCTATCCATGTGACCGAGGAGCCCCAGCCGCCGGACATTGACACGGCAATACCAGGCTCCTATGTTACATGTAACGCCATAATGGAGCCAATCATGGCAACGTCGGTCAATGAAAGAGTTCAAAAGCGCCGCGAGGCCTTGCGGGCTGCTGGGCTGCGTCCCGTGCAAATATGGGTGCCCGATACCCGCCGCCCCGGTTTTGCCGAGGAATGCCATCGTCAGTCCGTTCAGGCAGCCCTTGCCGACGCCGGAGATCGTGATTTGCAGGATTTCCTCGATGCCGCACTCGCCGACCTGGACTCCGAAGGTGAGGCGTGAGGCGCGGTGACATCGTAACCGTCGCCATCACCGGCGATTTCGGCAAGCCTCGTCCGGCGCTTATCATCCAGGCAGATCAGTTCGACGCAACGGGCGCGGTTACCGTGCTGCTGATTTCTGGCACGCTCATCGATGCGCCGATCATCCGGCCAACCATCGAGCCGACAGCACTCAGCGGTTTGCGCAAAGTCTCGCAAGTGATGGTGGATAAAACCATGTCCGTGAAACGGGATAGAATCGGCCCGATAATCGGCCGCCTGGAAGACGATGCTCTCCTGGCCGTTACAAGATCGCTCGCCGTTTTTCTGGGTATTGCCTGACGCCAAATCTTGACCCGCTTTCCACCGACTGGTGTCCGGCGATGGACTTCAAGCCGTTTCCCGCGCGGCGGGCTTCATCCACTCCGCGCGCTCCGCGCCTTGCAGCTCTTCCACCGCATCGGCAGCGAAACTCGGCACCACGCCGGTCCACAGCAATGCGCCGTCGGAATTGGAGTGGCCGTCACCCTCGAGCTTATAGATGCTCTCGACGATATACTGGCCGTCATTGTTCAGGCCCTTGATCTCGGAAATCTCGATCACCCGGCGTCTGCCGGTGCGCTTGAAACGGGCGATCTGGACGACGACGTCGACCGCCGAGGCGATCTGGGCGCGCAGCGGCCGGAGCGGCATGTCGATATCCGACATCAGCGCCAGCGTTTCCAGCCGGTGCAGGGCGTCATAGGGTGTGTTGGCATGCACCGTCGAAAGGCTGCCGCTATGGCCCGAGGTCATCGCCTGGATCATGTCGAGCGCCTCGCCGCCGCGGCATTCGCCGACGATGATGCGGTCTGGCCGCATGCGCAGCGACGAGCGGAACAGGTCGCGGATGCTGGCGCCGCCGCGGCCGAAGCGGTCGGGCTTCGTCACTTCGAGATAGACCACGTGTTCCTTGCGGATCTGCAGTTCCGAGGTGTCCTCGATGACGATGATGCGCTCGTGGTCGGCAAAGGCTTCCGACAGCGCGTTCAGCATCGTCGTCTTGCCGGTGCCGGTGCCGCCGGAGATGATGACGTTCTTCTGCAGCCCGACGGCTGCCTGCAGCAGCGACAGCGACGCTTCGGTCAGGCTGCCCTGGGTGACGAGATCGCGGATGCTGCGATGTTCTTTCAAGAAACGGCGGATGGAGATGCAAAGTCCGGTGCGGGCGGCGGGCGGCTGGATCATCTGTACGCGCGAACCGTCCGGCAGGCGGGCCTCGACGCTCGGCTCCTCCGGCGTCAGCCGCTTGCCGGAGAATTGCGCGATGCTGCGCGCAGCCGATTCCAGATCCTCGCGGCTGGCAAAACGCGTATCGGCGCGTTCGAGCTTGCCGCGCCTTTCGACGAAGATATCGGATGTCCCGTTGATCAGGATTTCCGACACGCTCGGATCCTCGAGCAGGAAGCGGATCGGGCCCAAGAGCTTGTCCAGCGCCCGGGTCAGGACTTGGAAGGTCGCCTGTTCGGCGGCGTCGTCGGATACGGCCTTCATCAGAGCGGCATCCCCACCAGAACCGTGCTCATGCCGAACAATGTCGCCATCATTTGAACTGCGGTTGGAAAGAACATCATCAATGGAATGAGGACCAATGCAAGTATCAGGATGCTGCTCATCGTTTCCATGGTTCGTTTCTCCGGAACGACTGAAGGGCGAGGCCCACAATGTCGGAGAAGCTTAATCCAGATCGACAAGCAACGCTATGGCTGCGCCCCGTGCGAGCGGCCGATAAGACGCGCGCCGTATCGTCTATTCTATCGCCTTGAAAGAATTGACCAATTATGGGGCAGTCGGCGACAGTTGGCAAAGCCGTCGCACAGTTGCTTCTTCGGGGTGAAACTATAGCGTCTTCAAGCGGTTAGTTGAAAATTACCGCCGTCAACTCGGTTTCATCAAGAGACGCCTCCAAGACAATTGGAACCCTCCGTTCCGTTTGCTTGACGGAGGGCTGGCCTTGGGCGCACTCTTGGGTCTTAATGATGTTGCTCAACAAGCGTTGGCCGCCGGGGAAGAAAAGCTGAAGCAGAACATATCATTGGAACGAGCAACGTGCTGGTTCGGACCGATACCGTATGCTTGGTAATCTTCTCTCAGGTCTTCGATCCGAAACAAACCTAGGAACGAGGAATACGCAGATGTTTGGAAAACTCAAGACTCTCGCAATTGCACTTCACCAGGACGAGCGCGGCGACATGGCCCAGATCGTCCTTGCCGTCGCCCTGATCGTCATTCCGCTGATGCTGCTTCTGCTCGCATTCGGCAAACAGATCGGCGAATGGTTCAACGAAAAGAACACGGCTCTCTCCGACGCTGAGAGAATTCCCGAGCCGGGTCAATAAGCGGATCCTTGTCATGGATATGACCTACGATCTGACCCTGATGCCTGTGGCGGCGGCTCTTGCCGTCGCCTGCGCCACGACCGCGGCGGTGCTCGATCACCGCCAGGGTCACATCCCGAACGCCGTGACCTATCCCTGCCTGCTTGCCGGCTTCATGCTTGCGGCAGCCGGCGGAGGTCTCGCAGGGATCGGCCTTGCCTTTGCCGGCCTGATTGCGGCCGGCATGATCTTCATCATCGCCTTCGCAGCCGGAAGCTGCGGCGGCGGCGATGTCAAGCTGATGGCGGCGCTCGGCGCCATTCTCGGCCTCTGGCCCGCCATCGACGTGACGCTCGCATCGCTGATGGTCGGCGGCGTGATCGCCCTATTCTCGATGGCGCGGCGTGTCCAGTGGAGCGTGCTGGCCAGGAACGTCGGACTGTTCGCCCTGCTGCTGCCTGCCGGTTTCCGCGATGCCGCTTCGGTGCTGAAGCCGCGCGAGACACATCATACCGTCCGCTTCGGCGTTGCCGCCGCTCTCGGGCTTTTCTGGTGCCTATTCATGCCTGATTTCACCCCTCTTTCACTTGTGAGGTAACGGCAATGCGCGCTGAACTCGAACGCCCCCTCTTCGACGGTGCCTTCTGGAGTTCGATCCTGCACTCACGGACCTTCTGGATCCCTGAGGATCACGGCGCGCTCTTCGGCACCTTTGCGATCGCGATGATCCTGCTTGCCTCGATGCTGCTGCTGCCGCGGCTTTCCGCCCGCCGGCGCCGGATATCGGAGCTGCACGGCGATAGCTCCGGCAGCACGACGATGATGGATTTCGTGCTCGTCACGCCGGTCTTCGTCTTCTTCATGTTCGTGGTGTTCCAGTTCGCGATCCTGGCGAAAAACCACCTCTTCACCCATTATGCCGCCTATGCGGCGGCCCGCAGCGCCCGCGTCTATTTCTGCCCCGCCCTGCCGATCACCATCCGCAGCTTCATCGACGTCAAGACCTGCGATGACGATGCCGCACCTGGAAAAGCCGATCTTGCCGCCCGGCTGGCGCTGATCCCGGCTGCTCCCTACGACCAGCTGAAATGTGTCGGCGCCTGCCAGCCGCCAGAAGATGCGCTGAAGAGCCTTGCCGATGCCTCCGGCCTTTCGAAGAACTGGCGGGCGATGCGCAACCAGGCCCGCTACATGTTCGATCCGCAGAACGTCACCGTGACCGTCGACCGCGCGCCGATGGCGCTCTATGCCGCCATCAACCGCTCGCCGCATGTGCCGGTGACCGCCAAGGTCGAAGCGCGCTTCCTGCTGCTCGAATATGCCGGCTGGGTCTTTGCCCGCGGCCAGAGGAAAGACGGCCGCTATTACACGATCTCGAAGGCGGAGGTGAACCTGCTATGACACCGACCCTCATCAAGCGCCTGCACCGCGACGAACGCGGCTTCCTGTCGCCGATCATTCTCTACATGACGATCGCGCTCGCGCTGATGATCGTCTGGATCCTCAATACGGGACAGATGATCTACGACAAGCAGCGCACGCAGGACACGGCCGACGCCGCCGCGCTCGTCCATGCCGACTGGGAAGCGCGTTATCTCAACATCATGGCGATGAACAACGTCGCCTCCTCGCAGGCAACCGTCGTCATGGCGACCTCGGTTGCCTTCCAGCTGACCACGGCGGAACTGGCCCTGCGCTCGACCGCTATTCTGGCGAAACTCGCCGAATACTCCTTCACCGAGGGCTTCGGCCCGGCGTCCCTCCTGCCGCCGATGCCGCCGATGCCCTATTGCCCGGGCTGGCAGAAAGTCCCGATCGTCGGCGGCATCATCTACGGCGCTTGCCTGGCGTTTCAGGGGTTCCGGGCGACCGAAGCCACCATTGCCATTGCATACACGGTAAAAGCACAGATCGATTATAATCCCTGGGGCCTTATCGAAAAGTCCAGCGACATCATCGACGGCATGAACGATCTCAACGACTACCTCGTCGAGAGCTTTCCGCAGCGCGTCGGCAACGAAGCCCTGCATCTGGTGCGCCTGAACAAGTCGGATCATGTCGTCTTCCATCCGCCGTGCGAATCCTGCAACGACGCCGGAGAAGGTGCGGGCGGCAACCTTCCGGTCGATCGCGACGGCGTCAATCCCGTTGCGGCCTATGCAGAAATGTGCCTTGCGATGAGCAGGGGCACCGAGGGGCAGGACCCGTTCCTGATGCGCGGTGAATTCGCCAATCGCGGCTTCCCCAACGGCAAGGGTCCGCTGACCGCAGGCGGCGTCGACGGCAGCCATATCCGCGACTTTGTCAATCACAAGAGTGGCATCGACAATACGCTGGTGAACTTCTACATCTTTTATGAAGCCTTCGGCCCGGCTTACTTGAGCAAGATCCCGTTTAAGGCGATCATCGAGCAATATGCCGATCTGAGCTGGTGGGAGGAACTGACGCTCGATGCCAGCTTCTTTGTGGCCGAGGAGTTCTTCGGCATCGAGTTCGGCGTCGTGAACCCCTTCCAGCTGCCGATCGACGTGCCGCCGCGCTATTCCGACAAGCAGACAAAAGACGAGAACGATTTCACACGCAAGTTCGACATGATCTGGAACCAGGTCTGCGGGCCGGCTGGTGGGGCGATCTCTGTGGCGGGTGCCGCCCTGCCGGTCATCTCCTTCCCCAAGCCTTACTGGCTGAAGGGCCGCATCCCCTTCAACTTCACGCCCTTCGGCGGCGAGCAGCTCGACGACTATCAGACGCTGGCGATCGTTTCGCGTGCGCCGCGGGCCCGGCTGCAGGTCCGCATCTTCAAGGACAAGACACCATCCGCCTATGCACTCGCGCAGAGCTGGGTGCACAATTACACGGCCTTCGATCTCTACACGCAGGACTGGCTCGCATCGCTTGCGCCGGCCACGCTCGCCGACGATACCGGCGAGGTTTCGAACACCATCAAGCAGAGCCCGGTCGCCGATAGTTTCACCGGCCTGACCCGCGTCTTCGACAAGGGAGGAGCCAATGCCTGGGCTGCCGTCAACACCCACTGATCCTGCCGGCGTAGCACCAGCCGGCGGCCTGATGATGCGGCTGCACCGCGACAGGCGGGGTCTCGCCTCGATCGAATTCGTGCTCGCCGCACCCGTCATCCTGCTGATCGTGATCTTCATGATCCATGCCAACAGGATCTCCACCAAGAAGGTGGGCACCATGCTGGCGATGCGCAACGCCGCCTTCGCCGAGGCGAATGGGCTGGACTGCACCTCGGATTTCTCGAACGTCTTTCCACTCCCCTCTCTGCCGGCGCTGCCCGGACGCGACGCCATGAGCTGCTCGCGCACGCCCTCGCATGAGGGCGACGGCGACCCCCAGCGCACCTTCGTCTGGGACGACGTGCAGAACACGCTGAAAAGCGACGGCCGCGATTTCGGCGACATGGTCGGCGACCTCGCCAATGAAAAGCCGCAGCTGGTCACCGCGACGGCCGACCGCGTCTACAAATTCAGGGATTCCGACGATCTCGATACGATCAGGAGCATTCGCTGGAAGGATGCCTTCACGGTCGACGATGCAACGCTGTTTGCCTCGCACAACAACGACACGACCCGCCGCGGCTACGACCCGACGCTGCGCCGGGAAATCCGTGATGTCGCCGATGATTCCGGCGATCTGTTCGACGGCGTCTTTCCGGGAGCGAAATAAGATGAGACAGGGCGCGCGCATCTCCGTTCATCTACTGGCCACCGCGTTTGGTATCGGGCTTGTCGCCATGGTCGCGGCCACGCCGGGCCGCGCCGAAGTCTACAAGGATTTCCGGGCGACGCTGAATTCGATGCTGGCCGGCATTCTCGGCGCGCCGGAGCGGCCGCCGCGCGATCTCGTCATCAATGGCCAGCCGCTGGAATTCACGCCCTACCAGAGCGATCGCAGCATTTCCGAGATCACCGACGAATGGCTGCGGGTGCTGGCCGTCAATACCCGCCCTGCCCTCCCGAAAAGCAACGACCGGGAAGAACTGACCGCCGTCATCGCCGCCAATATGCTGATCGTCCCGAAGACCAGCCGCATCCGCGACGATCTCGCCGTCGTGGTTCGGTTCTTCGATGGCGACGGCGAGGCAGCGCTCGATTATCTCAAGAAGCAGGACCCGGCAAATCCCTCGGCAAGGGCGCCGATCCCCGGGGTCTCGATCATGATCCGCCGGCCCGCCGGTGCGCCGATGACCGAGGTGCTGATGACCCGTTTCGAAGACGTAGCGTCGTCGCTGCCGGCCTTTGCAGCACCCGCCGATGCCGGCAAGCTGCCGCCGTCGCTGCGTCCGCCGGCCGGTATCGAGGTGCTGAGCGATATCGGCGACCGCGACAAGGGCCATACGTCGCGCACGGTCGTCTCGAAAGGCTCGCTGTCGGCCGTGCGCTGGTCGGATGCGCGCGCCGAGCTCCTCACCCGTGACGGCTTCACCATCGAGGCGCCGCCGGCTCAGCGCGGCGGGGTCACTGCCCTCTATGGCCGTCGCGGCAGCGTCGAGGCCAATGTTCTCTACACCAGCAGCAAGAGCGACGGCCGGACCGTCGAGGTCATTCAAATCAGGCAACCCTTCGTCGAAGGAACAACACCATGAACTGGAAGCTTATTGCGGCCGTCATCGTCGGGCTCATCACCGGCGTTCTGCTCTACTTCTGGACCGAGAGCGTCAAGAACGAGCAGGTAGCCTATGCCTTTATGCGGCTCCAGCCGGACCGGAAGGTGACGCGAGGTCAGGCGATCACGCCCGACATGCTCGCCGAACCGGTCATGCTGCCGGAAAGCTTCGGGGCGCTTGCCAAGCTCGCGGTTCCGGCGGCCAGCGCCTACCAGGAATGGCTGAAGGACAGGACGGCCGCCGCCGATATTCCGGCCGGCTCGGTGCTGCTTTTCCAGTATTTCGACGATAATGACGGCGGGCGCCTGACGACGATGATCGCGCCCGGCAAACGGGCGCTTACCCTTCCCGTCAACGCGGCCGCGGCCGTCGGCCACTTCGTCGAGCCGGGCAGCTATGTCGATATTCTCGGCACGGTCGATGAGCCGGTCGAGCCCGTCGCACCGGCGGCGGCGACCCAGCCGGGAACCCCCGGCCAGGCACCGGCCGTTCCCGGGCAAGCGCCTGTTGCAGCCGGGCAGCCGCAGGCTCCGGCTCAGCCGCCCTCGCCGGTCGAGCAGATGCTGAAGAATTACCTCACCCAATATCCGGGCGCCGACGAGAATGACGTCAACGCCTACCGCAAACAGGCGCAGGATTATAAACTCGGCATCAGCTCGCGCACCCGCGTCGTCACCCGCACCTTCCTGCAGAATGTCAAAGTGCTGGCCGTCGGTGCGGCGACGACGGCGGAAGGCGCGGTCACCAAGGCCAACAGCACCTATAACAACGTCACCGTCGAAGTGACGCCGGCGGAAGCGGAGATGCTGATTTTTGCCATGGGACAGTCGAACGGCAGCCTGAACCTCGTGCTGCGCAATCCGGCCGACAATACCGTCGAGGAACTGCCGAGCATCAACTGGACGCGCATGTGAGCGTTGCGGGGGAATAAGCCATGCTGTTGAAGATTTCCTATGAGGACGGCAGCGGGCGGGAGGTGATCCCGCTTTCTTCGAATGAGACCTATTTCGTCGGCGAAAGCAGCACGCTGACGCTGCCGGCCGGCGCCGGCGTCGTGCGGCTGCGCGGCAGCCACGTCTCCTCGCCGCAATTCGTGCTGCGCAAATCAGGCCAGGGCTGGTCGGTGCAGCATCACGGCCGCAACCCGACCCGGGTCGACGATCAGCCGCTGCGGGCCGGCACGCCGGTTGCGGTTTCGGCCGGCATGTCGATCTGGGTGCCGAACGTCACCATCGAACTTGTCGAGCCGGCCGCGGCGGCCGAAGCGGTGACGCAGTTTCCGGACCAGGAGCGGGTGCTGGCGCTGCAGATGGAGATCCATGAGCGGTTGCTAAAAGACACGCAATACGACCGGCTGGTGAAATCCTCCGATTTCGGCCGCGAAGACACGCGAAACCGCATCCGCGAGCGGCTCGACATGTTCATCAAGGAGGCGCTCGACGGCGCGCCGCAGGATCTCGTCATCCTCGTCATCAAGAACGCCGTCTATCGGTGGCTGGCAAAACGCATCGCCCGCACCGGGCGGCGCGATGCCTCGTCGACTGCAGCCAGCCTGTCGCGCGAGGAACAGGACAACCGCCGCCTGTTCGATGTCGGCAAGGCGCTGATCTCGGCGCTGCAGCTGAAGCTGAATTTCGAATCCACCCGCGCCGACTTCGCCCAGCTCGACACGCGCTTCAGCGCCGCCTTCCAGTCCCGCCAGGCGCTGTTCAATGCCGGCGACCGCTACGAGATCGCCCATATGCATCTGCGCTCCAATATCGAGGAGCTGATGTATCGCTGGGGCACGATCTCGGAGCTGATGGATCTCGACGTCATCTCGGAAATCATGGTGACGCGTTATGACGAGATCTACGTCGAAAAGTTCGGCCTGCTCGAGCGCTACCCTTTCGCCTTCGCCAATGAGCGGCAGCTGATGAAGGTGATCGAACGCATCGCCGTCGATTCCAACCGTTCGATCAACGAGAGCGAGGCGATGGCCGACTTCCGCATGCCCGATGGATCGCGCGTCAACGCCGTCATTCCGCCGCTGGCGGTCAAGGGCGCCTGCCTGACCATCCGCAAATTCGGCGGCAAGTCGCGGCTCGACATCTCCAAGCTGGTCACGGCCGGCGCACTCAGCGAGCCGATGCGCGCCTTCCTCGAGGCGGCGGTCCGCGCTCGCAAGAACATTGTCGTCTCCGGCGGCACCGGCTCCGGCAAGACGACGCTCTTGAACAGCCTGTCGCAGTTCATCCCGATCGGCGAGCGCGTCGTTGCCGTTGAGGACACGTCGGAACTGCAGCTTGACGGCATTCATGTGGTCTATCTGCAATCGCGCCCGAAGACGGCGGAGTCCGAAACCAGCGTCACCATCCGCGATCTCGTGCGCAACGCGCTGCGCATGCGCCCCGACCGCATCATCGTCGGCGAGTGCCGCGGTGCCGAGGCGATCGACATGCTGCAGGCAATGAACACCGGCCATGCCGGCTCGATGACGACGGCGCATGCCAATACGCCACAGGACATGATGACCCGTCTGGAGGTGATGGTGCTGCAGGGCCAGAGCTCGCTGCCGGTCATGGCGATCCGCCAGCAGATCGTCGCCGCCGTCGAGCTCGTCGTGCAGCTCAACCGCCTGGAAAGCGGGCGGCGGGCGGTGACCGAAATATCCGAGGTGATCGGCATCGATCCGGATACCGGCCTCGTCATCGTCGAGCCGATCTTCCATCTCGTCGGCCGCGCCGGCGGCCAGGCGGTGCATGCCTTCACCGGCTACCTGCCGAGCTTCGTCGCCGAACTCGTCGAGTTCGGCGAAGACGGTGAAATCGAAAAACTCGATATGTTCGTCTGAGGTAGAAACCATGGATATCAGCATTCTGCAGATTTTTACGGTCGCCCTCGGCGCGGTGACGGCAGGGCTGCTCGTCTGGGGCGCGCCGGTGCGCTGGCCGGCACCGCTGCTGCGCGCCACCGAACGCGATATCGCGCTCGCCAGCGAAGCAGCACAGGTCTTCGGCCGCGATGCCGTGCCGCCCTATACGATGATCCTTGCCTACGGCATCACCGCAATCGTCGTCTTCCTGGTGGTCTCGCTGATCTTCGGGCCGATCTTCGGCATCGTCATCGCCATTCCGGTCGCCTTCTTCCTGCCCAAGGCGGTGATCCGCTATTTCCTGCAGCGGCGCTGGCTGCAGATCGAATCGCAGCTTCCCTATGCCGTCGACCAGATCGTCTCGGCCGTGCGCACCGGCAAGCCGCTTGCCGTCGCCGTCAATGCGGTGGCCGATACCGGCCAGATGCCGGCCTCGCGCGAGTTCGAGCGCATCGCCCGCGAACAGAAGCTCGGCATCGGCCTGGTCGAGGCGCTCGACCGCCACGGCCGCACCGTGCCGAGCCTGCACTTCAAGATGGTCGATGCCGCCCTTGGTCTCTTTGCCCGCCAGGGCGGCGACATTTCCGAGCCGCTGACGGAAATGTCGAAATCCTTCAAGGAAATCTGGAAGCTCGACCAGAAGATCACCACCTCGTCGTCGCAGGCGCGCATGAACTTTCGCGTCGTCAATGGCGGCGCGCTGTTCATGATCCTGATGATCTTCTTCGGCCAGCCCGAGCTGATCGACAAGGTGTTCGGCAACGCCATCGGCATCGTCATCGCGATCGTCGGCGCCATTCTCTATGCCACCGGTTTCTTCTGGATGCGCTCGATGATGAAGGTGTCGGTCTGATGTCTCAGATACCTCTCGCCCCCATCGCCGTTGTTTTTGCCGGCATCACCGCCGCCCTCTTCGTCTGGTGGATCGGCGATCTGCTCGGCAGCATCCAGGTGGTGCGCCGCTCCCGCGGCGGCGACGGCCCGCCGCCGAATGTCGTCGACAGCATCGGCATGCGCACGCCGGTCGAATTCGTGCTGCTGCATTTCGAGCCGTGGCTCGCCGATTACGGCGCCCAGCTCGAGCAGAAGCTGATCTATGGCGGCCGGCCCTTCGGCGGCGTGACCGGGCGGGAATATATCGCGCTTCTCGTTGTGCTGAGCCTCTTCGGCTTCATCCTGCTCGGCGTGCTGTTCGGCATTGCCAGCGGCAGCATCATCGGCGGACTGGTGGCCGGGCTGATCCTCGGGCTGATCCCCGCCATCTATTTCTGGGTGGTCGCCGACGACAAGATGCAGGACCGCAAGGAACGCATTTCGCGCGAATTTCCCTATTTCCTCGATCTCGTCGTCATGACCCAGCAGGCCCAGGCGACCCTGCCGGAAAGCCTGAGGCTTTATGCCGAGGCTGCACCCGGCACGGTGATGAGCGAAGAGATCGATCAGACGCTGAAGGACGTGGCGCTCGGCACCGGCATGGTCGAGGCGCTGCAGCGTTTGGAGGCCCGCATGACTGCCGAGGAGGTCATCCGCGTCATCCGTGCGGTGATCCAGGGCGAGGTCGAGGGTAGTAACCGCGTCGAGCTGCTGCGCGAACATGCCCGCGACCTGCGCTTCCGCCGCTGGGAAAAAGCCGACAGGGCCAGTGAAAAGCTGAAAGCCAAGATCGTCATGCCGGCGATGATGATCGTCGTGTCGATCCTGCTTCTGGTGCTGGCGCCGGCAATTGTCGAGATGATGTCGAGTGGGATGTTCTGATCATGGCCTTTTCCTTCTTGCGCGGAAACAAACCAAGCCTCTTGCAGACCGGTCCCGGCGGCCAGAGCCGCAGCCATGTGCTCGACCGGCCGGAGATGTCGATCGGCCGGGCTTCGAATGCCGATATCGTCGTCGACGATCCGTTCCTGGCGCCGATCCATGCGCGCATCGAAAAACAGAGCGACGGCGGCTTCATCATCCGCCGCATGGGGCTGAACCCGATCATGCTGCGCGGCGAAGCGCTGCTGCAGACGGCCTCGCTGAAAGCCGGCGACAGCTTCCGTCTCGGCAAGGACGTCGAATTCCAGTTCGTCGTCAAAGCCACCGCCAAGGAGGCGCCGAAGAAGGAGGCGTCCAAGACTGGAGACGACAAGCCGAAGAAGCCGCTGCTCAAGCAGCCGGCCTTCCTCGCCGGCATGGGTCTTGCCTATCTCGCCATCGTCGGCATCATCGGCTACGTCATCCTGTCGGACAGCGGCAGCACCGAGGGAGGGCCGACGGCCGAGCGCATCAATGCCGAGGCCGCCCGCATCCCGACCTGCATCAAGAACGCCCGCCGCATGCGCCAAGTTTCCGAAGCAAGCTTCAACGGCGCCGTCGGCGGCCGCGTCGGCCGCGATGGCGACGCAACCTATGCCGCCCTTTCGCTGGCAGCCGAGCCATCGGACGAGGCCGCACTGGTAAAGGCCGCCGAACCGATCATCGAGGCGTACAAACGCACCGCACTTGCAGCGCTCGCCTCGGAAAACCGCGGCAACAACACGCTGGCGCAGACGCTTTACCAGCAGACCTACGATCTTGTTCCCGACATCAACTGCCCGGCGGCGCGCTTTGCGCTGCAGCGGCGGGCGGCCGTGAAACCGCCAGCACGGCGATGAGCACAGTCCTGCCGGCTGCACTAAAGCGCGTCGCGAGCTTCCAGATTCTGCTCCCCGCGCTTTAGGCCTTCTACGCATGTCATTATCGCACACTTTTACGCGACATGCTTTAACATGCACACCACGGCGGAGGAGCGCGCCGACCTCGGTGCTGCTCGACCAAGTCCGATTGATTTGCCGATGAGGTCGTCCGAGCGGGACTGGGGATTTCATCCTGCGCTGACGGCAGTGCGGCTTGTCCGCTGCATGACCAGGATCAATCCGAACATGACGATCGCCAGGCAGCTTAGCATTGCACAGATAGCCAGTGATGCCGGAATGCCGATCTGAGCCATTGCCAGCGCCAGGACGAACGGCGCAATCGCGGACAGGATCAAGCGGGCCGCCATCATCTGACCCTGCCGCTTGCCATAGCCGTCACTGCCGAACAAATGCAATGGCAGCGTACCGGTGACGATGCTCAGCAAGCCGTTACCCATGCCAAAGATCATCGCGAATATCATGGCGCCCGGCACGGACGGTGCCAGAAGCAGCAGGATCAGCATGCCGCCGGGTATTAGAAGAGCCGCGAACAAGGCCAGATGCAGCGCCGCCAGATTCTTGCCGAACATCATGTTGATGAGACGGCTGGCGACCTGGGAGGGCCCGAACAGCGTCCCGACCAAGGCAGCCGTGGTGCCGAGGCCGAGGCCAGACAGCAGTGGCACCATATGAACCAGCACCGCCGAGCTGGAAAGCGACATCAGCGAGAACCCCGCTACCATCAACAGGAACCCCAGCCGACGACGCTCTGATGGCAGGATACCCTCGACGCGCGGCGAGGCAATTTTTGCTGTTTTCCGGTGCGTTACTGCGCCGTGAGAAAGCCATGCATGGATCGGCAGGCAGATGAATAGGTTGAGGGCGGCAAATATCACATACACATTCTGCCAGGACATCTGCGCCTGCAGCGCTGCCGTGATCGGCCAGAACATTGTCGAGGCGAAACCCGCAATCAGCGTGAGGTAGGCAATGCTGCGCGATGCCACCTCCGGCCGGAGCTGCACGAGGAACGCGAACGCCGCGCCGTATTGCACCAGATTGGCCGCGACCTCGATCGCGATCAGGGCGGCGACATAGGACGTCCTGCCCGGCGCGTAGGCGCAGGCGAGCAAGGCTGCGGCGGCGACGGCCGAGCCTATGGTCATCACCCGCCCGGCACCAATGCGATCAAAAAGGCCGCCAAGCCACGGCGCCGTCAGCCCGCCGATCAGCAGCGCGACCGAGAGGGCGCCGAAGATCCATTCGGTCGACCACGCGAAATGGGCCGCCATATCAGGCGCCAGAATACTGAAGCTGTAGTAGAGCGTGCCGTAGCCGATATTCTGCGTGATGCCGAGGGCAACGATGGCAGTGACCGGGATCCGCCCGCTCATATGGATTTCAGTCTCGTGCGCTGCTCCAGCTTTTCCGCGTCTTCCTTGCGCTCGCTGTAGCGATCCGTGAGATAGGCAGAGACGTCCCGGGTCAGCAGGGTGAATTTCACCAGCTCCTCGCAGACGTCCACGACGCGATCGTAATATGACGAGGGCTTCATGCGGCCGTCCGTATCGAATTCCTGAAAGGCTTTCGCCACCGAGGACTGATTGGGGATGGTAATCATGCGCATCCAACGGCCGAGGACACGAAGCTGGTTGATCGCGTTGAACGACTGCGAGCCGCCCGACACCTGCATCACCGCCAGCGTCTTGCCCTGGGTCGGCCGCACCGATCCGACCGAAAGCGGGATCCAGTCGATCTGTGCCTTCATGATGCCCGTCATGGCGCCGTGCCGTTCCGGACTGACCCAGACCTGGCCTTCCGACCAGGCAGAGAGATCACGCAGTTCCTGTACTTTGGGATGGTTGACCGGTTCCGCGTCTGGAAGTGGCAGGCCAGCGGGATCGAAAATCTTCACTTCGCACCCGAAATGCTTCAGCAGCCGGGCGGCTTCATGAGCCAGCAGGCGGCTATATGATACAGCCCGCAGCGAGCCGTAGAGGATCAGAATGCGTGGCTTGTGGCTAGAAAACGCCGGACGCAATGCGTCGAGATCCGGCTGGCGCAGATGATCGGGGGATGCGGCAGGCAAGTCAGACAATGCGCTTGCCCTCGGCATCGAGAACTTGCTCGCCATCTTCCTTGGTGAACGCCCCCTTGTGGGTGGCCGGCAGAATGTCGAGCACCAGTTCGGAAGGACGGGTCAGCCGCGTGCCGATCGGTGTGATCACGAAAGGCCGGTTGATCAGGATCGGGTTTTCAAGCATCGCATCAAGCAGCTGATCGTCGGTCAGCTTCGGATCATCGAGGCCAAGTTCCGCATAAGGCGTGCCCTTCTCGCGGATCGCCTCACGGACGGTGAGGCCGGCCTCTGCGATCATTCTGACAAGCTGGTCGCGGCTGGGCGGTGTCTTCACGTACTCGATGACTGTGGGCTGAATGCCGGCATTGCGGATCATCTCCAGCGTGTTGCGCGACGTGCCGCAGTCGGGGTTGTGATAAATGGTGACGTCCATGATGTTAAATCCTCTTGATGGTGGTGGCGCTGGTCTGGACGGCGGCGCCGCGCTCATACCAGCCCTTGCTGCGGTTGACGATCCAGACGACCGACAGCATCACCGGCACCTCGATGAGGACGCCGACAACGGTGGCGAGCGCCGCCCCGGAGTTGAAGCCGAACAGGCTGATGGCTGCGGCCACCGCCAGTTCGAAAAAGTTGGAGGCGCCGATCAGTGCCGAAGGCCCGGCGACACAGTGCTCCTCCCCGCTCATGCGGTTGAGCAAGTAGGCGAGGCCTGAATTGAAGTAGACCTGGATCAGGATCGGCACGGCCAGCAGCGCAATGACCGCCGGCTGCGCGATGATCTGTTCGCCCTGGAAGCCGAACAGCAGAACCAGGGTTGCGAGAAGCGCCAGCAGGGACACCGGCTGCAGCTTGGCGCCGAGGCGGTCGACGTCGGTCACGCGGCGCAGAATCTGCGCGACGATCACCGGCAGGACGATGTAGAGCACGACCGACAGGATCAGCGTGTCCCACGGCACGGTAATGGCCGAAAGGCCGAGCAACAGACCAACGATCGGCGCGAAGGCAATGACCATGATGGTGTCGTTCAGCGCCACCTGGGAGAGCGTGAAGTGCGGCTCGCCCTTGGTCAGGTTCGACCACACGAAGACCATCGCCGTGCACGGCGCAGCCGCGAGGATGATCAGGCCGGCAATGTAGCTATCGATCTGGTCAGCCGGCAGGTAAGGCCGAAACAGATAGCCGACGAACAGCCAGGCGAGCAGCGCCATCGAGAACGGCTTGACGGCCCAGTTGATGAAGAGCGTGACACCGATCCCGCGCCAATGGCGCCCGACCTGGCTGAGCGAAGCAAAGTCGATTTTCAGAAGCATCGGAATGATCATCAACCAGATCAGCACTGCGACCGGCAGATTGACCTTGGCGACTTCGGCTGCGCCGATCGCCTGGAAAACGCTGGGCATCACATGACCGAGAGCGACGCCAACGACGATGCAGAGGAAGACCCAGACTGTGAGGTAACGTTCGAAGGTGGACATGGATTATTACCCTTGGACTATCTTGGCCAGCAGCGCCGCTGCGGCCGGGCACAGGCTTGTGGCCTGCCGAGTTTGCAGGATTGCAGCAGGAGCCGTCGCGCGATCCACCTTGGCGAAACCGAGGCGTTCGAAAAAAGGGGTTGCAGAATCCGTCAGCAAATAAACTATCCGCGCACCATCATGCGCAGCCTGGGCTAGCAACCGCCTGGTGATGGCTTCTCCATAACCGTGCCCACGCTGCTGCGGCAGGACCACCAACGAACGCAAAAGTGCGCAGTCCCCGTAGTGTTCCAGCCCCCCATAACCGATGGTCGCGTTCCGATCCGTAAACCGGAAGAAGCTGCGGCCGCCTTCATCAAGATCACCGGTCGGAAGTTGGGCGGCCTGCAGGGCTGTTCGCAAGTTCTTATCTGCGCAGCTGACCGGTTGCTGGTCCACCTCCCCGCTCATGCGACGTCGCCCCGGCTATTGGTCGTGCCCTCCATCGTGCCGATGGCGCGCAGCTGCGTTTCAAGAGCCAGCTTGTCAATTGATGCGAGCGGAAGGCTCACGAATGCGATGATCCGGTTCTTGAGGTAGCGCGCGGCTTGGGAGAACGCCTGGCCTTTCTCGACCAGTGTACCTTCGACGGCCGCCGGATCCTCGACACCCCAGTGCGCCGTCATCGGGTGGCCGATCCACACGGGGCAGGCCTCGCCCGCGGCGTTGTCGCAGACCGTGAAGATGAAATCCATCTGCGGCGCGCCGGCTTCGGCAAACTCGTCCCAGCTCTTCGAACTGAACCCGGTGCTTTCGTAGCCAAGGGCGCGCAGCGTATCCAGCGCCAGCGGGTGGACTTCACCTTTGGGCCGGCTTCCCGCCGAGTAGGCCTTGAACCGACCCTTGCCTTCGCGGTTGAGGATGGATTCGGCCAGGATCGAGCGGGCGGAATTGCCCGTGCAGAGGAAAAGGACGTTATAAACGCGATCGGCGGTCATTGCAGTTTTTCCTTCGGAGCTGGGGCGCAGCAGGCGGCGACTTCGGCGGCCGGCGCGCAAATCTCGGGATGGCCGCCGCAGCAGTCTTCCATCAAGAAGCGGATGAGCGCGCCGAGGCCTTCGTAGTTGGCGGTGTAGATGATCGAGCGGGATTCCCGCTGTTGGTTGATAAGTCCTGCTCGTTCCAGTTCCTTCAGATGGAACGAGACGTTGGAGGCGGAAACCTCCGCCTTCTCAGCGATGGCGCCGGCAGGCATCCCATTCGGCCCGGCGACGACAAGCATGCGCACGATGTGCAGCCGGGTTTCCTGCGACAATGCCGCAAATGACATGAGGGCTTGACGTTCTTCCATATTTCTACAATCCTTGAAGTGTTGAAACAGGAGTAGCCGAAATGAACGCGATCGACAAGCCCCTTCTCGAGACCGACATCAGCCTGGGTCGCCTCCTAGAGACGATCGACGGCGTCCGTGAACTGCCGCTGATCTTCTCCTACGACGGTCGACCGGTGAAATCCGGTTTCCATGTCACTGAGGTCAAGGCCGGGCAGTTCGCCGCGCTTGACTGCGGTGCCAACCCTGAAGCCTGGTCGGAAATCTTCGTGCAGCTTTGGGATGTCGACGAGGAAAATCGTACGCACATGGCGGCCGGCAAGTTTGCGGCGATCATTCGCAAGGTGTCGGAGCATGTACAGCTCGATGGTTCTGCCAAGCTCACCTTCGAAGTCAGCGACGGGATCAGGCCGATGCAGCTTTATTGTGCCTCGATGCCGACCGTGCAGGACGGTGCTCTGCATGTCGAGCTGACGCCGCGTCCGGCAAGCTGCAAGCCCCGCGACCGATGGCTGAAAGAAGAGAACCGCAAGTCATCTGCCTGCTGTGGCCCGTCAACGGCACAAGGCGCCTGCTGCGGCTGAAGCCGCCGTTGTCGGAAGATCCGGCGACTAAGCCGGCAAGTTCACGGGGAGAAAAGCAGTCGCTACGGAGGGCCGCTCGCCGGCGCCGGGGCGCGGTGCGTTGCAGGGCTGTTGTATGGCTGGCCGAGAGGCCTCGTTTCCCCGCCACGCATTGCGGCAGTCGCACAGGTTTGGGTTGCCAGCGCTTAGGGCTTGGCGCATGCCGGGAAGCCGGCGAGCGGCATTGCCTCTATCAAGCGGTTGCGCTAGATGGCGATGCAACCTATGCCGCCGTTTCGCTGGCGGCCGAGCCGTCGGACGACGCCGCGCTGGCAAAGACCCTCGAACCGATCGTCCAGGCGTACAAACGCACCGCACTTGCAGCACTCGCCTCGGAAAACCGCGGCAACAAACGCTGGCGCAGAGGCTTTACCAGCAGACCTATGATCTGGTTCTCGACATCAACTGCCCGGCGGCGCGCTTTGCGCTGCAGCGGCGGGCGGCTGTGAAGCCGCCTGCCAAGCGTTGACAGCCGGTCTCGTGCCGCTGCTCGTAACCTCGCGCGCCGCTGACCACTGTCGGCCTAAGCAGATGTTGCCACCAAATCCCAAGCGGTAGAGCTTGACCTCGGCGCAAGTGAAAAACGCGGCATGCTCGCACACCGTTTGGAGTCGGTGTATGATCTCAGCCGAAGGGAGATGGGGGTTGCCAACGGGTCAGGCCAAACGCAGGCTTTGCGCTATTTTCGCCGCCGATGTGGCTGGCTATAGCCGCCTCGTGGGTATTGATGAGGAGGGCACCCTTTCCCGGCTGACCATGCATCGCCGCGACGTTCTTGATCCGGTCATCCTGCGGAATGGCGGCGGTATTGTCAAAACCACTGGTGATGGATTGCTCGCACAGTTCACGAGCGTCATCGATGCAGTTCGATGCGCGGTTGAAGTGCAAACTCTTATGGCCAGTCGCAACGCCAGCGAGGCCGAGGATATGCGCATGGATTTCCGTATCGGCATCAATGTCGGAGATATCCTGGAGCAAGATGGTGACATTTTCGGTGACGGCGTCAATATTACCGCACGGCTCGAAAGCATAGCCGAACCCGGCGGTATCTGCGTTTCGGCCCGCGTGCGGGACGATGCGGCGGGAAAAGTTGACTATGCCTTCGAAGATATGGGTGAGCAGGCACTGAAGAACATCGAGCACCCGGTCCGTGCCTTCAGGGTGCGGGATGTGAACCCTCCCACGGTCGGCCCGGCCGGGCAGGCCACGTCACTCGGCAAACCGTCGATTGCTGTCCTGCCATTCCAGAACATGAGCGGCGACCCGGAACAGGAGTATTTTGGTGATGGCATAACCGAAGACATCATCACCGCCTTGTCGAAGGCGCGAGGCGTCCTCGTCATCGCGCGCAATTCGACCTTCGCTTTCAAGGGCAAGGCAGTGAGCAGCCGTCAGGTCGCTCGTGAACTTGGCGTTCGCTACGTCCTGGGAGGCAGCGTTCGCAAGGCAGGGGATCGCCTACGGGTCACTGGTCACCTTGCTGACGCGACCAGCGACAACCACATTTGGGCGGAGCACTACGATCGGCCTATCTCCGACATCTTTGCGCTGCAGGACGAGATCACCGCCAATGTTGCCGCAGCGATTGAGCCGCAGCTCTACGCCGCCGAAAACCTTCGCCTGCAGAGCAAGCCGCCGGAGAGCCTCGACGCCTGGGGCTGCGTCGTGCGAGCAATGCCCTATATCTGGACATGGGTTTCGCAAAAAGACGACACGGGGATAGCGCTGCTGAAGCGGGCTATCGAACTGGACGCCGGTTATGCGCGGGCGCGTAGTCTGCTCGCTTGGATTTTCGCCACGCGGGTTGCACTCGGCAATATGGATTTCGAGCGCGGCGTATCTGACGGATTGATTCTTGCCCAACGGGCGATCGACCTCGATCCAGACGATCCCTGGGGACATCTGGCCGCCGCCTATATCTTTACCTTTACGCGGCGCTTCGGCCCAGCAGTTGAAGAACTCAATGAATCTTTGCAACGCAACCCGTGCTTCGCACTGGCGCGAGTCATTTTGGCCGTCACCTACGCTTATGCCGGGCTTGCGGAAGAGGGTTATCGCCAGCTGGAAATCGCGAGTCGACTGAGCCCCCGCGACTTCGCGCAGCCCGCGAATTTATCGATCGAAGGCTTATGCCATCTGATCGCGGGCCGCTACGCCGACGCGGTTACTGCCGAGAGGCGTGCTGTTCAACTACGGCCCGACTTCGGTACGGCCTGGCGGACGCTGACGGCAGCCGCGGGCCTCACTGGTGATTTGGAAGTTGCACGACAGGGGCTCGCCGAGTGCAAGCGCCTGCAGCCAAACCTCAGCATCGCCTGGGTCGAGAAATACCACCCGCTAATCCGAGCGGAGGACCGCGCCAGATACATCGAGGGCTTGCGACTGGCGGGCCTGGAATAGGTCAGGCTCGGCGATTATTGGGGCGCGGCATCCTCCAACGTCCCTCATGCTTGAGGTGCGCAGCCCGAAAGGGCGAAGCAAGTCGCAACGCTGTTTCTTGCGTGTATCAACGCCTGACCCGCCCTCCCTTCGAGGTCCTACGGGGCACGTCAGGATGGGGCTCTCTTGGAGGGGCGCGCGTTGCAGAGCTGTTTTATGGCTGGCCGACAGGCTTCCTTCGCCTGGCATTCCGGCAGTCGCACAGGTTTGGCGAGGTTTGCCAGCGTCTCGGGCTTGGCGCATGCCGGGAAGCCGGCGAGCGGCATTGTCTCTATGAAGCGGTTGCGCTCGATTGTGCTGAGGCCGGGTTCGTTGATCATGCTTTCGACGGTCACCTCGGGGTGCTGCTTCAGAGCTTCCGCGGCCGAAGCCTTCGCCTCATCGGTTCGGCCCAGTGCCGCAAGCGAGCTGCTGCGGACCACCCAGGTCCATCGCTGGTAGTTGTTGGGCGTCATGCGCTCCAGCATCGTCACCGCGTCCTGATACCGCCCCGCCATGAAATAGGCAGGTGCGAAGAAATTGGACGCCCACATCGGATAGTTCGGGTCGAGCCGCATGACCTTGTCGACCATTTGAGCACCACGTTCCGGTTCGTTGAAGCGGGCGGCATAGCCACTGTAAAAGGTCAGGATTTCGGACGAACCGGGGGCGAGACGAAGGGCGGTGTCGAATTCGGACTTGGCGCGACCCATGTCGCCCTTATTAGCAAGGCTCATGCCGAACACCGCATGGGCTTCGGCGTCGCTCGGATCGAGCCGCACTGCGCGTTCGGCCACATCGGCGGCCAGCTTGCGGTTGCCCTCGGGATCGACGCCGAACACTCCCATCAGATCATGAGCGTGGTAAAGTTCGACCCAGGCCCGCGCCAGGCCCGGGTCCAGCGCGACGGCCCGGTTGAGAAAGGTGATGGCCTCCTCGTCATCGGCTTTGGTGAGCTTTTCGATCTTCTCTGAGCCGAGCAGATAGTAATCGTAAGCGTTGAGGTTTTCGGGGCGTTTGCGTTTGGCCGCAGCCCGCCCGGCCTGTTGAATCAGCCCCACGCCGCCGCCGAGGCGGTTGGCGACCTGCTCTGCGATTTCGGTCTGAACGGCAAACACATCCTCGGCCGGCCGGTCCCAATTTTCCGACCAAAGATGGTGGCCGGTTTTGGCATCGATCAACTGGGCGGTGATCCGCACCCGGCCGCTCTGCCGCTGGATCGAGCCTTCCAGGACAAAGCCGACATGGAGCGCAGTTGCGACCTGGCGGGCATCCACCGGCTTGCCTTTAAAAACTTCCGTCGAATTGCGCGCCACCACCTCGAATTCGGGAAACCGCGCGAGGTCGGTGATGATGTCCTCGGTCAGGCCATCGGCCAGGCGCCCGCTCGCCTCGTCGCCGCCAAAATTGTCGAAGGGCAGCACCGCCACCGACGGCTTGCCGATCAGCGGTTCCGGCCGGAGGAACCACCAGGCCCCGCCGCCTGCCAGAGCCAGCGTGACGATCGCCGCCGCGGCCGTTTTGGCCCAGCGCGGGATCATTGCGAGAAGCGGGCGGCGCGCCCGTTTGCCGTCGAGCCTCAGCCGATACATCCGCACCGGGCGGCTGATATTCTTGACCTGCTGCTCGCCGGCGAAATCGAGCGGCCAGTCGAGTTTGCCCTGGAGATGATCGTATGCCGTGCCCGACACCACCACGCCGCCCGGCTCGGCCAGATGCTCCAGCCGCGCGGCGACATTCACCCCATCCCCATAGAGATCGCCATCCACCAGGGCGACATCGCCGAGATTGATCCCGACGCGGAAGATAATGCGCTCGGGCTCCGGCAGGCCGGCATTGCGCGCCGCCACTGCATTTTGAAACGCCGCGGCGCAGGCAACCGCATCCACCACACTGTCGAAGGCGACGAGCGCGCCGTCGCCCATCAGCTTGATGACGGTGCCATGGCGCTCAGAGATAGCGGGATTGATCAGCTCGGCGCGGATGGCCTTCAGCCGCTTGATGGTGCCGGCCTCATCGGCCTCCATCGCTTTGGAGTAACCGACCATATCCGCTGCGAGGATCGCGAGCAGCTTTCGGTCGAGCGCGGGGGTGCCCATCATCGTTGCCTAGCATGACCATGCAATCGTGTCGCCAGTCTACACCCATCGAAGCGCGGCAACTAGACGACCGCCGAGACGGCAGGTCTGCTTGCGGGGCTGTCCGACCCAAAGCAAAGCAGACCTGCCATCTGGCATCCGCCCGCCGACCCTGCCATAAATAAGGTTCATCGAGGGAGGCACCATGATGCAGAAGAATGCTCCGGACTTCAGCCTGGAGGGCAAGGTGACTTTGGTGACGGGAGCCAGCCGTGGCATCGGTCGAGCTTGCGCGCTTGCCTGTGCCGCAGCAGGCTCCGATATTGTTTTGGGGGTCCGCGACGTCGCAGCGTCGGCGGGACTGGTTGCCGAACTCGAGGGGACGGGAAGAGAAGTCCTCGCTGTTGAACTGGACCTTCCCAACAAGGCCCATATCGCCCAAGCCGTCGACGCAACGCTGACGACATTCGGCCGGATTGACGTCCTCATCAACAATGTCGGCGTGGCGCCCGGCAATCTCGCGGAACTTGTCGAGGAGAGGGACCTTGACGAGATCCTCGATGTCAACATCAAGGGCACCTTTCTGATGACGCAGGCAGTCGGGCGTCACATGATCAAGCGCAATGGGGGCCGGATCATCAACATCAGCTCCCAGGCTGGCACCGTGGCGCTGCGCGGGGAGGCCATCTATTGCATGAGCAAGGCGGCGATCAATCACCTCACGCGCTGCCTTGCAGCCGAATGGGCAGCCTATAATATCACCGTAAACACCGTATCGCCGACCTTCATCCACACCGATGGGACAGCACCTTTTCTCTCCGATGCCGACAATCGCAAAGCGACGCTCGATCACATTCCACTCGGCCGGATCGGTGAAACCGATGATGTGGTGGGTGCCGTCGTCTTCCTGGCATCGCCAGCTGCGAGCCTGATCACCGGCGCCAACCTGCTGGTCGACGGCGGATGGTCCGTCGCCTGAGGCGGAGGCTGTTGTGGCGGTGCAAGTCTTATCCGGACGATAACGACAATTTCCCAGATTGGGATCACCTTCCCTCACCGGCAAATGCGATGGCTATCCACGATTTCTATCGGTATGACCTGGAGAACAATGGGTGTGCCCGCTTCGGGCACTTTCTGCCGAGACAATTCGTCGCTTTCGGCCCAAGGGAGCCAGCCAAGGTTGGATCACTTAAAGACTGCTTCGCGCCCGCGTTTCGGTCATAGAAGTCATCGCGGCGCGCGCCTATAAGCAGTCGCACCCGCGACGAAGTTTCGTAATCTGTACGCCGATATCTGAGGGTAGGTCCGTCACTCCGATCCCGTTCAAGAGCGGGAATCTTTCTTCCGGCATTACGGATGAAAATCGCCAAGAACGATTTTGCCGAACACACCGCCGGCTTCCATTCGACGATGGGCATCCGAGGCAGCCGAGAGCGAATAGAGCGCTCCAACGACGGGCTGAAGTTCCTTGCCCATCATCGTCAGCACCTGGTCACCGAACCGCCGGATCATTGCCCTCTTCTCTGCCCGCGATCTGGATTTCATCACCGTCCCCAGCAGTTGCAGGTGGTTGTGAAGAACGGTACCGAGGGGAATGATGGCATTGTCATCACGCCCCAACAGCCCGACCTGAACAAGCCGACCGCCAGGCGCAAGACTTCTGATGTTACGGGCCAAGTAGGACCCGCCGACAAAGTCGATGATCAGGTCCACACCGCGTGAGGCTGTCACGTCAGTGATCTCTGCCTCAAAGTCGACCTGCCTGTAATCAAAGACGGCATCCGCGCCGAGTGCCAGTACGTTTTCGATGTTGTTTCCAGACGCAGTGGCCAGCACTGTCGCGCCCTGAGCTTTTGCAAGTTGGACCGCAGCCGATCCGATGCCGCCTGCAGCAGCATGGATGAGAACGATCTCGCCCGCCGCGATCCCTCCGAGATTTGCCAGCGCTTCCCAGGCTGTCACGAAGCTTTCCATGACTGCGGCTGCGTCGGTGAAGGACATGCCGGACGGAATGACAGTCGCCATGCCGCTGTCGAGGCGCGCATACTGGGCATAGGCGCCGCCGCCGACAATCCCCATGACACGGTCGCCAAGGGCATAGTCGCTGACTGCGTTTCCGACGGCTATTACTTCTCCCGCGACCTCAAGGCCCAGAATGCTGCTATCGCCGTAAGTCTGAGAACCGTAAACACCTTCACGTTGAAGAAGGTCAGCGCGGTTGACACCTGCCGCCATGACCTTCACCAGGAGGTCATCGGGACGCACTTCGGGCATGGGGACGTCGGCAAGTCGCATTACATCGGCGCTTCCGAAGTCATCGAAGATGATCGCTTTCATCGCAAGGCTCCTTACTTCGAAAGCGCGCGCCGGGCGATGCTGGCAGCAAACAGCGGAGTTTCGCGACGATTATGGTCTCCGCCTGCTGTCTGACGGGCTGCTGCAGCATCTTCGTAGGTGACCCCATGCTCTTGGATAAAGCTCATGAACGCATCCGTCGGATGGGCTGTGACCTTGTTGGTGTAGCGCGTCCTGCGGTCGTCAATCTTCTCAACGGAGAGTTCCCAGACGACATTGACCTGGGTTCTGCCATTGGCTGTGAAGACATCCGAGATTGAGTTCATCCGGCAATAGGTTGGTTCGGCGACCTCGGCGACATAGTGCTGCACTACGAGGCCCGAGCCGATCTGTTCGACATTGATCGACATACGACGGCCGTCGTCAGTCCAGGTGACGCCTGCTGCAATGTGGTCGGGCGAGCAGCAGCGAAGATATTCCGCTTCAGGCAAATTGAAGAGCCAATCGGCGATGTCGATCTTTTCGAGCGGAACGTCGATCTCGGCGGAATAGGCGGACTGTGAGAGAATTGTATCGAGGACCTTGACCATGGAAGTGTTCCTTGTGTTTGGTGAGCAAAACTGCCCGTTGACGAGAAGGAATTTGCTCCTGATGACCTTGGATGATAACCAACTGAATGGTCGGAACGGTTTTGCGTCGTAGGCAAAGATGAGGGACCCACGCTTCGCCGAACATCTGGCGGTTTTTGTCGACGTCGTCCGCGCGGGCAGCTTTTCGGCCGCGTCTCGGCGTCGGGCTGTCACTCCCTCGGCTATCGTTCGACAGATCGATGCGCTCGAGCAGGACCTGGGAGTCTCGCTCCTTGTCCGCTCGACAAGGGCACTGTCATTAACGGACGCGGGGCGTCATCTCCTTGAGCGTGCGCAACGCTTGCTTGACGATCTCGCCGATACCCATGCCGAGGTTGCTGCTTTCGACGGTGCGGTCAGCGGCACGCTGCGTATCGCCTGTTTCCCGACATTCGGTAAGCGCTACGTCATCCCTGTTCTGGCATCTCTGGCGCGAGAATTTCCGAGCCTGCATGTCGAGCTGGATCTCACGGAGCGGCTGGCCGACCCGGTTGCAGAGCGGCTCGATTTGGTGGTGAGGATGGGTGAACTGCAGGATACCTCGCTGATCGCAACCAAGCTAGCGCCTCACGATCGCGTGCTCGTGGCAAGTTCTGCTTATCTTGAGCAGCACGGCGTGCCAGAAAGTGAAGCCGCGCTTCGCAATCATCGCCTTCTCGACAAGCTCCACGGCAACGATCTTCTTGGGTGGTCTGCGATTCTCGGCGCGCCAACAGGGGAGACCTGTGAGCACGTTATCTTCCGATCAGATGATTTTGAAGCGCTGAATGGGGCTGCGCTGGCCGGGATGGGCGTTGCCTTCCTCCCAAGCTGGGTATCGGGACCTTCAGTGAAGGCGGGTGATCTTGTACGCCTGTCGATATCGCGGGAGAGTTGGAATGAGAGGCCTTCGGGAATCTATCTCCTGCGCGCCCTCGCGGCGCCACCTGCGAAAGTCAAGGCATTCACGCAAGCGCTGAAAGATCACGTCGGGACCCCACCTTGCTGGAGCTGAGAAGCGTGAGCGAGAAAAGCTAATCACACAGAGGTTCTTAGCCGAAACGGTCGTTAGGTACGTCACAACCTTTTCCTTAAAGCAGACACACTCGCAGCGTCACGTCCCCTATGTGCGGTACTCGCGCCGTAAGCTGCGATCGCCGCATTTACTCGTCGTGCATCAAATCATGTTCTTCTGTTGCAAAGTCGATTGCTTTGACGATGATGCCGTCGGCATTGACCGTGACCGACATATCTATCGTGTGATGAATGCCGGCCTCATGAAATAGCAGCAAGTCGGCAGCCAAATCCGTCGGGTTGGATGTATCGAGAATTTCTTGCTCGGCATCGATCTCAAGCAACGATCCGAACTGACCACGGGCAAATCGGCCGATCGCCAAGATCATGGCACGACGGATCGCATTTGGCTCACCTGCCGCGCTAATCTCGCGGGACGCTTCATAAGCATCAGACGATCGTTGCGCGATTAAGAAAAGCAGGGACGCGGACAATTCCGCACCTACCATTCTGTCATTGAGTGCGGTCGGTGCATCTGCGCCCGCAAGTAGTCTTGAAATTTGTGCCAGGACTTGCCTTGCCGATGCCGCGCCGCCGGACGTTCTCCAGCGAATAACTTCCTGCCGGCACGGTCTCGAAGGCAAGTGTCCACGAAACCGGGCAGAAGCCGTGCGCCGACAGCGCCTCGAGATCAGCAAAGATCGGCTTGTAGGCTGAGAGCGCGAGCTTATAGGCCTCCGCACTGCAACGGCCGTCGGCCTCGACCAAGCTTCACTAGCCAAACCGCTCCACCAGGAAATCTATCACCGTCCGCAACATCGCTGTCGGTCGACGGTTCGGGGCATACACAAGGTACATCGGAACGGGCTTGTAGGACCATTCCGGCAGCACCTGCTCAAGACGTCCTTCGGCGATATCGGCGGCGAGCAGCAGTTCCGGCTGAAGCACGATTCCCGCGCCGCTGAGCGCTGCCATGCGTAGTGCTGCCCCCTGGTTGGTGGAGAATTTTCCGGAAATCAACACATCACGCATTTCGCCTCCCGGCCCGACCAGGTGCCAGCGATCCTGCATGCGCCAATAGGAGTGGCCAAGGCAGAGATGGTTGGTCAGAGCCTCGGGCGAGGCCGGCCGGCCATGGCGGGCAAGATAATCCGGCGAGGCAGCGAGAATCCGCCGGTAGGGCGTCAGCGGGCGAGCGACCAGGCTGTCGTCGGTGAGCGGGCCGATGTGGATGCCGAGCTCGAACCCCTCGCCGACGAGGTCATGGACATTGTTGTCGAGCGACAGCTCGATGCTGACGTCGGGATAGGCGTTCTGGTAATCGATCAGCGCCGGCACCAGGATTTGCGTCCCGAAGCTGACGGGTGCCACCAACCGAAGCCGGCCGCGCGGCGCCGATTGCAGCTCGCTGGCCGAAGCTTCGGCCAGCGCCACTTCGGACAGCGCGCGTTTGCAGCGCTCGTAATAGAGCTGGCCAACCTCAGTCAGCTGATGGCGTCGCGTGGTGCGATGGATCAGCTTCGCCCCGAGCCGGGTCTCGATGGTCTTGATGTGCTTGGCAACCATGGCAGGCGAGACTTGCGCGATCCCCGCCGCCGCCGCGAAACTGCCGTTGTCGATGACCCTGACGAACATGGCCATGCCGGCCAGCTTGTCCATGATTGCCTACCTATTGGTTTCGAATGACGATACCGGGAGCTTATTTATCAACCTCAGCATTTGCAACATAGTGGTCACGTCCGAGCCAAGGCGATGGACATTGCCAACATGACCAAGGAGAAAATATGCCTATTCTTCACCTGCAGATGCATCCCGGCCGCACCGACGATCAGAAGCGCGCCTTCGCCGGCGAAGCGACCAAGGCCGCCGTCGAAACGCTGGCATGCCCGCCGGAATCGGTGGAAATCCTGATAACGGAGATCGCGAAGGATTCCTGGGCGGTCGGCGGTAAGCTGAAATCCGAGGCCTGAGAGACGACCCGCAGCATCGAAGGCTTGATCTGCGGGTCGCCGGTGCCATGGTATTGGGCAGGGAGCCGGTGCGCGGCTCCCGTGCTGACCGCGATGGGCGACCGGTTGACTTGCTGGGCTGCTGCGAATCCACGGCCCGTAAACTGGGACACCCGGCTTCGTCCGGACTGGGCCTTTCGGCGCATCTGAGCCATGGTGGAGTTTGCCGAAAGTAGACATCGTCGACGAACACGCTGTAGGTCGCAAATGCACCAGAGAACTTGATCTCGGCCGAGATCGCTCTGGGCAGAAGTTCCCCTGTCTCTGTCTTCCTGCTATCGTAGAGATGGGGGACGGCTCTATGAGCGAGAATCGCAAGCTGGCCGCAATTCTGGCCGCGGACGTAGTCGGATACAGCCGGCTCGCCAGCGAGGACGAAGATCGCACCCTGGCAAGGTTGCGGGCACTGCGCAGCGACCTGATCGATCCAACCATCGCCGTGCACAACGGCCGTGTCATCAAGCGCACCGGTGACGGAGCGCTGGTCGAATTCCGCAGCGTTGTCGATGCCGTGCGCTGCGCCATCGAGGTGCAGAACGGCATGGTCGAGCGAAACGCCGGCGTTCAGCAGGATCGGCGCATCGAGTTCCGGATCGGCATCCATCTGGGGGACGTAGTAGAGGAATTCGATGGCGACCTGATGGGCGACGGCGTCAACATCGCCTCGCGTCTCGAAGGTATCGCGGCCCCCGGCGCTATTTGCCTGTCCGAGGACGCATATCGCCAGGTCAGGGCGAGACTCGATCTCTCCGTCAGCGATCTCGGCAACACGCAACTCAAGAACATTGCCGAGCCGATCCGGATCTATTCGCTCCAGGTCGGCACCGCCGCGGAGGTAAAGCCAGGAGTGACCGCCGCCGTTGCTCGTGCGCCGGCCGCATTGCCGTTGGACCTCTCGATTGCCGTGCTGCCATTCGTCAACATGAGCGGCGATGCCGAGCAGGAGTACTTCGCTGACGGCATCTCCGAAGATATCATCACAGCTCTATCGAAGCTGTCGCAGCTGTTTGTCATCGCTCGCAACTCGTCGTTTACCTTCAAGGGCCGGAACGTGAACGTGCAGGAAGTGGGCGACAGCCTCAAAGTGCGCTACGTGCTGGAAGGAAGCGTTCGCAAATCAGGCAACAAGGTGAGGATCACCGCGCAGCTGATTGATGCCACCACCGGCGGGCATCAGTGGGCGGAGCGTTTCGATCGCGACCTGACCGATATCTTCGCAGTGCAGGATGATGTCACGCAGCAGATCGTCGGCGCTCTGGAACTCAAGCTGACGGCCGGGGACCAGCAGCGGCTCGCGACCGAGCAGACTCAAAATCTGGAAGCCTATGACTGCTTCCTGCGGGGCCGTGAACACATGTGGCGGCTGACGAGAGAGCAGAACATTCAGGGCCGGCAATTGCTGCAGCGCGCCGTCGATCTGGACCCGAAATTCGCCCCGGCCCACGCGTTCCTCGCCGTCACGCACGGGCTGGCCTACGTTAACCAGTGGAGCCGATCACCGTCGAAATCGCTGGAACAGGCGACCGAGGCTGCGACGCTGGCGGTGGCGCTCGACGATCGGTATCCGTACGCACATTGGGCGCTGGCCGTCGTCAACTTGTACCTGCGACGACTTGACGTGGCCATCCGCGAGGCTGAACGCGCGATCGCGCTTGCTCCCAATCTTGTCGAGGGCCACGAGAGCCTCGGAAACGCGCTGCACTATGCGGGCAGATCCGACGAGGCCCTCGTCTGCTTCGAGCGGGCGATCGCCCTGAATCCATATTATCCAGACATTTTTCTGCACTTCCACGCGCAGGCGATGTTCCAGTTGGGCAGGTACGAGGAGGCCGTTGTCTTCCTGAAGCGACGACTAGTCCGCAATCCTGCCACCGACATCTCACGTGTGTTGCTGGCGGCGAGCTATGGTCACTTGGGCTGCGTGGCGGAGGCGCGCGGGCAGTGGGAGGAAGTGTTCCGGATCAATCCCGATTATTCGCTGGAGCACAGGCGCAAAGTGCTGCCCTACAAGAACCCAGCCGATTTCGAGCGCATTGTGGACGGACTGCGCAAAGCTGGCCTCATCGAGTGATTGCATTCCATCGCCGGCAGTCGTCCCGCAGCTTCCGTAGGCTCCACAAAAGCACGCCGCCTTGTATCTGGTTCGCCTCAGATTGTACGAACGAACGTCGAGAAAACATGCATATTCTTCACCTGTGGCGAGGTGAACGACACCGTTTCGGCCCTCGTCTGCGCACAGCTCCTGTTTCTGGAAGCAGAAAACCCCCAAAAGCCGATCTACCTCTATCAATTCGCCGGGCGGCGTCGTGACCAGCGGCCTCGCCATGTACGACACCATGCGCTACATCCGCGCGCCGGTTCACACGCTCTGCATGGGCACGGCCCGCTCTATGGGATCGTTTCTCCTGATGGCGGGCGAGCCGGGCGAGCGGGCCGCCCTGCCAAATGCAAGCATCCTGATCCACCAGCCATCAGGCGGCTTTCAGGGGCAGGCGACCGATATGCAAATTCACGCCGGAATCGGTGGAAATCCTGATAACGGAGATCGCCAAGGATTCCTGGGCGGTCGGTGGCAAGCTGAAATCCGGGGCCTGAGAGACGTCCCGCATCACTC
This sequence comes from Rhizobium sp. F40D2, assembly GCF_051810745.2. Classification (NCBI taxonomy): domain Bacteria; kingdom Pseudomonadati; phylum Pseudomonadota; class Alphaproteobacteria; order Hyphomicrobiales; family Rhizobiaceae; genus Rhizobium; species Rhizobium sp. F40D2. The sequence goes on from NZ_JBPWQX020000001.1 coordinate 443,035, forward strand.
AGGCAGGCCGGCCCTTCGGAAGCCGTCGACAAAGTGGTCTCGTATAGATGCATCGCGCAGCGGTTGGGAGCTGAGCCAATGGCCGATGGTGAAATGAGGGTGTGCGATCAAGAACAATTCTGCTTCTTGCCGCGCCTCATCACCGTGGCCGGCCTGCGCAAGCGTAGCAGCCAGGAATTTGCGTGAGTTGGTACGATACGTGTCTTTCCTGCGGAGCGTAGCGGTTGCCGCGTCATAGTCACGCGCGGCATATTGCGCCTGCCCAAGATGACAAAGATACCAGCAGGGTGGGTGGGGATTGAGCCGCAGAGCTTTCTCGATCTGCGCTAGTCCGTCGGCAACCCTGCCGTCCAGCACGGAAATGTCCGACATGGCGGCCCAGGTGTCGGCGTGGTTGGCGTCCAGCTCCAGGGCCTTGGCGAAGGCGGCCTCCGATTCCTCCCATCGCCGCTCGTAGGCCAGAATGGTCCCCAGAACGTAGCGGCAGCCGGCATCGTTGGGATCCAGCTCGACCGCCTTCTGCGCTGATGTCGCCGCCATCCGACGGTTAGGATCTTCGGGCTCGCCGAAATGAGTCCAGGCAAGCCAACGGTTATAGGCAAGCAGACCGAGCGCCTCGGCATAAGATGGCTCGAGCTTGACCGCGCGTTGGAGCAGCATATAGGCCTCACGCTCAGTTTGCGGCGACTCTTCCGTCAGGAGGCGGGCGCGCACACACAGATCGTACGCCTCAAAGTTCGTTGGCCGATTGCGCGGTGTCGGGATGGTCAGCCGGCCGACGAGGGCTTCAACAATCTTGGCGTTAACTTCATCCTGCAACTCGAAAACATCTTCCATCGTCCTGTCAAACCGGTCGGCCCACAAGTGCTGGCCGGCAAGCGTGTCGACCAATTGGGCATTGATGCGGACGCGACCCATTGCGCGCCTGGCGCTCCCCTCCAGGACATAGCGGACGCCGAGTTCCTGGGCGACCAGCCGTACGTCTACCGGCTTGCCCTTGTAGCCGTATACGGAATTGCGCGCGATGACGAACAGGCCAGCCGTACGAGAAAGGTCGGTGATCAGGTCTTCGGTCAAGCCGTCGACGAAAGGCGCGTCCGCATCATCCCCACTCATATTCGTGAACGGCAATACAGCGATCGAGGGACATTCGGGCAGCGGCAATATACTCTGCAGCGCATCCGGCCAATGCCACACGTGGACCGGGCGAGTCAGGTTCTTCAGGTAGCGTTCGCCTGCGTCGAAGAACCGGTCGCCGATCTTGCCGACGATCTCGTCGTGAACGCCGGCTGAAATGCAGATACCTCCCGGCGCGGCCTGTGTCTCCAAGCGCGCCGCGACATTGACCCCGTCGCCGAGGACGTCTGAACCGTCGTCAATGACATCTCCCAGATTGACGCCTACACGTAAAAGTAGGCGTCGATCTCCGGAGGCCTCGACAGTCGTGGTGGCCCGTTGCATTTCCAGCGCTGCTTCGACCGCGTCCACCGCGCTGCCGAATTCGATTAGGAAGCCGTCGCCCACGACCTTGAAGATGCGACCGTTGTGGCGTCTCACAGCCGGCTCGATAACGCCAGAACGGAGTTCCCTGAGGTTTTCAAGCGTTGCGACTTCATCAGCCTCCATCAGGCGTGAATATCCCACCACATCGGCAACGACGATGGCAGCGAGACGACGCTGAAGAAATTGATCCGTCATCTGAGGACAAGCCCAACGACCAAATTAGCAAGTTATTGTTCAACTGCGGGTGAGTCAACAAGTGGTGAGAGGTAATGTCCAAGCGGTCTCCACCTCCATCGAGCCGTCAGCCTTCTTCGTGACTGGCGGCGTCGAGGTGGACGACACGGAAATCTGTACCACGGACAGCAGACGGTTCTTGAACGTCTGGTGATGGGGTCGAGCGGGTCTTCGGCGGAAGTGCCCAGTTCTGTTCGCGAAATGGCACCGGGGGAGACCCGAACTGCACTGCGCTAAGCCTGCATTTCTGGCTAGCTCTCCAGACGCGGCCAGTCTCCTTCGGCCCCAACTCGGACATACGTCGCTTATGAACTGACGTCCGCTATAGGCGCAAACGTGATGTCCAAGGCGGGTTAGCCCCTCGAATTGCCAGCTATCTTCGCAGCGACACCAGAAGGCCGCCACGAAAAGAAGCTTGCGAATCAGATAAGTCTATGCTTATGTGTTGGCATGATCGAGAATGACTTTTTCCGGGCTTTGGCAGATCCGACCCGCCGTGCGATCTTTGATAAGCTGGCGGCGGGGAGCATGAACGCCAGCGCCTTGCGCAACGGCATGGAGATCAGCCAGCCGGCAATGTCGCAACACCTTGCGGTTCTGCGGAGTGCGAAGCTGGTGAGGGAACAACGGCAGGGGCGTTTCGTGAACTACGAAGTCGATCCGGAGGGGCTGGCTCTCATCGCTCAATGGCTGGCGAAGTATCGCGCCTATTGGCCCGACCGCATCGCAGCTCTCAAGGTCTTGCTGAAGGACATGGATCAATGAACGAACAAAAGACCGAGGAGCAGAATAGCGGCGTCGAGCTGGAATTTGACTTGGTCGATCCGCCGCACAAGGTCTGGCGCGCTATCAGTATTCCCGAATTTCGGGAAAGGTGGTTGCCAAAGGAGGCATTGGCCGATCCCGATGCGATCGCCGTCACTCCCGGCCAGGAAGTCCGCTACAGGCTGCGCGACGACAGCCCACCTTTCCTTGAAAGCACCGTGACGTTCACGATCACACCGAACGCGACGGGCGGAACCTGCCTTCGGATCGTCCACGAACTGACGGATGCAAGGCTCGACCGAATGGCGAGGGCGGCCGCGAACAGCAACAGCCCGCTCCTCATGCTCGCCGCCTGACGCGGCGAGCCTCACCCTAAAACTCTGGAAGTTTGGAGGTCGCCGATGCGCGAAGCGATGCAACTTGTCCCTATGGTCGTAGAACAGTCCAGCCGGGGAGAACGATCATTCGATATTTATTCCCGGCTTCTGCGCGAGCGGATTGTCTTCCTCAATGGCGAGGTGAACGATACCGTTTCGGCCCTCGTCTGCGCACAGCTCCTGTTTCTGGAAGCAGAAAACCCCAAAAAGCCTATCCACCTCTATATCAATTCGCCGGGCGGCGTCGTGACCAGCGGCCTCGCCATGTACGACACCATGCGCTACATCCGCGCACCGGTTCACACGCTCTGCATGGGCACGGCCCGCTCTATGGGATCGTTTCTGCTAATGGCGGGCGAACCAGGCGAGCGGGCCGCCCTGCCAAATGCAAGCATCCTGATCCACCAGCCATCAGGCGGCTTTCAGGGGCAGGCGACCGATATGCAAATCCACGCCGAGGAAATCCTGAAAACAAAGCAGCGTATGACCCGGCTCTACGCCGAACATTGCGGCCGCTCCTATGAGGATTTTGAACGCGCCATGGACCGCGACCGCTTCATGACGTCGCAGGAGGCATTGGAATGGGGCTTGATCGACAAGATCATGCAGCTCCGCGAAGCTCCGGCCGATCAGTAAGGGACTGGCAGCCGCACGGCCTACACGCGGCTTGCGAAGTCCCTCAGATGCGCCAGACCCTCTGACCAATCACCCAGTTTGCTTTGGCCATTGATGTGGCCGGCTGCGCCAATCGTTTTCAACTCGCTGCCCCATTGCTCCGCTCGCATTTGGGCATACGGCAACGAACCATAGGGATCATCGCTACTTGCCACGATCAGAGAAGGAAATCGGAATTTCTTCTCGGGTGGCCGTGCAAAACTTGATGCCTGGGCGGGGAAAGCCGGAGATGCCGGATCAGGGACAGCGACCAACATTGCGCCCTTGATCGGCAAATCGGACATCTGGTGCCAATGCGCCACGAGCAGGCAGGCCAGGCTATGAGCCACGAGAACCGGTGGTGTTTGCGTGGATTGCACGGCCTGCTCCAGCGCTGCGATCCAGTCGGAAAGGTCTGGCTCGTCCCAACTCGCAGGAGCAAAACGGCGTATCGACGGATCGGCGTCCTCCCAACGTGTGTGCCAATGGAGATCGCCGGAATTGCCGATACCCGGCAGATGAATGATTTCAGTCATGCTTCACCTCTTGGTCGTTCTCCGCCAAGGATGATCGTTTACGCAGGCAAGATAAATTGGCATTCATCGGAAAAGGCGCCCCTATTCCGATGGATTTAAAGTCAATGGCGAAACAATTCGATACTCATGCTGCGTTCGATCCTACCGACATCTCGATGATCGAGATCTTGCAGGATGATGGTCGCATCAGCGTTTCCGAACTGGGGAGAAGGGTCGGCCTCTCTCAACCCGCAACGTCAGAACGTCTGAAGCGGCTCGAAGAACGCGGGGTCATCAGCGGTTACCGGGCTCTTATCGATCCTGCTGCGGTAGGGCTGGGAATGATGGCGATCGTTCGCCTGCGCACCACGCACGAATACATCAAAACTTGCCTCAAGCAGTTTTCAGAGATGCCGCAGGTTATCGAGGTCCTCAGGCTGACAGGAGAAGACTGCTTCCATCTGAAAGTGATTGTACCGTCGCCAGCAGAGCTGGAAAGCATCGTCGATGCAGTGGCGCGCTACGGCTCGGTCACCACGGCGATTGTGTTACGCAGCGAGCCCACCAAACGTATCGGACGTGAACTCATGATGAAGGGATAGTTTGGCAATAAGACCGAATTTCTGTTTCGGGTTTCCGCCTACTTTCCGAAGTTGCAAGGGAGGGTAATTCCCGACCTTGCCTGCTGTTGGCGCAAACATGATGTCGAAGGCGGGTAGCTTCTCGGGATTCGGACTATCTTTGCGCCTTCGACGGCAGGTCCGGCCGGCGCGCTGCCACGCCCTGGGGAACGAGACAGAGAGCGGCGATGCCCGCCTCTTCGGCCGCACGCAGAAGCGCTTCCCGGAATTGTTCCGGGGCAATTTTGCCGCTGATTGCGTCGACGCAGGCTTTCACGGCCGCCACATATTCCTCGCCGTCATCGCAAGGCCAATCGTTCATCAGGAGACGCGCCGCGTCTCCAAGCGTCCATACGATCTTGCGAGATGCCGGACCTCGCAAAGCAAAACCGACCGGCGTGAATGCTGCTGATGTGTTCCAGCACATTATCCTCGACCCCTCAAGGCAGGCATACTGCAATCCCCACTTTTAATATACGCGCATTTTATGAAAGGTGGAATTGAAATTTCTTGAAGCGTACCGCCTGAGCGCGAGGCTGCCGAATCAAGGAAAAAGGCTCTCTGCGACCTCATTTCAAGCGCTGCGTCAGCACGTGTGGCGCCGATCGGGGCAAGCGGGATTTCTCCTTCGGTCTCAACCCTTCACCCCCTCACCGCAACTCGGCAGTCACCCGGAAAATGCCGCCGGCCGATGCGTCGGAGCAGACGACGAAGGTTGAGCCCTCCTGTGCCATGAAGGCGACGTTGCCACCGGCTTCGCAGGGGGTGGCGCTCCATTGCAGGATGATGTCGCCGTTGTCGGGCAGTTTTTCCGTCGCCATCTTCGTCGCACTTGCCATCCATTCGGTTGCCGACGGCAGGTGGACGGGAGCGTTCAGCTGTTTCGACAGCCAGGCGGTATAGTTCTGCGCCACGGCCAGCGGCACGTCGTCGGCTGGCTGCTGCGGATTGTCGCTGTAGGCCTGGGCGCTAGCGGGATCGGAATTGGCGGTGTAATAGGCCGCCATCTCGGCGCGGGTGACGGCTTTTGCCTGCATGCAGAAGGATTTTTCGACCTTCACGGCGCCGTTGGCGACGCCGAGCATGCCGCCGAGTTCCTTCATCGAGGCGGTCATCAGCCGGACATTGTCCAGCGAATAACTCCCCGCCGGCACTTGCTCGAAGGCCAGCGTCGGTGAAACCGGGCAGAAGCCGCGCGCCGACAGCGCCTCGAGATCGGCAAGGATCGGCTTGTAGGCTGCGAGCGCGAGTTTATAGGCCTCGGCGCTGTAGCGGCCGTCGGCCTCGCCGATTTTCGGCGCGAGGGCGGCAAGCGTCGGATCGGCCGCGCCGGCGCGCGTCGTGATCGAGGCGTTGAGATCGGCGACCTGCTGCTTCAGCGCCGTCGCCTCGTCCTTCGACGCCATGACGTCGGCGATGAGGGCGTCGAAAAGTTTGGCGGCGTCGCCATAGCCCGATGTCGCGGCCGGCACCTGCCATTGCTCGGCCTTGGCCTTGGCATCAGTCATCAGGCCGCTCGCCTTGGCGACATCCGGGCTATCGCCGGCGCCGATGCGATTGACGGTCTCGCGTTTTGCCGTCGCGTTCTTTTCGGCCGCTGCCAGCGTGGTCAGCGCCTTGGCGAGATCATCGAAAGCCGTTTTCGACGCATCGTAATTGTCGATCGCGCCGTGCATCTGTTTGGCGGCGGCGCTGTCGGCGGCGGTCTTCATCTTGGCGTCGGCCTCGGCAAAAGCCGGCGCCTTGTCGCCACCGGCGGCCGAAGCGGCGGCTTTCGCCTTTTCGGCATTCTCCTTTGATATGGCGATCAGCGCATTGCCGAGATTGATGGCGGCAGACTGGAAGCCCGGAAGGGCCTTGTCGTAGTCTTCATCCTTGAGCAGGGCATCGGCGGAGGTCAGTGCCGCTGCACCCGTGTCATAGGCAAGTTTCGCCTGGTCACCGGATGGGCGCTCCGGCGCCTTGGCGGCGATCGCCTTCTGTTTTCGGCTTTCGGCCTCCTTCTTCCAGGTGCCGACATCGGCGACGAGTTTCGGATCCGGGCGCAGCAGCTTCGGGATGGTGATGGCGCCGACGCCGATGCAGATCAACAGCAGGGCTGCGATCATGGAGATTTTGACAGGCGTCCACTTTTTCGGTTTCGGCGCCTCCGCCTGCTGCGGCATGCCGCCGCGCGGATCCCAGGACATTGGCTGGATGCCTGTCGTCACCCTTGTGTATTCGCCGAGCGCATCGGCGCCGGTGCGCGGGCGCTGGGCCGGGTCGCGGCTGAGCATCCTTTCGATCAGGCTTGCAAGACCCTCGGGAAAGCCGGGGATCAGAACATCCAGGCGGGGAAAGATGTTGGAGGGGTCGAGGTGGATGTTCTTCCAGCTCTGCTCGCGCTGGTGCTCGTCTTCCCAGACCATGACGCTGTCGAAGACGCTGTTATAGGTCTGGCGCGGCAGGAAGAGCTTGTAGGCGATCATGCCCATTGCATAGATGTCGAGGGCGGCTGAGGCCGAGAAGGTGCCGCTGGCATAGATCTCCGGCGCGCCGAATTCCGGCACATAGGGCGGAATGATGTGTTCGCCGATCTTCGAGATCAGGTGCAGGTTGCCGATCCGGACCGACAGGCCGGAATAATCCTCGGAGACGTAGATGCACTGGTCCGTCAGGGCGTTGTGGGCGTAACCGGCGCCGTGCAGCGTCGCCAGGCCCTCGAGGATGTGGCGGCCGATCTCGGCGGCGCGCTCGTAGGCCACCATTTCGGTTTCGTCGAGATACTGGTGCAGCGTCTTCGACGGCCGCTTCTCGACGATGTAAAAATTGTCGTCTTCCGGCGACGGCGGGATCAGGTCCTCGATTTCGACGAAGCGCCGGGCGGTCAGCGATTTCGCCTCGTTGATGGAGGTCCAGACCCGCTCGAAACGCGCCTTGTCCAGTTTCAACGCCACATCGGGGGCGACGATGAAGACCGCATGATCCATCCGCTTGTCCTGAGCGGGATAGACGATGAACTCGTTCTCATAGACCGGCTCGCCGATCGTGTAGCGGGCGATCAGATCACTTCTCATGCACGTATCCCCCTGCAATCATTGGCATTCCATGAAACCGCATTCTATTCGCCCGCCAGAAGCGGATCGCCGATCAGCCCTGCGGCGAGCAGCAGGCCGGTCCTTGTATCCCTGAGTGCGAAGGCAAAACGGGCATCGGCAACGACGCGAACGAGCTTCGGATCAATGCTGCGTTCGGTGATTGCTGCCGTGGCTGCCGCTGCCTCCGTGCCGTTTTCGTCGAGCTTGATCATCGTCTTCTGAAGAACGCGCGACAAGCGAATGTTTTCCTTGGTGAAACCCGGGAATGCCGCATCCTTGGCCTTCCCGGCCGCCAGGCCCATCTGATTGAGCACCGGCATCAAATCACGCCCGTCGCTCAGGGAAAAGCGGGGCAGGAAGATTTCACCCTTGGCAGGTTCGAATTTTTCCCCCTGCAGCCAGGAAGAGAGCGCCCTCAGGTCGGCGCCGCCGACACCTTTGCCGGAGCGCGCCGCCACCACGACCATGCTGTAGCTTTCGCCGGCATAGGCAAGATCGACGGCGGCGAATTTCTCGTTGAAGCGGAATTTCTGCCCATCGCCTGCGAGATGCATCATCGGCACCGAAATCGTCGAACCATCAGGCCGCTGAAAGGGGCTTGCCGGGCTTTCTTTCTCGAAGGAGGTCTTCCAGCGCGCCTTGAAGGACAGCGCGCCCAGGCTGACGAAGCCGCCGCCGGGCGGCGCGTCCAGCATGACGGGAATGGCGCCCCGCGTCGTCTCCTTGACCCAGCCATTGATATGCTCGACCGAGGCCGGTCCGTCGAGATCTTCGATTGATGGTTTGATCCGGTGGGTGGCGAGCATGGAAAGCGCGTCGGGGGCGAGCACCAGCTTGTCGTCGAAGACGATGGCAACTGCCGTCGCCAGAGGCGCATCCGCCGCTGCCGGCTTCTCCGGGGTCATCGCGCCGAGCACCGTCTCCGGCCCCTTCACCTCGCTGCCGAAGCCGAGGCCCTTGGCGATCGCAGCCTTGCCCTCGGCGGAGGCGCCAAGGCTGGCAAGGCCGAGGGCTGCGGCAAGGCTTGCCGGCGACACCATGATATTGGCAGCACCCTCCTTTGCCAGCGTGCGGTCGATGAGTTCGGCGGCAAGCCCGGCTTGCGCGGCGAGCAACGTCTTGCCATCGCCGGAGTTGTCGGCATGGGCTGGGGCAAGCGTCAGCAGCGAAGCGGCAAGACCCGCCAGCAGAGTGGATTTCGGCATGGGTTCCCTCCTCTTCAGCGGATGCGGTAGAATTTGGAATCGAACGACCATTTGCCCTGGGCGCCGGTCTCGTCGTCGCCGACGATCCTTAACGTACGGGCGAGATCGTAGACATAGTTGAAGGCGGCGCGCTGGCCGACCAGCGGCGTCGGCACATCCGGCAGGTCGAGCACTTCGATCGGCTTGTCGCTGAGGATGGCGACGACCATGCCGACGCCGGCCGGTCCCTCCACCACATATTCGAAACCGGTATAGGGATTGCGCGCATCGGGCACGACGACCGGACGGGCCGGATCGAGCCGGTTGTCGCCGCTCTTGGCAGTCGGCTTCAAGCCCATCGAGCGCTTGTTCGGGTAGAGCTGGGTCAGCTTGCCGGAGGCATCGATATCGACGAGGATCAGGTAGCCGGATTTCTTGGTCGAAACCCGCATCGCCACCTTGTCGCCGATGCCGACCGAGGTGCCGGGCAGTACATCGACGGCAACACCCGCCTCGTTGTCGGTCTTCAGCGTATTCTCGACGGCGGCGAGCGGGGTTTTTGCCTCCTCGCCGGTGATGACATCGCGGCCGAGCGCATCCGGCTGGCCATAAAATTGCGGGACCGGGGTGAAGCGGCAATCCTCGGCATGCATCCGGCAATATTCGTCGGATTTGCGCCGGACATAATCGAGCAGCGCGGCGTTGCTGACATTCGGCTTGTCGGCGGCGCGCGCCACGCCATCCTCGACGCCTTCGATGAAGCGGCGGGTGAAGACGCCGACCGGCGGCTTGGCCTCCCGATCGACCAGCGCCCATTGGCCTGAGTTGACCGCCGACCAGACCATGGCGTTTTCGCCGCCGAAGGAGAACTTCGCTTCCTTGCCGGATTTGTTCGGTGGTTCGAGCTCGGCCAGCGCCGGACCGAGGCAGCGCACCGAGCCGGAGGGGGCGGCGACCGCACTGCGGCTGCCGGGCCCGACATGGCAGGCGTCGATCAGCAGCGTGACGCGGCGGTCCTTAAGGCTGTTCAGCCGTGCGGCGATTTCCGTTTCGCGGATCTGGTTGGTGACCGTGACCTTGCCGGCCTCGCGCACCAGCTTGGCGTCGGCTGCGACAAGCGTCGGGCTGGTCGTCGCCTCGGCGCCCATTTCCTCTGAACCTTGGCCGCTGAAATAGAGGAAGACCCGGCTTCCGGGCGTCGACTGGCGCACCAGCCAGTCGTCGATTTCGGCAAGGATCGCCTCGCGGGTGGCCTTGCGGTTGGTCAGCGTGTGGATCTGTTCCGGGCGGTAGGCGAGCGTCTTCACCAGGAAGAGCTGCATCGCCTTCACGTCGGTAGCGGAGCCGGTCAGTTTCGCCTCGCGCATCTCGTAATCGTCGATGCCGATCAGCAGCACGCGGTCGCCTGGGGAGCCTTGGATGCCGGGTGTTTGTCCATCAGGGGCGTGGACTGGGGGCGTCTCGGCAACAGGCGGCTGGACGGCGGGTTCCTCGGCGGCAGGCTTGGCAGGGGGCGCGGTATTGTCGGCGGGCGTTTCGCTGGTGGCGGCAGGAGCGCTGTCGCCGGCGGGCGGGGTGGTGATGGCGAGGTTGGCGAGTTTCTGGCCGGATTGCCTTGGCTTGGTCCCGGTGCCGGGGGTGGTCGAGGCAAGTTGATCGCCTGAACTGGGCGCTTCGACATCGGGCACGTCGCCCTCGGTCTTGGCGGCGATCCAGCCGCGGAAGGCGGCGACGCGGGTATAGACGCCATAGTGCTCGGCTTCGGCGCAGCCGGCACCCCAGCTGACGATGCCGAGCTGGATCCAGCTCTTGTCCGGGCGCTGGGCCACCAGCGGCCCGCCGCTGTCGCCCTGGCAGGCGTCCTTGCCGCCTTCGGCATAACCGGCGCAGACATTGCGCTCGTCGATCGGGTTCATCCGCATCGAGCTGTCGCGATAGGCGGCGCGGCAATCCTCGCGCGCAACGATCGGCAGCTCGACCTCCTGCAACTCGGTAGGCAGATATTTGTCGTCCCAGCCGTGATCGGCCTTGGTGTAGCCCCAGCCGGTGACGATGGCCTTGTGGCCGGCCGCCTCCACTTCGTCATCCCCCGCCGAGGCGAGGACCGCCGGCTTGGAGACGGCGGGTTCGGCAAGCTTGATCAGCGCGATATCGTTGGCGAAGACCTTGCGGTCGAAATCCTCGTGGATGACGACGTCTTCGACGGCAAGGCCGGGTTTATCTGGCCCGTCGACCGAGATGACCTTGTCGATCTTCGACTTGCCCTCGACGATCAACAGGTCGCGGGCGAACAGATCCTGCTTGCCGGAGCGGCCGCTGGTGACGCAATGGGCGGCGGTCAGGATCCAGCGCGGTGCAATCAGCGAGCCGCCGCAATGGCCGCCGAAGCGGCCGCGCTGTTCGGGATCGGGCGCCAGGATTTTGACCTGCCAGGGCCATTGGCCCTTCTTCGCCGCCTGGCCGCCGATGACGCGGCCGCCATCCTCGCCGGCAAAATCCGTATCCTGCTGCGCCAGGATCGGTGAGGCCAGCAGTAGCATGACGGCCGCAACGTTGAGGATGCTGCTGATCGACGCGCTCATAGCTTGGCTCCGGCGGAGGTATAGAGGACGGTAAATCCGACGCGGGCACCCTCGGGCAGGACGTCGCCGAGCCGCCTGGCGATATTGCCGGCGGTGCGGCGCCGGTCGTTCTGCTTGAGGAACTCGACGAGTTCGGGCATCGGGGTTTCGGAGGTGACGGCGACGAGCAGGTCGGTGCCGAAGGGGGCGACGACGGAAAGATCGAGGTCGAAATTCGCCGGCATCTCCGCTTCGACATCTTTCTCGCCGGGATAAAGGAACTGTACGGTTCCATCGCCGGTGACGTCGAAGAGCACGAGCTTGCGGCCGGATAGATCGGAGACCGTGACGCCGACGCGCTCGCCCTCGCGATGGACGGTGTCGGAGGGCGTGACGCGCACGGTCTGCGGATTAACCTCCGACTGCCGCTTCAGCGTGTCGAGCGCGGCCATCCGGTCGACGACGAAGGGCATGTCGCCGGCGCCGATGCCGGAAGCAACGACATCGCCGCCGGCAATCGCTTCGTGCTTTTCGGGGTCGAAGACCAGTTCGGCATTGGCGCCCTCCGTCAGCTTGAATGGCGTGACCGCCGGCTCGATGCCCTGCAGTACCGGCTCGGCGCCGAGGGCGGCAACGCTGATCGGCGCGGGCTCGGCCGGCGGCGGAGCGTTTGATTTCTCCGCCGTCGCCTGCGCCCCTGCCCCCTGGTAATCAAAGACGACGGCGCGGTCGAGATCGGTTCCGGGCGGGCTTTGGGTGAAGATATTCTGCCGCTGGTCGGTGAACTGATAGACCGCCTGGCGCACATATTCGAACAGCTCGCGGCGGCTGACGGCACCGTCGCCGTTGCGGTCGGCCGCCCCTTCGAAGGCGCGGGCGCTGGCATAACTCAGCGCGCCGCGTTTCTGCGGAATGCCGGGAATGGAGATTTCGGGCGATTTGGTGTTGTCGTCGACGGCGGCCAGGAAGGTCAGCCGCTTGAAATCGAAGCCAGTGGAAAGCGCATCCGCCGTCGTCGAGATCGGCGCGAGATCATCCTCCTCGATCGTATAGGATGGCGCCTGGCGCCAGGTGATTTCGGCGCCGCGCGGATCGACATCGCGGGTCATGCCGCCGGCATGGCAGGTGTCGGCGATGAAGACGACATCGGCGCCCTTGGCCTCCAGCTTATGGATCAGCACCTTGAACTCGTCACCGAAGATACGCTCGCGCGATCCGGGCAGCCGGGTATCGAAGCCGGCCAGCACATAGACCTCGTCGCGGCCGCTCGGTTTCGAGCCCTTGACGCGCTCCGGCTCGCTCGAGCCGTGGCCGGCGATGCCGAGCACGACGAGATCGCCGGTCCCTGCCCGTTCCGTCACGGCTTCGATGGCGTGGAAGATGCCTTCGCGGTCGGCCTCGCCGTTCTTCAACAGCGTCATGTCCTTAACGCCGACCGAGCGCAGGGAAAGGGAAAGGTCCTCGGCATCGGCGACGGCGCCATGCAGCGGCGGAACATTGCGGTAGAGGTCGATGCCGATCAGCACCGCCCTGACGGCGCCGCGCTCCGGCGCCTCGATCGTCCTTGCCAGGCTGCTGGTGGCCGCCAAACTGAGGAGGGCGAATGCGGCGGCCATGGGAACGGATGCGGACATGGCCAAACTCCCCTCGCCCCGGCTACTCGCGACGCCATTCGACGCGGCGGTTCAGCGCATCGACATCGTCTTCGGTGAGGTTTGCGGTTGCCGTCACATCCACCGGCTCGGAGGCGCCGCGGCCTTCGGCGTCGATCGTTGCGTCGATGCCGTTGCTCTTCAGGAAATCGGCGACGGCCTGGGCGCGGCGCTCGGACAGCTTCTGATTATAGTCGTCCGCGCCGCGGCGGTCGGTGTGGCCGATGAGGATGACGCGGCCGGGCTTCTGCTCCTTCAGCGCCTCCAGCAATTCCTGGGCGGCCTCCGTGCCGATCGAGGTGAAGCTCGACTTGTTGAAGTCGAAGGTGATCGGCACCGGAATGGAGACCGGCACGATGCCGCGGACATTTTCGGAATAGATGCCGCCGAGCACGCCGCTGCGATGATCCTTCTCGGCCGGCACGAAGCTGCCTTGAGGATTGTCGCTCGTCGGGTTGGCGGCAAGGATGCGGGCCTGGGCGGCGCGCTGGATAAGGTCGGAGATCGTGTCGGCCGGCGGCGCCTTCGGCGTGCGGGTCTCGTTCTTGATGATTTCGATCGCCTGCTGGTAATCGGCGGCGGCATCGGCGAAGCGGCGGGCGGAGAAATAGATCTCGCCGAGCGTGGCGGAGGCCTGCCAGAGAACCTGCGGGCTGTCGGCGGCGACAAGCAGCGGCTCGTAATCGGCGACCGGCTGGTTGGCGGCCATCATCTCCTGGGCGGCGGAAAGCCTGAGGGCCGCGACGCGGCGCTGGGCATTCACCTGGAACTGGCCGCATTCGGCGCTGACGGCGATCGCATCGGCCTCGGAGGCAGCGGCATTGATGTCCTTGGCGGCGACGGCGGTGTTCAGCTTGTCGAGAAGGGCGGTGCAGGCAGGCGTATCGGCATTCGCCACTTCGATTTCCTCGCCGGCCTGGCCAGGTTCGGCCGAGCGGCCGAGGTTGAGCTGCGGCATCTTGATGCTGAAACCGCCGGGCAGTTTGAATTGCGGCATCTTGAGCTGCGGCATCGGCAGCTTCGGCATCTTCGTCTGGGAGGATTGGGCCGGCTGTTTATACTGCGTCGGCCGGGTGGACGAGGTGGTGTCGGCGGGGCCGATCAACTGCAGTTCGTCAGCGGCAAGCTCCTGGCCGGGCGCCAGATTGGTGACGATCTTGTATTTCTTCGGCGGCTGTTGGGCGGCCTGCTCCACAGGCTTCGGTGCGACCTTTTTCGGAGCAACGGGCTTCGGCTTTTCCACGACCGGTTCCGGCTTCTTGGCGACCTCCTGCTTCGTCACCGGCTTTGGCTTCGGCGCAACGGGCGGCTTGGCTGCCTGTTCGACCGGTTTTGCCGCGGGTGCGACTGCAACAGGCGGGGCGGCGGGACTGTCGACCGTCGTCAGCATCAGCGTCTTGCTGCTGATCTTGGTGCCGAGGCTGCGGGCCTCTTCCAGGCTGCGGGACACGGCATCCATGCCGCCGTCGACCGAGCGGAACATGCCGCTGCCGCTGCCGCCGAGATCGGCGAAGATGGTCAGCGGCTTAGAGGAATAGAAGACCTTGATCTGCTCCTGACCCACGGGGCCAGAGACCTGCAGCCGGGCGCCGCTGGCCGGATCCGGCACCTGGACGCGCTTGCCGGGCCCGACAAGGGCGTCGGTCTGATACTTGTTCGGGAAAAGTTTGATGACGGAACCGTTCGGCGAGACGTTCAGCACCGTGACATAGCTGTTCTCGGTCGACTGGATGAACAGGCCGACAACTTCGCCGATGGCGTATTTGGCCTCGGCGCGATCGAAAGTGATGCTGACGGGACCGGTCTGGGCCGGCGCTTCGGTCAGTGTGCGCTCGTTCTGCGCCACGACGGCGGGAACCACCGCAAAGAACGAAAGAAAGGTGGCTGCGGCCAGGATGGCTTTGCGGTGTGGCATGGAAAAACCTCCTCTTCGAACAATCTCACACTGTGTTGAAGATGAGAATAGCACTGACCGGCGAAATTGGGATGGCTTTGCCTGTCTTGCTTGAGGGAGGGTTACAAATTATTTGGAGCCGGCAAGAAACCGTCCCGGAATAGCCGCAAGCAAGACTCGCGCTCAGCAATATTCGCCGGCCGGTGCAGTCCTTTCGACTTTGGATCTGCGTTTAGTTCTTGGGTTTCTGCCCGGCTGATTTCAAAATCGAGATCAGGTCGCTCATCCCTTCGGGCGAGGAATTATAGAGCCAGAGAATATCCGGATTATCGATCGTGAATTCCTTCCCGGGGCCTGAGCCCATGTCGCGGCCGGGCGAGGTCGCGTCCGGGAGTTTGCCTTGACCGGGTGTCAGTCCCTTGGCGCTTTCGTGTTCTGTGATGATCGCAGTCGCTGCGGCAAAGGCCTTTTCGTCGTGTTGGCGCAGCGCGGCAAGCGCGGGGTTGCGCGCCGCAAGCGCATCCTCGGCCGGGCCGGCATGGCCAAGCTGAGGCATCTGCAACGCCAGCAGGAGGCCGATCGACAGGGGTATGAGCCGGGATTTCGTCATCGTCGTCACATCCGTCTTATGGGCGCTACCGCGCGCGACATGCTTCCGGACAATAGGCAGAGGCCGGAAAGATGGCAACGGCGCTCAGTGCCAATCAGTTGGGAGGGGTGAAACCGGCTTGGGACAGCTCGCACATTCCGCTGGAGCCGGCTTTGACGAGCGTCATTGTAGACAAGCACATCGGATGCAAACGATGTTCGCAGGGATAGTATTATCCCGGGGTTTAATCGTCGTCGTCAGGTAAAATATTCTAATCAAAATTGTAGTCTAGCTTATTCCCGCGGCTTATTACCAATATAGCCGGAAGGAATGGCGTGAGGCCGGCGTTCCAGGTGTTTTGATTCGTATCAACGACACGAGGCGGCTCACCAGTCTACATCTTTTGGAGAAATGTTTTCTTTTACAAAATTCCAAGGGGAGGAAAATATGAAAAAATCCCGTTTCATGGCTATTGCAGCAGCTTCGCTTGCGGCCTCGTTCATTGCTCCGGCAAGCCATTCGGCAGAGGGCGGCGATGTCGGGACGCTGACGCCGGAGAAGGCCGACAAGGCATTCGCCGGCAAGCCGCCCTACTCGCCCTATGCCGGTCGCAACTTCCCCACGCGGCCGCTGTTTGGCGACACGCACCTGCACACGGGAGCTTCGTTCGACGCCGGCGCATTCGGCGCACGGTTGACGCCGCGCGACGCCTACCGCTTCGCCCGTGGAGAGGAGGTCATGGCGTCAAGCGGTCAGCCGGCAAAGCTGTCGCGTCCGCTCGATTTCCTGGTGGTCGCCGACCACTCGGACAATATGGGGATGTTCACCGACCTCTTCGCCGGCAAGCCGGAGGTGATCGCCGATCCGCAGGCCAAGACCTGGTACGAGGAAATAAAGAGCGGGCAAGGCGGCAAGGCGGCGCTGGAGATCATCTTCGCCTTCGGCAAGGGCACATTGCCGCAGTCGATGATCTACGGGCCGGACACGCGTCCCTACAAGAACGCCTGGCAGGACACGATCAAGGCGGCGGAAGAATATAACGAACCCGGCCGCTTCACGGCCTTCATCGGCTATGAGTGGACATCCAACACGGCAGGCAACAACCTGCACCGCAACGTCATTTTCCGCGACAATGCCGACAAGGCCGATCAGGTGTTGCCCTACACGACACTGAAGCCGCTCGGCAGCGACAATCCCCGCGACCTTTGGAAGTGGATGCAGGCCTATGAGGACAAGACCGGCGGCAACGTGCTCGCCATCGCACATAATGGCAACCTGTCCAACGGCCGCATGTTCCCGTTGATCGAATCCTTCACCAACAAGCCGGTGGACAAGGCCTATGTGGAGGAGCGCGCAAGGTGGGAGCGGCTCTACGAGACGACCCAGACGAAGGGGACGGGGGAAGCCCATCCGGCGCTGTCTCCGAATGACGAGTTCGCCGATTTCGAAATCTGGGATTTCGGCAATCTTGACGCGAGCGTGAAAAAGACGCCTGACATGCTCGAGTTCGAATATACCCGCTCCGCGCTTCGCAACGGCCTCAAGCTCGAAGCCCAGCTCGGCACCAACCCCTACAAGTTCGGCCTCGTCGGCAGTTCGGATTCCCATACCGGCCTCGCGGCCATGGAAGAGGACAACTTCTTCGGCAAGACGACGCCGCAGGAGCCGAGCCCCGAGCGCCTGACCGCAACCTTCGTGAAGGACGACAAGACCGGGATCACAGTCATGGACTGGGAGGTCGGCGCGTCGGGTTACGCCGCCGTCTGGGCGACGGAGAATACGCGGGAATCCATTTGGGACGCGATGCAGCGCAAGGAGACCTATGGCACAACGGGATCGCGGATGATGGTGCGCTTCTTCGGTGGCTGGGATTTCGCGCCGGCCGACGCCCAGACCCGCAATCCCGGCGCGATCGGCTACGACAAGGGCGTGCCGATGGGCGGCGACCTGACCAAGGCTCCTGACGGCAAGGCGCCGACATTCCTGGTCGCGGCGCTGAAGGATCCGATCGGAGCCAATCTCGATCGCTATCAGATCGTCAAGGGGTGGTTGGACGACAAAGGCGACACCCATGAACAGATTTACGATGTCGCCTGGGCCGGCGACCGCAAGCCCGGCGCCGATGGAAAGCTGCCGTCGGTCGGCAGCACGGTCGACATCGAGAACGCCACCTGGACCAACACGATCGGCGCTCCCGAACTGATCACCGTCTGGACGGACCCGAACTTCGATCCGACGCTGAAGGCTTTCTATTACGGGCGCGTTATCGAGATCCCGACGCCGCGATGGACTGCCTATGACGCAAAGCGGTTTGGCAACAAGCCGCTGGAGGGCACATCGATGACCGTGACCGAACGCGCCTATACCTCGCCGATCTGGTATACGCCCTGACACGACGAGAAACCGGTGCTGAAACGCGTTCTCAAAGAACCCCTCGTCCATTTTCTGGTGCTCGCGCTTGCGATCTTCGCCGGCTACGCGCTGGTCGGCGCCGGCGAAAGGCAGGAACACATCGTCGTTACCGCGCCGAAGATCGAGCAGATGGCGACCTTGTTCACCAAGACCTGGCAGCGTCCGCCGAGCGCCGCCGAGCTCAAGGGGCTGATCGACGATTATGTGAAGGAGGAAGTCCTCGTCCGTCAGGCGCTCGCCCTCGGGCTCGACAGGGACGATGCCGTGGTCAGGCGGCGCCTTCGCCAGAAGATGGAGTTCCTGAACACGGCGGACGCCGAGGCGCTGGGGCCAACCGACGCGGAGCTCCAGGCCTATCTCACCAACAACGCCGACGCGTTCAGGATCGAGGGCATGCTGGCCTTCGAGCAGGTGTTCCTGAGTCCGCAGCAGCATGGCGGGCGGGCAAAGCAGGACGCCGGCTCCATCCTCCATATTCTGCTGTCCGATCCGCAGGCGAACCGCTCGCTGCTCGGTGACGCCACGCTGCTGCCGCCCGAGCTTGCGCTCTCCGACAGCGCTTCGATCACGCAGACCTTCGGGGCCGATTTCGCCAAGGCCCTCGATCAGGCGCCCATCGGCCAATGGATCGGGCCGGTCGTTTCCGGTTTCGGACTGCACCTCGTGCGCGTGACGGAGCGTGTGCCCGACCGCACGCCCTCGCTCGGCGAAGTGCGTGACGCGGTCGCGCGGGAGTGGACGAACGCCAGGCGCAGCGAGCTCGAAGACCAGCAATTTGCGAAGCTTCTCAAGGGTTACACGGTGACCATCGAGAGCCTTGCCGGCAAGGAGACCGGCCGGTGAAGCCGATCGGCAGAATATTCGCCTTCCTGCTGGCCTTGCTGCTTGCGGCGGCAGCCCACGCGCACGAGGTCCGCCCGGCCTATCTCGACATGCGCGAAACGGACTCCGACGCGTTCGCCGTCGTCTGGAAGGTGCCGGCGCAGGGCGAGATGCGCCTCGGGCTTCATGCGCGGCTGCCGGCCGCCTGCGCGGAGAAATCCGAGGCGGTTCGGTCGATCGAGCAGGACGCCTATTTCGAGCGATGGAACGTTACCTGCGCAGGCGGCCTGAAAGGCGGCGAGATCAGCATCGACGGCCTCAAGTCGACGCTGACCGAAGCGCTGGTGCGCATTGAATATGCGACGGGAGACATCGAGGTTGCGCGTCTCCTGCCTGATCGGCCGCGCTTCGTGGCAGCCGGCACGCAGACGAGCATCGAAGTGGCGCGAACCTACTTCCTGTTCGGTGTCGACCACATTCTCTCCGGCTTCGATCACCTGCTCTTCGTGCTTGCGCTCATCCTGCTCATCCGAAACCGCTGGATGCTGCTCAAGACCATCACGGCGTTTACGATCGCACACAGCATCACACTGGCTGGAGCGTCGCTTGGCTATTTCAGTCTGCCCCAGAGGCCGGTGGAAGCCACGATCGCGCTCAGCATTGCGTTTGTGGCGCGCGAACTGGCCAAGACGGAACCGGGCGAGAGGCGGCTGTCCGAGAGTTATCCCTGGCTTGTGGCCTTCGCGTTCGGGCTGCTGCACGGCTTCGGCTTCGCCGGCGCACTGAAGGAAACCGGCCTGCCGCAGTCGGACGTGCCGCTGAGCCTCTTGACGTTCAACTTGGGCGTCGAGGCGGGGCAGCTCATCTTCGTTGCGGCGATACTGGTCCTGTTCAGGATCGGAGCTGCTCTCGTCGCCTTGCCGCCGGCGCCGACCCGCCGGCTCGGTGCCTACGTGATCGGGACAGCCTCGATGTTGTGGCTCTTTCCCCGGATCGCTGGTCTCGGTATATGAGAGATGGCGCGGCCGGAAAGCTACTGCGCGCCGGCAATAGACGCAGGCGCGCGGTTGACGTCTAGAAGTGGATCACCAGCCCCAACATCGGGCCCTGTTGAACGACATCGAAGACAAAGCCGTCGTTGCTGTAATCCACCCCGAGAGCGCGGTACCCGGCGACGGCAGAGACGTTGTCGGCGAACCGGTAGCCGATCGCAGCGGCAACGTCCCAATCGAGGTCCGCGCCGCCGGCGCCCACAAGTCCCCAGCCGGTCAGATAGACTTCCGGGGTAATGGCGTAGGTCCCTTTGACGCCGACCAAGCCGTCCACCCAGGTTGCGCTATCCGTCCTGGTGCGCCCATCCAGAATGCCGCCGTGGAAGGAAAGCTCGCTTTCGACGGACGAGACACGCAGGCCGCCGACGACATCCAGCCGCGCGGAACTGTCTTCGAAAACGGCATAACCGGCGCCGAGGAAGCCTGCGAAGGTCTCGCTCGAGAGCTCGACATCGGTTGCCAGAAACCCTTTCGGGGTGCCGGCTTGACCCGAGATCTTCGTGTACATCACGTCGCCAAAAATGCTGTAGGGGCCATAGCGGGCTTCCCCGATCGCCATGGCACCAAAATCCAGATGATCGAAGATCTCGCTGAAGCTCGTGTCGACATGCACCTCCGGCAGCCCGAACTGGGCGACATCTCCTGACAGGCCGGCCATCCAAAAGTACGGCGCGAACGAGAATGTCCAGCCGCTTTCCGTCGTGGTCTGCTGAACATCGGGCGTCATTGGCGAGCGAATGTCCGCTGCCATGGCGCCGCCGGCAAGTAGGCAGCCTGCGACGGCTGCCAGAGTGCGCTTCAGGCAAGATTTCATGAAGTCCCCCGATCATGTTCGCCCCCGCGAACAAGCTAGATTGGCATCCCAATTCGATCATGCTCGAAGAGCCGCGATTTGGCCAACCAATTATCGAGACGCTTTATTATATTGTCGGTATCGGGCTACGGTTTTTGCGGGTTTGTCCCGGTTTTGCACTATCTTCGACAGTCGAAAGGGGAGCGTTACTTGGCCGAGAGGCGCGGGTCGATCCTTCGGGCTCCGTTTGCGCCAACCGGATGCCTCAATCCGTTTGGGAAAGGCTCTGGCCCAGGCGGTCAGAGGATCTTCAATTGCTGCAGGCTGAGGCGCAGATCCCGCAGCATTTCGCCGAAGATCTCCTCGATCGTTCCCGTCGACCAGACCACCATGGTGCCATAGGGCGAGCGCTTGCGCTGCATGAAGCCGGCCGTCTCGAAATCGATCAGCGTCTTACGGCAGGTCTCGCTCGACATCACCGCCACCAGGAAACGGGCGAGATTGGACTGGTCGATGGCGCCCGCCTTCTCCGCCCAGTTCTGGATCAGCCGCGGCTTGGTGTCGGCGGTGAACATCGAGGCGAGCGCCCGATCCTGCGACAGCCCCAGGCGCTGCAGCTTGGCCGGATCGCGGGTCAG
This sequence comes from Rhizobium sp. F40D2, assembly GCF_051810745.2. NCBI lineage: Bacteria > Pseudomonadati > Pseudomonadota > Alphaproteobacteria > Hyphomicrobiales > Rhizobiaceae > Rhizobium > Rhizobium sp. F40D2. The sequence goes on from NZ_JBPWQX020000001.1 coordinate 464,377, forward strand.
CGAAACCACGTAGTCATTGTGCAGATCGGCGAAGCGCTCGATATCCTCGGCTGTGTTTATGCCGAAGACCTTCATCGAGTAGAGGAACTCGGCCATCAGATAGGTCGGCTCGGAGCGTAGCTGCGCCAGATGCTTGTCATCAGTGCTTTGCGAGGCGGCGCAGACGCGATCGGAGAAGCCTATCCTTGCAGCGCGCACCTGCTCCAGCAAGCTGATGTCGAGCGCCAGTTCGTCACCGTTCCATTCCAGCATAAGCATTTCCCGCCAGCAAATCTTCGAGACGATGCTCTTGTACTATCGCCGGCGCCAATCTCCAAATCGTTTGGAAAGCAACGGCTTGCTGACAAGACACATCTATCTTACCATTTCGAAGACTTGACGGTCACAGAGGGCCGAGCCGGCCTGACATCGTCCTGTTCGGGGGTCGAGGACATGCGTAGTTTTGGGTCGCATATTCTGATTGCCGCGGCACTTGCGGTCGCTTCGCCGGTTTTTGCCAAAGACCCGGTTTTTGCCAAAGACACGATTATCGAGCTTCGCAGCGGCGATGGCAGTCGCTCGGTCGGCATTATTTCCGCCAGTGAGGAAGTCGAGGCATCGGGACCTGCGGCGATCACCGTTGGCGACGACGGCACCATCTATATTCTCGACCAGAACAATGGCCGCGTGCTCGCCGTCGATGCCGAGCGCTCGCAGGCCGAGCCCGAAATCCTGCCGCTGCCGGAAAATGCCACCCCGGAAGATCTCGCCGTCGTCCACAACGAACTCTACCTCTGGTCTGACGGCGTCGTACCGCTCGAGCGCTCCACCGAAGCCGATGGAAGGTCGCAGACGCTGCGCGCCGTCGACGGCGGCGATGCCGACGATTACACCCGCTCGGTCTTCGCCTCGATGGGCTCAGTGCCGCCGGGGCCGCTGAACAGCATCGTCGACGAGATCGGCCGCAGCACCAGCCGGCCGGCGCCCCGCCCGCCGGTCATTCAATATGTGCCGAGCCGCGGGCTCGGCGATATCGTCGCCGAAGTCTCGGCTGCAAACGACAAGGCGGAGATCCTGCTGCGGCGCAGCAGCTCGGAGGAGAATTTCCTGTCGCTGCCGCTGACCGCCGAGGGCCGCATCGGCACCGTCGAACTTCTCGACATCGACACGACGGGCAGACCTTATGCGCTGGTCGAACTCGTTCCCGCCGACCAGCCGGAGCGCACCGGCATGCTGGTGGTGCGCTTCACGCCGAACGGGTCGATCGACCGGGTCTACGACCTGCCGATCAACCCCGGCACGGTCTTTTCCAGGCGTTTCGTGGCGATCGGCCCGCGCGGCGACGTGCTCTATTTAAAATCCCAGGAAAGCCGGGCCCAGGTGCTGCGGCTCGACGGCCGCGACCCTGGCCGAAAGCTCGCCGTTCAGCGGCCAGCCAAGCCGCTGGCTGCCGGCAAGCCCGGCAAGACGCCGAAGGTGGCGATCGTGCCGAAGTCGCGCAGCGACGTCATCGAGCGGGCGATCGGCTTCGAGACCTTGAGCTGGCTGGTGACATCAACCGCCTATGGCAAGGATCCAGGCCCTGGCTGCATCAACATGAACCGGCTGCGCCGGCCGATCTACCTGATCGGCAAGCGCGGCCAGACGGTCAAGGGCGTTCCCTATTGCTGGGGCTGCAAGACGCGGCTCGAGGATTTCATGGACGGCGTCGAAAAGGGCCAGACCGCCGGCAATGTCTGCACCAAGAGCGCGCCGCAAACCAATATCCTCGGGGTCGACTGCTCCGGTTTCGTCAGCGACGCCTGGGGCCTGAAGATGCATGTCTCGACGCGCGCCATCCCCGGCATTACCAAACGCGTCTCCGACCCCTGGTCGATGCGGCCGGGCGACGCGCTGAACAAGCCCGGCTCGCATGTGCTGTTGTTCATGCGCTTCACCGACGACCGCAAGGTCGAGGTGATGGAGGCTTCGCCAAACGCCTGCAAGGGCCGCGTCTGCCGCAACACCTATTCGCTCGGAAGCCTGTTGATGCGCGGCTACCAGCCGGTGCGCTTCAAGGGTCTGGATGGGTGAACGGCGGGAGCGCTGCGCCGGCTGTTTGCTGCATCATTCAGAGTATTATAGCGGCCGCCGTTCGTCTGAGGCATGCGGACAACATTCCTGACGCGGGTGTCCACGGTATGATTTGTCAACTTCCGCCACCTCGTCCTCCGTCATGCTCGGCCTTGAGCAGCCTTGAGCCGAGCATCCACACGGCACCCGCCAGCAGCCGCGACATGGGTCCTCGGGTCAAGCCCGAGGACGACGGAGATTGGGGGACGCGTTTCTGTCAAACTCGCCCCGGGCCTACGCCTTTCGTATCTTAAGATGCGCGGCGTTGCGCCGAGCTGCGGGCATCTGCCCAGGACAATATGCTTCAGTTCCAGCCTGGATCGCTAGATGGTCCGCTGCCGGACGAGGAACTGCTGCTGTTTGAGTTGGAACCCTTATCCGAACGAGCAAAAGTCGTCTCACTACTGTTTGCCGCCACCCTTTTAACAGTCGGTGTTTTTTTGCGCGTCGGCTCTTGATTGGCGAAAAGTGTCTTGCCCCCGGGGTCAAAAATGCAGCCCTGAAGGATCACGGCCGAACTAGTGATGAGACTCGAGCATAGGAGTACACGGATGAAGAGTTTGCTGGTCATATAGGGCGCCCCCAGATCGCCATTTTTAGAAGAGATCATATCTCGGATTTCGCTTTACCCACGTCGCTTTCGCAAGAAGCACCAGTCTCTGGTTGAGCGATTTGGCCTTCGGAAGAGTCTTGAGTTCTTGTTGAGTCAGGTCGTCTGAAAAAGCCTCTGCTGCCTTCTTTTTTGCAGAATCGGCTAAGGATGCGAGCTCTTTGTCCGACTGTTTCTTAGGGTCCCCAGTACCCGGCATATTGAGCGCGCTTGCCAAAGCGAAATAGTGAGCTGCAGCGACTTGGCTTTGCTCATCCGAAATGTCCTCTTTGGCCATCCGGCCTCGCTCGAATGCGCTCCAATAGTCTCCGCGCTCGGCGCCCATTTCTAACCACTTAACGGCTTCAGCTTGATCCTGAGGCACTCCAAGGCCGTCTTTGTACATGAGGCCGATATTTCGCGGAGCATAAGGTTGGCCGCCCTCTGCCGCCTTTCTAAACAACTCGAGTGCCTTCCCAAGGTCCTGCGGCACGCCTTTTCCGGCGCGATAGATCATCCCCAGGCTATTCATGGAATAAATGTCGTCCCGCTTAAGACCCGATTCGTAAAAGCGAATGCCGCGGTCGACATCGGGCGGGACATTGATGCCGTTTACGAAGATATAACCTAATTCATTCATCGCGTAGGTGTGGCCTAAATCGGCCGCCTGAAGCATAAGCTTCAACCCCTCCTGCGCATCGGCTTTAGCACCCCTGCCGTAGTAGAGGCTCTTGCCGTAAGCGTAGAGTGCATAAGGATCACCTTTCTTCGCGCCGACAGCTGCTATCTCGCTCGATTTGGCGGCATTTGTCGGTACAGACCCGCCGACCAGATATAGTCTCGCGATCTCAGAAATCGCCCGGACATGCCCGGCATCCATTGCCTTCTTGATCGTTGCGAAAGCCGTCTTGGTGTCGCGGTTGGCGAGTTGGGCGCGGCCGAGCTGATAGACGAAGCGGGCCACCTCGGGATAGGCCTTTACCGCTTCCGTGCAGGCGGGCACGGCGACATCAGGATCGATTTCGTTCGGCAGCTTGCCTGCGGTGACGCCCTGCAGATCGAGCGGCGCGGCGGCTGCAGTATCGCAGTCGTCGAGCACCGGCTTGAAGGTGACGGTTGCCGCCGGCAGGTCGTCATTGGCGGCCTGCAGCGTCAGGGCGAAGGGCTGGTTCTCGGTGCCGATCTGCGGCTCGTAGGAAAGGCCCGGAATATCGGCTGCCTCAAGCACATGGCCGAGCCCGATCACCCGGTCTCCGGCGCGCAGCGTGCCCTTGTCGGGCAGGGCCGCGACCTTGAAGGTCATTTCCGCGGCCGATGCCGGAACGACCGGCAGACTGGTCTTGACGGGACCGACGCCGATCGGCGTATCCATGTCGCGCGTCAGCGTCTTCAGATAGGCGTCGGCATCGGCAAGCCGCACCTGCTTTTGCTGTTCGAGCTGGGCGAGCTTGGCGCCGGCATCCGCCGAGACGGTGATCGCGACGACGCCCTGCGTCGCCTGGCCGTAGGGATCACTGACGGTATAGCCGATCAGGCCGACGGTTCCGGCGTTAACGCCTGAGGAATCATAGGTGAGTGCCGTCAGGGCTGCGGCCGGCATCTTGGCGCCCGGCTCGACCGGCTTGCCGTCGAAGCTGAGTTTGCCGGTCTGCGGGAGCTGGTTGAGGGTGACGAGCAGCGCCGAGCCGGTCTCGTCATGCGGCGGGGCGATCGGCAGCTTGGTGGCGGCAGCCCCTTCGGGTACGCTCACCTGCTGCATCGCCTCGACGCTCGGCGGCGGCGGCGCCGGAATGAAATAGAAGCTGTCCATCAGCGAGGAATTTTCCCAGGGGACCTGCTTGCCGCCGGTCATGGCAATCACATCGCGGCGGACATCGGTCAGCACCTGGCGGATTTCCTTGTTGGGTTCGCTGGCGCGCTTGATGAAGGATTCGGAATAGGGGCTAAGCGCCCCGGTGCCGTCGAGCGCCACCTGGCCCGGTTCGGTGGAGAAGGCGATCAGGCTGCCGAGATCGCTGTCGATGCGCGCAAGGCCGCGAGTGGCGCCGACCGGCTCCAGCTTTTCCGCCATCCAGAATTTCTGGGCGTTGAAGGGATTGTTGCGGCAGGCATCGAGGAAGATCAACTGGACCCGCGAATTCTGCTTGAGGTGGTTGAGGATGAGGTCGAGCGGCATCGTCTGCGTCTCGACGTCATAGGGCGTCTCCAGCGTCGCATCGACCGGCACGAGGAAATTTTGCCCGCCCACCTGGATGCCGTGGCCGGAATAATAGATCAGGCCGGCCTCGGCATTGCTGGTCGAACGCAGGAAGCGGCGCACCGTATCTTCGAGCCCGATCCGGTCGACATTGACGCCGATGGTCACGTCGAAACCGGCCGAACGCAATGTATTGGCGACCTCTTCGACATCATTGGCAGGATTGGGAAGCGAGGGTAGCGTCTTATAGACCGAGTTGCCGATGACGAGGGCGACGCGGCGGCCGCTCTCACCTTCGGTAATGGCGGCATGTGCCGTGCCGATCGACAGCAGCATTGCCGCAGCAATCAGCAGATAGGCGCACAGTCTCTTGACGTGGTGAAACTTGGGCATGGCTCGATCGCAAACATTCTATTGTTTAAGTTCAATAAAATTTGCTGGCCTGCTGGTGCTGGGCCCCCTCCGCATTCACCTTTTGAAAATATTCCTCACTGCTAAAAAAAGCAAGCTTCACCCGCCTCCAAGTGAATTGGAGCAGTCCTGTCAGATTGGAAGCCCATCGGCGTCGAGAAAGACTGTCGGAATCAGGAAGTTATCCTGCGGCTGGTAGCCGATACGTCGGAGCTGGCGAAGTTTTCTTAGCTTGGAAACGTATAGTTGCTGATCGAGTCCGGTTTCATCTCGATCGAGAAGCCCGGCAGGACGGGCGGCATATAGGCGGCGTTCTCGATCCGGCAGGGGTCGAGGAAATGTTCGTGCAGGTGATCGACATATTCGATGACGCGGCCTTCCTTGGTGCCGGAGACGGCGATGTAGTCGATCATCGACAGATGCTGGACATATTCGCAAAGGCCGACGCCGCCGGCATGCGGCCAGACCGGCAGGCCGAACTTGGCGGCGATCAGCAGCACGGAGAGAACCTCGTTCAGCCCGCCCATGCGGCAAGAATCGATCTGGACGATATCGATCGCGCCCTCGGCGATGAACTGCTTGAACATGATGCGGTTCTGGCACATCTCGCCGGTCGCGACCTTCACCGGCGCGATCGCCTGGCGGATCTTGCGGTGGCCGGCGACGTCGTCGGGGCTGGTGGGTTCCTCGATGAAGAAGGGCTTGGCCGGGGCAAGCGCCTTGACCCAGTCGATCGCCTGGCCGACATCCCAGACCTGGTTGGCGTCTATCATCAGGTAACGATCGGGCCCGATCACCTCGCGGGCGATCCTCAGGCGGCGGATATCGTCATCCAGGTCGCGGCCGACCTTCATCTTGATATGATTGAAGCCGGCGTCGATCGCCTCCCGGCAGAGACGGCGCAGTTTCTCGTCTTCATAACCGAGCCAGCCGGCCGAAGTGGTGTAGCAGGCATAACCCTCCTTTTCGAGGATGGCGGTTCGTTCGGCCTTGCCGGCTTCAGCGCGCTTCAGGATCTCGATTGCCTCCTCACGCGTCAGCACGTCGGTGAGATAGCGGTAATCGACGATATCGGCGATCTCCTCAGGTGACATTTCGGCGACCAGCCGCCAGACCGGTTTTCCCGCCTGTTTGGCAAGCAGGTCCCAGACGGCGTTGACGACGGCGCCGGTCGCCAGATGAATGGCGCCTTTTTCCGGTCCGATCCAGCGCAGCTGGCTGTCGCTGGTCAGATGCCGCCAGAACTTGCCGGGATGAGCGAGCACCTCGGCGAGGTCGGCACCGACGATGAGATGGCGCATCGCCTCGATCGCCATGCAGCAGATGTCGTTGCCGCGGCCGATGGTGAAGGTCAGGCCGTGGCCGGCAAGATCGGGCGTATCCGTATCGAGAATGACATAGGCGGCCGAATAATCCGGATCGGGGTTCATCGCATCCGACCCATCCAGGCTTTGTGACGTGGGAAAGCGGAGATCGAAGACACGAAGGTCGGTGATGCGGGTCATGGTGTATTCTCCGTTAACGGGGTCGGCTGCAGGCGGGGCCGGGATCGGCCGGCTGCGTGCCGGCCACATCGCTGAATCGGCTCAGATCGTCCAGCCGCCGTCGATGGCGATCGCCTGGCCCGAGGTGTAGGTGGCGCCGGCAAGATAGACGGCGAGATCGGCGATCTCCTCGGGCGAGCCGAGCCGGCCCATCGGCTGGCGGGCGATGAAGGCGGCGCGGGCGGCGTCATAATCGCCCTGCGCGCGCATGCGGTCCTGCAGGGACGGGCTTTCCACCGTGCCGGGGCAGATGGCGTTGCAGCGGATGCCTTCGGCGACATAATCGGCGGCGACGGATTTGGTCAGCCCGATGACGGCTGCCTTGGTGACGCCATAGGCAAAGCGGTTCGGCACGCCCTTGATGCTGGAGGCGACCGAGGCCATGTTGATGATCGACCCGTCCTTGCGCTCCAGCATGCCGGGCAGCACCGCGCGGATCGTGCGGATCATCGCCTTGACGTTGAGGTCGAGGGCAAATTCGAAATCGGAATCCTTCATCTCCAGGATCGAGCCGGCATGCACGAAGCCGGCGCAGTTAAACAGCACGTCGACAGCGCCGATCTCGGCGACGAGAGCCTTGACCGCATCCTCTTCGAGCACGTTCAACTGATGGGTGGAAACCCCGGTTTCCGCGGCTAAGGCCGCCAGCGCGCCGGTATTGATGTCGGTCGCGTGGACCTTGGCGCCGACCGCGGCAAAGGCTATCGCCGTTGCACGGCCAATGCCTTGGCCGGCGGCGGTGATGAGAACGGTCTTGCCGGAAAGTCTGTTTGTCATGTCACGGGGCCTTTTCTGGAATTGTCTGCGCGGAACGATGGAATGCATTTTGTCTGACGAAGGCGGGGTTCACCCTTTCCCACTTTGCGCGCTGTGACTGCCCTGCGGCAAGAGAGTGCTGGCAGCCTGCCGCCTGGTTTCGTTTCGGAAGCGCGCTAGATCTCACCGGATGTCAAGCTACGTCTTCAGCTATGATTTGTCTGTTTATAGACAAACAGACGATTAGCCAAGGGCCAAGCGCAAACTTTTCCTTTTCCGGCTGCTGTTCTGCGTATATGCAGAATGATATTCACAGGAGGAAGGAATGGAGACCGAGGAGTCAGACCGCTATCGCGCTCCTGCGCTCGACAAGGGCCTCGATATCCTGGAATTGCTCGCCGGCGTCGACAGTGGCCTTACCCAGGCCGATATCGCCAAGCGGCTCGACCGCAGCCCCAACGAATTCTACCGCATGCTCGACCGCCTGGTGCGCCGCGGTTACGTCACCCGGCTGGATGGCGACCGCTATTCGCTGACGCTGAAGCTCTTCGGCCTGGCGCAATTGCATACGCCGGTCCGCCGGCTTGCGTCCTATGCGACACCACTGATGCGCGATCTCGCCCAGCGCACGCGCCAGGCCAATCACCTCGCCGTCTTCGACCGCGGCGCGGCCGTCGTCATTGCCCAGCAGGAGGCGCCGGACTATTGGGGCTTCTCGATCCGCATCGGCGCCCATATCAGCCTGTTCGACACCGGCTCGGGACACGTGCTGCTCGCCTTCCGCAGCGCGGAGGAGCGGGAGATGATGATCTCGGAACATGTGCGCAGCCGCGCGGAGATCGAACTTGGGCCGGATTTCTACGATCGTCTCGACCAGATCCGCGAGCGGGGCTACGAGATGATGGCAAGCGCCCAGACATCAGGCGTCTACAATCTTTCCGCGCCCGTCCTCGGGCCGGACGGACGCTGCATCGCCGCCCTCACCTGCCCCTTCATCGCGCTTGTCAACGCACCCACCGCGCCCGATATCAGCCAGGCGACCATGCTGGTGCAAAAGGCGGCCAACCAGCTGTCGCTGCTTGCCGGCGCCGACGTCGCAAGCCCAGCCTGAGGGGCGGCAATTTCTATTTGAACAATCCATTCACCAGGGATAGCTTGCGGCACAGCCTATCCTGGAGGAGAAAAGCGTGCTCATCGACACCCATCTGCACATTATCGATCGCTCAATCTTGCCCTATCCCTGGCTTTCCCAGGTGGCCGATCTCGATCAAGATTTTCTCTATGAGACCTACGCCGCCGAGGCCCGGCGCTGCGGCATCACCACGGTGCTGCACATGGAGGTCGACGTCGATCCCGCCGCCATGCAGGCCGAGACCGACCATATCGCCGGCATCGCCAGAAAGACAGGCAGCCTGATTGCCGGCGCCATTGTCTCCTGCCGGCCGGAGGAAGAGGGCTTTGCCGCCTATTTCGAGCGGCAAAAGGCCGATCCCTTCGTCAAGGGATTCCGCCGCGTGCTGCATGTCGTGCCCGACGACGTGTCGGAAGGCGCCCTGTTTCGCGAAAATATCCGCCGCATCGGCGGCAGCGGCCTGACCTTCGACCTTTGCACATTGCCGCACCAGGCGGGCCGCGTCACAGCCCTTGTCGATTTGGCGCCGGATGTGCAGTTCGTGCTCGACCATTGCGGCGTGCCCGATATCCGCTCCGATGCCTACGAGCCGTGGAAGGCCGGCATCTCGGAGATTGCCCGGCGGCCGAATGTCGTCTGCAAGGTCTCCGGCGTCGTTGCCTATGCCGATGCCAAGTCATGGACGGCGCAGACGCTCAGGCCCTATATCGAGCATGTCATAGCAAGTTTCGGTTGGGATCGCGTGGTGTGGGGCAGCGACTGGCCGGTCTGCACGCTCGGCGGCGGCCTTTCCACCTGGGTCGCCGCGACCCATGCCGTGCTTTCCGGCAGCAGCGAGGCGGAGCGCTCCAGGCTGCTTTTCGCCAATGCGCAGCGCCTCTGGTCGCTTTGACGGGGATCATTTAGCCAACCGGCCATGAGCGTAGCTTCTCCATGTGCGCTACTCCGGCAGGCCGGCGGCACGTAACGCGTCGCCAAGACATTTCGCGAGCGCCGGTGCGCAGTCGACGCCAGCGAACTGGCGGCCGAAGCGAAACGTCGGATGCAGCTCAAGCACCCGCGCGGCAGCTGCTCTCGCTTCTTCCAGCCGGCCGAGCATGGCCAGGGCGGCAGTCAATTGCACATGAGTGATGCTGTGTGCGGGATTGGCCTGAACGGACTTGTAGGCGGCGCGGCAGGCTTCGTCATAGCGGCCGCACAACAAATGGCTCATCGCCTGTGCGTCGAATGCGGCGAAAGCCCATGGGTCGAACGGGCTTAGCCGCATGCCCCGCTCGCTCCATTCGATAGCCCGCACCGCTTCTCCGCTCCATCCGAGAATGACGCTTCCTAAGATATAGGTCAGGGCTGATGACGGGCTAATGGCGAGCGCGGCTTCCAATGCGGTGAAGGCAGCCTTGCGGTCGTGCCCGTCCATGCCGATGGAGAACCCCGCAAGGGTCAGGGCGGAGGCATCATCCTGCCCGTGAAGGATGGCCGCGCGGGCATGGCGAATCGAAGCGGCGCGGTCGGCTTCCTGCAAGCCGGCCCGCAGGAAGAGGCAATGATGGCACATCGCGGCATTGCCATGCGCCAGAGCGTAAGCCGGATCGAGCTCGATGGCACGTTCGAGCAGCACGAGCGCTTGCACAACACGCTCAGGCATGCCGGAATCCACGTCGGATTGCGCCCGCAGCACGAGATCATAAGCATCGAGGTTGTCGGGGCGCTTGCGCTTCACCCTATCGATTTCGGCACGCCGCAGGCTGGGGGCGATGGCGCCGACAGCCGACAGGGCGATCTCATCCTGCAGCGCAAAAATATCGGTGAAGCTGCGGTCGTACCGCTGAGCCCATAGGTGAGCGCCGGTCGATGCGTCGACCATCTGGCCGGTCACGCGCACGCTGCCGCCGGCTTTGCGCACGCTGCCTTCGAGCACATAGCGGACGCCGAGCTCGCGGCCGACCTGCTTCACGTCCACGGCGCGACCCTTATAGATGAAGCTCGAGTTGCGCGCGATGACGAGCAGCCAGTTGATGCGCGCCAGACCGGTAATGATGTCGTCAACCATGCCGTCGGCGAAATAATCCTGTTCAGGATCGCCGCTGAGGTTGGCGAATGGCAAAACCGCGATCGAAGGCTTGGCGGGCAATGCCAGCGTTGTTCTATTCGAAACCTCGACTGCCGAGTCGGGGCCGTCAACGACGACCGCTGGTCCGACATAGCGATAGCCGCGACGCGGCAGCGTCTCGATCCAGCCTGCAGCACCGTCCGGCTTGTCGAGAATCCGCCGCAGGGCTGCGATCTGGACCGTCAGATTGCTGTCCTCTATGGCTTGGCCGGGCCACGCCGTCTCGAACAACGCTTCCTTCGAAACCGGTGCGCCGGCCCGCTGCAAGAGTAGCGCAAGGAGCGCAACCGCCCGCTGACCGAGCGGCGTCGGCTCAATGCCGTGGAACAAAATCCCGGCGCCGGCGTCGAGGCGGAATGGTCCAAAGGCGAGGTTTTTTACCATTTTCGAAGAAGATACCGTTTGCGATCTTTTCGCAACAATTTCGCAACGGCTTCACGACTCTCCGACACGGCAATGGCATTCTGTGCCAGTGCTCGCGCAAGCAGAACCGAGCCAATGGAGGATCAGATGAGCGCTGCCCCTGTCATCCGCATGCCCGACGAGAACGAAGGAGTCATGCTGCGTAACCATCCCATGGTGTTTCTTGTCACCGATGAAAATACGAAACACACGAGCATGTTCGACTGGACGATCCCGGCCGGCTTCGCGACCGGCCTTCATATCCATCGCGTGCAGGAGGAAACCTTCTACGTGCTTGATGGCGAATGCGTCTGGCACGTTGGCGAAAAGACGATCCGCGCGACACCTGGCACCTATCTGTTCATTCCGCCGGGCGTGCCGCACAACATCACCAATGTCAGCGAAAAACCGGCACGTGTGCTGATGACCGTCTCCCCGCCCGGGCACGAGCATTATTTCGAAGCGCTTGCCAGGCTCGCTGAACGCGGCACTCCGGATCCTGCGGCTCTTGCCGACCTGCGGAACCGCTACGATACCGATCAGATCTCCACGCTGACGACCGGAGCGTAGGCTTACGTTTCCGGGCCGACGCGCTGAATGCAGATCCGATTGATCTGGCGCGAGGCTATCACGCCCTCAAAGTGCGCGACCAGCTTCAAAACCGTGGTGACGTCGGAGACCGGCCTTCCAGGGGCGGCAATTCCTGGTGTCAATCGTCTCGCTGACATCATCGTTCCTTGGACAGATGATGGCCGCCACCAAGGCAGGCTATCCCCTCCCCGCAGAACGACGCGTCACGAAATCAAATGATGTGCTGTGCCTTATAAAAGTGCTACTCTGGCATGTCTTTTGCTTCTGTAAGGATGAAGCGACGCAATGTATCGGTTTGGGACGACTTACCGCCGGGCAATTGCTAGCTTTAGCCATCTCAGGTAAAAGTTGTCAGACACGGATTTGGCGAATAACTTCAGTCCGTGTCCTCAGGAGGGAAAAAATGAAAGAAGAACCGCATTCCGTCGACGTTCACGTCGGAAAGACTATCCGTATCCAGCGTCTGTTGAGGAAAGTATCTCAGACGGAACTGGGCGACCGCGTCGGCGTAACGTTCCAGCAGATCCAGAAATACGAAAAGGGTTCCAACCGCGTTTCCGCCAGCATGCTGGTTGAAATCGCCGGTGCGCTGAAGGTCGACGTCAGGACATTTTTCGACGATCTGTCGACCCCCGATACCGCCAACGACAACCCGGCTCCCAGCGAGGAATTCATTATTTCGCGCGAAGGCGTACTTCTCAACGCGGCGTTCTTTTCGATCAAGAACGAAGCTCTTCGCAAGAAGATCCTGAAGCTCGTCCAGGCGATTGCCAACACCGAACAGCTGGACGGCGAAGCGGCCGAATAGGCCGGTTATCCCCCAGGCGATCCGCATGAGGGTCAGTGGCGATCGATCAGGATCAGATTCTCGCTGGCGTCCTTCATTGCGATCTTGGCTTTGCTGCCGAGCAGTTTCTCGAGATTGACGTCTAGTTCCCTGTCGGGATCTATGCCGTCCCAATCGATCACGACCTGCAGCAGCGCCATGTTCGCCAGGTGCATCAGATTCCGCAGCTGAAGCTTTTCAGCCTCCTCCTTGGCCGCCGACAGCAGCCGGAAGATCCTTGCGTATTCGCCGCCTGTACCTTCGTTGCGTTGTTCAAACATCGTTCCCGCCTCTTTGGCCGTGAAACCCTACGATTCCATCACCAACGCATCTTGCGCCGCGACCGTTATTCAAGCGTTACAGGAACCGCATTGCGCGTGACTTCGGCGTGCAACAACTCCCAATGCGAGGTCGCGGCAAAGCGCCAGTCACGGTTGACGGGCAGGAATTCGTCCCGGCGCAGCCAATCCAGCACCAGCCGGGCGTCGTTGCGCTTGCGCTCGACGCGGTTTTGGCGAACAGCGGCGAGGATCTGGTCGCGGCGCGGCTTGCGGAAATGGCACTCATCGACGACCTTGGCATAGGTGCGCTCGGAAAAATGCAGGAAACGACCGGCAAGCAGCAGTTTCTTGCGCTCGTTGGACGAGATCTCACCGCCGGCGAGAAGCGCCTCGATCGTCGGCTCGAAATCGACCCAGGGCACGGAGAGCGGCAGCCAGCCAAGCGCCTGTGGCGCGTGCACCAGCGCGACGGCCTCGTCGTCGAGCAGCCGCCCGGCCTCGTAATCTTCGAAGATCGAACCGAGCCCGACCATACCGAAAGGCGCGCATTCGGCCGCCCGCAACGCGCCCATGCTGGCGCCGCCGGCGACGGCGACATCGTGCTCAAGCGCAAACAGAATTTCCTTGTGCCAGACCGAAGGCAGATCGCCGAAATATCCGTCGACGAGGCCGATGGCGGTAGCGCCGTCGTGAACGGCCTTCAGGATGTCGCCGCAGGCAGCCGGCGGCCGGAAATCGATGCGAGGGGACGTGGCTCTCGCCGCGGCGAGATCGCTGCCAAGGCTGGGGCCGACGAACAGCACCTTCATGACCGGGCTCCTCTCATGGTGTTGACCGCCCGCATGCCGAGCTGGATGTACTGGCCCGAGATGTCGACCTCCAGGCCCGGCACGATGACCCTGACGACGGAGACCGGCAGAGCCCGGTGCGCGAACGGCACGACGACGATCTGCTCGATGCCGGTCGCCGCCAGCCGGCCGGCAATATGACCGATGGTTTCCTGGATCGCCGCCGGCCGGCTATGACGCGGCTGGAAGGCGCGCATCCGGCCGCCGCCGTCGCAGAGTTCGACCACCTGCTGCATCGCCGCGCTCTGGTCGAGCCGCTGATAGACGCGCGGCGAAAAATCGTCGCGGCTGCCGGCAATTGCAGTCAGCCGGCTCTGCGCCGCTTCGGTGATGGCGCGCAGCGCGGCGCGCACGGGATCGGGATGGCAGCCGCAGCCGCCGCAGACATGGGCCCAGCGTGCATCGACGCGGTCGGAAAGATTGCCGGGCATGATGATGGCGAGAAAGGCGGGAACGCCGATATCGGTGGTCATATCGAGGAGCAGCAGCCGCATGCCGGCGCGCGCGATCCGGTCGGTCATGACATCGATGACTGCGTCGCCGAAGGAGGCGGGATCGATGCGGCTCTCTTTCAGCCGCTCGGGCGATTTCAGCTGGGTCAGGGCCCAGGCGTCGCGCTCCACCAGTTCGCAAAGCCCGTGCAGGACCGCTTCGGACGGGGTATTGCCGGAGGCGAGCCCATCGCTCGACTGCTCGAAACCCGGTGGTCGTTCGCCGCGATGGTCGAGGCCAACGAGCCACCAGGGCACGAAGACGCTGCTGCCGGAAAGGATGTTGAGCCCGGAGCACCAGGGAATGGGTCGGCTGCCGATCTCGTCGGGCGCGCAGCGGGCAACATTGTCGAGATCGATCATTGCGGCATTTTCCGCCCGCATGCCGGGGATGGTCGCCTCCGTCAGGTCGGCGGGTGGGATTTCGGCGATCCGCGTCTCGATCGCTTCCATGGCCGCCGAGGTCATGGCGGCATCATTGTCGATGCCCTTGCCCTGGAAGACCGAGAGCGTATGGCTGTTCGGCCGCGTCGCGAAGGCGACGGGGATATTCAGGACGTCGAGCGCGGTCAGCAGGCCGACGCGCGTGATGCCGAATTCGCGCAGATGCGGCCTGATGGCTGCAAGTGTCTGAGCCGGCGTGACGGCGCGGTCGTGATAATCGCTGACGCCGGCCGATGATCGTTTGAGGTCACCGGCAAGCGTTTCAAGAGCGTTTCCGTTGTTCTTCGAAAAACGAAAATCCTCTATCGCTTTGTTTTCACGCAATTCCGGACGCAAAACCGCTTCACACTTTTGCTGGAATTGCTCTAGATCGGTGAATGCCAACATATCAGTTTGTTCCTTAGCGGAACCTCAGCGCATGCGTCAGGTTCTCGAGCGCATTGGCGGAAACGCTGAGTTCATCTTGTTTCATCGCTGCTCTGGCAGCTGCAGAGAAGCGCAGGGACTGTGTCTGAACTGCGGTGGTTTCAGCATTCGTCTTCATGTTCCATCTCCGATTGGTTGGGCAGCGCTTGCTGCCGTTAACCATCGGAGAGAAACATTGCCTGCGTCATTTAAGCGTTACAGGCTTCGTTAAAAGGCGATGCATCAGGGAAGACCGGCGAGTTGCAGGCCCTTTATCAGCGGTTCGGTAAAGGCGGGATCGCGATCGGGGACGAAATGACGGATGTCCTCGCTGCGGAAATCGGGGAAGTTTTCCAGCACCGTCCTGGCATAGGTCTTGGCCTTGCCGGTCTCGCCCGCCATCGCATGCGAGGCCGCAAGCAGACGCGCCGTCGCCTGTTTGGTCTTCACCGGTTCCAGCGCCTCGATCGCCTTTTCATACTCTTCACGCATGAAGTGGATGCCGCCGAGGTTCCAGTAATAATAGTCCGGGGGCAGCGGGTTGAGCTTGAAGGCCGCCCGGTTGAGCTCCAGCGCCCGGTCGAAATCGCCATCATGAGAAAGTGCGTCGGAGAAATCGGCGAGGATGTCCGCATCATTGGGATTGAGATCCTGGGCCTGCTGGAAATATTCCAGGCTTTCGTCGAAGCGGCGACGATAAAGCGCGACAAAACCGAGCTCGCGATAGGCCCGGCCGCTGTTCGGATCGGACTGCTGCGCCTGCCGGGCGGCATTATTCGCCTCATCGAGCAGTTCCTTGTCGCGCATGCCGCGGATCAGCCATTCCATGCCGAGCGCCCGCGACACGCCGGCATGGGCGGCTGAGAAATGCTCGTAACGGTTGAGCGAAGATTTGAACCATTTGCGCGCCTGGCGCAGATGCTGCAGGTCGGTTTGGGCGATCAACCGCTTGCCTTCGAGATAAAGGCGATAGGCGGAGGCCGGCGCATCGCCGATCGGCATCGCCAGTTCGTGGCGCTCGATCGTGTCGGCGAGCGAGGAGACGATCCGCCGCGTCAGATGCGCGAAGGATTCGCTGATCTTCTGCATCACCAGCGGCAGTTCCAGCGCCCAGATCACCTCCGACGTCGTCGTCCGCGTCAGCCGGCAGGTGGCAAAGACGTCCTCGTCGCGGCCCTGAATGGTAACATAGACCGCATAGTCGAAGCTGAGGTCGAGCCGGCCGGGCGCGGCACGTGCCGGATCGATCGAGCGGCTGAGGATTTCAAGGCTCGTATGCGCGGCGATCACCTTGAAGCCGCGCTGCTGGCTCAGGCCGATGGTGACGTCTTCGAGAAGCGCCCGGCCGACGCGCTCCATCAGCGGATCGGTGAAGATGCTTTCCGGCGGCAGGATGATGATGCGCGGCTGGCCGAGCAGATCGGCAAACATGCCTGATGCAGACGGGCGCTCCGGCACGGCTACCTGTGCTGCCGGGATCAGGCCGAGTTCGCGGGCGAGCGCCGTGGTGTTCTCTTCCGGCTCGGTATCGAAGTCGTCCTTCAGCTGGCTCTTGCACTTCAGATAGGCCTGACGAGCCGCGGCCGGATCGTTCATCCTGACATAGGTGCGCATCAGGGCGCGATAGGCCGTCTCGCTGGCAGGGTCGAGCTCGAGCAGGCGCCGAGCAAACGCGACCTGCGCGTCATCCGATCTGTCTTCGCCGCTCTCGATCAGCCGGGTCAGATGGGCCGAGCGCAATTCGTCGACACGCTGCCGCTCAAAGGTCAGCCAATCCTCGGCGCCCTGTGTCGGCGATTTCGCGCCTTCCAGCAGTTCGCCGTCCAGCATATCGCTGTCTTCGGGGGCGAGCGGCCCTTTCTGTTTCAGGATATGAACGTCGACCTCCCAGCCGTCCGCAAGCCCGATATGGGTTCGGGTCGCAGCAAGCAGCGGCGGAAGATCGGCGGGAATGCTCTGCTCGATGCGCGACAGCAGCTGGCGCAGGCTGCCCGCCCGCTTCTCCGGCAGTTCCGATTGCCAGAGCTGCCGCCTGACGGTTTCGCGGTCGAGTTCGAGATTGGTTTCGGCGGTGAGCATGGCGAGGAGAAAATAAGACTTCTCCGGCAAGGGGAGTTCCCTCCCCGCTGCCAGCAGCCTCGGTCTTCCGAGCAGGCAAAGCCTGTTCTTCGACATCTGTCCGGATGTCCGTTGCATCCCGGTTCTCACCCCTGAAAGCCAAGGCGCGCAAACGCAGCCGCCGCAGAAATCATGTTAGAACTATAAGAGCGCCGCGCATAGCGGTAAAAGAAGAAGTTTCAGCGAATATTTGCATTTTCGCGTGCCGCTCGCCGAGAAGATGCTTTGCCGATATTTTCCATGACAGACGCTTCGCGTGCCGATGCGGCACTGTCACCAAATATATTTTAATATGGAGTCGGCCTGCCACTAATTTTGTAAGGCGCTTGTTCTGTCCCTTAGACACCGAAGCGCTGTCGATAGTCACCGGGAGAAAGACCTGTGATTTTGCCGAAAACTTTACGAAAAGCGCTCGGATCGTTGTAACCGACCTCCCACGCGATCTTTTCGACAGGCAGCTTGCTGAACTGCAGAAGCTCGCGTGCCTTGCCGACGCGAAGCCGCTGGATGTAATCCCCCGTTGTGAGTCCCGTCGCTTTTTGGAAGCGACGAATGAACGTCCGCCGCTCAAGTCCTGCTTGAGCGGACAAAGCGGCAAGACTCATCTCCTTGCCATCATGCGCCTGAAGCCAATGTTGAACCTTCAAAATAGCCAGGTCTCCGTGATCGAGCCTGGGTGAAAAGGCGCTGTAGTTCCTTTGCTCGCGCCCCGGGGGGTCAATCACAAATGCGCGCGCTGTGCTGATCATGATGGATGGGCCGAGAAAACGGTCGACAAGTCTGAGTGTCAGGTCGATCCATGACATGGCGCCGCCTGCCGTTATCAAATCACCGTCATCGATGATGAGCCGATCAGTATCGACGACAACTTTCGGGAACCGCAATCGGAATTCTTCTTCATAAGCCCAATGCGTGGTTGCGGTTCGACCGGTCAGCAATCCTGTCTCTGCAAGCAGGAAGGCCCCTTTGCACACTGAGGCAAGGCAGGTGCCTTGCGCGTGAAGCGCATGCAGCCATTCGGAATATTCACTCGCAGTCTCTTTCGAAGCAAGCTCTCCTAAACCGGGTGGGATAACGAGGACGCTCGGGGCGTTCTCTTTCCCGGGCGCGGTGTCGAAAATGCACGTTGGATTGCTGTCGTTCGGCTCTTTTTGCCAATGCGTGATCCTTAGCGAAGGCATTTTGCCATCGGTTTGCAGCCTGGTTTGTCTCTCGGCGTAAGTCAGGAGGTCGGTCATGCCCAGGACTGCCGCCGTCTGCGAGCCTGAATAGACCAGGATACCGATTTCTGTCGGAAACTGTCGCATGGTAATATCACCCCGAACTTTGTCGATATCGCCACTCCTACCACAAGCGAGAAGCGGATATCCAGGGCACCTGACCAATTGAAAAGGAACAATCACATGAGCAAGCGTGCAATCATCGCCATCGACCTTCAGAAGGATTATCTGCCATCAGGAAGACACGCTCTTGTCGGAATTGAACAGGCAACTGCCAATGCAGTCAAAGTGTTAGACGCCGCACGGGCATCTGGGGACAGGGTGATCCATGTACGCCACGAAGGCAAAGCCGATGCTCCATTTTTTGCGAAGGGCACAACGGGTGTCGATTTCATACCAGCCGTTGAACCAAAGAGCGGTGAAACCGTCATCACAAAGCACTATCCGAACTCATTCCGAGAAACGGACCTGAAACGGCAGCTGGACGCAGAAGGTATCCAGGAGGTCGTGCTGGTCGGCGCGATGAGCCACATGTGTATCGATGCCACCAGCCGTGCGTCTGTTGATTACGGCTATGACACCATCATCGTCCATGACGCCTGCGCCACACGTGATCTCAGTTTTGATGGCCAGCTCATCTCGGCCGCGCAGGTTCATGCCGCATATATGGGCGCGCTTGCTGCTGGCTACGGTAAGGTCCTTGCCGTGAGCGAACTTCTGTCAGCTTAATGTGCGTCGACGAAGGACATCGGCGCTGACGATCGCGTTGTCGAGAGTGCTGCCCGCGTCGGCCCCGACGCGGGCATGCTCTTGCAGCCGCGAGGTAGATGGCGCCCAAAAGACCTGACACGGATCAAGGCACTCGATAGTTTACACCTTCAACCGAAAGCGTGACTGCGGCTGCAGCTGGACAAAGCCGCCGATCGTCTCTGCTTTATCGAATGTGGCAAACCGCCTCAATGTTGTAGCCGTTAGGGTCGAGGACGAAGGCACCGTGGTAACTTGCTTGGTAATGCGGGCGCAGTCCGGGCGGACCGTTGTCCGTCCCTCCGGCGGAGAGGCATTGTAAAGAGCGTCCACCGCATCACAACTTTCTGCAGCGAAGGCGATATCGACGCGGGGATGATGCAGTTCGCCTCGGGAAATCCAGAAATCACCGCCCGGATCCAAGCTGCGGCCAAAACCTTCTCGCACACCGAAGCCGACCGCAACACCCAGGTCTTTGAGCAACCTGTAGCCGAGCGGCTCAAGAGCGGCGGTGTAGAATACTTGGGAGCGTGCGAAATCGTTCACGGTGATTCCGGTGTGATCGATCACGTAAACCTCCGAACAGTCCAGCAAATCGCTGCGAATGGGATTTGGGAGACTTCACTTTTTGTTCTGCATAGCATCCGATTTCGCGCAACGCCTATTTATGGTGCGACGATCGTCGGCTCCACCGCCGCCCCGACGAAATCGAGCCCGATATCCAGTACCGGCGCGCTATGCGTCAGCCAGCCGACGGAAATCAGATCGACGCCGGAGGCGGCGATTGCGGCGGCCGTTGCCGGCGTGACCCGGCCGGAGGCCTCGGTGATCGCCCGGCCGGCGACGATGGCGACGGCTTGGCGCAGCTGATCCGGCGTCATATTGTCGAGCAGAACGGCGTCGACGCCGGTCTCCATCGCTTCGCGCAACTGATCGATGGTGTCCACTTCGACCTCGATCTTCACCAGATGGCCGACGCCTGCCCGCGCCCGGCGGATTGCCTCGGCGACGCCGCCGGCAATGGCGACGTGATTGTCCTTGATCAGCACCGCGTCATAAAGCGCGAAGCGGTGGTTCATGCCGCCGCCGGCCCGCACCGCATATTTTTCCAGTGCCCTAAGCCCCGGCGTCGTCTTGCGCGTGCAGGCGACGGAGGCTTTGGTGCCGCGGATGGCGGCGGCAATCTCGGCCGTGACGGTGGCGATGCCGGAGAGATGGCCGAGGAAATTCAGCGCGGTGCGCTCGGCTGTCAGCAGGCCGCGTGAGGGACCTTCGATGCTGGCGATCACGTCGCCGGGTTTGACCGCATCGCCGTCCTGGAGATGGCGGCGCATGGTGATCTCCGGATCGACGAGGGTGAAGGCGAGCTCGGCCGCATCGAGGCCGGCGATCACGCCCGGCTGGCGGGCGGCGATGACGACCGTCGAGCGATGGTCGTGGGGGATGACCGATGCCGAGGTGATATCGCCGGCAAGGCCGAGATCTTCGAGCAGGGCTGCCCGGACCAGCGGTTCGACGATCAGGCGCGGAAGCGGAACGAGGCTCATCTCAGGCACTCCTGGCAAGGACATAGGGCGGCGTGGCGCGGGCAATTTCCAGCGCTTGGGAAAGGCGCATCTGGCGCCGGTCGGCAGCGCCGAGCTTCAGGGGGAAATCGGTGCGGGCATGGGCGCCGCGCGATTCCGTCCGCAGGCTGGCAAAGACGGCGATCAGCAGCGCGACGATAGCAGGATCGGCGGCGGGGCCGTCGCCCTCGGCAAGCGGCAGCAACGCGGCGATCGCGCCCTCAACGGCGCCGGCATTGCGCAGGACGCCGAGATGGCGCGAGACGATCGGCCGGACGAGCGATGCATCGGCCGGCGCCGGCAGTCTCTCGGCGAAGAGGGTGCCGGGACGGCTCGCCGGCATGGCCGAGATGTCGCGCGCTGCCCGCATGCCCATCACCGCCGCCTCCAGCAGCGAATTGCTGGCAAGCCGGTTGGCGCCGTGCAGACCGGTCGAACCCGCTTCGCCTACGACCCAGAGTCCGGCAACCGAGCTGCGGCCGTTGGCGTCCGTCGCAACGCCGCCCATGTGATAGTGAACGGCCGGACGCACCGGAATAAGGTCTTTCGCCGGGTCTATGCCGGCCTCGCCGCAAAGGGCGGCGATGACCGGAAAGCGGGTGGAAAACTGGCTGCCCAGCGCATCGCGGGCATCGAGGAAGACCCTGCCGCCGCGGGCGATTTCGGCGCTGATGGCGCGCGCCACCACGTCGCGTGGCGCAAGCTCGGCGCCCGAGGTGCGGGCCATGAAGCGTTCACCGCGTTCGTTGAGAAGCCAAGCCCCCTCGCCGCGCACCGCCTCGCTGACGAGCGCCAAGGGCCTGCGGCGGGAATCGAGCGCCGTCGGATGGAACTGGACGAATTCCATGTCGGCGAGATCGGCACCCGCCCTTGCCGCGAGCGCGATGCCCTGGCCGAAATTGCCCATCGGATTGGTGGTCGCATCGTAAAGCCCGCCGATGCCGCCGGTGGCGAGCACCACCTTCGAACTCGGCAGGATGGCGGCGCCGTTGGTGGTCGCACAGAGCAGACCGGCGACACGCTCGCCGTCCAACATGATCCGCCGCGCCTCAAAACCTTCGAGCACGGTGACGGAAGGTGTCTGCTTCACCGCCCGCACCAGCGCGGCGACGATCGCCGCGCCCGAACCATCGCCTTCGGCGTGGACGATGCGGCGGCGGCTATGGGCAGCCTCCAGCCCGAGCGAAAGTTCGCCCGCGGCATTTCTGTCGAAACGGACGCCGGCCCGCTCCAGCGCTGAGATCGCCGCCGGCGCTTCGGCAATGATGCCGGCCGCCGCCGCGGGATCGCAGAGGCCGTCGCCGGCGACAAGCGTATCGGCAAGATGCAGCGCCGCGCTGTCGTCGGCGCCCATGCTGGCGGCGATGCCGCCCTGCGCCCAGGCGCTCGACGTCTCGGTGCCGAGGGCGGCGCGCGTGACGATGACGGAAGGTTCCGGCGCCAGTGTCAGGGCGGTCATCAACCCGGCAAGGCCGCTGCCGACGATCACCGTGTGTCCGGAGAGATTGTGGAGATGCTCGGTCATATCGCCAGCATCCTTTCGACGGCGCGGCGCGCCGCCACCGCAATCGCCGGGTCGACGGTCACCTCGTGGCGGTTTTCCTCAAGCGCCGCACGGATATTGGCAAGGGTGATCCGCTTCATATGCGGGCAGAGATTGCAGGGGCGAATGAATTCGACCTCGGGATGATGCACGGCGACATTGTCGCTCATCGAACATTCGGTGAGCAGCACGACGCGCGGCGGCTTCTGCCGGCCGACATACTCCGACATGACAGCGGTGGAGCCGGCAAAATCGGCTTCGGCCACCACCTCGGGCGGGCATTCGGGATGGGCGAGCACCGTCACGCCGGGATGGTTTTCGCGCAGCTGGCGCACGTCCTCGGCGGTGAAGAGTTCATGCACTTCGCAATGCCCATGCCAGGCGATGATCTCGACATCGGTCTCGCGGGCGATGTTGCGCGCCAGATATTCGTCCGGGATCATCAGCACCTTCGGCACGCCGAGCGATTCCACCACTTGTCTTGCATTGCCCGAGGTGCAGCAGATGTCGGAGGCGGCCTTCACCGCCGCCGAAGTATTGACATAGGTGATGATCGGCACGCCGGGATGAGCTTGGCGCAAGAGCGCGATATCTTCAGGCGTGATCGAATCCGCCAGCGAACAGCCGGCGCCGAGATCGGGGATCAGCACGGTTTTCTCGGGGTTCAGAAGCTTGGCGGTCTCGGCCATGAAATGCACGCCGGCCAGCACGATCACATCGGCATCGACCTCGATAGCCTTGCGGGCGAGCGCCAGGCTGTCGCCGACGATATCGGCCACGCCGTGAAAGATCTCGGGCGTCTGGTAATTATGCGCGAGAATGACGGCGTTGCGGCGGCGCTTGAGGTCGAGAATGGCGTCGACGTCGTTTTCGAACGTCATCCATTCGGCTTTGGGAATGACGCGGCTGACGCGCTCGTAGAGCGAGGATGCGGAAACGGGATGATTCATGGCCAGCTCCTAATTATGCTCTGTTTGAGCATATCATGGGCAAATAGATATTCTCACCATGAGCATATGTCAATTGCGGGAGAGCGGTAATTTCGTTCCGGCCAACGCCCGTTCTTCGAGCACCGTGTGGCGGAAGCGGAAGAGCTTGGCGGGCCGGCCGCCGGTTTCGCTTTCCGTGCCGCCGGTTTCCTCGACGAGTTCCTGCTGTTCGATCAGGCGGCGGAAATTCTGCTTGTGCAGCGTCAGTCCCGCTAAAGCCTCGATGGTGCGCTGCAGCTGCAGAAGCGTAAAGCTCTCCGGCATCAGTTCGAAGACCACCGGGCGGTATTTGATCTTGGCGCGCAGCCTTGCGATCCCGGTCGCCAGGATGCGGCGGTGATCGGCAAACATCGCCCGGCCGAGATTGGCTTCACCAGCGCATCCGGCTTCGGCAACGAGCCCCGCTTCATAGAGAAGTTCGTAGCGCTGCAGCGCCAGATCCTCGTTCCAGCCGCCGCCATCGAGGCCGAAGGTAAAATCTGCCCGGCGATGGCGGTGGTCGCGCCTGAAAGAATCGGCATCGGCCCAGCGGCTCAGGCGCGTCATGATCTCATCCAGCACGGCCGGCCGGCCCTTCCGGTGGTCTTCCCAGGGAAAATATTCGTACCAGCCATGCCATCCCGGCCGCCCGGCGCCCGACTGCTCGTTGACGAGGCCGAGATAGCTGATCGAGATCGTCCGCCCGCCGGGGATGTCGTTGTTGCGGTCGCGGTCGGCGAAGGTGTAGAGCTGTTCGAGATAGCCGACGGGATGTTCCGTCTGCTCCTGCACCCATTCGCGCAAGCCCGATTGCAGGGTGCGGTGGCCCATTTCGAAGGGGCCGGACGGCAGCGCATTGCCGGAACGGATGGTCATCACACGCGGCTCGTCCCCCGTCACCGCGACGAGCACCGCAATCAATTCCGCATGCGCAAAGCCGATCGTCACAGGGGACCGAATACTCCGTTCCGAATGGGTCATTCCTGACACAGGCCCCATTCCTGACACAGGCTGGGACGGAAGCCAATGGAGCGGAAGCGACTTCGCGGCGCTGCCCACATCATCGAGGCAATTCGGCGCGTTGCCACTTGGGTCCCGAACATTAAAGCGGCACAGATATACGTTGGGAAGATCAAACGGCCACCGACGCTGGTCGCGCTTAATGGGAGCCGGAGTCGTGGAACGCCTTCCTAAGTGTGTCGGATGGGTGTTCACCGAAGGTGCGGTAATAGTATCTGGCGAAGTGCCCGAGATTGCTAAAGCCGCAGGCGTAGGCGACCGAGGTTACGCTCGTTGTTGAACTTGGGCTCGCCAGCATCGCCTTGGCGTTGCGCATGCGAACCTGCCTGACGAAAGTCATCGGAGAGACACCGCGACTTTTCTTGAAAGCATAAAAGAGACTGCGCACGCTTGCGTTTGCAACCATCGCCATTGCCTCGATGGTCAGCGGCTGATCCCAGTTCTGCTGGATATATTCCTCCACCCTGCGCACTTGCCATGGCGCCGGTGAGAGGGGCTGCTCGTTGAGGAGGTGACTATAATTATGGTGGTTGCTGCAAAGGAAGGCGACGAGGAGTGCTTGCTCAAGTTCGGCCAGGACGAGCGGCGGAAGCGAAGCGTCGTCACGGTCGAGCTCACCGATCACAAACTCCAGCAGACGGAACTGGGCCGCCGCAGCCTGAGAATTCGGCGCAACGTCGGTTACTATCGTCAGCGGCGGATCGACAGGGCGGCCGATTAACCCGCTGAGCTTCTTGATCAATGCTTGCGGCTTGATCCTCACGATCAAATGCTCGAAGTCCGGTGAGTATCTAAGCCGCACCTCGGCGCCCACCCCTGTTACCAGACCGCGACGGCGGGAGACGACTCTCTCTGAGCCGTTGACGACAAAACTGCCATCGCCTCGAAGTGGAAAGCCTTGAAGATAAAAATCCCCATGCGAAAGCGATGCCTCAATCGCAGAGCCGTATCGAGCAAAGCTCAGCCCGACATCGTGCAGTTCGTAGTGATTGAGATATCCCTCGAAATCCTGCTGGCCTCCACGGCCTATATCGAGTGATCGGACAGAGAACAGACCCGACAGACGCTGGCGAAGCTCGCCAACATCGCGGGTTCGGACGGCCGAAAATCGGCCCAGTGGATCTTTCCGAACGTGGGGCATTGGCCAGCCTCTCACAACGGCATTCGGTCCTGCAGTTTTGGGCCGAATTCTGCACTGGCAGAGTAGCGCAACATTGCGACTTCGGGAACAATGCTTCGGGGATGTTTTGCGCAGCATCCTAAGGACTTGTTTTGTTTGAGATCGTCTCCACGTTTGGCGACAATATTCTGGCGATCCGACATCGCGGGCCGGTGACGGATTCCGAATTCCTTGCCCTTGCGGAAATGGTTGCCGACCTTCCCGGACGTGGCGACCTGCTGCTTTTTTTGGACTGGGTCGGTATCAAAGATTGGGCGTTTTCCGCTCCCGGAGGCGACGCATTGATCGCCTGGCGCAGGGCTGCCAAAGCAATCCGGCGCATTGCGATCGTTCACGATCCTCGTCTGAATCGCCCGGCAGCCTGGCTCGGCGCTGTTATGCGCCAGGAAGGTGTCATTGTCCGATCCTGGCGTCCGCAGCATGCGTTGCTGGCGGCAACCTGGCTGCAAACGGATGTATCTTAGACCGGTGCGCTTGCCTTTGTGGATAGCCGCCAAGCCGCACGATTTTTGCACTATCGGGCCGAGCATTGCACTCCATGAGTAGCTCCAGCGGGTGAGCGGCATGCAAGATGCACATCGAACGTACCTGCGTTGGACGGGTCCGGCGCACGTCGACGAACTTCAACGCGTCGAAGGAGGAGCGCCATGAGTAAGGAAATTCCAGCAGGTGCCACCGAACCGAACCATCAATCTGCATCGGGGGTGAGGCGTCGCGATCTGCTGCTGAGCGGCGTCTCGCTGCTTGGCGCCTCGGCACTATCTTCGGGCGTGCTGAGCACTCTGAGTACGCCGGCAAAGGCCCAGACCGCAAACAGGCCGCCGAACATCCTGATCCTGTGGGGTGACGACATCGGCTACTGGAACATCAGCGCCTACAACCAGGGTATGATGGGCTACAAGACGCCGAATATCGACAGGGTCGCGAAAGAGGGTGGGCTCTTCACCGATTATTATGGTCAGCAAAGCTGCACCGCGGGAAGGGCGGCGTTCATCACCGGTCAGTCGCCATACCGCACGGGATTGTTGAAGGTCGGCCTGCCAGGGGCTAAGGAGGGCATGAAGGCGGAAGATCCGTCACTTGCGGACCTGCTGAAGCCGCTCGGCTACATGACCGGACAGTTCGGCAAGAACCACCTCGGTGACCTCGATGAACATCTTCCCACCGCCCACGGCTTTGATGAGTTCTTCGGCTCTCTCTACCATCTCAACGCGGAGGACGAACCTGAGAATCCGGACTATCCCAAAGACCCGGCCTTCCGGAAAAAATTCGGCCCGCGGGGAGTTCTCCACTCCTATGCGGATGGCCGCATCGAGAATACTGGCCCGCTCACCAGAAAGCGCATGGAGACGATCGACCAGGAGGTCACCGATGCCGCGATTGATTTCCTGAAGCGCGCCAAGGAACAGGACAAGCCGTTCTTCCTGTGGTGGAATTCGACCCGGATGCACATCTGGACGCGGCTCAAGGCCGAGAGCCAGGGCAAGACCAGCCTTGGGATATATCCGGACGGAATGGTCGAGCACGACGCCCAGGTCGGTGAGATGCTCAAGGCGCTCGATGATCTCGGCCTGTCGGAAAACACGATCGTCATGTACTCGACCGACAACGGCGCCGAGAAGTTCACATGGCCTGACGGTGGCCAATCACCGTTCCGCGGCGAAAAGAACACCAATTGGGAGGGCGGCTATCGCGTTCCAGCCATGGTGCGCTGGCCGGGGGTGATCCAGCCTGGGACAGTCTATAATGACATCGTCGCGCATGAAGATTGGATACCCACTCTGCTCGCCGCGGCCGGCGAACCGGAGATCAAGGAGAAGCTCCTCAAGGGTCACACGGCCGGCGCCAAGACCTTCAAAGTGCACCTCGACGGCTACAACATTACCGACTACCTGTCCGGGAAAGGAGAGGACCCGCGCAAGGAATTCATCTATTTCGTTGACGATGGTTCGCTTGTCGGCCTTCGTTATCAACAGTGGAAGATCGTCTTCGCCGAACAACGCGAAGAGGGCCTCAATGTCTGGCAAGAGCCTTTTGTGCCGCTGCGCCTGCCCAAGCTCTTCAATCTTCGCTCCGATCCATTCGAGACGGCCGACCACGAGGGCATGGACTATGAACGCTGGCGTGTGGAACACCTGTTTGTGGTGGTGCCGGCGCAGGCCTATGTCGCCAAGTTCTTGGAAACGTTCAAGGAATACCCACCCAGGCAGAAGCCGGGAAGTTTCTCGATCGACCAGGTGATGGAAAATATGCAGAGCGCAGCCGCGGGGGCGGCAACTAGCGCGTCGCGATCTTTCAGATTCGCTCCTGGAACAGGATGATTTTAGGCCCGGTTGGCCTAAAATCTGAATCCTTTTCTAAATTAGAGAGTTAGAGCATGATGTCTTGAGAAAACCGCTCACACTTTTGGGCGATAGGCTCTAGCGCGGCTTCCTGCGTCATAGGCGGCGGCCGGCCCATAGCCCAACCAGCAGGGCCGGTCGTCGCTTATTCTTAAGATGGAGAGGTCTAATGAAATCGTCTCCCCGTATCCTTGCGCTTCTGGTCCCAATCTGGGTCGGCATTGCGGCCTTGGCGTCTCCGGCGGCGGCGCAGACTGATCCGTTGCCATCATGGAACGACGGCGCATCGAAGCAGGCGATCCTCGACTTCGTCGAACGGGCGACGGCAGAAGGCGGGCCTGACTATGTCGCGCCGGCAGAGCGCATCGCCACATTCGATAATGACGGGACGCTTTGGGCTGAACAGCCGCTCTATTTCCAGGTTTTGTTCGCCATTGACCGGGCGAAGGCGCTGGCACCGCAGCATCCGGAATGGAAGGATAAGGAACCCTTTGCCTCGCTTCTGAAGGGGGATATCAAGGGGGCGCTTGCAGGTGGCGAGCATGCGATTGTCGAATTGGTTGCGGCAACGCACTCCGACATGACCACCGAAGAGTTCAACACGATCGTGAAGGACTGGCTTGCGACGGCGCGGCACCCGAAAACCCAGCGTCAATATACCGAAATGGCCTATCTGCCGATGCTCGAACTGCTGGCGTACCTGCGATCGCGTGGCTTCAAGACCTTCATCGTCACCGGCGGCGGTATTGAATTTGTCCGCGCCTTTGCGGAGGACACCTACGGAGTTCCGCCTGAGCAGGTGGTCGGCAGTGCCGGCAAGACCAAATTCGAGCTCCGCGACGGCAAGCCAGTGCTGATCAAGGAGCCGGGGGTCGATTTTATCGACGACAAGGCCGGCAAGCCCGTCGGCATCCAAAGCCATATCGGCCGCCGACCGATCGCTGCCTTCGGCAACTCGGACGGCGACCTCCAGATGCTGCAATGGACCTGCACAGGGTCCGGCCTCCGCTTCTGTCTTTATGTTCACCACACCGATGGCGAGCGCGAATGGACCTATGATCGCCAGTCAAGCATTGGCCGGCTTGACGAGGGGCTGAACCAGGCCGCCGCCGATGGCTGGACGGTCGTTGATATGAAGAAGGATTGGAAAAGGGTATTCGGTTTTGAGAAATGACGCGATCATCGATCCAACGGGTTGCCTGTTCGAAACCATGCAGATCTTGCCCCCTGCCGGCAGGTCGCAAGAGCTGAGCAATGAGTAGCGCAACGACAACCGAAACGCGGGTCTCGAACCGAACGGCAGCCCGTCAGCCGCCCGGTACACCACCGTTTCCCGGCATGGTCTGGATTCCTGGCGGCGTGTTTCTGATGGGCTCGGATAGGGCTTATCCGGAGGAGGCGCCGGCCCACCGGGTGCAGGTCGACGGCTTCTGGATGGATCGCTTCACCGTGACGAACCTCGACTTCGAGCGCTTTGTTTCGGCGACAGGCTACGTGACCCTCGCTGAGAAACCGGCCGACCCAGCGAACTATCCGGGCGCCAAGCCAGAGATGCTGGCGCCTTCTTCGATCATGTTCAAGAAGCCTTCAGCGCCCATCGATATGCGCGACCACTACAACTGGTGGGTCTATGTCCGCGGCGCCAACTGGCGCCATCCACGTGGTTCGGCGAGTTCAATCAGGAAGCTTGGCGACCACCCCGTCGTGCACGTGGCCTACGACGATGCTGTCGCCTATGCCAAATGGGCAGGCAAGCAGCTGCCGACCGAAGCGGAATGGGAGTTTGCCGCTCGGGGCGGCCTTGACGGCGCCGAATACGTCTGGGGCGACGAGTTCACTCCAGCAGGCACCCACATGGCCAATACCTGGCAAGGAGACTTCCCCTACCGGAACAGCTTGGCAGACGGCTTCGAATATACCGCGCCGGTCGGCTCGTTCCCGGCCAACGGCTACGGACTATACGACATGGCCGGCAATGTCTGGCAATGGACGACCGACTGGTACCGGGATCACGGCCGGATTGAGAGCCCCTGCTGTACCGCAGCCAACCCGCGCGGTGGTGAGCGCGAGGGGAGCTATGACCAGCTCCAGCCGAACGTGAGGATTCCGCGCAAGGTCACCAAGGGCGGCTCGCATCTTTGCGCGCCCAATTACTGCCGACGTTACCGGCCCGCGGCACGGATGGCGCAGCCCATCGATACCTCCATCTCGCATCTCGGATTTCGCTGCATCGTGCGGCCGCAAAGCGGAGAGTGATGATGGCCAACGCGCAAACCGCATTCGTGCGGCAACTGAGCGTAAGCGAAGGCAACGATCAGATCGGCATTGCCCTCAGCTTTTTCCCGTCTCGCCGGCCAGCCCATCCAGGAAAATCTTCAATTCCCCTTCGTCGATGCCGACGAGATGGCGGTTTTCCGGGTAGGCTCCGGTGCGGACATCCTCGGCGAATTCGGTGAAGGCGGCGATGCGTTCGCGCTGCAGCCGGTCGTGTTCGGCGGCGAAGTTGCGGTAGACCTTGGCATGGCGCGGATAATGGTCGCGATTGGCGCCGAGCACGTCGTCGGCGAAGAGATATTGGGCGTCGCAGCCGCTGCCGGCGCCCATGGAGATCATCAGCATCGCGGTGTTGCTGCTGATGGCGGCGGCGACTTCGCCCGGCACGACTTCGATTTCGGCGGCAAAGGCGCCGGCCTCTTCCAGCGCCTTTGCCTGCCGCCAGATCTCGGCAGCGCTTGCAGCCGTCTTGCCGACGGCGCGGAAGCCACCAGTCCAGGTCGCCTTCGACGGGATCAGCCCGAGATGGCCGCAGACGGGGATGCCCTCATCGCGCATGCGCCGGATCGTCTGCAGGCTGGCGGCGCAATAGACCGCATCGCCGCCGGCCTTCAGCGCCGCGAAAGCGGCGCGCAGATAGTCTTCGGCCGAGACGTGGTCGCCATATTCGAGGCCCGGAATGGCAAAGGGCGTCGGGGCGATCTCGCGAAAGACCGGGCCGAGCAGTGGGGGCGGCACCGAGACGATATCGATCCCCGCCTTTTCGGCGGCCTCCGCTTCCTCCAGCGAGGTGACGCGCAGCATGGTGAGCTGGCGCTTGCCCTTTTCCGCCAGCAGATCGGCGACGGTCGCGCGTTTATGTTTCTTCATCGTCAATTCCTTTGAATGTATCGGGCGGTTCAGGCGGCCAGCAGGGATTTCAGTTTGACGTCATTGGCTGCGAGCGCCGCCGGATCCGGATGGGCGCGGGCTGCGATCAGCATTTCGGCAAGGCGGATATCACGCGCCACCGCATTGCCCGGTCCGATGCCGCTTGCGGCGATTAATCGTCCGTCGACATCGAGATGGAACAGAATGAAGGCGCCTGCGCCGAGATCGCGGCGCTGCTGCGTGATAGCGCCTTCGGCAAGGCCTGATATTTGCAGCGTCATGTCGTATTGATCCGACCAGAACCACGGCACCGATGAAACGGCTTGGTCGAGGCCGAGCATGTTGGCCGCGGCCAATGTGCCCTGCTCCTGGGCGTTGCGCCAGGATTCGAGCCGCACCCGCCGGCCGCCATAGATCGACAGCGGAAAGGAGCAGCAGTCGCCGGCGGCAAAGACATCCGGTGCCGAGGTCTTGAGATGGGTATCGACGGCAATGCCGTTTTCGATGGTCAGCCCCGCTTTTTCGGCGATCTCGACATGCGGCCGGGCGCCGATGCCGACAAGGGCGAGATCGGCTTCGATCACTTCGCCGCCCGACAATCGGATCAGGGCCTTCCCGCCTTCCTCGGTCAGTGCCTCGATCGAGACGCCGCAACGGATATCGACGCCCTCGGCCCGGTGGCGTTCAGTCAGGAGATCGGCGATTACTTCCGGCACGCCGCGCTTCAGCACCCGTTCCAGCCCCTCGACGACGGTGACCTCGGCGCCGAGCAGCCGTGCGGTTGCCGTAAGTTCCAGCCCGATGAAGCCGCCGCCGATAATGGCGATATGCTTGCCCGGCTTCATCACATCGCGCAGTGCCGCCGCATCGTGATACGTCCGCAGCGAGCGAATATGGGCGCTGCCCTCAGGCGCGCCGGGAAACGAACGTGCGGCTGCGCCCGTCGCCAGCAGCAGTTTGTCATAGGAAAGCGTCGTCCCGTCGGAAAGCCTGACGGTCTTCGATGCCGTGTCGAAATCCTTGGCCTCCAGGCCGGTCAGCAGCCGGATGCGGCTTTCGGCGTATTTTTCCAGCGCAGCGATGAATTTCGGAGCGCCGGCATCAGCGGAACCCGCCTTCGAAAGCGGCGGCCGTTCATAGGGATGAAGCGGCTCGGCGCCGACAAGCGTTATTTCGCCGTCAAAGCCCTTTTCCCGCAACGCGAAGGCGGCGCGCGCACCGCATTCGCCTGCTCCCAGAATGACGAAATGAGCCACACCAGCCTCCGTCAGAGCGAGATGAAGACGGCGCCGCCTTCGATCTTGACAGGATAGGTCTTGAGATTGACGCAGACCGGGGCGCCCTTGGCTTCGCCTGTCTTGTAGTTGAAGCGGCCGTTATGCTTCGGACATTCGATGATCTCATCCATCACGAGCCCGTCGGCCAGATGGATATGTTCATGGGTGCAGAGCCCGTCGGTCGCGAAGAATTCATCGTCGGGGCTGCGATAGACCGCAAAGGTGCGCCCGTCATGATCGAAGCGGATGACATCCTCTTCGTCGATCTCGTCCTTGCCGCAGACTTCGATCCAATTTCCGCTCATCTTGTCCTCCCTCGATTGTGATTATTGCGCGGCCGGGGCCAGCTCATTGTGGAATTCTTCGCGATAGGGCCGCGCGGTGGCCGGCAGTTCGCGCTTGAGGAAATAATCCTCATTGCGCAGCTGGCGCAGGAAGGCCGGGATCATCTCGCGGTAGCCTGACAGGATGGAGGCGTTCGGCGCCGGCAAGTCGTGCTTGATCATCGCGTGCAGCCTGGGCAGCGCATGGTAAGGCACCATCGGGAACATGTGATGTTCGACGTGGTAGTTCATGTTCCAATAGATGAAGCGGCTGATCGGGTTCATATAGACCGTGCGGCTGTTCAGTCGATGGTCGATGACATTGTCGGCCAGGCCGCCATGCTGCAGCAGCCCGGTCAGCACATGGTGCCAGGCGCCGTAGAGGCGCGGCAGGCCGATCAGCATCAGCGGCAGGATCGAGCCCATGGCGACCGCGGCGGCGATCGTGGCAAGATAGATCACCAGCCAGATGCGGGCGATGCGGATCGCCTTCGGCTGCTCCATCTCGGGAATGAAGGTCTTTTCCGCCGCGCCGATAAAGCCGGCGGCGTTGCGCAGCATGTCGACGATCGCATGCCAGACGTCTAGAATGCCGAAGAAATTGAGCACCAGCCGGAAGAGATCGGGCGGCCGCATGACCGCGATCTCGGGATCGCGGCCGACGATGACGGTATCGGTGTGATGGCGCGCATGGCTCCAGCGCCAGGTCACCGGATTGCGCATGATCATGAAGCAGGCGATCTGATAGACGACATCATTCATCCAGCGCGTCTTGAATGCGGTGCCGTGACCGCATTCGTGCCAGCGGCTGTCGGAGGCAGAGCCGTAGAGCACCCCATAGGCGAGGAAAAAGGGTACAGCGATCCAGGAGCCCCAGAAATAGATGCCGAGCCCTGCGAGGACCAGCATGCTGCCGAGCCAGATGACGCTGTCACGGATCGCCGGCGCATCGGAGCGCTGCATCAGCGCCTTCATCTCCTTGCGCGGAATATCGGTGTGATACCATTCGGCCGCCGCCAGCCCCGTTTCGACGGCCGTGCGGCCGCTTTCGCCGAGCAGATCGTAGTCCCGTTTCTTTGCCTCGATCACCATCATCCGCCTCCCGTTCTGCCGTTGCCGAGAGAATAGGTTGACTTCGGAAGAGGCTCAATGCAGATTTGATGCAATCTATCAAAAGCTATCATGAATGGCTCGCATTCATGATCGAATCCATCAGGAACGTCATGCGTCGTCCGACCATTTCCGATCTCGCCCGCGCCTCCGGCGTCAGCGTTGCCACTGTCGACCGGGTTCTCAATGCCCGCCACCGCGTGCGGGAGGAGACGGCGCGGCGGGTCTATGATGCGGCCCAGCAGATCGGCTACCACGCCGTCGGCCTGATCCGGCAGCGCGTCTTCGAGGATCTGCCGCAATATAAGCTGGCTTTCCTGCTGCAGAAACCGACGCAGTCCTTCTACCAGAGCTTCGTGCGCGAGATCGAAACCGCAGCGCGTGCGGTGACGACCGCCCGCATCCAGACGCAGATCGACTTTCCCTCCGCCGCAACACCGGCGGCGATCGTCGAGAAGATCAGGACGCTCGCCGCCCGCAATCAGGCCGTTGCTCTCGTCGGCCCGGATTATCCGGCGGTGACGACGGCGGTCGAGGAATTGAAGGAGCGCGGCATTCCCGTCTTCTCGCTGCTGTCCGATCTCGCCACCGGCGTGCGCGATGCCTATGTCGGCGTCAACAACCGCAAGGTCGGGCGCACCGCCGCCTGGACGATTGCGCGAACGGCGCGCAAGCCCGGCAAGGTCGCCTGTTTCGTCGGCAGCCACCGTTTCCACGGCCACGAATTGCGAGAGATCGGCTTTCGCTCCTATTTCCGCGAGAATGCGCCGGAATTCGACGTCCTGGATACACTGATCAACCTCGAGACCGCCGAGATCACCCATGAGGCGACGCTGACGCTGCTGCAGAAACATCCCGATCTCGTCGGCCTCTATGTCTGCGGCGGCGGCATGGAGGGGGCGATTTCCGCGTTCCGCGAAGAGAATGTCGATGGCCGGATCGTGCTTGTAGTCAACGAGCTGACGCCGGAGAGCAAGGCCGGTCTTGCCGACGATATCGTCACCATGGTGGTCGCGACACCCCTGCCTGCTCTCTGCAAAGAGCTTTTGTTACTGATGGTCGGCGCGATCGAGCATGGGGAGGCCGCCGTTCCCGGCCAGTCCTTCCTGCCTTTCGACGTCTACATCTCGGAGAATATCTGAGGAATGATGGAATTCTATCATTGCGGCTGAAATTCTTTCAGCAATGAGGGCAGTCGCCGGCGATCGCGGATGGATTGCCCTCCGAATTCCGCTAGAGATTCGCTCGCCCATTCACGAGGAACTGCTCCGCTTATGTCGCGGAGACGAGGAGGATATATCCGTCATGACTTCGATCCGCTTTGCGCTCAACCATATGGCAGCGCCGTCGCTTGCCATCGATGATTTCTTCGCGCTGGCAAAGTCGCTCGGCATCGTCTCCGTCGAGATCCGCAACGACCTTTCCGGCAATGCGATTCTCGACGGCACCAAACCCGAAGCGATCAAGGAAGCCGCTGCGCGCCACGGGCTGACGATCATCTCGATCAACGCGCTGCAGCGCTTCAACGAGTGGAATGAAGCCCGCGCGAGCGAAGCGCAGGAGCTGATCGATTATGCCAGCGCCTGCGGCGCCAAGGCGCTGGTCCTCGTTCCGAAGAACGACGGCACCGGCTGCGCCAACGGCGAGCGCCAAGCTAATCTGCGCCAGTCCCTGACGGCGCTGAAGCCGATGCTTGAAAAAGCGGGCATCATCGGCCTTGTCGAGCCGCTCGGCTTCGAGATCTGCTCGCTGCGCTCGAAGACCGAGGCGGCCAAGGCGATCAGGGCGCTCGGCGCGCAATCGACCTTCAAGCTCGTGCACGACACCTTCCACCATCACCTTGCCGGCGAAGCCGCGACCTTCCCGGAGCTTTCCGGCATCGTGCATATTTCGGGCGTCAGCGACCCTGCCGTTTCCGTTGCCGATATGCGCGATTCCCATCGCGTGCTCGTCGATGGCGACGACCGGCTCGACAATGCCGGACAGATCAAGGCGCTGCTGCAGGCGGGTTATAATGGCCCCTTCTCCTTCGAGCCCTTCGCAGCCGAAGTGCATGCGGTCGAGGATCCGGCCGCAGCACTTCGCGCCAGCATGGACTATCTCACCGCGCGGGTTTGAGATCAGCGCATCCATGATCGGCCGCCGATGTGGCCGATCATGGCAAGCTAATCCCGGCCTCGGAACCGGCGCTGATAGGCTGGATCGTAGAGCGAACTCTCGCGGAAATCTTCTGCTGCGAGCGAGGGGCCGACGAAGATGATCGCCGTGCGTTCGATCGGTTCGGCCGCAACCTTTGCCTCGATATCGGACAGCGTGCCGCGCAGCACGCGCTCGTCCGGCCAGGAGGCCTTGACGACGATCGCGACCGGGCAATCGACACCGTAAAGCGGCCTCAATTCCTCCACCACCTGCTTCAGCGCATGGATTGCCAGATGGATCGCCAGCGTGGCGCCCGTCGCGCCGAACTTGGCGAGCGTCTCGTCGTTCGGCATCGGCGAAGCGCGGCCGGAAACGCGGGTGAGCACCAGGCTTTGGGCGACGGCCGGGATGGTCAGCTCGCGCCCGAGCGCCGAGGCTGCGGCGGCAAACGCCGGCACACCGGGCGTCATCGTATAGGCGATGCCGTGTTTTTCCAGCCGGCGCACCTGCTCGGCGACGGCACTCCACACCGAGAGATCGCCGGAATGCAGCCGGGCCACATCCTGGCCAGCCGCAGCGGCGCTGAGATATTCCGCCTCGATTTCGTCGAGCGACATCGGCGCGGTATCGACGGTGCGCGCATCCGCCGGGCAATATTGCAGCAGTTCCGGCGAGACGATCGAGCCGGCATAAAGGCAGACCGGGCATCGGCCGATGAGATCGCGACCGCGCACCGTGATCAGATCCGCAGCCCCCGGCCCCGCGCCGATGAAATGCACCGTCATTGCGTCATCCTTTCGTCCAGCGCCACTGGGTCACCGGCATGGCCGGCCGCCAGCCGCTCATGCTGCCGATAGGCCCCGCGCGCGATATGTCGATCCGTGTCAGCGAGCCGCCGCGTTTTGCCCGTTCAGAAAGCAGCATGGCTTCCATCTCCAGCGTCACGGCATTGGC
This sequence comes from Rhizobium sp. F40D2, assembly GCF_051810745.2. NCBI lineage: Bacteria > Pseudomonadati > Pseudomonadota > Alphaproteobacteria > Hyphomicrobiales > Rhizobiaceae > Rhizobium > Rhizobium sp. F40D2. The sequence continues at coordinate 501,145 of NZ_JBPWQX020000001.1, forward strand.
AACGAGCCGCCCTTCCCGCTTGAGCGCGGCAATTGCGGCATCGATGACGCCGGGCTCGCTGCCGCCGCCGCCGAGGAAAATCGCGTCCGGTTGCGGCAGGCCCGCCAGCGCGCCGGGCACCCTACCTTCGATGACGGCAAGCTGCGGCACGCCGAAGGCGGATGCGTTGCGGGCGACGCGTGCGGCCCGCTCCGGCGACTGCTCGATGGCGATCGTCTTCAGCGAGGGATCGGCCAGCATCCATTCGATGCCGATCGATCCGGAACCGGCGCCGATATCCCAGAGAAGTTGACCGTGACACGGCGCGAGCGCCGACAGGGACATCGCCCGGATTTCGCGTTTGGTGATCTGCCCGTCATGCTCGAACAGCTCGTCCTCGAGCCCGGCGGCGAAAGGCAGAATGCGCGCGCCCTCCCCTGCCGCGATTTCTACGGCGCAGACGTTCAGCGGATCGATGTCGGCGAGATCGAAATCCGCCGCAACGGCGCTTCTCCGCCGTTCCCGCACTCCGCCAAGCGCCTCAAGCACTGTAAGCCGCGACTGACCGAAACCGGTGGCGGCAAGCAACGTTGCCAGCTCGCCGGGCCCCTTTTCGTCCGAGGTTAGCGCGAGGATGCGCCGCCCGGGGTGCAGATGCGGCCGGATCAGGTCGACCGGCCTGCCATGCAGCGAAATTGTCGTGACGTCCTGCAGCGGCCAGCCAAGGCGCGACGCGGCAAGGCTGAAGGCCGAGGGCGCCGGGATGGTGCGCATCTCCTCGGCCGCCACATGGCGGGAAAGCGTTGCGCCGACGCCGTAGAGGAACGGGTCGCCGGAGGCGAGCACGACGACGGGCGTGCCGTGCCTTTGAAGGACGGCATCGATCGAGCGTTCGAACGGGCTCTGCCAGGAAAGTTTCTCGCCTGATATCAGCGAGGCGGCAAGCGCATGGTGGCGCGCGCCGCCGAAGACGGCCGGTGCAGTGGCGATCAGCCTCTTCGCCTCTTCGCCGAGCCCTTCTGGACCATCTTCGCCGATGCCGATAATAGTCAGCCAGCGCAGGCCTGAAGCGGGAGAGATATCAGACATGGGAAGACCTCGCATCCTGATCCTCGGCGGCACCGGCGAGGCGCGGCTGCTCGCCGAAGCACTGGCGGCACGGGGAAATGGCGATATTCTTCTGTCGCTGGCCGGGCGTACCGAAAAACCGGCCGCGCAGCCGGTTCCGGTCCGCATCGGCGCTTTCGGCGGTGCGGCGGCGCTCGCCGATTTCCTGAAAGTGGGTGGATATGACCTGCTGATCGACGCCACCCATCCCTTCGCCGAGCGTATTTCCGCCAATGCCGCCTTTGCGGCCGAGGCCAGCGGCATCGCTGCGATCGCTCTCTGCCGTCCCGAATGGCAACACCTGCCGGGCGATCGCTGGCGCGATGTGAAGAGCATTCCGGCTGCAATCGAAGCGCTCGGCCCCTCCCCTCGCCGGGTCTTCCTGGCGACGGGCCGGCAGGGCGCGCATTTTGCCGAAGCGGCGCCGCAGCATTTCTACCTCATCCGCAGCGTCGATCCCGTCGAGCCGCCGCTGGCGCTTGCCAATGTCGACTATCTCCTCGATCGTGGCCCGTTCACGCTGGAAGGCGAATGCGCTTTGCTGAAGCAGCACCGCATCGACACGGTCATTGCCAAGAACAGCGGTGGCGCCGCCACCTATGCGAAGATCGAAGCGGCTCGCCTGCTCGGCATCGAGGTGATAATGGTGGCGCGCGCAGCCGCATCCACAGTCAGGACGGTCGAAACTGTCGAGGCGGCGCTGGCGGCGGTCGATCACCTCGTGCCCCCCGCCATGAAGCGCGGCGTGTAGACAAGGTCCAGCCGGCCGGGCCGCGTGACGATCCGCGTCTCGGCCGAGCCGATGATGACGCAGGTCGCCATATCGGCCATCGAGGCATCGGCCTGCGACAGCTGCTCTACGGCGATGCGCTCGTCCGGCCGCCCGGCCGCTCGCCCGAAAATGACCGGTGTCGTTGCCGGCAGATGGTCGCGCAACAGCTTGAAGGCCTCGCCGAGCTGCCAGGGCCGCGCCCGGCTGATCGGATTATAAAGGGCGATGACGAAACCTGCCCTTGCCGCCAATTCGAGACGATTTTCTATTATATTCCAAGCCTTTAGATTGTCGGAAAGCGAGATGGCGCAGAAATCGTGGCCAAGAGGCGCCCCGGCTCTTGCCGCGACCGCCAGCATGGCGGTGATGCCGGGCAGGATGGTGAGATCGACGGCGCGCCAGGCTGCCGGCCCGTTCTCGATCGCTTCGCAAACGGCGGCAGCCATGGCGAAGACACCGGGGTCGCCGCCGGAGACGACGCAGACCCTGGCGCCATCCGCCGCCATCGAAAGTGCGGCCCCTGCCCTGTCGAGCTCTTCGCGATTGTCCGAAACGTGCCGCAGCTGATCGTCGCGGAGCTGCAGCCTGTCGAGATAGGGTCCGTAACCGAAGAAATCGGTCGCCGCCTCGACAGCAGCCAACGCTTCCGGCGTCATCTGCTCAGGATTGCCGGGGCCGGTGCCGATTACGAAAAGACCTCCGCTCATCGGCCGCCCTCCCAGCCCGGCACCAGCACGAGCGAAAAATACGGCGCCTCGCCGTCGGCCCTGTCGGCAAGCTTTTCCATCGCCGCGTTCGCCATGGTGCCGCGCTCGACATAGACGGCTTCCGCCAGCCGGCCGGCGGCTTCCAAGGCCCGGCGGATTTTCGGCAGATTGCGGCCGACCTTCATGATGACGGCGGCTTGCGTATCGGCCAGCCGGCGCGTCAGCTCGGTCTCGGCCATTGTACCGGGCAGTACGGAAAGCACGTCATCCCCCTGGACGATCGGCATGCCGGCCAAGGACCAGCAGCCCGACATGGCGCTGATGCCGGGGATCACTTCCGTCGGGTAGCGCTGGGAAAGTCTGACATGCAGGTGCATATAGGAGCCGTAGAACAGCGGATCGCCTTCGCTGAGCACGGCGACGGTCAGCCCGGCATCGAGATGGCCGGCGACGGTTTCGGCGGACCGGTCGTAGAACTCCGTGATCAGGCTCTGGTAACGCTCGTCGTTCTTGTCGATCTCTGTGGTGACGGGATAATAGAGCGGCAGCAGCGTCATGCCGGATTTCAAGAGCGGTTCGACGATCGCCTTGCCGTTGCCGCCCCTCCCCTGCTTGGCGAAATAGGCAATGACGTCGGCGCCTTCGATGGCGCGCACAGCTTTGAGAGTCAGAAGCTCCGGGTCGCCGGGACCGGTGCCGACGCCGATGAGACGGCCGTTTGTTGTCATAGGCCCGGCCTCGCCAGCGCGTTTAGCGCCGCAGCCGTCATGGCGCTGCCGCCGAGCCGGCCGCGGACGATGGCAAAGGGCACACCGTATGAATTCTCCGCCAGCGCATCCTTCGATTCCGCCGCGCCGACAAAGCCCACCGGCATGCCGAGGATCGCTGCGGGTTTCGGGGCGCCGTCGCGCAGGAGTTCGAGCAGGTGGAAGAGCGCGGTCGGCGCATTGCCGATCGCAACGACGCTGCCGCCGAGCCGGTCGAGCCAGAGATGCATGGCGGCAGCCGATCGCGTATTGCCGATCTCAATCGCCAGCTCCGGCGTGGCGGGATCGCGCAGCGTGCAGATCACCTCGTTCAGCGCCGGCAGTCGCGCCCGGGTGACGCCTTGGGAGACCATTTCCGCGTCGCAGAAGATCGGCGCCCCGCCCTTCAGCACGCTCCGCGCGGCGTCAACAAAATCGGCGGAAAACACAAAATGCTCGGCCGCCTCGACCAGCCCGCAGGCATGGATCATGCGCACGGCGATGTCGGCTTGATCTTCGGTGAAGCGCGAAAGATCGGCCTCGGCGCGGATGATCGCAAAGGAACGCTCGTAGATCGCGTCGCCGCTGCGGATATAATCGTAGTCTGGCATTCTTATTCCTGTCGCAGCGCCTTCGAAACGCCGGTTGCGCCAAGCCGTGTAAGGCAGGCGGCGGCCGATTCGCCAGCGCCTCTGTTGTCTTCGATGGACCGGGCGAGCTTCTCTATAGCGAAATCGATCCGACCGCCAGCGATCCGTTCATCCGGCCGATCCGCAGCAAGCCCATCGAGGATCAGCTCGTAACCCTCCGGCGAACCCGTCAGGGTCAGTGCCGGCCGGGCATGCGCGCAGCCCTTGGCACAGCCGGAGAGATGCAGCGTCAGCGAACCGTCGAGGAGGGCAGGTGCCGCGGCAAGGATGCGGCGGGCCAGGGGTCTCGTCTCGTAGAAGGCGGAGCCGCAGGCGCCGGCGCCGGCGCAGGCGGCGATATGTTCGCTGCTCTCGCCGGGCTGCGCACTGAAGCCATGCCTGGCCGCGGCGATCTGCATAGCCGGCACTCTATCTTCCCTCAGGCTAAGGAAAAAGAAACCGCGATCGGGCGCCTGCCGGACTGCGGTTGCACCACAGGTCGTGGCAAGATCGAGCAGGGCGGAGAGATCCGACGCGCGCATCTGCCCGAATTCCGGCCGGACGCCGAGCACGGTTTTGCCGTCCGCCAGTCTGTGCAGGCCGGCAAGCGGCATCTTCGCTGCGCGGGATGGAAGGGATCGAAGGTCATTCAAGGCGGGAAAACGTGCTTGCACAAGCGTGGGATCGATATCCCGTGCCCGGCTGCCCTGCCCGAGAGCCGCCAACAGGCTGAGAACCTCGCCGACGGCTGAGATCGCCGCCTCGACGGAGCCGACCGCGACCGGCGTTGCCGTCGCACCATCGCCGTTGATGGCGACAAGCCAACTTGTGTCCGGTTGCGCGACGACACGGATATCGGCGGAAAGCGCCGACAGGCCGAAGACGCCGCCGCCGTCGATGACGATCGACAGTTTCGGCGCAAGCCGCGGCGAGGCGAGCAGCGCCTGAAGCGTGTCGCGCAGGGCCAATTCCATGGCCGCGGGATCGCTCACCTCTTCCGGATCGATGCCGTGCAGCGGCGAGAGTTCGATCGCCGGCCCGTCCGGCACGGTGATCTCCGCGGCATCGATATCGGCAGCGAGCCGTCCGACGGTCTCGGCTCGCAGCCCGCGGATCTGCAGGTTGCCGCGCGCCGTGATCTCGAGAATGCCGTTTCCGTGCGCCGCGGCTGAGCGAGCAAGGGCAGCGAATTGCGGCAACATCAATGCGCCGCCGGCCGGTCGCAGCCGCACGAGCAGACCGTCGCCGGTCGGCATCGGCGCGGCAAGGGCGGGGCAGGCGCCGCGCGCGGGCGTCTTCGCCTCGCCTCTCCTGTTGATCGCCGTGATGGCCTCAATACTCATTCTCGATCCTCTGGCCATTTCTTACATGATCGCGGCCGGCGCGGCAAAACATGCTGGAACCGGTCGGCCCGGCTATTCTTCGAAATCCCGCCCCTTGCGCAGGAGATAGATATCCATGATCCAGCCGTGCCGTTGCCGGGCTTCAGCCCTCAGTGTCCAGATCTCGGCGGCGATATCGCCAAGCCGCCCGGATGTGATGATCTCATTCTCGGTGCCGAGATAGGCGCCCCAGAAAATCTCGACATCGGGGTCGTCGATCTTCGCAAAAGCCTGTTCGCCGTCGAGCATGACGACCGTCGTGGACGCCTGGACCCCGTCCCGCGCCAGCCGGCGCCCGGTGGTGATCTCGATCGGCTTTCCGACGAGATTGACCGGAATCCTGTGGCTGGCGGCGAGAGCCTGAATGCTGGTGATACCGGGAACGACGCTGTAATCGAAATCCAGGCCGGCTTCCTGCCGCACGCGTTCGATGATGCGGATGGTGCTGTCGTAGAGGCTCGGATCACCCCAGACGAGAAAGGCGCCGCGGCCGTCATCGGGGAGGCCGGAGATCAGATCCTTATAGATATGGGCGATCTCGGCATGCCAGGCGTCGACGCTTTGCGTGTAGCCTCTGTCGGCGGTCTGCCTTTGCGGCACCGCGAATTCTGAAATCCGGATTCCCGGCCGGGTGACATATCGGTCGCAGATGTCTCGCCGGACCTCGGCGAGCTCTTCCTTGGCCGCGCCCTTTAGCGGCAGGAATATCACGTCGGCGGCGTTCATCGCGTTGATTGCCTGTATGGTGACGTGCTCCGGGTTGCCCGTGCCGATGCCGATGATATGGATGTGCTTCAAGCCGATATCCCCATGAGTCCAGGCGGTCTTGCCGAAAAAGCTGGTCCGCCGCAAGGGCGATGGCGAAGAGTTGGCCGCGGCCAACCGGGCCGGAATGGGCTCTCGGCCCCTATTGTTGCCGCAAATCCCGAATCGTGTCACTTTCAATACGCTTTTTGACGCTATGTTGATAGAAAAGCGCATCGAAAAGGATTGGGTGTTTTGGACAACATTAGCGTATCGACGACGGAT
>NZ_JBPWQX020000005.1:0-150610 GCF_051810745.2 Rhizobium sp. F40D2
ATGTTCTACCTTTAGCGGGCAGTGACCGGTAAACCGGTAGAAAGCCGCCAAGAGGGACAGATGGCGATAGCGAACCGAGTAGAAGCAGTTGTTGGCTCGAAGGAAGATGCCGGCACCAAAATTATGCGCCATGCCGGGCTTCTGTCCGGGCAATTGCAGCAACTTCGAACTCGTATGTATCCGCCAAAGTCGGAAAAGACGCTCCGTCCGTTCCTGACCAACGAAGTGTCGAAGCTGACATCGATACCTGATTCCACGCTAAAGCTCATGTCGACCGAAGCACGCGGACCCGTTCCCAGCAGGCTGGAGAACAATCACCGCGTCTATACGCTGGGCCAGATCAATGAGTTGCGCGAGTTGTTCGCCAAGCAGAAGCCAGTAGACGCCTTGCGCTTCCTCCCACGCCGTCGTGCCGGCGAACACCTCCAGGTTCTTGCTATAGCCAACTTCAAGGGTGGTAGCGCGAAGACGACAACCTGCGTCCACCTCGCCCACTATCTCGCCCTTCATGGTTATCGTGTCCTCGCACTCGACCTGGACCCGCAAGCATCCTTGTCCGCTTTGTTCGGTGCTCAGCCAGAAGTTGACGTCGGCTCGAATGAAACGATCTATGCCGCTTTGCGTTACGACGACGCCGAACGTCGTCCAATCCGCGATATAATTCGCAAGACATATTTCGATGGCATCGACCTCATTCCTGGCAATCTTGAAGTCATGGAGTATGAGCACGAAACGCCACGGATCTTGGCGAACAAGTCCAGCTCCGGCGCAATCTTCTTTGAGCGACTGAAACTCGCCCTTTCGGAAGTCGAGGCGGACTACGACATCGTGATTCTTGACACTCCGCCGTCGCTCGGCTTCCTGACGTTGAGCGCGATATACGCTGCGACCAGCATGATCATTACGGTCCACCCGGCCATGCTGGACGTCGCGTCAATGAGCCAGTTCCTTCTCATGATGGGCGATCTGATTAGTGTTCTGAACGAGAGCGGCGCTCAGTTGGACCAGGACTTCATTCGGTATCTGGTTACACGACACGACCCCAATGACGCGCCACAGTCGCAAGTCGTCGCGATGCTTCGGCACCTGTTCGGCTCTGATGTATTATTGCCCACGGCCATTGAAAGCACCGCCGTTGAGGCCGCCGGCTTGGCAAAACGTTCGGTATACGAGCTCGAATTGGGGCAGATCGGACGCGATACTCACAAGCGTGCCCGCGAGGCGGTAGATGCTGTGAATGAGGCGATTGTTCGCCTCGTCAATGAGAGCTGGGGGCGGACATGAGCAAATCCCCTCGCAAGTCGATTGTCGCCAGCTTCGGGTTGCTTTCCGCAGAGCTGGAGAGTGATCAGGCTGTGGATCAAGAGCAGCCGTCGCAGGCCCCTGCCCCGGTTCCCGGAAATCGTGTCGGCGCAGGTGTGATCGGTGCTGCTCACCGAGCGATCGACGATATCCGAACAGAGCGAGATCGCTTGAAGGCTATCGTTGAGTCGGGTGGTGGTGCGGTTCGCGAGTTGGATCCGTCGCTCATCGACCCCTCCCCTTACCCGGATAGACTGCCGGACGATGACACAACGAGCTTTGAGGCGTTCAAGCGGTCGATCGAGACTGAGGGGCAAAAAGTTCCCGTTCAAGTCCGCAAACACCCTTCGTCGCCAGGCCGCTACCAGATAGTCTATGGTCATCGGCGCTGGCTCGCTGCCATGCAGCTCGAGAGGCCCGTTCGCGCTCTCGAAGTCGAGATTTCTGACCTCGACCTGGTTCTTGCACAAGGCATCGAAAACGCGGGCCGGCAAGACCTGACTTGGATTGAGCGCGCGTTATTTGCGTCGCGCATGGATGATGCGGGGATCAAGCCTCGGCACATTTACGCGGCGCTGTCGATCGAAGACGCGGAACTGGCACGGATGAGGAATGTCTACAGGATCATTCCCACGGATATCATCGAAGCCATTGGGAGGGCTCCAAAGATCGGGCGGCCACGCTGGCTCGATCTTGCCAAGACAATTGCGGGCAATGCGGGAACGCTTGATGCCCTACGAGCGGCGCTGGATAGAAAAGGCGATGCTGAGACATCCGATCAAAGGTTTCAGCGTGCCTTGAGCGCCATCAAGCCAGCATCGACGGGTCGTCGGGCGCCAAGTCCGCTCACAGACAAGAGCGGAACGAAGCTCGGCGCTTTGTTGATGTCTTCGAAAGAGGTTCGAATTTCGGCCGAGGGCTCACTCGGGATCGAATTTTTGAAGTTTGTTGAGGCGGAGCTTCCAGCGCTTACGGAGCGCTTTGCCCGTCTGCGGGAAAACGAGAAACCCTGACAGCTGTCAGGGTTTGGAGGTGAAGAAAGGAAGAACTGCAAAAGAAAAAGGCCCCCTAAACGTTGCCGTCGTGGAAGCCTCTCTCAATGTGTGACAACTAGAGAATCGCATTTCCCCGAATCCCAGTCAAGAGTCTTTGGCACCGTAATTTTGGTGAGCGGGTTTCTTTTGCCTTTTTGAAGGTGAAGAAAATGCAGATTGGAAGTGTCACGACGCCCTTTGGGCGGCGGCCGGTAACGCTCGCCTTGGTGAGGCGGCAAATCGAGACGAGTGAAATCAAACCAGGTAAGGCGACGGACAAATGGAAGGTGTTTCGGGATGCTTCCGAAGCAAGGGAACTGCTCGGGCTGCAAGATCGCAGCCTGGCTGTCCTGGACGCGCTCCTGAGCTTCTATCCGGACAACGAATTGCGCCAAGATGCGCAACTGATCGTTTTCCCCTCGAACACGCAGTTGACGCTTCGGGCGCACGGTATCGCCGGCGCGACGCTTCGCAGGCATCTGGCGCTTCTCGTTGATGCCGGCTTGATCGTGCGGAAGGACAGCGCGAACGGAAAGCGTTATGCCCGGAAGGACAAGGCGGGCGCGATCGATAGCGCATTCGGCTTTGACCTGTCACCGTTGCTCCTTCGAGTGGATGAACTCGCCATGATGGCGCAACAGGTCGTTGCCGATCGTTTTGCACTCCGGCGGGCGAAGGAAAATTTGACGATATGCAGGCGCGACGTTCGAAAGCTCATTTCTGCGGCGATCGAGGAAGGTGCATCGGGCGACTGGGAAAGCATCGAAGCGATGTACATCAGTCTCGTAGGCAGGATTCCGCGATCTCCGACGCTTAGTGACGTGAATTCAATCCTGGACGAGATGGAGCTCCTGCAGCAGGAGATTATCAACATCCTAGAAATGCAGGAAAAAGACGAAAATATTAGCACCAATGCTGCTCACAATGAGCATCACATACAGAATTCAAAAACCGAATCTATCCATGAATTTGAACCTAGCTCAAGAAAAGAGCAGGGCGCGAGGGCAGTGGGGAATGATCAGGCGAAGCGGGGGCCGATCCGGAATTTTCCGCTTGGTATGGTCCTACGAGCGTGCCCGGAGATCGCGATGTATGGGCCGGGCGGTGCGATCGGGAGTTGGCGCGAAATGATGGGTGCAGCGGTGGTCGTCCGGTCGATGCTGGGCGTCAGCCCATCGGCCTATCAAGAGGCCTGCGAGGTGATGGGGCCGGAAAGTGCGGCCACGGCGATCGCCTGCATCCTTGAGCGGACCGGGCATATCAATTCGCCGGGCGGCTACCTGCGTGACCTTACGCGTAAGGCGGAGCGGGGCGAATTTTCTTTGGGGCCGGTTCTTATGGCGCTGTTGAGAGCGCATGGGCAAGGCGATCGAGCCGTCGGCTAGGAGCGGGCGATACGAAAAACCCTGACAGCTGTCAGGGTTTTGGTTCAAGGATACCTGACGGCTCACGCCTAGCTCAATCCGCAAAGCCTGACCGCGGATTGGGTACTGCGGAAGTTATTGGCAAAGTCGCCGGTTCCGACGGCGGTGGCCATGTGATCAATTCCGCTAGTGGATATCTGCGTGACGTGACGAAGCGCTCGAAGCGCCGTGAGCTTTCGCTCGGCCCGATGTTGATGGCGCTTCTGAAGGGAAATGATCGGCAGGACGTTCGTGTGAGTTAGCCAATGAAACCCTTGCGAGGCTAAGATGGCGCTATACGGCTGACAAGATATGAAAAACAAGCAATTAGCGGACTTGACGTGTCATCAAAGGATCTCGCGTGATCTAATTAGCCGCCGACGCCCGGCCGTGTGAAGTGGAGAATATTGGTATTTGCGCTTGCACTGCTTGTCGGATGGTCGCAAAGGCATCCTGTAGAGCGCCGCAGTGGCCTCGAAACGATTTTGGCCAGCTTTAATCGGAAATCGAAAGTCTTATCATGATGCCCCAGCTCTCCCTTTCGCGCGACCGAATCTCCGTGCTGCTGCTCGAAGGCATCAGCCAGAGCGCCGTGGACCATTTTACTGCGTGTGGATACACAAATCTCGTTCATCTGCCGAAGGCCCTCGATGACAAGGATCTCAAAAGCCATATCGCCGATGCGCATATCATTGGCATTCGCTCCCGAACGCAGCTAACGGAGGAGATTTTCGAATCCGCCAAGAAGCTGATTGCCGTCGGCTGTTTCTCAGTCGGCACAAACCAGGTTGATCTAGAGGCGGCGCGGCGCCGCGGCATACCTGTTTTCAACGCACCTTATTCGAACACGCGCTCGGTGGCCGAACTTGTGATCGGTGAGATCATCATGCTGACCCGGCAGATCTTCCCGCGTTCGGCGTCCGCGCATGAGGGTGGATGGGAGAAATCCGCTGTCGGCAGTCGCGAAGTCCGCGGAAAAACGCTCGGCATCGTCGGCTATGGCAATATCGGCTCGCAGCTAAGTGCTCTTGCGGAAAGTATGGGCATGGTGGTGCGCTACTTCGATTTTTCCGATCGACTGCGCCGCGGCAATTCAGAATCGATGGCTTCGCTCGGTGACCTTCTCGAGATTTCGGATTACGTGACGATGCACGTTCCGGAAACGGCATCGACTCAAAATATGATCGCCGAAACGGAACTGCGCCGTATGAAAAAAGGCGCCATCTTCATCAACAATTCCCGCGGAACTGTGGTTGATCTCGATGCGCTCGCGAAAGTGCTGAAAGAAGGACATCTGGCCGGTGCTGCCATCGACGTCTTCCCGAAGGAGCCACCATCAAACAAGGAACGTTTCGAAACGCCGCTGCAGGGCTTGAGCAACGTCATTTTGACACCACATATCGGCGGGTCCACTGAGGAGGCCCAAGAGCGCATCGGTGGAGAAGTCTCAAGAAAACTGGTCGAGTATTCCGACATCGGCTCGACGATGGGTGCAGTCAACTTCCCACAGGTTCAACTACCCGAGCGCCCGAACGGCACGCGTTTTATTCATGTTCATGGAAACCGTCCCGGGATGCTCATTCAGCTGAACGAGATCTTCTCTTCACGCGGGCTGAACATTGTTGCCGAATTCCTGCAGACCCATGGCGATACGGGCTATGTGGTCATCGAAGTCGAGGACCTGTCCGGTACAGCCGACGAGATTCTTCAGTCGCTTCGCGAGATACCGGGAACGATTAGGACGCGATTGCTCTACTGACGCATCAAGTCAGTGCTGCATCGCCATCGACAGACAGCTGATGGGCAGGGAAAGCTCGCCTTCCCGAAACCATGCCGACCGCAGTCCATGCGCGGAAAACTCCGCGGGGTCCAACCCCGCCATCATGGCGCGCTGTTTGATGATGGCGTTGACCGATTGCGGGTCGAGCGCTCGCCGCGAAACCGTCCCCCAGCGCCCGATTGCCCGAAACAGGCTGCCCTTGTCGATCTTCGACGCCGTCATCCAGGCGCTTAGCGCATCCACCCGGCCGGCCCGTGAGATATACGACATCGTCCTCTTCGCCGCTGCTTGTCTTGGTGCGACCGAGATGGATGGCGAGCGAGGGGAGGGGCTCCGTTCTGTACAGGAATGGAGGGTTCGATCGTTAGCTGGTCGGTGTGCAGCCCGGCGATCTCGCTGCGTCGGCGACCGCCGGAAACAAAGGCGACCATCAGGATGGCTCGGTCTCTGGTATCGCGCAGGCTGTCCGTCGCGCAGGTCGCCAACAGCTTGAACTACACGTCGGATGTGACGGCCTTGGCGCTCTTGCAGCGACGGGGTCGGCAGCCGGCCCGGACCGCGAGACGGATGGCCGACTTCAGGGCAGGGGAGGCGAAGGCGCCCTCGAGGCCGCGCCACCGGGTCAGCGTCGACCAGGTCGCCGCCGCCGGCAGACCGTCGACGGTGCGTCGGGCCGATCGATCTTGAAACTTCGTCCTGAATCCGAATACCGGAAGCTCGCATGCGACATCTCCAGAGCCAAGGCTGGAAATCTCTGCCGCCAAAAACAGGGCGCGCAAGAAACCGCGCAATCGGCAAGTTGATGCTCCGTGCCCTCAATGACGGATGAGACCAAACCGATGCGCCTCATCCAGCAGGTGACGAACGGATGATGGCTGCCATTTGCGTCCGCCGCGCGCCGGTCGCTCTCCCATCTGATCAAGCTGGCGGCAATGTCGCGCAGCGATAGATCGGGATCGGCAATGGCAATCGCTGCGACGAGCTTCATCAGATGATCTTCTGGCGCGCGGCGCGGAGAGCGGACCAATAGCTCAGGCTCGGCCAGCTTCTCGCGGACCATGCGATGCACGGCTCGACGTAGCCTTTCCACCGTCCAGTCATGGCCTCGGCGATTGAGGACCCGCACGACATTGTCCCAGCTATGCTTTGGGCGAAGTTGCCGAACGGTCGGGAGCCAAGTTTGGGCAGTGGAGATCAGCTCGTCGAGATAGAGTTTTTCCCTGGCCTTCGACACCGCCTTGATCGCTTCCGGTCGCCTCTCGCGAAGGCCTGGATTGCCTGGCAGCTTGCCGCGGGCTTTTGCCGCCGTGATGCCGGCCTTGGTTCGCTCAGCGATCAGCGCTCGTTCGAGCTGCGCGACGGCACCAAGGACCTGGAGAGAAAACATGCCCTGTGGCGTTGACGTATCGATCGGGTCGCGGATCGACCGAAAATGGACGCCACGCTCTTCGAGATCTTCGATCACCTGCAGAAGGTGGCTGACAGACCGGGCGAGGCGATCTAACCGGACGACGACTAGCACGTCGCCGGCGGTGAGCTCCCCGAGCAGTCTCGTTAGAACCGGCCGCGCCCGCGATGCGCCCGATCCGTGCTCCTGAAAAATCCGCTCGCAGCCGGCGGCACGCAGCTCGTCCATCTGAGCGTCATGAACCTGATCGTCGGTCGAGACGCGTGCATAGCCCACAAGACGTTTTGGAGCCGGCGATGGATTGGCGACTTGCCGTTTTGCCATGGTTTTCTTGCGCGCTTTTCGGGTGCTTTGTACAGATAAGGAATGCGTGAGAAAACGAGCAGTTGCAAGCGTGTTTTATGATCCAAATGCAGCCCCGTCAGACTCGAAAAGCCGCATCGGAGGAGCATCCGATCGTAACCAACATGAAACGCGCTCTGGTGGCCGTCTGCGTCCAAAATGCCTGAAAATAAGGAGATCGGAGAAGGGGGAGCATGAAAGCCGGTTTGAGCGAAAAGATGATGGAGGTATCTGCTGCTCATCGGCAGGGGAAGGCCGCCGTGAGTAGCACGCAGAGCAGAGACGTTTCCGCCGAACCTCGCCGAAACCTGCCCAAAAGGCCGGACAGCCGGGCTTTTCCACTCATCCAAGGCGACCGACATGCTGATTTGCGCCGTGAAGTCGATCTACCATCGATAACCAGTACTTATCGATGGTTAGCGCATCAACCGCCAATCATGCCATGTGAGGAACCGTAATAAGCTACTAGTGTTCCTTTAGCAAATCATTTACCATGATTTCAATGTCTTACGATTTGTCGAAATTGCCCATCCAGAGCCTGCTGCGGCCCATCTCGGGCGTTGGTGTGGCTTTTACTTGCCGATTTCAATTGAAGCGCTAAGCTGAAAATCCCGCACCGGGATGAGCGCTTACGATTTCACGCTGGCCACATAGGTTTGCGACTTAGCTCACCTATTCCGGCGCCGGCGCCCCTCGTTCGCGGTAGGAGGGAAGATCCGGCGCGTTTTCCGGGACAGGATGTGCCTGCAGGTCTGCGATCAGCGATTTCATTTCACCGATTTCGCGGACCTGGGCTTCAATGATCCCGTCCGCCAGCTTTCGCACGCGCGGATCTCGGATATGGGCACGTTCGCTGGTCATGATCGCAATCGAGTGATGCGGTATCATCGCTTTCATGTAACTGACGTCGTAGACGGTTTCCTGGCTGCGCACGAGCCAGAGCGAACCGGCGAACACGAGGACGCTTGCCGCAATGATGGCTGCGTTTGTGGTTTTGTTTTTGTACATCGACCACATGAACGCCATCATGATGATTGCCATGACGGCGCCCATCAACAAGGCCATCCAGGTCCTTGTCTGGCTATAGGTCACATGATCGAGCGCGTAGGTGTTGAGATACATCAACTCGAACATCACCACTGTCGAGGTGACGATCATTGCGGCAAAGCGGCCGTACGACATGGTTGTCTCCTTTTGTGGGAGTATGACGAACATGTCTGGCGCATGATTGTTCCGGATGAGTAACTCCGCCGCTATCACTGCTCGAGGTGCCACGCGAAGTGCAGGAGTTGGCACTCACCGCAGGGCAGGGGACAGCTAAAGCCCGGAAGCCTTGGTCAGATTTATGCGGAAGCGATCTCGCCGCCGCTGATATTTTCGGGTCATCTCGGCAGAAGCGTGGCCGAGCTGCTTCTGCACGTATCGTTCGTCGACCTCGGCGGAGGAGGCAAGGCCGGCACGCAACGAGTGGCCGGAGAACTTTTCCGCACGCTCTGTCTCCGTGAGGTCGGGCCGCACGCCGGCAGCCAGGGCCGCCTTCTTGACGAGGCGCGCCACTTCCTGATCGAGCAGCCGGTCGGGGCCGACATCCTTGCCTTGACCGGTGACCCGCCGGAAGAGCGGGCCGTGCGCAATCCTTGCAAGGTTGAGCCAGGTCTGCAGCGCGACGACAGGGCAGGTGGCGTCCGAGGAACCGCGGCCGATTTCGACTTCGCGCCAGCCGCGTTTTCCCCGGACCGTCACAACCATGCCCTTGTCAAGGATCTCGACCCAGCCGCGACTGTCCTTCGTCTGGTCACGGCCGACATCGAGCCCGACAATCTCGGAGCGCCGCAGCCCGCCGGCAAAGCCGATCAGCAGCATCGCCCGGTCGCGAAGGCCGCGCAAGGTGCCGCGGGGGAGCGTTTCCAGCATGGCGATCAGGTGTTCGGGCAAAACCGCTTCCTTCTGCCGGGGCGGGGCGGCATGGGTGTTGCGAATGCCGGCGAGCACGGTGGCGATATGGCGATCCTTGCGGTCGATCGGGAGCCCGCGCTGCGCATAGTTCCAGGTGATCGCGGACAGCCGCCGTTCGATCGTCGTCACCGAATTCAGCTTGCGGCGGGCGATTGCCGCACCCGAGGCGGTGTCACTGCCACCGGCACAGGCGGTGATGTAGAGGCCGACGGTGTGCGGGTTGGGCGGCAGGATCTCCAGCCCTTGCCGGCGGCACCAGCCGGAAAAATGCTTCCAGTCGGAGGCATAGGCCTTGTGGGTGTTCGGTGAGCTCGCCGCCTCGACATAACCGCGCGCCCGATCGGCGAGCTGCTCCAGGTGGGCGGACAAGGCGGTGCGTGCTTCCGGAAGAGGGGAGGGGAGACCGGCCGACGCCTGCGCCGCGGAAATGTCACCGTCGGCGGCCGTGCTGAGAGACGGAGCAGAGCTCGCCTCGGCGTGAATTTCGCTGTTTTGCTCGGTGCTATCAGTCATTTCTTTATAATGACAGAAATGAATGATAAGGCAATCTTATCGCTCGTTTTTATCTGTCGACATAGCGTGCTGTTACGAGCATTCTTACTGGCTTAAACCGCACATGTGGTTTATGCTCTGCTGTATGGATCCGACCGTCAAACCGTCACCGATGACCCCGATCTGGCTGCCGCGGCTGCCCGAATGGGCAGTCGCGCGCGGGCGAGAGACCGAAGCGGACGCCGCCTTTGCCGCCGGCATCGCCTTGACATCGCTTGACGATCTCGTGCGTTCGGAGCCGACGTGGGCCGGCTGCTGGCGATCCCGCCAGGCGCTGACATGCGCCGCGGCCGCCGTGCGCCTGATCGGCCGAACTGAGGACGAGAGGGCGCTCCGTGACGCTGTGCTGCTCGTTGCAGCCGGCGACGACCCTGGCCCTGCCGGCAAGGTGTTTTCGGCTTACAAAAGGCTCGCCGCGCGAAAACCCGGCTTCTCGTCGAAGCTCATCGCCGAACTGGCCGATCTGATTGGGCTCGGCTGGGACGATCACCTCGCCGCCGCGGTCGATCATGCCGACGCCGCGCTGCAGCGTGGCCGCCCGGCACCGTTCGCCGCGGCGGAGCTGATGATCGCTGTCCATGCCGAACGCCCGGATGCCGAAGTGCTCGCCTGGGCCCTTGCCGACATGCTGATCGCCGCGATGCTGAAATGGCCCTTTCCCCTGCCTCTGCTGATGACCGGACGGTATGGGCCGGCGTTCCGGACCATCGGCGGCAGGGGACGGGTGCAGCCCGGCGATGCGGCCTTTCCGCGGGCCGTCTGCCTCGCCTTGGTCGACGGTGCCAGCGCAGCGCTACGCTCCGCCTCGGAAATCGCCCGCCGGGCCGACCAGCTTCTTGCCGTCGCGCCGAAGCTGCGCACCAAGGGCGCCGAGGCCGTCATCCGCAAGCTGCTCGATGAGGATGCGATGCCGGCTTCCGCACCAGGCGCTGGTCTCTCCCGCTGGGCCAGCACGCGATTGTTCGAGCGGCTCGAAGGTTTCGGGGCGGTGCGCGAATTGTCCGGCCGTTCGTCCTTCCGGATTTACGGGTTGTAAGCATGGCGGGACAGAGCGCAGCAAAAACCAGGCGCCGACAGGACAAGGATCCACAACACGAGCTGCTGTTCGATCGGGAATTGGAGGACCTGCCGTCGGAGCTGCGCTGGCGGGAATGGATGCTGCGGGTCGAGGCGGTGATCTTTGCCTCCGCTGAGCCGGTCAGCCGCGAGACGTTGGCGCGGGTGGTCGGAAAAGACTGCAGCATCGACCTGCTCATTGATGATCTGCGCGAGGAACTTCGTTCCCGGCCCTACGAACTCGTGTCGGTCGCTGGCGGCTGGCAGTATCGGACCCGGGTGCGGTTTTCAGAGACGATCCGCGTCTCGTCGGCGCCGACGCGGGGAGGCGCGGCAGCACTGTCCGAATTCGAGGCGATGGTGCTGATGGCGGTGGGATATTTCCAGCCGGTCACACGCGGCGAGCTTTCAAAGATCTTCGGCAAGGAGGTGTCACGCGACACAATCGGAGCCTTGCGCGGCGCGGGTTTTATCGCATCCGGACCCCGCAGCCCGACGCCGGGGGCACCCTACACCTATGTCACGACCAAGCACTTTCTTTCAAGCTTTGGCATGGAGAGCGCTGCGCGACCTGCCCGACCTTGAGCGATTGGAGGATGCCGGACTGCTCAGCCGGCAGGCATTGGAGCAGACCGCGACCGCTGCGCCTGAGAGTGACGTCCTGGAGGATTGACGATGGTCTGCGGCTTCTTTACGTTCCAACCAGTTCCTGCACCAGGCGACGGCCGGTGTCGAATGAGGTCGCCTTGGGTTCTGCTCCTATGCGCGAAAACGCCTGCAAATGAGCGATGAACTGGCGCACTGCGGATTTAGCAAACCTCAACGCTGACGCGCTGAGTGTCGCCCGGGACGCGGCGCGCGGCGTTAACGGCGAACTTCGGTTGGTCGCCAGAGCTTAAAACTACCTGTCCACCCGTTACGTCCTCTAATTTAATTTTGCTGCGAGCAATTGAATGGGAGTGACGAATACAAATGACGGGTTGCCGGTGGTCGGCTAGTGCCTATTTTGCCCTCCGATATATCGTGCCAGGAATGAATGGATCTGCGCGATGACGACCGCACCCTCACCGACTGCAGCGGCTACCCTTTTGGTAGAGCCGGCGCGTACGTCTCCGACGGCAAAAATGCCAGGGCAACTCGTCTCCAGCGGCAGTCGCTCGCCATCACCGTCGCGTTCTCCTGTGAGAACGAAGCCCTTTCCATCGGTCGCGACACAGCCGTCGAGCCAGCCGGTGTGGGGATCGGCGCCGATGAACAGAAAGAGGTGGCGCGAGGCACATTCCTCGGTCTTTCCTGTCCGAACGTCACGGAACATGACGCCGGTCAGACCTGTCTCTCGATCACCATGCAAGCCCATAATCTCGATACCCGCATGGAGTTCGACATTGGGCAATGCCGCTATCCGGTCGATCAGATATTGGGACATGGTTTGCTCGAGTGGTCGCCGGACTACGAGGTGCAGGCGGTTTACCTGCGGTGCGAGGTAAGCAACGGCTTGGCCGGCGGAGTTTCCGCCGCCGACCAGGGTGATTTCCTCTCCGGCGCAAGGGCGAGCTTCAATCGGAGATGCCCAGTAGGAGACGCCGGCCCCCTCCAGTTCTTCGACATTGGCAATATTGGGCCGACGGTAGCGCGCTCCTGACGCGATCACGATGGAACGCGCCCGTGCAATACATCCATTGCTAAGCTCAAGGGAGAACGGAGCTGCCGAATCGGTTTCATGACAGCAAAGCTTTTCGACGGTCAGCGGGATCGCAACTTCGGCGCCGAATTTCGTGGCTTGATTGAAGGCTCGGCCCGCAAGAGCCTGTCCCGAGATACCCGTGGGAAAGCCAAGATAATTTTCGATCCGGGCGGAGGCGCCTGCCTGACCACCGAAGGCCCGCGAATCGAGAACGAGAACAGACAGTCCCTCAGATGCTCCATAGACGGCAGTTGCCAGCCCAGCCGGTCCCGCTCCGACGAGTGCTACGTCATAGACATTCCTCGGATCGAGATCCGGCATGATGCCAAGGCAAGATGCAGCATCCGCGTTGCTTGGATTTCTGAGCAGTGTCCCGTTTGGACAGATCATCAATGGCAGATCTTCCGGTGCGATGCCGAGCCGTTCGACCAACTCGCGCCCCTCGACCTCGCATGCAGCGATTAGGGCGTGGGGATAGCCATTGCGGGTGAGAAATCCAGACAACCTCACGATGTCGGGGGCATCCCGGCGTCCAACGAGAACTGACCCTGCGCCACCAATCCGCCCTTCTTCGATCAGCGAAACGCGACGGAGAATAAAGGCGCGCATGATCGCTTCACCAACATCCGCCGATCCGATCACAAGCGCGCGAAGATGTGGCGCATCGAAGGGTATCGCCAATACGCCCTTATCGCCCGCGACTACCGATGCCAGGGTTGCGTGACCAGACAATTGATTGGTCTCGCCGGTGAACTGGCCCGGACCGTAGGTGCCGATCACGGATGATCTCCCAGTCGCGCTACGCTGAATTGCATCGGCCGAGCCCTCTAGAACTAGCCAGGCAGGGACGTTGCGAGTGCCAATCTCATAGAGCACAGCGCCTGGGCCGAAACGGCTCGGCTTACCACTGGCGAAGCGTCGCGCCGCACCGATTTGAAGAGCCGAAAGTCTTGGATATGTTTGCTCCCGCCGAGCATCGCTGATCGCCATGATGTGAACTCCGTATCGGCCTGTACTAGTGGACAAAATCCGGAACAGTTCGCCAGCCTACATTTCGCACCATTAAAGCCAACTCTTTCGGGGCTTCTGCCAGCGGACATTCATACGCATTCCATGGTGGATCATGCGGGGGCAAGCCGAGGTTCCCTCAGCAAAGTGAGCGCGAAAACGAGAAGGCCCAAGAGCGTAAGCCCGAAGCCCGCCCACACGGCGGACAGCAGACCATAACCGGCCGCGATCGTCACGCTACCCGCCCAAGCGCCGATAGCGTTCGCGATATTGAGCGCTGCAAGGTTCATGGCGCCCATAAGTGTGGGCGCCTCCGGAGCGAAGCGCGTCAGGCGCACCTGGATCGTCGGGATGGCGACCATCATGGCGGCACCAACGCCAAACAGCGCCGGCATCAATATCCACACATTGCCGCCACCGACCGCCAGCACGGCTAGTACCATCAGGGCGCTGCCATAACCCACGGCCAATCCCATAGCGGGATAGGCGTCCGCCAACCGTCCTCCGATCAAGTTGCCTGCCGTCATGCCGAGGCCGAACAACGCCAGAGCCGGCGGGATCCAAGCTTGATCGAGCGTCGCCATGTCGGTGACAAAGGGACCGATAAAGGTGTAGACAGCGAAGATGCTGGCCACGCCCAGCGCCGCCACGAGCATCATTGCCCATACCGCCGGTCTGCACAGGGAGGCCAGTTCCTGAATCACCGGTCCGCCCTGTAGCGCTTCTGTTCGAGGCACCCAGGCTCGCAGGGCAAGGAAGGCTAGGCCAGCCACCGCAGCAACGGTGAAATAGGTGTTCCGCCAGCCCAAGGTTTGGCCAAGGAAGGTCGCCAGCGGCGAACCGACGATCGTCGCAATGGTCAAGCCCATCATGACCAGCGCAAACGCCTTTCCGTCATGACCGGGGCCAACGATATACGACGCCACCACGGCGCCAGCGCCGAAATAGGCTCCTTGCGGCATGCCGCTGATGAAGCGCGCCAGAGCGAGCATTCCGAGATCGGTGGCGACCGCCGATAGCATGTTGCCGACGATGAACAGGCCCATCAAACACAAGAGAAGCGTTCGCCGGTTCAGCCGCGCGGCCGCCAGCGTCACGAGAGGAGCGCCGATCACCACACCGAGGGCATAGGCCGCAATTGCATTGGTTGCCGTGGGGATGTCGATGCCGAGACTCGCGGAGAAGAGCTGGAGAATCCCCATGCTCGCAAATTCCGACGTCCCGATGCAGAAACTGCCGAGTGCCAGGGCGAACAGCGTGAAGCCCCGCTTGCGACGCTCCGCTTCGTTCGTGCAATGCACCTTTACGGCTGCGCATTGACTGCGATAGGCTTTCTCCAACATCACTACCTCCCTTGGTCGTGGCTACGCATATCGCTCCGAGTGGTACGCCCAAACGTCCGGTCGTCCGACTACGCCCTTGTCGGGGGGCGCCGCGAGGACGAGTGGTACTGCCGTTTGAAGACGATCATCTTCTCCACGGTCATCTCGCGCGCTGTGTAGGGAATGCCGCCGACGCCGTAGCCCGATTCCCGCCGGCCGGCGAAAGGCATCCAGTCGGTCCTAAACGCACTGTGATCGTTCACCATCACTGCCGAGGCGTCCAGCCGCTCGGCGGCGTCGAGAGCGACGTCAAGGCTGCGCGTGAAGATGCTTGCCTGGAAAGCGACGGGAAGAGCGTTGGCGGCATCGATCGCCTCGTCGATCTCGTCATACCCGTAGACACAAGTGACCGGCCCGAAAACCTCATACATCGAGACTTTTGCCTGGCGTGGCGGATCGACCAAAATTGCGGGCTTGAGAGTGGTGTTGCTGATACGACCTCCGCCGATTTGGCGCGCCCCGGCACTAACTGCTTCCTCGATCCAAGTTTCGACCCGCGTGGCTTCCGTCGGATTGATGAGTGGACCGACTTCGGTTTCTGGGTGAATCGGGTCGCCAACGCGGAGGCGCGCGACCCGCTCCGAAAAGCGCTCTACCAAGGAGTCCTTGATAGCATTTTGCACGTAGATGCGTTGTACCGACACACAGACTTGCCCGGCATGATAGTAGCCGCCCTTAGTGATCGGCTCGATGATCGCATCGAGATCGGCGCTCTTGTCCACGATCGCCGGCGCGACACCGCCATGCTCGAGAGCGCAGCGCGTTCCTGGCGCCAGATTGGCGCGCAAATGCCAGCCCACAGCGCCCGAGCCGATGAAGCTGAGGAAGGCCACTCGCGGATCGCTCGCAAAAGCGCTCGACAGATCCCGGTTCTCGGGGAGTAGGGTCTGAACCCAGCCTTCCGGCATGCCGGCTTCATGGACGAGCTTTACCAGCTCGAGGCAGCAAAGCGGTGTCGCCGCGGCGGGTTTGATGATGACCGGGCAGCCCGTGGCGATCGCCGGCGCGACCTGATGCACGATGAGGTTGAGGGGATGGTTGAACGCCGAGATCGCAGCAACCACGCCGATGGGTTCCAGGATCGTCCAGGCGCGCCGCCCATCGCTGGCTGGGGTCAGCCCCATCGGTATCTCGGTGCCGCCGCGGGTGCGAAGCAGATCGGCGGCGTCGCGGATCCCGTCGATGGCGCGATCGGTTTCAACCAGCGCATCAGTGTAAGGCTTGCCCCCTTCGCGCGCAATGCGCATCGCGAATGTCTCGCGTTGCTGCAAGACCAGATCCGCAAGCCGACGCAAGACAGCCATACGTTGGTGCGGCTTCAGCCAGCCGCCCCGATCTTTAAAGCGCTCGTGAGCGACGGTCAGCTTGCGTTCGAGCGCCGTGGCATCGTCTGTCGGCAAATCGGCGATATGTTCGCGATCATAGGCTTGCACGACCTCAAGCATGGGATCCTCCGGACCGGTTATCTTCAAGCGCGACAGCTTCGAGAACGAGCGCCGAGCGATCTGCCAAACCGGGCACTTTGGCGAGATAGGCTTGGTAATGCGGCGTCTGGCGATGTGCATCGACCGCCTCAACGTCCCGATAAAGTTCGTCGAGCACGTAGCGCTCGGGCATTGCAGTATCCCGCCAGACATCCCATCGCAGATTGCCCGGTTCAGCGCGACAATGCGGCGCCATGTCGAGCAGCAATCCGCGCAGTTCCTCGGCTTTGCCAGGAAGAGCCGTCAGGCTGGCGGTGATTTTGACGGATGAATGCGACATGGTGGTTCTCCCGGCTAACGGTGCGCCTCAATCTCCGTGGCACGGTCCCGCAGGGCGGCAAGCAGTTTCTTCCCAAGTTCACCCGCCGAAGCGGGGTTCTGTCCGGTGATCAAGCGTCCATCGACGACGACATGCGGCTGCCAATTGGCAACCGACGAATATTCCGCCCCCTCTGCTCTCAGCGCATCCTCGAGTTCGTAGGGCACATCCTCGCGCGCATAGTCGTATTCTTCCTTCTTCGAGAAGGATGTGAGCTTCTTGCCGTGCACGAACGGCGTGCCGTCTCCAAGGTCCACGCCAAGAAGCGCGCAGGGTCCGTGGCAAACGGCGCTGACGAGCTTGCCCGTCGTCCAGGAGCGCACGATTGCCTGCTGGACCTCCGCATTGCGCTGAATGTCGACCATGGGTCCGAGGCCGCCGGGCACGAGAATGGCATCGTAGTCAGCCGCATCCACCTCGCAGAGTTTGCGGCTACGATTCAGCCGGCGAAAAGCCTTGCTCTCGAAAAACGCCTTCTGCGCCGGGTCCTTGTCATCGTATGCGTCATAAGGCGTCCATCCGCCGGCGGGCGAAGCGAACTCCACCGCGATACCGGCGGCGTCGAGCACCTCGAACGGATGCGCGATCTCTGCAAAGAAGAAGCCGGTTTTGCGGCTTTGTGGGCCGATAACCGCGGCGTTAGTGACGATGAATAGGACATGCTGGGTCATGATTGTCTCCTAGACATATAGTTCGACTTATTCTCGCGATCGACGCGGTCAGAACGTGACGACCGCACGCCCGACGACCTTATTGTCGCGCATGAGATCGATGTATTCGTTGATATCGTCGAACGAGATCGTCTTGATCGTGTGCTGAATCTTGCCTTCCGCGGCGAGCGCCATGACCTCGATCAGATCGGCGTTGTTTCCCCAAAATGAGCCGTGAAAAGTCTGCTCGCCGGACACACGCGGGAACAGCGGAATATTGATCCGGTCGCCGATGAAGCCGACGTCGGCATAGTGACCGCTGATCGCGAGGCGCGAGAAGCCGAGCTGCATCATCTCGGTCGCACCCGCGCAGTCGATGATCGCGTCAAATTTGTCTTGGCCGGTCGCCTTTTTAAGCTCCTTTCCCACCTCTTCGGAGGACTTGCCTTCGATCGCGATGATGTGGTCGGCGCCATATTTCTTCGCGACCTGAAGCTTTTCCTCGTTTCGCGCGACGGCGACGACAGGGCCACCTGCGCCCAGCAGCTTGGCATATTGGACGGCGTAGGCGCCAAGGCCGCCGATGCCGAACACGCCGATCACCCGGTCGGGGCCGAGGCCGCCGGCGTCGCGGATCTTCTTGAGCCCGCGATAGGGGGTCAGCCCGGCGTCGGTCAGTGGTGCAAGCTGCTCGAATTTGAGATGCTTGGCGACCTTGATGGCATAACGGGCCGGTACCGGGATATATTCGGCGAAGCCACCATACGTACCAAAGCCGGGCCAGCGGACATTGGGGCAGATGTGCGTGTTGCCAACCTGGCAATGCTTGCATACGCCGTCACCCCAGCCGGGTGACACGACGACGTGGTCACCTTCCTCCAGGCCTGCAGCCTTGGCCACGACGCCGCCGATCTTCTCGACCGTGCCAGTAATCTCGTGGCCAGGAATAACGGGGGGTGGAATATCGCCATAACCCTGGAAGAAGCCATCGATCAGGAGCACGTCCGAACGGCACATGCCGCAAGCAGCGACCTTTACGAGGACCTCGTCAGGCTGAATGTCCGGAACCTTGATGTCCTCGAGGGTAAGGGGCTTCTTGTATTCAAGAATGCGCGCAGCTTTCATCACTGGCCTCCTTCAGGCTTTTGGGTTTGTTGTGATCGCGGCGGCCGCCGCCTCGGCGACCGCGATGTCCTGGTCGACCGAACCGGCACTGGTGCCGACGGCACCGACGATCTGGTCTTCGATGGTGACTGGCAAACCTCCGCCGAAAATCACGACGTGGCCGGCATTGCTCTGCTCTATCCCGAACAGAGGGGCTCCGGGCTGTGCAAGTTCAGCGAGATACTCCGTCGTCTTGTCGAACATCCGCGCGGTCTTCGCCTTGCCGATTGCAAGATCGATGCTCCCTTCGAGCGCGCCGTCCTGGCGCGCGAATGCGATCAATGCGCCACCCACGTCGACCACAGCGATATTGTAGGGAATGCCGAGGTCGGCCGCCTTTGCCTCGCCCGCCTCAAGCATCTGCTTGGCGTCCGACAATGTAAGTGTGCTCAGCGCGCGGGGCATATCCTGGCCTCCTCGATCAATCCGGTCCAGACGCAAACCGCCATGGCCAGAAACGACCACTGGAAGCTCGAACGTGCTGAATGTTGGCGAACCTGCGCGAACGCTGTGGGATGTCGATCACCCGGTCAGCCCGCTATCTTGATAGCACTGCAGCACCGACATGGCCGGTTAAAAAAGGTGAATCTGCTGGTATAAGGTTATGGAGGCCTGAAAAGCCCGGAATGGTCAGAAAACCATTTGGTGGCCATCGTCGGGGGGGGCGCGTCTGCAACGCATCGCGTTCTCACAATTGCCGCCGCGAAAGGGGGAATGATGGAAGGGGCTGATGCGATCGATGCCACGACCTATTGCTTCGGCAACTGCCGTTTCACACCAGCTCGGCAATCGCTACTTTGCGGCGATATCCCGATCCGCGTCGGATCGCGCGCGATGGATTTGCTTCACGCGCTCGTGCGCCGGCCAGGCCAGGTCGTCAACAAGGACGAACTCTTTAACGCGGCGTGGCCCAGCTTGTTCGTCGAGGAAAGCAACCTCAAGGTCAACATTGCTGCTCTGCGCCGTGCACTGCAGGTCAACGGCATTGACGTTCCATGCATAGCGACGGTCCCGGGCCGGGGATATCGCTTCGTTGCACCGCTGACGGTGCTGGGTCCACGGGAGTCAGCGCTTCCCGCGTCGATCAAGGAGATTGACGGCGCGCTACCTCCGTCAAAGCCCCTGGTCGGCCGCGCCGATGCCTTGGCGGGGATTGTCGAGGCGTTGCGCCAGACCCGGCTGCTCACGATCGTCGGACCCGCCGGCGTCGGCAAGACGAGCATCGCTATCGCAGCCGCAAGAAACATCGGTGATGCCGAGGCGCAAGCCGTGTGCTTCGTTGACCTGGCCGCGATCGAAAATGGGCAGCTTGTCGCCCTGGCCATCAGCCGTGCGCTCGGCATCGAAAGCGAGCCGATCGACACACTGGAAGGCCTCGTTGACGCGTTGCGCGGCCAGAACCGGCTTCTGGTCCTCGACAATTGCGAGCACGTCTTGGCGACAGTAGCCAGCATAACAGATCATCTGAACCACGCATTGCACGGGTTGAATGTCATCGCGACAAGCCGCGAACCGTTAAGATGCAGGTTCGAGACGGTCCATCGGCTCCCGCCTCTTCTGTGTCCGCCCGAGGACGCGATTCTGGATGCCGGGTCGGCAATGGCCTTTTCGGCGATCGAATTGCTGGTTCGACGTGCAGAGGCACATGGCTATCGACTGACGGACCCAGACGTCCCTGCGCTCGCGAGTTTGAGCCGGCGTCTCGACGGTATTGCGCTGGCGATCGAACTGGCGGCTTCGCAACTCGAGAAAAGCGGTCCCGCGGGGCTGCTGCAAATGCTTGAACGTGACTTCGAAGCGCTGGCGTCGCGCGGAGATGGCATGGACCGGCACAAGACGCTGACGGCGACGCTCAACTGGAGTTACCGGCTGCTTTCGGAGAACGAGGCCCGGCTACTACGTCACCTTTCCGTTTTCGGCGGCACCTTTTCGCTCGGCGATGTCATAGACGCATTTGGACACTTGGCGAATGAGGAAGACGTCACCGCATGGCTGGAAGCCCTCGCGATCAAATCCATGGTGTCGGTCAACTACACGGGAAGACGTCGCCGATACCGGTTGCTCGACAGTACCCGAACGTTCGCCAATGAGCGGCTCATTGCACAGGGCGAGCAGGAGGTCGCCATGATCGCGTATGGCCGCTTCATTCTTGCGCTGTTCGAAAGGGCCGAGAAGGAATGGACATGGCGGCCGCGTGAAGACTGGATGGCACTCTATGGTGGCTGGAGCGCGGATCTCCGCCGTATGATCGATTGGGCCTATCGCTCGCATGGACAGGCCGAACTTGGGGTGCGGCTGACGGTTGCTGCTTTGCCTTTCTGGGTAGAATGCTCGACAATGGTGGAAAGCGGGTCACGCGTCGAAAAGGCGCTGTCGGCGCTGGACGACCTGCCTGATGATCATCTCGCGCTCCGTATGAAGCTGGTCGCGGCGCATGGCTGGAATCTCTGCTATCGCTATCCTTTTGGTGAAGAGCTCGAAGCCACCTGGACGAGGGGTTTCGAGCTCGCTTTGAAAGCGGGAAGCGTGGAACACTGCCTCCGGACGAAGATCGGCCTGGCAAACATCCAGTCTGCCATGGGCTTTCATCAACGGGCGCTAGAGACGATTGTCGACCTTCGCCGCTTCATGGCGTCTGTTGACGATTACTCTGCAGCCCCAAATGCCGATCGGCAGTTCTTTACCTGCGAATTCTACCAGGGAAACATCAGATCGGGACATGCGGGTCTCGAACGTCTGGCTCGCGAGCATACTGTTTTCGGCAATCGCAGTCAGACATCACGGTTCCAGATCGACAGATTCGTCAATTTCCGGAATCATCTTTCGATGTCCACCTGGGTGGTCGGCCAGCATCAGCGCGCGCTCGAAATCGCGGAGGAAGCACTGAACGCCGCCCTGACCTTAGACCACGACTTGTCTTGCGCGCATTCTCTGGCACTCGCGGCCACCCCCTTAGCTCTGTTATGCGGACAGGTTGATTTGGCGCAAGAGCGGGCGACGATGCTGCTCGAGCGATTGAAGTCGCGCCAGATCGATACTTGGCCACCATTCGCCCGCTTTCATCAGGCGGCGATTGATGCCGCGCGCGGAGACGAGGAGGCGGTCCAGCGTTTGAGGAACGCAATCGGCGCCATTCGTGAGTGCAATTACCTTGTCCATTTACCCCTGCGGTATGTGATGCTCGCTCATGCGGCGCTTTCGCACGACCAAGTCGAGGTCGCTCGCCAGAGCATCGATGAGGGCATGAACTATTGCCGGCAGCGCGGGGACAGATGGTGCGACGCCGAATTCCTACATCTTCGAGGGTTGCTATCTTGGCGGGAGGGCGATGCAGAAGAAGCGGCGCAGCGGTTTCAGGAGGCGATGGATCTGGGGCGTGATAGAGGCTCCCTCGGTTTCGCCTTGCGTGCCGCAACGAGCCGCGTCAAGCTCGCGAACGAGATCGGATCCCCAGCAGCATTACCGTTGGCCGAGCTGAAGGCCATTAGCGACCGTTGCGACCGCGCAGGGAGCATGGACATTGTCGCCGCTCATGAAGCGTTGAGGTCAAATCATGCTCGAAAGATTTGAACAGTCCAGGCAATGCAGATGTTCAACCTTCTGGCGCGGGCGCTACCGATACCGTCGATGCCGACCGTACGATCAAGAGCAAAGCCGGCATCACGGAAATAATTCCGACGACGACGATTGCAAATTGGAGTGCGTTGTCCGCTCCATGCATTCGTCCGGCGATGACCGGCACGAGAGTTGGCCCGGCGGCTATTCCGATGATCGCCGAAATCGTGATCGACAACGCGACCGTCGTTGCCCGCATATTGTTAGGGACGCGCTCCTGCATGGTAACGCGCCCGACAACAGAACCGCTCACCGATCCCGCAACCCAAAGGGAAAATGCGATGCCTACTTGAAGACTTGAAGAACTGAGGCCGATCGAGAGGGCGCCACACAGAGCAATCAGATAACTTCCCGCGATAAGCTTTGCACGTCTCGAGATACTGGAGCGTGGCGCGCTCCAATCGGACAGCATCCCCCCGCCGATAGAACCGATAATGCCTGCCATCGCGGTGGCAATACCAACGGTGGCGCCCGCTGCGATGGGTGTCGTAGCATAATGCCGCATGAGTAAGGTCGGGAGCCATGCCGCCATCCCGAAATCAGCCAGGCTCATCACCCCTTTTGCAAAGCAAAGGCGCAGTACAAGGCCGCGCTCTGCCATCAGATTGCGCCGCAAAAGGTGCAGGTCAGGCAGGGCGAGCCTATTGGCGCGAGCCGGTTCTGGAATGAGCAACAACAACGGCACAAACAGGAAGCCAGGAATTCCCATGACGAGCATCAGTTGGCGCCAGGGCGCCAGCGAAGCGATGATTGGCAAATCGGCCGTTGCACGCGACCCGAGATAGCTAAGCACCACGCCTCCCACGATCAATGCGATGCCGCTCCCGCTTGTCGAGCCAAGCGAGAATATCCCGAGAGCGGTACCGCGACGCGCTGCGGGGAAGCTATCGATAATGAGCGAGGAGGCCGCGGGTATGAGGGCCGCTTCACCGAACCCCAGGAATACCCGCGCGACGAAAAAGCTCCAGAAACCCTCAGAAACACCACAAGCTATCGTGGCGAAGGACCAGACAACCACGCCCCCGGCGATCAACCTTGGTCTGTTCAGCTTGTCTGCCAGCCTTCCGGCCGGCAGGGCCGCCAACGCAAATATAAGGGCAAAACCAGCGCCCTGAAGCAAACTAATTTCCACATCACTAAGCCCGAGCTCAGAGCGTATGGGATCTACGACCAGGTTGATGATAAAACGATCGATGAACGACAATATCAGGGTCAGGCATAGAACGGCGACCGTGTAGCTTCCCAGCAAAGGATGGAGTGCCCTCCGCTTTGGTGCCGATCGGTCGAGATCGTTCAGCCCGGTCCGCATCACCTCATCCGCCCCCTGTTCCAACAATGGTTGCCGCGCAATCAACCTACCAAAAATGTGGCCAAGGCTAAAATAGCAACGAGGTTTGCCAGTTTGGTTATCACCCGAAGATCCAATCCAAGGTCTGACTAACCTGACAAACTCGGACATCCCATGAGGGCCGCCGAGGTTGTCGTGTACTTCGGCGGGACTCCTGCAGTCGACTAAAGGTGAGAAAGTTTATCCGCGCCGCCTGGTATGGAAGTGCAGCAATGCGGCCGAGGTACTTCAATGAGTCTGGAGCGAGCACGCGAGCCAATCGCAACCGAACGGCAGCTTTCCGAGTAGGCAACTGGAAAGCGGGCCTTCTCTTGACGGCCCCAAACTCGTCAATTCCGGCCAGCCGAAGTTCTTGGCTCGCCTACGAACCTGTCACAGGGGAATCCGTATTAGGGTCGGAACAAGATTTGTTCCCCCAGACAGACGATGTTTATCAACCAAAGATAGCTACGGCAGATTTGATGGTGATGCCTCCGTTATGGCTGCGGCGCATCTGGCGGCCGATAGCAGCACGGAACACCTGCTGCAATTGTAGTGCAGGAGGCACGCGTGACCAGAGAGTTTTCGTCCTTTCCTTACCGCTTCGACTTTTTCGCACCACCTGGCCGGTAACGACGGGCTGCGACCATCGGAAGCAGATTTCGTGAAAATATAGACCGGCAAGTGCCGGGCTGATGTGATGAAAAACGCCCGCTATGGTCCGGCGGACCCGCGCATTGAATCCTTCGGCGGAATTGACGTGTACGGCATCCCGGACATATTCATGCCTGGAATGATTGACCGTCTCGTGCACGGCAAAGCTTTCCCCTACTGCATCTTGTTCGATATAGGACAGGCTGCTCAACAACCACTTGTCGAAGCCTTTGTTGCCAGAGAAAAAATGACTGTGGAACGATAGGTTTGAAGCTGCCGGAGTTCCCAAAAAAAGTCGATGGTGCTGTTTTGTAAGCCGCGCGATCGTTGGCTGGCCGAGCAGGAGGCATCCTCATGCTGCGGTCCCTCGACCGGAAAAAGCGCCTGCTGTGGCTAAAGGCCAAGGACATCCTCAGCTCGCCAGTTCTGTTCAAACAGGCCGACGTCGAGGATTTTCCATCATGCGTAAGTAGGCTGTCAGCAAGGTGGAAAGCTCGGTCGTCGGTTGCCGGCGTTTTTCAGGACGGAGCCGTAGTCTCCTGCGATCAAGGGCGTTCGCAAGCAAGCCTATCAAGGAAGCATGTCCATCGGCCGACAGGATGGACCGTCGCCAAAGCACGACCACAGCATCGTCATCCTCTATCAGCCAGTCATTCGGTCGCATCGCGACGCGCACGAAACATCGAATGCGTGCTGACGTGGACAGGCTGACGAGAGATGCCGCCGTATATTGGCTGCAAATGTCCGGAATGGCGAGCAGGCGTCGGATGAGGGAATTATTGAGGAGCGAACCGCTGATTGCCTCCAGCCTGCAGATATCGTGAAGGCACTGGTCCAGCAACCGTACCGATGGACTGACAGGAACCTTTGAAGCCCGTCGCAGATCGAACCCACAGGTGACACAGAAATGCTGTGGAACGAGCTCAACCTGGTTGAAAGCCGCGGATGCGACTGCGACAAGACGAGCATCGATCACGCAATCCACATCGGTGATGCGGGCAAGAGATCCTCGTCGACAAGCGCCATTGCCGGCGAAAATACGGTTGGGCATCCTCGGCCAGACATTGCGGGCAGAATTGCAGCCAAGCCGAACTGCGGCGGCGTCCATCATCGCGAAGGGGGAGCAGCAGGCGCTTCAGCGGCGATCCCTTCAGAGACATCGTGAAAAGTTGCGGCAGGGAGATACCGGTGTGCGCGCTGAGGATGTTGACGGCGTCGCTCTGGAAATTCATGTCGAGGGATGGAGACCACATCCCGGCGCTGAAGCCGAGCACACGACCAAATGGCCGAGGGGCAATGCCGTTCGCGAATGCGAGCCGATGCATCCAACTTGAGAGCAGCTCGCCGGGCTGAGGTCGGACGAAGACCGGCCATCGGTCCGAAACGACTTCATCGTATCGCGCGCGGATGGCGATCCTCGGCCCGCCGTCGAAGGTTGTCATAGCAGGCTCTCGCGCAGGGCGGCGTTGCGTCGCTGCGAGATCGGTACATAGCGGAGTTCATCGAGGCCGGCCCTGGTGACGCGTTCCGCGCCGGAGCTTATCGCGGCGATCACCGCCTTCGTGACGATGGCGACCGTCTCGCCGATCAATCCCTCCGACAGATTGAATATGCCTCGCGCCAACCGTTCGTCGGACAGATCCGAAACCTTTCTCAGAGGCAAGGCCGCTTCCAGGCTGTCAAGGAGCATCAGATACTCTTCGCCATATTGCCACCGCGGAACGGCGAGAAAGTCAAACCGGCTTGCCATCTCGCTGGTGGCATTGATGAAGTCGTAGATGGCCACCTCGCCGATCAGAACCGGGGAAATATCGTACTGGCGCCCGATCCGCCGCAGGAAGGCAAAGACAGCCTCGACGTCGCGCGTGCGTCCGCGTAGCGCATTGTGGAACTCGTCGAAAATCAGCATCCTCGGTTTGAGGGTCGCCAGCAGGTGATCGAGTTGCTCGGCCTTGCGCCCGACATTGTGAAAGTCGCTGCCAGGGGCTCGCAACCCTTGGAGAATGCTGCCGTAAAAGTGTCCGAGCCCGGCGCCCTCGCGCGTCTGGATGATCCATATTCGTTGTTCGGGCGAGTGCCTCAAATGTTCGACAGCGAACCGCTCGGCAATCATCGTCTTGCCATTGGCGTACGGTCCCACCAGCATCAGACCTTGCGTGCGCAACGATGGTGGTCGCGACAGCAAGTCCTCCAGCCGCCGATGAGCGTGTTGCGCCACCTGATGTCCGATCCATCGCGAAGCACGGACATAGGCGACCCGTTCTTCCAGGTCACGATCCAGATAGGAGCGTGCATGCTCGAGGAGGTGGTTCGCCATGCCTGGTCACCAATCTTCGACCGGTAGAGTGCGTTTCTGGCGGACAGGATGTTCGGCTGTCGCCGGCTCTTGTGGCCGGATCGCTGAATACGGCTTCACCGTCGCGGCGGCATGTGCACTGCGAACGGCGTCGCGTAATTGGCTCTTCGAAGGTTTTGCGGCCGACGCAATGCTGGCGATTTCCCGGCGAAACGCCACTTGTTCGACGCTTGAGCGCCGGTTTGCCGTGCGCCGACGGGCGCGCTCCGCCTCAAACTCCCACAGCGTCAGCGACGTCAGTCGACCATCGCGCCGCCCGACAGCCCGATACTGCCGGGTTTCCGGGTCTCGGACGTAGACATGGCTGATGTCGCGGGGATCGTATCGGATCTCTAGTTTTCCAAGCCGGTCCCGCTGCGGAACGAGGACGCCAAGCCATGGCGCATAATAGTGCAAGGCGAACATGCTGATGCCCTGCGGCGACAATTGTCTCTCCGTTCCTGGCAGAAACGACAACAACACATGTTGCGGGTCGTCCTCGAAGCGCGGCAAGTCCTCACCGTTCTGCCGCCATTCCGTGATCGGCACCTTCAGCGTCTTGGAATTTTCCTGTAGATTGTGATCGATGACCGCCAGAGCGACGCAACGCTCCAGATTGCCAAAACTCAGTCGGGCATGCTGACCGGCAGGATATCCGTCACGATCCGCCACCGATCGGCCGGACGAGCCCGGGTAGGTGGCGAGCACCGCGTTGAGCTTGCCCAGGAGGCGTTCGACCACGCCGCCCTGATGGACCCGACCGCGATCGCGGTAGCGGATCCGGATGCCAAAGTCATCGCAGCCGCGTTGGAACGCGTGCCCCTTGAATTCTTTTGCCGAGTCCGTGACGAGCACCCGTGGCCGACCGAACATCGGCCACGGGTGATCAAGGTTCCGTGCGGCGAGCCAGGCCTCTTTCGGGCACATAGCATGCGCGAGGCAAAGCGCGACAGACAGGACCGACGGCTTTTCCAGTGTCAGGCAGAAGCCGAGGATCGATCGTGTCGCAACGTCGGTGACAATCGTCAGATAGGGTCGACCGACGAACACCCCGCTTGTGTCGACGACCTCCACGAAATTGATATCGGCGGGCGTATGATCGATCTGACAGACGTCCAGCGGGTTCGTTGCGTGGATGTAACCCGGTCGAGGTTTCAGGCGCAGCAGGTGCTTTGGATTGGCCGATCGCTTCCTGGCGATTTCTTCGGGTCCGAACAATGCCGGAATACGCCGGGAGATAGAAACGTAGGACGGAATGGCTAAGCCGGCCTCTTCGCAGCGAGCGCGGATTTCGGCAACGACCGGCGCAAGAGGCGGCGCCTCCAATACCAGCCATTGCTCGCGCAACGTCGTGCCGATGATCGCCTCCACTTCGGCCGAAAGCCGCGAGCGCCGGGTTTCGGGGGTGCGCGGCAGCAATGCCGTTACCGTTCGCGCAGTGCGATAGCGTGCGAGCAGATTGTAGACTTGGCGGGTGGTCAGTCGTAATTCGGCCGCGGCCTGGGCGACGGCTTGCTGCTTCGAACCACCATCATCGAGAACCTTGTCCAGTTCGCGAGCCGCGCGGCGCGCCGCTGACCATTGCTCGTCCGTGATCGCGGCGGCCGTCCTGGGAGTTCCATCGCGCAATCGCTTTGGCAAACGGCGGCTCTCGCTGAAATCGTTAGCGGAAAATCGCCTTGTATTTATCGGCTAAACCTAACGGAGGTATGACATTTCCCGGATTGAAGTCGCAAAGTAAAAGCCACAGTTGGCATCGCGCTCGCTCGCCTGGACGAGCGAGTCTCGCGATCACCGGTCGGGCAGGGGTGGATCGAACGAACCCACTTCACGGATGCGTGCGCCTCGCTGTGGATCGACGGCGAACTGGTGCATCTCGAGGACCTCGTCTTGCACGATGCCACGAAAGATATTCGCACACCGAGCCATGAGCTGACAATCGCGCGCGACGTGCTGCGCACCCGCCGCCGCATTGCGGCGCAGCCGCCGGGATGGGCGCTGTCGGCCGACGGCGTCCGCACTCTCAGAAAGACCGCGGAGATCACGTCGTCTGACACGGAAGAGGGGCAGACGATCGGTGCCATCGGGCGCGCGGCCGCGATCGATCCGGACGGGGAGGGGGACGACGGTGCCGACATCGGAAATCTCCCCGGCGTCGACTATGCCGCCATCGATGCGGTGCTCGCCCGATCAGAGGCGGCGATCGAGAATGCGACGCGGCCTGGCCGTGGTGGCGCGGCGGAAAGAGATCCAATGATCTACGACCTCGACTGGGACGAGGATGCGCGGCTCGACGAATGGCGCAGCGTGGTGCGCCAGGTCGAAAATTTGCCGGCGGTGCTGCAGGCTACTGTCGCCATCGATGCCTGGAACGAGCTTTCAGTCCTCCAGCATGCACCCTGGCTTGGGCGGCTATTGGCCGCCTCGATCCTGCGCCACTCCGGCGTCACCACCGGCGCGCATCTCGCCACCATCAACCTCGGACTGAAAACCATTCCCGTTGATCGGCGCCGGCATCGTGATCGGGAAACGCGGCTATCGGCGATCGCCCACGGGCTGATCGCGGCCGCCGAGATCGGGCTGAAGGAGCATGACCGGCTGACTCTGGCGAAAACAATGATGGACCGAAAACTGGACGGACGGCGAGCCTCCTCGAAATTGCCGGAGCTGGTGGAGCTGGTGATGGCAAGGCCGCTGGTGTCGGCCGGGATGGTGGCGAAGGCGCTGGACGTCACGCCGCAGGCGGCGCGGCGGATTGTTTTGGAACTCGGCCTGCGCGAGATGACGGGGAGGGGGAGGTTTCGGGCATGGGGGATTGTATAGCCGCCTGGTCCCTAGGGTGGAGGAAGATTCCCGAAGTCTTTGCTCGCTTCAAGTGCCACCCATGTGGTCTTGCCGCGTGACGGAGACAGCTCCTCTAACCGTAGGGGTAGGGTCTGGGCGAGGGGAAAAATTGCTCTAATCGGGAGGTCGCGTGGATAAACCTTGCCAGATGTCGGGTTTTTGCATATACACATTGTCGGGTTTTTGTAACAACGAGGTTGACTGTGAGCCAGCCGAAGACGTTGAAAAAGCGAATTGAAAATCGCGTCGCCAGGACTAAGAAGACCGACGTCTTCTTGCCTCGCGATTTTGCCGATCTGAGTGGCGAGGATCAGGTTCTTCGCGCTTTGCGGTCGCTTGTCAAGGACGGCAGCCTGATGCGCCTCGGCTATGGCGTCTATGCCCGCGCGATGCGGTCTCGGATATCGGGCCGGCCGATTATTTCGAGCTCGAACGGTTTCCATAGTGCGGCGCTTCAAGCCCTTACCAAACTGGGTGTCGCCTGGGAGCAGAGCGACAGCACCAAGGCTTACAACGAAGGCCGCTCGACGCAGATTCCGGTCAATCCGACGGTCAAGGTCAAGACGCGTTTTAACCGGCGACTCTCTGACGGCCGCACGGAGCTTCGCGTTGAAAGGTAAGCCCGATCGTCAGACGCTTCTCGAAGTGCAGGAGTATTTCGGACTTCCGTCAGCGGCGTTGGTCGAGAAGGACTGGTTTGTCGTTCAAGCGTTGGCAGCGATTCACGATGTCGAGGTCGATGGTCTCACTCTTGCATTCGGCGGTGGGACTGCGCTCGGTCGCGCCTACCGCCTGCTCGAGCGCATGTCGGAAGACATCGACCTCCGCATCGTTGGCAAAAAATCCACCTCGCGGAGCGTGCTGAAGCGCCTTCGGAGCGAGGTGAATGACCGGCTGGCCGCAGCTGGTTTCGCTGTCGACGGCCACTACGAGGTGAAGCAAAACGACAAATACGTTCGATACGACTTGCCGTATGAGCCGATTGCGAGAGGCGAAGGCGTCTTGCGTCCGGAGATCAAGATCGAACTTTCGTCGTTCCCGGTCGCGGCAGCCCCGGAAACGCGCTCGGTGTCATCGTTCGTAGCGGAGGCAAAGAAGGAGAGGCCGGAAGCCATCGACGTTAAATGTGTGAGGCTGGTGGAACCCGCGGCAGACAAGTTCGTCGCTCTGGCGCGTCGCGCCGGCTTCGCCTTTTCCGGTCTTGGCGAGCTTGACCACACGCTCGTCCGACACGTCTACGATCTATCGCGGATGGATGGTAAATACGATCTGGATGCAGCCGTCACGATCGCGCTCGAGACGATGAAGGCGGAAGCCGCGACGCGCGCGGGCGACTATCCTGCTTACAAGGATGATCCCAGGGACGAGACACTGCGCACGTACGAGATCATGGCCAGCCATACGGAATTTGCAGCAGGCTATTCGAAATTACTTGGTGATCTTGTCTACGGCGATAGGCCGGAGTTCAAAGTCGCCTTCGAGGCGACGCAGCAGTTCGCTGAGCGACTTCGCAAGGCCTAACTTGATGCGGTTGGAAATTTGATTAATTTCCGACAGCTTATCGAACCTCAGGTGCGGGTTTGCCGTTCGATTCCTGTCAAGGCGAAGGGCCGTAGGGTCTCGGCATTTCACTAATCGGCGGCAATCCGGCCGTGGGGATGCCGTTAAGTAATGCGTTCTGAAGCTCGAGTTCCAGTACCCTGAACCGCTTGCTGTCCGTTCACGGAGACGGGCCATCAAATCGATCATCTGTCAAATAGAGGCCAAGGCGCCCGGTCTGTGCGACAAATTGTCGGCCCCCGCCGGCGGCCTTCAGCCCCGAAATTCGCTTTCGTTCATGTCACGTTCGTCGTAGTTGAGGTCCCAATCCTTGGCATCTCCATCTTTGCCCGGGGTCTTCGTATTGACGGTCGCGTCGTCCGAATGGGTGATAACACGCGGCTTGGCGCTGCTCACGCCGTTGTTGGA
This sequence comes from Rhizobium sp. F40D2, assembly GCF_051810745.2. Lineage (NCBI taxonomy): Bacteria > Pseudomonadati > Pseudomonadota > Alphaproteobacteria > Hyphomicrobiales > Rhizobiaceae > Rhizobium > Rhizobium sp. F40D2. The sequence goes on from NZ_JBPWQX020000005.1 coordinate 31,268, forward strand.
TCCTCCGGCATGATTGCTTTCCGACTGTCCTCTGGCGTCGCGCTCGATTTCTGCCTTCGACGGCTTTTTACTTTTTTCCATGTCGCTAACGTTCCTTAGTTGTCGATGTGTGAGTGTCTGATGCCCGGTCTGCTTCTTTCATGGCCCGGTCCAATCCTTTCGCCACCGCCTTGGCCAGATCGTTGCGGTGACGATCGGCGGCGGGGCTGTCTATCGAGCGGGCATCATCTGTCTCGGCCGGGATGGCGTCCGGCGGCGTTTCGCGTTTCGTCATTGTCGACTTCCTTCCTCGGTCATCCTAACCGACCCCAGGCGGGATTCCATTCAACGCCTTCGACAAGCTCGACGAAGACGAGTTCGCTGCTATCGGTCTTATGAGAATCTGCCAGTTTGAAGGCCGCTTCCGGCTCCATCTCCTCGCCCGGAAAGATCGTATCGTCCGTGTCTGTGTCCGCGACCTTGCGCACATATCCGCGAATCTGATCGGCGGAATGATAGAATTTGATCACCAGCGATCCAGTAGGCGCGACGCCGGAAGAGTACCGCCGATAGTCAGGACGTTCCTCGGTTGCGCCGACATCACCAGCTCTATGCCAATGCGCGAGGTCCTGACCGTCCGGACGCCCCTCGTCTTCCCAGATTTGGTATGCCCGCAATCTCCGTGTGTCGTCGTCAATCACGGTTCTTGCTTGCTGTTCGATGACCTTCAGGACGACTTTGCCGCGGATGTGCTTTTCCTTGAGGGCGGACTGGGCTTCTGCGACTTGGCGTAGCCCGAAGGTGCTGGCAACGAGGACCTTCACCTTGCCTTGATCGATCAGCGCCGCGATCTCCTGTAATTGAGCGCCATTCGGCTGAGCGGTGTATCGTCCCGCGCGAAGGTTCAGTTTCTTGGCTCGTGCCTTGTCCGGCTCCTGGAGCGTCGAGATCAGCGCTCCTCCTGGCTTGACGACGCTGAAGCTACGCTCCTGTGTCTCGCCGCCGATCAGGTCGAACACCAGGTCTACAGGCGCAATCACGTCTTCGAACTTTTCCGCCTTGTAATCGATCACCTGGTCAGCGCCGAGATCGGTCACGAAGTCCTTGTCGGACGAGGACACGGTCGTTGCGACCCAGGCACCCTTCGCCTTGGCGAACTGAATGGCCAAATGACCGACGCCACCGGCACCACCATGAACAAGAACGCGTTGGCCTGATTGGAGAGCGCCATGCTCGAACAGGCCCTGCCACGCGGTGATACCAGCGAGCGGTGCGGCGGCTGCGCCGACCGCGTCCAGTGATTTTGGCTTGGCAGCGATCTCGTCAGTCCGCGCCAGAACGTACTCCTCGTAGCCGCCATGTTCCGGGGCCAGGAATGCAAAGACCTCGTCGCCGACCAGGAAGCTGGCAACGTCGGAACCGGCGGCAGCAATCTCGCCGCTGACATCTCGGCCAAGCACATAGGGAAGATCCTTTTCGGTGACGACGGGATATTTGCCCTCGCGCATCTTCGCGTCGACCGGATTGACGCTTGCAGCAAAGACCTTGATGACGACCTCGTCGGCGGCAGGCGTTGGTCGATCAATTTCCTCGATTGCCATAACTTCCGGACCGCCGAAGCGGTGGATACGGACAGCTTGCATGATCGGTTTCCTTTGAGAGCTGGAGAGTAAATTTTGAAAAGTACACCGCCGCCCAATGCAGTCGTTCATCTTTCGGCGCGGATCGCTTAGCGGTGACCGGATTATTGGCTGCTATGCCGCTCGGATGATAAGCGTTTCGGCTCCTTGCCGAAGTCCTTGCGCAACTCGACCTTGGCCCTGTCGAGCGTCGCCAACCTCGACTTCGACAGTGGCTTGCCGGCGCGATTAATATGGAAATCCAGCATCGACATGGCGGACTGGAAAGGACTGGCCTTGCGGCGGTCGCTCTGTTCGGCCGATGTCTGCAGCGAGTCGGCGATCTTCTTGGCACTGCGCCGCTTGAAGACGCCGCCTTTCAGATCCATCGCATCGGGTCGGTCACATCCTGCGACCATTTCTGTTTGGATTTATTCTTCGGCATGAGCGTTCCTCCATAGAACGGCGCCACTGACGTGATGTCCTGTCTTATGAATGATGCGCGTGGTGCTCGTTGCGCTTGCGAGTGGCTGCAGCTTTTTTCGCTGAAGCCGAGCGTTCTTCCTTGGTGCGCGACGCGGCGCCTACGCCGCCCTTGCGTCCGCCCTTTTTGGAGGAGGCGTGGTTTTCGGCATGGCCGCGGCCAGAGCCTGACTTCTTGCCACCGCCACTTTCCTTGTTGACGGTGGCCCAGGCCCGGCGTTCGGCTTCCTTCGCGGAAACCCCACGATCCTCGTAGCCTTCCTCGATATGCTCGGCCTTGCGTTTCTGCTTGTCGGTATAGGCGGATTTGTCACCCTGTGGCATGGAACATCTCCTCTTGCTTGGATGAAGCAAGGAAAACGACGTCTCGCCGCCAATGTTCCTCGACCGGGCGCCCCAGACGTCGGCTTCTGTCGGAAATCGTCAGTTGCGTGCGGTTCCGTACAACGACCATCCCTAAGGAACGACTCATTCGGCGTAGCAAAGACCAAGCATAGTCTCAGGGAGCCGGAAAATCACTATTGGCTCGCCTTCGCCGCTGAGCTGCCCGTTGGCTATGCGAAGCTTAAATGTCCGCCCTGAACGAAAATGCTTCCACAATCGGATCTCGCCCAGCTCCAAAAGATCTACGTGTTACGGGACTTCCTTGCCCAACGTCTGGGCGCGCCGCTCTCGAAGGCGTCGCTTGAACGAGCCGCTTCGCTTCGGACGAGCGCGATCTGGCTCGCGGTGCTCCGTGAAAATCAGCGGGCGATCCGATTCTATCTCAGGCATGATTTCGAGCGCCTCGGACTAGCCACTTTCACAATTGGTGCGCAGACATTTGACTGCGCGTGAGGACGCGGCGAGAAGGAGGATATGTGGGGTACTGAAACCGCCCTATCTTCCCGACGGAGTGGCCTCCACGCGCGCTCCTCAGAGGGGTTCCTCTAGATGGCGCGTGCACACGAGCAGCGCATACCTAGTGCCTCAGATTCGCCTCGGCGCCCTCATTCCGGCCATTGAATCCAGTTCCATGTTTTCCAAAATCGGCCCTTCGATGGCCGGCTTCACTGAGAGACGCGACGCACCCGGTCGCACTCAAGGCATGCAGAGCCGCATTGCGCCGTGAAATCGAAGCAGAGACCGCGCGGGCCCTCTCCTCGCACCGCTATGTCGCGGCTCTCGTTTGAGGCGGCTCCCGTTGTCGCGAGACATTTCAGCAGAACCGGTTCAACAACGAGTTGTTGCCAAACCTTCCTCCGCGTCGCAGCTTCGTACAGGCGGTAAAAACCATGCGCCTGTGATTGGTGACGTGTAACGATGCCTCCTGCAGGAAGTGAACTCGGGAACGACGGTACAACAACGACGGCATCAGGCTGAACTCACAGGGCTGAGCCCTGTACGATACAGGACCCAGCCCATGGATTTTCCCCGTTGGTGAACCGCCAGCTTTAAGGAAACAGCTCATCCGGCAGGGTGTTCATGAAGACGCCGCTCAATTGTTATGGGCCGCACAGGCTTCATCCATCGGGGTGGCGTTGCTCGTGCCGCCCTGTGTCTGAAGGTTGGCAGAGTTATTGACCGGATTGGGGCACTTGGACTTGTCCATCGTTGTGCCGCTAGTCGTGGAATTCGTGGTGGTTGAATCCGTTGCCATTGGCTTTTTGGCCTTGGTGTCGGTGGTTGCGCCACCACCCTGATCGGCTTGGTTCTTGTCGATCGTCGCGCCGGCCGGCGCCGGGTTGGACTGGGCGAAGGCGGATGTGGACATGCCGATAGCCAAGAGCGAAGCTGCTACGAGTTTCATGCGCATTTTAAGTCCTCCTTGGGGTCTTTGCGTGCTTGACCCACTCAGAACCTCGTTCTTGGATCATTGTTCCGCTGCCGCCGACAAATGCACTGCCGCGTTCGAGAGGCATCGCGCGGTCAACAATCGAGGGCTCTAGCAGGGATAGGCAGGCAAGGATTCAGCGATCGGGATGACCTAGGCCGGAGATATCGACTCGAACTCCGGATGGTTCCATCTGATCAAAGCCTCCGCGCCGACGAGACGCCTGCTTCCGAAATCGATCTGCGGCTGGAACTGCAGGAACAACAGCCGGTTCTGAAGAAGTATTTTCCGCTCCAGCCGGCGCGACCGCGCTTCGCGAACGGCGGTAGAAGGATCGAAAGACGACCACCGTTAAGTCGGCGACTTTTCGCGAAGGGTCGCCGGAAACCTGCTCTAAACTTTAGACCGGACCGGTGACTGCAATCACCCGGTTGGGTGAGTGATGTTGCCCGATATGCAGCATGCGGTTCCATGGAGAAAATCCCCATTGCTCGTCCATGGAAAGGCGATAACGGATTGAGGCGGCGCCTTCGAATTGGAGCACCGGTTACCGCGCAACAGGTTCTCGCAACTGCACCCATCAGACCGAGGTCCTAGCGTTGGAACGCCGTTCGCACCGGGGCATTTACCTTGTCAGACTCATGAGCAGGAGGCATCGATGCCGACGGAAATCTGGCTTACGCCTATCGAGGTCGCGGTCGGGGGCGGTGATCACTTCAAAAGCGTCAAAAACAGCCGCGAGGCCCTTGCGACCCTCATGACCTGTTGGCCCGAAAAAGGCGGGAAATCTTTCGCAATTGCAAAACGTGCCTGCATGAAGTCGCTCAGCGGAGAAGCGGAGCATGCCGCGGCGGCACGCGCTTTTTTGGAAGCGGCGATCGAAGCGGGTATCCTCCGCCCTTAAAGACTGCGTAAAGTGCGCTCGTTAGTTACGCAGCCGTTTGATCTGGAACGCCTCGCGAGAGGGCGGAATTGGAGAAAAGCTTCGTCTCGCGATACGCGCCACCGGCAAGCTTCGAGGCGTACCAAATGGCAGTCGAAGCGCGCACACTCTTCGAGCGCATCCGTTCACTCGAATCTGGTGCGGAACGCGACGAGACCTGCTCCTAGATCGTGTCCCATGGAGTGGTGTAGCTGGGTTTCATAGCCATCGGTGATTTCCGGTAGGGTCGGGTTGCTTAGAGCCAACCTGAAGGACACCACCGATGACCGACGACATGATGAACCTGCGCTCACTCGTTGAGAAGAGCGCTGATGCCGATTTGCTGCGCGAGATGATCGGCTTTGCTGCCGAGAAGCTGATGGCGCTGGAGGTCGGCACGAAGACCGGCGCGGACTATGGCGAGAAGAATGGCTTCCGACTGGCCCAGCGTAACGGCTATCGCGACCGGGATTGGGAGACACGGGCGGGCACCGTCGAGCTGCGCATTCCCAAGCTTCGCACAGGCAGCTATTTCCCGAGCTTCCTCGAACCACGCAGGATGGCCGAGAAGGCCCTGACGGCGGTCATCCAAGAGGCCTATATCCAGGGCGTTTCGACCCGATCTGTCGATGACCTCGTCAAGGCCATGGGCATGAGCGGTATCTCCAAAAGCCAGGTATCCCGGCTGTGCGAGGAGATCGATGAGAAGGTGAAGGTCTTCCTCGACAGGCCAATCGAAGGTGAATGGCCCTATCTGTGGATCGATGCGACCTACCTCAAGGTTCGTCGCGGCGGGCGCATCGTCTCTGTCGCCGTCATCATCGCGGTGGGCGTCAACACCGACGGCCGGCGCGAGGTGCTCGGCATGGAGATCGGCACGTCCGAGGCCGAGGCGATCTGGACGGAATTCCTGCGCAAGCTGACCAGGCGGGGTTTGCGCGGCGTAAAGCTCGTCGTCTCCGATGCCCATGAGGGTATCAAGGCAGCCGTATCGAAAGTGCTCTGCGCCACCTGGCAGCGCTGCCGTGTCCACTTCATGCGCAATGCCTTGGCCCATGCCGGAAAGAGCGGACGGCGCGTCGTCTCCGCCTTCATCGCCACGGCCTTCGCTCAGGACACGTCGGAAGCGGCAAGCACTCAGTGGCGCAGCGTCGCCGACCAGATCAGACCAAAGGTACCGAAGCTCGCCAGTCTCATGGACAGCGCCGAGCAGGACGTGCTTGCCTACATGACCTTTCCCAAGCAGCATTGGGCCAAACTTCACTCGACCAACCCGATCGAGAGATTGAACGGCGAGATCAAGCGCCGCACAGAGGTCGTCGGCATCTTCCCCAACGACGACGCCATCGTGCGCCTCGTCGGTGCACTGCTGCTCGAACAGAATGATGAATGGGCCGTCCAGCGATCCCGCTACATGACCCTTGAGACAATCGCCACAATGAGCGATGATCCACTTATCAGCCTGCCAGCAGCAGGCTGACACTCATCCGCCCCTCTGGGATGAGCCGTGGTCGTCTAAGCTACACCACGTCCTGGGACACGATCTGCTCCTAAATCGAGCAGTACGTCATCCGCGCAATAGAGGACGCTTCCGACACCTGCTCGCCGAAGTCGGATGAGCCGTCATACGCTAGCGGAAGTGGAACGACTTCCGCAAGGCGCAATGCGGATCGGATGCTATCGGAGCGATTCCATCTCAAACGTTCAGCGGCCATCTTTTGAGGCCAAACGGCCCCTTGTCTCAGCAGCAAAGGTTGCCGACAGCATGCGCCGTGCATCATGGTTTTCAGGCGGGAAGCTCTTGGGCGAGGGCTCGCCCGGCCAGACGCGTGCTCTCGATTGCATGAAAAACCAACCATCGGAAACGTGGTGGCGTCAAATTCGTCTCGGATCGTGGGTGATCCCGTCGTTCAAATGCGCCTGCTTGGGTCACCCTCTGGCGCTTGCGTCCCATCGCCATCTGACCAGCGTTCTAGGCTCTGCGAGCAAGTCGACCGCGGACGCGACAGGTCAACGCGGTCGTCCGCTTTCGGTCGCGTGTCGGCTTGGTGCCCGCAATCGATACCTCGGCCTCAGATAATTGGGAACAGAAGAGTGATCTTGATGTTCGGGGGCCGCAACGTAAACTACGAAGGAAATAAGAAAATGAATACCAAGCTCATCTGCGCGTCTCTGCTTGCGGCTGGTATGGCCACGAGCGCTTTTGCCCAGTCCAGCACAGGAGCTGGAACCACGATGGAACCCAATGCCGTCGGTACCGATGGTGGTGCTAATGTCCAGACAATGCAGCCTATGGCTTCCGATCCAACCTCAACCGGCAGCACGATGAACGGATCAACGGGTTCGACCATGCCAGGCGGTTGCAGCGGCGGTAGTGATCCCGCAAGCTCCACCGCGTCGGGCTCGGTCCAGACCCAGGGCGGTCTGAGCGACGCGACCCCTCAGGGTCAAGCGTGCGCCCAGTAAGCTGACAGTCCTCTCGACGAGAAGAAGGGCGGCGGGGCATGGCCCATGGAATCCCCCGCCGCCGCTTCACGCGGATGATGTGGTTATCGGATATGCGGGCACGACCTCCTGCGCCATGAACCGCAGGAATCCATGTTGATCCCTCGAGTGGGCGCGGCGGCACAAAAAATCCCGGTGAACACTGGCGGTCACAGAAATGGATCGAGACGCGACCTGGCAACGCACTTTTCGTGCCGCCGCCGTCAATCACATGAACGCCTATCTGGACGCGCTGGAACGCTTCTTGCTTTCGCTTTGCGCGCCGCGGATCAAAAAGAAGCCCCGCCGAAACGGGGCAATTGGGAACGGACGGATCGCACAGGAAGGAAGGGTTGGCGTACGGCCCCGTCACAAGAGGGGGCACCTGTGCGATCCTTGTCGTCAAACGATAGATATTCAGAAAGGTTCCTGTGCGATTCAGGGACGCCAGTCGCACCAGTCATTTCAGCCGCTTCGCTCACAAGCCGTGAAAAGCGCCCTACGCCTTAAGGATTGCTGTCGGCTCCTTGTTTCATTCGAATAAAAGCCCATCTCGATGGAGTAAGCGTCGTCTGGAAAACAAATGGCTTACGAGCGGGATATGGCTATCGTCTTCGATAGCGTGACAAAAGCGGTGATCGTAAGTTTCCGCGGAGTCACGGTCTATCTGCCAGGTCCCTATGCTGACCGAAAGGCGGCCGTCCTAACCGCCGAAGCGCATTGCCGCCTGCTTGGCTGGCGAGATTGATTGCGACTTACAGCTACGATCCACAAAAGACAGATATTTATATTGCCAACCGCTCGCCCGTTCGCAATGAGCGCGCATGCCGAGGCAAAATGTGCTAAGGTCTCTTGGCCGGTACCGAACATCGTTGCCGGTCTGTCGTCGCTGATCCTCAACAACTTCAGTGGCTTATGTGCGGTTTTGTCATAAACGCACACTTTCCCGGGACCTATAACCAAATCTTTGGCCGTCCCGTAGCTTTCACCACACCCACAGGCGTTTGGTTTGACATCCAAGCTCCCCACGCGGAGCTGCTATGCCCCACTTCGACCAATCGACCGTCGAGAACACTCTACTGAAATTGTTGAGCGTAGACGGCTTCGCACGCCTCTCCGGGGAGATGGAGCGTGTCGACCTTCCACTACGGCACGTTCTTGTTGCCAGCGACGTCCCAACCACGCATGTCTGCTTCCTGGAAAGGGGCTTGGGATCCATGGTTGTCAGCAGCATCGACGAAGAGGTGGTGGAAATTGGCCACATCGGGCGCGAAGGCGCATCCGGCATGCACGTTGTCCTGGCGGTGGAGACCACCCCCACGCGCACGTTCATGCAAGTCGCGGGGTCGGGAATCATGGTCCCGATGGAGACGTTCCAGCGCGCGCTCGCCGATGATCCCGAGATGAAGGATTTCTTCCTTCGTTATGTTCACACGACCGTGCTGCAGCTCGCCCATTCGGCGCTGGCGAACGCCCGCTACAACATGCATGAACGGCTGGCTCGATGGATCCTGATGTGTCACGACCGCCTTGAAGGCAACAACCTGGCGATTACCCATGAATTTCTGGCATTGATGCTCGGTGTCCGGCGTTCTGGCGTCACCAACGAACTACACGTCCTTGAGGGCGTCCACGCGATCCGATCGACCCGCGGGAACGTGCGAATAGTGGACAGAGAAAAATTGATCGAAATCGCCGGTGGCTGCTATGGAGTGCCGGAGCGCGAATATGAAAAGTTGCTGGGTCCGCTCCGCGCCGGATAGATCAGCCCACTCGCTTCACCGCTTCCGAAAACGGCAACACGAGCAGGATATCGCCCGTTTCGTTTCTGACCTCGACGCTTCTTGACGCAATGTCATGTCCGAGCAGCACGGCACTGCTCATCAACGCGCGCGCATCACGCACCGCTTCAACGCGGGCGGCGTCCAGATCAGCAAGCTCGGTTCCTTCCCAGTCGTCGAGCGATCCTGCTTCAGACAGTATGTTGAAGTAGAAGCGTGGCATTCGAAATCCTTCAAAGCCGGCATGGCCGGCAGGATAGCCTGTGCATTTTGCCTTTCCGTCGCGCTCAAAGCAACAGCATCGGTAATGCGTTCGCCACGGTGCCATGTCATCGCCGACAATTGTGCGCAATCGCACTGATGGTTGGCCTTGGGAGATTGATGCACTACGGTTCTTATCGCGATCCGGGTGAGCTGTTGCGACGCTCAAGGAGGATGATATGACGGACTTCAATCTCTCACTCCAGATGGAAGACGTGAACGTGCTTTCGGATGCTGTTCGGACCTGGTACCGGCATAATCACGCCACGCCAACGGAACAATCAACACAGCTGCTTTGCAGCGCGGCGGTCGACCTCTATAATCAAGGACACAGGACGCGCGAGGAACTGGTCACGCTGCTGATCATGAAGTTTGATAGCCTTCACTCACTGGGCGTCAACGCGCCATCGTCCACGTCTCATCACTAGCGATATAGGTCTCCTTTCCTGGTGTGACTCCAGAGGGTGAAAAGGCGCTCCTATCGGATATTGGAGAGCACCTAACTGCTTCAATTCCCTCATTTCATTGTCCGATCAAGACATCAAACTCGTCACCGCCGCGGTTCGGCGGTGGTGTACAGAGAACCACTGTGAGATCGATAGGCAACGAAGGCCGCCGCGCCCTCACCCTTGTCATCGACCTCGTTCAGTACTCTACCCATGTCCGTTTCGTTTTTGGCGACCCGCGGTTGGAAGGCGAAGTGCACTCGAGCAATTCGACGATCAGGCTGAATCACGGTTGGCGCCGTGATCTCGAAGCTGCTCAGTTTCGACGCGCTTGCTGTCCAGTCCGCGCTCCTTCGAATGACGCGCCTTATCGCGGTTGGAAAGGACGGCGTTTTCGGTAACCTCATCGGCAGTCAGATCGGTCATGGCGCCTGAACCGTCACCTTTGCCCGAGCGGCCTGGGGGTTCCTTTGGATCTGGCATGGCCGTCCTCCTGCGTGGAGGAAGAAGTCGGAAGCCGACTTGAAGTTCCATCCTCTCGGGGCACCGGGCCCAGAGTGCTTTGTACTCCGTTCAAACTTTTTCTGTCGACAGACGTTGTACCTCCACAATCGACGGGAGAGTAAGATGTCATCCGAAGCCACCGCATCGAAACAACGCGAGATCCAAAAACAGGTCGAGAAGGCCGACAAGAAGCAAAAGCCGGAGCCGTCCGGAGCAATGCAGGCGGGCGCTCGCCGCTATCCGGAACCGCCCTTTCCGAAGGTGCACCGAGACAAGCCGGGATCTGAGGCCGAATTGCCCCTTGCGCCGATGTATGACGCGCCATTCTACAAAGGCTCCGAAAAGCTGAAGGACAAGGTCGCTCTGATTACTGGAGGTGATTCCGGCATTGGTCGTTCCGTTGCCATCCTGTTCGCCCGCGAAGGCGCCGACGTCGCAATCGTACATCTCGATGAAAGCGAGGACGCCAATATCACCAAGGCCGCCGTCGAAAAGGAGGGCCGGAAATGCCTTATCATTCGCGGCGATGTCAAGGATGCAGGCTTTTGCCGGACGGCAGTTGAAAAGACGGTGAAACAGTATTCCAAGCTCGACATTCTGGTCAACAACGCCGCGTTCCAGGTGCACACGGCGGAGATCGAAGACCTGACCGACGAGCATTTCGACGAGACGCTGAAGACGAATCTCTACGGTTATTTCTTCATGGCCAAGGCGGCGATTCCGCATCTGAAGAACGGCTCTGCCATCATCAATACAGGATCCGTGACTGGCCTCGAAGGTTCGAAGGAACTGCTGGACTACTCCATGACGAAGGGCGGAATCCACGCCTTTACAAAAGCGCTCTCCGGTCAATTGGTCCCCAAAGGCATTCGCGTCAACGCAGTCGCCCCCGGTCCGGTCTGGACGCCACTCAACCCTTCGGACAAGAAAGCGAACGATATCGAGAGGTTCGGCGGTCAAACGCCGATGAAGCGCGCCGCCCAGCCCGAAGAGATCGCGCCTGCATATGTGTTCCTGGCGTCACCGCACATGTCCAGCTACATCACGGGCGAAGTTCTTCCGATCGTGGGTGGCTACTGAGGATGCCCTCATACGATTGCCAACTGCTAGACCACGAAGGTGTCGGACAGGCGACCATTATCTTCCGGCGAGTGGTGGTGGTGGGCGGCTGCTCGACGATCTCTTCGAGAAACAGCCTGATTTCGCGAACCGGTTTGAGTGTTCAATGTCTCGACCCGGCGAGCCGCTAGACGAGATGCTCGGCAATGTCCAGTTGCTTCCTGCGAGGAGCCTCTCCGGCAGCGTTCGCCGAGGACCGTTGAGCTGGCCGCCCCAGCCAATGACGTGCCGTAGCGGGCGACTTCGCGCTGTTCGACCGCCTGGGCCGAGGAGATCAGACCGGCGCAACGAAAAGGTCGTCGAGAGTCTTCGTTGTCGCCCTTAGGAACCACTCCATGCGCACTTAGTTGAAATCGAAGCGGAAGGAAGTCGATGAACGAGAATTGGATTCATCTCTGTATCGATATGCAGCGGGTGTTCGCGGAGGACACGCCCTGGCACGTTCCATGGATGCGGGAAGTTTCGCCTCAGATCGAGGAGATAGCCAGTCGGTATGCCCAGCGGACGATGTTCACTCGCTTCATCACACCGGAAAAGCCGGAACAGATGCCGGGGATGTGGCGGGCCTACTACGAGAAATGGCGGACAATGACGCGCGAGCAACTCGATCCGCGTTTGCTCGACATCGTGCCAACGCTGACGCATCTTATCCCGCCGGCACGCGTATTCGACAAGCTGACATACTCGCCTTGGATAAGCGGCGAACTTCACCAAATCCTTTCAAGGGACGGAGTCGATGCAATCGTCCTCACCGGGGGAGAGACCGACGTCTGCTTCTCGCCGCGGCGATGGGCGCGATCGATCTGGGATATCGCGTGATGGTGCTGCGCGATGCCGTGTGCAGCGGCGCCGACGAGACGCACGACGCATCACTTGAAGTGTTGGGCGACAGATTTTCCGTGCAGCTCGATCTTATCACCACGGAAGAGTTCCTCAGTTCGCTCTAATGCGGCTGCGGAACCGGTACCCTGCCGCGTTCTGCCAGCGGCGCGGAGGAATGTATGTCCAAGTTTTTTCAAGGTTCTCTACCTATATCGCCGACCTCTCGGTCAAGCCGGGAACCTTCGTTGTCGCCGTCACGCTCGTGATCGGATGGGTGTTCGGGCCCTTCGTCGGTTATTCCGAGACTTGGCAGCTCGTGATCAACACGAGCACGACTATCATCACATTCCTGATGGTTTTCGTTCTCCAGAACTCACAGAACCGCGATGGCAAGGCCCTGCAGACGAAGCTTGACGAGCTCATCCTCACGTCTCAGGCACAGAATAAATTCGTCGGGATCGAGAAGCTCGATGAGGAGGAGTTGCGCAAGATGAGCAAGGCACTCGCCGAAAAGGCGGAGCATGTCGAGGACGTCGCCGACGAAAAAGCGGAAAGCAAACAGACACCGGCCTGACCGTCTCCAGGTGCGAGCGTACCATTGCCCGATGAAAAACCTGATTTCGATGAGGCTCCGAATGGCGCAGAACAGCGCGAAGCCGTCATTGCTGATTTTCGAGATCAGAAGGTGCGATCGCGCAAGAGTACTCCTCTTCGGCTGGGTGTGGCAGACATCGACGCGCACCTTCAGGTGGCGAGACAGCCAATGGGAGAATTGCAGAATTCGCCGGAGCGGGCCAGGAACATCTCTTGGCTCGAAGGCCATCTGAGAAGTTGGACTTCGATGCCATCGACCTGGACTTGTCACCGCGCATGGACTTTGGAAGCCGTGTCCCCAGGTCGCGCTTGGCGCAACTCTCGGTTCACGAAGCCGCGTCGCCCGCCTCCGAAACCGGGCTCGAAAGTCTCCTTGGTGGCGCCACTCCTGAAAAGGCAAAACTTTCACATTTAGAGCGGTTTGGATAGTCCCCATGCTGATTGGCGAGATTGCTCCGGGGCTATCTGCCCGCTAATTGCATCGACGCAGGCTTTTACGGCGACGACATATCCTCTCCGTCATCGCATGGCCAGTCCTTGATCAGGATATGCGCTGCGTCGCCGAGTGTGCGCACCATCTTGCGCGTTGCCACCGGACCGCGCAGGGCAAGGGCAACCGGCGTGAACGCCGACGATGTATTATTCCAGCACATCGCCCTCCATCCCTCAAGGTACGGATATCGCATCCCACCGTAACAAAGGCGGTATTCTAGAATCTGGAATTGAAGACTGTATGATGGCTGCGTTGACGCAGGGCTGCCGCATGTAAAGGAAAGGGCGCTCTACGACCTCATGCCGGAGCGCCCTGAGCTGCGGTGGCCTGATCATTGTTGGGCAACGCCCGTCGACCATTTACCGGACCCTTATTCATAATAAGGCATTTACCAGCTTTCAAACGGGGGGCGGACCCATCTTGGAAATGGCGGTTGTTTTGCGTACGATCGAATTACCAACGAGGGTTGCGCTGGGTGCTGTTCATTGCGATTAGCTTTGTCCTTGCTCACATTGCCCTGGCCACAGCGATCTTCGCGCTTCGTGGCGGCGACCAACTATGGGTCCTGGGGTTAATTTTCGGGTGGTATTGTTTCGCCATGGTTGCTCTCATTGGCGGTTTATGGGTTCGTAATAGAAAGTCGACCCGGCGCACGGAGCCATTTCCCTGAACGTGGTGCCACGCCCGCGCTCTTTGCAACGGAACATCTGCGTAAATTCGCAGATCTTCGGCGCCGTCGCGTCTGCCTACGACGACATCGTGATGCGAGTCCTAGTTAGGCCTGGACAGCCTGGGAAACATACGGCGGTCGATCAAACGACCGTTCTCAGCCTTCGACTTCCCGGTCTTGCGGTCCTGTCCCACCTCGAAGCTGACTTTATCGCCTTGACGGAGCGAACCGCCGCGTTGCAAGGCAGATACGTGAACGAATACGTCCTCTCCGCCGTTCTCAGGCGTTATGAAGCCGAAGCCCTTGTCGTCGTTAAAAAATTTAACCGTACCTGTCGGCATGAGAGCCTCCCGTGTCTTTCGCCCTGTGAAGCGGAAGCTACAGCGCCAGCGCTCACCATTCAATGGGCAGGGGAGATGCTATGGCCTCGTTCGCGCTCATGATCGCCGACCGGCGGTTCTCCAACGATCTGATGAGGCGGCGATGCTGCTCTCGGACGGTAAAGAGGTCGCGAATGGAGGACCTATCCCGTCCGCACTTTTAACGCGCCAGCGCGGAAACGTTCCAAAGGGGTTGCCTTTTGAACCGGAGCGTCAGATCAGCAATCTCACCAAAGCATCCTCGTCTTTGACCCCATGTTGGAACGACTGGATTATCCGGCTGGCCATGTCCTCCCGTTCGGCGTCTGTTTGGGGTTGTCGCACCGAGATGACATGATCATATACCCTCTGGCAGAGGGCGACTTCTTCGTCGCTCAACACGGTTTGTGCTTCGGCTATTTGGAAACGGATCATGGTGCCCTCACTTTTCCTCCGGATCGAGAGTAGGGCGGAATCACACCTATTCAAGCACTCACAATGCAAGACCATGTGGGATCGAAGTCTCTTTCGATGGCATTAACACCCAAAAGAAGCGAACGGATCATCCCCCATAAAAGACATCGCCTGTTGTTTGGGCAGTGCCATTGCCCTGGACGAATTGGCAAAGCGGGGTCGAGAAGCAGTTGGATGGGCGACTTCACAGGAATGGCAAGAGGACGGGACTAACCTCCCTCGAACTGCTGGTACGCCGGCATATTGAGGGTCACCGCCACTGCCGCGACGTCTTCGGCAAACGCGACCTCGTTCTCTGCGGCTGCGACGGACTGCAGGGCGCTTCCGACGGGTGACCAATCTCCAGTGCTTCGTTCCCTCTGGCCGCCGCCCAGCGGGCATGCTCGCAAGCGGAGTGGTCAGTTTTTCAAGAACCGCCTTCCATTGATTGATTGGAAGGTCGCGGATCGTTGTCGTCATCGCCGTGGCTTCAGTGTTACCTTGCGTGATGGTCGCCCTTGTCGCCCTCGCCTTGCTTGGCGTCAGTCTTCGCCTTGTGGCGGCTGTCCGCAGAGAGCGATCGGCTGACGTCGACCGACTCCTTGAAACGGCCTTCGTCGTCGCGGCGGAGGTAGCGCTTGTCGGTTCCGGTATCGATAAGTTCTCGTTTAGACATAGCGGATCTCCTGTTGGCCCACCGATAAACGCAGAACGATTCGATAGGTTCACTCGGACGTGCCAAGCTCTCGTCGCTTGCTCAGCGACGCTGTTGCAGATGCCATTCCACGCCTGTATTCGGATTCTTCGCCGGGTGCGGCCCTGCACCAAGGCCGTCGCCGTGTCTGCGATGGTGGTTGAAGGTTTTCGGCGCGGTCCTAGCTCTCATCGCTGAACAAGGAGATCCACATGGCTGGACGAGACGTCGAGCCGGTGGTCGCGGTGGTTTCCGAGGCCGTCCGGCGCTGGTTCGAATTCTACGAGATCACGCCTGACAATATGCGTTGGACGCCCTTTGCAACGCGGCACTCAATCTCTACAGAGACGGCTATCGGACTATCGACGAAATTGCCACGGTGCTGATCGGGACGTATGTCAGGCTGTCTGCCACTCGGATCAACGCGCCGACATCGGAAGCTGTCCACTAAGGCTTAGGAGGTGTGGACTCTTGGGTTTCCAAGGCTGAGCAAATCAGATTCAAGACTGTCTTTTGGAGGCAGTCATGGGTGTTTTGGATCGTCTGATCCTTCGGGACGAGCAGTGGGAGCGGATATCGCATCACATCATTGGTGACGAGCGCACGTCCCGTCTTGCGGGAGGATGTCAGCGACGAGATGGCTAATGCCCAAGAAAAGCCGGGCCGTGATCCATGGGATCCATGGGCCGCTTGGGCGAGTAACGGCCAGTCCCTATACCTGACATATGCTACGCACTTACCCGAGATCGACGCCTCCGTCGAGGTCGTGCACCCGGCAGATATGCGTTCTTCTCCATCCATTCCAGGACGATAATCGTGATCTAACATTGCCGTCATGCTGAGCTTAGTCAGCCGGACTCGCAGTGAGGGAGGGGCACAGGCAGCCGTTCGAACGGTGGCTGGAGGCCGGTGGTTCGTCTCGCCGTCCATGCGCGCCAAGATGGTCGAAAAAGGGCTCTTCGTCGAACGGACGTTACTACCTCCCCGCGAGCTCGAGGTGATAGAACCGGTAGCCGACGGATCTTTCCCACAAAGAATATCGGGCGCTGCCTCAACCTGCATGAGAAAACGATCACGCATCACATGACCGAAATACTGTTCAAGCTTGGCGCAAGCGATCGAACGGAAGCAGCAATCAGGTGGCGACAGGGCGCCTAGCGGATACAGAGTCGCGACGGCGGTGAGGCGCACGGGCTGATCGCCAAGGACGAGAGGTCGCCGACTATTTGCGTTCCTATCCGTCTCCTCCAACTCGCCTTCGGCATCCGTCGCGGCGCTCGGGCGCCCGAGATCGGTCGATAAGTTGACGATTCGTCAGGGAGGTTCTGACTGGAGCTCAGCAACATCGCTAAAACCTCCCTGACGTCCTTTTAACAAGGATCAGGAGAAACTAGGCCGGATTATGCGGAGAAAAAGCCGGACTTAGGTCCGGCTGGCACCTATCGGGCGCACTGCACATATTAGGTTCGAGGTAACGTGAAGGTCCGTGGAGGGGCGGGACAGGAGGAAAATATGAAGTTCGGCCCCGATAACTACAATCACGAAGAGCGATGTTCGGAAGGCCATAGTGCGGCCTCGACCATCGCAACGATATCAGCAGCTCTTTCCGCCGATCCCGACATTGACAGCAGTGCCATCGAGATCAGGATGCTCGGCCCCGTGGTCCTGCTCGAAGGCTATATAACAAACGGGGCGGACCGCGACAAAGCCATCTCGCTTGCTGCGATGATCGTCGGCGAGGAGAACGTCCAGGACCGGATGCTGAGCCGTTTTCTCAGGCAATAGTCAGCGGTCTTCATACGGGCTGGGACTAAGGTCCGATGCATCCCGGCATGAAGTCCCAGATCCGGAACCGGTCCTGTATTTGACGGTTTGGCCTCCCAGCGGAACCAACCGCATCCAAGGAGGAAAACAGATGAATATCAAAGTAGTAGGAATCGCCGCAGGCATCCTGTTGGCATCGACCTCTGCGTTTGCGCAATCATCGACGGTTACGGGCGCAGCAGGTGGTGCCGCGACGGGTGCAGTCGTCGGCGGCCCGGTCGGTGCTGCTGTCGGCGGTATCGTCGGCGGCGTGGCAGGCAGTGTCATCGATCCGCCGCCGCAGAAGGTGGTGACCTATGTTCAACAGGCTCCGGCCCCGACCGAACGCGTCGTGGTGAAGGAGAAGATCGTCGTCGGACAGCCGCTACCCGAGACCGTGGTCGTCACGCCGATCCCCGATGACCCGAAGTATGCATACGCGATCGTCAACGATCAGCGTGTGATCGTCGAACCTTCTTCGCGGAAGGTCATCCAGGTCTTCCAATGACCGACGGGCGGCCCAGCCGTCCTTTCAAACAGTGAGGGCACAGAGGCGTCGCATGAGAATGCGTCGCGGCATCGCGTGCCCGAAACCTCGGAGATTGATCATGAAAAGCAACCATCTCGCCATGCTCGCCGCAGCGTTGTCACTGAGCGTGTCGCCACTTGCGACACCGCCTATCGCAGCCCAGCAGGACACCAAGAGCAGTGGCCAGGCCCAATCCGGCTCTCAGAAGGGCACGGATGCCGGCTCGCAGTCCGGCTCCAGCGCCGCCGGAACCGGCACCGACTGTACCCCCGATGCTTCGGGAGCCTGCCCGCGAGGCAAGGGCCAGTCATCGCAGCAGGAATCCGGCCAGGGTCCGGACTTGAAAAAGAGCGCCGAGCAGCCCTCGAACGATAATTCTTCGACGAGCGGGAGCGCCTCCGGCAAGTCTTCGACAGAAACTAAACCCGGATCGCAAGACGCCAGCGGTGGCACCACGACCGAACAGAAGTCCGGCACCACGGATGGCAGCGGCTCGGCCACCTCAGGCGCGAAGAGCAGCACGCAAAATGCAAAGCCCGCGCAGGGTTCGGACACCACGACCACGCAGAGCGGCGACGCATCCAAACAGTCGACCGATCAGAATTCGTCGACGACCAACAAAAGCTCTTCCGAAACCAACGTCAACAACAACGCTACAACGAAAAATCAGACATCCAACACCAAGACCAACGTCAACATTTCCGTTGAACAGCAGACCGAAATTCGCACAGTCGTACAGGAAGTCCACGTCGAGCCTGTGAAGGAAGTAAACTTCACGGTCTCCGTCGGAACGACGATCCCGAAGAAGGTTCGTCTTGAACCACTGCCGCCGCGCATCATCAAGATCGTTCCGCAGTATGAAGGCTACCGCTTCTTCATCCTCGCGGATGGTCGGATCGTCATCGTCGATCCCGATGCGCTGACGATCGTCTACATCATCGAGGCTTAACGCGGATGTCCTGGCGGCGCCTTGCGCGCCGCCAGGACCGCAGGAGGAACCAATAATCTACCATGACGAGAAACCGTCCGGCATCGCTTTTCCCGATGTCGTCATCCTGATTGCCATGGTCGCGGCTATCGGCGGTCTGATACTGTCATCAAGCCATCGGGCATTGGCATGGGTCTGGGTTACCGTGAGTTCGGCTGACTCTTGATTGCGCCTCATCATGCTCGACGTTGACAACGGGACGGGTCAAATGTTTGCCCGGCCATCTTCCAGTGATAGCTTTGAATTTTTTCACGTGGCATTTCATCTCGTCATTATGGACTCGCCGGAACTTTTGGATGCAGGCCGTCCGTGACTACTCGAGCATAGCCGCGAAACGATCTGCTTGTTATGCGCCAGGCCTGGACGGGGCTATTGCGACGAGTCGGGATATTTCGTTGCGCGCCTTGGCCAATTTGTCCGTCGGAACGCGCCTTCGGGCCTCGACAGGAACAGGGCGCCAATTTGGATATGAGCGAACATTCGCAACGCCCGATCTTAATCTCTGATCGACGCGACAATGGAGGCTGCGATGTAGCGCTCCTCCCCTTGACCGTCGTTGAAGTAGTAGACGGCCAGTATGGACGCTTGATCGCGCTTCACGACGCGAGGATAACCGAGATCGCCCGTGCCGCCATCGCTTCGGATGATCTTCTCGGCGCCCCATGTCTGACCGTCGTCGGAGCTCACGCGCATCCTGATGCCAAATGGCGGATCACGGTAACCGTAGACGAGCAGAAGCATGCCGTCGATCTGCCCGAGCGCGGGCGGATTGCCATTGCTGCCTGTATTGTTGACGATGCAGCCTTTCGGCCCCCAAGTCTTTCCTTGGTCATCGGAGATGAAGGCTTCTATCCAGCCCTTGTCGCCGCCTGTTCCCATGCAGCGCGTCAGCGTCAGCGCCATCGGAAAGTGCCGTCGATGCCGGCATGATTGAATAGCCCTCGGGTTCTGGGCCGACAAAGCCTTGAAGGCCGAAGCTACGCCCGCCGTCCGCCGTGCGGGCGCAGAACACTCTGCCTTCCGCACCATCCTGCTTGGAAGTGCTCAGCATGAAGAGCGCATCGTGCCTGCCTATAGGAACGATATCGGTGCGCGCAGAAATCGGAAGCTCCAGACCGGTGAAAGGATGTGGACCCCGCCATGTCCGCGCCCGATCCCGGCTGACATAGAACCAACTCACAGCGTCGCCGTGCACGCCGGTTCTGGCGCACATGACGATCGTCTCTGGATCGAGAAAATCTATGGGTTCTTCCAGGCAGCGGAGTTCGTCATGAGCCGACAGACGGAAACGAACCTTGAGATCGGCGTTCAAGTGCTCGTCGGCCGACAGCGAGAGCCCACCTGGCACGCGAGCGGAGAACCGCTCGCTCGTCCATGTCAGACCGCCGTTCAGGCTGCGAGCCTGCCAAGGCACGAATGGGTAATCACGGTCCAGTTCGTGAAGCGCCCCTTTCGCGCCGAGTTTGCCGCGCGCGAAAACGGCGACCACTTCGTCACCCCACGACCACAGACCATAGTTCGCGGGCCAGCCTGCGAACTCGCCGCGTTCGCGGTACAACTCGAGATTGCGGAGTTGCGTGTCCATGTGGGCTCCAGACCGTCAGAGCGCCTCGACTGGAAGCGCCCGCACCAGCAATTCATCCTGTCCGAGCAGCTGTTCGAGGTTGCGACGATATTGGCGCCACCAGGCCCTATCGAGAGTGTCCACCATGACTTCAACTACGATGACGTCATCCTCTTCCGCGCCCTCGCCGTTCGACCAAAGCCCTTTTGCCGGCGAGTTGAGATATGCCGTCGCCCCGCCATGGCGCGCCGTCATCTCGCGCTGAACTGTCGCGATGACGTCTTCTACCTTGATTGTCACTTGCGGCGCTGCCGGAATAAATACCTGTATCAAGTGCGTGTCGAGTTCTCCTCGTCGCCAGACATCGACATATGACGGGGTTCAGTTGGATTGGCGGTCCGCTTGCGGAGGCGCTATGCTCTTACCGGCCACAAGCGACATGAGTGCCAGCGCTGAAAGGTCCTTCTCCACCGCGCTGAAAGCGGTGGTTTAATCCTCAAGATCACGCAGCCGTTTAGCTTGGAGATGTTCATCGGCAGATCCTCGCTGGAACATGACGACCGCGCCAGCAAGTTTCGCCACTTGTCAAAAAGATGACGAGGGAACCACGCCGACAGTTGGCCCAGGTCGCTCCGGCTTCGGCCTCTTTACGGCTTGCTTATCGGAGGCGCTCAATGCTTCACGCACTTCTTCTCGTCCCAGGACGGCTGAAGCCACGAGCGTTTCCCGGGGCCCGCGAAGTCTCATCCAGGTGGCGCCTGGCGGTTTCGAGGCATTGACGGAGGTTCGAAGCGCGGTTGGCGTCTTCACGGTGGTAGCTCGGCGACGCGACATAGGTCATTTGGAAGCTCCTTGCTGATCAAGAGGAACACCTGAACAGAGTGCCGGTTCCACTGCTGGCCTGATTGGACCGAGCTACGCTCATCGCGAAAGCCGGAAGCGGTTCAATCTTGCCTGCATCAGGAATAAACGAGCGCGAGAGGTCTTGTCTGGGCGGCGGAACAAGCAGTGTCGCCTTCAATATCTAATCGCACGATCCACCCGCCGTTCGGCGCATGCGAAAATTCCCTTCGCGACATTCGATCGAATTCGCCAGCGGAGGACTCTTTGGTTTTTACCAATCTGAGCCCTGTTTGTTGGCGGGTGCCTGGAAGCGTGGCTGGCGGACAAGGCCGAGACGGGTCTTTATGACCTGCGCCCTGAAAACATCGGCTTCAACCAGCATGCCTCCGGGTCGTCCGGGGAAAGGTCGCGGTAGGATTTGCCCTCGATGCTTATTCCGCGGCCTGCCGCAGGTGACGAACGAGGGTCTTCGGCATGGCGATCCGGACCAGAAACTCGTAGTCATCAACCATATGGTGGACATCCGATCCGATCCTGGCGACAGTCCAATAGTCGCGGGCGGCGCCGAAAACGGTCGAAATTTGCACTACTTCCCAGACGCTTCCCACTTCCTGGCGTCTGGCCCAGTAGAAAAGCTCAGGTTCAAGGCTGGACAACTCAAGCATCCGCGAACTCCCAATCGCCTAACTCGCATGCAACGATGAATCGTTCGTCGGAGCGGGGTCCAATTCAAGACAGTCAATCCGACCGATGGTGACCCTACATGATCGTCCAGCGGCTGTCATCGCGCGTCGCAAGAATCCCCAAGCGATTGCGAAGCCGTCCTCGTCGACATATTGCAAGGCTCAGCCCAAAAACGAGTTTGCGGAACGCCACTGGTACCGACTGACGAGCGAAATTCCGCTTTTCATGTGTTTTATCGCGGAATTGCGCTCGTTGGTGTGCTCGGCAAGGGCCAAGGCCGAAGTCAGCGAACAATGTGCCGACGGCGACGCTCAATGCCTTTTTGTCTTGAATGCTTTGTAGAAGGGCATAAATGAACTGGCGCCAATCTTGACTGCATCGGTCGCCAGGATCGAGGTCTTTCGGTCGACTAAGCGCCTATCGACGCATGCATCTGCCCGCAGACCGCAAGGCTTCCACGCATTGCCTTCACCCGCCTTTCGGCATCTTCGAATGAATAGGCCCAGATCATGGCAGACCAAGTCGATGGGCCCATCTCGTATTCCAGTGCGAAGAGATACATCGCCTGCCCGTGTTCGTCCTTTCGGACGAATTGAGCGTCCGGCTGTTCGCGCGTGTCGCGGAGTTTATCGAAACTGATTACGCTCATATCGAACTCATCTAGCACAAAGACATGATGGCTTGCCGTCTCGCCGAAGCGGCTGCAAAAGCCGAACGATGAACGGCCGCCATGCGGCGGCCGTGAAAGCGCGTTGCGGTATCACGCCGCCCGCTTTCCCTTGGCGTTTGCCGAGGACTCGGCAATCTGCGTCAGTTTCTTGTCGGTCGCTTCTTCTTCCGCAAGCGTTGCCTGCAGCAGCGGTACGGCGTCCTTGATGCCGAGCTGCTTGGCCCACGCGATCAACGTGCCATAGCGGGCGATCTCGTAGTGCTCCACCGCCTGCGCCGAAGAGATCAGTCCGGCATCCAGGGCGACCGTGCCCTTGAACTCTTCCATGATCTCATCAGCTTCGGCAATGATGCCCTGAATGGCTTCGCAGGTCTTGCCGCGTGCCGGCTTGCCGATCATTTCAAAAACCTGTTCCAGACGTTCGACGTGTGCTTGGGTCTCGTCCCGATGCTGCAGGAAACCGGCTTTGCCCTCCTCCGACTGGGCGGCGCGGGCCATTTTCGGCAGCGCCTTCAGGATCTGTTTTTCGGCGTAATAGATGTCCTTGAGCGTGTCGAGGAACAAGTCGTTCAGCGTCTTTTCGGTTGCCATTGAGTCCTCCTATGGCGTGTTGATGAGTTCTCTCCCGGTCGAACATTTGAGCGCCGAGTGACGCCCCGGTAACGGCGGCGCCATCTCTGTCCGGCCAAGGACGAGACCGACTCAACGGGTTGCAGTCGGCGATAGATCAAACCATTGCCGACGTTTGTTGTTCCTGCCCCGCCCATTTTTTCACGAGATCTGGGACGTCACGCACGGAGCTCTCCGGATAACGTGAAAGATCAATGTTGTGCGGCATCGCGTGGGAACGATTTTTGCCGGATCGTCGTTTCGAGTTCCGGATCGTGTCGCTTACCAGCGATGCCTTTGGACGGTCCGCTGCCTTCCGGCATCTTGAGCGTTCTGTTGCTTTGGAAGAGGTCTGCCGATGACCGAAACCGAGATTTTTGTCCGGTATCGTACAGCAACAATTAAGATGTCCGGAACTTTCCTTTCATCCCAGGAGAGAAAAAATGACGTCTCTCTGTATCTTCACCACGTCCCGCGTCGCATCGCCAAGAAACATCCTCGATCGAGCTGGAGATTGTCGAACTGACACCTGCGTTGCACGCATTTGCCCGAAGATTCCTGCGTAGCGAGGACGACATCGATGATCTCGTCCAGGAAACGCTGCTGAAGGCGTTGAATTCGATCCATCTCTACCATCCTGGCACCTCTCTCAAGTCCTGGCTCTTCACCATCCTTCGAAATACGTTCTGCAGCAATTATCGTCGGCGGAAGCGCGAGCCGGTCGGAATGGATGTGGTCCTTGAACAGGTCGCGGTCGCCCCGAGCCAGGAGTGGGCGCTTCGCGAGCGTGAGCTGCGACAAGCACTGACGCGCCTCTCCGACGACAGACGCCGCGCACTGACGCTGGTGGCAGCCGGAACGAGCTATGAAGATGCCGCCAGGATCTGCGGCTGCCGGATCGGCACCTTGAAGAGCCGCGTCAGCCGGGCCCGTGAAACCTTGCAGTCGCTGCTTGGGAACCAGCTGATCGACTGACCGCGCTCCCGCTTCCGACAATCGTCACATCGGCATGGGAAGAATTCCGGATGGCGGCTTCGCATAGCCGTCTCTTTATCGCAGTGGAACAGGCGCGCGCCATATGCCCGATCCGCTGGGCCTACCGCAGAAAAGACGTTTCCTTCGCCAGAACATATCTTCGCGTTCCAGGTTCGGTGATTTCAGTCTTGAAGTCTAGGAGAAGAACCATGGATAAGCGTGAACTCGGTAAAGGTCTGGCGGTGGTCACCGGCGCCTCGACCGGCATTGGCTACGAACTCGCCAAATGCGCGGCGCGGGAAGGATATGATCTGATCATCGCCGCCGACGAGACACGCATTCAGCAGGCAGCGGCGAGCCTGAAGGAGCTTGGCACGTCGGTCCAGGCAATCGAAAGCGACCTTTCCACCGAAGACGGCGTCGACCGACTGATGGAAGCCATCGAAGCTTCCGGGCGTTTGGTCGATCTGCTGATGGCCAATGCCGGGCGCGGCCTCGGCAAGGGTTTCCTCGACCAGGATTTTGCCGAGGCCCGGAAAGTCGTCGATACGAATATCATCGGCACCATCTATCTCGTCCAGCAGGTGGGCAATCTGATGCGCAGCCGCGGCGAGGGTCGCATTCTGCTCATCGGCTCCATCGCCGGCTTCATGCCCGGTTCCTACCAGGCCGTCTATAATGGCACGAAGGCTTTCATCAACAGCTTCTCCTTCGCGTTGCGCGAGGAATTGAAGGAAACGGGCGTGACCGTCAGCTGCCTGATGCCCGGCGCGACCGATACCGAATTTTTCCAGCGCGCCGATCTCATGGATACCTTGGTCGGCCAGGCGAAGAAAGATGATCCCGCTGATGTCGCCAAGATCGGCTTCGATGCCATGATGGACGGCGAAGGAGATGTCGTCAGCGGCTGGAAGAATAAACTGCAGGCGGCCGTCGCCAACGTCACACCCGCAAGCATCCTTGCGCATCAGCATGCCAAGATGGCTGAACCAGGTTCGGGCAGGGAATAGCCGGGCTGCGGGGGTGCCAGACGGCATCTCTCAATTGATCACTGTCGACAGGAACGGCACTGCCAGCACACGGTTGCCGTTCTCATCATCGATCTCGAAGATTTTTCCCTCGATGCGCTGCCCCTGCATGACCAGTTCTGCGACCATTTCGCGGGCGGCCATCAAGGCTTCCTGCTCGGCAGCCTGAACGTTGGAAAATTCTATTCCTTCGAGATCCCGTTCGACCTGGTCGCCGTCGCGAATATGAAAATAGAATCTCGTCATCACCATCCCCCAGTTCGGCCGCTCATTTCTCACGCGGCTGCCTCAACCGTCTTCCCGCCGTCACCATCTCGCCGTTGCGTCGTGACGTGATGCCTTCCAACAGGGTTCGGGCGGCATTGCGCACTTCCTCCTGAAAAGCCCTATCCTTCTCGAAGGCGTCGTGGCTGGTGGCGTAGGGCTCCCAATAACCGATGTAACGGTCCACCTCGGCCAAGGCTCCGGCCGGGAGGAGGTCCATCGACTTCAGCCAGTCCGAGACGCTGCGCCGGACATTCTCGACACCTTCGGTATCGCCATGGACGACGACCGAAAACAGGCGGCCGGAAAGATGGCGGGGATAGTCCCATCCCTGCATCTCAAGCTCCTTGGCCTCCTTAGCGTGTTTGCCATGCGTGCTCGTCGGATCCGGATTGCCGCCGTCGGCGCAGACAAGCCGGTCGATCATCAGTTTCAGCGGCGAGGGCGTCTGGTACCAGTTCACCGGGCTGACGATCATGATGCCATGGGCCTCGACCCACATCGGGTAGATATCGTTCATCCAATCGTGGATCTGTCCGAGCGAATAGTTCGGATAGCAGGAGCATGGCCAATGACAGAGCGCGGCCGATGTCGAGAAGCACGCCTTGCACGGATGGATCTGCCGGCCGTATTCCGAAGCAATGCGACTGAGGTCGAGGACGCTGACCACGGCATCGGCTTCGGCAAACACCTCCTTGGCGATTTCGACCATCCGAAAACTTTTGGAAAGCTCGCCTGGACAGCTATGTTCACTTCGCGACGAACCGTTGATGAGGAGGACGCGCAATGGCGCGGTCTCGTCCTCGAAGCGTGCTTGCGCAGCGCGGATTTGATCTCTCGCCGCGAGCCAATCGACGCCGAGATCATAGTCCGGGTCGGCAAATTCTGGTCCGGCCTTTCTGGTTATCGGGCTCTTTCGCGAATGGGCGTAAGCATCCCAGGCGGCCGCGGCGACCTTGCCGAGTTCGTTACCCAGGGTTTCGTACGCCTGATCCTTGAACTGGCTCAGGAAACGCTTCTTGAATTCGCGCTCGTCGAGGCGAGGGCTCGGGCTGCCTTTTCGCGGTTCGAGGTCAGGTGCGTTCGCGGCTGGTTCGTCAGGCATTGGACCTCCACGCATCTATGCGCTCGACACAACGCGGGTGAGCCGGCTTCTGTTCCGCTGCCTCCAAGTTGCATCGTCTGTCGAGGATCGGTGGTTCGGGCCGGTAACAATCGGTCGTTGTCCCGGTTCGAAATTAAAGCCGATCGGATATCCAATCCGGCGACGGGACCGTGGCGCGCGGCACGGGCGTCATTATTTTCGCGCCCTTCTTTCAGCCGTGATCCCGAGCTGGCTTATGCAAGCCGGATGGAACCAAGTATCTGGGGGCTCAATGACGCCTTGCCAACAGTCGGATTCGTCCCTTTCGGCGCGCTGTTGTCGGAGGCGGATATCACGCTGCTTCAGCCATCTCTGACCGTCGACGACCTGCCCGGCACCCTCAACCACTTCGATACTCGGCTACGGCTGAGGAAGCGGCCCGCTGAAGCCCGTGCACCGCATGCTGCGGCAGGCTTTCCGCCTCGTCGAATCCATTCCTCGTCGCAGTGGCACGACAATATCTATCAGGGCACAGCTACCGGCGGCGCCTCAACCGCATAATGGCGTTGGCTTCGTCGGCACAGATAGACCTCGCGTTCCGGATGGTCGTTGATTCGAAAGCCGGCGCTGCGCAGCATTGCCTCGACCGCCGCCTGGTTGGGAATGAACCAGTTTGTCGGATCGGACGCGTAGCGTTCCTCGACAAAGAAAAGCTTCGGATATTCCGGCTGGTCGAAGATGCTCCATTCGGAAAAGTCGTAATCTTCCCGAAGGTCGGGAATGCGCTCGTCGCCGCGCTGGAGGCATTGGAACAGCATCATGTCGCCGACAGCGTGTTCATAGAGAAGATCCAGCGCCAGCAGGGGGTGGCGCAGGTGGTAGAGCACGCCCATGAAGATCACCAGGTCGAATTTTTCACCCAGTCGGGCGACGTCATAGACCGACATCTGCCGGAACTCGATGTCCGCTCCCGCGTGCTCCGCCGCGAAGCGGGCCTGCGCCAGGTAGCGCGGGTCGGAATCGATGCCGACGACACGGGCGGCGTTGCGCCGTTTCATCTCGAGGGCATAGAAACCCGCGTTGCAGCCGACGTCGAGCACGCTGAGACCACTAAGATCGGCCGGCAGGACATGCTGGAACCCTTTCCATTTAAAGGTCGGATAATCTCCGAGGAAATGATCGGCCGCTGTCATGTGGCCGCCGAGGTTCAAATTCTGAAACCACGGGCCGAGTTCCTGGATCCGCTTTTGCAGGTCCGGATCTCTGGTCGGCTGTGCTGCATCCATCTCGGCTCTCCTTTGTCGATTGTCGCTCGCGGGTCAGATGCCAATCGCGGCGCGTTCAGTTTTTGCGCGCCGTCGCCAAGTCGAGCGCCGCGTGACTTGCGCGCCATCGAAGTCGCCGTCAGGACGGGCCGCGGCGATGAACCAATCGGCCGTCAGGCGCAGACCTTCGGCAAGCGGAATCGTCGGCTGCCAGCCGAGAAGGTCTTTTGCGCGTGAGATATCGGGCCGTCTGCGCTGCGGGTCGTCTTGCGGCAGCGGCTCATGGACCACGACGGATGTCGACGGCACCATGGCCAGCACCATGTCGACGAGCTGTTTGATCGTGAACTCGCCGGGATTACCGAGATTGACCGGGACGCGCGGATTGGGATCGACATCCATCAGCCCCATCAACCCTGCGACGAGGTCGCTGACGAAGCAGAAGGAGCGCGTCTGGTCGCCACTTCCATAAATCGTCAGCGGCGCGCCGGATATGGCCTGCACCAGCAGATTGGAGATGATCCGGCCGTCGCTCGGCTGCATACGCGGCCCATAGGTGTTGAAGATGCGGGCAACGCGCGCATCCACTTTGCCGGCCCGTAGCATATCGAAGCAAAGCGCTTCCGCCGCCCGCTTGCCTTCGTCGTAGCAGGCACGTGGGCCTGTGCAGCTGACGTTGCCGCGGTAGTTCTCCGTTTGCGGATGCTCGACGGGATCGCCATAGACCTCGCTCGTCGACGCCTGCAGGAGCGAGGCACGATGCTGTTCGGCCAGCGAAAGCAAGTTGCCGGTGCCAGCGACGCAAGTCATCATCGTATGCACCGGGTCTGCCTGATATTGTGGGGGCGATGCCGCACAGGCGAGGTTGTAGATCTGGTCCAAAGGCTCGTCGACGCCATGGAGATGGCAGATGTCCTTTTCGATCAAACGGAACTTCGGATGGTTGATCAACTGCCGGACATTGTTCTCCGATCCGGTGATATAGCTGTCGACGCAGATCACCCGGTCGCCGCGGGTCAGCAGCGCATCGCATAAATGCGAACCGACGAAACCGGCTCCTCCGGCAACAAGCACGGTCTTAACTTTTCCGTTTCGCGTCCTTTGCAACATGATGCGTCTCCTAGGCTGACAGGGGTTGAAGCTTCGGTTGGGTTTCGTTCACGCCGTCCGGCAGGTCCCTCAGTGCGGCGGCGAGTTCACGAGCGCGCACCTCGCCGGTATGGCGTTCAAGCACCGTCGCCCTGGCGGCCGATGCCAGTGCACGGCGGCCCTCGGGTGGGATCGCAGTCAGGGCGTCGACCACATGCTCAGATCCTTTGGCGATGACGATCGCCTGACCGTCGGCGAAGAACTCTTCCAGGCCGCGCCACTCGTCGCTGATGATCGGCGTGCCGCAGGCAGCGGCCTCGAACAGCCGCACGCTCGGCGACCAGCCCGCTGCGATCATGTCGCTTCGCGTGACGTTGAGCGTAAAACGCTGCCGGCTGTAGAAGCTCGGATGATCGGCGGGAGGCAGGTGCTCGATCCGCTCGACATTTGCCGGCCAGTCGATATCCCCGGGATATTGAGGACCGGCAACCACGAAGCTCAGATGCGGCAGTTGCCTGGCAGGCTCGATCAGCAGCCGCTCCAGCGTTGGCTGTCGGTCGGAACTGTAGGTGCCGAGATAGCCGAAATCCCAGCGGAAGGCTTCGTCCGTTGGCCGATATCGGCTCGCATTGACGGAGCAGTAGAGAGCGATCGCCTTGCGCGCGCCGTATCCGCGCTCGAGCCTCGCCAACACGTCACCACCGGAAAACGAGAAGTAGGCGTCGAAGGTCGCAAGCTGTCGGCGCGCCAGATATTCCTCGTCGCCGCGGTCGAGCTTCGCCACTGTCACCGGCGTGTCGATGTCGTAAAAGCATAGGCGCCGCGGCTTCAGGGCGGTGATCCTGTCGATAACTGTGACGCCGGAAGGGACGTAAGACCCGATGATCACGGCGTCCGCCGCCTTGATCCGATCGGCATGGTTTTCGATCATCTCGTCGATGTCGCTGTAGTGGACGAGCTGGCAGAAGTCGGGATCGGGAAGATCTCGGTGCGCTGCATACCAAGGCACGTCGCGCTCCAGGAACAGCACCCGGTGCCCCTCGGCGTGCAAGCCGCCGATGAGGGCGCGGAAGGTCGTTGCATGACCGTTGCCCCAGGACGACGACAAGGAGAGGCCGAGGATGACGATATCGAGCGGATTGGTCATTCGGCGGCCTCCGCTCGGCCGGCACGGACGCGGAAGATGGCATCGGCGGTCTCGGCGCGATTGCTATAGGTATGTTCGGCAAGCACGCGTCTCAGTGCCCGCTGTCCGATCGCCTTGGCCTGCTGCCATGTCAGACCGGTCAAAAGATCGGCGACATCCTGGCCGTCGCGCGCCACCAGGATTTCGTCGCCGGGTTTGAGAAACAAGTCGATACCCTGCCAGTAGTCTGTGATCAGGCAGGCGCCGGCGCCGGCGGCTTCGAAAACGCGGGTTGCCGGCGAAAAGCCGTTTTCGGCCATGCTGGCGCGGGATATATTGAGCACCGCTTTCGGCGTCGCGTTGAAAGCGTTGTGGTCGCGGGTCGGGACATGCCCGATGTGAACGATGTTCGACGACAACGCTTTGTCGCTCCAGCCGGACCCGCCGAGCAGAAACTTTTGCTGCGGCAGGCGGGCAGCCGGTTCGAGGAAAAATTGCTCGACGCGGGCTTCGCGGTCGGGCAGGCGGTTGCCGAGAAAGGCAAGATCTGCGGTGAAACGCGCCTCCTCTTGCACCGGATGATGGGTTTGAGGATCAAGCGCGTTATAGATCGGCACACAGTCGGCTGCCCCGAGGCCGCGATAAGCGTCGACCACAGGATCACCGCCGCCATAGGTGAGGATGAGGTCGATTCCGCTCAAGGATTTGCGAAGCGGGTGCTCGGAACTCTGCCGCAGTTCGGAGAGCGTTGCCGGCGCATCCACATCCCAAAATATTTTCAGAGCCCCATGCCTGGCGTGGCGAAGGACTTCCTGGAGCAGGAGATCGTCCTCGAAGCCGACGCCGCTGGCTTTGACGACGATATCGGCCTCGGCCGCAGCCGCCGTCACCTCCTTCAGCGCCTCGATTGTGCCTTGGTAGACGACGACCTTGCACCATTCTGGCGGGTCGATATCGCGGTTTTTTTGCCGGTCGTAGACGTCGGGCTCGTAGAAGGTGATGTCGTAGCCCTTCTGTGCCAGAGCGCGCAGCAGGCCGCGGTAATATGTGGCGGCGCCGTTCCAGTAAGCGGAAACCAGGCTTGATCCGTAAAAGGCGATCTTCATTCGGCGGCCTCCTTGGTTGGCAGCTGCCCGACGACGCCCGCCGTGCCGCATCGCTCCAGAATGGCGAAGAGTTCATCGACGCGATGCCGGCAGGTGTGCCGCGCCCGGATCGTCTCGAGACCGGAGCTGATCAGCGAGGCCGCGAGAGCATCGTCCGTCAGCACCTCGCGCAGCAGGCGCGTCATCTCGGCTCCATTCTCGGCGACGAGATAATCCCTGCCTGGCCTGAAAAGCGCCTCGGCATCGTGCCAGGGTGCTGAGATCATCGGTATCCCGCAGGCGAGCGCTTCGAAGACACGGATCGTCGGAATGCCGGGGAGGTTTTCGACATAGGGGCGTCGGGGAATATGCACGGTCACTTTGTGGCCTGCGAAAGCGAGCGGTGCCTCCGCATTGGCGATCCAGCCGCCATAGGCGATGCCTGCGTCCTTAAGAGCGTCGAGCGCATGCCTGGGGTAGCGCACACCGCGAACGGTCGCCTTCAGCCCGAGCGCATGCGCGGGGCGGACGAGGAATTCCATCAGTTCGGCGGAGCGCTCGTCATCGCCCCAATTACCGATCCAGATAAGATCGCCTGTCTTTTCGATCCCCGGTCTCGGGTAAAACAGCGCGTCGTCGGCCGCCTCATGCCAGGTAAAGACCGATCTGCCCCAACCGGCCTGCAGATAGCGCTGCCGCAGCGTCTCGCCGAAGGCGAGCACCCCGTCATAGTCTTCAAGCGTCAGTCCGGCGATATCGCCTTTTGCCGACACGGCCCGATGATGTGTGTCGTGGAACAACAGGGTGAAATCGGCGCCGCTACGCCGGGCTTGCCCGATCCGTTCCACCAGCGCCGGCTGCGTCCATTCATGGACGACAACGACGTCGGCCTCGGCGATCGCCGCCTCGTGATCGAAATCCGGTCCGTAAATTTGCGAACGGAGCTGCGGGAACATGTCGTGAAATTTCTCGACCGCGCTCGGCCCTTGATCGCTCAGCAGGTTGCCGCGGCTCCAGGATTCCTGGGGTTCGAGCGCCAGCGCCTCGTGATGGCGGCGGGTCAGCTCCCGCATGATGCCGCGCAGGAAGTGGGCGTTGCCATGGTTCCAGTCCGAAACCAGCGAATGGGTGTAAAACAGGAATTTCATGATCGCTCCGCCGCTGCCGGGGTGAAAGTGTGGTTCATCAGTCGTGCATATGTTTCGAGCATCGACGCCGCCTGGCGTTCCAAACTGAAGGCTCGCGAGCGCTCCAGCGATTTCACCATGAGTTCGGTGCGCAGCTTCTCGTCTTCGCCGATACGCATGCACGCGGCTGCCAAGGCCTTCGGATCATGCGGATCGAAAAACCGCGCGCATCCATCCCATAGCTCGCGATAGGTCGGGATATCGGACAGCACCAGAGCCGCGCCGCATCGCGCCGCCTCCAAGGCGGTCAGGCCGAAAGGCTCGTAAATGGATGGCGATACGACGATTTGCGCGCGCTGCATCAAGGCGATGGTCTTCGGATAGGGCAGTGGTCCGCGATCGTCGGCGTCATTGAGCTGCTGTCGCTGCCCGTTGGGACCCGAGCACGAACCTGCCATGACGACGGGCAGAGGCATCACCGCTGCCGCCCTGTCGAGCACCGCGCCGTTCTTGCCCTCGTCCCACCAGCGCCCGGCCGCGAAGACGAAAATCTTCTTCGGACGCGGGTCGGACCCGACCCGGCTCGCATTGTGGACCACCCTCAGCCGGGAGAGCGGACCATAAGCGGCTTGCAGTGCATCCGCATGGCTCATGCTCGGCGCCAGCACGGCATCGGCGCGGTCGAAGCCCTCGCGGTTCGCATCGCGCTGCCAGGCCCAGTCCGGCGGCACCGGCGTCCGGCGCACCGCTGCAAACCACGTGACGACGCAGGAATGCGACACCACGAGGACGGGCAGCGGCGTTTCGATCCCGGCGGCCTGGGACGGCAGGTTGAGATGCAGCAGATCGACGCCGTAGTCCTTGGCGACCCGTGAGATTTCGGCGGGAGCCGCGGCTATTTCAGCGCGGCTCGCCGCCATCCAGTCGAGAGGAGCATCGAGCCACACCAGCTGTCCCAGCGCTTTCGCCTCACCTGCCTGCGTCACCGACGGTGCGGGTCCAAGGCCCGCGAAGACGATTTCCATTCCCTGCCGTCGAAGCCCGGCACCGAGATCCATCGCATAGCGCCAGACGCCGCCAACCGCATCGAGGGTCATCAATATCCGGTTTCGTCGACGGATCATGCCGAGACCCTTCGATCGCGGCGCAGGATCGGCCGGCCGCCGAAACGGTGTTCGATAAGCCACTCCGCCAGATGCCGCAGCCCGCTTTCCCAGCCGACACGTGCGCTCCAGCCAAGCGTGGCCTGGAGTTTACGGGTGTCCGCGACGAAGAAATACTGGTCGCCGGACCGCCAGTCGTCGAAGGAGGTTTCGACCGGGCGGCCAATGAGCTTGCCGATCTCGCGCAGCACTGCGAGCACGCTGACGGCGTTCGCCGGACCGCCTCCGAGGTTGAAGACGCGGCCCTTGATCCCGTCAATGCCATCGAGGACGCCGCGATAGGCGGCAACCGCGTCCGCGACGTGAAGAATATCGCGAACCTGCTTGCCGTCGCCGTAAATCGAGACCGGCTCGCCGGCGAGCGCCCGGATCAGGAAATGCGCCACCCAACCCTGGTCCTCGGTGCCGAATTGGCGGGGGCCGTAGATGCAGCTCATGCGCAGCACGGCCGTCGGGATGGAGAAGGATTTCGCATAGTCCAGCACATATTGGTCGGCCACGCCTTTCGAGCAGCCATAGGGGGTGCAGAAATCGAGCGGTCTGTCTTCGCCGATGCC
Organism: Rhizobium sp. F40D2; assembly: GCF_051810745.2. NCBI lineage: Bacteria > Pseudomonadati > Pseudomonadota > Alphaproteobacteria > Hyphomicrobiales > Rhizobiaceae > Rhizobium > Rhizobium sp. F40D2. The sequence goes on from NZ_JBPWQX020000005.1 coordinate 65,217, forward strand.
GTATGACCGGACGGTCTCGTCGACCGGCAGGTAGCGATCCTCGGCCTCACGCATGGCAAGGTCGTCAAGTCCGCCATAGACTTTGTTGGTGCTGGCAAAGATCACCGGCGCACGGCGGCCGGCCTTGCGCACCGATTCCAGCACGTTGATCGTGCCGCGCGCATTGGCCTCGAAGTCGTCGATCGGATGGATGAGGCTTGTCGTGACCGCGGTCTGGGCGGCGAAATGAAAGACCGCCTTGGCGTCGGCGAAGGCTGCCTCGATGCTTCTGGCGTCGCGCACGTCGGCAAGGACCGGATGTACGTTCGAGCCATGCCTCTCGGTCAGCCAGCCGAGGTTCTGATCGACGCCCGGCCGGCCGAGATTGTCCAGCACGACGACGTCTTCACCGTCCTGAAGGTAGCTGTCGGCAAGGTTGGAGCCGATGAAGCCGCAGCCTCCGGTGATGACGATGGGGGCGGCTCCCTTGGCGACGTTGGGGGTGGCGAGCCGGGCGACCTGCTCGAGCCGTTCGACGCCGCCTTCCATCAGCAGGCGCGCGAGCAGCTTCGGCTGGTTCTCATGGGTGACGGCACCGAGATGGTAGTGCCGGGGGTCGAACCAGAGGCCCTCCTGCACCGGTACATCCGGCGGCACATCCCGCCAGGAATACCAATACATCCGGTCAGCCGGCACGCTCAGAGCCTTCACGAAACGCCGCGCCTGCTCCATCTCGTCATTGCGCCAGGTCGAATAGCCGGTTTCGGTTATCCAGATCTCGGCCTTGTCGTTGAAGCGGTCGATGATTTTTCGCATCTCGCCGAGATGCATGTCCCAGCCGCCCCAGGCGCCTTCCTCGCTGTCCCACGTGCCGGGGAAGCCGTGGAAGCCGACGGCATCGACGACGCCCAGCACGCCGCGCTCGCCCATCAGGTTGAGCCAATAGGGATCAAAGGGGCATGGCCCGCCGAGCACCGGCTTCCAGCCGCGATGTTTGGCCCAATAGGCGGCGGCTCCGACCATCTCGCAAAACAGCTGGAAGTCCTTGTCCTCGCGCCAGTCCCAGTCGAGCAGGTTGTTGGGCTCGTTCCACAATTCGATATGGCTGAAATACCGACCGTATCGGGTGAGTACGTGGTCGACGAAGTCGGCATAGGATTTGAGATCGGCCGGTGCGCCGGACGATCGTCCCGTCCGGGATAAGGACGGCGGCGTGTAGTGAATGCACGGCAGAAGATCGATCTCGCGCCCAAGCTTCGGGATCAGCCAATCAAACCACGCTTCGCCACCCGGAGCGAGATATTCGGCCCATGATAGATGCGTGCGCAAGTAGCTGGCGCCGCCTATTCCCACGTCTGCGATCGTCTGCGACGTCCGCTCATATTCGCCTGGGCGGAACCACTCGACGAAACCATAGGATCTAGAAGACGTGCCGGCCCCGGCGGACAATGCGGATATGGTCATGATACCAGCCCTCTTTCCTCCAACTGCCGTTTCATCTCCGCGCCGCGATCGATCGCTCCGGTCTGTCTCACCCAATCGACGAAAGGTCCGAGCGCGTTTTCCAGCTTGAAGCGCGGCTCGAAGCCAAGCAGCTCGTGCGCCTTCGCGATATCCGCAAAGCAGTTGCGAATATCGCCGGAGCGCGCCTTGTTCATGATCTCGGGCGGTACCTCCGGCACGCCCATCGCATCGGCGAGAAGCGTTGCGACCTCAGCGATCGTATAGGCCTGGCCGCTGCCGATATTGATCACATGTCCCGGAGCGCTGGGTTTTTCGAGCGCCAGGCGGAAGGCGCGCGCAACGTCGCGCACATGCACGAAATCCCGCTGCTGCTCGCCGTCCTCGAAGATCATCGGCGGCTGGCCATTGGCGAGCCTGGAGGCGAAGTTCGCCAAGACGCCGGTATAGGGGTTGGACAAGGCCTGGCCGGCGCCGAATACGTTGAAGAGGCGGAGCGCCACCGCCTCGACGCCATAGGCTTCGCCAAAGATCAAGACCTGCTTTTCCTGCGCATATTTGGTCAGCGCATAGATCGAGGCGAGATCGACCGGCTTTTCCTCATCCGTCGCGACCGGCCTCAGGACTTTGCCGTCAGCGCCGCGCAAGTTCCATTGGCCGGCCTTGATCTGGTCGCCGCGTCGCCTGACCAGACCGAGCTGCACACCGTCGGCGGTTTCATATCGGCCCTCGCCATAGACACTCATCGACGAGGCGACGACGACGCGTTTGGGCAGGCGACCGATCATCGCCTCCAGAAGGACAGCCGTGCCAAGATCATTGCCGCCGACATATCGGGCGATCTCGTACATCGACTGTCCGACGCCGACCTCCGCGGCGAGATGGATGACGCCATCGGCACCCAACAAAGCCCGTTCGACCGCGGTCTTATCCCTGACGTCGCCGCGCATGATTTCGGCAGCCTCGGGCAGCGCGGTTTCAGCATCGCCGTGAACCTGATCGATCAACGCATCGAGGACCCGCACCTCATAGCCGTTGTCGAGAAGCTCCTCGACGACATGTCTTCCGATGAAGCCGCAGCCGCCGGTTACAAGGATCATCACCATCTGATTTCCGTCCGCTCAAGTTGAAGATGACCTGCCGAACCAAGCGCGGCGAAGATTGTTCCGGCTTCAATGTCATCTTCTTTGACATGTTCTTTGACATCATCCGGAACATCTGGCGGCGTCGCTGGTTCGGCGGCCAATCCATGAGCGAAATATTCCTCGAAGATTGAGAAGCGGCCACCGGCGTCTGTAGGCAAGCAGACCGGCCATGCCAAACGAAGGAGCAATTCATGAACATATTGGCAAGAGCGGCCGAGGGAGCAATCCGGGCGGCGATCATCACCGGCCCCGGAGAAGTGTCCGTCGAAGAGAGGCCTCTTCCCCAGCCGAAGCCGGGCCAGGTCAGGATCAGGCTCGAAGGCTCGGGCGTGTGCGCTTCCAATCTTGGCCCTTGGGCGGGTCCGGAATGGATGACCTTTCCGACGGAGCCGGGCGGTCTCGGTCACGAGGGCTGGGGCAGGATCGATGCGCTGGGCGACGGGGTGTCTGGCCTTAACCTCGGAGACCGTGTCGCTGCGCTCTCATATCATGCCTACGCCACCCACGACATCGCGGATGCCGACATGGTCGTGCCGCTGCCGCCGGCGCTCGACGGCCAGCCTTTCCCTGGCGAGCCGCTCGGCTGCGCGATGAACATATTCCGGCGCAGCCGCATCGAGGCGGGTCAGACCGTGGCCATCATCGGGATCGGATTTCTCGGCGCCATGCTGACGCAGCTTGTCAGCGGCGCCGGCGCGCGCGTCATCGCCATCTCGCGCCGCCCGTTTTCCCTCGAAATCGCCAAGCGCATGGGCGCCGCCGAGACCGTGGCGATGGACGACCACTGGCGGATCATCGAAGCTGTGAGAGAGTTGACCAACGGTGCTTTCTGCCACCGCGTCATAGAGGCTGTCGGCAAGCAGTGGCCGCTCGATCTCGCCGGCGAACTAACCGCCGAGCGCGGCCGGCTGGTGGTGGCCGGATACCATCAGGACGGTCCGAGGCATGTCAATATGCAGCTCTGGAACTGGCGTGGTCTCGACGTCATCAATGCTCACGAACGCGATCCCAGGATTTATATCAGTGGCATGCACGAGGCGATCGAAGCGGTCGTCTCCGGCAGGCTCGACCCGTCATCGCTCTATACCCATGACTTTCCGCTCGAAGGCCTGGGCGAAGCGCTCGACGCCACCCGGGACAGGCCAGATGGTTTCCTCAAGGCGATGGTGACGTGCTGATGAACAGGATGGTAGATCGCTCCCTGCGGACGCGGGTCAAGCCCGTCAGGCTCGGCTTCCTCGGTGTCGGTTGGATCGGCAGAAACCGGATGGAGGCAATTCTTCGCACGCGGATGGCCGAAGCCGTTGCCATCGCCGATCCCTGCGAGGAAATGATAACAGAAGCCCTGCGCCTTGCGCCCGATGCGGAAATCGTCGGCGGTCTCGATGCGCTCCTGTCGCTCGACCTCGACGGCGTCGTCATCGCCACACCGAGTGCTCTGCACGCCGAGCAGTCGATCCGGGCGCTGCAGGCCGGTGTTGCCGTATTTTGCCAGAAACCGCTCGGCCGATCCGCGGCGGAGGCGGAAGCGGTCGTGGCCGCCGCCAGATCAGCCGACAGGCTGTTGGGCGTCGATCTCTCCTATCGTTATACGCAAGGCATGCAGCGCATTCGCGATCTGATCAGACATGGCGAGCTTGGCTCCGTATTCGCCGCCGATCTGGTCTTCCACAATGCCTACGGCCCGGACAAATCCTGGTTTTACGACAAGTCGCTGTCGGGTGGCGGATGCGTGATCGACCTCGGCGTCCACCTCGTCGACATGGCGCTCTGGTGCCTCGACTTTCCCCAGGTGGTCGACACCACGAGCACGCTGATGAAAGGCGGCCAGCCGATCAGTGCAGCGGGGGATGTCGAAGATTTCGCTGTTGCCACCCTGACGTTGGCGACTGGCGCGGTCATCCGCCTCGCCTGCTCCTGGCGGCTGCAGGCAGGATGCGATGCGGTCATCGGCGCCGACTTCTTCGGAACATCAGGGGGTGCATCCTTCAGGAATGTCGGCGGGTCGTTCTATGACTTTGCGGCCTATCGCTTCCGCGGCACATCGACCGAAGAAATTGTCCGGCCTCCCGACGATTGGGGCGGCCGGGCGGCAGCGGACTGGGCCGCCCGGCTCGCCGGTGGTCAGGCTTACGATCCGTCCTGCGAACGACTTGTCGAGGTCGCGGAAATCATCGACGACATCTATCGGCACGGATGAAGGGGCGAGGTCGGCCCGGCCGGATGAAATTGTTTGCAGTCATCGGTGAATCGGCTGGAACCACCGAGCCTCTTTCCGGTTTTGACGGTCGCAAATCATCTGCGGGATGAACATGGCCCCTCGACCAGCAGGAAAGACATCAAAGCCGCGGGGAGCCTCGAGTGATATGCTCGCCCGCAGCAAAATTCCTGCCTGGATCGTCAAGGCGCTTTTTTCCAGCGGCATCAAGCGCGTCAGTAAATTGTCCTCCATGACCGACGACGAACTCCTGGCGCTTCCCGGCATAGGTAAGCGGGCCGTGGAACTCATCCGGTCGTCCCTGAACAGCTGTGAAAGCGGCGGGAGCGGGAAGCCAAGCCATCGGGAACCGCCGGTTCACCGGCGAAATGAGCAGCACTGCTAACGCGCGGAACTCTCTGCTTTCAAGGAGGTTTGGATTTCCAACATGGAAGATTCAATGTCGGCGCCGAGATCCGAGCAGAAGCAAAGCACGATATCGAGACGTCTCGACCGCAATATCGAGGCTCTGCTGAAGCGGCGAGAGGAGGAGGCGCGACAAGCGAGCCGGCAGGAGCGGGTGGCCGATGCCATTACCCGTTTCGCGGGATCGATGAAGTTCGTCTACCTGCACCTGCTGGTCGTTACGCTCTGGGTCATCTTCAATATCGGCCTGCTTCCGCTCATGCCGGTCTTCGACCCGTCATTTGTCATTCTGGCGATGGTCGCTTCCGTCGAAGCCATTTTCATCTCGACATTCGTGCTGATCAGCCAAAATCGGATGGCGGAAGCTGACGACAAACGCGCCGATCTCAATTTGCAGATCTGTCTTCTGGCAGAGCATGAGGCGACGGAGTTGCTGACCCTGGTCTCAGCCATTGCCGAGAAGCTCGGCATCGAAATCGAGACGACAGAAGAGCTCGAGGAACTAAAGGAGCAGGTGAGGCCGGAAGAGGTGCTGGACGAAATCGAAGAGAAAATGCACCGGCGGGGGAGCACAAAACCGCCGCCAGCGTAAAAGGGCGCCAAGGCCTGCCTGACCATCGGTGCACTACCGCGTGATGGGCAGAATTCCGGGGGGGCCCAACCGCATCTCTGCGACCGCGGAACAACGGGTCCTTTCGGGAGTTTGGCAGCAACATTGGCTGCAGTCGATTCGACCTTCCAGTGTCAAGACTGGATGTCCGACCGGCGGCTGCCCCGCCGGGCATCAGCAGCAGTTGCGAAGTAACTTTCGGGATAGTTCAAACCATGACGTCAAAACCCAGAAGAACACCGAAAATTGGATTTGACAGCGGGCCAGTGGGCGGATGGGGCTCGGCAAAATCGGTGGGAGAAATTCTTATCCGCGAACATATCCCCCTCTCGGGCCCAGCGCTCTTGGCGCATCAGAACAAGCCGGATGGATATATGTGCGTGAGCTGCGCCTGGGCCAAACCCGCCAAGACCCATCCGCTTGAATTTTGCGAGAACGGCGCCAAGGCGGCGACATGGGAGACGACAAACCAACGAGCAGATCGGACTTTTTTCGCAGCGCATACCCTGACCGAACTTGAAAGCTGGCGCGACCACGACCTGGAGGAACAGGGGCGTCTCACCCACCCGATGCGATGGGACCCGACAGCGGATAAATATGTTCCGGTTTCGTGGGCTGCCGCTTTCGAAGAGATCGGACGCGAATTGCGGGCGATTTCGCCGGAGAAGGTGGACTTCTATACCTCGGGCAGAGCTTCGCTCGAGACTTGCTACATGTATCAGCTCTTCGCTCGCATCTTCGGCAGCAACAATCTGCCCGACTCCTCCAACATGTGTCACGAGAGTTCATCCGTCGCGCTGCCGGAAAGCATCGGCGCTTCCGTCGGCACGGCGGTTCTTTCCGATTTTCAAAATTGCGACTGCATATTCTATATTGGCCAGAATGTCGGAACGTCGTCGCCACGTCTGCTGCATGACCTTCAGGATGCGGTCGACCGTGGTGTGAAGATCGTAACTTTTAATCCGCTCAGAGAACCGGGGCTACTGCGCTTCATCAATCCGCAGGCGCCGAGCCAGATGCTGACTGGTAAGGAAACGCCGATTTCCAGCGAATATTATCAAGTCAGGAACGGTGGAGACGTCGCGGCCATCTTTGGTGTCTGCAAGGCTTTGATAGAGGCCGACGACGCCCTGCATAGCTCCGGTTTCAGCAGAGTCGCTGGATCCGATGCAGTGCCGGGCGATCCGGCCAATGCGGCAGCCGTTGCCTTTGCGGCCTCGATGCGGGCGGTCGATAGAAAGCACGTCCTGGATCATGATTTCATCACCGAACACACCTCCGGCTTCGAGGAGTTCGCCGCCGCCGCGCGGGGCTATCAGTGGCCGGAGTTGGAACGGGTATCGGGGTTGACCCGCGAGCAGATGACGCACGCGGCCCGTACCTATGCCGCTTCCGATGCGGTTCTTATGGTCTATGGGATGGGGCTGACACAGCATGTCATGGGCGTTCAAAATGTTCAGATGGTGGTTAATCTTGCCCTGTTGCGAGGCAATATTGGCAAACCCGGCGCCAATATCTGCGCCGTCAGAGGCCACTCCAATGTCCAGGGGCAGCGCACGGTCGGCATAACCGAAAAGCCGGATCTTGTGCCGCTGGACAAGCTGGCGGAACTTTATCATTTCGATCCGCCGCGCTGGAAGGGTCACACGACCGTCGATGTCTGCAAAGCCATTCTGGGCGGCGAAAGCCGGGCCTTCGTCGGCCTCGGCGGCAATTTCCTACGCGCAGCCCCTGAGACGGAGGCGATGGAAGCTGCATGGCAAAAGCTACGCCTGACCGTGCAGATTGCCACTAAGCTTAACCGAAGCCATGTCATCCATGGCGAGATCGCCTATCTTCTTCCGTGTCTTGGCCGGTTGGAGATCGATAAGCAGGCAAGCGGCCCGCAGGCGGTGTCGATGGAAAGTTCGGTGGCACATTTCCATGGCTCGCGGGGCAGGGCGACGCCTGCCAGCCCAGACCTGCTGTCCGAGCCGGCCATCATCGCCGGCATGGCGAAGGCGACGTTGCCGGAAAGCCCCGTGCCTTGGGATAGCTGGGTTGCGGATTATTCCGAGATTCGCGATGCCATCGAGCGGACATATCCGGAGACCTTCAAGGGATTCAACCGGCGGCTCTTCCAGCCCGGCGGTTTTCCACGGCCGCTGCCAGCCAGGGAGCGCCGCTGGGTGACTCCGAACGGCAAGGCGAATTTCATCACTCCGCAACGCCTGTTTCCGCAGTTCGAAGGCGTTGGCGACGAACGAGTTCTTCACCTTATGACCTTACGGTCAAACGATCAGTTCAACACGACGATTTATGGTTACAGTGACCGCTTCCGGGGCATCGACGGTACGCGCCGCGTAGTTTTTGTGAACGCCGCCGATATTGCCCGGTTGGGTTTTGTCGCCGGAGACTTTGTCGATCTGTCGACGGCCATTGAGCCCGAGACTAGACGCATGATCTCCGGCTTCAGAATTGTCCCCTACGACATTCCGGTCGGATGTTGCGCAGCCTATTACCCTGAAGCCAATCCGCTCTTTCCACTCGACCACCACGACGAGAAGGCCAAAACGCCATCTTACAAGCTGCTGCCAGTCCGCCTCAGTCGATGTGAAACAGCACCACTCGAGTGAATGGCTTATAAACAGGATGATTTTAGGAGATCAGTCGGCCCAAGACCGAATTCTGTTTCACAATACATAGCTGGAGCATGATGTCATCCGAAATCCGGTCATGCGTTCGGGATCATGCTCTAGAGGATCAAGCGATGCCGGAGAAGATTTTGAAGGGGAGCCTTGGCTGGTATTCGAGCATCTTAGTTTTAATCCTTGCCATCATCTTGGCCGCCGCTATCGGTTGGCTGCGGGAGCCGAGGCAGTACCGTGTCGACCCGCCGGTAGCGGCGGCGCTGGACGGTATCCGGTTGATGGCAAACGGGATCAGCGGCGCGCCCCCGGAAATCTATTTTGCGCTCGACAAGCCTTATGAGGCGACTGGCTACGACCTAAGCCAGGGTAAGCGGCTCTACAGCTGGTTCGGTTGTGCGTCCTGTCACGGTGACGGCAGAGGCGGGGCTGGTCCGTCCTTCCTCGACGGATGGTGGCTCTATGGCCCTTCAATGGTGTCGATCGTCGCCTCCATTCGCGACGGACGGCCGCATGGGATGCCGGCCTTCAAAGACAGGATGACGATCGATCAGATCTGGCAGCTCGCCGGCTATGTCAAGACGATCGGAGCCTATTCCGCCAACCCTGTCGCCCCCGGCCGCAACGACGATCGATATACGCGCCCGGCCGAAAACCGAGCGCCCGCCGCCAAATTTTTCGAGGAAGGTCCAATCCCGCTGCATCCTCAGCAGGGGCCATCGCCGTGAAGCTCCGCTGTCTGCCGCTCGCGCTATTGATCATGCTTTCCGGGTGCAGCACTGCGCAGTCGGTACTCCACGCTCATGGTGAAGCGGCCATTGCGCTTAAGAACCTGATCATCTTCATTGCGTGGGTAGCTGCCATCATTTGGCTCGCCGTGGTGGGTTTTTTGACATTCGCGCTGGTGCCCCGCAGGAACCACTCCGCGGGCCCGGATAATCGCTCGGAGCGGACGATGACGATCGCCGTTGCGACGGCCACTGCTGCCACTGCGCTCATCATCGGCATCCTCACCGTGGCAAGTTTCTATACGACCCGCGCCTTGAACAGCGGTGGAAACGCCGATGTGACGGTCGTTGTCCGGGCCCAGCAGTGGTGGTGGCAGTTCATTTATGCCGATCACGATCAAACGCAGATATTCCAGACGGCGAATGAGCTTCACATCCCCGTGGGTAAAACCATCCGCCTTCGACTTCAGGCGGTCGATGTCATTCATTCCTTCTGGGTGCCGAGCCTCGCAGGCAAGTTGGATCTTATCCCGGGGCGAGAAAATACCCTGACTCTGCGGGCCGAAAGGCCAGGTATCTATCGTGGCCAGTGCGCCGAATTCTGCGGTCTTCAGCATGGCCACATGGCCTTCGCCGTCATTGCAGAAGACGATGCGGACTATCAGCGCTGGTTGGCCAGGCAACGCCTCGATGCCGCAACGCCGACCGAAGCCGAGGCGATCGCCGGGCAAGGGGTCTTTCTGGCAAAACAGTGCGCCGCCTGTCACGCGATCCGCGGAACCTCCGCATCGGGATCAACCGGACCCGACCTCACCCATGTCGCGGGGCGGCGCACTATCGCAGCCGGCCTGCTTGAGACCACCCGCGGCTCGTTCGCCGCCTGGATTGCCGATCCCCAGACCCTGAAACCCGGAAACAACATGCCGATGGTACCGCTGACGGCCGATGAGCTGCGGCAGCTTTCCGCCTACATGGAAAGTCTCCGATGAAAAAGGATCAAGCCTCAGCGGTTCCGGCCGATACCGGGCTTGCCGATGCCGAGGTCGAGCGCCAGCTTACGACAATCTGGGGCTCGCGCCCGGGTTTCTGGGGCGCCGTCGCATCCGTCGATCACAAGGTCATCGCCCGACGCTACATCGTGACGGCCTTCATCTTCCTCATCCTCGGCGGATTGCTTGCGCTCGCCATGCGCCTGCAATTGGCGCAGCCGGAAGCCCGCTTCATCAGCCCCGACCGTTACAACCAGATTTTCACCATGCACGGGTCGAACATGATGTTCCTCTTCGCCGTCCCGGTGATGGAAGCCATCGGCGTTTACTTCGTGCCTCTCATGGTCGGCACCCGCAACATCGCGTTCCCGAGGCTGAACGCCTTTTCCTATTGGGTATTCCTTTTCGGGGGAGTCCTGCTCTGGCTGTCCTTCGCGCTCGACACCGCCCCCGATGTCGGCTGGTTTGCCTACGTGCCGCTATCGGGACCCGAATATAGTGCGGGCAAACGCGCCGATATCTGGGCGCAGATGATCACCTTCACCGAACTCTCGGCGCTCGCGGTCGCCGTTGAAATCGTGGTCACCGTCTTTAAGCAACGGGCGCCGGGTATGTCGTTGGACCGGATCCCGGTGCTTGTCTGGGCGATGCTTGTCATGTCGTTCCTCGTCATCATGGCCATGCCGGCGATCATGTTCGCCAGTTCGACGCTGATCCTCGACCGCCTCGTCGGAACGCAGTTCTACAACCCGGCGGAAGGGGGCGATGCGCTGCTGTGGCAGCATCTGTTCTGGTTCTTCGGCCACCCCGAGGTCTACATCATCTTTCTGCCAGCCGTCGGAATGGTGTCGACCATCCTGCCGGCGTTCGTCGGGCGTCCGCTCTTTGGTTATCTCCCGCTGGTGATGGCGATGATCGCCACCGGCGTGCTGTCGTTCGGGCTCTGGGTGCATCATATGTTTACGGTCGGGCTGCCGCGGCTCGGAGAGAGCTTTTTCACTGCGTCCAGCATGGCGATTTCCATCCCGGCCGGTATCCAGATCTTCTGCTGGCTGGCGACGATGTGGGCGGGGCGACCGGTCTTTCGAACGCCGCTGCTGTTCGTGATCGGCTTCATCGCCACATTCGTAATCGGCGGTCTGACCGGAGTCATGGTGGCGTCGGTTCCTTTTGACACCCAAGTGCACGACACCTATTTCGTCGTCGCACATTTTCATTACGTGCTGATCGGCGGCGCTGTCTTTCCCTTGATAGCCGCCATTTACTACTGGTTTCCCAAGATGACCGGCAGGATGATGAGCGAACGGCTGGGCCGTTGGGCGTTCTGGTTGATCTTCATTGGTTTTCACCTGACGTTTTTTCCGATGCATCTTCTCGGCCTGCTGGGCATGCCGCGTCGCGTCTACACTTATCAGCCCGAGCTGCCCTGGGCCGGTCTGAACCTGTTCATCAGTCTGAGTGCGGTCCTGTTGGCACTGGGCTTCCTCGTTTTCTTCGTCGACGTCGTCCGCAGCTGGCGAAACGGCCTGCCCGCCGGCCCCAATCCCTGGAAGGCAACGACCCTGGAATGGGCGACATCTTCGCCGCCGCCCTCCTATAATTTTCGCCGCATTCCCGTCGTGGATGCGCGCGAAGCGCTTTCGCCGAACGATGGCGAGCTGGCGGTTGCAAGCGGGCTGAGAACGGATCGTCGGGAGCTTCTGGTGACGAGTGTGGTCGAAGCGCTGCCGGAAGCGCGCGAGTCGTCGCCACGTGACAGCGTCTGGCCGCTCTGGGCGGCGATCGCCACAGCGGTCATGTTGATCTGGTCGATGTTCTCGCCTTGGGCCGTCGTCTGGGGCTCCATTCCGATTGCTGTCACATTGATCGGATGGTTCTGGCCAAAGGGCAGCCCGGAGGATGAATCATGAAGGATCGGATTGTGCTCGACGTCTCGAAACTGTCCCTGCACGGGATGGGCACTGCGTCTCCGACGTGGTGGGCGACGGGAGCCTTCATGCTCATCGAAGGGTCGGGCTTCGGCCTGGCGATTGCCGTCTACTTCTACCTGATGAGCCTCGCACCGCAGTGGCCGATCGATGCGCCACCGCCAGACTTGCTGGCCGGTACGTGTCTGACAGGCCTGCTTCTTATCAGCGTCATCCCTAATATGATGGTATCGCGTTGGGCAAAGCATAAGAAACTGAGAAGGGTACAGCTCGGCCTCGTGGTGATGTCGCTCTTGGGCATTGCTCCGCTTGCTTTGCGCGTTTTCGAATTTCCGGCTCTTCATATCAGTTGGGATGACAACGCCTATGGCTCGATCGTCTGGACCCTGCTCGGACTGCATACGACGCATATCCTTACCGATCTGATCGACACGCTGGTGCTGACATGTCTGATGTTTTCCCGGCACGGCGACAACGCCCGTCGTTACGGCGACGTCCAGGACAACGCGCTTTATTGGAACTTTGTCGTCATTGCCTGGCTTCCGCTCTACCTCTGCATCTATTGGGTGCCTCGCCAATGAGTGTCGCTATCGCAAGAATTTCAGGATTGACACTGTCCCCGGCCGCCTGGGCCGTAAGCACCCAGCTCGGGCAGATGCTTCCCTCCGCAGATTGCGACACGGGAACCGGATGGATCATATTCGCAACTTTTCTGTCAGCTGCTCTGGCTATGGCAGGCGCGCTGATCTCATGGCGGAGCCATCTCTCCGCTGTCTCACGCAGCGCCAGCTTCATCAGCAATGTGGGTATCTTGTTTGGGGCCGTCTTCGCCTTTGCTCTCATTCTACAGGGGGCGGCGACGCTGCTGCTGAATCCATGCGCGCACTGATCACCTTCATCCTGATGATTCCGGTTCTGCGGTGCTCGATATGGCGTTGCTGCAGATCGATACAATAGACAAGAGAGGCGCCAATGCAGATCTCTTATGCTCGCCTTAGCTACGTCATGGCCGGTGTCGTCCTGATACTGGTCTCGATCGGCGTCGCAGCCAATATCGTCAAAGACCGGGAGAGGCGGCAGAACGTTGCCATCGCCATGACATCAGGCGACCCCACGCGGGCGGCGGAGATATTTCGCCGCTATGGATGTGTGGGATGCCACATTATCCCAGGCGTTCCCGGCGCCGACGGGAAGGTCGGCGGGCCGCTGACCGATCTACGGCAACGCGTCTACATCGGCGGCGTCGTCAACAACACGCCGGAGAACCTCGTGCAATGGATCGTTTTTCCGCAACGGTTTTCGGCGAATTCGGCCATGCCGGCAACCGGGATTTCCGAGGCCGAGGCAAGGGATCTCGCCGCCTATCTCTACGAGCAGTAACTCACGGATGCGGCGTCGGCCGAGGCGGCAGCGATTTGACATAGCGTGCAATCGCATCACGATCGCCTTGCGGGAGCTGTGCAGTGTTGATGACGACATCCGCCATTGACGAGCCAACCCGGCCATGGTCCGGCGTCTCACCGGTGCTAAGCATGAGGGCGATCTGCGCCTCAGACCAGTGGCCTATCCGGCGCGGAGTGATGTTCGGCACAAAGCCGGTGCCCTCGGGGTCCGAGCCTCCGGCAAAGCGTGTCGACGGCTTGATGGCGCCAAGCACGTTCCGGGTCGAATGACAGTCGGCGCAGTGGCCGAGCGTTTCGACCAGATAAGCGCCGCGATCAGCGGCGTTGCCCCCGACCGTCGCCCCCGACTTACCCTCGCGGAAGAACAGCAGCTTCCAAAACGCAAGGAGACGGCGAAATTTGAGCGGCAGAGCCAGATCGTGTGGTGGCGGCCGTCCGGCTACCGGCGGCAACGTCTGCAGGTAGGCGTAAAGGTCTCTCACATCGTCGAGCGACATGCCGGTATAGCTTGGATAGGGGAATGCCGGATAGTAGTGCTCGCCACGGGGAGAAACGCCGGCGATCAATGCATTGGCAAGATCGGCGACCGACCACGCTCCGATTCCGTCCGTTGGATCCGGCGAGATGTTCGGCGGCCTGAATATTCCGAACGGTGAGGCGAGAGCCAGACCGCCACCTAATTTTAATCGGTCGGGCTGGCCCGGGGTCGCGTGGCAGGACGTGCAATCGGCGGCCAGAAAAACCAATTTTCCTTTCGTTGCGTCGCCAGCCGTTAACGCGGCGGTCTTTGAATCGAAGCGCGGATCAGCATCGGTGATGTAGCGAAAGAGAAAAACCAAGACCAAAGCGCAAGCCAGAACCCCGGCTATAAGCCCAATTGGTAGGGGCGACAACAAGCTACGCAAGCGATGCGCTACGCCGCGAAGACAGTCATCGACAGTAGACAAACTGCTCACAATGTTCTTTCCGCCAGCTCACAGTTCACGGCGTGCCCGGCAAATCGGTCGTAGTTTCGGATATCTCCTGTTGCTGTTCGCCAGCGATCATCATCTCGCGAAGCGGCGGGCGGGATATGTTTGCCTCAATCGCCTCATGACCAGGCGTCTCGGGAAGAGCATCGCGAAAGTTCTTGGCGTAGTCTCTCGGCATCTTAGGCGGCATCATCGGCTCGTATTGGTCGACGAAGGCTTGGACGACGACAGGCCCGGCAACTGAGAAAGCTTCAGTCAAAGTCGGTTCGATCTGATCGAACTCCCGGATCGTGAAGCCGCGGCCTCCCATTGCTTCTGCGGCGAGGGCGAAATCGATCGGTGCCAACTCGCAGGCGAATTGCGGATTTCCAAGAAACATCATCTGTTCCCAGGCAATCTGATTGAGCATGCCGTTGCAAATCACCAGCAATTTCAGCGGGAGAGCGAGACGGACGGCCGTCGAGAACTCTCCGAGCTGCATGCCGAACCCGCCATCGCCGACGACCGCGTAAATCGGTCGTTTCGGATCGGCAACGCCAGCGGCGATCGCGTAAGGCAGGCCCGAGGCCATCGAGGCGAGCGCGCCCGAGACGGCGAACCGGTTCCCCGTGCCGAGATCAATATGGCGGGCCGCGAGTTCGGTGTTCTGTCCGGAATCGGCTACGAGGACACCGTCAGGTGCAATGCGATTGCCGAAGGCGCGGACCACCGCCTGCGCCTTCAAGGGCGCACTTCGCTCCGTCTCCATCATTTCCATCTTTCGGCGCCAGCCGGACATTGCTGTTTGCGCCTGTTCCAGAAACGAGCGATCCGTCTTCCTCCTCAGCCTGACATTGAGGAGCCGCAGCGTTTCCCTCGCGTCGCCCACTAGGCCAGCATCGATGGGGAACCGCAGGCCCATCCGCTGGGGGTCACTGTCGACCTGCACGCCACGGGCGGCTTCGGGTCGCGGGTAATATTCGATATAGGGAAAGGAGGAGCCGACGATCAGTACGGAGTCGCATTCCTCCATGACCTCTTGCGACGGTCCAGTGCCAAGAATTCCGATTCCGCCGGTCGTCAGTGGATCGTCATCGGCGAGAGCCGTTTTGCCGAGCAAGGCTTTGGCGACCGGCGCGGCGAGCAGGTCGGCAGTCTCGCGCAATTCCTCCTGGGCGCCGACGGCGCCCCGGCCAGCGAGGATGGCAACCTTGCGGGCGCCATTCAATATCTCGGCGGCATGATCGAGCTCGCTATCGTCGGGCACTTGGCGGCCGCGGAAAAAGCGGTTCGGCACGTGTTTTGGCCGGTTGCGTTTCGAGCGCGATTTCGAGTCCATCTCCTGGATGTCGTTGGCGATGGAGAGATGGGCAACACTGCGGCGCGAAAGCGCAGAACGACAGGCAAGGCTGGCGACATTTTCCATATGCGAGGCATCACTGACATGCGCATTGTAGATAGCGACATTGTCGAAAACGCGGGTCAGGTCGACGTCCTGCTGGGTGAAGGTCTCGATCAGGTCGTGAAACTGCGTTCCGGTGATCGCAAGCACCGGCATCTGGTCGAGCTTGGCATCGTAGAGACCCGTCAGCAGGTGCGTGCCGCCCGGTCCAGACGTCGCAAGGCAAACGCCGAGTTTTCCGGTGAACTTGGCGTAGGCGCTCGCCATGAAGGCGGCCGATTCCTCATGCCGGACCTGGATGAAGCGGATCTGATCCTGGCGCTTGCGCAACGCCTCCATGACCCCATTGATCCCGTCTCCAGGGAGGCCGAAGATGACCTTCACGTCCCACTCGATCAGCGTGTCTATCAATATATCGGCGGCATTGGGCATCGAACTCGTCCTCTGCTTGTCAAAGACCGCAAACCTGTGTCGCAATGAAAGGTTCCGAGCTTGCGTCCTTGAGCCAGCACCCGAATATGCCAGGCAGATCCGCCACGGATGCAGTCACATTCTGTGCGCCAGCCCGTAGACGAGGATCACGGTGTAAAGCAGGAAGGCGATGGCGGCCACGGTCGCGATCAAGATGACCGCAATCCGCCCACCTGAAAGGCTATTTCGCTGTTGTTCAGCGCTGGTACGGGTTGCCTGAATGGGACCG
Organism: Rhizobium sp. F40D2; assembly: GCF_051810745.2. NCBI lineage: Bacteria > Pseudomonadati > Pseudomonadota > Alphaproteobacteria > Hyphomicrobiales > Rhizobiaceae > Rhizobium > Rhizobium sp. F40D2. The sequence continues at coordinate 81,762 of NZ_JBPWQX020000005.1, forward strand.
TTTTCGGGCCTGTCCATCAGGGTTTCACTTCCGTCAGAATCTTTGCAGGCTCGTCATTTCTGCCGCTTGCGTTAAACGAGATAATTGAGCCGCAAACGATCAAAAGCTCGACTACGGTGATGGCGCCGATGTAGATGATCAAAGTCCGACCGTCCGATTCCTGGTTCATCTGCCTCTCCCCTGGTTCGCCAAACCAAAGAACAACGGCAATGTTCCCGCCAGATGGCCTTATCGCGTCTTTTTGCTTTCCCTGCAGCCATCGACCACAATCGACGTCGGCCCCTGACGTATGCAGCGCATAACTTCCGTCAGCAATGTCGCCGGTTCGCATGGTTTTTCCAACCACACGCCTTCGGAAAATGATAAGGCATCCGGGTGCATCTTCCGCTGAGCACCGGTGTAAACGATGAATGGGATATTGCGGTCGCGCAAAGATCTGGCAATCGCTCCAGCGACCCCGTCCGTCAATTCGATGTCCATCACCACGAGATCGGGATCGTTCGCTGTCAGCCACTCTTCGGCTGCTCGACAAGACGACACTGTCTCTATCCGATCGAAGCCGGCGCCATGAAGGATGTCTTCCACGTCCATCGCGATGAAAATCTCATCCTCCATCAGAAGGATGGACGTCGTCCCTGCAACGTTCATGGCCAAACTCCTAAAATACAGGGTGATACAATAAACCTTTCCGGCCAAAATGCAGGGATCGTGCGCTATCGCACCGTCATCTCACCTGAGCATCTGTTGCGGCATGTCGGTTATCAAATATCAGTATCATCGCGATCCTTCATCGTTTCGATTTTCTGAGAGGCTTAATCATTCGCTCATATTCCTCCTCAGATTTTCCATAGGTGTCGGAAGCTCCGCTCCAGCGCGAGACGATCTCTGCCTCTTGCCCCGTGTCATGTTGAGGCACGCTATCGCCTGGAACTTTCCCTCGCGAGATCGGTTCGGCACCGTGCCGCGAGAGACCGCGGGGCCGAAATCGAACGGAGGTTTCCATGACGACGGCAACTACGACGACCGATCATTCGGCAATTCGCAAATGGGTGGAAGCGCGCAAGGGACAACCCTCCCGTGTCAAAGGCGCCAAGCAAGGTGGCATACTGCGGATTGACTTCGGAGAGCCGGAAGAGAACCTGGAAAAGATCTCCTGGGACGAATTCTTCGCCATTTTCGATGAAAACGAGCTGGCCTTTCTTTATCAGGACAAGACCGAGGATGGGACAAGCCGGTTCAACAAATTCGTCAGTCGAAAATGATTGGCTGACATCGTCGAATAGGCCGTGCTGCCATCTCTATGTTCGCCAGGAGCTAAGGCGCGCCGGTGACGCGCCAGATCGTATCACCGACGTCGTCGGCGATTAACAGCGCCCCGGCCTTGTCGACGGCAAGTCCGACCGGCCGGCCGTGTGTTTCGTCCTCGCCTCGCAGGAAGCCGGTGACGACATCCTCCGGTTTGCCGCTCGGACGCCCGTCCTTGAAGGGCACATAGACTACCTTGTAGCCGTTGAATTGATAACGGTTCCAGCTTCCATGTTCGCCGATGAACGCTCCGCCTTGATATTGCGCCGGCAGATTTTGGGCGGTGTAAAACACCATGCCGAGAGGCGCGACATGGGAGCTCAGCGCGTAGTCGGGAATGATCGCCTTGGCGACAAGGTCAGGCCGTTGCGGCTCGACCCGCGGGTCGACATTCTGGCCGAAATAGCTGTAGGGCCATCCGTAAAAGCCGCCATCCTTGACCGAGGTCATGTAGTCCGGAACCAGATTGGGGCCGAGTTCATCACGTTCGTTGACCACGGTCCAAAGAGCATGGGTCTGTGGTTCCCAGCTCAATCCGTTGGGATTGCGCAAGCCGTCCGCATAAATGCGGTGGCGTCCCGTCTGTCTGTCGACCTCCCAGATCGACGCACGATCCTTCTCCGCCTCCAAGCCATTCTCTGTGATATTGCTGTTCGAGCCGACGCCAACATAGAGCAACCTGCCGTCCTCACTGGCAACGAGGCTCTTCGTCCAGTGGTGGTCGATCGGTCCACCCGGAAGTTCCGTCAGTACCATGCCCGGCGCACTGATCTTGGTTTCACCCGGTTGATAGGGATAACGGATGATCGCGTCGGTCGCCGCAACGAAAAGATCGTTGTCGACAAGCGCCACGCCGAATGGCGAGTTGAGATGATCGAGAAAAGTCTCCTTGACCTCGGCCACGCCATCACCGTCGGCATCGCGAAGCAAAGTGATGCGGTTGCTCCCTTCGGTGCTCGCTTTGCCGCCTGACGTTGCCATTGCCTCGATCCACCCCATGACAAGGTCCTTCGGGCGCTTGATGGCCGCCTCCGGCGGCGCGACCGATCTGATTGCGAGAATGTCGCCATTCGGCAGCAGGTAGACGGCGCGAGGATGTTTCAGTCCTGTGGCGAAAGCCTTGATCTGAAGACCCTTCGGAACCACTGGCGTCTCGCTTTCCTTCCACCCGACGACCGAGGCGATATGCATCGGCGGGAGGAGATATTGCGATTGTGCGGGCAGTTTCGGATTGGCACCGATTTCGCTGCTGGGATCGGCTTCATTCTCGCTGCAGGCTGTCAGGCCGAGGCTGCAACCGCAAAGCAGCGAGAAGGCCAGGACACGGAGATTGCGGGAGAGAAAAGATCGGCTCATCATGCAGCGTCCTCAAAAAACTGCCGCTGTACCATCCGCCCAAGAACCGCATTGATGACAATGACGACCACCGTCACCGCCGACAGCGTCAAGCCGGTCGGAACCACGGATGTCCATGCGTCGCGGCTGTGAACGAAGGCGTTGAAGAGCGCGAGCACAAAGACCGCGAGATTGCCGAGCGCGTAGAGCAATCCGATGCCTGCTCTTAACGGCAGCCGCCCAGTCGCGAAATCGGCAATGCCTCCGATTGCGGCGATTCCGCCAAGCAGCAGGCCAGCGGCCAGCAGCCATGACGAAAAATTCGTCCACATCATCTCCGCGGTCCGCCAATAGGCGATATCCGTGGCCAACGCTCCGACAAAACACGCCGCTGAAAAATGAAGTGGGACAGCGCGAAACGGGTGAGAATAGATGAGTACGCGCGAAGAAGGGGTTGGATAGGTCATGTCTTAGATCCACATGAGGCGCTCAGGTGCAGCTAACCCTCACCATTGCGAATTGTTCCCGCAAAGGGTGTCGTGGCTCGTGCAACCACGCGGTGGCGCGGGTCCTTGAGAGGTGTAAAGCACGCTTTGCGCTTTGAAGTCCGACATAATCTGATGTTTAATCATTGCGACTGAGAAGAGTCATGCCGAGGGTTCAAATCGCGTTTGGCTCTGCCTTGGTGTGCTACCTGGAGGGCGGATTGTCCGAGGTCCTGATCTCGATGCCGTCTTGGCGCTCCCCAATCCAACGCTGAGACCGACTGCTCCGGCTCACGCTCTCCATCTGAAAATAACCCTCGTCGCCTGGCCACTTCCACCGGAAAGGGGCTGCCGACGAGGGGTAGCCGACGGGCCGTCATTCGAGTGGTTTCGGCCATCGAAACCGTCAGGCCCTCTTGTTCACGGCGAACAGGGTCGCGCAGACTTCGAACCGTCTGTACGGTATGGCACAGTGTATTGCTCAACGATTCTAGATGGTTAGGTTCGCAGCAGCAACGGGCGAAGGATGGCCGCATGTGGACGAAACATGGATGACGAGCAATTGAATTTTAGAAATGAGCTGTTGCGGGCTTTGGGCCCACAAGAGCGCGATCTGATCGTGCCTCATCTGGAGCCAATCACTCTCGATGTCCCCTTGATGCTTGAGATGGAGAATACGCCGGTCGGCGACATCTATATCCCCGAGTCTGGGCTTGCATCGATCGTGGCAAGATTTCCAGGCGGGCGCGATATCGAAGTGGGCATCGTCGGCCGGGAGGGAATGACAGGTGCCGCCGTGATGCTCGGCGGTGATCAATCCGCCAACCGGACATTCATGCAGATCTCAGGCCATGGCTTCAAATTGCCGGCACCCATCCTTTCCGCGGCCATGGAAGAAAGCCGCGCCTTGCGCAGCCTGCTTCTCGCCTATGTCCAGACGCTGCTTGCGCAAACGACGTCGACGGTGCTGGCCAATGGTCACGCCAAACTCGAAGAGCGGCTCGCGCGGTGGTTGTTGATGGTCCATGACCGGACGGACGGCATGACGATATCCCTGACGCACGAGTTTCTCGCCGTGATGCTGGGGGTCCGCCGCGCCGGAGTGACGGTTGCGTTGCATCTGCTGGAAGGCAAAGGTCTGATCAGGTCCACCCGAAGGCAGATCGTCATTCTTAACAGGCGCGGATTGATCGAAGAGGCGCATGGCTCCTACGGCGCGGCGGAGGAGGAATATCGACGGCTGATCGGCAGTCCACTTGGGCGCTGAGTGATCTTTTGATCAAGACTGGCGTGATCGGCGTTCAGCGGCGGCGCTTGCGGACAGATGCCAGGCGACCCACCGAAAGCAATTTGTTCTGGTCTGCCACTCCATGTCGGTAAAGGCTGATCAGCAAAGCCGCGATCTCCTGCGTCTCAGGCGCTCGCAGAGGCTTTCCCGTCTCGCGACATATGGTGTTCAAAATCGCCTGCAGATGACTGAGGTCAGCTGAATCAAGGGCCATCAAGTGAGCAGACTGAGAATCGAGCATAGTGCCTTTCCTCGAATAAAGGCTTCGAATTATGCAGCCATCATCATGAGGTCCGCACACATCAAGCGCAACGCTGCGTACGCAAGCGCACGGATCTAGTGATAATAACCCGAACCGGGTCCGAACAATGCGGCGACGATCGCGTTGATATCGCCAGGGCGATCGCTGAGGACAAAGCCGGCTGAGAGCGCTTCGGAACGATGCCCTTGCGCGAAGACGAAGGGTATTCGCCGCATCTCCAGCCATTCGTTCATTGTCAGCATCGCCTGGTCGGGGATGGTGACGTCGATGATCGCGGCGTCGTATGGCAAGGTTTCATCTGAGCTATGCATCGCGACCACATCGACGCTGCTGATGACGACCACAGCTCGGCGGGCGGCCCATGCCTCTTTGACGCCATCTGAGACAAAGCCCGGGCCTCCGATGATGACGATCGTCTTTCCAGCGACCGGACTGAGCGATTTCATAGCGGACGCCTGCAAAAGTCGGTTGGACCGTGATCATGCCGCCAAATGGCATTTCAGGCCGCTCTGGCAGGGCTGTGGGTATCATATTCAAGCTTGCCGTACCACGTTCATTTAATCCGCCGAACCCGATCGTGCCGCGTTGGTTCCCTGGCCGACGGCAAGGTGAAAGGGATCCGGACTCGTACGGTTCCGCACCAGCGGTTGAAATCGAAAATTTGGAATTTTAGGATCGCCTCATATGCTTGGGAGGAACACGATGACGCAGCACTCTGGAATTACGAAGCCGGCTCTGCAGCCTGGTGATATCGCCATGTTGCAGGCTGTTTTGCAGGGATGGTGTCAAGAGAAGTCATATGGCATTTCCAGTCCGGCGGCGCAGCATGTCGCGAGGGAACTTGTATCTTGGTTCGAGTGCGGCATTCGAGACCAGCGCAAACTCAGTGGCCTGATGCGATATATGCATATGGATTTCGACAGCGTATCGACCTCGACGAAAGCACCGCATTGCGAAACGCTGCGTCCTGCCGTCAATATTGGCTTAACCAGTGTGCTATGATGGACAGACTTCTCTATTTCAAGGCGATCGCCGCGGATCCGGCCGCGCTCGATGCCGTCGATCGGCAGATTGTCGTGGGGCAGATCGTTGATGAACTTCAAGAAATCTGCGATGGCGACGCTGCAGGCGGCGGTGCCGGCCGATACCCGGCGCTCATTCGTCTGCTTCAGACGATCCGCGCTTCAATGCTATCGATCGCCAGAGCCGACGACGAGTGTTGGCAGAGGATCGTTGATGAGCTCCTACAACTTCGCGCGACAATGGTCGATTTGAAGGGCGGCCAGAGCAGCAGGATTTCCCATTGAGGCGCCTAAAATAGTCGTGGACAGGACCCTCTTGATCGTCCTCCGCTATCTTCGAACCGAGACAGCAGGCGAAATATTTCTAAGGAACTGACTAGAAATTTATGGCATTGATTCCGCAGCGATGGGGCGGGCGATGCCACGATTTTATTTCAACATCGTTTCCGGCACAGGGACGATCGCCGACTTCGAAGGTACCGAGCTAGCGACGCTCGAGGACGCCAAGCATGAGGCTGTACGCGACGCCAGAGCGCTGATGAGCCAAGCGGTGCTTTCTGGGAAAGATATCTCAGCCAGGGAAATCCAGGTTTGTAACGAAGAGGGCGCTGTTCTATTGATCGTCCCTTTCACGGAAACGATCAGACCTTTCGAGTAACCGATCGCCGGACCGGCAGGCCAATTAGGCGTTCATATTCCCGCTCCGGTATGCCGTAACTGCCCGCGGCGATTTCTTCCAATTTTGCCCGATCGATGATCCTGACATTTCCGCGGGTGGCCCTGATCGCCTTTATCCCTTCGATAATATGCAGCTCGTTGGTGACCCCCGATCGGCGTACGCCAAGCATAAGCGACAGGAATTCATGGGTGAGGGGCAGATCGTTTCCGACCAGACGATCATGGCACATCAGCAACCAGCGAGCGAGCCGCTCATGCATATTGTAGCGCCCGTTGGCGAGAGCCGATTGAGACAGCTGTATGTCGCAGCAATGCACGTAATTGAGGAGCAGGTCGTTGACCGCCGGAAATTCAGCCGACACCCGCTTGAGGGTTTGGACGGCGACCAGCAGGCCGGAGCCGGCGACTTGAAGGAAGGTCCGGTTGGGCGTTGTATCGGTCTTCAGCACCACATGGGCCCCCACCATGCCCTCATATCCGACGTGCCCGACCTCGACAGCTTCGTCTTCGGCGCTGGTCGCCACCATCGACGCCAGACCCTCCTCGATGAAACAGACATGCGCATTCGGCTGATCGGATTCGACCAAGACATGCCTGGTCGGCAGGTGGACCGTTTCGGCATCTGCAGTGAGCAGGTCGAACGCATCGACGGGCAGAGCCTTCAGCAGCAAGTTACGAACGTTACGCTGGTCGGGTGCGGGCATGCACGTCTCCTTCGGGAGGGAGCCCGCGCTCATACCAGCAGCCGTCACGATCGTGGTAATGATCAGCTTATGCGTCAAAAAGGCTGGTATAGCCATATTCGGGAGGGGCTTTGTGCGGTTTTGACAATTCCAATATCAGGCGCCAAGCCGATCCAATTGCCGGTGAGATTATTATGGATTGCGTGGCAACCGGATCAAAAATCGCGCGCCCGGCCGTTGATCTTTGATCTCGATCTCGGCTTTCAGCTGCTGCACGAGACCGTGCACGACGCTCATCCCCAGGCTTTTGCCGTCGTTTTCAAAGGACGAAAAATTCCGGGCGGCAGGCCTTTCAGCCTTCTGCGATTTCGACGAGAATTTGGTCGTCGGCACTATGCGCCCTGACGATACCCCTGCCGGACATCAGGGAGGTGTGTTTGCAGGCGTTCGTCACCAACTCATTGACCAGAAGGGCGATCTAGATTGCGCTGGGACTGGTGAAGGCTTTGGCAGAGGTTGGACGGGAAATCCGCGAGATCCACCGTCGCGATATGCGGCTGGCGCCGCGACGCGGCGATAGATGGCCCGCCCACATTCGCGGCCGATGGACAAACGACTTGCAATGGGGTCTCTTGCGGCCCATACTTCGATCATCGTTGGCAGAATTCTTGGCGCCGACGGCTGGGAGACGATCCGCTCTTGCCACACAAGAGGGCAAGGCGATGCCTCCTTTCGAAAGCAAAAATCTCTTCCTGCTCCATTTGACGACGCCACAGCTTTTGGTTTTCGAGAGAATTCTCGAGCCGCTCGCTTTGCCGCGCGATTTCGAACTCGCCTCTATAGGGCTGCCGGTCAGCCACTATTATTTCCTGGAAAGCGGCATCGCCTCCATGGTGGCAACTTCGCCCGAAGGCAAGAAAGCCGAGATCGGCCTGGTCGGCAGAGACGGCGTATCGCCGCCGGCCCTGACGATGGAGGCGGAGGCATTTTCGTTTGACGTAATGATGCAGGTCGGCGGCGCGGGACGTCGCGTGGAAGCGCGCGCTCTGGCAGGGTTTCTGTTTGATCAGCCCGCCGTTCGGCAACTGCTAGCACGCTTTCTTCAAGGCTTCTTCGCACAGGTCGCCCACACTGCGCTTTCCAATGCCGTTCACAAGATCGACGTCCGATTGGCGAAGTGGATATTGATGTGCCATGACCGTATGGACGGCGAGGAGATCGAGCTGACGCATGAATATATGGCGACCATGCTCGGAGTGCGCCGCTCCAGCGTCACCGAAGCGCTGCACATCCTCGAAGGCGAGCACTTCATCTATTCTCACCGGGGGCTTGTTATCGTTCGCAATCGCACATCCTTGGAAGCGTTCGCAGCTGACGCCTACGATGTTCCGGGAGTATCAGGCCGCAGTTGGCCGGATTCCGGCCATCGCTCATTGGCTGCGGTTCAGTAGTTCATTGATATAAGATGTGGGCGCTATTGCAGCGTCAACCGGTCGGGCCGATCCTTCCATTCCTTGTATGGCAACAGCATCTGGCCGGGAAACCGCCTTTCGATCGCGTTCTCCGTCAGAACGATTTTTGCGAAGATCTCATCGGTCGGCGAAGCTCGATTCAATGCTTCACTCCGCTTCTCCAGATCAGCCATCAGTTCGAAAAGCTCGTCGTCCGTCATTGCCTCGAGAGCCAAGGCGAACTCACGCTCCGAGACAGCCGCAAAATTCATCACCATGCACCTCCTGCCGACGGCGCGTTTCTGGGCCTTAGCCAGAAAGCACTGATCGGCAATTGTTTGGGCGTCACTTTCCCGGCAGGTCCTTCTCGGTCGTCGCAGCACCTGGAAGCCTTTGCTGCGACTGCTCCCTGTCCGAGCCGCGCACCGGAGCCGCCGGCGCCCGGGCAATATAGACGCCCGCTCCTAGCGCGCCGATCGCAACGATGAACGCACCGGCTATGGCGAAGACAGACCGTCGCCCGTCCTGCTTGATCATTCCGAAAGCAAGGGCAATTCCGAGAAGCGCTGCTCCTCCTGCCACCGCAAACAGCCAGAGATAATTCATCAGCATAGGCTCCCAATGTCCGGCCGCCTAACCCTGAAGGGGAAAGAAAGGTTCCTGAAGCATTTCCGTTCTCTCCAAGTCATGGAAATCCTCCATCCCATCTTCGGCGCAATCTTATTTGTTAAGCTCCTCCGCCATCTGCAGATGGTGTTCAAGCGCAGGCCTCGTGCTTGCCGCCCAAGCTTTCAGCTCCGCATTGTCGCCGCCTTCGCCATAGCGCTTGAAGAGGTCGACCGCATCTTCGTGCGCGGATTCCTGATCGGAATGATATTGCTTGATGAAATCACTACCTTGAAGGCCCTTCAGCTTGTCGAGCATTTTCTGCTGGGCGCTGGTCATGGCGGCTGGCAGCTGCGCCTTAACCTTGCCGCCGGAAATCAGCGCCTTGAGCTCGCTGCTCGTTTTCTCATGGTCCGTCACCATCTGCTGGGCAAAGGTCTTGGTTGCCGCATCGCCACGCTCGAGTGCCAGCTTGCTGGATTCGATCTCGAACATGTCGCTGGTGGCGGCCTCCTTCACGAAGTCCGCCGTCTTCGGTGCAACGCCGATCAGCGAGTTGACTCCGGTCTTTTCCGCGGCTGATTGGGCCATAACGGGTCCAGCAAGCGAAACCGCGATGGAGGCGATGATGATTTTCTTCATGGTCTGGTCTCCTGGTTGGTGGCATCAGAACTTCAAAAGCGCCAAACTGTTCCCGGCCCGCTCAGCAATTGTCAGGCGCTCGCTGGCCTTATCAAACGCAAACGGCATGCCTGCCGTCGGGCGGCTGCACGAAGAGACCACGATGGCGCGGCGCTGCTTCGGCGAAACGCTCCGGCCATGCGCCGAAGCCTAACGAGGCAATCTCGCCGCGACTGGGTACCGTCCGGCTGAGAGCCCTCCGTCTGGCCGGGTGATGGCTTGAGCGATCCTGAACAGGAAGGCCGCGGCAAAGGGCAGTGATGCGGGAATCCACATCAACAGACCTGCGAGTTGCTGATCTTCAAGCGGGGATAGGCCATAGGCCGGAGCCGCCAGGAAGTGCGGACTGAACAGAGGATGGGATGCAAAAGTCAGGTACGCACCGAGCGCTGTCATCTGCAGAAGGGTTGCGGCGCAGACCACAAGTGCGCCGCCTGAAGGCCGTCGAGCATCGAGGATTTCCTTCCACAGCCACGCCGCCGACAGGAAAAGCGGGATTTCCATAATCCAATAGGGAATGCTCCCAGAGAGAGCCCAGGCGTAGGGTAGGGGCAAATGCCATAGCCAGAGCATCGTCGTGTGAAAGACGAATATGAAGATCGACGGCACTCGATCCAGGAGCATCGGATGGCTGAAGAGAAAGCGCCACGCGAGCGGCGCAACGAGCGAGATCAATACGATATGATGAACTGCCCTTGCCGAGAACAATGCTGAACTGAGCGCACAAAGCGGGGAAACGAAGGCGACGGTGAAAAGAGCGACGGCTGCAAACCACTGCCCGACCCGCTTGTCCCGACGCGCCGGGAGCCAAGTCAACGCAGCCGCAATGCCTACCGCAAGCAGGAGGTAGGGATCGAAATTCCAATCCGACATCAGCAGCTGAGGTGCCGGAGCGCTGCCACAATACGGATCAAGATTGAAGGCCATTTCATGCCCGCCATTGTCGATTCGCCGGCTAAACAAACCCAAGGCGGATTTGTTCCGGGCAAACGGATCCATCTCGCTTTCTGGAACAACTCCCTCGGATCACGGTTTGGTTGTCTTGAGTTTCAGGACAGGGACGAAAAGGAGTGGCAAGGCGACGCGTCCGCTTTGCGCTCGGGATCGAAAGGCGGACGGCGACATGAAAGCACTGACCTGGCATGGTAAACACGATATTCGATGCGAGAGCGTTCCCGATCCTCAAATCGAGGAAGGGCGCGACGCCATCATCAAGGTGACAGCCTGCGCGATCTGCGGCTCGGATCTCCATCTGTTCAACGGTGTGATGCCGGATATGCATAGCGGCGACATCATGGGCCACGAGACCATGGGCGAGGTCGTCGAAGTCGGCAATGACAATAAAAAGCTCAAGGTCGGTGACCGTGTCGTGGTGCCTTTCACCATCTCCTGCGGCGAATGCTTCTTCTGCCAGCGCGGCTTTTATTCCGGATGTGAACGCAGCAACCCCGATCCGTCGAAGGTCAAGAAGATGTGGGGGAATTCACCCGCGGGCCTGTTCGGCTATACGCATCTTCTTGGCGGCTTCAGTGGAGGTCAGGCGGAGTTCCTGCGCGTGCCTTATGCGGACGTCGGACCGATAAAGGTGCCGGACGGACTGACAGATGAGCAGGTGCTCTTTCTCTCCGACATCTTTCCGACGGGCTACATGGCGGCTGACTTCTGCAATATCCAGCCGGGGGACACGATTGCGATCTGGGGCTGCGGCCCTGTCGGACAGATGGCGATCAAGTCGGCCTTCATCCTCGGCGCCGAACGCGTTATCGCAATCGATACCGTGCCGGAGCGGCTTGCTCTTGCCGAAGCGTCGGGAGCAACCACTCTCGATTTCATGGACGAAGACATCTACGACAAGCTCATGGAGCTGACCAACGGGCGCGGCGCCGACGCGTGCATCGACGCGGTTGGCACCGAAGCCGATCCGTCGGCGAGCTGGGACTCAAGGCTTGACCGCATCAAGATCGCTACGTTCATGGGAACCGATCGCCCCCACGTTCTTCGCCAGGCAATCCATTGCTGCCGCAACTTCGGCACGGTGTCGATCGTTGGCGTCTATGGCGGGTTCCTCGATAAGATCCCGATGGGTTCGGCGATCAATCGCGGCCTGACGTTCCGAATGGCGCAGACGCCGGTGCAGCACTACCTGCCACTACTCATGGAACGCATCCAAAAGGGCGAAATCGATCCGTCGTTCATTATCACGCATCGTGCGACCCTCGCAGAAGGTCCTGAGCTCTACAAGACTTTCCGCGACAAGAAGGACGGCTGCATAAAGGTCGTTCTCAAGCCGTAGGGAAAGCCGCGGACGTCCTGGGATCACCGCCGGCATTGAAGAAAGGCCCGATCGATCATGCAGAAGAAATCAAACGACCCTATCGAAGACCGGAATAAGCTGCGCCCACCGGAGATGGAGCTCGAGCCGATCCGGTCCGAAGGTGGAGGTGAAGACCCCGGTGCAGTTGTCGGCAAGCGCGTTAAAGCGCGAGCCGGCCGTCCTTCGGAGAGATCGACGACGCGCCGCGCCCAGCCGGACAATGAAAGGGTAGAAGGATTGCCGGAAACAGACGCAGCAGACAACCTGGCGACGGCGCCACCCGTGATGAAGCGTGACTGAGCGTGATCCTCTTCGGCCTGATGGAAACGCAGGCGATCACGATCGCTCCAATCTTTTGGGGGATTAGCCGATCGCGCATGGGGCTGGCCCGGATGACACGGAACCTGTTCGTTTTTGGAACTTTAAAAAAAGGCTTTCCCCTTCATGAGCAGGGACTTTTCCGCGCCAGGTTTCTTGGAATTTTCCGGACGCGGGAATGTTATCCGATGCTGATTGCCGGCCCTTGGTTCGCTCCGATGATGTTCAATGAACCGGGCATTGGCTATCGCGTCGTCGGTGAACTTTACGAGCCCGGCGAGGATACGATAGCAAGTTTGGATCGGCTGGAATCGATCGGCATACCCGGCAACCTGCGCGTAGTGCTAGACGTGGAACCAGTCGCCGGCGGGCCAATATGTTCAGCACTGGCGTACATGAAATCGCGTCGGCTCGCCGAGCCTGTTCACTCGAATTATCTGCGAGTCTATGAGGACAGTCGGTTTATCCCATTCGATCGGAGAGACTGAGACGCCTGCAGCCTGGCGCCGTGTGGTTTCCCCAATGCCCGCTCAACATTCCACTTATTCCTCGGCGTCGGAATAGGTCTTGTATTGCAGCTTCTGGAGCGACGCATCGAGCTTCAGGATGAACCCTGTCGGCGGGTAATCGAGAGCGACTTCTCCGAAGGCCGCCAGGCTGGAGTTGACGAGGCGCGTACCAAACCCCTTGTTGTTCGGCGCCACCACCGCCGGGCCCCCGGCTTCTTGCCACCTGAAGTCCAGGCGCTTTTCGCCCACCGCGCCGCGCACAGACCACTCGATTTCAATCGTCCCGGTATCGACCGACAGCGCGCCGTACTTGTTGGCGTTGGTGACAAGTTCGTGCAGCACGAGGGAAAACGAAAGAGCCGCCTGGGGCCCCAGTTCAACCGCAGGACCGCGTGCTTCGAAACGTCGTGACGCCTCAAGCCCAAGATTGATCGCGGTCGCCTCGACGATTGTCGCCATGGTCGTGCCCAGCCAGTTTTGCTGCAGCAAAATGTCGTGCGCCTTCGAATAAGCATTGATGCGTGCCGCGATCGACTGCTCCGCATCCTCCATAGAGCTGGCGTTTCGGAAGGATTGGCTGGTGATAGCCTGAACGACGGCCAGCGTATTCTTCATGCGGTGAGAGAGTTCGTGCATCAGGACGCGCTGTCGCTCCTCATTCTCTCGCTGCTCGGTGCGATCTCTCAGAATCTTTACGAAGCCCTCGACCTCCCCGTTGTCCGACGTCAACGCCATCATCTGCCCGGATGCCCAGAACGATGAGCCGTCCTTGCGAACGTGCCAGCGCTCATCATTGCCATGACCTTCCGTTAAAGCGGCAGCCATTTCCCGCTGGAGAATCCCGGCCTGCCGGTCTTCCTCGGTGAAGATCATGGCCGCGGGCTGGCCGATAATCTCGGGCTCATCCCATCCGAGAATCCGGCGCGCGCCCTCGTTCCATGTGGTTATCAGCCCATCCAAGTCCGTGGAGATGATCGCATACTCGATCGCGCTTTGCAGGATGGCTTCGAGAAAGCGCTCCCGTGACCGGCTGGAATTGGAAAAGAGTTTCATGATCATATGTTGCGCCTGATCCTCCGGAGCTGCAAGGCCGATCGACCACATCCCGATTCTATAGCGGAGGCCGTCGTGTTGACCAAGATGCGGATGTGGCTCTTCGCCGGGCAGGTGTCGGATGAGTAAATCACGCACTCAAACGAGCGACCTTCTCGGAAACAAAGATACGCGAGCCGCGTTATCAGCCGACGTCTTAGTGAGCGTGAAAGCATGACAGGCCATTCGAGAGAAAAACTGCATGGGGATTTGCCTTCCGCATCTTCAAAAGCAGCCTCCGCCGATCGGAAAGAGCTGGCAGCGATCGCGTTTGAACGCACCAGGATGCCGATGGTCGTCACCGACGCGCGTAAATCCGATCAGCCGATCGTGCTTGCAAACAAGGCATTCCTCGCACTGACAAGTTATGAGGCCCATGAAGTGTTAGGCCGCAACTGTCGTTTCCTGCAGGGCCCTGCGACGTCTCCGATCGCCGTCGCCGAAATTCGTGCCGCCATCGCCGGCGAGCGTGAGGTCAGCGTAGAGATCCTCAATTATAAGAAGAGCGGGGAGCAGTTCTGGAACCGCTTGCATCTAAGTCCCATCCATGGGGATGACGGAAGGATACTGTATTTCTTTGGATCTCAGATCGATATGACGGAATATCGGCGGATCGAGGCACTGGAGGCCTCCGAGCACCGCCTGCTGATGGAAGTCGACCACCGATCCAAGAACGTCCTGGCGATCGTCGACAGCATCGTCCGACTGAGCAATGCCGATGACCCGGCCCTTTATGCCGCCGCTATACAACACCGCGTGCAGGCGCTCGCCCGGGCCCATACCTTGTTGCTGCACGGGGATGGACAAGCATTTCTCTTGAGGAACTCATTCGCCTACAAGTGACGCCGTTCGCAGCCACCCGCGCTATTTTCAGTGGGCCTGGCATCCGAACGCCTGCACCGGTCGTCCAGCCCCTTGCGCTCGTGCTCCATGAACTCGCTGTCAATGCGGCCCATCACGGTGCGCTTGCCGCGGCGCAAGGCAGGCTTACAATCAGTTGGAAGCCCCGACCGTCCGGGGCCGGCTTTAACATCCGCTGGCAGGAGGTGGGCGCTCCCACTCCACCTAGATCAGCCAAACGAGGTTTTGGCACGGTGATTGTCGGCGCAATGGTCGAAAAGCAGCTTAAAGGACGTCTTCAGAAAATCTGGTCGGATGAAGGGCTGCTTATCATTGAGATTCCATCGGCAGGCTCGACCTCCGTGTGACGGCGCCTTGTCAAAGGAAAGCGATGTCAAGAACCCGCCGTCGGGATCGAACGCTTGGCGTCGGCTATCGATGGGGTGCGCTCGCTCCAAGAGAAGCGGTTAGCCTGCAGCCTTATCATTGGCAGGTTGTGTGGTAGGAGCGGGTCATGACATCGCTGATCGATTTCGATTGTCGAAGCTGCGGAGCCTGCTGCTCCTTTTCGCCGAGCTGGCCCAGATTTTCCACCGAAACAGAAGCTGCTCTCGATTTGCTGCCGGCGCATTTCGTAGCCGCAAGAATGCGTTGCGACGGTGCCCGTTGTTCCGCTCTGTTCGGCCTGGTCGGTTCAGAGACATCCTGTCAAGTGTACGATCTTCGGCCTGACGTCTGCCGCGCCTGCGTCCCAGGCGATGGCGCTTGCTTGACCGCCCGCGAGTTCTTCGGGATCGGTCAGTCAAGTTTGCCGCCCGGTCACTTCGATGCGCGTTTGCCAGTCAACTGAGATGCCACCTCGACTCCGCGGGTTGGACACGGCGAGCTAAAAAGAGCCCGCCACCTCCAGTTCCATAAATATGCTTATGCGATCTGTTATAACATAACAACATAAGTTGACTTTTGTCATGAAGACACGGATGCTTTCGCCACTTGAAAAGGCTTGCCTCCGTTGGGTGTCGCAAGACAGGCCCCTCGCCGAGATCGCCATGCTGGAGGGTAAAAGCGTCCCCGAAATCGAGCTCTACCTGCAGCGTGCCCTCGTCGCGCTTGAGGCTAAGTCGATAAAACAGGCGCTTCAGAAAGCGAACCTGTCTGAGTCCGATTAATCTGAGCGGATCGCTGTCCGGCGGCCGCGGAGCACGCTTGAAGCCTCAGGTGGCAATCAAGCCTTGCAACGCTTTGCCGCGATATCGACGTGGCATCCAATGGAGCGGACATTGCCGCCGGTTTAGAAAACGGAGGCGATCGTTGCTGCTGGGGTGACACAGAGCGGCTGGATCAAGCACGAGAGCCGAGCGGAAATCCGAGTCCCCAGCGGAAGCAAGCCAATCCCGCTCTCTTTTGATGGCGTCCTGGCCCGGCTCCGGATCTTCCACGATCAACCCGTAAAGGGTCCGCTAGCAAGCTGCGGCCGCTATGGCTTTGCCGTCGCGGTGATCGCGCCCGGACCCAAGCCTTTTGAGGAGCCATCGAGCGGGAATTGGCCCGCTCCCGAATGGAGCCTCTCAAAATGTCGCACGACCTCTCGCTCGCACAGTCCCACGCCTTCCAGCTCTCCCGCGACCTGATGGTCCCGGTCACCGTCTTCGAAGTCGACGGCGAGTACGGCGTCCTGCCCTCTGACGAGATCGACGCCGACGACGATCTTGCGATCGTACACGAATTTTTCCCCTGGCCGGCGCATTGAGCCGGCCTTTGCTTTTGGCGTGCCGCTTGCGCGCTGCACGCCGCAAGGGAGGCTTCGCCGCGGCTGAGCTGGCATTGCATGATCCGACAATTGCCAGCCGCGCCCTTGCCGCCTTTGCTCTTCGCGGCTGGCCGAAAGGTGCCCGCGAAACGACGGGCAAGGAAAGGCAATGGAGGCCGATCGCCGGGCGATCGGAAACAAAATGAAGAGAGAGAGAGTAGAAGCGTTGCGCAGTCAAGTGAGCTGCGCAGCCGTTCTCGAACACGCGAGCTTCGCCATCGACATCAAGGAAAGCACCCGGCGGGCGATCAAGTTTCGCCGTGGCGGCGAAATCATCATCGTCACGCATGAGGGGCGCGGATGGTTCGATCCGCTCAGCGATGCGAAAGGCGACGTGTTCGGGCTTGTCGAGCACCTGGATCATGTCGGATTTCTCGAAGGCGCCGGGCGGGTCGCGGATCTCGTCGGTTTCGCGATCACGGAACCGGAGTGGCAGCCTGCGAGTGGTGGCGGTGGATACAACCCCTCTCTCCCTGAGCGTTGGCAGGCGCGCCGCAGCCCATGGCCCGGATCCTCGACATGGCGTTACCTCAATGGTGAGCGTTGCCTGCCGGCGTCTTTGCTCCACGCGGCGATCAAAGTGGAGCTTCTTCGGGAAGGCCCACATGGCAGCATGTGGGCAGCGCATACGGACGATGTCGGCGTTGTGACTGGCTGGGAGGCGCGAGGTCCACAATACCGAGGG
Source organism: Rhizobium sp. F40D2 (assembly GCF_051810745.2). Lineage (NCBI taxonomy): Bacteria > Pseudomonadati > Pseudomonadota > Alphaproteobacteria > Hyphomicrobiales > Rhizobiaceae > Rhizobium > Rhizobium sp. F40D2. The sequence goes on from NZ_JBPWQX020000005.1 coordinate 99,126, forward strand.
TTCGCCTCTGGAGGGAACAAGGTTCTTTTCCGTCTCGGGCCGCCTACTGCGTTGCGCCTGGCCGTCACAGAAGCCGCGATCGATGCCATGAGTCTCGCGGCCATCGAGGCGTTGCGTGACGGCACGCTCTATCTCAGCACCGGCGGCGGATGGTCGCCGTCCACGCAAGCCGCGCTGAGGGAATTGGCCTCCAGACCTGACGCCCAGCTGGTCGCGGCGACCGACGCCAACTCTCAGGGCGATCTTTTTGCCGAGCGATTGCGGGCGCTCGCCGAACATGCCGGCTGCGACTGGACGCGGCTGCGGCCGCCCGAGGAGGACTGGAACGAGACCCTGAAGATCAGGGAGAAGGAAGAGAGAAAGGAAGCAGGCGTGCCGCATTCCCGCCGCCCGCGTCAAGGGAGGCTTCGCCCGGCTGAGCCGGCCCTTGACCCGGCCGGACACGATGCCGGCGGCTCGGAAGGGGTCATGAAGGATTGAAGGGGATGGCGAGGTCGAGATGACGGCGCCGCACTTCGGTCTGAAAACGCGCAAGGAGCCGCAGATGATCCCCTCTCCCGTCATCCGAAAGGTTTTTCAGGGCGTCGCAAGCCGCCAGCAGATGTTCCGCATGTTCGATCGCCACGCGCCGCGCCCAAACCGTTGGGATGGTGATGCCGCACCATTCTACGCAGACGAATGGTTCGAGATCGGCGAGACCGAGCATGATTACATGTTAGAGATCCTACCGCCATTGTGGATCCGAGGGTCCATGTTTGCGATGCGCGAATACATGACCGGCTCGGTGACATCAGTGTTCTTTGCGCTCAAGATCGACGCGGCCATTCGATATTTCCATGGCTATTGCGATCTTTCCGACAAGGCATCCGTCGAAACGATGCGCGTCGCCATCATCGAGCGCGAAAGCCGTCCGGTCCGGGCCATGACGCGGCAAGAGCGGCTTGAGCATATTTGGAGCACGACTGCCGACGATTACCGCGGCTATGCCGGAGACAAGTGGCCGCAGTCCGCTCGCGGCAAGCGCACCGTCGTGCTCTATGGCGGCAACGAGGGCACTTTCCTGAAGCTGCTCGAGGAACTCACCGACGGGGAGATCGCTGTGAAGCTGCCGGTGCATCTTCGCCACCTTCCCTCCCCGATCGCCGCGTGAGGAGGACGCCATGTTCACTTTTAGCGTGGTCGACGTCCGTGCGGTGATCGCGCGCGGACGCACCGACGCGGCAGCCAATGGCGGTTTCCGCAATCCTCACTATGGACTTCTCCCGGATAAGGACGAACGGCAAGGCCTGTGGATCGTCGGCGATGAAGGCGTCTATCTGCTTTCTAACGGAAAATTGGCAGAGGGCCAAAGGGCACTCGCGGTCTATGCCGACGAGTGCGATCCGAAGACCAATCCGGACTGCTGGCACTACAAGCGCCGGTATTTCGGGGGAGACGACGGCATCGTCTTCATCGACGCTGAGAGCCTGGAAGCCATGCTTTCCACAAACCCGGAAGCCACGCATCTGCGGGCGGAGTTTGCGACGGAAACAATGCAGCTCTCCGTAATCACACGCTCGTAGGTCGCGATCGCTGCCGCCGGACGAACCAGGTCGAAATTCCCACAACTCATTTTCATCCGCCTTCGCAGCCACGGGACCTGTCCCGGGAGCGATGGCGCACATCCTCGAAAAGGAGCTTTCATGTCCCACGATCCCTTCACCCTCGATATGTTCGGCAGCAGCGCATTGTCGTCCGGCTTCGGCCTGGGCGTCACCGCGTTTGGCGGTTTCGCCGCCAATGACGACGATCCCGATCCGCCGCCGTCCTCCCCCACGCCGGCATTGCCTCTGCCAGCTGCAAAGCGGCCGGCGACGCGGAGACAAGGCGAGCGAACCAACTTCTATCTCAACGACGGCGACGACCGCGGCTTGGCCGCGACCTGGAAGGAGCGGGCGAAGGCAAATCTTGCGGCCATCCTGACTGCCACCGAAATCGAAAAGCAGGATCGACCCGCCACCCGTGACGAGCAGGCGAGGTTGATCCGCTTCATCGGTTTTGGCGCATCGGAACTCGCAAACTGCATGTTCCGGCGTCTAGGCGAAGTCGACTTCCGGGAAGGCTGGGACGACCTCGGCAGTTCGCTGGAAAGCGCCGTCACCGATGCCGACTATGCTTCGCTCGCGCGCTGTACCCAGTATGCTCACTTCACCCCCGAGTTCATCGTCCGCGCAATCTGGGCGGCCCTTCAGCGTCTCGGCTGGCGTGGCGGACGTGTTCTGGAGCCAGGGATCGGCACGGGACTGTTTCCGGCGCTGATGCCAACAGCTCTCAGGGATACCAGCCATGTTACCGGAATCGAACTCGATCCGGTGACGGCACGGATTGCCCGGCTGCTTCAGCCGAAGGCGCGCGTCATCAACGCCGACTTCGCGCGCACCGATCTCAACGCGATCTATGATCTCGCCATCGGCAACCCGCCCTTCTCCGATCGCACGGTTCGGTCGGACCGGCAGTACCGTCCGCTCGGTCTCCGGCTGCACGACTACTTCATCGCACGGTCGATTGATCTCTTGAAGCCTGGCGCACTCGCCGCTTTCGTCACGAGTTCGGGCACGATGGACAAGGCGGACGCGACGGCCCGCGAGCATATCGCCAGATCCGCCGATCTGATCGCCGCCGTCCGCCTGCCCGAGGGCAGCTTCCGGGCAGATGCCGGCACGGACGTAGTGGTGGACATCCTGTTCTTCCGCAAGCGCCGGATCGCCGAGCCGGAGGGCGAGCTGTCGTGGCTCGATCTGGAGGAGGTGCGCCCGGCCACATCCGACGACGGTGCAATCCGAGTGAACCGCTGGTTCGCGCGGCGCCCGCATCTCGTGCTCGGCGAGCACGCCCTAACGTCTGGCCCGTTCGGCGAGACCTATACGTGCCGGCCACGCGCCGGTGAAGATCTCGAAACGGCACTGAAGGCCGTGATCGCTCTTCTTCCGGAGGATCTGTATGACGGCGAGCCGACGCAGATCGACATCGATCTGGAGGAGGAACTGGGCGAGATCGTCGATCTCCGCTCCGGCAACGACAAGGTCCGCGAGGGCAGCTTCTTCATCAATAACCGCCACGGCCTCATGCAAATGATCGACGGAGTGCCGCTCGCGGTTTCGGTGCGGAAAGGCCGGTCAGGCGACGGCCTGCCCGAAAAGCATGTCCGGATCATCAAGAAGCTGATTCCGATCCGCGACGCCGTGCGCGAGGTTCTCAAAGCGCAGGAGCTGGACCGACCGTGGCGGGATCTGCAGGTTCGGCTGCGCATCGCCTGGTCGAGTTTTGTGCGCGACTTCGGGCCGATCAACCATACGACGGTTTCGATCTCGGACTTTGAGGAAAGCGGCGAGGTCCGCGAAACCCATCGCCGGTCCAATCTCCAGCCGTTCCTGGACGACCCGGATTGCTGGCTGGTGGCCTCGATCGAGGACTATGACCTCGAAACCGATACGGCAAAGCCCGGTCTGATTTTCTCCGAGCGGGTGATCTCCCCTCCTGCACCACCCGTCATAACCTCAGCGGCCGATGCGCTCGCCGTCGTTCTCAACGAGCGTGGCCGCGTCGATCCCGAGCATATTGCCGAGCTGCTGCATCGCGATCCCGGCGCTGTGATCGGCGAGCTCGGGGACGCCATCTTCCGCGATCCCGCCGACGGGTCATGGCAGACCTCTGACGCCTTTCTCTCTGGCCCGGTCCGCACGAAGCTCACGGTCGCCGAAGCGGCGGCGGCGCTCGATCCGTTATATGAGCGCAATGTCCGAGCGCTGCAGGGCGTCCAGCCCGCAGACCTCCGGCCGTCGGATATCACCGCCCGTCTCGGCGCGCCCTGGATCCCGGCTGCCGATATCGTCGCCTTCGTCAAGGAGACGATGGATGCTGACATCCGAATCCACCACATGCCGGAGCTCGGGTCTTGGACCGTCGAGGCACGGCAGCTTGGCTACAACGCCGCTGGAACCTCCGAATGGGGCACAAGCCGCCATCACGCCGGCGAACTGCTGGCCGACGCGCTGAACAGCCGGGTTCCGCAGATCTTCGACGTGTATAGGGATGTTGGGGGTGAACGTCGCGTTCTGAATGTCGTCGATACCGAAGCAGCCCGCGACAAGCTCCAGAAGGTCAAAGAGGCATTTCAGGGCTGGGTTTGGACCGATCCTGATCGGACCGACCGGCTGGCGCGAGTCTACAATGACCGGTTTAACAACATCGCGCCGCGAAAGTTCGACGGCTCCCACCTGCAATTGCCCGGCGCCAGTGGTGCCTTCCAGCTTTACGCGCACCAGAAGCGTGGAATCTGGAGGATCATCTCCTCCGGCTCGACCTATCTCGCTCATGCCGTCGGTGCCGGCAAGACGATGACCATGGCGGCCGCCATCATGGAACAGCGCCGTCTCGGCCTGATCGCCAAGGCAATGCTGGTCGTGCCCGGCCATTGCCTCGCGCAGGCGGCGCGCGAATTCCTCGCCCTCTATCCGAACGCTCGTATCCTCGTCGCCGACGAGACGAATTTTTCAAGGACAAACGGGCACGTTTCCTGTCCCGAGCCGCCACGGCCACATGGGATGCGATCATCATCACCCATTCCGCCTTCCGGTTCATCGCCGTGCCGTCGGCGTTCGAGAGCCAAATGGTCCATGACGAGCTGGAGCTCTACGAGGATCTTCTGACCAAGGTGGACAGCGAGGATCGGGTGTCGCGTAAGCGGCTCGAGCGCCTGAAGGAAGGTTTGCAAGAGCGGCTGGAAGCGCTCTCAACCCGCAAGGACGACCTTCTCACGATCTCGGAAATCGGCGTCGATCAGATCATCGTCGATGAGGCGCAGGAATTCCGCAAACTCTCTTTTGCGACCAATATGTCGACACTGAAAGGCATCGACCCCAACGGATCGCAGCGGGCCTGGGACCTCTATGTCAAGTCCCGCTATATCGAGACCAAGAATCCCGGCCGCGCGCTCGTGCTGGCCTCCGGCACGCCAATCACCAACACGCTCGGTGAGATGTTCTCGATCCAGCGACTGCTCGGCCACGAGGCGCTCCGCGAACGCGGGCTTCACGAATTCGACGCCTGGGCCTCGACCTTTGGTGACACGACGACCGAACTCGAAATCCAGCCATCCGGCAAATACAAGCCGGTCAGCCGGTTTGCGAGCTTTGTCAACGTGCCGGAGCTGATCGCCATGTTCCGCAGTTTTGCCGATGTGGTGATGCCGGCGGACCTGAAACAATATGTGAAGGTTCCGGACCTCTCGACCGGTCGGCGGCAAATTCTCACGGCCAAGCCGACGCCGGCCTTCAAACTCTATCAGCAGATCCTCGACAGACGCATCAAGGCAATCGAGATGCGGGAGGGGCCAGCCCAGCCCGGTGACGATATCCTACTGTCCGTCATCACCGACGGCCGCCACGCGGCGATCGACCTGCGCCTGGTCATTCCGGCAAACGATAATGAGCCAGACAACAAGCTCAATCTCCTCATCGATAACGCCTTTCGCATCTGGACGGAAACGAGCGAAAACGCCTATGTCCGTCGGGACGGCAAGCCCTACGAGCTTCCGGGCGCCGCGCAGATGATCTTCTCCGATCTCGGCACCATCAATGTCGAGAAGACGCGAGGCTTCAGCGCCTATCGCTGGATTCGTGACGAATTGATCCGCATGGGCGTGCCCGCTTCGGAAATCGCCTACATACAAGACTTCAAGAAGACCGACGCCAAGCAGCGACTGTTCGGTGACGTCCGATCGGGCAAGGTTCGCTTCCTGATCGGCTCGTCTGAGACCATGGGCACTGGCGTCAACGCCCAGCTCAGGTTGAAGGCGCTGCATCACCTTGATGTGCCGTGGCTGCCGTCACAGATCGAGCAGCGCGAGGGCCGCATCGTCCGGCAGGGCAATCAGCACGATGTCGTCGACATCTTCGCCTACGCCACGCAAGGGTCACTTGATGCCTCCATGTGGCAGAACAACGAGCGCAAGGCCCGCTTCATCGCTGCCGCTCTTTCCGGCGATACATCGATCCGCAGGCTGGACGATCTCGGCGAAGGCCAGGCCAACCAGTTCGCCATGGCCAAGGCGATTGCCTCGGGCGACGAGCGCCTGATGCAGAAGGCTGGTCTCGAAGCCGATATCGCTCGTCTCGAGCGGTTACGCGCCGCGCATGATGATGACCTGTTCGCAGTGCGCCGGCAGGTCCGGGACGCCGAACGCGACATTGAGGTGTCGACCCGGCGCATCGGCGACATCGGCAAGGATATCCAACGGCTGGTTCCGACTGCGGGAGATGCCTTCACGATGACCGTCACGGCCGTTTCATACGACGAGCGAAAGGAAGCCGGCCGCGCGCTGATGAAGGAAATCCTTACCCTCGTCCAGCTTCAACAGGAGGGTGAGATCGTCATCGCTTCCATTGGTGGCTTCGATCTCGTCTATGATGGCGAGCGGTTCGGCAGGTCTGACGGCTATCGCTACACGACCATGCTTCAGCGCACGGGCGCGGATTACGAGATCGATCTCGCTGTCACGGTGACGCCGCTCGGCGCGGTCTCCCGCCTTGAGCACGCGCTCGACGACTTCGACGGGGAGCGGGAACGCTATCGCCAGCGGCTGGAGGAGGCGCGCAGACGTCTTGCCTCATACCAAACCCGTGAGTGTGGCGAATTCGCGTTTGCCGGGGAACTGGGCGAAAAGCGTCGCCAGCTCCGGGACGTTGAGGCGGAACTCGCAGCCGAGGCGCGCGAGGCAGGTACCTCTGCCAGGTAATCAGTGCAGCATGCGCATACGTGCATTGCACAATAAATGTTTTCCATCTGATCAAAAAATGATCATAGTGCACACAGCTGATGCACATGGCGGTCTCCTCCCAGTGCCGCCGCAACAGCTGTTCCCCTCTGGAGGTTTTTGACCTTCACACTTCATGGGCCTCGGTTTTCCGACGGCCCATTTTTTTGTTCCCTCGCAACCAGATTGCGAGCTCTGTAGCAGAGCGCTTATCAGAAGAAGTTGGGAAAGGGAGAAGGGGAAAGGGAAGGAAAACCGGTCGCAGATCGGTCCTCCCGCCGCCGCTGTCGCTCAACCGCCGCCTCCGCATCCCGGCCACTCCTCCTTCGCAGGGCTGTTAGCCCCGCTTGTCCTTCGCGGCAGGGCTGCTCGACCGCAGTTGCGCCGGTCGGGCCGCTTTGCGGTCCGGGAGATGTCTTCAGGAAAAAATGAAGACAGGAAGGACCGGCAGAGGGCCAGGTCCGCATCCCCCGGAAAGGAACACTCCCATGCAACTCATGAAGGTCGATCCGCGTGCGCTGAAGGACAATCCCGACAACACCCGCCAGTCGACGTCGACGCCCCAGGCCGACGCGCTGCTGCTTGCGACCATCAAGGCCGTCGGCATCATCCAGCCGCCCGTCATTTTCGCCGAAGCCGGCGGCAACGGCTATGTCATCGAAGCCGGTCACCGGCGCACCCGCATGGCGATCGCCGCCGGCATCGAGGAAATCGATGTTATCGTCGTCGAGGCGGCCAACGACAATGGCGCGATGCGTTCGATGATCGAAAACATCGCGCGCGAGCCGCTCAATCCGGTCGATCAATGGCGTGGCATCGAGCGCCTCATTGCACTCGGTTGGACCGAGGAGGCGATTGCGATCGCGCTGGCACTGCCGGTCAGACAAATCCGCAAGCTTCGCCTGCTCGCCAACGTGCTGCCGGCGATGCTCGATCACATGGCCAGGGGCGACATGCCGAGCGAGCAGCAGCTGCGCACGATTTCCGCGGCGTCACTCGACGACCAGAAGGAAGTCTGGAAGGCCCACAAGCCGAAGAAGGGTGACACGGCGTCCTGGTGGGCGATCGCCAACGGCCTCACCAAGACCCGCATGTTCGCGCGCGATGCAAGTTTCGGCGACGATCTCCGCCAGGCCTACGGCATCGAGTGGGCGGAAGACCTGTTCGGACCGGCCGACGAGGATAACCGCTACACCACCAACGTCGAAGCATTCCTCGGTGCGCAGCAGGAATGGATGAGTAGCAATCTTCCCAAGAAGGGCGCCATCGTCGAAGTTAGCAATTTCGGCCAGCCGCAATTGCCGCCGAAGGCGGACCGCGTCTACGGCAAGCCCGGCAAGGGCGATTGCACCGCCATGTATCTCGACCGTGACGGCAAGGTGCAGACTGCTCACTTCCGGATGCCGGAGGTCAGACAAGTCAAGGGTAGCGCCGATCCGACCGCGCTCGACGGCGAGGACGGAAACGAGGGTATCGACGTTGCAGCCAAGACACGGCCCGACGTGACTCGAAACGGCCTCGACATGATCGGCGATTTCCGCACAGACGCTCTGCACGAGGCATTGGCACGAGCGCCGATCGAGGACGATACGCTCATGGCGCTGCTCGTCCTCTCATTCGCCGGGCAGAACGTCTCGGTCGATTCCGGCTCCGAAACCTCCAACCATCTCTACGGCTCCAGGCGTTTCGCCCGGCACGCCGTCCGGCTGATCGGTGAAAGCGGCAAGCTGGAGTTCGCCACGGATACGCTTCGTGTCGTGGCCAGGTTGACCCTGATCGACGCACTGTCGGCGCGGACCAACCGCACGGACAGCGGCATTGTCGCCCGGATCGCCGGCAATGCCATCGGCGCCGACACCTATCTTCCGAACATGGGCACGGAGCAATTCCTCGCGTGCCTTTCCCGCCCGGCGTTGGAAGCGTCCTGCGGCGGCACGAGTGTCGTTCCCCGCCCGCGTGTCAGGGACACCCGCGCTGCCCTTGTCGAGCACTTCAAGGATGAACGCTTCGTACATCCGTCTGCCCTCTTCGCACCCGATGACGCAAAGCTGGCCGAGTGGCTGGCCAAGAACATGGGACATGGTGGCGAGGACGACGATGCACCCGACGACGGGCCGATGGGCGGCATCGAGGACGGCGCCGACGGTGAGTCTGATCCGTCGATCGAAGACCGCGCGGTCGACAAACCCCATGTTCCGGAAGCCGGGGACGGCGGCAACGCAGCCGACACCGGGCTCGAAGAACTGGATGAAGCCGACGCTGACACCAGCACCGAGGATCCCGATACCGCTTACGGAATTGCGGCCGAGTAACCCTGCCCCACAACGTCATACTGATCGATACCGCCGCCGGCCATCACCGGCGGCGGCTTTGTTTCCACACCTCAAAACAGGAGAACGAAGATGTCTGCGTCTTTGATTTATGACCTCGCCCCGATCGGCGCGATTGTGACCTGGTCCGACGGCACGCCCCGCCCGCCCGAGCGCCACAGGAGGAAACTCGCCGCTTGGGAAAACCGCAACAGCAAGGGCAGGCTGATCCGCAAACAGGGCAAGCGCGGCATCGGCAATGCCTGCCTGTCGCCGGATTTTACGCTGCATGAGGGCGATTTCGGCACCAATAGCGTCATCACTATCCGTAACCACAGGACGTTCTCACTCGACAGCAGCCTGACATTCAAGGTGATCGCGCGCCCGCAGCTCGGCTACATCAGGGTCTTCGACCGCGCCGGCGACAACGCCGAGCTCGTCCACCTCGCCGCCAATCGCCAAGCCGCGGAGGAATGGCTGACCCGGCATAGCTATCCCAATGCCGTGCTGGAAGAGGTCACTGCCGATGAAGTGGCGGCCGCCCATGTCGAAGGGAGGGTCGCGGCATGAACACGCCTGCTCTCCAAGCCAAAGCAGCTTCCACCCCTGAAGGTTCAGGGGTGGCCTTCGGTCGCAGCGCCGATGACATGCCCGTCGCCCGTGTCGGCGATTTCGTCTTCGCCATGGTGCCGGGACGTGACGGCCAGCATTTTCTCGCCAGCGCCTGGCGTGTGTCACGGCAGCTTCACGAGCTCAATCGCGACGACTTCTACTCGCATCATGGCGCCGTTGCGGACGAGGCGGAATTTCGGGCACGGATGATCGAGCAGGCCGAGCACGTCCGAGACCTCCGGGCGCTCGACCGACAAACTGTCCGGATGAACTGCTCCACCCCCTGGGGACCGTCGCAGGGCGCCACCGTCTACGCGGAGGGTATCGTCGCTCACACCACTGCCGGGCATGGCGGGTTCAAGCTGTCCAACGAGCGCAATGCCAAGATCCATCCGATGCTGCGTTGCGCCAACGGCTGGTACGAGGAAGATGCCGCGTGGGCCGCGGTTGCCCTCACCTATCCAAGCCTCTTTACCGCATACGAGCGCAAGTGCGCCGATCGGACGGTGCGAGATACCTCGCCCAATGCCTGGGAGGCAATTTTCGGCCGTCTGCTTGCGTCCGGAGAATCCCATGAGAAGGATCGCCGCGCCTTTGAGCGGGAGAGTGCCGGCGACTGGATCGTCATCTCCGCGCTACGCTCGGGTCATCATGCCGGGATGACCGAGGTCATCGCCACGATCGGCGGCGCGCGGGCCACCGATGCGGAAGAGCGACGCTTTCTCGTGCCAAGCGACGAGTACGAGGTTGGCCGATTTGGCTTCGTCATCGATCCTGCGCGCCACGCTGCCTATGACGGATCGTCGTCTTTCATCAACTGGCAGGCGCGGGTGACCGGTCCATGAATCCGGTCAGTCCCCGCGTTCTTCTGTCCAGCATGGAGGCGGCGCGGCGAGAGACGCGCCACCATCTCGATCGCATTCACCGGCAGATCACGGGCCGGGCCGAACGCATAGCGGTTACCGAGAAGGCGAAAGCCCGCTCGCACCGCCGGGGCGGGTCGCGGTGGACGCGCTCCGACGAACAGCTGTTTCAGGATCACGTCGAGCGGCTCAGCTTCGAACGGCGAACGGAAATCGCTGCCCTAGCTCGCAAACTCCAACATCAGGAGCGGGCGATCACTACCATGCGTATGATGCTCGGCGATGATGCAGGTAATGCGGCGGCGTGAGTCCGACCGTATGGGGGCTTTCGCGGCGGCTGATGCGCTGGAGGAGGAATGCTGGCTGTCGCTCCCAGGGGTTTCTCTCCTCCGGGGTTTCGGATCCATAGCCCGACCCCTGCCGGTCTGCCCTTCGTTTTCGCTGCGGTCTGAACCGGCGGCCGGTCGTTTCAAGGCCGCTGGCGGCGCCGCGGAGCGGCCGGTGCAGCCTCCCTCGCAAAACGGCTCCGCGTCCTTCGCAGGGCTTAACCCCGCTTGTCCGCAAACCCGTTTCGCTCGTCCGGCCGTCCCGGACCCGTGAAAGCGCCCGTCCTCAACCGGTTCCTGTCGACCGCATCGAAGGGCAGACCGGCAGGGGCCGGAGCCGCTTCGGTGAAAACCACGAAAGGAAGATCCCATGGCCAAGCCCGCAACCAATCGACCCTCCCCCCGCGTCGTGCCGCTCCGCAAGGGCGCGACCCTCGAGATGGTCAGGCTCACATGCCCGGACACCGTCCAGGCAATGCTGATCGCCGAGAGCTTTGGATCCGCGGTGGTCGACAGCGACGGCATCCGTGAGCTCCACGAGCGCCTGATCATTGCGACCGCCGACAGCCTCTCGGACGGTCTCGGCGAGAAAGCGATGCAGATCCATCTCCAGCGCATCGTCGGGGCCTATGTCGGCTCGGCGCACGGAGCCGGCCAGTTCTACAGTCGGGCGGTCTCCGAGGCGCGAGACGCCACCGCCAAATCGGCAAACGATGCCCGCGACGAGGACCTCGATGGCCCGGTCGGTTACGACAGCGCCGCCCAGCGCAAACGCGAATTCGCCGCCGACATGGGCATACAGTCCCACGCGTTGCGGATGGCCGCCGAGGGCGCAGTCGCAGCTTACAGCCACGTCATCGGCGAAGCCTGGAAGCCTTTCGACCGCCCGGTCGAAAACCCGGGCCAGTCGCTCGACCGCAAAGCGGCGGAGGCGCAGATGGCGGCACTCGGTTGAGCCGCTTTTCGCGCGGAGCTTCGGCTCCGCCCATTCTTCCCTCTCCCTGATCATTAGGCCGGTTCCTTTGGGACCGGCCTTTTTCCAGGTCATCATAAGGAAGAGAAACATGGACCCCGCTCGCCACGCGACCCCGTCCCGGTCGGCGGTCCTGCAGGAGCCGGTTGTCCGCCGCAACGGCTTCGCCGTCCTTCTCTCCGTTCCGGCCGTTCCGGTGCGGCATGCCACCCGATCGCTCCTGCCTTCGGACCTCCGCGACGGGGCCGCGGTGGGCGCGGCCTCCAAAACGGAGGATAATGACATGAGCAGGAAAGCCGAGGGCGAACGCGCCGACATCTATGCACGGATCACGGCCCGGATCGTTGCCGATCTGGAAAAAGGTGTAAAACCCTGGATGAAACCCTGGCACGCGGCCAACACCAATGGCCGGATTACCCGGCCGCTACGCTACAACGGTCAGCCCTATTCGGGCATGAACATTCTGTTGTTATGGTCGGAGGGAATGGCGCGCGGCTTCACCTCACCCATGTGGATGACGTTCAAGCAGGCGCTCGAACTGGGAGCGGCGGTGCGCAAGGGCGAGACCGGTTCGACGGTCGTCTTCGCCAGCCGCTTCACCAAGTCCGAGGCGGACGGCAATGGTGGAGAAGTCGACCGGGAAATCCCGTTTCTGAAAGCATATACAGTGTTCAACATCGAGCAGATCGACGGGCTGCCGGAGCCGTACCATCACAAACCAGGTCCGGTGCTCGATCCTGACGAGCGCATGGAGCACGCCGATCGCTTTTTCCGCAACACCGGCGCAGTCATCCGCCATGGTGGGGTGCAGGCCTATTATTCGCCAGTCACGGACCACATCCAGATGCCGCCGTTCGAGACGTTCCGCGACGCCGCGTCTTACGTGGCAACCCTGAGTCACGAAAGTTGCCATTGGACGGCGGGCGCCGATCGCGTCGGGCGCGATCTCAGCCGATATGCCAAAGACAAGAGCGAGCGGGCTCGCGAAGAACTGATCGCCGAACTTGGAAGCTGCTTCCTTTGCGCCGATCTCGGGATCGCACCGGAGCTGGAGCCACGGCCGGACCATGCGTCTTACCTGGACTCGTGGCTGAAGGTCCTATCTGACGACAAGCGGGCTATCTTCCAGGCGGCGGCGCATGCCCAGCGCGCGGTCAGCTTCCTGCATGGTCTCCAACCCAGTCAGGCCGACAACAGAGCGGCTGCGTAGGAGACACTAAGGTCGGTCGTTGTCACCCGCAACGGCCAACAGCTCATTCGGCTCTCTCTCCGCCAGGGCATGCGGATCGGACGTGAGGTCCAGCTTCCCCCAGATCGATGGTTTCCGATCGGCGGCTTTCAGCTTTCGGGATTGCTTGATTTCGACCACAAACGGTTTTGTCTGTTGACGCATAGATCCTCCAGGCGACGAATCGTGGCTCGACAATATCGCGTTGATAACGGGAGGCAACTGCCCCGGCTGTCCGAGTTTGTCGCATCCGAAGTCGACGCTATGACTTAGAGACAGGGGAACGGCTTCGCGGCCGGGCTGTTCCGCCGGGGCAACGTACTGGCGAGGGCCGCCATAGACATGTTCCTCACACCGCTGTCATAGGCCACGTCCTCCGCGGGCTCGATGAGGCATGTCTGATCGGAGACCGGCTTCGCCTCGATCGTTCTCCCGCAACGGCCGTCCGCAACTTTCTTCCCCTGCGAACTGCGTTCGCATTCCTCGCGGCCCAAGAAAGCTGCTCCCAGCCGCCTTCCTCTTCGTTTCAGCCCCTTCGGGGTGCGGTCCGATCGTCCCCGATCCTTGCGACAGCCATCGAGGCCGCGAAGGGCGCGGCCCGAAACAACCGAAAGAAAGGAACAGACAATGGCTACCATCGGCACCTTCACCTCCACCGAAAGCGGCTTCACCGGCTCGATCCGCACCCTCGCACTCAACGTCAAGGCCCGCATCGCCCGCATCGAAAACCCCTCCGACAAGGGTCCGCACTTCCGTATCTACGCCGGCAATGTCGAGCTGGGTGCCGCCTGGCAGAAGCGCTCCAGCGAGACCGACCGCGACTACCTCTCGGTCAAGCTGGACGACCCGAGCTTCCCGGCGCCGATCTACGCAACGCTCACCGAGGTCGAAGGCGAGGACGGCTACCAGCTGATCTGGTCCCGCCCCAACCGGGATTGAGATCCCACCAAGGCCCCGCCGCCTAAGGCGGGGCCAACGGGCCGCTTTGAGAAAGCAGGCAACGGGCGTCGAGCCCGTTTCCAGCTTTTTGGGTGCCATACGGGGAAGTGGGGTCTGCTCATATCAAGCCAATCGTGCCGTGGAGCCGGGCCAGCCTCAAGGACGAGCGGTCCCCCCAAAATGCTTGGCGCATTTCGGCTCCCCCACTCGCCGCCGCTGGCGGTCGCATGCGCGATCCTTGACCCTGACCCAACTCCACGCCGGCGGGCGTCATCTTTCTCAGACATCAAGGAGATGACGACGATCGAACAACAAATCGAAGAACTGCGCCTCGAGCTGAACGCCTGCATTGAGCCCAGCGAGCGCCGCCAGATCGAGGCCGAGATTGAAATCGCCCAGGCCGAGCTGATCGTCGTGCTTGCCGAACAGGACGGTTCCATCGAGGCCGAGCCGCCCTTCTGAGGACGGCATATTACCGGCGCTGCCAGTCCGCCGCCATCCACAGTACGGAGAGGAGCGATCCGCTGCAACTTTCCTTTCGATCTCCTGTCATCGACATGGGGATGCTGCATCCCGTCCGTCGCGCCGCAACCTGCCGGCGCCAGAATTTTCCCCGCCGCATTGCGGCTCCTCGCGGGAGCAAAATTCAGGCGCCGGCAGGTCCTCCACCTCCGTTTCGGCCTTTGAGGTGCGCCCCTCCTTGTCCGTCATGCGGCCCATCCCCGCGATGTCCGCATTTCGAAGGGAGAAAATACCGTGCAACAGCTCGCTCAATTCCTCACCGCCACCGGCCGTCGGCTCCGCGTCCTCGGCAAGGTGATCTGTCACTTCTTCCGCAAGGGGAAACTCGGTCTCAAGCTCACAATCAAGATCCCGTTCTTCGTCGAGATCGGGGCGTCGTTCGAGACCGACTGGAACCGGCGAGAATAACGCGCCAACAGGGGCCGCTTCGGCGGCCCCTGTTTCGCCATTTGAGAGATCGGAGACGATTGGGGTCAGCTTTGCAAATATCGCAGAGTTGTTCTGGGCCGATAGCCGCGAGCACGTTTTTGCTTCAACAGCTCAAGGAACAAGCGAACCGCTTCTTCTTCCCGTTCGAAAACATGATGTTTCTCCTGCCCGCGCTTGCCTATCCTTCCCCATCGCCGGATCAGGCAAGCCTCTCCGAACATCGTCTGCTCGATCTCCATGGCATAATACCGAGCCATGTTCTTGGCTGGATCCGATCGTTCGACATAGAGCTGGTAGGGTTGCGAAATCATGCCGACATGATCGTCACCCGGCGTCGCCACGTCCAACGACATATGTGAATCCTACAAGTGCGACCGATTCATTTTCGTGAAGAATGGCGCTCGAGCGAGGCGCCGACGGCGCACGGCTCTAGTCGCGCTGCGACCGGAGCCCGCACGCGGTCTCCGCCCTGTCGGGTTACGATCCTCTCGCGGCAAGAAGCATGCCTCTTCCAAATATTGTTGTCCGGAGACAGCCAAAAGGCTCATGGCCATCGGAGATGGCAAGCGGTCGCGTCCCTACAGGACGCGGTTCTATCTCTCTCTGACACCCCATTTTGCACCCGCCGTTCCGGCATCAAGGACATCGCGGCCCCCTCCAATTTTCCCTGCGCCGCAAGCGGCACAGAGAAAATCGGTTCCTCCGCTCGCCGCAGGGCGGCCGCGTTCCGCGGTCCCGGACCCCTCACGGACTACGGTGCGGACACCTTTCGTCAGAAACGAAAAGGAGACCCTGATGACAAAGCATCAAATGACTCACCAGATTGGAGACGACCAGAAGCGGTCGGATCAACAGCCGGATTGGCTTGAACGCTTGCGCGGAAATTTCGATGCGGAAGTTCATTTGCCCGCGGATATCTCGCGCGAGTTTCTGTCTGCGGCGCTGCTTTGGGCAATCGAGCATAAAGTGGATTTCGGTCTGTTCCACGAAGCCGGCAAGATCATTATCGCACATTTCGGCGGTGACGAGATCTACCTCCCGTCGCGGTGGTCCGACAAACGGTGGCACATCGGCCTGGAGGACAAAGAGCCTTTCGACCCAGGCGATTGAGGTCGAGACCAGAGGCGGCTTTCCGCCTCTGGTCTTTGCCTGTCGCGTGAGCCGGTCCAGCCGGATCGACCGGCCGGAGCGGCTATGAAAGGGGGCTCTGCCGCCCCTCTCAAACCTCACCCCATGAAGGAAGAGCAGCGCCCCTCCTTCAAACTTCCTCCCATGGAGAAAGGGGACGGTTCCCTCCTCCCTTTCCCCAACCCCCTCTCCCGTGCTGGGAAAGCGATGGCTAGCTAACGCCCGCTTTGGCACCAGCCGTGTCGCGCGCCATCCCATGACCGGGCTAGGCCTTCCTTGATCAAAACGTTGCCCAGCGAGTTGCCCGCACGAGACACCGTTCGAAGTTTGCGACCGTACTTGTCTTCGTCACGGAATCCGGCCGCCAGGGAGAATTTTCCAGCGTTGAGCAGCGCCAGCAGCCGGGATTTTGCCGCTTCACCTTTGATCCTTTCGGCCTCGCAGCGCGGCGGGCTGAGTTCCGGCGTATCGATGTCGGCAATGCGGATTTTCTGACCCCCGAACCAGAAGGTGTCGCCATCGACGACACAGTTCGTCCGGTGGCTTCCGTCGCAGATCGAAAATGCGGCCGACAATGAATCCGTCGTCGGTGTCTTGGCCAAAGTGGCGAAGCCGGGGAGAGCGCCGGCGCCGCCATAGGCAAGCCAACCTCCAACAGCAATGATCACGGTGCCTAGAACTGCCGTTGAGCGTTTAAGCCGTCTGTTCTGCCCAGATCTCAGCAGTGCTTCACCCGCGCGCTGCCGATCGCGACCGCGTCCGGCCTTCGGCGGCTTTCTGAACGGAACCACATTCGATTTTGCCACTATCCGATTCCCTCGTTTCGCCTCAGCCTATGTCGGACGCGGTTTCATCTGCGTTTACGGAGGAGCTTGGCTCCGGGCTGTAGTGTGGCCGGCAAAATGGTGCGCGAGGGGCGGGGAGCAGTCGATCCCGCCTCCCCCTCGGGCCACTATGTTGAGGCTCCTGCGGCTGCCCTGTTTCCCACCCATCGCACGACGAGAATTCCCGAAATCCCGCCCGTCGGGCGTCGCTATGCTGATTTCTCCGATACTCTTCATTTTCCTGGATCAGCCTTGCTCGGTTGCACTGCGCGCCGGCTTGGATCATGCAGGCTTTGGCGCATCCCCGATCATGTGAAACCTGTTCATGCCGACGCGTGCCTTCATGTCGTCGCGCCGGAACCAGATGGCTCGTCCGCATCGGAGCGGCGCGTTGCCGGCTGTGAAGACGATCTGTTCGTCGGCACGCATGCGCAGAACTTCATGGGGCTGGATGAGTGGTCTGGCAGCGAGCTGCTTCGAGCGCGTCCGCGATGATCCCTTTGCCTGGAAACTGCGGCTGACCTGGTCGATCTCGACCGTGGTCATGCCGCAGCGTCGGGAGATGTAATCGGCGGTCTCGGGATCGTTGATCGCGGCAAACGAAATCCAGCTGGCACTCTCGAACCACTTGCTTGCCGCGTCGCGACCGCCATAGGTTTCGCGCATCTGGCCGATCGACTGATAGATCATCGTGAGCGTGATGCCGTATTTGCGGCCGGCGTCGCGCGCGGTCTCGATGATCCGCATGTAGCCGAGGCGGGCGACCTCATCGAGGAGAAACAGCGCGCGCCCCTTTATTTGTCCGTCGCGATTGTAGATCGCATTGAGAAACGAACCGATGATGACCCGCGCAAGACCGGAATGGGTCTCCAACGTCTTGAGGTCGATGTTGATGAAGACGTCGGTGTTTCCCGCCGCGATGTCGCTGGTCGAGAATTTCTTTCCCGACACGAGGGCGGCATAGTTCGAATAGGAAAGCCAATGTGTCTCCTTGACCGCATTGGCATAGACGCCAGAGAAGGTTTCCGGCGTCATGTTGACGAAGGCTGCGACGTTCTCCTTTACGAAATCCGAGCCGGAATTGTCGTAGATGTCTTGGAGCCGCTTGCGCAATGTCGGCTCCGGCTCCGAGAGATTCATGCGCACCTGCCGAAGCGTGTGCTCCGTCTCATCCGTGTGACCGGACAAGCAGACGTCGGCGATGAGCGCCGTGAGCAACTGCAGCGCCGATGCGCGAAAGAAGTCGTCACGGACGCCGCGCGCGCCGCCGCTGTCGCTCATGATCCATGACGCGACGGAGGCGATATCCTCTTCCTTCGTTCCGCCGAAACGGCCGACCCAGTCCAGGACGTTGAAGCCGACGTCCGGTTTCCTTGGGTCGAGGACGAACACGTCTCTTCCTGCTCCGCCGCGATGCGCGGAGACCATGGGTGCGACCTCGTTCGATGGATCGAGCACGATCAGCGTGCTGCCCCATTTGAGTGCCGTCGGGATCGTCACCGACGTCGTCTTGAAACCGCCGGAACCGGCAAAGACGATCCCGTGCGACGAGCCGAACGAGCCATCAAAGCACAGCAACGGCGACTTACCGCCGGCGCCCCACGTCTCGGCGCTATCGGCGCGAAACGCTCGGGCGCCGACATTGTCTTTATCGACCCGATAGCGCTCGCCGATGACGATGCCACCAGCATCGGGAAACAACTTTGCCGCCTCTGTGAGCTTCATCCAATCTGCCTCGCCATGCAGCGCCCGCTTGCCCTGGATGCGCTTCGGCTCGGCCCTTGCGAATGCCGCATTGCCGATGAACGCGACGCGGAGTGCGAAGCAGGCACATAAGAGCGCCGCACTCGCTCCGATCGACGTTGCCGGATCGAGAAAGGCCAAGACCGTCTTGTCGGTGGGTACCGTATTCATGAAAGCGGAAAGGCGTATTGTCTCGCGAAGTGCCGCGATCAGGATCGTCCCGCTGCATCCCCCAACGACGCCCCAACCTGCCTGCTTGATATTGATCGCGCCGGCGGTCGCGAACAGGAACAAGATTCCGATCGCCGCACTTGCGAGATAGGGAAGCGCGATCCCTGCCCGCCCCCATGCAAGTCGCGCGGCCTCGGTCTTTCCGAAGCCTGAAAGCCACTGCTCGATCCCGGTCATTCCGATGACGACCAGGATCATCAACGTCCCTGGCCCGACGACGAGCGTAATCCTATGCATCGTCATTGCCAAAGGCCTCCACGCCGATTGCGGTGAGCCTGGACCGTTCGCCATCGTCGCCCTCGATGCGGCGCGCTGCGTCGATCAGGGCGCCCAGCAACAGCGCGCGCTTCTCGTAGCGCAGCCCGGCTTTGACGATCAGGCCACCGAGCTCGATCTTTTCGCGCGTGTCCTTCTTGCGGGCGTCGGATGTCATGGTCCTGCTCATCCGCTCAAGCCTCGCCAGCACTGCTCGGGCCCGGGCCAGACGCTTCCGCCGCGGTCGACGCTTGTCCGCTGCTGTCGCCGGCGCCCTTCTTCCCTCCGGTCGTAGCGCCCTGCCCTCCGCGAAATCGCTTGGTCAGTTGCTCAAACGCTGCCTGAAGTTCCGCCTCGTCGATCTCGATTTCGCCCAGTCCCGCCTTGAGCGCGATCCGGCCGATCCGTTCCGCTTCCCGTGTCTCGGCGAGCTTGAGCTGTTCCTGCAGCTTGGCGATTTCGTCGCGGATTTTCGCGGATGGCTTCTTCATGTCCGTTCGTCTCCCTGGCTGAGAAAGCGTGTCTTTCGAAGCCAGCTTTCGGAACAGAGTGCGGAACGCACTACTGTGAATCCTACAATCGCCAACGGCGATGCTTTGGTGGATCATCCCGGCCGTTCCGAAGGAGCGGCTTCCAAGGGCGCAATTATACGTCGCTGGCGCGACGTGTTGCTGAGAGAGCCTGGCGGGGCCGCCGCTCCCAATGAACGCATTGATTTCGTTCGCAACCGGGAAAGAACTTCGCCGTGGCCGTCCCACATTTCTCCGTCAGCGTCGTCGCCCGTGGCTCCGGCCGCAGCGCCGTCCTGTCGGCCGCCTACCGGCACTGCGCCAAGATGGACTACGAGCGGGAAGCCCGGACGATCGACTACACCCGAAAGCAGGGGCTCCTGCATGAGGAGTTCGTGATCCCTGCCGACGCGCCGGAATGGGTGCGCAGTATGATTGCCGATCGCTCGGTCGCCGGCGCATCCGAGGCCTTCTGGAACAAGGTGGAGGGCTTCGAGAAGCGGTCCGACGCGCAGCTCGCCAAGGACGTCACCATAGCCCTGCCGCTCGAACTGACGGCCGAGCAGAACATCGCGCTCATGCGCGACTTTGTGGAGCGGCACATCGCGACCCAGGGCATGGTCGCGGACTGGGTCTATCATGATGCGACTGGCAATCCCCATGTGCATCTGATGACGACATTGCGGCCACTCACCGAAGACGGCTTCGGTTCGAAAAAGGTTGCGGTTCTGGGACCGGACGGCAAGCCAATCCGAAATGACGCCGGCAAGATCGTTTACGAGCTTTGGGCTGGAAGCACTGAGGATTTCAATGCGTTTCGCGACGGCTGGTTTGCCTGTCAGAACAAACATCTGGCGCTTGCCGGCCTCGATATCCGCATTGATGGCCGTTCCTTCGAAAAGCAGGGTATCGACCTCGAGCCAACCATTCACCTCGGCGTCGGCGCCAAAGCCATCGAGCGCAAGGCCGAGCAATCCGACCACAAGTCGGAGACCTCGGCTCCCAAACTCGAACGCATCGAGCTTCAGGAGGAGCGCCGCAGCGAGAACGCCCGCCGCATCCAGCGCCGTCCGGAGATCGTGCTCGACCTGATCACGCGGGAGAAGAGCGTCTTCGACGAACGCGATGTTGCGAAGGTGTTGTATCGCTATATCGACGATGTCGCTCTGTTCCAAAGTCTGATGGTCCGCATTCTGCAAAGTCCGGAAGCGCTCCGGCTCGAACGCGAGCGGATCAACTTTGCGACAGGTATTCGCACACCCGCGAAATACACGACGCGGGCGATGATCCGGCTTGAGGCCGAGATGGCCAATCGCGCGATCTGGCTATCCGGCAGCACCTCCCATGGCGTCCGTGAGGTGGTGCTGCAGGCGACCTTTACGCGCCATTCTCGTCTGTCGGATGAGCAGCGAACGGCGATCGAGCATGTCGCCGGGGCCACGCGGATTGCCGCTGTCATCGGCCGCGCCGGGGCCGGCAAGACGACGATGATGAAGGCTGCGCTCGAGGCGTGGGAAACGGCCGGTTATCGTGTGGTCGGCGGAGCGTTGGCTGGCAAAGCCGCCGAAGGTTTGGAGAAGGAAGCTGGCATCGTTTCCCGCACGCTGTCGTCGTGGGAGCTTCGCTGGAACCAGGGCCGCAACCAGCTCGACCACAAGACTGTGTTCGTACTCGACGAAGCCGGCATGGTGTCGTCGCGGCAAATGGCGCTGTTGGTCGAAGCCGTTACCAAGGCCGGCGCCAAACTCATCCTTGTCGGCGATCCGGAACAGCTTCAGCCGATCGAAGCGGGCGCCGCTTTCCGTGCGATCGCCGATCGCATCGGCTATGCCGAACTCGAGACGATCTATCGTCAGCGCCAGCAATGGATGCGCGACGCCTCGCTCGATCTCGCTCGTGGCAGTGTCCGCAAGGCTGTCGATGCCTACACCGCCCATGGTCGAATGATTGGTTTGAGACTGAAGGACGAGGCGGTCGAAAGCCTGATCGCAGCGTGGGACCGCGACTACGACCCTTCGAAGACCAGCCTGATCCTCGCACACCTTCGCCGCGACGTCCGAAAGCTCAACGATATGGCCCGCGCCAAGCTGGTCGAGCGTGGCGTCGTCGCGGACGGATTTGCGTTCAAGACAGAGGACGGAACCCGCATGTTCGCGGCCGGCGACCAGATCGTGTTCCTCAAGAACGAGGGCAGCCTTGGCGTCAAGAACGGCATGCTCGCAAAGGTGCTTGAGGCCGCACCCGGCCGGATCGTCGCTGAGATCGGCGAAAGGGAACATCGTCGCCAGGTCACGATCGAGCAGCGCTTCTACAACAATCTCGGTCACGGCTATGCCACGACCATCCACAAGAGCCAGGGCGCGACCGTCGACCGGGTGAAGGTGCTTGCTTCCCTTTCATTGGACCGGCATCTCACCTATGTGGCCATGACGCGCCATCGTGAGGATCTCGCCGTCTACTACGGCAGTCGCTCCTTCGCGAAATCCGGCGGTCTCCTCCCGATCCTGTCGCGCCGGAACGCCAAGGAGACGACGCTCGATTACGAGAAGAGCTCTTTGTACGGCCAAGCCTTGCGCTTTGCCGAGGCGCGGGGCCTTCATCTTGTCAACGTCGCCCGCACGATCGCACGCGATCGCCTCCAGTGGGCCGTCCGGCAAAAACAGAAACTCGCCGATCTCGGCGCCCGTCTTGCCGCCATCGGCAAAGCGATCGGGCTGGCCCGCGGCAGCAACAAACAAACCGCCCCGAACACGATCAAGGAGGCCAAGCCCATGGTGTCAGGTATCACCACCTTCCCGAAATCGCTCGACCAGGCTGTCGAAGACAAGCTCGCCGCCGATCCCGCGCTCAAGAAGCAATGGGAGGACGTCTCGACCCGCTTCCAGCTCGTCTACGCGAATCCGGAAGCTGCCTTCAAGGTGATCAATGTCGATACCATGTTGAAGGACCAGTCGGTCGCGCAGTCCACCTTGGCAAAGGTTGCCGGCGAGCCAGAGAGCTTCGGTGCGCTCAAGGGCAAGACCGGTCTTCTCGCCAGCCGTGCCGACAAGCAGGACCGGGAAAAAGCCATCGCCAATGTGCCGGCGCTTGCCCGAAATCTTGAACGCTACCTTCGTGAGCGGGCCGAGGCCGAATTCAAACACGAGACGGAAGAGCGCGCGGTCCGGCTCAAGGTTTCGGTCGACATCCCGGCGCTCTCCCCATCTGCCAAGCAAACGCTCGAACGCGTGCGCGATGCGATCGATCGCAACGATTTGTCCGCAAGCCTCGAATATGCTCTGGCCGACAAGATGGTGAAAGCAGAACTCGAAGGTTTCGCCAAGGCGGTTTCCGAACGTTTCGGGGAACGGACATTCCTGCCATTGGCTGCGAAAGACACGAGTGGCAAGACTTTCGAGACCGTCACAGCAGGCATGACGGCTGGCCAGAAGGCGGAGGTCCACTCCGCGTGGAATTCCATGCGGACGGTCCAGCAACTTGGCTCTCATGAGCGAACGACGGAAGCGCTCAAGCAGGCCGAGACGCTGCGTCGGACGAAGAGCCAAGGGCTCTCGCTGAAATGACCGGGGCTGCAACCCGCCGGTCGATGACCACGCAGCAACGACGAGCCATTGTGGTTCTGTCGATGGCGGCGTTGGCCGCCATCCTGCTGGTGGTGACTGCCGTCGCCGGTGGCTACCGCATCAATCTGACACCGAGCGAGCCACTCGGCCTGTGGCGCATTATCCCGCTTCATCAACCGGCAGCAGTCGATGACCTCCTGTTCATCTGCCCGCCGGAAACGCCGGAAATGGTGAAGGCACGAGCGCGTGGCTATCTCCGTTCTGGCTCCTGCCCGGGCAGCGTCGCACCGATGATCAAGACAGTGATCGCCGTTGCAGGACAGCATGTCGAAATCGGCGCCAGCGTGAGCGTGAATGGGCGGATGGTTTCCTCTTCCAGTCTCGCATTACGAGATGGAAAAGGCCGGCCGTTGACGCCCTTTCCGGGCGGCATCGTACCGCCGGGATATGTCTTCCTGCATTCCGCATTCCCCGGCTCCTATGACTCCCGATATTTTGGCCCGGTGCCGATCTCCGGCATTCTGGGGCTGGCGCAGGAGGTGTTCACCTATGTGCCGTGATTACCTTCGGCCGGGGCTGCTGATATTCGCTTCGATCGCGATCGGCGTGGTGGGCTGGAGCGGCCATGTGTTGCTTCTACCCGTCGCGCTGGGGTTTCCGGTTCTTTGGTCGATCGCGGGAACGAGATCAGTGGCGGCACTTGTCTCCGCCGGATATTTCCTGGCCGCATCACGTGGTCTGCCGCGAGGCGTTGCCGCCTTTTACTCGTCGGATTTCTGGCCGGGCCTGTTGCTCTGGTTGTGTGCGTCTATGAGTTTCGTTGCCGTCCATTCCGTCCTCTGGACGAAGAACCCGAACGTTCGTCCGTTTCGTTATCTCCTTGCAGCCATCATTATGTCGATCCCGCCGTTCGGCATCACGGGCTGGGCGCATCCAGTCACGGCTGCGGGAGTTCTGTTTCCGGGATGGGGATGGTGGGGACTCTGGCTTATGACAGCTGGCCTTGCGGGCCTCGCAACCCGTGTTTGGCCAGCTGTCGCCATCACCTTGATAGGCCTTTGGCTGTGGTCCGCCGCATCGTGGACCGAGCCGGGTCTACCCAATGGCTGGCGCGGTGTCGACCTCGAATTGGGCGCTTCGCTCGGTCGGGACACCGGTCTTCACCGCCAGCGTGACCTGATCGCAACGGTGCGTGGCGCCGCCAGCGATGGCGCCGGCTTTGTGGTGCTGCCGGAAACTGCGCTTGGTTTCTGGACACCGACCGTGGCGCGGCTTTGGACGAGCGCGTCCGCCGATATCGATGCGACGGCCATCGCCGGCGCAACGGTGCTCGATGCCACAGGCTACGACAATGTCCTCGTCGCGATCGACAGGAAGGGCGGAAGCAGCATCCTCTATCGCGAACGCATGCCGGTTCCCGGCTCGATGTGGCAGCCGTGGCGTTTCTTGTTCGGGGAGAGCGGCGGCGCCAGGGCGGACTTCTTTGCGAACCCGGTCGTCCCGATCGGTGCCGGCCGGGCAGCGCCGCTGATCTGCTACGAGCAACTGATCGTCTGGCCCGTCCTCCAGTCCATGCTGCACGATCCTGACTTCATCATTGCCGTCGGAAACGGCTGGTGGACCGATGGGACGTCGATCGTCGCCATCCAGCGCGCCGCTACCACCGCCTGGGCGAGGCTCTTCGCAAAACCGCTTGTTACCGCCTTCAACACATGAGCGCCAAGGAGGCCCCATGCTCGATGCCGCCCTGATCAAAGAATGTGCCGACCCCTCCCTCAAGCCCGCGATCGTCGAGCAGTTCGTGGCGGCGGCGGGCTCAGATGATCCCCTTGCCGTCACCGTCAAATCGGGTGGCCGATTGATCCTCGTGCCGAAAGCCAGAACGGCGGACGAGGCAATGGCGATCGTGCGGCAATTTGCTGGTCAGGCGGTGGTCCGCGTCGGCCTGACACAATTTCCCGCAGGCGTTGGCGTCAAGGAACCGGCGGATCTGAAACCCGACCTTGTCGATGCCTGCCAAAACCTTCGCAAAGGCACGGCGATGTTTGCCAAGGTCCTTAGGATCGTTGCGAAATGGTATGGCAATCCCACGAGCAAAGACGTCTTCCCGCAGATTTTCGAGGATGCGGTTTACGCATGGAAGACCGGTGAGTTCGAGGGCGTGAGCGTGTTTCAGGCGGATGACCCCGGCGGGGCACTAGCCAACCAAGAGGAACGGCGGGCCGTTAAATCGGAGGTGAATACGATCGATGCCGGGCCTTCGCTGCAGCCTGAGGAAGAACCTTCGGACGAAAAGAAAATTGGCACTGCGGGGATACGGATCGATCTATCTCGCATTGGTGGTCAGCGATAGCGTTGAGTTCGTTTTTTTCCGTGAGGCATCTTCGGTCGGGCCAGAACTGAGCGCGACTCCAAAAGCATGAAATCAGTGTGTTTCCGATGCATGAAATTTGCAACACCCCTGATCTCTGTTGCAGAGCCGCGATTGGTGTGTTTGTTGCACGACTATCGGATCACGCAACGATAGGAATGGCCTTCGGGTTGGTAGACCATGACAATACGATATGAGGTACGACCGGCCGCGCCGGAGGATGCTGCCGCGATAAGCGAAGTGATCCTCTCCGCTCTACGTGAGAGCAATGCCAAAGATTATTCGGCGGACATCATCAAAAGAGTAGAGGAGAGCTTCAGCGCCGACGCGGTGCAAAGCTTGATGGGCAAGAGAACGATGTTCGTCGCTACCCCAGGCGTTCGCATCCTCGGGACTGCCAGCTTGGAAGGCGGGTCAGTCAGAACTGTGTTTGTGGCACCGAGTGCACAAGGTATCGGTGTCGGACGGCGACTGATGGAAGAGGTTGTGCGGACTGCCCGTGAAGCAAATATCCGGGTGCTTACGGTCCCATCATCCGTAACCGCAGAGCAGTTTTACGCGAATCTGGGATTCATAGCTGTACGCGACAGCTATCACGGCGAAGAGCGTACCATCATCATGGAACGACAACTATGACGCAAAAGCCTGCCATGGCCAACGGTCACAAGCAGCGCCGGATTGAGGGCCTCCTGCCGTGGAATTATTCCCTCAGGGTCATACGTGCCTAACACTTCTCTCGGTCTACGCTGTCATCCTGCGCATTGCATGGCTACGGACACCACGTTTTCGGGTGCTATGAACTGATCTTTGCACTGCGGTTGTCGATAACGGCGGCAGCAATGCGGGCGACTTGAAGTGTTGGCTCAACATGTTCCTCCAACTTGCCCTCGATCAGCCAAGTCGCCGAAAGGCCCGTCCAGGCCAGTACCCAGTGGAGAAGCCTTGTTTCGTCCAAGTCCGCCGATGAGGCGATCACTCGAAGCTGCCGCTCCAAACGTCCTGCGGTTGTCGCTATGTGATGATTTGGATTGCAGAATATGTTCGCGTAATCGAACGTCCGTTCGCCGATCACTCCCTTTGGATCGATGGCCAGCCAACCACGATTCCCGAAGTCAAGGATATTGGCGTGATGGATATCACCGTGGAGAGGACAAACATCACGCGGCTCGCTCAGCAGCAATTCGGCAGCTCTGGCGCAATCAGCAAAAATACCCTCGCGCGGTCGCTCCAAGATTGCGTCAAACCAGTGCGCCAGTGGAAGCAGCTCGGGCGACTCCTGCTTTCTTGTTTGATGGAGTCGCGCGGTAGCCGCACATATAATGGCACCTGCCTCGTCGTCCTGGCCGTGTTCGGCCATTTCAAACAACGAGCGGTTACCGGTCGCGCGTTCCATGAGTATCGCATCACCAAAATGCTCGAAAACCTCCGCTGCCCCTTCGCCGTTCCACCACATCATGAGATTTGCCCCGAGTTTCTCTTTGATGTCAGTCGCGACCTTCAGCATGGCCACCCTACCGTTAAAAAAAACGGGCAGGAGTGAGCTGGTGTGTGTAACAATTTGCGCACCGTCCGCGGCCAAACCCCATTTCCGAATAAAAGGCTCAAAAATAGAGTTATCCGTAGATTTTCTACCCGTACAAAGTCCATGTAATCATCCGAACGGCAAAGCTTATGCCTTTAGTCCATTACAACCGCAACTGGCGGTTGGGCATAAAAACGGGAGTTTGTCCGCTCTCCGCTGACACATCACGATCACTAGATCAATTGTTCAGAATCGGAGGAGAGCTGGCAAAATCGATGTCGTCCGTTAGATAAAACGGATTGCCAAGCTCTCGACCGGTGTGAGCCAGATATATAACGTCGGAGTGCCGGGATTCGTATCGATCTGTCCAGATTGGCGGGAATTGATCTTCACTCCGGCAGTGCATAACGCGTCAGCAGAGCCTCGCCCTCTTCGATAGCGATCTCGATCACTTCGTTCACCAGATCCGGAGAAGCGGCGAGTTCCTGCAGAACGAGCGTGAACAATTCCCGCTGCTGTCCCGGCAGAACTTGCGGCACGATGATCACCAGGCCGGCATGCAGATCCTCTCGCGCATAGAGTTTCCTGAAGTCACGGGCATTGTTCGTCACGAAGGTAAAATCTTCCGCGACGATCCGAGGCATCAGATCCCAGTCGGTCTCGCCGCTCAGGCCCAGCCAATTGACGTGAAAGCATTCGTGGCCGTGATGTTGAGCCACGGCCACCAGCGATGTGTGCAGGCATTCATCGACGAGAAACTTCACGAAGCCGTGCCCGAGGGCTTTTCGGTATCGGCTTTTCCGAGAGGCAAGCGCTTCACCGACTTTACTTTCAGTCCCTGCTCCGACAACTTTCGTGGCCGCCCACGGGCAGGATGAGCCGCTACCCAGATTTCGGCGAGGTCCACCATGCGCGCCGTGAGAGCCGGATAGCCCTCGACGATCTCGTTCGTGGCAGCGCCTTGCAATTTCATCGCAGCGATTGTTCGGACTGGAACGCGCGTGCCTTTGAAGACCGGCTCGCCGCCAACCAAGCCTTTCACACTGTGGATGATCTTATCCGCTTCCCTGAGCGCTTCGCCGCGCGCGGCCAAGTGCACCCTTGCTCTCGCGACGTCAACGATCAGATAGTCGTCGGCTCTGACCGTGTCGGCTTCAGGATTTTCGTCGATGGCGGCAAAGAGGCGTTTCCGGCGCTCGGCGGAAAGGATCGAACCGACGCCGAACCAGAGCTTCAGGCGCAGCAGATCGTCGTCAGTGATCGCACGGCTTCGTTGGCTGGAAGAGGGTCTTCCAATGATTCGTTTGTCGATCGCGTTGTGTACCGACTTAATGCCAATCTCACTCACGGCAGCCGCCTCAGTGGGCGTGTATTCACGAAGAGCGTTACTCATAATCATTCTCCTTCGAAAGAATATATATGATGCACGGGCAATTCGCAATGTGGCTGGTACAAACGAATTCTCGTCATTGCCGGCTGGGCATGAGCTCGGCAGTCCGCATGACAACTTCTTTTAATCGTCAAGCTCGGCGGTTGACATCTGTGGTTCTTCCGGGGGCCGCTTTAGCAACTCACAGGCTTCGATGCCCAAGACTGTCGCCAAACGGTCAACGACATCGATGCTTGCATTGTAGACGCTACGCTCAAGGGAACTGATATAGGTGCGATCGATATCCGCGCGATGGGCGAGCTCCTCCTGTGACAAGCCCTTACCCTGCCGGGCAGCGCGCAAATTTCGCGCAAATACCTCTCGAATCTCCATGGCCGAGAGAACAGCGGCTTGATGAGTATTCTGCCACGGAGTATTCTCTACAACTCAAGCGTGGGTCAGATCCTTTTGAGCAAATAAGTAAGACAGTCTCGTTCAAGTCCAAGCACCTTTTCGACGTCAGTAAGGGCGCGCGCGAGGTGAATGTCGCACAGGATACCAGTTGCACAGAAGAATGACGGTCAGGCTCAACCGATATAATAAGGCCGCAGCCTTAGGTCCGGGTGGCAGAGAATGAAGTTTAGGAGAGGCAGATGAACAAGGCGGGCTCATCCGATGCAGATGACGAAGGAAACGAAAGAGAATCGCGCTTCAGCTTGATGCAACCGTCGGAGCTGGAGGTGTTGGCTGTGTCCGCAATCCTTGAGCACCACCGTCTGATAGCCGCCGACGAAGCTGTCTATGAGCAATGGACCCGCGCAGCCACCGATCCGTCGGTCTCCGAAGACCTGCTTAGTAGCTTACAGGACGAGTATGTCGCGCGTCAGAAGAAGTCCCTGGCCCAGCAGGAGGAAATATCCGAAATGATCGATGCGCTCGGCTACGTCCCTGAGCTTCCGTTGGATAGCGACGATTGAATGCCGGAGCCGTCCAGCAGCAGGCGAAGATAACGTGCTCCCTTTCACGAGGTTCGAACAAGCGGTAGTACGATGCAGTCTACGCAACATCATTTCAGTTGCGGGAAAGCCCAGTGAGGGAATCCTTCTTCCGTGGTATTGGGTCAGCCAGAACGCCTTTCATCTTTCCTATTCCTCCTTGAAGGCCCGCGCGACCTGATCCATGAAGGGCTTCGTCAGATAGGCCAAAGCGGTCCGCTCCCCGGTCTGTATGAAAGCTTCGACCGGCATGCCGGGAACAGGCGTGACCTGACCAAGCCTTTGCCATTCGCCGTCGGAAACTTTGGTCCGGACAACATAATAGCTGAGACCTGACCGCTGCTCGGTCGTGAGGTCTGCTGCCACACTGGTTACCACGCCATTCAGCTCCGGTGTGTTTCGCTGGCTGAAAGCAGAAAATCTCAAATGCACCGTCTGTCCAATGGTGAGCTGGTCGATGTCAGTTGGCGAAAGCTTGACCTCTGCAACGAGGGCATCGCGATCTGGAACGATCTGCATGATCGCTTCTCCCGGAGCAATGACGGCGCCGGGTGCGTGAACGGCAAGCTGATGCACGACGCCACCCTGCGGCGCACGAATATCGATGCGCTGCAAGTCATCCTCGGCGGCAACGAGGCGTTCGGAGAATTCTCCAATATCGCTCTCGGCCTGACGAAGCTGATCGGAGACCTCGCTACGCAGGTCGTCGTCGATCTGGATGATCTGCAGTTCCGTCTCGGTGATCCTGCCCTTCGCCTGTGCCTCGTTCGCAAGCAGACTGCCAAGCTCTCCCGTCAGGTTCGCGGCTTCTCGCTGCAGGGCATACACTCTGTTGGCTGGAACAAGCCCCTGATCAAACAACCGCTGCAGGCTTTCGAGTTCCTTTTCGATCAGTCCGATTTCTTGTCGTTTTCCTCTTTCCTGCGCGACCAGGCCTTCCGTTTCTTGTTTGAGCTGCTCAACTCGCTCGCGCAACTGTGCCTTGCGGCTCATGCGCGAAGATCTCCTGTCGGCGAAGAGCCGCTTCTCTCCTTCAATCGAGCGGCTGACCTGAGGATCGTTGGCTTTTGCAAGAAAGTCTTTCGAAAACTCGACCGTATCCGCACCATCGCGTTCCGCTTCAAGCCGTGCGGTTCTGGCCGAAAGCTCGTCGAGACGTTTTCTGACGATGGCGAGATTAGCCCGCGATTGGGTGTCGTCGAGATGAATGAGGACTTGGCCGGCTTTTACAAGATCGCCATTCTTGACGAAGATTTGGCCGACCGTTCCGCCTTTCTGGTGCTGGACCGGCTTCACATAACTGTCGACGACGACCGTTCCCGAGGCAATGACTGCGCCTGAGAGGCGGGTGGTCGCTGCAAGACCTCCCATGACGCCGCCGAGCAGCAGGACGGTACCAAGGGCGGCCACTGTCAGATTGCGGATGGCGCGCTCAGCAGATGGCGCTCCTTTCTCTCTCACGATCCCGTCTCCTCGCCACCAATCAGCAGGCGGACGGGTTGAGGCGCGGACTTTGCCGGCCGTCCCGTTATCTTGCTCAGCACTTCGTCCTTGGGACCGAAAGCTTGCATCTGCCCGTTACCCATGACCAACATTTTATCGACGGCGACCAGGGCGCTCGGCCGATGCGCAATCACGATTGCAATCCCTCCTCTCGAGCGAACGCCAGAGATTGCTCTTGTCAGGGCTGCCTCCCCGTCGGCATCGAGGTTGGAGTTTGGCTCGTCGAGAACCACCAGGAATGGATCACCATAGAGCGCCCGTGCGAGCGCGATGCGTTGGCGCTGCCCAGCCGAGAGTGCCGATCCATGCTCTCCGATCTTCGTGTCGAATCCATCAGGAAACTGCACGATCATGTCGTAAACACCTGCTGCGCGTGATGCTGCGATGATCGCCTCGGATCCGGCATCTGGATCGAAGCGGGCTATGTTTTGAGCAATCGAGCCATCGAAGAGCGAGACATCTTGCGGCAAGTAGCCGAGGTGGCGGCCGAGTTCGCGCGGATCCCATTGCGCCAGCAATGCCTGGTCGAGCTTCACTGCGCCTCCCAAGGACAACCAAAGCCCTGTGATGGCGCGGGCGAGCGTCGACTTGCCTGATGCGCTTGGACCGATGACTCCGACCGCCTCACCTGCAGACACCTTGAAGGAGACGCCGCGGACAATAGGGCTGCGGCCACCCGGGGCAGCGATCTGCAGGTTTTCAACGGTCAAGCTTTCTCGTGGCGGTGGTAGCGCGACCTCGTGCTGCTCCGAGGACATCAGCGTCATCAGCTTCGTCAGGCGCGACCAGCTTTGTCGAGCGGCCGCGAAGCCTTTCCATTGACCAATAGCAAGCTCGACGGGCGCGAGCGCTCGGCTCACCAGGATGGAGCTAGCGATCATGATGCCGCCAGTTGCCTCCTGCCGGATCACCAGAAAGGCGCCGACGGCAAGAACTCCGGACTGCAGCATCATGCGCAGGATTTTCGAAGCGTTCGCCAGCCCACCGGTGACCGTGCTGGCTGCAACGTGGTTTGCCAGGTATTTGCGGTTGAGCTCGGTCCAACGTAGTCCGATGAAATGACCGAAGCCCATGGCGAGGACCGCTTCCGAATTTCGCTTGGTCGCTTCAGCAAGATTGATGCGCTCGGCGGCAAGCTTGGCTGCTTCCTTCGCCGGTTGCCGCGATCTGAACTCGGTCAAAACCGTCAGTCCGGTGAGCATCAGCGCGCCGGCAAGCGCAGTTACTCCGATCCAAAAGTGGAAAAGAAAACAAAGGAAGAGGTAGAACGGCATCCAAGGCATGTCGAACAGAGCCGTCGGCCCCGGTCCCGACAGGAAACCGCGGACGGTATCGAGATCGCGCACACACTGCAGACCGTCGCCTGGCATCTGCATCCGCGACGGCAATAGGACCAGAGAACCGTAGACGCGGTCACCGAAACGTTCGTCGACCGCGGTGCCAACCCGGACGAGGAGCAACGATCTGATCAGTTCCAGAATGCCCTGGAAGACGAACAGCGTCGCGGCGATGACTCCGAGTCCCACCAGTGTCGGAAGGCTACGTCCGGGAATGACTCGATCGTAGACCTGGAGCATGAAAAATGAGCCGGTCAATGCCAGAATATTGATGACACAGCTTGTCAGACCGACTCCGAGGACGGCCCTTCGAAGTGACGAGAGGACCGCCACAAGGAATACTTGTGACGGCTGTTCCGCAGTCTTGCTCAAGACATGTGCCTTTTCATCAGGCGGCAGTCGTGAAGCGGAAATCGTCCTGGTGAAGGGTCGTCAGGCCGACGTTCTTCAGCAGGATAGAGTTACTCGCATCGTAGGTAATCAGTGTATCGGCTCCGACCTGTGTGGCTGCCGCCATAACAGCGGCAAAATCCGCAAAGATACCGTTGCTGATGTCAATTACGTCGGCGCTTTGCGCTCCTGCCACGAAATCATTTATGGTATCGTGCCCGAAACCCGATCGGAACACGAACACGTCATCTCCGGCCAATCCAATCAGAGTATCGTCACCAGCCCCAGCATGGATGCTATCCGCGCCGCTTGTCCCGGTGATGGTATCGTTGCCTGGAGTACCCCCGACATACGAGATATGGGATCTAATATTCGCCCGATCCCAACTCGTGCCATCGGCGAAGGTGATCGTTTCGATCCCTTGGTCATAGTAGTCGGTGACAGCAGTCTTGATCAGCACCGATCCGCCATCGCCGGCGCCAGCCGCACTTTCGGCAATCACCAGCGTCACGTCGTTGCCGTTGCGCACCAGCGTGACATCGGATGCATTGACGCCGGTGAACACAAGCTTGTCGGCGTTGCCGTTGCCAAGGCCGTCCTCGGCTATCGTGTCATTGCCGTCGCCGCGGGTATAGAAATAGGTGTCGTTGCCGTAGCCGCCGCTGATGACGTCATTGCCATGGCCGCCGGTGATCAGGTCGTCGCCGGCGCCGGCATTGATCGTGTCATTGCCGTCACCGCCATTGATGATGTCGGCAACGTTAAAGCCGTTGATCACATCGTTGCCAGACGTCGACGCCTGCGCCAGTAGCGCCACCCGGATCGTGTTGCGTGTCCATGTGGTACCGTCGGCGAAGGTGATCGTTTCGATCCCTTGGTCATAGTAGTCGTCGAGAGCAGTCTTGATCAGCACCGATCCGCCATCGCCGGCGCCAGCCGCACTTTCGGCAATCACCAGCGTCACGTTGTTGCCGTTGCGCACCAGCATGACATCGGATGCATTGACGCCGGTGAACACAAGCTTGTCGGCGTTGCCGTTGCCAAGGCCGTCCTCGGCTATCGTGTCATTGCCGTCGCCGCGGGTATAGAAATAGGTGTCGTTGCCGTAGCCGCCGCTGATGACGTCATTGCCATGGCCGCCGGTGATCAGGTCGTCGCCGGCGCCGGCATTGATCGTGTCATTGCCGTCACCGCCATTGATGATGTCGGCAACGTTAAAGCCGTTGATCACATCGTTGCCAGACGTCGACGCCTGCGCCAGTAGCGCCACCCGGATCGTGTTGCGTGTCCATGTGGTGCCATCGGCGAAGGTGATCGTTTCGATCCCTTGGTCATAGTAGTCGTCGAGAGCAGTCTTGATCAGCACCGATCCGCCATCGCCGGCGCCAGCCGCACTTTCGGCAATCACCAGCGTCACGTCGTTGCCGTTGCGCACCAGCGTGACATCGGATGCATTGACGCCGGTGAACACAAGCTTGTCGGCGTTGCCGTTGCCAAGGCCGTCCTCGGCTATCGTGTCATTGCCGTCGCCGCGGGTATAGAAATAGGTGTCGTTGCCGTAGCCGCCGCTGATGACGTCATTGCCATGGCCGCCGGTGATCAGGTCGTCGCCGGCGCCGGCATTGATCGTGTCATTGCCGTCACCGCCATTGATGATGTCGGCAACGTTAAAGCCGTTGATCACATCGTTGCCAGACGTCGACGCCTGCGCCAGTAGCGCCACCCGGATCGTGTTGCGTGTCCATGTGGTACCGTCGGCGAAGGTGATCGTTTCGATCCCTTGGTCATAGTAGTCGTCGAGAGCAGTCTTGATCAGCACCGATCCGCCATCGCCGGCGCCAGCCGCACTTTCGGCAATCACCAGCGTCACGTTGTTGCCGTTGCGCACCAGCGTGACATCGGATGCATTGACGCCGGTGAACACAAGCTTGTCGGCGTTGCCGTTGCCCAGGCCGTCCTCGGCTATCGTGTCATTGCCGTCGCCGCGGGTATAGAAATAGGTGTCGTTGCCGTAGCCGCCGCTGATGACGTCGTTGCCATGGCCGCCGGTGATCAGGTCGTCGCCGGCGCCGGCATTGATCGTGTCGTTGCCGTCACCGCCATTGATGATGTCGGCGACATTCGACCCGATGATTGTATCGTTTGCCGATGTACCCGCGTAATTGACTAATAGCATTCGTAGAGTCGCCCGATCCCAGCTCGTACCGTCGGCGAAGGTGATCGTCTCGATGCCCTGGTCATAATAGTCGTCGAGAGCAGTCTTGATCAGCACCGATCCGCCATCGCCGGCGCCAGCCGCACTTTCGGCAATCACCAGCGTCACGTCGTTGCCGTTGCGCACCAGCGTGACATCGGATGCATTGACGCCGGTGAACACAAGCTTGTCGGCGTTGCCGTTGCCAAGGCCGTCCTCGGCTATCGTGTCATTGCCGTCGCCGCGGGTATAGAAATAGGTGTCGTTGCCGTAGCCGCCGCTGATGACGTCATTGCCATGGCCGCCGGTGATCAGGTCGTCGCCGGCGCCGGCATTGATCGTGTCATTGCCGTCACCGCCATTGATGATGTCGGCAACGTTAAAGCCGTTGATCACATCGTTGCCAGAC
Organism: Rhizobium sp. F40D2; assembly: GCF_051810745.2. Taxonomy (NCBI): domain Bacteria; kingdom Pseudomonadati; phylum Pseudomonadota; class Alphaproteobacteria; order Hyphomicrobiales; family Rhizobiaceae; genus Rhizobium; species Rhizobium sp. F40D2. Next base: position 134,463 of record NZ_JBPWQX020000005.1, read on the forward strand.
GTCGACGCCTGCGCCAGTAGCGCCACCCGGATCGTGTTGCGTGTCCATGTGGTACCGTCGGCGAAGGTGATCGTTTCGATCCCTTGGTCATAGTAGTCGTCGAGAGCAGTCTTGATCAGCACCGATCCGCCATCGCCGGCGCCAGCCGCACTTTCGGCAATCACCAGCGTCACGTTGTTGCCGTTGCGCACCAGCGTGACATCGGATGCATTGACGCCAGTGAACACGAGCTTGTCGGCGTTGCCGTTGCCAAGGCCGTCCTCGGCTATCGTGTCATTGCCGTCGCCGCGGCTGTAGTAATAGCTATCGTTGCCGTAGCCGCCGCTGATGACGTCGTTGCCATGACCGCCGGTGATCAGGTCATTGCCATCGCCGGCATTGATCGTGTCATTGCCGTCACCGCCATTGATGATGTCGGCAACGTTAAAGCCGTTGATCACATCGTTGCCAGACGTCGACGCCTGCGCCAGTAGCGCCACCCGGATCGTGTTGCGTGTCCATGTGGTACCGTCGGCGAAGGTGATCGTTTCGATCCCTTGGTCATAGTAGTCGTCGAGAGCAGTCTTGATCAGCACCGATCCGCCATCGCCGGCGCCAGCCGCACTTTCGGCAATCACCAGCGTCACGTTGTTGCCGTTGCGCACCAGCGTGACATCGGATGCATTGACGCCAGTGAACACGAGCTTGTCGGCGTTGCCGTTGCCCAGGCCGTCCTCGGCGATCGTGTCATTGCCGTCGCCGCGGCTGTAGTAATAGCTATCGTTGCCGTAGCCGCCGCTGATGACGTCGTTGCCATGACCGCCGGTGATCAGGTCATTGCCATCGCCGGCATTGATCGTGTCATTGCCGTCACCGCCATTGATGATGTCGGCAACGTTAAAGCCGTTGATCACATCGTTGCCAGACGTCGGCGCCTGCGCCAGCAGTGCTGCCCGCATCGTATCGCGCGTCCATGTCGTCCCGTCGGCGAAGGCGATCGTATCAAGGCCGCTCTCAAGATATTCGTTGAGATTGCCCTTGAGCAGGATGCTGCCGCCGTCGCCGGCACCCGTCGCACTCTCGGCGATGACAAGCGTAACGTCGTTGTCGTTGCGCACCAGCGTCACGTCGGCGGGGTTGATGTCGGACAGCACCAGCCGGTCGTCGGCATCCCAGTAGCCTGCCTCCGTGATCGTGTCGTTTCCGTCGCCGCGGGCATAGTAGATCGTGTCGGTGCCGTCGCCGCTGATGATCGTGTCATTACCCTCTTGACCGACAATATGATCATCCCCGCCGCCACCTATGAGAACGGTTGACGAACCATCGCCGTAGATTACATCGGAACCATTTGTGCCAATAAATCCCTCAACTGTTGGACTATCGAAAAAGCTTATGCCAGGCGCTAGTCTTGCGATGAACGCTTGTACGATTTCGCTGGAATAGTCGCTCAGATTTGCCGCGCCGACAAAGCGGCTCAAGAACTGCTGCTCGTTCCCGTCGTAGATATCGAGCCGCAAATTGACTAAAGCATGGGTTGCTTTGTCCCAGTATTGTTCGCGCGCTAAAGGATCGGTTGGCTCTTGATTTTTTAGGACGGCTACAAGAAGATCTAAATCACCATTCAACTGGTCGCTGTTCGGGTCGTATTGAAACAGCACAAAGGGCGTGAATGGATGCTGGTTTACTGTCTCTGACGACGCCCCTAAATGCCATAGAGATGGAGCTATTTGCGATACGAAGCGCGCTTCCATAGAAGCAATTATTCCCTGATACAATCCTTCGTACTGATTAGCCAACGCAGCATTAGGGTGTGTCGGATAACCGGTCGCCACTTGAGGATCGATGCCAAAATATTTGTAAACCAAAGCCAAGTGCCGAGCATCGATGAAATCCCCTGCAGAATCTCTTTCGACTCCGTCGATATCGGCCCACTTTTCGACTAGTTCGATAAAGCGCGCTTCAAAATCGGTGCTCGACAGAGAACTGGAGTTCAGGACTAGCTGCTTTGCTGTTAAAGCGAGGCCATTGTTCAATGATGCTGCTACCCGAAAGTCAGACAGCAATCCATAGGCGTCTATCTGAGGTAAAATTAGGGCCAAGCCAGAATACACCATGTCTTCGGGCAATTCCTCGCGCGATAACTGCGTGTCTGTCAGGAAATCTACCTGAACCATTTCTCGTTCGACAAGTTGGTTCGTCGTAGAATCCAACATTGTAAAGCTCGATGTCGAAACAATAGTGTTCCCGCCAAATGGGACGCCGGAAGCCTGTGCTGCCAAATTGATCTTTGTGATGCCGAGTTCATCAAGCGAGAAGATTTCAGCAGCGCTGGATATGCCATCGCCGTTCCCGTCCACCCATATGCTTAAGGAAGCGAACGCGGAATCGCCACTATCGATAAAACCATCCCCATTAGAGTCGTATGAGGTGAGCTCATAAAATCCATTTCCGCCGGTCGAGCCAATTATATGCTCCGATTTGACAGGCTCCAAATCTCCGGGGTCTCGAATCAATATCCCTTGCCCCTCCCCTACCCAGCCCGTTTTCTCCCGGAATCCGTCCGCACCAAAATCGAAATGAGCTTGACTCTGGTCCAAGCTGGTTAATGCAATCCCCGTCCCTGAGAGGTCGAAAATCAACGGGTCACGGGGCAACGGCGGAGCGTCGGGCAGCCCTGGAGGAGGAAGAGGATTCAGAAGTCCCGTAGTGGGCTGTCCAAGAGATCCCTGGCTTGGTGGCGATGCAGGCATCTCCGGTCCATCCGGGAAGTTATGATCGTACCAGTCTTTAAAATCGTTCCAGGAGGGAAAATCCAGATACGCCCCCCTTCATATACGTCACTGACTCCACCGCCCACACTAAAAAAGACATGGCCTGACGGGAAGTCATAAAGCGCGGACCATGGCGTACCTGGGGTGCCGGTTATCGAGGCGGCACCTACTGCGGCGTATGGGGTGAGACCGCCTGACCAACTCCAAGATGCTCCGCCGGCGGCTCCAACCCCTGCTCCGACTTGGGAGTAAAGGCTCGTGGTGAAACTGCCATCAGTTCCTCTGCCTACTGAAAAGCCGAACGTCCAATACTGAGCATAGAATCCTCCTCCAATCGGCGGTGCGTCTGACATATTTATCCCCCAGGTTGACATCCACAACTATGGCTACGTAATATGATTTAATCCGTTGCAGCACGTGTAGAAGCGTTCACAGTTCTAAAGAATTTGAGAGTTCCAAACAGATGGCGGCGTTTTTGGTAGTCGTGGCAACCCTGATATTCTGTGTGGTGTTCATATTGATGCTCTCAACGATCATCAAACATCGAGAAACAGGAAATATCCCGCCAGCAACGCTAAAGGCGCAAGCTAAGATAATTTTTCCTCTAATGGCGCTTTTCGCGGTCCTTATCATTTTGGCTGATCTCAGCAGAAGAACAATGTAATCGTTGGCGTTACTTTAAGAATGTCGATCGGATGCTCTTTGACTGTAAAAGCAATGGTGCCTTCCGCAGGTTGTCTTGACCTCAACTGCCACAGCAGTAACGGGGATTGCCATATAATTCACCCTCCGATCGAATAGTCTTTAAAGCGCAACTTTAACGGCATCTTTATTTAATTTCGAGAATAACGCAAGGCGGAATTTCGGGCGACGGATGGGAAAAATGATGTCTTATTCGGCCATTGCAGCGCTAGCAGGTCTGACCTTTCGGACATGGGGACCTCTCTCGATACAGAGGGAGCGGAAGGTATTGGCGGTTTCGGAAATCATTGACCCCTGCCGCCGACGAAGCTGTCCATGAGGAGTGGACCGCGCTGCCACCTAAACCATCGGTCTCCGAAGTTGTGCTTAAGAGCTTTGCAGAATGAATATGTCGCGCGGCAGAAGAAGTCGGAAGCCAAGCAGAAAGAGCTTTCGGAAATTATCGACGTGCTTGGCTATATCCCTCAGGTTCCCCTGGACGGCGACGAATGAGCCTCAAATCAGACCGTGGTCTTTGGCAATCGCTACCAACTGCGGAACGGTCGCCGCATCAAGCTTTTCGCGCGCTTTATCCAGGTAATGCTGCACGGTCCTCGGGTTGATTCCCGTCAGCATTGCTGTTTCCGGCGCACTTTTGCCCTTTGCCGCCCACGCGAGGCACATGGCTTCTCTTGGTGAAAGCAACCGTTTCGGAGCGACAATCGTCGTCGCAGCGATAATCTTCAGGCGGTAATGGATCGCCAGAACCGCCTGAATCGCTTTTTGCGCATCCTGCAGTTCTGAAACGTCAGCCATCTCCGTTGAGGATGCAAACGTCAGCATCATCGTGGAGCCGAAACTTCCTTCGACGGGTATCGTCAGTCCTCTGCGAATGCCGTGTTCGATCGCCTGATCTCGAAAGCGCCTGAGTTCGGAGGTTCCGCGAGCAGGCCAATCGTCGGTCGTCCAGGAAAACATTTCCATGCGACGCTTGGCCTCCGTGACGACCGGATCGATGCGAGAATACTGGTTGGCGAGGTAAATGTCCTGCCATTCCTCGGGATAGGAGTTGAACGCACGGACTTCAGCGCCTTCAGTCTGCAGGTAAGCGAATCGCTCGAAGCCATAAGCGCTTGCGAAGCTCTTCAGTGCAATCTTGATCATCCGCTCATTGTGCGCAGCCTCAATCATATCAACCAAATTTCTTAGTGCGTCATTCAAAGCCTCTCTCCAACTGCCCGGCGCGCAAGGCAGCTGGAGGCTCCCTGTCGCGCCGTTGGAACATGCAGCGGGATTGCGAGGAGATAAATCCCCCAAACCGATACCCTAGTTTGGGTTACCCACATGCGGGGTGATAAGGTTCAAGTGTACGGCATGAGCTATTGCGGCTGATAGCGTGGGGCAGCCCAGCTTGTAGCGCGCTGATTTCAGATATCCACGAGCCGTGTGCTCGGACAGTCCTAGGATTTCAGCAATGTCCTTGCTGTCTTTGCCGCGCGAGGCCCAGTGAAGGCACTCGACTTCCCTGGTTCCGAGCGCTGGCACGGGATCGTTTTCCCCGTGAAGTTCGAAAACCGCTTTTCGGTGCAGAAGAAAACCCAGCTCGGTCCACTCAGGTAGGAACTGCCGTTCTATCGCTGTCCATTCTTCATCGCTCGTCTGCGAATTGATCGAAAGAAGCGACCGGCGGGATTTATCAACGATCGGTATCGAGACGCCATTGCCTCCGATACCGTGCATCTCTGCATCCACCATTAATTGATGTGCACTGTCAGGGATGTCAACCTCACGCCAATCGAATGGCAACTGACGAGAAAAACCTTCTCGAATAATCGGATCGACATTGATGTAGTCGTTCAGAAGATATCGCGAAACCCAGCTGTCGGGGTAGGTGGTTCTGACAAACGGGGCATCAACGCTATCGACAATGGTCCTGGCGAGATGAAACGTGACAAAATCCACGGGGTAGTGCTGCTGGAACTCGTCCAATGCGACGGCTACCGTCCCTGCATTTTTCATTGCTTCATAGGCGTTAGGATAACTAGGCGAATGCTGATTTTCCTGCATGCTTCTTTCTCTTCAACAATAACTTTCATTGAATGGTGCTCACATAAAATCGTCGACCCCGCCCTGAATTGCAACCCAAGAAGGCTTACGTCGGCAATATCTGCGGTTCCCGCTATCTTTGGATGTGTTTTTCGCGCAAGTGACGGCTGCGGCCGAATCCCCCAAAACCACCGACGCGGACCGTCACTGCCAGTATGTCGAGGGGAAAATAATATCCTGATCGACCAGCACGTTGAACTTGTAACCGGGGCGAATGCGAATCGTCGGCTGCACGTTCAGGTTCTTCGATATCGTCTGTTCTGCTACCCGGCCGAATGACTCGGCAAAATTCCGTCGTGCTGCATCCGAGGCGGTATCCTGCGTCGCGAGAGTCGAACTCTCGGGCATCGACATATCGATCCCGGTCCCGATGATTGCCACCAGCGCCGCCGAACCGAAAGTCCTCCAGAGATGGCGGTCGACCTTATCCTTGAAGCCCCCATATCCTTCGGCGTCCGTGCCAGCCATGCCGCCGATCTGAAGGGTAGACCCATTCGGGAAAATGAGGTCCGTCCAGACGACAAGAACGCGTTCCTGGCCGAATGACACTTTGGAGTCGTAGCGGCCAAAGAGCTTTGCGCCTTGCGGGATGAGAAGGCGATAGCCGGTTGCGCTGTCGAAGACATTCTGGCTGACCTGAGCGGTAATGCGGCCTGGCAGATCGGAATTCAGGCCGGTGATCAATGTCGCCGGGATGACTGAGCCGCGTTTCAATTCGTAGGGCGACATCTGCGGCACCACCTGGTTGGGCAGATAGCCCAGATCCTTGATGTCCTGATTGAAGAAATCCTCTTTCGACGTCTGGCCGTTCTGATCGGCGTTTTGCCCCATCAGGCCGGATTTCATGGCGGCGGCATAAAGGTCTGACGCACTGTTCGCTGTGATATTTATCGGCTGGCGGCCAGTGTCGTTGGTGGAGCCTGCGGCCTTCTCAACGTCGGAGACGTCTACCTTCAGGGGTGAATCGAGCGCCGTGGCACGAGCCTGGAGACGCGCCATCCGCTGGCGCTGGGCCTCGCGTATATATTGTTCATCCTGCTCCCGCTTCAGGCGCGCCTTCCACTCTTCTTCGGATTCGAGCCTTTGTCGGCGGTCTTGTCGATCTGTTGGTTGGCGCTCGACGACCGGTTCCTGCTCTTCCTTTTTCTCGACTACGACGGGTGCCGGCTGAAAAACCTCCTGCTTTTCTGGCTCGCCGATAATGCCATCCGTGACACCCCGTTTAAGCTGGTCGCCGAAACTGGTCGCAGGGCTGTTGGAAGCCCCCTCGATGTCGCCACGATTGAAGGAAAGCCCGCGTAGCGATAGGCCAATAACAACGACGCCGACAAACAGCACGATGACCATGATGGCGACGATGATCGGCAGGCGGTTGAGCCGGCGCATGCCCTGCTGATCGTCGGCTTGGCCGGACGTGCCAAGCTGGAGCGACTGGACCATGTCAATCTCCGTCAGTTGCGCTGCATGATCGAAAGCGGACTGGCCGGCGCGGCGCCGGCCGCCGTCGGCGTGTAAGCGCGGCCAAGAGCGATGGATGGCGTCGAGAGCCGCGCCAACACCTGTCCGTCGAAGTCGTCGATCGCATAGGCAAGCTCGACCGGCTTGACGTCTTTGGCGACCTTACCGTCGGTGACCACCGTGTAGCCCCACCCCTTCAGGGCGGCCTCGAGGGCGGCGGCGAACTCCGACGTGTCCTTCTCCATTTTGATTGTCGTCGTAACGCCGGCCGGGCCGATCTGTTCAGCCAGACGGCTTGCCATGTCTCCGGCGATGGCGCTTGCAGCCGGTCCGGTGACGGCCACGGGGGTGGAACTGGTGGTCAGGGCGTCGTCCGCCGTTTGGCAACCGGAGAGCAGCGCGACCATGATGAAATATGTGAGAAACTTGCCCATGGTTCAGCCTCCCCGCCGGATGGTGATCTTCTGTTGCCGCCAACCGACACCGGAAACGAGGATCGCCTTGTCGATCGCATAGTCGACGGTCATCGTGTCGTTCTTCATCCGATAATTGACGATGCGATTTTGGCCGCCGGAGACGACGAAGAGCACAGGCGCGTCCTGGCCAGAGATCGACTTCGGGAACTGGATGTACGTCTTCACCCCGTCCGAATAGACCCGTTTCGGCCTCCACGAAGCGCCCCCGCTGATTGAATAGGAGAAGTTCAGCTTTTCCGGCGCGGTGCCCGGAATGCCGCCGGTTTCGAGACGGGCGTTGATGTCGGCGAGCTTGGTCGACACGTCTTCCGGATATTCGAAACCAATGCGCGCCATGTACTGGCTCGGATGGGACTTGAGCTGGATATGATAGGTGCGCCGTGATGTCGTAACGACCATTGAGGTGAGAAGGCCTGGCTCCGACGGTTTGACGATCAGGTGGATGGCCTGCCCGCCTGTGGCTCCCGAAGTGGCCGGCTCTACCTTCCAGCGCACGGTGTCGCCGACGAGGACGTCGCGAACGATCTCGCCACCCTGAAGTTCGATGTCGCAGACCTGGAGAGGAGAGCAGACGACGGACGGCTGGGTCTCGCCGAACAGAAAAATGACCTTTCCGTCCGGACCTGTCGTGACCAATCCCGGCGTGCCGCGCCACTTTCTGGAAAGATTTGTTCCCTTCATCTCGTTGCTCGTCATGCTTTGCGCCTGCGCGCCCGCCACAAGCAAGAGTCCGACCATGCAGCCGGCGGCTGCGATCAATCCCGTTTTCTTCATCGAAAGAATCCCTGCCCTTAAAGCTGTGCCGTCCAGTCGAAATCCCGCACGTAGAGGCCGATTGGATTGAGGCGGATCGTCGCCTCATCCTGTGGCGCGGTGAGCGTCACAGTCGCGATCCCGCGGAATCGCCGCGTGCCGGTCTCCTTGCCCTTGCGGTCTCGCTCGTATTCCGTCCAGTCGATCTGATAAGTTTGGTTTGAAAGCGCCACGATGTTGTTGACTTCGATGGCAACTGTCGAAGACTTTGCCTTCTCGAATGGAGAATTGCCTCGAAACCAGGCGTTGACCTTCTCCGTCGATGGGTCGGACGTGCGTAAAAGGGCGTAGGTGCGGTCGATATATTGCTTCTGCACCACCGCATCCGGCGTGATCGAGCGAAAGCTTGTGACGAAGTTGCCAAGTGTGGCGCGCACCACGCGGACATCGGCGTACTCGATCTGCTCGGGGAAACCTGCCGTGACCGCGGTTCCGAGCTTGTCGACCTCGACGATGTAAGGCACGAGCCTCACTTGCGTGCTCAGATACATCGCATAGCCAAAGCCGATGACGGCCATGACCAGACCGAGGACACCAACAATGCGCCATGCGGCCGCCGCCTTGACATATGAGCCATAGCGTTCAGACCATTCCTGGCGAGCGGCAAGATACGGGTTTTCCGGGGCGCGGTTTGCGGCCATTTCTTCTTCCCTTGTTTCGATTACGGTTTGTCGTTGCGTTCGGGAAGAGGTCTTGGTCCGCTGTGACCGCCACGCTGGTGATCGAGCTTCGCATTAGCGAGTCCGAGAATGGATCCTGCATAAGCGCCCGGAGAGCCGATTGCCTTTTCCTTCGCGGCAGATCCGGCTGCTTGCGCGCCGGAACTGAAGCTCGCACCTATGCCGCGAAGAGCAGCACCCGCGACCGATGATCCGCCAGCGCGTGCGGCTTGTGCCACCGCAAAGCCCGCGCCGGCGGAGCCGGCTGCGAGGAAGCCCGCACCGGCGGCGAAGGACGCCGCCTGTCCGCCGTGGCGGATTGCTTCCATGCCACCGGACACCGATGCGCCTTGGACAACGCCCTGGATGATGGTCGGGACATACATGGCGATGATGAAGACTACGACGGAAATACCGGCGATCGCCAAGGTCGTAACGAACTGGTCCGATGAGGCAGTCGGAGCTTGCGCAAGGCCAAGCAGGACGTTCGATCCGATCTTGGCGATCATCACCAAGGCCATGAGCTTCATGCCGACGCCGAAGGCATAGACGAGGTATCGAATTGCAAAGTCTTTCGTGAAGGACGAACCACCCAGCCCGAGCATGATCATGCCGGCGAGCAGGCCGACATACATCTCGACCATGACCGACACGAAGATCGCTGCGACAAGCGAGAAGCAGATGACCACGACGCCCATGGCGAGAACGGCGGCAATTGCGAGCGCATTGTCTTCGAACACCCCAAACTGTGCTTGCTGCGACATTTGGGAGGCGACCCGGATGCCGGCGTCGAACACTTCTGCGGGTGAAGCTGAACCGCCGCCCGCGCCAATCTGGAAAAGGCTGTCGACCACCGCTCGCGCAAACGTCGGACCTTGGGTCAGAACGAATGCGAAAAAACCGATGAACATGATCCGCCGCACCAGCTCGGCGAACCAACTGTCCAGCGTTGCCGACTGGATCGCTAGCCACACGGCTGCGATGCCAATCTCGATCGTCGCGAGAATCCAGAATAGGGATTTAGCCGCATCCATGATTGTGGTTTCCCACCCCTTTGCAGCGGACGAGACCTGGTTTTCGAGTTCCGTGAGGACCCGGCCCTCCTGCGCGAATGCGGGGACAGCATAGGCGAGGCAAAAAAGACCTGTAATCAGGAATGAACGCGCGACAGCAACTTTCACCATCTCGGGCGCATCTCCTGACCTTCCTTGATCGGCGGCAGTTCATTCTCGGAGCCGAAGAATTTGTCCCGGACGGCGCGCTGCTCCTCGGTGAGCGCAGGTTTTGCTGGATTTCGGAAATTGATGATCAGAACTGTCGCCGCAGAGGATGCAGCGGCGACGGTGAGCACCACGGCAAGCATGACGGAGCGGCTCACCAGCGCGGCTCCATTTTCTGGCCTTCCGGAACGCTCTTGACTTCGGCGTTGAAGAATTTTTCCCGCCGCGCCTGCGCCAGATCCTTGTCGGTCTGTTCCGTCTGCAGCCAGGTTCCCATCATTGTCATCTGTTGGGAGACGAGACCGCGAAGCTTCTGCATTTGCGCGACTTGCTGAGCGGCGATCTCGTGCCCGACCTGCAAAGCCTTCATCTGCCCGTCAGCCGTCTCGGACATCGACCGCAGCGAGGACATCGTATCTTCCTCGCTATCGAACTGGTCGGCCGTGAGGCTCGCCGCCTTCAGCGAACTGGCGATGGTGTCACGGTTGGTGTTCGACCAAGTCTGATAAGTCGAGGAGAACGTCGCGTTGTCCGGCAGGTTGGTTTTGAGATCGGCGTAGCTCTGAAAGCGCTGTTGAAGGACGTCGTCAGCGTTGCCCATGGAAAATGAGATACTCTGACCCTGGTCGACGATACTGCGCAGCTGGTTGAGGTCGCTTTCAACCTGCCCCCAGACATGGTCAGGAAGCTGCGCCGTGTTTTGCAGCATGTTCTCGTAGATCTTCAGCTGGTTCTGGATTTGCTCTGCAAGTTGGCTGATCTGGGTCAACTGATTGTCGACCTGAATGCCGGAACTTTTCAAGAGGTCCACGAGCTGCGCGTTGTTGGCGAGCTGCGTCCATTCCGTCGCGGCGCCGGTGGCCGAACCCGCTTGCACCGAACTTTGATAGACGATCGTGAGAGCGGCGGCCGCCAAGCAGCTGAACCATCTATTTGAGCAGCGATACGGCATCGTGAACTCCCCTCGTTTCGAGCCAGTGGATCGGCCATTCGTGGCCATGTTCGGATTTGAGTGCGCGGATACGTTTGAGGTCTTCTTTGCCCGACGCGCCGACAAAGCTCAGGGCGACTGGCCCAAGCGACATGTCGAAGAGCCGCCGGCCTTCTGGCGTGGCGACGTAGTATTCGCGCTTCGGAGTGGCGGTTGCGACGATTTCGATCTGCCGCTCGTTAAACCCGATGCGCTCGTAGAATTCGCGCGTCCCAACCTCGCGGGCGGCGCCATTCGGGAGGCATATCTTTGTCGGGCAGGATTCCTTCAGCACGTCGATAATCCCGGATCGTTCTGCATCGGAGATCGATTGGGTCGCAAGGACGACAGCGCAATTCGCCTTGCGCAGCACCTTCAGCCACTCGCGAATCTTGTCGCGGAATACAGGGTGGCCGAGCATCAGCCAAGCTTCGTCGAGGACGATCAGGCTCGGCGACCCATCCAAGCGTTTCTCGATCCTGCGGAACAGGTAGGTCAGCACTGGCACGAGATTGCGCTCGCCCATATTCATCAGCTGCTCGATCTCGAAGGTCTGGAAGGCCCCGAGTGTGAGGCCGTCCTCTTCCGCATCGAGGAGCTGGCCCATCGGGCCATCGACGGTGTAATGATGCAGTGCGTCCTTGATCTCGCGCAGCTGCACGCCGCTGACGAAATCCGAGAGCGAGCGACCAGAGGCGCTTGCCATCAGGCCGACTTGCCGAGAGATGGCGTTGCGATGATCGGGAGTGATGGTGACGCCCTGCAGGCCGACGAGCATCTCGATCCATTCCGTCGCCCAAGCCCGGTCGGCATCACTTTTGAGTTCGGAGAGTGGGCAGAATGCCAACGCTCTCCCCTCTTCGGCATTGTCGCCGCCGATCTCATAGTGATCGCCACCGGCTGCGAGTGTCAGGGGCAGAAGTGAACTGCCTTTGTCGAAGGCGAAGATCTGCGCATTTTCGTAGCGGCGAAACTGAGCGGCGATCAGGGCGAGCAACGTCGACTTGCCCGAACCGGTCGGCCCGAAAATCAGCGTATGGCCGACATCATCGACATGCAGGTTGAGACGGAACGCTGTCGAGCCGCTCGCGACCTGCATCAAGGGCGGCGAATTCGGTGGGTAGAAGGGGCATGGCGCGACTTGATTTCCGGACCAGACCGAGTTCAGCGGAATCAAGTCGGCGAGATTGCTGGTGTTGATCAGCGGCTCACGGATGTTGCAATACCAGTTGCCCGGCAGACTACCGAGATAGGCGTCGGTGGCGTTGAGCGTTTCGATCCGCGCCCCGAAACCCTCCGCCTGGATCAGCCGCCGGATCGCTTCGGCCTTCTCCTGCAGTGCCTCGCGATCGCTGTCGAACAACACGACGACCGGTGTGTAATAGCCATAGGCAACGAGTTGCGACGAAGCCTGCGCAATGGCATCCTCAGTCTCGGCCACCATGGTCATCGCGTCCTGGTCGACGGATCGACTTTGTGTCTGGAATATCTGATCGAAGAACGGCCGGACCTTCTGCTGCCACTTCTTCCGGGTGCGTTCGAGCTTTTGCCGGGCTTCCTCGGCATCGAGAAAGATGAAGCGCGATGACCAGCGGTAGCTCAGCGGCATAAGATCAAGGCTGTTCAGAATACCCGGCCAGCTTTCGGCCGGCAGACCGTCGATCGCAACGACGCCGAGGAAACGGCTTTCGACCTTTGGCGTCAGTCCGTGCTCAAGCTCTGCGGTGGCAATCCAGTCGAGATACATCGGAACATCGGGAAGCCGGATTGGATGGCTTTCCCCGGTGGTGCAGAACCGGGCGAACTGGAGCAGATCGTCATAGCGGGCAACTCTCTCCCCTCCCCTTTCGACCGTTTCGCGGGTTTCCATTCGCCGGATCGAAAGAGTTTTGGAAAAATACTGCTCAAGCTCTCGCACTGCGTTCTTGAACACGAAGAGCACCGTGTCCGCGTAGGATTTTTTCCGGCTTTCCTCATCCGAATAGATGTATTTGCTGAGAGCAGTCTTCTTGGACTCGAGCGGCCGGTAGGTCAGGATCAGCGCATGCTTGCTCTCGAAATGCCCCTGCTCGCGCGCGAAATGTGCGCGGCGCTCGGCATCAATCGCGCGGGTCACCGGGTCCGGGAAATGGCAACGGTCTTCTGTGGGATAGTCGACCGTCGGAATGCGGATGGCCTCGACCTGGATCATCCAGCCACTTCCAAGCCGCGACAGAACGGCATTGATCTGCCTCGACAGCTCGTTGCGCTCGAGGTCAGTCGCACTTTCCGAGTCCGGGCCAGCGAAGTACCAGCCAGCCATCAGGCTTCCGTCCTTCAAGAGGAGGACACCATTGTCGACGAGGCCGGCATAGGGAACGAGATCGGCAAACGATGGGCCGGTCACCCGGAAGCGTTTGAGAGCTACCATGGCCGCCTCCTCAATACCGCCGCCATGGCGAAGTGGTTGCCTTGTAGTAGGGCTTGTAGGATATGTGCCTGATATAGATCTGCCGCATGTGCGGATCGGCCTTCGCCATCATCCTGAGCAGCCCAACGATCACGACCCAGACAGCGACGCCGAAAAGCGCCGAATAGGCCGTAAGCACGACGAAGATCAGGATCACTGCTGCAAGACCCGTGATCAGCACCAGCTCCCGGTCGGCGCCCATCAGTAGGTTCGGGCGCGAGAGGGCACGATGGATGCGATTGCGTCGCAGGCCGGACAGGGACTCAGCCATGATCTCCCTCCCCTCCTCCGTTCGAACCAATTGACGTGATCTGCTCGTCGACTAGCCCGATCGAAGCGCCGGTCGCACCGAACAGGCCGACAATGTTGGTGGCGCCGAGCAGGATGCCGGCGACGAGAACGACGTACACAAGTCGCCTCGCGAAATCGTTCAGCTCGCCGCCGAAGATGAGCATTCCGCCCGCGATAGCCACGGCGGCAAGAGCAATTGCACCCGCGACCGGGCCTGTGATCGACTCCTGGATCTGTTGCAGAGGCCCTTCCCATGGAAGGCTGCCGCCGGAACTGGCGAGCACTGGCGCGACAGAGGCAAGAACGATTGGCGCCGCCAAGAGTGCTGCGGCGGTGAGGGCATGCTTACGCGACATGGCGCGCCTCCTGTTCTTCGGTGAGCTGATCGGATTCGATCTCGTACTGTCCGTTGATGAACCGCTCGACTTGGATGATGTCGCGAACAAGCCGGCCGCGCGGCGTCCGCTCGATCGAAATGACCAGGTCGACCGCTTCCCCGATCACCTCGTGCATCGGCTGCTGGCTTGCTTCGGCCGTCAGCTGTTCAAGACGACGCAGCGCTGACATGGCTGTGTTCGAGTGAATGGTCGCCACGCCGCCTGGGTGGCCGGTGTTCCAGGCCTTGAGCAACGTCAGGGCCGCACCGTCGCGAACTTCGCCAACGACGATCCGGTCGGGGCGCAAGCGCATGGTGCTCTTCAAGAGCCGGGCCACGTCGATCGAATCGCTGGTATGGAGGAGAACGGCGTTCTCGGCCGCGCATTGGATTTCCGCGGTATCCTCAAGGATGACGAGCCGATCTTCTGGTGCAGACTTGATGATCTCGTGGATCACTGCGTTCGCTAGCGTCGTCTTGCCCGAGCCCGTTCCCCCGGAAATGATGATGTTGAGCCTAGCGGAAATGGCACTGCGGATCGTCGAGGCTTGGTATTCCGTCATCACGCTGGTGCGGACATAGTCTTCGAGCGGGATGAGGCGCGATGCCCGGCGTCGAATTGTGAAGGCAGGCTTGGCTACAACGGGGGGCAAAAGACCCTCGAAGCGATGGCCACCGATTGGCAGCTCGCCGGAGATGATGGGCTGTTCCGTGTCCACTTCGGATTGAAGCGCATGCGCCACGGTCCCGATCACCATCTCCGCGGCAGCCGACGACATCTCGCCGGCAGGTGCAACGCCGTGACCGAGGCGTTCGATGAACAGCTTTCCGTCCGGATTGAGCATGATCTCGACGACACTCGCGTCGTCCAGGGCGACGCAGAGCAGATCGCCGAGGGCCTCCTGAAGTTTGCGGACAAGCCGAGGGTGAGAGCGAAGCTGGTTCACGGATTTCTCCTTACGCTGCCTGGCTGAGAGGGGTGAGTTCAGAGCGGTAATTGGAAGGACGGAGCCTGCCGAACGTCTCTGCATTGGCGGGCAGTGTGCCCGCCACGGCCATTGTCACGCCGATCTTCTTCGGCTCGCCCAAACGCTGCAGCGGCCATCCGACGCGGGCAAGGATGCGCTCGAATCGGAGATCGGTCACCGTGACAATCTCGGTGTAGCCATTCGCCATGCACCATTCGTTGATGCCCGCGAACATGGTGAGCGTCGCTTCATGGACCGAGCCGTCGCCCCGCCCCTCCGCAAGAGCCGTGTCGACGCAGAAGCGAGAACTCTCGATCATCGCGGCATGAGCGTTGAGTTGACCGTTGGGGAGAAGCGATGGGAAAACGTCGGCCACCATTGTGGGGCCTGTGACAGGAAGAAGTCGGGCGCAACCCGCGACGACGCCTTTGGCGGTCGTCGTCACAATGTAGGTGGGATGGAGTGTATCGAATTCATCTGTTTCGTCACCGTCTCGTACAGTGACGTCCCAGCCAAGCCGTTCCCCGAAAACACGGGCTCGAAGCTTATGTTGAGCGTCGATGAGCTGTTTATCGTTTTCGGATTTGGGGATTGCAACAACCGATGCCAGCATATTGTCATTCTCCGACGTTAAATACCGCCGGGTAATGAGCACAGATAGGAATCAGCGGGCAGTTGTAGGATCTGACATACTCGTTACGAGGTGAGTCGCGGTTCGCGAGGAGCGTGGCGCTCCGAAGACCCTTAAATTTGTCGGCGGTAGACTGTTCAGATTTGTAGGATTCACAAGAGAACAATCCGCGATCAAAGAATCGGAGATCTGAGGCTAACTGACGGAGCGGAAAAGCAAAAATCCGAATAGCTTCGTGCAGATTGTCCTCAGTCGTTAACCTTTTGTTAACCCTAAACTTCTGGACCGGTTCGGAGAATC